>OY970269.1:42500-3560000 GCA_963715715.1 uncultured Alphaproteobacteria bacterium | reverse complement strand
CGAAGAGCCAACTGGTTGATTCGCGTCGACGACGCCGAAGGCGTCGCAAGGCCGAACGGCCGCCGCGGCTGACGCCGCGAAAGCCCGCCCGGCCTCTGAGGGCTTAAGATGGTGGGCCTGGGAAGACTTGAACTTCCGACCTCACGCTTATCAAGCGCGCGCTCTAACCAACTGAGCTACAAGCCCGAACACTAAGCTCAAGGCTTGCCTGAAAGGGCGCGCCTCCTAAAGAAAGCGAGCTCTCCTGGAAGCGAGCCTGTCCTTGTGGAAGAAAGAGAAACGAAGGCGGCGAAGTCCCGCAAATGGTCCTTCATTCGGCGCTAGCGCGTGAGCGCAGCGCGCGCGAATGGGACCTTGTTCCAAGCGATCCAATAGAAGCGGACGAAAGTCCGCTAAACTGAAGGATCGTCCTTAGAAAGGAGGTGATCCAGCCGCAGGTTCCCCTACGGCTACCTTGTTACGACTTCACCCCAGTCGCTGACCCTACCGTGGTCGCCTCTCTCCTTGCGGTTAAGAAAACGCCTTCGGGTAGAACCAACTCCCATGGTGTGACGGGCGGTGTGTACAAGGCCCGGGAACGTATTCACCGTAGCGTTCTGATCTACGATTACTAGCGATTCCACCTTCATGCGCTCGAGTTGCAGAGCGCAATCCGAACTGAGACGGCTTTTTGAGATTTGCTCGGGGTCGCCCCTCCGCATCCCACTGTCACCGCCATTGTAGCACGTGTGTAGCCCAGCCCGTAAGGGCCATGAGGACTTGACGTCATCCCCACCTTCCTCTCGGCTTATCACCGGCAGTCCCCCTAGAGTGCCCAACCAAATGATGGCAACTAGGGGCGAGGGTTGCGCTCGTTGCGGGACTTAACCCAACATCTCACGACACGAGCTGACGACAGCCATGCAGCACCTGTGTTCCGGCCAGCCAAACTGAAGGCCTCTGTCTCCAAAGGCCATACCGGACATGTCAAGAGCTGGTAAGGTTCTGCGCGTTGCTTCGAATTAAACCACATGCTCCACCGCTTGTGCGGGCCCCCGTCAATTCCTTTGAGTTTTAATCTTGCGACCGTACTCCCCAGGCGGGATGCTTAAAGCGTTAACTGCGCCACTAAGCAGCAAGCTGCCTAACGGCTAGCATCCATCGTTTACGGCGTGGACTACCAGGGTATCTAATCCTGTTTGCTCCCCACGCTTTCGCACCTCAGCGTCAGTACCGGGCCAGTGAGCCGCCTTCGCCACTGGTGTTCTTGCGAATATCTACGAATTTCACCTCTACACTCGCAGTTCCGCTCACCTCTCCCGGACTCCAGATCCCCAGTATCAAAGGCAGTTCCGGGGTTGAGCCCCGGCATTTCACCCCTGACTTAAAGATCCGCCTACGTGCGCTTTACGCCCAGTAAATCCGAACAACGCTAGCCCCCTTCGTATTACCGCGGCTGCTGGCACGAAGTTAGCCGGGGCTTATTCTCCTGGTACCGTCATTATCTTCCCAGGTAAAAGAGCTTTACAACCCTAAGGCCTTCATCACTCACGCGGCATGGCTGGATCAGGCTTGCGCCCATTGTCCAATATTCCCCACTGCTGCCTCCCGTAGGAGTTTGGGCCGTGTCTCAGTCCCAATGTGGCTGATCATCCTCTCAGACCAGCTACTGATCGTCGCCTTGGTGGGCCATTACCCCGCCAACTAGCTAATCAGACGCGGGCCAATCCTTCGGCGATAAATCTTTCCCCAAAAGGGCGTATCCGGTATTAATCCAAGTTTCCCTGAGCTATTCCGAACCAAAGGGTATGTTCCCACGCGTTACTCACCCGTCTGCCACTCCGTATTGCTACGGCGTTCGACTTGCATGTGTTAGGCCTGCCGCCAGCGTTCGTTCTGAGCCAGGATCAAACTCTCAAGTTGAAGCTTCTTTCGAAGCGATAATGAGAATTTGCATCGCCGGCTGGTCACCTGCCCTCCGCCGCCCGTTAAGACGGCCGAAAACAGCGCGGCGCATCAAAACCCCGAAAGGTTCTGAAAATGCGCCCTTCGAGACGACGCCTCACGGCGCGCCTCTTCCTCGGAAGACGCCTCGCGGCGCTCCCTCATTTGACGAGTCCCAAGCACATCCGCGCGGAGCCGAGGCCCCAAGGAGCCGCAAAACCGCGCACGATGAACTTAAGTACGTGACCGCCAGAGTATCTCATCCGCGTCAAGCCATCCCCGAAGGCATGCCAAGACGCGCGCAAGGACCCCGCCGTCCACGTTTCTCTTTCTTCCGATTCAATTGTCAAACAGCTGTCAAACAGCGCGCGTCAAACAGCCCGGCCGCCAGAGGCGGCCCGCATGTCGACAAGCGTCGCATCAAGAAGCGTCGCATCAAAAAGCGTCACAAAAACCACGCCCGACCGGCCAAGGCCAGCCAAGCAGGGCTCAGAACGCGGAAAACCCTCCCCGACCCGGCCAAGCTTAGCAAAGCTAGCCAAGTGCGAAGAAACCCGAGAAATCCCGAGAAGCGAAATCCGCGTCCGCCGCAAAAGCAGCGCCGCTCCCAATGGCAACCATATATGGCCCCCAATCCAAACATGTCAACAGAAGAAAAGTCGCAAAAGCTTCAACCAAGCGTCTTGCCGCGGCGATTCAGCTTCGAACGCTTCTTCGGCCGCCGCGCGGCTGGCAAATTCGCCCCCTTTTTGTCCCCGCTATCCCCAGGCGCGCCCGCGCCACGGGACGCCCCGCGGGCACACCGGCCAGCAGGCCCCGACCAGCGTTTATGTTGCGGCGCGCCCGGCCGAAGAGTAAAGCTTGCGACGGCTGCGCGGCGACCAATGTCGACCGGGGCCTGCGGGAGGACAGCCATGTCTGCAACGATCATCAATTTCCTGATCCAGATCATCGCCGGCGCGGCAGGCGGCAATCTGGCCGGAAAGCTCAAGGATTTCGGCCTCGGCCCGGTCGGCAACACGATCAGCGGCGGCATCGGCGGCGGCCTCGGCGGCTCGATCCTCTCGGCGCTGATCCCTGCCCTGTCAGGCGCCGGCGGCGTCGACATCGGCACGCTGCTGGGACAGGCGGTCGGCGGCGGCGTCAGCGGTGCGATCGTCACTGCCATCGTCGGGCTGATCAAGACCCAGTTCGCCGCCAAGGCCTGATCGTCGCGCGCGCGACAGCGATTATTTGCCGGCCTTGATGCGGCTCCACTCGCGGGCGATGAACTTTTGCGTCGCCGCGTCAAAGGTCGGGCCCGCGAACAGCCGGTCCACGACGGCGGCGTCGGGATAGATCGATTCATCGCCGGCAAGATCCTTTGCGATCAACGGCTTGGAAGCCGGCACACTATTGGCGAATCTGGTCGCATTGGCGTTGCGCGCGGCGATCTCCGGGCGCAGCAGGAAATTGATGAAGGCGAGCGCGGCCTCGCCATGCGGCGCGTTCTTCGGGATGGCGAGCGCGTCGATCGTGATCAGCGTCCCCTCCTTCGGGATGACATAGGCGATGTCGATCCCATTGCCGCCCTCCTTCGCTCGCGCGCGGGCCTGCAGCGCGTCCCCGCTCGGGCCGAGGCCGAGGCAGATGTCGCCGGTGGCCAGCGCGCCGGCGTAATCGGCCGCATTGAACCGCTTCACCGAGGGGCGCATGGCGGCGATCAGCTCGGCCGCGCGGCGCAGATCCGCCGGATTTTTCGATGCGGGATCAAGGCGTAAGTCGCGCAGCGCGAGGGCGAACAGCTGCTCGGCGTTGTCCGGAACCGAGACGCCGCAGGCGGCGAAGGGGGCGAGGCGCTCGGGCCGGAAGATGACGTCGAGCGAGTTGGGCGGCGCGTCGCCGAGCTTCGCCTTGGCTTCATCGACGTCATAGGCGATGCCGACCGTCGACCAGAGATAGGAGACGGCATATTGATTTCCCGGATCAAAAACCGCGAGCCGGGCCTCGATCGCCGGCCATAAATTGCCGAAATTGGTCAGTTTTGAACGGTCAAGCTTCCGCAGTGCGCCCGACGCGATAAGGTTCCGCAGCGTCGGCGCGGGCGCGACCAAAACATCATAATCGGTCATGGCCTTGAGGCGCGCCTCAAACGCCGGCACGGACGAATAGGCGTCGTAAACGATGCGCACGCCGGTCTCGCGGGAAAACTCGTCGAGCGCTTTAGGGTCGAAATAATCGGCCCAGGCGAGGATATTGAGAACCTTCGGCTCGGCCGCGCAAGCGGCGCCCGCCGCGAGAAACAGCGCCAGCGCGCCGAACGCCGCGCGCAGATGCCGCACGAGATCTTTGGCGTCCGCCCCCCTTGCGGAATTTCCGCCGCGCGGCGAGGATCGGCGCGCTGAAACAGGCGCAAGTTTCATGATTGACCGTTAGGATGGAGCGCGCCGCGCCTCGAAGCCGGCGCCGATCGGACCCGCAACAAGAGAATCGAGCCAGTCATGCATGTCAATATCGCTCACGCCGAAGCCGCCATCGAAGCCGCGCGCAAGAAAGCCGTCGAACTCAAGACGCAGATGTGCATCGCCGTTGTGGATTTAGGGGCCAATCTCAAGGCCTTCTATCGCATGGACGACGCCTGGGTCGGGAGCATCGACATCGCCATCAAGAAGGCCAAGACCGCGGTGTTTTTCGGCATGCCGACGGGCGCGATCGGCCAGCTCGCGCAGCCGGGCGGCCCGCTCTACGGCATCGAGGTTTCGAACGAAGGGCTGATCACCTTTCCGGGCGGCGTGCCCATCGTCGATGAGGATGGCGTCCTGGTCGGCGCCGTCGGCGTTTCCGGGAGCTCGGTCGAGAACGACAATGCGGTGGCGCACGCCGGCGTCGCGGTGGTTGGCGTCGCCGAGCTGCCCGAGCATCCCTGGCGCACCTGAGCGGGGGCGGCTCCGGCTATGTAAGGTCATGTAAGGAACAGGCCCGCGATCGGTCAAAAACTGTTTCACGTGAAACACCCCTTTTTGGGGCCGAAGGTTGAAAATCGCGGCTGAAAAGATGGCGCGGGGCGCTTTTGGAGGGGGGTGTTTCACGTGAAACACCCCCGGAAGCCGCGGCGTCGGGCCATGCAACACGTCGCAATTGGAAAAAGACAGGTTTTAAGCGCAGCGAAGTCTGATTGGCCGATTTTGTGGCGATCAGGCTTGAACGTGGCTTTGGTGAACCTTCTCACCGGGTGGCGAATTCACGCTGGAAGCGGTCCCTGCGCGGTAGACAAATTGACAGCCAGCGTCGCGCGGACCCGTCATGCCCGGCCTTGAGCCGGGCATCCAGTCTCGCGTTCTATCGGCTACGCCTGGATGGGCCCGGTCATGCCCGGCCATGACGCGAGACGGGCGTTTGATCCGCCCAAGCGAGCGCGGCATCGCCCGCCGCCAGTGGCCGTTTGCGATCCGAGCCCTCATCCTGAGGAGGCTGCGCAGCAGCCGTCTCGAAGGACGAGGGCGGCTCGAAGTCGGAGCTATCCGCTCGCCCTTCGAGACGCGGACTGCGCCCGCTCCTCAGGGTGAGGGGACAGTTTGTTGCGGCTCCCCTTTAGCGACCCCGCCTTCGGACGCGCATATAGGCTGGAGATGTTGTATTATGATCGCGGTATGTTGGTGGTTGGCGCCATGCTGTAGACAGTTAACAACAGATGTTATGCAACAGCGTTGTGCGCGCCGGCCCGGTCATGCCCGGCCTTGAGCCGGGCATCCAGGCTCGCGTTCTATCGGCGGCGCCTGGATGGCCGGGTCAAGCCCGGCCATGACGCGGCCACGTTCGGCAGACGCCTGCGATATGCAACTCTGTAGACAGCGCCTAGTTTGAGTTGGACTTCAATCGATCCGCGCCAGCACCTGCTCCAGTTTTGTGAAGAACTGCGCCCAACCGCCTTTGGCGCCCTGGTAGGCCTGCTGTTGATCCGGCCGGAAGCCCGACTGCTCCATGCGCAGATGGGTCCCCGCGCTGGTAGGGGTGAGAGTCCAGGTGACGACGCTCTCAAGGCCATAGGCCGCCCATGTGTAGGACAGCGTTTTGTTGGGCTCGACCGCCAAAACCTGACAGTCGACGGCGCCCCAGTCCGCGCGCAGATTGAAACGGCTGTCTACGACAGGCTTGAAGTCGTTCTTCATCAGCCACTCCTCGATCAGGTGCGGCTGCGTCAGCGCGCGCCAGATCTTTTCCGGCGGATAGGGCACCTCACGTTCGACGACGACGGAGAGCGCCTGGGTCGCGGCGTCATTCATTGGTCCATCCTTTTCAGCAGATCTTCGAGGCGGTCGAACCGGCTTCGCCAGAACCCGGCCATCTGGCTTGTCCAGTCGATCAGGGGGGCGAGCGCGCCGAGCTGCGCGCTATAATGGGTCTGTCGTCCTTCATGGCGATCGCGCACCAGCCCGGCCTGCTTCAGAACGCCGAGATGCTTCGACACCGCCGGTTGCGAGACCCCCGATTGTGCCGTCAGGGCCCCGACGGTCTGTTCTCCTTCGCGGCATAGCCGCTCGAAGAGAGCCCGCCGGGTCGGGTCGGCCAGCGTTTTGAACAGCGCGTCGTGAGCGTCCGGCATTTTGGATCGATAATCCAGTGGTTATCGATTGACGTATAACTGACGAGATATGCGTGCGTCAAGCCGGCGGCGGATTTATCATATCGCGTTGGCTATGCATCATGGATCATCGGCGACACCGCGAGGCGCTTTATATTGCTGCTATCCGCGGACGCCTACGCTATGCAATTTGTAAACGGGCCGATGGCGAGTTGGATCCATGACGAATACCCTGCTTGTGCTCGCCGGCGCGCTCGAGGCGCAGCCGCCGCCCGATTGCGAAAATCGCCGAAACCGGTAAGCTTGGGCGCTGCGGGAGGGCGCGGCCAGGTCAGCGCCGGGGTCCCCGGCGAAGCCGATCTGGGAGGCCCCGGCCATGCGCAAGCTCTCTTCCCTGTTGCCGCTCCTGCTCGTGGTCTTCGCCGGGCTTGGCGGATGTTCGCGGGTCGACTATCGCGTGGGCAGCGCGAAAATGATCTGCGTTCTCGCGGGCGATGCGGCGAACCGCCGATGGCCTCCGGACTCGGACGCGCCCGGAACCGATGCCGGCGCATCCTTCGCCGGACCGTTCGGCTCGACCTTTTTTCTGTTCGGCGACACCACGGATCAACCCTTTGGTCAGGTCGACAAAATTCCCGGCGCCGACGCCATCGCCTTCTCCACGGACGTCGCCGCCGGCGACTGTCCCAATCTCATTTTCTTCCAGCAGGGCGGGCGCATCGTCTCGCCGCAGATCTTTCCGCTTGGCGATCCGCACAATTTTCCGGGTCTATTCGAAGCGCCTTCCGGTGGATTCTACAGCGGCGGGCGCCCCTATGTCGCCTACACGATCGATGCCTCCGTCGACCCGGACGGCGCGTTGCGGCCGCACCATGGCGCGCTGACGCGCGGCGACACGACGTTCCAGGACGCGTCCGGCTCGATCAAACTCAACGTCATGTTTCATTTCCCGAGCGCGAAGTTCATCACCGTCTACCCGCTGCGGATCGACGCGAACGGCAAGCCGATCTCCGATCCAGGCGCGCGGGAGCAGTCGATCTATTTCTTCGGAACGGGGGAGTATCGCAAGTCGACCGACGTCTATCTCGCGAAGATCGACGTCTCCGGTCTGGCCAACGGCCTCAACGGCCTCAACGGCGAGCAGGACTGGATCTCACGGCTTCGCTACTACGCGCCCTCGGGCTGGACCCCGGACGAAAGCAAGGCGGCGTCGATCCTCGCCCCGCCGTCGAGCCCTTGCATGGGCGAGTTCTCCGTCACATGGAACGCGGCGCTCGGCAAATGGCTGATGCTCTATAATTGCGATTCGCCGCGCGGAATCCTGTTTCGCGCGGCCGATCAGCCCTGGGGGCCGTTCGGCGCAGCCGGCGTGCTGTTCAATCCGGACCGCGACAAGGGCTACTGCAATTTCATGCACGCCAACGACAGACGCTGCGACTATGGCGCGCCGACCCCCGTCCTTCCCCCTCACGGCCCGCCGATAGAGGAGTGCGTCCCGCCGTTATGCTATCGCGAGTGCGTGCAGCCCGCGGTCGCTGCGAACCCGCCCTATTGCTGGACGTGCCCGCACGGCGCGCCCAACGCCTGCAACTCCCTCGGCGATCCCAACAATCCGCCCTGGCGCTACGGCGGGGAATACGCTCCTTACGTCATCGACGCGCTGACCAGGACCAATGGGGCGAACAGCACGACGATAAAATTCGCGATGTCGACGTGGAACCCCTATCAGGTCGTGCTAATGCAGGCGACGCTCGACAGGGTCTGGTGGTGAGGATCGCCACGGACCGGCCCTATGGCGAGCGCTTGAGGATCGCATGACCAGCACCCTGCTGGTGATTGGCGGCGCGCGGTCTGGCAAAAGCGCCTATGCGCAGCGGCTGGCTGAGGCGTCGGGCTGCGCGCCTGTGCTCATCGCCACGGCCGAAGCGCATGATGAGGAAATGCGCGCGCGCATCGCGCGACACGCCGAAGCGCGCGGCCCGAAGTGGAGCCTTGTCGAGGAGCCGCTTGCGCTGACGGACGCGCTCGCGCGCGAGGCGCGCGTGGGGCGCATCGTCGTCGTCGATTGCCTGACGCTCTGGCTCAGCAATTTATTGCTGCGCGAGCTGGATCTCGAACGGCCAAGCGCGGAGCTGGCCGGCGCGCTCGAAAAACTGGCGGGGCCGGCGATCTTCGTCTCCAACGAGGTGGGGCTCGGCATCGTGCCGGACAATGCGCTGGCGCGGCGCTTTCGCGACGCGCAGGGGCGGCTCAACCAGAGCATGGCGCAGGCCTGCGACGCTGTCGTCGTCATGCACGCGGGGATCGCAGTGCGGATCAAACCGGGCGAGGAGCCGAAATTTCAATTCTGAAGTTTGGCCTTTGACGGTCGCTGCGCGCATGATCGGCTCGGTTGCAAATGCGGACCCAAGGGCCTAAATGACGCTTCTTCCCGCGTGAAATCGGATATATCACAGGCACATTGCGTGAAACACGCCTCTCCCCATCTGCGCCGACTTGAAGCGGAAGCGATCTTCATCATGCGCGAGGTGGTCGCCGAATTCGAGCGGCCGGTGATGCTCTATTCGATCGGCAAGGATTCCGGCGTCATGCTGCATATCGCGCAGAAGGCGTTTTTTCCGGCCAAGCCCCCGTTTCCGCTGCTGCATGTCGACACCACCTGGAAGTTTCGCGAGATGATCGCCTTCCGCGACGAGATGGCCGCGCGGGTCGGCATGGATCTGCTCGTCCATGTCAACGAGGACGGCGTGCGGCGCGGCGTGTCGCCGGTGGCGTCGGGCTCCTCGGTGCATACGCAGGTAATGAAGACCGAAGGGCTGCGCCAGGCGCTCGATAAATGGAAGTTCGACGCGGCCTTCGGCGGCGCCCGGCGCGACGAGGAGAAAAGCCGCGCCAAGGAGCGCATTTTTTCGCACCGCTCGGCCGCGCACGCCTGGGACCCGCGGGGCCAGCGCCCGGAGCTGTGGAGCCTCTTTAATACGCGCATCAGGCCGGGCGAATCGATGCGCGTGTTTCCGCTGTCGAACTGGACCGAACTCGACGTCTGGGACTATATCGCGGCCGAGGACGTTCCGATCGTGCCGCTCTATCTCGCCAAGGAGCGGCCCGTCGTCGAGCGCGGCGGGACGCTGATCATGGTCGACGACGAGCGCCTGCCGCTGCTGCCGGGCGAGGTTCCGCGCATGGAAAAAGTCCGCTTCCGCACGCTCGGCTGCTATCCGCTGACCGGGGCGATGCGGTCCGAGGCCGAAACGCTGCCGCAAATTCTCGCCGAAATGCGCGCCTCGACCATGTCAGAGCGCGCAGGGGCGCCTGATCGACCATGATGAATCGGGCTCGATGGAGAAGAAGAAGCGCGAGGGATATTTCTGATGCTGGAGGCCGTCGGCGCCAGCCCGTCGGGGCAAACGAGCGAGGACGCCGGGACGCCGCCGACGCTGCGGCTCATTACCTGCGGCTCGGTCGATGACGGCAAGTCGACGCTGATCGGGCGGCTGCTCTATGAGCAGAGCCTCATTTTCGACGATCAGCTCGCCGCGCTCGAGCGCGATTCGAAGCGCCACGGCACCGACGGCGACAATATCGATTTCGCGCTGCTCGTCGACGGGCTGGAGGCGGAGCGCGAACAGGGCATCACCATCGACGTCGCCTACCGCTATGTCTCGACGCCGCGCCGCTCCTTCATCATCGCCGATACGCCGGGCCATGAGCAATATACGCGCAATATGGCCACCGCGGCGTCGAGCGCCGATCTCGCCATCCTGCTGGTCGATGCGCGCAAGGGGCTGCTGACGCAGACCTGCCGCCACGCCGCGATCGCCTCGCTGCTCGGCATTCGGCATGTCGTGCTGGCGGTCAACAAGATCGATTTGACCGGCTTCGATCAGGCGGGGTTCGAGAAGATCGTCGCTGATTTTGGCGCCTTCGCGGCGCCGCTTGGATTTAAGTCGGTGACGCCGATCCCAATCTCGGCGCGCCATGGCGACAATGTCTCCGAAAAGAGCGCCAATACGCCCTGGCACAAGGGGCCGGCGCTGCTCGGGTTTCTCGAAAGCGTCGATGTCGAGGAAGACCAGAGCGGCAAGCCGTTGCGCTTCCCGGTGCAATGGGTCAACCGCCCGCATCTCGATTTTCGCGGCCTCGCCGGCACCATCGCGAGCGGCACGATCCGGCCGGGCGATGAGATCGTCGTCGCCGCTTCCGGCAAGACTTCGAAGATTGCGCGCATCGTCACCGCCGACGGCGATCTCGACAGCGCCAGCGCCGGCGCGGCGGTGACGCTGACCCTCGCCGACGAACTCGACATCGCGCGCGGCGACGTGCTGAGCGATCCGAAGCGCCGGCCCGAGGTCGCCGACCAGTTCGCCGCGCATCTCATCTGGATGAGCGAAGAAAAGCTGCTGCCCGGCCGCCCCTATTTTCTGAAGAGCGGATCGCGCACGGTCCCCGTCACGGTGACCGAGCTGAAGCACCGGCTCGACGTCAATACGCTCGGCGAGATGGCGGCGCGAACGTTGAGCCTCAACGAGGTCGGCTTCTGCAATCTGGCGACGACCGCGCCGATCGCCTTCGACCCTTACGCCGACAATCACGCCACCGGCTCATTCATCCTGATCGACCGCGCGACCAACGCCACCGCGGCGGCGGGGCTCATTTCGTTTGGCCTCCGCCGCGCCACCAACGTCCACCTGCAGGGGCTGAATGTCGCGAAAATCGACCGCGCGCGGCTCAACAACCAGAAGCCGGCGGCGCTCTGGTTCACCGGGCTTTCGGGATCGGGCAAATCGACCGTTGCCAATCTCGTCGAATCGCGGCTCTACGCGCGCGGCGCGCGCACCATTCTGCTCGACGGCGACAACATAAGGCATGGGCTCAACCGCGATCTCGGCTTCACCGAGGTCGACCGCGTCGAAAACATCCGCCGCGTCGGCGAGGTGGCGAAACTGATGACCGAGGCGGGGCTGATCGCGCTCTGCTCCTTCATCTCGCCGTTCCGGGCCGACCGCCAGCTCGTGCGCGAGATGCTGGACGACGGCGAATTCATCGAAATTTTCGTCGATACGCCGATTGAGGATTGCATCGCGCGCGATCCGAAAGGCCTCTACAAAAAGGCCATCGCCGGCGAGATCAAGAATTTCACCGGCATCGACCAGCCCTATGAGGCGCCGGCCAACGCCGAAATCGTCGTCGGCCGCGACGGCCAGAGCGCGGCGGAGGCGGCGGCGGCGATCATGGCGGAGCTGGCGCGGCGCGGCATCATCGATCGCGTCGCCGATTTCGGCGACGACTTCTCGATCTGAAAAGAACCCGCCGCGGCGGAAAAAGGGCGCCATCGCCCGGAGCGATCATATCCCGCTTCCCGGCACCGGGCCGACCAACGAGCTGATCTTCTGCGCATCCGACGGCGTCGCCGGATTATAGACCACCATGCTGAGGTCCGGCCGGCCATCGACCGCGAACGACGAATATTCAAAGGCGAGCGGACCGAGCGCCGGGTGGCGTATGTGTTTGACGGCCTCGCCGTGCGAGCCGCGAACGTCGTTGTCGCGCCACATCGTCCTGAACTCGGGACTGAGGCGACAGAGTTCATCGACGAGAGGCCGGACCTCCGCCGCGGCTCCTGCTCGCGCAGCGTCCGCCCGGAACGAGCCCAGCACATGGCGCGCCACGCTTTCCCAGTCGTACTGCGCGGCGCGGGCGCTCGGATCAAGGAAGATGAAGCGCAGGATATTGCGCTGCTCCAGCGGCAGCGATCCGTAGTCCATCAGCATCACGGTCGCCGCCCGGTTCCAGGCGACGACGTCCCAGGTCGCGGTCCTGATGACGGCGGGGCTCGGGTCCAGCGCGTCGAGCACGCGTTGCAGCCGGGGCGTGACGCCTTCGCTCTTGCGGTATCGCGCCTCGGGCGGGCGGCCGAGGCCGAGCAGGAAAAGATGCTCGCGCTCGACATCCGTCAGCATCAGGGCGCGGGCGATCCGGTCGAGCACCTCGGCCGAGGGCGCGCCGCCGCGCCCCTGCTCCAGCCAGGCATACCAGGTCGGGCTGATGTTGGCGCGCTGGGCGACCTCCTCGCGGCGCAGGCCGGGCGTGCGGCGACGCTCCGGCGGAAAGCCGAACGCCGCCGGATCAAGCTTCGCGCGACGGTCCTTCAGATAGGTTCCGAGCAGGCTCTCGGCAGCCAGAGGGTCGCTCATCCTGTTAGCTGTCTTAATATTATAAGGTCACTACTTTACTAGAATACACCTTGGGCCGAGATTCGTCTTCAGCGAAATTTGGAGACCTGCTCATGCGCGTGTTTGTCACCGGCGCCACCGGATTTATAGGCGCTCCCGTCGTCAAGGAACTCATCGCCGCCGGGCATGAAGTCCTTGGCGCGGCCCGTTCGGACGAAGGGGCGAGATCCCTGGCCGCCATCGGCGCGGAAGTTCACCGCGGCTCGCTTGAAGACCTTGAAAGCCTGCGTAAAGGCGCAGCCGCGTCGGATGCCGTCATTCACCTCGCCTTCATTCACGACTGGTCGAGATTTGCGGAGGTTTGTGAGATCGACCGCCGCGCCATTGAAGCGTTGGGTTCCGTTCTCGCCGGCTCCGACAGGCCCCTCATTGTCACGTCGGGGACGGGGGGATTAGCCCGGCCGGGCCAGGTCGCGACCGAAGACGACGCCATACCGCCGGATTTCCCGTTCCCCCGCGTTTCGGAGCAGACGGCTCTATCGCTGAAGGGCGTCCGCGCTTCGATCATGCGCCTTCCCCAGGTTCACGACACGGTCAAGCAAGGCCTCATCACCCCCGCGATCGCGATCTATCGCGAAAAGGGCGCATGCGCCTATGTCGGAGACGGACTCAATCGTTGGCCGGCGGCGCATGTTCTCGACGTCGCCCGCCTCTACAGGCTGGCTATCGAAAAGGCTGAGCCGAACGCAAAATATCACGCGATCGCGGAGGAAGGCGTGTCGATGCGCGATGTTGCGGAAGCCATTGGCCGACGCCTGAAACTGCCGGTCAAATCCATCGCCGCCGATGAGGCTGAAGCCTTTTTCGGCTGGCTCGCGATGTTTGCGGCGCGCGACATGCCCGCTTCAAGCGCGCAGACGCGTAAAAAGCTTGGATGGGAACCGACCGGGCCGGGGCTCATCGCCGACCTTGATCGGCTTGACGTCTCGGGTAACTGAATCGCGCAAGGTAATCCCCGAGGGACGCCGGGCCGCCCCTACGTCCGGCCCGCCGCCTCTAGGATCAGCCCTGCGATGGCGTCGGGCTGCGAGATGAGGGACAGATGGCTGGCCTTCACCTCGATCGTTTTGGCGTCCATACGTTTCGCCATGAAGCGTTCGAGATCGGGATTGATGGTGCGGTCCTCGGTCGAGACGGCGTAGAAGCTCGGCTTCGATCGCCACGCCGCCTGCGTCGTCTTGCCGGCTAGCAGGGCTTTGTGGAACGGCTGCTGGACGGCGAAGAGGACCCGGGCTTTGGCTTCCGGCACGTCGCCGGCGAAATCGCGCAGGAAGGCGGCTTCGGTGAGCCGCCCCTCGTCGCCGTCGAAGACGATGCCGGCGGTCGCGGGCGGCGTCGGAAAAGTTTTGGCCAGCGCGGCGTAATCCTCGCCGGCGTCGGGCGCGCGCGCCGCCACATAGACCAGCGCCGAGACCTTGGGATCGACGCCGGCTTCGGTCACGATCATGCCGGAGAAGGAGTGTCCCGCCAGCACCGTCGGACCTTCCTGGCGGGCCAGAACGCGCTGCGCCGCGGCGACCGATTCGTCGAGCGTGGTCAAGGGGTTCTGCACGGAGGTGACGTTGAGCCCGGCGGCCTGCAGGCGCGCGATCACCTCGGACCAGCACGAGCCGTCGGCGAAGAGGCCATGGACCAGCACGGCGTTTCGGGCGGCCGGAATGGATTGGGCGCGGCCCGCGCCGGGGAAGGAGCCCGCCAGCGCGCTGGCGGCGAGAAGGGTCGAGAACCGGCGGCGATCGATCATGGGAAGCCCCTAGCCTTTGCAGCCGGCGACCCCGGCGGCCTGAAACGATTTCTGCCCCTGGCGGAGCGGCGTTACAAGGACCAGCCTCAAACCGGCGCCCGCCGAAAGGCGCGATTTGCTGGCGTGCGGGGCGGTTACTTGACGGACTGGTAATTGGCGAACAGGTCAACCACGCTCTGAGGCGCGTTGTCGTCGAAGAACAGCTTGAGGTTCCGGGCAGACTCGGCGGCGGCGGACGCGCTGCGAGGAAAGAGATCCTTTTCATAGGCGACGAGCGCGGCTTCGACGTCTCCGGGGTTGGCGGCGATGGACTTCCCGAGTTCAGCGCCGTCGTACATTGCGAGGTTGGCCCCTTCGCCCGCGAATGGCGACATCAGATGCGCCGCGTCGCCGAGCAGCGTCACCCCGGGGACGCGATCCCATTTGTGCCCAACCGGCAGCGCATGGATATGGATGGGTCGAGGCGCGGGGTCAGTCTCGCCGTCGGTGATGAGCGCGGTCAGCTGCGGAGCCCAGCCGTCGAATTCCTCGGCGACGCGGGCCAACGCAGTCACCGGGTCGGAGAAGTCGATGCGGGCCATCCAGTCCTCCGGCTTGTTCAACGCCACGTACGCATGCAGCGCGCCATTGGCCTCGCAGTGCGCGAAAATGCCTTTACCCGGCGCAATCGCCATCAGCGTGCCATCGCCGACCGCTTCGGCGCTTGCCTTGTGGCGGGTCTCGCCGTCAAACAGATATGTCTCGATGAATGAGACGCCGGCATAGGCCGGTTTCGCCTCGGAAAGAAGGGGACGAACTCTCGACCAGGCGCCGTCCGCGCCGACGAGGAGGTCGGTAGTCACTGTCGAGCCGTCAGCAAAGGTCAGTACGTGCCGCCCGCCGCCGAGCGGAGACGCCGCTGTGACCTTATGCCCCCAGCGGATCGCGTCGGCAGGAAGCCAGTCGAGCAGAATCCGGCGAAGGTCTCCTCGGTCAACCTCCGGCCGACCGCCGTTGCCCTTGTCGAGTTGTTCAAGCAGGACGTTGCCGTCCTTGTCGAGCACCCGCTGCGCCTCGGCGCCAGCGTGGATGATGCTCGAGGAATTTTTCGAAGAGGCCCGCCGCCTTGAGTGCGAGCTGCCCGTTGTATTCGTGGATATCGAGCATGCCCTCCCTGCGCGCGCGCGTTCGCCGAGGCTTCCGCTTCGTAGATCGTCGCGGCGATGCCGTGAACGTGGAGGACGCGCGCAAGCGTCAGGCCGCCGAGCCCGGCGCCGATGATCGCGATTGGAGTATTCATCCTGATCCCTTTGTGCCTGGAGGCCGCCGCCGGAAACTCCGCAGCCAGCTATGGAACGGCATTCCATACTTGGAACGGCATTCCATATATGTCAAGATGAGACATGGTCGAAAAAGCGCATCGCACGCAACGACGGGAAGAATCGCTCTCGCGGGATCGCATCATTGAAGCCGTCGATCGCGCTCTTGGACAGCAGCGGCGAAGGCGGTCTGACGTTTCGCACCCTGTCCGAGCGGCTCGCGACCGGTCCCGGCGCCATTTATTGGCACATCGCCAACAAGAGCGATCTGCTGACCGCCGCCTGCGACGCCATCGTCGCTCGCACGATGAACGCGCCAATGGTCGGCGCGACGCCGGAGGCGACAATTCGCGCCCTTGCGCTGGGCCTATTCGACGCGATCGACGCGCATCCGTGGGTTGGCTCGGCGCTCACGCGCGCTCCGGGGCAGTTGCCGATGGTGCGCATTCTCGAACGCATAGGCCAGCAGATTCGCGCTCTTGGCGTGCCGCACGAAGAACAGTGGGACGCGGTGTCCGCGTTGCTGAACTACATCCTTGGCGTCGGCGGCCAGAACGCGGCCAACACGCAGCTCGGTCGGACGCAGGGCTTCGACAGATCCGACGTCCTGGACGCGGTGGCGACTATGTGGTCGCAGCTCGATCCGGATGAGTACCCGTTCACACGCAGCCTGGCCGGAAAGTTGCGCGCTCACGACGACCGCATTGATTTTCTCGCCGGAATCGATCTCATCCTCAGAGGTATTGACTCACCAACCTAGAGCCCGCTCCAGACTGTTGGTAAAGACGACGTCACCACGGCAGCGGTCCGGCCGCGTTCGAGAACGTGCCTGTCGGGCCGTCCGGGCCGAGCAGCGCGAGGCGCACCGGCTCGCGGGCGCCCTCCTCGACAGTCCCAGCGCCCGCATAGTTGTTGAGGTTCGTCTTGATGAACCCCGGGGAGCAGGCGTTGACCTTGATCCCGGTCGGCTCCAGCTCGATCGCCATGGCGAGCGTCATGGCGTTGAGCGCCGTCTTGGATGCGGGGTAGACGGGGCCGAAGATCGAGCGGTAGGGGAAGGCCGGGTCCGAGATCCGCGTCAGCGAACCAGCGCCGCTTGAGACGTTGACGATGCGGGCTTGCCGGCGCCTCGCGCAGGAGCGGCAGCATCGCCTGGTAGACGGCGAGGACGCCGAACACGTTGGTCTCCCACACCGCGCGCACTTCATCGAGGGACACGTTGCTCGGGCGGGTTGTTTTTGCGTACTCCTCGACGGACTGGCCGGGCAGCCTGTTCGTGTTCGAGATGGCTGCGTTTTGGACGAGCACGTCGAGACGGCCAAACTCCTTGCGAACGCGCTCCGCCGCGGCGGCGATCGAAGCCTGAACCGTCACGTCGAGCTGGAGCGCGTGGGCGTCCGGCCCGACCTCCCTGGCCGCGGCCTCGCCGCGCTCGAAATTGCGCGACCCGACCAGCACAGTGAAGCCGTGCGCGGCGAGATCCTTTGCGATCTGAAGACCGATTCCTTGATTCGCCCCGGTGACCAGGGCGACGGGTTTATCCTGCATAGTGATCTCCTTCGAGTAGGTAATGTTTTGTCCGGCAATCCCAAGAATTGCGTGGCTTCCGGCGCTGCTGTCTGGATCTATGCGGCGGCGCGTTCGGCGGCGGGCCGACGGCGCAGATCGGCCTTCAGGATCGCCGGCGGATTGTAGGCGGCCTCATTCAACCCGATATCGGTTCCAGGCGGGGCGATCTGATCGACCCGGTCCAGAACGTCGTCACTGAGACGAACCCCGGCGCCGGCGAGCAGATCGTCGAGATGCTGCATCGTGCGCGGCCCAAGAATGGCCGACGTCACGCCGGGGTGTGCCATCACGAAAGCCAACGCCATGTGGGTGAGCGACAGCCCCGCCTCCTCCGCCAGCGGCATCAGCCGCTCGATTGCATCCAGACTGCGCTCGTCGGACATCTGCCTGGGGAAGTATTTCACCCGTATACTGTCGGGCGGCCGCTGGCCCCTGCGGTAGCGCCCGGTGAGCATGCCTTTTGACAATGGACTCCACACCATCGCCCCCATTCCGTAGCGCTCGCAGGCGGGCAGCACTTCGCGCTCGATGCCGCGATCCAGGATTGAATAGGGCGGCTGTTCGGTGCGGAAACGCGCCAGTCCGCGCCGCTCGGCGACCCACTGGGCCTCGATGATTTCGGAGACCGGGAAGGTCGAGGATCCGATCGCCCGCACCTTGCCCGCCCGCATCAGATCGGTGAGCGCGGAGAGGGTTTCCTCGATGTCGGTATCCGGCGCCGGCTGGTGGATCTGGTAGAGGTCGATATGGTCGGTCTGCAGCCGGCGCAGCAAGTCCTCTACCGCGCGGGCGATCCAGCGCCGCGAGTTGCCCTGCATGTTTGGGTCGCCGCCCATCGGGCCGTGCACCTTGGTGGCGAGCACGATGCCGTCGCGCCGCCCCTTGAGCGCCTTGCCGACGATCTCCTCGGATTCGCCGACGCTGTAGCGATCGGCGGTATCGATGAAGTTGATGCCGAAATCAAGCGCCTTATGGATGATGCGGATGCAGTCGTCGTGATCCGGGTTGCCGATCCCGCCGAACATCATGGCGCCCAGGCAATAGGGGCTGACCTTGACGCCAGTTCGGCCCAACGCGCGATACTGCACTGTCATCTCCCTGCTTCAAGGTGGCCAACGCCGCCTTGCTGCGTTATAGGGCATAAACGGAACTGCCGTCCGATTTATACGGAACATTGTTCCGTTTATCAAGAGAAACGTGGTGGGCGACGAAGCGGAAGCACAAGGCGATGGCTTGGAGCCTCGCGGCCGCGTGGAGCGGCGCGTACGCGCCGACGCGCAGCGCAACATCGATGTGTTGCTCCAGACGGCCATGGCGGTGTTCGCAACCTCCGGCGTGGACGCTCCGGTGCGGGAGATCGCAGAACAGGCCGGCGTCGGCGTCGGCACCGTCTACCGTCATTTCCCGACGCGCGCCGACCTCATCGCGGCCGTCTTCCGTCGCGAAATCGACGCCTGCGCCGACGCCGCGCCCGTGTTGGCCGCCGCGCACGAGCCCGGCGAGGCTCTGGCGCGATGGATGCAACGTTACGTGGACTTCATCGCGGCCAAGCGCGGACTGGCCAAGGCCCTGCACTCGGGAGACCCGGCATACGACGCCTTGCCCGCCTACTTCCAGAAGCGGCTGGAACCCGCGCTACGGGCGCTGCTTAAGTCGGCGGCCGCCGCCGGCGAGGTGCGCGCCGATATTGCCGCGGGGGATCTTTTGGGCGCCGTCGCGAGCTTGTGCATGCACGCCTACAATCAAGGACCCGAACATGCTCGCCGCATGGTTTCCCTGCTGGTCGACGGGCTGCGCTACCGCGCAAGTCCACCTATGCCACCATGACGTGACGGCTCTGATCGAGTTCGAGCCCTGGCCGTTCGGGACGCCTCAGGATCTTCCGGCCCGGATGCGAATCCGGCGCCGTCAAGGGGCGCCGAGGGTTCGCAGCCATTGCGCCAGCGAGGGCGCGCCTGGCGTCCAGCCGAGCCGGCGCGCATTCGCGGCGCTGACGAAACTGTTGGAGGCGACGCCGAGGCGGCCGGCCTCGCCGAATTGACGGATGATGTCTTCGACCGGGAGACTGACGGTCTTGTCGCCGAAGCCCAGGGCGGCGCTGATCATCGCAGCGATGTCCCTGAACGAGCTGTGGCCATTCTCGGCGAAGAAGAAGGAGCCGCCCGGCGCGCGCTCCATCGCGAGCAGATAAAGCTCGACGAGGTCGTCGATGTGGACGTTCGAATAGCGATTGAGGCCTTTGCCGAAATAAACTCCCGCGCTGAGCTGTTTCGACAAGCCGATCAGCTTCGGGATCTGGTCGCTGTCGCGCTGCAGGCCGCGACCGGCGCCGTAAATCATTGTCGGGCAGATGATGATGGACCGAACGCCTTTTTCGACCGCCGCCTGGCGCACATAGCGGTTCATGTCGACGCGCGCGCGGCGATAGGGCACGGGGTCGAAATAGCTGTCCTCGGTGAGCGGCGTTTCGGCCGCGTATTCGCCATCGGCGTGGTCGGCGACGATGGCCGAACCCGTGGTGTGAATCAGCAATTTGCCGGTCCGCTCCAGCGCCGTGACCAGCGTCACGATCGAGGCGGCATGATCGGCGCTCGCCGCGTGAATGACGGCGTCGGCGGCCTGCGCCGCACGGGTCAGCACATCGACATCGTCCAACTCGCCGACGATCGTCTCGACGCCCCGCGCCTTGAGCGGCGCGACCTTCGCTTCGGACCTGACGAGGCCCGTCACCGCATGGCCCGAAGCGACCAGCCTTTCGACGAGCGAGCCGCCGATATAGCCGGTCGCGCCGGTGACGAATATTTTCATGGCTGCGCTCCGTAGATTTTGGTCCGATCCCGGCGCGCCCGGCGACATGGGTCGCGGGGTCCGCGTCACAGATCATTCCGGCCCTTCGAGGCAAGCTTCCAATATACATTTCGCTTTCGTTCTGTAAGTAGCCTTGCCGAGCGCATGGAGAGTCGAGGATGCCGAATCCGAAATACGCCGCCTATGCGGCCGTCGCGCCTTATTTCGATCTGGTTCGAGGGGCGCTGGGCGACCTCGTTGACGGCGAGCACTTTTTCGACATCGTCGCTGACGAAATCGTCTACGAGGTCCTCTACGACTTCCCCGGCTGGCCTCGCATTATCCGGGGGCGCGCCGATCTGATGGCCCGGTTCAGGGGCTATGGCGACAACATCGAGCTTCAATCCGCCGATAGGTTGATCGCCCATAATGCAGACGACGGGCGTGTCGCCGTCATCGAATATGAGGTGCATGGGACCGTCCTCGCGACGGGCGTGAAGTATGACAATCGGTTTTGCTCGATCATAAAAATTGAAAACCGGAAAATCGCGCACTGGAGAGACTACATGGACTCTCTCGCGGCCTGGAACGCGCTGACGGCCGCACGCTAAAGAAGCGGCGTCCTGAGAAGAGCGAGAGATTTGCCATGAGGCGAATCCTTGAGCTCGCCCGCCGCGATCTAGTCGCCTGCCACATCATGGACCGGAGGCGCTGCGGACCATCCCGACAAAGGACCCGGCCCAGACGGGCTGGGTCAACATGCTGACTTCTCTCGGGAAAATCTGGAGCGGGCGAAGGGATTCGAACCCTCGACCCCAACCTTGGCAAGGTTGTGCTCTACCCCTGAGCTACACCCGCATCCATGCCGCGGGCGGCGACGCCGGCGGGCTTCGCTATATGGCGCAAAGAATTTCTGAATGCAACCCGCGTTTCCGCGGTCCCGCGACGCGCGCGCGGCGTCTCAGGATCGTAGCGCTGCGCCAAGCTCAGCTTACGCCCGCCGCGCGCCTTGACGGCGCCACATTTTAAAGTTGACGCGGCCGCCGCCATCGGCTATGCACGCCCTTTCCAGCCTGAAACGAAAGTTTCGGGGCCAAATTTATTTGGCCGCGCCAAGCTTTTCGTCAGACTTTCCGCATGGGCCGGCCTCCACCGGACGCGGATAAAAACAAGCGCCGCGCCTCTTGAACAATTGACGCGGCCGAAATGGAGATTGGGTTTGGCACGTATCGCAGGCGTCAATATACCAACCAACAAGCGCGTCGTCATCGCGCTTCAATATATCCACGGCATCGGCCCCAAGAAGGCCGAGGAGATCATGCGCCAAGGTCAATATTCCGCCCGAGCGCCGCGTCTCCGAACTGACCGACGCGGAAGTGCTGCAGATCCGCGAGACGATCGACCGCGATTATATCGTCGAAGGCGATCTGCGCCGGGAAGTCGCGATCAACATCAAGCGGCTGATGGATCTCGGCTGCTATCGCGGCCTGCGCCATCGGCGCCAGTTGCCGGTCCGCGGCCAGCGCACGCATACCAATGCGCGCACCCGCAAGGGCAAGGCGAAGCCGATCGCCGGCAAGAAGAAGTAAGCAGGACCGGCCCAGCGCCGCGACGGGAGCGCTGGCTCCCGCGCCGCCGCGCGAGGCCGGTCGAATATTATCGTCAAGACCGGGATTTCCCGCGCCGTCCGGCGCGGAGATGACCGATCATAACCCGAGCGCCTGGCATTACGGGCGCGCCTGAAGGTGAAGAAAATATGGCCAAGGAAGCAACCCGCGTTCGCCGCCGCGAGCGCAAGAATATCGTCTCGGGCGTCGCCCATGTGAACTCGACGTTCAACAACACCATGATCACCATCACCGACGCGCAGGGCAACACCATCTCCTGGTCCTCGGCGGGAACCATGGGGTTCAAGGGCTCGCGCAAATCGACGCCCTATGCGGCGCAGATGGCCGCCGAGGATTGCGGCCCGCAAAGCCTCCGAGCATGGCATGCGCACGCTCGAGGTCGAGGTGTCGGGGCCGGGTTCTGGCCGCGAATCCGCGCTGCGCGCGTTGCAGGCGGCGGGCTTCACCGTCACCTCGATCCGCGACGTGACGCCGATCCCGCATAATGGCTGCCGCCCGCGCAAGCGCCGGCGCGTCTGAGCCGGAATTTTAGAGATTTGCGGGCGAGGCGGATTTCGCCTCGCGCGAAGAAGATACGGCGGAAAATTAGCCTCGCCGTTTTTTACCGATTTGCCCGGGCGCCCGGCGAGCGCCGCACCGTCAGAAAGGCTCTTTCGTGATTCAGAAAAACTGGCAAGAGCTCATCAAACCGAACAAGCTCGAGATCATCCCCGGGCGACGATCCGAAGCGCTTTGCGACCGTCGTCGCCGAGCCGCTGGAGCGTGGCTTTGGCCTGACGCTCGGCAATTCGCTGCGCCGGATTCTGTTGTCGTCGCTGCAGGGCGCGGCGATCACCTCGGTGCATATCGACGGCGTGCTGCATGAATTCTCGTCGATCCCGGGCGTGCGCGAGGACGTGACCGACATCGTCCTCAACATCAAGGACATCGCGATCAAGATGCACGGGCGATGGCCCGAAGCGCATGGTCGCTCAAGAAGCAGGGACCCGGCAAGGTCACCGCCGGCGACATCCAGACCACCGGCGACATTCAGATCCTTAACCCCGACCTCGTCATCTGCACGCTCGACGAGGGCGCCGAAATCCGCATGGAATTCACCGTCAACACCGGCAAGGGCTATGTCGCCGGCGGACCGCAACCGCGCCGAAGACGCGCCGATCGGCCTGATCCCGGTCGACAGCCTCTATTCGCCGGTGAAGAAGGTCAGCTACCGCGTCGAGAACACGCGCGAGGGCCAGATCCTCGACTACGACAAGCTGACCTTGCAGGTCGAGACCAATGGCGCGCTGACGCCGGAGGACGCGGTCGCTTTCGCCGCGCGCATCCTGCAGGACCAGCTCAATGTCTTCGTCAATTTCGAGGAGCCGCGCCGCGACGAGCTGACGCCGTCGATTCCCGAGCTCGCCTTCAATCCGGCGCTGCTGAAGAAGGTCGACGAACTCGAACTGTCGGTGCGTTCGGCCAACTGCCTGAAGAACGACAACATCGTCTACATCGGCGACCTCATCCAGAAGACGCGAAGCCGAGATGCTGCGGACGCCGAACTTCGGCCGCAAGTCGCTGAACGAAATCAAGGAAGTGCTGGCGCAGATGGGCCTGCATCTCGGCATGGAGGTCACCGGCTGGCCGCCGGACAATATCGACGAACTCGCCAAGCGGTTCGAAGAGCACTACTGAGGCAAACCGCTCGCCCCATTGGGACGAGCGAAAAAACGAGCGGCCGTACCTTGGCACGGCGGCCGCAGAATAATGGAGAGAGCCAATGTATCACGGCAACGCGCATCGCCGCTTCAACCGCACGCCTGAGCATCGCAAGGCGATGTTCGCCAATATGGCGCAGGCGCTGATCAAGCATGAGCAGATCGTCACCACTCTGCCGAAGGCGAAGGATCTGCGCCCGGTCGTCGAAAAGCTCGTCACGCTCGGCAAGCGCGGCGATCTGCATGCGCGCCGGCAGGCGATCTGCGCAGATCAAGGATGTCGCGCTGGTCGGCAAGCTGTTCGACGTGCTCGGCCCGCGCTACAAGGATCGCCATGGCGGCTATACGCGCGTGCTGAAGGCCGGCTTCCGCTACGGCGACAATGCGGCGATGGCGGTGATCGAATTCGTCGATCGCGACGTCGACGGCGAAGGGCAAGGATTCCGGGCCGGCGCAGGGCGGCGAGGAAAGCGCGGCCTAAGGGGCTAGAGCGGCGCGGCCACACTGCGCGGGCCGCCATCGTCTGTTGGAATGCCCGATGAGCGGTCCATGACGTCAAAAGCATTTCGTTCAGACATGCTGGCGCGTTTGCCCAAGCGGGCGGCTTTCGCGGCGCTGTTGCTCGGCGCCGCTCGCGAGCGCGCCGGCGAGCGGCCGAACCCGCGCGGCAGGTCCCCGCCTCCAACGGCGACTGATGCTGTCCTTCGCGCCGGTCGTCAAGAAGGCGCAGCCCGCCGTCGTCAATGTCTACGCCTCGCGCATCGACAAGCAGCCCAACAATCCGCTGTTCGACGATCCCTTTTTCCAGCGCTTCTTCGGCGGCGGCGGTCATCCCGGCGGCTCCACGGCGCACTCGCTCGGCTCCGGCGTGCTCGTCGATCCGTCCGGCCTCGTCGTCACCAATGTCCACGTCATCGAGGGCATGACCGACGTGAAGGTGGCGCTCGCCGACCAGCGCGAATTCGACGCCGACATCGTGCTGCGCGATCGAGCGCAGCGATCTCGCCGTCCTGCGCCTCAAGGGCGGCGGCGGCGGTTTCCCGGTCATCGAACTCGGCGATTCGGACGCCATCGAAGTCGGCGACCTCGTGCTCGCCATCGGCGATCCGTTCGGCGTCGGGCAGACCGTGACGCATGGCATCGTCTCGGCGGTGGCGCGCACGCAGGCCGGCATTTCGGATTACGGCTTCTTCATCCAGACCGACGCGGCGATCAATCCCGGCAATTCGGGCGGCGCGCCTCGTCGATATGAACGGCCGCCTCATCGGCATCAATTCGGCGATCTTCACGCAGACCGGCAGTTCGGTCGGCATCGGCTTCGCGATTCCCGTCAATATGGTGAAGATCGTCGTCGCCGCGGCCAAAACCGGCCAGCAAGCGTGCGCCGGCCCTGGCTCGGCGCGAGCCTGCAGAACGTCTCGCGCGACATCGCCGATTCGCTCGGCCTCGACCGGCCCTCCGGCGCGCTTGTCGCCGACGTCGTTCCGCGACGGGCCGGCGGCCAAAGCCGGCGTCAAGCACGGCGACCTCATCGCCGCCGTCGACGGCCAGAGCGTCGACGATCCCGAAAGCTTCGGCTATCGCCTCGCGACGAAGCCGCTCGGCGGAACGGCCGCCCTCGCGCTGATCCGCAACGGCAAGCCTCTCAGCGTCACGCTGGCGCTGACGCCGGCGCCGGAGATTCCGCCGCGCGATCCTGTGAAGCTCGCCGGCGATTCGCCCTTCGCCGGCGCGACGGTGGTCAATCTCTCGCCCGCGGTGATCGAGGACATTTCGCTGCATCGGCGCCAGCGAAGGCGTCGTCATCAGCGAGATCGAGGATGGCTCGACCGCCGCGGCAGTCAATTTCCAGAAAGGCGACCTCGTTCTGTCGGTCAACGACGTCAAGGTCAAAACCACGCGCGACCTGGAGCGCGCCGCGAGCGGCCGGCATGATTACTGGAAGCTGACCATCGGCCGCGGCGGCGAGGTGGTGACCACCGTGATTGGCGGCTAGCGGGCCGAAGCCGCCGAAGTCGGGATTGGAGCGAGTCCGGCCGAGGTGGCCTCACCGCGTCAGATTGACCTGGGCGAGGTCGATCAGTTCGGCGGCGCGGCCATCCAGCACAGCCTTGATCATGAACAGGCCGAAATTATACGCCTCGCCGGCCGTCGTCTTCGGCAGCATGGCCCGCTCCTGATTCTAGGAATGCGACGGCAGTGCTATAGAACCGACGGACTGGGCCGATCGATGCTTCAACTTTACGTGTTCCAATGACCGATCTCTTCGCCGCCG
Source organism: uncultured Alphaproteobacteria bacterium (assembly GCA_963715715.1). Taxonomy (GTDB): domain Bacteria; phylum Pseudomonadota; class Alphaproteobacteria; order Rhizobiales; family Beijerinckiaceae; genus Methylocapsa. The sequence continues at coordinate 3,534,282 of OY970269.1, read as the reverse complement.
CCGGCCTCGAAAAGGGCGCGCCGCATCCGCTCGCCGACCGGCTGCGCCCGCAGGGGTTGAGCGACGTCGTCGGCCAGGATCATCTGGTCGGGCCTGAGGGCGCGCTGACGCGGCGCATCGCGTCCGGCTCGCTCGGCAGCCTGATTTTCTGGGGGCCGCCCGGCACCGGCAAGACCACGGTCGCGCGCCTGCTCGCGCATGAGACCAATTTCGCCTTCGTCCAGATCTCGGCCATCTTCACCGGCGTCGCCGAGCTCAAAAAAATCTTCGACGCCGCGAAAGGGCGCCGCGCGGCCGGCCAGGGCACGCTGCTTTTCGTCGACGAGGTGCATCGCTTCAACCGCTCGCAGCAGGATGGGTTTTTGCCCGTGATGGAGGATGGATCCATCACGCTGGTCGGCGCCACCACCGAAAATCCGAGCTTTGAACTTAATGCGGCGTTGCTTTCCCGCGCCAGCGTGCTGACCTTCCGCGCGCTCGACGATGAGGCGATCGAAAAGGTGCTGGCGCGCGCCGAGGCGCTCGAAGCCAAGCCCCTGCCGCTCGACGAGAGCGCCCGCGCCGCCCTCATCCGCATGGCCGACGGCGATGGCCGCGCGGCGCTGACCCTCGCCGAGGAAGTCTGGCGCGCGGCGGCGCCGGGCGAGATTTTCGACGCGGCGGCGCTCGCCGAGATCGTGCAGCGGCGCGCGCCGGTCTATGACAAGGCGCAGGAGGGCCATTACAATCTGATCAGCGCGCTGCACAAGACCGTGCGCGGATCCGATCCCGACGCCGCGCTCTATTATCTGGCGCGCATGTTCGACGCCGGCGAAGATCCGCTGTTCATCGCGCGGCGCGTCGTGCGCATGGCGGTCGAGGACATCGGGCTCGCCGACCCGCAGGCGCTCGTCATCGCCAACGCCGCCAAGGACGCCTATGATTTTCTGGGTTCGCCCGAAGGCGAACTCGCCATTGCGCAGGCGGTGATCTATGTCGCGACGGCGCCGAAATCCAACGCCGCCTATGTCGCCTATAGCAGGGCGACGCGTCTCGCCAAGGAGCGCGGCTCGCTGATGCCGCCGAAAGTCATCCTGAACGCGCCGACCAAGCTGATGAAGGGCGAAGGCTATGGCGCGGGCTACGCCTATGACCATGACGAACCGGAGGCTTTTTCGGGCCAGGATTACTGGCCCGAGGCTTTGGGGCGCCAGAAGCTTTACGCGCCGACCAATCGGGGCTTCGAGCGCGATTTGCGCGAACGCCTCGCCTATTGGGCGAAGCTGCGCAAAACGCGCGGGCTCGACCCCAAGGCCTGAACGCCGGCCTGTCAGAATTGAAAGCGCACCCCGGCGACCACCGCGTAGCCGCTAACATTTTCGCCGACGCGATAATCGCCGCGCAGATAGCCGAGCGCCGGCGTGTTCAGCAGCTGGGCCGAAACGCCGAGGCCGACCTGCCCGAAGGTCCCGACCCGCGTCACGCTGAGCGGTACCGAGGTCGCGGGCAGCACGAACGACGACGTGCTGTCGCCTGCGAATTCGCGCCACATGCTGCCCGTCACGAAAGGCTGCAGCGCGAGCCCGATATTGTCGAAGACATAGGTCGTGCCGACGCGCAGGCCCGCGCGGCCGAGCGTGCTGAGAAACGGGTTGAGAACGAGATACCCGGCCGACGTTCCAGCCTGATCGAGGTTGATGCGCAGCGCGTTCATGTGCAGGTCGGAGTAGATGAACGCGGCCGACGGCTCGATGAACCAGGACGACGGCAGATTGAGCCGGTAACCCACCGAGGCGCTGGCGGCCAGCTCGGCGCCATAGAGACCGACGTTGTTGAGCATGGCCGCGGGGTTAGTGAGTTTCAGCTGATAGAAATCCTCGCGCAGCTCGAAATCGGCGAAGAAGTTGTGGCCCGTGACGGCGCCATAAAGGCCGAGGTATGGCACCTGCGTCTGGCTCGTGATGGTGGTCGTGAGCAGGTCGTTAGTGTGGACGGAGATCTGGCCGGCGGTAAGGCCGAAATGCGTATTCCAGCCGAGCCCCGCGACATTGGCGACGCCGAGATCGACGCCCGTCTGGAACCCATCGAAAGCGGCGCGGACCTTGGCCGGTTCCTCGCCGGCGCCGGTCGGGTTTTGCGCCACCGTCACGGAGTCGACATCGTTTTGTCCCTGGGCGACGCGGATCCAGGGACCGCCGTTCCACTGGTTTTTTGCGGGATTCTCCGGCTCCGAGATGAAGGCGCTGGAGTTCTGGAAGAACCCCGTGTTGAGCGCGGTCACCACGGCATTGATGCCCGCCGGCGTCGCCGAGACGGCGCTGGTGTTGATCGACGAGACCAGATTGAACGTCCCGCCAGATTGTTGCAGCGTATAATTGATGATGCCGGGAGGGTTGGCGATCGTGACCGTAGTCCCCGCCGCCACATTCATCGCGACAATCACGGGGATCGGCGAGCTAAGCAGTCCGGCGGGACCGACCGGATTGATCAACAGCGACGTCGAGCCGCTCAGATTGGTTACCTTCAGCACATCGCTGCGTTGGGTTGAAGCGCTGGCGGCGGCGTTGACGTCAACCGCGAAAACGCCGCCCTGGCCGTTATAGGTCGTCGCGCTGAAGGTATCGTTGGTCTGGCCATTGACGAGGGTCAGCACGCCGGAATTATTGAACACGCCAATGACGCCGCCGAGCGGTCCTTTGGTCGCGCTGAAGACGCCGGAATTGTTGATCAGCGGCGTCGTCACAGACCCGGACGCATCGAAGAGGCCGGCGTTGTTAATCGCGGTCGTCGCCGTCAGCGACCCGGAGGTGACCACCATTCCGCCAGGGCTGTTGTTGAAATTCGCTGCGTTCCAGGTTCCGTTATTGACGACGGAGCCGGCATTGGAGAGCAGATCGCCGGTCCAGACGCCATTGTTGGTGATGACGCCGGTGGTGAAATTATTGACGTCAGCGTTATATGCGCCATTATTGACGACGACGCCAGAATTGTTCAGAACATCCGTGATCGTACCAAAGTTCGTGATCGAGCCGCTCGGATCATTGTTGATTCCGCCTGCCGTTAAAGAGCCGCCAGCGTCGACAACCAGCGAACCGGCGTTGTTGATAAGTCCGATGGTTCCAGCGAGCGGTCCGGTGACGGTGAAGGCGCCGTTGTTGTTGATCAGCGGCGCCGTCAGCGTTCCTTGCACGTTAAGGGCGCCGGCGTTATTGAGCGCCGTCGTCGCTATCAGGGTACCCGTGCTTATGAACGTCCCGCCAGCCGCGTTGAAGAAATTTGTGGCGTTCCATGTAGCGGCGTTCACGATCGTCCCGGTATTGGACAGCAGGTCCCCGGTCCAGACGCCACCGCCTCCTTCTCCCGTCTCATTTTCAAAGGTTCCGTCGTTGTTCAAGGCGCTGGCGATTGAGCCGAGGTTGAAGATCGAACCTGTAGCAGTATTGACGATCGTGGCGACCGTGACGGCGCCGCCCGGATCGACATCGAGGATGCTGAAGTTCGTCAGCGTGTTTTGATTTGTGATCGATCCGCCCGCGCCGATCTCCAGCGTCCCCGAGTTGATTGTGGTGGCGCCGGCATAGGTGTTGGCGCCGGTCAGAACCAACGAGCCGCCCGCGACGCTGTTTTGCGTCAGGCTGCCTGTACCGGTGATCGCGCCGGGCACGGTGACGGCCCCGCTGCGATTGAAGATCAAGGCCGAATTGTCGACAACCGGGCCGGTCCCGAGGCTGCCGGTCGCGCCGCCGTCGCCGACCTGCAGCGCGCCCCCGGCGATCGTCGTGCCGCCGGCGTAGGTGTTGTTCGCCGTCAGGATCGTGGTTCCGGGCCCGATCTGGGTAACGGCCCCGGCGCCCGAAATCAGACCGGCAACGGTTGACGCAGCCGACAGATTGAACGCCAACACGCCATTATCGGCGACGTTGCCAACGATGCTTCCCGTCGCGCCGCCATTGCCGAGTTGCAGCGTGCCGGCGCCGATCGTCGTGCCGCCGGTGTAGGTGTTGGTCCCCGTCAGGATCGTAGTTCCGGTCCCGATTTGCGTCACGGCCCCGGTTCCGGAGATGACGCCCGGCATGGTCGCCGTTCCGGTGCGGTCGAACGCCAGGATGCCGTTATCAGTGACATTGCCGACGATGCTGCCGGTCGGCCCGCCATTGCCGATTTGCAGCGTCCCCGCGCTGATCGTCGTGCCGCCGGTGTAAGTATTGGTCCCCGTCAAAATCAGCGAGCCGCCTGCGCCGCCGTTTTGCGTCAGGCTGCCTGCGCCGGTGATTGCGCCGGGCACGGTGACGGCGCCGCTGCGATTGAAAACGAGGGCCGAATTATCGACAACCGGGCCGGTCCCGACACTGCCGGTCGCGCCGCCGGCGCCGACCTGCAGCGTGCCCGCGCTGATGGTGGTCCCGCCAGAATAGCTGTTGTTCGCCGTGAGGATCGTGGTTCCTGGCCCGGCCTGCGTCACGGAGCCAACGCCGGAAATGACGCCGGCCATAGTCGCCGTTCCGGTGCGGTCGAAGGCCAGAGCGCCGTTGTCAGTGACATTGCCGACGATGCTGCCGGTCGCGCCGCCATTGCCGAGCTGCAGCGCGCCCGCGCTGATCGTCGTGCCGCCGGTATAGGTGTTGGCGCCGGTCAGGATCGTGGTTCCGGTGCCGACTTGCGTCACGGAGCCGGCGCCGGAGATGACGCCGGCCATGGTCGCCGCGCCGGTGCGGTCAAACGCCAGAATGCCGCCGTCGGCGACATTGCCGACGATGCTGCCCGTCGCCCCGCCATTGCCGAGCTGCAGCGTGCCGGCCGTGATCGTCGTGCCGCCGGTATAGGTGTCGGTCCCCGTCAGGATCGTCGTGCCCGTCCCGATCTGCCGCACGGAGCCGGCGCCGGAGATGACGCCGGGCATGGTCGCCGTTCCGGTGCGGTCGAACGCCAGGATGCCGTTATCGGCGACATTGCCGACGATGCTTCCTGTGGCGCCGCCATTGCCGATTTGCAGCGTCCCCGCGCTGATCGTCGTGCCGCCGGAATAGGTGTTGGTCCCCGTCAGAATCAACGAGCCGCCGGCGGCGCCGTTCTGTGTCAGGCCGCCCGTGCCTGTGATCGCGCCGGCGACGGTGACCGTCCCGCTGCGATTGAAAACCAGGGCGGCGTTATCGAGAACCGGGCCGGTCCCGAGGCTGCCGGTGGCGCCGCCATTGCCGATTTGCAGCGTCCCGGCGCTGATCGTCGTGCCGCCGGCATAAGTGTTGGCGCCGGTCAGAATCGTCGTCGCCGCCCCGGTCTTGGTCAGGCTTCCCGCGCCGGAGATCACGCCTGCGAGCGTCAGGGGATTGCTTCCGGCGACGGTCAGATTGGCGGCGGGATTCAGGGCGATCGCGTTGGCGAGGCTCGTCGCGCCGGGTTGATTGTCGAGCGTCGCGCTCGACGTGACCGTCAGAGCGCCCGTGCCGAGCGCGCCATTGTTCCCGGCGATCAGCGTACCGGTGGCGAGCGTGGTTCCTCCGGTATAAGTGTTGGCGGCGCCGAGAATGGTCGTCCCGGCGCCGACGTTCAGCCCCCAGACGCCGCCGAATTCCGCCGAAGCCATTCGGCCGCGCGGCGCCGCCCGAGCCGTTCTGGTCTGCGATCACATTGGAGATCGTCTGGGTTTGTCCGGCGCCGGGGGCGAGGTTCAGGGTCCCGTTGCCATTCAGAAAAATGCCCGAGCCAAAGCCGGAGCCAGCTTGTGCGCCGCCGCCTCCGGCGCCCCCGCCAGTTACCGCGCCGCCGCTTTCCCCTCCTGTGCCCTGGACGGTCAGCGAGCCGCCGTTGGTGACAAACACCGCGCCGCCCAGGGCGCCGCCGCCGCCGCCGTTGCCGAGGCCGCCGGGGCCCGCGGCGTTGCCGCCTGCGAAGCCGCCAGCGCCATTGAGGCCCTGAACGGCGCCACCGCCGCCGCCGCCATAGCCGCCGGCCCCGCCATCCCCCGTGAATGCGCCGCCGCCGCCGCCGCCACCGCCGCCGCCAAACCCGCCGGAGCCCTGGCCCGTGCTGCCGCCGCCGCCGCCGCCGCCGCCGAAACCGCCGCCGCCGCCATTTCCGCCGCCGCCGCCGCCGTAGCCGCCGTTTCCTCCAAAAGTTGTTCCGCCGAGGTTGCCGGGCTGAGCCCCCACGCCGCCGCCGGCGCCCCCCGACGTATTGCCGCCGCCGCCGCCGCCGCCGCCCCGGCCGCCAAGCCCGGCCCCGCCGCCGCCGCCGTTTCCGGCCGCGTTTCCGGCAAGACCGGCGCCGGTGATGCCGCCGCCGCCGCCGCCGGCGTTTGCGTTTGACGCGCCGCCGGCTGCGAGAATGCCGCCGCCGCCGCCATTCGGGCCGCCGCCGCCGGCGCCGCCGAGACCCCCACCGCCGCCGCCGCCGCCGCCAGCGCCGCCGCTGGCCGCGCCGGCGCCGCCGATCGCCTGGGCGTTCGCAAACGTCACATTGGAGATCGTGACCGCGGCGTTCGGACCGACAAATAGGCCGCCGCCCGCGCCAAGGCCGCCGCCGCCGCCCGCGGCGCCGGCGCCGCCTCGCGCGACGACGTTCTCGATCGCGATGCCGGAAATGCTTACGCTGATCGCCGCCGGCGTCCCGTTTCCCGTCGTCGCGATGCCGGTGACGAGAAAGCCGCGAAAGGCGCCGGCGCCGTTGAGGATCACGCCGTTGCCGTTGATCGTCGTGCTGGTCGAGACGATCGGGAGCGGCGCGGTGAGCGTGATGGTCCCGGCGACCGCCACATTGATCGTGGTCCCCGGGTGCAGTTCGGCATAATTGAGCGCGTCCCGCAGCGAGGTCTGCGCGCCGCCCGTCGTGTCAGCGGTGGTGGTGACGGTGCAGGCGACGCCGGCGCATTGCGCCAATGCGCCGCCCACCGTCAAAAGCGCGACGAGCGCCGCTGCGGCGAGAGCTGAGAAGGTTTGGCGCAAAAATCTCCGCATCTAATCGCCATTGGTCGCGCCGGATCGCGCCGCGACGCCGCCTGCGCTGAGGATGATGGCCGCGCCGCTTCCGGCGCTCGACTTCCGCTCGCCAGCCCCCGGTCGACCGGCCGCGGAAGCCGACGCGGCCGGCTTCGCCGCTTCACTGAGGCTTGCGCCATCGGCCGGCTCCGCCGCGATGGCCGCGCGCGGCTGCGGAAAGCGCGCATTGCCCCGACCAGCGTCATTGCGCCTTATCAAGCCTAAATTTTTAGCTGCTTTGGCCAGTTACCAGCAAACCCCGTTTGGGGTATGCCTGAACCGCATCACAGGGCCTTGGTGAGCAGATTCATTAGTATTCGCAATTGGTTAGACGGAGCGCGCGGGAGCTGCGCCGGCGCCGCGGCGGTTTTCGCCGGTGGCCCGCGAGTCGCTATTTCCGCGCCTGTTGTGCCGGGGCCACAGAATCCCTCTATTCAGCCGGGGATTGCTGCGGCGCGCGCGCCTCGATGACGCGGTTCTTGGCGGAATAGTGCGACGCGTTGCTTTTGCCGGCGCAGGCGTCGCGCGCGAACATGATGAGATGATGCGCGACGAGGCCGACGCTGAGCACCCGCTCAATCCGCCCGCTGAGCAGCCGCGGCAGCGCGAAAGACCAGAACGCCCGGCGATAGGAGCCGCGCACGCCAACGCGCCAGATCAGCTTCGCCAGCATGGCCAGCGCCATGCGGATGTTGCGCGGCGCGAGGCGCTGGCGGCTCCATGGCCGCCGCAGCCGGTTCGGCCGCGTCGCCCGCATCTGATATTCGTAGCGTGCGAACAGGGCTTTCGGGTCATAGGCCTTTTCCATGCAGCCGCGCCACATGGCGAGAACCTCTTCATAGGGCATGCGGAAATCGACGTTCGACTCGCGGGCGGCGTCGTCCTCGCGCAGGCGCCCCTCGCGCCGCAGCCGGTCCCAGAGCGGCGTGCGCGGGAGCGCCTGCAAGAGGTTGATGGTGGCGAGCGGAATCTGCGACTGCTCGAGGAATTCGACGATCCGCGCGCCTGAGTCCGGCGTATCGGTGTCGAGCCCGAGAATGATGCCGGTCACCACTTCGATGCCGTGATCGTTGATCGCGCGCACGCAATCGAGGATCGGCGCCGTCACATTGTGCGATTTCTGGATTGCTTTGAGCGCGGCGGGCTCCGGCGTTTCGATGCCGCAGAAGATGGTGTCGAACGCCGCCTCGCGCATGAGCGCGAGAATCTCGGGCCTTCGCGCGATGTTGAGCGTCGCCTCGCAGGAGAAGCTCACGGCGTAGCCGTTGCGCCTCTGCCATTCGACGAGATGCGGCAAAAGCCCAAGCAATGCGCGCCGGTTGGCGATAAAATTATCGTCGACGAAATAGACCGAGCCGTTGACGCCGCAGACGAGCAGCTTGTCGAGCTCGGCGATCACCTGCGCCGGCGTCTTGAGGCGGGGGACGCGCCCGTAAAGGCCGGGAATGTCGCAGAATTCGCACGCATAAGGACAGCCGCTCGAAAACTGGACGCTGCCGAGAAAATAGCGGTCGATGGCGGCGAGCTCGTAGGCCGGCGCCGGAAAATCGACGAGGGCGCGGCGCTCTTTGGCAGTCAGCACGATCTGGCGCGGGGGCCGTTCGACGCTTGCAGCGATCAATGCGATCAGCGCGTCGGTTGCGTCGCCGAGTTCGCCGACATGCAGATAATCGAAGTCGGGATAAAGCTCGGGGCAGGCGGAGACCGAAGGGCCGCCGAGCGCGACGGGCTTGCCGGCCGCATGCGCGCGGGCGCAGATGTCCTGCATCTGGCGGCGCTGGATATGCATGCCGCTGACGAAGACGGCGTCGGCGGAGGCGAAGTCCGCCGCGCTCGCCGCGCCCATGTTTTCGTCGATGAAGCGCACGTCCCATTCTTTGGGGAGCGCGGCGGCGACCAGCAAGAGGCCCTGCGGCGGCATGAACGCCTTGACGCGCGGCGTCAGCGGGTAGGCGTATTCGAACGTGCCGAAGGACGGGACATAGCGCGGAAAGACGCAGAGCACGCGGCGCTTTGGCGAAGCTGCGCGCCCGGTCTGTCCGCGGATCAAGCTCTCTGCCAAGGCGGATCTCACCTCACGATCGCAATCGCCGATCAACGAATCCTTCCAAGATGACGCGGCGAAGATAAGGGAGCCGGCGCGCCGGCGACGCAAACCTCAAGGCCGCTCAGCGGATTAACGCCAGGCGGACGCGATGGTTCATGCGATCGCCGAAGCCGACCGCGCGCGGCGGCTCGCGCAACGAAGCTGACGCTCTATCGTGAGCGTCGCCGCAATGCGTGATTTTTCCGATCGGTCGGCGCGCGGATCAGAGGCGGCGCAGCCCCTCCTCATAGTCGATCGCCTCATAGGTCTGACTATATTTGGCGGCGCCGTCGGCGATCGAGTCGATCTTCGCCGCCGTATCGAATTTCTTCATTTTCGTCTTGTCGAGATAGAGGAAGTCGATCAACTCATTATAGACCGAGGTGTCGTCGATCGGCAGAACATAGAGCGTGACGCCGTCGAAGCTGATCTGATAGCGCGAGGCGCGATCGAGATCGCCGACATAGATGAAATATTTGCCGTCCGGCTTCACATTCGCGCCGAGCGCCTCGATGAGGGCCGGCAGCTGCTTGTAGGACGGCAGCGATCCGGCCAGAAAGGACAGCGCCGCCTCGCCGCTTTCGGCGGTGGCGAAGGCGGCCTCGAGGGTCACGGGCGGATCGAGGGTCAGGGCGATTTCGCCGCGAAAGCCGAAGCGGCCGGGGCTATGGGTCGGCGCTTTGTGCGCCGGCTTCAAGAGCCGGCCTTCGGCCTCGAGGCGCTGGAAGGCTGTGGTTTCGATGGCGGTCATGATTGGCTTTCATTTTTCCGCCCATTGCCGAATTGTTCGGGAACATGACGGCCGATGCTTATGGGCGAACGTTGGAGCGTTTCCGCAGCCGCGTCCGGCGTGAAACGCCGTTCGCGCATCGCGGCAGCGAAGAAAGCGGAGAGACGCGAAAGGGAGCTTTCGCGACATGGCGTCGCGAAAGGCCGCTTAGCGACAATTGCGACAATGCCAGGCGCGGCCACGCAGCCCGACCAGGGAGACGAGGCATCCCGTTGTTTTGCCTACGATAAGGCGCGCGCGATCCAGCCGAATTGGCTCCAGGCAGACGCCATTCCTCTCAATCGCGCACCAACGCGCCTGACGCTCAACCCCGTAAGCGCATGTATCGTGCCACCGGCCCGATCGTGAAACGGGCGCCTCGCGCCCTACTTCCTCGCGGCCGGTCCCAGAATCTCGAAGGCTTCGACCGGGCGGCGGAAGCCTTTCAGAGTCATCGGCTCCAGCGCACGCGCGACGAACTGCCCCTCGACGGCGTGATAGGCGCGCGTCTCGATGATGATCTGGCCGGATTTGGCTTCGTCGCAGAGGCGCGAGGCGAGGTTGGTGACGCTGCCGACGGCCGAATAATCGAAGCGCCGCGCAAAGCCGATCCGGCCGAGCGTCGCATAGCCCAGCGCGATGCCGATGCCGAAACCGAGTTCATGGCCGCGCTTGCGCCACACCGCGGCGCGCGCGCTGATGGCGAGCTGCATGTCGAGCGCCATATGAATCGCCCGCTCGGCGTAGTCGGCGCAAGGTAAGGGATCGTTGAAGAGGATCAGCATGCCATCGCCGGCGAAGCGCTCCAGCGTGCCCTCATAGCGGTCGATCAGCGCGCCGAGCGTCTCGTGATAATCGTTGAGGACGCGCATCACCTCTTCCGGCTCGGCGATCTCGGTGAAGGCGGTGAAGCCGCGCAGGTCGCAAAACAGCACGCTGACCTCGCATCTGTGGCTTTCGAGCAGGCTCGCCGCGTCGCCGCTCGCCGCCACCAGATCGGCGATCTGCGGCGAGAGAAATCGTTTCAGCCGGCTCATCCGCTCGATTTCACCGACCTGCTCCCTGACGCGCGCCTCCAGCGTCGCGTTGAAGGCGGCGAGCGCCTTCGTCTGCTCAGCGAGCTTGGCCGCCTGATCCTGCGCCAGATCATGCAGCGCCTTGATGCGCAGCATGGCCCGCACGCGCGCGACGAGGGCGGCCTGGTCGAAGGGCTTCGTGAGATAATCGTCGGCGCCGGCGTCGAGCCCCGCGACGACATCCTTGCGATCGGCCTTGGCGGTGAGCAGGATCACCGGAATGAAGCCGAGGCTCTCGTCGCGCTTCAATTCCTTCAGCACCGAGATCCCGTCGAGCTTCGGCATCATGATGTCGAGCAGGATGAGATCGGGCTTTTCCGCCCGCGCCCTGGCGAGGCCCTCCTCGCCATCGGCCGCGGTCATGATCTCATAGCCATGCGCCTTGAGCCGCACGACGACGATCTCGCGGTTCTCGGCGACATCGTCGATGGCGAGAATGCGCGGCGGATTATGCAAGGGGCGTTTCCTCTCTTTGCGATGCCGGCCGCGTCACGCCGCCGCCTTCTGCCGTTCGGCGCGGATCGGAACGAGGATGGTGAAGGTCGCGCCCTCGCCGAGCCTGGAGGCGACCGAGATCGAGCCGCCATGCATCTCGACGAAGCGCCGGCTGATCGAAAGGCCAAGCCCGGTGCCGCCCTTCAACCGCGTGCTGGTATTGTCGCCCTGCTGGAAGGCCTCGAAGATGCGGGCCTGATCTTCCGGCGCGATGCCGGGTCCCGTATCCTTCACGGCGATCTCGAACATGTCGCCGATCGCGCGGGCGTGGATCGTGACGGCGCCCTCGTCGGTGAATTTGATGGCGTTGCTCAGCACGTTGAGCAGCACCTGCACGAGGCGGCGCTCATCGCCCCGTCCGAGCGGCAGCGGCTCCTCGATCTCCTGTTCGATCGTGAGGCCCTTGGTCTGCGCCAGCGAATAGGCCGTGCCGACCGCCTGTTCGATGATCGCGCGCAGCGAATATTCGTCGAGCACAAGTGAGAGTTCGCCGGCCTCGAGCTTTGATAGATCCAGCACGTCGTTGATGAGCCCGAGCAGATGCGCGCCATTGGTTTCGACGCGCTCCAGCACGCCCCTGGCGCGATCGGGCAGGTCGCCATAAAGCCCGTCGCGCAAAAGTTCGGCATAGCCGAGAATGGCGTTGAGAGGCGTCCGCAGCTCATGGCTCATATTGGCGAAGAAGCGCGATTTATGCTCGCTCGCAAGGGCGAGCTGCTGGCTCTTTTCCTCGACCTTGCGGAACAGCCGCGCATTGCGCATCGCCAGCACCGATTGATGCGCGAAGGCCTGCATCAGGCTGACCGTGTTGGCCGGAAAGGGGCCCGGCCTGCGGCTCTCGACGAGAAGGGCGCCAAGGACGCCGTCGGGCGCGATCAGCGGAACCACCAGCGCCGAGCGGAAGCCAGCGCCGATCGTCGCCGCGCGCAGCGGAAACCCCTCGCACTCGGCGATTTCCGGAACCTGCACGGTGCGGCCGTGCTCGGCGACTTCGCCGAGCAGCCCGTCGAGGCGGGTCAGCTTGACCTCGCGCAGAGCCGTGACAAAGGAGGGATCGAGGCCATGCGCTTCGGCGAGGTTGAAGGCGCCGCGCTCGCGGTCGAAGCTGTAGATCGCGCCGCCGTCCGCCTCGGCGAGTTCGACCGCGCGGGTCAGCGCCGTCTGCAGCACCTCGCCAAGTTCGAGCGAGGCGGCGAGCGCGCGGCCGATTTCCTCCAGCGCGAGCAGTTCGCGCACCGAGCGGGCGAGGTCCTGCGTGCGATCGTCGACCTTCTGCTCCAGCCTTGCATAGAACTCGCGAAGCTGGGCAGCCATGCGGTTGAATTCGTCGGCGAGCGCCTCGACCTCGTCGCCGGTGCGAATCTCGATGCTATGGTTGAAATCGCCGGCGGCGACGCGCGAGGCGCCCTCCTGCACGGCGCGGATCGGCACGATCATCCGCCGCGCCAGCAGCATGCCGGCGCCGACGCAGAGCAGCAGGCCAAGCGCGGACAGCCAGGCGAGCCGCCCGAGCAGGGCGAGGACGGGGCCGAAGGATTGCGAAACCGGCTGTTCGACGAACACCAGCCAATTCACGCGCGGCACCGTCGCCGCCGCGCTCAGCACCGATTCCCCCTGGAGATCGGAGCCGACGTCCAGCGGCGCATTGGCCTGTTTCAGCGCATGCACCTGCGGCAGCGTCGACATGTCGAGATTGCGGCTGACGAGGCTTGAATTGGTATGCGCGATGAGGCGTCCTTCGCCGGTGGTGATATAGGCGAAGACGCCGGGGCTGTTCGGAACGCCGTTCAAAATCTTCGAGAGAAAGGCGAGGTCGATTTCCGCGACGGTCAAGCCCGCGCCCTCGCCGGCGTTCCCCATCGCGATCTGCATGCGCGGCCCGTTCGAGACGAACAGCACGGGCCCAAACCAAGCGACGTCCGGACGCGCCTCGCGGAAAGCCGCGGTCAGGGTCCAGTTGTCGCGGGTGCGCAGCGGGCCGCCGGCGCGCGAGAGCGACATCGCTTCCTTGCCGGCGCCATCGATCCTGGCGATTTCGGCGATGGCCGGCGATTTCAGCAAGAATGCGCCGGTAGTCTTCAAGGCGCTGATCGTCGTTTGTCGCGCTGGCCCGCGTCGCCCAGCCGATCTGACGTTCGAGATCGGCGAGAAACTGATCGACGCGATGCGCCGCCGCGTCGGCCTTCTCGCCCTGCGCGTGCAGCAGCATGTTCTTGGTGTCGCGATAGGTGACATAGACGTCGAGCGCGCTGCTGACCGCCAGCACGAACGCCACGAGACCCACGAAATAGGCGACATATTTGCCAAAAAGGCTTTGCCGGCGAAAAACATTTCGCAATAGATGCGCGGGCGACGCGCTTGGAAAAGCCGCGCCGGATTGCCTCGCCTCAGCCGCCTTCAAACTCTCACCGTCCTGATGTCCGCGCCCGGCGGCGCCGGGCCGCGTCGAATTCGTCGCTTCGCGCGCATAATCGAGATTTAGCGTGTTTAGGCGGCGGCGACAAAGGTCAAGGCGTTTGTCGCGGCGAGGGCGGCCTCGTCCGATTCACGCTGCGCCTCAATGCCGGTTGGCGCGCGGCGCGCGTGTGAGCTTTCGCACAGCGGACGCTGAGGTTTCTTGCATTCGCCCGGCCGCATCGGCGAGACTGCGCTCGCCCTCAAGCCCCGACTGCGTTGAATCCGAGACTCCATCGAACTCTCCTGCGGCGCGGCGCGCGCGACCATCGCCCTGCGCGGCGCTGAGCTGCGCCACTGGCGCGTTGGCGCGACGCCGCTGCTTTGGGACGGGGACCCGGCCTATTGGGACGAGACCGCGCCGATCCTGTTCCCCATCGTCGGCTGGACACAGAACGGCGCTCACGTCGGGGCGAAGGCCTATCCCCTCGGCCTGCACGGCTTCGCCCGCGCCATGACTTTCGCGGCGGAGACGCAGGCGCCCACGCAAGCCCGCCTTGCGCTCGAGAGCAGCGAAGAAAGCCTCGCGCTCTATCCTTTCGCGTTCCGCCTCAGCGTCGACTATCGCCTCGCCGAGACAAGCCTCACGACGCGCCTTGCCGTCGAAAATCGCGGGTCGGGGCCAATGCCCTACGCCTGCGGCTTGCATCCGGGCTTTCGCTGGCCCTTCGCCGGGCGCGGCGATTACGCGATCCTGTTTTCGCAGAAGGAGGAACCCTTCGTCCCCGAGATTTCGCCGGGCGGGCTCTTCCGCGACGCCCGGCGCCGCATCCCGCTGGAGAACCGCAAGCTCGCCCTGAACGCCGAGCTTTTCGCGGCCGAGGCGCTGTGCTTCCTCAACGCGCGCAGCCGCGCCCTGCGCTTCGCCCATGAGGGCGGCGCGGCGCTGACCATCGAGGCGTCGGATTTCCCGCATTTCGCGCTGTGGTCGAAGCCGCCCGCCGAATTCCTCGCCATCGAATGCTGGACCGGCCATGGCGATCCCGAGGGCTTTTGCGGCGATCTCTTCGAAAAGCCTTCGATGCGCGTCCTCGCGCCCGGCGCCGTCGCGCATCATTCCGCGCGCTATTCCTTCGCTCCCGCGCTTTAGAAACGCCGCTCGCGGCTTTGCAGCGCCGCGCAAATGCGGCTTACTGTCGGCCTCCGCCAAACCCCGTCCCAAGCCGCTTCGACCCCTTGTCCGGGAGACCCCCAAGATGGATCACGCCATCACCGACGGCGCGCTGACCGCCGTCATCAACGCGCATGGCGCCGAGCTCGCCTCCCTGCGCAACGCACGGGGAACGGAATATATCTGGCAGGCCGGCCCGGCCTGGCCGCGCCACGCGCCCGTGCTGTTCCCGATCGTCGGGCGACTCGCCGGCGACCAGTTGCGCCATGGCGGGCAGGCCTATCGGCTGACGCAGCATGGCTTCGCCCGCGACCGCGTCTTCGCGTGGCTCGATCGCGGCGCCCGCTCCTGCCGGCTCGCGCTGGTCGACGACGCCGAAACGCGCGCGCTCTACCCCTTTCCCTTCCGCTTCGAGATCGCCTACGCGCTGGCCGGCGGCGAACTTGCGATGACGTTTACGGTCGTCAACGCCGGCGCCGAAACCTTGCCGGTCTCGTTCGGCGCGCATCCCGCCTTCAACTGGCCGCTCGATCCGGCTATCCCGCGCGAGGCTTATGCGCTGACCTTCGCGAAGGACGAACCGGCGCCGATCCGACGCCTTAGCGGCGGCCTCATTCTGCGCGAGCCGTTCCCCTCGCCGATCGAGGGGCGCGTGCTGAAGCTGCGCGAGGATTCTGTTCGACGCCGACGCCATTGTCATGGATCGCGTCGAGAGCGGCTCGGTCCGTTTCGCGGCGCCGGCCGGCCCCGGCCTCGACGTCGCCTGGCGGGGCTTCCGCGAGCTTGGCCTCTGGACCAGGCCCGGCGCCGGCTTTCTCTGCATCGAGCCTTGGCTCGGCGCCGCGAGCCCGGTCGATTTCGATGGACCCTTCGTCGAAAAGCCGGGCATTATTTTGCTGCCGCCCGGCGAAACCCGCCAGGCGACATTGCGCATCGCAGCATTCCCGTCGCCGTGAGGCCGCCGATTTAATGCCAATCGCGCGCGAGCCCGAACCCCTCTCTTCGCCGGCGCGCATGGCGAATTTGGCCCGCGCTTGCGCCGGCGTTCTCGCGACCCTCGTCTGGACCGCGCTTGGCGTCGAGCTGAGCGTCACCGTTTCCGGCGCGCTTGCGAAGGGCGGCCCGCTGGGATCAGCCCTTATTCGCTATTTCAGCTTCTTCACCATCGAGACCAACCTGCTGCTGGCGCTGATCCTGACCACGGCGTGCCTGTGGCCGGGCGCGAACAGCTTTTTCCTGCGTCCCGGCGTCAGATCCGGCGCCGTCGTCTACATCATCATGGTCGGCGCGGTCTACGCGATTTTGCTCCGCAACCTTTACCATTGGACAGGTTTCGTGCTCGCCGCCGACCGCATCCTGCACATCGCGCTTCCCATCCTCTACCCGCTGTATTGGCTCATCTTCATCGAAAGGGGCCGCGTCAGATGGAGCTATCCGCCGATCTGGCTGATTTTTCCGATCCTCTATTTTCTCTATATTCTGCTGCGCGGTGCGATTACCAACGCCTATCCCTACCCATTCTTCAACGTCGCCAGGCTTGGCTATGATCAGGTGATCCTCAATGCGCTGGGTCTCATGGCCGCGCTGCTTGGCCTTGGCTACGCCGTGGCGGCGCTCGACCATGCGCTCGCGGCGCAGAAAGGCCGCGGCGGCAGCGCGCTTGGCAGCGCCGCCGATTTCTGACACAAGGTTTTTCCCGCCAGACCCGCCGCTTCCGAAGAACGCGCCCCGACCCCGCCGCGGCGCGGCCTCAACGCAAAGAGACCGTGATGACCAAGAAGCTTTTGTTCCAGTTCGACACCGATCCCGCGCCCAGCGTCTTCGACACGGTGGTCGGCTATGACGGCGGCGCCGATCACATCATCGGCTATGGCGGCGTGACGCCCGAAAACGTCGGCGCCTTCGTCGACGGAACCATCTACACGCGCGGGCCAAAGGAAAAGCAATTTACCGCGATCTTCGTCGGCGGCGGCGACATGACCGCCGGCGAGGCCGTCTTCAAGGCGGTCAAGAAGCGCTTTTTCTCGAATTTCCGCGTCTCGGTGATGCTCGACAGCAACGGCTCCAACACCACCGCCGCCGCCGCCGTGGCGCTGCTGGCCAAGGCGAAGCCCCTCGCCGGCAAGAAGGCGGTCGTGCTCGCCGGCACCGGGCCGGTCGGCATGCGCGCCGCCGCGATGCTGCATATCGAAGGCGCCGAAGTCGCCATTACGGGGCGCGCCAAAGCGCGCGCCGAGAACGCCAGCAAAGCCATCAAGGAGCGCTTCGGCTTCGCCCCAGAGGCGATCGAGGCCGCCGACAACGCCGCCCGCGCGGCGGCGGTCAAGGACGCGCAGATCGTCGTCGCCGCCGGCGGCATCGGCATCACGCTGCTTGAGGAAAAGGACTGGAAGGACAATCCGACGATCGAGCTGAT
Source organism: uncultured Alphaproteobacteria bacterium (assembly GCA_963715715.1). GTDB lineage: Bacteria > Pseudomonadota > Alphaproteobacteria > Rhizobiales > Beijerinckiaceae > Methylocapsa. Next base: position 3,516,922 of record OY970269.1, on the reverse strand, counting down.
CGCCGACTGCAACGCCCAGCCGCCGCTTGGCGTCCTCGGCGTCGAGGCGACCGACAAGGGGGTCGAGCGCCACGGCAAGATCGTCTTCGGCGCCCTCGGCCTCGGCGGCCTCAAGCTGAAGCTGCACCGCGAATGCATCGCGCAATTGTTCGAAGCCTCCGACAAGCTTTTCGACGCCGAAAATATATATGCGCAGGCCAAAGCCCTGGCGTGACTTTTCAAGGGAATCCGCGACGAACATGACCGCGCAAAGCTCGATCCAGACTTTTCTCGACGATCTCGCCAGCGAACGGCCGACGCCGGGCGGCGGCGGCGCGGCGGCGGTGTCAGGCGCCATCGGCGCGGCCCTTGTGTCCATGGTGGCCAATCTCACCATCGGCAAGAAGAACTATGAGGCGGTCTCTGACGACCTCAAAAGCGTCAACGCCAAGGCGGAGAAGCTGCGCGCGGAATTGATCCGCGCCATCGACGAGGACGTCGTCGCCTTCAATTCCGTGATGGGCGCCTATGGCCTGCCGCGCGCTACCGACGAAGAAAAGGCGGCGCGCACCGCCGCCATCCAGGCCGCCCTCAAGGAGGCGACGCTGGCGCCGCTGCGCGCGGTCAAATCCTGTTTCGACGTCATCCGCCTCTCCGCCGAGGTCGCCGACAAGGGCAATCTCAACGTCATCAGCGACGCCGGCGTCGCGGTGCTCGCCGCCAACGCGGGCCTACGCAGCGCCGCGCTGAATGTCTTCATCAACGCCAAATCGATCAAGGACCGCGATTTCGCCGAAAAGCAGCTCGCCGAGGTCAATGCATTGCTCGACGAGGCGGCGAAGCAGACGGAAGCCGTCTACCAGAAAGTCAGGACGAAGATCGGCTCGTAGTCGCGCCGGCGCCGTCCCCGGCTGAGGGCGACGCGCCCCCGCCGCCGTCAGCGCGTCGGGCTCCCCGCCATCGCCAGCCAGCGCGCTTTCGCTTTGGCGTAGGTCGGATCGCCCAGCCCGCAGCTTAGATCATCGAGCATGCGGATCGGCTGGTTCGGCGCGCCGTTATGGATCCAGGCCTCTCCAAGCTGTTTGATCAGGTCGACCTCGCCGGGCTCGATGGCGTCCATGTCGAGCTTGGTCAGCGGATCGAACACCTCTTTCGGCAATCCTTTCGGATAGGTCCAGGCGCCGTTCTGGTTGACCGGCTGAACCACCGGATTGAGGCGGACGATGCGGCCGACCTCCTTGGGCGGGTTGCCGAGCACGATATGCGCCGTGTAGGTCGCCGCATCCGGCGGATCGTCCGTGATGCAGCCGGAGGCGCGTCGAAGATCGGTCAATCCGCCCGGCGTGACATTCTCGCTGAGCAAATCCGGCGGCGCGCCTCTTGGCGCGAGATCGGGCGGCACCAGCCGGACCGTTCCCGTTCCGAGCGACAGGATTTCGATGCCGGCGGGGTCAGTTCCAAGGGCGATGGCGTCGACGACGCCGGCCATGAGCGGATTGTTGTAGGCGCCCATCGCGCCGTCCCAATAGCGTTTCCCGTCGGCGAGAGCCGGCTTGTCGAAATAGACGATGGGCGCGTTCGTCGAGGCGTGCACGGCATCGACCAAACTCATGCGGTCGGCCCAGGCGCCTGTTTTCGGCACCGCGTAGCTGCGCAGAAAATCTTCGCGAAGACGGTCGTAATCGAACGCCATGATCAGAAAGCCGACGGGGTTTCCGGCCGGACCGCTCGGCAATCCCACGCCATGGGGCAGTTGCAACAAGGCGAGATTGCCCTGCGGTCCCATGACCCCTGCGAGGCCATTGCGCTTCTCCTCCGCAACATAGCGAGGAAAGACCGGAATGCGGTGCGCCAGCTCCTCTTCCGCCCAGGGCTTCTCGTAAAAGATCGACGCCCGCTTGGCCTCATCCTCGAAGAAGCTTCGGATCTGCGTGGGCGTCATATCGAGGACAAGGCCGGCAAGCACGATGCTGCCGCCCGAATTCGCGACCGCAAGATCGAACTGGCTCAAAATCTCATGGCCGGAGCAGTTGGGAAAAAGATCTTCCAGCGCCATCGCTTCGATCAGCGCCCATGTCCCGCCTCCGTCGAGCGATAAAATTCGAAACGTCATATTGCCCTCCAATCAAAATTCGCGAGACAATCATTCGACGGCGGCGCCAACGGCGACGGATTTAATGCTTCCGTTTTAGGGCAAGGCAGGCCGCTCCACCAGCGGACGAGGGCGGTGGCGGCCCGGAATATACGCCGCGCTCACCGGCCTGTTGTGTGTTTCGCGATGCGCTTTCGCCGCGCAACCGGAGCGCGGACATGAGCGATCCCGCCGCTGCGGTCTAGAGGGCGCCGCCATCGATGGTGAGACGGAGCCGGCCGCCGTCGACGAAGAGGCGCAGCCGACGATGCTTCGCGAGATAATGGATCGCGACGAGAGCGGCGGCGAAACCTGCGGCGGCGCCGAGGCCAAGCGCCCAGCGCGGGCCGAAGGCATCGGCGACCCAACCGACGATGGGCGCGCCGATGGGCGTTCCGCCCAGAGCGATCGCGAAAAAAATCGCCATGACCCGCCCGCGCATGACCGGCTCGGTCGAGAGTTGCACGGCGCCATTGGCGGTGGTGGTGAAAGTCTGCGCGGCGACGCCAATGACGGCGAGAGCGAGGCCGAACAGCCAATAATTGGGCATGATCGCAGCCAGAGCGCAGCCGAGCCCGAAAAACGTGGCGCCGGCGAGCAGCAGCGCGACGCGCGGTTTCATCCGCCGCGCGGAAAGCAGCGCGCCGGTGACCGATCCGATCGCCATGAAGGAGGTCAGGATTCCGAATTGGCCCGCTCCGGCGTGAAAGACGGTGACCGCCATGGTCGAGATGAAAATCGGGAAATTCAGTCCGAACGTCCCGATCAAAAAGAGCATGAGGAGGACAGCCTTGAGGTCGGGCCGGCTCCAGACATAGCGAAAGCCTTCTACGAGGCTGCCGCGGGTGCGGAGGGCTCTGCCGCTGCGATGAAGGTCGCCGACGCGCAACAGGCTCAGCGAGCAGAGAACGGCGACGAAGGAGGCCCCGTTGATCAGGAAAACCCAGCCTGAGCCAACCGCGGCGATGAGGACGCCGGCGATCGCCGGACCAATCATGCGCGCGGCGTTGAATGAGGTGGAATTCAGGGCGACCGCGTTAGAAAGGTCGGCTTCGCCGACAAGCTCCGAGACGAAAGTCTGGCGCGCCGGCGAGTCGAAGGCCGTGACGCAGCCCTGCAAGAACGCGATTAGATAGACCTGCCACAATTGGACCAGCCCGGCGATGGTGAGCAGGCCAAGGCCAAGCGCGAGCGCGCCCATGGCCGCCTGCGTCGCGAGCAACAGCTTTCGCCGGTCGAGATGATCGGCGGCGAAGCCGGTTAAGGGAAGCAGCAGCAGCATCGGCCCGAACTGCAGCGCCATGACGACGCCGACGGCGGTCGCATTATTGTGGGTCAGCTGGGTCAGCACGAGCCAGTCCTGCGCGACCCGCTGCATCCATGTTCCGACATTGGAGATGATCGCGCCGCCGGCCCAGAGCCGGTAGTTGAACCCCTCCAGCGAGCGGAAGACGCCTGTCGCCGGAGCAATCATGAACCATCCGGCGAATTGCCGCCATTATAGCGCCCGAACAGCCGCGCCAGCACGATGCTGGTGAGAAGAACGCCTGATACAAAAGAAACAGCGTCGGTCAGGGAGCGCGGGTCGAAGTCGGTGACGCGGCGTAGAAAGGCATACCCAACAGCACCGTTGAGCAGGCCCCAAAGCACGTTGACAGTCGAAGACGAGAGTCCCTGGCCGGGCGGGTTCGCAAACGGGCTTTGAAAGGGACGCCCCATCACGCCGCTGACGAAATGCGGAATGGCGTTGGTGAGAAAGGCGCCGCCAAGGAAGCAAGATGCATAGCGGATCCAATCCACCGTCAAGCACTCCTTTGTTGAAGCAGTTCGATGATCGCTTCGCTTGCGCCTGTTTCGCCGAGGCGCGGGAGGATCCGCGTGACGCTGTTGTCGTGCGCCTCAGGGCTCGCGTCGGTCATCGCGTCGATGGCGAGAGTGACGTTGAGCCCAAGCTCATGCGCCTGGCGCGCGGTCGATTCGACGCCGATGCTGGTGGCGACGCCGGCGATCACGACCTGCTGACGCCGAGGCGCTGCAAATGCTCGGCGAGGCCGGTGTCGGTGAATGCGCCCCAGGTCCGCTTCGTCACCAGTAAATCTCGCGGCCGCGGGTTTAGGTCGGGGATCAGATCGGTCCATCCGGCGGGCCGCTCGCCGCCGCCGCGGGGCTGTTCGGTGCGGCCCGGCGCCGCGCCGGCGACGTTGACCAGCACGACGGGCAGGCTGCGGCGGCGGAAGGCATCGGCGAGAGCGCTGGCGCGCGTCACGATTTCGTCGACCCGATGCGCGGCCGGAATCGAGACGATGCCTTTTTGCAGATCGATGACGATGAGGGCGGTTTTCGGTTCGAGCGTCGTCAGGGGCATTGCGATCTCCAGGTCACGGCTTGACGAGGCGTTTGAGCAGCTCGACAGCGCGGGCGAGCTCGTCTTGCTCCGCCGGCGCGAGGTTGGTCTGAATGGCGCGGAGAAGCCAGTCCTGCCGGGCCGCCCGGCCGGCCCGAATCCGTTCCCGGCAGGCGGGCGTCAGCGACAGAATGGTTTGGCGCCCGTCATTCGGGTCAGGCGCCCCGCTGACGTGGCCGCCCCCCTCCAGCGCGGAAATGACGGCCCCCATCGACTGCGGACGCATGCCTTCGGCGCGCGCAAGCGTCGTCACCGTCGAGGGCCCTTCGCGTTCGAGACGGCCGAGCACGGCGATCTGCGACCCTGTCAGCTCGCCGACGTCCGCCTGCTGGCGCAGCCGCCGCTTCAGCTTGCCGATCAGAGCGCGCAGCTCCTCCGCCAGAGCGGAGGCGCGCAAGGCTTCGGGGTCTTTCGCCGGTTCGTTCATATTGTTCGTCTAGCATATATGAAGCTTAGCTACAAAGATAAACTACAAAGATATACTTCACAAATTCGTGCGGCGCCGTTTGGCCGCCTCCGTCGAGGCGCCGACGCGGCCTTATCCACATCCTTAGCGCGTCGCCGTTAACCACTCCGAAACCATAGGCGCGTCTCATAATGGGGCGTTGCGGATCTGGGAGCGGACCGATGCACTGGCTTGATCTGGGGCTTGACCCGGAAGCGCCCGATCCCGAGCGCTCGCGTCCGCTCGACCTTCTGCGCGACGCCCTTGCGGCGCATAAAACGGGGCTGATCGCGGCAGCGCTGGCTGCCCCTCTGGCTGTCGCGCTTTTTCTCGTCGCGGCGCCGCCGCAATATCGCGCGGTGGCGCGGCTCGCCGCGCCCGTCGCAGGGGGCGCGAACGCCGGCGCCGCCCTCGCCGGCGAGGCGCGGCTTATTGGCTCCCGCGCGTTCGCCCGCCGCGCCGTCCAGGAGCTTGGCCTCCAGGGCCGGTCCGAATTCGACCCGCTCGCCGAGGGATCCGGTCCGATCGGCGCCGCGCTCGTCTTTCTGGGGCTGCGGCCCGATCCCGCCCGCTTCAGCCGCGACGAGCGCATCCTTGAGGCCTTCGAGGATCGCCTCGGCGTCAGCGCGTCGGCGTCTAGCCTCGACGTGGCCTTCCGCTCGCGCGACCGCGCCTTCGCCGCCGCCGCGGCCAATCGCATCGCCGCGCTTTATGTCGAAATGCGCAGCGCCGCCCCGGCCGCCGGGGCAGGCGACGCGCCCGCCACCGCGGTGATTTCGCCCGCGGCCAGGCCCGCGCGGCCCCTTTTGCCGGCGCCCCGCCTCATGTTCACGGTCGCGAGCGCGGCCGGCCTCGCCGCGCTGGCTTTCTGCGCGCTGCGCCGGCGCTCGTCCCGGCGGCGGGTCGAGGCCGAAGCGCCGATGGAGCCGCCACGCGCGCTCGGCGACGCGCCGGTCTTTGTCCGGCTCGGGGAGCCCCGGCGCCAGTCCTTACAGGCCGGCCAGAGCGGGGCGAAGAGATATGCGGACGAAGACGCCGACCCCCTCGATGAAATCGTTGCGCGCATCCGCGCCGGCCGCGGAGAGGGCGGCGCGTTGCGCATCGTCGGAGCGGGGCTGACGCGGGGCGCCGCAGCCGCCGCGCTGATGCTCAATCTCGCGCGCCGGCTCGGCAATGAGGGGCGCTCGATCCTGATCCGCCTCGACGACGCGGACGGCGCCGATGCCCTCGCCCTCAGCGGCGAGCCGGGCGTGCGCGACCTCATCGCCGCCACCGCATCCTTCGCGGAGGCGATCCGGCGCGATCCGCGCTCGCGGCTGCATGTTATTCCGGCCGGCCCGCGCGCCTCATCGGACGACATGCCGAGGGAGGCTGGTCCGATCGACGCAGCCAAGCTTGGCGGCGTGCTCGACGCGCTGGCGCGAACCTATGATTTCATCGGGCTGCTGGCGCCGCCGCTGGACGCCGGCGATATGGCGCATAGCCTCGCCGCGCAGGCGGACTTCTTCGCGCTGGCCGCCCCGCCGCGGCCCCAGGCCGGCGCGATCGCGCGCGCCGAAGCCGAGCTGCGGGAGGCCGGCGCGCGCGAGGTCCTCGTCATTGGCGCGCCTCTGCCGGCCCCCGGCCGGCTCGGGCTCGACGCGGCGTAAGTCTTTACGAATCAGGGCGTTGCATCCAGCGGATCAGCGGCATCAACGGCAAAATCCAGGCCAGCCCGATGATCGCATAGGCGAGCATCTGCACGGCCGGCGAGGCCTCGTGCAGGGGCCGCGCCTGCGCCAGCGCCATGGCGAACGCCGAATAGACCACCACAAAACCGATCATCGCCGCGGCGCCGACGAGCTTGCGCGTGCGCATGCGCATGGGGTTCTCCCGATTGGACTAAGCGCCGCCGACGATTTAGACGATCTCTCCGGAAATGTCGCAATAAGATCGCCGCGCCTCGGCGACCTGTACGATTTGGCGCTTTCATCGCAGCCTGTTTCACGTGAAACAGAGGGTGTTTCGGGGGCGGAAGGCCGGACGTGCGTTTCGCTCAGCGCCGCCGCCATCGCTACAGCTCATTCTTGCCCAACGCGAGCGCCCTTCTCAGCCACTGAACGTTTCATAAACAAGACCGCGAACGTAGCCACAAACGTCAACACAGCCGCCATCCAAAAAGTGTCGAAATATGCCAGCGAAGACGCTTGCTGCTGACGCAGGTTGTCGAGTTGCTGCACAGCCAGTTGCTGAGAGGCGGCCGGATCGCCGTTCTGCTGAACGAAGAACGCCTGAGCCCGCGCGAGAAAGCTGCTGGCGGCTGCGTTGAAGGGATCAAGATATTCCCCAAGCCGCATGACGTGAAACTGATCGCGCCGCTCTTGGATTGTCTGGGACAACGACACCCCGACGCTGCCGCCCTCGTTTCGCAGGAGACTCAACAAGCCGATGGCGGCCCCGCGCAACGCGAGCGGCGTATAGAGATAGGCGGCTACGTTCGCAGGCGCAAAACAGACCGAGAGCCCCGCGACCAGAAGCACCCGCGGCCAAACAACCTGGCTTGGGCTGATGTCGAGGTTGAGTTGCGACATCCAATAGTTTCCCGCGGTCATGAGCAGAAGGCCCGCGGCGATCAGCCATCTCGCATCCACCTTGAGGCCGATCAGGCGGCCGACGATCGGCATCGCCAGGACGGCAAAGATTCCGGAAGGCGACATCACCAATCCAGTCTTCAGCGCATCATAACCAAACAGGGTTTGCAGCAGACCAAGCAATGACTTGGTGCCTGCAAAGAGCGCGAGGTAAGCGCAGAATATGATGATGCAGCAGGCCGCAAAGTTGCGTTCGCCCAGGGCGCGGAAATTGACCACGGGGTTGCGGTGACGCAGCTCCCAGAAGATCAACGCAACCAGACCCACCACCAATGAAATGACGAGAGTCTGGACGCGCCAGAATGGATCCCCCAGCCAATCCCACTCCTGGCCCTTGCTCAGCATCACTTCCCACGAGAATATGACGATGGCGAGAAGCGACAAGCCGATCGCGTCAAAATGGAATGGCTGCTTCCTCAACTCCTTGCGCTCAGCGACGAGATAGTCCGGATCGCGCAGTAGGAAGTAGCAACCGATGAACGCCAAGATACCGACGGGCACGTTGATCAAAAAGCACCAGCGCCAATTGTAAGTGTCCGTTAGCCAGCCGCCCAAGGTCGGACCGACTATGGGCGCGATTAGCACAGCAAAGCCGAACAGCGTCATGGCTATGCCTTGCTTTTCCCGCGGGAAGGCGTCCAACAATATCCCCTGACTGCCGGGTTGCAGACCGCCGCCCGCGAGACCCTGGATGACGCGAAACAGGATCAGCTGAGCCAGACTGCCAGCCAGTCCGCACAGCAAAGAACCGAGAGTGAATATCGCAATCGACGCCAGGAAGTAGTTGCGGCGACCCAGATGAGCGCTGAGCCAGCCGGTAATCGGCAAAATGAAGGCGTTGGCGGCAAGGTAGCTGGTGATGACCCACTCGGCGTCATCGGCGGCAGCCGACAGCCCCCCCGCGATGTAACGCAGCGCCACCAGCACGATGGTGGTGTCGAGCACCTCCATGAACGCCGGCACCACGACGATCGCGGCGACCAACCACGGGCTCCGCGCAGCCTGAGGTCTCGCGGGCGAAAGCGCCGCGGCTGTCACTTCTTTGCGCCCGGCGGGTTCGCCGTCGAACCGCCCGTTTGTGGCTCAGGCGCAGATGTCTGCAAAAACTTGCCGGCATCGGGTCCAGTGGGCGGCTTGTTGAAGTAGACGTAGGGAACGACCGACGTGCCGATAAACAGCGGGCTCTTGTCCGGATCGTAGTTTTCGAGGTCGATCCGAACCGGCAGTCGCTGCACTACCTTGATGAAGTTGCCCGTGGCGTTCTGCGCCGGCAGCAGCGCCAATGTGGATCCAGTCCCCATGGTGAAGCCGGAAATGCGCCCCTTGAACACGTGGCGGTCGCCATACATGTCGACATAGAGATCGACCGGCTGGCCGATGCGCAAGTCGCCTAGCTGCGTCTCCTTGAAATTGGCGTCAACCCAGATTTCATCGAGCGACCGGATCGCCATGAGAGCCTGGCCGACCCGCACATTGTCGCCCGGATTGACGTTGCGGCGCGTAACGACGCCATCGATCTCGGCGATCACGTCGCAGTAGCGGAGATCGAGCTCCGCCTGGTCGAGATCGCGCTTGGCTACCTCCAGCTTGGCCTCGGCCTGCTTGATGTCCGGCGCGTCGGCCGCCAGCCGAGCGAAGGTGCTGTTGACGTCGCCTTCCTTTTCGAACGCCTCGACCATGTGACTGGGCCCCTCCTCGAACGAATGGATGACGCCGAGTTGAGCCGCGCTCTGAATTAGTCCCGCTTGCGCCTGGAGCACCGAAGAAAAGGTTTGATTGATATCGGGCGGAACCTGGCCGAGATCTCCCCCGTCGGGTTCCTGCGGCAATCCCAATGAGGCGCGGATTTGACGGACATCGGCGAGGGCCGCGACGACGTCCGCGCGCGCCGCCAACAAGGCTGCTTGCCGCCGGTCGTACTCCGACCGGGGAACATCGCTCGACTCCACCAATTTGGCGGCGCGGTCGAAGTCGACCTGAGCCAGCGCGAGCTCCGCTTTGCTCTTATCGACACTGGCAATTCGGGCGCGCAGGAGCGCGACCTGGTTGTCGACGTCCTCCATGGCGTGCTCCAGCGCCCGGCGCCGGCTCATGGCCTCCGCTTCGATGCCGCGCACTTTCGACTTGGCCACTTGCAGGTCTGCCGTCGCCGTATCGACCGCCGCCTTTTTGACCGCGACCGCGATTTGAAAGGGCTCCTTGTCCAGTTGGACCAGAAGGTCTCCTTTGCGCACCCGGTAGTTGTCGTCGACGAGGACGCGCGAAACCTGGCCTTCGACGCGTGCGGCGACGAACGTGACGTGACCGTTGACGTATGCGTCGTCAGTCGAAACAGTGCTCAGAGTTTGCTTGATCCAAGGGACGCCAAAAACGACAGCGACCACCAGACCCAAGGCGGCGAGCGCGCCTATCAAAAAAAGTCGGCTTCGCTTCAGCTTATGCCCGGCTTGCGGCGCGGCGTCGCCGTGATCCAGCGAAGCTCCGCTGTCGTCTGTCGAATGCGCGTTGGTCGAAATTGACCCGACCCCATTTGCGCTTTCATTTTTCTCGGGAGCCATAGCTTCGCTCACGGTAGCGCGCCAAGCCGGATTCGTGCCAAAAGCAACCGAAATTCCAGTTGATCTGGAGCACTATTCTTAGGTGGACGCCCCCGGGTTTGGCAAGGCATTTGGCATGGATTCTATTCAAGCTCCGCGGTTGGCGGCAGGTCCGGTCGGGACATCAAGCGGACAAAAATGCTTCGGCGAGATCGGGCGTGAAAGCTTCGGAACGGGTTTCCTCGCAGTGGCCAGAGCTTAGCCGCTGATTTCACCAGGCAAACCAAAGCCGCTTAGCGTCAAACACCCCCAAAAGGAGCCGCATGACCTGGGTTTACGATCCGCTTCCGATCGACGAAGAGTTCGCCCCCGCGCGCGCCGAAAACCCGCGCGCCGTCGCCATCTGGCTTTGGATCCTCGCCGGCCTCGTATTGCTCATGGTCGTCGTCGGCGGCGCGACGCGATTGACCGAATCCGGCCTTTCGATCACCGAATGGAAGCCGATTTCGGGCGTCATTCCGCCGCTTTCGAGCGCCGACTGGCAGGCCGAATTCGACCATTACCGACGCATTCCACAATATTCGGCCGTGTTTCCGGACATGGACCTAGCCGGCTTCAAGTTCATCTTCTTCTTCGAATGGACGCATCGCCTGCTTGGCCGCCTGATCGGACTCGCCACCGCTCTGCCTCTGGTCTTTTATTGGATGCGCGGCGCGCTTAGTTCAAAGCTCAAGCTGGAACTTTTGGGCGTGTTGGCCTTGGGCGCGCTGCAGGGCTTCGTTGGCTGGTGGATGGTGAAGTCCGGCCTCTCGGGGCGCATCGAGGTGGCGCAGGAGCGCCTAGCCATCCATCTGCTGCTCGCCTCGATCACCTTCGCGGCGCTGGTCTGGATCGCGTCTTCGCTGAGCCGCCGCAAGCTTGAGCCGGCGCCGCGCGCGCTTTTTATCACGGCCATTATATTCGTGCTGGCCGGGCTTGCGCAGATCGGACTCGGCGCATTGGTCGCAGGTTTGAGAGCTGGCCGCGCGTACAATACATGGCCATTGATCGATGCGCGCTTCATTCCGCCGCTCGATCAGCTCTTGTTGCTAACCCCTTCGTGGCGCAATTTCGTCGACAATCTGCTCACGGTGCAGTTCCAACATCGCATGTTCGCCTATGCCGTGGTCTGTTTCGCGCTGGCGCAGGCGGCGGCCGTCTGGCGGCTGATGGGGCCGGGACGCGCCAGTTTTCGCGCGGCGGCGCTCGCGGCGCTCGTCGCGGCGCAGGCTTCGATCGGCATCGCGACGCTGGTCCTCGCCGTGCCGCTCTGGGCCGGCCTGCTGCATCAGGCTTTCGCGATGCTCGTGCTTGGCATGGCGGCGGTCAATGCGCAGGCGCTGTCGGTCGCCCGCTGATCATTGGGCCGTCATGGCCAGGCAGGACGCGCCGCAGAAGCCCGTTATGCCGCGCCTTCGCGCTCCTGCCCGAGGCCGAGGCGCGCATATTCGATCTTCGGGCAATGGTCCATGACGACCTCGATCCCTTGCGCGATGGCAAGCACGGCCGCCGCCTCGTTGCGCACGCCAAGCTGCATCCAGATAACAAGCGGGCGCCAGTCGAGCGCCAGCGCCTCCCTGACGACATCGCCCGCCGCCGCCGAATTGCGGAACACGTCGATCATATCGACGGGCTGCGGCAGATCCTTGAGCGCGCCGACGCAGGACGCGCCGAGCAGCGTCTTTCCCGCCAATGCGGGGTTGACGCCGGTGACACGATAGCCGCGCGAAAGCAGGAAGGCGAATACTTCATAGGACGGGCGCGCCGGATTGGGCGAGACGCCGACGACGGCGATGGTTTTGACCTTGCGCAGAAGGTCGCTCAGAAAATCGTCCATAGAGGCTTGCATGATAAATTCCTTTGCAAGGACAGCCTGCAAACGCCCGAAGGCGACCGCAGGTTTCGCCGGCCCCGGCGAGCGGCTCGACTTCAGTTAAGGGCGCGAGCGCGGCGGCGCGGTTTTTCGGCGTCCGCGATTTTACTCAAATTTTAATTCATAGATTGCCCCTACTCTTCGCGGCGCCAAGGATGGGAGCGCGGCGCATGGAAATCTCCTGGAGCGTGCAAGACTGGGTCTGGGGCCTGGCGCTCATCGCTGTGACCGTGGTCGTCCATGCGACCGGCGTGGTGATGATGGCGATCGGCGAGTTGAAGCTGCGCGGCAGGATGGAGCGGCGCCGGTTTCGTTTACGGCCGGCGGTGCTGACCGTGATCGGCGTCGTCGGCGCGATCGGATTGCTGTTGTCCGTGCTGCACGGGATCGAATATGCGATCTGGGCGGTCGCCTATGCGTGGCTTGGCGCGCTTGATTCGCCGATGGATGCGATGCTCTATTCCATCGATTCGATGACGACGCGCGGCGCTTCGGGACTGACGCTGCAGCCACATTGGCTGCTGATGGGCGCGCTGGAGGCGGCCAACGGCATGCTGCTGTTCGGCATCAGCACCGCCTATATCTTCGCGGTGATGCAGGCCTGGTGGCCGTTTCTGAGGAGCCTGCCTCGCTGATGCGCAACAGCCGCTAGTCGGTTCATGGCGCCCCGACTCCCGCATTGCCAATAAGGCCGGATGGGTTCAGATTCGACCCGATGCGGCGCCCATGTGGGGGATGTTGGATCGAGACCGTCTCGATGGGCGCGAAGCGCTGCGTAGATGGCGAAGATGCGACGCGCGCGCCAAAAAAATCCAGCAATTCCTCCCGCTCAGGGAGAACGAAAATGCCGGACGAACAGCCCGTTCAACGCAATCGCCCCCCGGAGGGAGAAATTCCCGACATTCTGGAGTGGAAGCTCGACGTCATTATGGAGCAGCTCGCCAAAATGGGCGGCGGCAAGCCCGATCCTGTCCCGCATCCAAGAACGCAGGAGCGTCTTCCCAAAATCGAGGACCGCAAGCGCAGAGATCCGATACCGGACGCGCCCGGGATTCCAAAAATACTCGAATGGAAACTCGACGGGCTTTTGTTCGATCTCGATGATATTGCAAATGACCTCGACGGTCCCGGCGGCGTAATACAGCTCTTGACCGGAATCGAACTGCTGCTTGCATTCATTTTCGGTGCGTTGATTATTATTGGCGGATGGCTGATCGTGATCGGATTGTTGCTGCTTGGCCTGAATGCACTGCTGGCGGCGATCCTCGCGCTGCTGTTTCTTATCCTCGGCCTGTTTGTCCCGCTCTATGTCATCAATCGACGCCGCCGTCATCGCTTTCCGCGTCCCTGACGCTTCGCCCGCGCCGTCCGCATACCTACGGTAATATGATACCGTATAGGCTAACAGATTGTTCTTTTTTGTGTTTCGTTCCCTTCGACCAAATGAAAACCGCTTGACGGGCCGCCCCTCGCGCCCTAAAAGGCGCGCTCACACACGCTGGAATTTCACAACCATGTTCGGCAAGACCTATTCCGCGAAACCCGCGGACATTACCAAGAAATGGGTGTTGATCGACGCCTCCGGCCTTGTCGTCGGGCGGCTCGCGACGCTGATCGCGCTGCGCCTGCGCGGCAAGCACAAGGCGACCTTCACGCCGCATATGGACGACGGCGACAATATCGTCGTCATCAACGCCGAGAAGGTGGTGTTCACCGGCCGCAAGCGCGAGCAGAAGGTCTATTATCACCACACCGGCTATCCGGGCGGCGTCAAGGAGCGCACCGCGAAGTTCATCCTCGACGGGCGCTTTCCCGAGCGCGTCGTCGAGAAGGCCGTCGAGCGCATGCTGCCGCGCGGGCCGCTCGGGCGCCGCCAGCTCGGCAATCTGCGCGTCTACAAGGGCGCCGAGCATCCGCACGCGGCGCAGCAGCCCGAAACGCTCGACGTCGCCAGCCTCAACCGCAAGAATGCGAGGACCCTCTAAATGGCCGAGACTTTGTCTTCGCTGCAGGATTTGAAGGGCGCGACCGCGGCGCCCCAGCCGGAAGCCCCGCACTATGTGCAAAAGCTCGACGCGCAGGGGCGCGCCTACGCGACCGGCAAGCGCAAGGACGCGGTCGCCCGCGTCTGGATCAAGCCGGGCTCCGGCAAGGTCACCGTCAACGGGCGCGCGCTGGAAGTCTATTTTGCGCGGCCCGTGCTGCGCATGATTCTGCAGCAGCCGCTTGGCGTGGCGAAACGCGTCGGCCAGTATGACCTGACCGCCACCGTCGCCGGCGGCGGCCTTTCGGGCCAGGCGGGCGCGGTGCGCCATGGGCTTTCGAAGGCGCTCGTCGCCTTCGAGCCGGATCTTCGGCCCGCGCTGAAGAAGGAAGGCTTTTTGACCCGCGATTCGCGCGTCGTCGAGCGCAAGAAATACGGCAAGAAGAAAGCCCGCCGCAGCTTCCAGTTCTCGAAGCGCTAGGCTTCGGGTTTTCGGCGATCGAGGCGGCCCGCGGGCCGCCTTTTTTGTTGGGCGCGCCCCTGCGCAGCCTCGGGATCATTGCATTTGCGGCGCGTGCTGCGTAATCAGGAATATTGGACGAACTTCTTCGCCGCGCCGGCGTTGGCGCAGTTTGGTTTTTGAACTCGCGGGAGGAATCGCCTGATGGCTCATAGGCTCGTTATCGTCGGCGGCAGCGAAGCAGGCGCGAGCGAAATCCGCATCGAGCTCGAAGAATTCAGCCGGCTCTGCGACGAGCTTGCCGTGCTGCGCGACGTCAACGAAGCGCTCGTCACGGATCGTGCGCGGCTCCGCGCCGAAAACGAGGCGCTGCGCACGGCCCTGCTGCGGCCTTCGGCGAACGCCGGCGAAGGCGCGAAGCGCGCGGGAAAATCGGCGGCGCCCGGCAAGCGGCGCATGCGCGTTCCGGTGCAATATGGCGCGCTGCCCTACCGAGTCACCAAGGGCGGATCGCTCGAACTGCTGCTGGTCGCGACCAAGCAGAGCGAGCGCTGGGCACTGCCGAAGGGTCGGCGGATCAAAGGAAAGAAGCCGGCCAAATGCGCCGCGCGCGAGGCCTTCGAAGAAGCCGGCATTCGCGGCGTCGTGGCGAAGAAATCGATCGGCGCCTTCCATTTTGTGAAGGCGGAAGCTGACGGCCCGGCGGGCATGCGCGAAGTGCGCATCTTCCCGTTGAAGGTCAAGCGCGAGCTGCGGCCGGCCAAGGCGCCGCGGCGCATGCGGCGCTGGTTCGCGCCTTCGGCGGCGCTGGCCGCGGTCGATGACGCGGGCCTCAAAAGCGTGATCAACCGTTTCGTCGAGACGATGGCGCCGCCGGCGCGCCTGAATTGAAGACGCAAGCGCCGCTGCGCCGGCAGTCGCGGTAGCGCGATGAAGGGCCTCGGCATCAGGGCGTTGCGCGGGCTTATGCTGACGCTCGTCGTCACGGGCGCGCTGCTGTTTCTGGCGGCGGGCACGTTGGCCTGGCCGCGGGCGTGGGTTTTCCTCGCCGTGTTCAGCCCACTGTGGCTCGCCATCACGCTCTATCTGCTGAAATATGATCCGGAGCTGCTGGCGCGGCGCATGCGCGGCGGTC
The DNA here is from genome assembly GCA_963715715.1 of uncultured Alphaproteobacteria bacterium. Taxonomy (GTDB): domain Bacteria; phylum Pseudomonadota; class Alphaproteobacteria; order Rhizobiales; family Beijerinckiaceae; genus Methylocapsa. The sequence continues at coordinate 3,501,305 of OY970269.1, read as the reverse complement.
CGACCGCCGAGAAAGGGACGCGCCAGAAGATCATCATGTGGCTGCTCGCGGCTGGCTTCGTCGCGATTCCCATCGTCTGCGGCCTCGATCGCCGCTTTGGCTGGTCCGATGCGCCGCCCGAAGTCGCGGTCGCGGGTAACCTGGCTGTGGTTCTCGGCTGGGCGATCATGTTTCGGGTGTTTCGCGAAAACAGCTTTTCGTCGGCGACGATCGAGGTGGCGGCGGACCAGAGGGTCATATCGAGCGGGCCTTATGCGCTCGTGCGGCACCCGATGTACGCCGGGGGCCTCCTCTATCTGATCGGCATCCCGCTTGCGCTCGGCTCCTGGTGGGGGCTATGCGTCGTGCTCGCGACGGCGCCCGCGCTGGTCTGGCGGATTTTTGAGGAGGAAAAATTTCTCGCCGCCAACCTGCCTGGCTATGCGGCGTACCGGGACAAGGTGAAATATCGCCTCGCGCCGTTTGTTTGGTAACCAAAGGAGCCGCGCATGAAGAGCCGCAAGCTTGGCGCGAATGGCCCGGAAGTCTCGGCGATCGGCCTTGGCTGCATGGGCATGTCCGACCTTTACGGGCCGTCCGACCGGGGTGAGAGCATCGCCACTATCCATGCCGCGCTCGACGCCGGCGTGACCCTGCTCGACACCGGCGATTTCTACGGCATGGGCCATAATGAAATGCTGATCGCCGAGGCCCTGAAAGGCCGCGCGCGCGATGGCGTGCTGCTCAGCGTCAAATTCGGCGCGCAGCGCGATCCGGCGGGAGGCTGGATCGGCTACGACGGGCGCGCCTCAGCGGTCAAGACGGCCCTCGCCTATAGCCTGAAGCGGCTCGGCGTCGATCATATCGACATCTACCGGCCGGCGCGGGTCGATCCCAATGTGCCGATCGAAGAGACGGTCGGCGCCATCGCCGATATGGTCAAGGCCGGCTATGTGCGCTACGTCGGCCTTTCTGAGGCGGGCGCGGAGACGATCCGGCGCGCCTCGGCCGTGCATCCGATCGCCGATCTGCAGATCGAATATTCGCTGATCTCGCGTGGGGTCGAGGAGGCGATTTTGCCCGCCTGCCGCGCGCTCGGCGTCGGCGTCACCGCCTATGGCGTGCTCTCGCGCGGCCTTATCAGCGGCCATTGGTCGAAGGAGCGAAGGGTCGCCGGTTTCCGCGGCTCCAGCCCGCGCTTCCAGGGCGAGAACCTTGAGCGCAATCTCGAGCTGGTCAATGCGATCAGGAAAATCGCGCAGGAAAAGGGCGTCAGCGTCGCGCAGATCGCCATCGCCTGGGTTCTCGCGCGCGGCGACGATATCGTGCCCGTCATCGGCGCGCGCAGCCGCGTAAGGCTCGCCGAATTGCTCGGCGCCCTCGATGTGAGCCTGACGCCGGAGGATTTTGCGGCCCTTGAGGCCGCCGTGCCGAAGGACGCCGCCGCCGGCTCGCGTTACGGCGAGGCGCAGATGGCGCATCTCGACAGCGAACGCGGATAGTGTGGCCGCCGCGCCGCGCCGATAAAAAAACAGCGCTCGCATTGCGCTGCGACATAATTTCGCCTGCAACGCGCGTTTAATTTCAAACAGTCGTTTAAAACCCGCATTTGAAAGCTGGAGGCAGCGATGCCGGCGCCGATAACCCTGATGCTGCGCAAGGGACTGCATGCGGTGACGCAAAAGCTGGTCGCCGAGGTGCTCGTGTCGAGCCTCTCGACCCTGCTCGTCATGACGCTGATCTCGCATCTGACGCGCCCCGCGCCCGCGCTCGCGCCGGCCGATCCGCGCGTTGCCACCGCCGACCTTCGCGCGGCGCCGGATGCGGCGAGCGACGCCACCGCCGATTTCCTGGAGCGCGTCGCGCTGTCTCATGTCGCCGCGCCGAAAGCCGCGCAGGACGCGCTCGCCGACGCAACGGCTGAGCCCGCCGCCGTGACGCCCGTTCCGGTGCCGCCGCGCCGTCACGCCGCCGCGCCGGATCCCTCGCGCCCCGGCAAGGACCGCGTCGCCGCCATTGCGCCGGGCAATATTCAGGGGAACCCGCAGGCCAATGTCCCCGGCGCCGTCGTGAAAGCCGCCTCGCCACAACCCGCGCAGAGCGCATCCGCCGCCGCGGCGCCGGCGGCCGGCGGCGACTGGCTCAACCGCTTGAACCCGCTGAACTACGGCGCTGGGCTCGTCGCCAATATCGGCGATTTCGTCTCGGCTTCCGACAAACGCGTCGTCGCGGGCATGGCCTCCGTCGGCGATAGCGTGACGACCTTCGTCAAGAAACTGAAATCGTGAAGGCGACCGATCTGACGCGGCAGGCGCTGCTCGACCGCGCGGCCGACGCCTTCGCCGAAAACGGCTTCGAGCGCGCCTCGGTGCGCGACATCACCCGCCGCGCCGAGGTCAATCAGGCCGCGATCAACTATCATTTCGGCGGCAAGGAGGCGCTTTATCGCGAGGTGCTGCGCCTCGCCTTCGCCGCACTGCGCGACGCCTCGCTGCTCGACGAGGAGACGGTCGCCAGCGCGCCGCGCGAGGAGGCCGTGCGGCTGTTCATCCGCCAGCAGGTGGCGCCGCTCGAAAAGCATGGCCAGCTTGGCCGCTATCTGCGCATCCTCGCCTGGGAGACGCTGACGCCGACGCCGGTCTATCTCGATTTTCTCGCCAGCGAGAAACTGCCGATGCTGGACCAGGCGGAAAAGATCGTGCGCCGTTTTCTGCCCGCCGCCTCGCGCCGCGCCGACGTCACCGTCGCGACGATCTGGCTGACCCAGCAGGTCGCGCCCTTCGTCCGCTATTACGATCACCTGTCGCAGCCGCCGCTGAACCTTAAGATCGACCGCCATTTCATCGACCGGCTCGCCGCCGATATCGGCCGCATGGCGGTCGCCGGGCTCAATGCGCGCACCGCCGAGGCCGTCGGCGCGGACGAGGCCGAGCTGGAGCTCGCCGCCAGCTGAGGGCGCACGGAGGTCGCGCCGCCTCCTTTGCGCGCCCCTCGTCAATGCGCTAAGCGATGGCCATATGGGAAACCGCGCCTCGCCACGCGAGGCCGACGATCCAGTCGCTCCCTCCTTTCGGGCCGCGCGCATGCAGGGCAAAATATTCATCGACGGCGAGGCCGGAACCACCGGGCTTGGCATCAAGGCGCGGCTGGAGGCGGCGTGCGGCGTCGAACTCGCGAGCCTGCCGCCCGAGCAGCGCAAGGACGCCGGCGCCAAGAAGGCGCTGCTGGGCGGGGTCGATATCGTCGTGCTGTGCCTGCCCGACGCAGCCGCGTGCGAGACCGCGGCGATCGTCGCCGCGCTCGGCGATGAGGGCCCGCGCCTTCTCGACGCCTCGACCGCCCATCGCGTCGCCGAGGGCTGGACCTATGGCTTCCCGGAACTGGCGGCGGGACAGGCCGACGCGATCGCAGGCGCGCGGCGCGTCGCCAATCCCGGCTGCTATGCGACCGGCGCCATCGCGCTTTTGCGCCCGCTCGTCGACGCCGGGTTGATCCCGCCCGACTTTCCCATCGCGATCAATGCGGTGTCGGGCTATTCCGGCGGCGGCAAGGCGATGATCGCCGATTACGAGCAGGGCAAGGCTCCCGCCTTCGAGCTTTATGCGCTGGAGCTTGAGCATAAGCACGTCCCCGAGATCGAGCGGTATTCGGGCCTCACGCGCCGGCCGCTGCTCGCGCCCTCGGTCGGCAATTTCGCGCAAGGCATGCTGGTCTCGATCCCGCTGTTTCTCGACGAACTGCCGGCAAAGCCCGGCGCGTCGGATCTGAAGCGCGCCCTTCACGCCCATTACGCGGAGAGCAAATATGTGCGCGTCGTTCCGGCCGAGGAAGGCGGGCGCATCGAGCCGGAGGCGCTGAACGGAAGCAACGATCTCGAACTGCGCGTCTTCGCCAGCGGGGCGCGCCGGCAGGCTGTGCTGGTCGCGCGGCTCGACAATCTCGGCAAGGGCGCCTCGGGCGCGGCGCTGCAGAATCTGGAGCTGATGCTGGGACAAAAAGCTCCCGGCGCCGCGAATGTCTGACGTCTCGCGCGGCATGGAGCTTCGCTGGCGAATCCAGCGGCGAAGCCTCAATTTCGCCGTTCTGTTCGCCGCGCTCATCCTTGCCGACCGCGCCTGCGCGCAGGTCGACCCTGAGCTGATCGCGCGCTGCGCGCCCTGCCATGGCGCCAACGGGATTGCGAAATTCGGCTCGGTCCCCAATCTCGCCGGCCAGAACGAGCCTTATCTTTTGAACCAATTGCGCGCATTCCACACTGGCAAGCGGGCGCATAAAGAGATGAGCTACATGAGCCGCGACCTGACGGAAGCCGAAATGGAGGCCATCGCTGCTTATTTCTCGAGCCTGCCGCCGCGCTGATCGGTTCGCGGCGCGCCGGAACTCCGGCCGCATTCCACGCGTTGATTCGGATAATCATAACCTTGGCCGCGCGGCCATCGGGAGAGGCGCCATGCATCCCGTCCCCATCCTGCAGGGGCTCGTACTCGTCCTCGCGGCGAATGGCGCTCCCGTATTGGCGACGCGGTTTTTCGGCGCATGGGGCGCGGCGCCAGTCGATTTTGGCGCGCGCTGGCGCGACGGCGAACCCCTGTTTGGCCGCTCGAAGACCATTCGCGGCGTCGCCGCCAGCCTTGTCGCGGCCTCTGTCGCTGCGCTCTTCATCGGCCTCGACTGGCGCGTCGGCGCGCTGGCGGCGGTCGCGGCGATGGCCGGCGATCTGATGTCGAGCTTTATCAAGCGCCGCATGCGGCTTCCGCCCCAGAGCATGGCGCCGGGCCTCGATCAATTCCCCGAAAGCTTTTTGCCGCTCGTCGCCTGCATGCGCCCACTCGGGCTCGGCGTCGGCGATGTCCTGTTCGCGACGGCGCTCTTCTGGATCAGCGTGGTGGCGCTTTCGCGCGCGCTGTTCAACCTGAAGATCCGCGAGCGGCCTTATTGACCAAGGCGGAGCGCCAAGAGATCGCCGCGGCCAGCTGCGAAACCAGTTTGGCTCTCGGCGCGAAGCCTTGGCGGCCCTCAAATCCGCCGCAGCGTGTGCAGGGTGATTTCGGGCGGGCAGTTGAGCCGCACCGGCAGCACGCTCGACCCCGCGCCGCAGGAGGTGTAGCCGCTCATCGCCTTGTATTTCCAGGCGCCGGAGCCAAACGCCCGCGGCAGGGTGGCGTCGAGCGTGATCGGGACCGAACCCGGCAGGCAGATCTGGCCGCCATGGGTGTGGCCAGCGAGCAGCGCGTCGAAGCCGGCATGCGCCGCCTGGCGGTAGATTTCGGGCGTATGCGACAGCAGAATCGAGAAATCATCGAAAGGGATATCGGCGGCGGCCTTTTCGATATTGTCGACGCGGAAGAAGTGCGCATCGTCGATGCCGGCGAGATGGATCGCGGCGCCGGCGCGCTCGATGCGGGCGGAATTCGTTGAACAGCATCGAAACGCCCATGTCTTCGAGGCCGGGCGCCATTTTGATCGTATCGTGATTGCCGAGCACGCCGTAAACCGGCCCCTTGAGGCGGGCGACCAGCGGCGCCATCGCCGCCAGCGAGGCCTGATAGGGGCCGCATGTGCCGGCGCGGTAATCGCCGGTCATGACGCAAATGTCGTAATCGAGCCCGTCGACCAGTTCGCCGACGCGCGCCATGGCGGCCGAACTCATTTCGATATGCAGGTCGCTGAGGTGCAGGATGGCGAAGCCCTCGAAGGCGGCGGGCAGGCGCGGCGAGGAAATCGCGTTGCGGCGCAGTTCGACGCGCGCGGCGTTGCGCTGGCCGCGCGCGTAAAGGCCGCAAAGGCGCAGCGCGAGACGCATCATCGCATGCACCGAATACCAGTTCTCGATATGGAAGAAATTGAGACCCTGGCCGAAGGCCTGCGCCTCATGGTCCTCCTCGATGCCGATGCGCTGGCGCGCGTGGATTTTGCCGAGGCGCTCTTCGAGGCGGCGAGCGACCTCGAATGAGGCGATGTCAGGCGTGTGCACCGATGATCCTCTCGGGTTTCGCGTGCGTGCGCGCGCTACGCGCGGCGCGAAAGCGCGCCTTCGAGAGCATGCCGCTGAAGGCTTGCGTCAAGGCCGACTCCCGCCGATGAGCCGAGGCGCCGGGCGGCGGCGATCGCCGCGACGGCGCGAGTTCAGGGTTGCGATTTGCCCGCCGACGCTCCATCTAGGCCGCGGGATCGCGCGCGTTCGGGATCGTTCGGGCGGCGGCGCCAGGGGAGAGCTGGACATGGCGGGACTATACGGCCTCGGCGCAGAACAAGCCAATCCGAAAGGCGCCGCGACGGCGCCGGCCGCAAAGGCGACGACGACGGCGGCTTTCGGCGCCGACGTGATCGCCGAATCGGCGCGCCAGCCGGTCATCGTCGATTTCTGGGCGCCCTGGTGCGAACCCTGCAAGCAACTGACGCCAATCCTTGAGAAAGTCGTCGGCGCGGCCGGCGGCAAGGCGAAGCTCGTTACGATGAACATCGACGAGCACCCCGAGATCGCCGGGCGCCTCGGCGTTCGTTCGATTCCGGCGATCATCGCCTTTCAGCACGGCCAGCCGATCGACGGTTTCATGGGCGCCCTGCCCGAATCCGAGGTGCGCGGCTTCGTCGAGCGGCTGGTCGGCCCGATCGACGGCGCGGGCGACCTCATCGCCGGGGCGCAGGCGCTGCTCGCGGCGGGCGACGCCGCCGGGGCGGCCGAGATCTACGCCGCAATGCTCGACGAGGCGCCGGGCGACGCCGACGCGCTCGCAGGGCTCGCCAAACTCTATGTCGACGCTGGCGATCTCGCCGCCGCGCGCGGAATTCTGGACCAGGCGCCGGCCGGCGCCGAACAGCATCAGGGCCTCGCCGCGGCCCGCGCCGCGCTCGCCCTCGCCGAACAGGCCGGCGCCGTCGGCGATCTCGCCGAGCTAAAGCGCAAGGCCGAGACGGACGTAAATGATCATCAGGCGCGCTTCGACTACGCCATCGCGCTCAACGCGGAAAACCGCCGCGACGAGGCGGCGGCCGCGCTGCTCGACATCATCCGGCGCGACCGCGCCTTCAACGACGACGGCGCGCGCAAGCAATTGCTGCAGTTCTTCGAGGCCTGGGCCCGGCGGACCAGGCGACGATCGCCGCCCGCAAAAGGCTTTCGACGCTGCTGTTCTCCTGACCGCCAGTTCGCGCGGCCTGAAAAGCTTCGGCCCGGCGTAAGGAATCCTGCCTGGCGCGGCATTCTCGCCGGGACTTAAATTTACCACCAAAACCTAAATGGAAGTCGCGCGCTTCGAGGGAACGTGGTTTTCTAGGCGCAACCATAGTATAAAGCATCGTTCGGCGGTCCGCGGCGGCGATGTCCCGCGGCGCCGAAGCCTTAACGGGACCAGCACATGAGCCTGAACCAGACCTATAGCGACGCGGACGCGGTGCCTGCATCGTTTCCGATCTTTCCGCTGGCCAAGGCTCTGCTGCTGCCGCGCGGGCAATTGCCGCTGAATATTTTCGAGCCGCGTTACCTCGCCATGGTCGACGACGTGATGAAGGGCGAGCGCATCATCGGCATGATCCAGCCAAATCCGGACGACGCCTTCGAGCTGTTTACGGTCGGCTGCGCCGGGCGCGTCACCCAGCTCGCCGAGACTGGCGACGGGCGCTATCTCGTGACGCTGACCGGCATTGCGCGGTTCAGGATCGTCGAGGAGATCAAGGTCTCGACCCCCTATCGTCAGGCGCGCGCCGATTTTTCGCCCTTCGCGGTCGATTTCAGCCCGCGCGCGGGCGAGGATCTCGTCGACCGCGACGGCCTCCTGCGCACGCTGCGCAGCTTCGCCGAAACCAACGATCTCCAGCTCGACTGGGAAAGCATTCACGAGGCGCCCAACGAGGCGCTGGTCAACGCGCTCTCGATGATGAGCCCGTTCGGCGCGAAGGAGAAACAGGCGCTGCTCGAGGCCAAGGACCTCAAGGGCCGCGCCGACGTGCTCGTCGCGATGACCGAATTTGAGCTCGCGCGCGGCAAGAACGCGCATCCGACCCTGCAGTAAGGATCATCGATGTCGGATAAAAAGACGACGAAGCCGGCCCCGGCGCCCGAGGCCTCGCGCATCGATCCGCGGCTTCTCGAGATTCTGGTCTGCCCGCGCACGCGCACGACGCTAGAATATGACGCGGTCAATCAGGAGCTGATCTCCCGCGCGGCCAAGCTCGCCTATCCGATCCGCGACGGCATTCCGATCATGCTGCCCGAGGAAGCGCGCCCGCTGCAGGGCTAGGCCCCGCAGCTTCCCTCCGCGCCCGTACGCGGCGCCCGCCGCGCGCGACAAACACAATCGGCGATTTGTTTCGGACAGCCGCGGCTTCGCTTATAAGGGATCAGCCCGCACAAAGCCGCGCGGGCGAGGCCGCGTAAGCGCTCAGCCAAAATCAAAACGAATTTCAAAGGGAAACGCCATGTTCAGTCGCTGGATCGCCGCCGCGGCGATAATCGCTCTCGCGCCGGCGGCCTTCGCCTGCACAGGCATCCGCCTCACTGCTGCCGACGGCTCCGTCGTCGCCGCGCGAACGCTGGAATTCGCCATCGACCTTGATTCAAACGTGCTCGTCGTGCCGCGCGGCTTCGCGCGGACGGGATCGACGCCCGACGGGAAGCAGGGGCTGAAATGGACATCGAAATACGCCAGCGTCGGCGCCAATGGCGTCGGCCTGCCGTTCCTTTTCGACGGCTTCAACGAGAAGGGCCTTTACGCCGGGCTGTTCTACTTCCCGACCTCCGCCGGCTACATGCCTTATGCGCCGGCCGACGCGGACAAGACGCTCGCGCCGTGGGAACTCGGCTCCTGGATCCTCGAAAATTTCGCCAGCGTCGATGAGGTCAAGGCCCACATCGGCGACATCGTCGTGCCGGCCGTCGTCTTTCAGGGCTGGGGCTTTGCGCCGGAGGTTCATTTCAAGGTGCAGGACGCCTCCGGTGGCAGCATCGTCATCGAATATACGGGCGGCAAGCTTAATGTGTTTGAAAATCCGCTCGGCGTACTCACCAATTCGCCGGCGTTCGACTGGCACATGACCAATCTGCGCAATTACCTCAATTTTTCGCTGAGCAACGCGCCGCCGGTGCAGCTCGGGCCGGTCACGCTGCTGCCGCTCGGCCAGGGTTCGGGGATGCTCGGGCTTCCGGGCGACTTCACGCCGCCCTCGCGCTTCGTGCGCGCCGTCGCCTTCAGCCAGTCCGTGTTCCCGCCGAAGACCGGCGACGACGCCGTGCTCGAAGCGTTCCATATCCTCAACAATTTCGACATTCCGAAGGGCGCGGCGCGCGAGCGCGAGAAGGACGCGAACGGCAATATCCTCGCCGACTATACGACTTGGACGGCGGCCAGCGATCTGAAGGCGAAACGCTTTTATTTCCGCACCTATGCGAACAGCCAGATCCGCTCGGTCGACCTTGACAAGGCCAATCCCGACGCGAAGGACATCGCGACGATCTCGATGAAGGGCGAAGAGGTCATCAGGCCGCTGAGCCCCTAAGGCGGGCGGCGCCCCGCCGCGGCGAAGGCGGGCCCCGACTTGACGCAGGCGTCCGCGCCGGGCAGGTGTGCGCCAGCCGGTCCGGACGCCAGCGATCCAGGCGCCGGCGTCCTTCGCAGCGATGAACCTCATGACGCAAGCCGCCTCCCCGGCCGTCGCCGAACTGGTCGCCATGCTCGATCTCGAAAGGATCGAGGACAATATCTTTCGCGGCCGCGGGCCGCAGGTCGGCTGGCAGCGCGTCTTCGGTGGCCTCGTCGTCGCGCAGGCCCTCGTCGCCTCGGCCCGCACGGTCGAAGGCCGCGCGCCGCATTCGCTGCACGGCTATTTTCTGTTGCCCGGCGATCCGCGCGCGCCGATCGTCTATGAGGTCGACCGGCTGCGCGACGGCAGGAGTTTCACGACGCGCCGCTGCAATGCGATCCAACACGGGCGCGCGATTTTCTCGCTTTCCGCCTCGTTCCAGATCGACGAAGGCGGGCTTGAGCACGCGGTCGCCATGCCCGAGGTCCCGCTGCCCGAATCGCTGCCGAGCGAGGCCGAGATGCTCAAGGAGTTCGGCGCGATCATGCCGGAGCCGGTCCGCCGCTGGTTCGCCAGCGATCGCCCGATCGAGACGCGTCCGGTCGATCTCTCGCGCTATGTCCGCCATGATCCCGGCGCGCCGGTGCAGGACGTCTGGATGCGCGCGGCGGGGGCGCTGCCCGACGATGCCGCCGTCCACCGCGCGGTGCTGGCCTACCTCTCCGACATGACGCTACTCGACACGGCGCTGATCGGGCATGGGCATCATGTGTTCGACACCAAGCTGCAGATCGCCAGCCTCGATCACGCGCTGTGGTTCCACCGGCCGTTTCGCGCCGACGAATGGCTGCTCTATGTTCAGGACAGCCCGAACTCCAGCGGCGCGCGCGGGCTGACGCGCGGCCTTTTCTTTGCGCGCGACGGCCGGCTCATCGCTTCCTCTATGCAGGAGGGACTGATGCGCCCGCCCCCCGCCGGCAATTTTCGGGCATAGGGCCAAGCTCGGCCTTGAGCGGACCGCCCAGATTTGAAATTCTCGCAACGGAGGCCTTTTTCGACTTTACGCCCGCAAATCGCGGCGGATTACGCGCCGGGGAGGGCGTTCAGACCGAAAATTTTCGATAAATACCGCAGCCGGACGAAAAGCCCTGCGACGTGGCGGGGGTTTGGCGCGGCCCACGTGCTGCCCAGTTCTTAGGCATACTGACATTTTGTGGTGCGGTCGGGCGGGACGGGATCGCCACCGCGACGCCAGCGCGGCGCCGGTTCCGCCTGGCTCCGCTTGCCGGCCGGCTCTCGCCGCGACGGCGCGGCGCGGTCGCCGGCCGATAGCTGGAACATGGCAAATCCGCGCCTCGCGGCAAAAAATGCGACGCCGGCGCTGAAAAGGCCCAGCGCTTGCTAAGAAGCCTCGCATGCATAGCGCCGTCGGCGCCATGCTGTTTAGCGGCGGGCCGGCTCACGGACAATCGGCGGCTCTGAGGTAGACGCAAACGGGAAAATCCACATGAAAATCGTTACTGCGATCATAAAGCCGTTCAAGTTGGACGAGGTCCGTGACGCGCTGACCGACCTCGGCGTTCACGGGCTGACTGTCACTGAAGTCAAAGGCTACGGGCGCCAGAAAGGCCACACGGAAATCTACCGCGGCGCCGAATATGCGGTGAGCTTCCTGCCCAAGCTCAAAGTCGAAGTCGCCGTTCCGACGGAACTCGTCGCGGCGACAGTCGAGGCGATCTCGGCCGCCGCGCGGACCGGCCAGATCGGAGACGGCAAGATCTTCGTCAGCGGGCTCGATCAGGCGGTCCGCATCCGCACGGGCGAACGCGACGCGGACGCCCTCTGACCTTCCTTAAGTTTCGCAGGAGAACCTAATGAATATTGCGTTTCCGCCACCGGTGCGGGCCCGGACGATCGCGCTTGGGCTGCTTTTGGCCTGCGTCGCGGGGAGCCTTGCGTTCGCGCAGGAGCCGACTGGCGCCGCAGCCGCCGCAGCCGCGGCCGCGGCCGCCCCTCCGCGCCCGTTCCGAACAAGGGCGACACCGCCTGGATGCTGATCTCCAGCGCTCTCGTGCTGATGATGTCATTCCCGGGCCTCGCCCTGTTCTACGGTGGCCTGGTGCGCACCAAGAACATGGCGTCCGTCCTCTCCCAGGTTTTCGCCATCGTCTCGCTCGTCGGCGTCATCTGGGTCGCTCTACGGCTATTCCCTCGCCTTCACCGACGGATCGCACGCCGCGTTGCCTTTCCTCGGCACCAATCTCAACGCTTTCGTCGGCGGCTTGACCAGGCTCTTCCTGAAGGGCATGGACGCCAACTCGACCGCCGCGACCTTCTCCAATGGCGTCGTCATTCCCGAATTCGCCTATATGGCGTTCCAGATGACCTTCGCCTGATCACGCCGGCCCTGATCGTCGGCGCCTTCGCCGAGCGCATCAAATTCTCGGCGGTGCTGCTGTTCATCGCCGTTGTGGGTCACCTTGATCTATTTCCCGATCGCGCATGCGGTCTGGTACTGGGCCGGCCCGGACGCCATCGGCGACGCCGCGAAGGCGCTGGCGGCGGCGACCGACGACGCGGCCAAGGCCGCCGCGCAGGCCACAGCTCGACGCGGTGACGACCGACGCCGGCTTCTTCAACCAGATGGGCGCCCTCGATTTCGCCGGCGGCACGGTGGTGCATATCAACGCCGGCATCGCCGGCCTCGTCGGCGCCTCATCATCGGCAAGCGCATCGGCTTCCGCGCAAGGACGCTGCCGCCGCATTCGCTGACCATGTCGATGATCGGCGCCTCGCTGCTGTGGGTCGGCTGGTTCGGCTTCAACGCCGGCTCCAACCTCGAAGCCAACGGCACGACGGCGCTGGCCTTCGTCAACACCTTGTCGCCACCTCGGCCGCGGCCCTCTCGTGGCTGTTCGTCGAATGGGCGGTGAAGGGCAAGCCTTCGCTGCTCGGCATGATCTCGGGCGCGGTCGCCGGCCTCGTCGCCGTCACGCCGGCTTCGGGTTTCGCCGGCCCGATGGGCTCGCTGGTTCTCGGCCTCGCGGTCGGCCGATCTGCCTGTTCTTCGTCGATCTACGGTGAAGAAGCAAGTTCGGCTATGACGACGCGCTCGACGTGTTCGGCGTGCATTGCATCGGCGGCATCATCGGCGCGATCTGCGACCGGCATTCTGGTCGCGCCCTGGCTCGGCGGCGTCGGCCTCACCGACTACACCAACTTCGCCAGGACAAGGCGCGCCGGCGATTACGACATGCTGGCGCAGGTGATCATCCAGGCGAAGGCGGTCGGCTTCACCCTGCTCTGGTCGGGCGTTGGCTCCTCCATCCTCTACAAGCTCGTCGATCTCGTGATCGTCGGCTTGCGTCCGGAACCGGACGAGGAGCGCGAAGGCCTCGACATCGCCGACCACGGCGAGCGCGCCTACAACCCGTAAGGCGCGGCGCTTTCGCGGGCGCTCTTCGAGATTGATCCCCGCCGGGCCGAAAGGTCCGGCGGATTTGCGTCGAGACTGCAATTTAGCGCGAAACCCTGCTTTGTCGCGGCGCGCGGGATGGGGTAGAAATTTCGCCGTCGCAGTCAATCGAGTTTGGCCATGTCGGGCAATGAAGTTGCGGAGGCCGAAGCCGCCAGGGCCGAACGCGCGAAGATTGAAATCGCGAGGGCCTGGGCCGCGCTCGAAGCGCATCGCGACAAATGGCGCGCATGCACGATCGCCGACCTCTTCGCCGCCGACCCGCGCCGGTTCGATCGCTTCCACGCCACGATTGACGATCTCCTGTTCGATTTTTCAAAGCAGCGCGTTGACGACGAGACGCTTTCTCTGCTGATCGGCCTCGCCCGCGCCGCCGATGTCGAGGGACGGCGCGCCGCGCTGTTTGCGGGCGAAGCCGTCAATTTCACCGAGCATCGCCCCGCGCTGCACATGGCGCTGCGCAATCTTTTCGCCGCGCCGATGCTCGCCGGCGGGCGCGACGTGATGCCGGACGTCCGCGCCGAACGCGCCAAACTCTTCGCCTTCGCCGAGGCGGTGCGCAGCGGCGCGATTACCGCGACGAACGGCCGGCGCTTCACCGACGTCGTCAATTTCGGCATCGGCGGCTCGGATCTTGGCCCCGCCATGGCGGCGCGCGCGCTTTTGCCTTTCATCGCCGATCATCTCAGCCTGCATTTCGTCTCGAACGTCGACGGCGCCGATTTCGCCGATACGATGCGGCGCGTCCCGGTCGAGACGACGCTGTTCATCGTGTGCTCGAAGACTTTTACGACGATCGAGACGATGACCAACGCCGAAACCGCGCGGAAATTCGTCGCAAGCGCGCTCGGCGAGGCGGCCGTCGTTGATCATTTCTGCGCCGTCTCGACCAATCTCGACAGGATCGCCGCCTTCGGCATTAAAAGCGATCGCGTGTTCGGCTTCTGGGACTGGGTCGGCGGGCGCTATTCGATCTGGTCGGCGATCGGGCTGTCGCTCGCGATCGGAATCGGCTCGGAAAACTTCGAGGAATTCCTGCGCGGCGGCGAGGACATCGACAGCCATTTCGTCGAAGCGCCGCTGGAGCGCAACATCCCCGCGCTGATGGCGCTAATCGGCATCTGGAACCGCAATTTCTTCGGCTATGCGACGCAGGCGGTAATCCCCTACGACCAGCGCCTCGCGCGATTTTCCGCCTATCTGCAACAGCTCGACATGGAGTCGAATGGCAAGTCCGCGACGCTCGATGGCGCCAGGACGCAGGTGGCGACGGCGCCGGTGGTCTGGGGCGAGCCCGGCACCAACGGCCAGCACGCCTTTTTCCAGATGCTGCATCAGGGCACGGAAATCGTACCGATCGATTTCCTCATCGCCGCCGAGCCGACCGCCGCCGACGAGAAGCATCATGAGCTGCTGTTCGCCAATTGCCTGGCGCAATCGCAGGCCTTCATGCTCGGCCGCTCGATCGGTGAAGTCGCAGCGCGGCTCGAAGCGGAACAGCTCAGCCCCGAAGAAATCGCGTCCCTCGCGCCGCACAAGACATTTGACGGCGACCGGCCGTCGAGCACATTTCTCTACAGGCGGCTCACTCCCCGCACACTCGGCCGGCTGATCGCGCTCTACGAGCATAAGGTTTTCGTGCAGGGCGTCGTCTGGAACGTCAACTCATTCGACCAGTGGGGCGTCGAACTCGGCAAGGAGCTGGCCGTGAAGCTGGCTCCCGTGGTCGCCGATGCAAGCCTTTCGACGGCCGGCCTCGATTCATCGACCGCGGGGCTGATCGAGGCGCGGCGGCGGCTCGCGATCGGCTGAGCCGGTCGGCCTTCGCCAACAGGAGGGGACCGCCGCGTTGAAGACTTCTCTGAGAAAGGGCGCGCTCGGGCAGATCGACGCCTTCACCATGGCGGTGGCGGGATCGGCCCCGGCCTATTCGGTGACCGTCAGCACCGCGGCGCTTGTCGCGGCGGTCGGCGTCGCCGGTCCGGCGGCCCTGTGGGTCGCGTTCCTGCCCATGATCGGCGTCACCATCGCATTCTACTACCTCAATAAGTGGCGCTCGGACGCAGGCGCGGCCTATGCGTGGGTCGGCCGCGCGGTGCATCCCGCGCTCGGCTTCATGGCCGGGTGGTCGCTGCTCGCGTCATCGACCATCTTCATGGTGGCCGCGGCTCTACCGGCCGCCGAGGCGACGCTCGATCTGCTGGCGCCAGACAGGGTCAATGACGTGCTTTGGGCGACCGGACTCGGCGTCGTGTGGTTCCTTGGCGTGCTCGCGCTCGTCACCTTCGGCATCACCGCGGCAGCCAGAGTGCAGACGGTGCTCACCCTGTTCGAGCTTTTCGCGCTGGCCCTGATCGGCGGCGTCGCAATCTGGAAGTCGCGCGCGGCGCCGGCGGCTGCCTTTTCCTGGGGCTGGTTCTCGCCGTCCGGACTTGGCGGCCCCGACGCCTTCGCGGCCGGCATGGTGGTCGCGATTTTCTTCTATCTCGGCTGGGACGTTTCCGCCAATCTCGCCGAGGAAACGGACAACCCGCATCTCAAGGCCGGCCTTGGCGGAATCGCCGGCGTCGCCGCGATCTTCATTCTGTTCTCGCTGTTGACGGTCGCCGCCCAGATGGCGCTCCGCCCCGACGAAATCCAGGCGCACAGCGCCGATCTGCTGCCGGCGTTGGGGCGCATCGCGCTGCCCGGCTTCTGGAGCGCGATCGCCGTCGTCGCGGTTTTGATCAGCGCCGTCGCCACGCTTGAAACGCAGCTCCTCCAATGCACGCGGCTGTTGTTCTCGATGGCGCGCGACGGCGTGATCGCGGAGCCGATGGGCCGGTTGCATCCGCGCTTTCAGACGCCGTGGCTCGCCGGCTTCGCGGTCGGCGCGGTCTCCCTCCTGCTGTTCGCCGCGTCCGCCGGCGCGCCGACCATCAACCAGCTGATGAGCGACCTCATCAATGCGGTTGGCGTGCAGGTGGCTTTCTATTACGCCGTCGCGGCGCTCGCCTGCGCCTGGTACTACCGCAACGTCATGTGGACCGACCGGCGCATTCTGATTTTCGCCGGGATCGTTCCGCTCTTATCCGCGCTCTTCGTCGGCGCCGTTGGGCTGTATCAGCTGCCGCACCTTGGCTGGCGCGTCGCCATCATCAGCATTGGCTCGGTGCTGCTCGGGGCGGCGCCGCTGTGGCATTACCGGCGGCTCTATCGCAGCGCGTTCTACACCGATCCGCCCGAGCGCGCGCCGGCCTGACGCGGCTCCTCGACGTTTGCCATGCTGGCGTAGCGGTCGCCCGCTACCTTATCGGGCGCAAACAACAGGTCGAGCTCCGCCACCTCCTGCGGGGTCAGCACGATTTCCGTCGCGGCGACATTCTGTTCAAGATAAGCGATGCGGCGCGTGCCGGGAATCGGCACGACATCGGGGTTTTTGTTGAGCAGCCAGGCCAGAGCGAGCTGCGCATTGGTGATGCCGCGCGCGTCGGCGAAGCTTTTGAGGCCTTCGACCAGCTTGCGGTTGGCATTCGCCGCCTCGCCAGCAAACCGCGGGTTGGTCTTGCGAAAATCATCGGCGGCGAGGCTGTCCACGTCCAGCGCGCCGGTGAGAAAGGCGCGCCCGAGCGGGCTGTAGGCGACGAAAGTGGCGCCGATGTCGGCGCAGGCCTGAAGCACGCCATCTTCGGGCCCGCGCGACCACAGCGAATATTCGCTCTGCACCGCGGCGATGGGGTGCACAGCGTTGGCCGCGCGCAGTGTCTCGACGGAGACTTCCGAGAGTCCGATCCAGCGTACCTTGCCGGCGCGCACCAACTCCGCCATCGCGCCGACGACCTCTTCGATCGGCGTCCGCCAGTTGTGGCGGTGGCAGTAATAGAGATCGATGACATCGACGCCGAGCCGGTTCAGCGAAGCGGCGCAGGCGCTGTGGATGTAGGCAGGGCTGTTTTCGATGCGACGGTCCTCGCTGCCGCGCTGGCGGACAATGCCGAATTTCGTGGCGATCACAACATTCGCGCGGCGCTGGGCGCCGCCCTCCTTGAGGAAACGTCCAAGCAGCAGTTCGTTGTCGCCAAGGCCGTAAGTGTCGGCGGTGTCGAGGAAGTTGACGCCGAGCTCCAGCGCCCGCGCCAGCGTCGCCAGCGATTGGGCGTCATTGGTTTCGCCATAGAATTCGCTCATGCCCATGCAGCCGAGGCCGAGCCCGGAGACGGGCGTCTTCGCTTGGCCCAATGCGCGTTGTTTCATGGAGGTTCCTTTCGTTCGGCCCCGCGAGGCTATCAAGCGGCGGCGACTTCCATGGTCAGCACATCCACCGTGAAGGAGCCGTCCGCTTCGATGGCGAAATAATTGGCGACGTCTTGCGACATCTCCTTCTGCAACGCCAGGATCGCGCGCGCGAAGATGTCGGGCGTTTGCATCCGCGCGATCCAGGACGCGAAATCGAGGCGCAGCCGGCGCGGCGTGGTTTTCGTTAGATGGAAGCCGGCGTGGGCGAGCGCGCGGCTCCAGTCCGTCTCGGCGTAGTCGCGCACATGCGAAGGATCGCGCAGCAGTTCGACCGACTGCAGATAAGTGTCGAGCAAAGGATTCTCCGGCGCGACGACGTCGATGAAGGCGCCGATTCCGCCCGCCCGCAGCGCGCGACGCGCCTCGCCTAGCGCGGCGGCGAGGTCCCGCCAGTGATGTGCGCTATAGCGGCTGAAGACGAAATCGAATTCGCCATCCGCGAAAGGCATGCGCGCGACGCCGCCCCGGCGCGTAGGCAGATTTTCGAGGCCGCGCTTCGATGCCTCAAGGGCTACAGTGCGCAGCATGTCGTCGGAGAGATCATAGGCGACGACCTCCGCCACATGCGGCGCGACGTTGAAGCTCACATGGCCGCCGCCGCAGCCCATGTCGAGCGCGCGGGCGGGCGCATGGCCGCGCACGATGTCGACCAGCTGCGCCAGATCCTCGCCCTGCGCGTGGACCGCACTCTCGACATAGGCCGCTGCGCGCGGACCGAACTGGCCGGCGATCAGATTTTCATGCGTTTTGGCGGTCATTTGGCGACTCGGATTTTGGAGGCTCATGCGCGGCAAAGGAAACGGCTAGAGTTTCTTCAGCGCAAGGCTCCTGGCGGCGGCGTCCTTGGACTCCTTGAGCCAGGTTCCGTCCGCCTGCAGGTCGAGTTCGGCCGTATGGCCCTTTCGCGCGACGATGACGAGATGCCCGCCCGCCATCCGCCAGCCGGTCGGATCGAAAATTACTATGCCCTGATCGCGACAGGCGGGCGACAGAAAGGCCCTGGTGGAAATGTCGAGCGTGACCATGCAGCCGGTGTCGCGGCCGGCCTCGCGCAGCACGGCGTAGCGCCCGGCGACGTCGGCGGGGCGCAGAATCGCGCGCGGCGCTTTCGCGGCCGCCGCGGTCTGCGTCGCCGCCGGGGCGGCGGCGGGCAGATTGGTCGGCGCCGCCGCCGCACCCTCGACGAAGACCAGAAAATAGGTGACGCCCTGCGGTCCGGCGGCGGCGAGGCGGCCGTCGTCCAACTGCTTGAAATCGAGCAGCGGCTTGCCATAGGGGTCGGCAAGATCGAGGTGGTTGTCGCCGGGCAGCATCCACGCGACGACATTGGCGAGCACGGGCAGCGCATGGCGGCATGCTGGCGGCATGCCGACAAAAAATCCGCCATGCACCTGTTCCCCGCGCAGGGTCAGGCGGCAGGAATTGGGGCCGGGCGAAGTCGTAAGATTCCATATTCCGATGGCGGCTTCGGGACCATCGAGCGTCAGCGCGGCCGCGGGCGGTGCGCCGCACGTCAGCGCCAATGCGAGAATCGATGCGATAAGAAGCGCGGCGCGGAGGGCGGCTTTGCGGCCGGAAAGCTGTCGCATTCGCTGACGGGTCCTTGATGGCGCGCCGAGCGCGACCATCGAGCTTATAAGCCAAATCCGCGCGCCGCCAAGATGCGCGGACGCACGAGCGCGATAGCTTAGCCCCTTGCGCGCGAAGGGCGAATGATGCCACCGTCGCGCGTGGGCGCCCCGCGCCGGCTTGACCAATCGCTTGACCAATCTCTGGGGCCTGCTGCGATTCGCCGCCCAATTCGGCCAAATTTGGCGGCTAGAGAGAATTATGGGCGCGGCTCCTTAACGAAGGGCGCCGCCGCGCCGAGGAGACCGACCGTGATCCGCCTTGCCGGCCGTACCTTCGCTGTCAGCCTTGCGACGCTTGGCGTAGCGACCTTTGGCCTTTTTTGCGGTCTCGCGCCGGCCAGCGCCGACATGGTGCGCGCGCGCTATGCGGTGAGCCTCGTCGGCCTTCATATCGGCGAGGCGGCTGCTGTCGGATCGCTCGAGCCCGGCAAATACCGCATCGATTTCAACGCCCATCTGACCGGCGTCGCGGCGATGGTGGCGGACGTCAAAATGGCGCTCTCCTCGACCGGCTCGCTGCGCAAGGGTCTGGTGTTTCCGGCGACCTATGCGACGACCTCGGGCAATTCGCGCGAGACGCGCACCGTTCGCATGGCGCTCGATGGCGGCAGCGCGGGCGGCAATGTCAAGGCGGTCGATATTTCGCCGCCATGGGACGACTGGGATAACCGCATTCCGGTCACCGACGCGAACAAGCACAATATTCTCGACCCGACGAGCGCCTTCATCATGGCCGTGCCGGACGGACAGCCGCTGGTCGGACCCTCGGCCTGCAACCGCCGGATTCCGGTCTATGACGGCTTCGTTCGCTTCGACATCACGCTGGCCTATGTCGGCACGCGCAATGTGTCGCTCGGCGGCTATTCCGGGCCGGTTTCGGTCTGCGCCGCGCGCTATACGCCGATCGCCGGCCAGAAGCGCGATTCGCGCTCGGCGCGCTTCATGGCGGCGAACCGGCAGATGGAGGCCTGGCTGGCGCCAGTGCCCGGCGCCCATGTGGTGGTGCCGATCCGGGTCGAATTGATGACGCTCGCCGGCGACGCGCTGATCGAGGCGGAGGAGTTCTCGGTCGATCACGGCGACCTCGCCGCGACGCATTGAGTTCCTTCGCCGTTCAGGCCGTAGCCGCCGTCCGCAGGTCCATTTCAGGCACATGATCGGGGACGATCAGCCGCGCCGTTGTGACGGCGCGGATATCCTCGATCGAGACGTCGGGCGCGCGCTCGCGCAGCACAAGCCCGTCGTCGGTCGGCTCGATGACGGCGAGGTCGGTGACGATCAGCGTAACCCGGCGCGTTGACGTCAGCGGCAGGGTGCAGGTCGGCACGATCTTCGGGCGGCCCCGCGCCGTGTGCTGCATGGCGACGATGACGCGGCGCGCGCCGGTGACGAGATCCATGGCGCCGCCCATGCCAGGCACCATCTTGCCGGGCACCATCCAGTTGGCGAGATGGCCGGCCTCGTCCACTTCCAGTCCGCCGAGCACG
Organism: uncultured Alphaproteobacteria bacterium; assembly: GCA_963715715.1. Lineage (GTDB taxonomy): Bacteria > Pseudomonadota > Alphaproteobacteria > Rhizobiales > Beijerinckiaceae > Methylocapsa. The sequence continues at coordinate 3,480,939 of OY970269.1, read as the reverse complement.
GTGGCGTCGAGATGGCCGCCGCGAATGAGCCCGAAGGAGAGCGTGCTGTCGACCGTCGCCGCGCCCGGCACGGCGGTCACGAAGCTGCCGCCGGCGTCGGTGAGCTCGGTGTATTCCATGCCCTCCGGCGGGCGGGCGCCCATGCCGACGATGCCGTTCTCGGACTGGAACAAAATGGCGTCTTCGGGCGCGATAAACTGGCAGACCCCGGTCGGAAGGCCAATGCCGAGATTGACGAGCGTGCCGGGATGCAGTTCGCGCGCGACGCGGCGCTGGATGATTTCTTCGGGCCTCATCGGGTCGCCCTCTCGATCAGATGGTTGACAAGGACGCCCGGCGTATCGACGCCGTCCGGCGGGATCGCCCCGATCGGCAGGATTTCGCGCGGCTCGCAGATGACGATCTTGCCGGCCATCGCCATCACCGGATTGAAGTTCGTCGCAGTGAGCTGATAAGCGAGATTGCCGTTGTAATCGGCGCGCTCGGCCGCGACCAGCGCGAATTCGGCCGAAAGCGGCGCGGCGTAGAGCCATGGCTCGCCGTCGATGTCGATGACGCGCTGGCCTTCGGCTGCGATGGTGCCGAGGCCGGTCTTGGTGAGGACGCCGCCAAGCCCGAAGCCGCCCGCGCGGATGCGTTCGGCGAGCGTTCCCTGCGGCACCAGCTCCACCTCGATCTCGCCCGCCAGCATGCGCTTCTGCGTCTCGGGATTGAGGCCGATATGCGAGGCGATCACGCGCGAGACGCAGCGCGCGGTGATGAGCTTGCCGATGCCGACGCCCGGCAGGCCGGTGTCGTTGGCGATCACGGTGAGGTTTCTCTTGTCCGCCGCGACGAGCGCGTCGATGAGGCGATGCGGCGAGCCGACGCCCATGAAGCCGCCGATCATCACCACGGCGCCGTCGGGAATGAGGGCGGCGGCCGCCGCGGGGGACATCGCGCGTTTCATCGAGATTCTCCGTCAGGTCGGAAAGGAGCGATTTGCGGTGGCGTGGCCGCGGTCCGGGTGGATGCCTCAACACTCATGCGCGGCCTCCGAATTGCGACCGCGGCTGGGCGGCGCCGCGGCGTCAGGGGAGAACATCAGGGAGAACAGATGGCGTGATCCGCGGGGACAGTTTTTCCGCGCGCCGCGAAGGTTACCGCAAGCGGCGCGATGGGGAAGAAAAAAATTCGCAAAAAGGCGCGCCGATGAGGATCACGCGCTCAACGACGCGGCAAGCGAAAGGCGGCTAACGGGATCAACCGCGCTAGCGCCGCGCGATGGCGACATCGCGCAGCACATTGGATTCCAGTTCGATCTCTTCGAGCCGATATTTCAGCACATCGCCAATGCTTATGATGCCGACCAGCCGACCGCCCTGCTTGACCGGCAAATGGCGAATGCGCCGCCGCGTCATGATGTTGATGATCTCGGCGATGCTGTCCTCCGGCGCGCAGACGACGACCGACTTTGTCATCAGTTCGGAGACGCGCAGACGCGCCAGCGCTTCGCCATGGACGGCGAGCCCATAGGCCAGATCGCGCTCGGAAATGATGCCGTCGAGCGAGCTGCCGTCGGCGCTGACGATCATCGCGCCGATGCGCTCGGCCTCGAGTTGCCCAGCGAAAACAAGCATGGTCTCATGCGGGCTGATCGTCTTAACGCCGGGACGCTTGTTCTTCAGGATGCTTGCGACCGTCATGAGCCTTCTCCTCCGGAAGACGCCCAAATGCGTACGCCCGCCAGCTCGCGGCGGCGGCGGATCCTGATGGTAGGCCCGCGTCTTACGGTGTCAAGCATTGGCGAGGCCGGGCTACACGGGCCGCCGGAAACCGGCGCCGCGCGGATTTGCAGGGCCGCGGCCAAGGCCGAGCCGGCTCTAAAGCATCCGGCGGAAGCTGTTCGCTCCCGCCGGGCCATGTCGGCTAGTCGCCGTCCGGCGTCTTCATCTGCTCCATGGCCCGGTCGATCGAGAAGGTCGCTGCCTTCTGGCGCGGCGGGAAGTCCTTGAAGGTGGCTAGGAACCTCGCGACATAGGTTTGCGCCGGGACCAGCATGAAGGCGTGGTCAAGCAGCCAGTCATAATAGGTGTTCGAGGTGATGTTGGCGCGCTCATAGGGGTCGAGCCTCAGATTGAAAATCAGCGGCACGCGCAGATGGGTGAAAGGGTTGGCCCAGACCGCTAGGGTTCCGGGCGTTTCCTGCTCAGCGAAGACGAACTTCCAATTGTCGTAGCGCAGGCCGGTGAGGTCGCCGTCGTCGGAGAAATAGAAGAACTCCTTGCGCGGGCCTTTCGCCGCTTCGCCGGTGAGATAGGGCAGCAGATTGTAACCGTCGAGATGGACCCGGTAGGTCTCCTTGCCCGCCTGATAGCCGGTAAGCAGCTGCTCCTTGACGTCGGGGACGCCCGCCATCGCCAGCAGCGTCGGCAGCCAATCGAGATGCGAGACGATCTCATTCGACACCGAGCCCGGCTTGATCTTGCCCGGCCAGCGCACCATCGCCGGAACGCGATAGGCGCCTTCCCAGTTGGAGTTCTTCTCGTTGCGGAACGGCGTCATGGCCGCATCCGGCCAGGAGTTCATATGCGGGCCATTGTCGGTCGAATACATGACGAAAGTATTGTCCCCGATGCCGAGTTCTTTCAGCTTATCGAGGACCGTGCCAACATTCTTGTCGTGGTCGATCATGGTGTCGGCGTAGGCCCGAGCCAGCGCCCGGCCTGACCGACGCTCTCCGGCTTTGGGTGGGTGCGGAAATGCATGTGGGTGAAGTTGACCCACAGGAACACGGGCTTGCCCGCCTTGACTTGCTTGTCGAGGAAGCCCGCGGCGCGATCCGCGATGTCGTCGTCGATCGTCTCCATCCGCTTTTTGGTCAGCGGGCCGGTGTCTTCGATAGTCTGCGTGCCGTCTGCGTTGGCGAAACTGTGGATCACGCCGCGCGGGCCAAAATTCTTGCGGAAATTGGGAAACTCCGGATCGTCGGGTTTCGGATAATCGGGCAGCTCCGGCTCCTCTTCGGCGTTGAGGTGGTAGAGATTGCCGTAGAATTCGTCGAAGCCATGCGCGGTCGGCAGAAACTCATCCTTGTCGCCGAGATGGTTCTTGCCGAACTGGCCGGTCGCGTAGCCCTGCGCCTTCAATAATTCGGCGATGGTGGGATCCTTCTTGCTGAGCCCGATGTCGGCGCCGGGAAGTCCGACCTTGCTGAGGCCGGTGCGGAAAACGCTTTGCCCGGTGATGAAGGCCGAGCGCCCGGCGGTGCAGCTCTGCTCGCCGTAATAATCGGTGAAAATCATCCCGTCGGTGGCGATAGAGTCGATGTTCGGCGTGCGGTAGCCCATCAGGCCATTCGTATAGGCGCTGATGTTGGACTGGCCGATGTCGTCGCCCCAGATGATGACGATATTGGGTTTGCCAGACGCGGCCGCTTTGGCCGGCGCCGGCGGCGTTTGCTGCGCCACGGCCGGAGAGGCAAGCGCGCCAAAGAACAAACCGAGCGTAAGCCACCCGGCCTTATGCCGATTTAATGCCATGCGTTTCCCCCGAAAAATGCGCCGTTGAACCCGACAGCGCCGCAATAGGCGGTCGTCGCGCAAATGGCAACCCACGCGGCGCCGCCGAAAGCTCGCGAAAACCGCGGAGCGCGGCGCCAAATCGGTGACAGTCTTAAGAATGAGGCCCCATCACTTGCGCGCCGCTCCGGCCTCTTTAATGGCACCATTCGGTGGGAAACTCACCCCGCGACGTCGAGGCGGGCGAAAGCGGACCTTTAGAACCGAAGGCCGACGCCGACGATCGGGCCGTGCATCACTATATTGATGCCGCGCTGCGCGTCCCCGCTCCCTTGCGAATAATCGACCTCCAGCGCGCGGTAGCCTATCATCGCCGCCCAGTTGATCCCGTAGAGCTGGAAATTATGCACATAGCCGCCAATCGCCTGCCAGCTGATCTTGCTGCCGGCGCCGAAGCCGCCGATGTCGCCCTGGAGCCGGAATTCATCGCCCGAGGCCAGCTCCTTCCGGACGCGAAGGCCGACCAGCGGATCGACCCAGTTCAAGTCGCCGGAATTGGCGACCGCCCGCTGCCCAACCTGGCTCAACCCCAGTAGCGGCACATTGACTGTTCCGGTGATGTCGAGCCCGACATCGGTGGTCATGTTCCAGTAGCGCAGGCCGGCGATGGCGTCGATGGCGGTGTTGGCCGGGCCGCCGTTGCCCCAGCGCAGCAGCTCATAGGAGGCGCCGGCTTCGAGGATGGCCCTCATGGTCACGGTGAGATGGCCGGTCCCGTCGGCGGCGAGGAGGAGGCCGGTGACCGGCGTGCGGTTGGCGAGGATCGACCCCGAGGCCCTGAGCTGCGCCCAGACGTAGTCAACATAGACCCCGAAGGGCCCGTTGCGCGCCTCGATTAGCGCGGCGGCCTCGAGCGGCGGCGCACTCGTCTTGGTCAAAAGATCGACGAAGCTCAAATTGGCGCCGACGGTCTCGCCTTTCGCCGTGGTCGTGCCGTTGAGGTCGAGCGCCCAGACATAGGGCATGATGGTTAAATGCCAGTCGCCGAAGGCCGGCTTCTCGGCGGCGACGAACTGCGGCGCGGTGAACAGCGGCGGCGTGCCGGTCGCGGTGGGGGCGCTTCCGTCGAAACGGTAATTGAGGCCGCCGCGGAACACAAAGCCCTGGAAGCGCGTCGAGCTCGAGATGACGTCGCCGACCGCGCCCGCCCCGACGATGGCGGTATGGAACAACGGGGCGCCATGGGTGTTGGCGACGCCGAGATTGTAGTAGAGCGCCTCGAGTTTCGCCGAGATCTCGCCGGTCAGCGCCGATTCAACGCCGCCGCCGACCGTCCAGCCGATCCGATTGTCGAAGAAATCGCTCTCCGCGGCGGCGGACGTAAAGAGAGAGGGCGTCAGCGACTGCCGGACCGTCGTGCTGGTGGAGATGCCGCCATAGGCGAGACCGCCGGTGGCATAGAGCATTATCGTCGGCGTGATGGCATAGCCGAGGCGGCCGCGCACCGTGCCGAGATATTCAAGGGTCCGGTTGACGCCGACGCTCGTCGCGACGACGAAAGGCGGAAACACCGCCGCCGGAGATAAATTTGTGAAGCCGCCGCCGCCGCGAATGCCGCCGGCGTCGATGTCGGCCCCAAGGCCAGCGACCCAGCGCTCGGCGAACTGCCAGTTGTAGCCGAGCTGGCCGCCGGAAAAGAAACCATTGAGATGCGTGCCGATCGAGCCGGCGGCGCCGACCGCCGACGCCGCCCCCCAGAGATGCGGAATGACCGGAAGCAGCCCAGCGAGGTGGGGAAACGCGGGCGAATCGGCGACGTTAGCGGCCGAGGTGCTGAAGGGGAGGCTGTTTGGCCAAGCGTAGCCGGCGTTGAGGCCGACATAGAGCCCGCTCCAGGTGAAAACCGGCGGCGCGGGCGGGGCGAGATCGGCGGCGAACGCGGGTGCCGCAAGGCAAGCGAGCGCCAAGCCTGCCGCGGCCAGCGGCCGCGCTATCTGGCGAATCGGGCGCGCGAGCGAAGGTGCGGGACGCTCCATGGCAAGGCGCCTTTCTCTTATTTCAATCGAACAGGCATCGGTCTTGCGGCATGGTCATACGCCCGACCAATGCTTTGCAGTTATCGCGCTTTGCGCCGGCGACACCATGCCTTCAAACTGAGAGGAGGTCGGATTAAGGGGCGATGCGCCCTATTTGCAACATGGATGGCCATAGTCGGCGCGCTAAACGAGAGGCTCCAAGCTCGCTCCTGCGCGCTCCACTAGATTTACATCGACCATGCTCCAATCGCCGATGCGTACCCCGGAGCCTAGTTCAACCTACTTCAAAAACACGTAGATATCGGCCTGAAGGCTGGCGTCGTCGCTCGCCTTGGTGTCGGAAAGATATTCCTCGATGAAGAGATTCTTGGCTTCGAGGCCCTTTTCGTCGAGATAGGCGGTGATGAGGTCGTAGGTCGAATCGATGTCGTCGTAGGCGCCGCGATGCAGGAATTTGATGGCCTTGCCCGAGGGCGAATCGCCGAGCTTGATATCGCCGGAGAGATCGCTCTTGCCCTCGGGCTTTTCGGCGAGCGGGACCATCGCCTGATAATGGAAGCTGGTGTCGTCGGTCGATAGGAACACCGCGAAGGGCGGCCCGGCCTGCTTCAGCCCGGTCGCCTTGATCGCGTCCTGCACTTTTGCGATCGAGCCGATGATGGCTTTGAAGCCGTCGGTCCATTGCGAATTGCCGGCGATGAAGGCGACCGGCCGGGACGGGACATCGACGGTCTCGGCGCTGGCGTCGCTCGGAATGCCGGGGGCGGCCTTGTCGCGATCGGGCTCGGGCACGGTGGCTTCGGGCGCAGGCGCCGGCGTTGATTGGGGCGCGGGCGCGGCCTGATCAGGCGCTGGCGTCGTGGGCGCGGTCGGCGCCGGGGTCGCGGGCGCAGGAGTTGGCGCGGGCGTCGCCTGTGCGGCGGGGGCGCCGGCCTCTTCCGCCCAGGCCGCCAAGGGGAGGCTCGCGAAAAGCCCCAGAACGAAGCCGAGGGCCACGCTCAGCGCGGTCGATCGTCTGCTGTCGTCAAATCTCATCTGCCGCTCCGCTTCGCGCGCCCCCCGCCCTGCGCCTGTCTTAAACAGTCGCGCGGACGACGCCAAGCGCCAGTCCGATCAGGCGAGCCCGGACGATTAAGAACGCCCGGCTGCGACAAAACAATGGTCGCTCAGGGCTAAATTTCTTATATGAGGCCAAGCCCACGGAAAAATGACGCCGCAGATGAGCCCCCTCGCCAACAGGTTAGTTACCAAGATGAACGGTCTCGGCAACGAGATCCTCATCCTTGATCTGCGCGGCGCCGCGCTTGCCGTCAGCGCCGCCGAGGCGCGCGCGATCGCCGGCGCGAAATCGCTGGCCTTCGACCAGCTGATGGCGCTGCATGAGCCGCGCACGCCCGGGACAGAAGCCTATGTCAGGATTATCAACGCCGATGGCTCCGAGGCTGGCGCCTGCGGCAACGGAACCCGCTGCGTCGCCTGGGCGCTGATGCGCGGCGATGCGCGCGACGAAATCGCCATCGAGACGGCGGCCGGCCCGCTTGCCTGCCGGCGCCTCGGCGAATGGCGTTTTTCGGTCGAGATGGGCGCGCCGCGCCTCGACTGGCGCGACATTCCGCTGGCGCGGGCGGCGGCCGATACGCGCGCGATCGATCTGGCCTATGGGCCGCTCGGCGCGCCGATCCTGAAAAATCCGGCCGTCGTCAATATGGGCAATCCGCACGCGATTTTCTTCGTGGACGATATTGGAGCCTATGATCTCGCCACGATCGGCCCGGCGCTGGAGCATGACCCGATGTTTCCCGAGCGCGCCAATATTTCTCTGGCGCGAATCGAGGCGCGCGACCGCATCGAACTCAAGGTGTGGGAGCGTGGCGTCGGCCTGACGCAGGCCTGCGGCTCGGCCGCCTGCGCTGCGCTTGTCGCCGCCGCGCGGCGCGGACTGACGGACCGTCGGGCGCGGGTGATGCTGCCCGGCGGCGATCTCGACATCTGGTGGCGCGAAAGCGACGGCGTGGTGGTCATGGAGGGCCCCGTCGCGTTCGAGTTCGAGACGCGGCTCGATCCGGCGCTGTTTGCGGATATCGCGGCGTGACCCGGCGCGCGGGTTTGCTGCAGCCCTCGGCCCGTTGACTGGCCGCCAGTTCGACAATCCGCCCGCAAGGTGATTGTATGGCGGCCGGCTGAGGAAACAACTTCTGGATGCAACTCAGTAGGCTCGGCCTGTCGGGGGGAAGAGCAATGATTGGTCGTCCGCAGCAGAAAGCGCTATCAGCTCTCAAAACGACAAATTACCTTCTGCTTTGCATTGTCGGCGCGGCGTTCGCCTTCGGGCCGATCGCGGCGAGCGCTGCCTGTGTGAGCCATAGGTTGAAGTCCATCGATTTGAGAGCGAAACTCGGAGATGGCGCACACATCGTCGATTTGTTCGCAACCGGCCACGGAAGGTTGGAAGAACGGGTGGTCGTCATAAAAGGCGTTGTTTCCAAACCCAGTTTTTTTCTAGATAACAGAAGGTTAAGGAAAACATCCAAGGGCGAACTGCCAAGGCGCGTGCTGACTTGCCTCAAGGGCCGCGCGCACGGCGCTGGCGGCGCCAACCGAGCGCGTGGCTGTACAGTTGCGGTCAAAGAGGTCTGGTCTGAATGTTTCACCGTAGCAGGCGAGCGCACCTGCACCTACGTCGTTGAAATATCCGATTGCGGCAAATTCAGCCATTACGAGGTCTGGTAGAGTTTATCCCCTGAGGCGGTAGTCATGCCAATCGATGTCGGCGCCGATTCTCCGGCTGCGGAAAAAGGCCGCGAGAGCGTCAAGGTTTTGACGTTCGGCTGCCGGTTGAATCTCGTCGAATTCGGAAGCCATGCGCCGCGCCGCGCGGGGCGCGGGCCGCGACAATCTCATCATCGTCAACACCTGCGCCGTGACGGCCGAGGCGGCGCGGCAGGCGCGCCAGGCGATCCGGCGCCTCGCGCACGAAAATCCGGGCGCCGAGATCGTCGCGACCGGCTGCGCGGCCGAGGTCGATCCGCTACGCTTCGCCGAAATGCCCGAGGTTGCGCGCATCGTCGGCAACGCGCGCAAAACCGATCCGAGTGTGTGGGCCAAAGCAGCGTCCGACTTCGGGACCGGCTGGAGCGCCCCAACCACCGCGCCGCTCGGCCCGCAGGAAGGCATTGAGGATCACACCCGCGCCTTTCTCGCCATCCAGACGGGCTGCGATCATCGCTGCACCTTCTGCATCATCCCGTTCGGGCGCGGGCCGTCGCGCTCGACGCCGCCGGACGCCATTCTCGCCGCGGTCCAGCGTCTTGCCGAAGACTTTCGCGAGATCGTGCTGACCGGCGTCGACCTTACCTCCTACGGCGCGGACCTTGGCGGCGGCATTACGCTCGGCGCCCTCGTCAAGGCGATCCTGCGCGCAGCGCCCGGCCTCGAACGGCTGCGGCTCTCCTCGATCGACTGCATCGAGGCCGACGCCGATTTGATCGACGCCTTCGCGACCGAGCCGCGATTGACGCCGCATCTGCATCTCTCGCTTCAGGCCGGCGACGACATGATTTTGAAGCGCATGAAGCGCCGCCACGCGCGCACTGAGGCCGTCGATTTCTGCGCGCGGCTAAGGCGGCTGCGCCCGGACATGGTCTTTGGCGCCGATTTGATCGCGGGATTTCCGACCGAGACCGACGCGATGTTCGAAAACACGCTGTCCCTGATCGAGGATTGCGGGCTGACCCACCTGCACGTCTTTCCGTTCTCGGCGCGGCCCGGAACGCCCGCCGCCAAAATGCCGCCCGTGGCGGGCGAAGCCGTCAAGGCGCGGGCGCGGCGCCTGCGCGAGGCGAGCGAGGCCGCGCTGGCCCGCCATCACGCGCGTCAGATCGGCCGCGTTCTGCGCGTGCTGACGGAGCGCGGCGGCCTTGGCCGCGCCGCCGATTTCACCTGCGTCCACACCGACGGCGCGCCGCCCGGCCTGATGCTCGACGTCGCAATCGAGCGGGACGAAGGTAAGGCGCTCGCCGGCCTCATTCTGGGCCAGGCGCACAGGGGCTTCGCGGCGCCGGCGCTTGCTTCCGAAGCGGCCCTCTGCCCATAAAGGGCCGTGTGAGGACCGCTTGCCCAGCCTGATTTGCTTTCTTCTCGTCATCGCCATTCTGGCCGGCGCCGTTTTCGGCGCCATGGTCGCGCTGGTCACTTTCGTTCAGCCCGAAATGCGCGAGATGACGCAGACGATTCCGCCGGCGCGGCTCAACAAATAGGACGCGCATGGCGCCTCGGCCCCCACCGTCCCGCCTGATCGAGAGCTTCCTCGAAATGATCGCGGCCGAGCGCGGCGGCGCCAAAAATACAATCGAAGCCTACGCTCGCGATCTCGCCGACTACGCGGCGCGCCTCGAGAGCGCCGGCCGGACTCCGCTCGACGCAACGAGCGAAGATATCCGGCTCTATCTCAAAACGCTCGAAAAGCGCGGCCTCGCGCCGTCATCGAGCGCGCGTAAGCTGTCGGCAATCCGGCAGTTGCATCGCTTTCTGGTCGCCGAGGCGATTCGCGGCGACAATCCCGCCGCCATCATCGAGGGGCCGCGGCGCGGCCGGGGCCTGCCAAAAACGCTCTCGATCGCCGAGGTCGATCATCTGCTCGCCGTCTCGCGGGAGGGGCTTGGCGATGCGGCGCGCGCGCCGGGCGAGCGCCTGCGCGCCCTGCGCACCGCCGGCCTCATCGAACTCCTCTATGCGACCGGCCTGCGCGTCTCCGAGCTCGTCGCGCTGCCGAAGGGTATTGCGCAAGGAACCGAGCCGCTGATCCCGATCCGGGGCAAGGGCGGGCGCGACAGGCTCGCGCCGATCTCGCCGGCCGCGCGCGCAGCGATCGCAGCCTATCGCTCAGTGCTTGAAAGGGACCAGCCGGGCGCGGCTGCGAGCCCCTGGCTGTTTCCTTCCGACAGCGATAGCGGCCATCTGACCCGGCAGGCTTTCGCCCGGGACCTGAAAGTCTGCGGCGCGGCGGCCGGCATCGGCGCCGCGCGCATCAGCCCGCATGTGCTGCGCCACGCCTTCGCCAGCCATCTTTTACAGAATGGCGCGGACCTTCGCGTCGTGCAGGAGCTGCTCGGCCACGCCGACATAGCGACGACGCAAATTTACACGCATGTGCTGGACGAGCGCATGAAGGCGATGGTGCGAGATCTGCACCCGCTAGGCGACGGCTGACGCCCGCGTGGCGGCGTCGCAAAAGGCCGCGGCCGCAAGCTCACTTGACCGAAAATTCAATGCGCCGGTCGCTGCGGTTTTCGCCTTCCCCGGTGTGCGCGGCGCCATGGCCCCTCGCCCTTAGCTCCGTGGCGGGGACGCCGGCGTCGATCAGGAGGTCGCGCACCGCCTCGGCGCGATGGCGCGACAGGAGGATATTCGCGGCCGGGTCGCCGGTCGCATCCGTATAGCCGTCGATATGCACCTTCGCATCATGCGGCAATTGTTTGATAAGGCCCGCCGCCTGCTGAAGAATAGGTTTGCTGGCGTCCGAGATGGTCGCGCTGCCGGTGTCGAAATTGATCACGTATTTGTTCAGAATGGCGACGAGGTCCGCGCCGGAGAAGCCAGGCTTCAGCGCGGCCAGCGCGGCCGATGTCTGTTCGTCTGCGGCCTCCTGTGCGCCCTTGGCCTTCGCCGGACCGCTGACGGCAACAGCATCGCCGTAGAGCGTTTTCAGTCCGGCGACGATCTTGTCCGCGCCGGTCGCCGCGCCGACCTCGAGCGCCGCGCCATCAAAGGCGACATGCCAGCTCGGCGTCTTGAAGAATTCGAGCGCCGACTTCAGGCTCGCGAGCCAGACCGGGGCGGCGATTTTGGGATCGACCGAGATGTCGCCCTTGATGTGCTCGGCGCCGAATTGCATCTTGAGCAGATCGACGATCTCGTCATGGCTCGCCGCGCTGTCGACGCTGCCGGCGTAGGTCACGACGCCGTTTGCTTTGGTGAGGTTCAACTGCGCGGGGACCGTCGGCGCCGGCGCGGGTGCGACCGGCGGCGCGGCGGCGGGTGGGGCCGCGGCGGGCGCCGACTCTGGCGCGGCGGCGACGGGCGACGGGGCGCCGGCAGGCGCCGGCGCGGCGGCTGGCGCGCTCGCCTCGGCCTTCGGCGCCTCGGGCGCGAGGGTCGCAGGGGGAAGAACGAGCGCGAGGATCGGATATTGATCTTTGTAGAGAGGATAATATTCGTTGTAGAGGCGTGGGTAGTAATAGGTCAGCGCCGCGACGCCGATGAGAAGAAGGAGCGGGACGGGCCAGAGCCCCGCCGAGCTTTTGGGTCGCGGCTCGCGAGGCGCATAGGCCGCCGGCTTCGCCAGCGCCGCGGGCAGGCGCGGCGGCGCGGCGCTGAGGAACCCGGTCAGCGAGGCGGGAAGCGCCTTCGGAATGGTCCCGCCGGGCGTCAGCAGCCCGACCAGCTTTGGCAGCGCATAGCCGATGGCGTCGCCCGTCGCGCCGGCTGTCAGCCCGAGCTTGCCGCCGATCGCTGCGACGACCCCGGCGCCAAGCGCCTGCTCGACTTGCGGCCCGGATAGCGCCGCCGCTTTGCCGTCGCCGAGCCAGGATGCGGCCTGTTGGCCAAAGCCGGCGTTCTTGAATTGATTGAGAAAACCGCCAATTCCGTCCGGATGGTCCTGAATCAGGCCGGCAAGTTGCCGAAGCAAAGGTCCCGCCTTTTCACCCAGGTCGAAACGCGCGGCGATGTCGGCGATCAACTCATCAAACAGCGCCATCGGTCAACCTCCCCAAGGTGGCGGATCCTCTCTGCGTGAGGCTGCCGCTGACGACAGGAAAACACTATGTCTTTCAGATTACAATAATTTTACGCCCTGACGCGTTGGTTACGCGCAAATCCGCCGAACCGGCGCCGGAGCAGTTCTTGTTTGCGCCATTTGTCAAAATGACGCAGGCGCCTCTTGTCTTCGGACCGGCATCGCCGTATGGTCATGCGTGTCGTGTTTTTAAACCGACGACTTGGCCTCGCAGGATTGCGTCCGCTAACGACCTCCTTCTTAAAACACCGATGCGACACCGGCGTCATCGATTGGCGCTTGTTTACTTACGATTCTAAGGATGCACTATATGACTACGGGAACTGTGAAGTGGTTTAATCCGGACAAAGGATACGGCTTCATACAGCCAGACGATGGCGGCAAGGACGTGTTCGTCCACATCAGCGCTGTGGAACAATCAGGACTGCGTCACCTGCAGGAAGGCCAGAAGATCAACTACGAAGTGATCGCGGACAAGCGGACCGGCAAGTCTTCGGCCGGCAATCTGCGCGCGGCCTGACGCACGACGCCCTTCGATACGGAGCCCTGGCCGGAAGCCGGGGCTTTTCATTGTTGGTCTATCGACGCGCGAAGCCGGGAGCAAACGCCTCGGGCAGCAGCGCTCCGATAGAAAAGCTGGCGCGGACCCCCCGGGGTCCAGCGACCAGAACTTTGGCGTCTCTTTCGGCGAATTCGACGATGCGCTGGCGGCACGCGCCGCATGGCGTTGCCAGCGCATCGCCATCGCCAAGAACCAGAATCTCAACGATGCTTCTTTCGCCGGCGACGACCATCGCGGCGATGGCGACCGCCTCCGCGCACACGCCGACGGGGTAGGACGCGTTTTCGACATTGGCGCCGCGATAGATTGCGCCGGACGCCGATCTCACCGCCGCGCCGACGCAAAATCGCGAATAGGGGGCGTAAGCGTTGGCGCGCGCCGCGGACGCCGCCTCGAACAATTCGTCAATCGGATTTGCCGCTGCATTCATCGCCGGATTCGTGGAGGCTGGATTCAAACGGGCTGGAACGACCGCCCCGGGCTTTTAAGCCTGCGGCTGGCCGATAAGATAAAATAAAAACGCGGCAGCGATTGATCCGCTACCGCGTTATGCAAACCCGTTCATGCAAGCAGGCGTCTCGTCCCTATCGGTCATTTCTTGTCGTCTGGCCGCGGCGGCGATCCGCAACGGCTATTCGCCGTCAGAGTCTAGTCGGCGATGGTCTTTTTCGGCCCGCCGTGGGAAGCGTGGCCGCCCTTTCGGCCGGCTTCCGACGCTAGCGCATGATTGCGCGAAAAGCTGCGTTTGTTAGGGTTGACGCTTTGTCCGCCCTTGCGGCCGGCTTCCGCGGCGAGACCCGGGTTTTGCGAAAAACTGCGCTTCTCATGCGGCACGCTTTCACCGCCCTTGCGTGCGATGGCGCGCTGCTTTTCGGGATCCATCGAAGCGAAGCCCCGGGTCGAAGTGGCCGATTTCTTGGTGGTCTCAACTGCGCTCATTGCCTTGCTCTCTGCAGGATTTCCATAACCTCTTATGTAATGTCTGGCAGCGGCAAAGGTTTCGAAAAATCATTCAAGTTCACGTTACAAAATAGAGTTTTATTTGCTGCAGCGCGTTAAATGTTTCGCAGTTGCGAAGCCCCGCTCAACTGTCCGCACGCTGCTAAAACCCGACGCCGAGAACGATCGCGCCGGGGCAGGCCAGGGAAACGCACGCCGGTTGCGACGCGGCGGCGCCAAGGCGCGTTTCGCGCCAGGGCTCGCGCGGCGGCGCCGGCGCCGTCTGATGCGCGTCGGCTCGGCGGGCCGCACGCGGCGGCGGATGCCCCGCCCTTGTAAGGATGACGGGAGGTGGTTGATCGCACTCGGAGGTCCGCGCCGCCGTGCTGACGACAAAAACGAAAAGGCTCGCGGACAACGTTGCGCGCGGAATTCGTAGCGTTAAATCAAAGGCTTGGTGGCTCGGCGCGGCCAAGATGGCGAAATCTCCGGCTCGTCTTGCCAATAAGCTGATCCCGTCGGAAATCCATCATCGCAACGCCGTACGCGCGCGCGAACAGGACGGCCCGACCCCCACTGTTCATGCATGGCCTTAAGGGCGGCCGCTTGATGTCTGATTACGCACATTCGGCCGCCGTGGAATCGGAACGGCCGAGCTTGCAAGCCCCGGCGCTTCAGGCTCGCGGAGCCGGAGCGAGGCCTTGCAAAGAATCAGGACGGCAAAAATCAGGGTGGCGGGGAAATCAGGGCGAGAGCGCGGCGCGGTCGGCGAAGATGCGGATGGCGCCGCGTGTTGCGATGCGGGAGGCCGGCAGCGCGCGGTCATTGGCGCGGACGCGGGCGAGAATCTCGCGCTTCGCCGCGCCAGACACAAGAAAAACAATATCGGCGCTGGATTCGAGCGCCGGATAGGTCAGCGTTATGCGCGGCTCCGGCGTGGCGCCGATCACCGCCGTCGCCCACGTGCGGCGCTCCTCCAGCGCCGGCGTACTGGGAAACAGAGACGCCGTATGTCCGTCGGCGCCGAGGCCAAGCAGCGTCACGTCGAACAGCGGCCGGGCCGGATCGAGCGCCCTGGCGCCGTAAAATTCCTGCAGGGCGGCCTCATAGAGCTCCGCCGCCTTCCGCGGCGAGCCGGCGTCGGTAGGGATCCGATGCGCTTGCTCCGGTGCCAGCGGAACGTGGCGAAGCAGAGCATCGGACGTCATGCGGAAATTGCTGTCCTTGTGGTCGAACGGCACGAAACGCTCGTCGCCCCAGAACAGCTCGACCTTGCGCCAGTCGATGCGGCTCCGATATGGCTCGGCCCCGAGCAGTTCATAGACCTGCCTTGGCGTCGACCCGCCGGAGAGATTGAGGGCGAGCCGTTCCGGCGCGGCCGCGATGCGCGCGGCGAGGAAGGCGGCGGCGCGCCGGGCGAGGTCGTCGGCGTCGGCGGCGACGTCGATCTGCGGTTCGGGGCTCATGCGGGGCGATCCTGCAATTTCCGTGCGCCCAGATTCCAATAGGTTAAAGCGGGATGCGGGCGGAAAAGCGCGCGCACTTTTCCTCATCCCGCTCTAATGCAGCGCAGTCATGCCGTGGTTCTGCAGGCCTTCGATGACGCCGTCGAACACCAGCCCGACGCCCATGGCCGAGACGAAGAATCCGACGATGCGCGTCGTCGCGTCGATGCCCATGGGGCCGAGGCGATCGACCAGCTTGCCGGCGTAGGCGAGGCAGAGATAGGTGACCAGCATGCTGACGAGGATGGCGGCGACGATCGCGGCGAAGTCGCCGATCTCCTGCCCTGATCCTTTGATCTGCGCCTGCATGCCGAGGATGGTGGCGATGGCTCCCGGCCCGAACATGATCGGCATGGCGAGCGGAACGAAGGAAATATTGGCCTCTCCGGCGCCCTCGGCCGGAACGATCGACGCCTTGGGCGAGGACGAGAACAATGCAAAGCCGATCTTGGTCAGGATGATGCCGCCGACGATGCGCACCATGCTGAGCGGCACGCCGAAGATGCGCAGCAGGAGCTCGCCGAAGATCAGAAAGAAAAGCATGAGCGCGGTCGCGTAGAGGCAGGATCGCACCGCGACCTTGCGGTGCTCGGCGGCGTCCTCGCCTTCGAGCAGAGAGGAACACCGGCAGCGCCTCGAACGGATTGATGATCGCGAGAAGGGTCGCGAAGGTGCTGATGAATAGGGCCCATTCCTTCGTCATGCGTCGTTTCTCCGGCCCGGCCTCGAATCGCGGCTCTGGCTTTGTCGTAGCATGGCCGATGCTTCGATCAAGCTGGAGGCGGCGCGGGCGGCGCGCCCGGGCGCCCCTCGTCGCTGGCCGCACTCTGTCGCGAAGCTGTCAAGCCGATCTGCTCCGCTTGAAATGCGCCGGATTTCGGCGCCGTATGCCCTTTGAAGGCCATCGCCGGGAGGAGACACAAATGTCGAAGGCGCCTCGAAATTTCGTCTGGTACGAGTTGCTGACAACCGACGCCGCGGCGGCGGAGCGCTTTTACCGCGATGTCGTCGGCTGGGGCGCGCAGAATTCCGGCGTGCCGGGCATGGCCTATACCCTCCTCAGCGCCGGCGAGACGCAGATCGGGGGGCTGATGACGCTGCCCGAAGCCGCGCTAAAGATGGGCGCGCGGCCGGGCTGGATCGGCTATGTCAGCGTCGACAACGTCGATGCGGAGGCGGCCGAGTTCACCAAGGCGGGCGGCGTCATCCATAAGGCGCCCGCCGACATTCCGGGCGTCGGCCGCTTCGCCGTCGTCGGCGATCCTCAGGGCGCGGCGTTGACGCTGTTTAAAAGCGCGTCGGGCGCTGAGCCGGCGCCGGTCCCGCGCGGCGCGCCGGGGCAGATCGGCTGGCGCGAATTGCACGCCGCCGATCGCGAAGCCGCCTTCGCCTTTTACGCCGCCCGCTTCGGCTGGACCAAGGGCGATGCGATGGACATAGGCCCGATGGGCGTCTACCAGCTTTTCAGGGCCGGCGGCGATGAAGATATCGGAGGCATGATGACCAGGCTCGAGGCGATGCCCGCCCCGTTCTGGCTGTATTACATCAACGTGGCGGGAATCGACGCCGCCGCCGCACGCATCGAGGCGGGAGGCGGACAGGTCCTCAATGGCCCGCATGAAGTGCCCGGCGGCATGTTCATTGTCCAGGGTCTGGACCCGCAGGGCGCCATGTTCGCGCTCGTCGGCCCGCGCGGCTGACCGACGCGGCGGCACAGCGCCGCGTCGGCGACGCTTGCCGGCCGCCCCGGCCGCACGTAAAGCTGTTCTCGAACTTGGGCTTGACGCCTGACGGGCCGCCGCTCGCGGCGTCCGAAAGCCTGGAGGACAGATGACCGACGCGACGCGCGCGCCCACGGCTAGGCCGACGGTCTCGGCCTTTACGGTCCTCGCCGGCGTCGCCTTTTTGGCCTCCTGCGCGCCGGCCGCGGCGGCGGAAGGCCTCGACGGCGCGAAACTGCCTCTGCCGCTCGGGCTGCCCTTTATCGGCATTCTGCTGTCGATCGCCCTTGGGCCGCTCGTCGTCAAGGAATGGTGGCACATCCATTATGAGAAGGCCGCCGCCTTCTGGGCCATTTTGACGCTCGCCGGCCTCGTCGCCGTCAAGGGATTCGACGTCGCTGCGGCCGCCTTCGTTCATAATGTCGCGATCGAATATCTGCCGTTCATCCTGATGTTGCTGGCGCTGTTCACCGCCGCCGGCGGCATCGCCATCGAAGGCTCGTTCAAGGGATCGCCAATCGTCAACACGGGCATCCTCGCCTTCGGCGCGGCGATCGCCAGCATCATCGGCACGACCGGCGCGTCGATGATCCTGATCCGGCCGCTGATCCGCGCCAATCAAGGACGCAGCTTTAACGCGCATGTGGTGGCTTTCTTCATCTTTCTCGTCTCGAACATCGGCGGCGCGCTGACCCCGCTCGGCGATCCGCCGCTCTTTCTCGGCTTCCTGCACGGCGTCGATTTCTTCTGGACGACCCAAAGACTTTGGCCGGAGACGCTGTTCGCGGTCGGCGTGCTGCTCGGCGTCTTCTTCCTGATCGATGTCCATTTTGCGAGGCGCGAGGGGCCGCGGCCGGACCGCCCCCTCGTTCCTCTCAGAGTTACGGGCCTCGTCAATCTGGCCCTGATCGGCGCCGCGATCGCGGCCATCGTCGCCAGCGGAATTTGGCGCCCCGGCATTGGCTGGACGCTGCTTGGAACGCGGATCGAGCTGCAGAATGTCGTGCGCGAGGCCGCGATGGTCGCCGTCGCGATCGCCTCGCTGCTTCTGACCAACAGGGCCGCGCGCGCGGACAACGGCTTCGACTGGGAGCCGATCCGCGAGGTCGCCTATCTCTTCGCCGGCATATTCATCGCCATCATTCCAGTGATGGCGATGCTTCAGGCCGGCAAAGCCGGGCCTTTCGCGCCGGTAATCGGGCTGCTCGAACATCCCGATGGATCGGGGAACAATGCGGTCTATTTCTGGGCGACCGGCCTGCTCTCGTCCTTCCTTGACAATGCGCCGACCTATCTCGTGTTTTTCGAGCTCGCCGGCGGCGAGGCGGCGAAATTGATGGGGCCGCTGGCCCACACGCTGGCGGCGATTTCGCTGGGCGCCGTGTTCATGGGGGCCAACACCTACATCGGCAATGCGCCGAATTTCATGGTCTACGCCATCGCCCGCAACGCCGGCGTGAAGATGCCCGGCTTCTTCCCCTATATGCTGTGGTCGGGCGCGATCCTGCTGCCACTGTTCGCCGCGGTCACAATTCTCTTCTTCTAATCCACTATTATGTTTGGCGATTCGTGCGATTCGGTACGGATTTCACGATCCTTTTTGGATAATCGCGCGTTATTAAAACGGCGGCGCCGCGAATCGGCGGGCGAATCGGGAGTGATGCGATGCGAGCGCTTGTCGGCATGAGTGTCCTTTTATGCGGCCTGTTCGCCGTCGAAGCGGCGCAGGCGCGCGTGCAGATCGACGTCGATCTCAGCTCGCAGACCATGCATGTCAGCGGCGACGGTGCGGATTACGACTGGCCCGTCTCCACAGCGCGCGCCGGCTATGCGACGCCGCGCGGCCATTATCATGTCGGGCATCTCGAGCGGATGCATTATTCACATAAATACCACATGTCGCCGATGCCCTATTCGATCTTCTTCGCCGGCGGCTACGCCATTCATGGTACCTATGAGACGGGCTTTCTCGGCCGGCCGGCATCGCATGGCTGCATCCGGCTTTCGCCAGGGCACGCCGCGATCCTTTTTGGCATGGTGGAGGGACAGGGCGCCGACATCGTCATAACCGGCTCCGCGCCGAGCGGGAGGTCCTTCGCCGCATCGCGCCGGCGCCATCGCGCGGCGCGGTCAGGCGAAGAGCCCGACGCCGGGCCGGTCTTCGGCCGGTTTCGACGCGCCGCGCCGCCAGGGGAGCCGGCGCCGCTCGCCTATGCGCCGCAGCGGCGCATCGTCGACCCCTATGTGCGGTCGGATGGCTGGTCGCAATAGACGATTTTGGTTTCGCCCGATCGGCGAAATTGATTGTCAAATGTCGCGACCGTTGACGTCGAGAGTCAGTTTGTCGACGGTGTCCTTGAGATCGGGCTGCGCGGGATAGATTTCGAGCGCCTTGTTGAAGACTTCGAGGGCGCGTTTGTCGAGACCCTCCTGCTGCAGGATCACGCCCATGCCGGTCAGAGCGCCGAAATGGCGCGGCTCCAGCTTCATGACCTTGTCGATGTCGGCCATGGCGCCATCGAAGTCCTGGTTGAGGAAACGGACCGTGGCGCGCTGGTTCCAGGCCTCGGCCCAATCGGGTTCAAGCGCCACCAGCCTGTCGAGCAGGCTGAGGGAGAGCGGATAATTCTTCATCCGGCTCGCCAGCATCGCTCGCTGCATGATGAGATTGGCCGTGTCGGACTGCGACTGCAGCCAAATATGCTGGATCGCGTCCGCGAAGCCCTTGGCCTCCTCGGGATCGGCGGCGGCGCCAAGATGTTGGAACAATTCGTCGAGCGCGCGCTGGCGCAAGGCGGCGGGCTCGGGTTTCGGCTCCAGCGCCTTTTTCAGAGCCTCCGCCCGCGCTTTGTCCTTGGCGGCCTTCACCGCCGCCGCGTCCGCGACGGGATCGGCCGGCCGCGGCGGCCTTTGGGCAAGCCCTGGCGCTGCCCCGTAAGGCCCTTGATCCGGTCCATAATGAGGAAAATCGAACTGGCCGGGCGGCGCATCCGGAGGCTTTGGCCCCTCGTCGTCACCGAGCATGCGCCAGTCGTTCGGCAACGCGCCGCCCAGCCATTGCTGCTGCTCCGCGCCGGCGCTGGCCGGGCCGACGAGGGCCGCGATCTGCAATTGCGCCAGACACGCTGAAAGGAAGAGCCAACGCCGCATAGGCTCAGTCTAGAGAGCCGGAGGCGAAAGTCAAAAGCCGAAGGCCCGGATCCCGGGACTGCGCGAAAAGTTGAATTGGCCGTCGATCAGCCCTGGCGGGCCTTGTAGCGTTTCTGGGTCTTGTTGATGATGTAAACCCGGCCCTTGCGCCGCACCAACTGGTTGTCGCGATGACGCCCGCGCAGCGATTTCAAAGAGTTACGGACTTTCATCGGACCAGATTCCAAAAAATAAAGAACCGGCCCTGAGGCCGGCGCGGACGGATTTGAGGCTTCTATGCCTGATCTGGCGCTTTTGATCAACCCGAAACGCAGATCCACGCGCGGGAGGACGCAAAAACCGTACGCGGAAGGCGGGCGAAAGCCTCGCCTCGCTTTGGCCAGACTTCTGCGGTCAAAGCGTCTTACGCGCTCCGGCGATCCTGAAAAACTCGCCAACTTTTTAGAGAGGATCATGCGACACAATAAAGCGCTTCTCCAAATAGCGCTTTTCCTGGAGTTTTGATGCGCGAGGTTTTGATGCGCGCCCGTTCCTGGCTGAGGCTCGCCCTGATCGCGTGTTTCGCCGCTTCGCTCGCAAACGCCGCCGCGGCGCATCCGCATGTCTGGATCACCGGACAGGAGCAGGTGATCTTCGGGCCGAACGGCGAGATCACGGCGATCCGGCACGCCTGGATTTTCGACGAGATGTATTCGGCCTTCGTGACCGAAGGCGTCGGCAAGAAGGGCGCGCTCCTCACCAAGGCGGATCTCGCACCGCTGGCCAAGAGTAACGTCGACGATCTCGCCGAATTCGACTATTTCACCCACGCCAAAATCCAAAGCGTCAAGGTCGAGTTCGGCGCGCCGACCGACTATTCACTGGAGGAGCGGCCGGACAAGCTGGTCGTGCTGCGTTTCACCATGCCGCTGAAGACGCCGGCGACAGCCAAGCTGTTCTCGTTCCAGGTCTATGATCCGACCTATTTCGTCGCCTTCGAACTCGACAAGCAGAACGGGGTCAGCTTCGTCAATGCGCCGAAAGGCTGCTCGACCAATGTAGCCGGGGCGAAGCCGCTGGCGGCCGAGGAATCGAAAAAGCTCACCGAGTTCTTTTTTCAGCGGCCTATCGCCGGGGACTGATTTCGGCGTCAAGCTCGCCTCCGCCGTCATCGTGGCCTGCCCGTGAGCTGGAGGGGACCTTGAAAGCGTCATCGCCGCGCGCGCGGCTGATCCTGCTGACGCTGCTGGCGGCGACGCTCGCCGCGCCGGCGCTGGCGCAGGGCGTCCATCATCCTTTCGCGGTCGGCGCCTATGAGGGCGCGGCGAGCGCCAATGAAATCGCGGGCTGGATCCTGGCGCAGGAGGCCGGCTTCTATCGCCTCCTCACCGGCGCCATACGCGCCGTTAAGGAGAGCGGCTCGGCGGCCTGGGCGCTGGCCGGCTTGAGCTTCATCTATGGCGTATTCCACGCAGCGGGCCCAGGCCACGGCAAGGCCGTGATCGCAAGCTATATGGTCGCCAATGAACGGATCTTGCGGCGCGGCCTCGTCATTTGCCTCGCCGCCGCGCTGCTGCAGGGACTTATCGCCGTGGCGCTCGTTGGCGTGGCCTTTCTCATCATCGGCACGACCGCGAAACATATGACAGCCGCCGCCAACTGGATCGAGGTCGCCAGCTATTTTGGCGTGATGCTCCTCGGCGTGACCCTTCTCGCCTCGAAAGGCGCCGCCGTCGCCGCCGGGTGGCGGCAGCGGCCGAGGGCGGCCGGCGATCTGGTGCTCAGCGCCTTCGGGCCATTGCAGCCCGCCGGCGGCGCGCTGCGGACCGCCGGAGCGCAATTCCTGGCCGATGACGGCGCCTGCCGCGCCCATGGTCCGGGCTGCGGCCATTTCCATGCGCCGGACCCCGCCGCGCTGGGCGCTGGATTTTCGTGGCGCCAAGCCAGCCTGACCGTGGCGGCGGCCGGCTCCCGGCCCTGTTCGGGCGCCATTCTGGTGCTTGTGTTCGCTTCCGCGCAGGGCATTTTTCCAGCCGGCTGCGCCGCCGTCATCGCCATGTCGCTTGGCGTCGCCATCACCACCGGCGCGCTGGCGACCGCAGCGGTTTACGCCAAAAAAGCCGTCGCGCACTATGCGGGAGGCGGGTCCTGGCGCGCGATGATGGCGGGTCGCCTGTTCGAGGCCGCCGCAGCGCTGGCTGTCCTCGTCTTCGGCCTCGCGCTGCTCACGGCGGCCCTGTACGGCGGCGCCCTGCGCGGATAGTTTCGGGCAGAACTCGCGCCGCGCGTTGAGCCGGCCGGTCGCGAAACATCGACGCGGGAGCGTCGCGACGATGCTGCAGGTTCTCGCCAACCGCGCCTACCGTCACCTCTTCGCGGCGCAGGTCATCGCCCTCGTCGGCACCGGCCTCGCCACGGTCGCGCTCGGGCTACTCGCCTTCGATCTCGCCGGCGCCGACGCCGGCGCGGTGCTCGGCACGGCGCTGGCGATCAAGATGATCGCTTATGTCGGCGTCGCCCCGGTCGCGAGCGCCTTCGCCGAACGCCTGCCGCGGCGAGCGCTGCTCGTTTCCCTCGATCTTTTCCGCGCGGCGATCGCGCTGTTCCTGCCCTTTGTGACGCAGGTCTGGCAGGTCTATCTCCTGATCTTCCTGCTGCAATCGGCCTCCGCCGCCTTCACCCCGACCTTCCAGGCGACCATTCCCGACGTGCTGCCGGACGAGAAGGATTATACGCGCGCGCTCTCGCTCTCGCGGCTCGCCTATGACCTTGAGAATGTGGCGAGCCCGATGCTCGCCGCGGCGCTGCTCGGCCTCGTCAGCTTTCACGCCCTGTTCGGCGGGACGGCGGTCGGATTTCTTGGCTCCGCCGCGCTTGTCGTCTCAGTCGCGCTGCCGAGCCCGCGGCCAAGCGAGCAGCGCAGCGTCTATGAGGGCGCGGCGCGGGGCCTGCGCATCTATCTTGCGACGCCGCGCCTGCGCGGGCTGCTCGCGCTTAATCTCGCCGTCGCCGCGGCGGGCGCCATGGCGATCGTCAACACGGTGGTGATCGTGCAGGGCGAATTCGGCCTCGGCCAGCGCGCGACGGCCATCGCGCTCGCGGCTTTCGGCGCAGGGTCGATGTTGGCGGCGCTGGCGCTGCCGCCCCTGCTCGACAAAGTCTCCGACCGGCGCGCCATGCTGGCCGGCGCGGTCGTTCTGGCCGCCGGGCTCATCGTCGGCGTCCTCGTTTCCAGTTTCGGGCTGTTGCTGGCGCTCTGGTTCGCGCTCGGCCTTGGCTATTCGCTGGCGCAGACGCCGTCGGGCCGCCTGTTGCGCCGCTCTTCGACGCCGGAAGACCGCCCGGCGCTGTTCGCGGCGCAATTCGCGCTGTCGCACGCCTGCTGGCTTATCGCCTATCCCGCCGCCGGCTGGCTCGGCGCGACGGCGGGCCTGCCCTTTACGTTCGCGGCGCTCGGGCTGATCGCGGCCGTCGCGGCGATCGCCGCCATGCGGCTATGGCCCGCCGACGACCCTGACGAGATCACGCATATCCACGAGGGGCTGGACGAAAACTGCCCGCATGTCTCCGGCGCGGAGCGCGTCGGCGGCGGCTACCGGCACGCCCACCCCTATGTGATCGACAGCGCGCACACCAAATGGCCGCGCCCGGCATGAAACGCGCCGCGCTGGCTCTCGCAAGGCTCTTGCCGGATATTTCGAGATTTTCCTGATGCGCCGGCGAACCTTAGGGCCCGCTCACGCGTTTCCAATCGGGCAGGATGCCCGCAGATCTCTGCGAGGCGTTGGAGAGTTCGATGAGAAGTCTTTGGAAAGATCGGCGCAGGAATGATCGTCGGCGCGGCGACGGTCTGCGCATTTTCGACCGCCGCTTCGGCGCAGGTTCGCACCTTCGGGCCTGAGGCGCCCTACCTGGTGACTGGCCGGAGCGTCAGCGTGCCGCCCTATCATGAGGTGGATCAGCTGTCATCCGATGCGACCGGCCAGAAAGACCGGACGCGCGCCGACGACGCCAGCCGCGCAGAGCCGGCCGCCGCTGGTCAGTCCGCGCCGAAATAGTCGCGCCGGCGCCGCTTCGGCGGCTTTGGGCCGGGGGAAATGCTGGTGCTGGGGAACTGCGCCGCTTTCGGCGGCGGTCGGTTTTGGCGTGGCCTTCACGCAAAGGTCCATATCCTGTGCGCCAGAAACGTCCATAGCGTCACGACGCCAGTGGTGATGAGCTGCGCTGGCAGATAAGGCGCGCCGGCGACATTCACGAAAAACGACATCAAGAAATAGGTTAGCGCCGCGGCTCCCGTCGCGACGAGCGCGAAGCGTCCGCCGGCCCGCCGGTGCGGCAGAGCGCTGCGGAACGTATGCCGGCGGTTGAGCGCATAGGAGACGACGGCGCCAAGGACGCTGCCGGCGAGCGCCGCGGGCGGCGCCGGCGCGTGGGCGAACTCCACCAATCCGATCAGCAACGTATAGTGGACGCCGGTGGCGACGAGGCCGACGCCGGCGAAAGATGAGAACTGGCGGAAAAGCTGCGCCATCGCTATAGCAAATCGCCGATGGAGACTCCATCGGAAGCCTTATTTTCGCATCGCCGCCGGTCCGCGGCGTCGATCCGCCCGCAGCCCAACGCGGAATCGGCCGGATCGTCAAGGAGGAAACGGAATGAACTCAATTTTCTGGCCAAAGTTTTGCGCGCGCCTCGCCGCCGTCGCCCTGATCGGCGCTGGGGCGGCCGCGGCCCAGGCCTTGCCGCGAGTCGGCGTGCTCGAATGCAATGTCGCGCCCGGCGTCGGCCTTATCGTGACGTCTGATCGCGCCTTGTCCTGCGTCCTCACGCCGCGGCATGGCCCGCGCCAGTATTACGTCGGATCGATCCGCAACTTCGGCCTTAATCTCGGCTTCACAGCCGGCGGCCGCTTCGCCTGGGCCGTGCTGACAGCCGGCAGTGCGCTGCCGGAAAATGCGCTGGCTGGCAATTTTGTCGGCGCGAGCGGTAGCGCCAGTTTCGCCGCGGGCGTCAGCGGCAATCTGCTGGTCGGCGGAAACAATCGTTCGATCAGCCTGCAGCCGCTTTCTCTCGGCGTGCAGTCCGGCGTCGACCTTACGGCGGGCGTCGGGTCCCTGACCCTCGAGCCCGCCGCGCCGCCGCCGGGGCGCTGACAGGCCGATTGATCGCTCCAAAGGTTGCGGTCGCGGTCGCTGCTGAATAGATTTCATTTCAGCCGCTCCGGCCGCGCCCGCACTTTCGAGAAGACCCATCATGCCTGCTTCCTCCGGCCGATCCCCGCACGCCAAGACGATCATTATCGGCTCGGGGCCCGCGGGTTACACGGCGGCGATCTACGCCGCGCGGGCGATGCTTGAGCCCGTCCTCATCTCCGGCTTTGAGGCGGGCGGCCAGCTGATGATCACAACGGACGTCGAAAATTATCCGGGTTTCGCCGAGGCGATCCAGGGCCCATGGCTCATGGAGCAGATGAAGGCGCAGGCCGAGCATGTCGGGACCCACATAATTATGGACCATATCGTCAAGGCTGAGCTTGGCCGTCATCCGTTCCGGCTGTTTGGCGATAGCGGCGAAGCCTATGTCTGCGATACGCTGGTGATCGCTACGGGCGCCAAGGCGAAATGGCTGGGTCTGCCTTCGGAGCAGAGATTCAAGGGCTATGGCGTCTCGGCCTGCGCCACCTGCGACGGGTTTTTCTATCGCGGCAAGGAGGTCGTCGTCGTCGGCGGCGGCAACTCCGCTGTCGAGGAGGCGCTCTACCTCAGCCATCTCGCGTCGAAAGTCACGGTGGTCCATCGCGGCGCCGCCTTCCGGGCCGAGCGCATCCTGCAGGAGCGCCTGTTCAAGAGCGCCAATGTCGAGGTGATCTGGGATCATGTGGTCGACGAGATCAACGGCTCGGACGATCCGCCGGGCGTCACCCATGTTACGCTGAAGAGCGTCAAGACCGGGGAACTGCGCACGCTGCCAACGGATGGCGTCTTCGTCGCCATCGGCCACGCGCCAGCCTCAGGCCTCTTCGAGGGCCAGCTCGACATCAAGCCGAACGGCTATATCCGGACGACGCCGGGTTCAACCGCGACCAGCGTGCCCGGCGTCTTCGCGGCCGGCGACGTCGCCGACGATGTTTTTCGCCAGGCGGTGACGGCGGCGGGCCTTGGCTGCATGGCGGCGCTCGAAGCCGAGCGCTGGCTCGCGGCCGAGAACCACAAGCGCATCGCGGCGGAATAGAGGCTCTATTCCAAAGGGATGGCGTTGCGGATTTTGAAATTCGGGTCATTCTGGCGACGAAGTTGAGAATCGATGCGACAACTCAACTCGAACGCATTGGGGACCACCATGAACTTCAGCCGCAAATTTCTGCTCGCTTTATCGTTCTGGGCCGCCGCCAGCCTTGGCGGCGGCTGCTTCGCGCAGACCGCCCAGCCGGCCGTTCCGGCCAAAGCGCCGCCGCCCGCCGCCACGGCGCCCGCGACCGCCGCCGCGAAGCCGGCCGCGCCCGCGACGCTGCTCGACATCAATTCGGCGAGCCAGGCCGATCTTCAGGCCCTGCCCGGCATCGGCGACAAGCGCGCCGCCGACATCGTCAAGAACCGGCCCTATAAGGGCAAAGACGAACTGGTTCAGAAGAAGATTATTCCAGCCGGCGTCTACGCCAAAATCAAAGGCCAGATCATCGCCAAGCAGCATTGAAGCCGCCATTCGCGCGGCGATCGCGCGGATCGCGGCGGGATGGCCCATTCTTGTTGCGCGCGACTTGTGCTAATCGCAGCGCGACGCTGACGCCTTCGATCGCAAGACCGCCCCGCCGCAAAGGATAAATTCATGTTTCCGAAGCCTGCGCCGCAGCTGCTGCCGAATACGCTCGCCTATGAGACGACGCCGATGGTGAAGCCGACCGGCTTCCGCGAGTATGACGCGCGCTGGCTGTTTGAAAAAGAAATCAACCTGATGGGCGTCCAAGCCCTCGGTCTTGGCCTCGGCGCGCTGCTGCGCGAAATGGGCGTCAGGCGCGAACTCGTCACCGGCCACGACTTCCGCTCCTATTCGGCCTCGATCAAGCTCGCACTGATCACCGGCCTCATGGCGGCCGGCGTAAGGGTGCATGACATCGGCCTCGCGCTCTCGCCAATGGCCTATTTCGCCCAGTTCGACCTCGACGTTCCGGCCGTCGCCATGGTCACCGCCTCACATAACGACAATGGCTGGACCGGCGTCAAGATGGGCGCGCAGCGGCCCGTCACCTTCGGCCCCGACGAGATGGGCCGGCTGAAAGAGATCGTGCTCTCCGGCAAATTCGAATATGCCGACGGCGGCTCCTACCGTTTCGTCGAGAATTTCGCGGCCCGCTACGCCGCCGACCTTACGGACCGGCCGAAGCTGACCCGCAAGCTGAAAGTCGTCGCCGCCTGCGGCAATGGCACGGCCGGAGCCTTCGCGCCGCAGATTCTCGAAAAGCTCGGCTGCGAGGTGATCCCGCTCGATACGGAGCTGGATTTCACCTTCCCGCGCTACAATCCCAATCCCGAAGACCTGCACATGCTGCACGCCATGGCGGATAAGGTGCGCGAGACCGGAGCCGATGTCGGCCTTGGCTTTGACGGCGACGGCGACCGCTGCGGCGTCGTCGACGAGAATGGCGACGAGATCTTCGCCGACAAGATCGGCGTCATGCTCGCGCGGGACCTGTCGAAGCTTTATCCCGCCGCGACCTTCGTCGTCGACGTCAAGTCGACCGGGCTCTTCGCCACCGACCCGGAGCTGCTCGCCCGCGGCGTCAAGGCCGATTACTGGAAGACGGGGCATTCCCACATCAAGCGCCGGGTGAGCGATCTTGGCGCGCTCGCGGGCTTTGAGAAATCAGGCCATTTTTTCTTCAACGCGCCGGTCGGGCGCGGCTATGACGACGGCCTTCTCACCGCCATTCACGTGCTCGACATGCTCGAACGCAATCCGGGCAAGTCGATGTCGGAGCTTTATCGGGCTTTGCCGAAAACCTGGGGTTCGCCGACCATGTCGCCGCATTGCGACGACGAAAAGAAATATGGCGTCGTCGAGAAGACGCTGCGGCGGCTCGCTGCGATGCGCGACCAGGGGGACGCGCTGACGGGACAGAAAATCCGCGATCTCGTCACCGTCAACGGGGTGCGCGTGACGGTCGAGGACGGCACCTGGGGGCTGGTGCGGGCGTCCTCCAACAAGCCAGAACTCGTGGTCGTGGTCGAAAGCCCAGTGTCGGAAACGCGCATGCGGGAGATGTTCGCCGCGGTCGACGCCATCCTGCGCGAGAGCCCGGAGGTCGGCGCCTATAACCAGACTATCTGATCGCGGCGCGCGACGCCGTTGCGGGCTGGCGATCAAACGGCATAGGGCGCGATCGGCGGATCGCGCCCTATGTCTTACGCGGCTGACCGCGTCAGTCGTGGCCGATTAGCGTGCCGATCGAGGCCGTATTAGCGAAGGCCCATTCCTTGAAGAACGTCGTCACGAGGCCGGGCGAATTGGTGGTTATCGCGTCCCAGATCGTCGTGTCGATCGAGCCGGTGTCCAGCGTATAGCTGACCGGACAGTTCGTGCAGCTGTTGCCCTGAAACACGGCCCCGACCATGGCGCCTGTGCCCTGCTCGACATAGGGCGTGCCGGGGGTCTGATACCACGTGAAATAACTGACTCCCTCTCCGTAGGGGAAGGGATAGGTGCCGGCGCGAGCCGTGATCTTGTTGTTGCGCACGACCACGCCGATCACGCTTTCCCCCCAGAACGTCGGCAGCGTATTAAGCTGGAAGCCGATTTCGAGATAGGCCGCGTAGTTGCCGTTTGTATTGTTGATTGTATTGCCTACTATTTCAATGTTGCGCGACACATTGAAATAGGTGAGCGTCGAGGCTGCATAGTTAGCAGTGTTTCTTTGCGCTGGAACAAGATCGATCCCGCCATTGCCGAGCATCTGGTTGTTGACGATGGCTACATTCAGGTAAGCCCCGTGATAGAGGTCGACCCCCTTAGGATTGCCGAGCATCTGATTGTTGATGATAAGCGCATTCTCATACGCCGGATAGCTGATCGTGAAATGATCGCCGGCGGCCGGGATGACGTCGAACGGTTTGTCGACGGTGAACGTATTGCCCGACTGCGCCGTGATATGGCGCCATTGGCCAGCGCCGGCCCCGCTGACGACGACCACCATCGAATAGCCTTGTGTGAAATTCCAGGCGCAGGTTCCGGTGCATTTCGAGTTGTCGGTGATGCTCGACGCGTTAGCCGCCGTGACCGTGCCGACGTCTTCCGCGACATGGCTGCCGCCCGCTTCGTTCTGGACGGTTTCGCCATCGTTCCAATTATATTTCAGGACGCCGTCCGACGTGGTGAACGTGTTGTGATTAACGACGATGTTCTTGGCGAAATTGATCGCGAGCTGGCGCCCCATCACGCGCTGGAGCCTGTCGCCGAGCTGGACCGGGCGGCCCGCATTGTTCCAGGAGAGCTCAGCAGGGCCGGCGATGATGTAGTCGGATGCGCTACGCGTGAAGACATTGTTCTCGATAATCGCGTTAACCAGATTCTGCATCGCGTTCTGGGCGGTCGCCCACGCGATCGTGTTGGCCCTGAATTGCAGATTGCTGGTCGCTTGCAAATAGATCGGGCCCTGACCTCCTGTCAGTGGGGTTCCATTCTGATAGTTGATCGCCTGCGTGAAATTGCAATTGGCGATGACGATTCGATCGCCTCCCATAATGATTCCCTTGCCGGAGCCGGCATCCCAGTTCAATCGCTGTAGGAAGACCTTGCTGACAGCCGCGTTGCCGGTCCCTAGATTGACGAGATAGTTGCTCGACAGATCGATGTTCTGAATTGAAAGGTCTGCGAGTCCCGCCATCTGCGTTCCGCCCGGGAAGAAAAAGCCGGCCGGCGAGGTCGGTCCGAACGTGATCTTGGTCGTGGCGGCGCTCGCGCCTTGCATGACCACGTTGGACTGCATCAAAATCGTCGTCGTTCCGGTGTTGTAAGTGCCTGGCGGCAGGTAAACGACCCCGCCGTGGACGCTCGCGAGACTGATCGCCGCATTGATCGCCGCGGCGTCGTTTGTCTGGCCGTCGCCCTTGGCGTGGACCGTGAGGCTCGGATCGGTCTGCACGTTGAAGACATGGTGATCCGCCTGATTGGTTCCCTTGACCCCGGCCTTGTAGGTCGGACCGTCGGCGTAGACGAAATCGAAGGCCCATGGCTGTTCGACCCCGAAGTGATCGGTTCCCGGGGCATGGCCGAGGATCGTCGCGCTCGAGACCGCCGCCGTGGCATAGCCGTTCGAGACATTGGCGCCGTAGGTATGTCCCGCAACGACGCCGGACGGCGCGATCACATCGAGGTAATAGGCGCTGCTTGTTGCGACCGCGACGGTCGCCGTCAACTGCGCGTTGGTCTGGGTGTCGACGAGGGTGACCGTAGGCGCCTTCGCGTTCACGTAAAGGTTGCGGCCGAAGATGCGGAAATGCAGGCCGCTGACGACCTCCGCGCTATCGAAGTGCATCGGCTGCGGGGCGTTGAGGGCGATTTGAGGACTTGTCGCCGAGCCATTGACGACCCAGACATTATAGAGATCGAAGGCTGTCGTCTTCGGCACCTCCACGACGACGATTTTGTCGTTGGCCGTTTTCGTCGCCAGTGCGATCGGCGCCGCTTGTAGCGACGGTTTGAGATAGACCGTCGGCGCCGTGCCAAAGCCGCTTCCCTCGAGGCTGATGACGTCGCCGGGGTTTGCGCTGAACGGGTAGGTGATGATGACCGGACCGGCGGAGGCCGCGCCGGCCGTGACAACGCAGAAGCAAGCGCAGAATGCGAGAACCTGGACATATGGGGATCGCACGCCCTGTCGCCACTTCAGCAAGACGGATGTTGGAAAGAATAGAATTCTCATTTCTTTCGTCCCTCTTTGTATTAAAATGACATAATATCCAATTGGAATTGAATATTAGTCATGGCACGACGCCTGGGACGATACTTGCTGGTATTTCTTGCTATATATTCTGGTGCCTGTAAAAATATTGAAACGTTTTATTGTATAAATTGCGCGTCGCGACCGCCTTACGCTACGGCTCGACGCAAATGAGGGATGAAATTACCGGGCGAAGGACGGCCAAAAGCCCGGCCGCTTGCGATTTTGCAGCGCATGGGAAGGTCCGGCCGACGCAACGCTACGGAAGTCAGCCCCAGAGCGCGGGCGAAGCCGGCTGGATCACGGAGCCCTCGAAAACGAGGCCGTCCGGGCGGTCGCGCGCGAGCAGCAGGGGTCCGTCGAGATCGACGAAGCTGGCGCGCCCGGCAAGGAGAAGCGCCGGAGCCATGGCGAGCGACGTCGCAACCATGCAGCCGATGAAAAGAGCAAAGCCGGCCGCTTCGGCGGCCGCCGCCATGGCCAGCATTTCGGTGAGGCCCCCGGTCTTGTCGAGCTTCAAGTTGACGGCGTCATAGCGGTCGGCAAGGTCGGCGAGGCCCTCCCGCGCGTGCGCGCTTTCGTCGGCGCAGATCGGGATGATGCGCTCTATCCGCGCGAGCGCCGCGTCGCGGCCCGCCGGCAGGGGCTGCTCGACGAGCGCGACGCCGGCCCTGGCGCAGGCCTCGAGGAGAAAGGGAAGCTCGGCCTCCGTCCAGGCCTCATTCGCGTCGATGACGAGCGTCGCCTGCGGCGCGGCGGCGCGCACGGCCGCGATCCGCGCCGCATCGCCCGCCCCTGCAAGCTTGATTTTCAAAAGGGGCCGCCAGCTCGCGCGCGCCGCCGCCGCCGCCATCTCTTCCGGGCTCGCCACCGAGATCGTGAAGGCCGTGGTCGCCGGGGCCGGTCGCGGCAATCCGGCGAGCGCGTAAACCGGAACGCCGCCGCTTTTGGCGGCAAGATCCCACAGCGCGCAGTCGAGCGCGTTGCGCGCCGCGCCCGGCGGCAGAAGCGCCTGCAACGCGGGGCGGTCCGCACCCGCCTCGATCGCGGCGCGCACGGACTCGATCTCTGCGCAAACGGTCTCGACCGTTTCGCCATAGCGGGCGTAAGGCGTGCATTCGCCGCGCCCGCGCGCGCGCGCCTCCTCGATCGATGCGACGACGACGACCGCCTCGGTTTTGGCCCCGCGGGAAATGACGAATTTTCCCGCGATCGGAAAGCGCTCGACCGCAACATGAAGGCTTCGCATGGGCGTCTGATCGCATAATTCGGCGCCGCGCGGCAACTTGCGGCGGCTGTTCGCGCCAACCTCTTGCACAAGGTTTTGGGATTGCCAAAGCCCGTCGGGATCGGCACTGTTCGCTGCGATGATTTCATTGTCCGGCAAATGTCGATGCGGAACCATCCCGCGATCGCTTCGGCGCCGCGCCCTTCGGGCTCGCGCATGATCGACGCATGGCTGAATCTGCCGCTCCCATTAATGTTCGCGGCGATCGCTGGCTTTTATTCGGCCAATGCGGTGTTCCTGTTCTGGTTGTGTTTCGGCCACGCGACGCGCCATTGGATGCTTACCTTCAATGGCGCGGTGGCGGAACTGTTTAGCGCGATCATGGTGATCTTCGGCATTCTGATCGGCTTCGTGGCAAGCGACGTCTGGGACCGCGATAACCGGGCGGCCGCGGCTGTCGAGAGGGAAGGGGCGGCGCTTTCGACGCTGAACGAACTGGCTTCCGCCAGCGGCCTGCCGACAGAGGGAATTCGTCAAGCCATTCGCGTTTATATTTCAGCCGTGACCGAAAAAGAATGGCCCAGCATGGCCGATAGCGGGTTCGCCGCGCCCGAGGCTCAAGGCGCGCTGGGCGGACTGCTCAAGACGGTCACAGCGGTGGCGCAGCACACCGTCAGGGATCCCAACGCCAAACTCGATAATTTACTGCTGGATACGGCGCTAAAAGTTCAGAATGCGCGGGCGGAGCGCCTTGTGCTCAGCGCCTACAGTTCGGAGAGCGTCAAGTGGGCTTGCGTTCTGATCCTTGCGCTTACCGGACAGATCACCATCGCCATGTTGCATCTCGACCGGCCGCGCCCCCACCTCGCCGCCATGCTCATTTTCACCGTGAGCATCGTTCTGATAATGGCCTTGATCGCCGCCAATGAAGGTCCGTTTC
Source organism: uncultured Alphaproteobacteria bacterium (assembly GCA_963715715.1). GTDB lineage: Bacteria > Pseudomonadota > Alphaproteobacteria > Rhizobiales > Beijerinckiaceae > Methylocapsa. Next base: position 3,447,650 of record OY970269.1, on the reverse strand, counting down.
AACCGCCGATCTACATTTCGAGCGACCCCATCGCGCGTGTTCTCAAGATGATTCCGCAGGAGGGCGCGTCTTCGCCGTCAGGACCATCGGCGAATTTGACGGGAACGCTCGAAAAAACGCCCTGAACCTTCCTATTGTGGCGGCGGCGTGACGCCGAGCACGGCCGCGGCGCCCAATACGAGAACGCCAAGCACGAGTTCGGCGGCGACATTTTGAGCCAGCGCTTTCATCGGCGCGGCCGCGTCCGGAGCGCGGCGCAATCGCGGCGTGACGACGAAGCGGTTGATATAAGCTAGCGCGAGCATGATGGCGACGAGCGCCAGCTTGGCGCAAAGCACGTCGCCATAGCCGGTGTCGAACAGCCGGCCGAAAGATCCGGCGACGCGAAAGCCTGCATTGACTATTCCGCTGCAAACGATCAGGGCCACGGCCGCCATGCCCATGGCCGAGAAGCGGTGAAGGATTTTCAGATTTTCCTCGGCCGGGTCTTTGCCTGCCCGACGCTGTTCGAGAAGAGTGAGGAGCAGCGGCGCGAGGCCGCCCGCCCAGGCGCCAGCGGCGAGGACATGGACGCCATAGGCGGCGATCATGGCGGCGCCCTTAAGCCCCGCGCCGCCCTCGGCGGCATGGCCGAGCCAGGCTTGGCTGATGAGAAGGGCGCCGCCGATAGGGACGAGCGCGATGAGAAGGACGCGCCCCGTGAAACGAACGGCGACGACGCCGACCGCCGCCGTGAGCAACGCCAGCCGGACGATCGAAACGACGCCAAAATTGGTCTCGAAAAAAAACAGCCGCAGGGTTTCGGGATCCCTGAGGCCGCTCCAGTCGGGCGCCGCCGGATCGCTCGTCATATTGACCAGAATGCCGGCCAGCCAGGCGAGGCCGGAGATCGCCGCTACGGGCGCGGCGACGCGAAGCAGGCGGCGCGTCCCGATAAAACTTCGCGGCAGCTCGGCGACGCCGGCCGATACGCTAGCCGGCGCATAGAACCAGAACAGCGACGCCCCGAACAACGCGAAAACCGAGGCGAAATGAATCCCGCGCGCGATGACGAGGAATTGGAAAATCGTCACGAAAGCCTCAATCGCGAGCTGCGTTCACGGCTAGCCGACGACGCGCGGGTGCGCGTTGCTCACGGCGCAACGGTGAAACTATACGCGCCGGCCGTGCGATGCGTGTCGACCGAAACCACATGCCAGGTCACCTTGTAGGCGCCGGGCTTCAGCGGCTGCGCGAGGCGCACGTGGAGCGTCGCGGGGTCGGACGGGTCCACCGTCGCTTTTCCGGCCGCGACCGGGGCGCCGGCGGCCGTTGCGAGCTGCACGCCGGAGAAGGCCGGCTCGAGCGATTCAGTGAAGGTGAGTTTCAGTTCGGTCGGCGAACCGGAGATGGTGGCCCCGACGCCGGGAACGGCGTGATCGAGAAATGCGTGGGCGTAGGCCGCGGTCGCGGCGAGAGCGCAGGCGCAGGCGCAGGCGGCGCCAAGAAAAATCGTAAGAAAACGGGCCATGATGTCCTCCTTTGAGGCGTTGGCGGCGAAGCAGGCGAGGTTGCGATGCGTAGCGACTATTGAAGCGCGAGGCCGCGCTGCTGGGGCGGACCGAACAGCGGACGCCCAAGCGAATTCGGCGCGATGTCGTCGAGGAAGAAATCGACCACGGCCAGCGCGCCGACATGATTGCCGCTTGCGCGGTTGATCGGAATCTGCGCCATCACGCCGATCTCGAAATATTGGCCGATGTAGTAGAGCGACGGCCCGACGACGCCGGTCGTCGTGTGGGTCCAGTCCCCGGGCACGGACGGCCCAATACCAGAAATGGGAGAACTGAAGATGCCCTCGAACGCGGGAATCAGCCGTCTGAAGAGGTCGGGAACCTCGTGCACGAAGGAGTTTTCGTAGAGCAGGCTGTATTGCACGGTGAAGCCGTATGTCAGCACGGTCGGATTATAGCTCAGCGAATAGGTAGTGAGCCCGGTGTCGGGATCGGGCGCGAAGGTTGCGTCGATCGGAACGGTATTGATGGTGTAGTCGGCTTCGCCGGTCACCGCGAAGGGGCGCACCCAATCGACGTCGACGTCTCCAAAACCCTTGCCGATAAAGACCTTCGGCGTGACCGTCGTATGCGGATCGGACGGCAGCGACGAATTCTGCGGGCTGCCGGTGTCGCCCCATTCCGCGTTGAGCGCGCCGGCTATGATGAACTCATGCTCGGGATTCTGGTAAAAGACGTATTTCAGCTGCGTTTCGATATTCGCCCAGCCCGCGGCGGCCGGGTTTTTCTGCCAGGTGTAGCCCTCGGAGCCGACCGAAAATCCGAGGTCCGCGGTGATCGTTTTGGCGTATTCCCAGCCGAGCGTGTACGAGATCGGCCCTAGCGTGCCGTCGAAATTGGACGCGGCCATATAGGCGAACGACGGCAGCGCCAGTTCGTCGTTGACCCCTGGATCGTCGATGGTGAGCGTCGCGGGAAACACCCGGTTGCCAACGATTGTATGCGCGCGCGCGGGGCCGACGCCCATGACAATGGCCGCGGCGCAGAGCGCGCCGGCAGCGGCCGATAGAGCCTTGCGAGACATGATTTTAGTCCTTGATCTGAAACGTGCGGATGCCCGGCGCCGTCCGCTACGAAGCGGACCGACGGCCGGATGAACGACTGGTCAGATCAGGGACGGAGGGCCGCGCGGCCGCGCGGCGAGAATTGCCGCCGCGACGCGAAATCCGAGCGATTCGGGCGGCGCGAGGATCTCGATCGCGGCATTCGGATAGGCGAGCGCCGCCGTCGTGGCCGGCGGAATTAGCGCCGCGCCATTGACGAGGTGACAGCCCGGGCAATGATCCTGGCTCGCCGGCGCAGGGGCCTCGTCCCCATGGCCACCGGCATGGGCGCAAAGGATGGCCTGCGCGCCATGTCCGAGCGCGGCTTCGAGGCGCGCGGCCTCGAAAGCGACGGGATGCTTGACGCAGCAGAGATTGAGAGGCGCCAGCAAGACCGCCAGCAACGTCGCGAAGGCGACGCCATGAGCTGCCGCGCGCCGCCACGCCTGCGCCAGCCTGGCATTGACAGGGGCTCGCCGCCGGGGACTATGCAACCGCCCTGCCCGCAAATCCAGTCGCTCCGAGCCTGTTAATATTTTAGCCGAACTCTCCGCTTATGACTCGCTGCGCGTGGCGTGCAAGACGAAACCTGAGCGGATCGCCTAAGACTGGCGGTTCATGCGGCGTCGTGACTTCGCCGCAACAGTCCGGCGCGGCGTATGCTTGCCCCCCAAGCAGATTTAAGGCGGATGCTTGGCAGGTGGAGGCCGACCAAGCGTGGAAATACTGGCCTCGGCTTCGCCGCACTTGGCGCGTATGGGGCCATCGATGCGAAATTTCTGCGTCTTGCGCGCCCGCGGCGGGACCGACCTATGACTGTTGCAGAAGGTCCGACATTTTCAAGCGAGCGGTCAGGCGACGCAGTCCGGCTCAAGCTTGCCGGCCATTGGACGCTCGACGCCTGCGCCGGCATTGAAAATGGCGCGGAGGCGCTGGCGCAAGAGGCGCAAGGCTCCAGCCGGGCGATTCTGGATCTTTCCGATGTGCAGCGGCTCGATACCGCCGGCGCCTGGCTGATAGACAGAACACGGCAGGAGCTTGATTCAAAAGGCGTTCCGGCTCAATTCGAATCGATCCGCCCCGAATTCGGAATTTTGCTGAAGGAAGCGCATTACCGCGCCTTCGACCCGCCGAAACGGCGCGGCGGCTCGTTTCTGATGGCGCTCGCCGCCGATATCGGCGAGAGCGTCGTCGACGCCGGCCGCGATCTGACGAACGGGGTCGAGTTTCTCGGCGCGGTCGTCGCCGCTATCAGCCGCAGCGTGACGCGGCCCTCATTCTTCCGGTTGACCTCGCTGGTGTCGCAGATCGAAGCGATCGCGTTTCGCGGCGTCCCGATCGTGGTCCTCATCAATTTTCTGGTCGGCGCGATCGTCGCGCAGCAGGGCATTTTCCAGTTGCGGCGGTTCGGCGCGACAATTCTCGTGGTCGACCTTATCGGCATCCTAATCCTGCGCGAACTCGGCGTGCTGCTCACCTCGATCATGATCGCCGGACGCTCTGGCTCGGCCATCACGGCCGAGCTCGGCTCCATGAAAATGCGCGAGGAGATCGACGCGCTGGTGGTCATGGGCCTGAAGCCGATCGAGGTGCTGATCGTGCCGCGCATCCTCGCCCTCATCATCAGCCTGCCGCTTTTGACCTTCCTCGCCGACATGGCGGCCATTGCGGGCGGCATTCTGGTCGCCTGGTCTTATGGCGGCATCACGCCGAAGAGTTTCCTCGCCCTGCTGCCGGCGGCAATCGCCGTTCACACCTTCCTCAGCGGCGTCATCAAGGCTCCTTTTATGGGGCTCGTCATCGGCCTCATCGCCTGCGTCGAGGGCCTCGCCGTCGCGGGCTCGGCCAAGTCGCTCGGACGCCAGGTCACGGCCTCGGTGGTGAAATCGATTTTCATGGTGATCGTGGTTGACGGCATCTTCGCCGTCTTTTTCGCCGCCATCCGGTTCTAGGCCGCGCCAATGCAGACAATAGTTCCCTCGAAGCCGAAGCGCCCCCTAGCCCTGCCGAAAAAAGCCGGCAAGCCGATCACGCGCGGCGCGACGCCCGAAATTGCGATCCGCGTGCGCGACTTGAGGGTCCGCTTCGGCGACAAGCCTGTTCTCGACGGGCTCGATCTCGATGTACGCCGCGGCGAGGTGATGGGTTTCGTTGGAGGTTCTGGCACCGGAAAAACGGTGCTGACCCGAACCATCCTGGAGCTTATCCCGAAACAGAGCGGCTCGATCGAATTGTTCGGCTTCGATGTCGACCGCGTCACACGCGCCGAACACGACGCGCTGGAGCGCCGGATGGGCGTCATGTTTCAGCAGGGCGCACTGTTTTCCGGCCTCACCGTCAAGCAGAACGTCCAGGTGCCGATGCGCGAGCATCTGAATCTGTCGCCGCGGCTCGCCGACGAGCTCGCGATGCTCAAGCTCGAGCTTGTCGGCCTCGACCGCGACGCGGCGGACAAAGTTCCGTCGGAATTGTCTGGCGGCATGATCAAGCGGGCGGCCCTCGCGCGGGCTCTCGCGCTCGATCCCGAGCTTTTGTTCCTGGACGAGCCGACGTCAGGGCTTGACCCGATCGGCGCCGCCGAATTTGACGATTTGATTTCGACCCTGCAGAAGACCTTGGGCCTGACGGTCTTCATGGTGACCCATGATCTCGATAGCCTGTATTCGGTATGCGACCGGATCGCGGCCCTGGCGGACCAGAAAGTGATCGCGACGGGGCCGATCGACACCATGCTGGCGTCGGACCATCCGTGGCTGCGCGCCTATTTCCATGGCAAGAGGGCGCGCCAGTTCGACCCCTCCGCGATCAAGCCCGCCGCGAGCGGCGGCCCACAGGGCGCGACGATCAAGCAATGACGACGCGCGGAGTGAACAGGATGAGGCGATAGATGGAAACCCGCGCGAACTATGCCCTGATCGGCATTTTCACCCTGGCGGTGATCGCGTCCGCCTTCGGCTTCGTGCTGTGGTTCTCCGGCGGAGACAAATCGGGCGGCCAACGCACCTACAAGATCGTCTTCGGCGGATCAGTGTCGGGCCTCCTGCCCGGCGCGCCGGTGCGGTTCAATGGCGTCAGCGTCGGCGATGTGACGAAGATCGACTTCATCCCACAGGATCCAGGCCATGTCTCCGCGCTCGTCGAGATCGACGCGCGGGTCCCGATCCGCGTTGACACCAAGGCGCGGCTCGAAGCGACCGGCCTCACAGGCGTCGCCTCCATCGCCCTCTCCGGCGGAACGCAGGATTCGGCGCCGCTGCAGCCGGGCCCTGGCGGGGTCCCGACGCTGGTCGCCGACCGGTCCGACTTTCAGGATCTGATCGAGACCGCGCACAAGATCGCAGGGCAGGCCACCGATTTTCTCGATAAAACCAACAAGCTGCTTGACGACAACTCCGGCTCCATTTCCGCGTCGGTGAAGAACATTCAGAAATTCTCGGACGCGCTGGCCGCCAATTCGGACAGCATCAAGTCTCTCACCGCCAAGATAGACGGACTCACGGGCGACGCTGACAATCTGGTGAAATCGGTCGATCCGGCGCAAGTGTCGGGCATCATCTCCGACTTCAGCGCGACGTCAAAGTCGATCAAGAAACTCGCCGACGATGTCGATGCGCGATGGAAGGACATAGGCCCGAATCTCGTCCGTTTCTCGGGTTCGGGACTGCGCGAATATGAGGCGCTGGCCAGCGATGGCCGCAAAACGCTGGATCAGGTCAACCAGGCGCTCCGTTCGATCGAACAGAACCCACAGCAGTTCATCTTCGGCAAAAAGTAGCGGCGAGAGATGCATCGGCGGCGAGCAACGCGCCGCGACAGGCGCGGGCGCGCTGGTGTAGATGCGCCGCCCGTCACACCCAGCGACGCCATACCCCGCGCGATGGTGCAAGCGTTGCTCCGCCGCGTCCTCAAGTGCGGTCCGGGCGTGATTCGCCATTAACCTCGCAGCGCGCGACGCTTCCGGCCGGCGCGTTTTTGAATCGCGCTAATGACGCGCGCCATCGCCGGGGAAGTGCCTATTCACAGAAAAACAAGGGCGCGCGGCCGTTCTTCTTGCGTAGATCCTGTAGATTTCGCGCGCTCTATAGATTCTACGAAGAAATTGTGCCACTAACGATTCTCCGGCTCGCGATATGTTCCTACAGCAGGCGCTAACCGGACCATTGACGAAGCGCGGCGCCGCCGGATTTCTCGTATTCGCATATGCCGTCCCGGCCGATCGGAATGCGACCCCTCCGGCGCCTACTTGATAAGTAAAGGCATCATGGACACTTCACTCGAACGCATCCGCGCCAAGATCGCTGACCTGGAGACGAAGGTCGCCGATCTTCGCATCGCCGAACGTGAGTTGCAGGCTCTTGACAGAGCGCCGGCCGCAAAGACGCGAAAGACGAGAACCGTCGCAACGGCAAAGCCAAGGGCGACGCCAAAGAGAACGCCGAAAGCGAAAGGCGCGCCGAGAAGCCAGACGATCGGCGCGGCGATCGTCGAGGTGCTCGACAAGAATGGCTCGGTCTCGGCCGCGGAGATCGCCGAGAACATCAAGGCGACGGGACGCGACATCACCAACCGCACGGTTTCCTTCGCGCTGCAGGCGTTGAAAAAACGTGGCCTCGCCAAGAACACCGACGGCAAGTGGTCGACGGGCAAGGGCCGCTCGAAGTAAGCGGGCGAAGGACGCATCGCATCACGGCCGCCCTCAAGAACGGGCGTCAGGCGGACAGGTTGTAGGCGTTCTGCGCATTCGTCGGTCGCGACGACCCGAAAATCAGCGCGCGCCGCCGCGGCGCTGCATACAGGCGCTCGTCATCGGTGTGCGGACCCTTGGTATCGACATATGCGGACGGGTTCACGAATCCGCCGATAACGAATTGTTGAAGCGCCGGTTCTCCCCGGCTCAAACCACCTCGTCCGGGGCGAGCGCGCAGATCGTCGCCTCATCGGTCTCGATCTGCAGGGTCACGTGACCAATGCGGTAGCGCTGGCGCAGGATTTCCGCCGTCTCCATTAAAAAGGCGTCGCCCGGATGGCCCGCCGGCATCAACAGATGGCCGGTGAGGCAGATGTCGCTCGTGCTCATCGACCAGATATGGAGGTCGTGCAGCGCCGTCACGCCCGGCAATTGGGTAAGCAACCCACGCACGTCGGCGCTGGCGATCCCGGCCGGAACGGCGCCAAGCGACATGGCGAGGCTTTCGCGCAGCAGCGCCCAGGTGCCGGCGACGATGACGCCGTTGATGATGAGGCTCATCAGCGGGTCGAGCCACAGCTGGCCGGTCAGCAGAATGAGAAGGCCGGCGATGACGACGCCGCCCGAAACCGCCGCGTCCGCCGCCATGTGCAGAAAGGCCCCACGGACATTGAGGTCGTCCTTGCGCCCGGAGGCGAACAGCGCCGCCGTGACCGCATTGATGGCCACGCCGATCGCGGCCACGGCCATCATCGTTTTGGCGGCGATCGGCTCCGGCTCGAAAAAACGCCGGATCGCCTCGTAGCTCAACGCGCCGACGACGAGGAGAAGGAAGACCGCGTTGAACAGGGCGGCGAGGATGGAAGAGCCCTTCAGCCCATAGGTGAAGCGGGCGGATGGCGCCCGGGCGGAGAGGACGACCGCCGCGAAGGCGACGCCAAGGCCGAGGACGTCGGAGAGGTTATGGCCGGCGTCGGCGATCAGGGCGACAGAGCCCGAAATTACGCCGTAGACAAGTTCAAGCGCGACGATGAGGACGTTCAGCGCGATGCCGATGATGAAGCGCGGGCCGAAGTCGGTCGGCGCCGCATGCGCATGCGAGTGGGCGTGGCTACGCTCCACGTCGTGCGTTTCGCCCGGTTCGCGATGGTGGTCGGAATGTCTCGTCATCTTTTCCGCTCCGGTCGGCCTCTTGGTCGGCAGATTGCGCTGCGCCGTTGACGTTTTAAGGACAAAGCGGGCCGCGGCGCAAAGATCCGCTATGATGGCGGCGGTTTTCGCCCGACGCGCGCCGCTGCTGCTTGCCGGCATGGAGCGCGCGTCGGCATATTTTGTCGCGGCGAGGCTCGCCATGCGGCCAAAGGCCGGGTAGCTTCTTGGCGCGCCGTCGCGATGGCGGGCAGGGCCGGACTGCCGGATCAGCTGGCTTCCCGAGCGATGCGGAAAGGAACGCTGATGTTCAATCTTTACGAGATCGTGCAAAACGCCCAGGGCGGCCAGGCCGTCGACAACCTCGCCAAACAGTTCAATATTTCGCCGGACGAGGCGGACGCCGCCGTCAAGGCCCTGCTGCCGGCGCTGTCGACCGCCTTCCTCACTCGCGCGGCCGAACCGGCGGCTTTCGGCTCCATTCTCGGCGCGCTGGGCGATCAGCAGCATGCCGCCGCCTTCGCCGATCCCGAGGCGGCGCAGTCGATCGCCACTACGCAGAAGGGCGCGACGGCGCTGCAGCAGCTGTTCGGCCCGCCCGATACGAGCGCGGCGATCGCGCAGCACGCCGCTGGCGTCGCGGGGCTGCCGCCAGCGCTGATCCAGCAGATGGCGCCAGTGATCGCCTCCCTGGTCCTCGGCGGGCTCAGCAAGGGCCTCGCCAATCAGGGCTGGGGCAACGTCTTCGGGCAGCTCGCCAACGCCGCCGCCGGCGGCGGACAGGGTGGACCGGGCGGCTTGGGCGGCCTCGGCGCCATCCTCGGCAGCCTGCTCGGCGGCGCATCCGCGGCGCAGGCGCAGCCGGCAGGCCGCGCCCAGCAGGTAAATCCGCAGGTGAATCCGCAAGTCAGTACGGGCGCGCCGACCGACAGCGGTCTTGGCGGCCTCGGCGGCCTCGGCTCCATTCTCGGCAGTCTCCTCGGCGGCGCGTCCTCCGCCCAGGCGCAGCCGCAGCGCACGCAACAGGTCGATCCCCAGATGAACCCGCAGGCGGACGCCGGCGCGGCTGGCGGCCTTGGCGGCGTCCTTCAATCGATCCTCGGCGGCCTGCTCGCCGGCAAGCCCGGCGCGCCCTCGCCGCAGACGGGAACGCCGGCCCCCGCGCCCGGCGGGATCGACCCCAGCACGGTCCAGGCCGGTCTCGACGCACTGATAAAGATGCTGCAGCCGGGCACCCCGACGCCGCCGCCCGGTCAGCAGGCCGGAGTGCAGAACGAAATCAATGCGATTTTGACCGGAAAGCGCTCCTGATCGTTCCCCTTGGCATGCGCCGCGTTGCGCCGCGGCGCCGGGCCGCTTATGTAGCTTTGCAGCGCGGGCCGCGGATCGTCCCGGCGCGTCGGGTGGCGTTTGCCGCGCCCTCGAGCGGCTTAGACGGACTTGGGAAGCAATGGCGCGCGACGTTTCGGATTCAACGCCTGTCACGTCGCGCGATGAGCTTGTCGCCTGGTTCGAGGCGGGGTCGAAACCGCCTGAACGCTTCGCCATCGGCACCGAGCACGAGAAAATTCCGTTCTATCGAAAAGGGCATTCCGCCGTCGCCTATGGCGGCGAGCCCGGAGAGGGGCGCTGCGGCATCCGCGCCCTCCTCGAGGGCATGCGCGCCGAACTCGGCTGGGCTGCAATCTGTGACGGCCCCAATATCATCGGCCTCTATCAGGAGAAGGACGGCGGCGCGATCTCGCTCGAACCCGGCGGCCAGTTCGAGCTTTCGGGCGCGCCCCTCGCGACGATCCATGAGACCGAGGTCGAACTGGACGCCCATCTCAAAAGCGTAAAAAGCTACGCCGCGGGCTGCGGCATTAGCTTTCTGACGCTCGGCATGAATCCCAAGCAGCGCCTCGCCGAAATTCCGATGATGCCGAAGCAGCGCTACGCTATCATGGCGAGATATATGCCGAAGGTCGGCTCGCGCGGCCTAGACATGATGTTTCGTACCGCGACCGTCCAGACCAATCTCGATTTTTCAAGCGAAGCGGACATGGTGAACAAGCTCCGGATTTCGCTGGCGCTGCAGCCGGTCGCGACCGCCCTGTTCGCCAATTCGCCCTTCACCGACGGCAAGCTCAACGGCTTTCTGTCGGCCCGATCCGAGGTCTGGCGCGACACCGATCCGGCGCGCACCGGCATGCTGCCGTTCGCCTTCGAGCCGGGCATGGGGTTCGAGCGCTACGTCGATTACGCGCTCGACGTGCCAATGTATTTCCTGAAGCGCGGCGCGACGTACATCGACGTCGCTGGGGCGAGTTTCCGCGATTTGCTGGATGGCCGCCTCAAGGCCGCGCCGCGCGAGCGGGCGACACTTTCCGATTGGGCCAACCATCTCTCGACGATCTTTCCCGAGGTCCGCCTCAAGCGCTATCTCGAAATGCGCGGCGCCGACGCCGGACCGCGCCCGATGCTGACCGCTTTGCCGGCGCTGTTCGTCGGCCTGCTCTACGATCCGGTCGCGCTCGATTCAGCGCTGCAACTGATCAAGCCGTGGAGCGCCGAGGACCGCGAAAAATTGCGCGCGGACGTCCCGCGCCTGGCGCTCAAGGCCGAGATCGCCGGCCGGCCGCTGCGGGAGGTGGCGATGGAGACGCTGGCGCTGGCCCGCGCGGGCCTTGCGCGCCGCGGCCGGCGCGATGCGAAAGGCCGCGACGAGACGCACTTCCTCGATCCCCTCGATGCGATCGCGGCGGGACGCACCGAGGCCGAACGGCTGATCGCGGCGTTTCAGACCGATTGGGCGGGAAGCGTCGAGCCGGCCTTCGAACAGTGCGTCTATTGAGGATTGTAGCGTGGCTGCCGCGGGCGCACGCAGCGCCAGTAGTTCCTTTTCCCCAGAAGTTTTGCGGCGTTCAGGCTGACCTGAGTGATCACTGGCCCCGCCGCGAAATCGGCGAAACGCCGTCAGATCAAAGCTTCGATCCGCCAAGGTTTGGAAGCCTTGGAGCTTAAGCGTGCATTTTCCCCTTGCATGGAAGCGAAAAACCCGGTTCCTCGCTTGACGGACCGCGATGGTTAGGGTTCCGTCAGGCGCAAGAATCAGCGACTATCGCTAGACTTCGCGCTGAAAATTCCTCGCTGATAATCATGGAAGGTCGACGGGATGACGAGTTCAACCAAAAAGCCCGCGCCGGCTAAGGGCGCCACACCGGCAAAAGTTGCGCCGAAGGCCGCCGCCAAGGCGGCGAAGCCCGCGACGGCGAGCGCTTTCGCCAAGCCGCTGCAGCCCTCAAAAGAGCTCGCGGCCGTGGTCGGATCCCATCCGCTGCCGCGCACTGAGGTCGTGAGCAAGGTGTGGGAGTATATCAAGAAGCACAAACTGCAGAACGAGGCGAACAAGCGCGAAATCATCGCCGACGAAAAGCTGAAGGCCGTTTTCGGCAGAGATAAAGTGACGATGTTCGAGATGAACAAATATCTCGCACAGCATCTCAAATAGGCCGCCAGGGAATTAAGACAGCCGATCGAGGCGAAGTCGGGCGGCGCGTCGCCCGCGCTCCCTCAGGGTCTTCCGCGGCCTCGGCGTTTTTTGCGTCCGCGACGCTCTTTCCGGCGGGCAAACCAGCCCTTCCAGACCAGCGCTTCCAAGGAATCTCCCGGTCCCTGGCCAAAGCCGACGCGTGTCAGGCGGACGATCGCGATCCTTCGCGAACTCCCGGCGTGCTGAGAGCGCCGCCGCGCCTCGGAGGTTTAAATGAAATATCGCCGGCTCGGCTCCAGCGACCTACGGGTATCGACGATCGCGCTCGGCTCGTGGCTGACCTATTCGGGCGGGGTTGGCCGGGCGGATGCGATCGCGTGCGTCCGTAAAGCGCTCGATGTTGGCGTCAATTTCATCGACACGGCGAATGTTTACGGGCGCGGCGCGGCGGAGACCCTGCTCGGCGAGGCGTTGAGGGGGATAGCGCGGGATTCCTATATCCTCGCGACCAAGGTTTATTTTCCGATGAGCGAGCGGGACAGAGGCCTTTCCCGCGCGCAGATCCTGAAGCAGATCGACGCCTCGCTGGCGCGCCTTGCGACCGACCATGTCGATCTCTATCAATGCCACCGTTACGATGAAAACACGCCGCTTGAAGAGACCATGGCGGCGCTGACCGAGGTGGTTCGCGCGGCAAGGCGCGCTACATCGGCTTTAGCGAATGGCCGGCGGACAAGATCGAGGCCGCGGCGGCGCTGAAGGGCGTCACCCGCTTCGTCTCCAGCCAGCCGCAATATTCGTTGCTTTGGCCAAACCCGCAAACCGATATTTTTCCCCTGTGCGAGAAGCTGGGGATCGGCCAGATCGTCTGGTCACCGCTGGCGCAGGGCGTTTTGACTGGCAAATACAGTCCCAACGCGCCGCCGCCGCCAAATTCGCGCGCGACCAGCAAGACAATGGGATCGATGCTGCCGCAGCGCTGGCTGGAGCCGCCGCTGCTGGAGGCCGTGCGGCGGGTTGGACAAATCGCCGCGGAGGCCGGCGTCAGCCTCGCCCAGTTCGCGCTCGCCTGGGTTCTGCGCAAGGAGACCGTCGCCGCCGCGATCATCGGCGCCAGCCGGCCGGAACAAGTGGCGGAAAACGCCGCGGCGTCCGATGTCTCGATCAGCGAGACGTATTTTTCGCGGGCCGAGCAGATTCTGGCGCCTGTCCGATAAGTCGACGGAGGCTCTGCGACAGTTCGGCGACGAAGCCATTGCTTTTCGCCGCGCTTTCAGTATAACCCGCGCTTCCCGAACCGACCGGCTGATAGGGCTGCCGTGGCGGTTCTTTCGCTCGTTCGGAAACGAACGACAGCGGGCTTTTACGCCCGCTCGATCAATAATCTAAAGGGCATGCGCCCGACGGAGACGAGCAAAATGCCCAAACTGAAGTCGAAATCAGGCGCCAAGAAGCGCTTCAAGATCACCGGCACCGGCAAAGTGCTTTATGCGCAGGCCGGCAAGCGCCACGGCATGATCAAGCGGACCAACAAGCAGATCCGGAATCTGCGCGGAACCAATGTTCTGTTCAAGAGCGATGGCGACAATATCATCAAGTATTTCCTGCCGAATGGCTGAAAATATTTCGATCTCGTCTTTAATTTCTTAGCCAGTCCGGAGATTAAGCCATGGCTCGCGTCAAACGCGGCGTCACCTCGCACGCCAAGCACAAGAAGACCCTCGAAGCGGCGAAAGGCTTTTATGGCCGCCGCAAGAACACTATCCGCGCGGCGAAGGCCGCCGTCGACCGCTCGATGCAATATGCGACGCGCGACCGCCGCGCCAAGAAGCGCGTCTTTCGCGCCTTGTGGATTCAGCGCCTCAACGCCGCGGTGCGCGAATGCGGCATCACCTATTCGCGTTTCATCGACGGCCTGTCGAAGGCCGGAATCGAGATCGACCGCAAGGTCCTGTCCGAGCTCGCCATCGCCGAGCCGGACGCCTTCCGCGCGATTGTCGAGAAGGCCAAGGGCGCTCTGCCCGCTTCTGCCTGATCCCCGGAGCCTGGTGGCGTTGGCCGGGCTGATTGGGCCGCCGTCTGGCCGCGGGCCGCGGCCAATAAAGGCTCCGTCAGCGTCTTGAGATAAGCGATGATGTCGGCGCGGTCCTGCGGATTGGCGACGCCGCGCGATTTGCTCGTGCCGGGGATGGCTTGCGCCGGCGCGGCGAGGAAGGCGTCGAGCGTCGCCTCGTTCCAGACCAGCCCCGCCTTCGCCATCGCGCTGGAATAGCGGAACCCGGCGACCGAGCCCGCGAGCCGGCCGTAGATGCCGCGCATGCGTGGTCCGACAGGTTCCGCTCGGCTGCGTGGCAGGAGCGGCAGCGACTATTGAAGAGGTTCGCGCCGCGGACGGGATCGCCGGCCGCCGACGCATCGACGGGCGCTTCCGTCATGGCGAAGGCCAGAACCGCCAACAGGAACGATAGCGCCAATAGGCGGCACAACACTGCGCTGGAGCGTCTCGGAGCCGCGCCCGCGGTCACCTTGCTTTGGTGTGGCCCGAGATCACGTTGAAGGCCACTCTTTTGGCTTTGCCGTGCATTTCGTGGGCGCTGCTGCGGTTGTGATGGCCGCCATAATTATGGCCGTAGTATTGGTGGCGCCCGTGATGCGCCCAATGCCCATGGCCGTGGCGCCCGGTCGAGGCTTGCCGCTCCTTCAGAGGAACTGAAGCTTCCGGATTGACGGTTTCGACGACGTCGCCGCCTTCGCCGCCTACCCCGTCTCCGCCGAAATCCTTAGAGGTCGCGCCATGCGTATGGGCGACCGGGCCGAACGACGCGAGACACTGATTATAGGCGTCGGCCGCCTCGATCTTCTCGCAATCGTTGATCGAGCCCGGCGCAGCCCCCGCCGGCGCGGCGAGCGCGAAAGCGAAGCCCGCGGCGAACAGGGTCATCGGAAAATATCGCAAAGCCTTATCCTCTCAAGATCGCGCCCGTCTTTTGCATCACCGCTGCGACGATCCGCGTCGCGACCCCCTCGATTTCGGCTTCGGTCAAGGTTCTGTCCCGGGGCTGCAAAGTGACTGAGATCGCGACAGATTTCTTGCCTTCGGCTATCCCGGCGCCTTCGTACACGTCGAAAACCTCCGCGTCGGTCAAAATCGCCCGGTCGGCGCCCAGCGCCGCCTTCACGATGTCGCCGGCAAGAACCGACCGGTCGACGACGAAGGCGAAGTCACGCCGCAGAGGCATGAACTCGGAAAGTTCAACCTTTGGTTTGGCCTTTGTCGCCTTCGATTTTGTCACTGGTATGTCATTTAGGATGATTTCGAAGCCGACGAGGGGGCCTTCCGCGCCGACCGCCGCCAGCGCGCGCGGATGTATCTCGCCGAACGCGCCGATTTTGTTTTTCGGCCCGAATTGAACCAGCGCCGAACGGCCGGGATGCATATAATCCGGGCCGCCTGGGACGATCTGGAGGCCCCCTGCGGGGGCGCCGAGCGCAGCGAGCAGATCGAGGAGATCCGTCTTGGCGTCGAATGCGTCGACCGCCGCGATTCCTGTGGACCAACGGCGCCCCGCCCCGCCCGTTTTGGCCGAACCCTGGCGAATCGCGGCGGCGGCGATCCTCTGATCATTCTCGCTGGCCCCAAGGAAAATCTGGCCGACCTCGAACAGCGCGACATCGCCGTGGCCACGATCGGCGTTGCGCTGCGCCGCCGCGATCAGTCCCGGCAGCAGGCTTGGCCGCATGTCCGAGAGATCCGCCGAAATGGGGTTCGCCAGCGAAAGCGTAGGATCGCCGCCGCCGAAGGCGCGGGCGCGGGCGTTCGAGATGAAGGACCACGTCACCGCCTCGACAAGGCCCGAGGCCGCCAACGCGCGTTTGGCGGTTCCGACGCGCCTTTGCAAAGCGGTCAGCACGGGCGCCGCCACGCCTTCATGTTCACGCGGGAACGGTCGCGCCGGCACGCGATCGAGGCCGGCGATCCGCACGATCTCCTCGACGAGATCGGCCTTGCCCTCGATATCGGGCCGCCAGGGCGGCGCCTTGACGATGAAGCGATCGCTGTTGCCTGGCGAATGGCCCAGCTCGAAGCCGAGATTTTCCAGAATCCCGGTCATCTCGGACGCTTCGAGCGTCAATCCGGTCAGACGCGCGACTTCGCTAAGGAAGAAGACGATGCGCTTGTCCGGCTCGGGGATTTTGCCGGCGAGCGCGATTTCAGAGGGCGCGCCGCCGCAGAAATCGAGGACGAGCGCAGTCGCGAGTTCAAGGCCCGGCAGCAGGAAGGCCGGATCGACGCCGCGCTCGAAACGGTAGCGCGCGTCCGAATTGATGCCAAGCCTGCGGCCGGTCCGGGCGATGTTCGCCGGGTCCCAGAGCGCCGATTCGATGAGGACGTCCGTAGTCGCCTCATCGCAGCCTGTGGCGGCCCCACCCATGATTCCGGCGAGCGACCGGACGCCCGCCTCATCCGCGACGACGACCATCCCGGCGTCGAGGGCATAGGTCCGCCCGTCGAGCGCTTCGAGCCTCTCGCCCCCGCGCGCGCGGCGGACAACAAGATCGCCGCGCACCTTATTGGCGTCGAAGACGTGTAGCGGGCGGGCGCGGTCGAAGCTCAGATAATTGGTGATGTCGACGAGGGCGTTGATGGGCCTGAGGCCAATCGCGGCGAGCCGCTTTTGCAGCCATTGCGGCGCCGGACCGTTGCTGACGCCGCGAATGAGGCGCAGCGCGAAAGCCGGGGCGAGATGAGCATCCTCGCGGGAAAGCTCGAGACGCGGCGTCACGGGGCAGGCGAAGGCGCCCGCGACCGACGCGACGGCGCGCCCCTTGAACCGGCCGAGCCCGGCGGCGGCGAGATCTCGCGCGATGCCCTCGACGCCCATGGCGTCGGGACGGTTCGGCAAAAGATTGATGTCGATGACCGGATCCGCGAGGCCGGCGAGGGATGCGAAGGGCTGCCCGACGGGGGCGTCCGCGGCCAGCTCCAGAATGCCCTCACGTTCCTCGGAGATCCCGAGCTCTGCCGCCGAACAGAGCATGCCTGCCGAATTCGACGCCGCGGATGACCCCCTTGCCGAGAGTTTGCCCGCTCGCCGGGACGACGGCGCCGGGCGGCGCAAAGACGGTTTTTAGGCCCGTCCGTGCATTGGGCGCGCCGCAGACAACCTGCACGGGCGCGCCCGATCCGAGCTCGACGCGGCAGATTTGGAGGCGATCGGCGTTGGGGTGCGGCTTCGCCTCGATGATGGACGCGATGACGAAATCCTTGAGCGCGGCGGCCCGATCTTCGACCGCTTCGACCTCGAGGCCGATCCGCGTCAGCGCATCCACGACCTCGCCGAGCGAAGCGTTGGTCTCGATATGGTTCTTGAGCCAGGAAAGCGTGAACTTCATCAGGGTTCCGGAGGACAGGGCCGCGAATGCAGGGTGGACAGGGAGGCGTCCCGGCTCGCCTGGGTGGGCCGGGACCGGCAAGGCCTTTCTCTAGGGCTTTTCCGCGCCGAGGCAAATCCGCTCTGCGCGATCCGCGCGGCGCGACAGCCGCGTACGGCGGCATTGACGCTTGCGATCGGGCGCTTTTGCAGGCAAAAGTCGAGCGGCTTTTGCGTCGCGAGAAGCAGTTTTCTCTCCGCTGTTGGCAACCAAAATCGAAGGGATGGCGCTATGAACAGAGGCGCAAACGGCTGCGGCGAAACAGGAAGGCGCGAATGCGCGGCCCGAACCTCGCGCCCGCGCGCCCTGGTCCTCGCCTGCGCTTTGGCGCTGGCTTTGGCATCCAGCCCCCGCTCCGAAGCGCTGGCGGCGGACCTCGCCGAGGGGCCGCAGCCGACCGCCCCCTATGGAGGGGTCGCCTGCTCGATCGGCCAGCCGTTCTGGGTCCCGTCCAGAGAGACGGCCGAAACCTTGCCATGGCCCGCCGTTTATCTTGGACATTTTTCAGGCGGGCGTCCTTATCTCGCTCCCGACGGGCGAACCCTGATCGACTGGCGCGATGACTATTTCTGCTTCCCGTCGAGCGCGCAATGCCGCGCCTGGGCTGCGCGATTCATATAGGGCCTACCACCGGCCTGAGGGCTATCGCGCCTGCCTCGTGCTGCGCTGATCAGGATTGAGAAGGCGAGCCGCGGCGTCGCGCGGGGCCCGATGCGGGTCCGGGAGAATTACGATGTTCGATGCGCTGAAGAATTTTATCGCCGAACTCGCCGGCCCGGATTCCGCCGAAAAAGCCTTCGCCGAGGGTGATTACCGGCTCGCCGCCGCCGCGCTCCTTGTGCATGTGGCCGCCGCCGACGGCGAGACGGACGATGCGGAAAGGCGCCGCCTCAAAACGGTGATCGAGGAGCGCTTCGGGCTCGACGACGCGGCCACCGCGCGTCTTCTCGAAAAGGCCGAACGAAGCGACCGCGACGCCGTCGATTTCTACCAGTTCACGAGCGTCCTGAAGCGCGCCCTCGACGAGGACGGACGGCTCAAGGTCGTCGAAATGATGTGGGACATTGCTTTCGCCGATGGCGCGGTGCACGAGTTCGAGGAGAACGCGATCTGGCGCATCGCCGAATTGCTTGGCGTATCGTCGCGCGATCGTGTGCTGCTGCGCCAGCGCGTCGGCGACGAGCTTCAATCCGGCGCGGGACAAAAGGGCCCTTGGGGCGCGCCCGGGGCAAAGAAGGATTAGATCCCCGCCAGCGCGCGGCGGCCGCAGCCGCGGGAGGCCAAGCCGAAAGGGCGAGCCGTGGCGCAAAATCCTAGGCAGGATGCCGGAACTTTTCGCCGCGTGACCCTGATCACGGGCGCGTCGGGCGGCATCGGCGCCGACCTCGCCCGCGTCTTCGCGCGCGCGGGCCATGATCTTGCTCTCGTCGCGCGCAGCGGCGACAAACTCGCCCTTCTCGCCGACGAAATCGAGGCGGCGGGGCGCCCCCGCCCGTTGCTGCTGCCGCTCGATTTGACCGCGGCTGGGGCCTTGGACGCGCTGGCGGCGCGGCTGGAGGCCGCAGGGGCGACGCCGGACATCCTCGTCAACAATGCGGGCTTTGGCCTCATCGGCGAGGCGGCGGAGCTGAACGCGGCCGAGCAGCTCGCAATCGTCGATCTCAACGTCCGCTCTCTCGTCGAGATCACCTTGGGGTTTTTGCCGCAAATTCGCGCGGCCCACGGCAAAATCCTCAATGTCGCCTCGATCGCCGCTTTCTTTCCCGGCGGCCCGGGCATGGCTGTCTATTACGCCTCGAAAGCCTTCGTCCTTTCTTTCTCGCTCGCGCTGGCGCAGGAATTGCGTAAGGATTCGGTGATAGTTTCGGCGCTTTGTCCCGGCGCGACACCGACAGGCTTTCAGGACCGCGCCGGTTTCGGACCGGAAACTGGCGTCAATAAGATTCCGATGACGAACTCGTTGCAGGTGGCCGAGGCCGGCTACAGAGGGCTGATGGCCGGGCAGCGCGAAATCATTCCCGGCTCGATCAATAAAATTGGGTCAGCGCTCTTGCCCTTTATGCCAAAGTCCATAATCTTGACGTTGATTTCGCGAATGCAGCAAAAACGCCTTTGACGCTGTTTCGCGCCTGATTTGTGAGCGATGCCGACAACAGAGACATCATCAGGCAGGGTTTTGGTCATCCTGCACCAGCAATGTTCGACGCCGGGGCGGATCGGCCGGCTTCTGCGCGGCGCCGGCTTCGATCTCGACATCCGCCGCCCCTCCTTCGGCGATCCGCTTCCCAAAACCCTCGCCGGCCATGTCGGCGTCATCATCTTCGGCGGCCCGATGAGCGCCAATGACGATGATGAATGGATCCGCCGCGAGATTGACTGGATCAGCGTGCCGTTGAAGGAGAAGAAGCCGTTTCTTGGCATCTGCCTTGGCGCGCAAATGCTGGCCCGCCATCTCGGCCACCGCGTCTGTCCGCATCCGCAGGGCCGCGTCGAGGTCGGATATTACCCGATCGATCCGACCGAACATGGCCACCAGGTCTGCGACCGCCGCTTCCCCGACCGGGTCTATCAGTGGCACCGCGAGGGCTTCGATCTGCCCAATGGCGCGGTCCTGCTCGCCAAGGGGCGCGATTTCGAGGCGCAGGCTTTCCGCTACGGCCCCGCCGCCTTCGGGCTTCAGTTTCACCCCGAGGTAACCTTGCCAATGATCTGCCGCTGGTCGGCGCGTGGACGCGAGCGGCTCGACTGCCCCGGGGCGCGCCCGTTGCATCGCCATCTGGAAGGCTGGTTCCGCCACGACCGCGCCATTGCGCGCTGGTCCGGCGCCTTCCTCGACAGTTGGCTCGGACGCGGCGCAGCGGCGGAGGCCCAGCCGTCTTCATCGGGCTGTCGCGTTTGAGCCCTAGGCTTCCTCCCGGTCGCCGCCCGGCGGCGTGATCCGTCGCGCGTTGGGCCGCGCGAATTCACGAAGGCGCCAGACCAACGCGCCGAAGGCTGGACCGATCGGCGCCTTTCGTCCTAGCATCCCGCCGGTTATCGGAGCGCCCCGGGGCCATCCTGTCGGGTTAATCCGCATCGCCGGAAAATTGAGAAAAAGCCGCCTCGCAAACTTGAATTCCTGCGATTCAGGCCGTGCTCCCCGTCCTCCAGATAAAAGGAACCTGACATGAGCATTTTTGGCGACATTGCATCGAAGCTCTTCGGTCACTCCGCCGCCCACGCCGCGCCGGCGCCCGCCGGGCAGCCCGCCAAGGCTCCTGGAGCCGCCCCCGCCGGCGCTGCGCCCGCCGCAACCAACGCGACTGCTCCCGCCGCTGCGCCAGCCGCCCCTGCGCCCGCCACGGCCCCGCCGGCCGCTGCGCCGACTCCGACGGCCGCTTCCGCCGCCGGCGCCGCCGTTCAGGGCGTCGACGTCACCGCGATCCTTGACGACCTCGCCGCCAAGCATCATCAAAAGCATAATGTGCGGCTCGACTGGCGCCACTCCATCGTCGATCTCTTGAAGGCGCTCGATCTCGACAGCAGCCTGTCCGCGCGCAAGGAGCTTGCCGCCGAGCTGCATTATACGGGCGATACCTCGGACAGCGCGACCATGAATGTCTGGCTGATCAAGCAGGTCATCGCCAAGCTCGCGGCGAATGGCGGCAAACTGCCGCCCGAACTGCTGCACTAAACCAGTAGTCGAGAGCTGGATTCCAATATTTAGGAGCGGGATTCCAGCGGAAAAGCGCTCGCGCCTTTCCCGATCCCGCTCTGACCGAACATCGCGCACAGCCAAAGCTCTACAGCTGGTCCCGACCAGACAAGCGCCCCCGGGGAATTGCCGTAACCGTCGCGACACTCCTGTTGCCGGCAGCGCTCCTACCATGATCGCCTGAACCCTTTAGCACTCGGTGAAATTGACGGCGAGGCCGCCCAGCGAGGTTTCCTTGTACTTCGACTGCATGTCGGCGCCGGTCTGGTACATGGTCGCGATGACCTGATCGAGCGAGACGCGATGGACGCCGTCGCCATGCAGCGCGAGGGAGGCGGCGTTGATGGCCTTCACCGCGCCGAAGGCGTTGCGCTCGATGCAGGGGATTTGCACGAGCCCGCCGATCGGATCGCAGGTCATGCCGAGATGATGCTCCATGCCGATCTCGGCGGCGTTCTCGATCTGCTGATTGCTGCCGCCGAGCGCGGCGGCGAGGCCCGCGGCGGCCATCGAGCAGGCGACGCCGACCTCGCCCTGGCAGCCGACCTCGGCGCCAGAGATCGAGGCGTTCATCTTGAACAGCGCGCCGACCGCTGTCGCCGTCAACAGGAAGGTCCGCATGCCCGCGTCCGACGCGCCCGGGCAATAGTCGCGGTAGTAGCGCAGCACCGCCGGGACGACGCCGGCCGCGCCATTGGTCGGCGCCGTCACGACGCGCCCGCCGGCGGCGTTCTCCTCGTTGACCGCGATGGCGAAAAGGCTCAGGCGGTCCATGATCTCATGCGGCGGGCGCGCATTCTTCAGCCGGTCCGCCTCGAAACGGGAGAGCAGCATCTTGGCCCGGCGGCGCACGCGCAGCCCGCCCGGCAGTTCTCCGTCGAAGCGCAGGCCGCGGTCGATGCAGGCCATCATGGCCTCGATGATCGCCCCGAGATGATGGTCGACCTCCGCCTTCGGCCGCAGCGCCAGTTCATTGGCGTAGACGATCTCGGCGATGGACAGGCCGGCGGAACCCATGTCGAGCAGTTCGGCGGCGTTGGCGTAAGGATAGGGAACCTTGACCGTCTCCACGGGCGGGTGGGCCAGATCCGCCTCGCGCAGGATGAATCCGCCGCCGATCGAACACCAGCGCTCCTGCGCCAGCGTTTCGCCGGCGTCATCGAAGGCGGCGAAACGCAGCGTGTTGGGATGATGCGGCGCCTTGCTCATGCGATCGAACACGATGTCGCGTTCGGCATGAAAGGCGACCGGAGCTTTGCCGCCAAGCGGCAGACTGTGGTTCTTTTCGATCGCCGCGACCAGTTCGTCGGCGCGGTCGGGATCGACGGTTTCCGGCTTCTCGCCTGCGAGGCCGAGGATCACCGCCTTGTCGGTTGAATGGCCGCGTCCTGTCCAGGCGAGTGAGCCGAAAAGGTCGACCCGCACGCGCGCTGTCCGGCCGAGAAGGCCGCCGCCTGAGAGAGAATGCACGAAGGCGCCCGCGGCCTTCATCGGTCCGATCGTGTGCGACGAGGACGGCCCGATGCCGATCTTGAACAATTCGAAAATGCTGATCATGTGGGTCCTATATAGGCGCTGGCGCAGGCGCCCCCAGCACGGCCGCGTACCCCGATGATTAGGGCCGTCGCGCGTCCGCGTTGCAGGTCCGCTCAAACAGCCGCGCCTCCGCCAAGGCCAGGATGACGCCGGCGTCCGATGCTGGGTCATGCACGAAACCGAGCACTTTGGGCACGTCAGGCGGGACATCGGTCAGCCTGCGGATCCGAACATGATTGCCGTGGACGACTTCGCGGCGATCGCCGCAGGGCAGACCATCGCGAACCAGACTTTCCAGGACCGCAGCCGTCCTTGCGGGAAGTCTTATCGGTGCGGCGACGGTGAAAATCACGGCCTCCTCATCCGGAATGACTTTGGTCGCGGCAGTTTGTACTCCGCCCACGAGCCGCAGAACGACCCTGTCAAACCGCAGGCGAATCTTCGCGGCCTTGATCCGCTCGAGGATGTCTCGCTCAATCATCGACGACTCAACGCGCATGTGATTGCGTCCTCTAAAGACAATGCCGGGCCTGAAAGGGCCGCCGCACCCAGCAAGTATTTTTCTCTACCCTACGCTCGGTCCCCGCCCGTTCCCCGCCAATGCCCGAGGCGCCGGGCGGCGCCGGGCGGCGCCGTCAGGGCGACGCCGAGACAATGCGCGGCCGGTCGATCTGCCCCAGCGGGCATTCGAGCGCGGCGCGGTCCCATTCGCCCAAATCGGCCGCCGCGTCATAGGCGCTTTGCAGGAATTGCAGCAGCGCGTCGTCGGGCGAAGCGGCGTTCTGCACCACGTCATAGGGCAAAATGAACTCCTGCAGCTCCGCGCTGAAAAAGGCGCCCTCCGGCCGCACGGCGGCCGAAGCGAAGCCTTGCGGCGCGGAATAGGCGTAGGAATAGAAGGCCGCATAGTCGACGCCGCCGCCGCCCGGCCAGAAACCCGCGCTGCTGACCTCATGCGAATAGGCGTCGCGCACGACGGCGTCGGGCAGACCCGGAACGCCGCCCGGATGCAAAGGCGCGCGCCGTCCGGAAAACCGCGTCACGGCGAAATCGAAGCTGCCCCAGAAAAAATGAACCGGGCTGCATTTGCCGATAAAGCCGGTGCGGAAAAGCTTGAACACGCGGTCGATCTGGACGAGCGCCCGCCAATGCCGATGCGCATATTCGGGATCGTAGGAAGCGTGGACCCGATCCGCGCTGAACCGGATCGGGTCCGGCATTTCATTGGGCGTCTGGTCGATCGTGACGCCGACGCCGAGGCCGGCGAGACCCTCGACGAGCGCTGCGTAGAAATCCGCGATGGCGAGAGGCCGCAGCGGCATCCGCCACCTCGCGCCGTTGCTGGTCGCGACCAGCAATTGATGGTCGATAAAATCGAATTCGATCTCGAAACTGCGCGCGCCGTCGGGTATCGGCGACGTCGTCAGCCCGCGCGCGGTCACATAGAGCGTCACATGCCAGGAATGATTGAGCCAGGGCGTGCGCGACAGTCTGATCTTGCCAACGATCTGCGTCATCAGATGCAGGGTCTCGCACGTCTCCCGCCAGGCCCCATAGGGAAGCTCGGGCCAATCGGCTGGCGGGTTTTGCGCGGATGCGTCCGGGATGGCTTCGCCCTCGGTCAGATGCCGTCATCATACGCCGGCCCGTAGCCCCAGACCAGATGCGCCGGGGCGCCGCGAGCCCGTGAGCGGCGCACACTCTAGGCGCAGGCGACGGCGTCGCCGATCGTTATTTTGCCAGGCTCTTTCATCTCGACGTAAATGCCCATGTCCGGATGGTTGAAGGCGCGAACCAGCGCCGCCGGCAGATTGCGGTCGCGCTCGGCCGTCGCCGGATTGACGTTGGTCGCGCCGCAGCGCTGGGTCCGCAGGGCGGCGAGCGCGCCGGCCGAACCGATCGTGACCCTCTTGCCGATCCAGTCGAACTCTTCAAAGGCATGATCCCCCTCGAAATAGACGTTGGCGCGAAAGCGCAGCGGATCAATGGGAGATCCGAGCGCCGCCTCGAGCGCGCGGACGGACTTCAGATTGATGAGCGAGACCGCACGCATCATCGAATCGCCGCGGCCGGCGACATCGGTGAAGCGGCGGCCCGGGAATCGCAGCAGTTTCGGCTTGCCCGGCGCCTTTTCGCGCATGAAGGGCGCAAGATAGGCCGCGATGAAATCTTCAAGGCGCGCGACGTCGGCTTCTTCTGTGAGGGAGCCTTCAAAGAGGAGCTTTCCCGCGTTGAAGAGCGACAGGCGGTCGTCGTCCGAATCGTCAAACCGCGCCTCCAGCGCGGCTAGCCGCTCGTCGCGCAGCAGCATTAAAAACTCGGTCTTCGGGCGCGCCTCGGCGTAATGGTCCGGCGGCGACTCGCCCCGGCTGAACGCGTAAATCCGGTCTTTCGGGAATCCGGCCTCCGCCTCCACCGCGACCTCGGTCAGCGGCTGGGCGTTGAAGCCCTTGACCGGATAGCGATAGAGCGCCTCGATTTTTCCCATTGCCGCTTGACCTTATTCAACGCAATCCAACATGCATCAAGCGCGCCACGCGCGCCGCCCGGGCCGAGCGCGGGGCCTACGCTTCGCGGTTGTCGCAGCGCCGATTTTACGCTGGAGAATTGGCGATGTTGTCTGGATTTAGGATCGGTGCGCCGAATGCGGCCCGCAATTTGCTTTGGATAGATGCATGATGAGGATAGTCGTCTTTCAGCACGCCGACGTCGAACACCCTGGCGTTTTCCGCGCCTTCTGGAATGAAGCCGGACATAACTGGCGCTCTGTCGAGCTTGACGCCGGCGAACCCATCCCGATTCTTGACGGCTTCGATCTTCTCGTCGTCATGGGCGGACCGATGGATGTCTGGCAGGAAAAGACCTATCCCTGGCTTGTGCACGAAAAGGCCGCCATCCGGCGTTGGGTGCGCGACCTCAATCGTCCCTATTTGGGCATTTGCCTCGGCCACCAGCTGCTCGCCGCCGCGCTAGGCGGCAAGGTTGGTCTGATGGCGCGGCCGGAAGTTGGCCTCGCGCATGTCGAACTGACGCCGGACGGCCAGGACGATCCGCTGTTCCAGGGCTTTGAGCCGAACTTCGAGACCTTCCAATGGCATGGCGCGGAGGTAACGCGGCTGCCCGAGGGCGCCCATATTCTGGCCGGCAATTCAGCCTGCCCGGCGCAGGCGATTCGCTTCGGAACGCATGCGTATGGTCTGCAATTCCACACGGAGATCGAAGCCTCCGCAGTCGACGAATGGGAGCAGATTCCCGAATATCGCGACAGTCTCGAAAAGGCTCTCGGCGCGAAGGAGGCCGCCGGTCTCGGCGCGGCGATCATGCCCAAAATGGCGGCGTTCAATGCGGGCGCGCGCCTGATCGACGACAATCTTCGCGGCATCGTCGCAAAGGCGGCGCAAAAGCAAAGCGTCTGACGGCGTGCGAAAATGGCGCGGTCAGGCGACGAGAGCCCGCGCGGCCCCTAGCCGTTCGACGGCCTCGCCCAGCTCAACGGGGTTCATGCTGCCAAAACCAAGCCGCGCAGCCTGCACCGGCGCATCGGTCATCGCGAAGGCGGATCCCGGAAGGAAGCCGACGCAGTTGCGTCTGCCGGCGGCGGCGAGTTTCGCCATGTCGATCGATCCGTCAAAGCGCACCCAGAGCGCGAGTCCGCCGGGCGAAAGCACGAATTCGACGTCGGCGCCGAAAGCCTGCCGCAGCAGATCGCCAAGCAGCGCGCGGCGTTCCGCATAGATGCGCAGAACCTTGCGCGTGTGGCGTTTGATGACGCCCGCATTCATCATCTCGGCGACGGCGTCCTCTCCGGCTGGATCGCCCTGCCGGTCGATCATCATCACCTCGGCGGCGGCGCGGTCGATGACCGGCACCGACGCATGCATGTAGCCCATCCGCAGGCTGGGACTGAGCACTTTCGACATCGAGCCGATATAGACGACCTTGCGGCCGCGATCCGCGCTGGCGAGCGGCAGCATCGGCCGATGATCGAAATGGAACTCATGGTCGTAATCATCCTCGACGATGGCGAAGCCGAACTGTTCGGCGAGCATCATGAGGTAGAGCCGGCGCTCGGGACGCAGCACCACCGTCGTCGGGAATTGATGGTGCGGCGTCACATAGATCGCCCGCACCCGCTTGCGCCGGCACAGCGCCTCGAGCTGGTCCAGCCGAAGCCCCTGCTGGTCCAGCTCGACGGTGGCGATTTCGGCGCCAGCCGCGCGGAAGGCCTCGCGCGCCGGCGGATAACTGAGCGATTCCATGACGGCGACGTCGCCCGGCTCGACCAGAATGCGCGCGGCGAGATAAATGCCCATCTGGCTGCCGCGCACGAGGCAGATATTGTCCGGGCCGCAGCTGAGGCCGCGATCCAGATTGAGCATGGTGGAGACGGCGGAGCGAAGCTTTTCCGAGCCGCGCGGATCGCCATAGCCGAGCCGGTTGCCGCGGCCGGCCTCAAGCAGCGCCCGGCGGTAGGCCCGCGCCAGCGCGTCGACCGGCATCAGCCGCGTATCGGGCGCGCCGTCGTCGAACGCCAGCACGCCATCGGCGCGCGGCTGCCAGGGGATGGCCGGCGGCTTGCGGCGCAGACGAAAATCGGGCTCCTCGGCGATCTTGCCGGTCAGCCGGCCCTGCCGCGGCGCCCGAACGCCGGGTTCGACGTTCGGCAGTTCCGACGGAACGAAAGTGGCCCGCGTCGACGTCGCCGCGAGCCAGCCCTGCGCGATGAGTTCGTCATAGGCCTGTACCACCGTCTTGCGATTGACCTTGAGACTATCGGCGAGCTTGCGGCTGCCCGGCAATGCGCTGCCCGGCGCCAGCCGGCCGGCGCGGATCTCCTCGATGATGGCGTGGGTGATCTGGAGGTGAACCGAGGCGGCCGAATCCCTGCGAAGAATGATTCTAAGCGCCCATGGCCGCAGCATGACGAACTCCACAAAACTGGCCCAGACCATTCTTCCAAAACTGGAGGTTCTGATCCTCTAGCTTCGGGCTTAGGATCGCTCAAGATAAATAATCGATTTGCAAAAAATCGAGGACAAAAATCTGGACCGTCATTGATGCTGGCTCGCCTTCCAAAGGAGTAAAACCTCATGGTCGCCGCATCTTTAAAGAAAAACTGTCTGGGCTTTCCCGAGCTGTTGGCTCAGGCGATTGCTCTTATATCGCCGACAATGACCGCCGCCTTGATAATACCCGTGATGTATTCGAACACGGGCGACTGGAGCTGGCTGTCCTACGCGCTCGGGACGGTGATGCTTCTCTTCGTCGCCCTCAACCTCAATCAATTCGCGCGGCGCTCGACATCTTCGGGTTCGATGTACGCCTACATCTCGCGCGGCCTTGGCCTCACCGCCGGAGGCATCGGCGGCTGGTCGCTGATCTGGGCCTATCTCGGCATCTCGATGGCCGGCGTCACCGGCTTCACGATCTTCGCCGGCAAGCTGCTGGAAATGATCGGGATCGGCGTTCCGCCTGTATTTTTGTTCGCGCTCTGCGTTGGCCTCGCCTGGATCTGCGCATGGAAGGACGTTCGCCTGTCGGCCGTGCTGATGCTTGGCTTCGAGGGCGCCTCGGTGACTTTGATTCTCATCCTGTGCTTCATCACGCTCGGCAATCATGGCTTCGCGATCGATGCGCAACAGTTCACCGTCAGCACGCTGCCCTGGTCGAAACTTGGCCTCGGCGTCGTCGTGGCGATCTTCAGCCTCGTCGGTTTCGAATGCGCGACGGCGTTCGGCGACGAGGCGAGGGATCCGCTGAAATCGATCCCCCGCGCAGTGTGGCTCAGCCTCGTCATTTCCGGCGTCTTCTTCATCTTCGTCACCTACACCATGGTGATGGCGGTGCGCGGCTACGCGACCCCGCTCGACCAGATCGACGCCCCGCTCAACGTCATGGCCGTCCTGGCCCATGTTCCAGTGCTGCAGGCGCCGATTTCGGCGGGCGCCATGATTAGCTTCTTCGCGCTCGCCCTGTCCTGCATCAACGCCGGCGGCCGGGTCATCTACGCGATGGGGCGGCACGGCCTGCTGCATGCTTCGACCGGCGACGCGCATAAAACCAACGAGACGCCGCATGTCGCGGTCACTGTGATGAGCGTCATCGCTTTCGCAGTTCCGACGACGCTGATCCTCATGAAGGTCGCGCCGCTCGACGCCTTCAACTATGTCGGAACGCTGGCGGCCTTCGGCTTCATCGTGCCCTACTTCCTGATCTCGCTCGCCGCGCCGGCCTATCTCAACAAGCTGCAGGAACTGCGGCCGCAGGACATCGCGGTTTGCGTTGCGTCGCTGGTTCTGCTGGTCATTCCGGCGGTCGGCAGCGTCTATCCGATCCCGGACGCGCCGGTGCGTTATTTCCCCTACGTCTATCTCGCCTATCTGGTCGCGGGCATCGCCTGGATCGTGTTCTTCCATCGCAGCAAGCCCGCCGCCCAGGCGAAAATCCGGCAGGATCTGGACCTGACACATCCGCAACGCCAGACGGCCTGAACCCAACGTTGTCCGGCGGCCGCCTTCGCCGCCGCCGGCGCATCCCCTAAGTCGCTCCCGCTGACGCCGCCCCGCAAAGCCGCGCAAAGCGGGGCCCACCCTTGAACCGGAAAGATCCGATGCATGACGCGCGAAGCCGCTCTCGTTTCCGTGTTTCTCGGCGATGCAGCCGGGAACCTGCGCGGGATCTCCGGCGTCGAAGGCGAACGCCTGCTCGACGCGCTGCTGCGCGCGCAGGCGCCGATCATGTCCGTTTGCGGCGGGCGCGCCGCCTGCGGCGCATGCCGGATCAGGGTCGACGCGGCCTGGCGCGATCGCCTCTGCCCGCCCGAACGATCGGAGGCGAGGCTGCTGCCCCGCCTTCGCGACCCGCAGGAGAACGACCGCCTGTCCTGCCAGATCGGGCTGGCGGCGGCGCTCGACGGCCTCATCGTCCACCCGGCCTAGAGCAAACAGGGAAATAGAGCGGAGGCCAAACCTCCCTTACCGTCCAATCGACAACAGGAGAGATCGAATGACGAATGTCGCTCTGAAACCAAACCTCGAAGACGTCGGCGCCGCGTTCGCGGTCGAAAAGATGCTGTTCGTGCGCGACCGCACGCGCAAGGCCATTCACGAGATCGCCGCGCGCGTCGCGCCCGGTATGGTCGAGGAGGACGCCGTCGAAATGGCGAAGGATCTTCTCACCGAACTCGACATGCTGAAAGGCTGGCACGACGTTTACGTCCGCTTCGGCTCGAATACGCTGAAGACGTTCGGCGCACCGTCCGACCCGGGCGTCGTCCTCGGCGAGAATGATTTGTTTTTCATCGACATCGGCCCCGTGTGGAAGGACTGGGAGGGCGATGGCGGAGACACCTTCGTCGTCGGCTCCAATGCCGACATGGCGCGCTGCGCCGCCGACGCCCGCAAGCTGTTCCACTTCGTCCGCAAGAAGTGGTCGCAGACGGGGCTGAGCGGCAAAGCGCTTTATGATTTCGCAACCGCTGAGGCGGAGGCGATGGGCTGGGTGCTGAATCTCGATCTTTCAGGCCACCGGCTCTCCGATTTCCCGCACGCCGCGATCTATGACGGGCCGCTCGCCGAGATCGACTTCCACCCCTCGCCCCTCCTCTGGGTGCTCGAAATCCATATCCGCGACCGCGACGGCAAGTTCGGTGCGTTCTTCGAGGACATGCTGCTCGACGACAGCTATTTCCCGCAATAGGGCCGACAAGGCGTGGCCGGTCGAACCGGCCACGCCTACCGCCGGAAAGTCACGACCAGCACATCGCGATAGGCGGGGCGCGCCGGATCCAGCGGCGCGACCGGCGTCACGCCATGATACACGCGCGAATCATCGACGAAGGCGGCGTCGAGCGGGCGGGTCAGCGTGAAGTTGCCGATGTTCCGTTTGGCGAGATCGTGGATCGACGTCTCGCCGCTGGCGACATTTTCGCGTGCGATCAACAGGACGAGAACCCAGTCGACGCCGTCCTGATGCAGGCCCTCAGGCGTCGGGCGGCCTTCTCCGCCAGCCTTGGCCTCGATGCGGAACTGGTGGGTCTCGACGTGCCAGACAAGCGGCCTAGTGCCTTGCGGCGTCAGGCTGTCGAAGAGGTCGAAGCACGTCCGCAGAATCGCCTGCATCGCCGGATGGCCGGCGATCTGGTCGGCGACGGGCGCGAACCATCGTTCGACGCCGCCGTTCAGAGGATTGTAGTCGCGGCTCTGGTAATGCGGCTGATGCGGCTTGCGCGCGACGCCGTCGCCCGACGCGGAGAAGGCGGCGTGCCGGCGGCGACGATAGCGGCCGCCGTCCGCCATATAAGAATCGACGCCAAGATCGTTCCAGCTCTTCGCGAAACTCTCCCAATCGGCGAGCCCCGCCTCGCGCAGCGCGAGCTGCATCGCCTCGGCGCCGGCGAAGGCGAAGCCCTGCCGCTTCAGCGACTCGGCGATCGGCCGGAGATTTCTGTTCATCGCGGCGCCTGTCCTTTCAAAGCCCTTTCCGCTGATATAGGCGGCGCGGTTCAGAATGGCGAGGGGCCAGGGCGGCGCACCAGTCCGACGACAAGCAGGCAGATGAAAGCGCCGGCGGCGGCGGCGAGAAAGCCGTCGATGTAGGAAAGCACGGCCGCCTGTTGCGCGACCGTCCCGGCGAGAAGCTTTGTCGCGCGCGCCCCCGCTTCGGCCAAGTCCGCGGTGCGCGCGCCGACGGCGCCGCGATAAGCGGCCAGCCGCTCGTTGGTCATGGCGGTGAGCGCATCGACATGCGTTCCGATGAGATTCGAGTGGATCTGTTCGCGCACTCGCACGAAGGTCTGCATGAAAGCGGTGCCGATCTCGCCGCCGAACAAACGGCTGATTTGCAGGAGGCTGCCGATCGTCAGCGCGTCCTCCAATTTGATCGAGCGAATAACCAACGCCAGCAGCGCGGTCAGCGCGAAGGATTGACCGATGGCCTGCAGGATCTGCGACGGCAGGAAGTCATCGGTCGCCCATTGGCTGGTTAGATTGGTCGCCATCAGGCAGGCGATGGCGATCAGCGCCGCTCCGAACGCCAGCACCAAACGGGCGTCGACCCGCTTCAGCAGGGCAGCCAGCGGCAGAACGATTATGAACTGCGGCAATGCTATCAGCAGTAATACGGCCCCGACCTGGAGCTCGCGGAAATTCTGAACGGTCTGGAGATAGGTCGGGATAATGTAGGCCGTGGAGAGAATGATAAATCGAAAGCCAGCGAGCAGAGCGAGCAGCAGTGGCAGGTTTCCCTGTACGGCGAGCTTGATATTAAGAAAAGGCCGCGGCGCGACAAGTTCGCGCACGACGAAAATCATGGTCAACAGCGCCCCGGAAATCAAAAGCCCGTTGACGAGGCCATTGTTCGTCCAATCAAGGCGATTGCCTTGATCGAGGCCCGCATACAGCAACGCGAAGCCAAACGTGGCGTAGGCGAGTCCTGGCCAGTCAAGATGGCGCAGATGAATGCAATGGCGCTCGTCCCGGGGCACGCCGTAAAAGATACAGACGAACATCAGCGGCAAGGCGATGCAATATTGCCAGTTGATCCATGCCCAGCTCAATTCATCGGAATACCAGCCCTCGAGCGAGGCGCCGATGTTCAGCGACAGCTCGGTGCTCATTGCGTAGCAGGCGACGCCGTAGATGACGAGTCGTGGCGGCAGGCTTCGAATGATGAAGCTGATGGTCAGCGGAATGAACGTGCCCGATCCGACCCCGCCAAGAAATTGCGCGACGAGGTAAGCGGTGAGGTTCGGCGAGAACGGCGCGAGCAGGGACGTTGTGAAAAACAGCGCGATGCCCAGCAGGAGAAATCGGCGCACGCCAAAGATCGAGGCCATATAAGGCGAGGCGACGCCGCTCATCATCTGGCCGATGCCGAAACTCGTTGTAATCCAGGCGCCTTCGTCGAAACCAACGTGAAGGCCGCCGCGCAGGTCGGAGAGGCCAAAAGTCGTCACCCGACTGCCGAGATTGGCTAACGTCACGCCGATCAGCACGCCGAGAATGCCGACGTAGGGACGCAGCGTGTCGGCGCGAAGGCGCGGCGGCGCGGCTGCCGCAAATGAGGCGGTGACGTCGGTCATTTTTTGGCGGTGGCCGGCGGCGGCGCGTCTTCTTTGACGCCGGCGGCCTCGCCACGTTGCGTGTCGACTGTCGCGACGACGGACATGCCGGGCCGCACCAGCGCGCCAAGAGCCGGGTTCGGATCGAGCGTGATTTTCACCGGAACGCGCTGCACCACCTTGGTGAAATTGCCGGTCGCATTATCCGGCGGCAGCAGCGCGAAGGTCGCCCCCGTGCCGGGCGCCCAGCTATCGACGCGACCAGTCAGCCTCAGGTCGGGAAACGCGTCGACGGTGACGGAGGCCGGCTCGCCGAGGCGGACATTCGTCATCTGCGTCTCCTTGTAATTGGCGATCACCCAGAGGTTCGGCAGCGGCACGACGTCGATGACCTGCGATCCGGCGTTAATGAACTGTCCGGGCCGCACCTGCCGCTCCCCGACCAGACCGTCCGCCGGAGACACGATCCGCGTGTAGTTGAGATTGTTCCGCGCAAGGTCGACCGCCGCCCTGGCGCCGTCGAGTTGCGCCCGCAATTGTTTCTCCTGAACGTCGAGGCTGGCCAGCAGCGCTTTTTGCTGGTCCACTTGCGCTTTGTTCAGAAGCAGCTGCGCCTGCGTCCGCTTTTCGTTGTCCTGCGCCTGTTCGACAAGCTGCGGCAGGCCGGCGATGCGCGTCTCGAGCAGGTCCTGTTGACGCTTCAGCTCAAGCTGAAAGCGGGTCAAATCGGCCTCGGTCGCGACGATCGTCGCCTCGGCCTGGCGTATCAGCGCGCGCTGGACATCCTTTTGATTGGCGAGATTTTCGAGCGCGGCCTCGGCCGCCTCGCGCGAAGCTTCCGCCTGCTCCAGCGCGGCGGCGTAGTCCGACGGATCGATTTCGACGATGAGGTCGCCTTTGCGCACGCGTTGGTAATCGCCGACGGCGACCGTCTTCACATAGCCCGAGACTTTCGCCGCGAGCGGCGTCACGTCGCCGACGACATAGGCGTCGTCCGTTTTTTCGAAACGCGCCGCGCCGGTCCAGCGGTTCCAGTGCCCCGCCACATACCAGGCGAGATAGCCGACGGCGGCGACCAGCGCCACGCGCAGCAGCGGGAAAAGCCAGCCGCGCAACGCGCTCCGCGGCGGCGGCGCCTGCGCCGCGGATGTCTGGGCGCCCTTCACAGCATCGTCCATCGGCGGGGCTTTCCAGTTCTCGCCTTTCGACCGTTCCCGTGCGGCCGGAAGCGTCCTCCGGTGAAACTATACAGGGCTGACTTGCATTGAAATAGCCGCGTTGGGCCATCAATTGAGTTGGGGCCCGATGCATGTTAGCAACGACGCATCGGTCGTCGCCAGACCCGCCCCTTGGGCTCTTCGGCCTTGGCGAGACCCATTTCCTGCATCAGATCGCGGGCTTGACGGGCGGGATCCGCAGCTCGCAAAGGAGCAACGACATGACTACCGTCGCCTATCACGTGGTCGAACACGACGGAGGCTGGGCCTATACGGTCGACGGCGTATTTTCGGAGACGTTCCCCACGCATGAAGCGGCGGCGGAGGCGGCGCGGCGCGCCGCGGCGGAGCAGCGCACGCCCGGGGCGAGCGAAGAGATCGAATATGAAACCGCCGGCGGAAAGTGGAAGGTCGAACACGCCGAGGGCGTCGACCGGCCCGATACGAAAGTCATCGACGACGGCGCTTGAGGAGTCGCCGGCGCGGTGATTATCGCCGCGCCTCGGATAAATGATCGAAGCGGCGCCGGAAAGCGCCGAGCCCCATCGTATCCGACCGCAAATCCATGATGAGGTCGTGCAGCTCGGCCGCCGGCGCTAGCGCCTCGACGTCGTCCCAGCCGGGCCAGCCGGGCTTTTCCATATATCCCATGATCTGGCCGCGCCGCCCGCTCAGCAGGCGCTGGGCGGCCGCCGTGAAGGCGTTCGGCACGCTGACGGTGATATGATCGACCGGCTCCAGCAGCACCGGCTCGGCCTTGGCCAGTCCCTCGGCGATGGCCGCGCGGGTCGCGCTTTTGAACGCCATGTCGGAGCTGTCGACCGCGTGAAAGCCGCCATCGACGAGGGTCACGCCGACATCGACCACGGGAAAGCCGAGCGGCCCTTTCTGCATCGCCTCCTCGGCGGCCTCACGCACCGCGGGAATATAGTTCTTCGGCACCGAGCCGCCGACGATCCTGTCCGTGAACAGGAAGCCGGCGCCGCGCGGACGCGGCTCGATCTCGAGCTTTACGTCGGCGAATTGGCCATGGCCTCCGGTCTGGCGCTTGACGCGGCCATGCTGGGACACCGCGCGCCGGATCGTCTCCTTATAGGCGATCTTCGGCGCGCCGGTCGCGACGAGGACGTTGTAGGATGAGGCGAGATGTTCGATCGCAGTGTTGAGGTGGATCTCGCCTTGGCCTTGCAGCACCGTCTCGCCGGTCTCGAGCCTGTGCTCGACGCTGAGGGAGGGATCATCCTGAACCAGCTTGTGCAGGGCCGCCGAAAGCTTGACGTCGTCCTTCCGATCCCGCGTCGCGATGGCGAGCTCATAGACCGGCGGCGGCGGCTCCGGAAAAGGCTCTGGCGCGGCGGCGCCGAGGAACGCCCCTGTCGCGACGCCGTCGAGGCGACCGAGCGCAACCAGTTCGCCCGCATCGGCCTCGGCGGCCCGCACCGATTCCGTCCCGGCGAAGCGGTGGATGCCGCCGATACGGACGCTATCCAGCGTCGCGCCGTCGCGCAGCGGACCGCGCCAGATGCGGCCATAACAGAGCTTTCCCGCCTGAACGGTCTTGAAAATCTGCACCGCCGGCCGATCCCCGCCCGGAACGCCGCGGCGCAACGCCGTCTCGGACGCCTCCGGCACATCATGCCTCAGCGCCTTCCACAGGCGAAAGACGCCATGGCCACGGCTCGCCGCGCCGATCAGCACTTCGACGATCGAGCCCTTCGCCTGATCCTTGCGCAGGTGCTGGTAGAGCTCGTCCGGCGTCGGCGTCACGTCGTCGAGCAGCTTCTCCATCAGTTCGTCGTCCTGGTCCGCCAGCGCCTCTGTAAGCCCGGTCAGCGCCTGCTTCTCCGTTTCGCGCATCTGCGGCGGCAGTTCGATCGGCTCGACGCCCTGCTTTTCGCCGTAGCGGAAGGCGCGCTCGGTCACGACGTCGATGTAGCCGATGACGGCGTCGCCGGCGCGGATCGGCAGCTGGCGCGGCAGCAGCGGGCGCGCCGAATGGGTATGCAACGCCGCGATGGCGTCATGAAACGAGCCAGCCAGCGTGTCGATCTTGTTGATGAAGATGAGATGCGGGAGCCCGCGCTCCTCAAGCGTCTTCAAAAGCAGCGGCAGGTTGGAGACGCGGCCGGTCGCCGGTTCGCAAACGACGACAGCGAGATCGACCGCCATCAGGGCGGCCTCGGTCTCGAAAGAAAACTCGACCGAGCCGGGACAATCGACGATCGACCAGCGCTCGTTGAGGAAAGAGCAATGGCCAAGCCTCGCCTCGCCGCCTTGCCTGCCGCGCGCTTCGGCCTGCCGTTTCGCCGGCGCGCCGGCCGCCGCTAGCAGGGCTTCGAACAGGGTGGATTTGCCGGATCCCTGCGGACCGATGAGGGCGATGGAGCGCGGGCCGGCAGGAGGCCTTGCGAGATGTTCCGTCATGCTGGCGTCGCCTCCATCCCGCCGCGACCCGCGCGGGGCCGGCTGGGCCGCAGATTGGCTTTTCTTGCTTTAGGCTGATATTCGGACGATCCCGGTTTTTGTCAATCGACCCTCCCGGACCAGCGGGGGCTTTGGGGTTTTCGAACTTCGGCTGGCGCGTTATTTGCTGCGACGTCACGCCCGGGAAAGCGGCAGGCGACCGCCCAGCAACCCGCCCGGCTCGATCCAAAGAGGCATTGATGACGAAAGCTCTCGACCCCGCCCAGCCGACAGGCGCCTCGGTCATCGAGCGCCCGCTGATCGAGGACATCCGTCTGCTCGGCCAGCTCCTCGGCGACACCATTCGCGAACAGGAAGGCGAGGAGACTTTCGCGCGCATCGAGACCATCCGCCGCCTCAGCGTCGCCTTCCAGCGCGGCTCCGATCCTGACGCCGGCCACAAGCTCGACGCGCTGCTGCGTGGCCTCACGTCGGAAAAGACCATGGCGGTCATCCGCGCGTTCAGCTATTTCGCCCATCTCGCCAATATCGCCGAGGACCGCCACAATATCCGGACCCGAGCCGTGCTGGCCGAGAAAGAACCGCGCCGCCATGA
This sequence comes from uncultured Alphaproteobacteria bacterium, assembly GCA_963715715.1. Lineage (GTDB taxonomy): Bacteria > Pseudomonadota > Alphaproteobacteria > Rhizobiales > Beijerinckiaceae > Methylocapsa. The sequence continues at coordinate 3,410,787 of OY970269.1, read as the reverse complement.
GCCCGGCGCCATAGCCGGGACCTTTGAGCGTCTCGCCGCGGCGTCGATCGCGCCCGAGGCGGTCGCCAAGGCGCTCCGGCGGAGCATGATTTCGCCGGTGCTGACCGCCCATCCGACCGAGGTTCAGCGGCGCAGCCTGCTCGAAGCCGAACGCTCCATCGCGCAGCTCCTGCTCGCGCGCGAAACGCTGAAAGGCGAGCGCGAGCGAAGGCAAAACGAACGACTGCTGCGCGCCCGCATCGCGCAATTGTGGCAGACGCGGCTTCTGCGCTACGCGCGCCTCACCGTGCGCGACGAGATCGAGAATGCGCTGAGCTTCTACGAGATGACGTTCCTGCGCCAGATTCCGGCTCTTTACGCCGAACTCGAGGAGCATCTTCCCGGCGAACGGATCGGCAGCTTTTTCCGCATGGGGTCATGGATCGGCGGCGACCGCGACGGAAATCCGAACGTCAACGCCGGCACGCTGGAGCTCGCCCTGCGGCGCCAGTGCGAGGCCGGCCTGCGTTTCTACCTGACCGAGATTCATCAGCTCGGCGGCGAGCTTTCCATCTCGCGCCGGCTGGTCGGCGCAACGCCGGAACTCGAGGCGCTGGCGGAGCGCTCCGGCGATGAAAACCCCCAGCGCGAGGACGAACCCTATCGGCGCGCGCTCGCCGGCGTCTATTCGCGACTGGCGTCGACCCTCGTCATGCTGACCGGCGGCGAAGCCCTGCGTCACGCCGTGGCGCCCGGCGAGCCTTATGTCGAAGCCGGCGAGCTTGAGGCCGATCTCGCCACCATCAAGGATTCGCTTCGCGCCAATCATGGCGCGGCGCTGGTTCCGGCCCGGCTCGCGCCGCTGCGCCGCGCCGTCGACGTATTCGGCTTCCACCTCGCTTCCGTCGATCTGCGCCAGAGTTCTGACCGGCACGAGGAAACGCTGAAGGAGCTGCTGTCGGTCGCGCGCGTCTGCGGCGATTACAGCGCGCTCAATGAGGCGGCGCGCCAGAAGCTGCTGCTCGAACTGCTGCGCGATCCGCGCCCGCTGTGCGTGCCCGGCGTCGTCTATGGGCCGCGCACCGAGGAAGAGCTCGACATTTTCGAGGCGGCGCGGGACGCCCGCAAATCCTTCGGCAAGCCGGCGGTCGTGCACTACATCATCAGCCACACGGAGACGGTGAGCGACCTCCTCGAAGTTCTCGTGCTGCAGAAAGAATGCGGCATGATGCATGGCGCTATCGGCGATCCCGGCTCCTCGGTCGACCTGATGGTCGTGCCACTGTTCGAGACGATCGAAGATCTTCGTAACGCCGAATCCATCATGCGCGCCTTCTACACGCTACCGGGGGTCGCCGATCTCACGCGCGCGTCGGGCGGCGAACAGGAGATCATGCTCGGCTATTCGGATAGCAACAAGGATGGCGGCTTCTTCACCAGCAATTGGGAGCTCTATCGCTCGTCAACGGCGCTCGCCGGATTGTTCGCCGGGCTTGACGGCATCGCCCTGCGGCTGTTCCACGGACGCGGCGGCACGGTCGGGCGCGGCGGCGGCCCGAGCTATCAGGCGATCCTCGCGCAGCCGCCTGGGACGGTCGAAGGCCAGATCAGGCTGACCGAACAGGGCGAGGTAATTTCCTCAAAATACGCCAACCCCGACATCGGGCTGCTCAATCTCGAAGCCCTCGTCGCGGCGACGCTGGAAGCGACGCTGCTCCCCTCGACCCATGCGGTTCCGGCGGCGTTTCTCGAAGCTGCGGCGGCGCTTTCGGAAGCCAGCATGAAGGCGTTCCGCGCGGTGATCTACGACAATCCCCGCTTCGTCGATTATTTCTTCACCGCGACGCCGATCGCCGAAATCGCCGAACTCAACATCGGCTCGCGTCCCGCCTCGCGTCGCTCGACGCGGCGCATCGAGGATCTGCGCGCCATTCCGTGGAGCTTTTCCTGGGGCCAGGCGCGGCTCAATCTGCCCGGCTGGTTCGGCTTCGGCTCGGCGGTTGAATCTTTTGTTTCGCAGGCCCCGAAAGAGCGCATGGCGCTGTTGCAGCGCATGAGCGCCGAATGGCCGTTCTTCCGCGCCCTTTTATCCAACATGGACATGGTGCTGGCGAAAGCCGACATGCATCTCGCCCAGCGTTATGCGGAGCTCGTGCCGGACCAAGATCTCGCCCGCACGGTGTTCGCCTCGCTCGAACTGGAATGGCGACGCACCACAAAGGCGCTGAACGAGATCACCGGCGCCACAACGCGGCTTGCCGAAAATCCGGCGCTGGCCGCCTCGCTCAGCCATCGCTTCCCCTACATATCGCCGCTCAACCATCTGCAGGTAGAGCTGCTTCGCCGCTGGCGCGCCGGCGAGCAGGACGACCGCACCCTGCGCTGTATCCTGATCTCGATCAACGGCATCGCCGCCGGCCTTCGCAACACAGGCTGACCCTCAGCGAAATCAGATGGGATTTTTTGACCGGGTCGGAAAGGGGAAGAAGCAAGGCGCGCTCAAACTCGTCAAATCGACGAGGGCTCTTGCGTAATGCCTCGGACAAATATCCGCACCGCTTCCCGGGTCCGGCGATCAAGCGTTTCGCGCTCCATCCGCACGCCCAGCAACGACATGCGCGAAAGGCGGCCGAGCACGATGCTGAGAAAGAGGTCCGCCGCCAGCGCCATGTCGTCGATCGCAAAGCGATGTCTGGCCTCGAAGCGCGCCAGCACCAACTCGACGAGCCTGATTTGCCGGTTCAATCCTTCCTCGACGGCGAGCTTGCCGAGTTCAGGAAAGCGTGCCCCTTCAGCCGCGAGAATGCGCCCGAGAGCGATCGCCGAAGGCGCCAGGGAGAGGTCGATAAATCGCCGCGCCAAAGCCAATAGCGTGTGCTCAAGGCTCTCGCCGCCGAGGCTCGCGGCGAATTCCGCCTCCAACGGGCCATAGATCAGCAGGATGCGCCGGCGCAGGATTTCGGCGAATAATTGGCTCTTGTCGGCGTAACGGGCGTAAAGGGTCGCCTTTCCGATCTTGGCGGCCTCAGCCAGGCGTTCCATAGACGTCGCGTCGAAGCCGTCCCGCATAAACATCTCCGCCGCGATTTCGAGCAAGCGTTCGTCGCGCTGCGCCGCCGCCGCTTTCGTCGGGCGCCCTCCCCGCGCCGGCGCATCCGCGCGATCTGCTTCGGCGGGGCCGTGGTCAGCAGCGTTTTTCATCGTCTTTTCCAAAATATGAGCTTGCCAATCGGTTGCCAAAGATATAGAACGATACCGTTCCGTTTCATTATGGCTGAATCATGGACCTGTCCGCAAGCACTCTTCCTCTCCCTGGAGCTCCGCCGCGCGAACACGTATCCGCGATCGGCGGCGAAGCCCTCGCCCGGTTGCGCGGGGAGGCTCCAGCCGCCCGATTGGTTCCTCCAACAAGGGAGGATACTCCAGCCAACACAAAAAAGGCGCCCGCCCTGTCCCGCAAGCGCGCATTTCTGGCCATTGCGCTCCTCGTCGCGCTGACGGCGGCGGGCCGCTTCGGCTGGCATTGGTGGACCGACGGCCGCTTCGAGGAGACGACCAACAACGCCTTTTTGCAGGCTGATAAGGTCGTGGTCGCGCCGAAGGTCGGCGGCTTCATCGCCGACGTTTTCGTTGGCGATAATCAGCCGGTCAAAGCGGGTCAGGTTCTGGCGCGCATCGATGATCGCGATTTTCAGGTCGCTTTTCTGCAATCGCAGGCCGATGTCGACAAAGCCCGCGCCAGCCTTGAGGGAGTCGCCGCGGCGCTGATCCAGCAGCAGGCAAAGATCGAGGAGGCGAAGGCGGATATCGCCACGACGACAGCCGCCCTCAATTTCGCAACCGAGGAACAGACGCGCTACGACGCCCTTCTGCAAAAAGGCGCCGGCACGATTCAGCGCTCGCATCAGGCGACGTCGGATCTTCTGCAGAAGCAGGCCGCGCTCGACAAGGCGAAGGCGACCTACGACGCCGCGCAGAAACAGACGGAGGGCCTGCACTCGCTCGAGGCCGCCGCCCGCGCCAGCCTGCAACGATATGAAATCAATCTCGACCAGGCAAAGCTCAATCTCGAATATACGACGATCACCGCGCCAATCGACGGCGTTGTAGGCGACAGGGCCCTGCGCAAGGGGCAGCTCGTGCAGCCCGGCTCCAATCTCCTGACCCTGGTGCCGATGGGCAAGGCGATCTATCTTATCGCCAACTTCAAGGAGACCCAGGTTGGAGCGATGGCCGAGGGTCAGGCCGCGAGCTTCACGGTCGACGCTTTCGGCGATCATGTCTTTCGCGGCCGCATCGACAGCTTTGCGCCGGGGACGGGCGCGCAATTCGCCCTGTTGCCGCCCGAAAACGCGACCGGCAATTTCACCAAGATCGTGCAGCGCGTCCCGGTCAAGATCGTTCTCGACGACAGCGATCCCCTGCTCCAGCGTCTCCGGCCCGGCCTCTCGGCCGAGGCGGTCATCGATACGCGAGGCCAGCCCGCCGCCTCCGGAAATGTTGCGCTCAGCGCCCTGAAAGCGGAAGATGAGCGGCGCTGAGGCGAAGGCGAGCGCGCGCGACTGGCTCGCGGTCGCTGGAGCCATTCTCGGCGCCTTCACCGCCATTCTCGACATCCAGATCACCAATTCATCGCTCGCCGACATCGAAGGCGCGATCGGCGCCTCGCCCGAACAGGGCAGCTGGATTTCAACCGCCTATCTAATGGCCGAGATCATCGTGATCCCGCTGACCGGCTGGCTTGGATCGATCTTCGGCCTGCGCCGCTACCTTTCGGTCAACACAGGCCTGTTCGTCGCCTTCTCGATCGCTTGCGCCCTGTCGACCTCGCTGCCGCAGTTGATTCTCTTTCGCGCCGGCCAGGGTTTTACCGGCGGCGTCCTCATTCCGACGGCGATCACAATCGTCCGCACCCGCCTACCGAAGTCGCAGCAGGGAACCGGCATTACCCTCTTCGGCCTCACGGCGACATTGGCGCCCGCCCTCGGCCCAACGGTCGGCGGCTGGCTGACTGATAGCTTTTCCTGGCATTATATTTTCTATCTGAACCTTATTCCGGGTCCTATGGCCGCCATCATTCAGCTTACCTCTCTTCCGAAGCAAGCCGCCCGCTGGGCCGAACTGCCAAAGGGCGACTGGCTCGGCATCGGGGCCATGGCCGTCGGTCTCTCAAGTCTCACCTTCGTGCTCGAGGAAGGGCAGCGCAAGGAATGGTTCGAATCGACGGCGATCAGCCAATTGTCGGTCATCGCAGCGGTCGGCGTCATCTGCTTCATTGTGCGCGAGCTGACCGCGGCGAAGCCTTTCATCAATCTGCGCGTGCTTGGCAATCCGACGATCGGCGCGTCTTGCGCGCTGATGACGGTGCTGGGCGCCGTTTCCCTCGGCTCGACCTATGTGATCCCGCTCTATTGCGCGCAAATCCAGGGCTACAACGCCGAGCAGATCGGCTATGTCGTGATGTGGAGCGGCCTGCCGCAACTCGTGCTGTTTCCGGCCATGCCCTTCCTGATGAAGCGGATTGATCCCCGTTTGCTTGTCGTCGCCGGAACTCTGCTTTTCGCGGCGAGCTGCTTCATCAACGTGAACCTGACGCATGACGTCGGCATGGACCAACTGATTCTGCCTCAGCTGCTGCGCGCCGCCGGCCAGCCGCTGTTTTCCATTCCTTTGTCCCAGCTCTCGACGGCCAACCTTCCTCCGCGCGAGACGGCCGACGCCTCGGCGCTATCGAACATGATGCGCAATCTCGGCGGATCGATCGGCATCGCACTGCTGTCGACGATGATCGAACGGCGCGAGCAATTCCATTTCTCGATGCTCGCCGAAGCGATGACGCAGAACGCCGTGCTGACCCAGCAACGGATCGCCATGCTGATGGCGGGCGCGCGCGCCGCCATCGCCGATCCCGCCATCGCCAGGGCGCAGGCGCTGATGACGATCGCGGGTCAGGTCCGACGGGAAGCTTATGTGTCGGCTTATTCCGATGCGTTCTGGATCGTCGGAGTTGGGCTGATCATCAGCCTTTGCGCCATCGTTCTGCTGCGCAAACCGACTCGCACAGCGGGACCGGTCGAAACCCATTAGCTGGAAGCAGACCAGTTTCGATTGGGTCCGAGCGTAAGCCGCCGCGGCGAAAAATCCTCGCGCTTCGCCTGATCCCTTCAGGAGCTGATGCGCCGCAGGGCCTGCCCGTTTTTGATGAAGACGCGCCGCGCCGTCGGCAGCGAAATGACGCCGTCGCGCTCGAGGTTCGAAAGCGTCCGCGAGACTGTTTCAATGGTGAGGCCGAGATAATCGGCGATATCTTGCCGCGCCATCGCAAGATCAATCTGGTCGCTGGACGACCGATCCGTCATCTCGATAAGGAAGGCGGCGACCTTTTGCGCGGCGCTGCGGCGCCCGAGCAGCAGCGCATGTTCCTGCGCGCGCTGCAGGTTTTGCATCGCGTAGCCAAAGAACTGTCCGGCGAGCCGATCGTCGATTTCGCCCGGCGTTTCGAGCGCCCGCCAGCGATAGGCGACGACGGTGCAGTCGCAGACCGCTTCGGCCGAAAGGCGATGGCGCGCGCCTGCGTCGAAGCCGAAAATTTCGCCGGAGAGATGAAACGCATCGATTTGCCGCCTGCCGTCGCTCCTGAACTTGCAGGTGCGCACGACGCCGTTGAGAACCTTGTAGAATGACGCGTTTTCGTCGCCATCGCCATAGATCCCGGCGTCCGCCGCGAAATGCAACACCTGGCCGTGGGCCGCGCCCGCCGCCTCGCGCCGATCCGGGAAGGATTGCGCGCTCCGCTGCATGCCTTGAGACCCCTTCGCCGTCGAAATGCGGTCTTCGGCGAAATTCGAAAAGGAGGTTAACATCGCGCGCTCCTGGCTGGCCGTAAGGCCTCGATTGGTCTAGCGCCGGCGCGCCGCCAGGAAAATCGTGTTCACTCCTAAGGGATTTTACGTAGCTTCGAGCGGCCGGGTCAGGCCTCGGTGCGAAGGATGGTCAGGATGTTCTCGACCAAAGCATTGTCCATCAAAGGCTTCTCGAGAACGAGCCGGACGCCGGCCGCGTTCGCGCGCGCGCGCAGCCGCGCCGTCGCGTGATTGGTCAGCATAATGGCGGGCAGCCGAATGTTGCGGGCGCGAAGCCGGTTCAGCAGTTCAAAGCCATTCAAATGCGGCGTGCCGTCGTCGAGTATGATGCAGCGCGCGTTGGGCAGGTCCGCATCGGCCAGCAGTTCGTCGCCGCCGCCATGCGCATGCACATTGAGCCCCGCGAGCCTCAGCGCGAACTGAAGCGCGTCGCGAACTGCGAGATCATCATCGGCGATCAGGACGAGAGGCTCCGCGTCAGGCATGGAACAACTCCGCCATCCCCCATCAGCCGCTAAATCGCAAAGTTTCATGGGTAAAGGCTAGGGAATCGGGGCCGCGGTCGCCTTGATTCAGCGCAACCGGGTTCAATGCAACCGGATGGCGTGAGCCTCGCCAGGCTCTGCTGCGGCGCGAAAGGGTTTAGCCCGCGCCCGGCGCGCGGGCCAGGAACGCCATCCGCAGCAGCTCGGACAGATTGGAGGCGCCCATCTTCGCCATCAGATGGGCGCGATGAACCTCGACGGTGCGGACGCTGATCTGCAGATCATAGGCGATCGTCTTGTTCGGCCGCCCTGCTATCAGGCCGTCCAGAACCTCGCCCTCCCGTGCGGTCAGGCTCGCGAGCCTCCGGGCGATGGCGGCGGCTTCGTCGTTATGGCGCGCGTCGCGTGCATGACGGTCGACCGCGGTCCTGATCGCCGACAGCAGCACTTCATCATTGAACGGCTTTTCAAGGAAATCGACGGCGCCGGCCTTCATCGCCTCGACGGCGAGCGGCACGTCGCCATGGCCGGTCATGACGATGACCGGCAGTCCGAGTCGCCTCTCGTTGAGCAGTCTTTGCAGCTCCAGCCCGTCGATCCCCGGCATTCTGACGTCGGTCACGATGCAGCCCGGTTGCACGCCCGGAAGGGCGTCCAGAAAAGCGAGGGCCGATTCATAGACGCGCACGGCGAAGCCCGAAGCCGTCAACAGGAAGGCGAGCCCCTGACGCACGCCCTCGTCGTCCTCGATAAGATGCACCACAGCATCATGCGCCATCGATCGCCTCGTCCGGGTTCACGGCCTTCAGCGTGAAGTGGAAAATCGTCCCCCCGGGCGGATTGGGCTCGACCCAAAGCCGTCCGCCATGCGCCTCGATGATGGTTCGCGAAATCGAGAGGCCGATGCCCATGCCGTCGGCTTTCGTCGTGACGAACGGCTGGAACAGCTGATCCGCGATTTCTCCGGCGATCCCCGGCCCAGTGTCGGCCACAACGACTTCGACCGTATCCTCGTCGAGTTCGACGGTCGAAACCGTCAGCTCCCGGAGCGAGGTTTCCTGCATCGCCTCGATCGCGTTGCGCATCAGGTTCAGCATGACCTGTTGAATCTGAATCTTGTCGACCAACACGAAAGCTGCGCGGCCATCGAAGCGAAAGGAAACGCGAACGCCGGTTTCCTTGATCCCGACCAGCGCCAGGGCGCTCGCCTCCTCGATCAGTTTCGTGAGGCTCTCGACATGCCGCTCGGTATCGCCGCGCGCCACAAACTGGCGCATACGCCGGATGATCTGGCCCGCGCGCAAAGCCTGATCGGCGGCGCGTTCGATGGCGTCCCTCACCATGCCCGCCTGCAGGTTCGCGCCGCCGGCCAGCAAGCGCCGGCACCCGTTGAGGTAGCTCGCGATCGCCGTCAAGGGCTGGTTCAGCTCATGCGCGAGGGTCGAGGCCATTTCGCCCATGGCGCTGAAGCGCGAGATATGGACGAGCGCCGCCTGCAGCTCATGCATCCTCTGCTGGGTCTCCTGCGTTTCGGTGAGGTCCCGCACAAAACCGGTGAAGAACTGGCCCTCGCCGGAGCGCGCCTCGCCGACGGACAAATCCATCGGGAAGGTCGAGCCGTCGCGGCGCTGGCCGACGACGACGCGGCCGCGCCCGATGACGCGCCGCTCTCCCGTCATGGCGTAGCGCGTCAGATAGGAGTCATGCTGCTCCCGATAGGGCGACGGCATCAGTATGCTGACGTTTCGCCCCGCGGCCTCTTCGGCGCCATAGCCGAAAAGACGCTCGGCCGCGGCGCTGAAGGATCGGATGATTCCTCGCGCATCGATGACGATCATCGCGTCGGGAATGGTGTCGAGAATGGAGCGCAGATGCGCTTCGCGCTCCTTCAGCGCCGTCTGCGCCCGTTTCGCCGCGGTGATGTCGCGCGCCACCTTCGCCGCGCCAAGCAGGCGCCCGGCGCTGTCGAGCACCGGCGAGAGCGTCAGCGACACGTCGATGATCTCGCCGTCCTTGCGGCGCCGGCGCGTCTCGAAATGCTCGATCCGCTCACCCCGCCTGATGCGGTCCAGCAGCTCGATGGCGTCGTCCTGATTGTCGCCGGGCGCGAGGATGGCGATGGTCTGACCAATCATTTCGTCGCCGGTGTAGCCGAACACCGCCTCCGCCCCCCGGTTCCAGTCGGTGACGAGGCCATCGAGGGTGACGCCGGCGATGGCGTCGTCGGACGAGGTCACAATCGCCGCGAGACGGCCGATCGTCGCCTCGTCGGCTTTTCGGTGCGCGAGGGCGAGCAGAATTCCTGTGGCCTCGACAGGCCGTCCGTCGCCGCCGATGGCTCTTCCACGCGCGCGGATCCAGAACTGCGCCGCCGGTTTGGCCGGCCGAAGGTCGAAATCGAAGGAGCCGAGGCTCGCAATGCTCCCCTGCAGGGCTTTATCTACGGTAGCCCGATCATCCGCGTGAATGAGGTCCAGAAATCGCGCGTAATCGAGCGGCGCGCCCTCGGGACAGTCAAGGAGGGCCGCCGATTGGGCGCTAAGCAAGACCTCGCCCGTAGCAGGAACGTAGCGCCAAAGGCCGACGCCCGCCGCCTCGATGGAGCGCGCGAACGCGCCGGCTTGTGGCGGCTCCAATGCGGGCGGCGGATGTTTCGAGCGCATGATGGGAGACTAGACTAGCACGGGGGAGCCTGGAACCCGCTAATCCTCGGTTCCGTCGCGGCGCGTCCTGGTTTCGAGCGGATTGCGGTCGCCGGCGCGAATCGATCGTCGATCGGCTGATTTTTTGCGCAAAGTCATGGCGCGGTCCGTCGCCGCGTGATCACTTAAAAGCCGCGCCGGATCCTCCGCCGCGGTGGACCGATTGGAGAGATCATGAAAGCGCTCGTTTACGGCGGACCCGGCAAGAAAGCCCTTGAAGATCGCCCAAAGCCCGAGATCAAGGCGCCCGGCGACGCTATCGTCAAAATCGTCAAGACGACGATCTGCGGCACGGATCTGCATATTCTCAAGGGCGACGTCGCCACCTGCGCGCCGGGACGAATCCTCGGCCACGAGGGGGTCGGCGTCGTCGACAGCGTCGGCGCCGGGGTCACCGCTTTCAGGCCGGGCGACCGCGTGCTGATCTCCTGCATTTCGTCTTGCGGCAAATGCGAATACTGTCGCAGGGGCCTCTACTCGCATTGCACGACCGGCGGCTGGATCCTCGGCAACGAGATCGACGGCACGCAGGCCGAATATGTCCGCACGCCGCACGCCGACACCAGCCTTTACCCGATCCCCGCCGGCGCCGACGAGGAGGCGCTCGTCATGTTGAGCGACATCCTGCCGACCGGCTTCGAATGCGGCGTGCTGAACGGCAAGGTTGCGCCGGGATCGACCGTCGCCATCGTCGGCGCGGGCCCGATCGGCCTCGCCGCGCTACTCACGGCGCAATTTTATTCGCCCGCCGAAATCATCATGATCGACCTCGACGACAACCGGCTCGGCATCGCCCGCCAGTTCGGCGCGACGCAGACGATCAATAGCGCCGATGGCGCGGCGGCGGAGCGCGTCAAGGCGCTGACAGGCGGCGTCGGCGTCGATACGGCGATCGAGGCGGTCGGCGTGCCAGCCACCTTCCTGATGTGCGAGGATATCATCGCGCCCGGCGGCGTTATCGCAAATGTCGGCGTGCATGGCGTCAAGGTCGACCTGCATCTCGAACGGCTATGGTCGCAAAACGTCACGATCACCACGCGCCTCGTCGACACGGTGACGACGCCGATGCTGCTCAAAACGGTGCGCTCGAAAAAGCTCGACCCGACCAAGCTGATCACGCACCGCTTTACGCTCGATCAAATCCTCAACGCCTACGACACCTTCGGCCGAGCCGCCGATACGCAGGCGCTGAAAGTCATCATCGCCGCCTGAACCTGCGGCGGCCGGAGCGATGATGTACGTCGGGAAAGGCCGCTGAGCCCTTAAAAATTGGCGCGCCCGAAGAGATTTCGAACTCCTGACCCCTAAATTCGTAGTCTAGTGCTCTATCCAGCTGAGCTACGGGCGCATGCCAACGAGGTCAGGGCCGCCTGCCGGCCCATTTGGCGCGGCGGCGCGGCTGACCCGCGAGGCGAGGCAGACTTAACGGCTCAGCGTCCGCGTGGCAAGGCCCGCGCGGACCTGAAAGTTTTGCGCCGCCGGACCAGGAAAAGCTGTGCCGCTGCGGCGCCTCGAGGGCGCCGATCAAAACCGAAAGCCCATGGTCGCGTAGATGGTGTCGCCGCGGACCCGGTCGTAGGCGTCGAACTCGTGGAACCACCGCGCATCGAAATCGACCTCCTGCGCCCCGACCTTGAGCGTATAGGTAATGATCGGGCCGATCGCCGCGACATGCCCCTTGAACGTGCCGTTGGTGTCGCCGGGGCCGCCGTCGTTGGTGATCTGCTGGTAGAAATAGCCGCCGACCCCAGCGGCGAGGCCGAACGGCAGGTGCTGCGCCAGCGCCCACTCAAGGTGAAACTCGGCGCCGCTTTGGTAATTCGTCTGGTTATTGATGGCGTTGACCGTCACGCCAAGCGCGGTCGTCGCCTCAAGTCCCGTTTGCGTGCTGAGGAAAGTATAGGCTCCCTTGACGTCGATCGCTGGGCGGTTGAGGCCCGTCTGCGCAATTCGCGCCGGGTCATAGTCGCCGGTCGGGACGAACCCGCTAACGGTCAAGCTCCAGTGCTGATCGCCCGCATGCCAACCGAGTATCGCGCTGAATTCGGTGTCGGCGAAGGCGGCGACCGCCTGTTGATCCGTGGTGTGGCGGGCGGCGCCGAGCGAATCCACGAAGGGCGTCACCGCCGTCGTAGTCTCGGAGCCAAAAGCGCTGGTATTGGCGAAACCGAGTTCGCCGCCAAAGATGGTCGCGTCCGTGAACCAGGCCAGAATGCCGACATTCGCGGCGACATTATAGGTGACGTTGGCGGGGTTTCTCGTCGTGCCGTTCTGATAGAGATTGCCGCTGCCCTTGTACAAGGCAAAGGTGTCCCAGAAATAGACGCCGGGCGGCGGCGTGACCCCCGCGAGCGGAAGCACCAGCCCGAGCTGGTACTCGCTGAGCCCGTATTCGGCCGCCATCGCCGGCGCGGCGAACACAAGACCTGCGGCGACGAGCGACGCCCGGCATCGCGACCATCGCCTCATCCGGGCTCCAGCGTTGCGCAACCTCGCCTCCCCATAACCGGCAAGTCTAGGGCGGGCGCCCGATATGCGAAACGCGTTTTAACGTCAGCCGAAGATTCTCAGTTTAATTTACAAGGGTCGTTACATATCGGCTACAGTTAGGAAATTAACCGGCGCCGCGGCAATGGGCGGCTCCGGCGACAGCGCCGGGGGGTCCCCGGCGCCGTGGGCTTTCGCGCGAAAAGCAAAAAAATTTGGCGCCAGTCGCGACGCGATGGCGGTTCGCGTTCTATTTATTAACTTCGATGCCCTTTTTCTCGCGGTATTCGTCGATGATGTGGCCGAGCACCTTGATGACCTTCTCGTCCGGGTGGTCCTTGCAATAGACGATCGTTTCGTGCTCGGCTTCCTTGCTGCGCGGAATATTGGCGAAATGCTTTTTGGCGAGGCCATTATACCAGCCGCTATACCACGCGGTGAGGTAATTGGCGTCTTCCTGATAGGTGCCGGCGAGCTGCGCGCAGCTCAGCTCCTGCACGTCGAGATAGCCATCCTTGTCGGCGTAAGTATTGAGCTCGACGGCGGCGTGCGCGATTGCGCCCAGTCCAAAGGATGCGGCGAGGGCCGCCGTCGCAAGCAAGATCTTTCGCATTTTTTTCTCCTTGGGTCCCTGACGCTGTTTTTTGACGCGCCGGCGCGGCGCCATCGCGAGGTCACGAGGGCGTGAGCCTTCTACTGCGAAGCGCAAGCCTGGCACAAGGGCCATTGGCCAGACCTCTCTGGGGCCTTTCTCGATTACGCCGCTGTTTTGACGCATCGTCGCGCTATGCGGACGCCGGCTGCGCCGCAACAATCGGCGACAATGCCAAAAGATCAAAGGATTGGTCGATTGCGCCTTGCAGTGTGGGTGACGGCGGGCGTCCTGATCGCCGCGGCGGCCGGTCTCGCGGCCTATTATTTCGTTCTGCCTCATGCGGCGCTGCGGGTCACGACCGGCCCGGCTGGAAGCGCGGCGCACCGCTTCATCGCCGCCTTCGCCGCGACGACGGAGCGCCAGCATCCGCGCGTGCAAATCAAGCTCGTCGAGGTCGCTGACCTCGCCTCGAGCGCCCGGGCGATCGAGAATCGCGCCGCCGATCTCGCCATCATCCGATCCGACGCCGCCGTTCCGGCGAATGGCGCGACGATCGCGATCCTGCGCCGCGACGTCTTTGCCGTCGTGACGCCCGCCAAAACGGCGATCGACAAGATTCCGAGCCTCGTCGACCGCACCATCGGCATCCCCCAGGGGCCTTTGCAAAGCTACAACGAGCACGCCCTCGACACCGTTTTGAGCTATTACAACATCCAGCCAGGCAGCGTCCGGCGGCTGTTCCTGCCGATGGCCGAGATCGGCCACGCCGTCGCCGACAAGCGCATCGCGGCGGTCCTCGCCATTGGCCCGATGGCGCCGGGCGAAGTCGTCGACGTCGTCACGGCGGTCAAGGCGGCGACTCACAGTTCGCCGAAGAATCCTCGGCATCGACGAGGCCGAGGCCATCAACCAGCGCTTTCCCGCATTCGAATTGATCGACGTTCCGGCCGGGGCGTTCAGAGGCCGCCCCGCCGTCCCCGACGATACGGTCTCGACGCTCGCCGTCACCTATCGCTTCGTCGCGCCGAACACCATGCTCGACATCGTGGCCGGGGCGATCGCGCAATCGCTGTTCACCGCCAAGACGAAACTCATGCAGCTGACGCCGCTGGCCTCTGAGATCGAAGCGCCCGACCCCGACGCCAAGAATCCGGTTCTGCCGGTGCATCCCGGCGTCGCGGCCTATCTCAACAGCGGCCAGCAGAGCTTCTTCGATGAATTCCAGAGTTATTTCTATATCGGGGGCCTGGCGCTCAGCACGTTGGGATCGCTCGTCGCGATCGTGCTCGGGCGACTGAACAAGCGCAAATCCCAGGCGGAGCTTTCGCGCATCGACCGCCTCATCGCCATCGCCGATCAGGCGCTTCGCGCGCGGAGCCTCGCCGAGATCGAGCCGCTGGAGTCAGAACTCAACGGCCTTGTCGGCTGGTTCGTGAAAAGTGGCGCCGGCGGCGACGGCAGCGCCTTTTCGGTCGCCATCGCGCACGCCCGCTACGCCATCGACAAGCAGCGCAGGGCGATCCTGCGTGAGGCAGGGACCGAAGCTAAGCCCGAACCCAAAGCCGAACCCCGCTCCGACCTTCAGCCCGAACTTCAGACGGCGCTCAAGAGCGCTTCGCCGCAGCTTGCCCTGGTCACGTCGCGGGACGGCGCGCCGAACGAGATTTCGCACGAGACTTCGAGCGAGACGTCGATCGCGCCGGGCGAGGCGCTGAATTCGTAAGCCGGCTCCGCCGCGCGGGGTTGACGGAACCGGCGCGCCATGGCTGCCTTGAGCCAGCAGCCCGAAGGTCAGGATCCACATGCCGCTCAGCGTCGCCGTCCAGATGGACCCGGTCGAGAAAATCGCCATCGCCGGCGACACCACCTTCGCGTTGATGCTGGAGGCGCAAGCGCGCGGCCACCGGCTCATCTACTACACGCCGGACAAGCTTTCGCTTGTCGAGGGCCGCGTCGTCGTGGAGGCCGCGCCCATCGCCGTCCGCGACGTTGCCGGCGACCATTTCACCCTCGGCGAGGCGAAGCCATTCGATCTCGCCGGCGCCGATGTCGTGCTGCTGCGCCAGGATCCGCCGTTCGACCTCGCCTACATCACCTCGACGCATCTGCTCGAGCTTCTGCCGCGCGAGACGCTGGTCGTCAACGACCCCGCGAGCGTGCGCAACGCGCCCGAAAAACTGTTCGTCATGCGGTTTCCGCAGCTGATGCCGCCGACCCTCATCACCCGCGACAAAAAAGCGATCGAGACGTTCCGCGAGGCGCAGGGCGACGTGGTGATGAAGCCGCTCTACGGCCATGGCGGCGCCGCGGTGTTCAAGATCGCCCGCAAGGATCCGAATTTCGGCTCTCTCTACGATCTGTTTGCAACGACCTTCCGCGAACCCTTCGTGGTGCAGCGCTTCCTGCCGGCGGTCAGTCTCGGCGACAAGCGCATCATTCTCATCGACGGCGTCGCCCTCGGCGCGGTGAACCGCGTTCCGGCCGAAAACGACATTCGCTCCAACATGGTTCGCGGCGGGGCCGCGGCGGCGACCGAGTTTACGCCGCGTGAAAAGGAAATTTGCGAAACCATCGGCCCGGAACTAAAACGGATGGGCCTTGTTCTGGTAGGGATCGACGTCATCGACGGAAATCTGACCGAAATCAACGTCACCTCTCCCACGGGAATCAGGGCGATCCGCCGCGTCGGCGGCCCTGACCTCGCGGTCGCGGCCTGGGACGCGATCGAGGCCGCGCGAGCGGCCAGGCTAAATCCGGCGACCTCGCCGATTTCAGCCGGCAAAGAGGCGGCCTTCCCGCTGGTCTCTGGCCCTAACCGGAACCTTTGACGCCATGCTCGAAACAGTCTCCACGCGTCGGCGGCGCGGTCAGGTCCTTCCGGCCGCCAAGCTGTTCGACCGCGCCGGGATGCGCGCGAAAATCGCGGCCCTGCATGCGGATGGGCGCGCGGCGGATGACGCGCGCGCGGAAGTGCTCGCGCTGTTGCGCGCCGCCCTCGATGACGGCCGCGCCCTCATCCGGGCCGCGCTCGAAGACAATGGCGGCGGCCTCGTCTGCGCCGGCCAGCTCGCCCATCTCGAAGACGAACTGATCCATGCGATCCACCATTATGTCGTGACCTTCGTTCACCCGGCGCCGGCCGCGGCTCCGGCGAAGCCCCTCGTCGTCGCCGCCGTTGGCGGCTACGGGCGCGCGACGCTGGCTCCTGGCTCCGACATCGACTTGCTTTTCCTGCTTCCCGAGGGCGCGCCGCGGCGCTGCCAGTCCGTCGTCCAGTCGATCCTCTACGCGCTTTGGGACCTCGGCCAGAAGGTCGGCCACTCGACCCGCACCGTCGAGGAATGCCTCGACGAGGCGCGTGGCGACATAACAGTGCGCACTGCGCTGCTCGAGGTGCGCTTCCTCATCGGCGACAGCGCCCTTTTTGAGATCATGCGTACGCGCTTCGAGCGCGAAATCGTGCATGGATCGGCGCCCGAATTCGTCGCCGCCAAGCTCGCCGAACGCGACGCCCGCGTCGCCAAAGCCGGCCGCTCGCGCTATCTCGTCGAGCCGAACGTCAAGGACGGCAAGGGCGGCCTGCGCGATCTCAACACGCTGTTCTGGATCGCAAAATATGTCTACGAAGTGCGCGAAGCCGGCGAGCTGGTCGCCGCCGGCCTCTTCTCGCGCGCCGAATATAAGCTGTTCTGCCGCTGCGAGGAGTTTCTCTGGCGCGTCCGCTGCCATCTTCATTTCATGACCGGCCGGCCTGAGGAGAGGCTGACCTTCGATCATCAACGCCAGATCGCCGCCGCGCTCGGCTATTCGACGCGCGGCGGGCTCGCCAGCGTCGAACGCTTCATGAAGCACTATTTCATCGTCGCCAAAGAAGTCGGCGACCTCACCGCGATCGTCTGCGCCGCCATGGAGGAGAGGCAGGCGAAGCCGCATGCGATGCTCGATCGCTTCGGCCCCTTCCTGCCGGCGCCGGCCGCCATCGCCGCCGGCGATTTCGCCATCGAAAGTGGCCGCGTGACGGTCGCGGGACCGCACATTTTCGAGGACAATCCGGTCAATCTCATCAAGCTGTTCTGGGTCGCCGACCGCAACGGGCTGGCGATCCATCCGGACGCGACGCGCCTCGTCACGCGTTCGCTGAAGCGCGTCGACGCGAAACTGCGCGAAAACCCCGAAGCCAACCGGCTGTTCCTCGATATTCTGACCTCGCGCAACACGCCAGAGATCGTGCTGCGCCTGATGAACGAGAGCGGCGTCCTCGGCCGTTTCGTGCCGGATTTCGGCAGGATCGTCGGATTGATGCAGTTCAACATGTACCACCACTATACCGTCGACGAGCATCTGCTGCGCGCCGTCGGCAATCTCGTCGACATCGAGCAGCAGCGCTTTTCAAACGAGCATCCGCTCGCCAGCGAAATCCTGCAGTCGATCAACAACCGGACCGCGCTCATCGTCGCGCTGTTCCTTCATGACGTTGCGAAGGGGCGCGTCGAGGATCATTCGATCGCCGGCGCCGGCGTCGCGCGCGAGGTCTGTCCGCGCCTTGGCCTTAGCGACGCCGAGACCGAGACCGTCGCCTGGCTCATCGAATACCATCTCGTCATGTCGGATACGGCGCAGCGCCGCGACCTCGGCGAACGCAAGACGATCCTCACCTTCGCCAATAAGGTGCAGACGCTCGAACGGCTGAAGATGCTGTTCATCCTGACGATCTGCGACATCCGCGCGGTGGGGCCCGGCGTCTGGAACCACTGGAAGTCCGAACTGTTGCGCACCCTTTACTGGGAGACCGAGATGGTGCTGGCGGGCGGCCACTCCACCATCGACCGCAGACGCCGCGTCGCCCAGGCCCAGCTCGAGTTGCGCCGCGGCCTGCCGCAATGGAGCGATCTTGATTTCGCCGCCTATGCCGAGCGCCACCCGCAGGCCTATTGGCTAAAGGCCGATCTCGAGCAGCAGATCCTGCACGCCAAGCTGCTCAACATGACCGAAGTCGAAATGCGCGCGCCGGTGACGCATATCGTCATCGACCCGTCGCGCGGCGTCACCGAGCTCACCGTCATCGCGCCCGACCATCCGCGCCTGTTGTCGATCATCGCCGGCGCCTGCGCCGCCTCCAGCGCCAACATCGTCGATGCGCAGGTGTTCACCACGACCGACGGCATGGCGCTCGACACCATCGCCGTCTCGCGCGCCTTCGATTACGACGAGGATGAGCTGCGGCGGGCGAGCCGCATCGCCTTCGCGATCGAGCAGGCCCTCGCCGGCGACATCGAACTGAAAGACGTCGTCGCGGCCCGCAGCGGCCAGCCCGGCGCCCGCCAAAAGACCTTCCCGCTGCACCCCGAGGTCGCGATCGACAATTCGCTGTCCACCCGCATGACCGTCGTCGAGGTTTCCGGGCTGGACCGGCCGGGGCTGCTGTTCGATCTCACCGCCGCGCTGTCGCGCCTCGACCTCAACATCGGCTCTGCCCATATCGCGACCTTCGGCGAAAAGGCCGCCGACGTGTTTTATGTAACCAACCTCGATGGCGACAAGGTCCTCGCGCCGGCCCAGCAGGAATCGATTCGCCAGTCGCTGCTGAGCGTCTTCGACCTCGGCCGGGACGACGCAGCGCCGAAGGCGGCGATGCGCTAGAGCCGCCGTGAAGCGCGAACTGGTCGTGGGAAAGGAATTTCCGTGCTCAAACAAGGAAATAGGCGGCGGCCTCGCTTTCAGCGGGGGGTCTGGCGCTCCAGGGCTTTGCGAAAAACTTGATTTTTTCCGGCGGACGACTGATATCCAGCCCGCCTTTCATACGAGCGGAATGAGCCATGATCGATCCAGCCGAAGATGGTCCAGACGACGCCGACGCGGCGCAGGGGGACGCGGGCGCCCGCGCGGCGAACCCCGACCCTTTCGTCGTGCTTGAGAATCTTCAACTCGAAAACACGGGATTGAAGGACAAGCTCCTGCGCACGCTCGCCGACATGGAGAATTTGCGCCGCCGCACAGAGAAGGAAGTCGCCGACGCCAAGACCTATGGCGTCACATCCTTCGCGCGCGATATGCTGACCTTTGCGGACAATCTGCATCGCGCGCTTTCCAATGTGCCGGCCGAGGCGCGCGCGAAGGCTGCGCCGGCAATGCAGACCCTGATCGAGGGGCTGGAGCTGACCGAGCGCGATTTCGCTTCGAGGCTTGAGCGCTTTGGCGTCAAGAAACTCGACCCGGCCGGCCAAAAGTTCGATCCCAATCTGCATGAAGCCCTGTTCGAGCAGCCCGACGAAAGCGTGCCGACCGGCACGGTGACGCAGGTGATCGAGCCCGGCTATGTCATCGGCGAGCGCGTGCTGCGCCCGGCGAAGGTCGGCGTCTCGCGCGGCGGCCCGAAGGGGTAGGGGCCGGACGCGCAAACCTTGGCTTTGGGCGTTGATCGGCGTTCCTGCTTCTGACAGGGGCCTCTCGGGAAGCTGGATTTCAGTTTTGCTGGGCATCAGAATTTGGGTGCCATAAAAGGGGATGCGCTTCCGGGGGCGTTTGCGGGATTGAGGCTTTCGAATTTGACGCGTGTACGATTAGCCGAGCCAGTAATAGGCCTCGACCGGCTTTCAGAGCCCGTGATTTTGCTACTAGCGAAACTCAATCGCGTGACTTGCCATGCTAAAATCTTCTCAGCCTACGAACAGCCGCTCTCCGTTCGATGGCTAAGTTGGAGGAAATCTACACTGGATCCAATTGCCCACTCGGCTGCCTAACTCCTTGCTCATCTGCATTCTGTTACCACTGGCGGTCCTCCTGATGCGTAACCCGATCTTCCCATTTCTTTTCTTCTGAGATTTCGAAATTTGTTATTTCCGCCGCGAGACTTTAAGTAACAACCCTAGACGTCTTATCACCGTCTGTCTGAGACATAATCCGCACTTATGCGACAATTTTATCCATTCCGCTGATAATCACGACTTGTCGTTGCCTCACTATAGCCAGCAATCATTTTGGACTTTGTCTAAGCAATATTCGTCCCACCCTATCGCTCTCTCGACTTCTTCATCCGTAACCCACTCGGCCGGCGCTTCCTTCGGTTCGGGGCGGCGGCTGAATTGCTACCTGAACAGATTGCCGTGGGGGCTGTTCTGGAGCGACTTTGTGGGCGTCGCCGCTGGCTTCGACGACGTAAAGTGCTCGCACAACGCCAATGAACGTCACGGATGAAGCCAGATACAATGGCCAGAATCCACCATTTGCCGCGGCCTCCGACGCGCGCTCAACATCTACAGCCTTCGTCTCACCCGGAGCTAATTCGATCGCATCAAGGCGTCTTGTTGATGAGCCAGCCGCGTTTTCTATGAGCCGGGGCCATTATCGCCGCGCCAACCAGAAGCCACAAATTCCAAGATAAGTAGATTAACGGTCATTGCGACCACGCTGATAGCCTCTTGGCAAATGCTTTCGAATATCGGTCCGGAATCGCACTCTGAGATGGCGAGCCTCCCAAGCACCACTCGCAATCCACACGTGCTCAACCAGCAGCCGGCGTTGCAGAGACTTCCTGCAAAACTCTGAGGCGGTCATGCCATGACTTCGGCGCGGCGAGATCGACTCCGGCTCTAATAGCACGCGCAATCGCCGCGGCAAAGCCGCGCAAAGCGCGAAAGCCTGTTCCTCGGTCAAAGGCGGCAGGCGCGCGTAGGTCAGATGAAGCTGCGCACGGAATTTTTCGCCGCCCTTCCAGAGGCCGGTGGCCTTTTGCATGACATCGAGGATCCGCGGCGAGGCGGCGCAGCCGAAGGCCGCTGCGAGCAGGGCGAGAAGGCGCGGCTCCGCGCCATCGAGCGAAAGCCCCGCCAGCAGGATCCCGGCGCCGAGCAGAATCGCGGCGTCTGTGATTTCGACATTTCGCCGCAGCCCCTGCGCGCGCCGCCGCGCGGCGGAGCCCGCCTCCAGATCGTCAATTCGCAACGCCAAATCCCTCCCCGACGGAGTCCACCGGATTTGGCGTGAGATTAATCGAAATCGGTATTTCTACCTAACGTGGGCGGCGTACAAAAGGCCGAGGGGACCTTGTAGAATCGCCCAAAAGGCGCGCCTCAAAGCATCGAGGGCAGGATGCGATCGGGCGGACGGTGGCCGTCCATGAACATCTTGACGTTGACGATGACCTTGTCGCCCATGTCGACGCGCCCCTCGGTCGTCGCCGAGCCCATATGCGGCAGCAACGTCACCTTGCCGGCGGCGGCGAGGCGAATGAGTTTCGGCGAGACCGCCGGCGCATGTTCGAACACGTCGAGCCCGGCGCCGCCGAGTTCGCCCGCCTCCAGCATGCGCGTCAGCGCGGCCTCGTCGATGATCTCGCCGCGCGCCGTATTGACGAGGATCGCATGCGGGCGAAGATATTTCAGCCGCCGGGCGGAGAGCAGATGATAGGTCGCCGGCGTATGCGGGCAATTGACCGAGACGATGTCCATGCGGGCCAGCATCTGGTCGAGCGATTCCCAATAGGTCGCCTCCAGCGCCTCCTCGATGGCGGCGGCGACATGGCGGCGGTTGTGATAGTGGATCTGCAGCCCGAACGCCTTGGCGCGCCGCGCCAGCGCCTGGCCGATGCGGCCCATGCCGACAATGCCGAGCCGTTTGCCGGTGATGCGCCGCCCGAGCATCCAGGTCGGCGTCCAGCCGGTCCATTCGCCGGCCGGGATCGCATGCGCGCCCTCGACCAGCCGCCGCGCGACGGCCAGGATGAGGGCCATCGTCATGTCGGCGGTGTCTTCGGTCAGAACGCCCGGCGTGTTGGTGATGGCGATGCCGCGGTCTGTGGCCGCGCCGACGTCGATATTGTCGACGCCGGTGCCGAAATTGGCGATCAGCTTCAACTGCTCGCCGGCGTGGCCGATCAGCTCCGCGTCGATGCGGTCGGTCACGGTCGGAACCAGCACGTCGGCGATGGCGAGCGCCGCCGCGAGGTCGTTGCGCGACATCGGCTTGTCGTCGATGTTGAGCCTGGTGTCGAACAGCTCGCACATGCGCGTTTCGACCACATCGGGCAATTTGCGCGTGACGATCACGAGCGGCTTCTTGCGGGCCATCCTGTTTCCTGTCCTTCCGACGCGCGAAGCGATCGCCAGGCGCCCCGCCGACCTCGCCGATTTACCCGGCCTTAACCGTAACGGGGCGAGAATCGGCGGCGCGCGAGGCGGCTTGCCTTCGCGCGATGGTCTTCGTAGCAGATGGCCTGTCAAAGACAAGAATTCCGCGAAGTCTGGCCGTCCGCGCGCGCCGCCCGCCGAAGGAACCCGCCCGAGATGAAAATGGACATCGCCCCGTCCCCGGCGCGCCAGCCTGTGCGGCGACTGCGCCCGACGCGCATCGGCGCCCCGTCGCCGCTAATCTTCGCCTTCGCCCTTTTCGCCGCGGCGGTTCTGGCGCTCTGCTCAGCGGCCCCTTTGCGCGCGGATCAGCTCGGCCCGGTCAGCGGCCTGCCGCTGCCGCGCTACGTCAGCCTCAAATCGGATCGCGTCAACCTGCGCGAAGGTCCGTCCAAGGATCATCGGACGGTCTGGGTGTTCCTGCGCGCCGGTCTTCCCGTCGAGATCACCGCCGAATTCGACATCTGGCGCAAGGTGCGCGATTTGGAAGGCGCCGAGGGCTGGGTTCTGCATTCGCTTCTCTCGGGCCGGCGCACCGCCCTCGTCACGCCCTGGAAGAAGGGCGTCGACGCGACCCTTCATGAGGCGCCGAACCCGCAATCGGCGTCGGTCGCGATCCTGCAGCCGAATGTGATCGCCAATGTGCGCAGTTGCGACGGCGCCTGGTGCCGCGTCTTTGGCGAAGGATTTAAAGGCTATATCGAGCAATCCGATCTCTGGGGCGTCTATCCCAACGAAAAGATCGAATGATGGAAGGCCTCGCGCCTATTGCGTCTTGCGGCCGGTGAGCCTCGACCAGCCGTCCTGAATATTGCCCGACAATATCCGCAGCTGGGCCTGAAGCACGTCCCAATTGACGATCCGCTCCGCCGAGCCGTTCGGCCCCTCGCCTTTGCGGGACGCGTCGAACACATATGCGGAGCCGATCGTGAGCAGGATGCCGACGATGATCCCCAACAAGAAGCGCATCTGACGCCCTTTCTCGCATTGAATGGGCCTGCGGCGGCGGCGCACAGGGCCACGCGGACTGTTGCTTGTAGCTCTTGCGCGGCGGCGAGGCAAGCGCCCTCAACGTCAAGCCCAAGATAAAAAGCTTGGCCGCAGAGGAGCCTAAATATTGCTGTGCTGGAACAGATCCTCTGTTCGGGCGTTGGCAAAGCATCACACCGACGCAGCATTCGGATCGACCGACGAATTGCATTCGATCGGGCAAGCAATCGGAGTGTGCCGCCTGTGAAGAGGTCTCTTCACTTCATATGGCGGAAAAATGGCGAAGGATCATCTTGAGAAAAGCTGACGCGGCCCAAGCAATGGGAATTGAGGCCTGGAAAGAGAGGGTGGAGAACGACATGAATCGGGAAACGCGCTCATTTGCGGAACTTCAAGCGGTCTGCCTGCAGACGCTGAGGCAGTGCCAGGGCTTTGAAATGGTGAATGAGGTGCTGGTCCAGCCCCGCGAACACTGCGTCGGGGCGGCGAACTGGACGCTCGCGGCGGTGCGCCCGCGCGTCGACAACAACGCGTTGCGCGGCGCGCGCGGAGCCATCGATTTCCTGCAGAAGACCTACATGCTGGATCAGGCCGAGGCGGAAGCCGCGGCGCAGGCCGCGCGCCGGAGGCGCTAGCGGCGAGCGGCTGGTTCGCCTACGGCGTGAAGCCGAGGCCGCGCCGAAAAGCCGATATTTCAATTTATGAATGACATTTGATGGCTCGCCGCCGCTTCTTCGAACCGATCGAAGCATCGCGGCTGGGCAAGCCAGCCGTTTCGGCTTATCCCTTTCGGCTCAAGCCGCATCATGCGGCCTCTGTTCTTTCCCGTTGACTGAGCATTTCCGCGCAAGACTTTCGCGTTCCGGAAATGGGGCGAGCGGGGAGCGGCGGTTCCCGTCCGGCTGGATCGGGAAATGCGCAAGCGGAAGGGGCGAGGTTGATTTATTCCCAGGTGCTCGGGACCGGCGCCTATGCGCCAAAGCGCGTTCTGACCAATAAAGACCTCGAATCCATGGTCGACACGACCGACGAATGGATCACCGCGCGCACCGGGATCAAAGAGCGCCGCGTCGCGGCCGAAGGCGAAGTCACGTCGGACATGGCGGTCATCGCCGCGCGGCACGCTCTGGCCATGGCCGAGTGCCGCCCCGAGGACATCGACATCATCATCGTCGGCACGATCTCGGCCGATATGCCGTTTCCGTCCTGCGCGGTGGTCGTCCAGGCGAAGCTCGGCGCCACCCGCGCCTTCGCCTTCGATCTTTCGGCCGCCTGCGCCGGATCGCTGTTCGCGCTCAGCATCGCCGATCAGTTCATCGCCTCCGGCAAAGCCAGGCGCGTGCTCGTCATCGGCGCGGAGCTCTTGAGCCGCCTCGTCGACTGGAGCGATCGCAACAGCTGCGTGCTGTTTGGCGACGCGGCCGGCGCGATGGTCGTCGGGCCGACGACGGATCCCGAACGCGGCCTGCTTTCGACGCATCTCCATTCGGACGGAACCGCCGTCGACATCCTCAACATTCCAGGCGGCGGCAGCCGCTATCCGCAGTCGCATGAAGTCGTCGACAAGAACATGCACAAAGTTCACATGAACGGGCGCGAGATTCTATAAATTCGCGGTGCGCGTGCTGCCCGCCGCGATCCGCGAAGCGCTCGACGCCAACGGCCTCGACGTATCGGACATCGACCACATCGTCTCGCATCAGGCCAATGCGCGCATCGTCGAATCCGTGCTGGAGCGGCTCGGCGTCCCGCTCGAGAAATGCTGGCTCAATCTCGAACGCTATGGCAACACGTCGAGCGCGTCGCTGCCGATCTCGCTGGATGAGGCCAATCGCGCCGGCCGCCTGAAGAAGGGCGATCTCATCGCGATGATGGCGATCGGCGGCGGCATGGCTTGGGGCAGCGCGCTGATGCGCTGGTAAAGGCGAGCGCCTTTAGAATTCGTTCCAGGCGAGGCGCGCGGCGAGCAGCAGGCAGATCGCGACCAGCATCGGGCGGATCAGCCGCGCGCCATTCCTGATCGCCGTATGGGCGCCAAGCCGCGCGCCAAAAAATTGCGCCGCGCCCATCGCAAAGCCGAGCGTCCAGTAGACATGGCCGGTGAGGCTCAGCGTCGCCAGCGCCGCGAGGTTGGAGGCGAAATTGGCGGCCTTGGTGTAGGCAGTCGCCCTGACGATGCCGAAGCCGAGCAGCGCCACGAAGCCGAGCATGTAAAAGGATCCGGCGCCGGGGCCGAATACACCGTCATAGAAGCCGATCAGCGGCGCAATCGTCAGCGTGAACGCCGCAACGCTCATGCGCGGACGCGTCGGGATGTCGCCGATCTTCGGCGAGAAGCCGAAATACAGCGCGATCAGGATTAGCGCCAAAGGCATCGCCGCGGCGAGCCAGCGCAAGGGCAGATGCGAGACGAGAAGCGCGCCGGCGACGGCGCCGAGGCCCGCGAGCAAAGCCAGCCATCGCGCCTCGCGCCATTCGAGATGGCCAGCCCTGGCGTAGGTCCGCAGCGCCGAGCCGGCTCCGAAAGAGCCCTGCAGTTTGTTGGTGGCGATCGCGCTGACGGGATCAAGGCCCGCGAGCGTTAGCGCGGGCAGCGTGATCAGGCCGCCGCCACCGGCGATCGCATCGACGAAGCCCGCGACGAAAGCGGCCGCGACGAGCATCATAAAGGTCGGCGAAAGTCGGGCTCATATTTTGATCGGCGCGAAGGCGCGGCGACTTCAGCCAGGGCGGCGTCCGCCGCCGGGAACCGAGCCTATCGCGGGAAACCGGTCACATGTTTGAAAGCCCAACTCTACCGGTAGAGTCGGCGGCAAGGCTACTTCGCCACATAGGCCTTCGCGGCGGCGGCGACGACCGCCTTCTTGAAGGCGCCTTCGATGGTCACGGCGAAATTGTAATGCGTCGTCGAGAAGGGCGCGGAATGGAACGGCTTGTTGCTGCGCCAGCCGACCAGAACCGCGCCGACGACAGGATCGCCGTCGCCGACGATCAACGCGCCGCCCGAGGCGCCGTCGCCAGTCTCGCAGTCGAAGGAAAACTCGCGCGTGCCTTCCTCGCCGACCGACAATTGATCATGCAACCCGCATTTTTCCATCGAGAGCTCGCGCCCGTCGCCCCAGTCGATATGGCCGCGCGCGACGAATTCAACCGGCGAATTTGGGCTCGCCGCCCCTGCGAGTCCGTAAGGCGGCGCGCCGGCGACCGGCTTCGTCAGCCGCGCCACGGCCCAGTCGTGCACAGCGGCCACCGCATAGGGGTTCTTGCTACCGGCGACGATCGAAGCCGCATCGATCGGCGTGCGGATTTCCTTGCCGTCGACGACGTTGACGAAGGTGCAGGTCTTCGCCCGCGGGACGCCGTCCTCGTCGAAAAAGACATGCGCCGCGGTGGTCACGATGTCGTCGGCCAGCGTCAACTGGCCGGCGCCATGCGCCGCGCCGCATTCGATGAGGCCCGAGGCCGCGAATTTATGGTGTAGTTCGGCGGGATCGAGTTTCTCCTCGGCCGCGAAGGCCTCGACGGTGCGCCGGCTGTTGCGGCCGAACACGACGACCTGTTCGAGACGGGCGCCGACATAGGCCGGCGAATCGCCGTCGATTTTCAAGGATTCGAAGGGAGCGGCGGAAGCGGCGATAGCGCAGAAGGAGGCCCCGAAAAGGAAGACGCAAGCAGCGACATGCTTTCTGCCTTTAAGATACATCCGTCTGATCTCCTGTCACCGGCGCCGGCCGAAGCCGCGCGAATAAACGCGAAGCGCCCTCACCAGAAAACTTGTATTTTCCGAATGCGCGCAGAAAAAGGCAGGATGGCTTTTGATTCATTTGCCGCCGGACGCGTTAAGATTTGCTGAACCTCGCGCGAGGTCCGCGAGATTTGCGCAGGCCTCTTCCCTGCGCCGCGACGCCGCGTGCTTCGCGTCGAAAGGTCGCGCCGAATCGCGCCGCAAAGGCTGTCGCCGCAAGCTTGCGCGGCGATGGCGCCGGAGCTTTGGCGATGCTAGGGTGCGCCCTTGTTTTTTTGATGGCCGACCCTTGGCGCCGCTACGGAAAACGACGTGTCCCACTCCCTTTTCGCGCGTTACAAGGACGCCGTCGATCGCGGCCTGATCGAGAGCGACGAGGGCCAGCATCTCGTATTGCGTAAGCTTGAAAAACTGCGCCTCGCGCTCGCCGATTATCAGCCGGCGCCGAAGCCGAGCGCCCTGTCGCGCCTGTTTGGCGCGCGCCGCGAGGAGTCCTTCCTGGCGGGGCTCTACGTCTGGGGAGCGGTCGGACGCGGCAAGACGATGTTGATGGATTTCTTCTTTGAGGAAGCCCCGCTGCAACGCAAGCGCCGCATCCACTTTCACGCCTTCATGGCCGATACGCATGCGGCTATCTACGCCTGGCGCCAGGCGGACCGGCAAAGGAAAGCGGCGGGCGACGACCCGATCGCGGCGGTCGCCGACTCGATCGCCGCCGACGCCGCGCTGCTTTGCTTCGATGAATTCCACGTCACCGACATCACCGACGCGATGATTTTGGGCCGGCTGTTCACCGCCCTGTTCGAGCGTGGCGTCGTCATCGTCGCGACCTCCAACGTCGAGCCCGACGGACTCTACAGGGACGGCCTCAACCGCGCGCTTTTCGTTCCCTCCATCGCCCTCATCAAGGCGCGCATGGAGGTGGTCGAACTCGCCGCGCGCACTGATTACCGCCGCGAAAAGCTGCAGGGCCAGAAAAGCTGGTACGTTCCGTCCAATGAGAAGGCCGCGGCGGCCCTCTCCGGCGCCTTCGAGGCCCTCTCCGGCGTCGAGCGCGGCAAGCCGATGGTGCTGCGGGTGCTTGGACGCGCGCTCGCCGTTCCCGAAGCGCACGCCCATGTCGGCCGCTTCTCCTTCGCCGATCTCTGCGAGGCGCCGCTCGGTCCCTCCGATTTTCTCTACATCGCGCGCTATTTCCACACGCTCATCGTCGACGACATACCAATCATCGCGGCCGCGCGTCGCGACGTCGCCGCGCGCTTCATCACGCTGATCGACGCGCTCTATGAGGAACACGTCAAGCTGATCGCCTCCGCCGCGGCCGAACCCCCTGCCATCTATGTCGGCGCCGAGGGAAACCAGGCGTTCCAGTTCGACCGCACCGTCTCGCGCCTCGTCGAGATGCGCTCGGAAACCTATATGGCGCTGCCGCACGGCTCGATCGCCTCGGTCGCGAGCGGAAACGCGAGTGGACTGGTCGATACCTGAACGCCGCGTCGATTTGCGCGAGCTTGTCGTTCGTCCGCTCGTTTCATCCCTTGCGAAGGGTTCCTTGCAATTTGCAATCGCCGCGACGCCCATTCGACGCGCTTTTTGCACAAAACTGCGCCAAAGCTTTGCCGCAAGCGGCTGGCGGCGCGTTTTGAATTCCGATAAGGTGCCGCGCCAGAGCCTGATTTGCGAAGCTGGATGGAGCGTCGGCGTCAAAGCCGGAGGCCATCGCAACGCGAGAGAGCATTCGTCACGAGAAGCAACAGCCTTATTTCGTTCGCTTGGCGCGCCCCCAACGGCCGGCGGCGCGAAAGCGAAGACCCCGGCAGCCCCCAAAACATCCAGCCATAAAGCCATCGCAGACTGGCGAGCGACGAGGACATAAAGAAAATGGCGCGTAGCAAGATCGCATTGATCGGAGCCGGACAGATCGGCGGCACACTGGCTCATCTCGCAGCGCTGAAGGAACTTGGCGACATCGTCCTCTTCGACATCGCCGAAGGCACGCCGCAGGGCAAAGCGCTCGATCTCGCCGAATCCGGCCCCGTCGAAGGCTTCAACGCGTCCCTCAAGGGCGCCAATTCCTACGCCGACATCGCGGGCGCCGACGTCATCGTGGTGACCGCGGGCGTGCCGCGCAAGCCCGGCATGAGCCGCGACGATCTGCTCGGCATCAATCTCAAGGTGATGGACGCCGTCGGCGCGGGCATCCGGCAATATGCCCCGGACGCCTTCGTCATCTGCATCACCAATCCGCTCGACGCGATGGTGTGGGCGCTGCAGAAATCCTCAGGATTGGCGCCCGCCAAGATCGTCGGCATGGCCGGCGTTCTCGATTCGGCGCGCTTCCGCTATTTCCTCTCGGAGGAATTCAACGTGTCGGTCGAGGACGTCACCGCCTTCGTGCTCGGCGGCCATGGCGACG
Organism: uncultured Alphaproteobacteria bacterium; assembly: GCA_963715715.1. GTDB lineage: Bacteria > Pseudomonadota > Alphaproteobacteria > Rhizobiales > Beijerinckiaceae > Methylocapsa. The sequence continues at coordinate 3,381,400 of OY970269.1, read as the reverse complement.
ACATGGTTCCCTCGATGCGCTATTCGACGGTCGCCGGCATCCCCCTCGTTGACCTCGTCAAGATCGGCTGGACAACGCGCGAGCGCCTCGACTCCATCGTCGAGCGCACGCGCAAGGGCGGCGGCGAAATCGTCAACCTTTTGAAGACCGGCTCGGCCTTCTATGCGCCCGCCGCCTCGGCGATCGCGATGGCCGAATCCTATCTCAAGGACAAGCGCCGCGTGCTGCCCTGCGCCGCGCAGCTCCAGGGACAGTATGGCGTCGACAATCTTTATGTCGGCGTGCCGGTCGTGATCGGCGCCAATGGCGTCGAGAAAATCGTCGAAGTCGAACTCGATGAATCCGAAAAGGCGATGTTCGCAAACTCGGTCGCCTCGGTCCGCGGCCTTGTCGAGGCGTGCAAGAAGATCAATCCGGCGCTCGCCGGCTGAACTGCCGCTTGAGCCGCGCGCGTAAGCTGAACTCCACGTTCGGCGCATCAGGAATGGCGTCATGAATATTCACGAATATCAGGCCAAGGCGGTCCTCAAGGCGTTCGGCGTTCCCGTGCCGCGCGGCGTTCCGATTCTCGCGCCAGGCGAGGGCGGGGCCGCGGCGGCAGAGCTTGCCGGACCCATCCATGTCGTGAAATCGCAAATCCATGCGGGGGGGCGCGGCAAGGGCCGTTTCAAGGAGCCGGAGGCCGGCGAGCAGGGCGGCGTGCGCCTAGCAAAATCAGCCGATGAGGTCGAGCGTTTTGTCGGCGAGATGTTCGGGCGCACGCTGGTAACGGTGCAGACGGGGCCGGCCGGCAAGCAGGTGAACCGCCTCTATCTCGAAGAAGGCTCGAACATCGAGCGCGAGCTCTACCTTTCGCTGCTGGTCGACCGAGAGGCCAGCCGCGTCGCCTTCGTCGCCTCGACGGAAGGCGGCATGAATATCGAGGATGTCGCTCACGCGACGCCCGAGAAGATCGTCACCTTTGCGGTCGATCCCGCGACCGGCGTCCAGCCCCATCATGGCCGCCGCCTCGCCAAGGCGCTGCGGCTCGAAGGCGATCTCGCCAAACAGGCCGGAAGCCTCGCGGCGCAGCTCTTCGAGGCCTTCGTCGCCAAGGACATGGCGATGCTTGAGATCAATCCGCTGATCGTTTCGGCTGAGGGCCGCCTGATCTGCCTCGACGCCAAAATCTCCTTCGATTCCAACGCGCTCTACCGGCATCCGGAACTGCTCGCACTGCGCGACGAAACGGAGGAGGACCCGAAGGAGATCGAAGCCTCGAAGCATGATCTGAACTACATTTCTCTGTCCGGCGAGATCGGCTGCATGGTCAATGGCGCGGGCCTCGCCATGGCGACGATGGACATCATCAAGCTCTGTGGCGCCGAGCCGGCCAATTTTCTCGACGTCGGCGGCGGGGCGACCCGGGAAAAGGTGGCGGCAGCCTTCAAGATCATCACCGCCGATCCGCAGGTCAAAGGCATTCTGGTCAATATCTTCGGTGGCATCATGAAATGCGATGTCATCGCCGAAGGCGTCATCGCCGCGGTGAAGGAGGTCGGCCTCGCCGTTCCCCTCGTCGTACGGCTCGAGGGCACCAATGTCGCGCTCGGCAAGAAAATCATCGCGCAATCAGGCCTCGACGTGATCGCCGCCGAGGATCTCGACGACGCGGCGCAGAAGATCGTCGCCGCCGTCAGGAAGGCTCGAGCCATGTCGATCCTCCTCAAGAAGGACACGAAGATCATCTGCCAGGGTTTTACCGGCAAGAACGGCACGTTCCACTCGGAGCAGGCGATCGCCTATGGCGCGCGCATGGTCGGCGGCACGTCGCCCGGCAAGGGCGGCGCGACGCATCTTGGCCTTCCCGTGTTCGACACCGTCAATGAGGCGAAGGCGGCGACCGGCGCGGAGGCCAGCGTGATCTACGTGCCGCCGCCGGGCGCCGCCGATGCGATTTGCGAGGCGATCGACGCCGAAATAGAGCTCATTGTCTGCATCACCGAGGGCATCCCGGTGCTCGACATGGTCAAGGTGAAGCGGGCGCTGTGCGGCTCGAAATCGCGCCTCATCGGCCCGAACTGCCCCGGCGTCGTCACGGCCGGCGAAAGCAAGATCGGCATCATGCCGGCCAATATCTTCAAGAAGGGCTCGGTCGGCGTCGTGTCGCGCTCGGGCACGCTGACCTATGAGGCGGTCTACCAGACAACGCAGGAAAATCTCGGCCAGACGACGGCCGTCGGCATCGGCGGCGATCCAGTCAAGGGCGCCGAATTCATCGAAATCCTCGAATTATTCCTGAAAGACCCTGCCACCCATTCCATCATCCTGATCGGCGAGATCGGCGGCGGCGCCGAAGAGGACGCCGCGCAATTCATCAAGGACGAGGCGAAGCGCGGTCGCAAAAAGCCGACTGTCGGCTTCATCGCCGGACGCACGGCGCCGCCCGGACGGCGCATGGGCCATGCCGGCGCGATCATCAGCGGCGGCAAAGGCGGCGCGGAAGACAAGATCGCCGCGCTTGAATCGGCCGGCGTGCGTGTTTCGCCCTCGCCGGCGCGGCTCGGCGCGACGCTTGCCGAGCTGCTGCGCGGATAGCGCGGCGGCGCAAGCGCAAGCGGCGCCTTTGTGTGAAATATTTGTTTGCTGTCACAAAAGCTTAGGGCGTAATTCCGGCAAGAGCGCACGAAAAGATCAACCCGAAAGGTTGAGAAAATTCTCGACATCCTTATGAGTGCGCATAGGTAAGATACAGTTAGATTGCTCAACATGCGGCCGCGGCCGAAGGCCAATGGGCCTGGCCGCTTTCGATTTCGAGGCCTTCGAGCGAATTTCAGGGACGAAACAGATGGCGCGCCAGAACGGCAACGATACGGCGAATGGTTCGGGCGGAGCGAGCGCGGGACGCTCGAAGCCGAACGCCGAATTCGCCGAGACCTCCTTTCTCTATGGCGGCAACGCCGCCTATGTCGAGCAGCTACAGGCCGAATTCGAGCGCGATCCCAACGGGGTCGATCCCGAATGGCGCGCCTTCTTCGCGCAGCTCAGCGATGATCGCGCGACGGTCGAGCACAGCGCCGGCGGACCCAAATGGCGCAAGCCCAACTGGCCGGTCGCCGCCAACGGCGAACTGATCTCGGCGCTCGATGGCGACTGGAGCAGGCTCGACAGCGCAAGACCCGCCGGCAAGCCTGATGGCGAGGCCCGCGCAAGGCGCGAGCCCGACGCAAAGCCCGCGCCCGCCGCCCCAGCGCCCGCGACGGACGTGCAGCGGGCGACGCGCGAATTCGGTGCGCGCGCTGATGATGATCCGCGCCTATCGCATGCGCGGCCATCTGCACGCGCGGCTCGATCCGCTCGGCCTCGAACAGCACAAGGACACCGGGGAGCTGCACCCGGCGACTTATGGCTTTACCGAAGCCGATTATGACCGCAAGATTTTCCTCGATCATGTGCTCGGGCTCGAATTCGCGACCGTGCGCGAAATGCTGCCGATCCTGCGCCGCACCTATTGCGACACCATCGGCTTCGAATTCATGCACATCTCCGATCCGGCGGAAAAAGCCTGGATGCAGGAGCGCATCGAGGGGCCGGGCAAGGAGATCACCTTCACCCGCGAAGGCAAGCGCGCGATCCTCAACAAGCTGATCGAGGCCGAAGGCTTCGAGAAGTTTCTCGACGTCAAATATACCGGCACCAAGCGCTTTGGCCTCGACGGCGGCGAAGCCATGGTTCCGGCGCTCGAGCAGATCATCAAGCGCGGCGGCGCCCTTGGCGTGCGCGAGATCGTGTTCGGCATGGCCCATCGCGGCCGCCTCAATGTTCTCTCGCAGGTGATGGGCAAGCCGCACCGGGCGATCTTCCACGAATTCAAGGGCGGCTCCTACACGCCCGACGAGGTCGAAGGCTCGGGCGACGTCAAATATCACCTCGGCGCCTCGTCCGACCGCGACTTCGACAACAATCAGGTGCATCTGTCGCTGACCGCCAACCCGTCGCATCTCGAGATCGTCGATCCCGTCGTTCTCGGCAAGGTGCGCGCCAAGCAGGACCAACTGCACGACGTCGTCGACCGCACCCATGTACTGCCGCTGCTGATCCACGGCGACGCGGCTTTCGCCGGTCAGGGCGTCATCGCCGAATGTTTCGGCCTTTCCGGCCTCAAGGGCTATCGCACCGGCGGCTCGATCCATTTCATCATCAACAACCAGATCGGCTTCACCACCTCGCCGCGCTACTCGCGCTCCTCGCCCTATCCGTCCGACACCGCGAAAATGATCGAGGCGCCGATCATTCACGTCAATGGCGACGATCCCGAGGCCGTCGTCTACGCCGCCAAAATCGCCATCGAATTCCGGCAGAAATTCCATAAGCCGGTCGTCATCGACATGTTCTGCTACCGCCGCTTCGGCCACAATGAGGGCGATGAGCCGAGCTTCACGCAGCCGCTAATGTACAAGAAGATCCGCGCGCACCGGACGACGCTCGATATTTACGCCGAGAAGCTTCTCAATGAAGGCGTGCTTGCGCCCGGCGAACTCGAGAAGCTGCAGGCCAACTGGCGCCAGCGCATCGAGATCGAGTTCGAAGCAGGGCAGGCCTATGAGCCGAACAAGGCCGACTGGCTCGACGGGCGCTGGTCCGGCCTTAAACCCGCGCTGCTCACCGCCGAGGACGACCGGCGCGGGCGCACCGGCGTCGATCCCATCCGGCTGAAGGAGATCGGCCTTCGCCTCACCACGATCCCGCAAGGGTTCAACGTGCACAGGACCGTCGGCCGGCTGATCGAGAACCGCCGCAAGATGATCGAGACGGGCGCGGGGATCGACTGGGCGATGGCCGAATCGCTCGCCTTCGGCACGCTGGTTGACGAAGGCCACCCGGTCCGCCTTTCGGGCCAGGACAGCGAGCGCGGCACCTTCTCGCAGCGCCACTCCGTGCTCAACGATCAGGAGACCGAGGCGCGCTATGTGCCGCTCAACCACATCCGCGACGAGCAGGCCCATTACGAGGTCATAAATTCGATGCTCTCGGAGGAGGCCGTGCTCGGTTTCGAATATGGCTACTCGCTGACCGAACCCAACGCGCTGGTCCTGTGGGAGGCCCAGTTCGGCGATTTCGCCAATGGCGCGCAGGTGCTGTTCGACCAGTTCATCTCGTCGGGCGAGCGTAAATGGCTGCGCATGTCGGCCCTCGTCTGTCTGCTGCCGCATGGCTATGAGGGGCAGGGGCCAGAGCATTCCTCGGCGCGTCTCGAACGCTATCTGCAGATGTGCGCCGAGGACAACATGCAGGTCGCCAACTGCACGAGCCCGGCGAATTATTTTCACATCCTGCGCCGTCAACTAAAGCGCGAATTCCGCAAGCCGCTGATCCTGATGACGCCGAAGTCCCTGCTGCGCCACAAGCGCTGCGTCTCAAGCTTCGACGAATTCATCATCGGCTCGTCGTTCCATCGCATTCTGCGCGATCACGGCGAGAAATTCCCGGCCGATTTCAGGTTGCGGCCCGACGCCGAGATCCGGCGCGTTGTGCTTTGCACTGGCAAGGTCTATTACGACCTCCTCGAAGAGCGCGAAAAGCGCGGGGTAGATGACGTCTACTTGCTCCGCGTCGAACAGCTTTATCCGTTCCCCTTAAAAGCGCTGGTCAGTCTTCTGGCGCGCTTCAGGCAAGCGGATGTGGTGTGGTGTCAGGAAGAACCCAAGAACATGGGCGCCTGGAACTTTGTCGATCCCTACCTCGAATGGGTGCTGGGCCAGGTCGGCGGCAAGTCGAAGCGCCCGCGCTACGCCGGCCGTCCGGCCGCCGCGGCGACGGCGACCGGCCTGATGCCGAAGCATCTCGCGCAGCTGAAGTCGTTCATGGATGAAGTCTATGCGAGCTAGCGCGGCGCAGGTCCAAAGCCAGCCATTTCCGACATCGTTTTACGGCGCGCGCGGCCTTCGGGCGGGATCAGTCGCGCCGGTCATTTTCAGCAAGGCGGAGCGTGAAGCGAGATGACCACTGAAATCCGCGTGCCAACTCTGGGCGAATCGGTCAGCGAAGCGACGATTGGGCGCTGGTTCAAGAAAACGGGCGATGCCGTCAAGGCGGACGAACCTCTGGTCGAACTTGAAACCGACAAAGTGACCCTTGAGGTCAACGCGCCCTCATCGGGCGTGCTGGCCGAGATCGCCGCGAAGGACGGCGAAACGGTCGGCGTCGGCGCCTTGCTCGGCCAGATCAGCGACGGCGCCGCGGCGCCGGCGAAAGGCGGCGGCCAGGACCGCGCGGCCCCCGCCGCGACGCCCGCTCCAGCGTCAACTCCTGAGCCAGCCCCAGCGCCAGCTGCGAAAAGCGCCGCTCCGGCTGCTCCCGCTGCAGCCGGCCCCGCCATGGCGCCTTCGCCCGCGGCCGCAAAAATCGCCGCCGACCACGGCCTCGATACGGCCGCGATCGAGGGCTCTGGCGTGCGCGGCCAGGTGCTGAAGGGCGACGTGCTGGCCATCATCGCCAATCCGGCGTCGGCTCCCGCGCCTGCCGCTCTGGCTCCCGCCGCTGCGCCCAGCCCCGCGCCCACCCCTGTTCCCGCTCCCGTGCAAGCCCGTCCGCCGTCGCCCGCGACCGATGCCGAGCGCGAGGAGCGCGTACGCATGACGCGGCTGCGCCAGACCATCGCGCGCCGCCTCAAGGACGCGCAGAACACCGCCGCCATGCTGACGACCTTCAACGAGGTCGACATGACCGAAGTCATGGCGCTCCGCTCGAAATACAAAGATGTGTTCGAGAAGAAGCATGGCGTGAAGCTCGGCTTCATGGGCTTTTTCGTCAAAGCCGTCGTCGGCGCCCTCAAGGAGATTCCCTCGGTCAACGCCGAAATCGACGGCGACGATCTCGTGTTCAAGAATTACTACCACATCGGCATCGCTGTCGGCTCTGATAAAGGGCTTGTGGTTCCCGTCGTGCGCAACGCCGACGAACTCGGCCTCGCGGGCATCGAGAAGGCGATCGCGGCCTATGGCAAGCGCGCCCGCGACGGCCAGCTCAAGATCGAGGAGATGCAGGGCGGCACCTTCACTATCACCAACGGCGGCATCTATGGCTCGCTGATGTCGACGCCGATCCTCAACGCGCCGCAATCCGGCATCCTCGGCATGCACAAGATTCAGGAGCGCCCGGTCGCCATCGGAGGCAAGGTCGAAATCCGCCCGATGATGTATGTCGCGCTCTCCTACGACCACCGCATCGTCGACGGCAAGGAGGCGGTCACCTTCCTTGTGCGCGTCAAGGAGGCGCTGGAGGAGCCGGCGCGGCTGGTGCTCGATATTTGAGGGGCCGCGTGCCGACGCTGGCCGTCGTCGATGGAGTTAGAGATCCAATTCTATTTCGATGAACATCCCCCGCCGCATTTTCACGCGGTTTTCGCTGAGTTCGCAGTTCAAATCCAGATTGATCCATTGCAAGTCTTGCGTGGATCGCTGCCCCCAGCGAAGCTGCAAGCCGTGCTTGCCTGGGCGGAAAAGAATGGCGACAAGTTGATGAGCGCCTGGGCCGCCGTTGCAACCGGCCGGAAGCCAACGAGGCTGCAATGAGCGAGATCATACGGATCAAATCCGTTGAGACTGTCCTTTTTGGGGTCGTCAAGGTCGTCTGGCTCGACGGCTACGAAGCCATTGTCGACCTTCGTCCCGTAATTGCGGAAGCCGAGATTTTCGGATTCCTCCGCGCTTTTCCCGACCGCTTCGAGGCGGTGAGGCTCTCCGAGTTCGGGCACGCCATCCACTGGCTCGACGATGAGGGCGACGAGATCGACCTCGGGTCCGATTCGCTGCGCCGCCGCGCCATCAGGCAGGCGGAGATTCTCCGGCTAGCCAGCTAATTTCCGAAAGGTCCCATGTCCTACGATCTCATCGTCATCGGCGCTGGCCCCGGCGGCTATGTCTGCGCCATCCGCGCGGCGCAACTCGGCCTCAAGGTCGCCGTCGTCGAGCGCCGCAAGAGCAAAACGCTCGGCGGCACCTGCCTCAACATCGGCTGCATCCCCTCGAAAGCCCTGCTCTACGCTTCGGAGAAATTCGAGGAGGCCGGCCATCATCTCGCCGCGCTCGGCGTCGTCGTCGGCGCGCCGAAGCTCGATCTGCCGGCGATGCAAAAGCACAAGGACGACACTGTCGCCGCCAATGTCAACGGCGTCGCCTTTCTGTTCAAGAAATACAAGATCGAATTCTTTTTCGGCGCCGGCGCGATCAAGGCGGCGGGCGAGGGTTCGATCGAGGTCGAAGTGACGGCGGAAGACGGCGCCAAGCAGACGCTCGCGGCCAAAAACGTCGTCATTGCGACGGGTTCGGATTCGGCGGCGCTGCCCGGCGTCGAGATCGACGAGGAGCGCATCGTTTCCTCGACCGGCGCGCTCAGCCTCGCCAAACCGCCGAAGGATCTTCTCATCGTCGGCGCCGGCGTCATCGGCCTCGAACTCGGCTCGGTCTGGGGCCGCCTCGGCAGCACGGTGACCGTCGTCGAATTTCTCGACCGCATCCTGCCCGGCGTCGACGCCGAGGTTGGCAGGCAGTTTCAGCGCATCCTGCAAAAGCAGGGCTTTACCTTCCATCTCGGCCAGAAGGTGGCGAAGGTCGAAAAGGGCAAACGCCTCAAAGTCACGATCGAACCGGCGGCTGGCGGCGAAGCTTCGACGCTTGAAGCCGACGTCGTTCTCGTCTCGATCGGCCGGCGCCCCGTCACCGACGGGCTCGGGCTTGAAAAAATCGGCGTCGCGACCGAGCGCGGCCGCGTCGTCATCGACGATCATTTCGCCACCAACATCCCCGGCGTTTACGCCATCGGCGACGTCGTGCGCGGGCCGATGCTCGCGCACAAGGCGGAGGACGAGGGCCTCGCGGTCGCCGAAATTCTCGCCGGCCAGCACGGCCATGTGAACTATGAAGTGATTCCTTCCGTCGTCTACACGAGCCCGGAAATCGCCTCGGTCGGCGCTACCGAAGAGGAGCTGACGGCGCGCGGCGTGGCCTACAAGGTCGGCAAATTTCCCTTCACCGCCAACGGCCGCGCGCGGGCGATGCGGCAGACCGACGGCTTCGTCAAATTCCTCGCCGACGCGACGACCGACCGCGTTCTCGGCGTCCACATCATAGGCGCCGGCGCCGGCGAACTGATCGCCGAGGCCTGCGTGCTGATGGAATTCGGCGGCTCCTCGGAAGATCTCGCCCGCACCTGCCATGCGCATCCGACGCTGTCAGAGGCCGTGCGCGAGGCGGCGCTGGCGGTGGAGAAGCGGCAGATTCATTTGTGAGGATGCGGCGCAGGGATTCGCGTCACACATCCTTGAACGGAAACGGCGACACGTTGCGCGTCGATTCATCGACGAGCAGCGCGCGCAGGGCCGGCGGCGCGGCGCGCTGCGGGCAGGCGGGCCGGTCGCAGAGGCGGCAGTTGATGCCGATCGGCGTCGCCTCCGGACTGTCGAAGTCGAGGCCTTTGGCGTAGACGAGCCGGCGCGCATATTTGATTTCGCAGCCGAGTCCGATGGCGAAGCGCGGCTCGATCGCCCCCCAGGGCGTGATCGAGCGGCGCACGGTGCGCGCGATCGAGAACCATTGCGTCGAATCAGTGAGTTCGATCACCTGCGTCAGGATGCGGCCGGGATTTGTGAAGGTGGCGTGGATATTCCACAGCGGGCAGGTGCCGCCGGAATTGGCGAAAGGGAAGCGGCTCGACGAAAACCGCTTCGAGACATTGCCGGCGATATCGACGCGCAGCAGAAAAAACGGCACGCCGCGGGCGTTCTGGCGCGACAGGGTGGTGAGGCGATGCGCCACCTGCTCGAAGCTGGCGCTGAAGCGCGCGGCCAGCAGTTCAACGTCATAGCCGACGAGTTCGGCCGCCTCCTGGAAGCGGCCATAGGGCATCATCAGCGCGCCGGCGAAATAATTGGCGAGCGTTACGCGCAGCAGCTTGCGGGCGACTTCGTCGGACCCTTCGAGGCGCACGACGGTCTCGTTCAAAAGCGCGTCGAACTCGGTCAGGGCCAGTTGATAGGCGGCCTGAAAAGTTCGCCCGGGCTGATCCATCACTTCGGAGATCATTAATTGCTTGCGGTGGTGGTCGTACCAGCGCAGGCGATCGCCCATCACTTCGAGCGGCAGCGCGCGCACGCGAATGCCATGGCGCGCGCGCAGATATTCGACAAGGGGCGAGAACAGCCCCTGCGCATCCTGTGGCAGCGTCGCGGAAAAGGCTTCGGCGGCTTCGTCGAGGTCGGCGAAATGATTGCGCGAACTCCTGCAGGATGCCGCGCACTTTCTCGATCGGGCTTTCGCCGAGCAGCGGTTCGGCGCGGTCGCGGTCGCCGCCGGAAAAGACGCCGGCTTCGCTCGCCTCGCGGGCCGACGAATAGGCGCGATAGAGGCGCAGCATGGCGGCGAGCAGGGCCGGCGAATGCTCGGCGGCGTCGCGCACCTCGGCGCGGGGGACGGCGGCGTCGCGGAACAGGGGATCGGCGAGGATTTGCTCCATATCGCCGACCGACTGCTCGCCCTCGATCTCCATGAAGTCGCGCGGGTCGATGCCATAGACGTCGGCGAGGCGGATCAGCACCTGCACGGTGATCGGACGCTGGTTGCTCTCCATCAAATTGAGGTAGCTTGGCGAGACGTCGAGTTCGTCGGCCATCCGCGCCTGCGTCAGCCGACGTTCGCGCCGCAACCGCTTGAGGCGGGGTCCGGCGAAAATTTTTCTGGGGGCTAGATCTGACGGCATTTGTAAATCTCTTTACTTACAGACATATTTACATCGAATATAATTTACCACGCGACCTCATTATGAGCCTAATGTCTTGCCTGAAAAAAGGATTTGCCGCCTATATCCGGCATCATTCTCCCCCGAAAACTCGGCTGGAGTCACATACTTGGAAATCAAGAATTTGTGGAGAACCAAATGAACAAAGCCATCAGCTTTGCACGCCAGACGAGGTGGGCCCGATGAACTATCAGAGCCAGATTCCCCAGCCGGGGCAGTCCAATGAATATCAAAGCCATATCGCCGAGGTGAAGCAGCTGATCGCTGGCCGCAACGGAACATGGAACGGCATCAACCCCGAGGCCGTCGCCCGCATGCGCGTGCAAAACCGCTTCCAGACGGGGCTCGATATCGCGCGATATACGGCCGCCATCATGCGCCGCGACATGGCCGCCTATGACGCCGACCCCGCCCTTTACACCCAGTCGCTGGGCTCCTGGCATGGATTTATCGGCCAGCAGACGATCATCTCGATCAAAAAACATTTCGGCGCGACCGACCGCCGTTATCTTTACCTGTCGGGCTGGATGGTCGCGGCGCTGCGCTCCGAATTCGGGCCGCTGCCGGATCAGTCGATGCACGAGAAGACCTCCGTCCCGGCGCTGATCGAGGAGATTTACACCTTCCTGCGCCAGGCGGACGCCCGCGAGCTCGGCGGCATTTTCCGCGCAATCGACGCCGCCCGCAAGGCCGGCGACGCGGCCAAGGAACAGGAGCTGCTCGCCGCCGTCGACAATTACCAGACCCATGTCGTGCCGATCATCGCCGACATCGACGCCGGCTTCGGCAACGCCGAGGCGACCTATCTGCTCGCCAAGAAGATGATCGAGGCGGGCGCCTGCGCGCTGCAGATCGAAAATCAGGTGTCCGACGAAAAGCAGTGCGGCCATCAGGACGGCAAGGTCACCGTGCCGCACGAGGTCTTCCTCGCCAAGGTGCGCGCCTGCCGCTACGCTTTCCTTGAGCTCGGCGTCGAGCAAGGCATCATCGTCACCCGCACCGATTCGCTAGGTGCCGGCCTCACCCAGCAGATCGCCGTCAGCCACACGCCGGGCGATATCGGCGATCAGTATAATTCCTTCCTCGATTGCGAGGAAGTCGCGCCCGGCGACGCCCGCAACGGCGACGTCATCATCAACCGCAACGGCAAGCTGTTGCGGCCGAAGCGGCTGCCGAGCAACCTCTATCAGTTCCGCTCCGGCACCGGGGCCGATCGCTGCGTGCTCGACTGCGTCACCTCGCTGCAGAACGGCGCCGATCTCTTGTGGATCGAAACCGAAAAACCCCATGTCGAGCAGATCGCCAGCATGGTGGATCGCATTCGCGCCGTCATTCCCAACGCCAAGCTGGTTTACAATAATTCGCCGTCCTTCAACTGGACGCTGAATTTCCGCCAGCAGGTCTATGACGCCTGGAAGGCCGACGGCAAGGACGTCTCCGCCTATGATCGCGCGGCTCTGATGAGCGTGAATTACGACGGCACCGACCTCGCCGCCGAGGCCGACGAGCGCATTCGCACCTTCCAGGCGGAAGGCTCGAAGCGGGCCGGCATTTTCCACCACCTCATCACGCTGCCGACCTATCACACGGCGGCGTTGTCGACCGACAGCCTCTCGAAGGAGTATTTCGGCGCCGAGGGCATGCTCGGATACGTCCGCAACGTCCAGCGCGAGGAAATCCGCGGCGGCGTCGCCTGCGTGAAGCACCAGAATATGGCGGGCTCCGACATCGGCGACGATCACAAGGAATATTTCGCGGGCGAGGCGGCCCTCAAGGCCGGCGGCGCCCACAACACGATGAACCAGTTCGGCTAAGAAGCCGGTTCCTTTAGCGAGAGAAAACAGGGCGGCCAGGAGCGATGCTTCGGGCGCCCTTTTATTTGGCGGGTGTCGCCGTCGCCGGCCTCAGCTCGCGAGCCGGCAGGCGCATGATGCGCGTGGCCCCGGGCGCATCGATTTGCTGGCTCTTTGCGCCGATTTTGTTAATCTGTTCGCGGCAAAATCAGGTCCGAACTCAGCGCCCGTCCCGCCGCCAGGCGCCTTCAAGGCGTCGTGCTGTTCGTCAATGGGCCAATGGCCGCGAATGGAGCCTCATGACGGTTTTCGAACTCGATTCCCTTGATCTCGCGGCGCTGCTCTGCTCGCGCGTCTGCCATGACGTGATCAGTCCCGTGGGCGCCATCGTCAACGGCCTTGAGGTGCTTGAGGACGAGAAGGACCCCGAGATGCGGGCGATCGCCCTCGACCTCATCCGCAAGAGCGCCGAGACGGCGTCGGCGCGGCTGCAGTTCTGCCGGCTCGCCTTCGGCGCCGCGGGCTCCGCCGGCGCTTCTATCGATACGGGCGAGGCCGAAAAGGTCGTGCGCGGCCTGTTCGCCGATCAGCGCACGCAGATCGAATGGAACGCGCCCCGCGCGCTGGCGCCGAAGAATCAGGTCAAGCTGATTTTAAACCTCTGCCTGATCGCCGCCGGCGCCATTCCGCGCGGTGGACTGATCACGGTGACGACGCGGGACGGCGGCGAGGGCTTGCGCATCAGCGTCGCGGCGAAAGGGCCGAACGCGAAACTCGCCGGCCACACGCCGGCGCTGCTAGCCGGCGCGCCGGAGCATAATGCGGTCGACGCCCACGCCATCCAGCCGTTCTATGCGGGCCTCGTCGCCAGAGCGGTCAACATGACCCTGCATGTCATCGCCGAGCCCGACCTCGTGACGATCGAAGCGCTGCCCGCGCTTGCGCTGGCCCGCGCCGAGTCGGCGGCCTGAAGGCGTCGCAACGCCGATATGCGCCTCGGCGCCTTCGATCAGATAATTCGAGAGCCCTGGTGCGCCGACAAAGCGGCGGCGGCTATGCGCGTGTGGGACTAAACCGACTTAGCCACTCCAGCCTAAATCATGCGCACGTTCGATAGGCGCGGTCGAAACCGCCCCTCAAGCCGTGATCCGCTCCTCGTCGTCGAGCGGCTCGCGCAGCACGTAGCCGCGGCCCCACACCGTCTCGATGTAATTGCGGCCGTGGCTGGCGTTGGCGAGTTTTTTGCGCAGCTTGCAGATGAAGACGTCGATGATCTTCAGCTCCGGCTCGTCCATGCCGCCGTAAAGGTGGTTGAGGAACATCTCTTTCGTTAGCGTCGTGCCCTTGCGCAGCGATAAGAGCTCCAGCATCTGATATTCCTTGCCGGTCAGATGCACGCGCGAGCCGGTGACCTCGACGGTCTTCTGATCGAGATTGACGACGAGGTCGCCCGTCGCGATGACCGATTGCGCATGGCCCTTCGAGCGCCGCACGATGGCGTGGATGCGGGCGACGAGCTCATCCTTATGGAAGGGCTTGGTCAGATAGTCGTCGGCGCCGAAGCCGAGACCTTTGACCTTGTCCTCGATCGCCGCGAAGCCGGAGAGAATAAGGATGGGCGTCTTGACCTTGGCGACCCGAAGGGTGCGCAGCACCTCATAGCCGGACATATCGGGCAGGTTGAGATCGAGCAGGATGATGTCGTAATCATAGAGCTTGCCGAGGTCGACCCCCTCCTCGCCCAAATCCGTCGTATAGACGTTGAAATTCTCGGATTTCAGCATCAGCTCGATGCTCTGCGCGGTCGCGCTGTCGTCTTCAATCAGTAGAACGCGCATGTTGGGTCCCCACCTTGCCCCGCCGGTCGCCCGCCGGGGCGCGAGATCGCTAAGAGCCTCGCCGCCCGGACGCGCCTTCGGCCCGGCCGTTCGCCCCTCATTCCGAGTTTCGTAACCTTAACGGGCATTGGTTAATAAAAACATTCGCGCCGCCCGCCGACCTCCGACTCCAGCGCCGACCGAATCAAATTCGCCCACAGGGCGATAAGGGCAGCGACACTGTCATCGAACGAACTCTGCCCGCGCAAGCTTGCGCGACGAAGAATTCCGCCTTTCCCCCACTAAGTTTTTGCTCCGTCCGTACACTACAGACACGCGCCGCGCCCCAAACGCGCGCGAATCGGCGCGCGCACCCGCGTTTGCGCGAAAGAGGTAACGAATGGGCAACTTTACTGCTGCAAACTTGCGCAATCGGACGAGATTTGCGGGCGATTTTCGGGCTTGGGAGTCAGGCGCGTCCCAGCGAGCGGGCGCGGCCCGCGAAGCCGCTCGTCGCCGCCCATCGGGAGTTCAGAATATGAAGCTGCAGGAAACGCTCATTCGCCTCAAGCGGTTTCAGGTCGATGAAAAGCGCCGCAGGGTGGCGCAGATCGAATCCATGGTCGCAGAATTCTCCAAGATCGCGCGCGAACTCGAACAGGAGGTCGCGATCGAAGAGCAGCGCGCCGGCATCTTCGACACCGCCCATTTCGCCTATCCGACCTACGCCCGCGCCGCACGCACTCGCCGCGACAATCTCAACCGCTCGGCGGCCGAGCTGATGACGCAGCTCGAGGATGCTCGCGGCCGGCTTGAGGACGCCCTCGACGATCTCAGCAAGGCGCAGGGCTTCGACGCCCGCGAAGCGAGCGCCGAGGGGGCCAGCGAACTCGCCCTCGCCCAGCACGCCAAACCGGGCCTGCGACTGCGCGCCGCCCAGATCTGACCGGCCGATCGTAAACGACGGCCGCGCCGGTTTCGCCGCCTCCCGCCCTGCGCCGCCGCTGCGCCGCATCGCCGCGGCGTCGGGCCGCTCCCGCCCCGGAAAACTCTGCTCCTTTGCCGCGACATGCGTTAAGACAGCTGTCTCGGCGCCGCATCCGGTCAGGAGCGTCATGAAACGAATATTTGATTTCGTCTGGCCCGCGATTGGCCTGATCGCGGTGGTTCTGTCGATTTGGCTGCTCTACCGGGAGTTTCGCGGCCAGCAGATCGGGCCGGAAGTCTGGCGCGCGCTGAAAGCGATCCCGCCGTCGCGCTATGCCCTCGCCGTCGCCTCGACGCTGCTCGCATATGGCGCGCTCGCCTGGTACGACCGCATCGCGCTGCGCCACCTCGGCGTTACGCATATTTCGTGGCTGTTCATCTCGCTCTGTTCGTTCACCACCTACGCCCTCGCTCACAACATCGGGGCGAGCGTCGTCTCCGGCGGCATGGTGCGCTATCGCGCCTATCATTCGAAGGGGCTCACCGCCGCGCAGGTCGCCGTGCTGGTCGCCCTCTGCTCGCTGACCTTTGGCCTTGGCACCATGCTGATGGGCGGCCTCGTGCTGGTTTTGGAGCCGCATCAGCTGGCGCGCTTCAGGGGCGTCCTGCCCGACGCGCTGACCACACCGGCGACGGCCTTCACGGTCGGCGTCGTCTTGCTGGTTTTGGTCGCGGTCTATATGATCGGCTCGATTTTCGGCTTCAAACCGCTGATCGTTCGCGGCTTCCGGCTCGAATATCCAAAGCCCGGCATCGCCCTTCGTCAGCTTCTCGCCGCGCCGCTCGAACTCATCGGCGCCGCGGGAATCATCTATTTTGCCCTGCCGGCGCAGGGAAATCCCGGCTTCTTCGTCGTGCTCGCCGTGTTCATCGCCTCATTTTCGGCGGCGCTCGCCTCGAACGCGCCGGGCGGCCTTGGCGTCTTCGAACTTCTGTTCATCAAGGCGATGCCGGCGACGCCGCAGGCCGAAGTGCTGACCGCGCTGCTCGTATTCCGCCTATTCTATCTTATCATTCCGCTGCTTTTTTCGCTCGTCATCGTCGTTCTGTTCGAACGCAACAAGCTGAAGGAGGCGCTGCACCACGAGCATCCCGCGGCCCCCGCCAAGCCCGCGCTGATCGCCGATCGGCGCAGGGAGGCCGACGCCTCCCGGACCGGCTCCTAGAGCGGGATGAGGAGCTTTTCCGCCCGCATCCCGCTCTAATTTGTTGGAATCGATCACGTTCTAAAGCGTCAAAAGCGCCTGAAGCCGCCTCCAAAGGCTTTCGACGGGCCAACGTCGAAGTCGATTGTCGTCAGTTGCAAACGCGGATGCGACGGTAGCCGATGACATTGCCCTAGCCATCGACGACAGGCTGGCGGGCGAAGCCGCAGGCCGGATAATAATAGGGGGCGGCGGCCGTCGCGGCCACCGCGCCGAGCGCGACGCCTGCGGCGGCGGCGCCAACGCCCCAGCCCCAACCTCCGCCCCAGCCCCAGGGATGATAGCCCCAGGCTGCGGCCGGAGTTGCGGAAGCGGCGAGGCCAAGGCTTAGCGTCGTGATGGCGAGGCTGGCGGCGATTGTTTTACGAAGAGCGCTCATAACGATCCCTCCTGACATCCGCCGCTCGGGTTCCGCGCGGCATGTCCGGAGGTTAGGCCCACCTTGAGCGGCCCGCTGTGCGGGGATGCACGCGCGGGTTAACGAACGTTAATTTTCGCGCGCAGGGAGCTACGCCACGCGGGTCGGAGCCGCGGCCATTTCCCGCGCCTTTTACGCCAGCGCGCCGTGGCAGTGCTTGTATTTCTTCCCAGAGCCGCAGGGGCAGGGCTGGTTGCGGCCGACCTTGCCAAAGGCCGCAGCCTCCGTCTCCCGCGCCGCCTGCGCCGGGCGCACCAATGTCGCGGTCGAGCCCGCCTCCTCCGCGCCGAACGCAGGCGGCGCCGGATGAAGCGCCAGCATCGGCGCGGTCGTGACCGGCCCCTCGAAGGACGCGCCGGCGTTCGACTGGATAAACGCCGGCTCGCTTTGCGGCGTCGGCGTCTGCTCGAAGGCGACCTCAACGCGCGTGAGCTGCGACGTCGTGGCCTCGCGCAGGCGCGCGATCAACTCGTCGAAGAGCTGGAAGGCCTCCGACTTATATTCGTTCAAGGGATCGCGCTGCGCCATGCCGCGCCAGCCGACGACCTGACGCAAATGATCGAGCGTTAAAAGATGCTCGCGCCAGAGATGGTCGAGCGCCTGCAGCACGATCTGCTTTTCGATATAGCGCGTGACTTCTGGCCCGTTCTTCGCGACGCGCGCGGCATAAGCCTCGTCGGCGGCCTTCTGCAGCCGCTCGCGCATATCCTCCTCGGAAATGCCTTCTTCCTTGGCCCAGTCGGCCAGCGGCAGGACGATATTGAAGGCGGCCTCGACCGAATGCGCGAGTCCTTCGACGTCCCACGCCTCGGGATAGGCGTCGGGCGGAACATGCTTCGCCATGACGTCGTCGACGACGCCCTGGCGCATGTCGTCGATCATTTCTTCGAGCGAATCCTTCGCCATCATCTCGCGGCGCTGCTCGAACACGACCTTGCGCTGGTCGTTCATGACGTTGTCGTATTTCAGAATGTTCTTGCGCATGTCGAAGTTGCGCGCCTCGACCTTCTGCTGCGCCTTCTCCAGCGCCTTGTTGATCCACGGATGGACGATCGCCTCATCCTCCTTGAGGCCGAGTTTCACCAGCATGGATTCCATGCGGTCCGACCCGAAGATGCGCATCAGATCGTCTTTCAGCGACAGGAAGAATTTCGAACGGCCGGGATCGCCCTGGCGGCCGGCGCGGCCGCGCAACTGATTGTCGATGCGGCGGCTCTCGTGCCGCTCGGTGCCGATGATGTAGAGGCCGCCGGCGGCGATCGCTTTGGCCTTGAAATCCTCGACCTCGGCGCGGATTTCGGCTTCCTTCGCGTCGCGCTCGGGGCCTCGGGCTCAAGACCGGCGCATTCCTGCGTGACGCGCATCTCGACATTGCCGCCGAGCTGGATGTCGGTGCCGCGGCCGGCCATGTTGGTGGCGATGGTGATCGCGCCCGGCACGCCCGCCTCGGCGACGATATAGGCTTCCTGTTCGTGGAAACGCGCGTTCAAAACCGCGAATAGCTTCGAGGGCTTCGCCGAGCGCGCCGCAGCGTAGAGCTTTTCCAGCGCGCGCGGCTGCGTGAAGTCGATCTGCTTGTAGCCCTGCGCCTTCATCGCCTCGGCGAGCTGCTCGGATTTTTCGATCGAGGTGGTGCCGACGAGCATCGGCTGCAGCTTGGCGTTCGCCGCCTCGATCTCGCGCGATGATCGCGCGCAGTTTCTCTTCGGCCGAGCGATAGACCTCGTCGTCCTCATCGAGACGCTCGACCGGCACGTTGGTCGGGATTTCGACGACTTCGAGCTTGTAGATCTCGGCGAATTCGTCGGCCTCGGTGGTAGCCGTTCCGGTCATGCCGGCGAGCTTCGAATAGAGCCGGAAATAATTCTGGAAGGTGATCGAGGCGAGCGTCACATTCTCGGGCTGGACCTGCACATGCTCCTTGGCTTCGAGCGCCTGATGCAGCCCTTCCGAATAGCGCCGGCCCGGCATCATGCGGCCGGTGAATTCGTCGATGATGACGACCTCGCCGTTGCGGACGATGTAGTCCTTGTCGCGCTGGAAAAGCTTATGCGCGCGCAGGGCCTGATTGACGTGGTGAACGATCGTGACGTTGGCCGCCTCGTAGAGCGAACCTTCGATCAAAATCCCCGCCTCGCGCAGCAGCTCCTCCATATGCTCATTGCCGCGTTCGGTGAGGTTGGTGGTGCGCTGCTTTTCGTCGACGTCGTAATCTTCGGGATCGAGGCGCGGCAGCACCTTGTCGATCGAATTGTAGAGTTCCGACTTGTCGTCGGACGGTCCCGAGATGATGAGCGGCGTGCGCGCCTCATCGATCAGGATCGAAATCGACCTCGTCGACGATCGCGAAGGCGTGGCCGCGCTGGACCATATGCGCGAGCTCATATTTCATATTGTCGCGCAGATAGTCGAAGCCGAACTCGTTGTTGGTGCCGTATGTGATGTCGGCGGCGTAGGCGCGGCGGCGCTCGTCATCGTCGACGCCATGCACGATGATCCCGGTCGACATGCCGAGAAAATGATAGATCGCGCCCATCCATTCCGCATCGCGGCGGGCGAGGTAATCATTGACGGTGACGACATGGACGCCCTTGCCGGCGAGCGCGTTGAGATAGGTGGCGAGCGTCGCGACCAGCGTCTTGCCTTCGCCGGTGCGCATCTCCGCGATGCCGCCCTCATGCAGCACCATGCCGCCGATCAGCTGGACGTCGAAGTGGCGCTGGCCGAGCACGCGGCGCGAGGCCTCGCGCACGGTGGCGAAGGCCGGAACGAGCAGATCGTCGAGCGTCTTGCCGGCGGCGAGTTCGGCGCGGAAGGCGCCTGTTTTGGCGGCGAGTTCGGCGTCCGTCAGCCTGCGCCATTCGGGCTCGAGCGCATTGATCGCCGCGACTTTCGGCCGATAGGTCTTCAGCCGCCGATCGTTCGACGATCCGAAAATCTTCTTTGCGAGCGAGCCCAGCATAATCAAACAACCCTTTCCCTGCCGTCGAACCGCGTCCCGCGAGATCGCGGCTTGTATCTCTTACAGCCATCCCGCTGCGCTAAAAAAGCGGCCCGCCTTGTGCGGCTCCGCTCCAGCCAGCGCTCCGTTGCCGCGCAGGCGCCGCTCGCTTCTCGAAACTCTGAAGCGACGCTGCTGTACTTTTAGAAACGACCGGCGCGCAACGGGGCTGCGCTCCGATCCCTGGCGACAAGCGCTGTAAAATTTCATGTTTCGCGAAAAACTTCGCCGCCGCCGACGCCTGCGCACGCGGCGCTAGGCGCCCCGCACGCCGCCAAAAATTTCGCCCCTTCGGCTCTGGAGAGATAAGATTGCGCCCGGACCTTGTCAAACCCGCCCGTCCGTGCATGTTTCCCGCGCGCGCTCATGAACCTGACGATGAAGGCTCGGCGCGGCGCCTGGCAAATCCTATCGTGTCCTGAAAGCCCCGGAGCTCAACTGCATGTTCAAACAGCCATCCTCGCGCGCCCTGGCCGCGGGCCTCGCCTGCGTCCTTTTGATCGGCGCGCCAAGCCTGCTCATCGCGGACCCGGCGCCAGCCAAAGTGCTCGCCACGGTCAACGGACAGCCAATCACGGAACAGGATCTGAAGATCGCGACCGAGGATCTGGGGCCGAGCCTGCCGCAGCAAATCCAGGGCAAGGCGCGCGAGTCCTATATCCTCGATTTCCTCATCGACGGCGTTCTCGTCGCGCAGAAGGCGCAGGCTGAGAATCTCGACAAGACCCAGGATTTCGCCGACAAGCTCGCCTATTATCATGAAAAGCTCCTGATGGAGACGAAGCTCGGCCAGGTCGCCAAGGCGGCCCTGACCGACGAGGCGCTGAAAAAGACCTATGACGACGCCGCCAAGGCGCAAAAGCCCGAAACCGAGATCCATGCGCGCCATATTCTCGTCGCCACCGACGCCGACGCGCAGGCGGTAATCAAGCGGCTGAAAGCCGGCGAGGAGTTCGCCAAAGTGGCGAAAGAGGTGTCAAAGGACACCGGCTCCGACGGTGGCGATCTCGGCTGGTTCACCAAGGACAAAATGGTGCCGGAGTTCGCCGAAGCGGCCTTCAAGCTGGAGCCGGGCACGATCTCCGATCCCGTCAAGAGCCCGTTTGGCTGGCACGTCATCGAGGTCGAGGGCAAGCGCCAGAAAAGCTTCCCGTCCTTCGACGAGGTGAAGGATCAGGTCAGCCGCTACGTCGTGCAGAAGGCCCAAAGCGAACTCGTCACGGAGTTGCGCAAGACCGCGAAGATCGACCGCGCCGAACCCGCGGTCGCTCCCGACGCCGCGCCCGACGCGACGAGCGCGGCGCCAGCCGCTCCGACCCCCGGCGCGCCGGCCTCCGCGCCCGCCGCGCCGGCTGATCAGAACAAATAATCGGATTCCGAACCCGCCGCCGAACGCAGTTTCGCCGCGCCGGGTCCGGGCGCGATCGTGCGCAGGGCCTTCTTCCATCTTCGCCGGGCCTGTCCGCCGGGCCTCGCGCCGCGCCGGACGGGTGAGGCGTCGAAAGAATCGCATTGATCGCCTCGAGGGTTTTCGCCGAAAGAGTTTTCATTGCAAGGATTGCGCATGTCCGCCCTGTCGCCGCTCGCGCCGAAAACCTTTCCCGATCTGCCTGAAATCGAGGGCGTGCGCTTCGCTGCGGGCGAGGCGGGCATTCGCTACAAAGGCCGCACCGATGTGATGCTCGCCCTGTTCGAGAAGGGCACGCAAGTCGCTGGCGTCTTCACCAAATCCAAATGCCCCTCGGCGCCGATCGACTGGTGCCGGGCGCGGCTGCCGGGCGGCAAGGCGCGCGCGCTCGTCGTGAACTCGGGCAACGCCAACGCCTTCACGGGCAAGGCCGGCGCGCAGGCGGCGAAATTCACCGCGGCCATCGCGGCGAAGGCCACGGGCGCGCCGCAAACAGAGATCTTCCTCGCCTCGACGGGCGTCATCGGCGAACCGCTCGACGCGACGAAATTCGACGGCGCGATTGAGAAGCTCGTGGCGAAAGCGCAGCCCGACGCCATGTTCGAGGCCGCCAAAGCGATCATGACGACCGACACCTATCCGAAGGTCGCGACCGTCGGCGTCGAGATCGGCGGCGTCGCGGTGACGCTCGCCGGCATGGCGAAGGGCGCCGGCATGATCGCGCCCGATATGGCGACCATGCTCGCCTTCGTCTTTACCGACGCGCCGATCGCCGCGCCCGCTTTGCAGTCCATGCTGTCCAAAAGCGTCCAGGGCTCCTTCAACGCCATCACGGTCGATAGCGACACCTCGACGTCCGACACGCTGCTTTTGTTTGCGACAGGCGCAGCCGAAAAGCGGGGCGCGCCGAAAATTCTCACAGGCAACGACCGCCGCCTCGCGCCGTTCAAAGCGGCGCTCGACATCCTGCTGCTCGATCTCGCCCATCAGGTCGTCAAGGATGGCGAAGGCGCGCGCAAATTCGTCGAGATCACGGTCGCGGGCGCGGCCTCCAGCGCCGGCGCGAAGAAAATCGCGCTGTCGATCGCCAATTCGCCGCTGGTCAAGACCGCGATCGCGGGCGAGGACGCCAATTGGGGCCGCATCGTCACCGCCGTCGGCAAGGCTGGCGAAAAGGCCGACCGCGACCGCCTCGCCATCTGGTTCGGCGACATCCGCGTCGCGAACAAGGGCCAGCGCGATCCGGCCTATGACGAAGCCGAGGTCTCGAAGCTGATGCAGAAGCCGAAGATCGACATTTACGTCGAGATCGGCCTTGGCGCCGGGCAGGCCACAGTCTGGACCTGCGACCTCACCAAGGAATATGTCGAGATCAACGGCGACTATCGTTCGTGAGATTTTCCGCGTGAGGCTGCTGCTCGTCGTCGCCTGCGCCCTGATCGACGCGGACGGGCGCGTGCTGATCGCGCAGCGCCCCGAAGGCAAGACGCTGGCGGGCCTTTGGGAGTTTCCGGGCGGAAAAATCGACAAGGGCGAGCGGCCCGAGGCGGCGCTGATCCGCGAGCTGCGCGAAGAGCTCGGCGTCGAGGTCAAGGAAGCCTGCCTCGCGCCCTTGACCTTTGCGAGCTACGCCTATCCCGACTTCCACCTTATGATGCCGCTCTATGTCTGCCGGCGCTGGAGCGGCTTCGTCGCGGCGCGCGAACATCAGGCGCTGAAATGGGTTTTTCCCAAGGATTTGCGCGCCTTTCCGATGCCGCCCGCCGACGCGCCGCTGATCCCCGCGCTGATCGACCTTTTGGGGGCTTGACGAACAGCGCATGGCGCGGCGCCCGAATTTTCGCTAGACCCTTGATTATAATCGTCTCGCGAAACGCGCAGGCGATTCGCCTGCAAAAGATGTGGCGATCTGGCCCCGGGGCGATGCCGCCGGCGCAGCTTGTTCCGTCAGAGGGCTCACCGCTTGGTCCGTTTTGAAAATGTTGGCCTGCGCTATGGCATGGGCGCCGAAATCCTGAAAGACATCAGCTTTTCGATCGAGCCGCAGTCCTTCCAGTTCCTCACCGGCCCCTCCGGCGCCGGCAAAACCACGCTTTTGCGCCTCATTCTTCTCTCGCTCCAGCCGACGCGCGGCATGATTCGCCTGTTTGGCCGCGACGCGCTGACCCTCGACAAGGCCGCCATCACCGATCTCAGGCGCCGCATCGGCGTCGTGTTCCAGGATTTCCGCCTGCTCGACCATCTCACGACCTATGAGAACGTCGCGCTGCCGATGCGCGTGCGCGGCATGGACGAAGCGAGCTACCGCGGCGAAGTCACGGAACTGCTGCATTGGGTCGGCCTCGGCGAGCGCATGAACGTGCTGCCGCCCGTTCTATCCGGCGGCGAAAAGCAGCGCGCTGTGATCGCGCGCGCGCTCATCGTGCGGCCGCAACTGCTGCTCGCCGACGAGCCGACCGGCAATGTCGATCCAAGCCTTGCGCGCCGCCTGCTGCGGCTTTTCACCGAGCTGCATAAATCCGGCACCTCGGTCGTCATCGCGACGCATGATCTCGCGCTGATGGACCAGTTTGAGGGCGCCCGCCGCCTCGTGCTCGGCGACGGCCGCCTGCATATTTTCGAGTAGGGATGGACCGCGAGCGCCTTGCCGTCCCAGCCTGGCGCCCTCGACGCGCCGTCCCCGCCCGCTTAAAGTTCGCCCGCGCCGCGAATTGAGCGGCGCCGCGTGATAAAAGGCCGGCAATGAGCATGTTTTCCGCCGCGGGGCGCCTGGTCCAGTCAGCGGCCTCCGCGCTGAACGACAGGCGCGTCCGCGCGGGCGAAAAGAAGGCGCTGGTGCCCGCGGCCTCGATCGCCGGCCGCGCGCTGGTCACCGTCGTCGCCATCATGACCTTTCTCGCAGCGTTGACCGCGGGCGCGGCGATCCTCATCGCCGACGCCTCGAATGGCTGGCAAAGCGAGGTCGCGCGCGAAATGACCATCCAGATCCGCCCCGCCACTGGACGCGACATCGACGCCGACGCCGAAAAGGCCGCCGCCATCGCCCGCAAGGAGCCGGGCGTCGCGCTGGCGCGGCCCTACACCAAGGCCGAATCCGAAGCGCTGCTGCAGCCCTGGCTCGGCGGCAATCTCGATCTCTCCGAACTGCCGGTGCCCCGTCTCATCGTGATCCGCCTTGAGCCCGGCGCCAGCCTCGACACGGCGGCGCTCGGCCGCGCCGTCGCCGAGGCCGTTCCGGGCGCGACCCTCGACGATCATCAGCGCTGGCTCGAACGCCTCGGCCTGATGGCGAAGACCGTGGTCGCCGTGGCCGGCGTCATTTTCGTTCTTGTCCTCGTCGCGATGATCCTCGCCGTCACCTTCGCGACGCGCGGCGCGATGGCGGGAAATCGCGAGATTATCGAGGTTCTGCATTTCGTCGGCGCCGCCGACGATTACATTTCGCGCCAGTTCCAGCGCCATTTCTTCCAGCTTGGCCTGCGCGGCGGGGCGATCGGCGGCGGCGCGGCGATCCTCGCCTTTTACGCAGCTTCGACGCTCGCCGCCTGGACGCGCGCGACGCCGGGCGGCGACCAGATGGAGGCGATGTTCGGCGGCTTTTCGCTCGGCCGCAATGTCTATGTCGCCATCCTGCTCATCACGGCGGGCATCGCCATCGTGACCGGCCTCGTCTCGCGCCTCATCGTCTTCCGGCATCTCAGGGATCTGAGCTGAGGGGCAAGAAGGGACACGTTCACGCCACAGCCTCTTAAGGCTTCGCCACCATCACATAGAGGTTGGCGAGCGGGATTATGGTGGCGAGGACGCCCCAGAAGTACCATTGCCGGTTCAGCCGCCAGTAACTCTCCGGAATCGCGCCGCCGTTCTCGAAGCCATGCGCGAGGCGCGCCTGCCGGATCTGAACGGGAATGAGGATCACGACCCAGATGACGCCCGAGGCGATGAAGACGCCCTGCGCCCAAACCAGCCACGACGTCTCTTTGAGATCATAGCCGGCGACCGCCGCCATGCCGTAGCCGCCAATGAGGATCAGGATGGCGCCGACAAGCGTGAAAACCCAGTCCGTCAGCGTCACGAGCCGTTGCGCAAAGGCGATCACCTCGGCCTTGCCGGTTCTGTCGGCGAAGGCCTTCCAGACGCCGGTGACGATGATATTGCCGAGAAACAGCACGATCCCGAGCATGTGGATGATTTTGAAGCCTGCGTAGGACAGCACGGGCGACGCTCCCGGATCTTTCCAGTCTTGTTTACGGCGTATACATCAATATGCTTACAGCGTCAACATCAAAGAGGATCCGCATGCCCCCGAAAACGTTGCGCGCGCGGCCGCAAGACGACGAAGGCCTCAAGGCCCGGCTGGTCGCCGCCGCGCGGAATTTGCTTGAGCGCGAGGGCCTTGAGGCGGCGAGCCTGCGCGCGACGGCGCGCCGGGCTGGCGTCTCGCATATGGCGCCCTACCGTCATTTCAGGGACAAGGACGCGCTTCTGGCCGCGGTCGCGGAGCAGGGTTTTTGCGCCATGACGCGGTTCATCGACGCGGCGATGGCCGCTGGCCCGACGCCACACGCCGCCGGCCTCGCTTATGTTTCCTTTGCGCTGGACAATCCGGCGCTATACCGGCTGATGTTCGGCGCAAACCTCGCCCCCCGCGCGCGTTTTCCGGATCTCGTCGCCGCCGGCGCCGAAGCCTTCGCGCGCTGCGTCGGCGCCAGCGGCGCTATGCGCGAGGCTGCACCTGTTCGCGATTTCGAGGCGCCAGCCGCCGCGATCGCGCGGTGGTCGATCGTCCACGGCCTCGCGACGCTGGTCATCGACGGGCTTTTGGCGATGCCGCCGGCAGGTCCCGCCCGCGACGCCGCGATCATGGCGATCTTGAGCGCCAGCGCGGCCGAAGGGCCAAAATTGACGCCGTCCTGACGGACCGGCTGCGTCGAATTGATCAAAGACAATTCGCGCGATCCGGATTATGAGGAATAGGCTGTATCTTTATCAATATAACTGCGACAGCCGCGCCATTCGCGAGGACAATCTATGGACGCCGCACCAACCGCGAGCCTTGAGGCCAACCCGGCCGAAATCGAAAAAGCCATCGCCGCCTGCGTCGAGGATTTCTACGGCAAGGCGCGCGAGGATCCGCTCCTCGGCCCGATATTCAACGGGGCGGTCGCAGACTGGGATGGGCATTTGCGCACGGTCGCCAATTTCTGGTCGCATATCGTTCTGAGAACCGAGCGCTACAAGGGCTTTCCTTTCCCTGTGCACACGCAGCTTCCACTGCGGCCGGAGCATTTTCCGCGCTGGCTCGAACTCTTCGAGGCGAGCGCCAACGAATTCCTGCCGCCCGCCGCCGCCAACGTCGTGATCGAAAAGGCGCATCATATGGCGCGCAGTTTCATGGCCGGGATTTTTCCCTTCACGGGCAAAGACGGCAAGCCCGCGCGGCGGCCGGGCTGAGCCGGCAGCCGTTTTTGGATGCGCCGCCCGCCGGTCCGATTTCTCGCGGAGACGGGCGGCTCTTTTTGACCAGAGATCCGGATCAGTAATGGCGCCGCGCCCGGCGCGCCGCGCCGGCCACGCTATGCGGCGATCTCGGGCGCCCGACCACGGCGCCGGCCTGCGAGACGGAGATCCCCTTCGCCAGCCAGGTCTGGGGCGCCGTGTCGTCGATGAAGCCAGCGACGAAGAAGGCTGCGAGGATAGCGGACGCGCGGATCACACGATTGAATGTCTTCATGGCGAGTTTCCCCCTAACATTGGCCAGTGACAGCTCGGTTGCGCTGACCGGCGTGAGGCCTTTTGCGATACGCCCCTTCGGCGCCAGTCTCGTGTCGGTTCATTTGGCGTAGAGGCCGGCCCCGAGCGACGCGGCGCCAGACTAACGCAAGCAAGCCTCGGCCGTCTCATCTAAATCGAATGCGACGTCGGGTAATTTATCGAGCGCATCAGCTAAACCGGCACGCGCACCGTCGCCCTTAAGCCCCCCATAAAACTGTCGCTGAGCGTAATGTTGCCGCCATGCGACCTTGCGATGTCGAGCGCGATCGCAAGGCCAAGCCCGGTCCCGCCGACATCCTGATTGCGCGCCTCGTCGATGCGGAAAAACGGACGGAACACGTCCTCGCGCGAGGCGGGCGGAATGCCCGGCCCGTCGTCGTCGACATGGATGGTCAGGAAGCGCTTGTCCCGCACCGCCTCGACGGCGACATGCTCGGCGTGGATCTGCGCATTGCCGATCAGATTGGAGAGGCAGCGCTTGAACGCGTCCGGCCGCAGCGTGACGACAGGATCGCCCGAATAGGCGATCTTGACGTCAAATCCCTCGCGCACGGCGTCGAAGCGCAATTCCTCCAGAAACTCGATCATGTCGATCTTGGCGGCGCTCTCGCCGGCGGCGCCGCGCGCGAAGGCGAGATAGGCTTCGAGCATGCGCTGCATTTCGGCGACGTCTTTTTGCAGTTCGAGGCTGTCCTCGCCGTCGCCCATCAGGGCGAGCGACAGCCGGAAGCGGGTCAGGACGGTGCGAATGTCATGGCTGACCCCGTTCAGCATGGCGGTGCGCTGCTCGATGGCGCGCTCGATGCGGCGCTTCATCTCGATGAAGGCGAGGCCGGCCCGGCGCACCTCGCGCGCGCCGCGCGGCCTGAAGTCCGGATCGCGGCCCTTGCCGAATTCCTCGGCGGCGACGGCGAGCGACAGAATTGGCTTGATCTGGCTGCGCAGGAAAATCACCGCGACGACGATGAGGACGAAGGAGGTGCCGACCATCCACAGGAGGAAGATGTAGGAGTTCGAGGCGTAGGCGGCGCTGCGGTAGGCGACGACGCGCAGGATCGAATCATCGAGCAGGATGCGGATTTCGATCAGATTCGAGCGCCCGACCGTATCGAGCCAGAACGGCCGGCTGATCTGGCGCCGGATCTCGTTCGAAAGCGCCGCGTCGACGATGGAGAAAAACGGCTTCGGCAGCGCCGGCGGCAGCGGCCCCGGCGGCAGGAAATCGGCGTCGATCTTGAGCCGGTCCTGGGCGATCCGCGTGACTTCGTCGTCGCTCGCCGGAAAGGTCTTGTGCAGATCGATGATCGCCGCGATGTCCTGCGTCAGCGCCGTCGACAGCCGGTTGGTGACGAGCTGCCAGTGTCGCTCCATGAACACATAGGTCAGCACGCATTGTAGAATGATCATCGGCGCGATAACGATCAGCGCCGAGCGGGCATAGAGGCCCTCGGGCAGGATCTGGATGATCCTGCGCCAGAACCCACGCAAAACGGCGCGGGGCCGCTCGATCGAATCGGCGATGGAAATGCTCAATGCGCGTTCCGACAAGCTTCGGGCGCCGTTTCGGCGCGCTTGCGGCGGAGGCAATGCGGCTCCAGAGGCGACCCTGGCGCGGCGAACGGCTGACCGGCCTTACTAGCACATCCGGCGCGCCGGATATATTCCCGGTCGATTGCGCAGGCGAAGAGGGCGGCGATCAGCGGTCGACAAGCAGGCGATAGCCGGCCCCGCGCGCGGTCTGCAGATGCAGCGGATTGGCCGGGTCGCGCTCGATCTTGCGGCGCAGGCGATTGACCTGGACATCGACCGTGCGCTCATTGCCGGCGACGCCGGAGCCGGCCAGCGCCTCGCGCGGAACCGTCTCGCCGGCGTGTTCGGCGAGCAGGCGCAGCATTTCGCGCTCGCGGTCGGTGAGGCGGACGACTTCGTCGCGCTGGCGCAATTCGCCGCGGTCGAGATCGAAGCAGAAATCGCTAAAGCGCACCTGCGTCACTGGACCAGGCGCGACGCGCGGCTGCGCGCGGCGCAGGATCGAGGCGATGCGCAGGGCGAGTTCGCGCGGCTCGTAGGGTTTGCCGAGATAATCGTCGACGCCGGTCTCGAAACCCTGCACGCGGTCCTGCGCTTCGGTGCGGGCGGTCAGCATCAGGATCGGCACATGGGCGAGTTCGGTCGCGTCCTGGCGCAGACGGGTCGCGAAATCGAAGCCGTTTTCGCCGGGCATCATCACGTCGAGGACGATGAGGTCGAAGGCGAGGCTTTTGAGGCAGGCCATGGCCTCGGCCGCGTCGCCGGCCGTCGTGACGCGATAGCCCTGATCGGTCAAAAAGCGCGACAGCAGCGCGCGGATGCGGCGGTCGTCATCGACG
Source organism: uncultured Alphaproteobacteria bacterium (assembly GCA_963715715.1). Classification (GTDB taxonomy): domain Bacteria; phylum Pseudomonadota; class Alphaproteobacteria; order Rhizobiales; family Beijerinckiaceae; genus Methylocapsa. The sequence continues at coordinate 3,351,854 of OY970269.1, read as the reverse complement.
ACAAGGAGATGCGCGGCATCGTCAGCCGGCGCGCCGGCCGCCGGAGCTGCTTCGGGATAATGCGTCACTGTTTCATCTCGCGATGCGCCTTGGTCGCAATAATCCGGACGCTCGCCGATCCAAAAATCACGGACGCGACCCACTCCAAAGGTTCAGCGCGGGATGCGGTCGGAAAAGCGGTCTTTCTTTTCGTCATCCCGTTTCCTCATCCGGCCTGGCGCGGTTACTCGCAAACCCGCCGCGGGCGATTCGCGGCGACGACCGCCGCCACCTTTCGCCGCTCGCCCTCATTGACGAGGGCGAGAAGGAATTCGCCCGCCCGCCCGCGCGCTCCAACTGGCAGCCGCGCGAAGACGCGGGCGAATCGCTGCGACTGCACCCGCGCGACCTCGAAGGCCAGCGCTTCGCCGCGCCGGGTCGGAAACAACAGGCGCTGGCGGCGATCGGTCTCGCCGGGGCAGGCGACGACATATTTGCGGTCAAGCAGATCCTTCAATACGCGATTGAGGCTTTGCTTCTTGATCTTCAATATGTCGAGCAATTCGGCGATTGTGAGGCCGGGACGCCTGTTGACGAAATGCAGCAGCCGGTGATGGGCGCGGCCGAGGCCAAAATTTTCAAGCAGCTGGTCGGCGTCGCCGACGAGGTCGCGATAGGCGAAGAACATGAGCTCGATCAGCTCGTGGTCGGGCGCACCGCCAGCCTGCGCGAAGCCGACCGGCGGAGGGGCGCCCTCAATTATTGCTTCTACTGCTTCTTTTTCGAGCGCTTCGCCCACACCAGTGCCTTTGATCCCGTCCGGAGTATATTTCAGCAAAATATTTCCCGGTCAATGCGAGCCGGCGAGGTCGCTGTTCCTCATCACGTTAGATTACAAATAATTGCATTTTCCGCCAAAGTGGTCTTTACATCGCCCTCCGGGATGAACGAAGCTCCGCCGGAAGGGGCCCTCGCGCCGCATTGCGCGCCTTAAGCCCTGGCGCGAACGCAGAGCATGAGGAATTGCAGTCAATGTCGGTTTTGCCTTTCGATCAGCGCGACGGCTTTATCTGGATGAACGGCGCGCTCGTCGCCTGGGCCGACGCCAAGCTTCATGTTCTCTCCCACGGCCTGCATTACGCCTCCTGCGTCTTCGAGGGCGAGCGCGCCTATGGCGGGCGCATCTTCAAGTCGAGCGAGCACTCGGAACGGTTCCGAGGCTCCGCCGAGACGCTCGATTTCACCATCCCCTATTCGGTCGCCGAGCTCGACGCCATCAAGCATCAGGTCGTCGCGCGCAACAATTTCGAGAATTGCTATGTCCGCCCAGTCGCCTGGCGCGGCAGCGAGATGATGGCCGTCGCGGCGCAAAACGCGACGATCAACGTCGCGATCGCGGCCTGGGACTGGCCGAGCATGTTCGATATCGAAACCAAGATGAAGGGCATCAAGCTCGACATCGCCGAATACCGGCGACCCGATCCGCTGACCGCGCCCTGTCGCGCCAAGGCCGCCGGACTCTACATGATCTGCACCATCTCCAAGCACCGCGCCGAGCGGCGCGGCTATGCCGACGCGATGATGCTCGATTGGCAGGGCCGCGTCGCCGAATGCACCGGCGCCAACATCTTCTTCGTGTCGGATGGCGCGCTGCATACGCCGATCGCCGACTGCTTTCTCGACGGCATCACGCGGCAGACCGTCATTGAGCTCGCGCGCCGGCGCGGCGTCGAGGTGATCGAACGGCGCATCATGCCGGACGAGCTTACGAGCTTCGAAGAGTGCTTCATCTGCGGCACCGGTGCCGAGGTCACGCCCGTCGCCGAAATCGGCCCCTATAAGTTTACGCCGTCGGCGATATCCCGCGCGCTGATCGACGACTATTCCGCCGAAGTGCAGCCGAAAAAGAAAGCCGCCTGAACGAGCCGGGGCCGCAACGTCAAAGAGACAGCCTCATGGCGCAGCAGGCCAGCCCCGAGCCGAGACCCGAACTGGTCACGGGCGTCGCCGGCGGTTTCGCGCCGCGCCCCGGGCTCGAAATCTTGGCTCCGGGCTGAACCACACGCGGTCCCGGCTATCTCGGAATTTCCGCCATGGCCGTCACCGCTGCGACTTCCCCCTCGACCCGCGCCACGGCGACATACCATACGATTTTTGTCGAAAGCGTCCGTGTCTTCTACCGCGCGCCCCTCGACGAGCTGACATCGGAGGCGACCTATGAGGTGCATATCGCCATGCGCCCCGAAAGCGTTGGCGCGGTTCGTGACCTATTGACGGAAGCGCTCGCACAGGCGAGCTATCCGATTCGCGAAATCGAGGTTTTCGAGCGCGCGCTGGAGATGAGCGAAATCGTCGCGACGCTGGTCAACACCGCGGTCGACCCGGCCGAACTCGACGCCGTCGCGGCAAAGCTGGAGCAATCGCCGCTCGTTTCCTATGCGAGCTGGTCTTCAAGCTCGCCCGAATAGCCGCAAAGATGGAGGGAGGCCAGCCGAATGCCGGAAGCGCAAAAGCCGGGGCGGGGCATGCCGAAGGGCCGCATGGAGGCCTTTACCGACGGCGTCATCGCCATCATCATCACCATCATGGTGCTGGAGTTGAAAGTTCCCGCCGGCCATGATTTCGCGGCGCTCGCCGCGAGTCTGCCGGTGTTCCTGGCCTATGTGCTAAGCTACGTCAACATCGGCCTCTACTGGAACAACCACCACCATCTGATGCAGGCGGTCGAGCGCGTGAATGGCCGCGCGCTGTGGGCCAATCTGTTCCTTCTGTTCTGGCTATCCCTCGCGCCCTTCGCGATTCGCTGGATGGACGATAGCGCATTCGCCGCTTTGCCTACGGCCGCCTATGGCGTCGTCTTCGCCATGGCGGCGATTGGCTATTTCTGGCTACAAGCCGAAGTCGCCGCCTGCAATGGCCCGGACTCAATTCTCGCCACGGCCATCGGCGACGACCGCAAGGGTAGGCTGTCGCTGACGCTATATCTTCTCGCCATTCCGCTGGCTTTCGTTTCGCCCTGGCTCTCGATCGCGATCTATGTCGCCATCGCGGCGATGTGGTTCGTCCCGGACAGCCGCATCGAGCGGTTTCTCAAGGGGTGAGCACGTCCGCGCCGGGGCTGTCGGCTTCGGGCTAGGGCCCGACGTAGCGGACCTTGCGGCCTTTGGGATCGATGATCGGCACGCCGACGGAAAGCCCCGCCTCGGCGACCGAGCGCGCGGTGACGAGCGCTGGCGGCGGTTCCCCGGCGTCCTTTCCCGCGTCCTGATAGGCCGCGTCGACAGCGACAAGGGCGGTTTGCTCGCGCTTGGAAAGGCCCTCGGTTTCGGAAAGCTTGGCGAAGTCGTCGGAGCTGTGGTGCGGCCCCTCATCCCCTACAAAAACGCGCAGGCCGTCGGGCGTCATCACCGCGTCGCCGTTTCTGAGGCTCGCGTCATCCATGAGATCGACCACTCCACGCGGGACGGCGTCGGCCTTCGCCGCGACGATCTTGTGGCGCGTCGCCATAGCGACCTTCTTCTGATGATGTTCGAAATGCGTCTGGCGGCGTTCGGCGTACGCGTGCGTCCGCGCCTGTTGGCGATGCCAGAAATGCATGGGCGGGCGCCGGAGAAATGGCGCCGCCGGCGGCCGCGCCGGAGAAAAAAGAAAATCGAAAAAACCGGCGCTCGCCGGGCTCAACGGGACGGCGAGCGCGATACAGCCGACCATTATGCCGGCGTAACGTAAGCGAGCGACCGCCGAAATTCGTTTGTAGGCGAGACGGTAGGGGGACGCCCCGCTGGGCCGCGCCGAGCGGCGCCCCTGTGGCGTCATATCGAGAGCGGTCTCGACAGAATGCCGCAGCGACGGCGTTTCGGGGTTGGGTTCCACGCGCGCGCCAAGCCTCATGACAATCGCCTTTTCAGCAAGCGCGCCTAGCGGCCTGGTGGCCCTGCCTGCTCTTGAAATTAGGCCCCGTAGGGCGGGTCGCCGGGCCAACCGGCAGCTTCGTAAAACCATAGATTGATTGCAAAGAGACGACGGTAGTCAATAAAAATCGCAGACGGGTCGCATCGCCGCAACGAGACAACGTGCGGTTGCCTCGCCAACAGCGCGCGACAACCGACTGAAGCTGTAGCTTCAGAGACTGCCCCAGCGGCGCGCTACCCTTGAAGCCCCAGCGCGGCCCGCACCTTGCGCGAATAGCCGTAAATGTCATCGCGCAGCTGCAGGCGGCCGAGGTCGTCCACCTCGGCGGTGAAATATTCAATGTGAATCGGCAACGGTCGCGCCAGATTGACATAGCGCTCCTTGGCGCCGATGAGCTTCTTGATGCGCTCCTCGCTCCAGCCCGGCCCAAGCACCGTCTCGGCGAAGCGGAACGGATCGTCGACGCGCACGCAGCCGTGGCTGAAGGCGCGCTTTTCCTGGTCGAACAGCGCGCGCAGGGGCGTATCGTGCAGATAGACCGCATAGTCGTTCGGGAACATGAATTTGATGCGCCCCAGCGCGTTGCGCTCGCCCGGCGGCTGGCGCACCGTCAACTGGCCGTCGTGGTAGCCGGTCTCGTAGCCGAGGCGATGCAGATAGCCGAGACGGCCGCCGCCTTTCGGCAGCAGTTCCTTCTTGATGATGGATTGCGGCACGTTCCACGACGGATTGACGATCAGAAACTGCATCGTGTTGGAGAACACCGGCGTCGGCGTGTCCTGCTTGCCGACGACGACGCGGTTGCGCTGCGCCACAGCGCCATTCTCGACGACGACGACTTCGTAATCGGGAATATTGACCTCGATGCGGCTGTCGCCCATGTTGCGCGGCATCCAGCGCCAGCGCTCCATATTGGCGATGATCTCGGCTTCGAGCTGGCGCTGGCCGTCGCCCGACAGCATGGCGATGGTGCGCGCCGTCAGCTGGCCCGAGGGCGGCAGTCCATTGGCCCGCTGGAAATCGGCCACCGCGCTGGCGACTTTTGTGTCATAGACGAGTTCCTGCGCGGGCTCGTCCGTCTGTTCGTCGATGCTGAGCCGGGCCCGGACCAGCGGCACGCGCGGATCGCGCATGCCGACCTTCAGCGCCGGCCCGGCCGGAATGGCGGGACCGCTGGCTGCCGGCGCGCGTTCGCCGCGCGCCTCGATCAGCTTTGCGCGCAGGGCCTGATAACCCTTCTGCGGCGGGTTGAAGTTCTGCAGCGCCGCGCCGGCCCCCTCGCCGGCGGATGAAACGGTGGTTAGAATGATGGCGGGATCGGCGAGGGCCGGCCGCGCGCCGATCAACGGCGAAATGGCGCGCGGATCGACGCGCGAGCCGCTCGCCTCGCGGCCATAGGCGACCACCGCATCGCTCAGCGCGATGTCGGCGCTCGCCATCGCGTCCGGCGCGCCATCGGTCGCAAAGCCGAGCGGGAGGCCCTTGAGGTCGAGCCCATCCTCGCCGGCGCGCTTCAGCCGCTGCAGCGTCGAGGCGACCTCTGCATTCGCCGCCCCGTCATGCGACCAGAGCGGCGCAAAACCGCGCGCCGCGTAAAAGGCCGCGATGGCCTCATGCTCGCGCCGGCGCGCGGCCGGCGCCGGATGCGCGACGTCGTTTTGCGCCCACGCATCAAGAGCCGCCTTCAGCGCGGCGTTGAGCGGAGCCAACGGCGGCTCCGAAGACGCGGCGGCGGCGGGGGCAGGCGTCTCGACCGGGATGGTTGCTGGCGGAGCCGGGCCCCCGGGCGCCGGTCCGGCGGCGCCGGGATCGTCAGGCGCGGGCGACGGCGGCGCGCCCGCGTCCTGCGGCGGGATCAGCGGCAGCTTGCCGCCCTGCGCCAGCGCCGCGAAATTCGATGGCACCGGCGCATCGGCCGCGCCTTGATCGGCTTCCAGCGCGTGCGCGGGCGAAAGCCACAGGGTGAGCGCCAGCGACAAAGCGGATGCGCTTTTCAGAAAGGCTTCACGGCCCGGCAGGCGCATCGTCTCAACTCACTTCTGCTCGCGGACCTCTGATCGCGATTTTCAAGCGCTTTCCACCAAAACGCGCAGCGGCTTTCGCCTCGCGGCGAGAGGTTTCGGCGATTCGCAATGCCCGATCAGGTTTAGCCACTGTCGCATATTTCGCCCAGCCCGGCACAGATCGACTTTACAAATCGGAGTGAAATCGTCCGTGCGCCATCGCAACGACGGCGCGGCTTCACGCGCGGCGCTCACGCGGCGGCCTCCGCGCCGCGCTCCGCTTCCGCCCCGGCGGCTTGGGCGCCATCGTCGCCGGCCGGCGTCCCGGCGGGCGCGAGGCCATATTCCTTCATCTTGCGGTAGAGCGTCGAACGGCCGATGCCGAGCTTTCGCGCCATCGCCGACATGCGTCCGCGATAATGGACCAGCGCGAAACGGATCGCCGCCGCCTCCAGTTCGGCGAGCTTGCGCATGTCGCCGGCCTCGTCGAGCAGCGGCATGGCGCTGGGATCGGCGATTTCGACCGTCACCGGCTGGGGCGCGGGGGCGCGCGCACGGCGCGGGGCGGCGGGAACGCGCACGTCAAAGCCGGGCACAATGGCCGCGATCTGCGGAAACTCGGCGACCGTCAGCTCGTCGCCCTCGGCGAGAGCGACGGCGCGAAATATGGCGTTCTCGAGCTGGCGCACATTGCCCGGCCAGTCATAGGCGCAAAGCAGGGTCAGCGCTCCGGCGGACAGGCCGCGCAGGCGCTTGCCTTCCTCCGCCGAGAAGCGGGCGCAGAAGCGGCGCGCGAGCGCGCCGATGTCGTCCTGGCGGCGGCGCAGCGGCGGGACGGCGATCGGATGCACGTTAAGGCGATAGTAGAGGTCTTCGCGGAAGCAGCCGGCCTTGACGCGCTCGAGCAGATTTTCCGTCGTCGCAGCGAACAGGCGGATGTCGCTCCGCCCCGGACGTCCGCCGCCGATGGGCGCCGCCTCGCCTTCCTGCAGGGCGCGCAGCAACCTCCCCTGCGTCTGTAGCGGCAGGGCGCCGATATCGTCGACAAACAGCGCGCCGCCATGCGCCTCGAGGAACTTGCCGGGCTGGCGCTCGCCGCTTGCAGCGCCGCCGCCTTTTTCGCGCCCAAACAGCGCGGCTTCGATGGCCTCGCGCGGCTCCGCCCCGCAGGCGAGCGTCACGAAGGGACGCCCGCGCCGGTCGGAGGCGGCGACGATCGCGCGGGCGAAAACCTCCTTGCCGACGCCGGGCTCGCCTTCAATCAGGACCGGCGCCGCCGATTTCGCGGCGCGCTCGCCGAGCCGCACGGCGCGCTCCATCTCCGGACTTTTGCCGCCGATATCGGAGAACGACAGCGCGCCCTGCGCCCTGCGGCCGAGGCGGCCGATTTCGGCCTCGAGCGCAACAAGACGCAAGGCGTTCTTGATCGAAGCCTGCAGCCGCTCGCCCCCCTCCGGCTTCAGCACGAAATCAATCGCGCCGGCGCGCAATGCCGCAATCACCGCCTCGATCGATCCATGCGCCGTCTGCACGATGGCGGGCACAGCGAAAGGCGCGCCGCGCGTGCGCGCGAGCACGGCCATGCCGTCGAGGCCCGGCATGACCAGATCGAGGATCATGAGATCGAGCGGCGGCGCGGAAGGCGCCGCGAGCCGCTCCAGCGCCTCAGCCCCGCCCGCCGCCGTCTCCGCCTCAAAGCCGAAACGGTGAAGCAGAACTTCAAGCAGCCGGCGTTGCGTCGGATCGTCGTCGACAATGAGGATTCTGGGCGACATAAGGCCTCGCGCGACCGGCGGGACCGCGACGCTTGCAAACAAGCGCCGAACCGGACCGGCCAGCAAATCAATCGGCGAGGCGAAGCGCCCCGACGCGGCCATGCTGGCCGATTAGGGTAAACGAGGCGTTAACGGCGGGGGGAAAGACTTCGTGATTAAGGCGGCGGAAGGGGCGCAGCGGCGCCGAAGGCCGCCCGGCAAAGGTTGATCTTTGCGCCCGCGCAGGCCTATGACAGCCGACGCTGTCGGGCGCGAAGCGCGTCTCCCTTAGGATCAGGATGTTCCATGCTCAAAACCCGAGTGGGCCTCCCCGAAATATTCAACGCGGCCGCCGACGCAGCGCTGCGCGCGGAGCCGGCCGATCTCGGCGCCTTGCCGGAATGGAATCTCGCCGACCTTTACGCCGCCCCGGACGATCCCGCCTTCGCCGCGGACCTCGCCCGCGCCGCGGCCGAGAGCGCGGCTTTCGCCAACGACTATCGGGGCCGCATCGCGACGCTCGCCGAGGACAAGTCGGGCGCCCCGCTCGCCGAGGCCGTGCGCCGCTACGAGGCGCTCGACGAACTCATCGGCCGCATCGGCTCCTATGCCGGCCTCGTCTATGCGGGCGACACCTCCGACCCCGCGCGCGGCAAATTCTACGGCGACACGCAGGAGAAGATCACCGCCGCCACTTCCGATCTTTTATTCTTCGAACTGGAGCTCAACCGGCTCGACGACGACGCCCTCGCCGAGGCGCTGGCCGCCGGCCCGCTGGCGCATTACCGGCCCTGGATTCTCGACATCCGCAAAGGCAAGCCCTACCAGCTCGACGACCGGCTGGAGCAATTGTTCCACGAAAAATCGGTGACGGCCGACGGCGCCTGGAACCGCCTGTTCGACGAGACCATCACCGCGCTGCGTTTCGACGTCGACGGCGAGAAGCTCGCCATCGAGCCCGTGCTCAATCTGATGCAGGATCCGAAAGACGAGGCGCGCGAGAAGGCGGCCAAAGCGCTCGGCGCCGTGTTCAAGGACAATCTGCGCCCGTTCACGCTGATCACCAACATGCTCGCCAAGGACAAGGAGATTTCCGACCGCTGGCGCGGCTTCAAAGATGTCGCCGATTCGCGCCATCTCTCCAACCGCGTCGAGCGCGAGGTCGTCGATGCGCTGGCCGGCGCCGTGCGCGACGCCTATCCGCGCCTCACCCATCGCTACTACAGGCTGAAGGCCAAATGGTTCGGCAAGCCGGCGCTGAAATTCTGGGACCGCAACGCGCCGCTCCCCGATGTTCCGGCGCGAAGCTACACATGGGCGGACGCGCGCGGCGCTGTGCTCGGCGCCTATGGCGATTTCTCGCCGAAGATGGCCGGCATAGCAAAGCGCTTCTTCGACGAGCGCTGGATCGACGCGCAGGTCCGGCCCGGCAAGAGCCCGGGCGCCTTCGCGCATCCGACCGTGCCGTCCGCGCATCCTTATGTGCTGTTGAACTATCAGGGCAAGCCGCGCGACGTGATGACGCTCGCGCATGAGCTCGGCCATGGCGTGCATCAGGTGCTCGCCGCCCATAATGGCGCGCTGATGGCGCCGACGCCCTTGACCCTCGCAGAGACCGCCTCCGTCTTCGGGGAGATGCTGACTTTCCGCGCGCTGCTGGCGAAGGCCGAGACGGTCGCCGAACGCCGCGCCATGCTGGCGTCAAAAGTCGAGGACATGATCAATACGGTGGTGCGGCAGATCGCTTTCTATTCCTTCGAGCGCCGCGTCCACACCGAGCGCCGCAAAGGCGAACTCACCGCCGAGCAAATCTGCGATTTCTGGATCAGCGAACAGGCGGAAAGCCTCGGCCCCTCGATCGAATTCACCGACGATTATAGAGCCTACTGGGCCTATATCCCGCATTTCATTCATTCGCCCTTCTATGTCTACGCCTACGCCTTCGGCGACTGTCTCGTGAACTCCCTTTATGGCGTCTACCAGAACGCGCGCGAAGGCTTTGCCGAGCGCTATTTCGCGCTGCTCTCGGCGGGCGGCGCCAAGCCCTATGGCGAACTCCTCGCGCCCTTTGGCCTCGACGCGCGCGATCCCGCCTTCTGGCAGATCGGGCTCGGCATGATCGAGGGCCTCATCGCCGAGCTGGAGGCGCTGGAGGCGCAGGGCTAACGCGGCCGGCTCGGCGCCGGCGCTTCATCCCCTTCAGAAAGGCGCCTGACCGCCCATGCCCTGGCTCTATCTCGCCGTCGCCATCGTCTCCGAGGTAGTCGCCACCTCGGCGCTGAAAGCGGCCGAAGGCTTCACCCGCCTCGCGCCCTCGCTCATCGTCGTCGCGGGCTATGCGCTGGCCTTTTATTTTCTCTCGCTGACCCTGCGCGACATTCCGGTCGGCGTCGCCTATGCGGTGTGGTCCGGCGTCGGCGTCGCGCTCGTCTCGCTGATCGCCTTTGTCGTCTACGGGCAGACGCTTGAGGCAGGCGAACTCGCCGGCATGGGCTTCATCGTGTTCGGCGTCGTCCTGCTCAATCTTTTTTCGAAGACGCCGCATTGATCGCGCCGACCAACGGCGGGAGAGCGGGAGCGTTTGGATGGCGGCGCCAAGATTAGTTCATACTTCGATGGGAAACTCGTGCGGGCCGAATGCCATAGCATGGCGACGGACGACTGAAAAAGTCGTCATAGTTTTCCACTGACCTCAAGAAGACTTAATCCCTGGCGATCCGCCGAGCCGGCGGAGGGATGACCGCCTGGATCTTAAAAAAAGCGAGCGGCCGCATTCGTCCACTCGCATCAAGTCACCGCAAGATTGACCCCGAGCGCGAAGGCGCCGATCGCCGCGCCGTTAGGGCGAAGAGAACTCGTCGAACGCCGCCAGCGCATTAGCCGCGTACATCAGCGACGGGCCGCCGCCCATATAGACCGCCATGCCCAGCGCTTCCTCGAGCTCCGGCTTGGTCGCGCCAAGCTTGACGAGAGCCTGCGAATGAAAGCCGATGCAGGCGTCGCATCGCGCAGCGACGCCCAAGGCCAGTGCGATCAGCTCCTTGGTTTTTTTGTCCAATGCGCCGTCCTGCGTCGCCGCGCGCGCCAGCTCGGTAAAGCTCTTCATGACCTCGGGCAAATCGGCGCGCAGGGTGGCGAGGTTTTTCGAAACCCCTTGCGTCAGTTCGCGGTAGCCCGCCGCGGAAAGACTCATTTCAAAAACTCTCCTGAAAATTCTAATCGCGCGAGCAGGTGTTGAGGCCGATGAGCCGATAGGCGGGGCAGAACCGAAATATGCCGGTCGCCAGCGGCACGATGCCGATCCACCCCCATGCGCCGATCACGCCGCTCAACGCGGCGCCGATCAGCGCCAGTCCGATCACGATTCGCACGGCCCGATCGATTGTCCCGACATTAGCGTTCATGGCGAGGCCCTCCTTAGCGATGGCCAACGCGCCATCCGCCGAACGCTATACCGCTGGACATATTATATTTCAATATAATATGTTGTCGCAGAACGAAAGGAACCGGATTGATGGATGCGATGACGCCTCCGGCGCTCGACATCGGCGGCATGCGGGCCGCCGCGAAGACGGCGACGGCCCTGCTGCGCGCCCTCGCCAATGAGGACCGCCTGCTGCTGCTCTGCCAGATGACCGCCGGCGAAAAATCGGTCGGCGAACTCGAGGCGCTGCTCGATATCCGCCAGCCGACGCTCTCGCAGCAACTCGGCGTGCTGCGCTCGGAGGGATTGGTGGCGACGCGCCGCGAGGGCAAGCGCATCTATTACGCGGTCTCCGACGCCAAAGTCGTCGCCGTGCTCAACACGCTCTACGGATTGTATTGCGCGAAGGGCTAAGGCGGGCCGGCCAACCACGGCAATCGGAAGCCGTTCGCCTCGGCGCAGCGGCCACGTTAGGTTGCTTGCCTCGTGGCGTGAAAGTTGCGATTAATTTTCGTCCATCCGCGCTTTCGCAGGGAACGTCGAAGTCGCCGGTCCCGTTACTTCTGCGCCCATCAACGGCAAAGGAGACAACAATGCTACGAACCGCTTGCACTGTAGCTGTGCTGATGACCGCAGCCTCGACCGCCTACGCGCAGACCAACGCCGCGCCCACGGCGTCTACGCAACAGCCGACTTCCCAACAGACCGCGGGTGCGACCCATAAGGACATGACTAGTCTTCGGCAGCAGGTCGCTGCTAATCTCAAGCAATCGGGCTTTACCGATGTCAAGATCGTGCCTGATTCTTTCCTCGTCCAGGCCAAAGATAAATCGGGCAACCCGGTGACGATGTGGCTCAACCCCGAGTCCTTTACGGAGATCGTCGCGGTTGGCGATACCGGCCAGGGTCAGGGGCTCAAACGGGAAGCCGCGCCCGGCGACGCGTTCACGAGCCCCGCGTCAAACGATGAGCTGAGTTCGAAGCTCATCGGGACAAATGTCTACAACAGCGCCAGCAAGGACATCGGCGTCATCAAGGACATCGCCTTCAGCCCGACAGGGGTGAAAGCCTACATCATCGACGTCGGCGGCTTTCTCGGAATGGGCGGCCATAACGTCGCCGTGCGCCCTTCGGCTGTGCAGCTGAGCTATGACGATACCGCGAAGAAATGGAACGCCAGAATGGACGCCACGGCCGATCAGCTCAAGGCTGCGCCGGAATATAAATATCCAAACCGCACCGCGGGCTGACAGGTTTCGGCTGTTCGCCGGAGCGCGATCGCGCTTCGGCGAGCGGCGCGGAGCCGCGCTGTCGCCTAGCGCACAAATCCCAGAATATCCTTCACCGCCGCCATATTCTCGCGCGCAATCGTCTTGGCCTGCGAAGCGCCGTCGGCGAGCACGCCGTCGATATAGGCGACGTCGTCCTTGAGCCGCTTCATCTCGGCGCCGATCGGTCCGATCTTGGCCACTGCAAGTTCGACCAGCGCCGCCTTGAAGGCGGAGAAATTGCCGCCGCCGAACGTCTTCAGAACCTCCGCCCGCGTCTCGCCGTTCAGCGCCGCATAGATGCCGACGAGGTTTTCCGCCTCCGGCCGTTTGGCGAGGCCCTCGACCTCGGATGGCAAAGGCTCGGGGTCGGTTTTCGCCTTGCGCACTTTCTGCGCGATCGCGTCGGCGTCGTCTGAAAGATTGATGCGCGAATAATCGGAAGGGTCCGATTTCGACATCTTCTTCGCGCCGTCGCGCAGACTCATGACCCGCGTCGCCGGCCCCTGAATCAGCGGCTCGGGCAGCGGAAAGAAGGCGTCGCCAAAACCCTGCGCGGCGATCGATTCGGAAAAATCCAGATTGAATTTCTGCGCGATGTCGCGCGCGAGTTCGAGATGTTGCTTCTGGTCCTCGCCGACCGGCACATGCGTCGCGCGATAGAGCAGAATATCGGCGGCCATCAGGCACGGATAGGCATAGAGTCCGACCGAGGCGTTCTCGCGGTCCTTGCCGGCCTTCTCCTTGAACTGCGTCATGCGGTTCAGCCAGCCGAGGCGGGCGACGCAGTTGAATACCCAGGCGAGTTCGGCGTGCTCGGCGACCTGGCTCTGGTTGAAGATGATGTGCTGTTTCGGATCGACGCCGGATGCGATGAAAGCCGCCGTCACTTCTCTGATGCTGGCCTTCAGTTCGCGCGGGTTCTGCGGCACGGTGATCGCGTGCAAATCGACGACGCAATAGATGCAGTCATGCGTGCGTTGCAGCTCGACGAATTTGACGATCGCGCCGAGATAGTTGCCAAGATGCAGATTTCCCGTCGGCTGCACGCCGGAGAAAACCCGCTCGACGAATTGCGCCATGATACGGTCCTGCGGATCGACGCTTTTGTGAAGCGGCGTTGGGCTATCGCAAGGATTTGCACGCGAGGCAAGAGGCGGCCTTCCCGATCGGCCGCCAATGACGCGGGGCGCAAGCTCGATCCGAGGCGCGCCTTACGCGGCTGCGGTCTGCGCGAAGGTCTTGTCGAGAAACGCGCGGATCGCCGCGGCGATCTGATGCGCATGGGTTTCGAGCGCGAAATGTCCGGTCTCGAAGAAACGCACTTCGGCGTTGGGATTATCGCGCTTGAACGCCTCGGCGCCCGCCGGCAGGAAGAAGGGATCGTTCCTACCCCAAACGGCGAGAAAAGGCGGGCGCGCCTCAGCGAAATAGGCCTGGAATTTTGGATAGAGCGCGACATTGTTTGCGTAGTCGAGGAAAAGATCGAGCTGGATTTGGTCATTGCCGGGCCGCGCCAGCAGAGCCGCGTCGAGCGCATAGGATTCCGGCGCGACGAGGCTTTCATCCTCGACGCCGTGAAGATACTGCCATTTCGTCGCCTCAAGCGTCAGAAAGGCGCGCAGCGCCTCGCGGTTGGCGGCGCTTGGCTCCCGCCAATATTTCTGGATCGGATTCCAGCCCTCGCTCAGCCCCTCTTCGTAGGCGTTGCCGTTCTGCGAGATGATCGCCGTCACGCGCTCGGGCCGCGCCAGCGCGAGGCGAAAGCCGACCGGCGCGCCATAATCGAACACATACATGGCGTAGCGGGCGAGGCCGATCACGGCGGTGAATGCCTCGATGACTTTGGCCAGATCGTCGAACGTATAGTTGAACGCAGGTTCCGTACGGGGCGTCGTAAAGCCAAAACCCGGCAGATCGGGCGCGACGATGTGGAAGCGATCCTCCAGCAGCGGAATCAGATCGCGGAACATATGCGACGAGGTCGGAAAGCCGTGCAACAACAGTAACGATGGCCGCCCGGGATCTCCTGCCTCGCGGTAAAAAAGCTGGTGGCCATCGACGGGAACGGCGCGGTAATAGGTCATGGCGAACATCCTTTCGGGCGCTGGGACGTCTGAGCCGGCGAATAACTTCATCCCTTTATCTTGAAGGTTATGGAGTATGTAGTAACCTGTCAATTGCCGGTTTGATAGTTATCGTCCGCACGTCCGATGATCCGAAGGAGAGCATGAACGACCTGCCAAACCCTCGGCCTGACCCCTATTTCGTCGGCGACCATCCGGCGCTGGATTTTTTGAACACCGTCGCGGGCGACGGAACCGACTGGGTGACGAACGGCGCCGATCTCGTCGACTGGCTGGAGCGGACCGCGACGATCGATCGATCGACGGCTCTAAAATTCCGCGCCGGCGATCATCGGGCGCTCGACGCTGCGGCCGCGCGCGCGCGCGTCCTGCGCGACTGGCTACGCGGCTTTCTGCATAAACATGCGGGCAAACGCGGATCCCGCAATCTGCCCTCGGATCTGGCGCCGCTAAACGCGTTGCTTTCTGAAGACGACAGCTACGCGAAGGTCATCGCGCGCCCGCAGGTTGGCGGCCACGCGCATCTTGAAGTCGCGCGCATCTCGCGCTGGACCAGCCCCAATCAGCTGCTGCAGCCGATCGCCGCGACGATCGCGGACCTCATCTGCAATGAGGACCTTCGGCTGGTCCGCGGCTGCGAGGGGCATGCGTGCATCCTGATGTTTCTCGACCGCACCAAGTCGCACGGCCGTCGGTGGTGCAGCATGGCCGTTTGCGGCAACCGCGCCAAGGCGGCCGCACATCGCGCCAAGGCGCGCGGGGCCGAGCGAAAGCCCGCGTGAGCCGGCTGGCCGCTTACCGGCGACGCACTGCCTCTCACAAAATAAACCGGCTCAAATCCGCGTTGCGCGCGAGATCGCCGATGTTCTTCTCGACAAAGCCCGCGTCGATGACGATGGTCTCGCCGAAGCGGTCGGTCGCCGTGAAGCTCACCTCGTCCAGCACGCGCTCCATCACGGTCTGCAACCGCCGCGCGCCGATATTCTCGACCGACGCATTGACCTCGGCGGCGATCTTGGCCAGCGCGTTGACCGCGTCCGGCGTGAACGAAAGCTCGACGCCCTCCGTGCGCAGCAGGGCCTCATATTGCTTGATGAGGCTGACTTCCGTCTCGGTCAGGATGCGGCGGAAATCATCCTCGGTCAGCGGCGCGAGCTCGACCCGGATCGGCAGGCGTCCCTGCAGTTCCGGCAAAAGGTCCGAGGGCTTCGAGACATGGAAGGCGCCGGACGCGATGAACAGGATATGGTCGGTCTTTACGACGCCATGCTTGGTCGGAACGCTGGTGCCTTCGATCAGCGGCAACAGATCGCGCTGTACGCCCTCGCGCGAGACATCGGCGCCGCCGCGCCCGTCGCGCACGCAGATCTTGTCGATCTCGTCCAGAAACACGATGCCGTTGTTTTCGACCTCATGGATCGCCTCGCGCACGATCTGGTCCTGATCGACCAGCTTGTCGCTCTCCTCGGTGATCAGCGGCGCGGTGGCGGCGCTGACCGTGGTGCGGCGCGGCTTTGCGGCCTTGCCGAACGCCTTGCCGAAAATATCGCCGATCGAGACCGCGCCGATCTGCGCGCCCGGCATATTGGGCAGTTCGAACATCGGCATGCCGCCGCCGCTCTGGGCCAGCTCGATCTCGATCTCCTTGTCGTCGAGTTCGCCCGCGCGCAGCTTTTTGCGGAAACTATCGCGGGTCTGCGGCGAGGCGCCTGAGCCGACGAGGGCGTCGAGAAGGCGCTCCTCGGCGGCGAGCTCCGCCTTCGCGCGCACCAGTTTGCGCTTGTCGTCGCGGATCATGCTGATCGCCGTCTCGACCAGATCGCGGACGATCTGCTCGACATCGCGGCCGACATAGCCGACCTCGGTGAATTTGGTCGCCTCGACTTTGAGAAAGGGCGCGCCCGCGAGCTTGGCGAGGCGACGCGAAATTTCCGTCTTGCCGCAGCCGGTCGGCCCGATCATCAAAATATTCTTCGGCAGCACCTCGTCGCGCATGGCGCCCTCAAGCCGCAGACGGCGCCAGCGATTGCGCAGGGCGATGGCGACGGCGCGCTTGGCGTCGTGCTGGCCGACGATGAAACGATCGAGTTCGGAGACGATCTCGCGCGGCGAAAAATCGGTCATGTGGTTTTCGAAGCCAGAGGGTGGGGAAGGCGCCGGGTCAAAGCTTGCGGCAACAGACGCAGCGCCGCGTGGCGCAACGGCCGCCAGCCGGCGCTGACCGCCAGCACGAAAACGCCGAGCGCCAGCAGCGTCGCGGGCGTCGTTTGCTCTTCCATGGCTGAGCGATGGATCAGCACGCCGAAGGCGAAGCCGGCATAGGCCAGGGCGGAGACCAGGAGGGCGCGGCGATCGATGATCACGGCGACAAGCCCAAGCCCGAAGAAGATCGCGAGAATGCCGAGCGCGCGCGGCGTATCGAGATCGGCGACGCCGCCAAGGAAGCCAAAGATCAGCGGCTGCACGATGAGCGGCGCGGCCAGAAGATGCAGCCAGAAGGCGATGTCGGTCTTGCGCGTCAGCCGCTCGGGATCGGCCATGTCGAAGCGCATCGCGGCCAAAAAGATCGCGAGGCCGCAGGCGATGACGAGCGCGCTGCATAGGCGGCTGTCGAGATCGGGCGCAAGCGCCAGCCCGAAGGCGAGGATCGCTGCTGTCGCCGCCGCGGCGCCGGCGGCGATCGTGATCGGAACCTTAAAGCGCCAGTAGTGCAGCGCGGCGAGCCACATCGCGGCGAGCGCGCTCCAGCCGAGCGCCAGGCCCGTCGCATCCCGCACGAAGCCAAGGCTGTCCACGGTCCGCCAGGCCGGCCGGCCCTCGGTCGCGAGAACGAAGGCGACGGCCATGAAAGCCGCGCCGACGAAAGACAACAGCAGCGCGATGCTCGGCAGCGCCATGCGGCGTTTGCGCGTGAAGAATTCGGCGAGCAGCCACGACAGCGCGGCGGTGATGACCCACATCCACCCGACGCCGAGATAAGTCTGCGCGAACCAGGCGCTGGATCCGAGAAAAAGAGCGATGCCCGATCGCGACGAAAATATCGCCAAAGCCGCCGATGAAGCGCAGCCTTTCGTCATCCTCGCGATCTTCCGCGGCGGCGGCCGCCTCGCTTGCAACGGCCGCGCCGCCGGCTTCGAGCGCGCGCAGCCGATCCGCCTGCTCGCCCGAGAGAACGCCCAGAGCGATGGCGCGGTCGAGGCTTTCCGCGGAGATCTTCAAGGGATGCTTTCCAGCACGATGTTGCGGTTGGTGTAGACGCAAATCTCGGAAGCGATTTCAAGCGAGCGGCGCGCGATGGCCTCGGCGTCGAGATCGGTCGGCAGCAGCGCGCGGGCGGCGGCGAGCGCATAATTGCCGCCGGAGCCGATGCCCATCACCGCGCCGCGCTCGGTCGCCTCCGGCTCCAGAACGTCGCCGCCGCCGGTCAGCACCAGAGCCGCCTGCCTGTCGGCGACCAGCATCATCGCTTCAAGGCGCCGCAGATAGCGGTCGGTGCGCCAGTCCTTGGCGAGTTCGACGCAGGCGCGGAGCAATTGCCCGGGATATTGCTCCAGCTTCGCCTCGAGCCGTTCGAACAGCGTGAAGGCGTCGGCGGTGGCGCCGGCGAAGCCGCCGATGACTTCGCCCTTGGCGAGCCGGCGCACTTTCTTGGCGTTGCCCTTGACGATGGTCTGGCCGATCGAGACCTGGCCGTCGCCGGCGATCACCGTGCGGCCGTCCTTCTTGACCAGAATGATGGTCGTCGCATGCCAGGAGCCGGACGGGGGATGGTCCATAGAGGCCTTCTGTAACTCGCGTCCTCGTCCCGGGAGCCGCCGAAGGCGGCGGCCCGAAGGACGGGCGGATCTAGAGGGCCGCCCGCTTCAGGACTTCCATCTATGGGTTCGCCGGAGCCGATGCAAGTGAGCGGGTGCGACGGCGCCAAGGCGGACGCGCGCGGAGGTAAGCAGCAAAAGCATTGATTCGCATCAAACTCGGCGAATATTTATTATTTACATTAATTCTACCCTGAATGGGTTAGGATGTTGCATGCGCCAAATAGTAACAGGGCATCAATACTTGACGTGGGCCGGCTGCCTATCATAAATTTGCGACCGGATTATTCCGGCAATCGACGCGGCCGGCGCCCCGGCCTTTCAAGGATCGCTCATGTCGCAAGCGCCAGCCGCCGAAGCGCAAATCGTCGAAGCGCCGGCCTCAGTTCGCAATCACGTCACGATCGACGGCGCGACGCTCGCGCTCGATGAGATTCTCAACGCCGAATTCCTCGCTCCCGACCGCATCAAGGCCCTGCGCAAATCATTCTTCGCCGCGAAACCAGTTCCGCATGTCGTGATGGAAGGCCTGTTCGCCCCGCGCCTTCTCGAACTCGTCTACGCCGACTTCGATCGCCTTAAATGGAGCGACTGGCGCCGATTCGACAACGCCAAAGAGCTGAAGCGCGGCTCGGCGCCGAAGACCTGGCTCGGCGACGCGAGCCAGCTCTATTTCAGCACAATCAATTCCGGCCGCTTCGTCGATTTCCTCGAGCAGGTGAGCGGCATCGAAGGACTCATCACCGATCCCGAACTTTACGCGGGCGGGCTGCACGACATTCCGACCGGCGGTAAATTCGCCATGCATATCGATTTCAACCAGCATTCGGTGACGCATCTCGACAATCGCCTCGTCTTCATCACCTATCTCAACAAGAACTGGCGCTCGTCCTATGGCGGCGCGCTGGAGCTTTGGGACATGGACAAGAATGAATTCGTGACCGAAGTCGTGCCGGAATTCGGCCGCTCCGTTCTCTATTATCACTCGTCGAAAAGCCTGCACGGCCATCCAAAGCCGATCTCAGAGCCAAATGGCCGCCCGCGCCGCTCGGCCGCCGCCTATTTCTACTCGAACGGCCGCCCCGACGGCGATGGCGCAGGATTCCTTACGACGCAATTCCCCAAAACCGCCCGCCCGCCGGCGCGCGAAAAACTGGCCAGCGCGGTTAAATATTTCCTGCCGCCCGCCCTCCTCGACGGCGTGCGCAAGGTAAAATCACTGCTGCGCTGAGGCGACTTTGCGCCCCAGCGAGGGCGCCGGTAAACGCCGATGGCGCCCTTAAGCCAGAGCAATCCAAATCGATTGATGCGGCGCGCAGGCGGGTCTATGCTCAGCTCTGCTGGCGCGCGCGCGCCGCGGCGGAGCTTGGGACAGACCCGGCCGCAGAGAACCGACATGCCCTCGCCCGTCGAAGCCGTTCTCCTCAGAGTGTTCGTCGGCGAGAGCGACCGGTTTAATGGGCGCCCGCTCGCCGAGGCGATCGTCATGAAAGCGCTAGAGCGCGGCATGGCCGGCGCGACCGTATTGTCTGGACCCAGGGGCTTTGGCCGATCGCGCCGCATTCATTCGGAACTCAACGTGGACGCGGCGCCCCGATCGCCGAGCATCGTCGAAATCATCGACGCCAGAGAAAAAATCGACGCATTCCTTCCGGCGGTGGATGAAATGGTCGAGACTGGCCTCGTCACGTTGGAGATCGTTCAGGCGATCGCCTATTTAAAGGACTCCGGCGCGGCGGCGCGAACGCCGAACCGGCGTTAAGCGTCTGCAAAAGCGCCGAATAAGCGCTTGGGAGGACACGCCCATGGATTTGCCGCATGACGCCGTTTTGCTGCGAATTTTCACCAGCGTTTCGGACCGCTACGGCATCGAGTCTTTGTCCGACGCCATCGTCGCCAAAGCCCGCGACATGAAGCTCGCCGGCGCCACCGTCCTGCGCGGCTCGCTCGGTTTTGGCCATTCGGCGAATCTGCACCGGCCGCATCTTTCGCTGTTGCGGGAGGACGCTCCGGTGGTGATCGAAATCGTCGACGCCGAGGACAAGATCAACGCGTTCCTTCCCGTCCTCGACGAATTGATGGAAAGCGGTCTCGTCACGCTCGAAAAAGCGAAGGTGCTTCAGTATGGTCGCGAGCGCTCCGGCCTGACGCAACGCATCAAGGCGCATTTCCGCGGCCTCCACACGCACTGATCGGGCGCTGGCCGAAAAACCGGATGGGGCGCAAGGCTAGCCAACCCCGTCCCATCTTGCTAGAGCAGCGGCTTATCCGCTTCGAGCCAGAAAATGCGCGCCGGAAAAATCTCCCGCAAGACCAAAGAGACCGAGATCGACGTGTCCGTCGGCCTCGACGGGACAGGCGCGGCCAAGATTTCGACCGGCATCGGCTTTTTCGACCACATGCTGGAGCAGCTCGCGCGCCATTCGCTGATCGATATCGCGCTCGCCGCCAAGGGCGATCTCCACATCGACCAGCACCACACCGTCGAGGATGTCGGCATCGCGTTGGGACAGGCGGTGCGTGAAGCGCTGGGCGACCGCGCCGGCATCGCGCGCTACGCCGACGCGCTGCTGCCGATGGACGAGACGCTGACCCGCGTCGCCATCGACGTCTCCGGTCGGCCTTTTCTGGTCTTCAAAACCGAGTTTCCGCGCGCAAAAATCGGCGAATTCGACGCGGAGCTGGTGCGCGAGTTCTTTCAGGCCTTCGCCATGAACGCCGGGATCACGCTGCACGTCGAGACTTTATACGGCGCCAATGCGCACCATATCTCGGAAAGCTGCTTCAAGGGCCTCGCCCGCGCGCTGCGCCTTGCGGTCGCGCTCGATCCGCGCCAGAACGGCGCCATTCCCTCCACCAAGGGCTCGCTCGGGGGATAGCCTCAAGCGCCCATGCGCGGGAAATCCTTCGGAACGCCGCTGCGCGGCTCCCCGGATGGCCCTGGACCAAAGGAGCCAAAGCCATGGCCGTCTATTCGGTCCATCTGCCCAGCGCCCGCCCCGACGCAACGGAAGCCGCCTTCGTGCGCGACGGATTTTCCTGGCCGGCGTTCTTCTTCGGGCCGCTCTGGCTGCTCGCGCGCCGGTTCTGGCTGGCCGCCGCGCTCTGGTGTGCCGCCGCGCTAATCCTTTTGAGCCTCATCGCGGCGGGCGCGCTATCCGGCGGCGCGGGCTTCGCGCTGGCGCTTCTCTTGCAGATTTTCCTCGGCCTCGAAGCAGGCCGCCTTATCGAGAGCAGGCTCTGGCGGCAAGGCTTTAATCTCGCCGAAATCGTCGCGGCGCCGCGATCTCGAAGAGGCCGAAATGAGCTTTTATCGCCAGCTCGGCCCGCAGGCCGAGGCCGCGCCGGAGCGCCCGGCCCCCGTCGCCGACCGTCATCCGCCGCCGGCTCCTCCTGGCCCGGCGCCGGTGCTCGGCAGCTTTCCGGCGCCCGAAGCTTGAAATTCAGAAGGCTTTAAGTTGAACGTCGCCATCGTCGATTACGGCTCCGGCAATCTGCACTCCGCGCACAAGGCGTTCGAGCGCGCCGCGCGCGAGGCGGGACTCGCCGGCGCGATCGCGGTGACGCCGGATCCCAAAATCGTCGCCGGCGCCGACCATATCGTGCTGCCCGGCGTCGGCGCTTTCGCCGATTGCCGGCGGGGCCTCGACGCGCTGCCCGGCATGGTCGAGGCGCTGCGCGAAGCCGTGCTCGAAAACGGCCGTCCCTTTCTCGGCATCTGCGTCGGCATGCAGCTTCTCGCTACGCGCGGACTGGAGCATGGCGAGACGCCGGGCCTCGGCTGGATTGAAGGCGAGGTCGCCGCGTTGAAACCCGACGATGCGTCGCTGCGCATCCCGCACATGGGCTGGAATACGCTCGACGCGCGACGCGCGCATCCGGTGCTGAAGGACATCCCGACCGGGCCGAAGGGCCTGCACGCCTATTTCGTGCATTCCTACGCCTTCAGGCCGGCCGACCCCGAGGACGTCATCGCCAGCGCGGATTACGGCGGCGCCTTCGCCGCGCTGATCGGGCGCGACAATATGATCGGGTCGCAGTTCCATCCCGAAAAGAGCCAGACCCTCGGTCTCGCCCTGATCGCCAATTTTTTGAGGTGGCGGCCATGATCCTTTACCCCGCCATCGACCTCAAGGGCGGGCGCTGCGTGCGCCTCGAACAGGGCGACATGGAGAAGGCTACCGTTTTTTCCGCCGAGCCGCCGGCGCAGGCAGAGGCCTTCGCGCGGCAGGGCTTCGAATGGCTGCATGTCGTCGACCTCGACGGCGCCTTCGCCGGCAAGCCGATGAACGCGGGCGCGGTCGAAGCCATTCTTGAAGCCGTCAAAATCCCGGTCCAGCTCGGCGGCGGCATCCGCGATCTCACAACCGTCGAGCGTTGGCTCGAAAAGAACGTTGCGCGGATCATCATCGGCACCGCCGCGGTGCGCGATCCGGCGCTGGTGCGCGAGGCGGCGCGCCGCCATCCCGGCCGCGTCGCGGTCGGCATCGACGCGCGGGACGGCGTCGTCGCGGTCGAGGGCTGGGCCAAAAAATCGGAGATCGGCGCGCTTGAGTTGGGCCTCCGCTTCGAGGACGCCGGCGTCTGCGCCATCATCTACACCGACATCGCCCGCGACGGGGTCTTGCAGGGGCTCAACATCGACGCGACCCTGGCGCTCGCCGGCGCGCTCGAAATTCCGGTGATCGCCTCGGGTGGCCTCGCCTCGCTCGCCGATGTCGAGCGCCTGCTGCGGCCGGACTGCGCCAAACTCAACGGCGCCATCACCGGCCGCGCGCTCTATGACGGCCGCCTCGATCCCGCCGAAGCGCTGGCGCTGATCCGTAAGGCGAAGGCGCCGGCATGACGCCTGGCGACATCGTCAAGACAGCCTTTTCCCGCGCCGGCGTCATTCGGGTCCGCAACGCGCTGAACCCTATGTTATGGCTGTCATTGACGTGCCTCCTGATTTCTCCCGGCTTTGCTTATCTTTTTCGCGACGATGCGCTGCTTAAATACGGATTCTCCGTGATCGCAATCCTGCCAATTCTGGCGACCGCGACGGCTTATTTTATATTTCTGTTTCGGGACCCTGATCGATTACAATCTGAAGAATTCGTGCTTCGTCAGCATGCCCAGCAAGTCACCCTGACCAAAGGCCGCGCGCCCGAAAACGCAGGAAACGAACCGCCACTTTTGAACATCGAGACCAAGATGCAGGAGGACGATCGATGACACGCCGAACCTATATTGTCGTGTTTCGCGAAAATTCGCTGCGTGATGCGGACCAGCTGAAATCTCTTGCCGACGCTCTTGACGAGGGCGAAAAGCTATTCTGCTTCGACTTCAATATCGCCTTTTTGCAAACTCGGCAGAACGTCGAGACTTTGACGGCGCGGCTCCGCGCCGGTCGCCTCGGCGAAAGCGATCTGTTCTTCCTGGCCGACATCACGAACAGCCCCCGCGCGGGAAACATGGTTCCCGCCTTCTGGGATCTTCTGCACAATCAAGACAAGCTGGTCGCGGCCTCCTAGGTGCTTAAATCCCGCATCATCCCCTGCCTCGACGTCAAGGACGGCCGCGTCGTCAAGGGCGTCAATTTCGTCGATCTCAAAGACGCCGGCGATCCGGTCGAATGCGCCATCGCCTATGACGCCGCCGGCGCCGACGAACTCTGCTTCCTCGACATCACCGCGAGCCACGAGGATCGCCCGATCCTGCTCGACGTCGTGCGGCGCACGGCGGAGGCCTGCTTCATGCCGCTCACCGTCGGCGGCGGCGTGCGCGCGCTGGACGACATCCGCGCCCTGCTGCTCGCCGGCGCCGACAAGGCCTCGATCATGACCGCCGCCGTCGAGAACCGCGGCTTCGTGCGCGAGGCGGCGCAGAAATTCGGCAGCCAGTGCATCGTCGTCGCCATCGACGCCAAACAGACCGGCCCCGGCAAATGGGAGATCTTCACCCATGGCGGGCGCAAGCCCACTGGCCTCGACGCTGTAGCCTACGCCAAGGAAGTGGTGGCGCTCGGCGCCGGCGAAATCCTGTTGACCTCGATGGACCGCGACGGCGCCAAAACCGGTTTCGACATCGCGCTCACGCGCGCCGTGACGCAAGCCGTCGGCGTGCCGGTGATCGCCTCGGGCGGCGTCGGCGAGCTCCAGCACCTCGTCGAAGGCATCCGCGACGGCGGCGCGACGGCTGTCCTCGCCGCCTCGATTTTCCATTTCGGCGAATTCACCATCGCTGAGGCGAAACATTATATGGCGAAATCCGGATTGCGGATGCGGCTGGATGGAATAGGATAATTTTTCCGCGGACGCTGGAAAACCGGATGGACCCGTTCAGCCTCGACGATCTCGCCGCTATTATTTCCGCGCGCGGAAAATCGACGGCGGCCGCCTCCTACACGAAATCGCTGCTCGACGCCGGCCCGGCCGTCTGCGCCAAAAAATTCGGCGAGGAAGCGATCGAGTTCGTCATCGCCGACGATTGAAGACGATCGCCGCGCCATCGTCGGCGAAAGCGCCGACGCGCTCTACCATCTGCTCGTCGCTCTGCATGTTCGCGGCGTCCCCCTGCGCGACGTTCTCGGCGAGTTGGAACGCCGCACGCGGCAATCGGGGCTTGAGGAAAAAGCCTCCCGCAAAGCCGCGCTGCGCTGATGTCCGCGCTCGATCTCGATACGCCGCGACGCAATGCTTCGGCGGAGCGCGCCCTCACGGCGGCGGCGGACGATTTCATGCTGGAGGCGGAGAGCGGCGACGCCCTGTCGCCCTATCATCGCTTCACCCGCGCGGAATGGGCGGCCTTGCGCGCCGACACGCCGCTCACCCTGACGATCGACGACCTTTCGCGGCTGAAATCGCTCAACGATCCGATCTCGCTCGAAGAGGTCGTGGCGATCTATCTGCCGCTATCGCGTCTGCTCGCGCTTTATGTCGCCGCGACCCAGGGGCTCTATAAGGCGACCCAGCGCTTTCTTGGCGCGGAGGGCGGCAAGACGCCCTATATCATCGGCATCGCCGGTTCAGTCTCGGCCGGCAAATCGACGCTCGCGCGCGTCATGCAGGCGCTGCTGTCACGCTGGCCGAACACGCCGAAGGTCGAACTCGTCACCACCGACGGCTTTCTGCATCCGAACGCGGTGCTGGAGAGCGAAGGCCTGATGGCGAAGAAGGGCTTTCCGGAAAGCTACGACGGCACGGCGCTGCTGCGCTTTCTCGCCGAGGTCAAAGCCGGCCAGCGCCTGGTCCGCGCGCCGGTCTATTCGCACCTCACCTACGACGTGATGCCCGGCGAGAGCATCATCGTCGACCGCCCCGACATCCTCATCGTCGAGGGGCTCAACGTGCTTTTGCCCAACCGCCCGCCGAAAGACGGCAGGGGGCTTCCCTTCGTCTCCGATTTCTTCGATTTCTCGATCTATCTGCACGCCGCCGAGGCCGATCTCGAACGCTGGTTTCTCGCGCGATTCATGCGGCTGCGCGAGACCTCGTTCCGCGATCCGCAATCCTATTTCAGCAAATACGCCGATTTGACCGAAGCCGACGCCGAGGCGGTCGCGCGCGACATCTGGACCCGCATCAATCTCGCCAATCTGCGCGAGAATCTTCTGCCCACCCGCGCCCGCGCCAGCCTCATCTTGACCAAGGGTCCCGCCCACGCCATTGAGGAAGTCGAGCTGCGGAAGCTGTGAGCGAGGGCCGTCATTTGAGGATGCCTGAACGGCGGCCTCAAAGGGCGCTCGACCTCCAACGGAGTCTCGGTCGCTTCAAAGGATCGTCTCAATCCCTTTCTTGTCGGCGAGGGCGAGGAGCTTGAGGGAGGGACCGCTCGGCCGCACCTCGCCGCGCTCCCATTTGCTGACGAGAATCTTGCTTACGTTCAGCGCCAAGGCGAAGGTCGCCTGGCCCATATGCGCGTTCTCGCGAATGCGTTTGATTGCTTCTGGCGTGAGCGCCTCCGCCGGCGTCAGACAACTAAGATCGAAGCGCCGCATGGTGGCTTTATCGATCACGCCAACGTCGCGGAGATCCTCTGCCGCCTCGTGAAGCGATCGAAGCGCATCGCTCCGATAATGCTTCGTCTGGGTCATATCATTAATTCTTTCCATCCTGTATTGCTGCTCAGTTCCTCAAGCTTCGATTCAGTCAGCTTTTCCAGCTCCTGAGCAAACGCTAAATACTCCGCCAACTCAGATTTAGGGATTTAGGGGCCGGTTTTGGCGAACGACGCCTTCCATCAACCTTGCAGTTGGCGCGTCAGAGCGGAACAAACGGCTTGCGCATCTTGACCTCGACGCAACTCTGGTCACAAGTCCGCTGCGGGCCGAAACGACCCGCGTCGAGGTCCCGCCCCCGGAGGAAACGAAAAAATGCTCAAAACTCCAATTTCCGCTTCCGCCTTCGTCGCGGCGGCGGCAGCCGCCCTCGCCGCCGCGGCCGCGACGCCCGCGCTGGCGCTCACCGTCACCCGCTCGGCCGAGATCGCCGCGCCTCCCGCCAAAGTCTGGTCAGCGATCGGCGAGTTCTGCGGCATCGGCGACTGGCATCCGGTGGTCGAGAAATGCGAACTCTCGAAGAAAGACGGCAAGACCATCCGCACCTTGAGCCTCAAGGGCGGCGGCACCATCGTCGAGGAGCTGGTCGGCCGCAGCGACGAGAGGCATAATTACACCTACACGATCCTCGAAAGCCCGCTGCCGGTCGAAGCCTATAAATCCACCATTTCGGTGCGGCCGTCCGGCGAAGGCTCCAAGGTGATCTGGGCCGGCGAATTCAAGGCCAAGGGCGCCGACGACGCCAAGGCGGAGGCGGCCATCGCCGGCGTCTACGAGGCCGGCCTCAAAGGCATCGCCGACAAGGTGAAATAGCCATATAAAGCCGGAGCGGGATGCGGGCGGAAGCCGGTTTCCCCTTTCCGTCCCGCTCCAGCGCCAGGACCCGCCACTACAATGACTCTCGAAGCTCCGGCGACGCCCGCCGAAGTCGCGGCCAGCGTCGCGGAGGCGGCGAATATGCGCACGCCCCTTTCGATCAACGGCCTCGCCTCCAAGGCCCGCCTCGGCGCGCCCTGGAACGCCAGCCGGCGCCTCGACCTTTCCGCCCTCAACGGCGTCACGCTATACGAGCCGGAAGAACTCGTGCTGTCGGCGCTGGCCGCGACGCCCATCGCGGCGATCGAGGCGCTGCTCGCCGATAACGGCCAGGAGCTCGCCTTCGAACCGATGTCCTTCGGCGCGCTATACGGCACGGGGCCCGGCTCGCTCGGTGGCTGCCTGATGGCCAATCTCTCAGGCCCCCGCCGCGTCAAGGCGGGCGCCGCGCGCGACCATGTGCTCGGCGTCAAAGGCGTCAACGGACGCGGCGAAGCCTTCAAGGCGGGCGGGACCGTCGTCAAGAACGTCACCGGCTACGATCTCTCGCGCGGCCTCGCCGGCTCCTTCGGCACCCTCGCTGTGCTGACCGAACTCACCTTCAAAGTGCTGCCGCGCGCCGAGACCGCCGCGACCCTTGCTTTGCCGGGCCTTTCGGCCAAACAGGCGATCGAGGCCCTTTGCGCCGCCATGGGCGCGCCCGTCGATGTCTCTGGCGCGGCGCATCTGCCGCCTGTCGCCGCGCGGACGCTGGGCTTTTCAGCTTCGGCCACGCTGATGCGGCTCGAAGGCTTCGCCCCTTCGGTCGAAGAGCGCTTCGAGCGCCTCGCCGCGCTGCTGAAGCCGGTCGGCTGCGCCGAGCGGCTTGACGCTGAAGCCTCGGCGCCGCTCTGGCGCGCCATCCGCGATGTCGCCCCGCTCGCCGGCGCGCCCGAAAAAATCATCTGGAAAATTTCGGTCGCGCCCACCGCCGGGCCGGCGGTTGCCGCCACCATCGCCAAGGTCTATCAGAGCGAGGCCATCTTCGACTGGTCGGGCGGCCTCGTCTGGCTCGCGCTGGAGCCGGATTGCGGCGCGGACGCGGGCGCCGAGCTGATCCGCGGCGCCATCGCCGTGCAGGGCGGCGGCCACGCCACTCTCGTGCGCGCGCCCGACGATATCCGCGCCGCCGCGCGCGTGTTCCAGCCGCAACCGCCGGCGCTGCGCGCGCTGTCGCAGCGCCTCAAGGCCGAGTTCGATCCGTTCGGCATTCTGGAGCCCGGGCGCATGCAGCCCGAGCCCTGACGCCGCGTTTGAGGTTCACATGCAGACGCATTTCTCGCTGGCCCAGCTCGCCGATCCCGGCCTCGCCGAATCCGAGGCGATCCTGCGCAAATGCGTGCATTGCGGCTTCTGCACCGCGACCTGCCCAACCTTCGTGCTGCTCGGCGACGAGCTCGATAGCCCGCGCGGACGCATCTATCTCATCAAGGAGATGCTGGAAAACAGCCGCCCCGCCGACGCCGAGACGGTGACCCACGTCGATCGCTGCCTCTCCTGCCTCTCCTGCATGACGACCTGCCCCTCCGGCGTCAATTACATGCATCTCGTCGACGAGGCGCGGGTCCACATTGAGAAGACCTACCGGCGCCCCATCGGCGATCGCGGCGTGCGCATGCTGCTTGGCCTCGTGCTGCCCTTCCCATGGCGCTTCCGCTTCGCGCTGCGCGCCGCCGCGCTGGCGGCGCCGTTGATTCCCTTCCTGTCGCGCTCCGGCGAAACCGGCGAGCGCCTCGCCGCCATGCTGCGCCTCGCCCCGATCCGGCTGCCCTGGGGCTCGTCCTATAAACCCGGAACGGTACGACCCGAGGCGAAGCCCATAGCCCGCGTGGCCCTCCTCGGCGGCTGCGCCCAAAAAGTGCTGCGCCCGTCGATCAACGACGCCGCGATTCGCCTGCTGACGCGCCTTGGCGTCGAAGTCGTGCTGCCGCGCGCCGAGGGCTGCTGCGGCGCGCTCACCCATCACCTCGGCGAAGAGCGCGAAGCGCTGAAATTCGCGCGCCGCGCCATCGACGCCTGGACCGCCGAGATCGAGCGCGGCGGCCTCGACGCAATCCTCATCACCGCCTCCGGCTGCGGCACCGTGATCAAGGATTACGGCTTCATGCTGCGCGGCGACCCGGCCTACGCGAAGAAAGCCGCGCGCGTCTCGGCGCTCGCCAAGGACATCACCGAATTCCTCGCGACCCTCGCGCCGCCGGCGCCGACCAACGCGCCGGGCCTCGCCCTCGCCTATCATTCCGCCTGCTCGATGCAGCATGGCCAGAAGATCACCAGCCTGCCCAAAGAGCTGTTGACGCGGGCCGGCTTTACGGTGCGTGACGTGCCCGAGGGACACCTCTGCTGCGGCTCGGCCGGCACCTACAACATTTTGCAGCCGGAAATCGCGACCGAACTGCGCGACCGCAAGGTCGCCAATATATTGAAGACGGCGCCGGACGGCGTCGCCACCGGCAATATCGGCTGCATCACGCAGATCGGCCGCGGCCTGGACCTGCCAATCCTGCACACCGTCGAATGGCTCGACTACGCCTATGGCGGACCGAAGCCCGGCGGACTTGCGTGAGCCAGCCGAAAGGCGCGCCGCAAACGCCCGCGCGCGACGCGGTCCCGCTCGCCGAGGCCGTTAAGGTCTGGACCCGCGTCGCCCTCACCAGCTTCGGCGGCCCGGCCGGGCAGATCGCCATCATGCATCGCCTCCTCGTCGAGGAGAAGCGCTGGATCGGCGAGCAGCGTTTTCTGCAGGCGCTGAATTTCTGCATGCTGCTGCCCGGCCCCGAAGCGCAGCAGCTCGCGACCTATCTCGGCTGGCTGCTGAATGGCGTCAAGGGCGGCCTCATCGCCGGCGTGTTCTTCATCCTGCCAGGCGCCGTCGCCATCATGATGTTGAGCCTCGTCTACGCCGCGCTCGGCCATGTCGGGCTGGTGCAGGGGCTGTTCTTCGGCCTCAAGGCCGCCGTGCTCGCCATCGTCATCGACGCGCTGTGGCGCATCGGCCGGCGCGCCCTCAAGACCGCGCCGATGCGCGCGCTGGCCGCGGGCGCCTTCGTCGGCATCTTCTTCCTCGATCTGCCGTTTCCATTCATCATTCTCGGCGCCGGGATCTTCGGCTATCTCGCGACGCGCCTCGGCTTCGGCCTCAATGGCGCGCAGGGCGCCGTCGAGCCCGCCTCCGCCCTCGGCGAGGATGCGCCCGAGCACACCAACGCCTCGCTCCCCCGCGCGCTCAAAACCGCCGCCGTCTGCCTGACGCTCTGGCTCGCCCCCGTCGCGCTACTTTTGCTCATGCGCGGCGCGGACGACGTCTTCACGCAGATCGCCGTGTTCTTCTCCAAAATGGCGGTGGTCGGCTTCGGCGGCGCCTATGGCGTCTTGACCTATGTGGCGCAGACCGCCGTCGAGACCTATCATTGGCTGACGCCGGGCCAGATGCTCGACGGGCTCGGCATGGCCGAGACGACGCCCGGCCCGATGCTGATGGTGCTGCAATTCGTCGGCTTCATGGGCGGCTTCCACCAGCCCGGCGCGCTGCCGCCGCTGCTCGCCGGCGCGCTGGCCGGGCTGCTCGCCACCTGGGTTACTTTCGCGCCCTGTTTTTTATGGATTTTCGTAGGCGGCCCTTATGTCGAGAAGCTGCGCGGAAACAAGGCGCTCGGCGGCGCGCTGACCGCCATCACG
The DNA here is from genome assembly GCA_963715715.1 of uncultured Alphaproteobacteria bacterium. Classification (GTDB taxonomy): domain Bacteria; phylum Pseudomonadota; class Alphaproteobacteria; order Rhizobiales; family Beijerinckiaceae; genus Methylocapsa. The sequence goes on along the minus strand of OY970269.1, from coordinate 3,321,041 downwards.
GCGGCGATCGCCGGCGTTATCCTTAATCTCGCCGTGTGGTTCGCGCTGCACACGCTGTTTCATCAGGTCGCGCGGATCGACGTCGCCGGGCTGCGGCTGCAAATCCCGGTGGTGGCCTCGCTCGACGCCGCCGCACTCGCCCTCACCGTCGCGGCGGCGCTGCTGATCTTCCGCTTCAAGGCCGGCGCGCTCAAGACGCTCGCCGCCTGCGCGCTCGCCGGCATGGCGCTGCATCTCGCTGGAGTCGCGGGGTAAATTACTCCGCCGCGGCGGCCGGCAGGGTCAGATAGGCGAGCCACAGCGCCTTTTCGCCGAGCGCTTCGACGAAGGCCCGATGCGCGGCGAGCTCCGCGTCGCTGAGCCGCGGCGCCAGAGGCTCGGGCCGGCGCTTCAGCAAAAGCTCGGCGCCCGCCGCGCCGGCGCCGAAGCCGCCGAACACCAGCGCCGCCTGGCGTCCGCCGCAGAGTTCGGCATAGACTTCGGCCAGAATCTCGGCGTCGAGCAGCGCGCCATGCTTGGTGCGCCGCGAGGCGTCGACGCCAAAGCGTAGGCACAGCGCATCGAGGCTGTTCGAGGCGCCGGGAAACCTGCGTCGCGCCAGCGCCAGCGTGTCGATGACGCGATGGTCGCCGATCGGCGTCAGGTCAAGCCGGCCCAGCTCGGCGTTCAGAAAGCGCATGTCGAATTCGGCGTTATGCGCGACGATTTTGGCCTCGCCGAGAAAATCAATGAGATCGCCGCAAATCGCCGAGAACAGCGGCTTGCCGGTCAGAAAGTCGAGCGACAGCCCATGCACGCGGAAGGCTTCCTCCGGCATGTCGCGTTCAGGATCGACATGGACATGAAAAATCTGCCCCGTCGGGATGGCGTTCAAAAGCTCGACCGCTCCGATCTCGACGATGCGGTGCCCGCTCGCCGGATCAAGTCCGGTGGTTTCCGTATCAAGAACGATCTCGCGCACCAAAACCTCTCAACGGCAAAAGTAGGCCGATAAAAACCGCCCCGTCATGCCCGGCCTTGAGCCGGGCATCCAGTCCCGGAAGCCGCCTGTCCGGATGGCCGGGTCAGGCCCGGCCATGACGGAACCCTTAAGATCGCGCCTTGCCCTCGACCCCCGCCAGCGTCGCCAACAGCTCGCGCACCTGCCGCTCGGCCTCGTCGAGGCCCTTGCTGGTGTCGATGATGAATTGCGCACGGGCCCGCTTTTCGGTATCGGGCATCTGCTTGCTCATTATGACCGCAAGCCATTCCGCCGTCATGCCCGGACGCGCGAACACGCGCTGCTTTTGCACATCTTCCGGCGCCGAGACGACGACGGTCGCGTCGCACTCTTGGTCAGCGCCGGATTCAAACAACAATGGCACGTCGAGCACGACAAGCTTTTCGCCCCGCTCGGCCGCCGCCTTTACGAAAGCGGCGCGGTCGGCGCGCACGAGCGGATGAATCAGCGCTTCAAGCCGCGCCATCGCCTCGGGATCGTGGCGCACCCGCGCGGCGAGCAGCGCACGGTCGACCTTTCCATCATGCGCGACGCCCGGAAAGGCGCCCTCGATGACGGAAACCGCGGCGCCGGCGTAAAGCGCGTGAACCGTCGCGTCCGAATCATGCACGGGCGCGCCCGCCTTGCGAAACAGCGCCGAGGTCGTCGATTTCCCCATGCCGATGGAGCCAGTGAGGCCAAGCACGAACATCGCGCCAAATTCACCCGGAGCGAGAGAGGGCGCGCGACGCGCAACTCATAGAACCTCGAAAACGCTATAGACTGGCCCATCGGCGCGGCGATCGCCAACGCCGATCGCGAGGATGCGATTGAGCCAGCCGTATTTTTCCGCCGCCGTCTCGAACAGCGGATTGATGCGGAAATAATAGCTCGCCGGATCGACCGTCTCGCCCCTGTCGATTCGCGCCAGCGCGTCGGGTGGGCCATGGCGCAGGCCGCTGTATGTCATGGCGATCAAGGCGCCGTCATTCGTCTTGAGGACGAGCCGGACGTCCAGCGTCGTGGCGCCGTCCGGACGCAAAATCTGCCAGTCGGAGCCGCCGCCGAGCACCTCGCCGGAAAGCCGCTCGCCCGCGAACGAGCCGCCCGGCACGGCGATAATTCGTCGCGCGCCGCCGGGGGTCGCGCCGACATTCGACGGCGCCTGGACGCCGAGGCGCATGACGAACAGCGGCCGCGCGCGGACCGTTTTGAGGACCTCGGGCAGATCATCGAAAGAGCTCGCAGTCATCGCCTGTCCCCTCGCTTGATCTAAAGGCTCTTCAGCACATCCGCCTCGACGAGGCGGCGCAGCTCCGGCGTGACGCTTGGCCTGACGCCGAACCAGCGCTCGAAGCCGGGCGCCGCCTGATGCAGCAGCATGCCGACGCCGGAGACTGTGCGCAGCCCGCGCGAGCGCGCCGCAGCGAGCAGCGCCGTCTCGAGCGGAAAATAAACGATATCGTTGACGACGGCCTGCCCCGGCAAGGGCGCGAGGTCGATATCGAGCGCGGGATGCCCCTTCATTCCGAGTGAAGTCGTATTGACGAGCAGGCGCGCGCCTTCGAGCGCCGCCGGCAGCCGCGCCCAATCGACGACTTCGACGCCGGCGTCTTCCTCGGCGGCGAGGCTTTCCGCGCGCGCCCGCGTCCGGTTGGCGAGGACGACCTTTTTTCTGCGCAGACGCAGCGCATGGACGATCGCACGCGCAGCCCCGCCTGCGCCGAGCACGATTGCGCACCCCGACAGACTTTCAAAAGCGTCCCAGCCTGGCGCCTCTTCGTCGAGCGCCGCGAGAAAGCCGGCGACATCGGTATTTTCGCCGCAAAGCGCGCCATGCTCCAGCCAGAGCGTATTGACCGCGCCGATGCGGGCGGCGGTCGGCGTGACCTTGCCGCAGAGCGCGAAGGCGACTTGCTTATGGGGGATCGTCACATTGGCGCCGATGAAGCCCTTGGCAGCCAGATCTTTGGCGAAGGCCGGGAAATCCGGCGGCGTCACCGCGACCGACTCGTAAGAGCCGGCAAGGCCAAGCTGCCGCAGCCAGAAATTATGAATGATCGGCGAGCGTGAATGGGCGATCGGCCAGCCGACGACGCAGGCCCTGTGCAGGGTTTCAAGGCTCGAACTCATGCCATGAGGCTCCCCTCCGCGCGCAGGAAGGCGAGCAGCGGCAGCAGCGACAGCCCGAGAATGACTGAATGCTCGCCCTCGACGCGTTCGAAAAGATGAACGCCGAGCCCTTCGAGCTGATAGCCGCCGACGCTGGAGAGAACCGCCCCGCCCGCCGCATCGAGATAGGCCTCGATGAAAGCCGCGGACAGCGCCCGCATGGTCAGCCGCGCGATGGGCGCCGCCTCAAAAACGACAGCGTCGTCCCGCGCGAGACAGATCGCCGAATGCAGCTCATGCGTTCGCCCCGATAGCGTGGCGAGCTGCGCCGCCGCGCCGGCGCGGTCGGCCGGCTTTGCAAACAGCCTCTCGCCTAGCGTCAGCGTCTGGTCGGCGCCAAGGACGAGACGACCCGGCTCGCGCGCGGCGACCGCCAAAGCCTTCTTGCGCGCAAGCTCGCGGGCGATCGCGGTCCCGCCGGCGCCGGCCTCGCGCAACGGCGCCTCGAGGGCGCGTTCCTCGATCATGGCGTCGCGCGCCTCATAAGGGATGCCCGCCGCTTCAAGCAACGCGCGGCGCGCGGCGCTCTTCGAGGCGAGGACCAGAGGCGCCGCGCCGCGCCAGAGCGCGCTCATGTGGCGGAGATGAATTTCATCTTGTGCAGCTTGTGCAGATCGATGATCGCCGCCGCCGTCTCCTCGATCGAGCGCCGCGTCACGTCGATGGTCGGCCAGCCGCGGTCCGCGAACAGCTTGCGCGACTGCGCCACCTCGTCGGCGACGGCGCGCTGATCGACATAGGGCGAGCCCGGATCGCCGTTCAGCGAGGCGAGCCGGTTCTGGCGGATATGCACGATGCGCTCGGGCGAAGCGATCAGCCCGACGACCAGCGGATTGCGCAATTTTTCGAGCGATTTCGGCAAAGGCGTATTCGGTACGAAAGGCAGATTGGCGGTTTTGACGCCGCGATTGGCAAGATAGATGCTCGTCGGCGTCTTCGAGGTGCGGCTGACACCCATCAGCACGACGTCGGCCGCCTCATAGCTGTCCGCGTGCTGTCCGTCATCATGCATCATGGTGAAGTTCAGCGCGTCGATGCGACGGAAATAATCCGCGTTCAGCATATGCTGCGCGCCGGGGCGCGGCGTCGCCGCGACGCCGATATAGGATTCGAACAGGTTCATGATCGGCGCCAAGACCGACAGGCATGGCGCGCCGAGCCGCGCGCAGGCCTCGGTCAGGCGCTGCGCCAGCTCGCTGTCAACCAGCGTGAACAGCACGAGGCCAGGCGCCGCCTCGATCGCGGCGATCGCCCTGTCGATCTGCGCGAGGTTGCGCACCATCGGATAGACATGCTCCTGCGAGCACACGCTTTCATATTGTGCGACGACAGCGCGGCTCGCCGCGATCAGAGTCTCGCCTGTCGCGTCGGAGACGAGGTGCAGATTGATGTGATGCCGCGGCACGATCGCCTCCCGCAAACGGCTTCGCGTTACCTCAAGCCGCCTGCGCTTCGCGAGCATGGCGCATTGCTGAGGATAAGGGTGGATAAGAGCGCGAAGGAGTCGAAATGCAACCGGAATCTGCGCGCGGCCAAGTGAAAGCCTCAACAGCCATCGCACGACGAACGCCCGTGCAGGCTCCGCCTGTGGACGCCGTCAGCCCCGCCGCAAGCTGTTCGCGGCGCAGCGCGCAAAACCGCCTAGCGCGGCTCAATCATTAACGAAATGTTAACGCACCAGCGCGCTTCACGCGGCGGTGACTTCAGAGGATAACTCCGTCTATGCTAAAGCCCGTGTGGACAATCCTGCGCAGGCCTTTTCGGCCCCCCAATATGAAGAAGAAGTTAAGAAAGAGATTCTTAGGATTGTTTAAGAAAGCCCTCCTTTGACCGATCCCTCCACGAAACCGTTTCTGCGCGTCCTCGATGGCGCGGCGCTGTCGCCGCCGCCGATCTGGCTGATGCGCCAGGCCGGACGCTATCTTCCCGAATACCGCGAGATCCGCGCAAAATTCCCCAGCTTCCTCGACTTCTGCTACGCGCCGAAAGCGGCGGCCGAAGCCACATTGCAGCCAATCCGCCGCTTCGGCTTTGACGCGGCGATTCTCTTCAGCGACATTCTCGTCGTGCCGGACGCACTCGGCCAGAAGGTGAGCTTCGAGGTCAACGAAGGCCCAAGGCTGCAGCCGATCGCGTGCCTTGAGGATTTCGGCAGGCTCGGGGAGACGATCGATCTTGCACGCCTCGCCCCGGTTTTCGAGACGATCGAACGCGTCAAGGCGGAGCTTGCGCCAAACACCGCGCTGATCGGCTTTTGCGGCGCGCCCTGGACGGTGGCGAGCTATATGATCGCCGGGCACGGCACGCCGGATCAGGCGCCGGCGCGCCTCTTCGCCTATCGCGAGCCGGAGCTGTTCCAGCGCCTGATCGACCGGCTGATCGAAGCCTCGGTCGATTATCTCGCGCGCCAGATCGACGCCGGCGTAGAGGCGGTGCAGATTTTTGACAGCTGGGCCGGGGTGCTGCCGGCGGGCGAATATGAGCGCTGGTGCCTTGCGCCGATCAAAGCCATCGTCGTCGGGCTCAGGGCGCGCCACGCAGGCGCGCGAATCATCGGCTTTCCGAAGGGGATCGGCCCGCGCCTCAATGACTTCGCCGCGGCGACGGGAATTGACGCGCTCGGCCTCGACAGCGCCGTTGATCCGTTCTGGGCCGCCCAGAACCTGGCCGCCGCCAGAGTTTTGCAGGGCAATCTCGATCCGCTCGCGCTGCTCGCCGGCGGGGCGGCGCTTGAAACCAGCGCCGCGCGCATCCTCAAGGCCTTCGCGGGACGCGCGCATATCTTCAATCTCGGCCATGGCGTCGCGCAGCAGACCCCGCTCGCCCATGTCGAGGCATTGGTCAAGCTGGTGCGGGAGCCTGTCGCGTCATGAGCGGCGCCTATCTCTGGATCAAGGCCCTGCACATCATCGCAGTGATCGCCTGGATGGCCGGCATGCTCTATCTGCCGCGGCTTTTCGTCTATCACGCTGGCGCAGCGCCCGGCTCCGAACTCGCCGCGACCTTCGCGCTGATGGAGCGGCGCCTGTTGCGCATCATCATGCTGCCGGCGATGATCGTTACCTGGCTGGCCGGCCTCGCGCTCGCCTCCCTCGGCGGCTTCTGGGGCGCCGGCTGGTTGCATGGCAAGCTCGCGCTGGTTATTCTCATGAGCGCGCTGCACGGGTTTTTCAGCGTGGAGCAGAAGAAACTCGCCGCCGGGACCAGCCGCCGAACCGCGCGGTTCTTCCGTGTCCTCAATGAAGCGCCGACGATCCTTTTGATCGGCATCGTCTTTCTGGTCGTAATCAAGCCCTTTTGAAGCGCATTCGCAGCGGAAGAAAAGGCCCCAAGGCACATTTGCTTGTCAAAAAAGGGAAATTGATTTATCCAGAAGGTTCCTCCTGCGGATTCGCTGGCTGCAAATATCGGCTTCCGCGCGGCGTCGAATACTTCCCACCTGATTTTGGGGTCAACCCGCCTGTTCGTTCAGGATTTGGCTGCGCCACAGCCTTCCTGTAGCCGCGCGAAACGAATCCGCGCCAATCTCCAAGGACGTCATCCCCATGCGGGAAATAAAGTTGCAGGACTTGAAGCTCAAGTCGCCCACAGAATTGCTTGGTTTCGCCGAAGAACACGAAGTCGAAAACGCTTCGATCATGCGCAAACAGGAACTGATGTTTGCGATCCTCAAACAACTCGCCAGCCGCGACGTCGAGATCGTCGGCGACGGCGTCATCGAGGTGCTGCAGGACGGCTTCGGCTTCCTGCGTTCGCCCGACGCCAATTATCTTGCGGGCCCGGACGACATCTATGTCTCGCCCTCGCAGATCCGCCGCTTTGGCCTGCGCACCGGCGACACCGTCGAAGGGCTTATCCGCAGCCCTAAGGAAGGGGAGCGCTATTTCGCGCTTTTGAAAGTCAACACCATCAATTTCGAGGATCCGGAGAAGATCCGCCACAAGGTCCATTTCGACAATCTGACGCCGCTCTATCCCGACGAGCGCTTGAAACTCGAAGTCGACGATCCGACGCGCAAGGATCTTTCCGCCCGCGTCATCGATATCGTCGCGCCGATCGGCAAGGGCCAGCGCGCCCTCATCGTCGCGCCGCCCCGCACCGGCAAAACGGTGCTGCTGCAAAACATCGCGCAGTCGGTCACCGCCAATCACCCCGAATGCTATCTGATCGTGCTGCTGATCGACGAGCGCCCCGAGGAAGTCACCGACATGCAGCGCTCGGTGCATGGCGAAGTCGTCTCCTCGACCTTCGACGAGCCCGCCGTGCGCCACGTCCAGGTCGCCGAAATGGTCATTGAAAAGGCCAAGCGCCTCGTCGAGCATGGCCGCGACGTCGTGATCCTTCTCGAACTCGATCACAAGGCTTGGCCGCGCCTACAACACCGTCGTGCCGTCATCCGGCAAGGTGCTGACCGGCGGCGTCGACGCCAACGCATTGCAGCGGCCGAAGCGCTTCTTCGGCGCCGCGCGCAACATCGAGGAAGGCGGCTCGCTGACCATCATCGCGACCGCGCTGATCGACACCGGCTCGCGCATGGACGAAGTGATTTTCGAAGAGTTCAAAGGCACCGGCAATTCGGAAATCATTCTCGACCGCAAGGTCGCCGACAAGCGCACCTTCCCGGCGATCGACATCACGCGCTCCGGCACCCGCAAGGAAGAGCTGCTGGTGCCGGCCGACATTTTGAAAAAGATGTATGTGCTGCGCCGCATCCTCAATCCGATGGGCACCATAGACGGCATCGAATTCCTGCTCGGCAAACTGCGCGAAACGCCGAAAGGCAACGCCATGTTCTTCGAGGCGATGAACACGTAAGCCGCGAAATGCGACGCGAGCCGGCCCCGGCGCGCAAAGAAATTACTGGCCGCTCAGCGCCTCGACGAGGCGGCTCGCCGCCGGCAGGATCGACTGATAACCCGCTCCGGCGGTCTGGTCGCCGGCCTCGCGGGCGGCGTCGGCGGCCGCCGTGAGCTGTCCCAGCGCTTTCTTCGCAATGACCGCATCGTGGGTTTTCTGGGCGATCAGCATCAGCGCGACGCCCTGATTGCCGGTGGCCTTCGCCCATCGCAGCGGCGCGCGCTCGCGCGTGCGTTCCTCCAGCGTCGCGCTATAGGCCGCGACAGCTTCGTTGAGCCGCGCCGTCCCGCCCTCGCGCTCGCCGAGCGTTTCGAGCGCATTGCCGAGGTTGTACTCAGCCCTCGCCCATAGCGGCGGCGCGTTATCGCGCGAGAGCACGTCGAGCGCCGCGCCATAGGCCGCGATCGCCTTGGTCAGCGACTGTCCGCTTTTCTCCCGCGCGGCCTCAATCAACAGCGCATCGCCGAGGCTGGCCTGCGTCATCGCCCAATCGAGCGGCGCCCGCGCGCGGGTTCGCTCCTCAAGCGCGGCGCGATAGGCGGCGATCGCCTCGGTGAGTTGCGCCGCGCCGTTTGGGGCCTCGCCAAGCCGCTCCAGCGCCGCGCCGAGATCGTTCTGCCAGGCCGCCCACGCCAGCGGGTCGTCGGCCCTTGACGCAAGGCCGAGGCCGCGCCGCGCGACAGCCGCCGCCGCCGTCAAAGCTTCGCCGCCCGCCGCATCGCCCTGTTGGAACAGCGCGTCATATTGCGCGCGCAGATATTTCGATCGCGCCGCGTTTTCGCCAGCCGGCAGCTTGCCCGCCGCTTCGCCGAAGCGCTCGGCGGCGTCGCGATAGCGCAGCCGCGCGAGCGCCAGATTGGCCCGCAGCGCGATGAGTTGCGCCGCGTCCGCCGCCTGGCCCGGCGCCTCGCTTTCGATCGCGGCCAGCGCATCGTCGGCGTCGCCGAGCCGCCCGTCCGCAACCGCGGATTGTGCTTTCGCCTTCAGCGCGGCGATTTTTGGATCATCGCCTTGTTGCGGGGCCAGCCCTGCCTGAGCCATACGCAGCGCCGCGGCGATCTCGCCGAGCCGCATCGCCAGTTGGTCCAACCCAACGTCATTCTCACTGAGAGCAAGAAAAGCCCCGCGCGCCTGGCCCTCGGTCAGTCCAAGCTTGTTCTGCAAAAGCGAAATCGTCTGCGCCGGCAGGCTCGCCTCATCCCTCGCCGCGCGCACGGCGTCCCGCAGCGTCAGCGCGGGCGCGTCGAACGCGTCGGATGGCGCGCCCGGCTGAACCTCAGCGCGCGCGGCCAAACCGAGAAACAGGCAAAGCGCCAGGCTCCGTTTCAGCATTTCCGTCCCAATCGGCCGATTTTTTTATCGTGCGCCAACCCGAGCGCATCCCGATTTTGAAGTCAAGGCGCAATCTCGACTACGAGAGCCGCCCGCTCCCAAATCAATCCCTCCGCAGTATCGCGCGAAACCTTCATTGCTTGCTCAGCCGCTGAACCAGATCGTGCGCCTTTGGCAATAGCGCCTCGAAAGAGGCGGCCATCCGTTCGTCGCCGCTGTCGCGCGCGGTCTTCGCCGTAGCTTCGATCTGGTCGAACGCGATCTGCGCCTTCGCCGGGTCGCCCCTCCGCTCCGCGATTATCATCAGCGCCACGCCCTGAGCCCCGAAGGTTTTGGCCCAGTCCAGTGGAACGCGGTCGCGGGTCCATTCTTCTAACGCGGCGCGAAAGGCCGTGATCGCCTCCTCCAGCCGCGCCGTGCCGGTCTCGCGCAGGCCGAGCGTTTCCAGCGCAACGCCAAGACTGTTCTGCACCTGTGCCCAAGCGAACGGAATCCGGTCGCGGGTCTCTTCCCCCAGTGCGGCGCGATAGGCTTTGATCGCTTCCTCCAGCCGCGCCGTGCCGGTATCGCGCGCGCCGAGCGCTTCCAGCGCTATGCCGAGGTTGTTCTGCGCCTGCGCCCAAGCGAGCGGAACCCGGTCGCGGGTCTCTTCCTCCAGCGCGGCGCGAAAGGCCGTGACTGCTTCCTCCAGTCGCGCCGTGCCCGTGTCGCGCGCGCCGAGCGCTTCCAGCGCTACGCCGAGGTTGTTCTGCGCTTGCGCCCAAGCGAGCGGAACCCGTTCGCGGGTCTCTTCCTCCAGGGCGGCGCGATAGGCGTTGACTGCTTCCTCCAGTCGCGCCGTGCCGGTCTCGCGCGCGCCGAGCGTTTCCAGCGCGACGCCGAGATTGTTCTGCGTCTGCGCCCAAGCGAGCGGGACCCGGTCGCGGGTCTCTTCCTCCAGGGCGGCGCGATAGGCGTTGACTGCTTCCTCCAGCCGCGCCGTGCCGGTGTCGCGTGCACCGAGCGTTTCCAGCGCTATGCCAAGACTGTTCTGCACCTGCGCCCAATCGAGCGGAACCCGGTCGCGGGTCTCTTCCTCCAGGGCGGCGCGATAGGCGTTGACTGCTTCCTCCAGCCGCGCCGTGCCGGTCTCGCGCGCGCCAAGCGTTTCCAAGGCTATACCGAGATTGTACTGCATTTTCGCCCACATGAGCGGGGCCCGGTCGCGGGCCAGCTCCCCAAGCGCGGCTTGATAGGCTTGTACCGCCTGCTCCAGCCGCGCCGTGCCGGTCTCGCGTTCGCCGAGTTTTTCCAGCGTAGCGCCGAGATTGCTCTCGGACTGCGCCCGCAGCAGCGGGGCTCGGTCACGGGTCTCTTCCTCTAGCGCGGCGCGAAACGCCACAATCGCTTCCTCGAAGTATGCCGCAACGTTGTGGCGCTCCCCGAGGGTCACAAGCAAAACGCCTAGATTTTGCTGCGTCTGCGCCCAGAGCAGCGGAGCCCGGTCGCGGGTCAGCTCCTCCAACGCGGCGCGATCGGCTTTGACTGCTTCCTCCAGCCGCGCCGTGTCGCTCTCGCGTTCGCCGAGCGTTCCGAGCGCGACACCTAGACTTTCCTGAGCCTGCGCCCAGAGCAGCGGGGCCCGGTCGCGGGTCAGCTCCTCCAGCGCGGCGCGAAACGCGCCGACGCCCTCATCGAGCCGCGCGGTTCCGCTCTCGCGTTCGCCAAGTGTTGTAAGCGAGATGCCGAGATTCGTCTCCGACTGCGCCCAGTCGAGCGGCTTTTCGCTGCGCGGCTTCAGTGCGAGGGCGACGCGCCCGACGTCAACCGCCTCGACAAGCGCGGCGTTATCGGCGAACTCGTCGCCTTGGCGGAAGAGAGCATCTTCTTCTTTCTGGAGATATTCCCAGCGCCCGTCCTGATGCCCGGCTGGCAATGTCGCCGCGGCCTCCTTAAACAATTCCGCGGCCTCGCGGTAATGCAGTTCCGTCATCGAGAGATCGCCTTCGGCCGCGCTCGATGCTGCGGCTTGAGCGAGCTGCTGATCCGCTGCTTCACCGGCTTTCTGGAGCAGCTCCTGCGCCTGTTGCGCCGCTGCGATTTGCGCTTGTTTCGCCTGGCCAAAAAGCTGATGGGCTTTCGCGAAGTCACCTGCGGCAATCGCCGCCTGGGCCTGCTGCACCAGACCGCGCGCCACGGGGTTTTGCGGGTTGAGCGCGGCGAGCTGTGCCTGGAGTTTTAGAAATTGTGTAGCGACCTCGGCCAGCTTTTGCGGCAGTTGCTCAAGCGGCACATCTCGCTCATCAAGAATGCGCAGCATGGACAGCGCCGCGCCCTGTGTAACGCCGAGGCGATTGCTGAGATCGACGATTTTATCGGCAAGCGGCCCAACCGCTCCGGCAGCGGCCGCCTTTGTCAGCTCCTGCACCTGCTCGGGCGTCATCCCGACATTGATGGTCGAAGCCTTGACGTCGCCGCCGATCGCGATGCTGCCTTGTTCTGCATGAACTAGCGGTTGCTCGGCAGCCACCGCCCCGTCCAAAGCCGTCGCAGCGAGGATGCAGCAAAAAGCAGGGACCGCGACGCGCATGTCACTGGCTCGGCTTTGAGGCTTTTGCGCAATCGCCGGTCGCGGCCGCGGTAATCGTCCCTCCCGTCACATTACCGCCGACGGCGACGCTGCCGCAGTCGGATTCGACGCGCGCCAGAGGCGGCGCCGGCTTCGAATCGGGAGCTGGAGAAAAATGGACGTACACCGTCCACAGGCCGCCCAAGGCCGCCGCGAACGCCGCGCCGACCATCGTGATGACGGCGCGGTTCTTTTCGTCCCGGAGCCAATTAACGATTTCGCGAGGCGTCAAAGAAGCCTCCAGCAAAAAAGCGCGCAATATTTATTAGGATACTTTTAGTCGATTTTATCAGTTCTCGAAAGCGGATCGGCGCGCTCGCCGACCCCTCGCGGCGCAGCCACAGCTAGGCGCCGCCCCGCCGGTTGTCTAAACTCCGGCGGGGGCCTCACAGGGACGCGAACCATATGCATGACCTTCTCGCGCTCGCCGCGCAGCCCTCGAGCTGGATTGCGCTCGCAACGCTGATCGCCATGGAGGTCGTGCTTGGCATCGACAATCTGGTCTTTATCGCCATCCTCTCATCGAAACTGCCCGAGCATCAGCGCTCGCGGGCGCGCCGCATCGGCATCGGCCTCTCGCTGATCCTGCGCATCGCGCTGCTGTTCACCATCACCTCGCTGATCAAGCTGACGCGGCCGGTGCTGGTCATCAATGATTTCGGCTTTTCCGCGCGCGATCTGATCCTGATGGCCGGCGGCCTGTTCCTCGTCTGGAAGGCGACCAACGAGATCCACGCGGCCGTCGATCCGGACGAGCGCGACGATGAAAAGGCCAGGCGCCCGGCGGGATTCTTCGCCGCCATCATGCAGATATTGCTGCTCGACCTGGTCTTCTCGGTCGACAGCATCATCACCGCCGTCGGCATGACCGAGCATCTGCCGATCATGATCGTCTCGGTCATCGCCGCCGTGTTCGCCATGCTGCTCGCCGCCGACCCGCTCGCCAATTTCATCCATCGCAACCCGACCATCGTCATGCTGGCGCTGGGCTTTCTGCTGCTCATCGGCGCGACGCTGATCGCGGAAGGTTTCGGCTTTCACTTTCCCAAGGGCTATATCTATACGGCGATGGCCTTCTCCGGCCTCGTCGAGGGCCTCAACATCATGGCGCGGAAGAAACGCACGCCGAGAGCATGAGCGACGCGGCCGCCGCGACCATCGCCGACGTGCTGATGCCGGTCGCGCTCGACGAGGCGTTTTCCTACGCCGTCCCGCCCGGCATGGCGCTGGAGCCGGGCGCCTTCGTCGCCGCGCCGCTGGGGAGCCGCATGGCGGCCGGCGTCGTGTGGGCGCTGCGGCCTGCGCCACGGGGCGCCGCCAACCTCAAATCCATCGCGGCGCGGCTCGATCCGCCGCCGCTCAACCAACATCTGCGCGATTTCATCGACTGGGTGGCGCGCTGGAGCATGTCCGCGCGGGGCATGGTTCTGCGCATGGCGATCCGCGCGGCGTTCCAGGGCGCGCCCGAAGTTGCGCGAACCGGCGTGCGGCTGACCGAGGCGAAGCCCGCCCGCATGACGCCCGCCCGCGCCCGCGCCCTCGCCGCGGCGGAAGGCGGCGCCATCCTGACCAAGGCGGCGCTGGCCAAAGCCGCCGGCTGCTCTCCCGGCGTCATCGACGGCCTCATCGCCGAAGGCGCGTTGGAGGCTGCCGCGCTGGCGCCCGAACCCGTCGCGCCGAAGAATGATCCCGGCTTCAACCCGCCAAAGCTCTCGTCTAGCCAGGCCGAGGCCGCCGCCGCGCTGCGCGAGAGCGTCGCCGCCGGCGCCTTTTCCGTGACCCTGCTCGAAGGCGTCACCGGCTCCGGCAAGACCGAGGTCTATCTGGAAGCCATCGCCGCGGCGCTCGAAAGAGGCCTCCAGACGCTCGTGCTGATGCCGGAGATCGCGCTCACCGCGCAATTCATTGCGCGCTTCAAGGCCCGCTTCGGCGCGCCGCCGGTCGAGTGGCATTCCGGCGTCAGCGCCAAAAACCGCGCCCGCATCTGGCGCGCCGCGGCTTCGGGCGAGGCTGAAATCGTCATCGGCGCGCGCTCGGCGCTGTTCCTGCCGTTCAAGTCGCTCGGCCTCATCGTCGTCGATGAGGAGCACGACTCCGCCTACAAGCAGGAGGACGGGGTCGCCTACCACGCGCGCGATATGGCGGTGGTGCGCGCCCGCATCGAGAGCGCCGCCGGCGTGCTGGTCTCCGCCACGCCCTCGCTCGAGTCCCGCGTCAACGCCGAGGCCGGCCGCTACAGGCGCCTCATCCTCGACGGGCGTTTCGAGGGCCGCGCCATGCCCGCGATCGAGGCGGTCGACATGCGCCTTTACGCGCCGCCGCGCGGCAAATGGATTTCGCCCCGCCTTGTCGCCGCCGTCACGGAGACCCTGGGCCGGCGCGAGCAGGCGCTGCTGTTCCTCAACCGGCGCGGCTATGCGCCCTTGACGCTCTGCCGCTGCTGCGGCCACCGGTTCCAGTGCCCGAACTGCACCGCCTGGCTGGTCGATCACCGCTTCCGCGGCGCGCTCGCCTGCCACCATTGCGGCCATGTCGAACGCCGCCCCGAGCTCTGCCCCAATTGCGAGGCGGAGGGCTCGCTGATCGCCTGCGGCCCGGGCATCGAGCGCCTCGCCGAGGAGGCCGGCGCGCTGTTTCCGCAGGCGCGCATCATGGCGCTGTCCTCTGATTTCCCCGGCGGCGCCGAGCCGCTGCGCGCCGAATTCGAGGCCATCGCGCGCGGCGAATGGGACATCATCATCGGCACGCAAATCGCGGCGAAAGGCCACAATTTCCCGTTGCTCTCGCTCGTTGGCGTGATCGACGCCGACATCGGCCTCACCTCCGGCGATCCGCGCGCGGCCGAGCGCACCTTCCAGCTTTTGCAGCAGGTCACCGGCCGCGCCGGGCGCTTCGGCACGTCGGGCCGCGCGCTGGTGCAGAGCTTCCAGCCCGAACATCCGGTCATGCGCGCGATCCTCTCGGGCGACGCCGAGCGCTTTTACAAGGCGGAGACGGAGCAGCGGTCCCGCGCGGGCCTGCCGCCATTCGGGCGCCTCGCCGCGCTGATCGTTTCGGGCAATGACGCGGCCTCCGCCGAGAGTTTCGCGCGCGCTCTGGCGCGGGCGGCGTTCGATCTGCCGCCGTCGCCGCTGTGGCGCCTCGCCCCCGCCGGCGGCCTGCCCGGCGAGGATGAGATCGCGTTGCTCGGGCCCGCCGAAGCGCCCATCGCCATCATTCGCGGCCGCCATCGCTACCGCCTGCTCGCCCGCGCGCCGCGCGGCGCCGATCTGCAAGCCTTCATCCGCGCCATGCTCGCCGCGGGGCCAAAGCAGCGCGGCGGGATAAAAGTCGCCATCGACATCGACCCGCAGAGTTTTTTGTGAGTCTCAGGGAGCACCCAAGTCGCGGTCTGACATGGATATTGAATTAAAGTTGGCGATAGCGTCGGTGAGATCGATTGAATCACCCCAAACAGACCGCCTTGCCTGCACCTCTAAATTCCAAAATTGTTTTAGGGCTGCCTTGTTGGCGAAATGGGGCCAAAGATTGCTGTCCTGAACAATTCGAGCGATCGCCTTTCGCGCGATGAGTTCGACTAAAGCCTCTTTGCGAAGGAGGTCGAGGCGCGTCTGGCGGTCGAAATCGTCCAAATATCGGTCCTCGTGGAGATGCTCGACAGCGCATCTAACGTCATAAATATCACCCGCTACGATGTGGTGGTGCGGACCCACAAAAAGCTCGGTTCTGCTCTTGAATTGTTGTCTTGTTTTTCCTTCATCAGGCAGTATAAGCCCTTCTATGCAGCGGCAGTATTGGTGAATCCGATCGAGTAGATTCGGAGTGGCGCGCGCTTTAACATAAATGAACAACGTCCTGAATAAGCGCCGATGGACGTTATTCGGCGACAGCTCGCTCAGGGTGTGGATCTTATTTGCTAGCTCAGCCGCCGAATGAATATCCTCGCGGGAGATCGGCGGAGATCCGGCAAGGCCCAAAGGAACTGGGCACTCAAAATCTTGCTGCTCACGAACGTCAATCTCGTCGTTTTGGCGACAGCCAGTAAGCATCACCGGCTTGCGGTCCGGCGCAAACGCGCTAACCAGCAAAAGGCCCACATAGAAGTGTCGAACGTGTTGTTTTAGCGTTTCGTTTTCGCTGTCGAGAACACCCGGCCGTAGCGAAGGCTGCTTGCTTAGCAAGAACAAATTGAATTCTTCAACTTCCTCGACGCGTATGCTGCCGAGCCAGTCTCGCCAGTGCGCGGGCAGGCTAAACGTCGGGTGAGACAGAACCCAAAGGTGCGGCGTCAGCTTTTGGTCCGAAATGTCTGCATTGACCCTAGCGCTGAGTCCAATGAGTGCGTATTTCTCGCCTTCATTGATCCATTGTGGGAGATTGCCGGCGCTGCCTTTTGCATTCCTGACACGCACAGGCAATCCTCAGAATCGGTCAATTACAGGTAGATGAGTTCTTAAGGCCAACATGCGGTCCGGCAAGCTGTTTTCTTATGGTTAAAAGCAAGCTTTCGACAAAGGCGCGGACGACGATCCCACAGGTCGTGCGAGACGCGCTTGACCTTAAGGTAGGCGATGAACTGGCTTTTAAACTGGAAGCTGATCGCGTCATCCTCACCAAAGCGACCACCAGCCCAGCCGACAACTCGTTTGTAACTTTCGACGAGTGGCAGAGCGAGGCGGACCGCAAAGCCTACGCGATTCTTTAGTCGAGGCATGAAACGTGCCTCGGCCCGGCTTCGATCTATTGGAACGCGTAAGAGTAGATAGCGCACGATGAAATCGTGCCAATCCCCTAAGCCGGCTGCAGCCGCTGGATCAGCCCGTCAAGCTGCTCCAGCGTCTTGTAGGCGATGCGCAATTCGCCGCGCTCGCCGGTGCCTGCAATGGTGACCTTGAGCCCGAGCCCGACCGACAGCGAGGTTTCGAGCGAGCGCGTGTTGACGTCCTTTTCCTTGGCCTTTGGCGCCTTGCGCCCGGCCGCCTCGCCGTCGCCCTGCAAAATTCCCTCGACGTCGCGCACCGAAAGCCCTTGCGCGGCGATCTTGACGGCCAGCGCGTCGGGGTCGGGCGCCGCCAGCAGCGCGCGCGCGTGGCCGGCCGAAATATGCCCTTCGGACAACATTCGCCGCGTCAGATCCGGCAGCTTCAAAAGCCGCAGCGCGTTCGCGACATGGCTGCGGCTCTTGCCGATCACTTTCGCCACATCGCCATGCGAGTATTTGAATTCCGTGCCGAGGCGCTCATATCCCGTCGCCTCTTCGAGCGGGTTCAGATCGCTGCGCTGCACATTCTCGATAATGGCGAGTTCGAGCGCCTGCCGATCGTCGGCCTCGACGACGATAATCGGCGCCTCATGCAGGCCGGCCCGCTGCGCCGCGCGCCAGCGCCGTTCGCCGGCGATGATCTCATAGGCGTCGGCGAGGCCGGGCGCCGGGCGGGCGAGAATCGGCTGCAGTATGCCCTTTTCGCGGATCGAAGCGGCCAGCTCCTCAAGGTCGATCTCGTCGAAGGTCTTGCGCGGATTGCGCGGATTCGGCCGCAGAAATTCAATCGGGACTTTCTTCTGTCCTTTCGCCGCGGCCTGCGGCGCGTCTTCGCTGTCGCCGATCAAAGCGGCGAGGCCGCGTCCGAGGCGCGGGCGCGCCTCCTCCGTCGATTTCGAGGCGCTCATGAGGTTTCGCTTTCAAGGCTCGCAGCGGCGCGAAAAACCCGCTCGCGCCGGATCACTTCCGACGCGAGTTTCAGATAGGCCTGGCTGCCGCTGCATTTCAGATCGTAAAGAAGCACGGGCTTGCCGTGCGAGGGCGCCTCGGAGACCCGGACATTGCGCGGGATCACGGTCTCATAGACCTTGTCGCCCATGAAGCCGCGCACATCCGCGACGACCTGCGCGGCGAGGCTGTTGCGCGAATCGAACATGGTCAGTACGACGCCATGGATGGTCAGCGCCGGATTGAGGTTGGCGCGCACCTGATCGACCGTCGCAAGCAGTTGGGACAGCCCTTCGAGCGCGAAGAATTCGCACTGCAGAGGCACCAGCACGCTGTCCGCCGCCGTCATCGCATTCATGGTGAGCAGGTTCAGCGAAGGCGGGCAGTCGATCAGCACATAAGTGAAGCGCTCGGTTTCCGGGCGCTCTTTCTGCGCCGCGCCGAGCGCCTGCACGGCCGCCTTGAGGCAATGGGCGCGATCCCTGCGGCTCGCGATTTCAAGCTCGACGCCGAGAAGATCGAGCGTCGAGGGCGCGATTGAAAGCCGCGGCACGATGGTCGGCTGGATTACCGCGCCAAGCGGCTCGGTCCCGACCATCACGTCATAGGTCGACAACCTGCGGTTGCGCCGCTCAATGCCGAGGCCCGTCGAGGCGTTGCCCTGCGGATCGAGATCGATGACGAGAACATTTTCACCAATCGCCGCGAGCGCCGTGCCAAGATTGATCGCCGTGGTTGTTTTTCCCACGCCGCCTTTCTGATTCGCGATGGTGAGCACGCGCATTTCAGCAGGCGCCGCCGGCGTCGGCGGCGCGTCCGGCGCGTCCGAAGCCGGGGCCCCGAGCCTTGCGCGGGCTTTCAGGAAAGGCGCCGACATTAGGCTTTCACCTGCAAAAACAAGAGGATCGCCGCATCATGGTGCGCCGCGTAGGCGTCAGCCGCGCGCCGCCGTCAAGCCCGACGCCGGACGATCAATAGGCGCGCCGAAGGCGATGTCCGGCTCGCCAGACTTGTAATGGAAAATCTATCGGTCAGCCGCGAATCGGTCAATTCCGCTTCCGCTTGTTCTCCCTTGGAAAAAACCCCTGTCGCGCCGTTTTCCATGAGTTTTCCCGCATAATCGAGAAGGACCGGCAGCGGCGCCAGCGCGCGGGCGCTGATCGCTTCGACGGGCGCCTCGAAATTCGGCAGGATCGCCTCGATCCGCCCGCAATGGACGATCGCCGGCGCCCCTGTTTCACGTGAAACACCCCTCAAGAAAGCGCATTTGCGCTGGTCGGACTCAACCAGATGAACCCGCGCGCCGGGTTCGTCCGCATAGCGGATGGCGGTGACGAGGCCCGGAAATCCCGCCCCAGAGCCGAGGTCGAGCCAGCGGCGCGCCTGCGGCGCGGCGTCGGAAACCTGAAGCGAATCAGCGAAGTGCCGGATCCAGACGGCGTCTAGTGTGGCCGGTCCGACGAGGTTGATTGTCGGCTGCCATTTGCGCAGCAGCGACTCGTAGATTTTGAGCCGCTCTATGGTCGCGGGCGGAATTCTGCTCGAAAATTGGATGCGCGTCGGGACCGGGGATCGGGCTTCCGGTCGGTCCGGCGGCGCGACTCAACGCGCCTCGGCCAGAGTCTTGTCGCCGGCGTCGGTGCCCCGGCGGCGGACCTTCGAGGCGAGCAGCGTCAGGGCGGCCGGCGTCATGCCCTCGATGCGGCCGGCCTGCGCCATGGTGCGCGGCCGGATCAATTCGAGTTTGGCCCGGATCTCGCTCGAAAGGCCGGGCAGCAGGCGGTAATCCAGCGCCTCGGGAATGGCGAGGGCTTCGTCCCGCCGCGCCGCTTCGATGTCGCGCGCCTGACGGTCGAGATAGACCGCATATTTGGCGTCGATCTCGATCTGCGCCGCGATTTTCGGCGCGATCGCGCCAAGCTCCGGCCAGATATGCCCCAGCGAGTCAATCGTCGCGTCGGGCAGGGCGAGCAGGTCGAAGGCGCTGCGGCGCAGGCCATCCTGATTGACCTTGAGGCCATGGCGCGCCGCCTCATTGGGCGTCAGACTCAAACGCTCGAGAATCGCGCGGGCATTCTGCAGGGCGGCGGATTTGGCCGCGAAAGCGGCGTGCCGCTCGGCGCCGACGCAGCCGATCGCGGCGCCGCGCGCGGTCAGCCGCTGGTCGGCGTTGTCGGCGCGCAGCGAGAGCCGATATTCGGCGCGCGAGGTGAACATCCGATAGGGCTCGGTGACGCCACGGCTCGTCAGATCGTCGATCATGACGCCGAGGTAGCTTTCGGACCGCTCGAAGGCGACCAGCGCCGCGCCGCCCGCGAGAGCCGCGGCGTTGAGGCCGGCGACGACGCCCTGCGCGGCGGCCTCCTCATAGCCGGTCGTGCCGTTGATCTGGCCGGCCAGGAACAGCCCCGGAAGGAGCTTGACCTCAAGGCTCGCCTTTAGCTCGCGCGGATCGATGAAATCATACTCGATCGCGTAGCCGGGCTGTAAGATCGCGGCCTTTTCGAGCCCGGGAATGGTGGCGAGGAAGCGCCGCTGCAGCTCCTCGGGCAGGGAGGTCGAGATCCCGTTCGGATAGATGGTCGGATCGTCGAGGCCTTCTGGCTCCAGAAAAATCTGGTGCGACTGGCGCTCGCCGAAGCGCACCACCTTATCCTCGATCGAGGGGCAATAGCGCGGCCCCCGGCCCGCGATCGCGCCGGAATAGACCGGCGACGCGTCGATGTTGTCGCGGATGATGGCGTGGGTTTCGGCCGTCGTGCCGGTGATGAAGCAATCGACCTGCGGGTTTTGGATCGCCGCGGTCAAAAAGGAGAAGGGCTCCGGCTCGGCGTCGGCGCTTTGGCGATCGAGCCCGGCCCAGTCGACGGTCGCGCCGTCTAGGCGTGGCGGCGTGCCGGTCTTGAGCCGGCCCATGCGAAAGCCGAGCGCTTCCAGGGTTTCGCCGAGCCGGACGGCGGGCGCCTCGCCGATGCGTCCGGCCGGGACGGTTGTCGGGCCGAGATGGATCAGGCCGCGCAGAAACGTGCCGGTGGTGATGACGATGGCGGGGGCGGCGAAGGCGCGGCCATCGGCCGTGACCAGCCCGGCGACGCGCCCGCCGATGATTGTAAGATCGGCGGCCTCGCCTTCGACAAGCGTGAGGTTGGCCGTGGCGCGGATTTCCGCCTGCATCGCCGTGCGGTAGAGGCGGCGGTCGGCCTGCGCGCGCGGGCCGCGCACGGCGGGGCCTTTGGCGCGATTCAGCATCCGGAACTGGATGCCGGCCGCGTCGGCGACGCGCCCCATCAGTCCGTCGAGGGCGTCGATTTCGCGCACGAGATGTCCCTTGCCGAGCCCGCCGATGGCGGGATTGCACGACATCGCGCCGATGGTCGCGGCCGAATGGGTGAGCAGCGCGGTTCGTGCGCCCGTGCGCGCGGCGGCGGCGGCGGCCTCGCAGCCGGCATGGCCGCCGCCGACCACGATGACGTCGAACGCGCGCATCGCTTAGAACTCCGGGGTGTTTCACGTGAAACAGGGGGTGTTTCACGTGAAACACCCCGAGGGCCTTTTAGCGCATGGCGCGCGCCTTTTCCAGCGGCGGTCGCTCAAGGGGGTGTTTCACGTGAAACAGGGCGCCCGCGCTTTGGAGGGTGCTTCACGTGAAACACCCCTATTCGGTTAAGCCCACGCCCGGTCCGGCGGGCTCGTGGCGCCTTCGCAAAAGTGCTTCACGTGAAACAGGGGCGCCCGTGTTTGGGGGTGTTTCACGTGAAACACCCCTATTCGGTTAAGCCCACGCCCGGTCCGGCGGGCTCGTGGCGCCTTCGCAAAGGTGTTTCACGTGAAACACCTTCCTCTTTCGTCGGCGCCGAGGGTGTTTCACGTGAAACAGGGCGCCCGCGGTTTGGGGGTGTTTCACGTGAAACACCCCCAGTCGAGTTAGCCACGCGCCGGCCGGGCTCGCCTTCGCCGACAGTCGCAAAGGTGTTTCACGTGAAACAGGGGAGCCCGCGGTTTGGAGGTGTTTCACGTGAAACACCCTATTTGCCGATGCAGAAGCGGGCGAAAATGTCGCCCAATATGTCCTCGACGTCGACGCGCCCGATCAGCCGCTCCAGCGAGAACAGCGCGGCGCGCAGCTCCTCCGCGAGAATTTCGACCGGCGCCTCCGGCTCGGCCTCGATCCGGGCGAGAGCCTCGGCCGCCGTAGCGAGAGCCTTGCGGTGGCGTTCGCGCGTGATCAGGCCGGCGTGGCCGGCCCCGCTCAGCGAAAAAGAAAAATCTGTCAGATCTTTCAACAGGATATCGAGATTCTGGCCGGTTTCCGCGCTGATTGAAAGCGCCTGCGCCGCGATGTCGTCCTCCGCCGGCGCCAGATCGCATTTTGTCAAGATGCGCCAGACGACGCCCTGCCCCAATCTTACGTCGGGCTCCGTGGGCTTACCCGCCTCGCTGAGCCAAAGCACCAGATCGGCGCGGCGCGCCTTTTCGAGCGCGCGGGCGATTCCCGCCAGCTCGATCGCATCCGCGCTCTCCCTCAGGCCAGCGGTGTCGATCAGCGTCGCGGCGCAGCCGCCAAGATCAAGGTGGACCTCGATGGCGTCGCGCGTCGTCCCGGCGATCTGCGAGACGATGGCGACGTCGCGCCGGGCCAAAGCGTTCATCAGCGTCGATTTGCCAGCGTTCGGCGGCCCGGCGATGACGATGGCGACGCCGTCGCGGATGCGTTCGCCGGCGCCGGCCGCCGCAAGCTCAGCCTTGAGCGAAGCAAGCGTGGGCCGGACCAGTGCGCCGACGCGCCGGCTCAAGGCCTCGGGCACGTCGCCTTCATCGGAAAAATCGATCTCCGCCGCGACCAGCGCGGCGGCTTCAAGCAGCGCCGCGCGCCAGCCTTCCGCCGCGCGGCTGAGAGCGCCCCGCATCTGCCGCAGCGCCTGGCGGCGCTGCCATTCGGTCTCGGCCTCGATCAGATCGCCGAGGCCCTCGACCTCGACCAGATCGATCTTGCCGTTCAAAAGCGCGCGGCGCGTAAATTCGCCGGGCTCCGCAGCGCGCGCGCCCTGCTCCGCCAGGGTTCTTATCAGCGCGGCGGCGACGGCGCGGCCGCCATGGATATGGAATTCGCCGCAATCTTCGCCGGTGAAGCTGCGCGGCGCAGGAAAGAAAAGCACAAGCCCTCGGTCGATCGCCTCGCCGGTTGCGGGGTCTCTCAATGTGGCGAGGCTCGCCCGGCGCGGTTCGGGCAAGCGTCCGGCCACGCTCTTTATAATATAGGCCGTCGCGGGGCCGGACAGGCGGATGACGGCGATCGCGGCGCGGCCGGCGCCGGAGCTGATGGCGAAGATGGTGTCTTCGGTCCCGGCGATAGCAGGTCTCCTGATTACGGCCAAGGGCGCCGGTACGACGCCTGCCCGGGCGCGACGCGTCAAGCCTTGGCGCCCAAACGGCGTTCAATAGATATAGTCTTTATATAACGCCTTTGGATCCGAGCCCGCTCTGGCGCGGATCCGCTGCGCGGCGATCTTGTATCCCTTCCGGCGAGCGATCGCGTAGGGAAATCGCCTCCGTCGCAACGGGATCGCGCGCGTCCTCCGCCATGCGGGCTCTCGCTAAATATCGCCGCTTGCAAGGAGGAGTCACGCCGGGCTTTGCTCCGCGTGGGGTTTCATGCCGCGTCCGCGGCGCAGAAGATCGAACGCCATCAAGTGGCTCGCGCCTAGGATGCCGACGGCGTAAAGCGGAATCAATGCCAATGGCAGCGTCCCGACCGCGTCCATACGCGGGTCGCGGAGCAAGATGAACGTGAGCGCCGTTCCAATCGCGACCACAAGGTCGGCGAAGCCGAAAAGATGGAAGGCGAGATAGCGGTTGCGACTCTCGGGAAGCAGCGTCACGGCGAGAGCGAAAACGCCGGTGGCGAAATCGCCCCATCCGGCGTTGCTGACGAACGCCTGGGGCAACAGATCGTGGGCGCCGTACCAGAAGAACAACAGCGCCGCCGGGATCCGCAAGATGTGGAAAACGGTCAGTGAGCGCAGGCCGATGGCTTCGATGTAAAGCCGGAAGCCGGCGGACATCGCGTAGATCGCGACGGGCGCGACGATGCCCAGCACCACGAGTGGAGCGATCAGCGGCGTCGGCAGCGCGCGAAAGAAGCCGGCCGCGGCGGCCACCGTCACCGCGAGGCCCCAGATCGCCAGGGCGGTGATGAGGCGCCGCGTCCTGTCGGCTATGTCAACTGCATGTTGGTACGCCATATTGGTCTCCTCCATTACAAGTAGTTACACCTATCTCGCCGCAGCGTCGCCGCCGGCGGAATTCCGCGTCGTCAAACAAGGCCGTCGAGAAAAGGCTTCAGTTCGGGCCAGCGGTCGCGGCCGATGCGCCGGTTGCTGTCGCGTTGCGCTTGCCGCCATAATGGCAAAGCGGCGCTGACGAGATCGCGTCCCTTCGCGGTCGCCGCGAGAGTTTTGACGCGCGCATCCTGTTCATCGGGCCGGGTCTCGACGAGCCGCGCTGAATTCGAGCGGCTTCAAATTGCGGCTCAATGTCGTGCGGTCCATGCCGAGCGCTTCGGCCAGCGCGCCGAGCGCCGGCGGCCTGTCCTGCAGCAAAGCCGACAGGATCGTAAACTGGCCGGAGGTGATCCCAACGGGCTTAAGCGCGGCGTCGTATCGCCGCGACGTGGCTCGCGCGGCCTTGTTGAGCGCGAGACAGACGCATACCGCCGAAAACTCCGAAGCCTTCGGGTCAGAACGTTTCATACGAAGAAGACTACGTGCAATTACACTCATTGTCAATGCCCTGCAGAGAGCCGATGGCGCGGGCTTGGCCGTGGGCCTTATATTTGTACGCCCGCTCGTTCTCAGGCTAGGTTCGGGGTGAACCTTGCAGAGATCTCAAACAATGTCAGCCAATGAACTGAAAGACGCCGCCAGTCCCTATCTATTGCAGCACGCGGATAATCCCGTGCATTGGCGCATGTGGAGCGCGGCGGCGCTGCACGATGCGCAGGCGCTGAAAAAGCCGATCCTGCTGTCGGTAGGCTACGCGGCCTGCCACTGGTGCCATGTGATGGCGCATGAAAGTTTCGAGGACGAAGCGACGGCGGCGGTGATGAATGAGCTCTTCGTCAACATCAAAGTCGATCGCGAGGAGCGGCCCGATATCGACCACATCTATATGTCGGCGCTGCACACTTTCGGCGAGCGCGGAGGCTGGCCGATGACGATGTTCCTGACGCCCGATGGCGAGCCGTTCTGGGGCGGGACCTATTTTCCGAAGCAGGACCAATATGGCCGCCCGGCCTTCGTCAGCGTGCTGCGCGGGGTGGCCGAGGCTTATCGCGCCGATCCGGCGCGCATCGCGAAGAATGTCGAGGCCGTCCGCGCGCGGCTGGCGAAAGAAGCGGCGCCGGGCGCAGGCGCCGAAGCGCTGTCGCTGAAACTTGCCGACGAGATTGCGCCGCATCTGTTGCAGGCGATGGACCCGGTCGACGGCGGCCTGAAAGGCGCGCCGAAATTTCCCAACACGCCGATCCTCGAATTTTTATGGCGCGCGGGCGCAAGACTCGGCGAGAAATCCTACAGGAGCGCCGTGCGCCTGACGCTACAACATATGTCGGAGGGCGGCATTTACGATCACCTAGCCGGCGGCTATGCGCGCTATTCGACCGACGATCGCTGGCTCGTGCCGCATTTTGAAAAGATGCTCTACGATAATGCGCAAATCCTCGAAATGCTGGCGCTGGCGCATCATGAAAGCGGCGACGAATTATTCCGCATGCGGGCGACCGAGACAGTTGGCTGGCTCGAACGCGAGATGACGCATTCGGGCGGCGCCTTTTGCGCCAGCCTCGACGCCGACAGCGAAGGCGTCGAGGGCAAATTCTACGTCTGGAAATGGGACGAGATCGTCGCCGCGCTCGGCCATGAGGAGGCGCGGTTTTTCGGGCGATTCTACAACGCCTCGCCGGTCGGCAACTGGGCCGATGCCCATTATCCCGACGGCGTCACCATTCTGAACCGGCTGGAATCTGTCCGCCCGACGGAGGAGGAAGAAGCGCGGCTGGCGCCTTTGCGGAAGAGGCTTTTTGACGTGCGAGAGAAGCGCGTCCATCCCGGCCTCGACGACAAGATCATGGCCGACTGGAACGGCCTGATGATCGCCGCGCTGGTCAACGCCGCGACGCTGCTTTCCAATCGTTCAGAGCTGGACGCGGGCGGAGAGGCGCCGCCCGCTTTTCCTGATCCCGCTTCGGACGAGCCGCGCTGGATCGGCCTCGCCGCGCGGGCCTATGATTTCGTCGTCCGCACGCTGCGCTATGAAGATGGCGCGGGGAATGCGCGGCTCGCCCATAGCTGGCGCGCGGGCGTGCTGGTCAAGCCGGGGCTTGCGCTGGATTACGCCGCGATGATGCGGGCGGCGCTGGCGCTGCACGAGGCGCGCAATCTGCCCGGTGTTGGCTTGACGCGCGATTATCTCGCTGAAGCGATCGGCTTCGCCGAGGCGCTGGAGAGCTGGCATGTCGATCCGCAGACCGGCCTGCTCTGCATGTCCGCGCGCGACGCGGGCGATGTCATCCTGCGCCTTGCGCCGACGGCCGACGACGCCATTCCCAATGCGCATCCGGTCTATCTGTCAGCCCTCGTGCGGCTTGGCGGCCTGACCGGCGAAGCGAAATGGCTGGCGCGCGCGGATGCGCTGTTCGCCGCACTTGCGCCGGCGGTCAGGGCGGCCCCGATCGGCCACGCCGGCGTCCTCAACGCGCTCGATTTTCGCCTGCGCGCGAGGGAGATCGTGACCGCGGGCCCCGCGCGGGGACCGCTCTACGCGGCGGCGCTGGCCGCGCCCTTCAACGAAAGAATAGTGATGGACCTCGACCAGTCGCTGGATTTGCCGCAGGGGCATCCCGCGCGGGCGCAAGCGCTGGCGGCGGGCGAAGGCGCAGGGGAGGCCGCGGCGTTCGTCTGCGCGGAAGGCGCGTGCTCGCTGCCGGTGCAGGATGTGGAGCGTTTGCGGGCGTTGATCGCGGCGCGGGACGCGTAAAATTCGAGCGTCCGTCGACAGATGACGGCAAGCCTCCTCTGTCACTGTCGCGACGCGAGCGTGGTTGGAGCATGGGCATGCCGGCGAAGGCGAAAAGACGCGGGACGCAAATCGGACGGATGCAAACGGGACCGACGCGGATCGGACGGGCGGCACGAAAGGAAAGCGCGGTTCAGTTTGACGAAGCTGGCGATCAGGCGGGGCCTGATGAGAGCGATCTGGCGGCGGTGCGGCTTGCCGACATCGACGATCTGCGCGCCCGGGAAGCCGCGTTCCGCCTACTGTTCGACGGCAATCCGGTGCCGACCGCGCTGTGCGATCCCGAGACTTACGGCTTTCTCGCCATCAACGACGCGGCGGCGGCGCTGTGGGGCCATCCGCGCGAGGCGCTGCTCGGCATGAGCCTCTATGACATCGCTCCACGCGAAGATTGGGACGACATGCGGCGCGGCGCGCGGCAGGCGCCGGCGCTCCCCGTGCGGGAGCGCGTGGGACGCCAGCTGCGCGCGGACGGCGCGCTGATCGACGTTATTTTCTACTGGCGCGCGCTGACTTTCCGCGAGCGGCCGGCCGAACTTGTCACCTTCCTCGACATCACCGAGAAACGCCGCGCCGAGCGCCGCCTCGCGCATATGGCGGATCACGACGATCTGACCGACCTGCCGAACCGCGCCTTCTTCCGCAACAGCCTCGACGCGGCGCTATCGCGGCTGCATCCGGCCGGCGGCGACGTCGGCGTCTTTTATCTCGATCTCGACCACTTCAAGGCGGTCGTCGATACGCTCGGCCATTCGATCGGCGACGCGCTGTTGCGCGCCGTCGCCGATCGGCTGCGCGCCGGGCTGCGCGCGACCGACGTCGTCGCGCGTTTCGGCGGCGACGAATTCGCCATTCTGCGCGCTGGCCTCAACGGCCCGGACGAAGCCGGCGCGCTCGCCTCCCATCTCGTCGATCTGATCGGCCGCCCTTTCGTCATCGACGGCCATGCCGTCGAGATCGCCACCAGCATCGGCGTCGCCATGGCGCCCGGCGACGGGGACGGCTCGGACCTGTTGCTGAAAAACGCCGATATGGCGCTCTACCGCGCCAAGGAGCAGGGCCGCCGCGCCTTCCGCTTCTTCGAGCCCGAGATGGACGCCAGAGCGCGCGCGCGGCGCCTGCTCGAAACAGACTTGCGGAGCGCGCTGCGGGCCGGCCAGTTCGAGCTTTATTACCAGCCGCTGGTCTCCTTGAAATCGGGCGCGATCACCGGTTTCGAGGCGCTGTTGCGCTGGCATCATCCCGTGCGGGGCATGGTGCCGCCGGCCGAATTCATCCCGCTCGCCGAGGAGATCGGCCTCATCGCGCCGCTTGGCGAGTGGGTGCTGCGCCAGGCCTGTTCGGAGGCCGCCCGCTGGCCGGGGGATCTCAAGATCGCGGTCAATCTGTCGCCGGCGCAGTTTCGCACCGGCAACCTCACCCATTCGATCCTGACGGCGCTGGCCAGCTCCGGCCTTTCGCCCTCGCGCCTCGAGCTGGAGATCACCGAGACCGTCCTGCTCGCCGAAAGCGAAGCCAATCTCGCCATCCTGCATCGCCTGCGCGCGCTCGGCGTCAGCGTGTCGATGGATGATTTCGGCACCGGCTATTCAAGCCTCTCTTATCTGCGCGCCTTCCCGTTCGACAAATTGAAGATCGATCGCTCCTTCGTCAGCGAGCTCTCCGCCAATGGCGGCTGCATGGCGATCGTTCGCGCCGTCGCCGGGCTCGGCCTCAGCCTCGGCATTTCGACGACGGCCGAAGGCGTCGAGACCAGCGAGCAGCTTGAATGGCTGCGCAAAGAGGGCTGCACGGAAATGCAGGGCTATTATTTCAGCCCGCCGGTGCCGGCCAGCAAGATCCTGCCGATGCTGAAAGCGAATGAGAGCATCGACCCGAGGTTTGGGCCGTCCGTGCGGCATTAGATCAAGATTGATTTGGATATTCCGGCCGCGGCAATCGCGCTCGCCCGCACGCGAATCATTTGCTTCCCGCCGCGCGGACCGGCGGTGGCGTCGGCGGTGAAATCGAGAAAGTGAGCCAGACGTTGAAGCCGTCCGCGCGGTGGGCGGCGTCGAATTCCTTATAGGCCTTGAGGTTCAGAAAGCCCTCGAGATCGCCGAGCGGAAAGCTGTAGCTGACCTGCGGCCCGGCCCCGAACACGCGCGATTCGAAAGCGCCGACATCATCTCCCGCGCCGCCGTCGGCGGTGACCTGATCATAGGCGTAGCCGACGACTCCAATCTGCCATTCCGGCGTCAGCGATTGCGACGCGCCCCAATCGAAGTGCATATCGACGCCGCTGCGGTATTGGGTGGACGGATTGACGAGATTGTAGGTGAAGCCGAGCACGCCGGAGAATTCATGCCCGGTCGCCGCGTCGTAATAGGTGTAGCCGGCGCCAGCGTCGAGCGCGCCATGGCCGATGCCGATGTTGGACAGGCGTTCGGAATTATAGGCGCCGACCGGCGCGTCGCCCGTGACATAGGTCATGACGCTGTTGACGCCGGCGCCCCAGCGCAGCGAAACTTGCGGGTAGAGATCGCCAAGGCCCCACACAGTGTCGCTCGGGTTGCCCGACGGTCCGAACGCGCCCGCGCCGGATGGCGTCGCGGCCTCAAATGTGCCCTCCTCGCCAAAGCTTCCTGTCAGGCTCAGCGACGCCTGGCCGCCGAGGATCGGCGTCGCGAAAACATAAGCCGGGGTCACCCAGAGGGTGCTGCTCGGGGAATTCAGCCCAGGAGTCACATTCGCAGCGGCCTCGCCGATGGTGAACGCGCGCGCGCCGGAGACGTCGGGGCCCGAGGAGACCGAACTGAAATAATAGATGGTCGTCAGCGACCATCCAGGTTGCTGCAGCGTCGCCGAGAGGCTGCCGTAGGTGCCGGGCGTCCAGAAGCTCTCGCCGCCTTCGTCGGCCTGCGCCGAGGGAAAAGGCGCTGGCGCAAGGAATGCAAAAAGGAAGAGAAGCGCGATGGCCGCGATTTTCGTCGCTGAGGCTATGGGCGCCCTTGCGGAAATCATCACAGCCTCGCTTGCGCCGCCTTGCCTGTGCGCCGCGTCACGGCGCGTCGCGCAAATGCGCTGTAAGCACACGGCGGGCGCGAACAGGATTTAAAGACGCAGAATATGACCTTTCGGTGGATCGGACGGGCGCGGGACCTCGAAATCTTCGTCTATAGGGGGCCGGCCCCGGACATCCCGCGTTTCTTGCATCAGCTCGAATTCCGGCTTAAAAGCCAGCGTGCGGCAAGGTTCGATTGCAAAAACGATAAAGGCCTCGGTGAGGTCGCGTTTGATAACCGGCGGCGACGGTTCGATCCACAGCCGGATGATAATCAAAATCCAGGGTTGCAAAACGAGGTCAACGCTCGCTACACGCGGCGCTCGCGCGCTCGCCGGGCTATTCATTTTGGGGACTAGCGCATGAAGGTGCTGTTGACAGGCCATTCGGGGTATATCGGCACGGTCATGGCGCCGTTTCTGCGCGCCGCCGGCCATGACGTGACCGGCTATGACATCGACCTCTACCAGCGTTGCACCTATGACGCCGGCGGCGTCATCGCCGCTTGCCCGGCCATCGCCAAGGACACGCGGGACGCGCTGGCGAAGGATCTTGAGGGTTTCGACGCCGTGATCCATCTCGCGGCGCTGTCCAACGATCCGCTCGGCAATCTCAATCCCGATCTGACCGACGCCATCAACCACCGCGCCAGCGTGCGGCTGGCGAAAGCCGCGAAGGCGGCGGGCGTTTCTCGCTTCCTGTTCGCCTCATCCTGCAGCAATTACGGCCGCGCCGGCGAGGGCACCATCGACGAGACCGGCGCGCTCAATCCGGTGACGCCCTATGGCGACTCGAAGGTCGCCTCGGAGCGCGACATTTCGCCGCTTGGCGACGACAATTTCTGCCCGGTGTTCCTGCGCCCGGCGACCGCCTATGGCCTGTCGCCGCGCATGCGCTTCGACATCGTTCTGAACAATCTCACCGCCTGGGCGGTGACGAAGGGCCTCATCTATCTGAAGTCGGACGGCACGCCGTGGCGCCCGATCGTCCATATCGAGGATATTTCGCGCGCCTTTCTGGCGGCTCTCGAGGCGCCGCGCGAAAAAGTCTTCAACGAGGCTTTCAATGTCGGCGATTCGAGCCAGAATTACCGCATCCGCGATCTCGCCGAAATCGTCGCCGGCGTCGTGCCGAACTGCCGCATCGAATATGCCGAGGACGCCGGCCCGGACACGCGCTCCTACCGCGTCAGCTTCGACAAGATCGCCGCCGCCCTGCCGGCTTTCAAGCCGCAGTGGGATGCGCGCAAAGGCGCCATCCAGCTCTACGAGGCCTACCGCAAATCGAGCCTGACGCTCGAGGAATTCGAGGGCCCGCGCTACCAGCGCATCGCGCATATTAAGAAGCTGATTGAGGATGGCGTGATCGACGCGGAGCTGCGCGCGCGCAGCGGCGCGGCGGCCCCGGCGGCGTAGCGCTTTCGGCCTCGGCGCAAAGGCTTGGGGAAAAGCGGAACTGGCTTCCGCTCGGTGCCGCTCTACGGCGACCGTGGGTCGATGACCTCGACTTCGGGAATTGGCACGACGAATTTGCCGCCCCAATCGCCGATATGGCGCATTTGCCGCACGATCTCTTCGCGCAGATTCCACGGCAGGATCAGCACGTAATCGGGCTTCGCCGCGTCGATGGCGCCGACGTCGTGAATCGGGATGTGCATGCCGGGCGTGTGGCGGCCGTGCTTGTAGGGGTTACGGTCGACGGTGAAGTCGAGAAAATCGACGCCGACGCCGCAGTAATTCAACAGCGTGTTGCCTTTGCCCGGCGCGCCATAGCCGACGATGGTCTTGCCTTCGTCTTTGGCCTTGATCAGAAACTCGAGCAATCTGCGCTTGGTGCGGCGGACCCGCTCGGCGAAGGAATCATAGCTCGCGAGATCCAAAAATCCGAGCCGGCGTTCGCGTTCGAGCATATCGGCGACCGCCAGCGCCGGCGGGCGCGCGGAGGCCTGATGCGCGAGATAGACGCGGATCGAGCCGCCGTGAGTCGAAAGCTCCTCGACGTCGATCAGCTTGAGGTTGTGGCGCGCCGCCATCCTGTCGATGGTGGTGAGCGAGAAGTAGGAAAAATGCTCGTGGTAGATGGTGTCGAACTGATTGCCTTCGATGAGCCGCTGCAGATGCGGGAACTCCAGCGTGATGACGCCTTCGGGCTTTAGCAGAATCCGCATGCCGCCGACGAAATCATTGAGGTCGGGAACCTGCGCCAGCACATTGTTGCCGAGGATCAAATCGGCGCCGAAGCCTTCGGCCAACAGCTTTTGCGCCAGCGCCACGCCGAAGAAATCGACGCGCGTCGCAATGCCCTTGTCGATCGCGACCTTCGCCACATTGGCGGCCGGCTCGACGCCGAGCATCGGCACGCCTAAGGGGAGGAAGTGCTGCAACAGATAACCGTCGTTGCTGGCGAGTTCGACGGCGAGGCTCTCGGGGCCGAGGTCGAGACGGCGCGCGATCATCTCGCAATAGGCCTTGGCGTGCGCGACCCAGGACGTCGAATAGGACGAGAAATAGGCGTATTCAGTGAAAATATGCTCGGGGCTCACATATTCGCGCAGCTGCACCAGGAAGCATTCGCCGCAGACCTGCACATGCAGGGGAAAAAAAGGCTCCATCGCGTCGATCTCATCCGCGGCGAGGAAGCTTTCGCAGAGGGGCGACATGCCAAGGTCGACGAAAGTATGATCGAGGCCGGCGCCGCACAGGCGGCACCGCTGCGTCTTGGCCGGTTGCAGCTGCGGCGTCCTGGCGGGGGCGGGCGCGTTCATGGGAAGTCTCCATGCTGAATGGGAAGGGCGGGGCGGCCAAAACAGGCCCGTTGTTATCATAATTGGGTAAAGCGACGTAAGCTTTATAGCGCCAAATGAATCGGCTATGTGGGGACGCCCCGCTGACGCTGTGCGGCGCGACGTGGGCGATTGGGGGCGGTCGATGCGTTTTCTTGATACCGACCTCGATGGCGCGCGGCTGATCGTTCCGGAGCCCGCATCCGACGAGCGCGGCTTTTTCTCGCGGATATTTTGCGTGAAGGAGTTCGCCGCCGCGGGCCTCGAGTTCGAACTTCGTCCAGCATAGCCTCTCCTTTACCGCGCGACGGGGAACGCTGCGTGGGATGCACTTCCAGAAAGCGCCGCACGGCGAGGTGAAGCTGGTCGAATGCGCGCGCGGCGCGATCTTCGATGCGATCATTGACCTGCGTCCGCGCTCGCCGACCTTCGGCCGCTGGCAGGCCTTCGAGCTCAACGATGAAAATCGCCGGCTCCTTTACGTTCCCGACGGGTTCGCGCACGGCTTCCAGACGCTCTCCGACGACACGGATGTGCGCTACCTCATCTCTGCGTTTTATGAGCCTTCGGCGGCGAGCGGCGTGCGTTATGACGACCCGTTTTTCGCCATTTCCTGGCCTTTGCCGGTGGCCGCGATCTCGGCCAAGGACAAGGCCTGGCCGGACTTCGTCGCCAAGCCGGATTGAGCGCCCCTTGCGGGCAGCGTCCGCCCCCAGGGGCGCCGTGGCCACAACCCGGTTGGTCTAGCGGGGGCGCTTCTTTCCCAACGTGTTGATCGTGATAGGAGGGGGTATAAAAATTCCGCGCCGATCGCGGCTTGAGTTCCAGGCGCGGCTCTCAAGGGGCTGCGCGCGTGAATTATTCCGCTTACCTCAATCCGCGCGATGGCCTCCGCCAGCGAGAAGGCCGTGCTTATGCAACAGCGCGGCGGCGTCGCGGACCGCGGCGAAGGGAAGACGAGACCGCTCGGCAATGTCGAGCAGGGAATGCGCGCCGTCCGAAAGATTGAGCGCCCACAGCATCGCCATGGTGGCGCTTGCGACGTCCCTCTGTCCGCCGATCGCGTCATAAAGGCCGCGCCTGCCGAGCTGCGGCTCGCACTTCGGCTGCGTATTGAGAAAGGTCGCGTCATGCTCGACGACATCCAGAATTTGCGCGATGAGCCTGTAGGATTGCGCGAGATATTCCGGCCTGATGAAGTCGAGATTGTCGGCCGAGGTGTGGTATTGCGGGATCGCGCCGAACCTGCTGCGCTGGAAGAGCCCGACGGGCAGATTGAATCCGGGCGAGCAATATTGCCGCTCGTCATAGCCGTAGGGCGAGAAATCGACGATCGCCGGATTGAGCCCTGAATGGCCGAGGACATGGGCGGCGGCGCGGTCGATCAGCGCGTCGCCGCGCCGGCTTTTCTTGTAGGTCGGGCCGCCGCCATCGCCGACCATGGAGAGAACGAGGCCGTGCCTGATGCGCGCCGCCGTCGCCTCGTTGCGGGCGAGCCAGTTGATCGCGCCTATCGTGCCGGGCGCGAAGACGAAGCGATAGGAGAACCGCGTTTTCATCCGTGAAATCTTCTTCACGAGCGTGGCGAGCAGCGCCAGTCCCGAGCAATTGTCGTCGGCGAGCGAGGGGTGGCAGATATGCGCCGACAGCAAAAATTCTTCCTCCGTTTCGCCCCTGTGCAGATATTCGCCATGGGTGAGGAATCCGTCCTCGAGACTTAAATCGATCAGGACCTCGTAGGTCTCGTCGGCTAGGCTCTCGAACTGACGGTGGGCCATGCAAAATCCCCACTTCTCGGAATAATAGGATGTCCGGTAGGGGATGAGATCGGGTTGCTCGGGCAGGGTGTGAATGTGCCGCTTGAGTTCGGCGAGCGGCGCCAGCTTTCGCACCGGAACGCTGTAGCTCATGACATGCAGATTCGAGTTGGCGAAATCGACGATTTTTTCGCCGCGCGCGTTCTTGATCCACGCCTCGCGGATGTTCCATTCGCGCGGAATGGTCCAGTCGAACGCCGCCGCTCCCGTCGGCGTCTCATGCACCGCGATGTCGATGCCGCGCGCGAGAATTTCGAGCGTCTCGCGCACGCCGTTTCCGGTAATGCTGCGGCAGATCGGATAGATCTCGGTGGCGAGGGCGAAGATGTCGTCGCCGAGGGCGGCGTCGTCGAGCTGCCTTGCGAACGCGCTGTCGAGAAGCATAAGGCCCTCCGGGCGGGAGCATATGTTGATCGCGCAGGCGGATTGAAGCGGCGTTAAGGTTCGCCTGCCGATGCGCCCGTCTTGACGCGCCACGGCATGTTGCCCTTCTCGACCATATCTTCAAGCACCTGACGGTCCCGCATGGTGTCCATCGCGCGCCAGAAGCCGTCGTAGCGGTAGGCCATCAGCTGGCCGGCCGCGATGAGGCGGTTGAACGGCTGGTTGACCAGCTCGTCGCCTTTCTCGATGTAATCGAAGATCTCCTTGCGGAAGATGAAAAAGCCGCCGTTGATCCAGGTGTCGGATTGCTCGCTGGTGCGAAATCCCTGCACCACGCCCGCCTTGTCCATTTCCGCGAGGTGGAAGGTGAAGGGCGGGTGGATGGCGATGAAGCAGCCGATCTTGCCGCTTTTCTTGAACGCCTCGATCATGTCGGGCAGCGGCGCGTCGGTCAGCCCATCGCTGTAGTTGGCGAGGAACATCTCCTCGCCTTCGAGAAGATGGCGCACCGCGACGAGCCGCTCGCCGATGTTGCGCCAGACGCCGGTGTCGATCAGCGCGACGCGCCACTCAGGAGGCTGTTCGCCGAGAATCTCAATTTTCTTTCCGTAGCCGGATACCACGCAGTCGCCGCGATAGGCCGATTGCTTCGATTCGAGGAAGTAATCCTTGATGACATTCGCCTTGAAGCCGAGGCAAAGCAGAAAATCATGGTGCCCATACTGGCTGTAATATTCCATGATGTGGACCAGAATCGGCTGGCTTCCGACCGGGATCATCGGCTTCGGGATGTTCTCGGAATACTCCCGAATCCGCGTGCCGAACCCGCCGCAGAACAAAACAACCTTCATGATGCAGTCCCCTCGGATCGCGGCGCGGTAAAAGCGGATCTAGCGCCTGCTCCTTGAGCGAAGCTCGCCCGGAACGTCAGGCGGGCCACACGGAAGCCGTTTCGCCGCCGGCTCCGGCAATTTCTTTCATTCGGCAAAAAATCTGGTCCAGCGGGGGTCGCCAGGCGGCGCGTCAAGCCCATGAAAACCCCTCGCCGCGTTCTAATCATTTTTTGCGATGGCGCAAACCGCCGCCCGCCGCGGCGCGCCCGCCCTGCGCACAACAGGTCACGGCTCTCCCACGCCTGCGTCCTCCGCGGCGCGCCGCGCGATCGCCGACCAGTCGAGGTCGCCGTCGCCATTGGCCAGCGCGGCGAGAAAGCGGTCGCGCACGATGGCGGCGAAGGGCAGCGGGACTTCAAGCTTTTCCGCCGCCTGCAGCAGCAGCCGGTTGTCCTTCAGCCCGAGCGGCAGTTTAAAGCCCGGCGGCGCGAATTTCTCTTCGAGGATAATGCTTCCATAGGTCTTGTAGACGGGAGCCGAGAACAGCGTTTCGGTCAAGAGCTCATGTAGCCGCGAAGGCTCGACGCCGCCCTTGGCGGCGAGCGCGAAGGCTTCGGCGAGACTTTCGATCACGCAGGTGATGAGGAAATTGCCGGTGAGCTTGACGAGATTGGCCTGCGGCGGATCGTCGCCCATGACGAAGACGCGCTGGCCTATCGCCTCGAGCGCCGGCCGGATTTTCTCGATGTGGGCGGCCTCTCCGGCGGCCGCGACGAACAGCTTTCCGGCCGCCGCCGCCTCGGGCCGGCCGAAGACAGGCGCGGCGGCATAGGCCTGGCCCTTTGCCGCGTGCGCCTCGAGAAAGCGTTGCGACAACGCGACCGAGATCGTGCTCATTGAGACATGTATGGCTTGAGGCGCCAATCCGTCGATGATGCCGTTCTCGCCGAGGGTCACCGCCTCCGCCGCCGCGTCGTCGGCGAGCATGGTGATTGCGACGTCGGCTTCGCTCGCGGCTTTGGCCGGCGTCGGCGCGACGCTCGCGCCCTCGGCGGCGAGCGCGCGCGCCGGCTCGGCGCTTCTGTTCCACGCGATTACTTGATGCCCATGCTTGAGCAGGTTGCGCGCCATTGCGCCGCCCATGCTGCCGAGGCCGAGGAATGCGATTTTCATGATCCGCTCCTGTCTGTGGCGCCCGCCTCCCGCGCGCGGCGCGCCTCATAGGCTTTAAGATGCGTATCGGCGATGCGCAGGATGGAGTTCGGCCCCGCGCCGCCGCTCTTGCGCCGTAAAAGGTCGCCGATGATGTGGTCGGCCTCAATTCTGGCGCCGCGCTCTATGTCGCGCAGCATCGAGGCGACGAATTCCGATTTCGGCGTCGTCAGCATGGCGCGCCTGAATTTCAACGTGGGCGGGCGCGGCGCAAAGCCATTGTCGGCCGCGATCCCAGCGCATTCGTCGATGAGCGCGAGCGCGAGCTCGGCGCCGCCCGCGACCTCTATGTCGCCGACCGCAGCGCGCATCAGGCAGGTGAGGCCGGCCGCGGCGGCGATGAAGCTCCACTTCTCCCACATCTCCTGCATGATTTCGACGGAGCGGCGCGCGTCGAATCCGGCGTTGAGCAGGATCGCGTCGAGAGCTTCCGCTCTTTGCGCCTGCGCGCCCTCCCGCGCGCCATAGATGAGATTATGGAAATCGCCGAAATGCAGGATGCGGCCATCGTCGTCGAGCGCCGTCGAGATGGAGCAGAGGCCGCCAAGGACAACGTCCGCGCCGAAGCGCTGGTCGAGCGCGTCGAGATGGCGCAGGCCGTTGAGGAGCGGCAGGATCAGGGTTTGCGGCCCGACCGCGGGGGCGAAAGATTTGATCGCGCCGTCGAGGTCATAAGCCTTGCAGCTCAGAATGATGAGATCATAGGGCTGGTGCAGGTCCTGCGCCTCGATCAGCGGCGGGCGCCGCAGATCGATATCGCCGAGCGGGCTCTTGACGATCAGCCCGGTCTCGGCGAGCTGCGCCGCCCGCCTTGCGCGCACGAGGAAGGTGACGTTCCGGCCGGCCTGCAGCAGGCGGGCGCCGAAATAGCCGCCGATCGCGCCCGCGCCAACGACAAGAATGCGCATTCGCAAATCCTTTCGAGATAGCGGCGAAGCCGCCCTTCGTCGTGGCGCGGGGTCCCGCCGCCCGGTATGTAGGGCGTCAGCGCTTCGCCGACAATCGGCTGTGGCGGGCCGCCGTCAGTCCGCCGCGGTCGGGGATTTCGCCGATCGGCGCCATTGCATATGCGGCGCGCGCAACTCCCGCGCCTCGATCGGCCAGACCCTCTGGATCATGCCATAGAGGAAAGCGGTCGAGAGGCCAAACAGCAGCATCCCGTTCAGAGCCTCAAGCGCGCCCATCAGCCGCCAATGGGGCGCAAGATATTCGTTGTTGTGGCCATAGGTCGTCATCGCATTGAGAGAGTATAGCATCGCCGATTTATGGTCAGGCATGGCGCCGAGGCCGACGAAGGCGGCGGCCCAGACGCCGGCCTCAAGCGCATGCAGCAGGATCGCCGAAAGCGTCGTCGCGCCCATCACCAGGACGAAGAGGAACAGAAAATGACGGCGGTCCTTGACGCTTTCCAGCGTCTTCAGAATGGCCGCGTTGATGAAGCCAAGGCCGACGACGTGAAAGATTACGTTCAGCACGATCAGCGGCAGGCTCCAGAGCCAGTCGGCGTGCCACCCCATTACATCGCCCTCGATCATTTTATCCTCTTGACACACGAAAGCTTGAAGATTGCAGTTGCGCCCTGTTTACACCCTTTTTGGCGGCGGGGATTTATGACGTCGGCTTTGCGGCGATCGCGGCCAGATCGCAAACCGTTGGGCGGCGGCGATGGCGGCTGAAGCCGGCAGCCAGGGCGCGGGCGTTTCCGAGTGGGCGCGTTTTGGCGTCGGTTTCGCTCTCGCCCTGATCGCCGGATGGGTGGACGCCATCGGCTTCATACAGATCGGCGAAATCTACCTCTCGTTCATGAGCGGCAACACGACTCAACTCGGCATCGCCGTCGCGGCCGGGCGTGAGACGCGGATACTGCACGGGACGGCCGTCATCGCGTCGTTCTTTTTCGGCGCTTTCGCCGGGACCCTGCTCGCCGACGCCGCGGGCCGGCGTCGGTTGCCGCTTGTGCTGGCGGTCGAACTCGCGCTTGTCTGCGCCGCCATCGCGCTGATGATGCTGCGGCCCGGCTTCGCCGCGCTGATGCCGGTCACGGTCGCCATGGGCGCGCAGAACGCGCTGCGCCAGCCGTTGGGGCGCGCCGACGTCGGCAGGACCTTCGTCACCGGCTCGCTGTTCAGCGCCGGCCAGTCGTTGGCGCGCGCGCTTGTGGGCAGGGCGCCGCGCACGGAATGGCTCGCTTTTCTGGCGTCATGGATCGCTTTCGTCGTCGGCGCGATCGGCGGCGCCTATGCGCTGCATCAGACGAGTTTTATCGCCAGCCTCAGCGCCGCCGCCGCGGCGCTCGGCGTTCTCGCGCTGGGGACAATGCCGGCGGCGTGGGCGGCGGATCGTCAGGAAACAGGCGGGTAGACCGGCTTGTAGGCGAGCGTCTTCAGGTGATCGGCGATGTCGGCCGGACGTTTGGCCCGGGCGAAGCCATGATCGAAGATATATTCGGCGATGCGCGAGGCGGTATGCAGCGAGGCGGCGAGCATGTTGCTTTGCGGTGGGTAGATGAGGCCGGTGGCGAGCGCGGCGTCGCTGACCTGTTCGGCGACCGCCTTCGCGGCGACAATGAACATCTCTTCGGTGATGCGCGTCGCCTCGGTCGCCAGCGCGGCCATGCCCATCGCCGGAAAGATGTAGACATTGTTCCCCTGGCCAGGGACGAAGGTCTTGCCGCCGAATTCGACCGGCGGAAACGGGCTGCCGCTGGCGAAGATGGCGCGCCCGTCCGACCATTTATAGGCTTCCTCCGCGGTGCATTCCGACCGCGACGTCGGGTTGGAATAGGGAAAGATGATGGGACGCGCGTTGAGGCGGGCCATCGCCTCGACGACCGGACGGTTGAACAGTTTCGGCACTGTGCTGACGCCGATGATGGCGGTCGGCCGGATCGCCTCGATCGCCGCGAGGAATGATGCGGCGGGCGGCGCGTCATGCGCGAAGGGACGCTGGAAATCGGCGACATCCGCGCGGCTCGCGGCGATGAGGCCTTTGACGTCGTAGAGCCAGCTCTTCTGGCGCGCGGCGTCGAGCGTCAGGCCTTCGAGGACGAGCGCCTGCGCGATCAACTCGGCGATGCCGGTCGCCGCCGAGCCGGCGCCGAGAAAGAGAAAGCGCTGGTCGGCGAGCTTTTGACCCGAGATGTGCAGCGCGCCGAACAAGCCGGCGAGCGCGACCGCCGCGGTGCCCTGGATGTCGTCATTATAGGTGCAGATCCGGTCCTTGTAGCGGGCGAGGATCGGAACCGCGTTGATGTTGGCGAAGTCCTCCCATTGCAGGCAGCATTTCGGGTAGAGATCCTGCACGGCGGTCACGAATTCGTCGATGAAGGCGTCGTAGTCGGCGCCGCGCACGCGCGGCTGGCGCAGGCCAAGGTAGAGCGGATCCTCTAGCAGCTCGTGATTGTTGGTGCCGACGTCGAGCGTGATCGGCAGGGTGAGTTGCGGCGGCACGCCGGCGCAGGCGGTGTAGAGCGCAAGCTTGCCGACCGGAATGCCCATGCCGCCGACGCCGAGATCGCCGAGGCCGAGAATGCGCTCGCCGTCGGTGACGACGATGAAGCGGACGTCCTTCTGCGGCCAGTTGGAGAGGATTTGCCTCAGTCGCCCGCGCGCGCTGATGGGCAGATACATGCCGCGGCTCGCGCGAAAGAAATGATCGAATTTCTGGCAGGCCTCGCCCACCGTCGGCGTGTAGACGAGCGGCATGAAGGTCGCGGGATCGGACATCAGGACGGCGAAATAGAGCGTCTCGTTGCGGGCCTGCAGATCGGACAGGAACAGGTATTTCTGCAGATCCGAATTGAGCGCGTCGAGCTGGGCGTGAACGCGCGCCGCCTGAGTCTCGAGCGCATCCGCGACGGGCGGCAGAAAGCCTTCAAGACCGAGCGCCCGGCGCTCCTCAAGGGAAAAGGCGGTGCCGCGATTGAGCCGCGGATCGCGCAGCAGTTCAAGACCGGTCGGGTGGGGGCTTTCCATGGGCGCGTTCCAATCACGGTTCCACGACGAAGATGCGACGGCCGCGACATCCTTCCCGGGTCGAATGCTATGATGCCGGGTCGGCGCCGCGCGAAAAATGGATCGGGGAGCGCGCGTCAGCCGGATTTGCGCGCCGTCACGAAGATGTTGGCGGTCAGGACGCGCGGCTCGACGATGCCGGTTTCGATGACGAGCCGGGCCACGGTGGCGGCGCGGATGAGCTTCCAGAGAATCGCGCGGATCGTGCTTTTGAGCCCGTAGGGGACCGGCGCGACCTCCATCGCCACAATATCCTCAAATCCGAGCGGCGACAGCACCATGGCGAGGGAGCTCTTGGTGTAGGCCCGCTCATGCGTCGGGTCGCCCCACAGGAAGTCGCCGTGATAGGGCGAGGAGCCGTTTGGCGTGCGCACCAGCAGCCGGCCGCCGGGCTTCAGCGCGCGGACGATCGCGCGGCAGGTGTCGAGCAATTCCGGGCGCGTCAGATGCTCGAAGACGTCGAAAGCGGCGATCGCGTCGAAGGCCCCGTCCGGACAGGCGTTGAGATAGTCCAGCCCGTCGCCAAGCTGAAGCTTCGCGGAGGTGATGGAGGCGGCTCTGTCGAGCAGGGCCTGCGACAAATCCACGCCGAAAAGATTGCTGTATCCGAGCTTCTCGGCGGTCGAAAGAAGAACGCCGTCGCCGCAGCCGAAATCGAGAATGCGCGCCGCCTTGTCGGGCGGCAGGCCTTTGCGCAACAGCGGCTCCATCGGCGCCGCGCGTCCTTCGGTCTCGCCCGGATCGAGGTTGGCGTAATTGGGATTGGACTTTGCATAGGACTGGTAGATGAATTGTCTGAACTCGGCGAGTTGATCGGCGTCGGACGGCTTCATCTTGGAGCTCCTCGCGTTCGTTTAGCGCCATCGAGGCGCAGGTCTGAAAACGCGCGCAGGCGATTCCCCGCCGGTCGTCGGTCTCACCATGCGGCGGGGGTTTGATCGGATGGTTAGAATTTCAATTAGGATTGTCCGCAAAAACATCGTCCGCGAAGCGGCGCGGCTGCGCCATCCCGGACATTTCACTATTTTTGGCGGCCGAACGATGACGGTCGAACAGTGCCGATGTCGAAGCATTTTAGCAATAGCCATTCCGCTCGCAGTAGGGCCGCCTCCAGGGCGCGGCCTTGCGGCGATCAGCCTGGAGCTTGGCTGATTGCCACGGCGCGGCTGGTCTGCTAAGATTATTTGTGTAGGCGGCGCGATCTTGTCGCGGCGCCCGTATGCGCCGACGCGGATCGGCCGCGCTCGCCAACAACAACACAAATTGATAAGCGCGGCGATTGACGCGCGCGCGCCAAGCGTCCTCCGCCAGCGCATCGCCGGCATGCGGAAAGCGAGGAATCGCGCGAATACGCTAGTAGATCATACACATTAGCGGCCAACATCGGGCCATATCGAAGGAATTGACTAAATTGACTTTGCCCGCACGGCAGGTTAGACATGCGGATCACTTGCTCTATTTGACTGACGG
Organism: uncultured Alphaproteobacteria bacterium; assembly: GCA_963715715.1. Taxonomy (GTDB): domain Bacteria; phylum Pseudomonadota; class Alphaproteobacteria; order Rhizobiales; family Beijerinckiaceae; genus Methylocapsa. Next base: position 3,278,757 of record OY970269.1, on the reverse strand, counting down.
ATCGCTGGACGCATGCTCCGCAGAATTATTCTCGGCTTCGGCGCCAACGCTTTTAGCCAGATCGTAAGCATTATAATACAGCTTTTTTCGCTGCCGCTTTTTCTTCTATACTGGGACGCGTCAACCTATGGCGCGTGGCTATTGTTGTCCGCGCTGCCGGCCTATCTTTCGATGGCCGACGTGGGGATGGTCTGGACGGCCGGCAACAAGATGACCATGGCGGTCGGCCGGTCGGAGCTCGCCGAAGCCAACAAGGTCTACCAGAGCGCCCAGCTTTTCATGACGATCGTATGCTGCTCGCTAACCGTCGTCATGGTTCCCCTCGCGCTATTCCTGCCGATGCCCGATTATATGACGGAGGACAAAAGAGTGGCGCTCGCGGCCCTGTTTTGCGCCGTGCTGGTCGGCCTTTACGGCGGCCTTACCGACGCGATCTTCAGGGCGACGGGGCGTTACGCCGTCGGCACGTCGCTGGCGCAGATTGTCAGGCTGGTCGAATGGGGCGGCTACATGCTCGGCCTCATTCTCTTCCGCAGCTTCGCCGGGGTCGCTGTCCTTGGCCTCGTCGGGCGCATCGCCGGAACCGCGTTCGGCGTCTATCTCGGTCAGCGCGGCGACCACGGGCTGCGCCTCGGATTTAAGCATGCGAGCAAGGCCGAGCTTTTGGGCATGGTTCGGCCGGCCCTCTCCTTCATGGTGTTTCCGCTCGGCAACGCCTTGACCTTTCAGGGCGTCACCCTTCTCGTCGGCGCGCTGGCCGGCACCGTGGCGGTGGCGCTGTTCAACGCCTATCGCACCATCGCCCGCGTCGCCGTGCAGTTGACCGGCATGTTCAGCCACGCTCTTTGGCCGGAATTCGCGCGACTGTTCGGGCAGTCGGGCATGGAGGCGGTGCATCCGCTGTTTCGCCGCAGCGCGCTGGTCAGCGCCGCGCAGTCGGTTGCGCTCAGCCTGGTGCTCTATTTCATCTCGCCCTGGCTGTTGCGCATCTGGACGCATGGCCGCATTGAGTTCGTGCCGAGCGTGATGGCGTGGCTGCTCGCCTATGCGGCGGTCAGCGGCGTCTGGCATGTGCCGCGCACGCTGCTGATGGCGACGAACCAGCATATCAGCCTCGCCGGCTGGTCGCTCGCCGCCAGCATTCTCGCCGTCCTGCTGGCCTGGCTGTTCGGCACGCTCTGGCAAATCAACGGCGTCGGCGCCGCCATGCTGGTTTCCGAGAGCTTCATCGCGGCGATCTGCGTCTATCTGGCGCAACGCGCCTTCGTCGAGGCCGGCCCGAAGACCGGATATTCGTCGTGAGGGCCATGGCGGGCAATGGGGCGCGCCGGCATTCGCGGCGCTGGCCGCTGTTCGCAGGCGTCTCCGATCGGGAGGAGCCAAAATGACCGACCCCGAACGAATTGACCTTGCGGTCGCGGGCAAGTTTCACGCTTTCTCGCTGGCGTCCGAATACGCCGCCCTTGGCCGTCTCGGCGACCTCTACTGCGTCCACAGAAACACCGCTCCTCCGAAAAACGTACCGAGGCGCGCCTATCACAACCGCCTCGATATCGCCGCATGGGCGGTTGCGTCCAACTTCGTTCCGCTCGGATTCACCGCCGAGCGAAAATTCGAGATCTTCGATCGATGGATGGCGCGAACGCTGGCGCGCAAGACGCCGGGCATCCTCCACTCCTGGAACGGCAACAGCCTCGATACCTACAAAAGGCTCAAGGGCTCGGGCTGGCTGTTATGCAATGAAAGGTCATGCCCGCATAACCAGTTCCAGTATGATCTGCTGGTCGAGGAGGGAAAGGCGCTTGGGATCCCGCATCAGCAGGACATGCGGGGGCTGGAGCGCGCGATCGAGGAACTTCACCTCACCGATATCATCGTCGCCCCTTCGACCTACAGCGCGAGCTCCTACACCGAACCGGAGCTGATCCGCAAAGTGAGGGTCAACCCGCTCGGCGCCAACGTAAAATATCTTGAAAGGCCGCCGAAGCAGCCGGGGCTCAGGGTGCTCGCGGTCGGCAACAGTTTTCTGCGCAAGGGCTTTCATTACCTCGTCGAAGCGTTCAAGCAGATCGACGATCCGCGCGCCGAACTGTGGCTTCGCGGCGACGTTCCCGACGCCTACCGGTCGCGCATCGTCGATCCGCGCGTCAAGATCATTCCCCCTGTGCTGCCGGCGCGATTGCAGGAGCTCTATGAGACCGCCGATGTCTTCGTTCAGTCATCGATCGACGAGGGGTTCGGCATGACGGTTTTCGAGGCGCTTGGATACGGCTTGCCGCTGGTCGTGACGGAGCATGTCGGCGCCAAGGATTTGCTGACGCCCGACGTCGCCATCACTGTGCCGATCCGCGATGCGAACGCGATTGCGGCGGCGATCGAGGCTGCGCGCCAACTGCCCGGCCCCGCGTTCGACAAAGTGCGGAAAGCGATCATCGAGAAAAACTCGTGGCGCGCCTGCGCCCAGCGCATGATCGATTACGTTTATGTGCGCTGAGGTCCCGCGGAGGCGCGGCCTCGGCGAAAGCGCCGCGGTCCTCTGACGGGGTCCGCGCGCTTCGCCTCGACGGGCGGCGCGCAAGCCGGTAAATTCGTCTTTCCCAATCCCCTGAAACCGGAGGCTCTTGATGTCGCGCGTGGTTCGTTTCGACGAGGCAGGTCCTCCGGAGGTGCTTCGCATCGTCGATATCGAGGTTCCAAAGCCGGGCAAGGGCGAGGTGCGCATTCGCGTCAGGGCGATCGGCCTCAACCGCGCCGAATTGATGTTCCGGTCGGGCCGATATATCGAACAGCCGAAGTTTCCGGCCAGCCTCGGCTATGAGGCCGCGGGCGAGATTGAATTGATCGGCGAAGGCGTCGAGGGATTTGCGGTCGGCGACGCGGTCAGCGTCGCGCCCGCTTTCTCGATGAATGATTATGGCCTCTACGGCGAACTGGTCCTCGCGCCCGCCTATGCGGTTATCAAACATCCGCCGAGCCTTTCCTTTATCGAGGCGGCCGCTTCGTGGATGATGTTTCTCACCGCTTATGGGGCGCTGATTCATGTCGCCAAGCTTTCGGCGGGAGATTTCGCGCTGATTCCCGCCGCCTCCAGCAGCGTCGGCGTCGCCGCCATCCAGATCGCCAACATGGTCGGCGCGACGCCCGTGGCGTTGACGCTCACCGGCGCCAAACGGGCGCGGCTTCTGGAATTAGGCGCGGCGCATGTCATCGCGACCGAAGAGGAGGATCTTGTCGCCGAGGCGCTACGGATAACAGGGGGACATGGCGCGCGCGTCGTCTTCGATCCGGTCGGCGGCCCGACGCTCGCGAAGCTGGCGTCGGCGACGGCGCAGCTCGGAATTATTATAGAGTATGGCGCCCTGAGCCCGGAGCCGACGCCGCTGCCGTTGTTCAGCCTGTTGGAAAAATTGCTGAGCATCCGCGGCTTTGTCTTGTTTGAGGTGACGGGCGATCCGGCGCGATTGGAGGCCGGCAAACGCTTCGTCGTGGAGGGCCTCGCCAAGGGCGCGCTGAAGCCGGTCATCGACAAAATCTTCCCGTTCGATGAGATCGTCGAGGCGCATCGCTATCTCGAATCGAACCAGCAGATCGGCAAGATCGTCGTCACGGTCTGATCGCTCACTCCGCCGCGCCGCGGATCGCCGCCTCTATCTCGGCGTCGAGTTCGCGCCCGATGGCGGCGACCTGCTCGTCGCCGAATTGGCCGAACAAGGAGGATGGCTTGTCGTATTCAAAAACGGCGCCTCCTCCATCCTTTGCATACAGCACGAGCCGCAGGGGCGCATAAAGCGCCGCAGGCAGTCGCCGCCCCGTCATGCGCGTTGCGGTGATCGGATTGCCGATTTCATATTGCAGCGCTTGGGCGGCCCGACCATCGACCTTCAGCAAGCTGCCGGGGTCGCGCTTAAGGAAAATAAAGAGCGCCGAGCCGCGCTCCAGTTCTTTGGCGCGCTCGATATCGCCACTACGCATTGCGTCCGCGATCGCCGGATCGAGTTGCGGAACCAGTTTCTCCAACGCCGCTTCAGCTTCCGCGAAGGTCTTTGTCGAAGCGATCGTGATGTGTTCGACCTGCACCATTCGCTGGCTTGCGACAGGGGCGGCCGCCGCGATCCCTGCGGTTGTAAGCGTCGCCGTCAGGAAAGACGCCAAAATCATGATGCGTCGAGCGGGCGATTGCGCCATTGCTTGATGTCTCCTCCCGTGAGGCCGGCGCCCGCCGCTACACGACGCGTAAAAAATATTGCATCCCGCAGGACCCCGAAAACACTGGCGCCTTACAAGGCGCCTTTGCCGCCGTCGACGGAGAGGATGTGGCCCGTGATGAAAGCCGCATTGTCGGAGGCCAGAAACACGATGGTTTCGGCGACTTCTTTTGGGGTCCCGACGCGTTTCAGCGGCACGCCTGCGATCAGGCCGGCCTTTCTATCGGCGCTGCCGGTGAAGCGGTCCAGCATTCCGGTGTCAATGGGCCCCGGCGCGACGGCGTTGACGCGCACGCCGAACGGCGCGGCTTCCAGCGCCGCCGCTTTAGTCAGCCCTTCCACCGCATGCTTGCTGGCGATGTATAGGGATGCGTTGGGCGCCCCCTTGTGGCCCATGGTCGAGGACAGATTGATGATGCTGCCGCGCCCCTGCGGCTGCATCACGCGCAATTCATGCTTCAGGCTGAGCAGCGTGCCAAGCACGTTGACGCCGAAGGTCGCCGTGTAGCTCTCGACGGACTGTTCGGTCAAGGGACCCGGATGGCCCTCCGCGCCGGCGTTGTTGACGGCGGCGTCAAGGCGCCCGAAGCGCGCGACCGTCTGGTCGACAAGGTCGCGCACATCGTCTTCGTAACGCACGTCGACGCGAAAGAATTCGGCTTCCGCCCCGCCCGCCCGAAGCTCTTTGGCGAGCGCCTCGCCCGCCTCTTCGTTGCGGCCGGAAACGACGACGCGCGCGCCGTTCTGTGCGAAGGCCAGCGCGGTGGCGCGGCCGATGCCCGCCAAGGCGCCGGTGATCATTACAACTTGGCCGCTCATTGACGCCTCCCTGAAGATTTGATGTCGGCGCGACTATAGCGCGAACGCCGAACGTGTCGGGATCGATAATGAGAATTTCATCGCCGGAGCCAAAGCCTGTCAATTCGGGTTTGGCACGCCATCGCGCAATCTCGCGCCGAACGCTTCTTCGCTGAGGCCCATTTCGATGCGGTCCGAAACGGCGGCGCGCGCGATCAGCTCGGCCAGCGGAATCGAAGTGTCGACGAGGCCATGCTGATAGGCGAAGGAGGGCAGAAAGCCATTGAGCAACACGCGCCAGTCGAGCGGAAAATCCGGCGACAGCGCGCGCAGCATCAGGAAGATGCTGGTGGTGCAGTTCGCCGTCAGCGTGTTGTAGAACTGTGGATGCGCGGCGAGGTCATTCGCCTCGCTGACATATTGCAGCAATAGCGCGCGGGTGGCCTGCGGCGAGGTTTTGAGGCGATAAAGCCGGACGTCCTCGTTCTGCGCCTTGCGCAGGAACAGATAGTCGCGTTCGTCGGCGGCGAGGAAGACGAGCTCGTAGCGCTTGAAGAATCCGGCGATCGCCGAAAAGGGCTCGCCGCGCTGCTTGCGGATCTCGATCGAGAACATGAGATGGCGCCCATCATCGAAGGCGAAGCTCACCATCGAATGGGCGACCAGCGGCCCCATGAAATAGACGAGGTAGAAATCGGCCGACTGGATCTGCGTGAGATCGTAACTGCGCGTCTCCCAGTTTTCGGTGAAGTCCGTCGGCGACGCCCAGGAAAAATTGCGTACGTTCGTCAGCGTCAGCTCGTCGCCGGCGACGGACCCGGTGACGCCATGGGCGACGTCGGGAGCGAAATCGCGATCATTGCTCGGCAGGATAGTCGACCACCAGACAAGAAGCGCGGCGAAGGCGAGCGCATAGGCAAGGCCGGCGGCGCGCGCTCGCGCCCAAAAGAGGCCGACAAGGGCCAGCGCGGCGAGGGCGCAAAAGCCCGCGATGACGCCGATGCGCGGCGCCTCGGGCAGAGGCAGTTGAAACCACAGCGCAAGGGCGCCCCAGGCCGCCGAGCCAAGGCCGAGCGCGAACAGGAAAAAGACGAGCAGGCTCCGCGCGATGCGGGCGAGGCGCGGAGATGGCATCTGGCGGGCTGCTTTCGGCTGGGACCTTGATTTGCGCATCCGTCGATAGCAGCCGCGCGGCGGCCGGGGAAGCGCGATCCGCGCCTCGCCAGATCGCAGCTTAGCTGATAGAAAAACATGCTTGGATTCGTCGCGGACGGATCGGGGCCGCCGGCGCTTTCGGAATCGACGATGGATGAAGGACGAAGTTTTGACTGACCAAGCCGCGCTCCACCACGTCGTCGTCGTCGGCGCCGGATTCGGCGGCCTTCAGGTCGTCATGGGCCTCGCCGGCGCGCCGGTCGCGATAACGGTGCTCGACCGGCGCAACCACCATCTGTTCCAGCCGCTGCTCTATCAGGTGGCGACGACGACGCTGTCGACATCCGAAATCGCCTGGCCCGTGCGCGCGCTGCTGCACAAACGCAAGGATACCGAGACGCTGCTCGCCGCCGTGTCGGGCATCGACGCGCAGGGCCGCAAGGTGCTGCTCGAGGATGGCGGCGCGATTTCCTACGACACGCTGGTTTTGGCGACGGGCGCCCGGCATGCCTATTTCGGCCATGACGAATGGGAACCCTTCGCCCCCGGCCTCAAGACTCTGGAGGACGCGACCACCATCCGCCGGCGCATTCTGCTCGCTTTCGAGCGCGCCGAACGCGAAGCGGATCCGGCGCTCCAGAGGGCGCTGCTGACCTTCGTCATCATCGGCGGCGGCGCCACCGGCGTCGAGCTCGCCGGCACCATCGCCGAGCTCGCGCATGAGAATCTGCGCGAGGATTTCCGGCACATTGACACCAGGGCCGCGCGCATCGTCCTGATCGAGGCGGGGCCGCGGATCCTGCCCGCCTTCAGGGAGGACCTCTCGGCCTATGCGCAGAAGGCGCTCGAAAGACTAGGCGTCGAGGTGAAGCTCGGCCAGCCGGTTTCCGAATGCGATGCGGAGGGGGTCGTCTTCGGCGGCCGGCGGCTGCCGGCGCGCACCATCCTGTGGGCGGCCGGCGTTCAGGCCTCGCGCGCGGCGCTTTGGCTCGGCGCCGTGGCCGATAGCGTCGGGCGCGTCTTCGTCGAGCCGGATCTGACCGTGCCGGGCCACCGCGATATTTTTGCCATCGGCGATACGATCTCGATCAAGGGACCGGACGGCGAGCCCGTTCCCGGCATCGCGCCGGCGGCCAAGCAGGAGGGCGCCTATGTGGCCAAGGTCATCAAGGCGCGCCTCGCCGGAAAGCCCGCGCCGGAGCCCTTTGTCTACAAGCATGCCGGCAGCCTCGCCACCATCGGCAAACGCGCCGCGATCGCCGATTTCGGCTGGATCAAGGTGCGCGGCCAGCTTGCCTGGTGGCTGTGGGGCATCGTCCATATTTATTTTCTGATCGGCCTGCGCAACCGGCTCGCGGTGGCGTTGAGCTGGCTCTGGATCTATACGAGCGGCACGCGCAGCGCCCGCCTGATCACGCAGGGCAAGCAGTGGGCCGGTGAAAAATAGCTTTTCCGCCGAGCAAATGCGGCGCAAGGGTCGGGAGGCCTTGATGGGCGACGTCCGCGTCATCTGCGCAATCGGCCAGCGCGGCCAGCTTGGCCTCAACGGGGGCCTGCCCTGGGAGGGCAATCCGGGGCGTGAATACAAGGCCGACGTCGCGCGCTTTTTCGAACTCACCAAGGGCCATGTGCTGATCGCCGGCCCGCGCACCATCGCGTCCTTCCCGGACTGGGCGCGTCCCGAACGCACGCTCGTCGTCGTGCATTCGGGCGATGATCCGAAGGCGGTTCTGCGGCGGTTTGCTGATCGCCTCGTGTTCGTCGGCGGCGGTCCGCCGGTGTGGGCGGCCTATGCGTCCTTCGTCAATCATTGGGACGTGACGCGGCTTCCTTACGATGGCGAGGCCGACCGCTATTTCGATCCCGCCTGGCTCTGCGCGGCATGAAGGTCGATGTTGTCATCGCACTCGGCGACGCTTGCTCCAATCACCCCACCTCTCGATTAGCCAGCCGAACCGTGCTAGACCGAAGTGTCGCCGCGAGGCTCGCATGATCCTCCGCTGACTTCCTGCCTGATCGGTTTTCCGAAAGTTCAAATCGACGAAACGCTGGACCTAGCTGGTTGGAAAGACGCTTGCGTTCGGGCTATCTCAGGGAGATTTCCATGACGGATTCAGAACCAATCCACAACTTGCGCGCGAAGCTCGAGGCCGCGCGGCTTAAGGCGGTTGAGGAGCTGGCCGCGAAAGGCGGCGAACCGCCTGTCGAGGGTTTGCAAAAAATCGCCCTTCTGCAGGGGGCTCTGACCGCGGTGCTCGAGGAAATCAAGGCGCATGCCGTAAAGATCGGCGGCGGCAGCGAAGAGCCGCTGAAATAACGCCGCCGTCAGCGCGGCGTGGTCAGCCCGGCGGCGGACATGATGGCGCGCAGGATCAGGGCGACGACGCCGAGCGCCGCGACGCTAAGCGCCCAGATCAGCGCCAGCCAGCCAAGCCGGCGCAGCCAAAGTTTTCCGCCGCTCTCGCTCACCCTCAATGGTAGCCTTCGCCGACCTTCACCTTGCCGCGGAAGACGTAATAGGACCAAGCCGTGTAGGTCAGGATGATCGGGATGATGAACAGGGCGCCGACGAGGGTGAAGCCAAGGCTCTGCGGCGGGCCGGCCGCGTCGCGGATCGAGACGTCGGGCGGAATGATGTTCGGCCACATGCTGATGCCGAGTCCGCTATAGCCGAGAAACAGCAGCAGGAGGGCCAGCACGAAGGGGGTCGCATGCGTTTCGTCGCGCCGTAGGGTGTACAGGATGCCCCACGCCGACGCGAGGACCAGGATCGGCACTGGCGCGAAGAAGAAAAAGTCGGGCAGCCTGAACCAGCGATGGGCGACGGCGCTATGGGCGAGCGGGGTCCAGATGCTGACGATGGCGATCGCGGCGAGTAGGGTCAGCGTGATCGGCCGCGCGATTTCGATCATGCGTCGCTGCAGGTCGCCCTCGGTCTTCATGATGAGCCAGGTGCAGCCGAGCAGCGCATAGGCGACGAGAAGGCCAAGGCCGGTGAAGACGCTGAACGGCGTCAGCCAGTCGAAGGCGCCGCCGGCGTAGGACGGTCCCTCGACCTTGAAGCCGTTGATGACGGCGCCGAGCGCGACTCCTTGAAAGAACGCGGCGATGTAGGAGCCCCAGGCGAACGCGTGGCCCCAGAACCATTTGTGCTCTTCATGCGCCTTGAAGCGGAACTCGAAGGCGACGCCGCGCCAGATCAGCCCGGCCAGCATCAGGATCAGCGGCAGGTACAGCGCGCTGAGCAGGAACGAATAGGCGAGCGGAAAGGCCGCGTAGAGGCCGGCGCCGCCAAGCACCAGCCAGGTCTCGTTGCCGTCCCACACGGGCGCAACCGTATTCACCATGCAGTCGCGGTCGGCGTCGTCCTTGACGAAGGGAAAAAGGATGCCGATGCCGAGATCAAAGCCGTCCATGATGACATACATCATGAGGCCAAAGGCGATGATCACCGCCCAGATAAGCGGAAGGTCGATCCCCATGGGTCAGCTCCTCATGATCAAAGGGTCGCGTCGGGCGCGGCGGAGAAGGGGCGCGAGGGGCGCGCGTTGAGCGGCGCGTCGCCGCTGAGATTTATCCCCGGCCGGGGCTGTTCGGGCCCGAGATCCTGCGGCCCCCCGGCGGCGAGCTTTAGAACGTAGAACACGCCGGTGCCGAAGACGATGCAATACATCACGACGAACACGCCGAGCGACAGAGTGAGCGCCAGCACGGAGTGGTTCGAGACGCCGGCGCTGGTGCGCATGACGCCATAGACGACCCAGGGCTGGCGCCCGATCTCGGTCGTCAGCCACCCGGCGAGGAGGGCGATGAGGCCGGTAGGTCCCATGACCATGGCGAAGCGCAGGAACAGCGGCGAGTCGTAAAGGTCGCCCCTGAAGCGCAGAAACAGGCTCCAGAGGCCGAACGCGAGCATCAGGAACCCGAGCCCGACCATGACGCGGAAAGTCCAGAACACCACGGTCGAGTTCGGGCGATCCTCGGCGGGAAAGTCGGCGAGGCCGCGAAACTCGCCATCCCATGTGTGGGTCAGGATGAGGCTGCCGAGGTGCGGAATGTCGAGCGCGTATTTTGTCGTCTGGCTGGCCATGTCGGGCCAGCCGAACAGCGTCAGCGGCACGCCCTCGCCGGGCTGATTGCGCCAGTGGCCCTCGATCGCGGCGATCTTCGCCGGCTGGTACTTCAGCGTGTTGAGGCCGTGCTGGTCGCCGGCCTCAATCTGGATCGGCGTAACGATCAGCACCATCCACATCGCCATGGAGAACATGGTGCGCACCCGCGCCGTGTTATTGCCCCGGAGGAGATGCCAGGCGCCGACCGCGCCGACGAACAGCGCCGTCGCCAGAAAGGCCGCGAGCGTCATATGGACGAGGCGATAGGGAAACGAGGGGCTGAAGACCACCGCCAGCCAATCGACCGGAACGACGCGGCCGCCCTGGATCTCGAAGCCCGAGGGGGTCTGCATCCAGCTGTTCGACGCAAGGATCCAGGAGGTCGACACGAGCGTGCCCGCCGCCACCATCAGGGTGGCGAAAAAATGCAGCGCCGGCCCGACCTTGTTCCAGCCGAACAGCGCGACGCCAAGAAAGCCAGCTTCGAGGAAAAAGGCGGTCAAGACCTCATAAGCGAGCAGGGGCCCGGTGACGCCGCCGGCGAAACCCGAAAAATAGCTCCAATTGGTGCCGAACTGATAGGCCATGACGAGGCCCGAGACGACGCCCATGGCGAAAGTCACGGCGAAGATTTTGACCCAGAAATGGTAAAGATCGCGGTAGACCCTGTCCTGCTTCCACAACCAGAGTCCCTCCAGCACGACGAGATAGCTGGCGAGCCCGATGGTGATGGCGGGAAAGATGATGTGGAAGGAGACGGTGAAGCCGAACTGGATGCGGGCGAGATCGAGGGCGCTGATGCCGGGCATGGCGGATCGCTCCGTTCAATAATTGCCTTCAACGCCGCCGCCGCCGGTTCGCCGGGGCGCGTTTTGCTTGGCCGGCAATATAATGCAATTCGACGCCATTGTATCGGTGCGAAGGCCGAAATCTCGGGCCGGGCCGCGCGCCGCTCCCGGGCTTTTGACCCAATGTGACGGCTTTATCGCTTATGATGGAGCCTGGAGCGGGGCAGTCGGCTGGCCGATGGCATGGCACAGGTCGATGGCGCCCGGACGACATTTGCGGAGCGGCGGATGAAATATATAAAACTGGGCGATACGGGACTTGAAGTTTCAAGACTCTGCCTTGGCTGCATGACTTTCGGCGATCCGCAGCGCGGACCGCATGCCTGGACCTTGCCTGAAGAGCAAAGCCGCCCGCTGATTCGCCAGGCGATCGAACTCGGCTTCAATTTCTTCGATACGGCGAATGTCTATTCCGACGGAAGCTCCGAGGAGATCGTCGGCCGCGCGCTGAAGGATTTTGCGCGCCGCGACGAAATTGCGCTGGCCACCAAGGTTCATGGCCGGATGCATCCCGGGCCCAATGGCGCCGGGCTGTCGCGCAAGGCGATCCTTGCCGAGATCGACAACAGCCTGAGGCGGCTCGGCGTCGATTACGTGGACCTGTATCAAATCCATCGCTTCGATCCTGCGACGCCGATCGAGGAGACGATGGAAGCCCTGCATGACGTCGTCAAGGCGGGCAAGGCGCTCTATATCGGCGCGTCGTCCATGTACGCCTGGCAATTCGCCAAAATGTTGCATGTCGCCGAGCGCAACGGCTGGACCCGCTTCGTGACGATGCAGAACCATTTGAACCTTCTCTACCGCGAAGAGGAGCGGGAGATGATGCCGCTGTGCATCGACGCGGGCGTCGGCGCGCTGCCCTGGAGCCCGCTCGCGCGGGGACGGCTGGCGCGCGAATGGAGCGTCGAAACCGAGCGCAGCAAAGCCGATGTTTTTGGCGGCACGCTCTACGCCAAGATGGAGGACGCAGATCGCGCCGTGGTCGGGCGCGTCGGCGCGATCGCGGCCAAGCGCGGCGCGCCGCGCGCGCAGGTGGCGCTCGCGTGGCTGTTGCAAAAGCCCGGCGTCACCGCGCCGATCATCGGCGCCGGAAAACCGCAGCATCTCGTCGATGCGGCGGCGGCCCTGTCGCTGGAACTCACCGCGGAGGAGATTGCGAGCCTCGAGGATCCTTATGTCCCGCACCCGATCTCCGGCCATTAGAGCACGGCGTAAAACTTTGCCGCTTTTGTCTGCGGAAAAGCGGTGATAAGAGCGGCGCGCCGCCGGCGCTTTCGCGAAGGCGTCATGCTTCGGTTCGAACATGGCGCGCCACAAAAAACGCGGCGGGAGCTCCAATGAAAACCATCGCCCTCGACCTCGACGACACGCTTGTCGACACCATCGCCGCGCTGCTCGGCTTTATCGAGGAGAGCCGCGGCTATCGCGTCGATGAGGCGCGGCTGGCGACCTACCAGCTTGGCGCCGACGAAAAGGAGACGGCCGCGATCGTCGACGGATTTTATAACGCGCTGGCGCATCAGAGGATCGCCGCCGTGACCGGCGCGCCCGAAGCCTGCCGCGCGCTCAAAGACGCCGGCTTCAAACTGGTCATCGTCACTGCCCGCAAACCGGAGGCGGCGGCGGTTACCGATGCGCTGGTCGAGCGTCTTTTTCCCGGCGTCTTCGCGGCGGTGCACGCGGTCGGCCATCACCCGGACAAGGTGAAGACGCTGCGCGCCGTCGGCGCAAGCCTTCTCGTCGATGATAACGCCCGCCAGATCAGCCGCGCCGCCGACGCCGGCGTTCCGACCGTGCTGTTTGGCCATCTGCCGTGGAATCGCGATTTCGCCTGGCCGCGCCGCGCGCGGGCGTGGGCCGACGTCGTCGCCATGTCGCAGGCATTTTGAGGCTTTCGGGAGACGGCCGCGGCAGGATTGCTCTTTTCAGGCCGCCGGCGTTACCCTGCCCCGCTGGCGCCGGGCCGCGTCCGCCGATGGAATGAACGCAATCACCGAAATTCGCTCGAAGACCCACCCGAAATTCTGGCATCGGCTGGCGACCTTCTACCGGTCCCATCGCGTGCAGCTGCGCCTTGCCGTCCGCGTCACGGTCGCGACGCTTCTCACCTATGTGCTGTCGCTGCTGTTGAACGTGCCGCAGGTGCTGTGGACCGTGTTGACCGCCGTCGTGATGTCGCAACTGAGCCTTGGCAAGTCGCTGAAGACGGCGATCGACTATTTTCTCGGCACGGTCGGCGGCGCGGCGTATAGCGGGCTCGTCTCCGCCCTCGTGCCGCATCATACCGAATTCGAATTCCTGGTCGTTCTCACCCTCTCCATTGCGCCGCTCGCTTTTCTTGGCGCGATCTCGCCACGCCTCAGCGTCGCGCCCTTCACCGCCGTGATGGTGCTGCTGGCGCCGACCATCACCCACGCCTCGCCGTTGGAGTCGGCGTTCTACCGCGTCATCGAAGTCGGCCTCGGCGGCATCACCGCGCTTTTCGTCTCGTTTTTCGTGCTGCCGTCGCGCGCGCACGCGCTTGGCCTCGACGCCGCCGCGCATATGCTTCGGCTGCTGGCGACGGCGCTGCGAAAGCTCCTCGCCGGCTGCGCGGACCCGCTCGACATCGTGAAGCTTCACCAGATTCAGGGGGGCCTTGGCCCCGCCGTGGCCCGGCTCGAAACGATCGCCGACGAGGCGCGGCGCGAGCGCATGCCCTATCTTGCGTCCGACGCCGATCTGCAGCCGCTGCTGCGCACGCTGCTTCGCCTGCGCCATGATCTCGTCATCATCGGACGCGCCGTCGCCGAGCCGTTGCCTGAGGAATTTCGCAAGCGGCTCTGTCCATCGATCGATGCGATCGCGGAGAGCGCCGCGTCGCTCGCCGAAGACTGCGCCGACGCGCTGTCTTCGGGCGAAGCGCCGAATCACGGCCCTTTCGAAAAGGCGGTCGGCGCCTATGAAGCCGAAATCGCCGCGATCCGCGCCGAAGGCCTGACCCGGCGCCTTTCCGGCGACGCCGTGGAGCGGCTGTTCGGCCTCGGCTTCGCCTTCGAGCAACTGCGTCAGGATTTCAGGGAGCTTGCGCGTTGGATCGCCGAATTCCGGCAGGCTTCCGCGGCCTGAACGACCAGCGCGCCATCAACCGTTCGTGAGGGAGCGCCGGCTGGCGCTAAGCGGGGCTCCCAAATAAAAAGAGCGGCGATGCATCGCCGCTCCGGCTTAAAAACTCGCGTTGAGATCAGGCGACAAGGTCGAAGCGATCGAGGTTCATCACCTTGCTCCACGCCGCCACGAAGTCTTTGGCGAACTTCTCCTTCGAGTTCGGCGGACGCATAGACTTCGGCGAGCGCGCGAAGCTGCGAATGCGACCCGAAGATCAGGTCCGCGCGGGTAGCGGTCCATTTGACCTCGCCCGTCTTGCGGTCGACTCCCTCGTAGACGCCTTCAGAGTTGGCGGCCGGCCGCCATTCTGCGCCCATGTCGAGCAGGTTGACGAAGAAGTCGTTGCTCAGCGTCCCCGGCGTTTTGGTGAAGACGCCGTGCGTGGACCCTCCCGCGTTGGCGCCCAGAACGCGCAGGCCGCCGACGAGAGCCGTCAACTCGGGCGCCGTCAGCGTGAGCAATTGGGCCCGATCGACGAGCAGTTGCTCGGCTTTGAGGCGCTGTTTGCCGCGGGAATAGTTGCGGAACCCGTCGGCGGCGGGTTCGAGCGGCGTGAAGGAGTCGACGTCGGTTTGCTCCTGCGAAGCGTCCATGCGCCCCGGCGCGAACGGGACTTTCACGTCCTGCCCGGCGTCCTTCGCCGCCTTCTCGATCGCCGCGCCGCCGCCGAGAACGATCAGGTCGGCGAGCGAGACCTTCTTGCCGCCCGCCGCCGAAGCGTTGAACTCCTTCTGAATCGCTTCAAGCTTGTCCAGCACCTTCGCCAGCTGCGCCGGCTGGTTGACGTCCCAGTCCTTCTGCGGCGCGAGGCGAATGCGGGCGCCGTTTGCGCCGCCGCGCTTGTCGCCGCCGCGGAACGTCGAGGCCGAGGCCCAGGCCGTCGAGACGAGCTCGGACACCGAAAGGCCCGAGGCGAGGATCTTCGCCCTCAGGCTGGCGATGTCCGCGTCGTCGATCAGCGGATGATCCAACGCCGGAATCGGGTCCTGCCAGATCAGCGTCTCTTCCGGAACGAGGTTGCCGAGATAGCGGACCTTCGGCCCCATGTCGCGGTGCGTCAGCTTGAACCACGCGCGCGCGAAGGCGTCCGCGAACTGGTCCGGATTCTCAAAGAAGCGTCGTGATATCTTCTCATATTCCGGGTCGAGCCTCAGCGAGAGGTCGGTCGTCAGCATCGTCGGGGCGCGGCGCTTCGTTTTGTCGAACGGGTCCGGGATGGTGTTCGCGCCCGCGCCGTTTTTCGGCGTCCACTGATGCGCTCCGGCCGGGCTCGTGGTCAGCTCCCATTCGTAGCCGAACAGGTTCCAGAAGAAATTATTGCTCCACCTCGTCGGCGTCGAGGTCCAGATGACTTCAATGCCGCTGGTGATCGCGTCGGCGCCTTTGCCCGTGCCAAAGCTGTTCTTCCAGCCGAGGCCTTGCTCCTCAATGCTGGCCCCTTCCGGCTCCGGCCCCACATTTGTCGCAGCGGCGGCGCCATGGGTCTTGCCGAAGGTGTGGCCGCCGGCGATCAGCGCGACCGTCTCCTCGTCGTTCATGGCCATGCGGAGGAAGGTTTCGCGAATGTCCCTGGCCGCCGCGACGGGATCCGGCTTGCCGTTCGGCCCTTCCGGATTGACGTAGATAAGGCCCATCTGCACGGCGCCGAGCGGATTCTCGAGCTCGCGGTCGCCGAAATAGCGCTCGTCCGCCAGCCACTCGCCTTCAGGGCCCCAGTAGATGGAATTGTCCGGCTCCCAGGTATCCTTGCGGCCGCCGCCGAAACCAAAGGTTTTGAAGCCCATCGATTCGAGGGCGACGTTGCCGGTGAGGACGATAAGGTCGGCCCAGGAGATTTTCTTGCCGTATTTCTGCTTGATCGGCCACAGCAGGCGGCGGGCCTTGTCGAGGCTCGCGTTGTCCGGCCAGCTGTTGAGCGGCGCGAAGCGCTGCTGACCCCCGCCGGCGCCGCCGCGGCCGTCGTGGATGCGGTAGGTGCCCGCGCTATGCCACGCCATTCGAATGAAAAGCCCGCCATAGTGGCCAAAGTCGGCCGGCCACCAGTCCTGCGAGTCCGTCATCAAGGCATGCAGATCCTGGATCAGCGCGTCGAGGTCGAGGCTTTTGAATTCCTTGGCGTAATCGAACGCCTCGCCCATCGGATCGGAGAGGTTCGAATGCTGGTGGAGAACCGCGAGGTTCAGCTGTTTCGGCCACCAGTCGCTATTCGCGAAGGCGCGCGCCGCGTCCGACTTCTCCGCGTATTTGCCTTCGCCGCCGCCCGCGACAGGGCACTTGCTTTCACTCGTCGTCATGTTCTCTCCCATCCTGTTCCGTTTTTTCCCGTCAGGTATATAAAATTCATCAATCCTTGAAAAGTCATCGGGCTCGACGACGCGTCGGCCATGGCCCACGCTACGCCGATCGGCATGGATCAAGGAGATGAATCCTGGTCCGCTTCGGGCGAGGACTGACAAAACTCAAAGCGCGCGTCCGACCGGCGTTTCCCGCAAGGCCGCCCAAATGATCGCCGCCTCGCCAAGCTAAAGAAGATCGTCCGTGGCGTCGAAACGATTATGTCTATCGTCGCCATTGCTGGCAGCGATGATATGGTTGGCGCGCGTGAACGCTGAATGACGAAGCCGCAGCGCTTGCGAATTTAGCAGCGCCGCTGGCGTCGGCCGCGCAGCCTGGGGGGACGTCAATGCTTAAACTTGGGGTTATGCTCGCCTCGCTTGCGGTCCTCGCCGCGGGCGCGCCGCCCGCGCGGGCGCTTCAGGCGCAAGTCTTCACGGTTCAGTTCTTCGGCCAGCCCGACGACGATCCAGAGCCCGTGCCGCCGCCGCCCGGCGTCGATCCCGCCGATTGGGATGACGCGCCGCCGCCGCCGACCGCGCGGGTCTGCCGGAAGATGTGCGCCAATGATTTCAGCCCTTGCGATCCGATCTATTACAAGACCGAAGACGGACGCTGCGACGGCCTCGACATCGGCCGCTGAAGCCGCCGCGGTCAAGATCACGCTCGTCGCTTTGGCCTTGCCGCGGACACCGAGAATTGACCCTTGGCAGGGCGGCCTGGCGCGCGCCGGCGCTGGGCGGCGATTGTCTTGTCCGCCCTGTCGCGCTAATAAACTATCATTGTGAAAGTCGATCGGTCGCGCCGTCCATACCAGCGCCCGGAGCGATGCCGAAGAGAGCGCCGCGGCCAAGGCGGCGCTTTGGCGGATGACCCCCGACTACGATCACGCGCGCAGACAGCCTCGGGAGGCGCCCATGGCCTATACCATCAAAGTCAATGGAGTTGAACGCACCGCCGACGTCGACGGCGACACGCCCCTTCTCTGGATCCTTCGCGACGTCTGGGGAATGACGGGCACCAAGTTCGGTTGCGCAGCGGGCCTTTGCGGCGCCTGCACCGTGCAACAGGACGGAAACGCCATTCGCTCCTGCCTGACCTCCATCGACAGCGTCGGCGCCTCGTCGATCACGACCATCGAGGCGATCGGCGAGACGCCCGCCGGCGCGAAGATTCAGAAGGCCTGGATCGATCTTGAGGTTCCGCAATGCGGCTATTGCCAGTCGGGCCAGATCATGTCGGCGAGCGCGCTTCTCACCGGCAAACCGCACCCAAGCGACAGCGATATAGACGACGCCATGTCAGGCAATATCTGCCGCTGCGGAACCTATGTCCGCATCCGCGCAGCGATCAAGCGCGCGGCGGAAGCCGGCGCCGCGACAAAGGGAGACTGAGCCATGCTGTTCGATCATCTGACCTCAGGCGCGGACGGCGCCGGCTTCGCCCCGACATCGCGCGCGCCTTCGCGCAGGGCGTTCCTCAAAATCTCCGCCGCGGCCGGCGGCGGGCTCCTCGTCGCAGTAGCGCTCGGCCGCTTCGGCGCGGCCGCCTTTGCAGCTGAAGCGCAAGAGTTCGCCCCGAACGCCTTTATCCGCATCGGCCGCGACGGCAAGGTCACGCTTGTCATCGGCCAAGTGGAGATGGGCCAGGGCACATTCACCTCCATGCCCATGCTGATCGCAGAGGAGCTTGAAGTCGATCTCGCCGATGTGACGGTGGAGCAGGCGCCGCCGGACGACAAGCTCTACGGCAATCCGCTGCTCGGATTTCAGGCCACCGGCGGCTCGACTTCGGTGCGCGCCTTCTGGACGCCGCTGCGCGAGGCGGGGGCCGCCGCCCGCACGCTGCTGCTCAAGGCCGCCGCCGAGACATGGGGCGTCGATCCGGATTCGCTCAGCGCCGAAGACGGCGAAGTCGTCGACAAGGCTGCCGGCCGCAAGCTCGGTTATGGCGCGCTCGCCGGCAAGGCGGCGACCTATCCGGCGCCCGACAAGGTCGCGCTGAAGGACCCGAAGGACTTCAAGCTGATCGGAACGCCGGCAAAGCGCGTCGATACGCCTTCCAAGGTGAACGGCTCGGCCAAGTTCGGCATCGACACGCTATTGCCGGGCCTTAAATTCGCGGCGGTCGCGGCGAGCCCTGTGTTCGGCGGCAAGCTCAAAAGCGTCGATGACGCAAAGGCGATGGCGATTAAAGGCGTGCGGCAGATCGTCAAGCTCGACGACGTCGTCGCGGTCATCGCCGACCATAATGGCGCGGCGCGCAAGGGGCTCGACGCGCTGCAGATCACGTGGGATGACGGGCCGAACGCGCATTTCTCCAGCGCCGATCTTATCGCGCAGATGCAGCAGGCGGCCGGAACCGACGCCGTCGTCGCCGTCAAGGAAGGCGATGTCGCGCAGGCGCTTGGCGCGGCGGCCCGCAAGATCGAGGCGGTCTACCAGCATCCGTTCCTCGCCCACGCCGCGCTGGAGCCGATGAACTGCACGGTCGAGGTGCGGGCCGACGGCTGCGAAATCTGGGTCGGCACGCAGGTGATCACGCGCGCGCAGGCGACCGCGGCGAAGGTCACCGGCCTGCCGCTGGAGCAGGTGAAGGTGCATAATCATCTGATCGGCGGCGGCTTCGGCCGGCGCCTCGACGTCGATGGAATTACCCAGGCGGTGCGAATCGCCAAAGAGGTCAAGGGCCCGGTGAAGGTCGTATGGTCGCGCGAGGAAGACACGCAGCACGACGTCTACCGGCCCTATTATTATGACGTCCTCGCGGCCGGCCTTGACGAGACGGGATTGCCGGTTGCCTTCAGCCATCGCGTCGTCGGCTCCTCGATCCTGGCGCGCTGGGCGCCTCCCTTGTTCAAGAACGGCCTCGATTTTGACGCCGTCGAGGGCGCCTCGGGACCTTATGGCTTTCCCAATCTGCTCATCGACTACGTCCGCCACGAACCGCCCGCCGGCATGACCACCGGATGGTGGCGCGGCGTTGGTATGACGCATAACGCCTTCATGGTGGAGGGCTTCGTCGATGAGCTGGCCGCCGCCGCGAAAAAGGATGCGGTCGAATATCGCCGCGCGCTGCTCGCCAAATCGCCGCGCGCCCGTG
The DNA here is from genome assembly GCA_963715715.1 of uncultured Alphaproteobacteria bacterium. Lineage (GTDB taxonomy): Bacteria > Pseudomonadota > Alphaproteobacteria > Rhizobiales > Beijerinckiaceae > Methylocapsa. The sequence goes on along the minus strand of OY970269.1, from coordinate 3,259,053 downwards.
CGGTGCTCGACCTCGCGGCGGAAAAGGCGGGTTGGGGCGCGCCGCTGCCGGAGGGGAGCGGACGCGGCGTTTCGCTGATCTTCGGCTTTGGCAGCTATCTCGCGCAGATCGCCGAAGTCGCCGTCGAAAAGGATGGCACCGTGCATGTGCAGCGCGTCGTGCAGGCGCTCGACTGCGGCCGCAACGTCAATCCCGACACGCTGAAGGCGCAGATGCAGGGCGGCGCCATTTTCGGCATCACCGCGGCGCTTTATGGCGAGATCACGCTCAAGGAGGGCCGCGTCGAGCAGGCCAATTTTGACACCTATCAATTGCTCCGGATCAATGAAGCTCCCAAAATGGAAGTGTACATTATAGACAGCCAGGAGGCGCCGGGCGGCGCGGGGGAGCCGGGGACCGCGGGCATCGCGGCCGCCGTAGTTAATGCGATCTTCGCCGCCACAGGCAAGCGATTGCGGAAACTGCCGATCGACGCGAACGCGCTCAAATCGGCCTAAATCGGCGCTCTGAGTTCGGCGGGGTAACTGGCGCCCTCGTCAACGCTCCCACGGCTGATCGGCGCCGGGGAGCCTTGAAGTTGGGAACCCGTGCGCCGCAAGAGCTTCGAATCCATGAAATGCCCCATCGCCCGCAGCCTCGAACGGGTCGGCGAGTGGTGGAGCATCCTCATTTTGCGCGACGCGCTGAGGGGCGTCACCCGTTTCGACGCCTTCGAGGCCAGTCTCAAGATCGCGCCGAATATGTTGACGAGGCGGCTTCACGCGCTTGTCGAGGACGGGCTTCTGGAGCGCCGCATTTATCGCACGCGGCCGCAACGCCATGAATATGTCCTGACGGCGCGCGGACGCGATTTCCTGCCGGTTCTGCTCGCCCTCGCGGCCTTCGGCAATCGCCAGTTTCCGGAGGAGGGCGAACAGATTCAGATCGTCGATCTGAAAACTGGCCGCGCTGTCGATCCCGTGTTCGTCGATCGAGCTACCGGCGAGCCTTTGACGGGTTCGCGCTTCGCGCTCGTTCTGGCGCCGTCGAACGCCGAGCCATCCGAGCACTTCACGCAGCCGCCGAGCCTCGAGGCGGCTTCGACGGCTTTTTAAAACCGGGAGCGACGCGCCGGCTGACACGGCGGCGTGGTTCAATCCGACATCGTCGTGCTCGAAGCCTCTACGTGGAGATCCCAGCTCAGCTTCGCGTCTGCCCGCTGCGCGTTCCGCACCGGCTCGCCCCAAAGCCGGCCCTCGCCGAAGCCATGGCGGATGAGGAGGCCAGCGAAAAGCCCCGGCCCGCTCGAATAGATCCGCCAGCCGGCCTCGACGCCGATGGCGCCGGCCTTGACGCGCTCCCATTGCGCGCTCGCGTCGGTGCGGTCGGGAAAGGCCGCGTCGGAGCTGCTGAAAAAGGCGTTGCGCTGGCGCGGCAGCGCATTGCCCAGCCGCTCGCCGACGCTGACGGGATTGACCATCTCGAGCGCCTCTAAAAACCCGTCGCGCTCGCCTAACGCGGCCAGCGCCTCGGCGTAGCGCAGATGCGCATGCGCATACATGAGGCCGATTTCGCGGCCAAAGAAGGCGGCCGATTTGGCGCGCCGGAAAGTTGTCTGCGGACCGCCGCGATAGACGACCGGCCGGTCGATGAGCCGCGCGCCGTCGGGAAAAAGAAGATGCTCTCTGATGATCGCCATATGATGGCGGGTCTGCTCCGGCGTGAACAACCCGCCGATGATCGCGCGCGTCATCGGCAACAGCGAAAATTTAAGCCCGGTGCGCGCATCGCGTGGATGTAGCAGCAATTCGGGCGCGCCGGCGCCGGGCGCGAAGATGGCGTAGCCCGCGACGGTCCGGTCGCGAATGAGCCAATGGTTGAAATCGGCGCGCATGGCGCTGGCGAGTTCGGCGAGCTTTTCCCCCTCGCGCACGCGCCCTGACCTGCGATAAATTTCGGCGGCGCGTCGCAACTGCTGGAACAACAGGGCGACCGTCCAACTGCTGACCATCGTATCGCGCATCGCGGGATCGACCGGCTGCAGCGAATCGTTCCAGTCGCCCTCGCCATAGCGGATGAGATGAGTTCCCGGGACAAAGCGCTCGCGCACGGTCGAGATGAGCTTTGCGACATGCGCGGCGACGCTATCCTTGCGCGCGGTTCGCTCCAGATCGTCGCCGCGCCATGCGACTGGTTCGTCGAGGAAAGCGAAGTCGCCCGTCGCCTCGATGTAATCGTTGAGCGCCTTCAGCGGCCAGACGATGACGTCGCCATGGCTCACCCTGTCCTGGATGATCGCGTAAGGGTCGAGCATGAACCATTGCGGCCAGTCGCCGCTCGCTTCATACTGCTGCGCAAAGACGAGGCGCAGAATTTCCTTCACCGTCTCGTCATGGCGCAGCGGCAACAGGAACTCGATCGGCCCCTGGCAGACATCGCGCACGCCCCAGGCGGCGCCGGTATATTGCTCCAGCCCATGCGGCGCGGTGAGGTGGATCATCGCATTCTGCGCGAGCCAGGGGAAAAACGCGTCGAGCGCCGCATCGCCCTCGATGTGAAGGCCGCGCGTGACCCGCCGCCAGAAGCGCCGCGCCGGCGCGAGCAGCTTCTCGTCGGCCACGCCCTGCTTGAATTTCGCCGCCAGCGCGTCTGCGGCGACGCGGTCGGTCATGGAGCCGACGACGGCGAAACAAAAGTCGCGCGTCGGCGCCGTGCGGATCGCGACATAGGCGCCGCCGCGAAAAACGCCGTCGGCGTAAAGCAGTTCATCGCCGCCGATCGCCTCAATCGCATCGGGCGCGCCGCTGACCAGATGATAGACGGCTTCTGGATAGTGCTGGCCCCACAGCCAGTCTGGGTCGGGGCGAAACGAAAAGCTCGCGCCGGCGGCGTCGCATTCGATGCGGCCGCGGTGATCGAACTCACGCTCGCCTAAAGTTAGATGGCCGAAGATTAGAAAGCGGCATGGCTCGCCTTCCACGGAAATGCGCCATTGCATGGCGGCGTCGTCGCCCGACGCGATCGCCGAGATCGTAAGCAGCCGCCCGCCCAGGGAATAAATCCAGCGGCAATCGGAAAGGCCCACCTCGAAGGCTGAGGGAATGGCGAGCAGGCGCCAGCCCTCGCCCGCGTCGACAAGCACGCGAAGGCCGCTCGCGCGGGTGACATTGTAAGGATCGCGCGAGACCGAGAACAGCTTGTGGAAGGATGTGTTGCCGATGGCGAGCTGGGCCGCGAAAACGCCATGCATCCAGGCGGTGGCGCAGAGCGTCGCGTCATCCGGCAGCATCGCGGCGCCGGAGCGCAGGATCGCGCCATGGCGGCGGGTTACGATGCGCTCCTTGTCGCGCAGGACGACATGGCGGTTATGCGGCGGATCGGGCGCGAAGAAGGAAAGAAGGGCGCCATCAGCATGTTCTTCAAGCATTTGCGCGGGATAGAGCTTTGCGAGTTCGGCTTGCATCAGCGGCGCCGCCTCCGCGATTGAAGCGGATTGAATGAAGCTGCGCACGGGCGCCGTCAGCGCGATCGCCGGCGCGGGAAGATCCGGCCACGCCACAGCGGCGAGGCGGGCGAGATCGGCCTCGCTCGAGGCTGCGGGATGATCGGCGTCATATAACCCAAAAAAGCGCCATCCTGCGCGCGCGCGGCTCGCGAGTGTTCGCGACGCCGACTGGATCGCGACGCAGGCCATTTCATGTTGCAGCCGCGCGCTGGGCATAGGCGCACCAGAGGCAAAGCGGAACGCGCCGTCGTCGCGAAAGCGGGGTCGGAAAAGCTGTTTGCCGTCCGTCGCATAGCCGCTCGCGCCGTCGAGGCAGCCATGCATCGCGAAGGGATTGCGTCCGTCCTGCGCCAGATTCTGACGGTTCATGACGACCGGGCCAAAGCGCGCATGCGGGGCGATGAAATGGTCGATATATTGCGAGGCGTAGGCCTCGTTGTTCATGAGAAAGCCCCGCGGCCCGAGGCCGATGTCCTGGATCAGGACGGCGTCCATCGCGCGGGCCGCCCCATCGTTTTCAATCTCGACGCGCCAGACCCAGGCGGGGCTGCCCGGCACAAGGAAAAGCGCGACGCGATGGCGGACGCCATGCGTCTCGCCCGCCCAGATGAAGCAGTCTGGAGCGGCGCCGAAGCGGATGTCTGCGCCGGGGCCGACGATCTCGACAGGAGCCTCGCCTTCGATGCGCAGATAAAGGCGCTGGACGGACCCGTCTAAAGGCGACCCGAGCAGTTGGTTGATGAGAATTGCGCCGCCCGAGTGGCGATGTTCGATCGAAAAGATGCAGCCGTTGGGAAGCGTGCTGATCGTGAGGCCGGCGCTGTTCTCGATTCGGCTGAGACCGAGGCTGTTGTCGCGCGGCGTCGTCCAGTTGCGCGCCTTGAGGCCCATGGCTTAGGTTCCGTCCTCAATCGCGTCGTTTGGCATCGCCGCTCGGGCGGGCGAATTGGCGCCGGCAACATAAAAGACCGAGCGCGCCGCTGCAAATCGGCCGGATCGGTTTACGCAGGCCTTGCCAGTCCTGCCTGCGCGGGCTCCACTGAGGCGTCCCGACGGATCGAATGGGCCGGGGAGGAAGGTTTGCGATGTCAGATCATGTTTATAAAGTCGTCGAACTTGTTGGCTCTTCGGCCGCCTCCATCGAAGACGCGATCAAGGGGGCGATTGTCCGCGCAAGCAAGACGCTCCGGAATATTCGCTGGTTCGAGGTCATCGAGACGCGCGGGCATGTCGAGAACGGAGAGGTGCATCACTTCCAGGTCAAACTGAAAGTCGGGTTTACGCTCGACTCCGAGTAATTCTGCGCCTTTGCCCCCGATCAGGCGAGAGCGGCCTCGATAGCCGCGACGACTTCGGGCGCGTCGGGGACGGTGCGCGATGCGAAGACGCCTGCGATCACGCCGTCCTTGCCGATCAGATATTTGTGGAAGTTCCATTTCGGCGCGGCCTCGGCGCCCTTTTCGCGCGCGGCCCAGCGGTAGAAGGGATGCGCGCCTTCGCCGACGATCACCTCCTTCGCGGCGAGCGGAAAATCGACATTGTAGTTGAGCGTGCAGAACTGCTTGATTTCGGCTTCGGTTCCCGGCTCCTGCCGACCAAAATCATTGGCGGGCACGCCGAGCACGACGAGGCCCTTATCGCGATAATTTCGGTAGAGCGTTTCGAGCGCTTCATATTGCGGGGTGAGCCCACAGGCGGACGCGGTGTTGACGACGAGCACCGCCTTGCCCTTGAAGGCGGAAAGCGGCAGATCGCCGCCGTCGATGGTCTTGAACGAAAAATCATGGGCGCTCACGGCGTCTCCTCTGGCAGTATGGCGCGGAACTGTCGCCTATTTTGCTGGCCGCGCCTATTCGAATGTGATGCGCAGCGGCGAGGCGTAGATTTTTGCGCCGTCCCTCTCCGAAGCGGCGAAGTAGATTTGCCGGAAGCCATGCGGGCCGTTTTCGGGCGCGACCTCGACGAAGCCGGAAACATCGCGCGGCAGCGGCGCCTCCGCGATGCGCTCGATGGCGAGAAAGAGATCGGCGCCGCCGAGGCGACGCTCGATCCGCCGCCGGGTCAGAATCTCGGCGCCGCTCGTCTCCAGCGCGAAGGCGGGGCTGTCGGCGAAGGGACTGGGCTTCAAAGGATCGCCAACCTTGACATAGCCGCCGATAGTTCCCTCGACGCTGATAGCGCAGCTTTCGAGCGCGTCGATTTCGATCTCGATTGAATCGACGTCGCCGAACGTTTCCGTGTGAAAGCCGATCGCGCCCGGCCCCGCGCGCCAGACTGTTTCTTCAATGTGCTCCAGCCCCAGCGCGCTGAACGAGCGGATGCCTGCGCCGCGGATCGCGATGCGCCCCTGCCAGATCGCCGCGCGGTAGCGGTCGCGGATGCGCGCGCCGCCCCAGCGCAGCCGGATTTTGCGGCTGGAAAGGCCCGCCTCCTCCTGCAGGTCGCGCCGCCAGAATTCTCCGGCGTGATCGAAGGCGGCGATCTGCTCGAAGCCCGCATGACCGAGAAAGCGGTAATCGAGCCGCGCGGCGCCCGGCTGTGAAAAAGCCTCGCCCTGCCAATGCGCGCCGCACCAGACGAGCGCGACGCTGCGCTCGCCCGTCGTCGCGAAGGTTCTGCGCGCACGCAAAGCCTTGCCGATGGTGACGCGGCCGAGGCTGTCGGCGATGATGCCGGTGAGGCCGCCGCGCACGCCGAACACGGCCGTGCCGGGCACGCCGCCGCCGCAGCGGCCGCGATGCTCGTCGCTGGCGGCGGATGCGCCAAGATGATAGCCGCGCGCGCAGGAGTCCTGCAGCATCCAGGGGAATTGGCCCCAGCTTGAGCCGACCTCGATCAGCCGTTCGAGCTCGGGATGGTGCCAGGACAGGTTAGCGCGCCGCCCGCCGACATGCGGGATCAGGAGATGGCCTTCGGGGTCATGCGCATAGGTCGCGTAGAGTTCGTCGAGCGGCCAGGCGCCGGGCGTGATCTCCTGTGACGCCATGTCCTCGCTCCATTCGAAGGAGCGCACGATCTCGCCCTGTCGCCCGAACGGAAACAAGGGCTCGCCCTCGCCGAGGAAGACCACATTGTGGTCGCCGCCGGCGCAGGAGTTGCCGCACCACTCGGTGCCGGGATAGCAGACGAAGGCGCCGTCGACGCTGATTGCGCGCACATTGGCGACGGCGGCGCGCCAGCGCGCGGTGGTGATCTGGAAGTCGTTCGCGGTGTAGCCGAGCACGTCGAGGCCGGCGACGTCGCGGCCGTAGGTGAGATTGTAGACGGTATCATTCGTGCCAATGGTGTCGTCCGAATGAACATGCAGATCGCCGTAGAAAATGCGATCGACCGGCGCCGCGGGATCGATTGTGACGAAGGTCTTGTCCGCCGTGACGGCGCTTTCGCCGGCGATTCGCGCGGCGATGGCGAGTTCCCCCAACGCGTCGGTCGGAATATCATCGACGCGCACGATCGCCCAGCCCGCGGCGGAAAGATCGGCGTCTCGCGTATAGACGAGAGCGACGTCAAGCGTCGCGGCAAGTTCTACTCTCGCGCCGTGGTTCCAGCATGTGTTGCCCCAGACGTCTTCGAGCCGCACGCGCACGGGCAGCGCCGCGCCGGGGCGCACAACGCGCGGCGCCGTGACGATGAGATGATGAGGATCATTCGGGACGATCTGCAGCACGATGTCGCCGGGAACAGCGGCGAAGCGCGAGGTGCCGACGGGATCGACATAGAAGCGGAATTTGAAGTCCTTTTCGACGAAGGTCTGCGCCCGCGTTCCAGCTCCGCCAAAGCGGCGGTCGCCAAGGCGGATCACGATATGATCGCCGGGATTGAGATAGCCGTCGACGATGTCGACGATGATGGCCTTCTGGAACGGCCGCTCGTGCCCCTTCTGGTCGAAGCGGCAAAGCAGGCCCTTGACGGTCGCCGGCTCCTGTCCCGGCAGCAGCGGGTCGGCGCGATATTCGGCCGAGACGTAATTTTCGCCGGCGGGATCGCTGGTCTGGAACAAAGCCCAGTCGGAATAGAATTTGAAGGCCGCCTTGATCCAGGCCCCATCGGCGAGGCCGCTTGCGCCGACTTCGTAGTCAAGGATGAGTTCGAGCCGGCTGCCGGCTGCGATTTCGCGCGTCTCGCAGCGCGCGGCGCCAAGGAAAGGCATCGCTTTCGTGCGTTCATAATAGCCTTCGGGGGCGACATAGGCGCCTTCCGGCGGTCGGCGCGCCTCGCTCATATCTCGAAATCGACCAGTTCGCCGTTCTGTTCGAGCTTGCCCCGAATCTGTTCGGCGAGACCCCATGTGCGGGGATCGGGCCGCACATGCGGGCGCTCAGGCGTCGTGAAGATCCCTTGAGCGCGCGCCGGCGCGCCGGCGAGCACGATGACGCGGTCGGCGAGATAGATGGCCTCATCGATATCGTGGGTGACGAACAGGATCGTCTTGCCGGTTCGCCCCCACAGCGAGAGCAGTTCGTCCTGAAGCGCGGCGCGGGTGATCGCGTCGAGCGCGCCGAACGGCTCGTCCATCAGCAGAAGATGCGGCTCGACGGCGAGGGCGCGCGCGAGGCCGACGCGTTGCCTTTGGCCGCCTGAGAGCTGATGCGGCCAGCGCGCGCTCTGCGCCGAAAGGTCGACGAGGTCGAGCGCGGCCTTTACGCGCGCGCCGATCTCGCCGCGCGAGAGGCCGAGGCCTTCGAGGCCGAAGGCGACATTGCCGGAAACGCGCCTCCATGGCAGCAGCTTGGCGTCCTGAAACACGAGCGCCATGCTTCGGCGTCCGCGCTGATGCGGGATGTCGACGCGAACCTTTCCATCGCTCGGCGCCACGAGGCCCATCAGCACGCGCAGCAGCGTCGATTTGCCGGCGCCGGATGGCCCGACGATGGCGACGAATTCGCCGTCTTCGAGGCTGAGATCGAGGCCTTCGAGAATTTGCGTGTGTTCGGCGCCGCGCCCGAAGGCGAGGCCGATGCCGGAAAGCTCGGCTATTGCTGCCATGCGGTCAGCCTCCGCCGGACGGCGAGGAAGATGATGTCGGTGATCGCGTAGAGCAACGCCATGGTCAGCATATAGACCACGACGAGATCGGTGGCGAGCAGACTCGCCGCCTGCATCATGCGCGCGCCTATGCCCGGAACGCCGAAGAGTTCGGCGGCGACGACGGACATCCAGGCCTGACCCAGCCCGGTGCGGAAACCGGCCAGAATGCCGGGCGTCGCGGCAGGTAGCGCGATCTTGGTCAACCGGCCGAAGAAGCCGCCATGGCCGAAGGCGCTCGCGACCTCCATGAGATCGCGGTCGATAGCCTGCACCGCGCCGAAGGCGGCGTAGAAATTGATCCAGAACACCGCGATGGCGATGATGAAGGCGGCGGCGGCTGAGGTGAGGCCGAACCACAGAATGGCGAAGGGAACCCAGGCGAGGCCGGGGATCGGCCGCAGGATGCGCACGACGCCGGAGAGGAAGGCCTCGAACCGGGCCGAGACGCCGCAGACGAGGCCGAAGGCGACGCCGAGCAATGAGCCGATGGCGACGCCGGTCAGATAATGCGAGAGGCTGTTCTCGACCGCGGCCGTCCAGAAGCCGCCACGAATTTCGCCGAGCCATGCCGCCGGAATCTGGCTCGGCAGCGGGATCAGCGCCGAAAGGCGCGGATTGAGCCGCGCGGCGAACTCCCAGCCGCCCAGAAACAGGATGACGCCAAGCGCGGCGAGCGCGTTCGGCCGCAATGCGCCGGACCGGAAAAAGCGCCGCGGCCCGGCTTCCGCGGCCAGGGGCGCGGTTTTCGTCCGAAGCAGGCCGGGCAGGTTTGCGGTCCCCGCGTTAGCGGTCTCGATCTGATCGGACCGCAGCGGCTTCGCCGTCATTTGGCGATGCGGTTATAGAAGGCGAGGTCGAACAGGTCGGCGACGGGCGTCGCGGTTTTGACCGTGCCGAGCTTGACCTCGAATTCCTGCAGCCGCGCCACCGAATCGACGATGCGCGCGGGATCGGCGACGAAAGACGCGCTGGAGCCGGCGAGCGCGCGATCAATCTGCGCCTCGGTCAATATGCCGGCCCCGAGCGCTTTCAGGATGAAAGGCGCCGCCTCCCGCGGATGGGTCTTGATCAGCTCCGTCGCGCGCAGATGCAGCCGCAAAAGCTTCTCGCCGATGTCGGCGCCTTTCGCCGTTCCGAGCTGATAGATGGCGAGCACCGAACCCGGCTGGTCGGGCATGAATTGATGGCCGGTTACGAGAACCTTCGATTGTGGCAGCCGATCGCGCACAACGGTGAGGGCCGGCTCGCGCAGCACGGCGGCGTCGACGGATCCGGCGAGAAAGGCCTGCTGCGCCGCGTCGATGTCGAGGCCGGCGATGTCGACGCTTTGCGGATCGATCCCGTTTTCGACCTGGAGCCAATAGCGCAGCAAAGTGTCGGGCACGGAGCCTTGCGGCTGCGCGGCGATCTTCGGCTTGCGGCCCTGTTCAGCGGTGAATTTCGCGATCGCCGTCTTGAAGTCGGCGCCCTCGGCCGCGTCGAGCAGGGGCCCGCGCGCGACGAACTGCAACTCCTCGACGGCCCCGGCGGCCACGACCCTGACGTCGACGCCCTTGGCGCGGGCGACGAGCAACGGCAGCACGCCGGCGATATAGGCGTCGAGCTGGCCCGCGGCGAGCGCCTGGATCGCCTGCGTGCCGGCCTGGAAGCGCACAAGCTGCAGGTCGAGCCCCTCCGCCTTGGCCCAGCCCTCGCCGTCGATGACGAAAAGCTGCGCCGAGCCGAGCACCGGGATATAGCCGATCTTGACCGTCGTCTGCGCGCGGGCGGGCGCGGCGGCCAGAAGCAGCGCGGCGGCGAGGAGAGGAATCAACCGAAGGGCGCGCGCAAAGCTTTTAGGAGACATCGACGCCCCGAATTCTTGAAGGATGGGGCTAGTAACTTTAGAACATCGAATGAGTTCAACTTGAACGGCCCGGAAGTCTATCGGGAGCCCGCGGGCGATCTCGCGCCGCTACAGCGGGTGGCGCTGGCCTGCGGCGCCCGCGCCTTTCTGGAGCAACGGCGCGCCAGGGGCGGCGCGTCTGAGCTTGGGCGCCGATCAGGGCCGCGCCGGCGGGGCCATAAATTCGGGCCCGACGGGATTGGGGATTTCTTCGGCGAGGATTCGGTCGATCTCGGCCTTGGCGGCGGCGTCGAGCGACCAGCCCGCAACTTCATCAATGGGCGCCAGTTGATCGGGGCGGCGGGCGCCCCACAGCGCGCTCGCGGCGCCCTGATCCAGCGCCCAGCGCGCGGCGAGATCGATGACGCGCTTGCCGAAGCGCTCGCGCGCGAGCCTGTCCAGCCGCTCGACCGCGGCGAGATAATGCGCGAAGCGCGGCGGCCTGAATTTCGGATCGTCGCGGCGCAGATCGCCCGCGACGAAGACCGTGTCCGCCTTCATGCGGCCGGACAACAGGCCGCGGCAGAGCGCGCCATAGCCGAAAATCGCGATGCCATGCTTGAGGCAATAGGGCAGAATATCGGTCTCGATCTGGCGTTCGAACAGATTATAGGGCGGCTGCAGCACATGGAGCGGCGCGACCTTGCAGAAACGCTCTATCTCGGCCACGGAAAAATTGCTGACGCCGATGGCGCCGATCTTCCCCTGATCGAACAGCGTCTTCATCGCCTCCGCGGTTTCCTCGATGGGCGTCTTCGGGTCCGGCCAATGCACCTGATAGATGTCGATGCGGTCGGTCTGGAGGCGGCGCAGCGAATCCTCGATCTCGCCGTTGATGCGTGCGCGGCTGGCGTTGCGGAACACCTTGCCGTCCTTCCATTCGAGCCCGACCTTCGTCGCGATCACCGCGCGCTCGCGATGCCCGGCGAGCGCCTTGCCGACGACCTCCTCCGAGTGGCCAAATCCATAAACCGGCGCGGTGTCGATGAGGTTGACGCCGTGATCGAGCGCGGCGCGGATCGTTGCGATCGACTCCGCGTCATCGCTGCCGCCCCACATCCAGCCGCCGATCGCCCAGGTGCCGAGTCCGACGCGGGAAACGCGCAAGGACGCGCCTCGAATTTCGGCGAACTCCATCGTCTGGTCCATCACTGCCATCGGTCGATCTCCTGTTTTTTTGCGGGCCACGCCTTCGGGTAGGGCCGACCGACCCATAATTTCGGAGGCCTTATGAGAAGATGTTCCGCGCCGTCAGGCGACGGTGACTTTCATGCCGTCCGAGACGTTGGCGGGCGGGCTGAGGATGATCCGGTCTCCGTCTTTCAGGCCGGATCGCACGTCGACATTGGCGCCATTGTCGATGTCGATCTCGATCTTGCGCAATTCAACCTTGCCATCCGAAACGACGGCGGCGTTGAGGCCGTTCTGATTGAAGATCACCGCCGTCGAGGGAATATTGATGACCGGGTTCGGCCGCCGCACCTGCAGATGAATGACGCTGTAGAGCCCGGCCGCGAGCACGCCATCCTTGTTGTCGACGTCGACCTCCATCAGCAGCGTGCGCGTTCCGGGCGAAAGCGCATTCGCGTTGCGCGCGACGCGCCCGGTGAAGGTGCGTCCCGGCAGCTCCGAAACCGTGATCGTCGCGGCGTCGCCATCCTTGATGCCGAAAGTCGCGGCCTGCGGCACGAAGACCTGCACGCGCAACTCGTCGGTGCGCGCCATCGAAAACAGAGGCGTTCCGCTGGTCGCGTCCGCCGTGACTAGGCTGCCGACATCGATGAGACGGCTGGTCACGACGCCGTCGAAGGGCGCCTTGATCTCCTCGAACTGGGTGAGCTGCTGGAGCCTGTCGACCGCCGCCTGCTGCGCCACGACATTGGCCTTCGCCACCGCGACCGCAGCTTGACGCGCGGCCAGCGTCAGCCGATCGGTGTCGCCCTGCTGCTCGCTCGACCAGCCCTGCGCCACGAGTCGCGCGGTGCGCTGGTCGGTGACGCGGCCAAGATCCGCATTGGCTTGAGCCTGCTGCACGGCGGCCTGGAACTGGACCAGTTGCCCCCTCGCCTGCTCGAGCTGCTGATCGAGGTCGGGCGCGGCGATCACCGCAAGCACGTCGCCCTTCTTCAGCTTCGTGCCGATATCGGCGTTGCGGGTCTTGATGTAGCCGGTGGCGCGCGCGAAAAGAGTGGCGCTGTCGAACGCCGTCATATTGCCGGTGAGTTCGATGATGCGCGGATTACTGTCCGCCTTGGCGACGATGGTCCGCACAGAGGGAATCGAGTTCAGGCGCGTCTGCATGGCGGCGTCGGCCTCGGCGTTCCGGCTCGACCTCGACCAGACGCCGAAACCGACAAGACCCACGACGATGGCGATCGCCAACACGCCCAGCAGGCGGGCGATGACCCGCCGTTTTTTTTCGCCGGGCTTTGGCCCGCGCGGCGGTTCGTTGCGCTCGTTCGGCGCTTTCGCACGCGGCGTTTCAAAGGCGGGATCGGGGGGCATGCTGTTCATGACGGCGATCCCTGGTGGGTCAGATCCCTTGGAGCATAGCGTTCAGGGGTCTTGGCGGCGACCTTCTCAAAGCGGCCGATGATGGAATAAAGGAAAGGCACAAATAAGAGCGTGGTCATGGTGCCCACTGCGACGCCGCCGATGACGGAGCGCGCGAGCACCGCGTTCTGCTCGCCGCCTGGCTCGCCGATCGCCATCGGGATCATGCCGACGATCATCGCCGCGGCGGTCATCAGAACCGGCCGCAACCGCGTGACGCCCGCCGAGAGCGCGGCGTCGAAGGCGCTGAGGCCCGCTTCGCGCTGCTCGCGCGCGAAGGTGACGAGCAGGATCGAGTTCGCCGAGGCGACGCCGACCGCCATGATCGCGCCCATCAGCGAGGGCACGCTCAAGGTGGTGCCGGTGACGAACAGCATAAGCAGAATGCCGGCGCCGGCGCCGGGGAGCGCGAGGATGACGGCGAGCGGGTCGAGAAAGCTTTGATAGTTGATCACCATCAGCATGTAAACGAACACCGCCGCGAAGAGGAGGCCGAGGCCGAGATTGCCGAAGGCCGACTGCATGCTCTCGATCTGGCCGCGGATCACGATGTGGTTGCCGGGAGTCAGCTGCGGCTCTACCTCTGCGACGATTTTGTTCAGCTCTGCCGCGACGCCGCCAAGATCACGATCCTGCACGCTCCCGTAAACGTCGTAAACGGCCTGAATGTTCGAGTGATTGTAGACGGACTGAACGCCAAGGCGCTGTGACGTCGCGAGATTGCCAAGCAATGTTGGGATTGGCGTCCCGTTGGGGTCGACGGCGCTGGCGAGCGGCGTATTGTCGAGCTGGTTTTTCGTCGCGATGCGATATTCCGGCGTTTGCACGGGCATGAAATAGGGGATGCCGTTTTTCGGATCCGTCCAGAAATTGGGTGAGACCTGCTCCGAAGAGCTGAGGCTGATGTTGAGGTTGTTGGCGACCTCTTGCATGTTGAGCCCAAGCTGCTGCGCGCGCGTGCGATCGACCGTATAATATAGCTCAGGCGCGTTGAGCTCCTGCTGGATATGCGCGTCGACGAGACCGGGGACAGCGCTCATTTTCTGCTGCAGCAGCGCCGCAAGCCTCTTGTTGTTTTCGCGATCGCGTCCCTGGAGCTGCACGTCGATCTGGGTCGGAACGCCAAAATTCAACACTTGCGTGACGAGATCGGCGGGCTGGAAATAGAATAGGACGTCGGGAAAAGCCGCGTTCAATTGCGCACGCAGCTTTTTGATGACCGCGTCGGTGCGCTCATGTCCTTCGGCGAGCTCGATCTGAATGACGCCATCGTTGACGCCGATGGCGCTGCCGTCGGTGAAGGCCAGGTTGTAGAGCCTTTGCGGCAGCCCGATATTGTCGAGCACGAGCTTCAATTCCTTGGCCGGGACGATCGTGTGTATCTTGTCCTCGATATCCTGAAAGATCTGTTCGGTGCGCTCGATGCGGGTGCGCGCCGGCGCCCTGACATGCAACTGGATCAGGCCAGCGTCGACCGCGGGAAAGAAATCCTCGCCGACATGCAACGCCAGAACGCCGGCGCCCGCGATGACCAGTAGGGCGACGGCGGGGGTCAGGAATTTCCGCCGCAGAATGCCGGCGAGAAGCCAGGCGTAGAAGCCGCGGAAGCGATCGAACCGCCGGTTGAATCCGTCGTGGAAGCGCGTCAGCCAGTCGTTCGCCTCGCCGTGCCGCTCATGCTCTTTTCGGATCAGGAGTCCGATCATGATCGGCGTCAAGGTGCGCGAGATGCCGTAGGAGGCGAGCATGGCGAACACCACCGCCATGGCGAGCGGCGTGAACAGATAGCGCGCCGCGCCCTGCAGGAAGAAGACCGACACGAAGACGCAGCAGATGGCGAGCGTCGAGATCAGGGTCGGCACAGCGATTCCGGCGGCGCCTTCGAGCACGGCCTGGTCAAAGTCCATGCCTTCCTCAAGCAATCGGTGCGTGTTCTCTATCGTCACCGTCGAATCGTCGACGAGGATGCCGACCGCGAGCGCAAGGCCGCCGAGGGTCATTGTGTTGATGGTCTGGCCGAGCGCCGAAAGCACCGCGATCGAAGTCAGGATCGAGAGCGGGATCGACACCATGACGACGAGGGTGGATCGCCACGAGCCGAGGAAGATCAGAATCATCAGCGCGGTCAGCGCGGCCGCGACGGCCCCCTCATGAAGCACGCTGTCGATGGCGTTCTGCACGAATATGGACTGATCGAACAGCAGCTTGATATTCATGCCGGGCGGCGCGGCCTTCTCGATCTCGGGCAACGCCGCCTTGACGCGATTGACGACGTCGAGCGTCGACGCGTTGCCGTTCTTGATGATGGTCAAAAGCACCGATCGTTTGCCTTCGGCGCGCACGATGTTCTGCTGCACCGCCCAGCCGTCGCGCACGTGGGCGACATCGGACAGGAAGACGGTGGCGCCGCCGACCTGTTTGACCGGGATCCGGTTCAGCGCGTCGATCGAGGGCGCCGTGGCGTTGACCTTCACGATGAACTGCTGATCGCCGAGTTTCACGTCGCCGGACGGCAGAGTCAGGCTCTGCGCGTTTACGGCGTTGAGCACATCGGTCGGCGTGATGCCGCGCGAGCGCAGCGCCTCGGGGTCGAGATCGACCATGATCTGGCGATATTTGCCGCCATAGGGCGTCGGCAGGGTAATGCCGGGAATCGGCGCCAGCGCCTGACGCATCTGATAGATGCCGTAGTCATAAAGCTGCTGTTCGTTGAGCCGATCCGAACTCAAGCTCAACTGGAGAACAGGCACCGAGGATGCGTTGAACTGCACCACGGTCGGCGGCTGAATGCCGGGAGGCATGATGGCGCGGATCGAATTGGTGGCGGCGACGATCTGGGCGATGGCGAGGTCAATGTTCACGCCAGGCTGGAAAAAGACCTTTTGAACCGAAATGCCCGACAGCGTCTGGCTTTCAATATTGCGCACGTCGCTGACGTTGGAGCTGATCGTATATTCGCTATAGGTGGTGACGCGCGCTTCCATCTCTTCGGGCGTCAGGCCGGTGTATTGCCAGATGACGGTGGCGACCGGGATATTGATATTCGGAAAAATATCCTTGGGCGCCGTTAAAATCGCCGCTCCGCCAAGGAACAGCATCATCATGGCCAGCACGTAAAACGTGTGGCGGTAGCGCAGGGCGAAGCCGACTATGCCCATGACAAACTCCGGGGACCGCTCTTGACGTATTGTATGGTACAGTACACATCAAGGACGTTGTAACGATTTCACCCGGTTGTGAATGAAAACCGCTGTCTCAAAGCTCGACTTCGCTTTCACCGCGCCCGCGAGCAAGCGCCTCGCGGCGCGCCGCGAGGCATTTTTATCGGCCGCGCGGGAGGTGTTTCAGCAAAAGGGCTTTGCCGAAGCGACGCTCGATGACGTCATCGCCCTCTCGGGCGGGTCGCGACAGACGCTTTATACTCTGTTCGGCGGCAAGCAAGGACTGTTCGAAGCGCTGGTCACGGAGACGTGCTGGAGCATTTTTGGCGGCCTGACGCTCGAGACGCTGGCGTCGCAGTCGGCCGAAATGGTGCTGACGGCCGTCGGCGTGCGCTACCTCGAGATTGTTCTTTCCCCGCCTGCCTTGAGTCTGAGCCGCCTTGTCGTCGCCGAAGCCGCGCGGATTCCTGAAATCGCCGAAACCTACTGGCGGCTGGGGCCTGGCCGCAGCCGGGCCTTTCTGATGGAGTTTTTCGAGCGCCAGATCGCGCGCGGATCGCTCTCGATGCCCGATAGCCGGGCGGCGGCCGACCATTTCCTCGAAATGCTCTCCGGAACGATCCGGTTTCAGTGTCTCATTGGCGTGCGCGAGCCGCCGGACGGGGTCGAAATCAAAAAGATCGTCGCGTTGGCGGTCACGCAGTTCCTTCATGGATGCGCCGGGGCCGCGCGCTGAATGGCGCGGCGGCTTGTTAAGACGCGGGATGGCGCGCTAAAAGCTGCCGACGCTCAGCCGCCGGGCCATCCGCCACGCGAGGGAACGCAAATGTACGACAAAAAAGGGCTCGCCCTCGCCGACGCCAAGGCCATCGCCGCGGCCGCCGAAGCCGAAGCATTGAAGAATGACTGGAAGGTGACGATTTCCGTCGTCGACGATGGCGGCAACCTGCTCTATCTGCAGCGCCTCGACGATGCGCCGGTCGGCTCCATCGCGGTGTCGCAGGAAAAGGCGCGCACCGCCTTCCTGTTCAAGCGGCCCACAAAAAGCATCGAAGAAGCGGTCGTGGCCGGACGCATGGTGATGCTGACGCTGCCGGGGGCGACTCCGATCGAAGGCGGCCTGCCCCTGCTGCATAAGGGACGCGTCGTTGGCGCCATCGGCGTCTCCGGCGCGCAGTCGTCGGAAGACGCGCAGATCGCGCGGGCCGGCGTCGAGGTCGCGGCCAGCCTGTAGCGCGATTGTAAGCTCTCGCCCCACCGCGCCGCGCGGGTTTTGAGCATGGCGGAAAGCGCCAGGACGAGGTTAAGTGAGGCGCCGGCTTCGCCCGCCACTGAAGCGTCGGCGTGCGCCATAGGATCGAAATCGACGTGCCGCCCTGGCCTGCGCTGATCGCCGAACATCCGCAGAGCGCCGTCACTCTCGGCGCGGCCGCGGTTGCGCTCGCCTCGCTGGTGGGGCTCGCCCTGCGACGGGGCCCGATGTGGCGCGTCGCCGGCCGCATCGGCCTCTTCATCGCGCTGAGCGCGGTGCTGTTCATCCACGGAATCGAGCCCTATCGCCAGCGCCTGCCCGATGACAGCGTCGCGCGCCAGTTCGGCATCGTCTTGCTCGAAATGCTCTGGTGGGTCGCGCTCGCCCGCGTGCTGGTCAGCATCGTCGACGCCTTTGTCATCTTCGAGCGCCGCCCAAACGAAAGCCGCCTGTTCCAGCAGCTGATCGCCGGCCTCATTTACCTGAGCGTCCTTCTCGCGATCATCGGCGACGACCTCAACGTGCCGATCGGCGCGCTGTTCGCGACCTCCGGCGCCGTCGCCATCGTCGCCGGCCTCGCGCTGCAGAGCACGCTGGCCGATGTATTCTCAGGCATCGCGATCAGCCTGGGGCGGTCCTATCGCGTCGGCGACTGGATCATCATCGACGATGGCGTCGAGGGGCGCATCGTGGAGGCCAACTGGCAGGCGGTGCATCTGCTGACGGCGAGCCATGACGTCGCCATCATACCGAACAGCGTGCTCGCCAAGGCCAAGCTCGTCAACGTCAGCACGCCGGAAGAGGCGCGGGTCGCGACGACGCTGATCCGGCTCGAACCCACAATGTCGCCGGCGGCCTTCGTCGACGTGGCGCTGAAGGCGCTGGCGAGCTGCAATAAGATCCTGCATGAGCCGCCCCCGACGGTCGCCGTGAAGTCGCTCAGCGCATCGGCGATCGAACTGGCGCTCGGCTACCGGATCCCGAACAGGGCGACTGGCGATGACGCCCGCAACGAAGTCTTCGACCGCGTGTATCGCTATGTCGTCGCGGCCGGCCTGAGGTTTGCGCAAACGCCTGGCGTCGCGGACCTCGCCGCGCCCGCGCCACATCGCAGCGACGACACGCCGTCGCAAACCACGCCCGAGCGAATTCTCGAAAGGCTGCCGCTGTTCGCTTCGCTCGCCGAGGAGCACAAAAGCGTTCTTGCCGGCAAGATGAGTCGCAGGGCGTTCGAGCCCGGCGAACCCGTTATCGAACGTGGCGTCGTGTCGCAAACGCTGGCGATCGTGCAGTCGGGCGCGCTCGCCCTCTATCAGACCGTCGACGGACGCGAGCGCGAACTCTATCGGCTTGGTCCCGGCGATTATTTCGGCGAGGGCGGGCTGTTGCTGGGGGAGCCGCAACACGGCTCGATCCGGGCTTTGACCCGCGCCGTGATCTATGAAATCTGCGCCGACGACCTGCGCCCGATCCTGCGCGAGCGCCCCGGCCTTTCGGACGCGCTCGGCCACGCGCTCGCCGCGCGCCGCGCCATGCAGGCGGCGAATGAAGCGGCCGCGTCGAACCACGCAGACCACGCCGCAAGGCGCTTCACCGATCGCATCCGGCAATTGTTCCAGGTCGACGCCTGATCCCCGCGTAGGCTAGATCAGGATTTGCGCGGCTCCCTGAACCTGACGATCTGGTGATTTTGGTCGGCGTCGACGATCTCGACATTGACCAGCCTTCCGCCCTCTTCCTCGATGTAGACCTCGCGCGGCTTCTGAATGAGATGGTCGAGACCTTTAAGCGCGACCTCGAAAATATCGTCCTTCGGATCATAGACGACGCCATAAAGTGGCAGCCAGGTCGCTTCGATCTGGTCGCCGAGCTTGAGGGAGGCGACCTCGATCTCCGCCTGTGCATCCTTGAGGCCTTTCGACACGCCATTGAAGAAGGCGCCCCATTCGGACTTTTCCAGTTTTCGCGTGGTCATGACGGTCTTCCTCCTTGCGGCGATTTGCGTCCGGACCATCAAGGTCCGGCCTTCGCCATTAAATACGCGCCGCCGGACAATCGTTTCGCTTCGTCCGGGCGGGTTCCTGCCGGCGCCGCGCCGAAGCATGACGGTTTGGATATTTTTTATCAACCGCCGCTTGCGCCAGTTTGTTCTCGCGCAAACCGCACTCCGAAAGCCCTGCAATATTGGCCGCCATCCGCTATGGTTCGCTTGCGGCGATGTTAGGCGCGTCGGGGATTCCGGCCCATGAAAGCCATGATTTTTGAAGGTTCGGGCAAGCCGCTCTCCCTCGTCGAGGTTCCGATGCCGCGGCCGGACGCGCATCAGGCGCTGATCGAGATCCACGCCTGCGCCGTCTGCCGCACCGATCTTCACATCATCGACGGCGAACTGCCGCGGCCGAAGCTGCCGCTGGTTCTCGGCCATGAGATCGTCGGCGTCGTGGCGGGCCTCGGCGAGAAAGTGACGCGCTTCAAACTTGGCGACCGGGTCGGCGTCCCGTGGCTCGGCTGGACCTGCGGCGTCTGCGCCTACTGTCTCTCAGGGCGCGAAAATCTTTGCGACAAGGCGCGCTTCACCGGCTACGACATCGACGGCGGCTACGCGCAGTTCACCGTCGCCGACGAGCGCTTCTGTTTCCCGCTTCCCGCGTCCTATCCCGACGTCGAGGCGGCGCCGCTGCTGTGCGCCGGCCTCATCGGCTATCGGTCGCTACGGCTCGCCGGAGAAGGGCGCCGGCTCGGCATTTATGGCTTCGGCGCCGCGGCGCATATTATCGCGCAGGTCGCCCGGCATCTTGGCTGGGAGATCTACGCCTTCACCCGGCCGGGCGACGCAGCGGCGGAGGCGTTCGCACGCGAATGCGGCGCCGTTTGGGCGGGCGGATCGACGACGCCGTCGCCCGAGCCGCTCGACGCGGCCCTGATTTTCGCGCCGGTCGGCGCGCTCGTCCCCACCGCCCTGCACGCGCTGGCGAAAGGCGGAATAGTCGTCTGCGGCGGCATCCATATGAGCGACATCCCGGCCTTTCCCTATGCCGACCTCTGGGAGGAGCGAATCATCCGCTCGGTCGCCAATCTGACCCGCCGCGACGCCGAAGAATTTCTGGCGCTGGCGCCCGAAGTGCCGGTCGAGACGCGCCCCATCGCCTATCCGCTGGAGCGCGCCAATGAGGCGCTGGAGGATTTGCGTCACGGCCGCATTTCCGGCGCCGCTGTTCTGATCCCGCCGCCGATTTCCGCATGAAGGAGACCAGACCAGTCCATGGCTAGCCTCATTCGTTTCATCCTGTCCAACTTTACCGCGATTTTGTTTGTCGCGGCGCTGCTCTGCGCGGCGTTCGATCGGCGTGGGCCGGCGGCGGAGCGCACGCTGTCCTGGCTCCTGCTTTTGCCGATCGGCGTCGGCGGCTTGTGGAGCGCCTTCTTCCACCTCGCCTATCCCGAGATGGCGGCGCGGTTCATCGGCTGGGCCGACAGTCCGTTCCAGTACGAGGTCGGCATGGCCGACCTCGCTTTCGGCGTTGCTGGCTGCGTGGCTTTTCGTGCGAGTTTCGGCTTCAGGGCCGCCGCCGTGCTGGTCAACGCGATCTTTCTTCTGGGCGACGCCGTCGGCCATGTGCGCCAGATGTTAGCGGCCGGAAATTTCGCGCCGGGCAACGCCGGGCCGGTGTTCTATCTCGACATCATCCTGCCGGTCCTGACGATCGCTTTGGCGCTGGCGTCGCGGGACGGTCGCCGCTCGAAAGCCTGAATTCATGACATTCGCGATCGCGCGGTCAATCGAACGGGTTGGAAGCCGCGGCAGGAATCGGCCGCAGCGCATTCGGCGTCCTCTGCGGGCACGGCCAGCAAAGCATCCAGCGACGACGGCAACGGATCGGCGAACTTGCCGGAGAACGCCTGAAGCACGTCCCTGATCGCGAAGATCAAAGACCTTGCGTCTGCGATAGAATGACGCGACACAAGAATAAAAACCGCGCGATGCGGCTGATGCACCAGCACGGCGCGGACGAGCGGGGCGCGGTTTGCATTGAAGGGCGCGGCCATTTCCCGCTCTATCTCCGGCTCCCAGCGCAGATCGTCGCTGGCGACGATCCGGAGCGGAATGCGCGCCGCCGCCCGGCTAAAGTAGGCGGCGCCCGTCCCTTCCTGTTCGATGCCGACCGAAAAGGATGGATGACGGCGCTGAACCAGATCGAGGGCCGTGCGCCAGCCTCCCGTGGTCGTTTGTCCCTCGATTTTGGCGGCGACGGCGAAATGGGTCGGGCCGCTTTGATCGATAAGCGAGAACAGCTTCTCGAAGCCGCCAAGGCGCCGCATCCGTGTCGTCGTCTCGGACAAATAGTTCATCGGTCGATTCTCCATTCTCGGTGGAGGCGCAAAGCTGCGCCGCCGCGGGTCGCCGCGCGGGAACCCGCGCGCGGACGCTGTCAGCGCCGGCGTCCTCCATTATGAGTGGACGACTGAAGCTTCAGCGCGGTTACGGCAGGGAGCCGATAGGTTACCGCTGTAGTGAGGCACTCCGCCTCACGCTTTCGTCAAGGGTTGGCCGCCGTTCGACGCTCTGGAGTCGTGGGGGTCTATTCGAGCTTCGGCGCTGTTCGACCCCGCATCGAAAACCTCGTCCCGCGCGCGCTCCAGATGCGCCGTCTCGCCCCAGCTGAGCAGACCCCATCGGCCGTGGCAGTGCTCGATCCAGTTGAGCGCGGCGTTGCGCAGCGGGAAATCGCGCTTCTCCTGCAGGCTCCGGCCCGTCGCGAGTCGGCGCGCCATGTCGAGTACGCCGCCATGCGTCACGACAAGCAGCGTCTGCCCGCGATGCTTCCCGGCAAGGTCGCCAAGGGAAGCCTCGATGCGCGCGGAGAATGCGCGCAGGCTCTCGCCGTCGTCCGGCATGCAATGGTCCGGGTCGCGCGCGCGAAAACGTGCGTAATCCTCTGGGTAGCGCGCCTGCGCCTCTTCATGCGTCAAGCTCTGAAAGGCGCCGAAAAACCGCTCCCGAAGCGTTTCGGTCGGCTGCGTCTTAAGGCCAAGCAGCGCGGCGGCGGGCGCGGCGGTCTCGAGCGCGCGCGATAGATCGCTGCTGTAGAGCGCGTCGAAGCGCTCGGTCGCAAGCCGCGAAGCCGCCGCTTTGGCCTGCGCGCGCCCGACCTGGTTCAGTGGAATGTCGGTTTGCCCCTGCAGCCGGCGCTCGGCGTTCCAGGTCGTTTCGCCATGGCGGACGAGGCAAAATCGGGTCGGCATCGGAACACCGTCAGATTGCTGAGCTGAGCCAAGGCTCAGCTATAGCTCAATTCGCAAATTGCGCCAATTCGCCCTGCAAGGCCTGCACGGCGACGGCCTGCGCGCCAAGGCGCGCTGCAGGCGAAGTCATTCCAATGAGAGCGCCGCGGCGACGGGCTGCGGCGGCTCCTCCGGAAAGGTCTGCTCCCAGCCGCCGCCGAGCGCCTTATAGAGCTGGATCAGATTGCTCGATACGGCTGTCGTGCTTTGCGCCAGTTGTTGCTGCGATTGCAGCAGCGTGCGCTCCGCGTCGAGCACGGTGATGAAATCGGCCACGCCATTGGCGTAGCGCACGCGCGAGAGGGACAGCGCCTGGCGCGAATGCTCGACCTCGGCCTTGAGGCCGTCGCGCCGCCGCTGCTCCGCGGCGAAGGCGTTGAGCGCGTTGACGACGTCGTGCCAGGCCTGCAACACGGTCTTGTGGTAATAGATCGCCGCCTCTTCCTGTTGCGCGCTGCGCAGATTGAGGGTCGAAGTCAGCCGGCCGCCCTCGAAAATCGGCAGCTCGACGGATGGTCCGGCCACATATTGAAGCGAGCTGCCCCTGAATATCTTGTTGAGGGATAATGCGTTGAGTTCGAGATTGCCGTTCAGCTTGACGCTTGGATAGAAATCGGCGACCGCGACGCCGATATCGGCGGTCGCGGCATGGAGCTGCGCCTCCGCCGCGCGAATGTCGGGACGCCGTCGCGCCAGCTCCGAAGGCACGCCAAGCGGCGCGCGCGGCGGCGTTGGCGGGATCGGCTTCACGCCGGCGAGTTCGCCCTTCAGCGCGCCGGGCTGCTCGTCGAGGATCAGGCTGATCGCGTTGATGTCGATGTCGACCTGATTTTCGAGGCTTGGCAACTCGGCGCGAATGCTCTCCACCAGCGCGGCGGCGTTTTCGACGTCGAGACCGCTGGTCAGCCCCTTGGCGGTGCGCGTCCGCGTCAGCTCCAAAATCTCGCTGGCGCTCTTGAGGTTATCGTTAAGGATTGCGACCTGAGCCTGCGCACCGCGCAGATCCATATAGTCGCGCGCGAGCTCGGCCAGCGCCGAGACAAGCAGGTCGCGGCGCTGATATTCGGCGTTTTCGACCTGGGCGTCCGCCGCTTCGACCTGGCGCCGGACCTGGCCCCAGATGTCGAGTTCCCAGGACGCGTCGAAGCCGGTCTGCCAGACGCTGATCGGCGGCACCACGAGCGTTGGGCCGGCGAGGCTGAGGACGCCGTTCTTGCTATAGAGTTCGCGTTGATACTCGGCATTGCCGTTGACGCTCGGCAGCCCCGCGGCGGCAGCGACGCCGCGTTGGGCGCGGCTTTCGTTAAGGCGCACCGTCGCCGTCTGCACGTCGAGATTGGCGCCGGCGACGCGCTCGGCGAGCAACGTCAGCGTTGGATCGTGGAAGGTGCGCCACCAGGCAGCGTCCGTGACCGTGCTGGACGAGGGGAGGGCGGCCGCCGTCGCGGCGGCGCTTTGCGGCGCCGGCTTGCCGAAAAAAGAGGCGCGCGGCAGCAAGGGGTCGGGCGGCGTGAAATCCGGGCCGACCGAATAGCAGCCGCTCATCAGAAGGGCGGCGAGCATCGCCGCGAGCCCCATGCCGCATCTCTCAATCATGTTTTTGCATCGCGGGGCCGGTCGCGGTGCTCCGCCATTACCCGCGGCGCGATCAAGGCGAAATTCGTCAGTGACGCAGGCGTAGGCGCCATAAGATATGTCGGCCGTCATATCAATGCGCCCCGCCGCCGCGGCCGGCGACCTTTTTGCTGGTCAGAAAGAAGCAGAAGGGCACGATGCAGAAGGCGATGATGCCGGTGTAAAGAAAGACGTCAGAATAGGCGAGGATCTGCGCCTGCGCGCGGAAGGCCTGATAGACCTTTCCGACAGCGATGTCATGCGCGGCGCTCGCCGCATGGCCCATCGCGATCAGTTTTTGCTGATAGCTCGCGATCAATTGATTGTAGGGCTGATGAAAGGCGTTCGTCCATTTTGAAAGCTGCGCCTGGCGCGCCTGCGTCCGCTCGGTGATCATCGCGGTCGCAAGCGAGATGCCGATCGAGCCGAAGACGTTGCGGAACATGGTGAACAGCGCCGTCGCATCGCCGTTGAGGCGGCGCGGCAAGGTAATGTAGGCGATCGTGCTGATCGGCACGAAGAGAAAGCCGAGGCCCATGGTCTGCGCCGCGCGCATCGAGACCAGCGTCCCGAAATCGATCGTCGGCGACAGACGGCTTGAATAGAAGAACGCCGAGCCCATGATGAAAAAGCCGAGCGCGATGAGCAAGCGGGTCTGAATGAAGCGCATCAGCACGCCGACGATCGGAATGAGCACGATGATCGCGACGCCGCCCGGCGACAGGATCAGGCCGGCCCAGGTCGCCGTATAGCCGATCACCGTTTGCGCGAACTGCGGAATGACCACGGCGCCGGCGTAAAGAATGCCGCCGACGGCGGAGATGCAGACGCATCCCATGGCGAAATTGCGGTCCTTGAAGACGTCGAGATTGACGATCGGAAATTTTGCCGTCTTGAGCCAGATGATGCCGCCGATGATGCCGAAGGCGGCGACCACCGCCATCACCCGGATGAAGGAGGAGCCGAACCAGTCTTCATCCTCGCCGCGGTCGAGCATGACCTGCAGGCCGCCAAGGCCGAGCGTAATGAAAGCGAGGCCGATGAAGTCGATGTGTTTCGACGCTTTCTGCAGCCAGGGCGGATCCTCGACCAGAACGAAGATGAGGAAAGTGGCGATGATGCCGACCGGAATGTTGGCGAAAAAGATCCAGCGCCAGTTGTAGGTATCGGTAATCACGCCGCCGAGCGTTGGCCCCAGCACCGGCGCGACGATGGTCGCGATCGCCGTGACGCCAAAGGCCGCGCCGCGCTTTTCCGGCGGAAAAGTGTCGAGGATGATCGCCTGCTGGTTCGGCTGCAGGCCGCCGCCGAAGAAGCCCTGCAGCAGCCGGAAGATTACGAGCTGCGGCAGGCTGCCCGCGATGCCGCAGAGGAAGGAGCACACCGTGAACATCGCGATGCAGATCATGAAATAGCGCTTGCGCCCGATCACCGCGCTGAGCCAGCCCGAGATCGTGAGAACGATGGCGTTGGCGACGAGATAGGAGGTCAGCGCCCAGGTCGCTTCGTCATTGCTGGCCGAGAGGCTGCCGGCGATATGGGGCAGCGCGACATTGACGATCGTCGTGTCGAGAATCTCCATGAAGGCCGCGAGCGTGACGACCACTGCGATGGCCCACGGATTGCCCGACGGCCGCCAATGGGCGTGCGCATCGGACTTTTGCGCCGGCGCGCGAGCCTGCGGCCCGGGCTTTCGAGGCTGCGCCGTCGCGTCGGCCGTGCTCATTTCAGCTTCACCGTCGGCACGACGGATATGCCGAGCGGCAGCGGCAAATCGGGGTCAAGTCCGCTGTCGATGTCGATCTTGACCGGAACGCGCTGCACGATCTTGATGAAATTGCCCGTCGCGTTCTCTGGCGGGAAGGCGGTGAACTTCGAGCCCGAGCCGAGCTGGATGCTGTCGACGTGGCCCTTCAGCTTGAGGTGCGGATAGGCGTCGATATCAATGTCGACCGGCTGTCCGGGCCGGATGCGGTCGAGCTGGGTCTCCTTGAAATTGGCCGTAATCCAGACCTGCGGCGAAACGATCGAGAAGATTTGCTGGCCGGGCGTCACATAATTGCCGACCTCGACATTGCGCTTGGTGATCCAGCCGTCCTGCGGCGCCCTGACCACGGTCCATTCGAGATTGAGATTCGCCTGATCGAGCTTCGCCTGCGCCTCCTCGACCTGACCAGTCAGCTGGCCAACGTCCGCGTCGGCCTGCCCGATGCGCTGCGGCGCGGGTTCGGCCACGGCGATCTGCGCCTGGGCCAGCGCCACCTGCGCCTGCGCCTGGCGCAGAGCGGCGGTGGCGGCATCGACATCTTGCTGCGACGTCGCCAGTTTCGGCAGGCTGCGCTGGCGCTGGTAATCCGCCTCCGCCTTGGCTTCGGCCGCCTGCGCCGAGATAAGTTGCGCCTTAGCCTGCTCCAGCTGAGCTGGAAAGTTCTTGCGTGCGATTTCTGCGCCGAGCTTTAGGCCGGCAAGTTGCGCTTTAGCGACCTGAAGGGCGCCTTCAGCAGAATCGCGCGCCTGAATATACTGGCGCGGATCGATATGGATCAGCGGCTGGCCCTCGTGCACGAATTGATTGTCGTTGACGTCGAGCGAGACGACGAGGCCCGACACCTGCGGCGCGATCGTCACCGCCCGGCCGTCCGTGTAGGCGTCGTCGGTGGACTCGATGTTGAGGGTCGAGAAATAGAGATAAGCGCCCCCCGCGGCGACCAGCGCCGCTATGACGAGGCCGATCCGCCACAGCCCGCTCTTCTTTTTCGGCGGCGCCTCTTCCTCCGGCGCGCCCTTGTCCTCGTCCGCATCCGCGCGAGTTTCGGCGGGCGCCTCGGCGACCTCGCCCTCGGGCGCTTTCTCGTCCCGCTCGCGCAGGTCGGCGTCAGGCGGCTCGGCCTCGCGCAGGTCCGTTTCGGATTGGTGATCCATGCTCTGTCCGCTCGACTGTCCTTAAAGCCCTCGACCGGCCGTTGCAGGCGGGGCTTGCGCGGCGAGCCCTTTTCGGTGCATAGCTAGTAACCGAACCGATTGGTACGGTTACACGAGAATTGGCGTAAGTCAACGATGCAGTGTCAGGCAAGTCCGGTGCCCCGCGGCGAAAAGCGCCGCGACCAGATCTCCGTCGTCGCGGAGAGCGTCTTTCTTGAGCGCGGTTACGCTGAAACGACGATGCAGCTGATAGCCGAGCGCGCCGGCGCCTCGAAGGAAACTCTTTACCGCCATTTTGGCTGCAAAGAGGCGTTATTTTCCGAAGTGGTGCGCCGGCGCTCCGCGCTCATGATGGGCGGCGAGGGCGGCGAATTGTCGGGACCGCCGAAGAAGGCGCTGCTCGACCTCGCGCTGAGCATTCTGCAAGTCCTCGGCGCCGCCGATTCGATTTGTCTCTATCGCGTTGTCGTCGCGGAGTCGCCGCGTGAGCCGGAGCTTGGCCGGATCTTCTATGAGCAGGGTCCGGGCCGGATCATCGCGCGACTGTCGGACTATCTGATGCAAGCCAGCGCGCGCGGACAGTTGCAGGCGTGCGAACCCGAGCTCGCGGCCAGGCTTTTTATCGGCTCCGTCATCGCGCATCACCAGATGATGCGGCTCGTCGTCAAGGCGACCTTCACCGAGGCTGAGCTGCGCGCCCATGCGAACGCGGCCGTAAGCCTGTTCCTCGCGCGCTATGGCGCGTGAGCCGCCCCGGCGACTTCTCCATCGACGATGATGGCGTGCAGGAAGGCCGGCCCGTGCGCGCCGCGCACAAGCGCGCCCTCGATATCGGCCGTGCCGCTCGCCCCCGTGATGAGGTTGACATTGCGGGGCGCAGCCGCGCCGCGTTCGGCGTCGGCATAATCCTCGAGATGGGCCAGAATACGCGCAGCCTCGATGATGCAGACGTGATGCAGCGGCAGGAAAGACAATAGTGTCGGCGACTCCGGGCCTGAATGAAAGACGAAAGTTCCGGTCTCGGCGATGGCCCAGCGCGCCCGCGCGACCGCCAGCGTTTCGTCGCCGCCGATTGCGGCTCTGATCTCGAAGCCGCTCCAGTCGAGCTTTTGTAGGGCGAGATCTGGCTGCAGCGCCAAGATTTGATCGAGGCCGTGCGCGGTGCAATAGCGCCGCACGGCGGCCGGCGCGTCCTCAAGCCGGCGAATGCGATCGACGCTGGCGCCGACCACCTTGTCGGAGACGAGCCGCGCCGCGAAGGCGTCGGCAAGATCGCTGCTCGGAAGCTGCGGGCGGCTCGCGCGCGAACTCTTGCGCCAGAGCCTCCGCCGTGGCGGCGATGGCTGCGGGGTCCCGCGCGCCGCGCAAGGCGCCGCGGATCGCGGCGAGAATATCCGCGCGCGCGCTCACAGAATCCGCCTTCCGTTTCGGCGGCTCATATTGTTCAAAAAATGTCCGCGCCGCGGGTTTGGGAAAATCGCGATGGCGGGTCCAGCCGCCGGCGAGCGGCAGATTGCCGATCCACCCGTCTTTGGCGAAGAGCCGGATCGCCCGCATCGCCAGGCGCGTTCCAAAGCGATAGAGAGCGGGACGAGCGGCGGCAAAGGCCCAGAGCCTTGTCAGGCCGCGCTGCGGCTGCGGCTCAAGCCCCTGCGCCCAGCTTTTGTCGCGCCAGCCGCGCAGCATGTCCGGTAGCGGAATATCGACCGGACAGACTTCCTGGCAGCGCCCGTTCAGCGTGCAGGCGTGGACGAGGTCGCGGGATTTTTCGAGGCCGTCGAGGACCGGCGTCAGCACCGCGCCCATGGGACCCGGATAGACGCCGCCATAAGCGTGCCCGCCGATCTCATTATAGACGACGCAATGATTCATGCAGGCGCCGCAGCGCAGGCAGCGCAGCATGTCGCCAAGGCCGTCCGCCAGCATGCGCGTGCGGCCGTTGTCGACCAGCACGATATGGAACGCCTCCGGCCCGTCGCGGTCGCCGGCGCGCTTCGGCCCGCAATGAAAGGTCGTGTATTGGGTAATGTCGGCGCCGGTCGCCGAGCGCACCAGCAGCCGCAGCAGGATGAAGGCGTGGCTGAGGCTTGGAACCAGCTTCTCGATCCCGGCCGTGACGATGTGGACGCGCGGGATCGTCGTCGTCAGTTCGGCGTTGCCTTCATTGGTTACGGTGCAGACGGCGCCGCTGTCGGCGATGAGGAAATTCGCCCCGCTTATTCCAACGTCGGCGCCAAGGAAGCCGGGGCGTAACTGCCGGCGCGCGCTCGCCACCATGGCCGGGATGTCCTCGCTATTCTGCGGCGCATGGTGATGCGCGCGAAACAGCGCGGCGATGTCCTCGCGCGTATGGTGCAGCGCCGGCCAGATGATATGCGAGGGCCGGTCGTGTGAGAGCTGCACGATATGCTCGGCGAGATCGGTTTCAACGCGCGTGAAGCCGGCTCCGTCCAGCGCATGCGGCAGGCCGATCTCTTCGCCGAGCATCGACTTCGAGCGCGTGATGGTCTGCACGCCCGCTTCGCGGCAGATGCCGACGACGATGTCGCAGGCCTCGCCCGCAGTCGCGGCGTAATGGACGATGGCGCCTGAGCGCTGCGCGTTGCGCTCGAATTCGACAAGATAATGATCGAGGTTTTCGGTCACATGGTCCTTTATGCGGCGGCCGAGGTCGCGCGCCTTCGAAAAGCCCGGCCAGTCGGCGACGGCGGCTTCGCGTTTCGCCCGGGCGGTGCGCGTCGTGCGGTCAATCGCGAGTTTGAGATTGGCGTCGGCGAGCGCGGCGCCGGAGCGCGCCTTGAAGCTGCCGACGTTCTCGGCCGACATGGTCAAGGCTCCTCGCCGATGGCCGGGCCATCGCCCATGCCGGCGATGATTTCGGCGACATGAAAGACGCGCGCGCGCGCGCCGCGCCGACGCAGCCTGCCCGCCATATTCATCAGGCAGCCGAGATCGCCGCCGAGTAGCAGATCGGCTTTGGTCGCTTCGATATTGGCGGCCTTTTCGTCGACGATGGCGTTGGAGATCGCCGGATATTTGACGCAGAAGGTTCCGCCAAAGCCGCAGCAGGATTGCGCGTCGGGCAGCGGCGTCAACGCGAGGCCCTCGACCTCGGCGAGCAGCGCGCGGGGCTGGCGCAGGACGCCAAGCTCGCGCAGGCCTGAGCAGGTGTCGTGGTAAGTCGCGCGCGCGGCGAGCGCGACCCCCTGAGGCCGGAAGCCAAGGACATCGACGAGGAAGCTGGTCAACTCAAAGCCTCTGGCGCCGAGCGCCTGCGCCCGCTTTCGCCAGGCCGGATCGTCGGCGAAAAGCTCCGGGTAATGCAGCTTGATCATGCCCGTGCAGGAGCCGGACGGCGCGACGATATAATCATAGTTTTCGAATGCTGCGATGACGCGCCGCGCGAGCGTTTTCGCGTCCGCCCGGTCGCCCGAATTATAGGCCGGCTGGCCACAGCAGGTCTGCGCCGCCGGCGCCTCGACCTCGCATCCGGCGCGCTGAAGCAGGGTCAGCGCGGCGAAAGCCGTGCGGGGCCGAATGAGATCGGCGAGGCAAGTGACGAAAAGCCCGACCCTAGGGCGTGCGTTGGCCATTTTGAAACAAGCGCCCCCATGCGTTCAGGGATGCGGGATCATCCATGGCGTGACATATTGCTGCATCAATATGAGAAGGCCGAGCGCGAGCGTCAGCACAATGCTGTGCTTGAAGGTGCGCGCGAATACTTCGCCCTCGCGCCCTTTGAGGTCCGTCACCGCGGCGCCGGTCGAGATATTCTGCGGCGAGATCATCTTGCCCATCACGCCGCCGGAAGAGTTGGCGGCTGCGAAGAGCACCGGATTGAGGCCGAGCTGGTTGGCCGCCACCACCTGCAGATTGCCGAAGAGGGCGTTGCCCGAGGTGTCGCTGCCGGACAGGAACACCGCGATCCAGCCGAGGAACGGCGACACGAGAGGGAAGAAAATGCCGGTTGAGGCGACGCCGAGGCCGAGCGTGTAGTTCATCCCAGAGTAGTTCATGAGATAGGCGAGGCCGACGATGAAGCATACGGTGAGGATGGCGAGGCGGCTCTGGCGCCAGGTGGCGCCGATGCATTTGACGAACTGGGGCGGCGTGACCCCGACCAGCGCGGAGGTGATGATGGTCGACAGCAGGATCGCGGTGCCCGTCGCCAGCGGCTGGAACACCCAGTTCGCGGCATAGGGTTTATCCTTGTAGAGCGTGATCGCCACCTCGTTATGGAGGCCGGGCCAGGGGATGGTCTGCTGGCCGATGGTGAAGACCTTGAAGTGCGTCCAGGCGATGACGACGGCCGAGACGACGAGCCAGGGCAGCCAGCCCTGCCAGGGCGACATCTGGCTGCCGTGCGCCTTGGGGGCGAGATCGGCGGCCCCTGTCTGAACGCCGCGCAACGAAACGCAAAACTCGGGGTCGGGCGCAGGCTTCCAGACGCGCAGGAACGCCAGCGTCGCGACCAGCGCGGTGAGCGATGAGAGCACGTCGGTCAGCGCGTAATCGAGGAAGTTCGAGGAGACGAACTGGCCGAGCGCGAAACTGCCGCCGGCGACCGCGAGAACAGGCCACAAGGCGCGCAGCGAACGCGTCCCGCCATAGATCGTCATGACATAGAAGGGCAGCAGCATGGCGATAAACGGCAATTGCCGTCCGACCATCGCGCCGAGCGTCACCGGCGACAGGCCGGTGACCTGGCCAAGCACGGTGATCGGCACGCCGAGCGCGCCGAAGGCGACCGGCGCGGTGTTGAAGATCAGCGTGAAGGTCAGCGCCTCGAGGGCGGGAAAGCCGACAAGGATCAAAAGCGCGCTGGTGATCGCGACCGGCGTGCCAAAGCCGGAGATGCCTTCGAGCAGGCAGCCGAAGCAGAAACCGATCACGACCAGCACGATGCGGCGATCGTTCGGCAAATGATTGAGCACCCAGTCGCGGAACGCATCGAAGCGGCCCGACGCGACCGCGATGTTATAAAGCAGCAGCGCGTTGAAGACGATCCACATCACCGGCCACAGCGCGAACACGACGCCGGCGCCGATGGCGTTAAAGGCGAGCGGGACCGGGAACCGCCAGACCAGCACGGCGATGGCGAGGGCGACGATCAAGCCGCTGAGCGAGGCCACCCACGCGGGACGGCGCAATACGCCGAGCGCCACCAGCACGACGACGATTGGCGTCGCCGCCACGATGAACGACAAAGCCAAATTGTCGCCAACCGGCGTCAGCAATTGGTGGAACAATGCGCCCTCCCGCTTTTGTTACGGTCTTCTTTTTCGCCGCGCGCAGGCGGGACCTCCTTACGGAGCACCCGGGGGCAAAGTCGTCAATGGCTTTTCCGGCTCCAAAATGACTCGGCGTCGGGCGTCCAGACGATTCGAGGCCGACGCGGCGCGAGCTTGAGGGTTCGCTTCGATTATTTCAACCGACGAATATTTCAAGCGGCGAAATTTGCCTGAATGCAGCGACGCCGTCGCCCCGACGTTCGCGACAGTCGCGGCGCGCGTTTGACAGGGCGCCCGTCGCTGGCCTCTATGCCCGCCTCGACGCCGCGGGTTTCGGCCGGCGGCGTTGGCCCGGCCGGCGGGCCGTAGGCCCTCGCCATGGATTCACCTTGCTCCGGGCTGGGCGGCTCGGGTAGAACAGACAGAACAAATCCGAGGTTTAGAACTAATAACATGCATGTAATGTTAAATCAGGGTGCAGGACGTGCAGCGCGTTGACCCTACCGATTTCCCCGGCCCCGGCCTGCTGAACGCCGACCAGTGGCGCCAGATCAACACGCTCGCGGCGACGCTCAGCGCACGTCAGGCGGTCTGGCTCAGCGGTTATTTCGCCGGGCTTGAGGCCGCGCGCTCGGAAACAGGCGTCGCACTCGTCGATGCGCCCGCTGCGGCGCCTCCTGCCGCGCTCGCGCCCGAGGTCGCCGCGCAGACGCGCACGCTCACGATTCTCTATGGCTCCGAGACCGGCAACAGCGCCGGGCTCGCCCGCGCCGCCGCCGCGCAGGCCAAGGTTCTCGGCATTGACGCCACGGTGGCGGACATGGGCGAATATAAAACGCGCCGCCTCAAGGAAGAGCAGGACGTTCTCATCGTCGCCAGCACTTACGGCGAGGGCGACCCACCGCAGCCGGCGGCGGATTTCTTCGAATTCGTCGAAGGCCGCAAGGCGCCGTCGCTCTCCGGCGTCCGCTTCGGCGTGTTGGCGCTCGGCGATTCCACCTATGAGAAATTCTGCGAGGCCGGCAAACGGCTCGACCGGCGCTTTGAGGAGCTCGGCGCGATGCGGCTTCTGCCGCGCGTCGATTGCGACGTCGATTATGACGATCCCGCCGCCGCTTGGATCGCCGACGCGCTAGCCCTCGTCGCGCGCGATCGCGGCGCGGCGCAGCAGACGACCGCCCTTGTCGCCGCCGAGCCGAAGCCCAGCGCCTATGACAAACGCAATCCATTCCCGGCGCGGATCATCGACAATATCGTCCTCACCGGACGCGGCTCCAGCAAGGAGACGCGCCATATCGAAATTTCACTTGAAGGCTCGGGGCTCGCCTACGAGCCAGGCGACGCCCTCGGCGTCGCGCCGAAAAACGATCCCGCGCTGGTCGAAAAGATCCTAGCAAGCCTCGGCCTCGACGGCGCCCAGCGAGTGGCGCTGAAAGGCGCCGAGACCACGCTGGTGGAGGCGCTGGAGGCGCGCTTCGAGATCACCACGGCGACGCCACGCTTTCTCGAACATTGGGCTGAGCTGACCGGCAACGCTGTCCTCAAGGGGCTTGTCGGCGAGGGGCGCGCGGAGGCGCGCGCCGCCTATTTCCGCGAACATCACGTCATCGACATCATCCGCGAATTTCCGGTTCCGGGCCTGCCCGCTGAGACCTTCATCGTCGGATTGCGCCCGTTGCAGCCGCGTCTTTATTCGATCGCCTCGAGCCTTTCCGCCAACCCCGACGAGGCGCATCTGACCGTCTCGACGGTGCGCTATGAGCTGCATGGCGAACCCCGCGCCGGCGTCGCTTCAGGCTATTTCGCCGAGCGCTGTGCGCTCGATTCGGTTGCGCCGGTCTTCGTTCAGCCAAATCCGCATTTCCGCCTGCCGGACGACGACGTCCCGATCATCATGATCGGCGCCGGCACGGGGGTCGCGCCCTACCGCGCCTTCATGCAGGAGCGCGAGGCCCGCGGCGCCCGCGGCCGTTCTTGGCTCATCTTCGGCGAGCGCAATTTCCGTACGGATTTCCTTTATCAGACCGAGTGGCAGGCCTATCTTAGGGACAAGGCGCTCACGCGCATGGACGTCGCTTTCTCGCGCGACCGCAGGCAAAAGGCCTATGTGCAGCATCGGTTGATCGAGCGGGGCCGCGACGCTTTCGCCTGGCTACAGGAGGGCGCCCATTTCTATGTCTGCGGCGACGCCGCGCGGCTCGCTCCGGACGTGCATGAAGCGCTGATCGGAATCGTTGCGGCGCATGGCGGCCGCTCGCGCGAGGCGGCGGAGGAATATGTCCACGCGCTCCAGCGCGACCGCCGCTATCAGCGCGACGTCTATTGAGGGTAAGCCGATGACGAAGAGCTTTTCCGATCCGGATCGCAGCCGCGATATTTCGCAGCCGCTCGACAAGCTCAGCCCCGACGAGGCGATGAAAGTGCGCAGCGACTATCTGCGCGGCGCCATCAACGAGGGGCTGCTCGACCAGATCACCGGCGCCGTCTCCGGCGAAGACAGCGCCAAGCTGATGAAGTTCCACGGCATCTATGTGCAGGATGACCGCGATCTGCGCGAGGAGCGCCGCCGCCAGAAGCTGGAGCCGGCCTATTCCTTCCTGATCCGCCTGCGCCTGCCCGGCGGCGTCTGCACCGCCGCGCAATGGCTGAAGCTCGACGAACTCGCGCGCGCATACGGCAATGGCTCGCTGCGCGTCACGACGCGCCAGACCTTCCAGTTTCACTGGGTGCTCAAAACCGACCTCAAGGCGACCATCCGGGGCCTGCACGAGACGCTGATCGACACCATCGCGGCCTGCGGCGACGTCGTGCGCGGCGTCATGGCGTCGGTCAATCCGTCGCTGTCGGCGCTGCACGCCGAAGTTTATGACGCCGCGCGCCGGGTCAGCGACCACGCAATGCCCAGTATGCGGGCCTATCACGAGATCTGGTATGGCGAGCAGCGCGTCGCGAGTTCCGAGCCGGAGGAACCCTTCCTCGGTAAGCAATATCTGCCGCGCAAATTCAAGATCGGCTTGGTCATTCCGCCGATCAACGACATCGACGTTTACACGCAGGATCTCGGCTTCATCGCCATCGTTTCCGGCGGCAAGCTACAGGGCTACAACATCACGATCGGCGGCGGCATGGGGCGCACCGACGGGGCTCCCGAAACCTACCCGCGCCTCGGCGATGTCATCGGCTTCATCCCGAAAGATAAACTTCTGCCGGCGACGGATGCGGTGATCGGCGTTCAGCGCGATCACGGCGACCGCAAGACGCGTGCGCACGCCAGATTCAAATATACGATCGACGATCTCGGGCTTGACTGGGTCAAGGGCGAGATCGAGCGCCGTATGGGATTCGCGCTGGCGCCCGCCCGCCCCTTCAATTTCACCAGCAATGGCGACGCCTATGGCTGGGCGACCGGCGAGGATGGCCGCCATCATTTCACGCTGTTCATCGAGAACGGCCGTATCGTCAACCGCGAGGGCCTTGCGCTGCTCGACGGCCTGCGCGCGATCGCCGCGGTCCACAAGGGGACGTTTCGGCTGACGCCCAACCAGAATGTCGTCATCGCCGACATTCCCGCGCGCGGCAAGGCGAAGATCGCCGCGCTGCTTAAGGAACATGGCCTCGGTCATCGCAACGAGCAGAGCCTGCTCCGCCTCAACTCCATGGCCTGCGTCGCGCTGCCGACCTGCGGCCTCGCGATGGCGGAGAGCGAGCGCTATCTGCCCTCGCTGGTGACGAAGATCGAGAAGATCCTGGCCGCGAACGGGCTGGACAAACAGCCGATCACCATCCGCATGACCGGCTGTCCCAACGGCTGTGCGCGCCCCTACGTGGCCGAGATCGCGCTGACGGGACGCGCGCCGGGCAAATATAATCTCTATTTCGGCGGCGGCTTTTATGGGCAGCGCCTCAACAAGATGTATCGCGCGAACATTGGCGAGGAGGCGATCCTGAGCGCGGTCGGCGAGATCGCCGCGCATTACGCCCGCGATCGTAAACCCGGCGAGCATTTCGGCGACTTCGCCATGCGCGCGGGCTATCTGGACGAGGTTGGCGCGGAAGACGCTTCCAAGTTCGAAATCTGAAGCCCAACAGTTCCGATGGCCCAGAGCGCCTGCTTCGATGCGGTCTCCGCCGAGGATGCGCGCGTGCTCATCCTCGGCACGCTGCCGGGTGCGGAGTCTTTGCGGCGACAGCAGTATTACGCCAAAAAAGAGAACAGCTTCTGGAACATCATGGGCGCATTGTTCGGCGCCTCTCCCGAGCGCCCCTACGAAGATCGCTTGAGGCTGCTGAAACAGCGCGGCGTCGCGCTTTGGGACGTCTGCGCCACGGCGGAACGCGTCGGGAGCCTCGACTCAAACATTAAGGCTCCAGTCGCGAACGATTTCCCTTCGTTCTTCAGGGCGCACAAGCGAATTGAACTGATATGCTTCAACGGCCAACCGGCCGAAAAGCTGTTTCGCCGCCACGCGTCGGCGGGGCTGCCCGTCATTCACCAAATGGTGCTGCCCTCGACCAGTCCGGCTCACGCGAGGATGCGGTTCGAGGAAAAGCTATCGCGGTGGCGCGAGGCGCTAAATCCGTTCACCGGCTGAGCGCGCACGCTCAGATCCCCGCGCCGTCGTGGAACTCTTCGTTGCGCACTTGCGCCTGCGAAATCGTGCTGCCGGGCGGCACGCTGCGCGTCAGCCAGACATTGCCGCCGATCGAGGAGCCGCGACCTATGGTGACGCGGCCGAGGATGGTCGCGCCGGCGTAGATGACGACATCGTCCTCGACGATCGGGTGGCGGGCGCCGCCTTTGACGAGCGCGCCGTGCTCGTCGGTCGGAAAGCGCTTCGCCCCGAGCGTCACGGCCTGATATAGGCGCACGTTGCGGCCGATGATCGTGGTCTCGCCGATGACGACGCCGGTGCCGTGGTCGATGAAGAAACGCTCGCCGATCTCCGCGCCCGGATGGATGTCGATTCCCGTCGCCGAATGCGCGATTTCCGCGATCATCCGCGCCAGCAACGGCGCGCCGAGCCTGTAGAGTAGATGCGCCAGCCGATGATGGATCATCGCCGTGACGCCCGGATAGCAGATCAGCACCTCGTCGATGCTGTGCGCGGCCGGATCGCCGTCGAATGCGGCGTGAACGTCGGTCTCGAGCAGGGCGCGCACTTTGGGAAGTTGTTTCGCCACAGCGGCGACGACGCTGGCGGCGCGATCGGTTTCGGGGTCGATCAGGTCGGCGACGCCCGACGTGAACTCGAATTCGAGGCGCACCTGCCGCAGGAGTTCGGTCAGCGTCACGTTGAGCGTATGCCCCACATAAAAGTCGACGCCCTCGCCGGTGATCTCGCAGAGGCCGAGTCGGTTCGGGAACAGGGCGGCGCTGAAACCCTCCATGATCCCGATCAACGCCTTGCGGGACGGTAGCTTCACCGGTCCGGCGCGCTTCTCATGCGCTTCGGTGCGCAGATGGCGCAAATCGGCGACGATCGCCTCGATGTTCCAGTGACGAGCCGCGTCCGCGCCGGGCTTCTTGATCCTTGGGTTCATGTGCGGCCTTTCCGATACGTCATCCGCCAGATGTGGAACGTTATTTAGGTGATACAGCCAACATAGTCGATGGAATAAAAAGTCAATGCGCCAGATTCGCCACTTTTCAGCCGAGCCGGTCGGCGCGGCGCAGCTCCGGAAAGCGCCACGCCCACAGCGCGACGACGATGAGCGTCCCGACCCCGCCGAAAACGGCGGCGCCAGCGGCGCCAAGAAAGGCCGCGGCGACGCTTGATTCAAAATCGCCGAGCTGGTTCGAGGCGCCGATGAAGACCGAATTGATCGCGCTGACGCGCCCGCGCATGGCGTCCGGCGTGCCGAGCTGGACCATCGTCTGGCGCAGCACCATGCTCACCATATCGAAGCCGCCGAGCGCGATCATCGCCGCCAGCGACAGCGGGAAGGACCGCGACAGCGCAAAAACGATGGTCGCAACGCCATAGGCCGCGACCGTTGAAAGCATGATCCAGCCGATGTTCTCGCGCAGCGGGTAGCGGGCGAGGACAAGCCCGACCATCACGGCGCCGATGGCCGGGCCGCTGCGCAAAAACCCCAATCCTGTGGGTCCCACGGCAAGGATGTCGCGCGCGAAGATCGGCAAAAGAGCCGTGACGCCGCCAAACAGCACGGCGAACAGATCGAGCGAGATCGCGCCAAGAACAAGGCGGTTGGCGCGCAGGTAGGAAAAACCGGCGAGAAGCCCGGCGCCCTCCTCGCCACGCGCGGCTGGCGCCGGCCTCGGCCTGAGGCGCATCATCAGAAAGGCGCCGAAGCCGTTGAGCGCGGCGGCGAGCCAGAACACGGCGGTCCCGTTCCAGGCGAGAAGCAGTCCGCCCAGCGCCGGGCCGCCGATCAGGGCGATTTGCAGCGAGGACGCCGAAATCGACACCGCGCGCGGAAAATCCTGCGGCGAGACGATATTGGGCAGCAACGCCGCGAGCGAAGGCTGCGAAAAGGATCGCGCGGCGCCAAGCACGAAGACAATGGCGTAGATCGGCCAGACTTGCGGCGCGGCGCTGAAAATCGCCGGCAGCAGCGCGATCGAGACGAGGCCCTGCACGGCGAGGCACAGGATGACGACGCGGCGGCGATCGAACCGGTCGGCGGCCTCGCCGGTCGCGAGGATCAGCAAAATCGCGGGCAGAAACTGAGCAAGGCCGACGAAGCCGAGGCTTAAAGCGCTGCCCGTCAGTTCGTAAACGTACCAGCCGATCGCGACATTCTGCATCTGCATGGAGAACGCCATCGCCATGCGCGCGCCGACGAAAAGCTGGACATTGGGCTGTCGCAGCAGCGGAATTTCAGCCGGCGGCGGCTCGGCCAGGGATCTCGTCATTTCGGCTCCTCAAGGCCCGAATGGAAGCCGGATCGACGGAATGCAAGCGCCTCAATGTTCGAATTGAACATCGTCGCTCTAGCGCAGGGTCCTGTCCAAAAGCTCTGCAAATCTTCGGCATCGCACAGGCGCGGCGGCACTATCGGGAGGCCACGCGCGCAAAAAAATAGGCATGATCGCCCTGCGCTCGGCAATCATGCCTTTCCAGCCGGTCCGGGGCGCCTTTCGCGGCGCCCGGGTTCAGGGATCGATCAATTGTGCGCGCCGCTGCTCGCGGTGTGGCTCCAGTCCAGCAATTTGCCGGTCGCGCTCGTGACGGAGTTCACCGCATTGTCGACAAAAGCGAGGGCGCCAGTCGGGGCGGCCGGAGCCGGAGCCTGCGCCGCCACGGTCTGCGGGATGGGCGCCGGTTGCGCCTGCGCGTTCTGAGCAGGCTTGGCCTTGGCGGCGCTCGCGACCGCTGCTGCGGGCTTGGCGTGCGGACCCGCCGCGGTCTTGCCGGCCGCCGCCGCGCTGGCGACGGTCGCGTGATGCGCGGACTTCAGATGGGCGAGTTTCGCCGCCTTTTCGACCGCGTTCTTTGCGAGAGATTTAGCCGTGGCCGGCTTGGTCGCCGGCGGCTCGGCCTTTACGAGGCTGCCGTCCGGGCGCACAGCCGCGGTCTTCACCTTCTTCGCGCCATCGATCGCCGCCTTGACGGAGGGCGCCGCGAGCTCCTGCGCCTTGCCGGGCGGCGGGGGCGCCAGAATGCTGCTGGTCGTCAGTTCGCCCGAGGCGGGCGTGGCGGGAAGCGCGGCCGGGGCGGGCGTGGCGGGAAGCGCGGCCGGGGCGGCGGGCGCGCCGGCGGGTTCGTTCAGCGCGATGACGTGCGGCGCGGCGTCCGTCGTCGTCTGGGGCGTCGCCGCGGCGGCAGCCTCGACCGGAGGCGGCGCTGCCTGAGCCGCCGTGGCCTGCTGCACGGGGTCCAGGGAGGCCGGCTCTGCGGCGGTGGCCTGCGCATTATGCCCCGCGTCGGCGGCGGAAGGCTGCTGGACCTCCGGCGCCGTGGCGGCTGCCGCGCTCTCGGCCGCCGGCGCCGGCGCCGCATCCGCGACAGGCCCGATCGCGATGGGTTTTGCCGCTTGTTGCATCGCTTCGCCGCCGCCTTCCCGCCTCAGGGCGGTAGCGGTGATGCCGACGACGCCGGCGAGCACGAGCGCCGCCATGATATAGATCGGACGCCGCGATCTTTTGTCTTCGTCGGCGAGCGCCGCGCTGCCGGACACCGCCGCATCGTCGAACAACATGAAATTGTCCGCAAGCGCGCCTGCGCCCGGGTTAAAGGCGACCTCGCGCGCCGCCGAAAACAGGGGCGCCGGAGGCTCGGAGGCTTCGGGGACATCCGCCGAAAGGATGGGGAAATGAATCACCGGCGCATCGGCGTCCTCACGCGAGGCGCGAAGGTCAAGACGCGCCCATGACGGCGTCTCGCGCAATTCGGAAGCTTCCGACGCGGCGTCGTCCAGCCGCGCGGCCCCAAGCAGCGCGGCCTCGATCTCGGCGAAATCGCCGCGGATGACGGGCTCTTGCGCGAGCGGCGAAATCAGGAGGTCGCTCCCGTCCGCGCCTTCATGCTCCGATGCGCCTTCACCGGCGAAGCGAATGAGTTCCCGGGCAGCCTCGCCCGCGTCGGCCCGCGCCGCTTCGGGACCGCCAGAGCGCCATTCGTCCG
This sequence comes from uncultured Alphaproteobacteria bacterium, assembly GCA_963715715.1. GTDB lineage: Bacteria > Pseudomonadota > Alphaproteobacteria > Rhizobiales > Beijerinckiaceae > Methylocapsa. The sequence continues at coordinate 3,218,052 of OY970269.1, read as the reverse complement.
ATTCGAACTCGGTCGGCGGCCGCCATGTCGTTAAAGGCTCGCTCATGTTCTGACCCCTTATAAGTGCCGCTTGGCGGAACGCCCGGCTCCGCATCAGCTAAAGCTGCGCCATAATGGTTAATTGCTATTAGGAGATTGTAATTGTGGCTGATCTTTGCTGCCCGTGAGACCAAAAAGGGCGCTGTGCGCGGCCGCGCTTTTTGCGCCCGCGCGCAGGCTAGACGCGCCGGTTAAAAAAATTGGCGAAGATTTTCGATATCGGCGGGATTATAAATGATCGTGCTTAACGCGGTTTAAAGGCCGGTGCGGTCGGAGGCAGCGCGATGTCGACGCTCGACGCACGGCGCGATCAGATGTTTCCGAATATCGAGCCGCGCGAGATCGCCCGGCTGCGCCGCTTCGGCGAGGTGAGGCGGTTTTCCGATGGCGAGCGTCTGTTCGCCGCGGGCGAGCCGACGCCGGGCATGTTCATCATACTCGTCGGCGTCGTTTCCGTGACGGCGCCCGGTTTTGGCCATGTCGTCCCGATCAGCGAGGCGGGGCCAGGCGGATTTATCGCCGAGGTCGGCCAATTGTCCGGCCGCCCGTCGTTCGTCAACGCGGTGGCGAAGGGCGACGTTGAGGCGCTGCTCATCCCGACCGAGAATTTGCGTTCGCTCGTGATCGCCGAGGCGGAGCTTGGCGAACGCATCATGCGGGCGCTGATCCTGCGCCGCGTCGCGCTGATCGAGAACGGCGCCGGCGGCCCGGTGCTGATCGGATCGGCCGAGAGCGCGGACGTCGTCCGGCTCGAAGGCTTTCTGGCGCGAAACGGATATCCACATCAGGTCTGCGATCCCGCCGAAGACCACGAAGCGCGCGAACTCGTCGAACGCTATGCCCCCAATCCCGCCGACCTGCCGTTGGCCGTCTGTCCGAACGGAACCGTGCTCAAAAATCCAACCGAGGTCGAGCTGGCGCGCTGCCTCGGCATGGTGCGGGTCGACGATCCTGGCCGGACCTATGACGTCGCCATCGTCGGCGCGGGGCCGGCCGGACTCGCCACTGCGGTCTACGCGGCCTCGGAAGGATTGTCGGTGATCGTCTTCGACGAGAGAGCGTTCGGCGGACAGGCGGGGGCCAGCGCCCGCATCGAAAATTACCTCGGCTTTCCGACAGGCGTCTCTGGCCTAGCCCTCGCCGGCCGCGCCTTCACGCAGGCGCAGAAGTTCGGCGCGGAGACCGCGATCCCGGTCAGGGTCGTGAGGCTCGATTGCCGCGCCGATCCGCTGGCGCTTGACCTTGCCGACGGCCGCACGCTCTCGGCCCGCGCCGTCGTGGTGGCGTCCGGCGCGCGCTATCGGCGCCCCGACATCCCGGACCTCGCGCAATTTGAGGGTCGCGGCGTCTGGTACTGGGCCTCGCCCATCGAGGCGCGCATGTGCCGCGATGAAGAGGTCGTCCTGGTCGGCGGCGGCAATTCGGCCGGCCAAGCGGCGGTTTTTCTGTCGGCTTTCGCCGCTAAAGTATGGATGCTGGTGCGCCGCGACGGCCTCGCCGCCACCATGTCGCGCTATTTGATCGACCGCATTGACGCGACGCCGAACATAGAGCTGGTTCCGCAAACGGAAATTGTCGCGCTGCGCGGCTCGTCGGAGGGACGGCTAGCCGGCGTCAAATGGCGCCATCTTGTGTCCGGCGCGGAGACGGAAAAGCCCATTCGCAACGTGTTCCTCTTCATCGGCGCCGATCCCGCCACGGACTGGCTGCGCGATTGCGGCGTCACTCTCGATGACAAGGGCTTTGTCCATACAGGCCGCGACGTCGGCTGCGACGAGGGCGCGGCGCCCGCGCTGCCGCTGCAATGCAATGTGCGGGGCGTCTTCGCCGTCGGCGATGTGCGCGCGGGTTCTGTGAAGCGCGTCGGCGGCGCTATTGGCGAGGGAGCGGCCGTCGTCGCGCAGCTGCATTTGTTTCTGTCCGGCTCTCAGGGCCGCGCGGCGTCATAAGGTCCGGACCGCCCCCGCGGCCCCTCGAAAAGGAAGATGAAAATCGATGGTGAAACATCTCAAATTATGGGTCGTCGTCGCGGACGGCGAACATGCGCGCATTCTCGCCCCGCGTGAGGACGGCGAATTGCGGACGCAGGAGCGCGTCGATTCGAAGAACGCGCATCTGCGCGCCGCGGACCTCGTCTCCGATCGGCCGGGCCGCGTTCAGGAAAGCGCGAATGCCGCCCGCCACGCCGCCGCGCCCCGCACCGATCCGCACGAAGCCGCCAAAGAGCGCTTCGCCAAGAATCTTGGCGCGTTTCTGCTGCATGCATCGCGGAGCGGCGCCTTCGACGAGCTGGTGCTTGTCGCGCCGAGCCATATCCTCGCCGACCTGCGCGAAAGCCTCGACAAGCCGGCGCTGGACAAGCTCCGCGGCGCCGTCGCCAAGGATTTAACCAAAATCCCCGATCACGAGCTGCAGCCGCATCTTCACGAATGGGTTCGGCCCGCGCGCCGCGTCGAATAGGCGCGGCCGGGGCCGGCTCGCTCGCCCGCGCGTCGATTGAACTTTCGCCGCAGTTGCAGGTTTGGCAACCGCTCACGCGTGCGGGTGATGAGGAAATGGACGATCAGGCGGTTCAAAAGAATAATGTCGCGGAAGCCGGACGCTTCGGCCTCGCCGGGCGCGTTCTGCGCACGCTCGGCCCCGGCCTCGTCACGGGCGCCGCCGACGACGATCCGAGCGGCATCGCGACCTACAGTCAGGTTGGCGCGCAATTCGGCTTTCAGCTTTCCTGGATCCTTCTCTTCAGCTATCCGCTGATGGCGGTGACGCAGGCCATCGCCGCGCGCATCGGCTGCGTCACCGGCCACGGCATCGCGCAGAACCTGCGTCGCCACTATCCACGCTGGCTGCTGCGCATCGTTGTGGCGCTGCTGCTCGTCGCCAATGTCGCCAATCTCGGCGCCGACCTCGGCGCCATGGGATCGGCCGTGCAGCTGCTGGTCGGCGGCCCGGCGCTTGTTTACACGGCCATTCTCGCCGGCTTCTGCGTGGCGCTCCAGATCGTCATGAGCTACCCGCGCTACGCCGCCACGCTCAAATGGCTGACCCTGTCGCTGTTTTCCTATGTCGTCGTCGTCATTGCGGTGGATGTGCCGTGGGGCGAGGCGCTGAAAAGCATCTTCGTGCCATCCCTCTCCATTGATTCCGCCCACGCCATGGCGGTCGTCGCGGTGCTTGGCACGACCATCAGCCCCTATCTCTTCTTCTGGCAGGCGGGCCAGGAAGTCGAGGAACAGCTGCGCCGCGCGACGTTGCCGCTCTACATCATGCCGAGCCGGGCTGGGCCCGAGCTTGAGCGCATGGGCATCGACACCTGGGTCGGCATGGGCATTTCCAATCTCATCTCGCTGTTCATCGTGCTCGCCACCGCGGCCACCCTGCACGCCCATGGCGTCACCAACATCGACACCTCCGCGCAGGCGGCCGAGGCGTTGCGTCCGATCGCCGGGCCTTTCACCTTCTTCGTTTTCGCCGCCGGCATCGTCGGCACGGGCCTGTTGGCTATTCCGGTGCTGGCGGGATCGGCCGCCTATGCCGTATGCGAAACCTTCAACTGGGTAGAGGGTCTCGACCACAAGCTGCGGGACGCGCGCGCCTTCTATGGCGTCATCGCGCTGGCGACCCTGATCGGCCTCGCGCTCAACTTCATTGGCGTCGATCCGATCAAGGCGCTCTACTGGAGCGCGGTTCTGAACGGCGTTCTCGCCGCGCCGATGATGGCGGCGATGCTGCTGATCGCGACCAACCGGACAATCATGGCGGAGTTCGTGCTGCCCTGGCAGATGAAGCTCGGCGGCTGGGTAGCGGCGCTTGTCATGGCGGTCGCCAGCGTCGCCTTCATCGCGTTGTCCGTGTGAGGCGAAGCGCTCGCCATTGCCGTTCATTTCGGCTCTGCGACGCCCGCTGCGACCGCCTGCTCCGGTTCCGCGGCGTCGCGAAGCCGCAACCCGCGCTCCTTTAGCGAATCATAGATCGGCGCGCCGCCGAGCAGCGTCGCCAGCGCCATCGCCGTGAAGCAGGCGGCGAGCATCGGCAATAATTCGATCGAGCTTCCCGTCATCTCGGTAACGAGGATCATCCCGGTCAGCGGCGCGCGAACGATCGCCGTGAACAGCGCCGCCATGCCGACCACGGCGAAGAGCACGGCGTGGGGCGCGGCGGCGGCGGGGTAGAAAAGCGCGCCGAAGAAAAAACCCGCCTGCGCGCCGAGCACGAGCAGCGGCGCGAACAGGCCGCCGGGCGTTCCCGCCGCGTAGGACGCGCAGCTCAGGAACAGGCGTATGACGAACAGCAATGGCAGCAGCGCGAAGGGCGTCGCGCCGCTGAGAACGCTTTGCGTCAGATTGTCGCCGCCGCCGACAAGTCCGGGCGCGAACCACGCCAGCGCGCCGACCGCCGCCCCGACAAGGCCAGCGCGCAATTCGACCGGGATGCGCTTCAGGCGATCGGCGATGTCGAGCGCGTCGAGCAGCACGCGATTGTAGATCGCTCCTAGCACGCCGGCGAAAAGACCAAGGCCAAGGCAGAGCAGATTGTCGCTGGCGCTCGGATAAGGCAGCGGGGGAACCACGAAATCGGGCGCGGCGCCGGTGAACAGGCGCGCTACGACGATGGCGCTCGTCGATGCCCCAAGCGCCGCGATTGCGTTGCGCGTTTCGAACCGCCGCAGCAGTTCCTCGAGCACGAAGACGGCGCCGGCGAATGGCGCGTTGAAGGCGGCGGCGAGACCCGCGCCCGCCCCCGCCGCGAGCAGCGCCCGCCGGTCCGGCCAATCGCGCCGCGCGCCGATGAAATAGGAGATCATCGCGCCCATCTGCACGCAGGGCCCCTCGCGGCCGAGCGCGAGGCCGGAGCCGATCGCCAGAACGCCGCCGACGAATTTGACCGGCGCCAGCGCGAAAGGCGCCGGCGGCATTTGCGCCGCGATCACCGATTCGACATGGGGAATGCCGCTGCCTGCCGCGTCCGGCGAGAACCTCCGCACCAGAAAGGCGCTGAGCGCGGTCGCCGCGGCGGCGCAGCCGGCCATCAGAAAAAATCCCGCAAGCGGGTTCGCCCCCCACATCGCGGGGAGCGCCCCGCGCAACTGATCCGCAGCGGCGAGCGCAGCGCGAAATAGTCCGCAGATGAGCCCGGCCCCGGCCCCTCCGATGATGGAAAGAATCGCCAGCGGGAACAGGCCCGGACGGTTTGGTGAGATGTTCACGCGGCGGCGCTCGCTTGGACGGCGCCGCAAGCTACACGTTGTCGGGCGGGGTTTCAAACCCTGGCGGGCACGGTCTCAGTTTACATTCCGTTCGTGGCTTCACTTGGCTGGTGGAATAAAGCCGGGCACGCCAGTCTCCACCACTGCGTTGAACCTGACGTTCGCCGTGATGCCCTCCCGCATCTCCCGCATGGCGTCTTCGGGTAGGGCCGATATCTCAAAGTTCTCCTGGATGTAGCGAGGTTTGGTTGAGGTGGTCAGGAAGGCCGTGCCGCGCTGTACGGCCCAGGCCAGCGCAACTTGAGCCGGCGTCTTGTGGACGCGCTGTGCAATGCTCGTGATCACAGGGTCATCCAGCACTCTCGGACTCATGCCGTGTCCCAACGCTGCAAACGCCAGCAATACGATCCCGTGCTCCCGACAGAAGTCGAGCAGCTCCCACTCAGGGAGGTATGGGTGGGATTCGACTTGCACCACGGCAGGCTTGATCCGCGCGGCCGCAACGATCTCCCGCACCTTTTCCAACGTGACATCCGACAGGCCGATCGCCTTGCAGCGACCGTCATCAACGAGGCGCTCAAGCGCCTGCCACGTCTCGATCAGCGTCACCCCCCGATCATATATCACCTGACCGCGCTCGTCTCTCGGATCCTGCTCGTCGCCGGGTCGAAAGGCGAAAGGGGTATGGATGAGATAGCAATCGGCATAGTCGAGCCGCAGTCGCTGGAGACTCGCGTCATAGGCGGGGTTGACCCGCTCGGGACGATGATTGGTGTTCCATAGCTTTGTTGTGACGAAGACGTCCTCCCGTCGGATCGTCCCTGCCTTGAACACCGCCTGCATCGCATCGCCGACCGCCGTTTCATTGCGATATCGCTCCGCACAGTCGAGATGCCGAAATCCCACTTCCAATGCGGTCGTGGTCGCTTCTTTGGTGGCGAGAGGATCGGGGATCAGTGTGCCAAACCCAACCGCGGGGATGGCGCGTGATCCGTGGGTCAGCGGAATCCTCGTATAGCGAAGCGCATCGGGGCTTGCCATGGGCATGCTCCTCTTTCGATTGACGCGAGGGCGCGCGGCCGGATCACAGCGACCTGAGGTCGCCCCAATTCCCTGGACAGGAAACGCGGCTGGCCGAGAGCGAGTCCCGCCGGTTTTTTACCCCTGTTACCCCTACGCGGGAGCGATGAATCTGTCTATTATTTTATCCCGATTCATTGAGCGCCTGCGGACCGCCGGCGAACCTATTGGCGCGAACGAGAATCGCAGCAGGCTGTCGGCTTCGCGCATAATGCCGATCCGTTGCCTCCGCCCGATTTCGCCGGACGCTCGAACATCGGGTTCGAGACGCCTTCAGGCAGATCCCGCACTGGTAGCTTGCCAATGAGATAGCGGGAAATCGAACAACAGCGCGAAGCGCTTTTCGGAGACTAAGCGCTACGGAGACCGGTGCAGGCCAATCGCCGGACATCGACAGAAGGCTAAAGCGGTCCCGCGAATTCGCGCGAGCATGAACAAACGGCGGTAATATTGCGAAAGCAAAGCTCGGGGTCACAGTGGGCTTTGTGTTTTTAACTGTTAGTCACAGTTCATTGCTAAAGCACATTGCCCGACGTATTCTGGGGAACGCAGGAATACCATATCCGAATTGGAGTCGGCTATGAACCAAGTACAGGTTGAGCAGAAAAACTATCAGATGCCGCCGCAGGATGGGTTTACCGTCGCACACTTTCTCACCGTCGCCGACATCGAACGGTCGGCTCGATTTTACGAGACGGTCTTCGGAGGTCGCATTCTGAGCAGAGGCGATAGCAGCGGCGCGCCGGGGTACATCCAGATCGCCAACACGTGGCTCATTGTCAATGTCGGGGGCGGTCCGACACCAGACAAACCGTCAGTGACGCTCAGCGTCCCTGCCAACCCCGATTCAGTCAGCAGCTTTATGAATATCCGCGTTGCAGATATTCAAGCCTGCTACGAACTATGGCGAAATCGAGGAGCCGAGTTTATCACAGAGCCCAAGGACAAGTACGGCGAGACGCGCTGCTACATTCGCGATCCTGATGGTTATATTATAGAAGTTGGGCAAAGCAAGCCGGGCGTCGCTTACGGCTGAACGGCGCGACACATGAAAGCATCTGTGGTGACCCCGTACACTCCGGCGAGGGCGTCCAAGTCGTGGCGGCGCTGCGCACCTGCTTGTCTGCCACGAACCAAATCTGGACCCGTCCTGCAGTCCCGGCCAAAACCCGTTCAGATCAAAGCTATCGAATAGCGTTCCTTTGGTCCGCCCGCCGATGTGGGGCAACGGAAGCAAACGGAAGTCAGAGAGGAGCTCATGAAGTCCGAGAGGGATGGCATCAACCCGGCGGCCAAGCCAAGCGGAACAGGTTGTGTCGAATGTTTGGCTCTGGGCGGATGGTGGTTGCATCTTCGCAGATGCGCCGAATGCGGCCACATCGGCTGCTGTGATAGTTCGCCAAATCAGCATGCATCGAAACATAACGCCGCTACGGGTCACCCGATAATCACGAGCTTCGAGCCGGGTGAGCGGTGGTTTTACGATTATCGTACTGAAGAAGTCTTCGCCGGCGCAAAGCTTCACGCTCCTCACTCGCATCCGTTGGATCAACCGACGCCGGGACCGGCCGGAGCCGTGCCTTCAAACTGGCAAACGCTGCTTCACGAATAGGGGGCGGTTCTTTGGCGCGGACGCAAGCCACGCGGTCAGATCCCGGCGTCACAAGGCCCCCGCCTGAGAATTCGATCGGCTACAGATAGTGCTGCCGTAGCCGGAGGCGGTGGTGACGGGCAGATTTAAATCATCCGCTGGCTCGCTGTCGTAACGACGGGAAAACAGGGAGCGACGGTAGCGTTATGATAAACGAGATCAACGATGAGGTCATTCTCGCGGCGCGCTTTTTTCTCGCGACGCTGTTTCTGATCTTCGGCTGGAGAAAGCTGAGGGACTATTCGGGCACGCTAAGTCAGATGGTGCGCGATGGCGTTCCGATGCCGGTGCTGGCTGCCGCCGCAGCGATCTTCATGGAGCTTCCGGTTGCGTTCGCGGTCGCTGCTGGCGCGTTCACGCGTCCTTCGGCTGTGCTGTTGGCTTTTTACACGCTGGGAACTTCGCTTATTGAGCATCGCTATTGGACAGTGACAGGCCCGGATCAACTCGCCAGCATGGAGGGCTTTTACAAAAACCTCAGCATTATGGGAGGCTTCTTGCTGTTGTACATTACAGGCGCCGGGAAAATATTCGATCGATGCATTGTGCGGCGTCGCCGCGCGGTGACCTGTATGCTATTGGAGCGAAGATCTGCGTGACGCCACGCGATCCAGCGCTCCTTGCTCTATGTCGCGGAGCTTTTGCTCCGGGTTCAGGATGAATATACGAAAGCGATTTCATTCGCCCCGATGATGCCGACGACGACATCGAAGGAGACATCGAATGAGGTGGACCATGATGGATTTACTGTTCGTTGGTCTCGGGAGGACCGACCTGGCGATCACCCTGAACAGGATCGCAGTTGGGGCATTCTTTATGCTGTCGGGATATTACAAGCTGTTCAACGCGGAGCGCCACCGTTCAATCGTCGATGAACTCAAGGCGCTCGGCGTTCCAGCGCTGGGCTTCAATCAATGGTGGGTGCCGTTGGTCGAGTTCACCGCCGGCGGCGCCGTCCTTGTCGGGCTCTTGGCGCCGCTCGCCGCGCTCGGCCTGCTTGTCATCATCCTCGTCGCCGCCGCCACGTCCGGGCGGCAGCGAATCAAACTCTACAAGCCGATCGATGAAGCGGATCGCATCGCCGATTGGCTCTATTTGCCGGAGACGCTTTATGCCTTTATGTTGATCCTGGTCGTCTCGGCCGGCGCCGGGCCGTACAGCCTCGATGCCCTGATCCTGGGTCTGATGAATAAGCCTGTCGCCTGACGCCGCGTCTTCTTCCGATGCCGCGGCAGGCCAGCAAACCGTCGACACGGCATATGGTTAACTCGACTTCACTCTGCCCCAATCGCCCCATATCGATCCGAGGGCGACCGTGATACGGCCGCTTATTCATTGAGCAATCTTGGACCGCTGACGAACGGATTGTCGCGAAGATAAAATCGCAGGAGACGGTTCGCATCCCGCGTAATGCCGATCCGTTTGCTCTGCCCGATTTCGCCGGACGCTCGCCCGTCAAATCCGAGCCACAGCGGACCGGCCTGACAAAGGTCGATCCCGTCCAACCGGCGATCGATCTCCAAGGCTGCGCTCAGCCGTCCCGGGCCCCGCGCCAGGTCGCGCACCCGCTCGACGCCGCGATTTCGCTGCATGATCGCGATGCCTTCGAGCGGCTCGAGCGCCCTGATCAGCACGCCGGCTCCGATCCCGGGCGTCTCGCTCGAGACATTCAGCATGTAAGAGGCGCCGTAGGCGAGATAGACATAGGCATGCCCGCGTTCGAGAAACAGCGAACGATTACGCTGGGTCATCCCCCGGTAGGCGTGCCCGGCGGCGTCGCCGACGACATACGCCTCTGTCTCAACAATAAGGCCGCTGGCGACGCCTCCAGACAACTCCCGCACCACTAGCTTGCCAATGAGATAGCGGGCGAGAGAGACCGTATCGACCGGCAGCTCCGCACGGGGGAGCGGTAGATGGCCGCCCTTATGTCGGCCAGGTTTCAGCACATCCGCTCGACCCATTGCGCGCGCGACGGCCCCGGCTCGAACGGATCGCCGAAATACTGGGTCTCGCGGGCCACCTTCCCATCGAGGAACTCCATGATGCTCACGGTGTAAGACGGCCGCCCGTCATAGGTCAGGATGAATTCAGTCACCCAGAGGTCGCCGGCGCCGATCATCCGCCGCACTGTGAAGCGTTTCAGGTTCGGCTGCGCGGCGCGAGACGACTGAATGTTGCGCCGCCCGCGGATGCGCTCGCCCGATTGAGGATATTCGAGCACCGCGTCCTCGCGGTAAATCTGATGCTCAGCCTCAAAGTCGTTGGCGTCGGAGGCGGCCCAGTGGCGATCCAGAGCCGCTCTGATGTCGTGGTCTTCCATCCCCATCTTCCCTTCCTCACGCTGCACCAACTTCAAAGACGGCGCCCCCGACGCCATCGCGATCCCTGATGCGCGCCTCGCCATCGGGCTGCGCACCGACGGTGAAATTCTCTCCGAACTATGATAACCGGTTGCTTATATAGTTTTATGCACCGGCCGGGCGCGAGGGGCCGCTTCGACCGTATCAGAGATCGAGTGCAATGTTGCCCTTGGGCTGGCTGCAGCAGATCAACAAATTGCCCTCGGCCGGCGGCTCGACCGGGTCCGGCTGGTAGATGACGGAGCCTGAAATCAGCCCAGTCTCGCAGTTATGACAAACTCCGGTGCGGCACGACCAGCGCACCGGGACGTCGCACGCCTCGGCTAGTTCGAGCAGGTTGTGGAATGCGGAACTCCAGTGCACGGCGAGATTGCTGCGCGTAAAGGATACAAGCGGCCCGACTTCCACAGGTTCCGCCGGCGGATGCGGAGGCCGCCGCGAGACCGCGGCGATGCCCGGCGTCATCGACTGACCCGCGCCGAAATTCTCGGTGTGCAGGCGGTCACGGACGACCCCCCAGGCTGCAAGGCCCTCGACGAGACCGCTCATAAACGCGGCTGGACCGCAGATGTAGAAGTCCGCATCGGGCGGGACGCCCATTTCCTCGAACGCGTCCACGCTAACGCGTCCTACCCTGTCGAAATCGACAGTCGGCCGATCGGTTGGCTTTGGCGCACTGTAGCGAATGTGGCTGCGGCTTCCGGGCAAGGTCTTGAGGAGCTCGCGCACCTCCGCTGCAAATGGATGCTCGCCGCTGTCGCGGGCGCCGTGAATCCACCAAATCTCTCTCCGGGTTTGCTCGGCGGCTAGCGCGTGCAGCATAGCGAGAACCGGGGTGGCGCCGATGCCGGCGCTGACAAGGACCACGGGACGCTCGCCCTGCTGCAACGTGAAGCTGCCGCGCGGGGCGCTTACATCAAGAAAATCGCCTGGCTGAACCTGCGTATCGATGTAAGCCCCGGCAGCGCCATGCGGCTCGCGCTTGACGCTGATGCGATAGCGATCCTGGCTCGGCGCGCCCGACAGCGAATAGCTGCGTAGGAGAGCGCTCCCGTCGGGCCGAGGCCTCAGCCGCAATACGATAAACTGTCCCGCCAGGGCGGCCGTCAGCGGCTTGCCGTCGGCCGGCTCCAGGACGAGCGAAGTGACATTGCTGCTTTCGTGCAGCTTGTGGGCGACCCGCAGCGAGCGGAAGCCTCGCCACGCGGGGGGCGGCCCTGTCGGCGGGCCAAGCCCGGGGTTGCCTGTCGTCCCGTCGCCTTTCCGTTCGCGGTCGAGCAGCGCCTCTAATGAGGCGCGCCAACCGGCGCTCAATGCCGGGATACGCAACGCTCGTTCCAGCCCGCTCGCCGGGTGACCCGGCAAATATAACAGCGCATTGATCTCGGCGACGGTCACGCGCTCGGGATCCGCCTTGACCTTCACGATTTCGTCGCCGGCGCCGACTTCGCCTTCCCCCAGGACCCGGAAATAGAATCCGGGCCTGCCGTGTGAGACGAGCAGCGCCGCCATCTGAGGCTCGTTCATGCGGATGCCGACCCGATAGCAGGTGACGCGCGGCTGCGTCACTTCGAATAGGGCATCGCCGATCCGGTAATGATCGCCAATGCACACTTCCGTATCCGCCGGTCCCTCGACTGTAAAATTCTCTCCGAACTGGCCATAGGTAAAATCGTTTCGACCGAGCTGGTTTTGCCAATAACGATAAGATTCGATCTGGTAGACAAAGACTGCCCGGTGCTCGCCGCCATGCCCCGCCAAATCTCCTTGGCCGTCTCCATCGACGTTGAGCCGTCGCGTCATCCGTCGGCCCTGAACCGGCGCTTTCCAAACGGCGGTGTGGACAGTTTTCCCTTGCCACTCAATGTCGCGTGGCAGGCCCACATTTACTGAGAGCAGCCTCGCCATCGTTTTGATCTCCTCCCGAGAGAGGCCCAAGAGTAAGCACATTTCCGTCAGGGCCGATAATCCTGCCTTTGATCGAGCGTCAAATCGAGGGCCTGAAACTCAGGCCTGCCAGCTTCATCGTCACCAAAGGCCGAAACAAACCGGCATTGTCTGGAAAGTCCCGGCGTTGCAGACATCTCGATTTCCATACAGCAGCGCCGAATGTCCGGAAAGGATCGGTTGCCGCCAAGGCGCCTTTCCGACTTTGGCGTCTGCTTTGCCGGGTTACGCGCTGGAAAGCCGACGGGCCGCTTCCGGCCCAGAGCGGCCCAACTTGAGATTTGCCGACGTTCCCTCCAGCAATTGAAGTTCCGACGCTTCCTTTAGCCCGGCGCTCACGCGCGCAGCCGATAGCCGGTGCGGAAAATCCAGGTGACGATGATCAGGCATAAAACCAGAAAGACAAGCGTCATGCCGAGGCTGACGCCGACCGCGACGTCCGACCTGCCGAAAAAACTCCAGCGAAAGCCATTGACGAGATAGACGACCGGATTGAGCAGCGTGACGTTGCGCCAGAACGGCGGCAGCATGTCGATCGAATAAAAGGTTCCGCCGAGAAACGTCAGCGGCGTCACGATGAGCAGCGGCACGAGTTGCAGCTTCTCGAACCCATCGGCCCAGATGCCGATGATGAAGCCGAGCAGGCTGAAGGCGACGGCGGTCAGGATCAAAAAAGCGACCATCCACAGCGGATGCGCGATGTCGAACGAGACGAACAGGCGGGCAGTGATGAGAATGATGAGGCCGATCAGGATCGACTTGCTCGCGGCGGCGCCGACATAGCCGCAAACAATCTCGATTGGCGAAGCCGGCGCTGAGAGGATCTCATAGATCGTGCCCGCGAAGCGCGGAAAATAGATCCCGAACGAGGCGTTGGCGACGCTGATCGTCAGCAGCGAGAGCATGGTGAGGCCCGGCACGATGAAGGCGCCGTAGCTGACGCCGCCGACCGAGGCCATATGCGAGCCGACGGCGCTGCCGAACACGATGAAATAAAGCGAGGTCGAGATCACGGGCGACACCACGCTCTGTAGCAGCGTGCGCCACATGCGGCCCATCTCGAACTGATAGATCGCGCGGATGGCGTAAAGATTCATGGCTGTTTCCTGACCAGGCTGACGAAGATCTCTTCGAGCGAGCTTTGCTTGGTGTCGAGATCCTTGAACTCGATTCCGCTTTCGCTGAGCCGGCGCATCAGCGGCCCGATGCCGGTCTCGCCGGCCTCGCGATCGAAGGTGTAGACGAGCTCCCGGCCGTCTGCCGAGAGAGCGAGATTGAAGCCGTTCAGTTCGTCGGGAACGCGCTCGAGCTTGCCGCGCAGCGCGAGCGTCAGGCGCTTTTCGCCGAGCTTTTGCATCAGGGCGGCCTTGTTTTCGACGAGGATGATTTCGCCCTTGCGTATGACGCCGACGCGGTCGGCCATTTCCTCTGCCTCTTCGATATAATGCGTCGTGAGAATGATGGTTACGCCGCTCTCGCGCAGCGCGCGCACCATCGCCCACATGTCGCGGCGCAGCTCGACGTCGACGCCGGCGGTCGGCTCATCGAGAAACAGGATGTCCGGCTCGTGCGACAGCGCCTTGGCGATCATGACGCGCCGCTTCATGCCGCCGGAAAGGGTCATGATCCGGCTGTTCTTCTTGTCCCAGAGCGAGAGGTCGCGCAGCAGTCTGTCGATAAAGGCCTGGTTCGGCGGCTTGCCGAACAGGCCGCGGCTGAAGCGCACGGTCGAAAGAACGGTCTCGAAGGCGTCGGTTGAAAGCTCCTGCGGCACGAGGCCGATCTTCGCACGCGCCGCCCGATAATCGCGCTGGATGTCGAAGCCGTCGGCGAGAACGGTTCCGCTGGTCGGATTGACGATGCCGCAAACGATGTTGATCAACGTCGTCTTGCCCGCGCCATTGGGACCGAGCAGCGCGAAGATTTCGCCGCGGCGAATGTCGAGGTTGATCGCCTTCAGCGCCTCGAAGCCGGTGGCGTAGACCTTGGTCAGATTTGAGATCTTTATGATAGGGGTCAAAGGCGCCTCGTTTAAACGATCATATCAGGCGAAGGCTTGCGTCGTCCGCGTTTCGACGCCGCGTTCGGCGAAGCTCTTTCGCGCGGCCTCGACCGAGCCGTCGACGTCGATCCCACGGCATGCGTCCTCGATCACGAACACCGCGAAGCCCTGCGCCCGCGCGTCCTCGGCCGAATAGCGCACGCAGAAGTCGAAGGCGAGGCCGGCGATGAAAACGCGTTTGAACCCGCGCTCGCGCAGATAGCCGCCAAGCCCCGTCGGCGTCGTCCGGTCATTCTCGAAAAAGGCCGAATATGAGTCGATTTCAGGACGGAACCCCTTGCGCAGGATAAGTTCCGCGTGCGGAATATCGAGATCATCGCACAGCGCCGCGCCATGCGTGCCCTGAACGCAATGGTTCGGCCAGAGAATCTGCGGACCATACGGAGCTGTGATCGTCTCGTAAGCCGCGCGGCCGTGCGTCGATGCGAAAGAGCGATGTCCGCGCGGATGCCAGTCCTGGGTCAGGACGACATGCGCGAAGCGCCGCGCCAGTTGATTGATCGGCTCCACGACTGCGTCGCCATGCGGAACCGGCAGGCGCCCGCCAGGGCAGAAATCGTGTTGCACGTCGACGACGAGAAGGAGGTCGGCGTCGCTGGTTTTGATGTCGGTCGTCATGGCGCGCCATCGTCGGCGCCGATCCGGCTTTTTTCAGGGCGGCGACGGCGCTCATTTCGTCCCGTCCGACGAAAGGCTGCGCCGAGGCTTCAGCGTTGCGGACGCGGCTTTTTGCGTTATTTCCGCGCGGCGTTTGGAATAAAGCCGACGAAACTTGTATGCTGAAACATGTAAGGTTGGCGACAGGACAGTGGAGGTCCGCCATGACCGATGAGAAAAAGGAACGCACTTATTCGGATGAGGAAGTCGAGGCCCGGCTGAAGCAGGAGCTGCCGCACTGGCATCTTGAGGGCGGCTGGATTCGGCGCAAATTCAGGACGCATAGCTGGAAAGGCACGCTGATGGTGATCAATGCGGTCGGCCATCTCGCCGAGGCGGCCTGGCACCATCCCGACATCACCGCCTCCTACGCCTGGGTCGAGGTGCGGCTCAAGAACCACAATGCGCGCGGCATCACCGACAAGGATTTCGAGCTGGCGAAGAAAATCGAGGAGGTGGTGTCGTGGCGGCCGGGGTCGGAGGGCGGGGCGCTTGAGGGCACGCCGGAGAAAGATCCGCGCTTCGCCTATGTGCGCTACGACGACTGATCTTACGCGCCGCCGAGGGCGCCCTGTCCGATCGGGCCAAAATCAAAGGGGGTGTTTCACGTGAAACACCCCCCTGTTTCACGTGAAACACCCTGCTTCAGGCCGGGAAAAACAGCTCGCCTTTGCCGAGAACCGCGGTGTCGCCGCCGAAGCGGGCGAGGCGCTTTTCCAATAGGTCCGCGGCGCCTTTGCTGTCCGGCCGCAACAGCCGCGCGAACACGCTGGCGAACACGAGATTGTGCGCGCCGCAATCGACGAAGGTCGGCGCAAGGCTCGGCTTGGAGCCGAGCACGATGGTGCCGCGCCGCATCAGATAGCCGGGCAGCCTGCCCGCGCCTCCGAGCACGATCAGCGTGCCGGCGATGATGCGGCTGCCCGGATAGTCGCCGGCGCCGCCTTCGACCACGATCGTACCTCGGCGAAGGCGGTCGCCTGTACGATTGCCCGCCGAGCCGCGCACGATGATGAGGCCGCCGGTGACGCCCTCCATGTCGCCGTCGAGCGGGGCGCCGAGAAAGTCGCCGGCGTCGCCCGAAATCTCCAGCCGGCCGCCGGAAAGGCCGGTCCCCGCGAAGGGTCCGACACTGCCATTGATGGTGAGGCGCCCGCCGCTCATGGCGTGGCCGGCGGCGTGGCCGGCGTCGCCCTCGAGCGTGATCTCGCCGCCGCTCTTGAGGTCGGCGCCGAGATTGTCGAGGCGCTTTGAGCCGCCCTCGAAACGGATCGCCTCGGCGCTGCCCGCCTTGATGGCGAAGACGTCGCCGACGGTGCGCTTCTCACGCGTCGTCTGCAGTTCGATCGCGGCGATTTCGGCCGCAGACTTGCCTTCGAGCAGATGCGGCGCGAGCGGCCAGAGATCGAGCCGCTGGTCGGGCTCCTGCTTCAGCGTGAGGACGAGGGTCACGGCGCGAGATCCTTCAGGTGAAAGTGGAAGGGGCCGAGCTTGCCGCCGTAATTGCCGGCGCCGACGCGCAGCGCGCCGTCTTTCGGCCCGAGCTTCACGATCGCGCCGAGCCCCGCGCGCATGGCCTCGGCCACGGCGCTTTCGGTCAGGCCGTCGATGACGATTTCGAGCACCGCGCCGACATCGGCGTCGAGCGCGCTTTTGGTGACGCCGCGCAGCGTCGGGCAATAGGCGTCGTTGGTCGAGGCCGGCACGCCGCTATATTTCGAGCCGACCTTCGAGCCGGAGCGCACAATGCCGCCGGGGAACGGCATGATCGCGCCGTCGACGCCGTTCATCGCCTCGATCGCGGCTTCCGCGGCGTTCATCGTCGTCGTGAAACTGGCGCCCATGATGAGCAGATTGCCGCCGCCGACGGCCTTTTTGGTGAGGCCCGTCGTCGCCGCGCAAAAGAACTCGCCGTCCATGACGGGGATACGCCAGAAGTGCTGGTCGAGGAATTTCTTCGAGATCTGCCAGCCGTCGCCGAAATAGCGCAGCGAATCGCCGATCGCGAGCCGATCCGGGCTGTCGAGATCGGCGAAGATGGCCGAGCCCGGCGAAGTCAGCACGCATTGCCCGGCGCGGTTGACGAGCTGCGTCTGTAGCATGTCGGTCGACATGGAAAACAACAGCACGCGCACGCCCGGCCGTCCGTCCGGCGTTTTGTCGGCGGCGACTTCGGAATCGATTCCAGCTTCGGCGCCGCAGCCGATGACCGAGGTCGCAAATCCCGTCATGGTAATCGCGGCCTGGCGCGCCCATTTCACATTGGGCGCGGTGATGATGATCGCCGTGCCACGCATCGGAAAGGCCTCGGCGAACGTATCGTCGATGCGCACGCCGTTCTTGATTATTTCGCGCATGCGACCTCCTTGAACGGATCCTTGCGCGGCAGGATATGCGCCGGCACCGCGAACATATTTTGCGACACGCCGTAATTATGCTCGTAATATTCGCCGAGCCGGCGGTTGATCGCCTTGTCGTAAGCGGGGTTCACCTTCAGCGCCTTGCCCCAGCGGTAATGGCTGATGCGTCCGTCGCGCACGACGAGATCGCCGTCCTTGAAGACGAGATGGGCGTGGCGGAAGGTTTTCGCGATGTCGTCATTTGGCGCATAGACCGCGACGTCGGCGATCGCGCCTTCGCCGAGCTGCCCGCGATCTTTAAAGCCGAACAGTTTCGCCGGCGCGGCGCGCGTCATCTTAGCGATTTCGTGGAAACCATATTCGCGCGTCAGCGAGGGAAGCGTCGTGTAGGCGAGCACGCTTTGCGGGATGCGCGACAGCGCCTCGGCGCGGCGCTCACGGCTCATCAGCAGCGCGAAAATGTCCGGGTAGGTGGTGAAGGGCGCGCCGTTCGGGTGGTCTGTGGTGAAGAAAATGCGGTAGGGATCGTCGATGAGCAGGAACAGTTCAAGCCCGCACGCCCATTGTATGGCGTTGATGAAATCGCCTTCCCTGTAGAGATAGGGGACGATGCCGAAGCCATTGGCGTCGCCGTCGTTGATCACCGATTTTTTCGGCTTGGCGCTGCCCGTGGCGCTGAACTGGCGCAGCGTGTCGGCCGAAATCGTGACCGTCTGGCCGAACATCACCTGGCCGATGTCGACGGTGACGTTCGGCGTCGCATTGACTTTCGCGGCGAGCGTCGCGGCGGCCGACGAAAAGCCATGCTCGCCCTCGGAGCCATAGCCGTAAAACTGCATATGGGCGAGGTGGAGCGGCAGGCCGCGCGCGGCGTCGATCGTCGCCAGCGCCGTCGCGACATTGCCGGGAACGCCGAGATTGTTGCAATGCAGATGCAGCGGGTGCGGCACTTTGAGATCGACCAGCGCCTGCTGCAGGGCCTGCACGATCGCGCGCGAGGTGACGCCATAAAAAGGCACCTCGTCGTCGAGGCTGAAGGTGCGCGCGTTATATTTGAAGGCCTCCGCGCCGCCGGCGTTGATGCATTTGAGGCCGAGGCTGTGGGTGGCGGCGAGCGTCGCGGCGACATAATCGGCGATCGCGGCGCGGCTTTCGCCCGCCCGCAGCAGGCCGAGCAAAAAATCATCATTGCCGAGGATGGTCAGCGTCGCCTTGTCGATGATCGGGATGTTGGAGAGTTCGAGATGCGCCTGCAGCGCCTGGTGCGGCGCGACGGCCGGCTCGACGACGGTGGTGAATCCCATGCCGGCGTAGATCACGCCGGTTTCATAGGTCGACCATTTCGCCGTCGCGAGCGGCAGCATCGGCGCCGTGCGCGAGCGATGCAGTTCGGGCAGCAGCAGCCGCGCCGTATTCACATTGCCGCCGGCGATATGCGAATGAATGTCGATCGCGCCGGCCATGACGATCTTGCCGGCGACGTCATGCGTCTCATCCGGCTGGCGCCCCTTCGGCGCCGCGACGATGCGTCCGTCCTCGATCCAGAGATCGCCGATTTCGTCGCGCTCATTATAGGGATCGACGATGCGGCCGCCCTTCAGAAGTGTCAGCATTCAGGCGTCTCCACCGATCTGTTCCGCGATATTGGCGATCACCGACGCGGCGGAAGCGAGGTTGCTCCGCTGCGTCGCCTCGCGCGCGACGATGGCGTTGACCTCGCGCGCGAAATCGGCGCCGTCATAGTCGACGCCGGGGCGCCCGATCTCGATGCGCACTTCGGGTTCGTGGGTAAATTGCGCGCCGCTCGGAACCAGCGCGACGAGCGGAACCCGCCGCGTCCAGTTCGGCGTCGCATCGCTGTAGGACGAGATCCACAAAGCGGCGTCGGCCTCGCCGCTCTCGATCAGCCGGTCGCCGTCGAAGCGCCATGTATCGTGCTCGGGATAGCCGCGCCCGAAGGACGTGCGCACCGGAAAGCCGGTCGACCAGCCCGATGTCTGCACGACGCCGGCGGCGTCGTCGGCGGCGCCGAGCGGCAGGCTCGAAAACCGCGTCGTCTTGTTGAGATCGAGGATGAGGCCGGTCGCCATTTCGATGGCGAGTCGGTCGAGTTGGCGCGGCCCCCAGACGAGCACGCCGTAATGCGCCTTGTTCAAGATCGCCGCGATCTCGTCGAGCCGCAGAATCTCCGCTTCGCCGGCCGCGATGGGCCGGCCGCCGACGCGCGCGCGCAGCGCCGCCAAAGTCTCCTGAATATTCGTCGTCCGCAGCGCCGTGAAGGCGACGCCGTCGATCGAATCGCCGCCTTTCGGCGGCGCGATCCAGACGAATTTCCGCGGCTCCAGTTCGAGCTGCTGCGGCGGGGTTTGGCCGGGCGCAAGGCGTTCGATCAGTTGCGGCCAGATCGTCGTCAGATCGTCGCCGATGAAGACCAGCACGTCGGCGTGCAGGCGCGCGACGGCGGGCGTCGTCATCATCGCGCCGGCCTGGCGCAGCACATCGAGATCGGTGAAAATCTCGTTCGAGCGCATATGGTCATAGGCGCCGCGCAGGCGCTCGGCGAGCAGGATCGCGGCGCTGGCGCCGGCGACGTCGGTGCCGAGCCCGGCGACGACGGGAAGCCGCGCGCGGGAGAGGATCTCGGCGGCGCGCCGGGCGGCGGCTTCGAGCGAAGCCGGCTTCCCCTCTATTCGGGCGTCAACCATGAATCCTCCTTGCAGCCGTCCGGCGGGTTCACGCCGAATTTCGTCCCTTCTGTAGAGCATAGCGATTTCAATTTGAATGCACTTGCCGGCGATCTCTCCAATTATTTAGCGAGGGCCGCAACGGCTATCGCAGTTGACGCCATCGGTCGATCCATGCTTATGGCGTCCGCGGACATTGTCCTGCAAATCGCGCCCTTGGCGGCCTTCCGGGCCGGGCGGAGGAAGGCTTCATGCTTCAAGACGCCGTGGCGGCCGAAAATTCCAGCGTCTGGACGAAGCCCCCGGTTTTGGGCGCCGCGACTTTGCGCCGCGTCCCGGCCCCCGCCGCGATCCACGCCTATAAGGGCCGCCCGCGTCCGCCCGAGCCGCCGAAAGCGCCCGCCCCGGCGCCGAAGGACGGCC
Source organism: uncultured Alphaproteobacteria bacterium (assembly GCA_963715715.1). Lineage (GTDB taxonomy): Bacteria > Pseudomonadota > Alphaproteobacteria > Rhizobiales > Beijerinckiaceae > Methylocapsa. The sequence continues at coordinate 3,197,580 of OY970269.1, read as the reverse complement.
AGGCTCCGCCGCCGCCAAAGCCGGCCGAAAAGCCCAAAGAGGGCAAGTAGCGCCGATCCCGGCGCGATCGTCGCCGGATTTTACGCCGAGATTTTTCCGGATTTTTCGTTCCGTCGGCGGCGGGGATTGCCGCGGCGGGTTATGAGCGCCATTTTGCATATGGAAAACCCGCCTTTTGGGCGCGGCCGGCGTTCGCCGGCGCCGAGGGCGAGGTTTGCGGAATTTCTCATGCATGTCATCGAAATCGATTTTCGCGATTGCGTGGAGGCGGCCTTTGCGCTCAAGCCTTTGCCGTTCCTCACCTTTCTGGACAGCGCGCGGGTCGATGATAGGCTTGGCCGCCACAGCTTCGTCGCGGCCGATCCCTTCGCGGTCGTTCAGGGCAAAGAGGCGGATGCGGGCTGGGTGCAGCGGCTGAAATCCAGCCTCGCCCGGTATAAAACGATGAATGCGCCCGGGCTGCCGCCTTTTCAGGGCGGCGCCGCCGGGCTGTTTTCCTATGAGCTTGGCCGCAGCCTCGAACGGCTGCCGGCGCCGGCGCGCGACGATCTCGGCTTTCCGGACCTTTCGCTCGGGTTTTATGACGTCGTCGTCGCCTTCGATCTCGTGGCGCGGCGCGGCTTCATCCTCTCGACCGGCCTGCCCGAACTGGAGCCGGCGGCCCGCGCGCGGCGGGCGGTTGAGCGCGGCGAATGGTTCGCGGCGAAGCTCGCCGAGGCCCCGGCGGCCGCGCCGGCCGGGCCGGTTTCGATCGAGGGCTGGACCAGCAATTTTTCGCGCGCGGACTATGAGCGGGCCGTCGCGACGGTGATCGAGCGCATTCTCGCGGGCGATATTTTTCAGGCCAATCTGGCGCAGCGCTTCGAAGCGCCGACGCCGGAAGATTTCGATCATTTCGGCTTTTACCGCCGGCTGCGCGAGGTCAATCCGGCGCCTTTCGCGGCCTTCCTCGACCATCAGAACTTCGTCATCGCCTCGGCCTCGCCCGAGCGGTTCCTGCGCGTCGAGAACGGGCGCGTCGAGACGCGGCCGATCAAGGGCACGAGGCCGCGCTTCGACGACGCGCTGGTCGATATGCTGCAGACCAAGGCGCTCGCCGAGAGCCGCAAGGACCGCGCCGAGAACGTCATGATCGTCGATCTTTTGCGCAACGATCTCTCGCGCGTGTGCGCGCCCGGCTCGGTCAAGGCGCCGCAGCTGTGCGGGCTCGAATCCTACGCCACCGTGCATCATCTCGTCTCGACCGTGACCGGGCAATTGCGCGAGGGGCTCGGCGCCGTCGACATGCTGGCCGCCGCCTTTCCGGGCGGCTCGATCACCGGCGCGCCGAAGCTGCGCGCGATGGAGATCATAACCGAGCTCGAGGGCCATGCGCGCGGCCCCTATTGCGGCGCCATCGGCTATCTCGGCTTCAACGGGACGATGGACCTCAACATCGTCATCCGCACCGCGAGCTTTCGCGGCGGCGCCTGCGTCGTGCAGGCGGGCGGCGGCATCATCACGGCCTCGGACCCGGCTTCCGAATATGTCGAGACGCTGGACAAGGCGCGGCGCATTTTCGAGGCCTTCGGCGCGCGCGATTTCGCGCATTGGGAAGCCGCGCAATGATCCTCGTCGTCGACAATTACGATTCCTTCGTGCACACGGCGGCGGGCTATCTCGCCGAGCTCGGCGAGACGCCGGTGGTGATCCGCAATGACGCGGCGCTGCCCGCCGAGGCGCCGGAGGCGATCGTGATTTCGCCGGGCCCCTGCACGCCGAACGAGGCCGGCATGTCGTTGCAGCTGGTGCGCGACTATTCGGGGCGGGTGCCGATCCTTGGCATCTGCCTCGGCCATCAGGCGATCGGCCAGGCCTTCGGCGGCCTCGTGACGCGGGCGCGGCGGCCGATGCATGGCGAGGCTTCGGCGGTGCGCCATACAGGAGCCGGCATCCTCAGCGGCCTGCCCGATCCGCTGACGGTCGGGCGCTATCACTCGCTGATCGTGCGGCTCGATGACGCTTCAAGCCCGTTGGAGGCGACCGCCTTCTCGCCCGAAGGCGAGATCATGGCGCTGCAGCACCGCACGCATCCGACCTTCGGCGTGCAGTTCCACCCCGAATCGATCCTGACCGAGCGCGGCCACCAGCTGCTCGCCAATTTTCTCGGCCTGATCGAGGGGCGCCAGGGCCGCGCCGCGCGGAGCCGCGCGCTCTAAGGGCCGCCCATTGGCGTTCGCCAAAGCCGTTATGTATAAGCATCGAAACCGCGGGCGGGAGAAGACTGGATGACCTTGATGCTCGCGAGCGTCGCGACCCTCGCCGAAGCGGAGCTGGCGCTGTCGGGCGGCGTCGACATCATCGACCTTAAAGATCCGGCCATGGGCGCGCTCGGCGCGCTTGAGCCGCGCGCGGTCGCCGACATCGTCGCGGCGGTCGGCGGACGCCGGCCGGTGAGCGCCGCCGCCGGCGATCATTTCGCCTCAAGCGCCGCCGCCGTGGCGGCCGTCCGGGAGCTGGTCGCGACAGGGGTGAATTATGTCAAGGTCGGCCTTTCCCCGGACGCCGCGGGCGAAGCCGCGATCCGCGCGCTGCAGCCCCTCGCCGCCAGCGTAAAGCTCGTCGGCGTGCTGTTCGCCGATCGCGCGCCGAACCTCGATCTTTTAAAGCTGATGGCCGACAGCGGCTTCAGCGGCGCGATGCTCGACACCTTCGCCAAGGGCGAAGGCCGCCTGCTCGATTACATGGACGTCGCGGCGCTCGCCGGCTTCGTCGACCGCTGCCGCGAGTTTGGCCTGGAGCCTGGCCTCGCCGGCTCGTTGGAGGCGCCCGACGTGCCGCGCCTGTTGCCGCTGCGCCCGCATTATCTTGGCTTTCGCGGCGCGCTCTGCGCCGGGGCCGCGCGCAAGGCCGCGCTTGACGCCGAGGCCTTCGCGATGATCCGCGATCTCATTCCGAGCGGCGCGGATTCACAAGGCGCCGGCGACGGCGGCGTCGACTGGCGCCTGCTCGGGCGCGGCTATGTGCCGGTCACGGAGGCGACGGAGACCGACCGCATTTTCGTGCATGATCTCGTCATGGCCTGCTTCATCGGCGCCTATGAGTTCGAACGCGCGAAGAGGCAGGACGTGCGCTTCAATATCGATGTCGATGTGGCGCGCACGCGAGCCCATTCCGACGACATGCGCGACATCTTCTCCTATGATCTCATCGTCGACGCGATCAAGATCATCACCGGCCGTGGCCATATCGAGCTCATCGAAACGCTGGTGCGCGAGATCGCCGATTCTGTGCTGCGCCATCCGGCCGTTATCAGCATTTGCGTCCGTGCCGAAAAGCTCGACGTCATCCGCGGCGCCGTCGGCGTCGAGATCCGGCGCGAACGCGCCAAGGAGCTGGCGGCGCTGGAGCGCCCGTTCGAGGCCGCCGAGCCCGTCGCGGCGGAGCTGAGGGGGGCGAGAAGCCCGAGGAGACATTGAGCCTAACCGTCGCCAAGCTCGGCGGCAGCCTCGCCGATTCAGCCGAACGCGATTGCTGGCTCGCGGCCTTCGCCGCCGCGCGCGATCCCTTAATCCTCGTTCCGGGCGGCGGGCCATTCGCGCGGGAAGTTCGCGCGGCGCAGATCGGAATTGGCTTTGACGATAGCGAGGCGCATCGCCGCGCGCTCATCGCGATGGAGCGCTATGGCGCCATCCTCGCCGGCCATTCAGCGAGATTCGTCCTCGCCGCTACGCGCGCTGAAATCGACGCCGCGCTCGCTCGCGGCAAAATTCCGGTCTGGCTGCCATCGGCGATGGCGCTCGCCGCGCCAGAAATCCCCGCCTCATGGGACGCGACCTCCGACACGCTCGCGGCCTGGCTCGCCGGGGTCCGCGCCGCGACGGCGCTATTGCTGGTGAAATCCTGCGATGTCGCCCCGCCTATTTCTTTGCGTGGGCTGGCCGCGCAAGGAATCATCGATCCGCTATTTCCCCATTTCGCCGCGTCGAGCGGGGCGCAGGTTTATGTCGGCGGCCCCGCCGCGCTGCCTTTCGCCAAGCACCTTTTGCAAAAGGGCCGCGTTCCCGGCGTCGCGGCGAGAATAGAAAGCGCGTGCCCCGCGTCTGCATGAGGCCATTCGCGCTTCGCGAAGTTTCCCAGGTTGAATTTCTGCATCGCGCCCATCTGAAACATTCTGGGGCAGTCGTCGGCTGCCCAAAAGCGGGCGCGATCGCCGCCAACAAACCGAGTTCGAGAGCGCGTCAATTTGGGTCGGCAGCAGCACGTTTCTTCCCATGGGTAATAAGATCAGGGTACATGCTCTCCAAGGGATACATAATGTCGGCAAGCGATTTCTCGATTGCCCCACTCACAGCCCTCTGAATCTGCTAACTCAGCCGGCACCGAAACGCAGGGTGCTCCCCGCTAAATAAAGAGCGTGCTACCATTCTAACCTGCCGCTACTATTTGATTCGCAGAATATCCCTGAAGCATCAATGCCCGAGAAGCATCATTACCTACCGATTTTCTATCAAGCGCGCTGGGCGGGTGCGGACGGGCAGGTGTGCGTCTACAAAAAGCCTTGCAACGAAGTGAAAGCGAAACGGCGTCACCCCGACTACCAAGGTTACGAACCAGATCTCTACACCATTCCGGGGGTAGAGTATGAGGCCGCAAGCCACCTTGAGCGTCGGTTCTTTTTGCAGGCAGACAACGACGCAGCGCAGGCCCTTCAGAAGTTCGAGGGCGATCCAAAGATCGCATTGGACAATCGTCTGAGAAGTGGGTGGTCGCGGTTCGTGATGTCACTCATTCACCGAGCGCCGGAAGAGATCCGATACTTCTTCCAAGAAGTAAAAAGGCACGTTCTGGACGCCGAACGCGTGTTCGAGGAGAATTACGCGACGCTGAGGCTACCTACCGAGCCCGCGACTTTCCAAGAGTTCAGACCGAACCGTCCGACAAATCCAGAGGGGCGAGCCGCTGCGATGCTCATTCAGAAGATCATCGATAGCGATACTGTTGGAAACCACTTGAACAACATGATCTGGACGATCCTATCGCCGCCGAGTTCATATCCGTTTCTCACGTCCGACCGGCCATTGATAATGACGAATGGGATGATCAGGCCCGAATCACATCTGGCGTTGCCGATTGGCCCAAGAAAGCTTTTCATAGCTTCGAACCGAAATGAAATCGTACAGGACGCCGCACGCCGGCGGCCTGACGAGCTTGTGTCGTTCGTCAACGATCGCGTCGTTAAACAGGCTCGTCGTTTCGTCATTGGCGTCGATGACCATCAGGTGCGCTTTGTCGCAAACAGGTTTGGAGCCTGTTTGCCGAGCTCACCAATGGAACTCACAAAATTCCCCTCACCTGAGGAGATGAGGAAACTTGTTCGCGGCGGTGGGTAACGCACTGGACAATGAGCGAGCGTTTGGTACGATTCTAACGCGTGGACCATGACCGCATCAGAGATGGGCGAGAAATCAGCGAAGGCGCGCCGCAAGTAGCACGGATCAAAAACCGCCGCCAATGAAGCACATGGGGCTTTGCTGAGTTTCTGCTCAAAAGCCGCCATTCGGCTATCGGCCCAGAGCGGACCTTTCAGCGTCATACCCACGGCTAAAATTTTCGGAGACGGGGGCTCAATTGCCGCCGCTATGCGTATCAAACTTGGGGAAATATTGGTCAGGAGATGGCCTGCGTTACTCGCGAGCTTTTCTTGGGGCCTGTGGCTCGACTGCCGTTGGGTTACTTATTTGACCGATTGAGCACGCGCCAGCATCATCGCAGGGAATTGGCTTCGATCCCGTCGTCGCCACTGCCTCGGGAGATGGCGGTCCCTCGGCTCCCGCGGCCACGGCCGTCACGCGCCACCGGTAGGAGGTCGAGGGCTGCAAGCCGGAGTCCGCGAAACTAGGCCCTGAAACGCTGCCTTGAGGCGCGAAGACGCCATCGGCGCCCGCACGCGATATGTTATAGGCGTCGGCGCCGGCGACCGGCGTCCACGCCAGATCTGCGGCCGTATCCGAGACGTCCGTAACGACAAGCCGCTCAGGCGATTCGCCGGGTGCGGCCGCCGTTTGCGCCGCCGGCCTCGCGCCAGCAGTCAACGCATCCAGCATTGACTTGATTGCTTTTATCTGACTCCCCGATTTAGTCACGTAACTATCGCTATGTGTGACGTAGCCCCACCAGTCCCAGCATGCTTGCGGATTGACCGCTGTGGCTGTGGTCTGCGGATAGAGGACGATAATGCGGTTGGTGTCGGCCCACGCATTGTAGCCTGAATCATCGACGTAGACCTTGCCGACATCGCCGACGTCCTGTTGGCAGCCGTGCAGGGCGATGTGAACGCGGCACGGCGCAGCCCTTGCATCTTCGCAGTCCTTGGGCACGAAGATGTAGCCTTTGTCCGCCATGCTCAGCGCGGAGGGATCGTCGGGAGCCGTGTAGTTCGCCTGCGCGAAACTTCTTAATGCGCCGGAGAGCGGTCCAGTGGCGGGAGGCGCCAACGCCCCGTAAATGTGCTGCAGGATGATGCCGGCCTGATCGTAGTCGCATTGGTCGAGAAAGGGCGTTTTATTGGCGTTGCACGGGTTTTGCCGCGCCGCGCGCAGCAGCACTTGAGAATGGCCAGCCCCGATCGTTGTCTGGTAGAACAGATTGCTGCTCGACGATCGTCCCTCATAATGGCGGTAAAATGCGACCGTCGCATCGGTGACCGGTTGAGCGACCACTGAATCGTTGAACCCATGAAAGACATAGATCTTTTGGCGGCTCAGATTGTCCGTCGGATCGATCTCGCCGCTGGCGGCCTTCTCGTCTGCTTCGTCGATAAAAAAATGGAGATCTGGCGCAGGTCCCCTCATGCATTGGCCGGTCGCAATCAGGACCGGTAGAGAATAGCCGTTCCAGAAGTCTGAGTCCGACGCCTGCGCGCAGTAGAACGGACCGCCAGCAACAACGCCGACGCCCTTGATGATCGACGACCAAGCGGCGCCAAATTGAACGGCCATATATGCGCCTGAGGAGATGCCGGAGATTGAGCTTTCACTGATCGCAGCGTTATAAGGCCGAAGCGCGCCTGCTTCCTCGCCAAGCGCCGGCACAAGTGTCGATGCGGCTAAGGCCCAAACCAACATAACGTCGCGTAGCAGCGAGTTCCTGGAGTTAAATGACATAGGCCAACTTCTTTCACATCGTGTCGGCTTTCGCCACTGTTCCGAAGACGAAACCGGGTCCTCTTGCGCCTAAGTGACTAGTTATGAGGATCCAGAATGACGTTTTCGATACGCTCCTTGAGGAGAAAGGGCCGGCGCGGTCGAAACGGTCGAACGCGAGGGCGCGCCATTCCCCGCATCGACGATTTTTGGAAGAACTCGATCAACGATTTCGCGCTTCTCGGGTATAGATATAACCCGACCCTCGGCCCGGCTCCCCCAAAGACTGACCCCTGCATGAGCGAACGCCTTCTTTTCGTTACCGGCCATCTCGCTTTTCCGAGGCTCGAACGGATGCTGCGGTCGCTCGGGCAAACGCCGTTTTCGTGGGACATCGCCAATATTGGCGTCAAGGTCGCGGCGCTGATGACGGAGGCGATCTTGCTGCGCCGCCTGCCGCGCCCGCTCGACGTCGATCGCGTGATCCTGCCCGGCCGCTTTCGCGGCGATATCGATGCGCTGTCGAGCCAGCTTGGCGTTCCGGTCGTGCGCGGACCGAATGAGATCAGCGACCTGCCCCTCTATCTCGGGCGCGGCGGCGCCCCGCCCGATCTCTCGCGCTACGACATCCGCATCTTCGCCGAGATCGTCGACGCCTCGGCGCTGCCTGTCGAGGAGCTGCTGATACGGGCGCGGAGCCTGCGCGAGAAAGGCGCCGATGTGATCGATCTCGGCTGCCTGCCCGATACGCCTTTTCCGCATCTCGAAGAGTCTGTCCGCGCGCTGAAAGCGGAGGGCTTCAAGGTCAGCGTCGATTCGTTCAACCATGAGGAGCTGCGGCGCGGCGGGCGTGCGGGCGCGGATTTTCTGTTGAGCCTCGATGAAGGAACGCTCGACGTCGCGGAGGATACGGGCGCGACGCCGATCCTCGTCGGCGCGCCCGTGCATGATCTCGATTCGCTCGTGCGCGCCGCCGAGGCGGCGATGCGGCGCGACATGCCTTTCATCATCGACCCTATTCTTGATCCGATTCATTTCGGCTTCGCCGCCTCGGTCGTTCGTTATGTCGAGGCGCGGCGAAGGCTGCCCGAGGCCGAAATGATGATGGGCACGGGCAATCTCACCGAACTCACCGAGGCCGATTCGGGCGGGCTCACCGGCGCGCTGATCGGCCTTTGCTCGGAGCTGAAAATCCGCAATGTGCTGACCGTGCAGGTGAGCCCGCATACGCGCCGCACCATCGAGGAGCATGACTTGGCGCGCCGCCTGATGTTCGCCTCGGCGGCCGATGGCGCGCTGCCGAAGGGCTATGGCGCGGGGCTTTTGCAATTGCACGACATCGCGCCCTATCCGTCGAGCCCGGAGGAGATCGCCGAAATGGCGGGCGCGGTGCGCGACCTGAATTTCCGCATCGTGACGGCGCAGGATGGCATCCATGTCTTCAATCGCGACGGCCATCATGTCGCGCGCGACGCGTTTTCCCTGTTTCCAAAGCTCGGCGTCGAGGCCGATGGCGCGCACGCCTTCTATCTTGGCGCGGAGCTGGCCAAGGCCGAGATCGCCTTCGCGCTCGGCAAGCGTTATGCGCAGGATGAAGTGCTGGACTGGGGCGTTGGCGCCGATCAACCGGAAGAAGAGCGCGACCGGCTGCGCGAGGCCGGACATACGCTGCGGCCGAAAGAGAAAAAAGCCGATGATCCGTGAAGTCGTCGTCACCACAATCAACGCGGGGGGCGAGCCCCATATCGCGCCGCTCGGCATCATCGAGGAGGCGGACGGCTGGGTCATCGCGCCGTTCCGGCCCTCGACGACGCTGGAGAATCTGCTCGCCGTGCCTTATGCGGTGGTGAACTATGTCGACGACCCGCGCATCTTCGCCGGCCTCGTCACCGGCCGGCGCGACTGGCCGCTCGAAGCCGCGCCGCGCGGGCGGCCGCCGCGCCTCTCCGCCGCGCTCTCCCACGCGGAGCTTCACGTTTTAAATGTCGAAGATCATAAAGACAGGCCGCGCTTTCATTGCCGTATCGAACGCAGGCAGAATCACGCGCCGTTCAAGGGCTTCAACCGCGCGGCCAACGCTGTGCTCGAAGGCGCGATCCTGATCACAAGGTTGCGACTCCTGCCGCGCGAGAAAATCGACGCGGAGATGGCCTATCTGCAGATCGCCATCGACAAGACGGCGGGGCCGGACGAGCGCGAGGCCTGGGGCTGGCTGATCGAGGCGAAGGACAAATTCTACAGTTTGAAATGACGCGCGGCGACCAGCGCGACGGCCGCGGCGGGCGCGCAATCCGCCGCTTTCGCGCGCGCTTCCGGCAGCGCCTCGATCAGATCGTCGAAGGCGATGTAGGGGCGGTCCAACCGGTCCGAGAGCCGCGCGACGACGCCGCGTCCGACGCCGGCGCCGACGATCGGCGACTTCGGCGCGATCTGCCCGCGCGATACGACCAGCGCGGCGGCGTCCGCGATCTCGCGCAGCTGCGCCTCGGCGAAGAACGCCGCGAGCCGCGTCCAGGCGGCGTCCGTCGCATCGCGCGCGTCGCGCCCGATCATGCGTGCGAGCCGCGCCATCGAGGCGGCGATCGTCTTCTCGCGTCCGTCGGCGGGGTCCATCATGTCGGCGCCCTCGGGCAAGCTCCCGAGGATGCGGTGAACGTCGGCCATGTCGGCGAACCATTCGTTCATCAGCGGCGTCCATTGGCCGGCGAAGGGAACCAGCTTCGGGCCGGCCATCAGGAAGGTGCGCGCGAGGCCGGTGTAGAGGAGTTCACCATGGGCGAGGCGGCCGGCGTCGTCGAAGCCGCTGCTCGCTGGCCGGCCGGCCGCCACGGGAATGATGTCAGTCGTGGTCGAGCCCATGTCGATGAAGAGGGCGTTATGCACGCGCCCGGCCGCCAGCGCGGCGCTGGCATGCCAGTTCGCCGAGGCGATGTCCTTGGCGTGGGCGGAAGCCGAGCCGGCGTCGACGAAGCCCGCGCGGGCGGCGTAAAACACGCTGCGGCCCGGCGCCAGCAGACGCTCGGCGATCGCGGCGACGCCCGCGACGCCCTCCGCGCGCGTCGCGAAGGCGTCGGAGAGTTCGCCGGTCATGGTGATGGCGTTGAGATCCGCGCGGCCGATCTGCTCGGCGGCCTCGGCGAAGGCGCGGTCGAGTTCGGCGAGGCCGAGCCACAGCGGGCAGGCGATCTGCGCGGCGGCGACGACGATCCCGTTCTCCGCCCGCGCGGCCTTCAGATGCGCGCCGCCGATGTCCCAGCCGACGATGATTTGCATGTCAATGCCTTCGGAGTGGCCAACCAATCGGTCCGCCTCGTCAAGGCCGGGGCTTGACCCGGCCATCAAGGCCAGCACTGTCCTTGACTGGCGCCCGGGTCAAGCCCGGGCGTGACGAACAGGCGAGTCATGGACGTCATTCCGGTGATCGATTTGAAAGGCGGCGCTGTGGTGCGCGCGCGGCTTGGGCGGCGCGAGGCCTATGCGCCGATCGAGACGCCGCTCGCCGCGACCAGCGCGCCGGCCGACGTCGTCGCGGGGCTTCTGGCGCTTCATCCGTTTCGCGCCATCTATGCCGCCGATCTCGACGCCATCGAACGGCGCGGCGATCATGGCGCGGTTTTGCGCGCGCTCGGCGAAGCCTTTCCGCAGGTCGAGTTCTGGGTGGATTCTGGCCTCACCGATGCCGCCGAGGCGCGAGCCTCGCTGCGTCGCCCGCGCGAAACTGTCGTGCTCGGCAGCGAGACCCTCAAAGACGAAGCGGCGCTGGACGCGCTGAAAGGCGAGGCGCGCGTGATCCTCTCGCTCGACTTCAACGACGAAGGGTTTCTTGGGGCCCCGGCGATCCTGGCGCGGCCGGAGCTTTGGCCGGCCCGCGTGATCGTGATGACGCTCGGGCGCGTCGGCGCCGATGCGGGACCGGATTTCAAGCGGCTCGCCGTCTTGCGCGAGGCCAGCGGCGCGGCGCTTTACGCCGCCGGCGGCGTGCGCGGGCCGCGCGATCTCGCGGCGCTCGCCGGGGCGGGGATCGAAGGCGCCCTCGTCGCCTCGGCGCTGCATGACGGCCGGCTGACCGGCGCCGATCTTGCTAAACTTCAATAGTTCGAAGATGCGAACGGAAAGGCGGCGCCGCTTTTCCGCACCGGGGTCCCGCGCCCGAACATGAAAAAGGGGGCCGAAGCCCCCTTTGACGCAGGATGCGGGCGGATGATCAGTTCGGCGCGAAGGGGTGCTTTGCGATGTTGCGCTGGGCGACGACGGTCTGGGGCGTCGGCTCGCCGCTGATGGCGCGCTGGATCAATTCCTTGGTCGCCTGATAGTTATAGTCCTGGATCTTCTGGTCGTCCTTGGCTTCCCAATGAATGAAGACGCCGACGCAGATGAAGATGTCGTCGGCTTCGGCGATCGGGATCACGCCATCGGCGACGCTGTCGGCGACGGCCTTGGCGACGCCGCGCTGGGCGGGGCCAAACATCTGCACGGCCTGCGTGGCGTTCTTGATCGTCACTTTGTTGAACAGCACGGTGGCCGGCTTGACGAGCAGGTTCGGGGCCACGACCGCGAGCAGGGTGGTGAAGCCGTCCTTGTTATTCGTCAGCGCATTGGCGAAGGCCGCTTCGGCGGCGCTGCCGCGCGGACCGATCAGGAGGTCGATATGAGCGACTTCATTCCCTTCGCCGACGAGCGACTCGCCGACAAGCAGTTTGTTGATCTTGGTCACGTAACAGGTCCTCCCATGAGAAAAAATCTTCGCAGACACAATCGACGAAGGTGACGGAGATAAAAGGTTCGATCCTTGCTGTCAGCGCCCATCTTTTCGCCGGGCCGGTTTGCCGGATAGGAGCGGCGCCGGTCCGCTCGCGCGCACTCAACCATTAATGCCTCGCTTGATCAAGATACGAGTTAGCCGATCGGCGAACAGCGTCGCGACGGTGAGGTCGGCGCTGGTTCCGGGGTTGAAGCCGTCATCCTTGAGGCGGCGGTCGAAAGCGATGAGGCCGGCCAGCGCGTCGGCCGGATCGGCGTTTGTCATGAATTTGTCGCGAACGATGGCCGCCGCCTCGCGGACGCGCTCCGCCGCCGCCTCGCCGTGTTTGCGCGCGATATGGCTGTCGGCGAAAGCGGCGAGGAAGGCGAGATAGACGGATACCGCCGGCCAGGGCGCGGGCCAGCCCCGCGCCGCCGCCAGCGCTGTGATCCCGATGGCGAACACATCGGCGTAGCCGCTCGCATATTGAAAGGCGATGCGGTCGCGCGGCGCGGCTTCCTTCATGGCTTCGAGCAGCGTCGTTTGCGCCGCCTCGCGCACGTCATGGCGCGCCGCGGCGCCGAGGCCGGCCGGATTGGCCAGCACGATGGCGGCGAAGGCGGCCTCGGCGTCGGCGCGGGTGAGGCCGGCGAGGGTTGCAGAGAGGGATTGGCGCAGATCGCCGCCAGCTTCGGCGGCAGCCGCGAGCGGCGCGCAAAGCAGCACGATGCCGAGATTGGTGTTCTGCCGGACGGCGGTGGAGGTCGCTTCGACGGCGCCGAAAATACGGGCGCCTACCGGCGCGCCATGCTCGCAGAGGGGGCCGGCCGCGGCCTCCGCGCTGAGGCGGAAATGATCGACCGTCATGCCGTGGCCATCGGCGAAGACATGCACATTGCCGGGTTTTGGCGCCTCCAGCTCGTCGCGGCAGGCGGCGATAAAGGCGTCCGCTATGGCGCTTTGCGCGCCGGCGCTCATAGCGCCGCTTCAGTGAGGGCCGACGCGGCGCCGGCGCCGACGCGGGCCAGGAAATCGCGCGCGAGGCGGTCCGCGATCGAAAAAGACGCGACCTTCTGCAGGCCGCGCCAGCCCGGCATGCTGTTGACTTCGAGGATCTGCGGCGCGCCGGCGGCGTCGTAGATCATGTCGACGCCGGCGAATTCAGCGCCCACGGCGGCGGCGGCGCGCAGCGCAAGGTCGGTCAGCGCCGGGGTGAGATCGAGCTGGTCCGGCCGCGCGCCGAGCTTCACATTGGTGATCCAGTGCGCCGAGCGCCGCGTCATCGCCGCGACGACTTCGCCCCCCGAAATGAAAAAGCGCATGTCGGCGAAGCCCTCGCCCGGCCGTCCGACGAAGCGCTGCAGATAATAGGCGCCCGAAACCTCCCAGAGCTCGGGCAGGTCCGCTTCGCGCGAAATCAGCTTCAGCCCGAACCCCTGCGCGCCGAACAGCGGCTTCAGCACGAGCGGTCCCCGCGCGGTCTCGCGGCGGACGATCTTTCGCGCCGCCTCCTGCGATTGCACGGTCCAGGTCGGCGGCGTCGGCAGGCTAGCCCGCGCCAGCGCGAAGCTTGTCGCCGCCTTGTCGACGCAGATTTCGACGGCGCGGGCGCGGTTGACCACCGGCACGCCGAGGCCGACGAGGCCGTGCAGCACGTCGAGGCGCAGCGTCACCGCCTCAAACGTGCCCGAGCCAATGGCGCGCACGAACACGCCGTCCGGCAGATCCGCGCCAAAGCCTGGAATGACGAGGCCGCCCGGGCGCGTGGTGTCGAAGCTGCAATTGGCGAGGCGGATCGGCGACGCGATCGCGCCCGCGCGCGAAAAGGCGGCCCTGAGATCGCGCGCGTGCCAGTCGTAAAGATCGACCGCGATGGCGATTTTGGGCGCCATGCCGGCGCGCCTAGCGGAAGCAGGCGTCGAGCAGGGCGTTGTCGACTTTCCCGGCGCGGAATGTCTCGCCCGTATCGACCGCCGTCACGATCGCCTCCGCCGGGCTGAACAGCATCGGGTCGATGGCGTAGAAATCGCCCTTGTAGGCTTTGAAGATTTCCGCGAAGGGCCGGCCATGATCGCGCGATGTCGAGGCCGGCAAATGCTCCGCCAGCGCTTTGGCGTCGTCCGAAGGCCCCGTAACGAAGAGATGGGTCAGGCCGGCATAGATGATCGCATCATTGGTACGGCCCATCGCCTCGACGAAATTCGGGTGCGGCGGCGACAGCGGCGCGGCGCCAAGGCCGTCGATGATGCGCTCCAGCGGAAATTTCAGCTCATGCGCCTTGTGCAGTGCGACTTCGAGCACGCGCGCGACCACCTGGACGCCGCCGGCGAGGCTTTGCGTCGGCGCGAAGATGAAAGTGACGTCCTCCGGCCTGACGCCGCAGGCTTCCGCGACCTTGTCGGTGATTTCGGGCGGCGGAGGGCGGTCGCCTTCGAGCACCAGCGTCGCCCGGCTGGCGAGATCGCGATAGCCGAGATCCCGGAACAGCGGCTCTTTTTGCGCCAGCGCGCGGGCCGGGCCTGAGCCGAGTGCGAAAAAGGCGCCCTTGCCCTCACCATGCGACAGCGCCCAGCCGGCGTATTGGCTGGCGAGGCAGGCGATTACCGGATCGCTGGAGCGCACGGACAGCTCGAACGGCCATTTGGGATTGGAGCCGCTCGGGGTCAGCTGCACCGTGCCAAGGCCGCCGAGGCAGATTTCGGCGATGCGCAGGCCGACCTCGATGCCGCCGCGCGCGTTCTCGCCGGCGTCGATGATGGTTTCGCCGCGCGCGCCCTTCGAAACCAGAACCCGCAGCCGCGCCGCGTCGGCGATGAGCCGGTCAACGAGATGTCCCGTCAGCGTGTTGATGCTCAGCGCCGTCTCGCTCAATGTTCCGCTCCCCGAATTGGTCGATGCCGTCCAGCAAAAGGGCGGTCCGCTCGATGACGAGCGCCCGCGCGCGCGCCGGGTCCGCCGCGCAGGCTTTAATGGTACAAAGCGGATCATACAAGCGCAGCGCGCTGCCCGCCGCCGGCCGGTCGGCGGCCCAGTCCGGCCAGTCGAGCGCGGGCATGGCGGCGATGTCGCGCCGCGCATAGGCGATTTGCGCCGCCGCGGCGCCGGGAAATTCGAGCGCGGCGGCGGGCGAAGGGCCGCGGCAGGCGTCGACATGCGCCTGAAACAGCAAGCCGTTCTCGAAAATGTCGAGGGTTGCGCCGGGACGCGGATTGATCTCGATCAGCGCGAAGGCCTCGTCCGCGACCAGAAAATCGAAGCTGTTGAGGCCGATGAGGCCGCTCGCTCCGGCGAGGGAGCGCGCCGCCCCGGCGAGCCGGCTTTCCAGCGGCGCGGGCAGACCGGCCGGACGCACGCAGCCGCCATAGCGGAAAGGCTCGCCCGGCGCCGGCGCCGCCCATTGCCGGCTGGAGCCGAGAACGCGCGCGTCGCTCCCATTGCAAAGCGTAAGCATCGAGACCGGCTCGCCCGGCGCGATGCGCTGGAAATAGATATTTTCGTCGCTGGCGCGCCATGCGCTGGCCGGGGCGACATGGCGGCCGCCCGCGCCGCCGACGCTTTTGACGAGCCAGCCTTCGGGGTCGCGCGGCCGGACGAGGCTGATCTCGGGATGGGGAATTTTCAGGCGGGCGCAGAGCTCGGCGACGAAAGCCGGGTCCTTGGCGCGCCGCACGACGCCGGCGGGGTTGCCGATGAGGGGCCAGCGCCCCGCGATTTCCTCCAGAAGCGCGACGCGATCCTCAAAGCCCGCGCCATAGACAAAGCCAATTGGCGCGGGACCTACGGCAAGACCTTCCGCCAGCTGCTCCAGAGCGGGGAGCAGGGTTTCCGCCGCAAATCCCGTCTGTGGGTCGCCGGCGCGGCGGGTCGCGGCGGCGAGCGCCCGCGTGTCTGTGTCGTCGAAGAAATCGGCGACGATCGGCGCATAGCCGGCCCGCCGGGCGGCCGCGGCGAGCGCGCGTCCCGAGGCGGCGGCGATCAGAACCGCGCCGGGCGCTGGCCTGTCAGGCAATCTCCCGCGCCAGAGTACGGGCCAAAGCGAAGGCGTCGCGGAAATCGAGGCTCAGCGCCTTGTCCGAGGCGGCCATGCGATGGAACAGGCCGGATTCGGTCTTGTATTTGACGTCGCCGATGACGAGCGGCCCGATGCCGAGCGCGCCGCCGGTCAGCTCGGCGCCATTGTCGTGCAGTTCGAGCCCTTCGATGCCGGCCGGCGGCACGGCGTTGACGTCGGCGGCGACGAGCAGGGATTTGGCGCCGGCGAGCATTTTTTTCGACAGCACCTCGACGCCGGCGGCGGCGGCGCAGAAGACCACCTCGACGCCTTTGAGCGCCTCGATCTTCTTCGCGTCGGTGCTGACGTCGACCGCGCTGACCTCGACGTGAAAGCGCTGCTTGATGTCCTCGGCCTTCTGTTGCACGCGGTGCGATCCGTCATAGCCGCCGAGCGTGACGTCGGCGCCTTCGAGCGCCGCGATGACGCCCGCCGCGTAGCCGACGACGCCGGTCGCGCCGAAGATCAGGATCTTCGTGCCCTTGAGGCCCTTGTCCTTTTTCGCCTTGAGCAGCTTCTCGACGCAGGCGACCATCGCCGCGGCCGTGGTGAACGAGCCGGCGGGGTCGGCGAAAGCCGAAATCTCGAACGGCTTCTGCAGCGTCGCGTGAAGGCGCTGCATCATGTCGAGCGCGAGGCCGGCGTCCTTGCCGCCGATGAACACGCCGGTGCGCGCGGCGTCGCGCGGCGAGCGCGAGAACATCGCGTCCTGCACCAGCGCGGTGACTTCGTTGAGCGTGACGGCGGTGTAGGGCGTGACCGAATCATAGCCGGCGTCGAGCGCCATGTTCACGTCGAACGGGCTCATGTGCTTCAGCGGGCTGATCATGTGCAGAATGTTTTTGGCCACGCGGATCTCCTATTTGTGGGCGGCCGACGCATAGCCCTTGACCAGCGCGCCATGATTAAGTCCCTTGCAGACAGCGATGTCCACTCCGAGCGCCGCCGCTTCGTGCAGCGCGGCCGCGCGCAGGCGCTCCGCCTCCTCGGCGCTGGCGGCGAACGCAAAGCCGGTCGGCCCCCACGAGGATTGCCCGACGCCTTTCGCGCCGCCGCGCCGCAGCCCGGCCAGCATTTCGGCCACCGCCTTGCTTGTATGCGGCGCCCCGCCTTGCGCGGGGCCGAAGTAGGCGCCGACGATGTCCTGAATGCGCTCGATGGCGTCGCCGAAGGCCGCGAGGTCGGCCTCGGCCAGCGCCGGCAGCGCCTTGATCAGCACGAGGCGGCAGATTTCCGCCGACGCGGCGGCCTCGAACTCGCCCAACGCTGCAAATGATTTGCTCTCCTGCGCGCCATGCAGCCCCTTGAGGTGCGGATCGAGCACGAGGATGACGCGCCAGGTGGGCGGAAACTCGAGCCGCGCGATGACAGGCGGCGTCACGGTGCCCTCGGCGCGGCCGCCGTCGACGATGACGCCGCCGCGCTCGAAAAGGCCGACGCCGATGCCCGAGCGCTGGCTGCGATGAAGCAGCAGCGCATCGCCCGCCACATCCGGCGGCAGGCCTTCGAGATGGCGCAGCGCGCCGGCGAGGGCGAGGGCGAGCTGCGTTCCGGAGCCAAGCCCGACGTGATCGGGGATCGCCTCATGGATGGTGACGCCATAGGCGGCGGGCAGCTCAAGGGAGCGCGTCAGCACATCGAGATAGGCCGCGGCGCGCAGGGATTCGGCGCCCTGGACGAAGGGCGTCACGGCGGGCGCGATGGTGAGGCGGGTCACCGGACGGTCGAGCGCGAGGCCGATGCTGCCGAAACGCCGGCCGAGTCCGCCGTTGAGGTCGAGAAAGCCGAGGTGAAGCCGGGCGGCGGCGGTCGCGGTGACGCTTGCAAACATGAAACATCTTTCGCCGGAATTGCTGGCGCTGCGTCAAGGCCATGCGCGCATTGCGACCGGAGCGGCGCAAGGGGCGGTCTCGCCGCTGCGCTCGCGAAGGAGGAGGTTTTCATACTCAGCGCCGCCGAATTGTTCAAGGCCGCCCATGGTGCGCCGCAGGGCGGCGGTCGCGCGCTATCCGTCGAGCTCGGGATAATGCCGGAAAATGCCGGTTTCATTGAAGGGGATGCGCCGCTCGCTTGCAACATAGGAGCTTATGCGCGGACGCTGCGCCACGCC
The DNA here is from genome assembly GCA_963715715.1 of uncultured Alphaproteobacteria bacterium. Lineage (GTDB taxonomy): Bacteria > Pseudomonadota > Alphaproteobacteria > Rhizobiales > Beijerinckiaceae > Methylocapsa. Next base: position 3,179,554 of record OY970269.1, on the reverse strand, counting down.
CTCATGCAGCGCGGCGACCCGCGGCGCCTGTTTGAGCGCGCGCTTCATGGTTTTCGGAAAAGCATAGGAAAGCCCTTCGACGAGTTGGAACAGCGAGAGATCGGCGTAGCTCACGCGGGCGCCGACGAGATGGCGCGCGCCCTTCGGATTGCGCGTGAGGATCGTCTCGAACCAGCCGAGAAATTTCGGGATGCGCGCCTCGCGGAACGCCCGCGCGCGCGCCAGCGCCTCGGGCTTCTGGTCTTCATAATAGAGCTCGCCGCTGATCGGGTGATGCGTATCATGCGCCTCGGCGACGGCGTCGGCGATGGTGAGCTGGATTTGGTGGACCCAGAGCCGATCGGCCTCACTGCGCGGGACGAGGCCGAGGCGCGGCCCGAGATAGAGAAGAATGTTGGCGGTCTGCCCGATCAGCGCGTCGCCATCCTTCAGGAAGGGCGGCGCGAAGGGCGGCCGCAGCGTGTCCTCGCCTTCCATCAACGCCAGCATGGAATCCATGCCGCGCGGCGAACGCGCGACGTCGACATAATCGGCGCCCGCCTCCTCGAGCGCGAGGCGGACGAATTCGCCGCGCCCCTGAAGGCCCGACCAGTAATAAAGCTCATAAGCCATGCGCCGCTCCTTGAATGCCGATCGGGTTCAAAGCTTCGGAGTCTACTTTGTTTTCATCGTCTGTTCTTGTCGCCCCGCCGGCGCTGGAGCCAACCGACATTTATTCTTATCCACATCTGTCCTTGCTCACGTGATTCTTCGCCATCAATCTGGATCCGCCCGCGAGACGGCGTCGCGACAGTCTCGAGACCGGAAGGGGCCTGGCCTTGGCCGTCTGAATGCTGCGATAAATCAACGCCGCGCGCTACGAACAGGATTGAGAATTTTCTTTAACATTGGCGATCTTTTCGGGAATTGGGACACAAAACGATTCCATCCGATCCGATATTGCTCTAAGGGCTTGGCCGCCTAGCCCGGGCGCTCCACGCTGCAGAGGTCTCAATGTCTCTTTCGCGTCTTTTTAGCGCCGCTCTCGCCGGCGCCGCCGCCATCCTCATCTGCGCGCCCGCGCTTTCGCCGCGCCCGGCCGCCGCCGCCGAAGTCACGAGCCCAAGCGGCCTGCGCGTCGACGATGCGGCCCTGGGCAAGGGCGCGCCGGCGCAGGCGGGCCAGACCGTGACGGTGCATTACACCGGCTGGCTTTATGAGGGCGGCAAGAAGGGCGCGAAATTCGATAGTTCGCTCGATCGCGGCCAGCCGTTTTCCTTCACCCTCGGCAATGGCGACGTCATCAAGGGCTGGGACGAGGGCGTCGCCGGCATGAAAGTCGGCGGCAAGCGCACGCTGATCATTCCGCCCGAACTCGGCTACGGCGCGGCGGGCGCCGGCGGCGTCATCCCGCCCAACGCCACGCTGATCTTCGACGTCGAACTCCTCGGCGTGAAATAGGCGGCATTAGGTAGCAAGCTCACCAAGGGCCTAGCGGTCAGCGGGGTCCGTTGAAGATAAAATGAGGCATGGCAGAGCCTCACGTCATCACAACGCTGCGCTCGAAGCGCTTAGAAATCGAAGCGGCGATTAGCTATTATGAAAAGAAGGTTGCGACCGCAAAGCGCGATCTCTTCGCCGTTGACGCCACGCTCAGTATCTTTGAGCGAACCGGCGAGCCGCTGGAATTCCCCGCCTACGTCCACTTAGGGCGCTTCTGGAAACATGGCGAAATGGTCTTGACGTGCCGGGCCGCTTTGGAAGCAGAGGGGCCGCTAGATACCCGCGAACTTGCGGTCCGGGTCATCCGCGCAAAGGGCCTCGACGAAGCCGACAAGGTCATGCGCCATACGGTCGGCTATCGCATCGTTCAGGCGCTTTCGATGGCCGCCAAGCGGGGGACCATTAAGACGGACGGCAAGCGGCGCGGCGTCCGGCTTTGGCGGCTCGCTTAAGAAATTGCCGTTCGCCGACGATCGTTAACGGACTTTAAGTAAAATCTAAACAATTGTTGTCTCGGCGGACCGCCAACTCGGTCGGATCGGGGGCGTAGTCATGAACAAGCTATATTACGGCGACAATCTTTGGCATTTAAGAGAAAATATAGAAGACCGGTCCATTGATCTGATTTACCTCGACCCCCCCTTTAATTCTCAGCTCCAATTTAATGTGATTTTTGATAGACCAGATGGTGGCCTTGCTGAAGCACAGGCAGGTGCCTTCAAAAACTCATGGAGCTGGACACTTAAGGAGAGTGAGGCGGCATATGATTATGTCATGAGCAGAGGTGGCGCTACTGCAGATATGCTGCGTGGAATGATGGCTATACTTGGAAAAACCGATACGATGGCGTATATTTGCATGATGACGCCACGCCTTATGGAGTTGAAGCGCGTTTTAAAGCCGACAGGAAGTATATATCTCCACTGTGATCCAACTGCCAATGCATATATAAGATTGATACTTAATTCAGTTTTTGGAGTAGATCAATTCAGGAATGAGATTATCTGGTACTATTATAATAAGATGCACGATAGCCGCAAAAAGTTGTTCCCGAGAGCTACAGACACGATTTTTTTTTACGTCAAAGATATTAATCAGGGATTTACTTTTCATCAACTGAAGGAAAAGAGGGAGAAGGCTTTTAAGCAATTGGCCCGGAAGAAGGTAGCCGGGAAGATGATCAATGCTCGCGATGAACAGGGGGCACTAATTTATCGGATGAAGGAGGATCGCACGATTGACAATGTGTGGCGAATTCCATGCCTTCAACCGGCCTCACAGGAGCGATTGGGCTATCCCACACAGAAGCCTTTGGCGCTGCTCCAGCGCGTCATAGAGGCGTCGAGTAACGAAGGCGATCTTGTTCTGGACCCATTTTGTGGATGCGGGACGACCATCGAAGCGGCGCAAAGAATGGGCCGGAACTGGATCGGTATTGACGTCACTCACTATGCAATCACCGTAATCGAAGAGCGCCTAGCGAAGCACTTTAATGGATTGAAGCCGCCTATCATAGGCCGTCCGGAAGACTTGGAGGCCGCATGGGATCTTGCTGGTCGGGACAAATATCAATTTCAATGGTGGGCAAACTGGCTGGTCGGCGTCCAAAATTATCGCGAGCACCATCGGGGCGGCGATGGCGGCATTGACGGTAAGATATTCTTCAAAAATGGGCCGCTCGGAACGGGACGAGTCATCGTTTCTGTGAAAGGGGGGAGAAACGGTCAATCCGTCAATGGTGCGCGATTTAATCGGAACAATCGAGGCGGAGGGGGCCGAGCTTGGTTTATTTGTCTGCATAGCAGAGCCAACGAGCGGCATGAAAGAAGTTGCCGCCAAGGCGGGGTTCGTAAGGACGGTGCACGGCCAGTTCGCGCGTGTTCAAATTGTAACTATTCGCGATTTATTACAGGGTAACCGTCCAACACTGCCACCATATTATCAGGTGGAGGAGGATGGTAAGCCTGATAAACAGAGGGTTCAACCACAAGACCCACAACTTAGCTTCAAATTTACTCTTGAGGGCGGCGGGAAGCGTCCAACAGAAATTATTTACCCATCGGCCGGCTTTCTTCTTTCAAGAACTTCAAGATAGCCTAGCGTTGCCAATATCCCTTCCACCGCCGCGACACCGGATGCGCCAGCGCCGCGTTAGCGGCCATCAAATATTGCTCGCCATTTGAGACGCGGCGCTTGTTCTCTCGCCAAGCCATCTCCGAGGCATATGCCGAAAGGTATTGGCCAGAGATACGGTGATGCGTTCCGGTCTCGGCGCGGCGGAGACGACTAAAGAAGCTTTCGGCCATATTGGTGCAAGCCTCGCCGTCAGAATAGCATTCCTCGTGATTGATGCGCTTAGTCAGGAAGCGCTCATGCAGGACGTCCCAGCCGGCGGCTTGGTCGGCGTGAATGATCGCCTCGGGGTGAACGCGCTGAGCGATGGTCGCGATTGACTGGGCCTCGCTCTTGAACACGAAGGGAAGCGTGATCCCGTTGCGCTCGCGCATGACGACCACGACGCGGCGTTTGCCCGTCTGATTTTCGGCGAGCCGGCGATCAACGCGGTTCTCTTTCCAATTCGCGGGCTTCACGTAACCGCCGAAATAGGCGCCGTCGATCTCGACTTCGCCTGAAACGGTGTCGCTGGCGGCGTCGGCGGCGAGGGCTTCGCGGATTTTGTGAGCGAGCACGAAAGCCGTCTTGTATTGGCAATCCAGGTCGCGGCTGAGCTGTAGGGCGCTATGGCCTTTCGCACCGTTCACGAAGATCGCAATGGCCAAGAGAATGTCTCGGATCGGCATTTTCCGGCTGGCGAAGATCGTCCCCGACGTGGCACTGAATTGGTGCGTGCAAGCCTTGCACTTCCAGAGCTTGCGGGTTTCGTATTTGTAGGTCGCGCCGCACTGGCAGCGTGGGCAAACCGGCTCGCCATTGGTTTCGGTCCAGCGGATTAGCCGAAAGGCGTTATGGGCTTCCTCGTCCGACATGCGCGCGACTTTCGCTAAATTTAGCGAGCGCGCCGCAGTTGAAAGGAGGAAGTGCTGAGCCATCACAACGCCAACGTTTTCCGTTGACGTTATTAATAAGCGTTGAAAGCGTTGGCGTCAACACAAATCGTTGACGTTCGCAAGATTTATTGCTATCAGGCTGGCATGACGCCTGATCAATGCCGCGCCGCGCGAGGATGGCTGGACTGGTCGCAACCCGCTCTTGCCAGCGCTGCGCACGTCTCCCTTTCAACGGTGCGCGATTTCGAGAAAGGGCGTCGCGTTCCGATTGCGAATAATCTAGCGGCAATGAAAGCTGCGCTGGAGGCGCGCGGAATCTCGTTCGGACCACAGTCGATAACTTTCATCGAAGCCGCTCCCAAAAAGGGTTGACCGGCTTCAAAATCTCCAATTCTGTCAAAGGTGGAGGCGATGGGACTCGAACCCACGGGCGTGCCGGCTGGACAACCTGCGACCCGACCATCCGCCCCCACGCAATGACGCGGCTCAGATGTTAACCATCTGAGCCGTTTCCGTTTTCGCCCATGATTAGAGCGAGCCTGAGTCATGGGAAAATTTCGTGCCAGAGTCGAGGGCGGCAAACCATCGGTTATGGTTATCCACACCCTTTTGGCCTGTAGGTGAGCTTGCTACCGAATGCCGGAAATAGGCGTGCGAGCCTGTCGGGGCGAGGCGGCACGGTTTTTCGCCGGCTTCATCTCTCCAGGGCTCCGCTTCGTTCGCCTCGCGCGCCGGCCGAACGCTTAAACGCACGGCATTTCCGCGCGCGGCCCGCCGCAGTATTTTCGAATGATTTCAATCTGCCTCCGGGCGCCTTTGCTTTATAGAGCCAGTCTAAACTGGCGTCTTTTGTTGTGCGGCCGGCTTTAATGCGGTATCTACAAATCAATTGCTCCCTCGGAGCGGCGTTTGGTTTCGGTGCCTGATGATCGTTTGTTCGTGCAATGTCGTGTCCGACGAGATGATTAAAGCGGCTCTCGCGCCGTCGCACGGCAAGCTTTGCCCGCGCACGCCGAGCGCCGTCTATAAATGCCTCGGCTGCAGCCCGTGCTGCGGGCGCTGCTTCGTGACGGTGCGCGAGATCATCGACGAAACGCTCGGCGCGCATGGGCGTTTGCACGCGCCGCCGTCGTCCTGCGGCGCCTGCGACGAACACCGCGCGCCGCCGTTGGAGAGCGCGGCGGTCCTCGCCAGCGCCTGAGATTTCTTAGCCTGCGCGGCGCGACGCCGTCGGCTGAACCGCCGCATGTTGATTTCCTTGCGGAAATCGCTTGAGGCCGGCGCCAACTCCAAATAAACCAACTCCATCGGCCGTCGTTGGCCTCGCCGATTCGGCGGGACGCTTCCGGCTTCGCGCCGGGCTCGGGCCCGCAAATTCAGGAGTTCGCCGACATGAGGGGCGATGACAGGGTAGTCGACTATCTCAATCGAAGCTTGCGCAGCGAGCTGACGGCGATCAACCAGTATTGGCTGCATTTCCGCATCCTCGACAACTGGGGCTTTAAGGAGCTCGCCAAGAAATGGCGCGAGGAGTTGATCGAGGAGATGCATCACGCCGACAGGATTACGGCGCGCATCCTTTTCCTTGAGGGATTCCCCAATCTGCAGGTGCTTGATCCGCTGAGAATCGGACAGACCGTCGAGGAGATCCTGTCCTGCGACCTCGCCGCCGAGCTGTCCGCGCGCGCGCTCTATACCGAGGCGGCGGAATATGCGGTCACCGCGCATGACTTCGTCACCAAGGAACTCTACGACGATCTGCTGATCGACGAGGAGCACCATATCGATTTCCTCGAAACGCAGCAGGAACTGATCCGGCAGGTCGGCGTGCAGCTCTACAGCCAGAAGCATATCGGCGATCTGTCGTCATCGAAGGACTGAGCGACCGGACGCGTTTCGCTCGCGGCGATGTACGATCGCGGACCCGGCCTGCGCGGTCAGGCGGCGAAACGAGCCTGTTTCACGTGAAACACCCTACCGTCCCCGCCGGGTGTTTCACGTGAAACACTCCCCTTGGCGCTGGAACAGGCGCCTAATGTCCGTTCGCGTCGGACCCGGCGCTGACGCGGTCGGCGACGGCCAGCAGCAGCATGGTGACGGCGAAGGCGAGCAATATGCCGACCACCCAGGAGAGCTTTTGCGGATCGGCGTGATTGGCGATGTCCATGAACCATTCGAGAACCTGAACCGCGGTGATCGCCACCAGCGAGCCGAGCAGCTTCTGTTTCAGGCCCGCAAAGCCGATCCGCATCAGCCCGTCCGGCCAGTCCGGATGGTCGGCCGCGTTGATCGGACGCACGAAGTTCTCATAGGACGAGCAGATCACGATCAGGATCAGATTGGCGATCAGCGTCAGGTCGATCAGGCTTAATATGCTGACTATCATATCATTGGAGTCGGCGGTGTTGATGCGCAGCACGAAATTGATGAGCCCATAGGCGAACCGGTAGAGCAGTCCAAGCAGCGCGGCGACGAGCCCGAGCAGAAAAGGCGCCATCAGCCAGCGGCTGCTGAAGAAAAGCCCCTCAATGGCGCGTTCGACAATATTCATGCAACGTCTCCGAAGCCGCCTCGCCTCTTGATGCCATGGATCGTCGGCGCCGCGCAACAGGCGGCTCACGGGTTGGCGCGGCGCGCGGATGCAAAAGCGCTTGCGCTTTTTCCTTACCTGGCCTCGGCGGCGCGGAGCTCGGCGACGCGCACAGGCACCGGCGGGTGCGAATAGTAAAACAGCACATACAGCCGGTCCGGCGTCAGCGTTGAGAGATTGTCGCGCGAGAGCCGCGTCAGCGCGCTGATCATCGCCTCGCGTCCGACCATCGTCCGCGCGAAATCGTCGGCCTCGAACTCGGCCCGGCGCGATAGCCAGTTGGTGAGCGGCGCGGCGAGATGCAGGATGGGCCCGAGCGCGATGGTGACGATGGCGAGCACGACGCCGGGATCGTCGGGCAGGCCGAACTGGCTGGCGAGGCCGCCGGCGGCGAAGGCCCAGCGCAGCGCGGCGAAAATGAGGAAGCTGAACGCCGCCGACTGCGCCAGCCGCTGGCCGATATGCCCGAGTTTGAAGTGGCCGAGCTCATGCGCGAGGATCGAAAGAATTTCGTCCTCGCTGTGCTTTTCGAGCAGCGTGTCGAAGAAGACGATGCGCTTGGCTTTGCCGAAGCCGGAGAAATAGGCGTTGCCGTGGGCCGAGCGCTTCGAGGCGTCCATGACGAAGAGGCCGCGCGATTGGAAGCCGCATCTCGCCAGCAGGGTCTCGATGCGCGCCTTCATCGGGCTGTCGGGCAGCGGCGTGAATTTGTTGAAGAGCGGCGCGATCCACATCGGATAGATCACGACGAGCGCGATGCTGATCGCGACGGAAGCCGCCCAGCCGACGATCCACCAGACGCGCGGCAGCGCGCCGAGCAGCCAGAACAGGCCCAACAGCAGCGGCGCGCCGAACAGCAATTGCAGCAGAAGTCCCTTGAGGCGATCGAGCGCGAAGGTCGTCGGGCTCGCGCGGTTGAAGCCGAATTTCGCCTCGAGCCCGAAGGTGCGCGCGATCGAGAAGGGCAGATGCAGCGCCGAGCCGATCGCGCCGACCGCGAGCACGAAGGCGACGCTGCGCAGGAGGCCGGCCGGAACGAGCGCGGCGATCGCGGCGTAGAGGGGCGCCAGCAGCAGGGTCAGCCAGACGATGCTGAGAAGGGCGTCGAACGCGGTCTCGACGAAGCCGAAGCGGATCTTCGCCAGCGTGTAGTCGGCGGCGCGCTGATGCTCTTCGAGCGTGACCGCGTGGCGAAAATCGGCCGGCACGCGCGCGCGGTTGGCGGCGACGGAGGCGGCCTGGCGGCGCTTCAGATAAAGGTCGAAGACGCCGGAGGCGACGACGGCGGCGATGATGACGGCGGCGAGAGGATGCAAGGCTCAAATCCTGCTTTGGCAAGTTCTGCTTTGGCAAGCCCTGCCTGGATCGCCCCCGCGATGTTGACGACGGCTCGGGGCGCGGTTCCGGCGCGCCAGAGCGGGCGCGACTGTCCGGGAGCGACGCGGAGCTATTCGGCGGCGCGCGCCAGCCGCGGCGCCGCGCCTGTCGGGCGCAGCCTGACCACGACGTCGATCTTGGCGATCTCATAGCCTTCGGGCGCCGCGATGCCTTCGGCGAAAGCCGCGCTGTCGAGCGCGACGTCGCACACGGCGCCGGTGTCCTCGAAGTAGAAATGCGAATGGTCGCTGGTGTTGGTGTCGAAGACGGTTTTGCCGCCCTCGATCGGCAGGCTGCGCACGAGTCCAACCTCGGCGAAGAGGTTCAGCACGTTATAGACGGTCGCAAGCGAGGCCGACATGCGCGCGGCGACAGCCTCGCGGGCCAGCGCGTCGGCGGTGAGGTGGCGGTCGCCCTGCCCGAACAGGAGCCTCGCGAGGCCAAGCCGCTGGCGCGTCGCGCGGAGGCCAAAACGCTCAAGCAGCGTGCGCGCCTTAAACCCCGGTCCGGCGATCCGGCCCGGTTCCTTCTGGCCGTTTCCGTTGAGACGATGCATGACGCGCCGCGCTTCCAGCTCTGCAGAAATATGTGTCAGGATGCCTACAATGAAATCAATTTTCGGCTGCGCACAATGAAAAAATTCGATGCTGGAATTTTTCTAATTGACGCGGCCTGTCCGCCGCCCGCCGCGCCAGCGCCGGCGTGTAGCGCAACATGCTGATATATTTGTACTATTTTTGGATGCAGCGCGGCGGAGACCGCGCATTTGGGTGAGCGCCGCGGCGCGCGATGCGCCGCCGCTGAGGGGAGGGTCCGGTGGGAGAAGAGCCGGCAAGGCATGGCGCACACCCGGAACTGGAGGCGCTCGCCGCCTTGAACCGGGAGCTGGTCCGGCAGAAAGGCGCGGCGCTGCGCGAGCTGAACGATCTAAAGGCGCAAATCGAGGCCTGGCGCGCCGCCCTGCGGCCCTATCCGGATCATGCTCAGGAGGGCGAATGGGTTCTGCCGCCCGGCCCGCACCTCGCCGCGAGTCCGCAGCGTTATACCGACAATTATCAGAAATACCTCGACCGCGGCGGCAAGATGCGCCCGGCCGAGGACATCATCGGCTTTATCGGCGGCGATCCGGAATATGTTTTCGACCGCGCGCGATTTTTTTTCTTTTGTCTCGCCGTCGACCTCATCGACGCGGAGAAGGTGGCCGGGGATTTCGTCGAACTCGGCGTGCACAGGGGCAATTCGGCCAGCGTATTGGCGCGCGCGGCGGCGCGGCTCGGCAAAAGCATCTATCTGCTGGATACGTTCGAAGGATTTGCCGAGCAGGATCTCGTCGGGAGTGAGGCGCGCCATCGCGGCGCCTTTGCAGATGCGCCCCTGGAGCTCGTAAAGGAGGCCATCGCCGGGGATCACGTCAAATTCGTCAAAGGCCATTTTCCTGAATCGGCCGCGCAGATGCCGGACGATCTGACGTTCTGCCTCGCGCATCTCGACTGCGATCTCTACGCGCCCTTCGCGCGCGCATTGGACTATTTCTGGCCGCGTCTGGCGCCGGGCGGCTTCCTAATCATGCATGATTACACGACGATGCACTGGCCGGGGGTGGAGCGGGCCTGCGACGAATTCTTCGCGGGCAAGGCGGAATCGATGACGCCGATCCCGGACATGGCCGGAACGGTCGTCGTCAGAAAAAACAAATAAGGTTTTGGCGCAGCGTCGCGGGCCAGTCGTCAGGATGGATTCTTGGCTTCGCCGACCAGCTTCGGCTGATCATTGTAAAGGCTCGGGAACTGACGCTTCAGATTCTCCACCTTCGGCAGATCGTTGTTGGCGATATACGGATTGTCCGGGTGCAGCGTCAGATAATTCTGGTGATAGCCTTCCGCCGGATAGAAGCCTTTCAGCGGTTCGACTTTCGTTGCGATCGCGCTCCCGAACGCGCCGGAACGGTTGAGCTCCTCGATATAGGATTTCGCCAGCGCCATCTGGCCGGCGCTGGTCGTGAAGATGGCGGAGCGGTACTGCGAGCCGACGTCCCAGCCCTGGCGGTCGCGCTGCGTCGGATCGTGCGCGACCGAGAAGAAGACGCGTAGCAACTGCCCGGCCGAGACGACGCGCGGATCATAAGTAATCTCGACCGATTCGGCGTGGCCGGTGCGGCCGCTGCTGACGGTCTCATATTGCGCCGTATCCGCCGCGCCGCCGGCATAGCCCGAGACCGCGGATTGGACGCCCTTCACATGCTGGAACACGCCCTGCACGCCCCAGAAGCAGCCGCCGGACAGGACCAGCGTCTGCGGCCCTGAGTCCCCAGCGGTGGGATCGGCGGCGGGCGCGGGGATCAGATTCGCGGCTTCGGCGACGGCCGGGCGGCCAAGCGGGAAGGCCGCCAGCAGCACGACCGAAAGAAAGGCGATAATTGCGGCGATCGGGCGGAAAGGCGCGGGCGGGAACAGGTCTGATTGGGGCATCGGAGCGGCTCCTTTTTGATCGGGCGAGGCGTTTTGTCGGGCGAGAGTTCAGCCCCGCGGGACGAAAATCAGGGCGGCGGAATTCATGCAATAGCGCAGGCCCGTCGGCTTTGGACCGTCGTCGAAGACATGGCCGAGATGGGCGTCGCAGCGCGCGCAGGAAACGGCCGTGCGGGTGAAGCCGAAGCTGCTGTCGGAACTTTCGGTGACGTTCGATTTGGCGATCGGCTGCCAGAAGCTCGGCCAGCCGGTGCCGGACTCGAATTTCGTCGCCGAGTTCGAACAGCGCCGTGTCGCAGCAGACGCAGCGATAGAGCCCGCTCGCATGCTGGTCCCAATAGGCGCCGGTGAAAGCGCGCTCGGTGCCGGCCTCGCGCGTCACCTCATAGGCCTCGGGCGAGAGCTGCGCGCGCCATTCCGCCGCGGTTTTGACGATCTTCGGCACGCGCTGCGCGCCGAGGCTTGCGCCGGCGGGGCTGAACGCTTCGATGAGGGCGTCGCCGGCGGCGGCGCGGGCGGGCGCCGTCCGCGTGCAGGCGAAGGCGGCGAAGCCCAGCGCCGAAAGCGCGGCCGAGGCGACGAAGCGGCGCCGGCCGGCGTCGAATTCTTTCGCAAGGGACTCCGCTGGGCTGGCGCTTGCGTCGATCGGGGATTGTCGCGAATTTTCGGCCATGGCCGCTGCTTCTCGAGAGGGGTCTGCAGCGAATACGACGGACGTCGTCGCGGCGTTACGCCATCACGGAATGTTGAACGCGGAGGGCGGCAGCTGTGCGAGTCGCGGCGGGGGCTTCTTTTGCCGGTCGAGCCCGGACGTCGCCGCGGCTTTATGCGGCTCAATGGCGCGGGCCGCCGCCGCGCATAGGCGCATGCGGCTCGGGTCGGGACGAAGCGGGCGGCGGCGCGATCCGGCGCCCGTCTCGTCGGCCTATGCGGCGGCGCCCGAAGGCGCCCGCGGGCCTATTGCTTGGTCGCCGATTGGAATGCGCTCTGCGCGGAATCGCTGAGCTCCTTGGCCTGCGACTGGATCGCGGCGAGCTGGCTCTTCGCATATTCCGTCTGCAGCGCGATGACCTCCTGAAGGTCCTTGGCGTTAAGCAGCTTCTGGGCGTGATCGAACGCCGCGTTGACGTTGCTTTCGGCGAAGGAGATCGCCTTCGTCACCGCCTCTTTGGCGCCGCCCGGCAGGGCTTCGGCCGATCCGGTCGCTTTCTGGGCCGCGCCGATGAAGCCGAGGAAGGCCTCGCGGGCGCGCTCGAAATTCTTTTCGGCGAGTTCGCGAATTTGCGGCGGGAGCTGTGTCGGAATCTGCTGTGAAATGTCGGCCATGATGAGTCTCCTGCAGATGAGCGTTTCGTTGGTCCCTTTAGGGGCGAGCGAAAAGTCGGAATGCGAAGCGTTCGGGGTTCCTGCGCCGGCCGGACCGGAACAGGTCGCCAAAAAAGGCCGGCCGGCGACGCCGGTCAGCCGGCTTGGGCGATTTCCCACGCGAGCGGGCTATAGTCACAGAAAAAGCCGCCGCGCGCCACTCGTTTTCGGGCCTCGTCGCGCATTAATGCGGCCTTCGGACCTCGATACTTCATAAATGTGACGCGGCTTTAATGAAAACGCGCGGCGAACGACGCGCTTCAAGTTTGTTTCGCGCGCGGCGTCGGTTAATTGCTGCGGCGCCAATATTTTGATCCTGATCAAAAGTAATCGTCACGATAGCTATTCTCGACCCGGTCATGCTCTCGTCTTGCAAAACGCAGAGGCGCTGACAGGCGGCGGCGAAGCGGGCGCAAGCCTCTCGCTTTCGCCGGCGCGGCGCGCTAGGTCATCGCAGGACTTATACCATCGCTATTCATGCCATCGCTTCGGAAAGGAACGCCGCGCATGCTTTTCGTCCTCTCGGTGCTGAAGGGGTTTTCCGTGGCGGCCAGCGACGGCAGGATCGGAACCGTCAATGATTTCCTCTTCGACGACCAAAGCTGGAAGGCGCGCTGGCTCGTCGTCGACACCGGCGTGTGGCTGCCTGGACGCAAGGTGCTGGTGCACGCCTCGGCGATCGGCGAGCCGGACACGGTGCGCGAGGAGCTGCCCGTGAAGCTGACCAAAGCGCAGGTCGAGGGCGGTCCCGATCTCTTCGAGCACCAGCCGGTCTCGCGCCAGATGGAGGCGCATCTTTACGATTATTACGGCTGGGACCCGTCCTGGGGCGCGAGCGCTTTCGGCGCCATCGCCTCGCCGCTGTCGCTGCCGCCGATCGTTAGCGACGGCGCCGGGCCGCCCGCCGAGGCCGCCGATGAAAACGACCCGCATCTGCGCAGCGCCGCCGACCTCCAAGGCTATCATATCGCCGCGAGCGATGGCGAAATCGGCCATCTCGAAAGCCTCGTCGCCGACCACGTCAACTGGGACATCCGCTATCTGCGCGTCGACACCAGCAACTGGTGGGGCGGCCAGCGCGTCCTCATCGCGCCCTTCGCGGTGAAAGAGATCGACTGGGCCGACCGCCACATCGCGATCGACATCACGCGCGAGCGGGTAAAGACCAGCCCGCCCTGCGATTCGATCGACATGGTCGACGAGGCCTATGAGCGCATGCTGCACGGCCATTACGGCTGGCCCGGCTATTGGTACTATCCGGACTAGCGCGGCTCGCCTTTACACGATCCTCTTTGATTAGCGGGCGATTCGCCCGGCGCCGCGCGTGTAGACCGCGGCGCGGCCGACATTCGCGGCTTTTTCTCCATCGCTGACCTGTTAATTCGGCGTTTTATTTTGCGGCGCCGAAGAAACAGTTGCGCAAATGTCGCACCCCGCAACGCTTTGACTTTGAAGGCCGGGATCGCGTTGACAGGGCGCGGCCGCAAAGATACCCCTGATAGCACAGTGATATGTATAGACTGCAGGTTTATACGTATAGGAATTTTGGATTTGCATAGGGATAAGAGTTGCCGGTCTGCAACAGTCAATAGAAAACGCAATCTGTTGCAGGCGAATCGGTGAAATAAGAAGAACAGGCAGCTTTTCAAACTGACAGACAAACACCGGAATGGATGGGGAGAGTGATGACACACCGCATAGGAAAGACCAGCAGCCGCAGGCGCGGCGCTTATATGGCGACGGCGGGAGCCCTCGCCCTGCTCATGATCGGGTCGGTCGCCGCGCGCGCCGACGTGACCGACGAACTGCTTGATCAATTGAAGGCCAAAGGCGTCCTGACCAAGGCTGAATACGCCAAGCTGAAGGCCCGCCACGAAGCCGAACTCGCGTCGCATCCGGCGGTCGCCGCAGCGCCCAATAACGGCCGCTACGTGACCGCCCTCGACAAGGGCATCGGCGTGCGCATTCCCGGCCACACGACCGTCACCAAGGATAATGGCGTCGTCACCGTCGGCGACGTCGACGTCAAGCTGACCGGCGCGCTGATCTTCTTCGGCACCGAGCAGTTCAGGGCCGACAATACGGGCTCGGCGAACTTCCTCGGCCGATATGGCGTGCCGGTCGTGCCTGGTTTCTTTGGCCCCTTCGCGCCGAACTATGGCGTTCTCGGCAGTCTTGCCGGCGGCAGCCAATTCAACAACTCGAACTCGATCCGCTCGGGTCTGTTGCCGAGCAACCTCGTCCTCAGCCTCGCCACCAATCAATTGGGCTGGGACATCGGCTTCACGGCGGGCGCCTATTTCGGCGGCAACAACGTCGATCCGGGCGCGGAGAACGCCAACGGCGCTGGTTCGCCAATTGGCCTCGGTACGCCCGGCATCGACCTTCGTCAGGTTTTCGGCACCATCGGGACGCCTGAATACGGCACCCTCAAGATCGGCCGCGACCTTGGCCTGTTCGGCGGCGAGGCGATCCTGAACGACTTCACGCTGCTCGGCGTCGGCACGCCCGCCGGCAACGCCGCGCCTGGCAACACCTCGCTTGGCCGCATCGGTCTCGGCTATATCTACGCCGACTGGCTGCCGCAGATCACCTATACGACTCCGACCTGGAATGGCTTCACCGCGACGGCCGCGATGATGACGCCTCTGGATGAGATCAACACGACTGGCGTGATCGCAGGGGGCTATCTCTCCGGTCCTCTCGGCGCTTTCGGCCCTGTCGGGTTCGGTTACGCGCCGTCGACCTTCATCACCTCGGGCACGATGACAGCGCATGATGAACCGCAGTTCCAGGGCAAGCTGAAATATGTCGGTCAATTGACGCCCGACGCGAAAGTCACCGCCTGGGCCGACGGCATCACCCAGCTGCAGCGGGCCGAATTGGGCGACTTCATCGTCTCCAACTTCAACGTTGGGACGGGCACGTACAATATCTCCTCTCCTGGCGCCAATGTCAGAGCGTCCGGCGTCGATGGCGGCATGCGGCTCGACTGGTACGGCTTCAGCGCCGTGGGTTACGGTTACTGGGGCACCGGGCTCGGCACCACCGGCCTCTTCTTCGCCGGCATCAGCCCGAACGGCCAGGCTCGCAAGTCCTATGGCTGGTATGGCGAAGCAGAGTACACGTTTGGCCAGGGCTTCCTTGGGGCCCTCCCCATCCTGAGCGATCGCTTCACCTTCGGCGGCAGCTACGGACAGAGCTTCCTCGAGGCCAACAGCTTCGACTGGACGCAGTCCTATTCGCCCTATCTGCTGAAGTCGAATTCGTCCGCGATCGGATTTGTCCGCTACAAGCTGACCGATTGGGTCGCCTTCCAGTTCGAGTACATCAACTCGAGGTCGATCAATCAATCCGACGGATCGACCAGGTCGAACGCGATCACCGGCGGCACCACCTTCTTCTTCTGATCGCCGCGACAGCAGGCGACGGCCAAATCTCAACGACGCCGCCCCTCCGGGGCGGCGTTTTTCGTTTGGGGCGACGCGCGAAGACGAAGCGACGCCTCTTTTTTCGCCGCGGGCTTGACCCGGCCATCCAGAACCGGGACTTAGGTGACTGGATGCCCGGGTCGAGCCGGGGCATGACGATGCAATGAAAACGCCGCCCGCGTCCGCGACGGCGAAGCGCCCGGGCATGGCCATGCAGCTGAATAAAAGATTAAAGGCCGATCCGCGTCTTCGCAAATCGGCCCTTCAACGTCGTTTCCACTTGCTTTCGCGCCGGGCCGCTATCGCCCCCGGCGCGCTAAAGCCACGCTCAGAAGAAGCCGAGCGGCTTGTTGCTATAGCTGACCAGCATGTTCTTGGTCTGCTGATAATGATCGAGCATCATCTTGTGATTCTCGCGGCCGATGCCGGACTTCTTGTAGCCGCCGAAGGCCGCGTGGGCCGGATAGAGATGGTAGCAATTGGTCCAGACGCGTCCGGCCTTGATGGCGCGCCCGAACCGATAGGCGCGCGTGCCATTGCGGGTCCAGATGCCGGAGCCGAGGCCATAAAGCGTGTCGTTGGCGATCTCCAGCGCCTCGGCGTCGGTCTTGAAGGTCGTCACCGACAGCACCGGCCCGAAAATCTCCTCCTGGAAGATGCGCATCTTGTTGTTGCCTTCGAGCACGGTCGGCGTCACGTAGAAGCCCTTGTTGAGCTCTGGCCCGAGGTCGGGCGCCCGCCCCCGGTCAGCACCTTGGCGCCTTCCTGGCGGCCGATGTCCAGATAGGACAGGATCTTCTCCATCTGGTCGTTGGAGGCCTGCGCGCCGATCATCGTCGTCGGATCCAGCGGGTTGCCCTGCTTGATCGCCTTTACGCGCTTGATGGCGCGCTCCATGAAGCGGTCGTAGATGCTCTCCTGCACCAGCGCGCGCGAGGGACAGGTGCAGACCTCGCCCTGGTTCAGCGCGAACATGGCGAAGCCTTCGAGCGCCTTGTCGAAGAAATCATCGTCCTCGGCGGCGACGTCGGCGAAGAAGATGTTGGGCGATTTGCCGCCGAGCTCCAGCGTGACCGGAATAATGTTTT
Source organism: uncultured Alphaproteobacteria bacterium (assembly GCA_963715715.1). Lineage (GTDB taxonomy): Bacteria > Pseudomonadota > Alphaproteobacteria > Rhizobiales > Beijerinckiaceae > Methylocapsa. The sequence continues at coordinate 3,162,745 of OY970269.1, read as the reverse complement.
CCGAGGCGTATTGCATGATGAGGCGCCCCGTCGTCGTCTCGCCGGTGAAGGCGACCTTGGCGATGCGCGGGCTCTGCGCCAGCGGCTTGCCGCATTCGACGCCGAAGCCGTTGATGACGTTGAGGACCCCGGGCGGCAGAAGGTCGCCGATGATGTCCATCATGACCATGATGCTCATCGGCGTCTGTTCGGCCGGCTTCATCACGATGCAATTGCCGGCGGCGAGCGCCGGAGCGATCTTCCACACCGCCATCAGCAGCGGGAAGTTCCACGGGATGATCTGCGCCACGACGCCGAGCGGCTCATGGAAATGATAGGCGATGGTGTCGTGGTCGATCTCGCTGATGCCGCCTTCCTGGGCGCGCAGCACGCCGGCGAAATAGCGGAAATGATCGACCGCGAGCGGCAGGTCGGCGGCCTTGGTTTCGCGGATCGGCTTACCGTTGTCGATCGTCTCGACCATCGCCAGCACGTCGAGCTTCTGCTCGATGCGGTCGGCGATGCGCAGAAGGACGAGCGAGCGCTCCGCCGGCGAGGCCTCGCCCCAGGCTTCTTTCGCGGCGTGGGCGGCGTCGAGCGCGAGTTCGACGTCCTCGGCGGTCGAGCGCGCGATGGTGCAAACCACATTGCCGTCGATCGGCGAGATGTTCTGGAATGTCTGGCCTTTAACCGCAGGGACCCACTTGCCGCCAATGTAATTGTCGTAGTGCGGCCGTATCGCGATTTCGCGCCCAAGATCGGCTAGCAGCTTCTCAACCATATTGTCCTCCTTTGGCTTGATTTTTTGTCGTATGGCGTCATCGCATATTTTGCAGGCGGCGTGAATTTTTTTGCGGATCGCGAAGGGTTGCGGGCGGAGGCGAGGCCGCCGCCGGCCCGAAGCCGCCGCGCATCGTCAAATCGGGAACGATCGCCGCGCAGCGACATTCCTAAATGTTGCGGCAGCGAGCTGGTTTGATCTGGCGCAAGCCGCCGGCGTTTCAGCGCCGCGCAAAGCATGGCGCCGGCGCCTTGTGAATGCAAATCGGTCGCCTATACTTATAGGCGAACGATCAGCCCTCGCCGCGGCAGTTTTTTCGCATGGAGACTTCAATGAAAGCGATCGGCGCAATCGTTCTGGCGGCGGCCGCGCTCGCCGCGCCTTCGGCGGGTTTCACGCAGACGCATAATTATCCCGCGCCGGCGCCGGGATATGAGCCCTATGATCCCTGCCAGCCGGGCTATTCCGCTCAGTCGCAGGACCGCTACGCCTATGATTGCTCGGGCACCCGCGGACGAATTGGCCTTGGCGCAAGTCCGTTTCATCCGGAAGGGCCCGGCAACGTCACGATCACGCGTTAAGGCGATATGGGGGCGAGCGCTTCGGCGCGCCCTCGTGCGATCAGGCTGCTCTTTCAGCAATGGCCTATTTGGTCATCGGCGCCGGGTTGGTGGCGTCGATGACTTTTAGAAGCCGCGTCGGCGCGGGCGTGGGGCGGCGCGGCAGGGTCCAGACCGCCTCCGGCTCGAATTTCTCCCCCGTCCAGGCGAGAGCGCTGACCTTTATCGTATCGGCATCCGTCTCGATGACGGAAAATCCCGGCCGCGTTTCGCGCGTTCGCAGCGACAGCGTGCCGGCGCCGATGGCGTAAGGGGGTCCCTGCGGGCGCCTGCCGGCGCCGCCGAGCGCTATGGCGAAAGGATCATGCGCGTGGCCGGACAAAATGAGATCGACGCCCGCCTCGGCGAGGCTTTGGGCGGCGGCCGCGCCGTTGCTGACGTCGCCGGTCACCGTGTCGGTCGTCGGTTCGATCAAAGGATGGTGACAGACCACGACCTTCAGCGCTTTCGTGGCGAGGCGCATTTCCGCCGCCACGGACTTCACGGCGGCCAGATCGATCGCGCCTTTGGACCAGTCGGTGCGCAGCTGCGCCCCGCGCGCCGTATTGAGGCAGCGGACGGTGAGGCCCGGAAGATAGGCCGCCGCCCTGTCGGGCCGCCCGACATATTCGCGGTAGAGCTTGAACGGGGCGATGAGCCGACCGAGTAGGCTCCAATAGGGAACGTCATGATTGCCGGGCGTCGCGATCTGCGGCCGCGGCAGCCGGTCCAGCCAGACGCATGCTTTCTCGAATTGCCGGCGGCGGCCATTCGCCGTGAGGTCGCCCGAAACGATCGTCAGGTCGGGCGCCAATCCATGCGCGGCGGCGATGGCGGCCTCCGCGGCGCCGACGTTCTCACAGCCGAAATGAACGTCGCTGAGATGGACGAGCGTGATGGTCACGATTGCTCAAAACGCCGCCGGCCCGGCCTCGTCGAGGCCGGTGACGGACTTTGGTTGATGCGCCAGCGCGCGGAACGCGCACGCATTAAAATTGATTTCCGCCAACCGATCCAGATATCGCATCTCGCCGTCGAGAATACAAGGAATCGGGCGCCGCGCGAAGGCGCGGCCGCGTCGGCAGAGTTGCGTGCGGACGGCGGGATCGCTGCGCCACGCGCCGACCAGCGCCCGCGCGCCAAGACGCGCTGCGTCGGCGCCGTGGCGCGGATCGAGCGCAATCGCCTCAAGCGCCGATTCGTCGGCGCAGGCGTCCGAGATCAGCGGCGACATCAGCGCCAGCGCCTCCGCTTTCGCCGAGGGTCCGCCGTCGAGTTCAAAGCGCAGCCTGCCGCTGAACGCGCGCGAGAAAGCGCGCCGCGCCCGCGCCAGCGCCAGCCTCAGCCTGCCGCGGCGGACGGCCTCGCGCGCCGGCTGCCATAGCGCCGGGGCGCCGAGAATTGCCGCGACATAAAAGGGCTGCCCGGCGATTTCGCCGCCGGGAACCCGCCGCGCCGTCCCCGCGCGCAATGCGCTCTCCAGGGCGTCGCGCCAGTCGGCTTTGCCGTAGAGCGCGGTCGGCAGCATGTTCATGGTGCCGCCCGGAAGCGGCGCGAGCAGGGGGCCATCGGGCCCGCAAAGCGCGGCCGCGAGGCGCGCGGTGCCATCGCCGGCGAGCGTGACGACGAGGTCCGGCGCGGCGGCGACGGCGGCGCGAACGGCTGATTCGATCCCGTCCGGCCCGACGCTGGCAAGGCGAAGCGCGATGCCGAAGGACGCGGCGATGGATTGCAGTTCGGCCGCCGCGCTCGCCCCGACGCCGCCGCTCGCCTCATTGACGACGGCTTCGATGCGGGCGATGCGAGGGCGGATTGGGGCCGTGGCGGCGAGCGGGGTTTCAGCTTCCATGGCCTGCCAACGCCGAGCCGCGGGGTACGTTCCGAGGATGATCTTCAGCCCCTCGTCGGGCCGCTCGGGCTCGCCGCGAACGGCCAGTCAATGACTCCCGATGCATAGAGCGCCCACCAGACCAGCACGGGCTGCAAAGCCAGCCTCGGGCCGTGATACCACCAACCGTCGGGCAGGCCGGCGACGTGGACGCCGGCGAAAGCGTGCTTGAGATTGGCGGGAAAGACGCAGACCGCATAGAGCGCCAGCATGAGCCCGGCGAGGCGGCGCAGCCGGGCGCCGACGAGGGCGATGGCGCCGGCGATCTCGCAGAGGCCGGTGACGATGACGACCGCGCGGGGGAAGGGAACGAAGTCCGGTATGATCCGCAAGAATCCGTCCGGCGCGAGGATGTGGAGCAGGCCCGCGCCGGCGTAAAAGGCGGCCATTGCCCAGCGCATGATCGCGCGGACGCGGCTTTCCTTCGCGGCGGCGGCGGCGTCCGCCGCCACGCTATTCGGCCGCCTCGGCCGTGGCGATGGCCTCGGCGGTGCGCGACTGCGCTCCTTTCGCCCATTGCCGCACGGCGGCTTCGTCGAGCCCGAGTTCGCGCAGCACGGCGGCGGCGATGTCGAGGCCAGGAGGCACGCCGCCGTCGATGATGGCGGCGACGCCGGCGTCCGCGAAGGCGTCGCGCTCGGCTGGCCCGCTGACCACGGCGAAGCGTTTGAGGCGGGGAAAGGCGCGCGAGGTGATCGGGGTCAGCTCGCGCGACACCTCGATGTCCGGCGCCGTGATGATCGCGATCTTGCGGTCGCGCATGGCGAGCGGCTCCCAGATGCGGGGATCGGCGGCGTCGCCGAAGACGACGTTGTAGCCGTCGGCGTTGGCTTCGGCGAAGGTCTTCTGGTCTTTTTCGATCGCCGCATAGTCGATGTCGAATTCGGTCAGGGCGTCGGCGATGGTGCGTCCGACCGGCCCCATGCCGATGATCAGCACCGGGGCGGCGAGGTCGCGCTGGATCAATTCGCGCTCGTCCTTCGCTTTGCGGCGCGCGCGCATGCGGCCGGCGATCTTGCGTCCCGCCTTGGCCAGCGCTGGCGTCAGCGCGAGGCTCAGCGCGACCGCCGAAATGACGATCGAGGCGATGGTGTCGCCGACCATGCCGCGCATCGCCGGCAGGCTCAGGATCACGAAGGCGAACTCCGAGCCTTGCGCGAGAAGAAAGCCGAGTTGCATCGAGCCCGGGACCGACCAGCGGAAGATCAGGCTCGAGGCGGCGTTGGTCGCGATCTTGACGGCGATGAAGAGGAAAGTGACGGCGATCGCCGCGACCCAGTGCTGGCCGAGCGAGCCGAGATCGAGCGATAGGCCGACCGAAATGAAGAAAAAGCTCAAAAGCAGGTTGCGGAACGGTTTGGTCTCGGCCTGGATGATCGGCCGATAGGGCGTCTCGGCGATGATCATGCCGCCGAGAAAGCCGCCGAGCGTCAACGACAGGCCGATCTCGCCGGTGGCCCAGCTCGCGGCGAGCGCGACGAGCAGCGCGCTCGCGGTGAACACTTCCGCGTTGTCGGTGCGGGCGATGAGGTCGAACAATGGCCGCACGAGAAGGCGGGCCAGCGCGAAGGCGACGCCAAAGGCGACCGCCGCCTTGACGACCGCCATGGCGAGCTGCGGGACCATCGGGCCGCCGTCGCCGTTCAGCGCATTGACGATGATAAGGAGAAAGATGGCCGCGACGTCCTGAAAGATCAGAATGGCGGTCGCCGTCATGCCGACCGGACAATTCTGCTGGCGCCGCTCGGCGATGAGGCCGGCGACCACCGCGGTCGAGGAGAGCGCCAGCGTCGCGCCAAGCAGGAGCGCTGGCAGCGGGGCGAGGCCGATCAGAAGCGCCAGCGCGCCAAGGCCAAGCGCGCCGAGGGCGACCTGCACCGGGCCGAAGCCGAAAATGTCGCGCGCCTGGTCGCGGATGCTGTTCAGCGAAAAATGCAGGCCGATCTCGAACAGCAGGAAGACGACGCCAAGCTGGGCCAGAAGCGCGACCGTCAAACTCTCGGCGAAAAAGCCGAAGCCGCTCGCCCGCAGAATGACGCCGAGCGCGAGATAGCCGACGATGGGGCTCAATCGCGCGGCGCGGCAGACGACCGCCGCGACGACGCCGAACAGCAGCAGCAGGACCACCGGCTCCAGCGAGTTGAGAATGGGGTCTGCGTGAGTCATGCGATTCAGCTCCGTATCGTTTCAAGAAAGCGGTGGATGTCGGAGACGACGACCGACCCCTCGCCGACGGCCGAGGCGACCCGCTTGGTCGAGCCCGCGCGCACGTCGCCGACCGCGAAAATGCCCGGCTTCGACGTCGCATAGGGCGAGGCCGAGGTTGCGCCGACGCCGGGCTTCGCGGCGGCCTTGGCGGCGGCCTCGACGCCGGTGAGGACGAAGCCCTTGCCGTCGAGCGCGAGGCAGCCGTCGAGCCAGTCGGTATTCGGCGCCGCCCCGATCATCACGAATATATTGCCGATGTCGAGCGTTTCGGTTTGCGCGGTCGCCCGGTTGGCCAGCGCGACCGAGCGCAGCCGGTCGTCGCCGTCGAGGCCGACGATCTCGGTTTGCGCGTGCAGCGTTATGTCGGGCGAAGCCGCGATGCGCTCGATCAGATAATGGGACATGGTCGCGGCGAGTCCCCGTCCGCGCACGACGATGTGGACATGCCGGGTCTGGCGGGCCAGAAACACCGCCGCTTGTCCGGCGGAATTGCCGCCGCCGACGACGATGACCTCCTCGCGGCCGCACAGCGTGGCCTCCATGGCGGTCGCGGCGTAATGAATGCCCTGGCCTTCGAAACGGCCGTAATTTTCGACGTCGAGCTTGCGGTAGCGCGCGCCGGAGGCGACGACGAGGGTTTCCGCGCGCGCTTCTCCGCCGCCCTGGAGCCGCACCAGCAGCGGCGATTTCGAGCAGTCGATGCCGGCCGCGGCGCGCGCGATGGCGAGCCTTGCGCCGAATTTTTGAGCCTGAACCTGTGCGCGCCCGGCCAGCGCCCGGCCCGAGATGCCGGTTGGAAAGCCGAGATAATTCTCGATCTTCGAACTCGTCCCCGCCTGGCCGCCCGGGGCTTCGGCCTCGATGACCAGCGTATCGAGGCCTTCGGAGGCGGCGTAGACGGCGGCGGCGAGCCCGGCGGGGCCGGCGCCGACGACGATGACGTCATAGACTCGCGCCGGATCGATGTCCTCGCTGAGGCCGAGGGCGTCGGCGAGCTCCGCGTTGGAGGGGTTGCGCAGCACGCGATGGCGCAGGTCAATCACCACGGGCAGGCTGGCGCCGGCGATGTCGCAGCATTCGAGCAGGCCGCCGGCTTCGGGATCCGCCTCGACGTCGATCAGCCGGTGCGGCGTCGCGTTGCGGGTCATGAACTGCTGCAGCCGGATTGTGTCGGCGCCATGGGCCGGACCGACCAGCGTCACCGCGCCCTGCTCGTGGCGAATGAGGCCGACGCGGCGCAGGATGAAAGCGCGCATGATGATTTCGCCGATGTCGCTGTCGGCGGCGGCCATACGGCGGAAATCGGCGTTTTTGACGCGAATGACGCGGGCGTTGGCGCCAGCCCGCGCGCCGAGCAGCGTTTCGCTGTCGTTGAAGAGGCTGACCTCGCCGGTGAATTCGCCCGGCAGATGGGTGCGGATGACGTTCGGCAGGCAGTCCTCGCCCCGATCGACGATTTCGACGCTGCCGTCGAGGACGATGAAAAAATCGGTGTTGCGCGCGCCGGGCCTGAACAGGATCGCGCCCTCGGGCGGCGCCTCCTCGGTCCCGAAGGGCGCCGCCCGCGCGATCTGCTCCGGCGTCAGCCGGGGGAAGGTCTGCGCCTCGCGCTCATAGGGATCGCTCGGGTCGAGCGGCGAATTGGCCTCGGGCCGGCTGGGCTTGGCCGCCTGGGGCTTGGCGGTTTGCTTAACGTCCAAAAGCGGTCTCCTGACGCAGGGCAAAAGCGTTGGGGCGGCGCGGGCCAGTGGCTGCGTGGGGGGATCTCTTGCAAACCCTGATCCAACAGGGGCCGCGGAGATCCGCATCGAAACACTTTCGCCGCCGCTACGCGAGAGGAAGATGCCGCGCCGGGATGACAAATCCGTGGCCGCGCGCGATATCCAGCCGCCGTGAACAGCAATTCCGCCGAGGTGGAAGCCTCCAAGCGGCAGGCCTCGGACGCGGGCGCATCGGCCCGGCCGCATGAGGCGATCCGCAAGGGTTCGATCAGCAGGGAGAAGCAAATGTACGCCATAACAGGCATAACGGGTCAGGTCGGCGGCGCCGCCGCGCGGGCGCTCCTCGCCGCCGGCAAATCCGTCCGCGCGGTCGTGCGCTACGCGAAAAAGGGCGAGGCCTGGGCCGGGCGCGGCTGCGAGGTCGCCGTCGCCGATATGTCGGACGCGGCGGCGCTGACCCGCGCCTTCACGGGCGTCGAAGGCGTTTTCGTGCTGTTCCCGCCCCTGTTCGATCCGGCGCCGGGCTTCCCGGAAGCGCGGGCGATCATCGCGGCGCTGAAAACGGCGCTTGAAGCCGCCCGGCCGCCGAAAATCGTCGCGCTGTCGACCATCGGGGCGCAGGCGACGCAGCCTAACCTGTTGAACCAGCTCGGCCTGATGGAGCAGGAACTCGGAGCCCTGCCGTTTCCGGTCGCGTTTCTGAGGGCGGCCTGGTTCATGGAGAATTCGGTCTGGGACGTCGCCCCGGCGCGCGATCTGGGCGTGATTCCGAGCTTCCTGCAGCCGCTCGACAAGCCCGTGCCGATGGTGGCGACGGCCGATATCGGCCAGCTCGCCGCCGAATTGCTACAGGAAAGCTGGGTGGGTCGGCGCGTCGTCGAGTTCGAAGGTCCGCGCCGGGTCACGCCCAACGAGGTCGCCGCGACTTTCGCGAAGATCCTCGGCCGGCCGGTGCGGATGGAGATCGCCCCGCGCGATGCCTGGGAAGGCCTGTTCATCGCGCAAGGCATGAAGAATCCAGGCCCGCGGATGCGGATGCTCGACGGCTTCAACGAGGGGTGGATCGAGTTCGAGGCCGGCGAGACAGGCTCCCGCAAGGGCGCGACCGGTCTGGAAACGGTGCTGCAAGAACTCGTCGCGCGCGGCTGAACGCGCGGCTGCTGCCGGCGGGAGGCGGTCAGGCTGCGTTGACGCGCGCGGCTTCGCCTTCCGCGGCCAGCGGCAGCTCGATCAGGAACCTTGCGCCGGGCGGGGTGCCGTCCGCATTGCCGACATCCGGCCGCTCCGGCGCCAGCGACAGAGAGCCGCCATGCGCGCGAACGAGATCGGCCGCGATGACGAGGCCAAGACCGGTGCCGCCGACGCGATCCGAGGTGAAGAAGGCCGAGAACAGTTTGGGCCGCGCCGCCGGTGGAACGCCGGGGCCGGTATCGGCCACCTCGATGACGATGCGCGGGTCCGGGCCGTCGCTGGCGGAGGAGCCGCCGGCCTCCTTCCGCATGCCTTCGCGCGCTTTGTCGGCGGCGCCGGCGAATTTTCGCCGCGCGCTGACGCGAACCTGCGCCGGCCAGCCGGGCGCGGGGCCGGCGCTCCGCAGCGCTTCGGCGCCATTGCGGATCAGGTTGACGAGGACGCGGAACATCTGCTCGGCGTCGGCGACGATTTCGACGTCGGGAGCCACGTCGTTGACGATCTCGACGCCGCCCGGCTGCAGCGCGATGCTTTCCGCCGCCTCATTGACGAGCGGGCGCAACGCGAAGCGGCGCAGCTTCGGCGGCTCGTCGATGGCGCGGCCGTAAGTCATGGTCGCCTGGCAGAAGCGGATGGCGCGGTCGAGCGTCGCGACGAGCTTTGGCGCCAGCCGCTGGGCCAGCGGGTCGGTGACGTTGGCGAGGCGGTCCGACAGCAGCTGCGCCGAGGCCAGCATATTGCGCATGTCGTGATTTATCTTGGCCACGGCTAGGCCGAGCGCGGCGAGGTGCTTCTTCTGGTTCAGCTCGCGAACGAGGGATTCCTGCATGATGGAGAGGGCGGCTTCGGCCTGGCCGATCTCATGGTTGCGGCCGGACGGCGCGATGATGCGCGCCGCGTTTTCGGGATCGGCGCCGAACTCGGTGATATTGGTCGTGAGGCGGCGCATCGGCCGCAGCACCATCATATTGACGGCGACGGTGGCGAGGCTCGCGACGATCGCCGACATGACCAGCGTCATGATCAGAAGACGCTTGGAATAATCCTCCATGCCTTGTCTCAGCGGCCCTTCGTCCATGGTGATGGCGACGGATTCGCCGCCCATCGGCGCGACGCCAAGAATGGTGATGACGCGCCCTCGCGGCGCCAGCATGGTCTCGATGGCGTGCGCCATGGACACGCCGAGGGTAGGCTGACGCAGGTCGTAGACGGCGTCGACGGCGGGCGGCAGGTTGGACGCGGCGAGGATGCGTTTCGCGCCCTTCATGTCGAGCACGATGACGCGCGCTCGGACGCTGGCCAGCAGCTGTCGCGCCAGATCGGGCGGAATCATCGAGCTTGGCGCCGCCTCCAGCACAAGCGCGGCCGTATAGGCGGCGCTGAGCCGGTTACGCAGCCAGTTTTCGCGATAAATCGAGACCGCCGGAAGATAGACCATCGTCGCGGCGATTATGACAAAGGCGATATTGAGCAGCAGCACCCGCTTGGCGAGCCCAAAGCCGAAGCGGCGCGTTTTTTGCGAGGATTTTTGCGAAAATCCAGGCGCGGCCGCGCCGACGCCCTCGGACGCGCCGAGAGCGTTCGGTTGGGCGTTAGGGGGCATCGCGAAATCGCTCATCGAACCGCCTGTTTCGTCCGCCCGAGGGGTCCCGCAACACTTAAAGTCCCGATTTGAGGCTCGGGCGCAAGCGCATGACTTCACCATATGGAGAGCGTCGCGGTCATGATCAACTCCCCGCTGAAGGCGCGGATCCTTTATTGACGGGAAATTTCCGCGGCGGCGACGTTTCGCCTTTTGCGCGCTCGCGGCGTCGATTTCAGCCGGCGGACGAAAAAGCCTCGGAAAAGGCCTCGCCATAAAGGCGCGGCGCTACGTCGCGGCGCGCGCCGCGCGGACCGCTGTGATATATACGGCTTCTCAGGGCGATGGCGTCTTAGCTGCGATGCTTCGGAGGCAGCCGCCTCTCGCCGATTGCCGTTGGCGCGGAGCCGGTCCAGTATTGGCCGACGGGCCGAAATCCCCGGACCCGGGAAGAGCTGTGGATCGACCCAGTTCGATGGACCACCGCACGGCGGCTTCAAGATTTGCGGTAACCTGCTATAAGCTCTAGCTGAGGCTTTCTTTCAGGCGTCCTTTTGGGGGTATGACATGCATATCGCAATGGTCGGGTCAGGATATGTCGGGCTGGTGTCCGGGGCATGCCTCGCCGACTTCGGGCATAATGTCGTCTGCATCGACAGCGACGTTCAGAAAGTCGAAGTCGCTGAAGGCCGGCAAGATGCCGATTTTCGAGCCGGGCCTCGCCGATCTCGTCGCCAACAACGTGCGCCAGAAGCGCCTTTCCTTCTCAACCGACCTCGCGGAGAGCGTGCGCAAGGCGGAGGCCGTCTTCATCGCCGTCGGGACGCCGTCGCGGCGCGGCGACGGCCACGCCGACCTCACCTATGTCTACCAGGTCGCGCGCGACATCGCGCCGGCGCTCGACGGCTTCACCGTGGTGGTGACCAAATCGACGGTTCCCGTTGGAACCGGGGACGAAGTCGAGCGCATCATCCGAGAAGCCCGCCCCGACGCCGAATTCGCCGTCGTCTCGAACCCCGAGTTTCTGCGCGAAGGCGCGGCGATCGACGATTTCAAGCGGCCCGACCGCATCGTCATCGGCTTCAACGACGAACGCGCCCAGCCGGTGATGCAGGAAGTCTACAGGCCGCTTTACCTCAACCGCGCGCCGTTCCTGTTCACCAGCCGCCGCACCTCGGAACTGACCAAATACGCCGCCAATGCGTTTCTGGCGACGAAGATCACCTTCATCAATGAGATTGCCGATCTTTGCGAGCGCGTCGGCGCCAATGTCCAGGATGTCGCGCGCGGCATCGGCCTCGACAACCGCATCGGCGGCAAATTCCTGCATGCGGGGCCGGGCTATGGCGGCTCCTGTTTCCCAAAGGACACGCAGGCGCTGATCAAGACGGCGCAGGACAATGGCGCGCCGATCCGCATCGTCGAGACGGTCTCGGCGGTGAACGACCAGCGCAAGCGCGCCATGGCGCGCAAGGTGTTCGCCGCGCTCGGCGGATCGGTGCGCGGCAAGACCATCGCGGTGCTCGGCCTCACCTTCAAGCCGAACACCGACGACATGCGCGATTCGCCGGCGATTTCGATCATCACCGCGCTGCAGGACGGCGGCGCGCGCATCAACGCCTTCGATCCCGAGGGCATGGATCAGGCCCGGCTCGTCCTCGAGGATTTGACCTTCTTCTATGATCCCTATTCCTGCTGCGAAAAGGCCGACGCGCTCGTCATCATTACGGAATGGGACGAATTCCGCGCGCTCGACCTCGAACGCGTCAAAACGCTGCTGACCGCGCCGATCATGATCGACCTGCGCAATATCTATGACCCTGGCGAAATGGCGAAGAAGGAATTCCAGTATTCGGGCGTCGGGCGGGGATAGACGCTGGCGCGCCGGCGCGGCGCTTTAGGTTCGGCGCGGTTTCGCCCGCGTCGTCGGCGCGGCGCTGGCGGGATCGTCGGGCCAGAGATGACGCGGGTAGCGACCCTTCATTTCGGCCTTCGCCGCCGCCCATGAGCCGCGCCAGAAGCCGGGCAGATCCCGCGTGATCTGGATCGGGCGAGAGGCCGGCGAAAGCAGTTCCAGCGTCAGCGCGATGCGGCCGCGCGCCAGCGCCGGATGGCTGGCGAGCCCATAGAGCTCCTGCACCCGCACGGACAGAACCGGGCCGCCCTCGGCAGCGTAATCCAGCGCGATGCGCGATCCGGCCGGGGTCTCGAAATGCGTCGGCGCCTCCGTATCGAGGCGGCGCTGCATGTCGTAGGGCAGCAGCGCTTTGAGGGCCGCCTCGACGTCGGCCGGCGCGATGGCGGCGAGGCTGGAGCGGCCCTCGATAAAGGGCGCGAGCCAATCGCCGGCGCTTTCCGCCAGCGCTTTGTCGGAAACATTGGGCCAGCCATCGTCCGGCTCGGCGCGGCGCAGGAAAGCGACGCGGTCGCGCCATTGCGCCAGCGCCTTGGCGAAGGGCAGCCGCGCGATGCCGCCGTCGAGCGCCGCGATCCCTTGAGCCAGCGCGCGGGCGGATTCGGGGCCGGCCGGAACCGGCAGATTCTGCTCGGAGAGGACGATGGCGCCAAGCCGGCGCGTCTTGCGCGCGCGCAGGGCGGCGCGCTCGCGGTCGAAGACGACCTCCTCGACGATCTCGATCTTGTCCCCCGCGATGCTGTCGAGATCGGCCTCAGTCAGCGCCGCCGCCGCGATGATGCGGGCGGCCTCCGCGCGGCCGGAAATTTCAGCGATCGCCAGAAAAGGCTCGCGCGCCAGCCGCTGATGCGGCTCCAGCCGGGCGGCGCGGCCATTGGCCATGAGGAATTCGCCGGCCGCGCCGCGCGCTTTGGCGATGCGGTCGGGAAAGGCCAGCGCGACGAACGCGCCGCAGTCGGGCGGCTCGCCCGAGGGCGCATTTTCGCCGGCCTGGCGCGCGAAGGTCCGCGCGAGCCGGCGGGCGTCTTCGGCGCGCGGCGAACGCTCGCGCCGGAAGCGATCGAGGCGTTCGGCGAGGTCCGGCGAATCGCCGCCAAGGCCGCGCTCGACCAGCAGCGTCGCCACCTCGGCGGCGGCGAAAGCGGCGCCCTCGGCCGCCGCCCGCACCATCATCTTGCCGAGGCGCGGCGGCAGGGCGAGACGCACGACGGATGCGCCCTCGTCCGTCAGCGCGCCGTCTTCGTCGATCGCGCCAATTTCGATCAGCAGCGCGCGGGCCTCCTTCAGCGCCGGCGGCGGCGGCGGATCGTGCCATCTAAGGCTCAAAGGATCGCGCGCGCCCCAGGCGGCGAGATCGAGGACGAGGCCGGACAGAATCCGCCGCCATGATCTCAGGCGGCGCGAAGGGCTCCAGAGCGCCGGAGGCGGCCGCCTCCCAGAGGCGATAGCAGACGCCGGGCTCTGTGCGGCCGGCGCGTCCGCGGCGCTGATCGGCGGCGGCTTTCGACACGCGCACTGTTTCGAGCGAGGTAAGCCCGCGGCCCGGCTCAAAGCGCGGCGCGCGGGTCAGCCCGCAGTCGATGACGATGCGCACCCCTTCGATGGTGAGTGAGGTCTCCGCGATCGAAGTAGCCAGCACGATTTTTCGCGCCGGCGGCCTGACAGCGGCGATTGCGCGATCCTGCGCGGCGCGGTCGATCGCCGAATAGAGCGGCGCGATCTCGATTTTGGCATCGCCGATGCGCTCGGAAAGAAGCGCGGCGGCGCGGTTGATTTCACCCTGGCCGGGCAGAAAGGCGAGGATCGAGCCCTTTTCCTCGCCGAGCGCGCGCAGCGCCGCCGCCGCGACGGCCGCTTCGATGCGCTCGCCGGGCTTGCGGCCAAGATAGCGCGTCTCGACCGGATAGGCGCGGCCCTCGCTGACGATGATCGGCGCGTCGTCGAGCAGCTTTGCGACGCGCGCGCCGTCGAGCGTCGCCGACATGGCGAGCAGGCGCAGATCCTCGCGCAAAGCGGAGGCGGCGTCGAGGCAGAGCGCGAGCGAGAGGTCGGCGTCGAGCGAGCGTTCGTGAAACTCGTCGAAAATGACGAGCGCGACGCCGGCAAGGCCCGGATCGTCGAGAATCATGCGGGCGAAAACGCCCTCGGTCACGATTTCGAGCCGCGTTTTCGCCGAGACGAGGGTTTGCGCGCGAATCCTGAGCCCGATGGTTTCCCCGACCGGCTCGCCGAGGCTCGCGGCCATGCGCTGCGCGGCGGCGCGCGCGGCGATGCGGCGCGGCTCCAGCATGATGATTTTTTGACCCGTCGCCCAGCCCTCGGCGAGCAAAACGAGCGGAGCCCGCGTGGTCTTGCCGGCGCCGGGCGGCGCGACGAGCACCGCCTTCGTCCGCGCGGAGAAGACCGCGCGGAGGTCGCCGAGAACGGCGTCGATCGGAAGCGGCGGCTCGAAGCTTTGCATGGCGCAGGGTGATGGCAGTTCGCCGCCCGGCCGACAAGGGGAGGCCGCGCGGCGGAGGCGGAAACGCCGCCGGCTGCCGGCGAACCGGCGCGTCCCGCGCCAGCTTGCGCCGGCGTCGTCTGGCCCGGATCCTGCGTTCCCTGGCGAGGCGAGGGCTGTGGCGGCGCTGACACGGCTGAGGGAAATTGCATCCGCCCCCGCTATCAACGCGTTATGATTAAGCCTATTTTAACCGAGGCGTTTTGCGGCTGCGTTTTCAGGAACGACGCGAGCGTCCTGCGAAGGACATCTGAATGGCGCAGCAAATCGCGCACGAAACCGGTTCGCCGGCAGCCGGGCAGCCAGCAGCGTGCGATCCGCCCAAGCGACATCAGAAAAGCGCCGTCGCCGCCCTCGCTCTCGGCTCGCTTGGCGTCGTGTTCGGCGACATCGGCACCAGCCCGCTTTACGCGCTGCGCGAGTCGCTGAGCCACGTCAAGAACAAAGGCGTCACCGACAGCGGCGTCATTGGCACCGTATCGCTGCTGCTATGGGCGCTGTTCTTCACCGTGACCGCCAAATATGTCCTGTTCCTGATGCGGGCGGACAACAAGGGCGAGGGCGGCACGCTGTCGCTGATGGCGCTGGCGCAGCACGCCGTCGGCCACCGCACCGCGGCGATCTTTTTTCTTGGCGTCGCCGGAGCCGCGCTGTTTTCCGGCGACGCCATGATCACGCCGGCGATCTCGGTGCTGTCGGCGCTGGAAGGCCTTGAGCTGCTGACGCCTGTCTTCACGCCTTATATCCTGCCCGCGACCATCGTCATCCTGATTTCGCTGTTCTGGGCGCAGAGCCACGGCACCGCGCGGGTGGCCTCGCTGTTCGGCCCGGTCATGGCGGTTTTCTTTCTTGTGATCGGCGTCCTCGGCGCGATGCACATCCATGATTCGCCGCGCATCCTGCTCGCCTTCGATCCGATCTACGGCCTGCAATTCCTGTTCAGCCACGGCCTCATCGGCTTCGTGGTGCTGGGCTCGGTGTTCCTCGCCGTCACCGGCGCTGAGGCGCTTTACGCGGATATGGGGCACTTCGGCCGGCTGCCGATCCAGGCCGCCTGGCTCGGATTTGTGCTGCCCGCCCTCTCCCTCAACTATCTCGGCCAGGGCGCGCTGGTGCTGTCGGACCCGGCGGCGGTCGAAAATCCGTTCTTCCTGATGGCGCCGCAATGGGCGCTGCTGCCGCTGGTCCTTATCTCGACGGTGGCCACCGTGATCGCCAGCCAGGCGGTGATCACCGGCGCCTTCTCCCTCGCGCGGCAGGCGATCCAGCTTGGCCTCCTGCCGCGCATGCTGATCCTGCACACCTCTGAGACGCAGGAAGGTCAAATCTATATCCCGCGCGTCAATCGCCTGCTGCTGATCGGCGTGCTTTTGCTGGTGGCGCTATTCAAAAGTTCGAGCGCGCTCGCGTCGGCCTATGGCATCGCGGTGACCGGCACCATGGTGGTGACGACCTCGCTCGCTTTCGTCGTGGTCTGGAAGCTCTGGCATTGGCCGCTCTGGCTCAGCGTCCTGTTCATTTCGGGCTTTCTCGCCATCGACCTCGCCTTCCTCGCCGCCAACCTGTTGAAGATCGTCGATGGCGGCTGGGTGCCGCTGCTGCTCGCTACATGCGCCATGGTGGTGATGTGGACCTGGGTGCGCGGCGCCGAGCTGCTTGCCCGCAAGACCCGCCGCGATTCGATCTCGATGCAGGACCTCATTCGCATGCTGGAGAAATCCAAGCCGATCCGGGTCGCCGGCACGGCGGTTTTCCTCACCACATCGCCCGAGGTCGCGCCCTCAGCCTTCATGCATAATCTCAAGCATAACAAGGTGATGCATGAGCGCGTCCTGCTCATGTCGGTGAAGACGGAGGATACTCCCCGCGTGCCGCCGGCCAAGCGGTTTGAAATCACCAAACTGTCGGATGACTTCACCAGCATTGTTTTGCACTTTGGCTATATGGAGAGCCCCCGCATTCCGGCGGCGCTGGCTACCCTGCGCAAGGCGGGCCTCAAATTCGACATCATGACGACGTCGTTTTTCGTCGGCCGCCGCAAGGTGAAGCCGGCGCAGAACTCCGGCATGCCGAAATGGCAGGACCGGCTGTTCATCGCGCTATTTGCGCAATCGGCCAATCCGACCGACTATTTCTCGATTCCCTCGGACCGCGTCGTCGAGCTCGGCGAACAGCTGACGATCTGAGATGCGTTAGTGCTCGTAACTGTTCCGCAACGTTTCGAGTTTCGTCCGACCGTGCGGAAGCGCACCGGTTCCGTCGATGACGGCGACGGCGTGTTCACCCACTATCGGCAAAATTCTTTGTTCCAACCATTCTGTTATTGAGCTATTCCCGGCGGCCTTTCGAGTATATTTGAAACTGCCTAATGGAGCTCTTAAAGGGGCCCTAATAACGATTCGAATTTCCTCAAGGGAGAAAACTTCTTGCTCGATTTCGGAAGCGGTCATGGACACAGCCTGATCTCTCGATAAGTGGAGAAGTTATAGATCAGTTGGTAGAGTGTTATAAGCCATTTGTCAAATTGTTATTTTTACGTTAAATATTGGGGCATTAAGATCCGCGGTCAGAAAAATTTTCTCGGGTCCGCCAGCACCCTATGATGAGTCAAATTGCGTTGGAAAGAGCCGCTCCCGCCGTGCGCGCCGCCGCCGGCTTTGCTAGCGTGGCGCGATGATCGACGCCGATCCGCCCCCGCGCCTTGAGACTGCTGACGCCGCGAAAGAAAGCGGCGCGCCCGTGCGGGACGAAAACCCTATGGCGGACGCGAGGGCGTCGGCCGAAAAAATCCTGCCCGAAAAAAAAATCTCTCCGATGATCGCGCAATATCGCGACATCAAGGCGGCCAATCCCGGGTCGCTTTTGTTCTATCGCATGGGCGATTTCTACGAATTATTCTTCGAGGACGCCGAGATCGCGGCGAAAGCGCTCGGCATCGTGCTGACCAAGCGCGGCAGGCACCAGGGCGAGGACATTCCGATGTGCGGCGTGCCGGTCGAGCGGGCGCAGGATTATCTGCACCGGCTGATTGGCCTTGGCCACCGCGTCGCCGTCTGCGAGCAGGTCGAGGACCCAGCGGAGGCGCGAAGGCGCGGTGGCAAATCGGTGGTGCGGCGCGAGGTGACGCGCCTCGTGACGCCGGGCACGATCACCGAGGATCCACTGCTCGATCCCGCGCGCGCCAATCGGCTGCTCGCCATCGCAGCCGCGCCGCAATCGGACGGCGCCTTGAGCTACGGGCTCGCCGCGCTGGACATATCGACCGGCGAATTCACCGTCAGCGAGGCGCCGGAGGCGGCGCTCGAGGCCGAGATCGCGCGCATTGATCCGGCCGAGATCGTCGCGCCCGACGCTCTCCTGGACGCGCCGGGCTTCCGGCGCCTTTGCGCCGCCGCGCGGGCGCCGCTGACGCCGCTCGGCCGGCAGTCTGGCGAGGGAGCCTCCGCCGAGCGCCGCATCCGCGATTATTTCGGCCTTGCGACGCTGGATGGCCTCGGCGCCCTCTCGCGCGCGGAGATCAATGCGGCCGCCGTGGCGCTGTTTTACGTCGAGCGCACACAGTTTTCGGCGCGTCCGGCGCTCGGCCTGCCGACCCGCGTCGGACGCGATGCGCATATGGCGATCGACGCCGCGACGCGCGCCAATCTCGAATTGACCCGCACGCTGGGCGGCGCCCGCGAGGGTTCGCTGATCGGCGCGATCGACCGCACGGTTATGGCGGCGGGCGGGCGGCTGCTGGCCGAGCGGCTCGCGGCGCCCTTGACCGGCGTCGCGGAAATCGCGCGGCGCCAGGATGCGGTCGCGTTTTTCCTCGATGAGCCGGGCTTGCGGCGTGACGCGCGGGCGAGCCTCAAGGCGGCGCCGGATTTGACCCGCGCGCTGTCGCGCCTCGCGCTCGACCGTGGCGGCCCGCGCGACCTCGCCGCCGTGCACGATGGTCTCATCGCCGCCGCCGCGCTGGCGGGGGGGCTTGGCCAGGCGCCGGCGCTGCCCGATGAGTTGCGCGAGGCGGCGGGCGCGGCGAGCGCGGTCGAGGCCGCGCTCGCCGCGCGCCTTGGCGAGGCGCTGACCGAGAACCTGCCGCTGCAGCGGCGCGACGGCGGCTTCGTCCGATGCGGCTTCGATCCGGCGTTCGACGAATCCCGCGTGCTGCGCGATGAAACGCGGCAGGTCATCGCGGCCCTGCAGGCGCGCTATTGCGACCTGGCCGATACGCGCCAGCTCAAACTGAAGCACAATAATTTTCTCGGCTATTTTCTCGAGGTTCCGCAGGGGCAGGGCGAAAAGCTGCTGCGCGCGCCCTTCGATGCGACCTTCATCCACCGCCAGACGATGGCGGGGGCGATGCGCTTTTCGACCGCCGACCTCGCCGAGCTGGAGGTCAAGATTTCCTCCGCCGCCGAAGAGGCGCTGAGCCGGGAGCAGGCGATTTTCGCCGAACTCGCCGGCCTCGTTCTGGCGCAAGACGCCGGGATCAGGCGCGCCGCCGAAGCGCTGGCGGCGATCGACGTCGCCGCCGCCCTCGCCGAGCTTGCGGCGGACTGTGACTGGACGCGGCCCGAAGTCGATGATTCGCTGGCTTTCAAGATCGAGGCCGGGCGCCATCCGGTGGTGGAGGCGGCGCTGCGCCGCGAGGGCGATGCCTTCGTCGCCAATGATTGCGTGCTGTCGGGCGCGCCAGGCAAAGGCGGCCGCATCGCCATCGTGACCGGGCCGAACATGGCCGGCAAATCCACTTATCTGAGGCAAAACGCGCTAATCGCGGTGCTGGCGCAGATGGGCGCTTTCGTTCCCGCGCGGCGCGCCCATATCGGCATCGTCGACCGGCTGTTTTCGCGCGTCGGCGCCGCCGACGATCTCGCGCGCGGGCGCTCGACCTTCATGGTCGAGATGGTCGAGACCGCCGCGATCCTCAATTCCGCACGCGAGAAATCGCTCGTCATTCTGGATGAAATCGGCCGCGGCACGGCGACTTTCGACGGCCTCTCCATCGCCTGGGCGGTGATGGAGCATCTGCATGAGAAAAATCGCGGCCGGGCGCTGTTCGCCACCCATTTCCACGAGTTGACGCAGCTCGCGCGGCGCCTCGACCGCATCGACAATCTGACCGTGCGCGTCACCGACTGGAACGGCGAGGTGGTCTTCCTGCATGAGATTATCGGCGGCGCCGCCGACCAGTCCTATGGCGTGCAGGTGGCGAAGCTCGCCGGGCTGCCGGGGCCGGTGGTGGCGCGGGCTAAGCATCTATTGGCGGAGTTCGAGGCGGCCGACAGGGTCAGCCGCAGCGATCGCCTCGTCGCCGACCTGCCTCTGTTTTCAGCCCCCAACGAAGCCGCGCGCGCGCCGCGTCCCGCGTCCGAGCCCGACGCGCTCGGCGCAGCGCTCGATGCGATCGATCCCGATGAATTATCGCCGCGCCGCGCCATCGACGAACTCTATCGCCTGAAGCGCATCCGCGCGGGGCGGGAGTGATGTTTCGCGCGCATTGCCAGTCGAGCCATTAAATCGTACGAAATTTAAAAGCCGCGCCAAAAGCCTCGCGTTCCTTAACGTCATTTCGCTTGTTTTAACCAAAGGCGTCGTAGGTAACGGGAGAGCGATGAAGTTTGGAGGAGGCCATGCTCGAAGACGACATGCCGCGGGTCGACCAGCAGCTTTGCTTCGCGCTCTACGCCACCCTTCATGCCGCGCATAAGGCCTATGCGCCGCTTCTCGCCGCGATCGGCCTCACCTATCCGCAATATCTCGTCATGCTGGTGTTGTGGGAGGCGGACGATCTGACCGTCAAGGCCATCGGCGAGCGCCTGCACCTTGATTCTGGCACGTTGACGCCGCTCTTGAAGCGGCTGGAGGCCAACGGGCTGCTCGCCCGCGCGCGCGATCCGAAAGACGAGCGTCAGGTGCGCGTCAAGCTTACTGAAGCGGGCCAGGATCTGCGCCGACGGGCGAGGCCGATCCCCGAGCAGATGGCGCGCGCGATGGGCCGTTCGCCGGACGATCTGAAGAGCGTGCGAAAAGAGCTGCGCCGCATCCGCAACGCCCTGCTCGGCAAGCCGGACAAGAGCGACAGGCCGGAAAAGACGGAAAAGCCCGAGAAGCCCGAGAAGCTACACAAGGCGGTTCAGCGGATCGGCTCGTTTTGACGCCTCGCTCAGTCGCCGCGGCGGGATCGCGCTCTAGCGCCGCTGCAGCAGGCGCGACACAACTTTCGAAGTGTAGTCCACCATCGGCACGATGCGCGCGTAATTGAGCCGCGTCGGCCCGATGACGCCGAGCACGCCGACGATGCGCTGCTGCTCGTCGTGGAAGGGCGCCGCGATCATCGAGGAGCCGGACAGTGAGAACAGCTTGTTTTCGGAGCCGATGAAGATGCGGACGCCCTCGCCGCCTTCGGCCCGGTTGAGGAGGTCGATCACGTCCTTTTTGGTTTCGAGATCGGCGAACAGGAGGCGGATGCGTTCGAGATCCTCGATCGCGGTGAGATCCTGCAAAAGATTGCCCTGACCGCGGACGATGAGCTGCGGAACGCCGCCGGCCGTGTCGGCCCAGCAGGCGAGGCCGGCGTCGATCAGCCGCGCCGTCAGTTCGCCAAGCTCGTTCGAAGCCGCCTGATGCGAGGCCTCGACCTCGACCTTGAGTTCGGGCAGGGTGCGGCCGCGGATGCGCGCATTGAGGAAATTGCCGGCCTCGATCAGGGCCGAGGGCGGCAGCCAGGCGGGGATGTGCAGGATGCGGTTCTCGACCGTTCCGTCCTCGGCGACGAGGATGGCCAGCGCGCGCTCCGGCTCGATGCGGACGAATTCGATCTGCTTCAGCCTGGCGTTGTCCTTGGTCGTCACCACGACGCCGGCGCCGCGGGTGAGGCCCGACAGCATGCTCATGGCGTCGCCGAGCACCGCCTCAAGCGGCTGTTCCTGCGCGGCGGCCTTCATCTGCGCCTCGATATGCTCGCGCTCGCCCGGCGCAATGTCGCCGAGCTCCAGCATGGCGTCGACGAAGAAACGCAGGCCAAGCTCGGTCGGCAGCCGCCCCGCGCTGGTGTGCGGCGCGTAGATCAGGCCGAGCTCTTCAAGATCCTGCATCACATTGCGCACGGAGGCCGGCGACAGCGCCATCGGCAACAGGCGCGCGACGTGGCGCGAGCCGACCGCCTCGCCATTGGCGAGGTAGGAATCGACGATCTGGCGGAAAATCTCGCGGGAGCGCTCGTTGAGGCTCGCCAGGCCGCCCACGGGCCGTGACGGATCTTTGGAATAGTCTACGAGCGACGCCATGCCGACAGGATGGCCGCGCCCCGCCCCGGATGCAAGAGGCGCGTTCGGCTCAGAACACACGCTGGAAAGCGACGGCCGCTTTTTCCGTCCGCACCCGCGCCAACTTATTCGAAATCATCGCGATCTAGTGGGCGTCCCGGCCGGCGAGGCAGGCGCCCGGCACCGACGACAGGGCGTCTTCAAGCGCGGTTTCAAGATCGCCGAGCTGAAACGGCTTTTGCAGCACTTTGGCGTCCGCATAGGACTCGCCAAGCCCGCGCGAACCATAGCCGGACAGAAAAACAAAGGGGATTTCGCGCGAGCGGAGGAAGTCGGCGACCGGAAAGCTGCGCTTGCCGTTGAGATTGATGTCGAGCATCGCGAAATCCGGCTCCGCCTTTGTAAGGGCCTCCATCGCCCCTTCCACGGACGCCGCCACATCCACGCATTTGCACCCGATGTCGGCCAGCATGTCTTCAATCAGCATGCTGATCAACGCCTCGTCCTCGACGACGAGGACGCGAAAGCCGCTTTCGATCTTCAAGACGCCTCGCTATCCCGTGAGTTACACGGTCTAAAGTCGCCAACGGCGCGGTTGGTTCCGCGCGGGCGATCACTTTTTCAGCGCGCCGCCGGCGACTTGTCGGTGATCTTGGGCGATCGCCCGGGTCAGGCCCGCGAAAGCTTTTCTCGCTTCAATCCGGTTCGATTGGTCCGATGCGCATGAGCAGGCCTTCGCCGGTCGGCGTCCCCCAGCTGGTACGCCATCGCGACGTCCCCGATTCGCCTCTCGGCCGGCCGTTCCGGCGCTGTTTGCGAGCATTCTGAATGAGCGTGCAAAAATCCGCGGAAAGCGTCCCTGTCAGAGGTCAAGGCGATGTCCGCGAGAAGGCGCTTCTTCAGGTCGCGATCGCCGAGGCTTTCGCCTTCCTCAACGCGGGCGAGCCGCGCGAGGCCATCGCCCATCTCTCGCAATACGCCGACCTCGCCGCCGCGAGCGATATTGCGTGCTATGTTTTCGGCCTGATCTGCTTCAATGGCGAGGATCTGCGCAACGCCCTGATGTGGTTCGACCGGGCGCTGGTTCTGAAACCCGCCTATTGCGAAGCGCTTGGCGCCCGCGCGATCGTGCTGCAGCGCCTTGGCCAGCCTGAGGACGCGCTCGAGGCGTTCCGGAGTCTCCTCAAACTACAGCCGGACGACGCCGACACCCTGTTCAGCATCGGCGTCATCCTGCAAAGTCTCGGCCGCATGCGCGACGCGCTCGCCGCCTATGAGGATGCGCTGCGCTGCCGCCCGGATCATTGCGAGGCGTTGACCAATCGCGGCGCCTTGCTGGAACGCTTCGGCCGATTCGAGGAGTTGCTCGCCTGTTTCGAGGCGATCGTCGCGCTGCGGCCCGGCGACGGCGGCGCGCTTTTTAACAAGGCCTCGGTTCTGCAAAAGCTCGGGCGCAACGAAGACGCGCTGGCCGCCTATGAAGAGGCGGCGCGGACGGGTCCGGTCGACGCCGAGACGGAGCTCAATCGCGGCAATGTTCTGCAAAAGCTCGGCCGACTCGAAGAGGCGCTGATCTGCTACGACCGTTCGTCGCGCTGCCGTGACGGCTATCCGCAAGCGCTCTACAACAAGGGCATCGCGCTGCATGCGCTGGGGCGTCTGACCGAAGCGCTTGAGGCCTATGATTCCGCACTGGCGCTCGATCCGCGCTATTGCGAGGCGGCGTGCAACCGCGGCAACGTCCTGCACGAACTCGGCCGCCTCGACGAGGCCTTCACGGCCTATGCCGACGCGCTGAAGATCAGGCCCGGATTTGCGCCGGCGCTGACCAATCGCGCCAATATCTTCCTGCAATGGGGACGCGCCGATCAGGCGCTGCGCTGCTGCGATGAAGCGTTGCGGCACGACGCGCGCCATCCGCAGGCGCTTGGCCTGCGCGGCGCGGCGCTGCAGAAGCTCGGCCGCCTCGAAGAGGCGTTGACCGCGCTCGATCGCGCCGTCGAGCTGAACCCGGTGGCGCCGGAGGCCTGGCTCAATCGCGGCAACGTGCTGCAGGAGCTGGACCGGCTGCCGGAGGCGATCGCTTCCTATAATGAAGCCTTGCGCGTTCGTCCTAATTATCCGGAAGCCTTGTCGGGCCTTGGCGTCGCGTTGAAGGAATCCGGCGATGTCGATCAGGCGCTGGCCTGCTTCGACAAGGCTCTGGCGCATAAGCCCGCCTATCCCGACGCCCGCAACAATCGCGCCGGCGCGCTGCTCCTCAAGGGTCTGTTGCGGCAGGGCTTTGCCGACTTCGAGAGCCGCTGGGAGCGTTCCAACGCGCCGCCGAAGGCGGTGGTGGCGAAGGCGGCGAAATGGAGCGGCGAGGATTCTGAAGGGGCGCCGCATCCTCGTCTGGGACGAGCAGGGGCTTGGCGATCTCATCCAGTTCTCGCGCTATCTTTCGCCGCTGGCGGAGGCCGGCGCGGAAGTCACCTTGCTGTGCCGGAAAAACATGCAGCGGCTGCTGCGCGCACTGGACGCCCCCGTGCGCTTCATCGCCGCGCTCGACCCAAGCGAGCGTTTCGACTACGAGAGCGCGCTGCTCAGCCTGCCGCGCGGGTTTGGCACGACGCTCGAAACCATACCGGGGAAAACGCCCTACCTGCATCCGGAGCCCGAGACCGCGGCGAAATGGGCGGCGCGGATTGGCGCGGAGGGGTTTCGCGTCGGCGTCTGCTGGCAGGGCAACGCCTCGATCAATCTAAAAAGGAGCGTGCCGATAAGCGCGTTCGGCGCCGTCGCGGCGATCGAGGGCGTGCGCCTGATTAGCCTCCTCAAGAATCAATCGCCGATCGATATTGTGACTCCGAAAGGCCCGTTTTCGATCGAGAGCCTCGGCGATGAATTCGACGCCGGCCCGGATTCTTTCATCGACTGCGCGGCGGCGATGGCGGCGCTCGATCTCGTCATCACCTCGGACACGGCGATTGCGCATCTGGCCGGCGCGCTCGGCCGGCCAGTCTTCCTTGCCCTGAAGCATGCGCCGGACTGGCGCTGGCTGCTGGAGCGCGCCGATTCGCCGTGGTATCCGACGATGCGGCTCTTCCGTCAGCGCGAGCGCGACGAATGGGGTCCGGTTTTCGACGCGATCGCGGTCGAGGTCGAAGCGCGCGTTCGGGCGCCTTTTCAAGCGCCGCATGCCGATGGCGCCGGCGCGGCGCGGATCGCGGCGCAAGCGCCGCTCGGCGAGCCCGCGCTGATCGCTATTCCCGGCGCGATTGGCGAACTGATCGACAAGATCACGATTCTGGAGATCAAGGAGAGCCGGGTCGCCGACGCAAAGAAGCTGCGCAATATCCGCTTCGAACTTACATTGTTGCGCAAGATCAAAGCCGAAGCGGGATTCTCCGGCGCGAAGCTCGACCGGTTAGAGACCGAACTCAGGCGCGCCAACGAAATTCTCTGGGACGTCGAGGACGCTTTGCGCGGTTATGAGGCCCGCCGTCAGTTCGAAGATGAATTCGTCGCGCTGGCGAGACTTGTCTACACTTCCAACGATCGGCGGGCCGCGCTCAAAAAGCAGATCAATCTCTTGTTTAATTCCGCCATCGTCGAAGAAAAATCCTACGCAAGCGCGTCCTGAAATCAGGTCGGCGATTCCGACAATGGAGCTGCGTGCGAGCGGGTGCCTTTGATCCCCCGTCTGTAGTATACAGGCTGCGCGCTCGATCCGCGCGAATCCGCTCGCACAAAGCGACGCTTGCGACGGAACTTCTTCGCGCCCGCAGCATTGGCAAACGAAGGCTTCCATGCAACCCGCGACCCTGACTTTCAGAAGGATGACTCATGCGCATCGCGCTCGTAGCGCCATTGGCCGAAGCGGTTCCACCAAAACTCTACGGCGGCACAGAGCGCGTCGTCGCCTGGCTCGCCGAAGAGCTTGTTCGGCAGGGTCATGAGGTAACTTTGTTCGCCAGCGCCGAATCGCAAACAAGCGCAAGGCTGATTGCCTGCGCGCCGCAAAGTCTGAGACTGGCCCGCATTCGCGACCACATCGGCAGCACGCTCGCCATGCTGCGAGAGGTAAGGCGCCGCGCCGATGAATTTAACGTCATTCATTTTCATATCGACCTTCTGCCCAACGCGCTGTTTCATGATCTCGCGCACAAGTGCCTGATCACGCTGCATGGCCGTCTCGACATGCCGGATGCGTTCCCGCTTTATGAGGCGTATCCGGAAATGCCGCTGGTCTCGATTTCCGATTCGCAGCGCAGCCCGATGCCGGCGAGCGCCAACTGGCTGGCGACGATCAAACATGGCCTTGGGCGCGCCATCTGCCCCTTCGATCCGGAAGGGGGCGACTATCTCGCTTTCCTCGGCCGCATATCGCCTGAAAAGCGACCCGACCGCGCTATCGCAATCGCCAAGCGGTCCGGCGTGAAATTGCGCATCGCCGCGAAGGTCGACAACGCCGATATCGAATATTTCAAGACGACGATCGAACCGATGCTCGATCATCCGCTGATCGAGTTCGTCGGCGAGATCAACGAGGATCAAAAGCGCGAATTTCTCGGCAAAGCGCGCGCGCTGCTGTTCCCGATCGATTGGCCCGAGCCCTTCGGCCTCGTCATGATCGAATCGATGTCAGCCGGGACGCCGGTCATCGCCTGGCGCAAAGGATCCGTTGCCGAGGTTGTCGTCGATGGCGTCAGCGGCGTCATCGTCGAACTCGATGGAGAACGCCGTCGCCGCGGTGCCAACGGTCTCGCAAATGAGCAGGGCCAGCGTTCGCGCGGAATTCGAACGGCGCTTCACGGCCGAGCGGATGGCGCAGGCCTATGTCGGCGCCTATCGCACGCTGCTGGCGCGTGCGGCCGTTCCGCATCCCGCGCCGCGTGTGGCGGGCAAGACGCTACGCGCCGCGCCCGCCTTCAACGGCGAGCGCCGCCCCGCCGGGGCGAAGAGCATGCTCGAAACGCCGATGGCGGGCGAGGCTTGACGCGAACGTTGCGTTTCATTGCGTTGAGCGCATGCTGCGGCCCCGCGGGCGACGATCCTCTTCCGCTCCAATTCGCGCAACCGAAGTGGAGGCGCAATGACTGAAGCCGCGCGCGGCGTCGACCACATCATGGACGCGGTCGTCGAACTGCCCCAGCATTATATCGAGAGCCAGGCCTCGCTGGTTCAGCGGGCGCTGCGCATTCTGAAGCATGGCGACGCCTTCGCTGTTTTCGATGAATATGGCGATATCGGCGCGGCCGGCCCTTCGCCGGAAGGCCTCTATTTCAACGACACGCGCTACCTCTCGCGCTGCCAGCTTTTGATCGAGGGAAAGCGCCCGCTGCTGCTCAGTTCAGTGATCCAGGACGACAATGTCGCCCTGTCGGTCGATCTCGCCAATCCCGACATTCACGCCGACGGCGCGATCGTGCTGCCGCGCGATGCGATCGGCGTCGAGCGCACCAAATTTCTGTGGTTGGGCGTCCTTTACGAGCGCATCGGCTTTCACAATTTTTCCGATAGCCGGCGCCGCTTTCGCGTCGATTTCTGCTACGGCGCCGATTTTCGCGATCTGTTCGAAGTCAGGGGCTCCGTGCGGACTGCGAGGGGCGCCGTTCGCTTTGCACGAAGCGCGACCGGCGTTGAGTTCAATTACGATGGCCTTGATGGGCTTCGGCGCGCGACGAGATTGCAGTTCTGGACGGAGCCCGCCGCGATCGAAAAAGATCGCGCGTCGTTTTCTTTCGAACTTGAGCCGCTGCAGCGCAGTTCGCTGTTCGTCTCGGTCATCTGCAAGGGCGAGAACGAGCCGCAGGTCACGCATTTCGCGCTGGCCTTCCGCGATCGTCGCCGCGCGATCCGCGCCAAGACCGCGGCGATCGCTACGATTAACTCATCGAATGAAGTCTTCAACGAAATTTGCCGGCGCGCCACATCGGATCTCTACATGCTGATCTCGCGCACGCCGCACGGACTTTATCCCTATGCGGGCATCCCATGGTATTCGACGCCGTTCGGACGCGACGGGATCATCACCGCGATGCTGTTGCTGTGGGTCGATCCGGTGGTCGCACGCGGCGTGCTCGGCTACCTCGCAGCGACGCAGGCGACCCGCCTCGACGCCAGCGCCGACGCGCAGCCAGGCAAGATCCTGCATGAGACCCGCAACGGCGAAATGGCGCGCCTCGGTGAGGTGCCGTTTCGGCTCTATTACGGCACCGTCGATGCGACGCCTCTCTTCGTGATGCTCGCCGGCATGTATTTCGAGCGCACCGGCGACATCGAGACGATCAAGTCGATCTGGCCCAACATCAGGGCGGCGCTGCGATGGATCGACGAATATGGCGATGCGGACGGCGACGGCTTCGTCGAATACGCGCGCGAATCCGACAATGGCCTTTCCAATCAGGGTTGGAAGGATTCCTACGATTCGATCTTCCACGCCGACGGCGCCCTCGCCGAGGGTCCGATCGCGCTCTGCGAGGTGCAGGGCTATGTGTTCGCAGCCAAGACCCACGCGGCGCGCATCGCCGGCCATCTCGGCGACGGCGCTCTCGAAACGAAATTGAATGCGCAGGCGCAGACGCTGCAAAAGAATTTCGACGCGGCGTTCTGGTGCGAGGATCTCGGCGCTTTCGCTCTCGCGCTCGACGGACGCAAACAGCCGTGCCGTGTGCGCACGTCGAATTCAGGCCACGCGTTATTCGCCGCAATCGCCACCTCCGAGCGGGCCAAGCGCGTGGCGCAGACGCTGATGGCGCGCAACTCGTTCAGCGGCTGGGGCATTCGCACCGTCGCCAGCGGCGAGGCGCGCTACAATCCGATCTCCTACCACAATGGCTCGATCTGGCCGCACGACAATGCGATGATCGCGCTCGGTTTCGCGCGCTATGGCCTCGCCGGCGCGGCCTCGCAACTGTTCTCCGCCATGTTCGAGGCCGCGGCGCATCAGGATCTGCGCCGGCTGCCCGAATTGTTCTGCGGCTTCACGCGAAGGCCGCACCGGGGGCCGACCGCCTATCCGGTCGCCTGCGCGCCGCAGGCCTGGGCCGCGGCGGCGCCCTTCGCTTTCCTGCGCGCGTGCCTTGGCATGGACCTGCGCCACAAGGACAATGCGATCTGTTTCGTCGATCCGATCATGCCGGCTTTTCTCGACTGGGTGACCCTGACCGGCCTTCGCCTCGGCGAATCGCAGTTGAGGCTGAAGATGATCCGGCACGAGTCCGACGTGTCGTTGAATTTGCTTGAGCGCACGGGCGACGCGAAAGTCATGCTGGTGAAGTAGGCTCGCCGCGCAGAGCAGATCGGCAAACTCCACGCATGCGCTTGCCTACAGGTAAAGCTTGCCGCCGCGCTTGAGAAATTCCGCGCTCTTTTCCGCCATGCCTTTCGCCCGCGCGTCCATGGCGGCGACTTCGTCGCGGATGTCCTGCGTGATCTTCATCGAGCAGAACTGCGGCCCGCACATCGAGCAGAAATGGGCGGTTTTATGCGCGTCCTTCGGCAGCGTCTCGTCGTGGAAGGCCCGCGCCGTCTCGGGGTCGAGCCCGAGGTTGAACTGATCCTGCCAGCGGAAATCGAAGCGCGCGCGCGAGAGCGCATCGTCGCGCAACTGCGCGGCGGGATGGCCCTTGGCGAGATCGCCGGCATGGGCGGCGATGCGGTAGGTGATGACGCCGGTCTTGACGTCATCGCGGTCGGGCAGGCCAAGATGCTCCTTCGGCGTCACATAGCATAGCATGGCGCAGCCGAACCAGCCGATCATGGCCGCGCCTATGCCGGACGTGATATGATCGTAGCCGGGCGCGATGTCGGTGGTCAGCGGCCCAAGCGTGTAGAATGGCGCCTCGCTGCACTCTTTCAGCTGCTTCTCCATGTTGATCTTGATCTTGTGCATCGGCACATGACCGGGGCCTTCGATCATGACCTGGCAGCCTTTTTCCCAGGCGATCTTCGTCAGTTCGCCAAGGGTTTCGAGTTCGGCGAATTGCGCGCGATCATTGGCGTCGGCGATCGAGCCAGAACGCAGTCCGTCGCCGAGCGAGAACGAAACGTCATAGGCGCGCATGATGTCGCAAAGCTCGTCAAAGCGCTCGTAGAGAAAGCTCTCCTTGTGGTGAGCAAGGCACCAGCGCGCCATGATCGAGCCGCCGCGCGAGACGATGCCGGTGGTGCGCCGCGCCGTTAGCGGCACATGGGCGAGCCTGACGCCGGCGTGGATGGTGAAGTAATCGACGCCCTGCTCGGCTTGCTCGATCAGCGTGTCGCGGAAGATCTCGAAGGTCAGCCGGGTCGGATCGCCGTCGACTTTTTCGAGCGCCTGATAGATCGGCACCGTGCCGATCGGCACCGGCGAATTGCGCATGATCCAGTCGCGGATGTTGTGGATGTTGCGGCCCGTCGAGAGATCCATCACCGTATCGGCGCCCCAGCGGATCGCCCACACCATCTTCTCGACCTCTTCGGCAACGGAGGACGTGACTGCCGAATTGCCGATGTTGGCGTTGACCTTGACGAGAAAATTGCGGCCGATGATCATCGGCTCAAGTTCGGGGTGGTTGATGTTGGCGGGAATGATGGCGCGCCCGCGCGCGATCTCGTCGCGCACGAATTCCGGCGTGATGAAGGCGGGGATCGAGGCGCCAAAGCTTTCGCCATCGGCGATGTGCGCCTCGGCGCTCTCCAGCGCCTTTTCGCGGCCGAGATTCTCCCGCGCGGCGACGAAGATCATCTCCTCGGTTATTACGCCGGCGCGGGCGAACTCATATTGCGTGACCGGCGCGCCTGCGCGGCCTCTGCGCGGCGACGTATTGGCCGGGCAAGGCGGCACGAGCCGGTCGGGCGAAACGGCGCCATTGTCCTCGGGGCGCACAGCGCGGCCCGCGTAGAATTCAAGGCCGGCGCGGCGCGCCAGCCAGGGTTCGCGCAGGCGCGGAAGCCCGGCCGAGAGGTCAATGGCGAAATCGGCTTCGGTATAGGGACCGGAAGCGTCGTAAACGCGAACCGGCGGCTCATTGGCGGAGGGATCGAGCGCGATTTCGCGTAGCGGCACGGCGATGTCGGCGCGCCCGCCCGGGCGATAATAGATTTTCCGAGAGCCGGGGAGCGGGCCGGATGTCACGGATTGCGGCGCGAGATTTTGCGGCCTGTCGTGAATGTTCATCTGATCCTCCGCACAAGATTGCTCGACAGTTCTGGAAAGCAGGCGGCGGGTGCGGCGGAAGACGAACGGATGGCGTCGATCCTGGCGCCGTCGTGCCGATCCCTGCGCTGGCATTACCCAGGTTCAGGTTCAATGGGTGTGATCTCAGCCGCCGTCGCCGGCAGCACCCCAAGGCGAACCGCCAACTTAGTGCGCGGCGCGCCATTGGGCAAGCAAGTCGATTTTGCCCGGCGAGCTCCTCCGGGCTCTCGCCGGTAGATAATCCGTCGGGTAATGTGAAAGCGCGGATCAGCCTTGAGCCAGGCATTTGGACAAGCGACGGCGCCGCTGCAGTTGTCGGAGGCCTCGGGTGATCGTCCGCCTCGCCAAAATCGCCTGCGTCGCCGCGCTCGCGCTGTTCGTGGCGCTCGTCGCTTTCGGCAACGTCACCGACTATTGGACCAACTTCGCCTTCGTCGCGGGAGTGCTCAATATGGATGGCGTCCCAGGCCAGATCAGCTGGCGCGCGGCGACTTCGCCGGCGCTGCATCAACTCGCCTATGCAGCCATCATCGCGACCGAGATCGCAATCGCCGCGCTGACCGCCGTCGGCGCTGTTGCGATGATCCGCGCGCTGAAGGCCGGCGGCCAGAGTTTCCAGCGCGCCAAGAACCCCGCGATCCTTGGCCTCGCGCTCGGCTTCCTCTTATTCGAGGGCGGCTTCATCGCCATCGCGGGCGAGTGGTTCGGCATGTGGCGCGCGCCCGGCGGCGGCGCGGAGGAGAGCGCCTTCCGCGTCGCCGTCACCATGCTTGGCGCATTGATCTTCGTCTCGCTGAAGGATGGGGACGAAACTTGAGCTTTACGACGCCGACCGCTCGGGATGCGATGCATCGTCTTTGCGGCGAAAAATAAGAGGAGGCTGCATGCGCGAAACGTTTTGCCGATGCGGAAAGGGAATTGGGATTGGAATCAGCCGGCGCGGGGGCCTCGCGGCGCTGCTTGCCGCCGGCCTTGCGGGGGCCTTCGCAGGCGCGCCGGAGAATGCGTCCGCCGGCGCGAGCATGACGCCGCCGCGGCCGGACGATGAGCGCTTTATGCGCCTCGCCGTCGCCGAGGCGGCCCAAGGGGATTTTCCCTTCGGCGCTGTCATCGTGCGCGAAGGCGACGTCATCGCGAGCGCGCGCAATCTCGGTAAAGGCAACGACGATCCGACCGCGCATGCGGAGATGGAGGCGCTGCGCAAGGTGATCGCGGCCGGCGGCGCCGCTTCGCTCAAAGGCGCGACGCTCTACGCCTCGGGCGAGCCCTGCCCGATGTGCATGGGCGCGATCATCTGGTGCGGCGTCGGGCGCGTC
The DNA here is from genome assembly GCA_963715715.1 of uncultured Alphaproteobacteria bacterium. Taxonomy (GTDB): domain Bacteria; phylum Pseudomonadota; class Alphaproteobacteria; order Rhizobiales; family Beijerinckiaceae; genus Methylocapsa. The sequence goes on along the minus strand of OY970269.1, from coordinate 3,130,646 downwards.
GTATTCGCCGCGTCTATCGCGGAGCTGGCGACGAAGATCGGCCAGATTTTGGTGACGAGCGAACAACTGGCGGCGGCGACGCCCTTTGCGACGATCGAGATCACCGGCGGTGTGCTGGCGGCGGAATCGCTCGCGCTGTTCAAGGGGTGAAGGTTGCGCAACAATGTTGATGTCCTGCGCTCGCCGCCTGCTCAATCGCCAAACACGCCGACGGCCGCCGCCTCCACGCCGAGCGCCACAAACTCCCCGTCTGCCAGATCGCCGGGCAATTCCAGCGCGCCAATCCGGTCACGGCGCAGCGCGACGACATGGTTACCGACGGCTGCGAACATGCGGCGCACCTGATGATAGCGTCCTTCCGTCACGGTGATATAGGCGCTTGTTGGCGACAGCGCTTCGAGCGTCGCGGGGAGCAGCGGCTTTTCTTCGCCCCCCAGCATCAACGCTCCGGAAGCGAAAATCTTGGCCTCATGGCCGCGCAGCGGCTGGTCCAGCGTCGCAAGATAGCGTTTCGGCACATGGCCTTTCGGCGAGATGATTTTATGCAGCAGCGCGCCGTCGTCGGTGATGAGCAACAGGCCCGAAGTGTCCTTGTCGAGACGCCCGATTGTCGAGAGCGGCGGCTCACGCAGGCGAAACCGCGGCGGCAGAAGGTCGTAGACGAGCGGCCCCGCCTCCTTGTGCGAACAGGTAACGCCGCAGGGCTTGTTGAGCATCAGCACAACGCCCGGCGGTGGATCCAGAGGCTCGCCGCTGACCTGCATGCGCGCCGGCAAATCCGGCGTCAGGGCGACGCGTGCGGCCGGATCGTCGAGTGTCTCTCCATCCAGCACAACGCGCCTTGCGCGCAGCATCTGCTGGACCTCGCTCCGCGTGCCGTAGCCAAGATTGGAAAGCAGCCTGTCGAGCCGGAGCGCCGCCGGCTTCGTCATTTCCGGGCCTCGAAAATCTTGTAGCCGCCGCTCTCGATCTTGAGCGCGACCTGGCGGAACGCGGCTTTGAGCGCGGCCTCATAGGGCAGATGCCGATTGGCGGTGAGCCACAGCGCGCCGCCCTTGCGCAGCATTTTCGCGGCGCTCTCGATGAACGCCTTGCCGAGGCTCTGGTCCTCGGCGCCGCCATCATGGAAGGGCGGGTTCATCACGACGAAATCGAGATCCCGGAGGTCGGCGTCGGCCCGCCGCGCGTCGGCCCAGAAAAAGCGGGTGCGCGGATCTTTGACGTTGCGCCGCGCCGCCTCGATCGCGCGACGGTCGATGTCGACGAGGCTCAGCTCGGAAATCTTCGGCGCGGCGAGCGCGACGATTGAAAGGGTGCCGGCGCCGCAGCCGAGATCCGCGCCGCGCCCGGCGAGGGGCGGCAGGTTTTCGATGAGAAGCGCGCTGCCTGGATCGATCCGGTCCCAACCGAAGATTCCTGGCTGCGACCAAAGTCCAAGCGCATCGATAAATCGCGGCGCGCCGGCCTCCACCGCCCCATCAAGGCCGCTTGGAACGCGCGGGCGTTCGCAGACGCAGATGCGATGATGGCGCTTCGAGCTTTCGTCAACCGCGCAGCCAAAGGCGCGCAGCTCTTCGCCGAGGCGCGAGCCGCCCTTGTCCTTCGGCGCCAATACGGTGAGGGAGGCGCCGGGCGCGAGCGCCCGCAAAGCCAAAGCCAGCGTGTAGCGGCGCTCCAGCGTGCCGGGCGGCGCCAATATCGTCATGCCGGCGAGGCTCTCCGGCAGCTCAGCCTCCAGCGCGGCGGCGCCCGGAACGAGCGGCGAGAACTGGATCGCATAGGCGCGAACGCCGGCCAGCTCTTCGGGCGGCGCGCCATAGACGCCGCTTCGCGCGGCTTTCCCGGCTTCCGGGTCTACCGTCGGGAAAGCCGAGACAATGTCACTCGTCATCGGCCTCGCGCGCAGCTTCGCTGACAACGCCGGCGGCCTTGTCCCGTTCAGCTTTTTCCTTTTCCTTTTCCGCCTTGCGCGCCGCCTGCTTTTCCGCGGTCTTGGCGGCCTTCGCCTTTTCGCGCTCGCGGCGTTCGAAATCGTAATTTGGCTTGCGCGGCATTTTCCTGCTCCAAAAGGATGGACCTGCGCCAGAAATGAGCGCCCTGGCGAGTCGAAGTTGGGGGTTAGATTACTCCGCCGCTTTCGCGCTGGCGAGCGGGCGTCGCTCCAGCGCCTCGCGCAGGAACTGGCCGGTATAGCTCTTTTTTGTCCGGGCGATCGCTTCCGGCGTTCCCTCGGCGACGATCTCGCCGCCGCCGTCGCCGCCCTCGGGGCCAAGATCGATGACCCAGTCGGACGTCTTGATGACTTCGAGATTGTGCTCGATGACGACGATCGTATTGCCCTGATCGACCAGTTCCTGCAGCACCTGAGCAGCTTGGCGACATCGTGGAAATGCAGGCCCGTCGTCGGCTCGTCAAGAATGTAGAGCGTGCGCCCGGTCGAGCGGCTTCGACAGTTCCTTGGCGAGCTTCACCCGCTGCGCCTCGCCGCCCGATAAGCGTGTTGGCCTGCTGGCCGACCTTGATGTAGCCGAGGCCGACGCGGCGTCAGCGTCTCCATTTTCTCGCGGATCGAGGGCGACAGCCTTGAACAGCATCCGCCGCCTCCTCGACCGTCATGTCGAGCACGTCGGCGATCGATTTGTCGCGATATTTCACCTCCAGCGTCTCGCGATCGTAGCGCTTGCCCTTGCAGACGTCGCAGGTGACATAGACGTCCGGGCAGAAAGTGCATTTCGATCTTGATGACGCCATCGCCCTGGCAGGCCTCGCAGCGGCCGCCTTTGACGTTGAACGAGAAGCGTCCCGGCTGATAGCCGCGCGCTTTCGCTTCCGGGCAGCCCCGCGAACCATTCGCGGATCGGCGTGAAGGCGCCGGTATAGGTCGCCGGATTGGAGCGCGGCGTGCGCCCGATCGGCGATTGATCGATGTCGATGACCTTATCGAGATGCTGCAGGCCCTCGATCGCCTTGAAGGGCGCCGGATGCTCGGCCGCGCCATTGAGCCTGCGCGCCGCCGCCTTGTAAAGCGTATCGACGATCAGCGTCGACTTGCCGCCGCCCGAGACGCCGGTGATGCAGGTGAAGAGGCCGAGCGGAATATCGACGCTCGAAATATCCTTCAGATTATTGCCGCTGGCGCCGATGATCTTGAGCTTGCGCCGCCGGATCAGGCTTGCGGCGCGGGCGCGGCGTCGGCCACCTGCGCGCGCCGGTCAGATATTGCCCGGTCAGCGACTTCGGATCGGCCATGATCTCGGCCGCCGTGCCCTGCGCGACGATCTCGCCGCCATGGATGCCGGCGCCGGGCCCGACGTCGACGACATGGTCGGCGGTCGAGGATCGCGTCCTCGTCATGCTCGACGACGATGACGCTGTTGCCGAGATCGCGCAGCCGCCGCAGCGTTTCGAGCAGGCGCGCATTGTCGCGCTGGTGCAGGCCAATCGATGGCTCGTCCAGCACATAGAGGACGCCGGTGAGGCCGGAGCCGATCTGCGAGGCGAGGCGGATGCGCTGGCTCTCGCCGCCAGACAGCGTGCCGGACGGCGCGGCCTAATGTCAGATAGTCAAGCCCGACGTCGATCAGGAACGAGAGCCTTTCGCGAATCTCCTTCAGGATGCGCGCGGCGATCTCGCGGCGCTTCGGATCGAGCTTTTCGCTGCAGCGCCGCGAACCAGGCATCAGGCCGCGCGGACGGAAAAAGTACCGTGACCTCGCCGATGTCGCAGACCGTCAATCTTGACGGCGAGCGCCTCGGGGCGCAGCCGCGCCCCATGGCAGACGCTGCAGGGCGTCGCCGTCATATAGCGGCCGATCTCCTCGCGCGACCATTCGCTCTCCGTCTCGCGATAGCGCCGCTCCAGATTGCTGATGACGCCCTCGAACGGCTTCTTCACTTCATGCGAGCGAAAGCCGTCATTATACGGAAAGCGCATCGCTTTCCTTGCCCGAGCCATAGAAAATCATGTCCTGGATTTCTTTCGGCAGCAAGTCGAAGCGAACGTCGAGGCGGAATTTGAAATGCCGGGCGAGCGCTTCAAGCGTCTGCATGTAATAGGGCGAGGTCGACCGCGCCCAGGGCGCGATGGCGCCCTTGCGCAGCGAGAGTTTCGGGTCCGGCACGATCGATGCCGGCGTCGACGTGTCTGCTCGAAGCCGAGGCCGCCGCAGATCGGGCAGGCGCCGAACGGATTGTTGAACGAGAACAGCCGCGGCTCGATCTCGGGGATGGTGAAGCCCGAAACCGGACAGGCGAATTTGGCCGAGAAGGTAATGCGCTTCGGCGCGCCCTTGTCATCCTTCTCGTCGGCGTATTCGGTGATGGCGATGCCGTCGGCGAGTTCAAGCGCGGTCTCGAAGCTTTCGGAAGCCGCGGCGTAATGTCGGGCCGCACGGCGATGCGGTCGACGATGACGTCTATGTCGTGCTTGAATTTCTTGTCGAGCGCGGGCGTGTCGGCGATCTCGTAGAATTCGCCATCGATCTTGACGCGCTGGAAGCCGCGCTTCTGGAAATCGGCGATTTCCTTGCGGTATTCGCCCTTGCGGCCGCGAATGACCGGCGCCAGCAGATAAAGCCGCGTGCGTTCCGGCAGCGCGATGACGCGATCGACCATCTGGCTCACCGTCTGGCTCTCGATCGGCAGGCCCGTCGCCGGCGAATAGGGAATGCCGACGCGCGCGAACAGAAAGCCGCATGTAGTCGTAGATCTCGGTGACTGTGCCGACGGTCGAGCGCGGATTTTTCGACGTCGTCTTCTGCTCGATCGAAATCGCCGGCGACAGGCCGTCGATCTGGTCGACGTCGGGCTTTTGCATCATCTCCAGAAACTGCCGCGCATAGGCCGACAGCGATTCGACATAACGGCGCTGGCCCTCGGCGTAGATCGTGTCGAAGGCGAGCGACGATTTGCCGGAGCCCGAAAGGCCGGTGAACACCACGAGCTTGTCGCGCGGAATGGTGAGGTCGATGTTTTTGAGATTATGCTCGCGCGCGCCGCGAATGACGATGGCGCGGCCTTCGAAAGCATGGGGCGTCGGGATCGCGGCGGCGCCAGAGATCTCGACGCTGACGCCCCAGGGGTCGCCGCGCCGGCGCGCCGGGACTTAGGCGCCGCCTTGGCGGAAGCCTTGGCCGAAACTTCGGGCGAGGCCCGTCCGGCCTTCAGGCCGCCGGCGGAGGGCTTTGATGTCTTCATGGATCCGATCTGACCGAGGCGACGAAAAGCCGGAAAACAGCCAAAACAAGCCGCTCCCACAAGCCGAGGCCGGAAATTCCGCCGCGCGAATTATTTTGGCGTCTCCTCCTAATTTAGCTAGCCTCCTTCGATTTACCATTGCATTTTAAGCGGCTGTCGAAAAGACGGTGGACGGGCGCGCGAGGCTTGAGCTTTACAGCGTTGCCTTCGCCGAGGCTAAACCGATAAGAAGAGGCCGGAACCCGGCCCGGCGAGGCAATTCATGGTTGCGGTTCCGCCGGCCCCTGGCCTTCGCGCGCCGGCGAAGCCTTTTTACAAACTCCTTTATGTGCAGGTTCTGTTCGGCATCGCGCTCGGCGCGCTGTTTGGCTGGCTGCAGCCGGACCATGCGACCAGCCGAATGGGTGAAGGCGCTGGGCGACGGCTTCGTCAAGCTGATCAAAATGCTGATCGCGCCGATCATTTTCTGCACCGTCGTCTCCGGCATCGCGCATATTTCGGATGCGCGCAAGGTCGGCCGCGTCGCGGTCAAGGCGCTGATCTATTTCGAAATCGTCTCGACCTTCGCCCTGGCGATCGGCCTCGTCGTCGGCAATCTCGTGCGTCCCGGCGCGGGCTTTTCCGGTCACGGCGACGCCGCCGCGGTGGCCGGCTTACGACAAAGCAGGCCGAAGCGCAAGCACGCAGTCGATTTCTTGCTCGACATCATCCCCGACAGCGTCGTCGGCGCCTTCGCCCAAGGCGACATTCTGCAGGTGCTGCTGTTCGCGATCCTGTTCGGCTTCGCCCTGATGGCGCTCGGCGAGCGCGGCAAGACGGCTGCTCGCCCTCATCGACGACGTCGCCGCATGGCGATATTCGGCGTCATCAACATCGTCATGCGGGCTGCGCCCGTGGGCGCGTTCGGCGCCATGGCCTATACGGTCGGCAAATACGGCCCGCACGCGCTCGGCAATCTCGCCGGCCTCGTCGCGACTTTCTATGCGACCTCGGCGCTGTTCATCGTCCTCGTTCTCGGGACGATCGCACGCGTCGCCGGCTTCAATATTTTCAAATTTCTCGATTATATCAAAGCCGAATTGCTGATCGTGCTCGGCACCAGCTCCTCGGAAAGCGCTCTGCCGGCGCTGATGGAGAAGCTTGAGCGCCTCGGCTGCTCGAAGCCGGTCGTCGGGCTTGTCGTGCCGACCGGCTATTCGTTCAATCTCGACGGCACGAATATCTACATGACGCTGGCGACGCTGTTCATCGCTCAGGCGCTCGGCGTCGATCTTACATCTCAGCCAGCAAATGACCATTCTGATCGTCGCCATGCTGACCTCGAAGGGCGCGAGCGGCGTCACCGGGGCCGGCTTCATCACGCTGGCGGGAACGCTCGCCGCCGTCAATCCGGCGCTCGTGCCGGGCATGGCGATCGTGCTCGGCGTCGATAAATTCATGAGCGAATGCCGCGCGCTGACCAATATCGTCGGCAATGGCGTCGCGGCCGTCGTCATCTCCTGGTCAGAGGGCGAACTCGACCGTGACAAGCTTAACGCCGCGCTCGGACGGCGGGTCGACGTTTCCGACATCGCCACAGGCGTCGCGACGGGCTGAGCCGCGGTCGGGTGCCGCTTGGAATGAGGTAAGATTATTGGGCCGCGTGCGTCTTCGCCCCTTGCGCGGGCGGAGGAGTAATGTTAGAACATACAGAGAACGAAATGCCGCCCGGAATTCGGTGGACAATCCATTCCCGCCGCCGCTAACTGCGGCGAGCGCAGTAAGATGACGATCAGATTCAGACGACCGGATTGCGAAGGAGCGGAACATGGCGGGGAGCGTCAACAAGGTCATTCTCATCGGCAATCTCGGCCGCGATCCGGAAACCCGGCGGATGAACTCCGGCGATGCGGTGGTGAGCTTCAGCCTTGCGACGACCGAATCCTGGCGCGACAAGGCGTCGGGTGAGCGCAAGGATCGTACCGAATGGCATAACATCGTGATCTTCAACGAGAATCTCGGCAAGATCGCGGAGCAGTATCTGAAGAAGGGTTCAAAAGTCTATCTCGAGGGCCAGCTGCAGACGCGCGAATTCACCGACAAGGAAGGCAATCAGCGCAAGACGACGGAAGTCGTGCTGCAGCGCTTTCGCGGCGAACTGACGCTGCTCGACAGCCGCGGCCGCGGCGAAGCCGACGCTGACAGGGGCGGCTTCGAGGATTCGAGCTCAAGCTTTGGGCGGTCCTCGCCGCTTGAGCGCGCGCCGGAGCGCCGCCCCGCCGGGGCTGCGAGCGGGCGCATTGCCGACATCATCGACGACGACATTCCGTTTTAAACTTACGCTTTGAACCCGCCGCTCGGGGCGAAAGACCGCCATTCCGAGCCAGATTTGACGGCGAAATGCTGCGGCGAAAGCTGATCGAGGCCCGCGACCGAGGAAGGGCAGGTCCCCGCCGCGGTCCGTTTTCAGAGATTTTATCGGCTCTCCGGGGCATGAAACTGGCGTTGCGGGGCGCGCTGGAATAAGGTCCCTTTCGCTGTCCTGTTCTGGAATAGATCCCCTTGCCCGATACTGACGACACCGGACCGGCCGCGCCCGGTTCCGACATCCGACCGGTTTCCATCTCCGACGAAATGCGGCGCAGCTATCTCGATTACGCGATGAGCGTAATCGTCAGCCGCGCGCTGCCGGACGTGCGCGACGGGCTGAAGCCCGTGCACCGGCGCATTCTGTTCTCGATGAACGAGAACAATCACACGCCGGACCGGCCTTACGTGAAATGCGCCCGCATCGTCGGCGATGTGATGGGCAAATATCACCCGCACGGCGATACGGCCATCTATGACGCGCTGGTGCGCATGGCGCAGACCTTCTCGATGCGTCTGCCCCTGATCGACGGACAAGGCAATTTCGGCTCGGTCGACGGCGATCCGCCGGCGGCGATGCGCTACACCGAAGCGCGCCTCGCCCGGCCGGCGATGGCGCTACTCGAAGACATCGATTCAGACACTGTCGATTTCCAGCCGAATTACGACGGCAAGGAGCGCGAGCCGGTGGTTCTGCCGGCGCGCTTTCCAAACCTTCTCGTCAATGGCGCGGGCGGCATCGCCGTCGGCATGGCGACCAACATCCCGCCGCATAATCTCGGCGAGGTGATCGACGCCGCGGTGGCGCTGATCGACCAGCCGGAACTCACCGCCGAAGACCTGATCGCCTATGTGCCGGGGCCGGATTTTCCGACCGGCGGCGCGATCCTCGGGCGCGCCGGCATCCAGTCGGCCTATCTCACCGGACGCGGCTCGATCCTGACGCGCGCGAAGGTCGAGGTCGAAGAGCTGCGCAAAGAGCGCGAGGCGCTCATCGTCACCGAGATCCCCTACCAGATCAACAAGGCGACGCTGATCGAAAAGATCGCCGAACTTGTGCGCGACAAGCGCGTAGAGGGCATTTCGGACCTGCGCGATGAATCCGATCGCGATGGCATGCGCATCGTCATCGAACTGAAGCGCGACGCCGTCGCCGACGTGGTGCTGAACCAGCTCTGGCGCTTCACCGCGCTGCAGTCGAGCTTCGCCTGCAATATGATCGCCTTGAACGGCGGTCGGCCGGAGACGCTGACGCTGAAGGACTTCCTCAAGGCCTTCATCGATTTCCGCGAAGATGTGGTGACGCGGCGCACCAAGCATCTGCTCGCCAAGGCGCGCGACGCCGCGCATCTGCAGGTCGGCCTCGCCATCGCCGTCGCCAATATCGACGAGGTCATCCGCCTGATCCGGACCTCGCAGGATGCGGCCGAGGCGCGCGCGGCGCTGATGGCGCGCAGCTGGCCCGCGCGGGATATGGCGCCCCTGATCCTGCTTATCGCGGATCCGCGCCATGTCGTGTCGGAGGACGGCGAATGCCGACTTTCGGAGGCGCAGGCGCGCGCCATACTGGACCTGCGGCTGCAGCGGTTGACGGCGCTGGGGCGCGAAGAGATCGCCGAAGCGCTGAACAAACTCGCCGCCGAGATCGCCGACTATCTCGACATCCTGCAATCGCGCGCGCGATTGTTCGGCATCATCAAGGACGAGATGCTGGCGGTGAAGACCCAGCACGCATCGCCCCGGCGCACCATCATTCTCGACAGCGCGGCTGGCGTCGACGACGAGGATCTGATCCAGCGCGAGGATATGGTCGTCACCGTCTCCCACCTCGGCTACATCAAGCGCGTTCCGCTTGCGACCTATCGCGCGCAGCGCCGCGGCGGCAAGGGCCGTGCCGCGATGCAGACGCGTGACGAGGATTTCGTCGCCCGGCTGTTCGTCGCCTCGACGCATTCGCCGGTGCTTTTCTTCTCCTCGCGCGGGCAGGTCTATAAGGAAAAGGTGTGGCGCCTGCCGCTGTCGGCGCCGCAGGCGCGCGGCAAGGCGCTCGTCAACATCCTGCCGCTCGAGCAGGGCGAGCGCATTACGACCATCATGCCATTGCCGGAGGACGAGGCGGACTGGGCAACGCTCGACGTCATGTTCGCGACGACGCGCGGCACGGTGAGGCGCAACAAGCTCAGCGATTTCGCGCAGGTCAATCGCGCCGGCAAGATCGCCATGCGGCTCGACGACGGCGAGGAGATCGTCGACGTGCAGATCTGCACGGAGGACGCCGACGTGCTGCTTACTACCGCCAAAGGCCAGTGCATCCGCTTTCCGGTCACCGAGGTCAGGGTGTTCAAGGGCCGCGATTCCATGGGCGTGCGCGGCATTTCGCTCGGCGACGGCGACCGCGTCATCTCGCTCGCCATCTTGCGCCACATCGAGGCCGACAGCGGCGCGCGCGCCGCTTACCTCAAGATGCGCCGCGCCATCGCTGGCGAGGCCGCCGAAAGCGGCGCCGAGATCTTGGCGGAGACGCCGGCCGACGAAGCCGCGGAGGAGACGCCGGCCCTCAGCCTCAGCCCCGAGCGTTATGCGCAAATGTCGGCGAATGAAGAGATCATTCTGACCCTGTCCGCGAACGGTTTCGGCAAGCGCACCTCATCCTTCGAGTATCGCATCACCGGGCGCGGCGGCAAGGGCATCGTCGCGATGGCGGTCAACCAGCGCAACGGCCTGCTCGTCGCCTCGATGCCGGTCGAGGACGGCGACGAGATCATGCTGGTGACGGATGGCGGCCAGCTGATCCGCTGCCCGGTCGAGGGCATCCGCGTCGCCGGGCGCGGGACGCAGGGCGTCATCGTCTTTAATACCAGCGCCGGCGAGGCCGTCGTCGCGGTCGAGCGGATCACCGAGGAGGACGCTGCGCGCACGGAGACGGATGACGAGCCGCCGCCGCAGCACGAGGCCTGAAGGCGGCAGGGAGGCGCATGATGGCGACCGCCGGGAAGCGCGCGCGTCCGGACTTCCGCGCTGCGCGGGACAAGCTGCGCGATCCGCTACTCTCCGCGCTCACCGTGCTGCTGATCCTGTTAATGTTCGTCATCGTTCCGCTGCACGCCGCCGGAACGATTTCGGTGCACGGCTACGGTCTCCTCATCATCCTTCTGCTGACGGGCTGCATCCTGACGCAGTCGACGCGCTGGGCCGTCGTGGCCGTCCTGATCCTCGGCGTTGGCCTCGCCGCCGCGGCGCATCTGCTGCGCGCCGTGTCGACGCAGTCGAACCTCGATCTCTTTCTCGACGCCTTCGCCTGGATCATCATTGATCTTGCGCTGATCTTCGTCATCGCCGGGGCGGTATTCGCGCCGGGGCGCATCACCTTCCATCGCGTCAACGGCGCGGTTCTTTTGTACCTCACCATCGGGCTGACCTTCGTCGGCCTCTACACGCTGGTTGGGCTCGTCTCGCCGCATGCCTTCGCCGGACTCGAAGTATCGCACGACAAAGGGCTTGCGAGCAGCGTCATCTATTTCAGCTTCGTCACGCTGACGTCGGTCGGTTACGGCGACATCGTCCCGGTTCACCCGGTGGCGCGCGCGCTGGCCAATCTTGAGGGGATCGTCGGACAGTTGTTTCCAGCGACGCTGCTCGCGCGGATGGTCACGCTGGAGCTCGAAGACCGCCGCGACAGGCGCGCCGAGCGCCGCAAACTCAACGCCGGTGATTAATTGCGCCGCGCGGTCTTGATCTGATAGGCGCCATCCTCGGCGCGCACAAAGATCTCGTCGACCTGCGGGTGCCGCACCGGATCGCCCGACGTATCGGGCAAAAGGTTCTGCTCCGAAACATAGGCGACATATTCCGTTTCCGCATTTTCCGCGAAGAGATGATAGAACGGCTGGTCCTTGCGCGGGCGGACTTCCTCAGGAATTGATTGCCACCATTCATCGGTGTTCGCGAACACCGGATCGACGTCGTAAATAATTCCCCGGAATGGATATTTCCGGTGCTTGACGACCTGACCGATGCCGAACTTTGCGATAAGAGCTTTCATAACGTCTCGTGCGCCGTCAAAATCGCCGAAAAACAGACAACGCGGCCGAATAAGCGGCAGAGCCCACCGCCGCCACATTTGGGTACTCGCCGCCGGCTTTGTCAACTTGGCCAGCGCTGGCCCGAGGCTCTGGGAGCGCTTTGCATGACGCCGTATCATTTTCCGCCCGAGCTGCTCGCTAACGCCGAAATGGCGGAAGCCGACCGGCTGACCATCGCCGGTGGGACGCCCGGCCAAGAGCTGATGGAGCATGCCGGCGCGGCGGTCGCGCTGGAGGCGAGCCGGCTTGCGCCGCGCCATGGACGCGTCGTCGTGCTGTGTGGACCCGGCAACAATGGCGGCGACGGCTTTGTCGCGGCGCGGCTCCTGAAGCAGAGGGGATTTTTCGTCGAGCTCGGCCTGCTCGGCCGTCCCGAGGCGCTGCGCGGCGATGCGGCTCTCGCCACCAAAGCCTGGGACGGAGCGATTCTGGCCATCGAGGCCGTCCCGCTCGACGCCGCCGACCTCGTCATCGACGCGCTGTTTGGCGCGGGTCTTTCCCGCGACCTCGACGGGGCGGCGCGCGCGGCCGTGGAGCGCCTCAACCAATGGTCGCGCGAACGCCATGGGCCGGTTCTCGCCATCGACGTGCCCTCGGGCATCGACGGAACCACTGGGCAGGTCCGCGGCGTCGCGGTCAATGCTACCCGCACGATCACCTTCTTTCGCCGCAAGCCGGGCCATCTGCTGCTGCCGGGACGCGAGCATTGCAAGGAAACCATCGTCGCCGAGATCGGCATTCCCGCCTCGGTCCTTTCCGTCATCAAGCCGAAGACGCTGGCCAATGAGCCGCAGGTCTGGGGCGACGCCTACCCGGTTCCGCGCGTCGACGGCCACAAATATTTGCGCGGCCATGCGCTCGTGGTTTCCGGCGCCCTCGCGCACACTGGCGCGGCCCGGCTCGCCGCGCGAGGCGCCCTCCGCGTTGGCGCCGGCCTCGTCACCGTGGCGACGCCGGCCGACGCGCTCGCCGTTCACGCGGCGGCGCTAACCGCCATCATGACGACGATATGCGATGGACCGGCCGAACTGGGCGCGATCCTCGAAGACCGGCGCAAGAACGCAATCGTCCTTGGCCCCGGCCTTGGCGTCGGCGCCGCGACGCGCGCCCTGGTCCTTGAGGCGCTCCGGCCTGACGAAAAAGCGGCGGCGCCCCGCGCGGTCGTGCTCGACGCCGATGCGCTTTCGAGCTTCAAGGGCGAGACGATCGTCCTCGCGCGGGCGATCAGGGCGTCCTGCGCGCCTGTGGTCCTGACCCCGCATGAGGGCGAATTCGCCCGCCTGTTCGGCGAAATTTCAGGTGAAGACGAGGCCTCATGGCTCCGGCTCGAACCGGACCTTGAAGCGTTACGCGGGCAACTGAGTGGCCTGAGGTCGGTCTCAAAGCTTGAGCGTACTCAGGCGGCGGCGCGCCTCAGCGGCGCCGTCGTGCTGCTGAAGGGCCCCGACACGGTGGTGGCGGACCCAGAAGGGCGGGCGACGATCGACGAGACTTCGCCGCCCTGGCTCGCCACCGCCGGGTCGGGCGACGTCCTCTCCGGCATGATCGCGGGGCTTTGCGCGCAGTCTATGCCGCATTTTCAGGCCGCCTCCGCCGCCGTCTGGCTGCATGGCGCCGCCGCGCGCCAGTTCGGGCCGGGCCTGATTGCCGAGGACATTCCCGAAAGCTTGCCGCGGGTGCTTCGCGCGCTGTTCGAAACTTTGTGAACGGCAACCTTTTGCAGAACTGGCGCGGAAGTTGCGAATTATTCAAGTGAAAGGCGAAAAGTTAACGTACGGACGGGGACATGCGCGCACCAAACGAGATCGACTTTTGGCGCGGCTTCGCCCTCCTGACGATTTTCATCAATCATATTCCGGGGCTTTATTTCGAACGGCTGACGTTCCGCAACGTCTCGCTGTCAGATTCGGCTGAACTCTTCGTCTTTCTCGCCGGCTGGGCCCTGCGTAAACTCTGCGACGGCCCGGTCAGAGGACTTTCGGCCGGCGCACTTGTTTTCCGCATCGAAGGCAGGGCTTTCCAGGTCTATATCGCGCAGATCCTCATCACCGAGATCGCGATCGCGCTCCTCGCGGCGGCGTCGATCTTTTACGACGCGCCGTTTCTGCTGGACTGGCACAACGCCGCCGCCGTTTTCAACGATCCCGTGCGGGCGCATATCGGGCTTATCGCGCTGACGCATCAGCTCGGTTATTTCAACATCCTGCCGCTCTATGTCGTCCTGATGTTCATCGCGCCGCTGGTCGCCCTCGGGCAGCGCTATGCGCCGCGCGCCCTTCTGCCTGTTTCCTTCGGGATTTACGCATTCGCTTTGATCACTGGCGTCAACGTGCCGACTTGGCCGGTCGAGGGAAGCTGGTTTTTCAATCCGCTGTGCTGGCAGCTGATTTATTGTCTCGGTTTCGTTCTGGGCGGCTCCGATGGCCTCGGCGCTTTCGCCCGGCGCCATCATGCAACGCTGCGGCGTGCGGCTGTGCCGATCGTCATCTGCGGCGCGGTCGTCGCGCTCCTGAGCTTCTCGCCAAGCCCGTCCGCCGTGCCACAGCCAAAGCTTGTCTTCATGTTCGACAAAACGTTTCTATCGCCGGCGCGCCTAATTCATAGCCTTGCGCTGACGGCTCTTTTCGCAGGCGCCTTCGCAACGATCATGCGGTATGCGCCGGCGCTTTCGAAATATTTTTCCATGCTGGGGCGAAATTCTCTTAACGTTTTTTGCGCGGCGTCGTTGCTAAGCCTTATTTTCCAGATATCCAGATTCGTCTACGGCGGGCGAATCGCGACTGATGCGTTGATTGTCCTGTCCGGCGTCATCATTATGGGGCTTGTCGCGTGGACTTCGGAATGGCGTGGAAGAGTTTTGGCGGATTCGCCCAAAAAGGCGGACGCCGCAAAAATACCGGATTTATCCAAAAAGGCGCCTTCGCCTTTGCCGTCGCGGTGGGCCTCGCCGCCCCGCTCAGCGTCGGCGGCGCTGTCGTATTACATGCCGAAGAGACGGCAGCTCCCCTGACCGCCGGGCCGCCGCGCCTCAGCCCGCAGTGCGTCGTGCCCGCAGCCGACATCGCCTCCGCGGTGGAGCTCAAGAATTTCGCGACGGTGCTTGAAAAGCCGGGCTCCGTCCGCATCCTCGCCATCGGTTCGTCCTCCACGGCAGGGACCGGCTCCTCAGGTTCGACCAAAACCTACCCCGCCCAGCTCGAGGGAATTTTGAAGCAGGCGCTGCCCGCCGCCGGGATCGTCGTCGTCAATCGCGGCCTCCCGGGCGAAGTCGCTGCGAACACCGCCCTGCGCATCCGCACCGAAGTCGCGCGCGCCAAGCCCGACCTCGTCCTTTGGCAGCTTGGCACAAATGACGCACTCTCCCGCGTTCCGCCGAGGGATTTCGAAGCGACCGTCGACTTAACCATTCGCTGGCTGAAAAGCAATCAGATCGACGTCGTTCTCGTCGGCCTGCAATACACGTCGCGTCTCGCGCACGACCCGAATTACGCGGCGATACGCGACGCTTTGCAGATCGTCGCGGCGCGCCAAAGCGTCCTTTACGTCAACCGTTACGACGCCATGCGGTTCATGCTGCAGGCGCGGGCCGATCTCGACCTCATGTCACGCGACAATTTCCATCTGAACGACCTCGGCTATCAGTGCATGGCCGAACATGTCGCGCATGCGGTCATCGTCGGCGTCTCCATGAAGAAATTCGCCGGCCACGCTGAACTGAAGTGAAGCCCGGCCCTGATCCGATCGAGCCCGACCCCGGCGGAGGGCGCGAGGCCAATGCGGCGATCGAGGTGAGGGTGAACGACGAGGCGTGGCTTCGCGCGCCAAGTTTTTTCAACGCCGGTCCTGACGATCCGGTCTTCGTGCTGGATCCCGAGAGCGGCGCCATCACATTCGGCGATGGAATAAACGGCCGCAGGCCGCCGGTCGGCGGCGATATTTCCGTCTCTTATCGTTACGGCGACGGCGCCAGCGGACATGTCGCCAAGTGGATCGACGGCGAGAGTGATCTTTTGGGCTTCTGGGTCGATCTGAGCCGCGGCGTTCAGGCGGTCGGATGGCGAAAGCCGCCGTGCTGACGGGCTACCGCGTCGGTTGTCCGCGCCGGTGCGCCCGCGCGAGCGCGACAAAGCCTTCGACGCCGATTTCCTCCGCCCTCGCAGTCGGCTCAATGCCGGCCTCGGCGAGCAGGGCCGAAGCGTTGCCGTGAGCCAGCGCTTTCAGCGACTGGCGCAGCATCTTCCGGCGCTGTCCGAACGCCGCCTGCGTCACGGCGGAGAGCGAGCCGACCTCGCAGGCGAGAGGTTTTTCGCGCGGGCGCAGCTCGACGACGCTAGACGTGACCTTCGGCGGCGGGGTGAAGGCCGCGGGCGAAACGTCGAACAGGATTTTGGTTTCGCATCGCCAGTTGCAGAGCACTGCCAATCGCCCATATGCGGCGCGCTGCGCCGGCGTCGCGACGATGCGCTCGGCGACTTCGCGCTGGAACATCAAGGTCAGCCGGTCGAACCACGGCGGCCACGCCGCGCTCTCCAGCCAGTGGGTCAAGAGGGCGGTGGCGATGTTATAGGGCAGATTGGCGCAGATCCGCGCCGGCCGCGTCGGGCCGACGAGGGCTCCGGCGTCGATCTCAAGCGCATCGCCCGCGACGACGTCAAGGCGCCCGGGATAATGGGCGGCGATCTCGGCGAGCGCCGGCAGGCAGCGCGCGTCGCGCTCGATGGCGATGACCTTCGCGGCGCCTTCGGCGAGTAGCGCGCGCGTCAATCCGCCTGGCCCCGGCCCGATTTCGACGATGGTCGCCGCTTCAAGCGGGCCGGCGGCGCGGGCGATGCGGGCGGTGAGATTGAGGTCGAACAGGAAATTTTGCCCCAGCGCCTTGCGGGCGTCGAGGCCATGGCGGGCGACGACTTCGCGCAGCGGCGGAAGCTCCGGCGCGCCGGTCATTGGCCTTTCTGGCCGCCCGGGCGCGCCAGCCGCCGCAGCGAGGCGCAGCGCCGCGATGAGGCTGGTCGGGTCGGCCTTGCCTTCGCCGGCTATGTCGAAGGCCGTGCCATGGTCGGGCGAGGTGCGGACGAACGGTAGCCCCAGCGTCGTGTTGACGGCGTGCGCGAAGGCGAGCGTCTTGACCGGAATCAGCGCCTGATCGTGATACATGGCGATGACGACGTCATAGCGCTTGCGCGCCGCGGCGTGGAATAGCGTGTCGGCTGGGTGCGGGCCGCTCACGGCGATGCCGGCGCCCTTCAGTTCGGCCAGCGCTGGCGTGATGATTTCAATCTCCTCGCGTCCCATCGCGCCGCCTTCGCCGGCATGCGGGTTGAGCCCGGTGAAGGCGAGGCGCGGCTCGGCGAGGCCGAAGCGGGCGCGAAAGTCATGCGCGACGGTGAGCCCGGTCCGCACGAGAAGTTCGCGCGTGAGCCGGGCCGCAACGTCCTTCAGCGCGATATGGATGGTCGCCGGGACGACGGCGAGCTCGGGCGACCACAGCAGCATGACGGGATGGAGCTTCCCGCCGTGGCGGCGCTCGGCGAGGGCGCCAAGAAATTCGGTATGGCCAGGATGGGCGAAACCGGCGCGATAAAGAATCTCCTTGGCGATCGGGTTGGTGACGATCGCCGCCGCCTCGCCCGTCTCGACGAGAGCGACGCAAGTTTCGATTGAGGCGATCGTTGCGGCGGCGTCGGCGGGATCCGGCGCGCCCGGCTCGCCCTTGACGGTCAGCTTCGAAATCGAGCACCGGCAGGGCGTGGCCGAACACGTCCGCGGCGTCCGCCGCGCGATTGATCGTCTTGATCGGAACATTGAGCGAAAGGCGCCGCGCAAGCGTAGCGAGGTGGCCGGGTTCCGCTGCGATTAGGAAGGCCGGGCCATCGCTGTCGCCGTGCATCGCGGCCCAGGCCTTCAGCGCAAGCTCGGGACCGATGCCCGAGGGATCGCCGCGGGTCAGCGCGATGGGGGGCACGGGCGGATCGCTTCGCTGCGCCGGGGCGGCTGTCATCGATGCGGCGGCCTCATGACCCGGCCTTCACGATCACCGCCCTGTCGCGCAATTCCTTGAGCCGGCGCGCGCCGTCTTCGGCGATTTTGGCGGAGAGCAGCTTCTGGGCGATCGCCTGGCGGGCGGCGGTATCGTCCTTGGCGGGGCCTTTGCTGCAGAGGGCGATCATCTCAAGCCCCGAAGCGGTGCGCGAGGGCGCCGTCAAATGGCCGACAGGCGTCTTCTCGAGCAGCGCGCGTAGCCCTTCATTGATCTCGAGCGACGTGCGCGTGAGCGGATCGCGCACCGTCACGTCATTGATCGCGCGGGCGGCCGGAATGCCGGTGTCGCAACTGGCGAAGCGCGCGCGCAGTTGTTCGACCTCATGCGCGCGGGCGGCGATGTCCGCCTGGGACGCGTCGGTCGGCAGCGCGAAAATGATCTGCTGCACGGTATAGGCGACGCCAGCCGCGCTGGAGCCCTGTTTGGCGAGCTCCTCGCGCACCTGCGCCTCACTCGCCTCGACGCCCTTGTTCAGCGCCTGCACCAGAACCGAGAAGGCGAAATTGGCGCGGAAATAGCCCTTTAAGTGGTCCTGCGAAACGCCGGCATGCTGCAGGGCGGCCATCAGCGCATCGGGCTGCATCTTCACGTCCTGCGCGACCTTGACGATCTCCGTCGAGAGGTCCGAATCTTTCGGGTTGACGCCGTATTTCCCCGCCTCCTGCGCTTTGAGGCGATCCGCGTAGAGGCTTTCGATCGCCGCGTCGCGCGTCGCGGGCTGATGCAGCACGCGAAGAAGCTTCATGCGCTGGTCGATATCAATGTTCGTAATGGGATCGCCGTTGATGCTCGAAACGATGACCTGGGCGGTCGCGGGCCGAGCTGAGGCGAGCGATGCGCCGATCAGCGCCGCCGCGACGAGACATGCCTTGAAGAACGCGCCGGCGCTTGCGCCGGCCCCGTGGCGATCAATCCATTTCCGCATCAAGCCAAGGTTCCTCTGTTTGTCCAAGGTATCATCTCCGCCGAGGCTCGCGTATGCAGACGAAATCGCCTCCTCAATCGCCGGCCTCAATATTTCACGCCGTCGAGCGCGGTGCTGTTGGTGAAGGTCTGGCTGAACGAGGCCGCGCCGAGCGTTCGCAGCTGCAATTGCACCAGCCAGGTCTGGTTGCGCGCCAACGAGGTGGTGCCGTTGTCGTAATAGACCGAGGTGTAATTGACCGAGAAGGTGGTGCAGTCGTCCTGGTATCCGGCGCCGAGGCCAAAGGCTGCGATGGCCCACGGGCCGGGACTGGTGTAGCCGATCAGCGCCGGAGGGTAGAACTGGCGGCTCATGTCGAAGGTGATGTTGCCCTGCGCAAAATAATTGTCGCTGATTTTGTAGCGCGAGTTCAGCGAAAGGCCTTCCCTGCGGACGTAATAGCCGATGACGGGTTGCGACTGGTAATTGGCGTATTGAATCCCGCCCGTCCAGGCGCCGAGATTGTAGTTTCCGACAAGATCGACGCGCCGCGCCTCCAGCGTGTCAACGTCGAAGCGGCCCTTGGCGGTGAACGAGAGAATGGGGTTTGGCGCGACGGTGAAGGCGCCGACATAATCGGAAAGGCGCGTGTCGAGGCCTGAACTGAGGCCCACATTTGCGGCGTCTGGCGTCGCATAGGCGTTTGTGCCGGCGACCTGATAGGATTGGCCGCCGACGACGTTGACATAGGCGCCGTCCTTGAAATTCAGCGTGAACTGGCCGCCGTAATTCGCCCGGATGCCGGTCTCGAACCGGTCATAACCTGAATATTTGTCCCATTCAAACAGGGTGGATTCGTCGAAAACGAGGCTTTGCGCGTCGAGGTTGACGAGGGAGTAGGAGCCGAGCTGATTGTTGGGGCGCACCACGATCTGCCCGATGGGCTCGACCGTCATCGAGGCGAAGCCTATCTTGGCGAAGAACGGATAGCGATAGTCGACCCCGACGCCGGGAACGACGGCGCCATAGAGGGTGTCCCCCTGGCCGTTGGTGAAGTTCAGCTGCGAGGCGTTGTCGAAAGTCGAGGATCCGGCGGACGAAGAGAAGGTGTAGGTATTGGTGGTGTTGAGGTCGAGCCATTCGCCGTTGACGCGGGCGAAGGCAAACGGCGTCCACACCTCGCCGAGGGGATCGATCCATTTGCGCTTCCATGAGACGTCGAGCGTCGCTCGCGTATAATCGCCGCCAACTCCACGCAGCAAGCAGGTGCCCGAGACCGTGCCCGGAACGTAATTGTTGCAGACGTTATAGAGCTCATAGGCGTTGTCTAGAACCTGGGTTCCCACCGACTGAAAGCTCGCCGCAGAGGCCGAAAGACTCGTCAGGTTGAAGTCGAGAGTAACCTGGCCGCCGATCCCGTCGGATTTGGCCGGGTCGACGTCGAAAGACTTGTTATAGTCGAGGACCGGATGGGCGCTGGTCTGCTGCGGCTGGAAATCATGCGTTGACAAACCCTCGAAATAATAGCCGCGCAGATCGAAATAGCCACGATCGCCTTGGCCAGTCAGATAGACCGTCGAGGTCGTCTCGGCGATATAGTTGGATGAGAGCGTCTCGCTTGGGATATTATAATCATTGAAGAAAAACTTGTCCGACAGAATGGTGAACTGCCAACCGAACTTCCACTCGTCGGCGATAGTGAGCAGGCCTTTGCTTTCGACCGAGCCGCGCAACTTCACGTCTCCGGCGCCCCAGGGCGGCTGCGCGAAGACATCCTGGTTCATCTGGTCGATGCCGTTGGCCCGGATGTTATACTCGCCATTTTCCAATCGCTGGCGCCATTCGGCGCTGGCGAGAAATCCCTGCTTCGAAAGGAAGGTCGGCGTGAAAGTCAAATCATAGTCGGGCGCGAGCGCCCAAAAGATTGGAATTCCAAGGCCGGAGCCGAGATTTGTTGAATTGGCGATAAGATGGGGCGACAGGATGCCGGATTTCCGCGTGACTGTCGGGTCCGGCGCGGAGAAGAAGGGCACATACGCGATCGGCACGCCGAGAAATTCGAGCGCAGCGTCCTCGTAATAGAGCATTTGCTCGTCGTTTTTGTGGATGATGCGCCGCGCCCGCACGCGCCATAGCGGCGGCTTGTCTGGATTGTCCTTGCAGGCGGCGCAGGCCGTATAGGTGCCCTTCTCGAAGACGGTCGTGTCGCCTTCGATGCGCTCGGTGTGCGGCGAACTGAAATAAGTCTTTTCGGTTGTGTCCGCGCGCAGGCTTTCGATGAATCCGTTGCGGAAATCGTCGGTCAGATCGAATTGATCGCCATGCGTCACCGTGCCGTCCGTATCGGTGAGCCGGGCGTGGCCCTGCGCGAACACGCGGCCGGTGTTGCGGTCGTAGATTACCTGGTCGGCCTCAAGAATGCGGCCCTTGTAATAGACGCGCGCGTCGCCGACGGCGGAAACCGTATTCTTGACGGTGTCGTAGCGCAGTTCGTTCGCCTCCACGAACATCTTGTCAGGCGATGCGCCGGGCGGAAGTTGCGGGGCGGCTTGAACGGCTGCAGTCGTGCCGGTGGAGGTCGTGGCGGTGGCGGAGGTCGCTGCGGCGGGAGCGGCGGTCGCAAAGGCGCCGGTCGCAGCGCAGAAAGTCATCGCCGCGAAAAGGGCAAACCAAAACATCCCGCCGGCCGACGCGGCGCGGGTCAAGACATGCATAATAGCGCCGGCATGGCGGCGCCAGCCCGGAACGCGGCCAGAAGAGCGACGAAACCCGATACGCCAGGTTACGCCTGCGGGGCAAAAACGCCGCCCCATTAACCATCCTCCTGATTCAGCAACGCAAGTGCGCCGAGCATGCTGGCGACGACGGCCGGCGACCACGCGGCGACAGGGGCGCTGAGGAGACCAGCCCCGCCAAGATCGCCGACGAGTTTCGTCGCCACATAAAGCACGAAGCCCGCCGCCACGCCACCGCCAACCATTTTGGCGATTCCACCAAATCGGAAAAATCTTAAGGAAAAGGCCGCGGCGATCAGAACCATCGCGATAAAGAGCAGAGGCCGCGCAAGAAGGGACTGAAATTGCAACTGAAACGCCGTTGGATCGAGGCCTACGCTCTCAGTCTGCCCACGCACTGCGGAAAGATCCCAGAACGGCACTGAGTCCGGCGACTGGGGGCCCTTAGCCACCTGCTGCGGCGTCAAATTCGTCGCAAGCAAATAGTGCTCTACCTCCAGCGGCTCCTCGCCCGGCATCAGGACGCGGGCGTTGTCGAAGCGCCAGACCCCTTCGAGGAGCTGCGCGCGATCGGCTTCGATCTCGGCTTCGAACTTGCCGTCCCAGCTATAGACGTAGGCCGTCGGCGCGGTGAGGCGCGCGCCATCCTTGGCCGCCGCCCGCGCCTTGATGATCGCCTCGCCGTCGATGCCTCTTTGCCTGAGCCAGAAACGCGCATCCGGGTCCTTGCTGTCGGCTTCACCGAAGATTTGCGCTTCAATGAGTTCCGCGCGCTGCTTCATGAGGGCCGAGACCGGGTTGAACAGCGTAACCGAGGCGATGCCGATCAGAAGGCCGATGGCGACGGGAGGGACGAGAAAGCCCCAGACCGAGACGCCGACGGCGCGCGCCACGAGGAGCTCCAGCTTTCGCGTGAGGTCAAGAAAAGCGGCCATTGCGCCGCAAAGGACGCAGAACGGCATCAGCTGCTCAGAGGCGGAAGGCGCACGCAAAAACGCGAGAAAGGCGATCGAGCGCGCCGACACGCCGCCGATGTCGCTCGCCCGGCGCAGCAGCTCGACGAAATCGACGACGAAGACCATCCCGCAAATTGTCAGAAACACCGCCAGGATCAAGGTAAGGAACCGTGCGGCGAAATAGCGGCCGAGCGTCCATCCGATCATCGCGCATCGCCGGCGGCGCGGCGGCCGGCGCTCCCAGGCGCGCGTAGGATGCGACGAGGGCGGGCCGCGGCGCGCATAGTAGTCCTCGACGGTTGAACGGTCATGCCCGACATTCGCAACTCAAGCCTCGCACGCCCCGCCATCCTATCTGGTACAACGAGACCGCTGTCGCCGCCAGAGACCGGTGCCGCGCCTTGACGGTCCCGCCGCGAAATGCGCCGCGGCGTGGCCTTCCGATCACAGAAAACCGGCTTTTGCGCTTTTGCTTTGGCGGACGGGTGACTAAACTCTTTGCTCGCGGCAATTTTTCGGCGCGGCGGGGGCCGCCAATCAAGGCTCTGTGTGGGGGAAACGGCCGGTGCAGAACGCGCCTCAGGCGCTGGAAAAACGATCCCGACATGGGCTTTAAGAACGATACGGGCTTCAGAAATGGGCTGATTGCGTTAGACCGTTTTTCTAGGTTATGCGCGTCAATGGCGCGCGGCGGCTGTTATCCGTGTGCGCGCATAAGCCAGCAACCGATCGCGGCGTGGCGGGTTCACGACATCGTGAGCGCGCAGCGGCCACGCTTTTTGGGGATCATATGTCGCACTCCGTGAAAATCGAATTCGCTGCGCTTGGCTCGCTCGCCGCCGAGACGCCGCACGCCGAGTCAAGGAAGGCGGCGGCCAAGCCGAAGGGACCGCGGGCGCTGGTGATTTTCACCAACGCCGATTTCGAGTTCGGCGCCGCGACCCGGGAATTGATCGGAGAGGCTGGCGAGGCGCTGGTTCGAAAGGCCGCGGCGGCGGCGAAGTTCAAGGGCAAGCCTTCGACGGCGCTCGACATCCTCGCGCCCGCCGGCTTCAGCGCCGACCGACTGCTCGTCGTCGGCGTCGGCTCTCAGCCCGAAGCAGACAAGCCCGAATCCGGCAAGCCTGAAACCGGCAAGCCCAACTCGCAAAACAGCGGCGCCCCGGCCGCGGTCAAGCTGACCGCGCCCGCGGCCCCCGCCGACTATGCCGGGCTTGGCGGCTTCGTTATCGGCAAGCTTGGACGCGGCTCGATCGCGACGGTCGTCTTCGCCCCGCCGCATCCGCCGGAAGATGCGGCGAGCGCGGCCGCCGACTTCGCGCTCGGTGCCCACCTGCGCGATTATCGTTTCGATCGTTACAAAACCAAAAAGAAAGACGAGGCGGAGGAAAACGGCCCAAGCGAGATCACGCTCGCCGTGGCCGATCCAGCCGCTGCACGCGGCGAATTGAAGCGGCGCGAGGCCGTGGCGACGGGCGTTCTGACCGCCCGCTCCCTCGTCAACGAGCCGCCCAACATCCTCTATCCCGAGGAATTCGCCAACCGCGTCAGGGAGCTGGAAAAGGTCGGCGTCGAGATCGAGGTGCTTGACGAGCCCGCCATGAAAGCGCTTGGCATGTGGGCGCTGCTCGGCGTCGGGCAGGGCTCCGCCCGGCAGAGCCGCGTCGTCATCATGCGCTGGCGCGGCGGCAAGGGATCCTACAAGGGCAAGGCGCAGCCGGTGGCTTTCATCGGCAAGGGCGTCACCTTCGATACCGGCGGCATCTCGATCAAGCCCGCCGCCGGCATGGAGGATATGAAGGGGGACATGGCGGGCGCCGCCTGCGTCGTTGGCTTGATGCAGGCTCTCGCGATTCGCAAGGCGAAGCTGGACGCGATCGGCGTCATCGGCCTCGTCGAGAACATGCCGGGCGCGAATGCGCAGCGCCCCGGCGACATCGTCAAATCCATGTCCGGCCAGACCATCGAGATCATCAATACGGACGCCGAAGGGCGCCTCGTGCTTGGCGACCTGCTCTGGTACGCACAGGACCGCTTCAAGCCGAAGTTCATGATCGACCTTGCTACCCTGACCGGCGCGGTGTTGGTCGCGCTCGGGCAGGAGCATGCCGGCCTCTTCACCAATGATGACGAACTCGGCGAGCGGCTCATCGCCGCCGGCAAGGAGACCGGCGAAAAACTCTGGCGCCTACCGCTGGCGCCGGCCTACGACAAGTTGATCGATTCGAAATTCGCCGACATGAAGAATACCGGCGGACGCCACGCCGGCTCGATCACCGCCGCGCAATTCCTGCAGCGCTTTGTCAATGGCGCGCCTTGGGCGCATCTCGACATCGCCGGAACCGGCATGAGTTCGCCCGCAAGCGATATCAACCAGAGCTGGGGGTCGGGCTTTGGCGTGCGCTTGCTTGATCGTCTCGTCGCCGATCATTACGAGGGGTAGAGCGGAGCCCCTGGTCTCGAAGGGCGAGCGCGCCGGAAGGTTCCCATTCCCGATGGAGATCTGGTTCTACCATCTGCAGCGCCAGAGCCTCGATCAGGCGCTCCCTGGCCTGATCGAGAAATCGCTCGCCGCCGGCTGGCGCGCCGTCGTGCAGGCGAAGAGCGAAGAGCGGCTGGACGCGCTCGACGCTTGGCTCTGGACCTATTCCGAAGCGAGCTTCCTCCCCCATGGCCGGGCCGCCGACGGCGATGGCGAACTGCAGCCAGTGTATCTTTCGACGGGCGGCGAGAACTCCAAACGGCGCGCGAGCGCGGTTCTTTATCGAAGGCGCGGAAGTCGCGCCATGGCTCGACGCCTCGCCCACGAAAGCCGGCGCCTGCGCGCGCGCAATCGTCGCCTTCGACGGCAAGGATGAGGACGAGCTCGCAGCTGCCCGGCTGCAATGGAAAGAGCTCAAAGCGCGCGGGCTCGCGTTGACCTATTGGCGCCAGAACGATAGCGGGAGGTGGGAAAAACTGCTGGAGACCGCCGAAAAGCTTTCGGCCGACGGCGGCGATTTGCGAGGATAGTCTGTGACCCGATCGCCGCTCGATCCCGGCTTCGCCGAGCGCCGCGCGAAGGCCCGCGCCGAGCTCGACGCGATCGACCCCGCCAAGGGCGGCGCGCCGGACGCCGATCCGCTGCGCCGCGGCTGGTTCGAAGCGGTCTATACGTTGGCTGAGGATGATCCCGCGCGAGTTCCCTGGGCGAATCTTGCGCCGCACCCCCTCACTAAGGCATGGGTCGATTTTCAGGCGTGCGGAATTGCGGGCCTCCGCGTACTGGACGTCGGCTGCGGGCTTGGCGATAACGCCGAATATTTTTCCGCCGCTGGTGCGCAGGTTACGGCGTTCGATCTTGTTGAAGGCGCGGTCGCCTGGGCGCGGCGACGCTTTCCGCATTCAAAGGTCGCCTATCGCGCCGTCGATCTTTTCGCAGCGCCGGATGCGTGGCGCGGTGCCTTCGATCTCGTCCACGAGTGCTATACGCTGCAGGCTCTGGCGCCGGCGTTATTGCCGCAGGCGCTCGCGGCCCTCGCACATCTGCTCGCGCGGGGCGGAAAGCTGCTTTTGATCGCGCGCGCAAGGGACGAGGAAGCAGAAGCGAAGGGACCGCCCTGGCCTCTGGCGCCGTCGATCTTCGCCGAGGCCGAACGGCAGGGGCTTCGTCTTCTCGCCCTCGAAGACATTTCCTCGACCGCCGAGCTTGCCGCGCGCCATTGGCGCGCCCTGCTTGGTCGCGCCGGC
Organism: uncultured Alphaproteobacteria bacterium; assembly: GCA_963715715.1. Taxonomy (GTDB): domain Bacteria; phylum Pseudomonadota; class Alphaproteobacteria; order Rhizobiales; family Beijerinckiaceae; genus Methylocapsa. The sequence goes on along the minus strand of OY970269.1, from coordinate 3,104,658 downwards.
GATTGATGGCGCCCGAACTCAAGCTGGATGAAGCCGCCGTCGCGGCGGGTTTCATCGACGCGCGGGCGCGGCGCGAATATCTGCAGATGGCCGCCGCCGCTTTCCTCATCTCCTTCACCTATTCCCACGCCGCGTTGCTCGCCGTTGTCTTCGCGCGAGAGAATTTCGACCTGCACGCAATCGGACTTTTGCTGTCCCTATACGCTTTTCCGGTGATCATCTTCACCTTTCTTTCGGGCGCGGCGGCGGCCCGCTTCGGCGTCCTCAATACGTGCCGGATCGCCATCGCCGTATTGGTCGCGGGCTTCTTCAGCCTGCGTTACACCGCCGCCGATTTCTGGCCGGCGCTCGCCTCGCGCCTCGTTCAAGGCGTGGGGCAAGGGCTCCTGCTCAGCGCCTTCGTCACCTATGGGCAGAGTCGGCTCAACGATCGTCGTTTCGTCTATCTAATCGGCCTGTTCACAAGCCTGTTCACGCTAGCGCAGGCTTTTGCGCCGCCTTTCGGCGCCTTCATTCTCAACGCGTTCGGTGCGAAGGCCATGTTTCTCGAAGGCGCCATTCCGGGTTGCGCCGCCTTCGCGCTGACGTTCGGCCTGAGGCCCATGCCGCGCCCGCGTCAGGCGCGCGGCCTCGACTTCTCCGCGGCGCTGACCCACAGCCGCATTCCGGCCCTCGCCGCCGTTTTCGTCAACGGAACGATGTTCGGCTTTACGGCCGCCTTTCTGGCCGCATTGCTTGAGGCGAAGGCGCTGCCGATCGGCGCCTTTTTCTTCGCCTCGACGACGACCTTATTCGCCACAAGATTTCTCGCCATGGGCGCCTTGCAGGCGCTCGACCGGCGCGTCCTCGTCGCCGGCGGGCTGTTCTCGCAGGGCGCCGGCTTCATGCTGCTCGGCTTCGCCGGACAATCCTGGCTGATCGTTGTCTGTGGGATTCTGTTCGGGATCGGCTACAGCGTCGTCTATCCCGTTCTTTCGGCGTGGATGAGCGAAGGCGTCGAACCCGCCGAGCGCGCCGGTCCGCAGGCGCTGCTCAACACGGCGTTCAACATCGGCATCTTCTTGATGCCCTTTCCGCAGGCCCTGCTGATCGGCGCCGTCGGCTACGGCGGTACAGCCCTCGTGCTCGCCTGCCTAGCGATCTTCTCCGCCGCCGCGATGTACGCGCTGAGTTTTGTCGCGTCGAAGAAGTAGTCACCCTGCGCCGAGCAGCCGGATCGCCTCGGCGCGCTCGAAAATATTTAGCAATAGCCGCAAAGCCTCGCCGCGCTCGCCTTGAAGCCTTGGATTGTCGGCGACGATCCGCTGCGCCTCGCGCCGCGCCTCGACCAGCAAATCCGCATGCGCCGCGGGATCGGCGAGGCGAAACCCCGGCAGCCCGGACTGTTTCGATCCCAACACTTCGCCCTCGCCGCGCAGACGCAGATCCTCCTCGGCGATGCGAAAGCCGTCCTCGGTTTCGCGCATGATGGCGATGCGGGCTTTCGCGCTCTCGCCGAGCGGATTCTTGTAGAGCAGAATGCAGGAAGATTTCGTCGCGCCGCGCCCGACGCGGCCGCGCAACTGATGCAATTGCGCAAGGCCGAAGCGCTCGGCATGTTCGATCACCATGATGCTGGCGTTCGGCACATCGACGCCGACCTCGATCACCGTCGTGGCGACGAGGATCTTCGTCGCGCCGGACGCGAAGGCGGCCATGGCGGCGTCCTTGTCGGGGCCTTTCATCTTACCGTGCACGAGGCCGACTTCATCGCCGAAGACCGCCTTCAGATCGTCGAAACGCTCCTGTGCGGCGGCGACGTCCAAAACTTCGCTCTCCTCGACCAGCGGGCAGACCCAGAAGGCCTGCGCGCCTTGCGCGATCGCGCCGCCGATCCGCTCGATCAATTCGCCGATGCGCTCCAGCGGCAGCGCGCGGGTTTCGATCGGCTGACGTCCTTTAGGCTTTTCGCGGATCGCTGAGACGTCCATGTCGCCGAAATAGGTCAGCACGAGGCTGCGCGGAATCGGCGTCGCCGTCATCACCAGGATATCGGCGCGCTCGCCCTTGTCGCCGAGGGCGAGGCGCTGATGTACGCCGAAGCGATGCTGCTCGTCGACGACGGCGAGGCCCAGATCCTTGAAGGCGACCGGCTCCTGAAACAAAGCATGCGTGCCGATGACGATGTTGATTTCGCCCGTGGCAAGGCCATCGAGAGTCCGCGCCCTGGAGGCACCCCTGTCGCGGCCGGTCAGCAGCGCCAATCTTACGCCCGCTGCGTCCGCCAAGGCGCTTAATGCCGAAAAATGCTGGCGCGCGAGAATCTCGGTCGGCGCCATCAGCGCCGCTTGCCGCCCGGCCTCGACGCAGGTCGCCATAGCGAGCAGCGCGACCAGGGTCTTGCCGGCGCCGACGTCGCCCTGCAGCAGGCGGAGCATGCGGGTTTCGCTGGCAAGATCGGTGCGGATTTCCTTCAGCGCCTCCGTCTGCGCGCCGGTGAGCTTGAAGGGTAGCGCGGCAAGGATCCGCTCGGCGATACGGCCGTCGCCGGCGTTGGCGCGGCCGGGCGCGCGCCGCAATTGCGCCCGCATGAGTCCGAGCGCGAGCTGGCCGGCGAGCATTTCGTCGAAGGCGAGGCGCAGCCGCGCAGGAGCTTCGAGGGCGATCTCTTCGGGCGCCTGCGGGCGATGCGCGGCGCGCAGGGCCTCCGCGAAGGAAGGCAGGCCAGGCGCCGCGCGCCATTCGGGCAGGGCCGACAAGCGCGCCAGAGCGCCCTCGATCGCCTTCGAGAGGACCCGCTGCGACAGGCCTTCGGTGGCTGGATAGACCGGCTCGACCGGCGCCATTTTGGCGAATCCCTCGGCGTCGAGGATGCGGTCCGGATGCACCATCTGGCGATGGCCGTCCCAGAGTTCGAGCCTGCCCGAGATCCAGAGTCGCGCGCCGACCGGCAGGCTTCGCTCGATCCATTGATGGTTGGCGAGGAAAAACACGAGCAGAACGTCGCCAGTCTCATCCTCAACCAGCACACGATAAGGGCCCTTCGCGCGGGGCGGCGGCTGGTGTTCCACGACGGTGACTTCGATCACCACCAGCGCGTCGAGCGGCGCCTCGGCGATCTTCGGCCGGTTGCGCCGATCGATGACGCCCGTCGGCAGATGGAACAGGAGATCGACGGCCCGCGCGTCCTTGCCGCTCTCGGCGAGCAGCCGGTCGAGCAGCTTGCCGGTCTTGGGGCCGACGCCGGGAAGGCTCGCGGCGGAAGCGAAAAGAGAGTTCAGAATCGATGGGCGCATGGTCTCGGCCGCGGCGTTCATCACTTTATGCGCCGCGCGCCGCCGCGGAGGCAATGGCGGCGCGGCGCGTATCGGACAGCGCGCCAGCACGAGCGCCCTCTGGCCTAAGGGCTGACAGCCGCGCATTCAAAGTCTATATCGCTGGAACGCGCGGTCCGCGCAGCAATCAGGCCCGGAGTCCTTACATGTCCGCCCTTCCGCAGGCGACGCTCGACGCGCGGCGCAGGCGCATCAAATTCCGCTCCTGGCATCGCGGCATGCTGGAAACCGATCTCCTGCTCGGCCGTTTCGCCGATGCGGCGCTCGCAACCTTGAGCGAAAGCGAACTCGACGATTTCGAGGCCCTACTGGAGGCGATCGACCGCGACGTATTCGCCTGGGCGACGGGCGAGGCGGCGACGCCCGAAGCTTATGATACAATGCTGTTTCACAAGATCGTCGCCTTCCACGCCGGGCTCAATCCGGTCGGAACATGAAGCCGCAACATTCGCCTCGCCGGGGCCAACGCCTGAATTGACTGTCTCTCGTGGCTGATCTCAAACGCGCCCTCGCCGAACTCGTCAAGGGCGGCTCGCTGACGCTTTCCTCACTCGCCGACGGGTTCGACGCTTTCTGCGTCGCCGATCTCACCCGCGCGCTGGCCCGGGAGGCGGAGGATCGGGCGCTCGCGCTCATTCACGTCGCGCGCGACAGCCAGCGCGCCGCCGCCTTCGCGGAAGCGCTCGCCTTCGCCGCGCCCGACATCGAAATCCTCGATTTTCCGGGTTGGGACTGCCAGCCCTACGACCGTGTGTCGCCGAACGCTTCGATCTCGGCGCGGCGCATGGTCGTGCTGTCGCGCCTCGCGCGCTCGCGCTCCAGCGCGGAGCGTCCGCGCATCCTCAGCACGACGGTGAAAGCTCTCGTCCAGCGCGTCCCGCCGATGCAGCAGATCGCCGCCGACACTTTCTCCGCCGCTCCCGGCAATGTCGTCGACATGAACGCGCTGACCGGCTGGCTCGAGACCAATGGCTTCGTCAGGGCCTCGACCGTGCGCGACGCCGGCGAATACGCCGTGCGCGGCGGCATCCTCGATCTCTTCGCGCCCGGCATGGCGCAGCCGGTGCGGCTCGACTTCTTCGGCGACGCGCTGGAGTCGATTCGCGCCTTCGATCCTGAATCGCAGCGCACCGTCTTTCCGTTGCGCGGCCTCGATCTCGTGCCGATGAGCGAGGTTCAGCTCACCAGCGATTCGATGCGCCGCTTCCGCCAGGCCTATGTCGCCGGCTTCGGCGCGCAGACGCGTGGCGACGCGCTCTATGAGGCGATCAGCGAAGGCCGGCGTCATCCGGGCCACGAGCACTGGCTGCCGCTTTTCTACGACCATCTCGACACGCTGTTCGATTACGCCGGCCGGTCGCCGCTCGTCTTCGATGCGCTCGTCGACGAGGCCGCGCATGAACGCATCGCGCTGATCGATGATTATTACGATGCGCGCAAAAGCGCCTATGATCTCGACCCGCCTCATGCAAGCTACAAGCCGCTGAAGCCAGACCTGCTTTATCTGTCGGAAGCCGAGTGGCGCCAGCGCCTCGGCGGCGCGCGGGTCGTGCGCACGACGCCTTTCGCCGAGCCACAGGGAAGCCGCGGCCTCGTCGTCGATTGCGGCGCGAGGTCAGGCCGCAGCTTCGCCGCCGAGCGAGCCGACGCGAACGCCAATGTGTTCGCCGCCGCGGTCGAGCACGTCAGGGCGCGCCAAGCCGAGGGAAAGCGCGTCATCCTCGCCGCCTGGTCGGACGGCTCGCGCGAGCGCCTGACGCACGTGCTCGCCGATCACGGGGTCGCAGGCGAGGCCAATGTGTCCTCGCTTGCGCAGGCGCTCGCTCTGCCGCCGCAAGGCATCGCCATGGCGGTGATGGGGCTTGAGGCAGGCTTTGAGGCAGGCGATCTCGTCGTCGTCAGCGAGCAGGACATCCTTGGCGACCGTCTCGTCCGCAGCCGCAAGACGCCGAAGGCCAAGGATTTCCTCAGCGAGGTCAACGCGCTCAGCGCGGGCGACATCGTCGTCCACGTCGATCACGGCATCGGGCGTTTCGTCGGCCTGCAGTCGATCGAGGCCGGCGGCGCGCCGCACGACTGCCTCGAACTTCATTACGCCGACGGCGCCAAGCTGTTTTTGCCCGTCGAAAACCTCGAACTTCTCTCGCGCTATGGCTCTGAGGACACCGAGGTCCAGCTTGATCGCCTTGGCGGCGGCGGCTGGCAAAAGCGCAAGGCGCGCATGCGCAAGCGCGTCCTCGAAATGGCGGCGGGCCTCATCAAGATCGCCGCCGCGCGGCAGATGAGGGCGGCGCCGAAGCTCGTCCCGTCCGAAGGTCTCTACGACGAATTTTGCGCCGGCTTCCCCTACGATGAAACCGAGGATCAGTTATCGACGATCGAGGCCGTGCTCGACGACATGGCGTCCGGGCGGCCTATGGATCGGCTCGTCTGCGGCGATGTCGGCTTCGGCAAGACTGAGGTCGCGCTGCGCGCCGCCTTCGCCGCCGCTACCGGCGGCAAGCAGGTCGCGGTGATCGTGCCGACGACGCTGCTGGCGCGCCAGCATTACCGCAATTTCGCCAGCCGCTTCGCCCATTTGCCGGTCAAGGTGGCGCAAATGTCGCGCATGGTGAGCGCCGCCGATTTGAAGGCCGCCAAGGCTGGCGCGGCGTCAGGCGAAGTCGACATCGTCGTCGGCACCCATGCGGCGCTCGGCAAGAGCGTCGATTACAAGGATCTCGGCCTCGTCGTTATCGACGAGGAGCAGCATTTCGGCGTCAAGCATAAGGAGCGGCTGAAGGAGCTGCGCGCCGAGGTGCATGTCCTCACGCTCTCCGCGACGCCGATCCCGCGCACATTGCAACTCGCCCTGACCGGCGTGCGCGAACTCTCGATCATCGCGACGCCGCCGGTCGACCGGCTCGCGGTGCGCACGTTCATCACGCCCTTCGACGAGCTGATCGTGCGAGAGGCCCTGTTGCGCGAACGCTATCGCGGCGGTCAAAGCTTCTACGTCTGCCCGCGCATCGAGGATATCGAAGCGGCGGGCGCCTTCCTGCGCCAGCATGTGCCGGAAGTGAAATTCGTCATCGCTCATGGCCAGCTCGCGGCGACCGAACTCGAGGACAGGATGGCGGCCTTCTACGACGGCCAATATGACGTGCTGCTGTCGACCGCCATCGTCGAATCAGGGCTCGACATCCCAACCGCCAACACGCTGATCGTGCATCGCGCCGATATGTTCGGCCTTGCGCAGCTCTATCAGCTGCGCGGCCGCGTCGGACGCTCGAAGGTGCGCGCCTATGCGTTGTTCACGGTCCCGGCCGATCGCGCCATGACGCCGCAGGCCGAGAAGCGGCTGAAGGTGCTGCATTCGCTGGATACGCTCGGCGCCGGCTTCCAGCTCGCGACGCATGATCTCGACATCCGCGGCGCCGGCAATCTGCTTGGCGACGATCAGTCGGGCCATATCAAGGAGGTCGGCTACGAACTCTACCAGCAGATGCTCGAGGAGGCGGTCGAGGCGCTGAAGGCCGGCGTCGCCGAGCCCGCCGAGGAAGCCTGGTCGCCGACGATCACGCTTGGAACGCCGGTGTCGATCCCGGAGGCCTATGTCGCCGATCTGCAGCTACAACTCGGGCTCTACAGGCGCCTGGCGAGCCTTGAGACCGATGAGGAGATCGAAAGCTTCGCCGCCGAGCTGATCGATCGCTTCGGACCGCTGCCGGCAGAGGTCGGACAATTGATGAAGATCGTCTCGATTAAGGCGCTGTGCCGCAAGGCGCATGTTGAAAAAGTCGAGGCGGGGCCGAAGGGCGTCATTATCTCGTTCCGCGACAATTCCTTCTCCAACCCGCAGGGGCTTGTGCGCTATGTCGCCGAACAGGGCCGCGACGCTAAGGTCCGCCCGGACATGAAGATCGTCTTCGCCCGCGACTTCGAGGACATCGCCGAGCGGCTTGAAGGGACGCGCAAGATCATGCGCGCGATCGCCGCCATCGCGGTGAAGAAGGCGGCGTGAACGTAGGTTGACCGGGTCTTCTCAACGACGGGCGGACGGCGCAGCGGTTTGAATATCGAGCGCGCCGCAAGAGGCGCTTGCCCCGACCTGCCCGGTTTCTCGCGCCGTAAGGAAGGGCCTGGCGCTGATTCCAGCCTTGTTTTGATCGCCTGGCCAGAAGGCCAGGGCGAATACGGCTGGACGCAATGCGTCCGGCACTGTCGACCCGCGCGAAGGCGCGGTTATTCCACAGACCCCCGCGTGTCGTTATATTTTCACCGAAATATTCGACTTTATCTTGGCGCTTGCTCTTGAGGGGCGTCGAGGCGCACGACTAGACGGGGGGCTTGTTTATGAACGCACTACGACTGAACTTGAAACGACTCTCATTCAGCGCTGCTATTCTTTTCGCCTGTTCCGCCCTACCTTCCGCCCAAGTTAAGGCGGATACTCAGGGAGGGTACTCCCATGACGAAGGGCGGAAGACGACGAACCCGGACTGGATGAGTCGTTTGACGGACACCCGGCTTGTGAGCTGGCTGGCGTTGCCAGGGACGCACGACACGATGGCTGCCCTGACTGGAGTTGGAAGGGACAACATCCAAACGCAGACAATGTCCTTGAGCAACCAGCTCGAATCCGGAATTCGGGCATTGGACATACTTTGTCGCCGAGCTACGGCCAAAATCTTTTACGTCGTTCATGGAATAATCAGTCTGGATTTTATTTTCGACGATGTCCTGAATGACGTGACAGCTTTTCTCAAGGCCCATCCTAGAGAAGCGATCTTTTTGAGGCTCAAGCAAGAGGATCCGATCAACAAAGGAAGCGCCGAAGAATTCGAGCAAATCTTTGTGAATTACCTGCAGAACCCAAAGTATAACCAATACTTCTGGACGCCTCCGCAACCCGGTCCTAATCCCAACAGCTCTGACCTCACGCTTGGACAGATCAAGGGAAGTGATTACTGGGCTACGCCGACCGACCTTAGGATCGGGGCGGTGAGGGGAAAGATCGTGATTCTACAGGATTTTATTTCAACCGGAAAAACTCCGGTTCAATATGGAATTTCCTGGAATAGTCTAGAAATACAGGACAATTGGAACCTGAGCAGCAATGCGGCTCTTTACGATACGTGGTTAGCCGTAAAGGATCGGTTGAAGCTCGTAAATGGGACCACCGACAGGATTTTTTACGCAAATTTCCTGAGCGGAAATGGCGGCTCGTTTCCGTATTTTGTTGCAAGTGGCAAGTCGAGCGCGCAAACGGGAGCTCCTCAGCTTTGGACGGGACTAACCACGCCTTTTGGAAGAGGTAAGGATGTGTACCCGGATTTTCCACGACGGGCCTGCTTTTTTGACGATTGCTCAATAGACTACATGGGTACGAACGAACTGACCTCTCAATGGTTGAAGGCGAACCACTCTGGTTTGCGCCGCGGCCAGATAATCTTCGCGGATTTTCCCGGGCCCGACCTCATCACGAATACGATAAATTTCAACCCTCAATAATCGAGCCAGCGCGCGAGCCGTGGCTCTGGACCAAAGGTGTCCATGGTCGCGCCTTGTGGGGCGGGCCGGCTCTTGGCCCACCCCGGTCGCCCAGCGGCTAGGATAGGCTGGCGAAGCCCTGTTTTGACTGGACGGCGAAGGACCACGTCTCGCGCTGACGCCCGTTTATGATAAATGGTCAGACGTCAAGAATCAGCTGAATCAATGACAAGAATTTTTACGCGAACTTGCTCAGCGGCAATGGCGGCTCGTTTCCGTATTTTGTTGCGAGCGGAAAGTCTAGTCCGCAAACCGGCGCACCATTGGAATGGACCTGGTTGCTTTCTCTTGGTAATTAAAGATACGTGTCCGGATTTTCCGCGGCGATCAGGCGGGATATACTTTTTGGGCACGAACCAGCTGACGGCTCAGTGGCTAGTCGACAACCGGACGTCCAATCTGCGCCGCGGCCAAATGATCTTCGCGGATTTTCCTGGAGGCGATCTCATCGTCGACGAGATAAACTTCAACTTCTAATGACCGGGCTGACAGCAAATTATACGTTGTGACGAACCGGCATTTGAGAGCTGCAGCTCCAGACGAGAGGCGCCCAAGCGGTCAGCAATGTCCGCTTGGGCGGCTGTGGCGTCTTTTGCGCGCTTGGCGGAGCGGCCATACCCCTCCTCCTGGTGGGCGCCGCCAGCGCGACGCATTGATTTCGGCTACCGAGGGATTATGAATTCCAAGTCATGTCCCAAAAGGCGCCATTCAATTGCGTGAGTTGACGAAAACCAGCGATATAGCCGGATGGCTCGACGAGAACGAGCCGGAGGACGAGCAGGATCGCGCGGACTTGTTGGCGTCGATCAGGAACATCGAGGAGAGGGGAAATTACGCCACGACAAAGCGCGCGGGCAGGCTACTTGTGAGCGGCTGGGGCGACGCCTTGCTCATCCTCGCAACCGAAAAAACCAAGGCGACGCTGACCAGAGAGGTCGAAATTCTTCAGTTCGACGATGACGTCGGCCAAGCGTTCCGCAATGTCGCTTCGGGCCAGAAGCTCTAAACATTGACGCCGATGCGCCCTATATAGGATGTCTCGACCAGCAGACGGATCCAGGATCCCGGAGATTTTTATGGCCAGCCCGAAATTCGCAGCCCTATCCTTGACCGAAGCCGCGGCTGCTCGCGCCCGCGCGCTTATCGAGGCGGCCGAAAAGCCGGTCGCCGGGATCAAGGTCGGCGTCGAGAAGGGCGGATGCGCCGGCATGACCTATACGCTCGATCTCGCCGACGCGGTCTTGCCGGGCGACGAGGTGATTGAGGATCAGGGGGTCAACATCCTTATCGCGCCAAAGGATTTGATGTTTCTCTTGGGCACGAAGCTCGATTTCGAGGCCGATAAATTCGCCGCGAGCTTCACCTTCAAGAATCCCAATCAGACTTCGGCCTGCGGTTGCGGCGAATCTGTTTCGATCACCCCCGCCGTCGAAGCGTAGGCTTCCGCTATCGGCCGAATTCGAGGGCCGATGGCTTGGCTTAAGCGGCGCCGACGCGAACGCTCTCGCCGAGGTCCGAAGCTCGATCCCGCGCAGCTAGGCGTCGACCGCGACGCCGTATTCGGCGACCGCGGCCTCAAGCGCGGCGCGGTCCGTAAACGTAACGGTCATGATGCCGAGCGCCGCCGCGGCGGCGGTATTCTCGGCCCGATCGTCGATGAAAATGCACTCCTCCGGGCGGCGTCCCTCAAGCTCCAGCACTTTCTCGAAGGCTTCGGCGTAAGGTTTCGCGAGGCCAAGCTCATAGGACATATAGGCCGCGTGCGCGTGCGTCAGCACGCGGTAATTCGCCCTGATATGGTCGATATGGGCCGAATTGGTATTGGAGAATATGACGACGCGGTAGCGCTGGGCGAGCGCGAGCACGAGCGGCTCCATGCCGGGCTCTTCGCTGAAATGGCTGCTCCAGAGATCGAGGAAATGTGCATAGCCCGGCGCGAAGCCGTGCTCCGCCACGAGACGGGCGTGCAGCGCGTCGATGCCAAGCCGCCCTGTCGTGAAGTCCTCGTCGCCGACCGCGCGCGCCATCAGATGTCGCGCCGTGGCAGGCTCGGCGCAGCAGGCGGCGAGCCGGTCGAGCAACACTTCGTTGTCGTGTCGGACAAGAACGCCGCCGAGATCGAAGATGATGGTCGGGACCGAAGCCTCCATGCAGGCCCACCTAGCAGATGAAAGCGACGATTTTCATACGCTTTGGGCGGCCTGCTGGATGGCGGACAGTTTCCAGTCGCTGGGGCCGCCGCCGGGAAAGCGCGTAAACGTCCAGATCTCGGTCGCCTGTTGCGGCGTCGCGAGATCGCCCGAGACGAGCCGCCCCGTAGCGCGATCGAGCATCGCGTCGTTCAGCGAAAAGCGCATCGCGACGCTGGCGTATTCGGCGTTTGGCTCCCGCCACGCTTCGGTGAGGTCGCCCTGAAGGAAGGCGATGTTTGAGAGCTTGTTGACGACGCCCCTGCGGGCGTTTTCGGCGAGATCGTCGGCGAACCAGGACGCCATCTCCGGCGTCGACATGGAACGCAAAGCGCTGATGTCTTCGTCGCTATACGCCTTCTGGATGGCGCCGAGGCGCTGTTCAAAGGCGTTGTAATCGGCCGGGCCGACCTCAAGCTTTGCTATCCGTGGGGCGCCGCCGCCAAATCCGCCGAAGCCGCCGCCATAGGGGGGAGCCGCCCCAGACGGCGGAGGACCCGCATAGGCGCTCCCCTGCGCTGCTGGGCCGCGGTTGCGCAAAAAGCTCATGACGAATTTGAACAGGAAATACAAAAGCGCGAGCTGCAGCAAAAGCCCGATGAACGACATGCCGCCGCCGAGGCCGCCGCCAAAGCCATGCCCGAGCAGCATGCCGATGAGGCCGGCGCCGAGCAGGCCGCCCATGAGGCCGCCGCCGAAGCCGCCGAACATGCCGCCGCGCCCGCCGTATCCGCCTGCGCCCGGCCGGAAAATGCCCTGATTCGGCGATGCGCCGGGCGACGTCCATGAGCGCTGGAACGGCGAACCGCCCCCTGGCGCCGTCATCGTCGAGGACGGCGGATTAAAGCTGAACCCGCCGCGGCTGCCGAACGAACCGCCGCCGCCGGCCCGCGCGAAGGCGTCGGCGGAAAACCCGACGGCAAGCGTCAGGGCGAGCGCAACAATCGAAATTCTGTGGCGCATGGCCATGGAAATGCGTGTCCTGCAAAACCGCGGGATAGGTCCCGCAGCGCTCATATAGGGGTCGCGCTTCAGAGGCGGAAGGGCGCGCCGGCCTGGATTCGCCTTGCGAGGCGCTTTCGACCCGCAATCGCCTATGCTAAGACGCGGCGATTTCGCCGCCCCTGGGGCGTGGGCGTCATCCTGGAGAAGAACTAAGTGACGGACAGCAAAACGCGGCGCCAAAGTTTCGAATACGAAGACCTCATCGCCTGCGGACGCGGCGAATTGTTCGTCGGAGGGCCACAATTGCCGCTGCCGCCCATGCTGATGTTCGACCGCATCGCGGAACTGTCCGAGACGGGAGGTCCCAATGGCAAGGGCCTGATCCGCGCCGAATACGCGATCAGCCCCGACCTGTGGTTCTTCGGTTGCCATTTCAAGGGCGACCCCGTCATGCCCGGCTGCCTTGGGCTTGACGCTCTCTGGCAATTGCTCGGCTTCTATCTCGGCTGGCTCGACCTGCCGGGCCGCGGTCGCGCGCTCGGCGTCGGCGAGGTGAAATTCGCTGACCAGGTGCTGCCGACCGTCAAGCGGATCGTCTATGGCGTCGATCTTAAGCGCGTATTCAAGACCAAGCTCTCGCTTGGCATCGCCGATGGCTGGCTGGAAGCCGACGGCGTGCGCATCTATGAGGCCAAGGACCTCAAAGTCGGCCTGTTTCAGGCCGGGGCTGAAGCGCCGCGCGTCGCTACGGCGTAGGGAGCGCGCTGTACTGCTTGTTGACGCCGTCGGCGGGCGCTGCCCCATATTGCCTGTCGATGCCGACCGCCGCATCGAAGAAGGCGAAGCGGTCGGTGCGCACCGCGCCGGCGCGGTAATGGCCCAAATCGCGGAAATAAGGCACGCCGTCTGCGTCGAGGGTCGGACAGCGGTGTTCTTCGCAAAGATAGTCGACCGGCTCGTAGAACGTCCCGCCCGCTAAGTCGGCCAGCGCTACCAGATTGCGCTTCACGAGGGCCGAGTCGTTTTCGAACTTGCCGCGATCGAAATAGGCGACGTCCTGCGTATCCATGCCGAGGAACTGGCGCTTCAACAATTCGGCGGGCACGTTCCATTTGCCATAGGGCGTCGCCGCGATGACGACGACCTCGGTTCCGCGGTCCTTCATTTTGCGCAAGCTTTCGCCGAGCCTTGCGAATATGGCGGCAAGATGCGGTTCGAACCAGTCCCTGTCGTTCACCTTTGCGACGCAGGATTCCCCAACGATGAAACACAGCTTTTCGTTACTTGGCGTGAAATAGGCGAGCCAGTTCGAGATGAGCACGACGCGGGCCGGATTCCTTTGGGCGGCATAGGCGAAGGCCTTGTCGAAATAACCGGTGCAGCGGAGCACGTCGCGGGTGTAGCGGAATCCCGTAACGGCGGGGCAGCCGGATGAAGTCAGGAAAGTGAACTCGCCTTGCAGATCGGTTTTCGCCGCGAGGCGATGATAAATCTGCATGGAGAATGAATTGCCAAGAATAATGGTCTCGGGTCCGCCGGGCCGGCCGAGATGGCACGGCCGCAGGTTTCCGGCCGGGTCGAAGCCATCGCAGTCGCCAGGGAAGCGCCAGTCGGCCAGGACTGTCTTGTACATTTCGACCTCCCGCGCGACTTGCGGGCTGCGGTTGGCGAAGCCGCGCGTCGTATCGACGGCGAGCGCAAAGAAGAGAGTGGCGGCGAAGCCTCCGGCCAGCGCTGCGGCGCTCCACGCCTGGCGTGGCGCGGGGGCCGTCCAGTCGATGCGGGCGGAGAGTTTTTTGGCCGCCCAAAGCAGCGACGCGCCGAAAAGAATGACCGCCGCCAGCACCGCGAGCTGGCACAGCACGAGGCCGGCCGTCGTCCGCGTGAAATTGAAATAGACGAACATCACAGCGATCGGCCAATGCCACAGATAAAGGGAGTAGGACCATCTTCCGAGGGTCTGGATCGCGCCGATCCTGTACGGCCAGGCGGCGGCCTGATTCGCCGCGATGACGAGGCAGGTTCCAAGAACCGGCGCGACCGCCCAGTAGGATGGCCAGTCCATACTTTTGCTGAAGCAGAAGATCGAGACGCCGATCAGCGCGAAGCCGGCCGCCAGAAGCAGGGCCGAATATTTCGACCTCCATGTCTTGAAGTTCAGCGCGATGATGCCGCCCGCCGCCATCTCCCACGCTCTTTGCGGCAGCAGATAGAATGCTGACGGCTGATCCTTCGCCGAATAATAAATGCAGAGCGCAAGCGAAATGGCCACGATGACCGCCAGAACCGTCGTCATATGGCGCCGGGTTGTCGCGAATTTACTCAGTCCCATCAGCAGGATCGGATAAATCACATAAAACTGCCACTCGACCGAGAGGCTCCATGTGTGCAGCAAAATCTTCGTATTGTATTCGGGCGAGAAATAGCCTTGCGATTTATTGAACAGAATATTTGAATAAAATAATATCGCAGAGACGCTAGAGTAGCTCAGCGCATTGTAGTGAACCGGGTCAAGGATAAGATATCCTAGCGCCAGCAATCCAAAACAAAGCCCAAGTAGGCCGGGGACAATCCGCTTGGCGCGGTGGTAATAAAATTTCAAGACGCTGAAGCTATCGGCCTGCAGTCTGCTGACGATAATATCCGTCATCAGATAGCCCGAGATGACGAAAAAGATATCGACGCCGACAAAGCCGCCGGGCAAAAAATTCACGTTGTAATGATAGCCGATCACTGCGGTGACCGCCAAAGCGCGAAGCGCGTTTATGTCAAACCTGAATTTTGTCATTGTCCCCACGCCAATAGCTTAACTTGCTGACGTCATACTGTGGCCGGATGATATCCTTGGCTTGATTCTGCTCGCCCTTCCCTTGGGTCGCCGCTAGCCGGCGCCGCGCATTTTCATCAGCCTCTCTATGTCTTGAAAAATTGTGACTTTCGTCGGGCGCGCCAGAAAAAAGGCGCCTGGTTCCCCGACGCAGTGCGGCGATTTTACCGACCGCAGCTGGCGGCGCTGGTCCAAAACAAATTGAGCAGGGGCCAGGCGACGACGGTTTCGAGCAAACGTCGTCGGCGCATCGCTCTGGCGACTTCCGGCCTCGCAATCCCTATGTTAGAAGGCGCGCGCTTAGAATTTCGCCCCGGCGGCCGCGGCGACATCGCGGAACGAGAACAATGCCGGCGCGGCGCGGCGCGGCGAGAGCCCGCCTCCGGCGGCGCGAAAACCAACAAGGCTCGTTTGAGCGGGAGTCGATGGAATGAGACGCGTCGTGGTCACCGGAATGGGCATCGTCTCATCGATCGGCAATAATACGCAAGAAGTGCTGGCCTCTCTGCACGAGGCCAGGTCAGGCATCGTTAGGGCCGAGAAATACGCGGAACTCGGATTTCGCAGTCAGGTTCACGGCGCGCCGACCCTCGATCCCGATCCGATGATCGACCGCAGGGCGCTGCGCTTCCTCGCGCGCGGCGGCGCCTGGAACCATGTCGCCATGGATCAGGCGATCGCCGACTCGGGGCTCGCCCCGGAGGAGGTCTCGCATGTGCGCACCGGCATCATCATGGGCTCCGGCGGCGCCTCGCTGAAAACCATCGTCGAGGGTGCCGACATCGCGCGCACCAAAGGTCCGAAGAAAGTCGGCCCCTTCGCTGTGCCGAAAGCGATGTCCTCGACCGCGTCGGCGACCCTCGCCACCTGGTTCAAGATCAAGGGCGTCAATTATACGATCTCCTCGGCCTGCGCGACCTCCAATCATTGCATCGGCAACGCCTATGAGATGATCCAGTACGGCAAGCAGGACATCATGTTCGCCGGCGGTTGCGAGGAGCTCGACTGGACGCTCTCCGTCTTCTTCGACGCGATGGGCGCGATGTCCTCGGCCTATAACGACCGGCCGCAGGTCGCCTCCCGCGCTTATGACAAGAATCGCGATGGCTTCGTCATCGCCGGCGGCGCCGGCGTGCTCGTGCTGGAAGACTATGAGCGCGCAAAGGCCCGCGGCGCCAAGATTTACGCTGAAATCGCCGGCTATGGCCTGAGTTCAGACGGCTACGACATGGTCGCGCCCTCCGGCGAAGGCGCCGTGCGCTGCATGAGAATGGCGCTCGAAAACGTCAAGGCGCCGATCGACTACATCAATCCGCACGCCACCTCGACCGGCATTGGCGATCTGAAGGAGATCGAGGCGATCCGCGAAGTGTTCGGCGCCGGCGAAGGCTCGCCGCCGATTTCGGGGACGAAATCGCTGACCGGCCATTCGCTCGGCGCGACCGGCGTGCAGGAGGCGATCTATTCCCTGCTCATGATGCAGAGCGGCTTCATCTGCGAAAGCGCCAATATCGACGAACTCGATCCAGCCTTTGCCGACATGGATATCGTGCGCAAGCGCCGCGACAACGTGAACTCTGCGCGCGGTTCTCTCGAACTCCTTTGGCTTCGGCGGCACCAACGCGAGCATAGTCCTGAAGCATGTCGACGCCTGAGCCGGCCGTTTCGCCCAAGGGCGCTTTGATGGGCGGCAAGCGCGGCCTGATTATGGGCGTCGCCAACGACCATTCGATCGCTTATGGAATTGCCCGCGCGCTGCGCGAACAGGGCGCCGAACTCGCCTTCACCTATCAGGGCGAAGCGCTCGGCAAGCGGGTCAAGCCGCTGGCGGCCAAGCTCGGCTCGGGGCTCGCGCTGCCCTGCGACGTCGAGGATCTCGCCTCGCTCGATGCAGCCTTCGCGGCGATCAGGGAGATCTGGGGCCGCCTCGATTTCCTCGTCCACTGCATCGCCTACTCCGACAAGGCGGAGCTCAAAGGCCGCTACGCCGATACGTCGCGCGCCAATTTTACGCGGACCATGCTGGTCTCCGCCTTCTCTTTCACTGAGGCGGCGGCTAGAGCCGCGCCCTTGATGGCCGATGGCGGGGCCATGGCGACGCTGACTTTCGGCGGCTCGACGCGGGTGATGCCGAACTACAATGTGATGGGACTCGCCAAGGCGGCGCTTGAAGCCAGCGTGCGCTATCTCGCCGCCGATTTCGGCCCTTCGGGCATTCGCGTCAACGCGATTTCGGCGGGGCCCGTGCGCACGCTCGCCGGCGCGGGGATCACGGACGCCCGCTTCATGTTCAACTTCCAGAAGACGCATGCGCCGCTGCGCCGCACAGTGACCATTACGGACGTCGGCGGCGCCGCGCTCTATTTGCTGTCCGATCTTTCGAGCGGCGTCACGGGCGAAATCCACTATGTAGACGCCGGCTACAACATCATTTCGCAGCCGCATCCTGGCGACATGAAGATGGCCGAAGCCGGGCCCGGCGAAGACGCCTCATGAGCCGGCCGCCGAGGCGGAGGTCGCCCTCGGCGTGCTTGTAAGCCAGGGGGCGCCATGCTATCTGCGCCGCTGGCCGCGGGCGGATGCGTTGCGGTTCAGGGAGAGGTGGCAGAGTGGTCGAATGCACCGCACTCGAAATGCGGCATAGGCGCAAGCCTATCGGGGGTTCGAATCCCTCCCTCTCCGCCAATTCAGTCCCTGAGTGGGCACTGAATTTACGCCATTTTTTCCGGTTAGCACCTGTAGCAGCCGGGACTTCGATCCCATGATCCGGACCTCGCCATCTGCGACTTCCACGCGCTGGGCGAGCGCGCGAAGATGGTCACGGCGATAGCCACCCCCCTCAATGCGGATATGCCGCCGCGCGGTTTCGGCCAAGATGTGCACCATCTGCGGGGTGACGGCCTTGCTGCCGGAGTTCTCAAGCATGGCCTGGGCGCGCTCGGCGTCGGCCTTCGCCTGATCGCGGATGGCCTTGAGGCCGTCGATGCGGTCCTTGAGCGCCGGATCGTTCAAGTCGGCGACGCCCGCCTCAATGGCGTCGTAAAGGCGCTTGAGGCGCGCTTCTGACTCCGCCGCACGCCTGTTCAGTTCGCCAATGTGCTCATGCTGGCGCTCGGATCGCTCCTGCCGCCGGTCGAGCACGGTGGCAAGGATCGCTTCCAGCCGTTCGGGCTGGAGCAGACGGCCTTCGAGATGGCTGGCGACCAGATCATCCAGCTTGTCCATCGGCACGGCCATACCTTCGCAGCCGGTCGGCCCCTGCCGCGCTTTGGTCGAGCAAGCGTAGTAACGATAGCGCCCGCCCTTGCCGGTGCGGATGGTCATGGCGCCCCCACACTTGGCGCAATGAATGAGGCCGGTAAGGAGAGTGGGGCCGCTGATGACAGCGGATGGCGTCACCGTGGGATGCCGGGCCTTGAGCAGCGCCTGCACGGCGTCGAAAGTCTCGCGGTCGATGATCGGCGGCGCCGGCACGACCACGATCTCGCTGACCGGCTTCAACGCCTTGGACTTGGACCGCTTGTTGAACTCGTGCTCGCCCATGTAGGTGCGGCGGGTCAGGATACGGTGGACCTGCCCGATGCCCCAGCGGCCGCCGTCGCGGGTGAAGATGCGGTTGCGGTTCAGGTGGCTGACGATGTTCTTCACGCCCATCTGGCCCTTGGCGCCGTCGCCGTGGAGCGCAAGCCGATAGATTAGCCGCACCGTCTCGGCGTGGAGCGGGTCGATCTCCAGCTTCTTCTTGACCTTGGCGCCGCGCTGCTCGGCCGCGACGACACGGTAGCCGATGGGCGGCAGCGAGCCATTCCAAAAGCCCTGCCGGGCGTTTTCCTTCTGGGCGCGCAAGACGTGCTTGGCGTTCTCCTTCGACTGGTACTCGTCAAACAGCGCCATGATCTGGCGCATCATGACGTGCATCGGATCGTCGCCCATCTCCTGCGTGATGGAGACGAGCTTGACGCCGTTCCTGGCGAGCCTGCGGACATAGAACTCTAGCTCGAAATGGTCGCGGAAGAAGCGGCTGAACGAATGGACCACCACCACGTCGAAGGGCGCGGGTTTCGATGTCCCCGCCTCGATCATGCGTTGAAACTCAAGTCGGCGGTCGTTGGTGGCCGAGGCGCCGGCCTCGACATAGGTCTCGACGAGCTGATAGCCGCGCGAGGCGCAATAGGCCTCGCCCTGCCGCTTCTGATCGGGAATCGAAACATCGTGTTCTGCCTGTCGCGCCGTGGAGACGCGCAGGTAAAGGGCGGCGCGCAGCGGCACGGTCATGGGAATAGTCTCCTGTTCAAATCATGGGGCCGGCCCGAACAGTTCATCGAACAGGTCGCCGAACCATCGCTCGAACACCTCGACCTCGGCCTCCGTGACGGGCACGCGCTCCGGCCAGTCATCGGTGACGGCCCAGGCCGAAAGGTCTTGCCTCGGCGGACGGCCGGGGAACGGCCAAGGATAGCCGAGCAACGCTTCAAGCTGCTCGGAAACGGTGGGTGCAAGTTTAGGCGACGAGCGGGACATCCTCGCAGTATCGCCCGAACGCGAGACCAGCTGAATGGCCCATGTTTGCGCCACGCCCCTCCGGGTTTCACCTCGATCGCGGCGCTTATCATCATTCCCCTTTCCGGCTCGTTCTCGGCGACACCGCCAGACCGAGAAACACCATCACAGCCTGGTTGAGTCGGACCACGTCCTCGTCATCCAGCCGGCCGATCCGCTCGCCGACCTTGGACTTCGGAACGGTGGTGATCTTGTCCACCATCAGCCGGGAGGAGGAACGCAGCCCGTTGCGCTCGTTCGGCTCCACCGGCAGTCGGAAAAGCGGCGCTTCGGTTGGGTCCGTGGTGAAGGCGCAGACCGTGATCGACTCCGTCGCGTCGAAGGCGTCATCCTGCACAATGACGACGGGGCGAGGCTTGCCCGCGTAGTCCTTGCCGCCAGAGACGGTCCAGATGTCTCCCCGCCTCATTCATCGTCCCAGTCGGACACCGCGTCGATGAACGCTTGATCCTTCACCGCGTGGTCGCTCGCGGCCACCGCCGCCGACTGCCGGTGCGCCTCCGCCCGGAAAGACGATGCGCGCACGTCCGGCACCCAAATCTGGATCGGCCGCAGGCCCTGGGCGCGCAGCCGGTCGCGATGCTCCTGCACCTTCACGCGCGTCGGCTTCGCGCCTCTCGCCTGCTCCATCGCTCGGTCCTCCAATATGGTTACATGTAACTTATCACGCAGCGCTCGGCATGGGAAGCGGATTCGGTCCGGCAGAGCCTATCTCCCCTCGGCGGCTATGATGCGGCACTACCCCGCCGCCGCCAATGAACTTGCAGACAGCTCGGCCATCGCCGGTGGCAGAAATGTGTGAAAAGTGACTATGGAACAATTGGTTGATAGTGAGGTGCACATTGCGCCCCGAGGCCGCACATTGCCGGATCGGCGAAAAACAGAAGAAAAAACAATCGACCGACCGCGCCGCAATGTGCGGCCTTTTATCTGGCCATCTTAATCGGTCGTCCTTGGCTAGACTTCTGCGACATCGTATTTGCTCCGTTGTGTTGCGACATTCTACTCTATTCTTCGCTGCGCGAGGAAGCGCTGCGATCGTCGAGAATCCTGGCGCGCCGTGCACTCTTCCGCGCTCGTCGACGGGATGGTTTTGGTCGCCCGGCTGCAAGAACCAGGCGGCTCCGGATCCGTCGCGGCGCATTTTACCGTCGGATTCACGGGGCAGCGTCACAGGCATTCCACCGTAGTCCGACCGCGCCTTCGAGTCGCCGGCCACGGGCAAGATTTTGCGCGTCCAGTCATCCTTGATCTGCACCAGTCCTCATCCGCTCGCATGGAGCTCCGTCGTTCAAATCGCGGCCTTTGTTCTCACCGCCGGCAGCGGTTCGTGTGCGTTTCCTCCGGTCATGCGGCCGCACGCAGGGGCTTACGTTCCTTGCTCGCCGCGCGCGCCGCGCGCTCGGTTTCGGACGCCGCCGGATCGCAGCGATAGTGCGAGTCGCTGATCCACATCGCGTGCATGATCACGGCGAGTTTGCGCGCGACAGCCGCCGTGGCCTTGCGCTGGCAGCCGCGCGTCCTGAGCTTCAGGCCCAGGACCTTCAGGCTGCCCAAGCCCAAAAAAGGTGCCGACGTTCTTCGGGGGCCGGAAGAGGCGTGGATCGTCGCGCTGCGCCGGCTCGATGTTCACCGCGGGGCGTTCTTTGGAGCGGCGTAACGAGGATCCAACGGCTTATGCCTGCGCCTGTGGCAGGCTCTGAATTTTGTTTGTGACAATGACGGGTCGAGGCTTGCAGGGAGTTACTATTTATAGTAATGTTATCACACCTAGCAACTTCCGTTTAGGGAGCATGAAAATTGTCCTTCTTGGAACGCGGTAAAGCGCTCGGTGTCGAGGCGGGTAAAGCGGAGAATGCGCTATTCCGTTTCGCGCTGGAATTTTGTCACGAAACCATTCGGGGAAATGTGTCGTCGGAGCTGGCCGACGAGGCATGGATCGCCTTTGATCAAGGCCGCCATGCCGGGCGGGAACAAAAATGGCCCGGAAAACCAGCTTCATTCAGAGTGCAGGCTTCGAAGCTGCGCCAGTTCGCCAAAGTTGGCGAAAGGATCGGTTCCGAGGGCCATACGCTGTTGGCCAAATTGCCATCACTGATTGGGGATCCGACAAAGTATTATGGCATATACTCCATCGCGGTCAACGTCTGTCGTGAAATGCTGAAGCGCGGTCGGACGTTAAGTGAACAAGATGTTCGGAATCTTTATCCGTGACCTTCGGAAAGGTTCATGAGTTCGAGGATTATTCCGAACTCAGAGGCAAGGAGTCCGGTATGCTGCCAAACAGAATAGCCTCGGCGGAGGTCTCCAAAGACCATCCCGCGCTTGTCTACTGCAATCGTAACTTGGAGGCGTATCGCAGCCTTCTTGCAGATTACAAATCAGGGCGGCGCAAGTCTGGTAAATCGGCCGATGGTCGCTCGTGGAGCGACACAACTGCGGAACAGATCGTGTTCCTAGAGAAGAATATCAATGAATTGGCGGCAATTGTGAACGGGAGCGTAGGCGTCGAGCTTAAGTATCCTCCCCAAGGGTTGCCATGAACTTAGAAGAGCTGCGAGCAACTTTGGTTGCACTGACTCCTGGCGACTGCGCGGGCATCCATTATGATGTTTATGCCGAGCTGTTCCCGCCGGGGGAACCTGACGAGAATGCGCGGACGACTTGCTATCCGTTCGCTATATCGGTCGGTTGCCGGATAGAGAACGAGCCGAACGAGAAGACTGTCTGGTTCGTGAAGGATGCCTAACCGCAGGAGGCGCCGAGATGGGGCTATTCGATTTTCTTCGCCGGAAGCCACGGTTGGCGTTAGAGGTGGTGCGATCCTCAACCGGGTTCCAGCAACAGAAGGAACTCTTCGATGCAATGGACGCCATGTGCGAGGCTGGCGTCGATGCGGACGAGATGCCGAACGGTATCGGTGAGTATGGACTGACCCCCACTAACCCGATTCCAAGTAGGACGATTTTTGGAAGCACGGCTTATCTCGGTCGATTGAGGGCCGCCGACGGCGCGAAGGTCGCTTACGAGCGCCTTGGATCAGCGCAGTCATCCTTCTCGCCCCATCCAATCGATATGTACGGGGTGAAGCACCCGAACGGCCGGAACTTGGCCACCTTGTATATCTCCCCGTATCAGAAACGTATTTCAGCGAAGGCGCCGCGCGGTTTCCTGCTGGCCGAGAACTCATTCGCTGAAGCGCGTGCCGTCAGAAACGTTGTGACGGAGTCGGACGGCACGGTGAAATACTACAGTTGTGGAGTTCTGCACCGAGAAGATGGACCGGCCGTGGTCGAAGTCTACCCGAATTACGACGGGCCGGAAAGACATCGGAGTTGGTATCGCTTCGGCGTGTTGGATCGAGAGGATGGCCCAGCCATCGTTGGCGGAAGAACCACTAATGGCCAATACGAATGGTGGCGGGCCGGTGTTCGACATCGGGATAACGGTCCCGCAGTTATCGAACTGATCGAGTCCGACGGGTTCGGTCGCGGCCCAGTCTATGAATGGTGGCGGAACGGCGTCCGGCGAAAGGTCCAGGATGGCGACGGCATTCTTTACTACTTCAAGGACGGCAAGTCCGTGCTGACGGAACTGCCGGATGGTTGTCGGATAATTGAGCGCGATGGCGACTTGAGGTTCGAAGATGCCGACGGGAATGACTTGGGAGATTCACCTGATCTGGAGGCCTATGATGGCTACCTCGACGGGCGGGAGTCCCTAAATGAGTTATATCAAGAGCCTCAATCGACGTTCGATGCCTTCAATCCGGTTCTCATTGGCGAGGACGACGATTGATGACGTACGATGGAGCCGCTCATCGCCTTAGACTTTAGAGAGCTATGGCGTAAACATAGTTCCCATCATCATCGGTTGCGGCCCGCCAAGATATTCGGTTATCTGATCGAAAAATATTGATTTCCGAAACGAACGGCATTTCTGAGTTTTATTAGTCTTACGGTTGATTATCGCTTGGGCATTGTTTGGGACACAGCCCACGCGATCACGTCCGTATTGCGAAAGCCGCTATTCCAAATAGAAAGTCTGAAAGCGCGCATGTGCGACAGCGTGACCGACCAGGATAGCAGAAACGCCAATGCCCTTGACCAGCCAAGCGCCCCTCGTCTCAGCGGTTCTTTAGCTCGCGTAATCATCGCTCAAGGATTCAGCTTAATGAACCCGCTCAAGACCGCTAGAGCCTTCCGCATTTCCCGCGCCGATCTGATGGGATTGCGACCTGATGAAGATTGACGCCCGGTTTCTGCATCGGGTGCTTGGCGTCAGCCCCTTGATCGCTCAACGTGACGCCGCAGTCGCCGAGCGCGACACGGCGATCGCCGAGCGCGACGCCGCAATCGCCGAGCGCGACGCAGTGCTCAGGGCTTGGACCGATTTCCTGACGGCGGCGCCGGCCGAAGTTTCACCACATCCTGTGGCGTTCCAATGCAATGTTTGCGGCACGCATAATTTGGCGCCGATGTCTCAAATCGGGCGAGAGACGGCGTCGTGCCGCACGTGCCGCTCGACCGTCCGCTGGCGCACGATGGTTTATCTGCTTTCCCTGGCGCTGCATCAACGCGGAATTCCCCTACCGGATTTTCCCGCCGATCCGTCGGTTGCCGGCGTCGGACTGAGCGACTGGGGCGGCTATGCCGATCCGCTCGCCTCCAAATACCGCTATCGAAACACCTTTTTTCACTCTGAGCCGAAGCTCGATATAACCGATCCCCCGGACAGCATGCGGGGGAGTCTCGATTTCGTCATTTCGTCCGATGTTTTCGAGCATGTGCTGCCGCCCGTCTCGAAAGCTTTTGTGGGCGCGTTCAATATCCTCAAGCCGGGCGGCCATCTGATCCTTTCGGTCCCCAGCAGTCCCGATTGTGGAACGCACGAACATTATCCACAAGCGCGCGCGTATTCGGCTGTCGAAGTTAGCGGCGAAATCTACGTGGTCGTAAGAAATCAAGACGGCACATGCATCGTCGACCAGAAACCGACTTTCCATGGCGGCCCGGGCGACGTGCTTGAAATGAGGTGGTTCGGCGACAACGACCTTTTGGACGAACTGACCCGTGCCGGCTTCGCCGACATTCGCGTGTGTACCGATCCCGTGCCGGCGTTCGGTCTATACTTTGAACGTTATGGCCGGCCAATCCTCGCTCGCAAGCCTCTCTATTTGCCTGCCGCCGACAACACGGACGTGACCGGTTCGCCGCGTGACCGCCTTTAGCGGCGCTCCTTTCACCATAAAAAACGGATGAGAGGTTAACGATATCA
Source organism: uncultured Alphaproteobacteria bacterium (assembly GCA_963715715.1). Taxonomy (GTDB): domain Bacteria; phylum Pseudomonadota; class Alphaproteobacteria; order Rhizobiales; family Beijerinckiaceae; genus Methylocapsa. Next base: position 3,080,014 of record OY970269.1, on the reverse strand, counting down.
GGCGCTTGCGGAATCGTCTTTTTGTCGGCCTTCCGCTCGGTCTGACAGGCGCTCCTCCGGGGCGGTCAGCCCTTCCTCGGGGCGGTGGAGATCATCCATTTACGCAGGTCGCGACGCTCGCGGCGCTCCTTACGCGCCCGCAGCAGGCCGCGCCTGTCGTTAAGGCGGATGAAGCCGTGCCGCAGCCGCGTGCTGAACGGCGTGCGGGCGTAATCGAGATATTTGCGGACTAGCTCCCCGAAGCGGTTCTCGATGGCGTTGATCATGACGACCCGGCGAGGCGGACCAGACCGCGCGCGCGCCCGTTCGCGCTCGTCGTCGACAAGCCTTTCGAAGGATCGCACGAGATCAGCGACGAGCGCGGCGTCGGCGGGCCCCATTTCGTTGCTAGCGGCCTTGCCCTCGATGGTCACGCAATCGAAAATGAAGATGTCGGCGGCGAAGACCTCATCCGGCGCCGCGACGCCGGCATTCTCGGGCGTCAAGCCGAGACGCGCAGCGTCCTCATTCGCAACGAGAACAGGGTTTTCAAAGCCGATGCGCCGCAGCGCGGCGCATAAAAGGTCGAACATGGCCCTGTGGCCGCCGAAATAGCTGATGCGAAGACTGCGCGGCGCACAGACCATCAGGTCGACAAGAAAGGGCAGGACGTGGCGCGGCTCGTAGTCGATCCTGTCCCAATATCGCGTGAACTCGTAGCCTGCCTCGAGAGGCGCCTTCAGCGGTTCGCCGATCGCCGTCTCAAGCGCGCCGACATAGGCGCGGCTCGCGGGCCGCATGAGACTGATCTCCTCAATGTCGTCGCCGGCGCAGCCCCAGGCCTCGCGCTGGCCGGCCAAGTCGGCCGTCCGGACGTTGTCCACGAAAGCGCTGAAGTCGTTCATGGGCGAAGTGCTTTGGTGCATTGGCGTCGCTCGCCGCGTGTGGTCACAGTGATAGCCAAAGCATTCCGCGGTCAGATCTCCCTCTGTCCTGTGTATAAAACGCAGGCGTTTGGCGATGTTGAGGTCGACATGCCAGCCGAGCAGCATGTTCTCGTCGAAGCCGTCTAGGGCGAAGAGATCCTTGCGCTCCATCAACTGGAAATCGCCAGGCGCGTCGAACCTGCCGTGCGGCGTTCCGTAAACGATCTCGTTGAGATAGAAGCTCCAGCCCCATTTGCCGACGGTCTCGATGACGCCGCGCGCGTCCTTTCGGTCGAGGCCCTCCCACAGCGTCTCGGGAATCTCGAATCGGGGCAGGCCATAATAGCCATAGGGGAGGTCGCGCACGAGGTCCGTCAGCGACAGGCCGCGCCGCGGCACGAAGATCATGTCGGTGTTGGTGGAGAGGATGAAACGGTTTCTGGCGTTCGAGCGCCGTACGGCGACGTTGCGCGCGAGCGGCTCGAGCGTGAAAAGATGGGTGGAGTTCCGCCATCTTGCGTGGATCGCTGGCCGCACGCGCAGGATCCGCAGGAGGCGCTGGGCCTTCTCTGTCAGAGTATCCTGAATCGCCTCGGGAAAAGTCGGAAAATCGTCCTCGGTGTTGTAGTCGACGAAGACGATCTCGTCGTCCGGATCAGTTAAAACCTCGGCCATGCAATTGAGGCTGAGCGCGGCTCGTTTGTGCAGATTGTAGCCGTAATTGTCGTTTCGGCCGTAGAGCACGATCGAAATCACGCCAGAGCTCCAGATATCGCGGAGGCGCCGCTGAGCGGGGCGCTCAGGCGGCCATGGTCTTCCGCGCCGCCGATTTCCATCCGCCGGAACCCAGATAAATGACATTGGCGCCGCTGCTCGCGGCGTCAAGCAGGCGCCAGGGATCGACGACTGTGACGGCGTCCGGGCCGCGCTGGAACGCGTCCGGCGGAATGGCCCTGAAGGCCGGCCAAGGCGTCATGATGACGACAAGATCGGCTTCGCGCACCGCCAGCGCCGCGTCGGGCGTCGCCTCCACCGCCGCGCCGAGGACCGCGGCGGCGGCCTCGGTCGCCAGCGGATCGGAGACGATCACGCCATAGCCGCGCCGCGCCAGAATTCCAGCCAGCATGACGCCCTGGCTCTCCTCGATCACGGCCGTGTCCGGCTTATAGGACATGCCGAGCAGGGCGATCGTCGCACCGGGGTGGGCCAGCGCCTCGACGGCTCCCGTCAGGCGCGCGATTTGATGCTCGTTTATGCTGTCCGTCGCCTCGGCCAGCTCCGCGTTGACCCCAAGCTTGCGGCCGAGCGCCGCGAAAGCCTTGTTATCGCGCGGGAAACACGGACCGCCATAGCCGACCGCGCCTTTGAGATATTTGCGCCCGACGCGGCTGTCGCCTCCAACCGCGCGCGTCACCACATCCGCGTCGGCGCCTTCGAGGTAATCGCACATGTCGGCGATCATGTTCGCATAGGCGATCTTGGTCGTGACATAGGTGTTGATCGATATCTTGGTGAGTTCGGCGTTGATCAAATTCATCCGGTGGAATTCCGGCTGGCTTTCCGTGGATGCGCGATAGATCGCCTGCAGCAGGTCGCCGGCCTTCTTGTCCAACTCGCCGATCAGGATAATGTCCGGGCGCAGCATGTCGCGAACGACGGAGCCGAGGGCGATAAACTCCGGATTGTAGCAAAGCCCGAGGTCAGGCCCGACCTCGCGCGCCGCAGCGGCTTCGAGCGCGTCGCGTATCTCCCCGTCCGTCGCGCCGGGCATGACCGTGCTTGTCACGACGACGACATGATAGGTCTGCTTGAGCCGGAGCGCCGCGCCGATGCGCCCGACCGCGTCGAGCACGAATCGGTTGGAGAACAGGCGGTCGGCGCCGGAGGGCGTCGGCACGATGATGAAGCTCACATCGGAGTGAAGCACCGCTTCTTCGAAGCTGGTCGTCGCGCGCAGGCGCGAACGGCAGCCGTTGATCACGTTCTGAAGTTGAGGCTCCTCAACCGGCGCGCGACCGTCATTGATGGCGTCGACAAATCGCGGATTGACGTCGACGCCGATTGTTTCGAACCCCTTGTTGGCGAAGACAGCCGCCATCGGGGAGCCGAGCTTGCCGAGGCCGATGACTGAAATGCCGGGCTTGCCGATTTCGCTCTCTGCACAAGATCTCAAGTCTTCATTCTTTCCGGAATCCGGCCACATGTCGAGAATGTGGCAGGTAATCGAGGCGACGGTATGTTCAAGCCCGGTCCGGATCGCCCGCCAGCCACCCGCTGCGCAGTCTTTCCCGGCCGCGATGAATCGATTTGCGCTCAGCATAGCGCGCAGCTTTCAGATCAGTAAATACACACAAAAGTAAACAGCGCGATGCATCGACGGCCAACTTATCCGGGCGAGGCCTCCACGACCGGGAATGTTTCCAAACATGGCGGTCATCTCGCCCGCGGCTAGACTTGGCGGCGGCGTCCAATGCGTGATCGATAGTTTCGATTTGGCGTCCCGGAAGGGATTCGAACCCCTGACCTACGGATTAGGAAACCGACGGGCTCTCGTTCCGCAAGGTTTTTCGATTTCCCATGGATGTCAAGCCCCCTCATGCGGAAGTGTTTTTATCTTTTCGCAGTGTTCCGCGTCATGTATTGCATTATCTTCATCTTCATTACGCTTATCGGAGCGCCGCGATGGCTATAGCCTGCATTTTGAAGCGTACCGTTGCCCTAACCTGCGATCCCGATCGAGACCGAACCTTTTTGTGCGACGAGGACCTGGCGGGGCTTTGGCGTCGGCGCCTTCCTAACCGGCAAGAAGGTCTATGTCGTCCAATACCGGCAGGCCGGCCGGTCACGGCGATCACCGTCGGCGAGCATAGCCCGGCGCGAGGCCAAAAAGCTGCTCGGCGCGATCGAGAGCGACGTCGACCCCATCGCGGAGCGCCAGGCCGCTAGGACCGTTCCCACGTTCGGGGAGTGCGCGGAGGCCTTCATGGCTCAGCACGCTGCCACCAAGCTCAAGCAAAGAACGTCGATAGCCATAAGGCCCTAGAAATGCGTCGGCGCCGGCATGACGCGCGGCACCGGCTCCGCCATGTTCAAGGATCTCGACATCTTTGGCGTGGCGGCATTCGAGATCATTGAGGCAAGTCCCGATAAGCTGAGGAGGTTCCGGCATCGGCGAATTGCGCGCCGCGAGGATCGCTGCCGGTTGGGCCGAGCGGAAGGCGGCGGGCGACATTATGGTTTTCCTGCATTCCAATGGCGTCGGACGTCGCGGGCGGTGCGCAGGTTGGGCCAGCAGCTCGAAGATCTGTCTAGGTGTCCTGTCCGGGTGCGAAGGACGCTGCGCCCTCGGCTTCACCCCCGCCAGCGCTGTCTTCGTGGACCCAAGCCACCAAAAGCGCCCAGGTGACCGAGAGCACGACTGGGCCGAGAAACAACCCGCTGATTCCGTATGCCAGGGTACCACCGACGACGCCGATGAGGATTACGGGCATCGGCGTGGTCAGCCCGCGCGCCATGACAAGGGGCCTCAGAACATTGTCCACCAGGCCGACCGGGACCATGTAGGCGGTGAACATGAGGGCGTTCGCCGTCTCCATCGCGGTCCAGCTCCACACTATGATCGGTATGAACAGAATTGCCGGCCCGATCTGGATGATCGCCAAGACCAGAGCGATAAAGCTCAAGAAGCCGGCAGCGGGAACGCCTGCGGCTAGAAATCCCAACCCGGCCAGGAACGATTGCACCAGCGCGATTCCGACAACACCGCGCGACACGTTGCGTATGGTGCTGCCGACCAATTCCAACATTTCCTCACTGCGTTGACCATAGATTTGGCGCAACACCGCTCCGAGCGAGTTGACCAATTGCGGTCCGGGCAAGTAGAGAAATCCAGAAATAATGATGGCGGCTACAAACTCCAGGAGGCCGACAACTACGGTGCCGGAGATGTCGAGGAGCTTGCTGCCAAGGGGTTTGAGCGTTGGCAGCGCATCGAGCAAGATCGTCTTTATGTCCGTGGCGGCGAGAATCCACAGCCGATACGCCTGCTCGCCGATCAGTGGCCAGTCCTTTACTGACTCAGCCGGCGACGGAATTGAGAAAGCCTTGGAGTTGAATCCCTTTATGATGAAGTCGCCGCTGCCGATCACGCCAAATCCGAGCCATGTCACGGGACCTATGACGATCACCAAGCAAAGCAAGGTCACCAGCGTCGCGGCGACCCGGCGACTGCCAAGGCGTGCGGCCAACCAATCGAACAACGGGTAAAGCGCGACGGTGAGTATTGTGCTCCAAAGCACGATCGTCAGGAAGGGGCCGATCACCTTCAACGACCAGTACAGGAGCAGTCCGAGAAGACCAATCCGAATCGCGGCATCGACCGGCAAAGACCCGATCATACGTGAACGAAGAGTTCTTGTCGTTCTGCGGGGACATTGGGCGCTCTTGCTTAAGGTCCTCCCGACCTGGATGGCGTCGTCGCTGAGCGAGCGTCAGGACGAGGTCATGTCGGCATGAAAGGAACGCGCATGACATTGACTCTAGTCACTCACTGTCAATGAGATCCACAAGAATTTACGTTTAGCGTCATTCGCGCCGTGCTGCATCGCAGCGACGACCAATCAGTTGGAGCAATCCGGAGATGTTTGGCGCAATGATCGTGACCGGGTCGCGATGCAAGATCGCAATCGATCGAACCCGATCCGGCACGTCTCCCAAATTTTCGACGACTGCGAATTGCGCTTTTCGTCTTCTCAGTCGCTCAAGCGATTCGATCGACCCGGAGGCGTGTTCGAGCGAAAGCGGATGTGTGATTCGGCGCCCGCCAGAGCCCCAGCCATGGGCGCAATCAGTTAGGCGTCGTCAAAGCCCGGCGGGCCAACCGCGACGGACAAAGCGACTAGACGGAAGAAAAAAACCGCCCCGGCAGCGAGACCCACGATCGCGGCGACGCAAGCACGCCGATCAAGCGGCGTAGGGTTGCGCTCAATTTCACAACGCCTCCGAACGCCGAGGGCGCGCTCTGCGCTTTGTCCCGAATGGGGCGATGTTAGTGATTTGGCCGGGTTGCGCAATATGTGCGAGTTCCGGTTCGCGTCCTTTAATTAGGTAGGCAACCACCCTAATTTGTGATATCGTTTGTTGTTGCGCCGCACGTTGTTGATTTGAGGTCGTCGCCTCATTTCCGGAGGCGGATGCAAACAGGCGAGATCCGGGAGCGAGGGGACGCCGTCCTTAGCGCGTGTCGATGCACAGCGACAAGCGACGTCGAGGTTTAGCTTAGGCGCCGCGTTGAAAGCAAGGAGGACAGCGATGAAAACGAAATCAACATTGTTGGCCACAATGTTTTGCGCCGCCCTTGTGACGAGCGGCGCGGCTCTAGCAGAAGAAGTAGGTTGCTTCTACAACGGCGGCTGGCATCCCTGCGTCTGGTATCCTGGTTACGCCGATGCGCCTCCGGCGCTAGCCGAAACCGCGCCTTTGATGACCGGCCGAAGCGTGGCGGTCTCCGATGCGGTAACTTCCCCCGTGCCAGGCGGTGTGGCCGGCCCCGGAGATCATTGCGCGACTGACGTGAAGACGTGCCTGCTTCGCGAGCCGGGTTGGCTTGGAACTGGCTGTTCCTGCAGGGTCTCCGGCGGCTACGCGCGAGGATTCGTACAATAGCATTTGTACAATAGCGGCTGGCCAACCGAAGCTTCGACGAGACGCGGCCGAGACGGCTCCGCAAAGAGGGTCTGAGTCCCCGTTTGCGCCGCGATGGGCGTCGGAGAGGCGGGCTCGCGGTTTTGTTCCGAGCCCTTCGATCTGCCCGCGCGGCAGGAGAGTGGGGTGCGTCGTGGTCATACTTAGCCGGTTTGATGCTGGAAGACCCGGCGTTGATGACGGCGATGCTCGTCAAGTCTCTCACACTGGAAATGCTCAAGGCGCCGGTAATCAGGCGACGACGTTGGCGCCGCCGTCGACATAGACCGTGCCGCCCGTAAGCCGGCGTGCAAACGGCGTCGCCAGGTAGGCGCAGGTCCAGCCGACATCCATGATGTCGACCAGTTCGCCGAGCGGCGCCTTGCTCGCCGCCTCGTTGAGCAGCGTTTCGAAATCCTTAATGCCCGAAGCGGCTCGGGTCTTCAGAGGTCCCGGAGAGATGGCGTGCACGCGAATATCGCGGGGTCCCAGTTCATAAGCCAGATAGCGGCACGCCGCTTCGAGCGCCGCCTTCACAGGCCCCATCACATTGTAGTTGGGCACGACCTTGTTGGCGCCGTTGTAACTCATCGCGAACATTGCGCCGCCATCCGTCATCAGCGGCGCAGCGAGCTTCGCCATGCGCACGAACGAATGGCAGGAAACGTCCATCGCCTTGGCGAAGCCTTCGGCAGAGCAATTCAGAAGGCCGCCTTGCAGATCGGCCTTTGGCGCGAAGGCGATCGAATGCACGAGAAGGTCGAGCCGGCCCCAGGTCTTTTCGATGGTTCGGAACAGCGCCTCGAGGTCCGTCGAATTGGAGACGTCGAGCGGCGCCATGATCTGGGCTTCAAGCTCGGCCGCGAGCGGCTCTACATGCAGCCGCGCCTTTTCGTTGAGCCAGGTGATCGCGAGATCCGCGCCCGCCATGCGAAACGCCTTGGCGCAGCCATAGGCGATCGACTGATCGTTGGCGATGCCGACGACGAGGGCCTTTCGTCCCGCGAGCACGGGTCTGATCTGCGTCTCCATGGTCACCTACCGAACTGACGCGGCGGCATCCTCGCGCCGCGCAGCGGCGACGGGAGCGGCGACCGCGCATGACGCAAGCCGGGCGTCCAGCGAGCCGGCGCGGCTTGTCAGGACAATCAGGCCGTCCATCATAAAGCAATGGCTGATGCGTCGCGCTGTATATTTCCCTCGGCCTTCGACTGTTGAGACGACTTCATGTCATTCACTTGCCATTGACCAAGGTTGGACGCGGCGGCGGCGCACTTGTATTTCCGCAGCCGAACAGGTTTCGCACTTCGTCGAGGCGACGCGCCGATTCGGAATCGAGCGTTCCTTTCGCCGAGGCGACTTCGGCGATCGTTTCGATCACTTTCTGGCGCCGTCCGGGATCTTGGGGCAGCATCGCCGGAATTGCCGCCATGGCGCGGGCCTCATCCGCCCGCAGCTGCGCAGCCTGCTGGCTTAGGATTGACTTCAGCTTCGAAAACGAGACGCGCGCATTCTCCGGCGCAGTGTCGCGGATCACCTCCAGAGCGTTGAACTGTCGCTCGTCCGCACCTCCTCCTCGCATCACGTAGAGAAGCGCGCGAAGGCCAGCCTCCAGGAAACCGCCTCGCTCCACGCCTGCTTCGAGGTCGGCGCGCATTTCGGCGTCAGCGAGATCACGCTCCGTCGGACGCTCCGCGCCGGAGCGATCGGCGGTGAGGCCAACGACCGCTTGAAGCAATGGCGATCCATAGGCGCCGAGAAACATCGCTTCGGTCACAGCTTCACGCATTGTCCTGACGATTTCGAGATTCGTGACGATCCATGACGAGGTCATCTTCTCGAAGGCGGTAAGTGGATTGCCGTCGCCAACCGGATGGCGGTCGCAACGCGCCGTTTCTGCAAGCCGGGCGATCGGCGCCATGAGCGGGTTTAGGTCGGAAAAGGCGCGGAATCGGACGCGGTTCGGATGCATCTCCCGCATGAAGTCTGCGGTGGCGGGCGTCGTCAACGATTTGACGACGGGACTAAGCACCGTGCGGTACAGCCTCAGATTGATTTCCGAGACGCGCGCGACGGTCTCGAACCGGCGTTGGTCGGCCGCATCATTGCAGCCGAGGGCGCGAATATCGTCGAGCGTGCGGGGCTCCAGTTTGGCGACGTATTTGCCGGCGACCAGTTCGGGATGCTCAATCGATTCATCAAGGTCGGCAAAAAGGACTTCGTAGAGACCAGGCGGCATCGCGTCGATCATGTTAATGTTGAATGTGAACTGCTCGTGTTCCTTACTGGCGATTTTTCCGGACACGAAAATGCCGAGGTGGCCGATGCTTTGGTGCAACGAATAGATGATCGTCTGGCCATTCGCGATGATCTCGTCGACGCTCTCATAAAGGTCGAGGATCCAATCGAGCGCCTGCTGCGGCGGTGTGATGTCATCGCCGAACGAGCAGAACACGATGATCGGCGAGAGGATTTTATGGAGGTCAATTTGCCCGCCATCGCTGGTTCGGAGCTCTCCTGTGGAGAGCTTGTTGCCGACGAACAATTCTTCGACGATGAACCGCATTTCCTGAGAGTTCATCAATATCGGAACGCCCCACCATTTCTCGAACTCGAGAAACCGTTCGGCTTCGGCATCGACGTTGGCGTAGACATTGTAGGGCTTCTTCCACAACGTGTTTGCGGGGTTGTTCGACTCGAAATTCGCGACCAACGCGGCGCCGTCGAAAATTCCGTTCCCCATGTCGCCGGCAAGCGAGGTCAGCCACGCGCCGCCGAGCATGCCGCCAAGATAGCGCATCGGATTTTTGCCGCGCACGCCCGCCCAATAGGAAAGCGGCGTCCCCGCCAGCACGATCGGGCCGGCGAGGTCCGGGAACATCGCCGCCATCATCATGACCTGCCAGCCCGCCTGACAATTGGCGATCAAGGCCGGCTTGCCATCCGCCTCGGCATGGCGCTCGCTAACGACGCAGACGAAATGCGCCTCGGCGCAGCAAACATCCTCGATGGTCTGGCCCGGCATGGGTTCTGGCAGAAAGCCGACGAAATAGCAGGTATGCCCCGCGCGCAAGGCGACGCCAATTTCGCTGTCGTTCTTCATGCCGCCGATGCCCGGCCCATGCCCCGCGCGAGGATCGAAGACAATGAAGGGGCGCTTCCGCTGATCGGTCTCAACGTCCGCGGGCGGGATAATTCGAACGAGAACATAATTTACCGGTCGCGGCAGCGTACGCCCGTCGACGATGATCTCCGGCTTAAAGTTCAAAACGTGCGGCGCCGTCCGCTTGCTCTGCTCGTGATAGTTATTGCCGCGCTGACGCATGACGTCGAGAAAGAGAACGGAGCGCTCAACTGCGTCACGCCAATAGTCGAAAGCGAAATGTCCTGGGGCTGAAGTTTGCGGCATCGAAAGTCCCCCGTGCAGCGACGAACGCATTGATCGGGTGATGGAGCGCCATCGCGTCTGTTTCTACCGATGCTTTGGCACATCGTGGGGCCACGGATGCATCTGCCGCGGGGGCTAAACCCGTAGAAACAATGTGCGCCGTGGCGTAGGCGTTAACGGGAGGACCTATTGCGGATATCCGCCTTAACCGTCCTGCTACCAGCTCGGGCTGAATTTAAAGCTTCTTCAGGGTAGCGCCAAAGCCCGGCCGTGTGAGCCAGCGCGCCAGGCCGATATTGGGCAATCCGTCAAGCACCACCGCGATACCAGCCTTGACGTGAGCCCCCAGCACCCTTGAGCGCTGGGGGGAAGCGCAAGGTTCAGCTTCACTGTTTAGAGCCGGAACACGGAATGTCGACGATCTCCTACTCCCGCCGCCGCGGCGGCGGGACTAGTAGTAGTGGCCGGTGCGCCGATAATGACGGTGCATTTGACGGCCCGTCCGTCGCGCCGCACGCCGCTGCATCCCATAAGTTTGGGCTTCAGCATCCGACACCGTTAGCACTGTAGGCAGAACAGCGAGGCTTAGTGTGGCTGGTCCTAAAAGGGAAAGCGCCCTTCGGCGAGATACCATTTCTGAGTCGATTTTTTCGCTCATAAGCTTTCCTCCCTCAAAACGGTCCTCTTACGTGACCGGTGACCCTTAACTTAGGTTTCTCATACTAACTTCTATTACGTAGAGCGTTCACTAGCAACCCATTGTTGCTTGGGCGGGGGCGAATTGATCCCGGATCGATCGATCAAGCGCGCCGCCCTATGATTTATCGAAGCGTAGCTTGCGCTCAGTGCTCGATTAGCGCAGCACTGACTCTTCGAATCTCATGAGCTAACGCGAGACTACAGGCTTGATCGGTGGCGGCCGATAAAGCCACATAATTGTGGCAAGGGCGAAACCGCCTAAGTCCTAGGATTTTAAGGGAGTCTGTGCTAACAATTAAAATTGACAATCAAGGGCCGCGCCAAGCGGCTGCCGTAGCGGCCAATACTGCACAAGCAGAGAGCCCAGATAGGTCGGCAAAATACAAATCACAGACGATCTCTGTGATGCCGACGGCAGCTCGAGAGGGGAAACGCCATGTGGTGTAGAACCGCCATTTCCATTGCTGCAGCTGCATTCCTCGCCATCGCCTCTCTCTCGACTGACGCCTTGGCTTATCGCGGTGGATACCGTGGAGGCGGCTATCATGGAGGCGTCCACCGTGGAGGTGTCTATCGCGGGGGCGCGTATCGTGGAGGCGCATATCGCGGGGGTGTCTATCGCGGAGGCGCCTATCGCGCCGGAGTCTATCGTGGAGGCTATGTGCGTCGTGGCGTTTACGCCCGGCCATTATGCGGATATGCGCCCTACCCGCCCTGCTATTGAATAAAAGGCCGCAATGCGCGTCGACGGGCGCAACGCTCGACCGACGCGCTAGCGCGCGCATGTTTTTAAGCGCGAAATTCTCGTCTTTAAGCGCGAAATTCTCGGGTTTTGAGTCTCGAACCAACCCTCGCTGGTTCGGGACGCGGTCTCTGTCTTGGCGTCATTGTCGCTGCGCGTAGGCGTCAAGCTTCCGTTCCGATAGCGCAATTGGCGATCGTGTTGGCTTTAGCCGCTGCGGATGTGCTAGTATGTCGGACTAGTCGGACTGGCGATGCGCCCGCGCGCGAGTGCAGTCCCTTATGAACGTTCGCGATCCGGCTCAGAAAAAACATGCCAAGCGCAGACGAACTTGACCGGTGCCGCCGTCTATCGCCAAACCTAATTCGTACCGCCATATCCACGGCTCTATCTGCTTACACGCGTCTCGGCCACCGCCGGCCTGTGCCGATTTCTGAATTTCGCGATGCGATCGCATTGGGCCTGCGGAATGCGCGCTTTTTCCTTACCGAGCCGAAGGCGATTTCCGTCGAGCAAGAGCAGGCGCTCGTTCGGGAAGCAAAGAGCCTTGGCCTCAGCCGCGGTGATGCCTTGCCGGACGCGCATTTTCTGTCGCTTTCAGGAGGCGGAGACAAGGGCGCCTTTGGCGCCGGACTGCTGGTCGGTTGGACCGCGCATGGCGACCGTCCGAACTTCAAGCTTGTCACCGGAGTTAGCACCGGAGCTCTGACGGCGCCGTTCGCCTTCCTTGGTCCTGAATATGATGCGGCTCTCACCGACGTTTACACTAATACCGACCCATCGAAAGTGTTTAGAAAGAGATTTCTCCCCCTCGCCGCGCTTATCCAGGACGCGATGGCGGACACGAGCCCGCTGCTTGCACTGATTTCAAATTATATCAACCAGGAATTGCTCGCGAAAATCGCCGAAGAATACGGCAAAGGGCGACTTCTGCTGATTCAGACCACCGATCTCGATGCCGGCGTGCCGGTGCTATGGAACATCGGCGCGATCGCCGCGAGCGGCCATCCAAGCGCGGCCGATGTCATCTGTCGGATCCTGCTCGCGTCCGCATCCATACCGGGGGCGTTTCCACCGGTGTTGTTCGACGTAACCGCCAATGGCAAATCGTATCAGGAAATGCACGTCGATGGCGGCGCGGTGAGCCAAGCATTTCTAATTCCGTCCAGTCTCGACGTGCGCATCGCGCAGGAAAAGTCAGGCTTCAGCAGAAAGGTTTACGATTGTTATGTCATTCGCAATTCGCGCTTGACCAGCGATTGGAGCGACGTGCAACGGGCAACCCTTCCAATTGCTGGCAAGGCTGTTGCGATAATGATAAATTATGTGGGCCTTGGCGACCTCTACCGGATCTATCTGGAGGTGCAACGCGCTGGCGCAAGCTTCAACGTCGCTTACATTGGCGACGACTTTCAGGCCGAGCATAAGGTGCAATTCGACCAGGAATATATGCGCGCTTTATATCACTTCGCCTACGAGAAGGCAGCGAAGGGTTACCCATGGGGGCATGCGCCGCCAGGGTTTCGAACGTCAGACCGGTGACGACGTTTGCCAGGCCCCACGGGTCGCCCGACTTTGGTCGTTGAACCGGGTCGCGCTGGCGGCAGTGCTGACGCTAGCATTTGAGGCCGGGAGGTCAATGCGCGCCGATTAGCTCTGCGCGCAACTGGCGCGCAAGCGCGCGGATGACCTTAAGCGCGAAGTTGGGCGTCTCGCTAACGCAGAACAAAAACCCCTTCTGGGAAATCGCGGCCAGCGTGACATCGGTCTCGGCGACAGACGTGGCGCCGCGCGGCTCATTTTCGATCAACGACATTTCACCGAAAATGCCATTTGGCCCGACGACGAGCAACTGTCGGTCGCCGAGATACAAACCGACGCGCCCGCTCTCAACGCAATACAACTCGGCCGCCAGATCGCCTTGCTTGAATATCGTTTCTCCAGCCTTGAATGACCGCGAAGGCAATCCGGCGTTCCGGAACATGCTGAAATCGACGGTGTCATCCGGTATCGGCGCCAATCCCGCGTCGCGTTCGGACGACATCAGCTCAGAGCGCAAGCGGCGCGCCAACGTGCGCATGACCTTGAGCGCGAAGTCGGGCGTCTCGCCGATGCAGAACAGAAATGCGCTCTCAGGAACCGCCGCCAGCGTGACATTCGTCTCCGCGACCGCGGCGGCGCTCCGCGGCGCTTTTTCAATCAGCGACATTTGTCCGAAAATGCCGTTGGCTTCGACGCTATGGAGCAAGCGGTCGCCGATGTAAATTCCCACGCGCCCGGTCTGAATGCAATACAACTCGCTCGCAGGGTCGCCTTCCTTGAAGATCGTCTCCCCCGCCTTGAACGACCGCAACGTCAGGCCGGCATCCTGGAAAATGCTGAAATTGATAGCTTCATCCGACATGTGGCCAATCCTTTATCGCGCGGGGGAGACAAAGGCTATATCACGGCAGCTTTTGCAACTATGCTGACAAATCGATTGCACTGTGATGACGGTTCTGCGGCATGGTTTATGGGAGGCGAGCAAAGCAACCCCCCTCGGCGGACTATTTGCCCAGGCCTCTACGACGGGGCAGTTAAAATTGCTCGAATGAGCGCCGACCTGACGTCAGGGAAATGCCGGATGCTGCGGCGCCGCATTCGCTCACGTGCCCGGGGGTAGCTGATCATCCGGCGCAGTCGACAAGCGTCCGAAGTCTCAAGATGGTCGTTCGATGACCGCTCCTTGGGAGCTAGCATATGATGCCAAACCGTGTGGACGATCTTTCCCTCGTCGTGATCGACCCTACGTCATCACTCGTCCGTCCCGGGCTGAAAACGCCGCGCGCGGCCGCAATCGCCGGGATCATTTTTTCGATCCTCCTGATTTGCAGCCTCTGGCTGCTATGGAGCTCGGTGCCCGTCGACCCGCTCGAGGCTGGCTCGTGGCTCCAAACTCATTCTAGAAGAGTGTCGCTTGCTTTGAATTTCGTTCCTTTTGCGGGCGTCGCCTTCTTCTGGTTCCTTGGCGTTCTACGAGATCGCCTTGGCCAGAAGGAAGACCAGTTTTTTGCAACTGTTTTCCTAGGCAGCGGCCTCATGTTTCTCGGCATGCTATTCGTCGCCGCTTCCGCCATGGGGGCGCTGACGCTTGCCCATTCAGCGGCATCAGGCGGCCTTCCAGGATCCGCCACCTTCGCCTTTGCCCGCGCATTCACATACAACGTCATGCAAATCTACGCACTCAAGATGGGCGCGGTCTTCATGATCACGACCTCGACGCTGGCTCTAAACACCAACCTCACCGCACGCTGGATTGCAATTCTGGGATATGCGTTGGCTGCATTGCTTCTTGCTGGCAGCGGCTATCTTGACTGGGTTTTATTCGTTTTTCCAGCATGGGTGCTTTTAGTCAGTATCTACATTCTGGTTGACAATCTGCGAGAATCACCGGGCACAACAGCTGATCAGGGAGCGTGAGAAATAATTATCTATATCGCGTGCCGCCAGCGTAACCGGTTCAGGTCTAATTTCGAACCTCTTAATAGGTCGCGAGCGCATTGGCCGTATCGACCATCGGCTGCTGGCTGACGGAAATTAGCCCGGCGTCGGGTCGATCTAGATCCTGAATTAACAAAACGACAGCGGCGATCAAGACACCCATGATATAAACTGGCAACCTCCAGCGCCGCTCCGCGGCTCCGCTGGCGTAGGCCGAAAACCCAAGAGCGACGATTGAGATGCTATAGAGCGCTAAAATGACGATATTTGGCACGCGATTGCGCAAGGCAGTCAGACGCTTCTCCTGATTATCGAACGTTTCGTTCAAGGCTTGAATGTAGAGCCCGGTTGGCGCCATGGCATTGTTCTTCGCCATGACCAACTTGACATCCGACCAAAGCGCCTCTTGAATTTCGTTGGAGCGCACAATCGCGGCGTGCGTTTCAGCCGCCGTCGGCACGTGGCTGGTGAGCTCCAACCGGATCTGGACATAGTCGCGCAGGAGCTTCACACTCTCGGCGTCGTGTGGCGCCGGCAACAAGCGCGCTCGCAGAGCAGCCGTTCCGATCGAATTCGCCTCGTCCAGCAGCGCGGCGCGCCGTTCATCAAATCGCGTCAGCGCCATGGCGAAGGTGAAGCCGATCATCAGCGCCAGGAGACCGAGCATGGCAGCTTCCAGTGTGGAAATATTGGCCTCTTCTCCGGCGCGCACCCCAAAATGGTGACCCACTTCGCCCGCCAGAAAAAGAGCGGCGAGACTAGCGATGAAAACAGTGGTGAGTGGATAATTCGTAAGCTCTAGCATGGTCCTAATCCGCAGGCAGCAGCGGAATAAGTGCGACTCGCTTGGCGATAGTGTTGCTACTCCGTCACATGGCTACGATGAGTTAGAAACTCTTCCCCTCGAACCTGTCTAAGCCTGAATTGCTCACGCGCACCGACGCGACCAGGGACTAGGGCAGCGCTACGGTCAAGGCGAGCGATCAAGAGGCAGTCGGGCGAAGGCCGCCGCGGCCTCCTCGAGATCCTCGAAGACCATGGTCTCGCCGATATGATCGAGGAGACCGGCGCGCTCCAAAATGTCGCGCGGCCCTTTGTGCAATTCAGCGATCCCCAACGCAACGTCCTTTTCAACGAACATAGCCCGCACGTCCTCCAGCATCGCCGCCGCCGTCGAGTCGAGCTGCGCGATCGCGCCGGCGTCGAGCACGAACCAACGTATGTCCGCCGGCAATTCGCGTGCGATCGATGTGAGCCGCGCTTTGACGTAATCGACGTTGAAGAACAGCAGGCTGCCCTGAAGGAGGCATAGCGCTAGCCCCGGAATGGGCCGCGCCTCTTTGAACCGGTGCAGTTTGTAGAAGCCGCGGCGGCCCGGAATGACTCCGAGCATAGCGTCGTGCGGCCGCATTTCCTGGAGGAGGACGTAAAGAAGCGTCGCGCCGACGGCGATCACGACGCCCCTCAACACACCCAGACTGACAGGCCCCGCCATCCCGATCACGGCGAAGGCGAACTCCATACGGCTGATGCGCCAGATGTCGCGCAGGCTTGCGATATCGATGAGGCTGATCGCGGCGGCGACGAGAATGGCGCCGAGCGCGGGCGTCGGCAAAATACGCAGCGCATCGTTCAGGTAAAGAAGGGTCGCGGCGAGGGCCAGGGCCGCCACGATCCCGGAAGCCTGCGATCGGGCGCCGACGGCCATGTTGATCGCCGTGCGCGAGTCGGAGACGGTGACAGGAAAGCCGCCGAACAGTCCCGACGCGACATTTGCCGCGCCAAATCCGATCAGCTCGGCGTCGGCGTTGACCTCGAACTTGCCGCGCGCGCCAAAACTGCGCGCTGCGACAATGCCGGAGCCGAAGCTGACGAGCCACACCGCCGCCGCGTCGAGCGCGACTTCCGGCAGGGACAGATGAGTCATGTCGGGCAGGCGGAGCGTGGGCAAGGCGCTGGGCAGCCGGCCGACGACCGCGACGCCCCGTTGCTCCAGGCCGAAGACCGCGGAGGCGATGACTGCAAGGACGACGACGACGAGGGGACCCGGAACCGGCGAACGCAGCGCCGCCATGATCTGGAGCAGAGCGAATGCCGCCAGCCCAACGGCGAGAGACAGCAGGTGAATCGACCCGGCTTTGCGGAAGAGTTCCACGACAGGCGCGATAAGGCCCTCGGATTCGATTCGCAGTCCGGTCAGACGCCCGATCTGTCCGACCAGGATAGAGATCGAGACGCCGCTGATGAAGCCGACAAGGATCGGCTTCGACAGGAAAGCGGCGACGACGCCAAGGTGGAGCCGGCTGGCCAAGAGGCAGAAAACGCCGACGGCGAGCGCGACCGCCGCGGCCGCGGCGACGCGGTTATCCGGCGCGTTCGTCGATACGTTGGCGAGAGCGGCGGCCAGCACCGTCATCGTCGCGGCGTCGGGACCGACGATGAGCTGGCGCGAAGGCCCGAGCAGAGCGTAGCCCAGCAGCGGCAGGATGCTCGAATAGACGCCGACCTCCGGGGGCAGCCCGGCGATCGCCGGATAGGCTATGGCGCTGGGGATCGCCACAGCTGCGACCGCCAGACCGGCCATAGCGTCTCGGGGCAACCAGTTTGGTCTGTAGCCCCGGAAGCTCCGCAGAATCACCGATGCAGCCGGCCAGCCCACGTTTGCGCCCCTGTCCCGCCCGCTAAGTCCGTCGCAACGCCAACGCCACTGACATTGCGGAATTATGTATTTTTCACAAAACCGGAAACAGCGCCCTCAACAGTCTCGACCGTGATATGCCGCTCGTCTTCAAATGGACCCGTTGGACCTCGCATGCGATGCAAACGAAGTCGCCAACCTTTCCGTCACTTCTCCCACACAACCACTTGACCATCCTACCTGATTCAGTGCCGAACAAATAGGGAATGCACAAGCGGATTTGTTACAATAGCTTGGCAGTTTTACACATGCGCCTCGACTTCCTCTTTCTTCTCGAACCCTTCCTCTACCTTTTCGCTCAGGGCCTGGAACCGCACGTAAAGCGCGGGGGGTCGCGAAAATCCCGATAAACCGGGCCTCGGCCTCTTGCTTCAAGCACCCTGAGCAGCCGTCCGTCGTCAGGGGGGACTGTTCAGCCGCTCGGCGGATTCCGCCGCGCCATCGACGAGGAAATTGCCTTTCGAGGCCGGAGTCTCCGCTGGCGGTGCGGGGGTGTCCGACTCGTCCTTGAGATCGACGCGGCTAAACCGGAGTTGACGCGCCTCACGCGCCGGATATGTGAGAGGGTGCGCCGCGGCGACGGGCGGTGAGCAATGACACCAGCTACTGATCGCAGGTAAATATAACTGTTTGATTCAATTGGCGTCCCGGAAGGGATTCGAACCCCTGACCTACGGTTTAGGAAACCGTTGCTCTATCCTGCTGAGCTACCGGGACGCGGGCGCGGCGCCGCCTCCGATCTATCATGTTCCGCCGCGCCGGCAAACGGCCGGGGCCCAGCCCCAAGGGGGGCGCTTCCCAAAAGGGGGCGCTTCCCCGAATTTCTTGACTTTGGCGGCCGGGCGCGCGATTGAACGGGCCAGCCTTCCCGAAACGAGGCTTTTAACGCACGAGCCGACTGCGCCCTTGAGGCGAGCGGTGAACGTCCGGCAGCGCTTGGCGCTCCCGGGCGCGAAGCGCGTTGGGCGGTTCGGCCGGCTCTGGACAGGACGGAACGCATGTTCGAA
The DNA here is from genome assembly GCA_963715715.1 of uncultured Alphaproteobacteria bacterium. GTDB lineage: Bacteria > Pseudomonadota > Alphaproteobacteria > Rhizobiales > Beijerinckiaceae > Methylocapsa. The sequence continues at coordinate 3,061,413 of OY970269.1, read as the reverse complement.
GGGCTTTCGCAAAAGCTCTCATCCATTTTCGACACGCTGACGCGGCGCGGCGCGCTCTCGGAGGCGGACGTCGACGTCGCCCTGCGCGAGGTCCGTCGCGCCCTGCTCGAGGCCGACGTCGCGCTCGACGTCGTGCGCTCTTTCGTCGACAAGGTGCGCGCGCGCGCCATCGGCGCCGATGTCGTCAAATCCGTGACGCCCGGCCAGATGGTCGTCAAGATCGTCAATGACGTGCTGATCGAGACGCTCGGCGCCGAGGCCGAGCCGCTCGATCTCGACGCCGTCCCGCCGGTCGCCATCATGATGATTGGCCTGCAAGGCGCGGGTAAAACGACGACGACGGCCAAGATCGCCAAGCGCCTTGCCGAGCGCATGAAACGCAAGGTGCTGATGGCCTCGCTCGACGTCAAGCGGCCGGCGGCGCAGGAGCAGCTCGCGGTGCTCGGACGCCAGATCGGCGTCGATACGCTGCCCGTCATCGCCGGCCAGACCCCCGTGCAGATCGCGGTGCGGGCCGAGCAGGCCGCGCGCCTGCAGGGCTATGACGTGGTGCTGCTCGACACCGCCGGGCGCACCCATATCGACGAGGCCCTCATGCAGGAGATGGCCGACATCAAGGCGGCCGCGCGCCCGCATGAAATCCTGCTCGTCGCCGACGCCCTCACCGGCCAGGACGCGGTCAATCTCGCCAAAAGCTTCGATCAGCGCGTCGGCGTCACCGGCATTGTGCTGACCCGCGTCGACGGCGACGGGCGCGGCGGCGCGGCGCTCTCCATGCGCGCCGTCACCGGCAAGCCGATCAAACTCATCGGCGCTGGCGAGAAAATGGACGCGCTGGAGGATTTCCATCCGGCCCGCATCGCCAACCGCATCCTCGGCATGGGCGACATTGTCTCGCTCGTCGAGAAGGCCGCCGAATCGATCGACGCCGAAAAGGCCCAGCGCATCGCCGAGCGCATGCGCAAGGGCAAGTTCGATCTCGACGATCTTTCCGAGCAGCTGGCGCAGGTCGAGAAAATCGGCGGCCTCGGCGGCATCATGGGCATGCTGCCCGGCATGGCCAAGATCAAGGATCAGATGGCCGCCGCCCATCTCGACGAGCGCGTCATCAAGCGCCAGCGCGCCATCATTTCCTCGATGACGGGGCAGGAGCGGCGCAACCCCGATATTCTCAAGGCCTCGCGCAAGAAGCGCGTCGCGGCGGGCTCCGGCGTCAAGGTCGAGGACGTCAACCGGCTCCTGAAGCAGCACCGCCAGATGGCCGACATGATGAAATCCATGGGTTCGGGCAAGCGCGGCGGGGCGCTCGCCAAAATGGGGCAGGCGCTCGGACTTCCCGGCGCCGGCATGGCGATGCCGCAGCCGACGCCGGAGCAGATCGCCGCCTTGCAGAAGCAGTTTGGACCGGGCTTGCCCGGCCCTGCGGCGAAGTCGGGTTTGCCCGGGCCGGCGTCAAAGCCGGGCGCCGCGCCTTCGGCCGCGACGCCGAAGCTGCCGGGACTTGGCGGATTTGGCGGCGGAATCGGGCCGCAGGCCGGCAAACTGCCGGGACTCGGCGGCGGAGGTCTTGGCGGCGGCGTTTTGAGCGGTCTCAACCCGTTCGGAAAGAAGAAGTGAGGCGTCGAGTTCGGCGCTTTTGATTTGAACGCGATGCATCATGCCTTCGGGCAAAACTGGAGAAAAACTCATATGTCCCTGAAAATTCGTCTGTCGCGCGGCGGCGCCAAGAAGCGCCCGTTCTACCGCGTCGTCGTTGCCGACTCGCGGATGCCGCGCGATGGCCGCTTCATCGAACGCCTCGGCATTTTCGATCCGCTGAAAGCCAAGGATTCGGCGGAGCGCGTCGTGCTCGACTCCGAGAAGGCCAAGGCCTGGATCGCCAAGGGCGCCCAGCCGACCGACCGCGTCGCGCGCCTGCTCGACGGGCTGGGCGTCCTCCCGCGAGAAGCGCATAACAACCCGAAGAAAGCGCTGCCGAAGAAGAAGGCGCAGGAGCGCGCGGCGGCGGCCGAGAAGGCCGCGGCGGCTGCCGCCGAAAAGGCCGCAGCCCCCGCCGAAGCCTGAGCGGCTCCAGGGCCGCTCTCCTAGAGCTGACCAGCGCGCAAAGGGAGGCGCTGTGCGTGAACACTCCGCGTCCGCGCCTCGTCATCCTCGCCGTCGGCGGCACGATTGGCATGACCTCCCGCGCCATGGCGGGCGACGCCGCGCCCGGCCTCGATGCGAAAACGCTCGCCTCTGCGCTGCCGCAGCTTGGGGACATCGCCGAGATCGAGGCGCGGGATATTCTCGCCAAGCCCAGCGCCAGCCTGACGCTTGAAGACCTCGCGCTGATCGCCGCGCGTGCGGTTGAGGCGGCGCGCGCGGCCGATGGCGTCGTCGTCACGCATGGCACCGACACGCTGGAGGAGACCGCCTTCGCGCTCTCCCTTCTCACCCACGCCGATGCGCCGATCGTTTTGACGGCGGCGATGCGGCGGGCCGATCAGCCCGGCGCAGACGGCCCCGCCAATCTCCTGGCCGCCGCGCGGGTGGCTATCTCGCCTGAGGCGCGCAGCAAAGGCGTCCTCGTCGTCATGGACGACGAAATCCACGCCGCTCCGCTGATCCGCAAAACGCACAGCTTTCGCACCCATGCCTTCTCCTCGTCGCCCTTCGGTCCCATCGGCCATGTCGCCGAGGGCCGCGTGCGTTTCGCGCTCGCCCCGGCCGGCCCCATGCCAAGGCTGACCTATGGCGGCGGCGCGCCCGTCGTTCCCATCCTCGAGGCGGGGCCGGGCTTTGAGCGCGAGATCATCGCCGCGCTCGAAGCCGGGGCCATCGACGGCCTCGTGATGAGCCTGCCGGGCGCCGGCCATGTCGCAGCCGACGCCGCGCCAGAGCTCGGGCGTCTCGCGGCGCGCCTCCCGATCGTCTTCGCGAGCCGCGCCGGCGCCGGCGAAACCCTGCGCGAAACTTACGGCTATCCCGGTGGGGAGATGGATTTGATCGCCCGCGGCCTCATCCCGGCGCAGAGCCTCGACGCGCGCAAGGCCCGCATCGCCCTGCAGCTTCTGCTGTCGGAGGGCGCGGGAGCCCCGACGATCCGCGCGGCTTTCGGACTTTTCTAGTTATTCGCCGGCTTCCGAAAGCGTCGAGGCCGCTTCACGGCGGCGCAGCGCCGCCTCCGCGCGGGCGATATAGTCGCGCGTCAGCGGCGCGGCGTCCTGCCTCTTCGCGAGCTGGATCTGGAGCACGACGAGGCCCTCATAGCGGAAAGCGGCCTCCGAGCCGGCGAGATAGAGCTCCCACATCCGGCAGAAGCGTTCGTCATAGATCGCTTTCGCCTCCTCGCGGTGGGCGAGAAAGCGCGCGCGCCAGGCTCTCAGCGTATCGGCGTAATGCAGCCGCAGCGCTTCGATGTCGGTGACGATGAGCGAGCTTTGCTCGATCGCCGGCAGCATTTCCGAGAGCGCCGGCATGTAGCCGCCGGGGAATATGTATCTGGCGATCCAGGGATTGGTCGCGGCCGGCCCGGTCGCGCGGGCGATCGTGTGCACCAAAGCGACGCCGTCTTCACTGAGGAGCTGCGCGATGCGGCGGAAATAGGCGGCGTAATTGGCGAGCCCGACATGCTCGAACATGCCGACCGAAACAACGCGGTCGAAGCGCCCTTCGATCTCACGATAGTCGAGCATCTGAAAATCGGCCGCCAGCGGACCAAGCTCCGCGGCGCGGCGCCGGCTGATATCGAACTGCGCCTTCGACAAGGTGAGGCCGGTGACGCTCGCGCCGCAATAGCGGGCGAGGTAGTTGGCGAGCCCGCCGAACCCGCTGCCGATGTCGAGCACGGTTTGCCCTGGACTAAGCGCGAGCTTCGCCGCGATATGGCGCTTCTTCGCGAGCTGGGCGTCGTCGAGATCGTCGCCCCGCCGTTCGAAATAGGCGCAGGAGTATTGCAGGTCGGCATCGAGAAAGAGCTGATAGATGCGCGGGTCGATGTCGTAGTGATGCGCGACATTGCGCCTTGCGCGCAGCGCGTCGTTGGCGCGCCCGATGCCGCGCAGCGCCGCGCGCCCCTCCTGCAACAGGCGCACCCAGCCGGAGCCGGTCCGAAGTCCGGGGCTCGCGCGCGCCAGATTTTCCGAGGCGAGCGCGACGACGTCATAGAGCGAGCCCTCGATGACCTCGATGCGCCCGTCCATAAAAAGTTCGCCGAAGCGGAGCTCAGGGTCGATCATGAACAGGCTTTCGGCGCGGCGGTCGTTGAACTGGATCGCCAGCCTTTCGCCTGTGCCGTCGCCGACGCAAAAGCGCCGCCCGCGGGCTGTCCTGACTTCGAGCGATCCTTTTCGGATCAGCCCACCGAAAAAACTGCGCAGCAGGTCCATTTTCGTCGCTGGACGCAAGCACCCGTCGCCGGCGCGGCGCCTGATATTGACCCCGCCAGGCCTTCGCTTTGCGGACTTGCGCCGCTCCCACCAATTAAAAATTGGCGATCAGGCCGGAAAGTTCCACGCGCGGCGGTCGGAAATGCCGGATCCTGCGCGCGGCGACGCGTCACATCGACGTGAGCGCCTGCGACGAACGCCCGGTCCTAGCCTGGCCAGCACGCCCCGGCGAAGGCCGCGCGCCCGCATCGGGCCCAAAGTTGCAAAACCAGCGAATATAAGCTTCGCTCCCGGCTTCGCCGCGGCCGTGGCGGGCGGCTCGCCGATGGAGTCTTGATGACGACGATCGAAACGTCTGGCCTCCTCACCTTCACCATTTCGATTGTCGTGTTCTTCGTCGGAGCGGCCCTCAATCACTGGATTCGCCCGCTCCGGCGCTGGAGCATTCCCGAGGCGGTCACCGGCGGCCTGCTCGCCGCGCTCGTCACGCTGGTCGCCTATGAGGCGTTGGGGCTCAGGATCATCTTCGATCTCGACGCCCGCGACATGCTTCTCCTCTATTTCTTCACGGGCATCGGCCTCAACGCCAAACTCGGCGATCTCATCTCTGGCGGACGGCCGCTTTTGATCCTGCTCGCGCTGACGGTCGCTTATCTCGTCATCCAGAATTTGATCGCCGCCGGCGGCGTCGCGGCGCTCGGCCTGCCCGCCGGAATGACCCCGCTGCTCGGCTCGGCTTCCCTGCTTGGCGGGCATGGCACGACGATCGCGTGGGCGCCGCTGATCACCGAGCGCTTCGGCCTTGCGAACGCCATGGAGATAGGCGTCGCGGCGGCGACGCTTGGCCTCGTCATCGCGAGCCTCATCGGCGGGCCGGTGGCGCAGTTTCTGATCGCGCGTCGGGGCCTCTCCGGCCCGACCGACGCGGCGCCGATGATCGGCCTGCCGGACGAGGCCCCGAAAGACGACATTAATCACGTCAGCCTGCTGCAGACGATCCTCGTTCTCAATGTGGCGATCCTGATCGGTTTCGCGGTTCACGAAGCGATCGTCGACGCCGGCCTCAAGCTGCCCCTGTTCGTCGCCTGCCTCCTGTCGGCGATCGCGCTGACCAATATCGCGCCGAACCTCTTGCCCGCGCTGCCCTGGCCGGCGCGCGGCCGCGCCCTCGCGCTGATCTCCGATCTGTCGCTCAACGTGTTTCTCGCCATGTCGCTGATGAGCATGCAGCTATGGACGCTCGGCGGGCTTGGCCCCGCGCTCGTCGTCGTGCTGGCGGTTCAGACCCTCGCGGCCGTCGCCTACATGATTTTCGTGATCTTCCCGGCGATGGGCGGAACCTATGAAGCGGCGGTCATCACGGCCGGCTTCGGCGGCGTCAGCCTCGGCGCGACGCCGACCGCGATCGCCAATATGACCGCCATCGCCAAAGCCCATGGCGGTGCGCCGAGGGCGTTCATCATCCTGCCGCTGGTGTCGGCCTTCTTCATCGACATCGTCAACGCCGCGGCGATCGGCTTTCTCGTCCGCTAGATCGCGCGCCTATTCGGCCTCGGCCGCCGCCGCGACGGGGGCCGCGCTGACGGTGACGTCGACGTCGAGTGCGATCGGGTCGTTTGCGCCGCCGATATGGCCGCCTGAAATCGGGATCGCCTGCGCCGCCGTGCGGGTCACGCCGACGCGGATCAGATTGGCGCCGGCGACGAGCCCGTTGGTCGGGTCGTATTCGACCCAGCCGGCGCCGGGCAGATAGACGCCGCACCAGGCGTGCGTGCTGCCGCCGCCGCGCGCCGTCCCGCTCACATCGTCGTAGAGATATCCGGTGACGAAGCGCGTCGCGAGGCCGAAGCTGCGCAGGGCCTCCATCATCAGCACGGCGAAATCGCGACAGGTGCCGGAGCCGAGCGCGATCGTATCGGCCGCGGTCTGCGTCCCCTCCTCATGGCGCGCGCCGTAGCGGAATTCGGCCTTGATGGCGTGCGTCATCGCCTCGATCATCTTCAGCGTATGGGTTTCGCCTGCGCCGGAGACGAAGCGGCGGGCCCAGGCGTCGACCCGGCCGTCGGGATCGGGCAGCTGGCGCTCGGCGAGGCGGGCGAGGTCGGCGATCTCGTCCGACGCATAGGAGAAGGGAAACAGTTCGGCGCCCGGATCGAGGCTGTAGGCCGGCGCCGCCGCGCCGACGGGATGATGCGTCAGATCGAGGGTCGAGACGATGCTGAGCCGCTTCGTCCGCAACGCCTCGGGCCATTCGAGAAAGCAGATCGAATTATCAAAAACATCATGCGCCCAGCGGATCGAGGCGGGCGAAGGTTCGACCATGAGGGCGGCGCCGTGCAGGCGCAGATCATGGCTGTCGTCCGGCCGGATCATTAAGCGGTGCCGGGTCAGCCCGACCGGATTGCGATCGGCGTATTCGGTCCTGTGGACGATGCTTATGCGCGCCATCTTCGCCCCTCGCGGCGGCGCTGGCCTCGCGCCGGAGCCGCCGGACAGGCCGAGCGTGTACAGATCTTCGAGGGCGTCGTCGAATCCCGGCCGGCGCGCGCGCCGGCCGGGCTCGATAATACAGCGGCTTAAGGCAGCAGCACCTTGTTGATGACGTGGATCACGCCGTTCGACTGCATGACGTCGGCGATGGTCACGCGCGCCATGCGGCCCTTCGAATCGGTGATCTCGAAGGCCTTGCCCTGTTCCGACACGGTCAGCGGTTCGCCCTCGACCGTCTTGAACGTCGCCTGGCCGCCGCCCGCCTTGATCGCGGCGGCGAGGTCTTCGGTGGTGAGCCGGCCGGGCAGCACGTGATAGGTCAAAACCCCGGTCAGATCGCCTTTGTTCTCGGGCTTCAGCAGGTTCTCGACCGTGCCGGGCGGCAGCTCCTTGAAGGCCGCATTGGTCGGCGCGAAAACCGTGAAAGGGCCGGGGCCTTCGAGCGTATCGACGAGGCCGGCCGCCTTGACGGCGGCGACCAGCGTCGTGTTGTCCTTTGAATTCACGGCGTTCTCTATGATGTTCTTGCTCGGATACATGGCCGCGCCGCCGACCATCTTGGTTATTTCGGCGCTGGCGTAGCCGGAAGCGCCGGTAAGCGCGAGAAAGGCGACGGCGAGCGTAAGGCGTTGGCGTTTCATGGGTTTAGCTCCCTGGCTGTCAGACCGGCGCGGGGCGCCGGCATGTCAGTCCTTACGGGCGCCGGCGCCGGAAAGTTTCACCGCGCGCCAGCCGATGTCGCGCCGGCAGAAGCCGTCCGGCCAGTCGATCGCGTCGATCGCCGCATAGGCGCGCGCCCGCGCCTCGACCACATCATCGCCGAGCGCCGTCACATTGAGGACGCGGCCGCCATCGGCGAGGAGCCGCGCGCCCTCGCGCCGCGTTGCCGCCTGCGTCACGGTCACGAAGGGCATCGCCGCCGCGCGCTCCAACCCCCTGATTTCGCCTCCCTTCGCCGGCGCATCGGGATAGCCTCTGGCGGCGAGCACGACGCTCAGCGCGGTCTTCGGCGAGAGGCGGATTTGATCCTGTCGCAGCCGGCCGAGGGCGCATTCTTCGAGCAGGGTCAAAAAATCCTCCTCAAGGCGCGGCAGCATGGCCTGCGTCTCCGGATCGCCGAACCGCACATTATATTCGATCAGTTTCGGGCCTTCCGACCCGATCATCAGCCCGGCGAAAAGAACGCCCTTGAAAGGCGTCCCCAGCGCCATCATGCCCCTGATGGTCGGCTCGACGATCTCGCGCATGACTCGCGCGGACATCGCCGCGTCCATGATGGGGGCCGGCGAATAGGCCCCCATGCCCCCCGTGTTGGGGCCGCTCTCGCCCTCGCCGACGCGCTTATGATCCTGCGCCGAGGCGAAGGCCAGCGCATGTTCGCCGTCCGACAGCGCGAAGAAAGAGGCTTCCTCGCCGGGCAGGAAGTCCTCGATGACGATGGTCCGCCCGGCCTCGCCGAAGCCGCCCGCAAACATCTTGTCGATGGCGGCTTCCGCCTCGGCGACGCTCATCGCGACGATGACCCCCTTGCCGCCGGCGAGGCCGTCGGCCTTGACGACGATCGGCGCGCCTTTTTCGCGCACATGGGCTTTGGCCGGCGCCGGCGCGTCGAAATGCTGGAAGTCCGCGGTGGGGATGCCGAAGCGCGCGCAGAAATCCTTGGCGAAGGCCTTCGAGCCTTCGAGGCGGGCGGCCTCCTTGCGTGGCCCGAAGGCCTTGATTCCACAGGCTTCGAGATCGTCAACGAGGCCGGCGACGAGCGGCGCTTCCGGTCCCACGACGACGAGGTCGATAGCATTCGCCTTGCAGAATCCGACCACCGCGCCGTGATCTGAAAGATCGAGCGCGGCGCAGCGCGCCAGCGCGGCCATGCCGGGATTGCCTGGCGCGGCGAACAGGCGCGCAAGGCGCGGGCTTTCGGCGAGCGCCAGAGCCATGGCATGCTCGCGCCCGCCGGAGCCGAGGAGAAGAACATTCATAAAGGCGCTAGTCCTCGTCGGCGCCGGGCCTCCGCCAGACGCGCCCCCTTATCGGGACATGGGCGCGCGATTTCAAGCCTTTCAGCGGCGCCGCCGGCCCGACCATTGCGCCGCCGGCGGCGGCGCCCGCCGGCGGAATTCTTGGCTTTCACGAAAAAGGGAACGCAGTTTTTTTGTTTGGCGCGCCCAGTCTTGTGGCGTTAATTCGCCGTTCGTCTGAGCATGATAGGGCTTTTACATGGAGAGAGACCTGCCCATGCGCGTCGCCTTGCGCCTTACCCTACTCGCCTTCGCCGCCGTCGCCTCGGGCGCCGGCCCCGCCGCGGCGCTCGACTGTGCGAGGGCGTCGACGCCGGTCGAGAACGCCATCTGCGCCGATCCGGCGACCGCCGCCAATGACGACGCCATGGGCAAGGCCTATGACAGCCTGAAGGCCCGGCTCCCGGCGGCCGACGCCGCGGCGCTGGTCATCTCGCAAGGGCGATGGCTGCAGCGCCGCACAGACATCTGCCTTGCGCGGAGCGGCCCCGCTGTCGGCTCCTGCTTCTCTGAAGAGACCGAGAAAAGGCGCGCGTTTCTCGCCGGCGACCCCGTCAGCGGGCCCGGCGCGGCGCAGCGCCTGGCGCCCGTCTTCATCCAGCATGTCGGCGCGCCCGGCGAATATGATCTCGACGTCAATGCGGTGAAATTCGCCGATCCCCAGCTTGCCGGCGAAAAACTCTTCAACGCCAGGGTCGACGCGCTTTTGCGGGAGGTTCCGAAGATCGATCAGACAGGCGTTCGCCAGAATGTGGTCTATTCCTATATCCTTGACGTTAGCGCGAGTTTCGCCTCGCCGGAACTGATCTCGGCCCATGTTTCGATTTATGATTTTTCCGGGGGCGCGCACGGCGATTCGTCGACGTCGAATTTCGCCATCGACCTCACGACGGGCAAGGAGCTTAACTTTTCCGATCTCTTCGCCGCGCCAGCGAGACAACCGCTTGAAAGTCAATGCCTCGCCGAGATCTGGCGGCAAAAGCACGGCAATGGAACAGATGCCGGGCCGCAGGTCGTGAGCCTTGAGGACCAGAAAAGAACGATCGAGCAAGGCGTCGGCGATCTGACGCGCTGGAGCTTGTTTGCGACGGGCGCGAAGGTCACCTTCGACCCTTACGCGCTCGGCGCCTATGTCGAGGGCTCGTATAGTTGCGAATTCTCCGCCGAGACGCTGCGCCCCCTCCTGAAACTCGATTATCTCTCTGAGGCGGCCGCGCCCCAGGCCGATCGTTGAAGCTCGCTGGGGGCGAAAAAGCGCTTATGCTGCTCCCGCCCTACCTGCGTCCGAACAGCCGCTCGACGTCGGCGAGCTTCAATTCGACATAGGTCGGGCGGCCGTGATTGCACTGGCCGGCGCCCGGCGTCTTCTCCATGTCGCGCAGCAGCGCATTCATCTCAGCGGGGCTAAGGCGACGGCCGGCGCGCACCGAATGATGGCAGGCCATGGTGGCGAGCACATGGTCGCGCCGGCGCTCCAGCGAGGCGCTGGCGCGCTCGTCCTCCGCGAGGGCCGCGGCGAGATCGCGGATGAGGCGCGCCATATCCGCCCCCTGCAGCAGCGCCGGCGTCTCCATGACCGCGACGGCGCCGGGGCCGAAGGGCTCCACAGTGAGGCCGAATTCGGCGAGCAGCGGCGCGGCCTCGGCGACGCAATCGGCTTCGCCCGGCGCCATTTCGACGATCGCCGGCACCAGCAGCGCCTGCCGCTGCGGCGCGCGGCCCGCGCGGGCGGCCTTGAGGCGCTCATAGACGAGGCGCTCATGGGCGGCGTGCTGATCGACGATGACGATGCCGTCGCGCGTCTGGGCGACGATATAGGTCTCGTGGATCTGCGCCCGCGCCGCGCCGAGGGGGGCCTCGCTGTCGGCGGCGGAGGGCTCGAAATCATACGCGCGCGCCTGCGGCGCCATGTCCTGAAACGCCGCTTGCGCCGGCTCGGCGAAGCCGGTCGGCGGCGCGGCGCCGGGCTCAGGATAGGACGCGGGATCGGCTACGGGCGCGGCGGGCGAGCGCCGCCAGTCCCAATCGGCCGGTCTCGCGCCGCCGAAATTGCGCCGCGCGATGAGATCGACGGCCGCCGCGCCATTTGACGGGCTCGCGCGATGCAGCGCGCCTTCGAGCGTCTGTTTGAGCGCGCCGATAATGAGGCCGCGCACAAGGCCGGCGTCGCGAAAGCGCACCTCGGCCTTGGCCGGATGCACGTTGACGTCGACCTCGCGCGGGTCCGAGGCGAGGAACAGCGCCAGCGCGGGATGGCGCCCGGCGGGCAGAAAATCCATATAGGCCGCGCGCACGGCGCCGACGAGCAGCTTGTCGCGCACCGGCCGGCCGTTGACGAAGAGATATTGCGCCGAGGCGCTGGCGCGGTGCCAGGTCGGCAGGCCGGCGAAGCCACGCAGCTGAAAGCCCTCGCGCGCCGCCGCAAGGGGCAGCGCATTGGCCCGGAACTCTTTGCCGAGGATGGCGCAAAGCCTTGAAAGCAGGCCGTCTTCGCCCTCGGCGCAGGCGGGGAGGTCAAAGCTCGCGGCCTCCGTCGCGGCGAAGCTGAAGCGGATGCCCGGATGCGCCATGGCGAGCCGCTGGGCGACGTCGGCGCAGGCGCGCGCCTCGGCGCGGTCCGTCTTGAGGAACTTCAGCCGCGCCGGGGTGGCGGCGAAAAGATCGCGGATTTCCACACGCGTGCCGAGCGGCTGCGCGACCGGTCCGACCGGCGATTTGACGCCCTGATCGACGCGGATGCGCCAGCCCTCGCCGCTCCCGGCCGCGCGGGAGAAGATTTCAAGGCTCGCGACCGAGCCGATCGAGGGCAGCGCCTCGCCGCGAAAGCCGAGGCTTGAAATGGCGGAAAGATCGCCGTCGGGGATTTTCGAGGTGGCGTGGCGCTCGACGGCGAGGCTCAAATCTTCGGCGCTCATGCCGGCGCCATCATCGCTCACGCGAATGAGCCGTCGGCCGCCAGATTCGACCGCGACATCGATCCGCGTTGCGCCTGAATCTATAGCATTTTCAATAAGTTCCTTGACGGCCGAGGCGGGGCGCTCGACCACCTCGCCTGCCGCGATGCGGTCGACGAGCACGGGATCGAGGCGGCGAATCGACATGGCGCAGAGCATTCCCGTGTAAGATGGCGTCACGCTGATGTAAGGAACCGGCGCGCAATCGGTCAAAACTGTTTCACGTGAAACACCCCTCGCGGATCGCGGGGCGGCGAATCGCGGCGCTTTTTTCCAGGGTGTTTCACGTGAAACACCTTGCGTCCGGCGAAAAACGCCGCCGCTTCTCACCCAAAACGGCCTCGCCGCGCGGCGCAATTGGAAAAAGACAGCTTTGCCGCGAAGGCGTGTGCGATCCACCGATTTTTTGGCATCTCAGCTTAAACGCGGCTTTGGCGAACGCCGCCAATGGCCGCCCTGGTTCTGATCGGCGGCGAAAATTGGCGCGTCGAAGCAGGATTTTCGCGCGATTGGCGGGAGCCTGCGAGGCTTACGGCTTTTTCTCCGAAGGCCCGGGCGCCGACGCCGCGGGCGCGGGCTCGGCCGGCTGCTGCGCCGGCGCCGCATCTGTCGTCTTGGCCTCGAAATCCGCTTTGGGCGCCAGATAGCCGGGCGGCAGCACCTCCCGGTCCACCAGCAGCAGCGCGGACGGGGCGTCCGATGCCTCGACGATCTTGCCTTTCTCGATCTGCACGCATTGGCCATAGAAGACCTGCTCGTACAGCGCCTTGCCGAAGGCGTTTTCATCGGCGCGAAGGCGCTGCAGCTCGGCCACCTCTTCAGCCGAGTTGCAGCCGAAGGTCATGACCTTCGCCTCGTAATAGGCCGGCGCGGCGGCGATCAGAACGGCGAGGATGGCGAACATGAAGCCTCCACTATCGACGGCCTCCCCGTCCACGCTTGACGGGGAGGCTTGCGCGTCAGTTGAACCAGTGGTTCCCACCGCCCTGGTTGTATGGGCCGCCCCTCACATGCTTGTAGATCCAGTCGATGATGACGTCGGCGACCTGTAGGTTGTTGTTGTCCAGCATCATCATGTGGCTGTTGCCGTGGATGCCGATGGCGGGCAGTGAAATGAAGGTGAAGTCGCCGCCGGCCGCGTTGATCTGCTGCTGCTCAGTGACGCAACTCGCCGGCGGCACCGGCGTCGTGAAGTGGTCGGCCACCACGATCAGGATCGGGATCTTTTTCAAGATCGCGACGTCGGCCGCGGTGAGATTGGTGAAACAGCCCGTTTCGAGCTGGATGATGCCGCGAACGCCATGCGAGCCGGGCTGCAGCGCGGCCATCGTCGGGTAGCCGCTCGATTGCGAATGGCCCATCAATATGGCGCCGTCGAGATCGTTGGCGAGCTGCGCCATGCTGGCGGGCGAGCTGTAGACCGTGCTCGGCACGGCCGGCGTGCAGGTGCCGTCGGCGCAGCCAGGCGTCACATTGGGGAGCGTCGAATTGAGGTCGGGGATCACCTGATTGTAGAAGGTCAGGGTCGAGCCGGGTCCGACCCCGACCGTGTTCATCGGGAAGCGCTCATCCGAATAGGGCGTCAGCGTGCTGAAATTGCCCCAGCGGAATACGCCCCAGGCGAAGGCGTCGGTGGCGATCAGGATGGGCGGGTTGGAGCTCGCCGGCGCGTCGCCGACCAGCACCTTCTGGTATTGCAGCGCGTTGAAGCCGGAGCGCGCGCGGCTGACCTGCTCGGTGAGATAGGTGTCGAAGCCCTTGCGGACGAAATATTCGTCCCAGCCCATGCGCCCGTCCGGCGTCGTCTGCCACGACTTTGAGCTGAGGCAGCAGCCATGGACGATGACGAGCGGAAACTTGCCGTTCTTCAGCAGCGGCTTCTCATACTGCACATACATCTGGTTGCTCATCGAATTGCCGGCGTCCGCGGCGAAAGCGGACGGCGAGATATATTTGCCGGCGATATATTGCGTGGTTCCGTCGATGAAGAAGCTGCCTTGCCCGGCGATCGTCAGCGGCGGGTAGGATTTCAAATCCTGAAACTCCTGCGCCGCGGCCATCTTCGGCGCCAGCGCGAGCGCCAAGCCGAACGCCAACGCGCATGAACCGCGCGCCGCAAGGCCCATTTTCTTACTCAGGCTTTCCCTTTTCATTCTGTTTCCTCCCTTTTTTATTTCCAGCCGCGCGCATCGCGATCGCGGCATTTTCGACGCCTTCGACTGGTCGGGCGGCTTCGGGCCGCTCTTTGTCGTCGGCGCCTCCGCCGCCCCCCGCGGCGAAGGCGCCGTCGCCGGCAGCCGGCTCCGCCGGGCGCCGGTTCGATCGCGCCCCTCGCTCCGCGAGCGCGGAAGCCCTGCGGTCCGGCCGCCCGTCCGCGCCCGACGCGAGCCGCGATCGCGGGGGAACATAGCGGCGCGCGTCGGCGCGCTCTTCCATGAAATTCCGGTCCTACAATAATCTGGCGGATTTTTTCGAAGCCGCTCTCGAAGCGCGGCGCGCCTACGCTGGAAAAAGCGCTTGACTTAACCAGAGAGTTAATTAACATATCAGTTAAATGAACGCTCTCGACGATACCTTCGCCGCTCTGTCCGATCCAACGCGCCGCGCCATCCTCGCGCGGCTCGCGGCAGGCGAGGCGAGCGTCGGCGAACTCGGCGAGCCTTTCGACATCTCGCCGCCCGCCATCTCGCGCCATCTGCGCGTGCTCGAGGCGGCGAAGCTGATCCGCCGCGAAAGGCGCGGCAAACAACAGATCTGCCGTCTCGATGCGAAGGCTCTGGCCGGCGCGACGGAATGGCTCGATTTCTACCGGCGATTCTGGAGCGAGAGCTTCGATCGCCTTGAACGGCGCCTCGAACTAAAGGGAAAGGACATCAAATGACGACCATCATTGAACCCGCCTTGAGTCTTGAAATTTCGCGCCGCTTCAACGCGCCGCCCGAGCGCGTCTATGACGCCTGGCTCGGCGCCGCCTGGGGCGAATGGCTCGGCCCGGCCGGCGCGCGCTGTGCTAACGTCTCGGGCGAAGCGCGCGTTGGCGGGCGCTACGCCCTGACGATGGTGACCGCCGACGGCGGCACGCACGAGGTTTCCGGCGTCTACCGCGAGCTGGCGCGGCCCGACAAAATCAAATTCTCCTGGATCGCCTGTTTTAGCGCCGGCGAGACGCTGATCACGCTGACCTTCGCGCGCGACGGCGCCGGCACGCTGATGACGTTCCGCCAGGAAGGCTTCGTCAGCGCCGAGACGCGCGACGGCCACAACCGTGGCTGGAACGGCGAAGGCGCCTCCTTCGACCGGCTCGCAGCGTTTTTGGCGAAAGCGGCGCGCTGAGGGGCGGGAAGGTGGGCTCAAGGATTAATCGGCTGCGGGGGAAACTTCTCTAACCAGTCAAGTATCTGACGCACGACTTTCTCCGCGGTCGCCTTTGCGTCGCGCGCCTCTTCGGGGCGAAGGTCCGCGACGCCGTTCGGAAAATCAGAAAGCATTCGGCCCGCGTGGATTCTTTGTCGAGTTCTGAATAAGCGTCTCCGCGCGGGCTCTCGTCTGCGGATCAAGAATTGCGCTTTCCCCTCCGCAGGCGGCGCTAGCCACCAGCTTATCAATCTTCCAAGTCTTGGGATCGCCGTTGAAATCGCTTGTTTGGAAAACGCCGAGATGTCTGTCCCGAGCATGCTTGACCACGAACGTTAGCGCGCCTTCGACAAGCGCGGCGGCAAGGACCAACACCGAAACTGGAGAGGAATGTGTATCACCGCGCCGAAGCTCGGAGACAATCTGCGCCCACCAAATGCGAAATCCTCCAAAGCCAAGCTTCTGGAGCTCATCGGCGAACGCGTCCAGAGGTTCGGCTCGATTGCTCCGACTATCTGTCCGGCGCTCGATGAGGTCCTTGACGACAGGATAGACGCGCTCGCGGCACGGCTTGCGGATGGGCTTGGACGGATTTCGCCTTAATTGTTCGCTGGGAAGTCCAACCACTCCGCCTCTAAATTTGAATCGGAGGATTCCGTCCGTATCAACAAGGGTTCCGCTCAATACCTGATAGGTTACAGCGACTTCTATGTCTTTCCGTGATATACCTTTTGCCACCGCGCGCTCCACAACGACTTTTCGATCCAGTTGCGCATTTGCTGCGCCGACATCCTTCACCTCGTCGTTAAGATGCGCCACGACAAAATCAAAAGCATCGAATTTTCTATATTCGGGATCCTCGCCAAAAAATAGATTCCACGATGCAAGGGTATGATTGTCGGGAAGAATCCTTCTTGCGCCAATGATGCGATTTCCCACATGAGGCAATGCATCTCGGATTTCCCCGTCCCGCCATTCTAACCTCTTCGCCACCTCAAAAAGCTCGTCGTAACTCAAACCTGGATCAGTGGGATTGAGGAACACACTGCATTCGATCGCAGCATTAAGACAAATTATGATTTCTTGATTCATCGTTCCAATCCATTATCGAATATATGCACTAAGCTATGTCGCTGTTCTGGCCGTGCAAGGCATATCATCTCGCCTGTTGCTGCCCTCTCCCGCGCTTCGCTACTCTGAGGCGCAGCTTCGTCCCGTACCCTAGGGCATTTTCCCATCTGACTGAATCGTCAGGGATTCCCGAATCAACGCGTTTCTGATTCAAACTGCATGCTGGCTAGGAGGCCGGCATGCATGGCCAAGGCTCTTTCCATTGATCTTCGCCGCCGTGTGGCGGACGCCATTCAACATGGTCTTTCGTGCCGCCAGGCAGCGGAACGGTTCGGGGTGAGCGCGGCGAGCGCGATCCGCTGGTTTGACCGGCTGAGGAAGCAAGGCGACGTCGCTCCAAAGAGGCAGGGCGGCGACCGCAAGTCGGGCCGCATTGAAGCCGAAGCGGACTTTCTCCTTGGCGAGGTCGCAAGGACGCCGGACATCACGCTCGTCGAGCTTCAGGAGAAGCTGCAGGCGCGCGGCGTCAGCGTCGGCGTCGGCACGCTGTGGCGCTTCTTGGATCGGCGCCGCATCACGCTTAAAAAAAGTCGGCGCATGCCGCTGAGCAACAACGCTGCGACGTGAAGGCCGCGCGCGAGGCGTGGTTCGAAGGACAACTCGATCTTGATCCGGAAAGGCTGGTCTTCATCGACGAGACGAGCGCCTCCACCAAGATGGCGCGCCTCTACGGGCGGGCTCCAAAGGGCGAGCGCTGTCTCGCCGCGGTTCCTCACGGCCATTGGAAGACGACGACCTTCACGGCCGGGCTGCGGATTGGCGGCCTCGCGGCGCCCTTTGTGCTCGACGGCCCGATGGATGGCGATGCTTTCCGCGCTTATGTCGAGCAGGTTCTAGTCGCCGACCTCGCGCCCGGCGATGTGGTCGTGATGGACAACCTGCCAGCTCACAAGGTGCATGGCGTGCGGCAAGCCATCGAAGCGGCCGGCGCGAGCCTGATGTACCTGCCTGCCTATTCGCCGGACTTTAATCCGATCGAGATGGCGTTCTCCAAGTTCAAGGCGCTTCTGCGCGCGGCCGCCGCGCGAACGATCCCGGACCTGTGGGAAGCCATCCGCATCGCCCTCGACGCATTCACGCCAGGCCAATGCCAAAATTACTTCGCCGCCGCTGGATATGATGCAATCTGATCGGAAAATGCTCTAGATTACTACTCTGATTCGCTGGTGTCGGCCGTCGCCTCTAAGGATATCTCCGCTTTTAGGGCAACGGAACCTTTTCCTCTCCGGCGGGCGCGCTGAGCGCGTTCGTCGTCCCGACAGGTCCCGGCTTGAGATCCGGGACGACCCAGCTTTCATTCGCAAGATCGCTTTCCGGTGCTATGCTGGCCGCAAAACAGGGAGGCGATCGCGTGGCTACAGTGCATGATTTCGTCGAGGACTGGATCGAGATCCGCGCCAGGCTTCAGCGGCAGCTCAAGCTGCTTGAATCGGGCCAGATGGGCGCGGCGGACAAGGCGCTCGGCGGCGCGACGGCGGCGCGCATCAAAAAATGGATCGACGAGCTGAACGCGCTGTTGAAGGAGCACGCCGCCGCCGACCGCGTCTAGCGCGAAAGGGTTTTCGCGCGGCGGGGCTAAGGCCTCGCCGCGCCCGCCCTACCGCGCGTTGTCGCCCTTGCCGCTTTCGAGCGAGCCGTCCATCAAAAGGTTTCCGCTCGCGGCGTCGAACAGCGCATAGGCGCTGGCGAACGTCGCCGGCTTCGTATGCGGCGGGCCGGAGAAGACGAAGGTCCCGGTCAGCGTGGCGAAGCCGACGCGATCATTGTCGGGCAGTCCGGTCGGCTCGCCGGCCAGCCTGTCGCTCGCCTGTTTCGCCGTCAGGAATTCGAGATTGGCCACCGTGAAGTCGGTTTTAGCGCCAGCGTTCAGCGGAAGGTTGTGCGCGGCCAGCCAGGCCGCGACGTCGGCTTTGCTGAACGGCTCGGCCGCGCCGGGATTGACGCTCAGGGCCTTCATGCCGACCGGACGGTTCGGCGTTCCCTGCGGCAGCGGCAAGGGAGTCTCCTTCTGCTCGGGGCGGCGCCCGCAGCCGGCGAGCAGCGCCATTGCGGCGGCGAAGAGGATCGCAGCGCGCGCGTTTCTGTGCATAGCCTCGCCCTCCCGCTCAGTTGCAGCAATTGGTGAAGAACAATCCGCCTTCGGGCGGCGGCGGCGAGGACGGGTTGATCAGCCATGACGCGTTGGGCGGCGCGCTGCTGGACACGCTTCCCTCGTCCGTCTGCCGGTTGTACCAGAACACATATTCGGGGCCGAGCGGCTTCACGGCGAAGATATTGCGCTGAAACTGGCCCATGCCCGACGCGCCGCTGCTGCCGGCGAGCTCCGAGCCCATGTTGATGGCGTTGGGACTCATGTTGTTGTTGGTCGACGTGCCCTGAAACAGGACGCTGAGCGAATCATTGTAGATCCAGACCTGGAAGACGCCCTGGGCGCCGTTGCGGGAATCCTTGATGATCATGAAGTGGTCGAAATCGGCGACATCGGCCTGGTTGAGGAAATGATTGTTGTAGGTGCTCGACGTCAGCGGACGCGCGTCGGCCCAGAAGTAGATCGGATTGCCGCCGCCGTCGGAGGCGTGGAAGCCGGCCTCCACCCAGCACGACCCGAAGCCGTTTGAGGCGCAGGCGCGGGTGTTGTAATCGGCCAGCCACATCTCATTGTTGAGAAAGCCGCCGCAGCCCGACGGGCAGTTCATGGTGAGCTGAAGCAGGTCCATATAGACGCCGTAATATTCCGGCTGCTCCTGCCAGTCGACATAGCCGTAGCAATGGCCGCTTTGCGGATTGCCGCAGGAATAGTTGCCAGCTTGAGCCAGCCTCTGCGGCCAGACCAGCAACAGGGCTATCGCCGCCAGCGCCAACAGCGCCCGGGCGGATGTTGCGAAGAGCTTGACCATGGCGTTTCCCCTTTTCTTTACGGCCGCGCGTGCATGAACCGCCGCGGAGCCTGAAAGACGCCGAGATCTATCGCACGCAGCGGACGGAGTCCTTAAGGCGCGCGAAATATTCTCTTAGCTTATGGATTGTCGCCGCGGGCCGAGCGCGACGAGAGCGAGGTTGTCGAGGCGCAGGCGCCGCGCTAATCTGACCCGGATGCGTTCGACGCGCCAAGACGCCGAGCCATGGGAGAAAACATCATGACCTGTCTGGCTCCGGCGGATCAATTGGCCGCGACGACGTTTCTTCTGGTCTCAAGCCTGATGAAGCGCCTCGTCGAATCCGGCGCGCTGACGCAGGAGGCCGCGCTCGGCATATGCGATGATCTCGCCAACGAAAAAATCTCAAAAAGCGGCAACGACTATCAAAGAAAGCAATTGCTGCAATGTTTGCGCGCGGACCTCGAAAGGCGCGTTTACTAGGCGACTATACTGCGCGCCGCGCGCCTCACATGCCTTCAGGCCGGCCCGCGACCGTGACGAGCAGGCTGGCGTCGCCGAACAGGCGCCTCGCCGCGCGTTTCGCGGCGTCCATGTCGACCGCCGCGATGAGGCGGTTGCGCTCGTCGAGATAGTCGACGCCATAGCCGTCGGTCTGCAGATGCAAGAGTTGCGAGGCGATCTTGTTCGAGGTGTCGAAGCGCAGCGCATAGGAGCCGATCAGATATTTCTTGGCCTTTTCGAGCTCTTCCTCGGTCGGGCCGTGTTCGGCGAGGTTTTTGATCTCGGCCTCGATGACGCTCATCGATTCGGCGGCGCGCTCGTTCTTGGTCGAGGTGCCGCCGAACAGCATGGCGCCGTGATCGTAGGTTAAAAGCTGCGAATAGACCGAATAGGCAAGGCCCCGCTTCTCGCGCACCTCGCGGAAAAGGCGGGCCGAGAACACGCCGCCGCCAAGCACGTGATTGACGACGGTGGCGGCGAGAAAATCGGGATCGGTGCGGGAAAGGCCCTGGCGGCCGAAGCGGATCGTCGATTGCGGCACGTCGATATCGACGACGACGCGGCTGCCTTCGCCCTGGAAGGCGGCGTCGGCCACCGGCGCGATATGCCCCGTCGCCGGCAGCGCGCCGAAGACGTCGTCGAGATGGCCGGCGAGGCTCGCGGCGTCGATGGCGCCGACGACGGCGAGTTTGAGATTGTCGCGCGCGAAACTTTTGCCGCGCAGCTCGATGAGATCGGTCTGCGCGAGGCCCGGCAGCGAGGCGAGCTCGCCGCGCACCGGCAGGCCATAGGGATGGCCGGCGTAGGCGGCGGCGCGGAAGCTGCGGCTCGCCACCGTGTCGGGATCGTTGGCCTCGCGCCTGAGGCCGGCGGCGATCTGGCCGACGACGCGCTGGAACGGCTCGGCGTCGAGCCGCGCCTCGTTGACGGCGAGGCGTAAAAGCTCGAAGGCGCGGCCAGTGTTTCGCGACAGCGTCTGCAGCCGGCCGCTCACCATGTCGCGATCGGCCGAGAAGGCGAGTTCGATGGCGTCTTCGTCGAGCGCCTTGTGGAAGGCTTCGGCGTCATAGGGGCCGGCGCCTTCGTCGAGGAGGCCGGCGAGGAGGTTCGCCGCGCCGGGCTTGCCCGCCGGATCCTGCGACGCGCCGCCCTTGAAGGCGAGCCCGACGGCGACGAGCGGCACGGCGTAATCCTCGACCAGCCAGGCCTCAACGCCGCCCGGCGAGACGACTTTTTGCACCGAGGCCGCGCGGGATTTGGCTTTGGCGTGATCGGGCGCGAGGGGCGTTGCGATTGCGGGCATATGTTTTGTTCCTGCGCTGGATCACGATGATTTTGGCTTGGCGGGATGAAAAGCGGCGCCGCTTTCCTCATTCCGCTGCGGAGGCGCCGAAAAATTTCAGGCGGTCGCCATGCCGGTTTCGACGTCGGTGAGATCGGGCTCGCCCGGCGCATCGCCCTCGGCCGGCAGCAGAAAGCCCGCGACGCCGCGCTTCTTGTCGAGCCAGAGCGCGGCTTTCTTGACGTCGTCCGCCGTCACCGCCTCGATGCGCGCCGGCCATTCGGCGACGTCCTTGATCGAGAGCCCGGTCGCGAGCGAAGCGCCATACCAGCGCGCCAGCGACGCCTGATTGTCCCGCGCATAGACGGCGTCGGCGATGAGGCGCGTCTTGGCCCGGCGGAAATCGGCCGCATCGACGCCATTTTCGGCGACCTCCGCGATGATCGCGTCGACGGCTGCCTCAAGCCGCTCCAGCGCGACGCCGGGGGCCGGCAGCGCGTAGACATAAAAGCGCGTGTCGTCGACCGACGTGCCCTGATAATGCGCGCCGGCGGCGACTGCGATCTTCTGTTCGATCACGAGCTTTTTGAAGAGCAGGCTGGTATTGCCGCCGCCGAGCAGATGGGCGAGCAGCTCCAGCGCCTCGCCGACGCCGGGCGCAGCCGTGCGATAGGACGGCGCGAGATAGACCGCTTGATAGGAGGGCTGCTCGACCTTCTCGTCGCTGAGCGTGACGCGCCGGTGCGCGCGCGGCTCCGGCTCGCGCGGGCGGGTGCGCTTCGGCGCTTCGCCGTGGGCGGCGATGGGGCCGTAGATTTTTTCGGCTAGCGCAACGACCTCGGCCGGCTCGACATCGCCGGCGACGACGAGAATGGCGTTCTCGGGCGTATAGAAGCGGTCGTAATAGGCGAGCGCGTCGGCGCGGTCGAGGCTCTCGATTTCATGGCCCCAGCCGATGATCGGCTTGCCATAAGGGTGCTGCGTGTAGAGGGCCGCCTGCACCGCCTCGTTGAGCTGGTCGGAGGGGTCGGAATCGGTGCGCATGCGGCGCTCCTCCAGAACCACCTCGCGCTCGGGCGCGACGATCTCGTCGGAGAGGACGAGATTCTTCATGCGGTCGGCCTCATATTCCATGCAGACGGCGAGCTGGTCCGAGGCGACGCGCTGGAAATAGGCGGTGTAATCGTTGGAGGTGAAGGCGTTCTCCTGGCCGCCGGAATCGGCGACGAGCGCCGAGAATTCGCCCTGCGGATGGGTTTTGGTGCCCTTGAACATCAGATGTTCGAGGAAATGGGCGATGCCGGATTTGCCCAATGGATCGTCGGCCGAGCCGTTGCGGTACCAGACCATATGGGTGACGACGGGGGCGCGGCGGTCCGGGATCACGACGATGTCGAGGCCGTTCGCAAGCTTTGCCTCGACGATGGCGGGGCCGGCGTGGGGCGCTGGCGCGCTCTCGGGGGATGGGGTCAGGCCGGCTAGCGCGGCGCCGCGTGCGACGATCTCTTCAAGGGGCATCCGGTTCATCGCTTTCCGTGGATTTCGGCGGGATTTCGCGCGGGCGCGCCCGCGCGGGGGCCGAGCTTAGCCCAAGATCTAGAAAGCGTCACAGTCTTTGACAAGGCGCCGGCGGCGCAATTCGCTTTGGCCCGGCGCTCCCCTTGCGGCGCGGCTCGCAACGGCGCCGGGACGGATGTCGGCGCGCCGCCTTGCGCGGCGGGCCGATGCCGCCTAAGCTCGCTCCTGATGGTTCCCTTCGGGGATCAAAAGGGAACGCGGTGAGGGCCATGCCCAAGGCCGCGGCTGCCCCCGCAACTGTAAGCGGCGAGCCTTTCCGCCACGTCATGACCACTGGGAAACCGGGAAGGTCGGCGGCAAGGCGGCGACCCGCGAGCCAGGAGACCTGCCATCAAAGGCGAGGCCGATCTCGGGCGAGGCGTACCGATGACGACACTTCATGTGACGCCCTTGATCGCGCTGACCATTCCCGTCATCCGCATGCGAGGGTTCCATGCCTGGCTTTATTTCCCGCATTTTGTCCGACGGCGACGCTAATCTGCGCAGCCGCCTCTTTGGTCTTTATGGCGTCCTGATCGGCGCTAATATCCTCATCTGGGCGTGGGCGCTCGCGCTGCTGCATGACCGCCCGGTCCTGCTCGGCGCGGCGTTTCTGGCCTACGCCTTTGGCCTGCGCCACGCCGTCGACGCCGATCATATCGCGGCGATCGACAACGTGACGCGCAAGCTGATGCAGCAGGGCCAGCGCCCGATCGGCGTCGGGTTGTTTTTCTCACTCGGCCATTCGGCCATCGTCATCGCCATGTCGGTCGCGGTCGCTTTCGCCGCCAAGGCCATGACCGACCGCTTCGCGTCGATGAAGGCGGTCGGCGGAATCATCAGCACCAGCGCCTCGGCGCTGTTCCTGTTCGCCATCGCGATCGTCAACATCCTCGTGCTCGTTTCGGTCTACCGCACCTTTCAGGAGGTCAAGCGAGGCGGGCCTTTCGTCGAGGACGATTTCGACATGCTGCTCAACAGCCGCGGGTTTTTGACGCGGATCTTCCGGCCGCTGTTCCGGCTGGTAACGAAGAGCTGGCATATGTTCGCGATCGGATTTCTGTTCGGGCTCGGCTTCGACACGGCCTCTGAGGTCGCGCTTTTCGGCATCTCGGCGACGCAGGCGGCGCAGGGCGTCTCGCTCGGAACGATACTGGTGTTCCCGGCGCTATTCACCGCCGGCATGTCGCTCATCGATACGACCGATGGCGTGCTGATGCTCGGCGCCTATGGCTGGGCGTTCATGAAGCCGGTCCGCAAGCTCTATTACAACCTGACCATCACGGCGGTTTCAGTCGTCGTCGCGCTGATGATCGGCGGCCTCGAAACGCTGAACCTCATCGGCGACCAACTGGGCCTCACCGACGGCGGCGGCTTCTGGGGCGCGATCGGCGCCATCAACGATAATTTCGGCGTCCTCGGCTATGTCATCATCGGCATTTTCCTGCTGGCCTGGATCGGATCGGTCGCGGTGTACAAGTTCAAGCGCTACGACGAGCTTGAAGTGAAGGTCGGGGCGTCCTAGCCGATTCTGGCGGCCGGGCCTGCAAATGGCCCGGCCTGTCCCGCGCGGCTAGCGCCAGCGCGGCTTTGCAAATCCCGCGAATCCGCCGGCGGCGAACGGCTCTAAGTCTTGATGAAGTCGACGAAAGCGCGCAGCGGCGCGGGCAAATGACGGCGGCCGGGATAGTAGAGAAACGGCCCCGAAAAATCCTGCCGCCAGGGCGCCAGCACCGGCTCCAAAGCGCCGCTGTCGAAATGAGGGCGCAGCCACTCTTCGAATAGATGGATGATTCCGAGCCCGGCGATGGCGGCGCTGACCGCGAGCTCCATCGCCGCGCCAGGCTGCACCACCAGCGGACCGACCGGGTCGACCCGCACCGCTTCGCCGTCGCGCTCGAACTCCCAAACCGGCTTCGCGCCGCTGGCGAACTGGCCGCGCAGGCAGGCGTGGGCGAGCAGGTCGCGCGGGTGTTGCGGCCGGCCGCGCGCATCGAGATAGGCGGGCGACGCGGCGGTGGCGAAGCGCTGCACGCGGGGGCCGATCGGGACTGCGATCATGTCCTGCTCAAGCCGCTCGTCATAGCGGATGCCGGCGTCGCAGCCGACGGCCAGCACATCGACGAAGCCGTCCTCGACGATAATTTCCAGCCTGATGTCAGGATAGGCTTTGAGGAATGGCGCGACGATCGGGGGCAGCACCAGACGCGCGACCGTCGCCGGCACATTGAGCCTCAGCGTTCCGGCCGGCCGGTCGCGAAAGGCGTTGACGACGTCGAGGGCCGCCTCGATTTCGCCAAGCGCCGGGGTCAGCCGCTCAAGCAGACGCGCGCCCGCCTCGGTCGGGGCGACGCTGCGCGTGGTCCGGTTCAACAGCCGCAGGCCAAGCTTCGCCTCCAGCCGCCGCACCGCTTCGCTGAGGCTTGAGGCGGAGACGCCGCCCGACCGCGCGGCGTCGCGAAATCCGCCGGCGCGCGCGACCGTCATAAAGGCCGAAAGTTCGTTCAGATCCATCGCCATCGTTCGTAATCCCGTACAGCCCGTGCCGATTATGCAGGATTATCGCGCGACGCCAATGCAGCCATAGTGCGGCCGTTGCATTGGAGACGAGACATGACCGACATCGCCGCCGCCGGCGTTTTTTCATTGGGCGACCGCAGCGTAAACCGCATGGGCTATGGCGCGATGCAGCTCGCGGGACCTGGCGTGTTTGGACCGCCGAAGGATCGCGGCGCCGCGCTCGCCGTGCTGCGCGAAGCCGTGGCGAGCGGGGTCAATCATATCGACACCAGCGATTTCTATGGCCCGCATGTCACCAATCAGCTGATCCGCGAGGCGCTGCATCCCTATCCGGATGACCTCGTGATCGTGACCAAGGTCGGCGCCGCGCGGGGCGATGACGCCTCATGGAGGCCGGCGATGGAGCCCGCGGAGCTCGTTCGCGCCGTGCATGACAATTTGCGCAACCTCGGCGTCGATGTGCTGGACGTCGTCAACCTGCGGGTCATGGGGCGGATCCACGAACCAAGCGAAGGATCGGTCGAGGAGCCGTTCACCGCGCTCGCGGAGCTGCAGCGGCAAGGCCTGATCCGCCATCTCGGCCTCAGCAATGTGACGTCCGCTCAAGTCGCGCAGGCGCGCGGCATCGCCGAGGTCGTTTGCGTGCAGAATCTCTACAACCTCGTCCATCGCGCCGACGATGCGCTGATCGACGAGCTCGCGGACATAGGCGTCGCCTACGCGCCGTTCTTTCCGCTTGGCGGCTTCACGCCGCTGCAATCCTCGACGCTCTCGGATGTCGCGGGCGACCTCGGCGCGACGCCGATGCAGGCGGCGCTCGCCTGGCTGTTGCATCGCGCGCCCAATATTCTGCTGATCCCGGGCACCTCCTCGCTCGATCATTTGCGCGAGAATTCTGGCGGCGACCGGGCTCAGGCTGTCGGATGAGGCGCTGGCAAGCCTCGATGCGATCGGCGAGAAGAACGTGCCGGCGCCGACTTGACGCTGGCGTCGAGCAACGGCCTGCCGACGGATTTGGGAATGCCACGAGATTACAGCGCCGAAAACCGCCGACCTGCTCAATCGAGAAAGCGCCGCGGTCGCTAAAAAGGCGCCGTCGTCTCAATTCGCATTGTCGGCGCGCCCGGCGGAAAGCCGGCGCTTAGCGGCAAGGCGCACAGGACGTCCGGCCGGCGGATCAGGTCTTCTCGTCCTCGTCGTCAGAAACAGGTGGTTCCCTTGCACCTTGGCGTCGGCCCATGAAATATTTTGCAGGACCCCGGGTAAAGAATGCGAAGGCCGCCCTCGCGCGCAAAACATGGATTGGTCCAGACCGTAGCAATCCGTCCGTCGCGGTTGACGACGCAATATTTCGCGAGAAATTGCGGGCATATCTTCGGCCCCGCGGCGGCATCGGCCGCCGGGAGTCCAAGGGCGATGCCGAAGGCCAGCATCAAGACTTTCGAGTTGGCGTTAAGCCTAAAGGTCTTCTCTGCATTCGCCATATTACGCTCCTTTGCCAAGAAATTCCTCGTCGAGCAATTGTCGCGGAGCAGGATTATCTCTCAATCGACGATTGCAAAAGCAGTTACTGTGATTTCACCAAGTTCAATGCAAACAACATGCTGCCAAGCCGGCGTCCAAGTCTTTAGGACGGGCTTAGCTTTTGCTTAAATTATGCTTGCCGGAGGTTGATCGGGTGGCGTCTAAGCCGGCGTGATCGATCTGGCGCCGGACGCAGTCCGGCTCAGACCGCGTGGCCGATCAGCGCGCCGATGCCGGCGGTGACCGCCATGGCGAGGGCGCCCCAGAAGGCGACGCGCAGCGTCGGCTTTAGAATATCCGCGCCGCCCGCGCGCGCGCCGAGCGCGCCGAGCACGGCGAGCAGGATCAGCGAGACGGCGAAAACGGTCGGCGCGAGGATGTCGTGCGGGGCGAGGATCGCCGCGAGCAGCGGCAGCGCGGCGCCGGCGGAGAAGGTCGCCGCCGAGGTCAGCGCCGCCTGGATCGGCCGCGCGGCGACGACTTCGGAAATGCCGAGTTCATCCCGCGCGTGCGCGCCAAGCGCATCCCTGGCCATGAGCTGGACGGCGACCTCGCGCGCGAGCGCCGGCGCGACCCCGCGGCTGACGTAAATCTGCGCCAGTTCCGCGGTCTCGAATTTCGGATCGTCGGCGAGCTCCTGGCGCTCGCGCGCGAGATCGGCGTTTTCGGTGTCGGCCTGCGAGCTGACCGAGACATATTCGCCGGCGGCCATCGACATCGCGCCGGCGATGAGGCCGGCGACGCCGGCGACGAGGACCTGGCTCGCCGAGGTCGCGGCGGCGGCGACGCCGACGATGAGGCTCGCCGTCGAGATGATGCCGTCATTGGCGCCGAGCACGGCCGCGCGCAGCCAGCCGACGCGCTTGACGAGATGGGTTTCCTTGTGTCGACGGATCATTGGTCGCCTTTGCCTGACGCGGCGGACGCTGACGATAGCGCGGCCCGATGACCTTTGCGCGAAGCCCGGATCGCGAGGGTTTCGGAGTTCCGTCTATGCCCTCAGCTGTCGGTCGGCTCCAGCTCCTCCAGTGGCGCCGGGCTGCGTTCCGGCGCCATGCGCGCGAGCACGCCGTCCCTCAAAATGTAATGATGCGCCAGCGCCGCCACGGCGTGGAGGCCGGCGAGGCCGATAAGGAGATTGGCGGCGAGCCCATGCCAGAACGCGTAAGTCGGCTGCGCCTCCTTGTCGCCAAACTCGGGCAGGCTCGAAAGGTCGAACAGGCTGAAGCCACGTGCGAAGGCGTCGACGACGCCGAGCCCGACGGCGGCGAAGAGCAGCGCGTAGAGCGCGAAATGCGAAGCTTCGGCGGCGACGTGGACGGTCGGATCGGCGTCGGCGGCGGGCAGGCGCCGGCGGCCGGTGAAGCGCCAGACGAAGCGCCAGATCAGGACCGTCAAAAGCGCGAAGCCGAGCGCGACATGCAGCGTCCAGCCATTGGTGCGCCAGACGCCTTTGGGAACGAAGTCGGCGACTTCCGCGCCGCCCCACAGGATCACGACCATCAGCGCGGTGACCCAGTGCAGGCCGATGGTGGTTGAATTGTAATGCTCGCCGGTCCGCTTCGCCATGCTGTCGTTCCCGCCCTTGAATTTCTTGTCGGCGCGTCTTTTGACGCGCGTTTTGAGGTCCCCTCGCAACCGCGCAACAGCGCGGGCGAGGCGCCCGGCGGGGATAATATAGACTGGAGCTGTTCTCGTCTCGCCTCTTGTTCGGGGCGGGGCGACGAAAACGCGGCGCGGCGAAAAGGGCTTAAGGGGTCGTCGGGAGCTGCGCTCGTCGCGCGGGCCGGCGGCATACGTCTCATGATGCGCCAGCGCCGAAGCATGGCCGGGCGCCTCCTTGCTCAGGACGCGGGCGACGCCACGCCCTGGCCGGTCAGGCCTGCGGAAGATCAGTTATCGTCGGCGGACGTTTTATGCGCCTGCGAGCGGACGTAAGCCTGCGCGTCGGCCGCGTCGGGCGCGTCCTTCGGCATATCGGCCGTCGCGGTCGCGCTCGCGGTCGGCTTGCGGTAGCCGGACGGCGGCTCGGTCAGATAGGTGCGATCGGGCTCCTCGTCGCCGACCTGGACCGCATCGGGTTTGGAGCCGCCAAGACCGGTCACGCTTTTCAGGATCTGCCAGGGCGTATAGAGGCAGATCGGCGTGCCGGCGCCCATCTGGCAATCGTCCGACGGCCCGTCTTTCGGCGCTTCGCTGCTCTTGCTCGCGAGTTCCTGGGACGACATTTCAACCCGCGTATTCGGCGTGATCTGCGGCGCCGGGCGCTGCGCGGCGGCGGCGGCGTGGCGGCGCTCCTCGATGTCGGGATCCTTCGGCCAATTGGGGTCGCGCGCAGCGACTTTCGGCTGCGGCAGGTCGAGTTTGGGCGGAACCACCAGCGGCGGCCGCGCGCGGTAATCGATCTCTTCCTTATCCTTGTCGAACTGCATGCCGACGAAGCCGAGCACCGAGTTCAGGGGATTGGTGTCTTCCTGCGGGGCCTGCGCCCGCGCCGGCGCGGCGTCGAGGAGCACGGCGACCAGGAAAATGGCGCCGTAGCCGAGCGCGGGGGCGCAAAGGCGCATTTTTAAACTGCCGAAGACCATGAAATCCATCCCCAAACGCCGCGGCGTCGCCCGGGCGGCGGCCCGAGCCGCCCGCTTTCGCGCGGACCCGCCGCGCCTCAGCCACCGACCATTGCGCGCCTTCGGGGCAATTTAGGGGCAAGATCAGTTAAAATGTCTTTATTGCGCGGAAAGGTTTTTTGGCGTGGGCTTTCCGCCGAAAAACAGCGAATTGACGATCAAAAGGCCAACCCCGATGACGATGGCGGCGTCGGCGAGGTTGAAGATGTACCAGGAAAAGGATCCGACGTGGAAATGATAGAAATCCGCGACGAATCCATAGGCGATGCGGTCGACGGCGTTGCCGAGCGCGCCGCCGACGATGAGGCCGAGCGCGGCGGCGACGAGCCGGCTCCTGGCGCGCCACAGCCAGCTGGCGAGAAACGCCGTGGCGATGAGGATCACCGCGAGCAGGATGGCGCGCTGAAGTCCGGTCCGCGCGCTGAGCAGTGAATAGGAGATGCCGGGGTTGCGGGCGAAGACGACGTCGAAAAACGGCGTCAGCGTCACCGGCTGGCGCGCGGCGATGTCGAAGACGAAGATCAGCCACAGCTTGTTGGCCTGATCCGCGACGAGGGTCGCGGCGGCGACCAGGGCGCCGACGGCGCGCGGGCTCAGGGCCATAGGCCCGCGGCCTTCAGTTCGCGCAGCGCCTCCGCGTCGCGCGGCGTCACGTCCGGGTAGTCGGGATCGGCGCCGACGAGCGGCGAGATGCGCCATGAACGCGCGCATTTTCGCCCCTCGGCGCGGCGCGGGACGACGGCGACGCCGGGGACTTCGTCGAGCCGGAAGGCCTCCGCCGGCCCTTCGCCGGGCTCGATCGAAATATCCGAGGTGATGCAGATTTCGGCGAAATCGACGCCGTCCAGCGCGGCGCGGAGGCTCTCGTCGCTGATGAAGACCTGCGGGGACGCTTCGAGCGAGGAGCCAATGCGTTTTTGCGCCCGCTCGATCTCCAGCGCGCCGGTGACGACGGCGCGGACGCGGCGGATTTGCTCCCATTTGGCGGCGAGGGCGTCGTCGCGCCAGACCGTGGGGACTTCGGGGAAGTCTTCGAGGTGGACGGACAGCGCTTGCGGGTAGCGCGAACGCCAGGCCTCCTCGCTGGTGAAGACGAGAATCGGCGCGAGCCAGAGCGTGACGCAGCGGAAGATCTGGTCGATCGCTTCGAGGGCGGCAAGGCGCTTGACGCTCGATGGCGGATCGCAATATAGCGCGTCCTTGCGGATGTCGAAATAAAAGGCGGAAAGATCGCTGTTGAGGAAGGACGAGAGGCGCGCGACGACGCGTTTGTGGTCGAAGCGCGCGTAGGCGTCGCGGCTCTCGGCATCGAGTTCCGCGAGGCGATGCAGCATCAGCCTTTCAATGTCGCCCATGGCTTGCCAACCCAGCGTGTCAGCTTTGTCGTAGTGGGCGAGCGTGCCGATCATCCAGCGGATGGTGTTGCGCAATTTGCGGTAGGTTTCGACGAAGGTTTTGAGGATTTCCGGGCCGATGCGGAGATCGTCGGCGGTGTCGGAGGCGGCGACCCACAGGCGCAAGATGTCGGCGCCGGCCTCCTTGATGATGGTCTGCGGCGCGGTGACGTTGCCGAGGCTCTTCGACATTTTCTGGCCCTTCTCGTCGAGCACGAAGCCATGCGTCAGAACGAGGTCGAAGGGCGCGCGGCCGCGCGTGCCGCAGGATTCGAGCAGCGAGGAATGGAACCAGCCGCGATGCTGGTCGGAGCCTTCGAGATACATGATCTCGTCTTCGCCGCCGTCGCGCTTGCGAACAATGTTGGCGAGGCCCGGGAAGCGCTTCGGGTCGCCCAGCGTGAAGGCGTGCGTCGAGCCGGAATCGAACCAGACGTCGAGGACGTCGTCGATCTTTTCGTATTTTTGCGGGTCGTAGGCGTTGCCGAGAAACCGCGCGGCGGCGCCGTCCGCGAACCAGGCGTCGGCGCCCTCGGCCTCGAAGGCGTCGGCGATGCGGCTGTTGACCTGCGCATCTTTAAGGATTTCGCCGCTCTCCTTATCGACGAAGATGGCGATCGGCACCCCCCAGGCGCGCTGGCGCGAGACTACCCAGTCCGGCCTGTTGGCGATCATGCCGGTGATGCGGTTTTCGCCGGAGGCCGGATGCCATTCTGTGCGCGCGATCTCGGTGAGCGCGATGGCGCGCAGCGTGTCGTTGGCGCCCCAGCCGGCGCCCGGCTCCGCGTCGGTCGGCGCGAACAGGCGGTCCAGCGCGATGAACCATTGCGGCGTGTTGCGGAAGATGAGCGGCTTTTTCGAGCGCCAGCTATGTGGATACTGATGCTTGAGGCGCCCGCGCGCGACGAGATTGCCGGCCTCGATCAGCGCCTTGATGACGGCCTCGTTGGCGTCGCCCTTGTTGCCTTTGTCGTCGATGACGCGGCGGCCTTCGAAGCCCGGCGCATCCTTGGTGAAGAAGCCGTCGGCGTCGACGGTGTAGGGGATGCGCGTATCGATGCCGCGCGCCTGTAGCTGCCGCGCGTTGGCCATCCAGATATCGAAGTCGTCGCGGCCGTGACCAGGCGCGGTGTGGACGAAGCCCGTGCCCGTATCGGCGGTGACGTGGTCGCCATCGAAAAGGGGAACTTTGAAATCATAGCCGGGGCTGGTTGCGGCGAGGGGGTGATACACTTCAATAGCGGCCAAAACCTCAGTGGGTACGTCCTCAAGTCGTTCGAACGCTTTGACTTTGGCGGCATCGAAGACACTCTTTGCAAGAGCGTCAGCGAGGATATAAGTCGCGCCAACCTTTGCCCAATTATTTTCGGGCGCGACCGTCACTCGATAGGCTCCGTATGGAATTTTCGCGGAAAAGCTGATCGCGCGATTTGCGGGAATAGTCCAAGGAGTCGTTGTCCAGATCAGGACAGACGTTTTATCGCGAACGTAACGTTGGACCTGCGAAAGGCTCGCCTCAAGCTCATTGGCCCAAGCAA
Source organism: uncultured Alphaproteobacteria bacterium (assembly GCA_963715715.1). Taxonomy (GTDB): domain Bacteria; phylum Pseudomonadota; class Alphaproteobacteria; order Rhizobiales; family Beijerinckiaceae; genus Methylocapsa. The sequence goes on along the minus strand of OY970269.1, from coordinate 3,029,277 downwards.
AAGCAGCCGAATTGTCAAAGATAGTTTTGCCTGTTGCTTCGTGTACCGAGATTTTACTGGACACGGGCACACGGCGTGGGGTCGTGTCTGCCGACGCTACAGGGAACGCCACATAGACCGTGTCGCTGACATGGTCCTCGTATTCCACCTCCGCCTCTGCGAGCGCGGTCTTCTCCACCACACTCCACATCACCGGCTTCGAGCCGCGGTAGAGCAGGCCGTTGGCGGCGAATTTCATGATCTCGCGCGCGATCTGCGCTTCGGCCGGATAGCTCATGGTGAGGTAGGGATGGTCCCAGTCGCCGGCGACGCCGAGGCGCTTGAACTCCTCGCGCTGCACATCGACCCAGTGCTCGGCGAAGGCGCGGCACTCGCGGCGGAATTCGTTGATCGGCACCTCGTCCTTGTTGCGGCCCTTGGCGCGATATTCCTCCTCGATCTTCCATTCGATCGGCAGGCCGTGGCAGTCCCAGCCCGGCACGTAATTGGCGTTTTTGCCGAGCATCTGCTGCGAGCGCGCGACGAGGTCTTTCAAAATCTTGTTCAGCGCATGGCCGATATGGATATTGCCATTGGCGTAGGGCGGCCCGTCATGCAGCACGAATTTGGCGCGGCTTTGCGCGGCCTCGCGCAGGCGCTCGTAAAGGCCGATCTCGCGCCAGTAGGCGAGCAGCTCCGGCTCCTTCTTCGGCAGTCCGGCGCGCATCGGAAAATCGGTCTGCGGCAGATAAAGGCTCTTTGAATAATCGGCGGGCTTTCGCCCGGCCTCATCGGGCGCGGGCGCGGCGCCTTCCGTCTCGGTCATTGCTTGATCTATCGAGGTTGAGCGCGCTTTGCGCGCGGCGCGGCCTTGCCGCTGAAAAGGGCGAAATGGTCCCGGCCGCGCGAGATTTCAGGCGCGGGCCGGGCCTATAATTCGCGAGCGCGGCAGTCGGGTTGCGGACATAGAAGCGTTCTAGCAACGAAACCGCGGCGGATAAAGCTTTTCGACGCGGCGGCCTCTTCCCGACACGCCCCCGTGGTTCGAGACGCGCCCGCGGCGCTCCTCACCATGAGGGCTTGGCGCCGCCAAAGGGCCTCAGCCCCAGTTCTTCGCCGCGCGCCAGAGAATCCATTGGCGGCGCCATTGCGGCAGTTCGACCGGCGTCTTGAACGGATCGTAGCCCGGCTTCTCCATCTGGCGCAGATACGGCTCGCAGAGGGCGACCGGCAGAAAGCCCGGCTTGCATCGGTCGGGCAGGCCCTCGATGCGCGAAAGAAACACCTCAAGATGCTCGCGCGCGAGGGCGCGCATGTCGGCGAGCGCGGCGCTGACCGCGGGGGTCGCCTTGCCGCTAGCGAAGTCGGCGCGCTCCAGCCCGTGTTTTTTCAAAATTTCGAGCGGGATGAAGAGCTGGCCGCGCAAGGAATGCCATGGGACGGCGCGCAAAAGCCCGGTCAGCGCATAGGCGATGCCGCCATGTTGCGAGACGCCGAAGCCGCTTGCCGGCTCGTCCGGATCGACGATCGGCGGGATCTCGCAAAAGAGATTCGACGAGGTCGCCCTGGCGTAGCGCTCCAGCGCTTCGATCGTCTCCATCGGATCGTCGTAGAGATCGAACGTCCGCGCATCAATCAATTCGAGCAGCCCGTCTTTCGACAGATTGAAGCGCTCGATCGTATCGAGCAGCGCGCCGGCGACGGGATTGGCGCGGACGTCGCCATTTCGGCGCCGCCTCCAGCGCGTCGCGCCACCATTGCAGGCGGATTTCGCCGAGCATCGGCTCGCTGACCGATTCGCGCGCGCGCGCGATTTCGAGGTTGAAGGCGAGCAGCGCGTGGACATGTGGACGCGGAGCGGCGGGAATGAAGAGGCTCGCCAGCCAGCGGTCGGGATCGCCCTGGCGCAGCGCCGCTTCGCAATAGGCGTAATCCACTTCCGCCGCGCCCATCAGGCGACCGCCAGAAGGGCCGCGCCGACGCGGCGCTTTTCGCCGAGCAGGATCGAATAGACGCCCGTGGCGGCGCCGGTCTGCATCGCCTCGAAGCGGATGCCGGCGACGCGCAGGCGCTGGCGCACCTCCGCGCCAAGGATGGCGGGCTCCGCGCCGGTCCCGATCAGAAGATGCTCAATGGCGCCGGGCGGCTCGCGAAACAGAGGCGCCAGCGATTCAAGCGTGATGTCGGCCGGGGTTTGCGCGGCCCAGGCGTAGATCCCCGACGGCAGGGCGAGGATCGAGCCGCGATGGGACATGCCGGCGAAGCGGAAGCCGCCGGCGCCATAGCCCTCGATCTCATGGGCGCCGGGAAGGAAGCCGGCGTAGGGAAGCTCGCTCATATTGGCCCGGAAACGTCCGAGATGGAAAATCGCTCCGCGCCATCCATCTCCCGGGGGCGAGTGTGGCGAGCGGGTCGATCCTGTCAAGGACGCGAGCGGAAGGGCGGCCCTTGGGGCGCTCGCGGTCGGATGCCAGGGGGCACGACGGACCCCGCCTTAGGCCGGTCCTTTGGCGAGCTTGCCGCCGGGGGTCGGCTCCGCGCCGACGGTGTCGCTGCGCAGGCCAAGATAGATCAGCATCGGCGAGCAGATGAAGACCGACGAATAGGTGGCGACAAAAATGCCCCAGATCATGGCGATCGAGAAGGAGCGGATGACCTGGCCGCCGAAGATCACGAGCGAGAGCAGCGCGAGGAACACGGTCGTCGCGGTCATGATCGTGCGCGGCAGCACGGCGTTGACGGAGAGATCGATCAGCTCGTCGGTCGGCATCTTGCGGTATTTGCGCATCATTTCGCGGATGCGGTCAAGCACCACCACCGTCTCGTTCAGCGAATAGCCGACAATTGTCAGGATCGCCGCAATGGACGTCGTGTTGAATTCGAGCCGGGTCAGGGCGAAGAAGCCGACGGTCAGCAAGAGATCGTGCATCGTCGCGATGATGGCGCCGACGGCGAACTGCCACTCGAAGCGGAACCACAGATAGCACAGCACCGCGATGATCGAGAGCACGACGCCGAGCGTGCCGGACTGCACGAGCTCGCCGGAGACGCGCGGGCCGACGACCTCGACGCGGCGGATGTCGTAATCGTCGCTGACCGCCGCCCTGACATGGGCGACCGCGGCCTCCTGCGCGGCGGCGTCGCCGGCCGCATCATGCTGGGCGCCGAAACGCAGGGTGACTTCCGCCGGCGAGCCGAAACCCTGCACCTCGACGTCGCCGATGTTCATATGCTCGGCCATCGCGCGCAGCTTGGCGATGTCGGCGACGCCGGAATGCGCGCGCAGCTCAAGCAGCGTGCCGCCGGAAAAATCGATGCCGAAATTCATGCCGAGCGTCAGGAACAGCACGACTGAAAGGATCGACATGACGGCTGAGAACGGATAGCTCACGCGCCGGAAGCGCATGAAGGGGAATTTTGTGTTTTCCGGCGCGAGGCGCAGCAGTTTCATACGTTTATGCCTTTGTGGACCGCGACGCCCTCATCCTGAGGAGCAGGCGGAGCCTGCGTCTCGAAGGATGGCGTTCTCATTAGTCTCCGTGACGCCCTCGTGGTTCGAGACGATCGCTGCGCGATCTCCTCACCATGAGGGCTTGAGCGTTTCGCCATCACAGCCTCAGATCGGCAGCTTGACCGGCCGCTTGTAGCGATACCACAAGGTGATCATCATGCGCGTCATCGTCACCGCTGTCACGATGGTCGTCAGGATGCCGAGCGCGAGCGAGACGGCGAAGCCGCGCACCGGGCCGGAGCCGAGAAAATAAAGAATCGCCGCGGCGACAAACATGGTGACGTTGGAATTGACGATGGTGGCGAAGGCGCGCTTGAAGCCGGCGTCGAGCGCGGAGACGATCGAGCGCCCCATATGCGCCTCCTCGCGGATGCGCTCATAGATCAGCACGTTGGAATCGACCGCCATGCCGATGGTCAGCACGATGCCGGCGATGCCGGGAAGCGTCAGCGTCGCGCCGAGCAGCACGAGGCCGGCGAAGATGAAGGCGATGTGGACCAGAAGCGCGATATCGGCGAAGACGCCGAAGACGCCATAGGTGATCAGCATGTAGACGCCGACCAGCGCCGCGCCGACATAGGCGGCGCGCTTGCCCGCGTCGATCGAATCCTGGCCAAGGCCCGGCCCGACGGTGCGCTCCTCGACGATGGTGAGCTTGGCCGGCAGCGCGCCGGCGCGCAGCAGGATGGCGAGATTATTGGCGGATTCCACGGTGAAATGGCCGGAGATCTGGCCGGAGCCGCCCATGATCGGCCCAAGAATGCGCGGCGCCGAAATCACCTTGCCGTCGAGCACGATGGCGAAGGGGCGGCCGACATTTTGCGCGGTGACCTCGCCGAAGCGCTGGCCGCCGCGGATATTGAAGCGGAAATTGACGATCGGCTCCTGCGTACGCTGGTCGAAGCCGGGCTGCGCGTCGGTCAGGTCCTCGCCCTGCACCATGACGCGCTTTTCGACCGGCAGCTTGACGCCGGGCTGGTCGACCTGGTCGAGCAGTTCGGTCTCGCCGGGGTCTTCGCCGGGCTCGGCGACGAGGCGGAATTCGAGCTTCGCCGTGGTGCCGAGGATGTCCTTCAGCTTGCTGGTGTCCTGCAGGCCCGGCACCTCGACGAGGACGCGGTCGTCGCCCTCACGCTGGATGTTCGGCTCGGTGGTGCCGAGCGCGTCGACGCGCCGGCGCAGCACCTCGATTGACTGCTCGACGGCGCGGCGGACCTTGGCCTTGACCCCGGCGTCGGTCACGGTGAACTGCACGAGGCCGTCGCTGCCGGTCGATATGTCGAAGACGGGCTGGCCGGCGCCGCCAAAGCCGCGGCCAAGCCCGCCGCCGAGCCCGGCGCTGGCGGGGGTCGCGAGCTCGCGCAGCTTCGGCAGCGCGCGCTGCAGCTCGGCGGGGTCCGGAATGCGGAACTGGATGCCGCGCGGCAGCGAGCCGATGCCGCCGGAAATCGCGATTTTCTCGTCGCGCAGCACGCGGCGGACGGAATCGCGCAGATTATCGACCATGGTCTTGACCACCGACCCGCTATCGACCTCGAGCAGCACATGCGAGCCGCCCTGCAGGTCAAGGCCGAGCACGATCGAGCGCACCGGCAGCCAGGACGGCGAATGCGCGATCAGCGCGTCGCGCGTCGCGGGCGAAAGCAAGCTCGGGACGATGACGAGGAACGCCAGCGCCGTCATGCCGAGAATTGAGATGATTTTCCAGCGGGCGAAACGCAGCATGGCGCTAAAAACGATCCGGGGTTCGGGGGCGCCGTCGCGGCGGTGAAGGTCAGGCCTGATCCTTGACGGGCTCGCCCTTGGCGCGGACGTCCGTGATCAGCGTGCGGAGGACGCGCACCCTGACGTTAGGGGCGATCTCAAGCTCGACCTCGGCGTCGTCGACGACCTTGGTCACCTTGCCGATGAGGCCGCCGGAGGTGATGACGCTGTCGCCGCGGCGCAGATTCTTGATGAGGTCGGCGTGCTCGCGGGCGCGCTTCTGCTGCGGCCGCATGATCAGGAAATACATGATGACGAGGATGAGAGCGAAAGGAATGAGCTGCACGAACAGATCTGTCGCGCCGCCGCCCCCGCCGCCGAGGGCCTGGGCGAAAGCAGGTGTGAACACGGGTCCGCTCTCCAAAAAACGCGTTTCGCTAGGGCGTCGGCCCGGAGCGCGGGGGGACTATAGCGAGTGGCGTCCTGAAAGCAATGGCCGGAGGTTGGGGTGGAGAACGGCGGCGCCTGGCGAAGTGGCGATCAGGCCTGCCGCCGCCCTGCGCAGCGGTGTCAGACCCGCGCGGCGGCGCCATCGCGGTCAGGCGTTGGTGCCGCCGTCTATGGTCAGATTGGCGCCGGTGATGTAGGAGGCGTCCGGACCAGCGACGAACGCGACCAGCGCGGCGACTTCGTCAACGGTTCCGTAGCGGCCGAGCGCCGTGAGGGCCTTCTGCGGCGTGGCCCAATCCCCCGAGGCGGGATTTAAGTCCGTGTCGATCGGACCCGGCTGGACATTGTTGACGGTGATGCCGCGGCTGCCGATTTCCCTCGACAGGCCCTGAACGAACATCTTGACCGCTCCCTTTGTGGCCGCATAAGGTACCAGGCCGGGCGCCAAGTTGCGCTCGCCGACGCAGGAGCCGATGGTGATAATGCGGCCGCCGTTCTTCAGGTGCTTCAGCGCCGCTTGCGTCGCGACGAAGACGCCGCGGACGTTGATGTCGATCACGCGGTCCAGCTCCTCAAGCGTCGCTTCCTCGAAAGGCTTGGGAATGGCCGTGCCGGCATTGTTCACGAAAACATCAAGCTGGCCGAAGGCAGCGGCGGTCTTGTCGACAGCGGCTTTGGCGGCGGTGGCGTCGACGGCGTCGGCCTGAATCGCGATCGCCTTTCCACCGCCGCGTTCAATCTCCTTGACGACCGACGCGGCCGCCTCGGCGCCCTTCGTGTATGTGATGGCGACGTTCGCGCCGTCCGCGGCGAGACGCCTGGCGATGGCGGCGCCAATTTCACGCCGGAGCTGCGTTGCGGCGCGGTCTCGGCCGTCCTGCAGGACTGGGAATTGCCGGCGCTGACCCTCTCCGCGGTTTTCCCGACCGGGCGTCTGGCGAGCTCCAAGGCTCGCGCCTTTGTCTCTTTCGTCACGCATCGCATGACGGCGTGAACCGAGCCGCGGCCGCGCGCGCTGGCAAAGCTGGATGGATCATGCTCTAAACCGGCGCTGTCCTGTCCTTGTGCATTGCGCCTCCGATGACCAGCTCAGAAAATTTCAAAGACTCAGCCGATCCTCGCGCAACGGCGCTGGAGCGCATCGCCGCGGCGCTCGAAAAGCTCGTTCCCGCGCCGCCGGCGCCGATCGATTTCGCGGCGGCCGACGCCTTTGTGTTTTCGGCCAGCGCGCCGCATCTCAATCCCGTGCGCAAGGTCAATCGCGTCGAGATGGCGCTGCTGCGCGGCATCGACCGGCTGCGCGATCTCCTGACTGACAACACCGAGCGTTTCGCGCGCGGCTTTTCCGCCAATAATGCGCTTTTGTGGGGCGCTCGGGGCATGGGCAAATCCTCGCTCGTCAAGGCCGCCCACGCCGACGTCAACCAGCGGCTTGGTCGGGAGGGGTTTGCGCCGGTGAAGCTGATCGAGATTCACCGCGAAGACATCGACAGCCTGCCCGTGCTGATGGCGCTGGTGCGCGAGGCGCCGCACCGCTTCGTCGTCTTTTGTGACGATCTCTCCTTCGACGCGGCGGACGCCAATTATAAATCGCTGAAAGCCGTGCTCGAAGGTGGCATCGAGGGACGCCCGCAGAACGTGCTGTTCTACGCCACCTCGAACCGGCGACACATCCTCTCGCGCGAGATGATCGACAATGAGCGCGGCACGGCGATCAATCCGGGCGAGGCGGTGGAGGAGAAGGTCTCGCTCTCCGACCGCTTTGGCCTCTGGCTCGGCTTTCATTCCTGCTCGCAGGCCGAATATCTCGACATGGTGTTCGGCTACGCCGAGCATTTCGGGCTGCTTCAGGACCGCGAGGCAATCGAACGGGAGGCGCTGGAATGGGCGATCACGCGCGGCGCGCGCTCGGGTCGCACCGCCTGGCAATATATTCAGGATCTGGCCGGGCGGCTCGGCAAGACGACGGGGTGAAGCCGATATTCGCATTGCCGCCGCGCCAGAAAGGCGGATGATGGACGCGCGAGCGCCGCGAGCGGACGGCCGGCCCGGCGCCCCGGTCCGAAACAATCGGCCGCGCGGAGAAACGCCATGCCGACCTATGTCACGCTGTACAACTTTACCGAGCAAGGGCTTCGCACGATCAAGGATTCCGTCAAACGCGCGAAGGCGGCCAAGGACGCTGGATCGAAGCTTGGGATCAACGTCAAAGAGATTGTCTGGACACAAGGCCAATACGACCTCGTCGCGATCTCTGAAGCGCCGGATGAGGCGGCGGCGACCGCGTTCCTTTTGAACCTGCTGAAAGCAGGGAACCTGCGCGCCCAGACGCTGCGCGCCTTCACGGCCGCGGAGATGGAGAAGGTTCTAGAGAAGGTGGCTTAAGGTTCAAGCGAGGCGACCGCGTCCTATTCCGCCGCCTCCGCCCGATCCTCGCCCGCGCGCAGATAATCGAGCGCGGCGCGCAGAACCTCGATGCCCGCGCCGGGCCTCACCGCCTCGGTCGAGAGATGCCGGCGCCAGGCGCGCGCGCCGGGGCGGCCGTTGAAGAGGCCCAAAACATGACGCGTCATGGCGTGCAGGGGAACGCCCTCGGCGAGGCGCGCCTCGACATAGGGCATGAACGCGGCGATCGCCTCGATCGGCTCGGCGCAAGGCGCGGCCTCGCCAAACAGCAGCGGATCGATATCGAGCAGCAGGGCCGGGTTCTGATAGGCGGCGCGGCCCACCATGACGCCGTCGACATGATTGAGCTGCGCGCGCGCGGCCTCCAGCGTCTCGATCCCGCCATTGATGGCGATGGGCGTTAAGGGAAAGCGCGCTTTCAGCGCGTGAACCAGCTCGTAGTCCAGCGGCGGAACGCTGCGGTTGTCTTTCGGCGACAGGCCTTTCAGCCAGGCCTTGCGCGCGTGCACGATCAGCGCGTCGGCGCCGGCGGCGATCGCCGTCTCGGCGAAATTTCCCAGCGCCTCGGCCGGGTCCTGATCGTCGACGCCGATGCGGCATTTGACCGTGACCGGAACGGCGACCGCGGCTTTCATCGCGGCGACGCAAGCGCCGACCAGCGCCGGTTCGCGCATCAGGCAGGCGCCGAAAGCGCCGCTCTGGACGCGCTCGGAGGGGCAGCCGACGTTGAGGTTTATTTCGTCATAGCCGAAATCGGCGCAGATGCGGGCGGCCTTGGCGAGATCGGCGGGCTCGGAGCCGCCAAGCTGCGCGGCGACCGGATGCTCGGCGGGATCGAAGGCGAGCAGCCGCGCCCGGTCGCCGTGCAGAATGGCGGCGGTCGTCAGCATCTCGGCATAGAGCCGCGCGCGGCGCGAGAGAAGGCGATGGAAGAACCGGCAATGCCGGTCGGTCCAGTCCATCATCGGCGCGACGCTGAATCTGAGCTGCTGGGGCGATAGCATTAATTCAATCTTCGATCTCAATTTGACGCGGGCGCGCTCGCGCTTTCTCGCCAAGTGCGGTCAAAAGGCAGGCCTGTCAACGCTGGCCATCCTGCACGCCTGCAAAAATAAGCTGCGTATCGCCGAAGCGCCTTGCTTCGTGCAGAAAAAAACCTTGCGGCAGGGCGACTTCAGCTTCGACGGTCTCCTCGATCACGACCAGCGCATTCGGCTCAAGCCAGCCGCCCTCGCGCAGGGATATGAGCGCCGGCGGCGCGAGGCCCCTGCCATAGGGCGGGTCGAGAAAGGCGAGGCCATAGCGCTCGCCCTCGGGCGCCCGCCCCAGCTTTCGCGCGTCGCGGCGCAGGAGGCGCGCTGCGCCTTCGAGCCCCAGCGCCGCGATATTGGTGCGGACGAGCGCCGCCGCCTCCGCGCCCTGATCGACGAGCAGGGCCGTCGCGGCGCCGCGCGACAGCGCCTCGATCGCCAGCGCGCCCGTGCCGGCGAAGAGGTCGATGACCCGTGCGCCTTCAGCCGGCGCGCCATGGCCGTGGGCGAGAATATTGAAGAGGGTTTCGCGCAGGCGGTCCGAGGTCGGCCGGATCGCGTCCGAGGCCGGTCTCTTCAGGATGCGGCCCTTCAGCCTGCCGCCAACGACGCGCATGGTTCAGCGTTTTCCGCGCGGGCGCCCCTTGCCGGGTCCGCCCGCCGGGCCGCCGCTGGGGCGATTGCCCGGGGCGCTGCTTGAGCCGCGGCTTGGGCCGTGGCCTGGCCGCCCTTTGCCGCCGGGTCCTTTATCTTTGCCGCGATAGCCGGGCGCGGGGCCACGCGGGCGCGCATCGGACGCGGGGCCGTCCCGGGCGGGAGCGCGACTCTTGCCGTGAAACGCGCGCGGGCCGGATTTCGGTCCCGCCTTCGCCGGACGTTCGCCGAAGCGCTTCGGCGCCGCGCCCGTTTCGGCCCGCGCGCCTGCCGCCTTCGGCCCGCGCAATGGCTTGTCGAAGCGCTTCGGCGCCGCGCCTTCGCCCCGGCGCGCATCGGGCCGCGACCGATCCTTGGCGGGATCGTAGGGACCGCGCGGCTTCTGCGCTCTGGTGGGGCCACCTCTGGGGCGTTCGCCGCGACTTCTCATTGGCAGCCTCGCGCCGCTCGCCCGTTGGCGCGCCTCGCGGCGCGGCTTTGGACTCCGGCCACCGCGGCTCTGGCGCGCGCACGCGCGGCGCTGGCGAGGCGCCCCGGCCGGGACCGCGCATCGGCCGCTCGGGGGCGCCCTCGCGCGTTTTGCGCTCGGACTCGAAGCGGCGCGCGTTGCGGCTGGCGGGCACGGCGTCGGGCGCCTCGCGCCTGCCTTCCTGCCGGGTTTCCTGTCCCTTGGCCGGCCGCGCCGCGACCAGCCGCTCGACCGGCACCGCGCGCCCGCTGCGGTCGGCCGTCTCGCTGCGCAGGGTGCGCTTGCGCGCGCCGCCCGGCTCCGCCATTTCCGCTCGCAGCGCCGAAATATGCTTGTGCGCGGAAGGCGCCGGCTTTTTGCGCGCCTCGCGCTGAGGCGGCGAAGACTCGCGGGGCGACGGCTTGCGGGGCGAAGGCTCGCGGGATGACAGCGCGCGCGGGCGCAGTTCGCACGCCTCGCGGTCCGGCCTTCCGCGCGGGTTTTCGCGCGGGTTTTCGCGCGCGGCAGGATCTTCGCGCCGGACGCGGGGCGGCTCGGGCCGCGCCGCTGGCGCTCTGATCGCATCCTCCGCCGGGCCGGCAAAATCGACGCCGGCCGCCTCGGCGAGCGCGGCGCCGAGCTGGTCGCGCAGCACGCGGGTTTTGACCTCTTCGAGCGCGCCCTCGGGAATGTCGCCGAGCTGGAACGGGCCGAAAGAGAGCCGGATCAGGCGGTTGACCTCAAGCCCGAGATGTTCGAGCACGCGCTTGATTTCGCGGTTCTTGCCTTCGCGCAGGCCCATGGTGAGCCAGCAATTGGCGCCTTGCGCGCGGTCGAGCGTCGCCTCGATCTCGGCATAGGCGACGCCGTCCACCGTGACGCCCTGGCGGAGCCGGTCGAGCGCCGCCTGATCGGTCTCGCCCTTGGCCCGCACGCGGTAGCGCCGCACCCAGCCGGTCGAAGGGAGTTCGAGCGTCCGCGCGAGGCCGCCGTCGTTGGTCAACAGCAAAAGCCCCTCGGTATTGATGTCGAGCCGGCCGACGCTGACGAGGCGCGGGGCGTCGGGCCAATGCGCGCGCAGATAATCGAAGATGGTCTGGCGTCCCTCGGGGTCACGCTCGGTGGTGACGAGGCCGCGCGGCTTGTGAAACAGGAAGAGGCGCGTCTTGGAGCGCGCGGCGAGCGGGACGCCGTCGATCACGATCTCGTCCGCCGCGGTGACATTGGTCGCCGGATTGGTCAGCACGGCGCCGTTCAGCGCGACGCGGCCCTCGCCGATCCGGACTTCGGCGTCGCGGCGCGAGCAGGCGCCGGCCCGCGCGATGACCTTGGCGATGCGCTGCGGCGCGCCGGGCTCGCTCTCATGGGGCGGCCGCGCCGGCTCTGTCGGGCGCGCGGCTCCCGCAAGCGGCGCGAATTTCTTGCGCGCCGGGCCGGGTTTGCCGTCGCGCGGCCGGCGGGAAGCGGGAGGATGGTCATTCGTCGAGTCATCGCGCATAAGCTCCCCTTACCAGAACGCGGGCGCAAAGGGGAATAAAGGTCGATGCGGGGCGAGCCGAACGCCAACTCCAGCGCCGATCCCATGTCCTGCGCCTTTGCCGAGGCGAAGGCGGCCGGCGCGCGCGGCGAAGTGCCGGTCGGCGCGGTCATTGCGCAGGGCGGCGCGATCATCGCGCGCGCCGGCAACCGCACGCTTGAGGCCAACGACCCGACCGCGCACGCCGAAATGCTGGCGATTCGCGAAGCCTGCCGCGCGCTTGGCTCGCAAAGGCTCGATGGCTGCGATCTTTACGTGACGCTGGAGCCCTGCGCCATGTGCGCGGCGGCGATCTCGTTTGCGCGCGTGCGGCGGCTTTATTTCGCCGCTGGCGATCCGAAGGGCGGCGCCGTCGAGCACGGGCCGCGCTTTTTCGCGCAGGCCACCTGCCATCACGCGCCGGAAATCTACGGCGGCCTGCGAGCAAGCGAATTGGCCGGGCTTCTGCGCCGTTTTTTTCAGGAAAGGCGTTGACGGCGGCTTCGCGGCGCCGCGAACGCTTGTTTAACCTTTCATCCCCATGATGAATGCCATGACGTGTCGATCCGGTCCAGCGCATGCTGCGGGTCGAGGGCATGACGCCGTACGCTCATCCCGGTTTCGATCCGGTATCCCCCATTCTTTCAAATGACGCTTTGACGCAACAGGCCGCCCTGTAGCGTGCATGGCGCGCGCTGAAGCGTCTTGTGGTTCCAACAGGTTGAAATCGCGGCGAACGCGTCGCCGGTCAGGGAAACTGAGGAGTGAATTCGCATGTTCGGTTTTAATTTCGGCTCACGGTCGGACGCCGGCGCGGTGCTGAAGGCGCTTAACCGCTCGTTGGCGATCATCGAGTTCGACCCGAACGGGACGGTTCTCTCGGCGAACGAGAATTTCTGCAATGCCATTGGCTACAGCCTTTCCGAGATCAAAGGGCAACACCACAGCATGTTCGTCGAGCCCGATTATGTTCGCAGCCCGGACTACAAGGCATTCTGGGCCAAGCTCAATCGTGGCGAGTTCGACGCGCGAGAATATAAGCGGATCGGCAAAGGCGGGCGGGAAATCTGGATCCAGGCGTCCTACAACCCGGTGATGAATGCGCGAGGCGCCGTTCTGAAGGTTGTCAAGGTGGCGACCGACGTCACCGCCGAAAAACTTAAGAACGCGGAATTCGAGGCGAAGCTGAATGCAATCTCGCGCGTGCAGGGCGTCATTGAATTCACGCCCGGCGGAGAAGTCATCGCCGCGAACGAGAATTTCCTCGATGTGCTTGGCTACCGTCTCGAGGAAATCAAGGGACAGCACCATCGCCTTTTCGTCGATCCGGCCTACGCGCGTTCAGCCGAATATCAGGAGTTCTGGCGGAAACTGAACGCCGGCGAATATGTCGCCGCCGAGTTCAAGCGCATCGGCAAGGGCGGCAAGGAAGTCTGGATTCAGGCGTCCTACAATCCGATCTTCGATCTGAACAATAAGGTAACCAAAATAACCAAATTCGCGACCGACGTCACCGAGCGCGTGCGCGCCGTGAACGAGATCGGAGCGGGACTCGAGCGGTTGGCGAACAACGACATCGAGACCAGGATCGAGAAAGCCTTCAGCCCGGCTTTCGAAAAGCTTCGCGCGGACTTCAACTCGGCGCTTGAGAAGCTGCGGTCCACCTTGCTGCAGGTCTCCGACAGCATGGGGGCGATCCATTCGGGGACGCAGGAGATATCGACGGCGGCCGACGATCTGTCGCGGCGCACCGAGCAGCAGGCGGCGAGCCTCGAGGAGACGGCGGCGGCGCTCGAACGAGATCACCGCGACGGTGAAGAAATCCGCCGAAGGCGCGACGCATGCGCGCGACGTCGTCGCCGCCGCCGACGAGGACGCCAAGAAAAGCGCGGTGGTGGTGCGCGAGGCGGTCGAGGCGATGGACGCCATCGCCAAATCGTCGCAGCAGATCAGCCAGATCATCGGCGTCATCGACGAGATCGCCTTCCAGACCAATCTGCTGGCCCTGAACGCCGGGGTCGAGGCGGCGCGGGCGGGCGACGCGGGCCGCGGCTTTGCGGTGGTCGCCTCGGAAGTGCGCGCGCTGGCGCAGCGCTCGGCCGAGGCGGCCAAGGAGATCAAGGGCCTGATCTCGGCGTCGACGACGCAGGTCGAGCACGGCGTCAAGCTGGTCGCCGAAACCGGCAAGTCGCTGGAGCGCATCATGGCGCAGGTGAGCGAGATCAACGCCATCGTCTCGCGAGATCGCGGCGGGGGCGAAGGAGCAGTCGACCGGGCTTGGCGAAGTCAACACCGCGATCAACCAGATGGATCAGGTGACGCAGCAGAACGCGGCGATGGTCGAGCAGATCGACGGCGGCGAGCCATTCGCTGTCGCAGGAGACCGAGCAGCTGTCGGCGCTGATCGGCCAGTTCCAGGTCGGCCAGGGAGCGGCAGCGAGCGGCCAAGGGCAGATTCGCTGCGCCGCGAACTGCAGAAGGTCGCCCCGCACGCCTTCCGGCCGGCCGCCAAGGCGGCGCGCCGCGAATGGCGCGCGCGCCGAGGCGCGCAAGCCGGCGCCGCGGCCGGCCCGCGCCGGCGCCAAAGCGCTGGCCGCCAATGGCGGCCTCGCCGCCGCCGGCGACGACGGCTGGACCGAATTCTGAGGCGGCGGCGAAGCTCGCAGACGGCGCAGGCGCTAGCGGGGATGGTTCCCGAAGGCGCACCCAGAGAAACAGGCGGCCGCACATGGCGCATGTTGACAAAACCGAAGGCGCCGCGGCGCGGGAAATGATCACGTTCCTGATCGCGACCCAGGAATTCTGCATCGACGTCATGATGGTTCGCGAAATTCGCGGCTGGACGCCCGCGACGCCGGTGGCGCATGCGCCGGCTTTCGTGCGCGGCGTCATCAACCTGCGCGGGACGGTGCTGCCGATCATCGATTTCGCGGCCCGGCTCGGCTTTCCGCCGACCGAACCGACCACCCGCCACGCGATCCTCGTCGTCGATATCGGCGATCAGATGATCGGTCTTCTGGTCGAGGGCGTGTCGGAGATTTTGACGATCAGCCCGGATCTCATCCAGCCGACGCCCGACGTCGCCTCGCAGACGGCGAAGGATTTCGTCAGCGGCATCGTCGCCGATCGGCGGGCGCATGATCAGCCTGGTCGCGCTTGACGCGATATTGCCGCCAGCGCGCGAGACTGCGGCTGCGTCATTGCCTGTGGAAATCGCCGGCTAGCCCAGGCGCGCGGCGGCGTTTGAACCGACGATCGGCCGCTCGCAAATCGCGCTGCAAAAACGTGCGGCCATAGGCGATAGCGACCTATCGATCCGCTCAGGCGCGGGTCGAAGGCTTGACGCCACACGCTCGTCCCGGGTTCGAGCGCGATTCCTTCCTTCGGTAAAGTTGCGCGAGTAAAGTTGCGCGCGTCAGTTCATCCCGCGGCGTCAGCCAGGGGCGGACTCGCCGCCGCCGCCGACGGCTGGACCGAATTCTGAGGCGATCGCAATCGCGCGTTGACCACAGCGCGCCCGCCCAATCCTCGGCAGCCGGATGCGGCTGGTCCGCGCCGCGCTCACAAAAATCGCAGCAGCGCCTCCAGCGTCGCCTCGGGGTTTTCCTCGGGCAGAAAATGCCCGCCCGCGATCGGCTCGCCGCGCACATTCGCGGCCCATTGGCGCCAGATATCGAGCGTCGAACTGTCGCCGCCCCCCAAGCCCCGACCGCCCCACAGAATCAGCAGCGGCGCCGCGATTTTGCGCCCCGCCGCCTGATCGGCTTCGTCATCGGCGCGGTCGAGGGTCGCGCCAGCGCGATAATCCTCGCAGGTCGCATGGATGCGGGAAGGTTCGTTGAGCGCCGCGCGGTAATGGGCGAGCGCCCTCGGGTCGAACGCCGAAAGGTTTTTCGCGGCGGTCCAGCTCGCCAGCGTGTAATCGACGAAAAAATGCGCGGCGCTGGCGATCAAAGTCTCCGGCAGGGGCTCGGGCTGCGCGAGGAAGGGCCAGTGATAGGCCTTCAGCGCTTCCGCGGCGTCGAGCGCCCGCCAGCGCGCGGCGGTCGGGATGATGTCGATCAAGGCCAGCTTGTCCAGCCGCTCGCGATGGTCGAAGGCGAGGCGATAGGCGACGCGCGCGCCGCGATCGTGCCCGACTATGCTGAAGCGCACGTGGCCCAGCTTCTCCATCACCGCGATGGCGTCGGCGGCCATCAGGCGCTTCGTATAGTGCGCGCCATTTTCACTGCGCGGCGCGCTCGACCAGCCATAGCCGCGCAGATCCATGAGGACCACGGAGAAGCGCTCGGCGAGCTGCGGCGCGATCTTGTGCCATTCGACATGCGTTTGCGGATAGCCGTGCAGCAGCAGGAGGGGCGGCCCCGAGCCCTGCGAGCGCACGAAAAAGCGACCGGCGTCGATATCGATCCAATGCGTCGCGAAGCCGGGAAAGAGATCGGCCAAATCCGCCATGAAATGCTCCTCGCCTCGCGCCCGGCCTCCGTGCGGGCGCACTTGACAGCGGAACCGCGCGACTCCTACAGCTGTTCCACCTCACGCCGAGCATTGCATGTCCAAGCCCAAGCTCAATGTGCTTCTTTGCGCCCCGCGCGGCTTTTGCGCCGGGGTCGTGCGCGCCATCGACGCCGTCGAAGAGGCGTTGCGCATCTATGGCGCGCCTGTTTATGTGCGCCATGAGATTGTGCACAATAAATATGTCGTGGAGACGCTGAAGGGAAAAGGCGCGATTTTCGTCGAGGAGCTCGACGAAGTGCCGGACACCGCCCAGCCGGTGATCTTTTCGGCCCATGGCGTGCCGAAATCCATTCCGGTCGAGGCTTCGGCGCGCAATATTTTCGCCATCGACGCCACCTGCCCGCTGGTGACCAAGGTGCATCGCGAGGCCGAGTTGCACCACAGGCAGGGCCGCAAGGTGCTTCTCGTCGGCCATGCCGGGCACCCGGAGGTGGTCGGCACGCTCGGGCAATTGCCGCCCGGCTCGATCATTCTGGTGCAGACGATCGAAGACATCGCGGCGCTCGACGGCCTCGGCGATTCCAATCTCGCTTATGTGACGCAGACGACGCTGTCGGTCGACGACACGCGCTCCATGGTCGATGCCCTGACGCGGCGATTCCCGCGCATCATCGGGCCGCATCGCCAGGACATTTGCTATGCGACGACGAACCGGCAGGAGGCGGTGAAGCGCATCGCCCCGATCGTCGACGCGCTGATCGTCGTCGGCTCGTCGAATTCGTCGAATTCGCAGCGCCTGAAGGAAGTCGCCGAGCGGTCCGGCTGCAAGCTCGCCCGCCTCGTGCTGCGCGCTGAGGACGTCGAATGGCCGCTGTTCGAGAAGATCTCCTCGCTTGGCATCACGGCCGGCGCGTCGGCGCCCGAGATTCTGGTCGAGGAGATCATGGACGCCTTCGCGCAGCGTTTCGAGCTGCATGTCGAGGAGGTCTCCTCGGTGAACGAGGGCGTGTTCTTCCCGCTGCCGCGCGAACTGCGCCGCGCGACGGTCTAGATCGGGCGGCGATCGCGCCCATCGCATTGAAAACGCAAGAAAAGCCCATAGCCATTCTGATCGCGGGGCCGACCGCGAGCGGCAAATCCGCGCTCGCCCTCCACCTCGCTCTTGCGACGGACGGCGTCGTGATCAATGCCAATTCGATGCAGGTCTACGCCGATCTGCGCATCCTCACCGCACGCCCTGGCGTCGAGGACGAGGCGCAGGCGCCGCATCGCCTGTTCGGCCATGTCGATGGCGCGGTCAATTATTCGGTCGCGGTGTGGCTTGAGGCTGCGCGGGCGGCGCTCGCTGAAGCGAAAGCCGCCGGCCGCCAGCCGATTTTCGTCGGCGGCACGGGGCTTTATTTCAAGGCGCTGACGCAGGGGCTTTCCGGCATTCCCGCCGTGCCGGAGGAGGTGCGCGCGGCGGTGCGGGCGCGGGCGACGGGCGTCGCCGCGGCAGAGCTTCACGCCGAACTCTCCGCCCGCGATCCCGTGATGGGCGCGCGGCTTCGCCCCAGCGATCCGCAGCGCATCCTGCGCGCGCTCGAGGTGCTGGAGGCGACGGGTAAAAGCCTTTCGGCTTTCCACGGCGCGAGGACGGCGCCCCTCGTCGATATCTCCGCCGCGCGGGCGGTTTTCCTCGCGCCTGAGCCCGCCGAGCTGAAGCGGCGCATCAATGCCCGCTTCGACGCCATGCTGGAGGCCGGCGTACTGCAGGAGGTTGAGGCGCTGCGCCGGCGCGATCTCGATCCCGCGCTGCCGCTCATGCGCGCGCATGGCCTGCGCCATCTGATCGCGCATCTCAAAGGCGAAATTAGCTTGAGCGAGGCGGCCGAGCTGGCCAGGCGCGACACCCGAACCTATGCGCGCCGGCAATTCACCTTCGCGCGGCATCAATTGCCGGGCTTCGTCTGGGCGGACGCGGCCGAAGCCGAGGTTTTGATGCTGGCCTGAGCCTCACCGCGACGTGGCGAGGCTGGTCTCGTCGAGGCCGGCGATGGCGCGGGCGAAGTCGCCGGCGTCGAAGGGCGCCGAGATCCGCCGCGCCCTCGCCGACGCCGATATAATGGATCGGCAGGCGGAATTTTTCGGCGATGGCGACGAGGATGCCGCCGCGCGCGGTGCCGTCGAGCTTGGTCATGACGAGGCCGGTGACGCCGGCCACCTTGCCGAAGATCTCGACCTGGCTGATGGCGTTCTGGCCGACGGTCGCGTCCAGCACCAGAAGCACGGCGTGCGGGGCGGCAGGATCGAGCTTTTTCATCGTGCGGATGATCTTTTCGAGCTCGGCCATCAGCTCCGTGCGGTTCTGCAGCCGTCCGGCGGTATCCATCAGCAGCACATCCGCGCCGCTCTCCTGCGCCGCGCGCAGCGCGTCATAGGCCAGCGCGGACGCATCCGAGCCCTGCGCGCGGGCGATCACCTCGCAGCCGAGCCGCGCGCCCCAGATGCGCAATTGCTCGATCGCAGCGGCGCGGAAGGTGTCGCCGGCGGCGAGCACGACGCGGCGGCCCTCGGTCGAGAATTGCGCCGCGAGCTTGCCGATGGTCGTCGTCTTGCCCGAGCCATTGACGCCGACGACAAGGATCACGGCTGGCTTCGCGGCGGCGTCGATCGCGAGCGGCCGGGCGTGGGGGGCGAGCACGCGCTCGATCTCGGCAGCGAGGATCTGCTTTACGTCCGTGACCTCGATCTCCTTGTCGTAGCGGCCCTTGCCGACGATGCCGGAAATGCGCGCGGCGGCGGCGACGCCGAGATCGGCGCGGATCAGCACGTCTTCGAGATCGTCGAGCATGGCGCTGTCGAGCTTGCGCTTTGTGAAGATCGCGGCGAGCCCGGAGCCGATCGAGTCGGAGGAGCGCGCAAGGCCCTGGCGCAGCCGCGACCACCAGCCTTTCGGCGCGGCGGCTTCCGGAGGCGCGACCTCGGCAAGGGGAGCGGCCGGCGCAGGCTCAGGGGCCGTGGGCGACGCCGGCTGCTGCGGTTCAGGCTCCAGCGCTTGCGGCTCCGCCCGCCCACGCCCGAAAACGCGGCCGAACAGGCCGGGCTTTGGCTTGGCGTCTCCGAAGTCGCGGTCCTTGGGCATTCGAGATCCTGCTCTTCGCTCGGTGGGTCGGTCGGTAACGGGCTTGAGTTTATATAAGGTATGCGGCCCGCATGCGCGGTGCTTCACAGCGCGCTGATCGCGCCCGGCGTCACTTTCAGCATTTGCGCGCGCCCCTCAAGGCCGGCGAAGGTGGAGGGATCGGCCCCGCTCAGCCAGACTTGGCCGCCGAGGCCGCCGAGCCGTTCATAGAGCGCGGTCCGGCGCGCCGGATCGAAATGGGCGGCGATCTCGTCGAGCAGGACGAGCGGCGCGATGCCGCTCATCGCCTTGACGAGCCGCGCCTGCGCCAGCACCAGCCCGACCAGCAGCGCCTTCTGCTCGCCGGTCGACAATTGCGCCGCGGGCGCCTGCTTGTCGAGATGGCGGACGCTGAGGTCGCTCGACTGCGGCCCGACCAGCGTGCGCCCGGCCGCCGCGTCGCGGCCGCGATTGTCGCGCAGGATGCGGCGATAGGCATCCTCCGCCTCGAGCGCCGGCCGGGTCTCGACGAGCGCGTCGATCTCGCCTTCGAGCTTTAGCTCGGCGGACGGAAATTGTGCATCTCCCGCACCTTTGTCAGCGCCTCGGCCCTGGGCGATCAGGGCGGCGAGCTTCGCGACCGTCTCGAACCGCGCCGCCGAGACGGCGATGGCGAGTTCGGCGATTTCTCGCTCGATGGCGTCGAGCCAGACGCGCCCGGCATGATCGAGGCGGCCTTCGAGCAGCCGGTTGCGCCCGCGCAGCGCGCGCTCCATCGCATTGACCCGCGCGCCGTGGTCTGCGTCGATCGAAAGCACAATGCGGTCGAGAAAGCGGCGGCGATCGCCGGCTGGGCCGGCGAACAGCCCGTCCATCGCGGGCGTCAGCCAGACCACGCGGACGTGTTCGCAGAAGGCGCGGATCGAGGGCGCGGGCTCGCGGTCGATGCGAAATTTGCGCACGGGTGCCGCTCCGTTCGGCGGCTCGATCCCGGCGCCGAGCTGAACCGGCCCCGACGGCGTCTCCATCTCGACCGAGACCGCGAAGCCGCCGGCGCCCTCGTTGCGGGCGAATTCGCCAAGCTCGGCCCGGCGCAGGCCCCGGCCGGGGGTCAATAGCGAAAGGGCTTCGAGCGCATTGGTCTTGCCCGCGCCATTGTCGCCGGTCAGCACGATCGTCTGCCCGGCCACAGTGAGGTCGAGCCGGGCGTAGGAGCGAAAATCGGCGAGCGCGAGGCGCGTGACGCCGCAGGGCAGAGGCCGCGCGCGCGCCTGCGGCGCGATTTCGATTGGCGTGATCTCTTCGATTTGCTTCACGGCGCGGCGATGATTCTCGGGCTTGTCGCCGCAGACCTGCGGCATGGCGGCTTGGCGCTCAAGCCAAAAATGATCTAGCCTGTTTGCAGGAGGACGCGGCGAATTTTTCGCGCGGATCTAGCAGAAGTTTTACTGCGCATGCACGGGTCGAATTGCACTGAAGACGCGCCGTTGCGCTTTCGCCTGCGTCGGCGCGCCGACGCCGATATGGACGCGCTCGTCGCGCTTTGGGCGGCGAGCTGGCGCGAGGCGATGCCGGACATTGATTTCTCTGCGCGTGAGGCGTGGCTGCGCAGCCATTTGCTAGCGCTTGAGGCTGCCGGCGCCGTAACAGTCTGCGGTCTCGACGAGGATGGCCGGCTGCTCGGCTTCGCCACCGTCGATCCACAAAACGGCTATCTCGACCAGATTGCGGTCGCGCCGGAGGCCAAAAGCTCCGGGGCCGCGCGCGCGCTGCTGGCTGAGGCGCGGCGGCTTTCGCTGCATCCGCTCACTCTCGACGTCAACCAGGACAATTCGCGCGCGCTGCGGTTTTACGCGCGCGAAGGGTTCACGACGGTCGAGGCCGGCGTCAATCCGAGTTCCGGGCTAAAAACATGGCGCCTGCGCGAAGCCACTTCCATTCGTTGACGGCAGGAGCGGCCGGAACAGCCCCATTTTTCCTCATTACACTCCCAGCGCATCGAAAATTTCTCCCGTTCCGCCCGTCGGTTGAAAAAATTCTTCGACAGCCACTTGAGAATTTTTCTCAATCGCGTCATTTAGGCGGCGCATGAGACCGCGGCCGCGGAATGCGGGCCCCCCGCGCCGAGGCGCATGGAGATTTCATTAATGCTTCAACAGTTTGTCACGGTGCAGGATTTTGGCGGCAAGCCGCTCAAACGCGTTCTGATGACGACTTCCGAGCAGGGCGTCCATGTCGCCGATCCCGGCATGCTCAGCGCGATCAAATTCGGCATTTCCGCGCCGATCGCCGTCAAGCCCCAGCATGTCTTCAACTTCGTCGAGCCCATTTTTGACGATCTCATGTCGCAATGGCAAGCGAAAAGAGAAACCTGCGAGACCACCTGGGCCAAGCTCGGCCGTTTCCAGCCGATGCAGGACGACGAGGCCGCCTGAGCTTCGGATTTTTTCTTAAAATCCTGCTATTCCGCCGCCGCCTGATCGGATTTTAGCGCCGCCGCGCCGGTTTCAAACTGGAGCTTGGCGAGGCGCGCGTAAAGCCCGTCCTGCGCGATGAGGCTCGCATGCGAGCCCTCCTCGACGACGCGGCCATTGTCCAGCACCAGAATGCGGTTGGCGTTGAGCACGGTCGCGAGGCGATGCGCGATCACCAGAGTCGTGCGCTCGGACATTACTTTTTCAAGCGCGGTCTGCACCAGCGCCTCGTTTTCCGAATCGAGCGCCGAGGTCGCCTCGTCGAGCAGCAGCACCGGCGCGTCCCGCAAAATCGCCCGCGCGATGGCGATGCGCTGACGCTGCCCGCCTGACAGCGTGACGCCGCGCTCGCCGGCGCGGGTGGCGTAGCCCTCCGGCAGCGCGCGGATGAAATCGTCGGCGGCGGCGCGCCGCGCCGCGTCGCGAATCTCTTCGTCGCTCGCCTCCGGCCGGCCGTAACGGATATTGTCCGTGATCGAGACGCCGAAGATGACCGGATCCTGCGGCACGTTGCGGATGCGACGGCGAAGCTCAGCGGGGTCGGCGGCGCGGATATCGACGCCGTCGAGCAGGATGCGGCCGGCGCAGGGGTCGTAGAAGCGCTGCAAAAGCTGGAATAAAGTGGTCTTGCCGGCGCCGGATGGCCCCACGATCGCGACCATCTCGCCGGGCGCGATCTTGAACGAAAGATCGCTCAGCGCCTGGTCCTCGGGCCGCGTCGGATAGGCGAAAGCGACATGCTCGAAGCGGATTTCGCCGCGCGCCGGCGTTGGCAGGGCCGTCGCCGGAACCGGCGCGACGATGCCGGGCTTCAGCGCCAGAATTTCGCCGATGCGGCCGGCGGCGCCGGCGGCGGCCGAGATTTCGCCCCAGACCTGGCTGAGTTCGCCGAGCGAACTCGCGGCGAGAACCGCATAGATCAGGAATTGCGACAAGAGGCCGGCGGTCATGCGTCCGGCCAGAACGTCATGGGCGCCGAACCAGAGGATGCCGACGATGCTGGCGAAAACGAGAAAGATCACGACGATAGTGAGGCGCGCGCGCGCGGCGGCGGCTTTCTGCGCGGCGTCATAGGCCTCCTCGGCGGCGGCGCGGAAATGCGTGGCGGCGGCTTTTTCGGCGCCATAGGCCTGCATGACCCGCACCGCGCCAAGGTTCTCGGACGCATAAGCCGAGGCTTCCGCCAGCGCGTCCTGCGCCGTGCGCGAGCGTTTGCGCACCAGCCGGCCGGAAGCGACCAGCGGCAGCACGATGATCGGAATGGCGATGAGGACATAGGCCGAAAGCTTCGGGCTCGTGAAAATCATGAGGCCAATGGCGCCGACGAACAAAAACAGATTGCGCAGGGCGAGCGCCGCCGTCGTGCTGAACGCCGCTTTCATCTGCGTCGTGTCGGCCGTAAGGCGCGACATCAATTCGCCGATGCGGGCTGTGTCGAAGAAGGCGGCGTCGAGGCGGCAAAGATGGGCGAAGACCGCCGCGCGCAAATCGGCGATGAGCCGCTCGCCGAGCGTCGTCACGAAATAAAAGCGCGAGCCCGAGGCGACGGCGAGAACCGCGGCGATTCCGACCAGCGCCAGAAAATATTGATTGATGAGGCCGGCGCTGTCCGGCGTGAAGCCGAAATCGATCATGCGGCGAATGGCGATCGGCACGGCCAGCGTCGCGCCCGAGGCGGCGATGACCGCGAGCAGCGCGCCGGCGATGCGCCCTTTGTAGCGCAGGACATAGGGCAGAAGCGGAAGCAGCGCGCGCGGCGAGGCCTTTTTTTGCGGCTTTTCGGCCGCTTCCGAAAGGGCGGGATCGGCAAGGGCGGGATCTGGAAGGGCGGCGGCTTCGGTCATGACGCACCAAGATATTTGTGAACCGGGCGGCTCTCGCCCCGCTTTATGAAGACATATCGGCGTTGGCGGCAAGCCTTACGCCATTTGGCGCGGGCCGGTTTGTCCGGGATCAAGCACGCGTCTCTCATGCCGGACAACCCCTGGCGCCTCAGGCCGCCGATTCGGCGCGCCCGGCGGATTGCGCCTCGGTCGCCGCGAGGAGAATGCAAAGCGCGATCCCTTCCGAGGCGTCGCGCACTTCCGAAAGAGACGGGAAGGTCGGCGCGAGGCGCAGATTGCTGTCGTTGGGATCGCGTCCATAAGGCCATGTGGCGCCGGCTGGGGTCAGCGCGACGCCGGCGCCCTTGGCGAGTTCGACGACGCGCGCGGCCGTGCCCGGCGCCGCCTCGACGCTGATGAAATAGCCGCCCTCCGGAACGCTCCAGCGCGCGGCGCCGGTCCCGGCGAGATGATGCTCCAGCGCTTCGATGACGGCGGAAAATTTCGGCGCAATCAACGCGCGATGGGCGTCCATATGGCGGTGAATGCCGGCGACATCGCGCAGAAAACGGACATGGCGGAGCTGGTTCAGCTTGTCGGGACCGATCGAGCGCTTCGAGGCGCTGGCAAGATACCAGCGCACATTGGCCGGCGAGGACGCGAAAAAGGCGAGGCCCGCGCCGGCGAGAGTCACCTTCGACGTCGAGGCGAAGACGAAGGCGCGGTCCTTGTGGTCCGCCCGCGCGCAGGCTTCGAGAATATTAGAGATCTCGTGACGTGTTTCGGTCAGATGGTGCACGCTATAGGCGTCGTCCCAGAACAGCCGGAAATCCGGCGCGCCAGTCTCCATCGCGGCGAGCCGCGCCACCGTCTCGGCGGAATAGATTTCGCCGGTCGGATTTGAGTATTTCGGGACGCACCACATACCCTTGACCGAAGGGTCGGCGGCGAGCGCCTCGACGGCGTCCATGTCCGGGCCGTGGCCGGTCATGGCGACGGGCAGCATGCGGATGCCGAATTCCTCCAAAATGGCGAAGTGCCGGTCATAGCCGGGGGCGGGACAGACGAAGGCCGGGCTGGCTTCTTTTGACCACGGCCGCGCCGAGCCGGGCACGCCCTTCAAAAGCGCGTAGACGACGCAGTCATGCATCAGGGCGAGGCTGGAATTATCGCCGACGACGACATCCTCGGGCGACGCGCCCAAAATCGGCGCGAACAGCGCGCGGGCCTCCTTGAGCCCCTGCAGATTGCCGTAATTGCGCGTGTCTTCGCCGGCTGCGCTGAAATAATCGCCATTGCCGGGCAGGGGGAGCAAGGCGTTGGAAAGATCGAGCTGATCGGGCGCGGGCTTTCCGCGCGTCATGTCGAGCTTCAGACCCTTGGCGCGGAAGGCGGCCAGCCGCCCCTCGACGCTCACGCGGAGCGCCGCAAGCGCGGGCGTCGGAAGATCGGCGATGAGGCTCATGCGGGGGCGTCTCGTGATTGCGGAAATTCGCTCGCTTCTTAACGCTTCGAGCGCGGCGGCGCCAGCGCGGCGTCGCCGCAGGCGCCGGAGTCGCCAATCACCCCTGCGCGAGGCCCAGCAACAATGGTTGCTGAAACGACGCTTCAGGTGATATTTGCCAGCGGCGCATGCGGACCGCGTTTCGCGCCCGACGGGGATCGATGGACAAGGGCTCAGCAGCGTGACGCGCGACAAGGTTCTGGTCACCGGGGCCTCGGGCTTCGTCGGATCCGCCGTGGCGCGCGCGCTTGAGCAATCGGGCTACGCCGTCCGGGCGCTGCTTCGTCCCACCGCGCAACGGGTGAACCTCGCCGGCCTCGACGCCGAAATCGTCGAGGGCGACATGTGCGATCCCGGCTCAGTTAACCAGGCGATGGCCGGCGTCAGATATCTTTTCCATGTCGCCGCTGACTATCGCCTCTGGGCCCGCCATCCGCACGAGATCATGCGCACCAACGCCGAAGGCACGCGCATCCTGATGCGGGCGGCGCTCGCGGCCGGCGTCGAGCGCATCGTCTATACGAGCAGCGTCGCCACCATCGCCTGCCCGACCGGCGAGGCGCCAGCGGACGAAACGCGCAGTCTTGGCGAGGCGGACGCGATCGGCGCCTATAAGCGCAGCAAGATCGCGGCCGAGAAGATCGTCCAGCAAATGATCGCTTGCGATGGATTGCCGGCCGTCGTCGTGCACCCCTCGACGCCGATCGGCCCGCGCGACGTCAAGCCGACGCCAACGGGACGCATCATCGTCGAAGCGGCGATGGGCAGGATGCCCGGCTATGTCGACACTGGGCTGAACCTCGTCCATGTCGACGATGTGGCCAATGGCCATCTCGCGGCGCTGCGCCGGGGCGCGGTTGGCGAGCAATATATTCTGGGCGGTCAGAATGTCTCGCTAGCCGCGATGCTGAAGGACATCGCCGAGCTGCGCGGCCGCAAGCCGCCCTGGGTTTGCTTTCCCCGGCCGCTGCTCTACCCGCTGGCCGCTGTGGCCGAGGCGGCCGCGCATGTGACCCAGAAGGAGCCGTTCGTCACGATGGACGGCTTGCGCATGTCGAAGCACCGGATGTTTTACTCCTCCGCCAAGGCCGAGCGGTGCCTTGGCTATACCGCCCGCCCTTATCGCGAGGCCTTGAACGACGCCCTCGCGTGGTTCGGCCGCTACGGGCTTCTGAAATGAGCGTTGTGGAGACGACGCCCTCGAAGACGCACAAGGGGGAGAATTTCCCGGTCGCCTCGCGGCTGATCGCGCCGCAGTTTCGCGCCGTAATTCTGGCCTATTACCGGTTCGCCCGCGGCGCCGACGATGTCGCCGATGATGGCCGCCTGTCGCCGCAGCAAAAGCTCGACGGGCTCGACGCTTTCGAGGCGACGCTGCTCGGCGAAAGCGACGCCGTCGCCGCTGCGCTGCCGCTCAGGGCCGCGCTGGCCGCGGACAAGCGCCTCTCGCCGCGCCATGCGCTCGACCTTCTCACCGCCTTCCGGATGGACGCCGTCAAGACCCGCTATGCCGACTGGAGCGAGTTGATGCATTATTGCGCCTTCTCGGCGGCGCCGGTCGGGCGCTTCGTGCTCGACGTCCACGGCCAAAGCGAGACGACCTGGCCGGCCTCGGACGCCCTCTGCAGCGCGCTGCAGGTCATCAATCATCTTCAGGATTGCGCCGCCGATTACCGCAATCTCGATCGCGTCTATATTCCGCTCGACTGCCTCGCCGCGGAGGGAATCGGCGTCTCCGCGCTGTCGGCCGGCAAATCCTCACTGGCGCTGCGCGCGTGCCTTGATGGCCTGATCGCGAAAACCGACGCGCTGGTCGCCGCCGGCGCCGGCCTGTCGCCGCAGGTGCGCGATTTCCGGCTGCGGCTCGAAACCGCCGTAATCGCCACGCTGGCGCGCCGGCTCAGCGCAATTTTGCGCGCGCGCGATCCGCTTAGCGAAGAGGTTCATCTTGGCAAGCCGGCCGCCTTCGGCTGGGCCTGCATCGGCGTCGGGTCGAGCCTTTTTGGCGGCGCGCGGCGGACCTTGCCCAACGCGCCGAAAGCGCGGGCGTGAGCAGCGCGGCTCCGCCAGCGCCGCGAGAAGCGGGCGCGGCGGCCGCCGCGCGCTCGCGCGGCAGCTCATTCTATGCCGGAATGCGCATCCTGCCGCGCCCGCAGCGCGAGGCGATGTTCGAAATCTATTCCTTCTGCCGCGCCGTCGACGACATCGCTGACGACGGCGGCCCGCGCCCGCCGCGCAAGGCGGCGTTAGAGAAATGGCGTCGCGACATCGACGCCCTCTATGCGGGCGCGCCGCAATCGCTGCCGCACGGGCTGATAGCGGCGGTGCGCGCGTTCGATCTGCAACGCGCCGATTTTCACGATGTCATCGACGGCATGGAGATGGATGTCGACGCCAACATCGAGGCGCCAGATCTTACAACGCTCGATCTTTATTGCGACCGCGTCGCCAGCGCCGTCGGGCGCCTCAGCGTGCGCGTGTTCGGCGCGCCCACCGATAAGGGCGCTCCGCTCGCGCATCACCTTGGGCGCGCGCTGCAACTCACCAATATCCTGCGCGACCTCGATGAAGACGCCGCGATCGGCCGGCTCTATCTGCCGCGCGAGGCCCTGCGCGCCGCCGGCATCGAGGCGACGGCGCCGGCCGCGGTTCTGGCGCATCCGGCGCTCTCCTCCGCCTGCGCGCCGGTCATCGCCATGGCCGACGCGCATTTCCGCGCGGCCCGCGAAGTCATGGCGCGCTGTCCGCCGGCGACGGTGCGCGCGCCGATGATCATGGCGGAGGCCTACCAGCCGATCCTCGCGCAATTGACGGCGCGCGGCTTCGCGCCGCCGCGCGCGCGCATTCGCACGTCGAAATGGCGCATCCTGCTCGCCGTGCTGCGCCATGGCCTCGCCCGGTGAAGCGGTGGTGACGCGAAAGCCCACCGCGCATGTGATCGGGGCGGGCCTCGCCGGCCTCGCCGCCGCTGTGCGCCTCGCCGGCGGCGCGCGCGACATTATCGTCTACGAGGCGGCGCGGCAGGCGGGCGGGCGCTGCCGCTCCTATTTCGATGCGAGCCTCGGCATGGTGATCGACAATGGCAATCATCTGCTGCTGTCGGGAAACGCCGACGCGCTCGACTTTCTGCGCATGACCGGCGGCGCCGCCGCGCTGTCTGAAGCGCGCGAGGCGGATGTCGCCTTCATCGACATCGCCGCCAAGGCGCGCTGGCGGGTGCGGCCCAATGCCGGGCCGCTGCCGTGGTGGATTTTCGCCCCCGACCGCCGCGTTCCGGGCGCGCGATGGCGCGACTATCTTGCCCCGCTGCCTCTGCTTGCGCCGGGTTCGGACAAGCGCATCGACGCGGTCATCGCCTGCAAGGGCCTCCTCTACGACAGGCTGTGGCGCCCGTTTCTGCTCGCCGCGCTGAATACGGAGCCTTCGGAAGGCTCCGCGCGGCTTGCCGGCGCAGTCATCCGCGCGACTTTCGCGCGCGGCGGCGGCGCGTGCCGGCCGATCGTCGCGCATGGCCTCTCGGCCGCCTTCATCGAGCCGGCCGTCGGCTTTCTGGTCAAGCGCGGCGCCGACGTCCGGCTCGACCACAGGCTGCGAAAAATCGCCTTCTCGGAGGGGCGCGCGAGCGCCCTCGACTTCGGCGACGCGCGGGCCGAACTCGGCCCCGGCGACGAAGTGATCCTCGCCGCGCCGGCTTCGGCGGCGCAGGATCTGGTCCCAGGCCTCGTCGCGCCGCAGAATTTCCGCGCCATCGTCAACGCGCATTTCAGGATCGCGCCGCCGCGGGACGCGCCGCCTATCCTCGGCGTCGTCAACGGGACGATCGAATGGATCTTCACCTTTCCGGACCGCATCTCGGTCACAATCAGCGGCGCCGATCGCCTGCTCGATGCCGGCCGCGAGGAGCTGGCGGCGCGGATTTGGGTCGAGGTCGTCCAAGCGCTCTATCTCGATCAACCCTTGCTTGATCAACCCCTGCCGCCATGGCAGATCATCAAGGAGAAGCGGGCCACGTTCGCCGCGACGCCGGAGGAGAACGCGCGCCGGCCGGGGCCGCGCACGGCCTTCGCCAATCTGACGCTGGCCGGCGACTGGACCGCGACCGGCCTGCCCGCCACAATCGAAGGCGCGGTGCGCTCCGGCTATCGCGCCGCCGAGATAGTTCGCAGGAGAGGGCGCTTCCCATGAATTTTGCGATCAAGGAGGGCCCAAGCGCGGCGGCGGCGGATTGCGCGTCTGCGGAGATTGAAGATGCGATCGCGCGCGCTGAGCGGGCGCTGCTGGACGCGCAACGTCCCGATGGCCATTTCGTGTTCGAACTCGAGGCCGACTGCACCATTCCCGCCGAATATGTCCTTTACCACCATTTCCTCGGCGATCCCGCCGACGCGGCGCTCGAAGCGAAGATTGGGGCTTACCTCCGCCGCCGTCAGACCGCGGCGGACGGCTGGCCTCTCTTCACCGACGGCGCCTTAGACATCAGCTGCTCGGTGAAGGCCTATTTCGCGCTCAAGATGATCGGCGATTCGCCCGAGGCGCCGCATATGCGGCGCGCCCGCGCGGCGATCCTGAAGGCAGGTGGGGCGGAGCGCGCCAATGTGTTCACGCGGTCGCTGCTCGCCCTTTACGGTGAGCTGCCCTGGCGCGGCGTGCCGGTCATGCCGGTCGAAATCATGCATCTGCCGCGCTGGTTCCCGTTCCATCTGAGCAAGATTTCCTATTGGGGCCGCACCGTGCTCGCGCCCCTCCTCGTGATCAACGCGCTGAAGCCGAAGGCCGCCAATCCGCGCGGCGTCCGCATCGCGGAGCTGTTCGCGATTCCGCCCGAAAAGGTCCTCAGCTGGCCGGGCGCGCCCCATAAAAAGCAGCCGTGGGCGGCCATTTTCGGCGCGATCGATCATGTTCTGAGGTGGACGCAGCCCTATTTCCCGGCGCGTTCCCGCCAGAGCGCGATCGACAAGGCGGCCGCTTTCGTGACCAAGCGCCTGAACGGCGAAGACGGCCTCGGCGCGATCTATCCGGCCATGACCAACAGCGTCCTGATGTTTCGCGCGCTTGGCGTCCCCGATTCTGATCCGCGGGTGGTTCAGGCGCGCGCCAGCGTTGAGCGGCTTCTGGTGGTGGGCTCCACGGAAGCCTATTGCCAGCCCTGCGTCTCGCCGGTGTGGGATACCGGACTCGCCGCGCATGCGCTGATGGAGAGCGCGAGCGGGCCGAAAGGAACCGCGTGTGATGACCAAATCGGCGCATCGGTGCGCCGCGCTCTCGCCTGGTTGAAGCCGCTTCAGGTGCTCGACGTCGCGGGAGACTGGGCGACCCTCAAGCCGCATGTGCGTCCCGGCGGCTGGGCGTTTCAATACATGAACCCCTATTATCCCGACCTCGACGACACCGCCGTCGTCGCCCTCGCCATGGACCGCGCGGCGAAAAACTTTCCGGCGCCCGCTGGAGGAGCGGACGCCTCCTACGCGGTGGCGATTTCGCGCGCGCGCGAATGGATCCTCGGTCTGCAGAGCGCCAACGGCGGCTTCGGGGCCTTCGACGCCGACAATGACCGCGAGTATCTGAACTCCATTCCCTTCGCCGATCATGGCGCGCTGCTTGATCCGCCGACGGCGGACGTCACCGCGCGGTGCGTCTCCATGCTCGGCCAGCTCGGCGAAACCGCCGCGGCCAATCCGGCCCTGCGGCGCGCGGTTGAATATCTCATCGGCGAGCAGGAAGCGGACGGAAGCTGGTTCGGCCGCTGGGGCATGAATTACATCTATGGGACCTGGTCGGTCCTTTGCGCGCTCAACGCCATTGACTACGACCGCGATGGCGAAGCGGCCCAAAAAGCCGTCCGCTGGCTGAAGCGCATCCAGAATGCGGATGGCGGATGGGGGGAGGGTGGCGAAAGCTATGCGTTGGGGTATAAGGGCTATGAGGCGGCGCCAAGCACGTCGTCTCAGACGGCATGGGCTTTGCTGGGGCTTATGGCGGCCGGCGAAGTCGACGCGCCGGAGGTGGCGAGGGGATTGCGCTACCTGACGGGGACGCAGGCGGGGGACGGGTTTTGGACAGAAGAGCGCTTCACGGCGACCGGGTTTCCGCGCGTCTTTTATCTCCGTTATCACGGCTATTCAAAATTCTTCCCGCTGTGGGCGATGGCCCGCTATCGCAACCTGAAGAGCGCCAATCGGCCGACGACGCAGTCCGGAATTTAGGCGCGCGCGTCCTCCGTGGACGGGTGATCGCCGTCACCGGGCTCAAGGCCGAGGCGAAGCTCGCCGCGGGGCCTCAGGTTCACGCGATGTCCGGCGGCGGCGACGGCGCCCGGCTTGCGCGCGACCTTGACGCCGCCTCGGCGCAGGCGGGCGCGATCATCAGTTTCGGCGTCGCCGGCGGTCTCGCCCCGGGCCTCGCGCCCGGCTCGGTGCTCGTTGCGCGCAGGGTCTTCGTCGAAGACGGCGCACCGATTTGCGCCGATCCGGCCTGGGCGCGCGCGCTGGCGGCGGCGCTCGGCGCGCCAATCGTCGATTTCGCCGGGGTCGATGCGCCGGTCGCGGATCGCGCCGGCAAGCGCGCCCTGCATCTCGCCACCGGCGCCCATGTCGTGGACATGGAATCCCATATCGCGGGCAGGGCGGCGGCCGCGCGCAACATTCCCTTCGCGGCGCTGCGGGTGGTCGCCGATCCCGCCGAGCGGCAGTTGCCGCATGCGGCGCTGGTGGCGATGCGGCCGGACGGCGCCATCGCCTTCGGGGCGCTGATGCGTTCGCTCGCGCGCGACCCAAGCCAGATCGCCGCGCTGGTCCGGACCGCCCGCGATGCGCGGGCCGCGTTCTCCGCGCTACTCCGCGGCCGACAGATGCTCGCCGCCGGATTTGGCTTCGCGAATTTCAGCGAGCTTATGCTCGACATGCCGGCTGAAGACGAATTCGGCAGGCCTTTGACGGTCTAGCGCGATGTCCGGCGACATCGGGCCTTTTGTTCTGATGCCGCCGACCGCCACCTTCAGCGCCGCCAGCGGATTCTTGAACGCCTCCTCGACGGCGGTCGCCTCGAAGCCGCAATGAACCATGCAATCCGCGCATTTTTCGTAATTGCCGGTGCCGTAGCGGTCCCAGGCGGTGTCCTCCATCAATTCCTTGAAGCTTGCGACATAGCCTTCGCCAAGCAGATAGCAGGGCCTTTGCCAGCCGAACACCGTGCGAGTCGGATTGCCCCAGGGCGTGCAATGATAGGTGCGGTTGCCGGCGAGGAAATCGAGAAACAGCGTCGACTGGAAGAACGGCCACGCCTTGCCGCCCTTGCCGCGCGCAAAGATATCGCGGAATAGAGTCTTCGTCTTTTCGCGATTGAGAAAGTGCTGCTGGTCTGGCGCGCGCTCATAGGCGTAGCCGGGCGAGACCGTGATTCCTTCGATGCCGAGCGCCGCGACCTCATCGAAGAAGGCCGCGACCCGCCCCGGTTCGGCGTTGTTGAACAAGGTGCAATTGATGGTGACGCGGAAGCCTTTTTCCTTGGCGAGCTTCAGCGCCTTTACCGCGCGATCATAGACGCCGGGCTGGCACACCGACTGATCGTGCATGACCTCGTCGCCGTCGAGATGGATCGACCAGTTGAAATAGCGGTTCGGCTTGTAGCGATCGATCTGTTTTTCGAGCAGCAGCGCATTGGTGCAGACGGTGACGTATTTTTTCAGCGCGATGGCGCCTTCGACGATCTGGGGCAGTTCCTTGTGCAGCAGCGGCTCGCCGCCGGCGACGACGACGACCGGCGCGCCGCATTCGTCGATCGCCTGCAGGCAATCGGCGAGCGGCAGGCGCTGATTGAGGATTTCGTCGGGGTAGTCGATCTTGCCGCAGCCGGCGCAGGCAAGATTGCAGCGGAACAGGGGCTCAAGCATCAGCACGAGCGGAAAACGCTTCCGCCCGGCGAGGCGCTGGCGCAGCACATAGGCGCCGATCTCGGCCATTTGCAGCAGTGAAATTCCCAATGCGTGGCTCCTCGAAGTGGTTGTCGTGGCGGCGGCCGGTTGCGGACATGCGCCGCGGCGGGCCGGGGTCCTCTTGCGGGCCTTTTCATAAGGCGCCCGTCCGGATTTACCAAGGCTGCGGCGCGGCTGAACCCCATCGGGGCGCGCCCCGCCCGCACGCAAAAACAGCGCCAACGCCTCCCGAAGCGTCGAAATGCGTTCAATCCGGCCCAATTTGGCCCGATCGGGATATGGGCGGCGCCGAGTGACCCCGCGCGCTCATCAAATTTGCTGGCTTTGGACCGGATGTGGCCTTACAAGCGGAACGGCTCTCTTTCTAAAGCTATTGTTCAGCTTGTAGCGATGTTGATTCTCGGGTCAAACGTCGCGTTCGTCTCAACGCCGGGCGTCATCCAGAAATAAAGAGATGTCCGGGCCTTCCGACAGACCGCGCGTTCATGCCTCAAAGCCGCGGTCGCACCGCTTCGATTGGCGATATCACTGAATGATCACACGCCCAGACAGCGCCGCCAAGACGTTCGATCCAAGGGGCTCTGAACCGATCTCGCGAACGATCACGGCGATCGTCGACCTTTGCAGACGCTTCAAATGGTTCGTCGTCGCGCTGGCGATCCTCGCCACCTTCGTCTCCGGGCGCTACGCCGCGACGCATTTCAGCATCAACACCAACACAAACGATTTCATCTCGGCGAAACTGCCCTGGCGGCAGAATCTGATCGCCATGGACAAGGCGTTTCCCCAGCGCGCGGATCAGATCGTCGTCGTCATCGACGCCAAAACCCCGGAGCTCGCCGAGGATGCGACGGAGCGCCTGACCGAGCGGCTTAAAACGCGCGCCGACCTGTTCTCGTCGGTGCTGCGCCCCGATGGGGGGCCTTTTTTCAACAAGAACGGGCTTTTGTACCTGCCCGTGGCCGATGTCCAGAGCACCGTCGACGGGCTCTTCAAGGCGCAGCCTTTCCTTTCCGTGCTCGCCTCCGACCAAAGTCTGCGCGGCGTCACCGACGCGTTCTCCTTCATCAACCGGGGGGTTCGGACCGGGGCTGGAACCTATGACGATTTCGACCGGCCTCTGGTGGCGCTGGGCGACGCCGTCGACTCGCTGCTCGCCGGCCGCCCGACGTTCTTTTCCTGGCGCGGCCTTCTGACCGGCGCGCCGCCGGACCCGCGCGAATTGCGGCGCTTCATTCAGGTGAAGCCCGTGCTTGATTACGCCGCGCTCAAGCCCGGCGAGGCGCCGACCAGTTTCATCCGTTCGAGCTGGAGCGAACTTGGCTTTGCGGCCGAGCCGGGGCTGCGGCTGCGGCTGACTGGCCCGGTGCCGCTCGCCGACGAAGAATTCGCAACCGTCGAGGACGGCGCCGGGCTGAATGGCCTGATCACCGGGCTGATCGTGCTGTTCATCATCTGGCGCGCATTGAAATCGGCCAGCATCGTATTCGCCGTCGCGCTGAGCGTCATCGTCGGCCTCTGCGCGACTTTCGCGGTCGGGCTTTGGATGGTTGGCTCGCTCAACCTGATATCCGTCGCCTTCGCGGTTCTTTTCGTCGGCATCGGCGTCGATTTCGGCATTCAGTTCAGCGTTCGCTATCGGGCGGAGCGCTACAAGGAGCCTGATTTCGACAAGGCGCTATCGCAGGCCGCCGCGAGGATCGGGCGGCCCCTCGCGCTCGCCGCGGCGGCGACGGCGGCCGGCTTCTATTCGTTCCTGCCGACCGACTATCGCGGCGTCTCCGAACTTGGCCTCATCGCCGGCACCGGCATGTTCATCGCCTTTTTCGCCGCCGTCACGGTGCTGCCGGCCCTGCTCGCGATCTTCAGGCCGCCGGCCGAGGCCGAGCCGGTCGGCTATCTGTTCCTGGCGCCGGTCGACGAATTCATGGCTCGCCACAGATATTCCATCGTCATTGGCACGCTTGGCGTCGCTCTGGCCGGAACGCCTTTGCTGGCGCATCTGCGATTCGATTTCAATCCAATCAATCTGCGCAGCCCCAAGGTCGAATTGGTCGCCACCCTTCTCGATCTCATGAAGGATCCGGCAACCGACACCAATACGATCGACGTCCTCGCGCCCTCGATCGAAGCGTCGCGCGCACTCGCCGCAAGGCTCGCGGCTTTGCCGGAAGTCGCGCAGGTGGTGACGATCGAGAGCTTCGTGCCGACCGATCAGGACCAGAAGCTGCCGATCATCCAGCGCGCTGCGGCTGCGCTAGGGCCGATCCTCGATCCGGGCCGGGCCATAATCCGCCGACCGATGAAGAGGACGTCGCGGCGATCTCGAAGGCGGCCGACGGCTTCGCAGCCACTGCCGATGATCTGAAGGGCAAGGGCGCCGACGACGCGCGCCGCCTCGCGAACCTCCTGCGCCGGCTCGCCGAGGCGCCGCCACAGACGCGCGAAGCCGCGCGCAAGGTCCTGTTGCCGGGCCTTCGCACCATGCTCGGTCTTCTGCGCAATTCGCTGGAGGCGCAGAAGGTGACGATCGACTCGATCCCGCTCGATCTCAAGCGGGACTGGGTGACGCCGGACGGGCGGGCCCGAATCGCCGTTTCGCCAAAGGGCGACGCAAACGATAACGCCAATCTCGCCCGCTTCACCAAGGCCGTCGAGCAGATCGACCCGAAAGCGACCGGCGAGCCGATCGCCATTCAGGAGTCAGGCGACACCGTCGTTCGCGCCTTCATCGAGGCCGGGCTTTGGGCGCTGCTGTCGATCAGCATTCTTCTTTTCGTCGTTCTGCGCCGGGTCAGCGACGTGCTTTTAACCCTTGTCCCGCTATTGCTGGCCGGAGCCGTCACGCTTGAGATCACGGTTCTGATCGGCCTCCCGCTCAATTTTGCGAATATCATCGCGCTGCCCCTGCTGCTTGGGCTTGGCGTCGCCTTCAAGATCTATTTCGTGATGGCGTGGCGCGCGGGAACCACCAATCTCTTGCAGTCGAGCCTGACGCGGGCGGTCTTTTTCAGCGCCATGACGACGGCGACCGCCTTCGGCAGCCTCTGGCTCTCGAAGCATCCCGGCACGTCTAGCATGGGCAAGCTGCTCGCCCTGTCGCTGGTGTGCACGCTGGCGGCGGCGATCCTGTTCCAGCCCGCCCTCATGGGACCGCCGCGCAAGGTCGTCGCGACAGGCGAGGACGCCTGACCGGTCAAACGCGCGTCCGGAGGAAAGTTAAAGCGGCTTACTGGACGACGCGGTATCTCGGCGCGTTGTCGCCTTCCTTCGTGCCGCCGGTCGAGGCGCCCAGAGCATTAAGATCGCTCAGGCCCCCGACGCCGGCGCCGATCGCCGTTCCCTGAACGCCTCCGGTCAAAATGCCCTGGTTGAAGGCGTCGTGGATGCCGCCGGTCGGCGCGTTGATGCCTAGTCCGACGCCTGCTATGCCCCCAGTGTTCGAGCCGAGGGTCGCCCGGTCGCCGAGGCCCCCCGCGCCGGCGCCGGTCGCGGTATCCCGGAAGCCGCCGACGGCGTTGCCCATGCCCAAGCCAAGACCGCCTGTGCCGGCGCCGATATGCGCCGTGCCGCTGACCATGGCCGCCGAGCGCGCGGGATTGGCCGGGGTCGCCGACGTGGCGCCGGCGCCGGCGCGGGCTGTGCCAAAGGCTGTGCCCGCAATGCCGCCGCCCCGGTTCAAAAGAACCGGCGGCGGCGCCGGCGCGTTTGGCGCGACGGCTTGCTGCGCCAGGGCCAGAGCCGGACTCCCGATGACGATGGCCGCGGCCATTGACAATGTCCATCCGCGCATAGGCAAGGCTCCGCAGCAGGGCGCAGTGATCAATCGACCGAGGTCGAATCCGACAGCCAAGCTAGCACGACCGCCCGCATTTGTCCCGGGGCGTCCGCTTTCTCTAGCGGTCCTGCTTGCTTTTTTCTTCGAGGCTCGCCTTCAGCGCGAGCAGCTTGGCGAAGGGGGAATTCGGATCCGGCGGCCGTTCGGCGGATTTCTTCTCCACCGCCTTTTTCTCGAAGGGTCTCTTTTCGGCCGCCGCCTGGTCGCCGGCGTGGCGATGCCTTCGCTCGGAATCGTTCGACCGATTGCGGTCGCCGTCCTCGCGCCGGTCGCGGCGACCTTCAAAGCGCGGTCTCTGTTGCCCTCGCGGCGCCTGGCCGTGACGCGGTTCGCGCGCGCCGCCGTCGGTGCGGGGACGGTCTTCGCCAGCGCCGGGCGCGGGCGCATCAGCGCTCTCTACGTGGGCTTCGGCTTGAATTTCGGCGTGCACGACGCCCTCTCCGGGCCCGTTCGGCGCGGCCCGCCGCCTTTCCGGCCGCTGCCTGTCTGTGCGCCCGCCCTCGGCCGTGGAACTGGCCTCCGCGGCGACTTTCGTCCTGTCGCGCGGCTCGAATCGCCTGCCGGCGCGCGATTCGGCGCGGCGCGGATGATGTTGCCGGTGCGGCCGCCACACCTCGATCAGATTGGGCGGCGCGGGTTCGGCGGGGTCACCTGTTTCAACTCCGCCGGCATTCGAGGCGCCGCCCTCGTCGACCGCCGGGTCGCCAGCGCATGCGCTTACGGCTTCGACGCCGGGAAGAAGCGCGGGAACGGCGGGGTCGCACGAGGTTGCGCCCGCCTCAACGATGTCGGGCCGCTCGGGTGGCGAAGGCTCCGTCGCGGCACGATGCTCGGCCGGCGTAACGGCGCCGGGCGGCGCGGGCGCGTCGACCGCGCTTTCGATCGCGGGAGCATCGATTTCCGGCGCAGCGGGCGTGGTCTCGGCCAAAATCTCCGCAGGAATTGACGGGGCCGCCTCCAATGAAGGCTGCGCCAGCGGCTCTGTCGCGGCCTTTGGCAGTAAGGCGACAGTGATCGGCGGCCCTTCGCGGCGCTCGGCGGCATAGCCGAGGGAGCGCAGAATCGAGGCGAAATTTTCGCCGGAGCAGCCGGCGAGGGAGGTCATCGCCACGGTCACGACGAATCCGTCGCCGTCGGCCGCGCCAGTTGGGGGATCGCCGGGGGTGACGCCAGGCCGGTAGGCGATGGCCGGCCGGATCAGGTCGGCGAGGCGCTCCAGAATGTCGACGCGCACCGCGCGCTCGCCGCAGACCCGGAACCCCGCCGCGCGGTAAAACCCTTTCGGGACGTCCTTGTCGGCGACGAAAGAGGTGCGGCCCGAGGCGGCGAGGTGCGGTACGTCGTCGACGCCCTTCACCTCTTCGACGCCGCCGTTTTTGAGCGCCCAGAGCTGCGCGGCGAGCGCGCGGGGCGCCGGCTTCACGAGCATTGGGCAGATAAAGATGATAGGCGCCGAAGCGGATGCCAAATTTCCGCAACGCGGCCCGCGCGTCCTGCGGCAGGTTCTTGACTTCCTCGGCGACTTTCGCGCGCTCCAGCACGCCGAGCGCCTCGGCGACCTGGAAGGCGATGCCGCGGGCGATCCCTTCGAGGCCTTCGCCCTGCTCGATGTCAGCGAGCGGACCGAGCAGTTTCTTGACATGCTGGGCGAGCCAAAGATCGAGGCGGCGCTGCACGGCGTCGAGCGCGGGTCCGGTCAGCTGGTCGTCGGCGAGGATGCGCACTGTCGGCTGCAGAACATGCGCGCCAGCGGCGATCTTGGCGATCGGCTCGCCGAGCCAGCGGATGACGCCGTCATTGGCGAGGACGAAACCTTCGTCGACCGCCTCCTGCACGCGCGCCGCGCGGCCTTCGATCTCGCTCGCCAGCGCTTTTTGCGCGGCGGCGTTGAGCGCCTTGGCGGCTTCGCCAACCGCATGCGGATCGGCGGTGAAGCGAAATCCGTTCAGTTGGCCGACGTGCTGCCCCTCGACCATCACGTCGCCGCTCGTGGTCACTTCCGCTTCCAGCATGGCGTTCTCTCTCAAGCGGCGCATCAGCACGCTCGCCCGGCGGTCGACGAACCTCTGGGCGAGACGCGCATGCAACGCGTCCGACAATGTGTCCTCTACCTGACGCGCGATCCCCTGCCAATGCTCCGCATCGCGCAGCCAGCCCGACCGGTTGGCGATGAAAGTCCAGGTCCGCACCTGCGCGATGCGTGCGGAAAGGGCGTCAAGGTCGCCGTCGACCCGATCGAGAGCGCCGATATGGCGGGCGAACCAGTCCGGCGGAATATGGCCCGCGCGCACGACGAACCCATAGATCGACAGCGCGAGCTCGGCGTGCGCCGCCGGAGACAATTTACGATAATCCGGAATTTGGCAACAATCCCAGAGCCGTGCGATGTCGGCGCGCGTCTTCGCCTCGCGCAAGACCTTTTCGTCGCGGGCCGCGATGTCGAGCACCATCTGGTCTTCCGCCAGAGGCGCACGGGTCAATCCCGGTTGTCTGGGCACAACGTCGAGCGATGCGATGAGATCCGTGATCGACGAAAAATCAAGCGAACTGTTGCGCCATTGCAACATTCGCACGCTGTCAAAGCGGTGATCCTCCAGCGCTGCAACGAGTTCCTCTTCGAAGGGCGGGCAGCGCCCGGTGGTGCCGAATGTCCCGTCCCGCATGTGGCGGCCGGCGCGCCCGGCGATCTGGCCGAACTCGGCCGGGCTCAGGCGGCGATATTGCCAGCCGTCGAATTTCCGGTCGGCGGCGAAGGCGATATGCTCGACGTCGAGATTCAGTCCCATGCCGATGGCGTCGGTAGCGACGATGTAATCCACATCGCCGCTCTGGAACATCTCGACCTGGGCGTTGCGCGTGCGCGGCGACAGCGCGCCAAGGACGACGGCGGCGCCGCCGCGCTGGCGCCGGATCCATTCGGCGATGGCATAGACGTCCTCGGCGGAGAAAGCGACGATGGCGCTGCGCCGCGGCAGCCGGGTCATTTTCCTGTCGCCGGCGAAAGTAAGGCTAGAGAGGCGCGGGCGCGACTGGACGCGAACGCCCGGCAGCAGCTCCTGCACCGCCCGCTGCATGGTCCCCGCGCCGATCAGCAGGGTTTCTGAACGGCCGCGCTGGCTGATCAGGCGGTCTGTGAAGACATGCCCGCGGTCGAGATCGGCGGCGAGCTGAATTTCGTCCACGGCGACAAAATCGAGATCGAGGTCGCGCGGCATCGCCTCGACGGTCGAGACATAATAGCGCGCGGCCCGCGGCTTGATCTTCTCCTCGCCGGTGATCAGCGCGACCGCTTCCGCGCCCACCTTCTCGACGACGCGGTTATAGACCTCGCGGGCCAGCAGCCGAAGCGGCAGGCCGATCATGCCGCTTCGATGCGCCAGCATGCGCTCGATGGCGTAATGCGTCTTGCCCGTATTGGTCGGCCCGAGCACGGCGCTGACGCTCTGGTCGAGGCCCTCGGCGCGGCCAGGCGATGCGGGAAAGGTGACGTTCATGATCGGTCGCTTGGTTTGCCTCGGCGGCTGAATGCCGGGCGCGAAGGCGGGCGGTATCGAACGAGCCAGAATTCGGGCGGTTCCGCTTCGCGGGCTGAGCCGCGCCTTCGGGACTTTGCGCCTCGCGCCTCGCATTTCATCGGCGCGCGCGTTCTCCTGGAGCCTTCTGTATCATAATGACGCTAATCTGCGCATCCCTCCTTTGCGCCTGAACAGGAGAAGAACGAATCGCGTTCGAATCGGCGTCGGCACTTGAGTCCGGCTTTGTTCACTGCAAGATTTAGGCGCTAAACATAAGATCACGCTATAGCTTGTGAAAGCGGCGGTTTTGACGCCATCAAATAGGGCGGCCAGCGGCGGGCGGCCGTTCGAGCTGGACGGACTCGGACGCCGCCTTCTGTCAAGAGCCGATGAAGACGCCGCTGGCTGGAGGCCGACGCGCCTTGAGCCGAGGCGCAAGGCGTCACAAGGCAACGCCTGCGCTTCGGCCGGCGCGGTCAGAAGCGGACCGCCGCCGCGACGTTAACCTGCCAGGCTTTGCCCATCTGGGGGCCGTTCAGATATTGGTAGATTGGCGCGCCGGCCTCGACCGCGAGCCGAATCGGCGCCCCGAGGGCGGCGGTCTTATATTCGAGGCCGCCGAACATTTCGACGCGCTGCCCTCCGTAATTATTGGGATTGGCGGCCTGCATCGGGCCGGCGATCCAGTAATCTGAACCCTGAATGCTGCCCCAGATGCTGCCCGCCGCGCGCGCCGTGAGGTTGAGTCCAGGGAGCGCCTCATAGGCGGCCCATCCCGTCAAGTCATTCGAGGGTCCCCAGCGGTAACCCTCGCTGCCATTGCCCAAGGCCGCGCGGCCGCGATAAGCGAAGCCCCAGGACCAGGCGGCGAGCTGGCCGGTGTAGGTGATGCCGTAGAGCGCGTCATAGGTGCTGTCGCCAAGCTGCATGGCGTAATTCGCGCGCATCCTCATCCAAGTGTTCATCGGACCCAGCATCGTCGCCTGTTCCGTCACGCTTCCCGACGGCACGCTGACGCCGAGATTGAGATGCACGTGATTGATTTCATCCTGATAGAGCCGGACAAGCCCAAGAAACTGCGTATCGCCCCAACCCTGGGTCGAAGACGAACTATCCCCCAGCTCCGTCGAACCCATCATTCCCTTGAAGGTCGTCATCGTCATGCTCTTGACCATATAGTCGCCCATCAGCATGAGATTGAAGCTGTCGGTGATGCCGTACATCACATGAAACATGTTCATCTCGGTCGTCATCGACTCCGGGACGATGCGCAGCGTCGGCGGCTTCATGGTCGCGGCGCCGGTGGGCACAAAGGGGATTTCCGTCGCGATATACTGTTGCGAGACTTTGGTCGAGCCGATGAAGTTTTCGCGCATGCCCATGATCATTGGCGTGTAGGTCAGCGAGAAGGCGCCGCCCTCCATCATATGCGCGCCGAAGACGCCGGCGGGAATCGCCGCGTGGGATTCGGTCATGTCTTGCATGCCGGCCATGCCGGCGCCCGCCATCGGATCGGCTGTAGTATTCGGCGCTGGAGCCGGAGCTGAACTGACGGTCTCGGCCGGCGGCGCATCGCCCGCGGCGGCGACGCCGCAATTGAGAGAGACGGCGAGGAGGAGCGCGGCGGCGCGGACGTTGGCGCGAGGAGCCGCGGGAAGTGATGTCATGAGGTGAACCTTTCGAAGCAGAAGGAGAGCGACGGATTGTCAGTGTGGGTGGAACAGGATGCGACGGCTCGCGCCGCGGGGATGATCGAGATGGTTCAATAGGCGGCCTCCATCTTGAGGCTGTTTCTAACAACGTCTTCCATGGCTGCGCTCGCGCCAGGGAAAGTCTCGCGGGACGCGTCCGACGCGAAAAGCGCGCGCTCGATCTCGGGGCGGCGCAGCAGCGCGGCGGCGGCGGCGAGCCCGAGCGCCGGATCGGCGACAGGTTCGTTCGCGACATCCGCGACGAGCGCCGCCGGGCGCGGCGAAAGCACGATGATCCGGCTCGCGAGACGGACGGCCTCGGCAATGTCATGCGTTACGAAGAGAACGGCGGATCCTGTTCGCTCGGCCTCGTCGCGAACGAGATTTTGCAGCGTGCGCCGCAACCCGACATCGAGCGCAACGAAGGGCTCGTCCATCAGCAACAGGCGAGGTTCGATCGCGAGCGCGCGCGCAATCGCGACGCGCTGGCGCATGCCGCCCGAGAGCGCGGCGGACCGCTTGACGCAATCGTCCTCGCTGAGGCCGACGCGCCTTAGTATGCTCTGCGCCGCGCGCCTTCGTTCGGCCGGCGGGCGACCGAGCGCTTTCAGCCCAAACGCGGCGTTGTCGACGGCGTCGAACCACGGCAACAGGCGCGGCTCCTGAAACACCATGGCGACGCGCTCGAACCTATTATCGACATGGCCAGAGGTTGGCGCGAGCGCGCCCGCCGCAAGCCTCAGCAGCGTGGTCTTTCCGCAGCCAGATGGCCCGAGCACGACGGCGAACTCTCGAGGTGCGACCGTGAGGTCCAATGCTGCGATCGCCGCCTCGCCGCCGAACTCCATGCGCAGGGCGGACATCGTCAGCATGGTCAACCCGCAACAACTGAGAAGGGCGCCTCGTTCATTGCGGCGAACCAGCGCCGAAACGGCGCGACAAGAGCGAGATCGCAAACTAAAGCCAGCATGACGATGAGGAGGATCCAGGCCATCGTTTCGGTAAGATCGAGATTGGCGCGCGCGGCGGCGAGCCGCCCCCCGATGCCGGAACCGCTCCCCAGCACCTCCGACATCACGCATATTTTCCAGGCATAGCCGAGCGCGCTCGCGGCGGCGGGCAGCAATTGCGCGAGCAACTGCGGAAAGAGGATGTCGGAAAACCGTTGCAGCGGCGGCGCGCGAAACAGGACGGCCATTTCATCGAAGGCCGCGGCGCGCGCGTTCATGCCCTGCAGCACCGCGACGAAGACGAGCGGCAGGATCGAGATGGCGACGGTGAAGCCGGCGCCCGGCCCATCGGGACCGAACCACAACAGCGCCAACACGATCCAGGCGATGG
Organism: uncultured Alphaproteobacteria bacterium; assembly: GCA_963715715.1. Lineage (GTDB taxonomy): Bacteria > Pseudomonadota > Alphaproteobacteria > Rhizobiales > Beijerinckiaceae > Methylocapsa. The sequence goes on along the minus strand of OY970269.1, from coordinate 2,985,901 downwards.
GCGGCACGCCCATCAAGACGATCGCGACCGGAGGCGCGGCGAGCGCGACCGGCAGCCAAAGGCCGGCGGCGACGGCCAGAGCGAAACCGATCGCGCAGCCGACGAGCCAGCCGGACAGCGCCTGCGCGCCCGTCGCGATCAGGGCCGTTTGCGCCGCGCCGGACGCGAACAGGCGCAGCAGGGTCAGGAGGGCCTGCTCGGGGCGCGGCAGCACAAAGGGGCCGTAGACGGCGTGGCCAAGCGCCCAGGCGCCGACAAGGCCGGCAAGGCCGGACATGCGCCAGAAAAGGCGGCTCGGGGGCGCCAGCGCGCTCATAGCTTCAGGTAGAAATCATCCGGCGGCAACTTGCCGCCGAGCGCATCGGGCGCGAGGTCGAGAATCGCCTTGTAGAAGGTTTCGAGCTGATCTCTCGCATCATAGGCCGAGATGATCTCCATGTTGAAATGGTCGATCGCCTTCTCGAACACCTCGCGGTGCATCGACATGTCCTTTTCGGCCAGCGCCGCTGCCTCGGCGCGATTGGCCAGCACCCATGATTTCGCCGCCGGCAGGCTTGCGCCCAGCTCCGCGATGATGTCAGGATCTTCGTCGATGAGGCTCTGATGCACGGCGACGCCGACCATCGGGATGCCGGCGTGGCCGTGATGAGCCGCCCAAATCTGCTGCAGACTGACCGCGCGGCGCAGGATGCGCCCCTGCCCGGCGGCCATCATGATCGCGGCGGTGGCGGCTGGCTCCGGCAGCAGGGCGCTGTCGGCCTTGCCCGCGGCCAGCATTTGCGCGGCCTCCATCCCTGTCTGCACATAGGTGAGCTTGATGTCCTTGTCGGGATCGATCCCCTCCAGATGGGCACAGGCGCGGAACACAAGATCCGGCATGTCATTGCGGAAGAAACAAAGCACCGGCTTGCCGACAAGATCCTTTAGCGAGTTGACGCTCTGATCCGCGGTGACGACGCTAAGATGGCCTTGACCCAACAGGCAGAGCAGTTTGATTGGCAGGCTGCGGTTGGCGAGATTGGCGGGAAGATTTGTTGGCGTCGAAAACAGCCGCGTTCTGCCGGATGCGACGCCTGCGCGCAGTTGGTCCGGATCGCGCCACAGTCGGAAAGTTGCGTTGGGGGCGGCCGCGAGCATCCCCGCGTCGACCACACGCGCCAGCGTGATGGAGGCGCCTGTCGGCGCGCCGAGGATCTCGAGATTTTCGACCGAGCGGGCGGAGAGCCGGCCCGCCTCCGCCAAAGCGAGGCCGACGCCTGCGAGGCCGGCCAGTATGGCGCGGCGCGAGGGCTGCGGCGAGGCGCGTAGAGCTATACGGAGAGCGGCCACCTCAGGAAACATCCTATATAAAACTGAACATAGCTGGAGGTAACAATGCGCGTGGCTGGCGCCCTATGTGTCAAGACGACGCAGGCGCGTTTAAAAACCGCGTTGTGGCGCCGACTTAACACAGCAGGGCGATCACGCCTTGCTCGATACCCAGCCCACCAGATCGGTAACGGCCTTGCCGAAGGCCTGATTGAGCGCGGCGGCGATGGCGGGCGCATCCGTTCCGGTCGCCGGCGCCGTCGCATGAAACAGCTGCGCGCCGACGACATGGCCGTTCTCGGCGACGAGCTTTGCGGAGAATTCGACATCCGCTGTTGGCGCGCCGCCCGCCGCGATGGCGAAATTGCGCAGATCGATCACCAGTTGGTAGGCCGCCGCCACATGCTCGACCGATGCGCCGACCGCGGCTGGAAAGCCGGCATTGTCGAAACTCTGGATGATCTTTTCCTGGATCAGCTTCGGCAATGTGTCGCTCCATTGGGCGTCGCCAAGAACCGAAAATTCGCCCTCGGACGACTTGCCCAGCATCCGCTGCGTGTCGAGTTCATTGACGGCGGTTGGTTCGGCGACGACGATCTGCGCGCGCGGCGCGCGCAGCGAGGCCGGGAAGGCGCTCGGCGCCGTCAGATCGTAGACCGGCTTTGGTTTTTCCGCGCCGGCGCCGGCGGTCATGCGCTCGAGGCCCGCCATGATGGAATCAATGCGGCCGGAGTTGCGGCCGAGCGCTTCCGAGAACGTCTTTAGATTGTCCATGGTGCTTTTCACGGATTTCGGAATTTTCGCCGAGCATCTTGTCGAGGCGCTGCAGCGCCTGCCGGGCCGCCTGCGTCAGGTCTTGAGTGGCGGAAGGATCGGCGATGAGAATGGACGGCTGCGTTTGCGAAACCGGCAACAGAGGAGACGTCGGCGCGCCGCCCGTGAGTGAAATCGCCGGGCTTGCCATCAGTCCGTGGAAATCGACGCCGACCTTGGTGTCGGCGCGCAGCGGCGTGCCGCTCGCGACGGCGATGGTCGCCAGGACCCCCTGTGGGGCGCCGGGATCGAGCGCAAGGCCGGTCACCTCACCGACGCGAATGCCATTGAACTGCACGGCCGCGCCGGTCTGCAGCCCCGCCGCTGGGCCTTCGAAGCGGATCCTGTAGATAGCCCGCTTGCCCAGGCCGCCGGCATTGTTCAACCAATAGACAAAACCGAAGCCCGCCGCGATCGCCGCAAGTGCGAAAAGGCCGACCAGAATAAAGCGCGCGCGTACTTCCATGGTCGCCTCAGCTTGCAGGATGACTGAGCGGATGCGCCGCCTCGCGGGCGCGCTTGCCCTGGAAATAGGCCTTCACCCACGGATGTTCGCAGGCGAGCATTGCGGCGATCGATCCTTCGACGATCACCTTGCCGTCGACGAGGGCCGCGACGCGATCGCACACCGCATGGAGGCTGTCGAGATCATGGGTGACCATGAAAACGGTGAGGCCAAGCGTCTGTTGCAGGGTCTTGATCAGCGTGTCGAAGTCGCCGGCCGAGATCGGATCGAGGCCCGACGTCGGCTCGTCGAGAAAGACGATCTCGGGATCGAGGGCGAGCGCGCGGGCCAGCGCCGCCCGCTTCGTCATGCCGCCCGACAGCTCCGCCGGATATTTTTCGGAATCGTCGGCGGAAAGGCCGACCATGCCGAGCTTGGCCATCGCGACGTCGCCGCGCAGCCGGGCCGACAGGTGCAGATATTCCCGCATCGGAAACTCGACATTCTGGCGCACGGTCAGCGAGGAGAAAAGGGCGCCCTGCTGAAACAGCACGCCCCAGCGCCGTTCGAGCGCGCGCAAAGTTTTTGCGTCGGCTCTGTCGCGATCGACGCCGAGCACGGCGATGGTTCCCGCGCGCTTCGGCAGGAGGCCGATGATGGTGCGAAGCAGGACCGACTTGCCGCCGCCCGAAGCGCCAACGACGCCGAGGATTTCGCCGCGGCGAACGTCGAGCGAGAGATGGTTCAGCACGATCTGGTCGCCGAATCCGACCACGAGGTCGCGCACGCCGATCGCAACCGGGAGTTCAGCGCCGCCCATCGCCTACATTCCGATCGAGGCGAAGAATACGGCGAAGAAGCCATCGAGCACGATGACGAGAAAGATCGACTTCACGACCGACGTCGTGGTCTGCAGGCCGAGCGATTCCGCGCTGCCCCTGACGCGCAGGCCCTCGGCGCAGGCGACGACGCCGATGACCAGCGCCATGAAAGGCGCCTTGATCATGCCGACCTCGAAATGGGTCACCGAGATCGCATCTTGCAGCCGCGCGATATAAATCGGCGGGCTCATGCCGGCGTAGACGAAGGCGACGACTCCGCCGCCGAAGAGGGCGGCCATCGAGCCGAGAAACGTCAATATCGGCAGCGCGCAGACGAGCGCGACGACGCGCGGCAGAATCAGCACTTCTACCGGATCAAGCCCCATGGTTCTTAAGGCGTCGATCTCCTCGCGCATCTTCATGGCGCCGATTTCGGCCGTGTAAGAGCTGCCGGAGCGCCCCGCGACCATGATTGCGACGATCAGCACGCCAAGTTCGCGCAGCACCAGAATGCCGACGAGGTCGACCGTATAATCCTCAGCGCCGAATTTGCGGAAATGGAAGAATCCCTGCTGCGCGATGATTCCGCCGATCAGGAAGGTGATCAAAAGGATGATGGGCACGGCGCGCAGGCCGACGCGATCGAGCTGGTTCACGACGGATGTCAGACGGAACGCGCGGGGCCGAGTAAGGACTCGGATGAGCGCGTCGGCGAGCGCGCCGAGCATGACGATGAATGTCGCAAGGTCCTCGCCGACGGCGACCGTCGCGCGGCCGGCGGCCTCGAGCGCCGCGAACCGCATTTTTTTCCCGGCGGCGGCTGAGGGTCTCCCGCCGACGCGATCGACCTCGCCCAGCAATCCGCGAAATTGCTCCGATACGCCGACGATGTCGGCTTGTCTGCCTGCGGCCCGCTGGCCACGGATCAGGCGCTCCAGCAGGCAGGCGCCGAAGGTGTCCATCTCGCCGACGCCGCGCATGTCAACGCGAAGACCGCGGGTCGCCGCGTTTCGCGCGATCGCATCGACCTGTGGCTCAAGCTTTGCTGCGTGCGGGGCGGTCCATGAACCGGAGGCGACGGCGTCGAGGCTCGCGCCAGGCGAAGCGCGGCGCAATAATAATTCGGGCTGCACGCTTTCTCCCCCTGTCGATGACGTCCTATGGCGACGTTGCCGCTAACTTTATGCGTCGACGCGATCGGCGACGAATGCTGCTGCATGATGCAAGAACGAAGCGTACAAATATGAGAGTAGACCCTCGAAGAGTAGCCGCTTTGATCCCTGTCAACGCCTCCGGTCGTCTCGATTGAGCGAGATCATCGCATCTTCGCCATCCCCACGCTAAAGTTAAGGCATGAATAAACTGGCTCTCCCTACTGCCGAAGGCGTCGAAACATGCGCAGTGGCGCCCGCCGCGCGCGGCGAACTCGCGGCCCTCGAAGTTCGCGATCAGACGGATCGCGCGCCGCCGGGGGCGGCCGGCTCCCCGGAGGAAATTGCAAAATTCGTCGACCGCTCGTTCAATGCCTGGCTGGCGCGTTTTACGGCGGGGCTCTCGCCGGCGACGCTTCCTGACGCCTATTTCGATTGGGCGGCGCATCTCGCGCTGTCGCCCGGCCACCAGCTGCTCCTCATGCAGAAGGCGTTGCGCAAAGCGGCGCGCTTTTCCGTCTATGTCGCGAGCTGCGCCGCTGCGGGGGGCGCGCCGGACTGCATCGAGCCGTTGCCCCAGGATACGCGCTTCTCCAGCGAGGCCTGGCGGCGCCAGCCCTACAAGCTCATGAGTCAGGCTTTTCTGTTGCAGCAGCAATGGTGGCACAACGCCGCCACGGGGGTCGGCGGGGTAGCGCGCCAACGTGAAAAGATAGTTGAATTCGCCACGCGGCAGCTCCTCGACATGGCGGCGCCGTCGAATTTCCTGTTTACAAATCCGGAGGTTCTCGACCGCACCGTCGCCCGCGGCGGCGCCAATCTTCTTGACGGCTTTTATAATTTTCTCGAGGATTTCGAGCGCGCCGTCAACGGCCGCGAGCCGGTCGGGGCGGACGCCTTCGAGGTCGGCCGAAACCTCGCGGCGACGCCCGGCAAGGTCATCTACCGCAACGCACTGATCGAACTCATCCAATATGAGCCGACGACGGCGACGGTGCGGCCAGAGCCGATCCTGATCGTGCCCGCCTGGATCATGAAATATTACATTCTCGATCTTTCGCCGGAGAATTCGCTGGTTCGCTATCTGACCGGCCAGGGATTTACGGTGTTTATGATGTCCTGGAAAAATCCTGGCGCCGGCGATCGCAACCTGTCCATGGAGGATTACCGCAGGCTTGGCGTCGACGCCGCGCTAAAGGCCGTAGGCGCCGTCGCGCCGGAGCGGCAGGTCCATGCCGTCGGCTATTGTCTCGGCGGCACGCTACTGGCGATCGCCGCCGCCGCCATGGCGCGGGACGGGGACGATCGCCTGAAGTCCATCACCCTGTTCGCCGCCCAGGTCGATTTCACCGAGGCAGGCGAACTAACGCTTTTCGTCAACGAGAGCCAGCTAGACTTTCTCGACGACGTTATGTGGCGGCAGGGCTTCCTTGACGCCGGGCAGATGGCCGGCGCGTTCCAGCTGCTGCGATCGAACGATCTCGTCTGGTCCCGCGCAGTCCGCGACTATCTGATGGGCGAGCGGCGGCCGATGAACGACCTCATGGCCTGGAACGCCGACGCGACGCGCATGCCCTACCGCATGCATTCGCAATATTTGCGCGAGCTCTTTCTCGACAATGATCTCGCCGAGGGCCGCTATAGCGCCGACGGCCGCCCGGTCGCGCTCTCCGACATCCGGGCGCCAATTTTCGCCGTCGGCGCCGACCACGACCACGTGGCGCCCTGGCGCTCGGTCTATAAGCTCAATCTCCTCGCCGCCGCCGACGTCACCTTCCTGCTCGCCGCGGGCGGCCATAACGTCGGCATCGTCTCCGAACCCGGCCATCCTCGGCGCTCGTATCAGACGACGACAAAGCTGCGCGATGATCGTTATGTCGATCCCGACGCCTGGCTCGCGCTGGCGCCGCGCCGCGAGGGTTCGTGGTGGCCGGAATGGGCGGGCTGGCTCGCGGCGCATTCGGGCGCGCCCGTTGCGCCGCCGCCCCTTGGCGCTCCGGCGGCCGGCTATCCGCCGCTCGCCGACGCGCCGGGCGCTTATGTCCGCATGCCATGAACCGCCGGAATGCCCATCGAGCGCTGCGGCGGCGAACTACATCTCTCGGGGCGAGATAGGGGAGGGCGCAGAGTGGCGGAGATCGAACAGGTGGAATTGGAGCGGCGGCGTAGCGCGCTTATCGCAGACGTAAGGCATCTCGTCGAAAAATACCGCGCGATATTCGATTGGGACGTGCCGGACATCGATCAAAAAGCTGCGGATAAACTCATTCTGGTCGAAATGCGCAAGGCATTGGATGATATTGAAAAGAAATTGCTGGGATGACCGAACGCGGGTCGGCCGAGGCTCTTGCGCCGGCTTGCCGGAACGGCGCCTGAACCGCTGATCGGCGCTCTCGCCGTCGCGAGGCGAAGGCTGAGAGAGCAGGCGATGGCGGTGACCTTGTTTTCCGGCCTTCGGCCTTTACGAGTTGGCGCTGCGGCGCGCGACGCCTTGGCGGGCGTCACGCTGGCGTCGATGAACATCCCGCAGGTGCTGGGCTACACCCGCATCGCCGGCACGCCGGTCGTGACCGGCCTTTACACCGTGCTGCTGCCCGTGGTCGCCTTCGCGATCTTCGGCTCCTCGCGCCATCTCGTCGTCGCGGCCGACTCGGCGACCGCCGCGATCTTCTCCAGTTCGCTCTCGCCGATGGCGGCGTCGGGCAGCGAGCAATATATGGCGCTGGTCGGCATGACGGCGCTCCTGACGGCGGCGCTGCTGCTGCTGGCGCGGCTCTTCAAGCTGGGCTTTCTCGCCGATTTTCTGTCGCGGACGGTGCTGGTCGGCTTTCTCACCGGCGTCGGGTTTCAGGTCGGCATCGCCATGCTGGGAGAGATGTTTGGCGTGGCGGCGCCTTCGCACCGCAGCCTGGTTCAGCTTTGGCAGGTCGTTGAAGGCCTGCCGCGCCTCAATCCGGCCGCGCTCGCCCTCGCCGCGCTAACGGTCGGCGCGATCCTTCTCGGCCGTCATTATTTTCCGAAAGTCCCCGTCTCGGCATGCGTCGTCGTGGCCGCGATCGCCGCGAGCGCCAGGTTCGATTTCGCCGGGCGCGGCGTCGCCGTCATCGGCCCGGTTCAGGGCGGGCTGCCGCCGATCCGGATTCCTTATGTTAGCTGGAGCGAGGCATTGGCCGTTTTGCCGGTCGCGGCCTCGTGTTTCGTGATGATCATCGCGCAGAGCGCCGCGACATCGCGCGTTTTCGCCGTCCGCCACCATGAGCGCGTCGACGAGGACGCCGATATTCTTGGCCTCGCCGCCGCCAATGCCGCCGCGGCCTTGAGCGGCGCCTTCGTCGTCAATGGCAGCCCGACGCAGACCGCCATGGCCGATGAGGCGGGCGCAAGCAGCCAGATTGCTCAGCTTGTGTTCGCTGGCGTCGCTCTGCTGGTTTTGCTGTTTCTGACAGGATGGCTGCAATATTTGCCGCGAAGCGCATTAGCCGGGGTGGTCCTCACGATCGCGGTCGGGATGATCGACGTCGAAGGGCTGCGCGCCATCCGCCGCGAAAGCCCGGGCGAGTTCAAACTTGCGCTCTCGACCGCGGCGGCCGTGGTCGCGATCGGCGTCCAGCAGGGCATTTTGCTGGCCATCGTGCTGTCGCTCCTGAGGCATGTGCGCCACAGCTATCGTCCGCACACGATGCTGCTTGCGCCGGACGCGGCCGGCCATTGGGAGCCGACCGCCGCGAAGCCGGGAGAAGAGACTGCGCCGGGGCTGATCGTCTATCGATTCGACGCGGATTTGTTTTACGCCAACGATGATCGCTTCACGGATGAGGTCCGCGCCCTTGTCGAGCATGCGCCGAACCCGGTTCGCTGGTTCATCGTCGACGCCAGCGCGATCACGGATATCGACTATTCCGCCGCGCGATCCGTTCGCGACCTCCTCGACGATTTGGCGCAGAGGGGCGTCAATGTGGTCTTTGCGCGGGTTAACGCATTTTTGCGGGCAGACCTCGAACGGCACGGCGTCGCGGCGACGATCGGAGAGGCGCGGATCTTCAGCACGCTTCACGAAGCCATCGATGCGGTTGAGGGGGGCGTCCTCCCGGCGCCTCCGCCAAATAGCTCAGGCTAAAGAAGTGCCGTGGAGGCTGGGGAGGGACGATCGCGGTGGGCGGCCCTAAATTTTTTTTGCTGTTAAGGCGGACAGCATTTTCGCGTTCTCCGCGAGAAGTTTAGGGCGATAAAATTCTCCGATCTAGGATCTCCAAAGAAAACTATATAAAAAACAATGGCATGAGACGAATCCGGCAATCGGCGTCCCTATTCGCGCGCGCGCCGGCCAGCAAAAAAATGGTCGATTTGTCGCATGGTGGGTTTTCATCCGGCAAAAAATGCGTTAGTGTTTTTGAGGTGACAAAACTGACCGGTGATCTCGAAATTGCCGATCGGTTGTACCTGTTCAAAATAGGCAGTCGAATTCGAAACTCTTCAAGAAAATGGCGCAGCAAAAATAATATAATGTCCGCGCCAGACAACAATAAAGAAGCCGACTGCTTTTCCAGAGGCGGCCCAGGTCTAGGGAAGAAACGGAGTATCGCGGCGCGGGCCGTGGGGCTCCGTCGATTATTCGTACGAATGGCGATAACGCCGGGTGCGTAGAAAGACAATCAAGAGACCAGAGTCGCAGACCTTCGGAAATTTCACCCTAAATCAGCAAAAGAAGAGCAGCAGGGCGTCTCGCGACGCTTGTAGGCGAGCTGATTACGGTATCGGAGATCTGGCGATCAAGCTGGCGAGACGAAAGAGGCCGCCTGTGTTTCCACAAGCGGCCCAAGTCTAGGGAGGAAACGCCCAAGGAGGGCATCGGCGACAACAACGTTGCCGCACCGCAATAATATGCACGTGCATCGCACAAAAAGCAAGTCCTGCTGACCTAATTTTTGGGTCTGTGGGAAACTGCTATCTAAATGCTTGTTCTACCTTCGTTTTTCCGCGCTCTATCCAGCGCGGATTATTGGCTGGTGCGGCAAAAATTCTATAGAACACCGAATGGTGAATCCGCGATCTTGGACCGCGCCGGAGTTGGACCCGACTTCCCGGTGACGCATGGATCAGCCGGGTCGAAGGCCGCTCCGATCCGCGCGGGAAAACCCAAAGCATGACAGCCGTGGACTTCGCCGCCTTCGTGGGCCGGCTTGCCGACATTGCGAGCGAAACCATCCTGCCCTTTTTCAGGACTGCTCTTTCCGCCACTGATAAAAACGCCGGCGGCGCGTTCGATCCCGTCACAGAAGCCGACCACGCCGCCGAATCGGCCATGCGCCGGCTCATCGCCAAAACCTTCCCCCATCACGGCATCATCGGCGAAGAATTCGGCTCGGTGCGGGAGGACGCCGACTATGTCTGGGTGCTCGATCCGATCGACGGCACCAAAAGCTTCATCGCCGGACTGCCGACCTGGGGAAGCCTGATTGGTCTCCTGCACAAGGGCGTTCCGACCTATGGGACGCTTGTCCAGCCTTTTACGCGCGAGCGTTTCATCGGCGATGGGAGAGGCGCGGTCTGGCGCGGGCCGGGCGCCGATCACAAGCCGATCGAGCGCAAGCTCGCCGCGCGCGCCTGCGACGGCCTAGCCAGCGCGACGCTGTTGACCACCTCGCCACTCCTTTTTTCGGACCGGAAGCTCGAGGCCTTTCGCCGCGTCGAGGCGAATGTCCGCCTGTCGCGCTATGGCGGTGATTGTTACGCTTACGCCATGATCGCCGCCGGGCACGTCGACTGCGTGATCGAATCGGGGCTCAAGATTTACGACATCGCTCCGCTCGTTCCTATTATCGAAGGCGCCGGCGGCGTTGTCACGACCTGGGATGGCGGCGATCCCACGCGGGGCGGCGACATCGCCGCCAGCGGCGACGCCGATACGCACAAAGCCGTCCTGGAGCTGCTTCAGGGCTGAGGCACGGCCGCGGGCGGGGCGCGCGACAGCCGTCCCCCCTCGATTTACTTCGCCTCGAAGGCGCGCAGGATCGATTCCACGACTTTCTTGGCGTCGCCAAACAGCATCGTCGTGTTCGGCCGGAAGAACAGCTCGTTCTCGACGCCGGCGTAGCCGGATCCCATGCCGCGCTTGACAAAAAGCACGTTCTTGGCGAGTTCAACGTCAAGCACGGGCATGCCGTAGATTGGCGATTTCGGGTCGGTCTTGGCGGCCGGATTGGTGACGTCGTTGGCGCCTATCACAAAGGCGACGTCGGCGTGGGCGAAGTCCTTGTTGATCTCGTCGAGTTCGAACACTTCGTCGTATGGTACATTGGCTTCGGCGAGCAGGACGTTCATGTGGCCGGGCATGCGGCCGGCGACCGGGTGGATCGCGTATTTTACGTCCGCGCCGTTCTTTTTCAGTTCGTCGGCCATTTCGCGCAGGGCGTGCTGCGCCTGCGCGACCGCCATTCCATAGCCCGGCACGACGATCACCAATTTCGCCGCTTTGAGCATTTTGGCGGCTTCTTCGGGCGTTCCCTTCTTGACCGGCCGCGTTTCGGCTTCGGCCGAGCCGGGCGGCGGCGCTTCCGTCTCGCCGCCGAAGCCGCCGAGGATTACCGAAATGAAAGAGCGGTTCATGCCCTTGCACATGACATAGGACAGGATCGCGCCGGACGAGCCGACCAGCGAGCCGGTGATGATCAGCGCGAGATTGCCGAGCGTGAAGCCGATGCCGACGGCGGCCCATCCCGAATAGGAGTTCAGCATCGAAATGACGACCGGCATGTCGGCGCCGCCGATTGGCACGATCAGCAGCACGCCAAGCGCGAAGGAGACCAGCGCAATAGCCCAGAACACAGCATGGTCGCCCGAAACGGTGAAGGCGACGACGAACAGGAACAGCACGATGGCGAGGCCGATATTGATGAGGTGCCGGTGCGGCAGCAGGATCGGCTTGCCGGACATGCGGCCGTCGAGCTTTAAAAAGGCGATGACGGACCCGGTGAAGGTCAGCGCGCCGATCGCCGCCCCGAGAGACATTTCGACGAGGCTGCTGCCATGGATCGGCGAACTCAGCGCGAAGGCCTGCGGCGCGTTAAGCGCGCTCGCCGCGACCAGCACGGCGGCGAGGCCGACGAGGGCGTGAAACAGGGCGACGAGTTGCGGCATCGCCGTCATTTGAATGGTGCGGGCCCGCCACGCGCCGATTGAGCCGCCGATGGCGATGCCGACGACGATGATGAGGAGCGAGAAGGGCCCCGCCGGCGGCTGATAGAACAGCGTGGTGACGATCGCGATCGCCATGCCGACCATGCCGGCGCGATTGCCCTGCCGCGCCGTTTCCGGCGAAGAAAGGCCGCGCAGCGCGTAGATGAACAAAAGCCCGGAGACGAGATAGAGCAGAGCTGCGATATTGGCGTCCATGGTTCAGCCCTTCTTCTTGTACATCGCGAGCATGCGCGCGGTGACGAGAAAGCCGCCGAATATATTGACCGAGGCGAGCACGAGGGCGATGAAGCCGAAAATCTTCGCGGCGACGGCGCCGCTGCCGGCATGGCCTCCGGTCACGACGCCGGCCGAAAGCAGGGCTCCGACCACGATGACGGAGGAGATCGCATTGGTCACCGACATCAGCGGGGTGTGCAGGGCCGGCTTCACCGACCAGACAACGTAATAGCCGACGACGACGGCGAGCGCGAAAATGGCGAGCCGGAACACGAAGGGATCGACGACGCCGCCCGTCGCGGCATGCGCGCCGCCGGCAAGCTGGTCCACATAGGTTTCCGCCGCTTCCGCCGCCTGGCGCGAGGCCGCGACCGCCTGATGCAGTTTGTCCAGAGCTACTTGATCGATCTCGTTCGCCATCGGTTGCCTCCTCGAATCATTTCTTTTTTAGGGGGCGTCGCCGCTTTAACAGCGCGCCGCCGTTCAGTCGGATGTCATGGCGCAGCCGGCTGCTCCGCGGCCTGAAAATTCGGATGGACCAGCGCGCCGTCCCGTGTCAGCAGCGTCGCCTTGACGATCTCGTCGTCCCAATTGATCGTAAGTTCATGCGCGGCGGGCTCGATCAAGGGCTGCAGGAAGGCGACGAGATTCTTGGCGTAAAGGAAGGAGGCTGTGGCCGGAACGCGGCCGGCGAGGTTCAAGAAGCCGATGATCTTGACGCCGTTCTCGCTGATCGCCATCTCGCCTGGTTGCGACAGCTCGCAATTGCCGCCGCGCTCAACCGCGAGATCGACGATGACAGAGCCTGGCCGCATCGAGCGGACCATCGCCGCCGTGATCAGCAGTGGCGCCGGACGGCCGGGAATCAGCGCCGTCGTCACGACGATATCCTGCTTTGCGATATGTGTGGCGGTGAGGGCCGCCTGTTTCGCCTGATACTCAGGCGACATTGGCTTGGCGTAGCCGGCCGCAGTCTCGGCGGCGGCGAATTCCTCGTCCTCGACGGCGATGAATTTGGCGCCGAGCGAGAGCACCTGCTCCTTGGTCGCGGGCCTCACATCCGTCGCGGTGACGACGCCGCCGATGCGTCGCGCCGTCGCGATCGCCTGGAGGCCGGCGACGCCGACGCCCATGATGAAGATGCGGGCCGGCTGAACCGAACCGGCCGCGGTCATCATCATCGGGATGGCGCGGTCATAGGCCGCCGCCGCGTCGATGATGGCGCGGTAGCCGGCGAGATTGGCCTGGCTCGACAGAACGTCCATCGATTGCGCGCGGGTGATGCGGGGAATCAGCTCCATGGCGAAGGCGCTGACCCCAGCGCCCGCGAGTGATTGCAGCGCGCCGATATGCTCGTAAGGGTCCATGATCGCGACGACCACGGCCCCCGGCCTGACGCCTTCGACCTCCGCCGCGCTTGGGCGGCGCACCCGCAACAGGACATCGGCGCCGGCGGCGGCGGCGGCGGCGTCGGGCGCGATGCTGGCTCCCGCCTCGGCATAGGCTTCGTCCGGGATGGCCGATTTTCGCCCTGCGCCGGCCTCGACCGCGACTTCGGCGCCGAGCGCGGCCAGCGCCTTGACCGTCTCGGGGGTGGCGGCGACGCGGCTCTCGCCGGGGTCGCTTTCGGCTTGCACGGCTATGCGCATGGCGCGCTCCGGTGGGTCATCGAATATCGCGAGTGCGGGATGAAGGGCTCATTGCAGGCTCAGCCGGCGGAAGTCGCCGCCGACGCTTCAACCCGCGATAATGGCCAATATGATCAGGATGCCCGCCACCCCGGCGGCGGCGAAGACCACCAACCGCACGAACAGTTTGAAGGTCTGTTCGTGCTCGGCGTAATCGAAGTCTTGGACCGAACTCGCGTGGTCGTCCGTCATTGAAACTGCCTCCCGGATTGCGGCGTGTAATTCTTGCCGCAAGCTTTGGCAACGATTGCGTCCCTATGCAAGACAACAAAAGCGCTAATCGCAAAAGTTGACGCTTCGTCCGCGACGAATTGCCGCGACAGCGTCGCCTCACCCTGGCTGAGCAAGGCCGGCCGCCGCAAGCGCCGCGGCCTGACGCGCGCGCAGGGCCTCGGCCTCGAAAATCCCGATCGCCTCGTTGAACATGCGGTGGAAGTTGAGCCGCGCGCCAAGATGCAGGAAGGCGCCGCCGAGGCCGATCGCGGCGCGGTCCATGAACACGAACTCGCGCGGGACGCGAACCGGCCCCTTTTGCCGCAAAGCCTGATGCACGCGGAAAGCCTCCCTGCGTCCATATTGGCCGGGCGGAACGCCGTCGGCGACCGTGCGCACGCGATCGTCGAGCAGCGGCGCATAGATGAAGCGGGCCCAGATGTTCAAAATCCCAGCGAGGTCGCGGTCGAGCCCGCGAAAGCCCCAGGTCTCATAGGCATGGAAGGTGCGGTCAAAATCATTGTGAAGCAGGCCTTGGTAAAGTTCGACCACGCCGCCGACGAATTTCGGCGTGAAGATGCGAACGCAGCCGTAATCGAGCAGGTTAAGCCCGAGCGCTTCCTTCGCCGCGTCCTCGCCGCCGAAGACGCTGTAATTGCCGAGGTGCGGGTCGCCGTGGATCACCCCGAAGCGAATGAACGGGATCCACCAGGCCTTGAACATGGCGCCTGCGATGCGCGCGCGGCTCTCCTCCGGGGCGCCGGTGAAGCCGAGCAGTTTTTCACCTTCCAGCCAGTCCATGGTGAGCAGCCGCGCGGTGGAGAGCTCGGGCCGGATGCGCGGCACGCGAATGTCGTCGAATTGGGCGAGAATGCCACGATAGAGGGCTGCGTGGCGGGCTTCGCGGGCATAGTCGAGCTCCTCGCGCACGCGCGCGCCGATCTCCTGCGTCATCTCACGCGTGTCGATGACGGGGCTGAAGCGCCGGTGCACGGCGAAGAGGATTTCGAGTTGGCCAAGATCGGCCTCGACGGCCGATTTCATGTCCGGATATTGCAATTTGCAGGCGAGCGCCGCGCCATCATGCCCGACGGCGCGATGCACCTGGCCGAGCGAGGCGGCGGCGGCCGGATGCGGGTCGAACGCCTGAAACCGCGCGCACCAGTCAGGGCCAAGTTCCGCCAGCATCCGCCGCCGGACGAACGCCGCGCCCATCGCCGGAGCGTCGGCCTGCAGCTTCTCCAATTCCTCGGCGTATTCGGGCGGCAGGACGTCGGGGATGGTCGCCAGCATCTGGGCGACTTTCATCATCGGGCCCTTGAGGCCGCCCAGCGCCTGCGCCAGCGCGGCGGCGTTCGCCGCGTCGCCGCCCGCGGCCCCGATCAGCCGCGCGCCGGCGATGCGCGCCGCGACGGCGCCGACATTGGCGCCGACCCGCGCATAGCGCGCCGCGCGCGCGGAGAAGCGATTGGCCTCACTGTCCCTGCGCGGTCGCAGGCTATCAGCTTGCACGTCGCGATCCTGCAAATGAGCTGCCTTTTCGAAGAGGGACATGCGTCGCGGCGATGGCGCGCCATCGCCGCGACCTTGCGCAGCGATCGAGCCGGCCTGTCAATGCGCGCGGCGGTCAACTCTTCGAAGGGGAGCGGGCTGAAAGCGGTTCAGCCGCCGGCGAGCCCCGCCTCGAGGCGCGCATCGAACTCCGCGAAATCGAGCCGGACCTCCACGTCATTATCTTCGGTCCGGTGCGACAGAAAGCCGAGTTCCTGCGCCATTTGCAGCATCGAAAAATTGTTGGCGGAGATCAACCCCGTCACCGCCCTCAGCCCGCGCCGGCGGGCGCATTGCAGGATTTCGGTCATCAGCCGATAGCCGAGGCCATGCTGTTTGAAGTCGGAGCGGACCATGATGTCATATTCCGCCGTGTCGGAATCGGGATGAGCCTGCGCGAGATGCACGATGCCGAAGATCTCCTCCGGGCCCGAATCGGGCAGCGTGGTCGCGACGATGGCGACATCCGTTTCCGGGTCGAGATGGGCGAATTTTTCCGCCATCTGGCCGGCGAAATCATGCGCGGCCCCGAGCAGCCGAAAATGAATGTCCTCTGCGGAGGCGTGCGAAAACATCTGGACGAGACGCGGCCCGTCGTCGGAGCGCACGTAGCGCAGCTGAAAGACTTCTCCAGCGAGAAGTTTGATGGTGTGGCGCCTGTCGGACTTCCGGAGCGGCTTGTTCATGAGTTGGGCCTCTTGTTTTATGTTTGGAGACCGCGCCATGGCCGGGATTGGCCCGCATGGCGCGCATCAAGCTGCGTCTTTCGCGCTTTGGCCTGATGATCGAAAAATAGCCGGTGAAGATGCCCCGGGCGTGACGGCGCATCTCGCCGGCAACCCGCACTTCTGACCAGCGGCGCCGATCAGGACGCCTCGCGGCTTATTTCGAACTGCGTCGAATTGGCCTTAACCGGCCTTGGCTCGCCCGACATATATGGCCCTGTTTGCGTTATTTTGCAATGCAGCATTTCTACCTATCGCGGCGCGGTGGGCGGCGGGCCGGACAAAAGCGACAAGACCGTGAATTGCGCTGTAAGCTATTGGAATCAAAGGTGTTAATGATTCAAATCGTGTCGATCTGAAATCGTTGCAATCTAACGACGGGAGATGATGTGAAAAAAGCTGCCGCTCACCCGCCCGCGCAGGCCGCCTTCGGGCCGTTCCGCGCCGCCATGGGCGTCGCGAACGAAGGCGAAAGGCGAATCGGGCTCGTCTTGGGCCGTGAGCGTCGCGTAGTGGAATTCGTGGCCGCCGAGGCGCGTCTCGGCGGGGCCAAGCGGGTGGGCCGCCGCCAGGCGTGCGTCGCGATAGCCGAGATTGAGCTTTCGTTCGGCAAAGCTGAAGGCGGGACCGAGCAGCCCGGCCATTTTGTGAGTCACCCCGGATTTGTCGGTCAGGCTCTGGCCAAGAACCATGTAGCCGCCGCATTCGCCATGCACGGGACCGGTCTGCGCGAAAGCGCGCAGACCGGCGAGAAACTGGCGCGCGGCGGCGAGTCTGCCGGCATGGAGCTCGGGATAGCCGCCCGGCAGCCAGCAAAATTCGCTGTTTTCCGGCGGCGGTTCGTCGGCGAGCGGCGAAAAGAAGCAAAGCTCGGCCCCGGCCTTTAGCCATCCCGCAAGAATGTGCGGATAGAAGAACGAGAAGGCGACGTCGCGCGCGATGGCGATGCGCTGCGCCGGCGGCGGCAGGGCCGTGAGCGGCGCTTCTTCGGCTCGATCCACGGCGCGCGCGGCGGCGAAAATCCGGTCGAGGTCGCAATTGGCGCCAACGAAATCCGCTATGCGGTCCAGCAGGGCGTCGAGGCCGGCGATTTCCTCCGCTTGCACGAGACCAAGGTGACGCTCCGGCAGATCGAGGTTCGCGCTTCGTGGCAGCGTGCCGAGGACGGGGATTCCAAGCGCTTCGATCGCCTCGCTCGCCAGTCTTTGATGGCGCGCGCTGGCGACGCGATTGAGGATCGCGCCGGCGATTTTGACGCGCGGATCGTAGGTCGCGCAGCCCTTGACCACGGCCGCCGCCGATTGCGCCTGGCCGCTGACGTCGATGCAGAGGAGCACCGGCCAGTCCAGCGCCGCCGCGACATCGGCCGAGGCGCCGGTTTGTCCCGCCGCCCCGGCGACGCCGTCGAAGAGGCCCATCGAGCCTTCGCAAAGCACGAGATCGCAAGGATTGCCGCCCGGCGTCTTCTCGGCGACTACGGCGAGCGCGCGCAGAAGTTCCGGCGCCATCGCCCAGCTGTCGAGATTGACGCTGGTCCCGCCCGTCGCCGCGGCGTGGAAGGCGGGATCGATATAATCCGGGCCGCATTTGGCCGCGCCCACCTTGAGGCCGCGCATCCTGAAGGCGCGCATCAGGCCAAGCGTCAGCAGAGTCTTGCCGCTCCCCGAGCGCGGCGCGGCGATGAGGAGGCCGGGCGGCCGCCTCATTCCGGGACCCCGCGAAAGCGGCGCCGGTAATCCCTGTGGTAGAGCGCGCTGTCGCGAAAATCGCGCGCCCCCAGCGCTTCGCCGACGAGGATCAGCGCCGTGCGCTCGATCGGCGTGGCTTTAAGCTTCGCGACGATGGTTTCGAGCGTAGCGCGCAGGATCGTCTCCTCGGGCCAGGAGGCGCGAAAGACGACCGCGACCGGGCAATCCGCCCCATAAAACGGCGTCAGCTCCGCAACCACGCGGTCGATGGCGTGGATGGAAAGATGAATCGCGAGCGTCGCCCCGGTCGCCGCGAAGGCGGCCAGCGTCTCGCCCGGCGGCATCGCCGAGGCGCGCCCCTCCGTTCGCGTCAGCACAAGCGACTGCGCGACTTCCGGCAGGGTCAGCTCCGCGCCGAGCGCGGCGGCGGCGGCGGCGAAGGCCGGAACGCCGGGCGTCACCGTATAGGGGATGGCGCGTTCGTCGAGACGGCGCAATTGCTCGCCGAGGGCGCTCCAGATCGAAAGATCGCCGGAATGCAGGCGCGCCACATCCTCGCCCGCCTCATGCGCGCGCAAAAATTCGGCGGTGATCTGATCGAGGTCCATCGCCGACGTGTCGACGATCCGCGCGCCAGCCGGGCAATGCGCGAGAAGCGCCGCAGGAAGCAGCGAGCCCGCGAAGAGGCAGACGGGGCAGCGCGCGATGAGATCGCGCCCGCGCAGAGTGATGAGGTCCGGCGCGCCCGGCCCGGCGCCGACGAAATGAATGGTCATGTCCCGGCGCTCTTCGCGATGGCGCAACTCGCCCCTTCCGCGTTGATGCGGGGGCCGAGCAGCGTCGCGCCCGCGCCGGCCCCGGCGAGCGCGGCGGTCTCGGCGATCGAGGGCAGATCAAACAGCGCCATGACTTTTTCCGATTTGCTCGCGGCCCGCGGCGCCGCCGCGCGAAGGCTCTCTGCATCGAGAAAGACGAGAGGCAGCGCCAGTTCCGCGGCCGCGGCAAAGAGCCCGGCCTCGACGCGTTTGGCCTGATGGGTATAAATCGCAGCCGCCGCGCCGTCGCATCCGGCGTCTTCAAGCGCGCGCCGCACCAGCGCAACGATGGCTTCGCCTGGGCAGCCTCTTTTGCAGCCGACGCCGACGGCGATCTTCATTTGGTCACGGCCCACTGCGTGATCGGCAGCGCCGGGCGCCAGCTGTGAAAGCCGCCGAGCGGATCGGCGCGTTCGATCCCGATGCGGATGAGTTCGCCGCCGCGCGCCTTATACTGGCCGATCAGCGCCGCCTCGGCCTCCAGCGTCACGGCGTTGGCGACTAGACGCCCGCCCGGCGAAAGCGCCGCGAAAGCCGCTTCGATAAGCCGCGCATCGCTGGTCCCGCCGCCGATGAAAATCGCCTGCGGTCGCGGCAGGCCGGCGAAGGCGGCGGGCGCGACGCCGACGATGATTTCGATCCGCGGCGCGCCGAGTTTTTTCGCATTGCGCACGATACGTTCGGCTCGATCCGGCCGCTCCTCGATGGCGATGGCGCGATTGGCGGGGTCGAGCAGCAGCCATTCGATGGCGATCGAGCCGGAGCCGGCGCCAATGTCAAAGAGCAGGTCGCCGCGCCGGGGGGCGAGCGAGGCGAGCGTGATCGCCCGGACATGCCGCTTGGTGAGCTGGCCGTCGTTTTCGAAGAGGCTATCGTCGCGCCCGCTCGCGATGGAAAGGCAGCCCGATCGCGGCTCGCGCGCGACCTCGATGGCGACGAGATTTAGCGGGTTGATCTCCTGCAGGTCGAAGGCCTCGGCGTCGGCGCGCCGGATGCGCTCCCTCTCGCCGCCCATCGCCTCAAGCACCGCGATCGCCGAGCGCCCAAGGCCGCGTTCGCAGAGCAGTTCGGCGGCGCGTGGCGCCGTCGTCTGATCCCAGGCGAGGCAGAGAATTTTTGCGCCGGGCTGCAGCGCCGGAATAATGCGCTCGAAATCGCGCCCATGCAGCGAAATCAGCGTCACATCCTGCAAGCTCCAATGCAGCCGCGCGGCGGCGAGGCTGAAGGCCGAGGGCGCTGGATAGCAGATCAGTTCATCCGGCGGGACCAACTCTGCGAGCAGGGTTCCGACGCCATAAAAGAACGGATCGCCCGAGGCCAACACCGCGACCGGCTCGCCCCGGCGCGCGAGAATGCGCGGCATGGCCTCGCCAATCGGCGAGGGCCAGACCAGCGCCTCGGCCTCAAACGGCCCGGCGAGGGCGAGATGGCGCGCGCCGCCGACGACGAGACAGGCTTGCGCCAGAGCCTCGCGCGCGGCAGGGATAAGGCCAGCGACGCCATCCTCGCCAATGCCGATCAGCGTCAACCATGGTTTTGCCGCCTCCCTCATTGCAGGGCCGCGCAAAGGCCGGAGAGAAGCAAATGCGGGTCCTCGTTCTCGGCGGAACGTCCGAAGCGACAGCGCTGGCGGCGCTGCTCGCTGCGACGCCGGGCGTCGAGGCGACCATGTCTTTCGCCGGCCGCACGCGCGCGCCCGCCGCGCCAATCCCGCAGCGCAGCGGCGGCTTCGGCGGCGCGGAGGGGCTCGGCGCCTATCTCGCGGCCGAACGCATCGACGTGCTGGTCGACGCCACCCATCCCTTCGCGGCGCAAATCTCGCGCAACGCCGAAACCGCCGCCGCGCGCCATGATATTCCGCTCGTCGTATTGTCGCGACCGGCGTGGGAGCAGGAGCCCGAAGACCGCTGGATCGAGGTTGGCGACATGGCGCGCGCGGCGGCCGCGATCGGGACCAAAAGCCGGCGCGTTTTTCTGGCTATCGGAAGGCTCCAGCTCGCCGCTTTCGAGGCCGCGCCGCAGCACTTCTATCTCGTCCGCAGCATTGAACCCATTGCGACGAAGCTGCCGTATCATCGGGTCATCGTCGCGCGCGGTCCCTTCGACGTCGCGGTCGAAGAGCGCCTGCTGCGCGAGGAAAAAATTGACGTGGTCGTCGCCAAAAACAGCGGCGCCGCGGCGGTCTTCGCCAAGATTCTCGCCGCGCGGCGTCTCGCCCTTCCCGTCATCATGGTCGAGCGGCCGTCCGCGACGGTGGCCGACGCGCAGGCCGCGCATCCAGCCGAGGCTCTCGCACTCATTCTTTCGCATGGCGCGCTTGGTCATGGCGCGCGCGCCGCGCTTCGCGACGTATAGACGAAAGGCGCGCCTTCGCGCGCAATCACTTTTGTCTCGCTGGAGCCGATGATGACGAGAGTCGCCATGTCGGCGCAGTTCGCGTCGGCCTCAGCGAGCGCGGTCACAATGACTTGCTCCTGCGCCCGGCCGATCGATTTGGCGAACATCACCGGGGTTTCCGCCGCCTTGCGGTCCCTCAAAATCGAAAAGGCGGCGCCGATCTGATCGGGTCGCGCTTTTGACGCGGGATTATATAGCGCGATGACGAAATCGCCCTCGGCCGCGGCGATCAGCCTCTTTTCCACCAGTGACCACGGCTTCAGATTGTCCGACAGCGAAATGGCGCAGAAATCATGGCCCAAAGGCGCGCCGAGCCGCGCCGCCGCCGCCTGCATCGCCGATATGCCCGGAGAGACGCGCACGTCAATCGCGCGCCAGGCGGGTTCGCCGCGGTCGATCGCCTCGAAAACAGCGGCCGCCATAGCGAAAATTCCGGGATCGCCGCCGGATACGACGGCGACCTGCGCGCCAGCCTCGGCGAGACGCAGCGCGGCGCGGGCGCGGTCCAACTCGGCGCGGTTGTCGCTCGCATGACGCTTTTGCCCGGCGCGCGCCGGGCAGCGATCGAGATAGGGCGCATAGCCGACGAGATCGGTCGCCTCGGCGAGCATCGATGAGGCTTCCGGCGTGATCCATTCCGAAGGGCCGGGACCTAGCCCGACGATGCGCAGCGAGCCGGTCATGGCCGCCGGCCCTGACCGGGGATCAGGATCATCGAAAAATAGGGCGCGAAATCGTCGGTTTTGTCGGTGAGCTTCAGGACTTTCTCGGCTTGCTGCGTGCCATGTTCGACATAAATCGCCTGGCCCTCGCGTCCGGCTTCCCGGATCGCAAAGCGCACTTTGCCGAGATTGGCCCCAAGCTTGATGATGATGGCCGCGTCGCAAGCGTCAATGCGGCGCGCCAGATCCGCGCCTGCGAGCGTGCCGGGCAGGACGCTCAGGACGTCGTCGCCCCAGGCGATGGGGAGCTGCGCCGCGCTCCAGCAGCCGGACATGCCGGCGACGCCGGGGATCACCTCGACCGCGAAGCGGTCCTTGAGGCGCACGTAAAGATGCATGAAAGAGCCATAAAACAGCGGGTCGCCTTCGCAGGTGAGGGCGACATCGCGGCCGGCGCAAAGATGGCCCGAAATCACCTCGCTCGCCTTTGCATAGAATTCGCGCAGAGCGTCGACATAGACCGGATCGCTGAAGGCGACCTCCGTCGTGATCGGGTAATAAAGCGGCAGTTCGAGACAATGGGGCTGCAGCCAGCGGTCGAGAATGGCGCGCGCCTGCCCGCGCCGCCCCTTCTTCGCGAAAAAGGCGACGACGGGCGCCGCGCCGAGAATTTTGGCCGCCTTGACGGTCACGAGATCAGGATCGCCGGGCCCGAGCCCGACGCCGTAAAGGCGGCCGAAATCCGGCGCGGCCTTTGTCATTCCGGCTCTCCGGCCAACGCATTGATGGCGGCCGCCGTCATGGCGCTGCCGCCCTTGCGTCCGCGCACGACGATGAAGGGCGCGGTCGCGCACGCCATCAGCGCCTCTTTCGATTCTGCCGCGCCGACGAAACCGACCGGCATGCCGATGATGCAGGCCGGGCGCTCGGGCGCGCGCTCCAGCAAATCGAGCAGGCGGAATAGCGCCGTCGGCGCGTTGCCGATGGCGATAACGGCGCCGGCGATTCTGCCGCGCCATAGCTCGACTGCCGCGGCGCTGCGCGTGTCGCCGATCTCCCTGGCGAGCGCCGGGACGGAAGGATCGTCCAGCGTGCAGATGACTTCGTTGCGGCTAGGGAGGCGCGCGCGGGTGACGCCCTCGGCGACCATTTTCGAATCGCAAAGGATCGTCGCGCCATCGCGGAGCGCGCGGCGCGCCAGCTCCGCGGCGCTGGGAGAAAACACAATGTCGGCGGCGGTCTCGACCATGCCGCAGGCGTGGATGACGCGCACCGCGACGATTTCCTCCGCTTTCGTGAAGCGCGCGAGATCGGCTTCGGCCCGTATGGTCGCGAAAGAGCGGCGGTAGATTTCGGCGCCGTCGCGGATATAGACGAATTGGCTCTGCTGCGGTCCGGCGCTCATCCGTGTTCGCCGCGCTCTTCGCCGCCGCGCGCCATCGCCGCGAGCAGCACTCCAGCGCTCGCAGCATCGAGGCCTTGCGCGACGCTCTGGCCGGATGCCGCGCCGTGGAGGACGAGATCGTAGCGGCCGTCTCGGCCGACGAGCGTATAGGCCGTTGGCCTTGGCCGCGCGCAGCCTTTCGCGCAGCCCGACACATGCAGGGCGATCCCTCTGCGTTCGAGACGCCGCGCGGAGCCGGCGAGCGCCAAAGCGTCGGCATGGGTTTGCGTCGTCGCCCGTTCGCAGCCCGCCGCGCCGGCGCAGGCCGCAACCGCAAGGCGCGGATCGTCGGGCGCGACGATGAAGCCGGCCGCCGCGAAATGGCGCCGCAGGGCCGTCTCCGACGCGGCGTCGATGCGCGGAATAATCAGCGCGCGCCAGGGCGTCAGTCGGACCTCGCCGAAGCCAAAAACCTCCGCGGCCTCTGCCGCGGCGCCGAGCATATCGGCGGTGAGGCGCCCGAACGGCGCGCCCGCGCCGAAGAGCGTCGCGCCGTCGATGCGCATGAGCCCGATCGGGATTGGCGCCGCGCGGGCGGGTCTTGCCAACGGCGGCGCGACGCGAAGCCCCGCGGCGGCGGCGGTGGCCTCGGCTCCCCGCGCGACGATCAGCGCGGCCATCCGGCGCGGCGGCTCGCGCATTGCGGCGCCAAGGCTGAGAAAGGCGCGGGCCAGCGCCAGGGCGGTCTCTACGACATCGCCCGGCCCGCAAAAGCCGAGGCCCGCCGCCTCGTTCGTGGGGCCTCCGATGGCGATCGCGAAAGCCCCGCGCTGCGCGCAATATTCAAAGCGCACGTCGGCTGGCTCGTCGGCGAGCGACAAGGCGCCGGCGTCGTCGATCAGAAAGCCGAATTTGCCGGGCAGCGAATACAGATCCCGCGCGGCGACGAGCGCGGCTTCCAGCGCGCGGGCGATCGGGCCGACGTCGATCGCGCCGATGAGGCCGGCGAGCGGACTCGCCATGACATTGCGCACCGCCTCGGCGCCCGCGTCCTCGTCGATGAGACCCAGCGCGTCCAGCGTGGCGTGAAGTTGGGGAAGGCCGGCCGCGCTTATCCCGCGCAATTGCAGATTGCCGCGCGCGGAGAGATCGACGAGCCCATTGCCAAAGCTACGGGACGCCTCTGCGAGCCGGTGGAGGGTCGCGGCGCGAAGAATCCCGCCGCTGATGCGCAGCCGCGCGAGCAGCCCGTCCCTCGCCCGCATCGGCGCAAGCGCGCCGGGGCACCAGCCCTTGCGGTAGGCCGTCAGCATGGGAGGCGTTCCCGCATCGCGGCGAGCGTGTCCTGGCTGGAGTTGCGCCGGCTGCGCCAGAAGCCGCGCCGCGCCGCCTCCTCGAAACGCGCGACGATCGAAAGCGCCGCCTTCGGATTGGCCTCTATCAGAAAATCGCGCACATCCGCGTCGCCGCAGGTCGCCTCGAACAGGAGCTCGAAATGGCGGCTGGCGACGGCGTCGGTCAGCACGGCGAGCGCGAAAAGATGGTCGACCGTCTCGGCGATTTCGGCGCCGCCGCGGTGGCCATGGCGCATCTGCCCCCTGATCCAACGCGGATTGCTCGCGCGGCCGCGCAGGATGCGGGCGACTTCCTCGGGCGTCGTGCGCACCCTGATCGCGCCCGGCCGCGTCGTTTCGACATGATAGACCGGCGCGTCATTGCCAAGCATTTGCGCGGCGGCGGCGAAGCCGCCCGCGTGATCGACGATGGAATCGGATTCGAGCAAATCCTGCTCGGCCTGGTCCTGCGCGTGGATCATGGCGTCGGCACTTGCGACGCGCTCTGTAAAGTCAGGGCTCGCGATGCCTTCGCCCCGCGCGCCATAGGCGTGCGAGGTCGCATCGAGATAGAGCCGCCCGAGTTTCTCGCGCGAGGCCGCGGGGTCGTCCGAAAGCGTGCGCGAGAGGCCGAGGCCGTAAGCTGAAGGCGCCGCGCCGAAAATGCGCAGCGGCGCCACGCCGCCGGCGCGCCGCGCCGCGGCGAGGGGGTTATCTTCGTCGCTTTCATCGCTCTCGGCGATGGCGCGCACGGCCTGATCGTAGAGCGCGATCTGCGCTGGAAACACATCGCGAAAGAGGCCCGAGATGCGTAACGTCGTATCGACGCGCGGGCGGCCGAGCTTCGCCAGCGGGATGATTTCGAACCCCGTCACGCGCGAGGAGGCGGCGTCCCAGAGCGGCTGCACGCCGATGAGGGCCAGCGCATGGGCGAGATCGTCGCCCCCCGTTCGCATGGTCGCGCTGGCCCAAAGGTCCATCACGATGCGCTTCGGCCATTCGCCATGGTCGCGCGCATGGCGGTCCAGCACCTCGGCGGCCGCGCGCCGGCCTATCTCCCAGGCCGTGCGGGTCGGAACCGCGCGCGGATCGACGCCATAAAGATTGCGTCCCGTCGGCAGCACGTCGATGCGCCCGCGCGAGGGCGCCCCGCCCGGCCCCGGCTCGACGAAGCGGCCATCGAGGGCGGCGATGAGCCCGGCCCGCTCGGCCTCGCCGCAGCAATCGAGCAGCGCGCCCGCGTTTGCGCCGGGGAGGCAGGCGAGGTTCGCCTCGCGCAGGGCCCCCTGTGGCGACGCCCCGAACACATGCAGGCCGTCGCCGATGCGCATATCCTTGAGATCGCACAGCCAGGCGTCGAGGCGCTGCAGGGCGCTCATCGGATCCTCGCCGTCTTTGAGGCCGCAATCCTGCGCGAGGCCCGTGTCGGCGGCGCGTTCGAGAATCGCCCTCGCGAGCAGCCTCGCGCGTTTGGGATCGAGCGATTCGGCGCCCGCATATTCGTCGAGTAGCGCCTCGATCTCCTGCGCCGCGCCATGACTGCCGGCCTGCATCAGGGGCGGCGTCAGATGGCCGACGATCACCGCCGCGAGGCGCCGCTTGGCCTGCGCCGCCTCGCCCGGATTATTGACGATGAATGGATAGACGACAGGCGTCGGCCCCAGCACGATCTCGGGCGCGCAACTTTCGCTCAGCGCCGAGGCCTTGCCAGGCAGCCATTCGAGCGTCCCATGCGCGCCGCAATGGATCATGGCGTCGATTTTTGCGACCCGCCGCAGCCAGATATAGAAGGCGACATAGGCATGGCGCGGCGGCAGCGACGCGTCGTGGTATTGCGCCTTGCGGTCCTGCGCCGAGCCGCGATCGGGCTGCAGCGCAAGACAGAAATTGGCGGCGCGCAAAATCGCGAACGAAAAGAATCCGTCCCGCGCGGCGGGATCGGCCTCGGGCGCGCCCCATGCTGCTGCGACGGCCTCGACGAACGTGCGGGGCATAATGCGCAACGTATCCAGATAGTCGGCGAGGCTCAGGCGCTCGCACGGCGCCGATTCGAGGCGCGCCATCAGTTGATCCGCGGGCGGCAGCGGCCCGATGGCATAGCCTTCCGACCGCAGCATTTCCGCGATCGCGGCGGCGCTCCGCGCGGTGTCGAGGCCCACCGCATAGCCGCCGCGCCCGGCCTTGCCGGGGTAATCGGAGAGCACGCAGGCGATTTTGCGCGCGTTCGGCGGGGTTTTGCGTAAGTGCGCCCAGGCGGCGGCGAGATCGGCGACAAATTTGACCCGCGAAGCGGCGGCCTCATGGACCAGCGGCGTGAATTGCAGCTCCGGGCGGTGCGGCGCCTCCGTCTTGAAGGCGATCGCGCGGGCGATCAGGCGCCCGTCCATTTCGGGCAGCACGACATTCATGGCGAGATCCGCCGCCCCGAGCCCACGCGGATCGGCGCGCCAGCCCGCCTCCGAAGCGCCGCAAAAGATCGCCTGCAGCACCGGCGCGTCGGCCGCGTCGAGGACGCTCGCGCCATCGTCGAGCCGGGCCGAGAAAGCGGTCGCATTCAAAATCACGTCGGGTTTTGCGTCGGCGATGCGCGCGCGCAAGAAAGCGCTCGCTTCGCCGTCCTTGAGGCTCGTCACGAAGACGGCCTCAACGTCGAGCCCTTTCGCCGTCAGCGCATCGGCGAGGGCGGCGACCGGCGCCGTATCGCCGGCCATCAGATAGGAGCGATAGAAGATGATCAGCGCGCGGGCGAAGGCGCCCGGCGGGGGGCGCGCTCCGGTTTCAAAGACCCCAGCCGCGGCGACCGCGCGCGACGCCTCCCACGCCGCTTCTCCGTCAAGCCGGGCCTCGATCCAATCCAGCGCGGCTCCGACATTGGCCGCGCCGCCGCTCTGGAATCGCGCAAAGATTTCGCGCAGGTCCGCGGCCGGCAGGGTCGAGGCCTCCTCAAGGCGCGGATCGGCGCGCCCATCGCCCGGAACGATGGCGAGCAGGACGCCATGGCGCCGGGCGGCGCGCGAAATCTCCTCGACGCCATAGCGCCAATAGTCGAGCCCGCCGAGCAGGCGGATCAGCACGAAGCGCGAGCCCGCAATCGCTTTCTCGACATAGAGATCGACCGAATAGGGGTGTTTGAGGCTCGCAAGGCTGGCGAGCCGGACGCTCATTTTGCGTTTCGGCCTCGTCGCCTTTTCGTCACGCGATGCGGCGTCCGCTTCGCGTGAAATGCTTCACCGCCAATCTGCGCGGCGACGGCGGCGAGGTCGCTGTCGGAAAAGGAGAGAAACACGAGATCGGCCGGCGTCTGGTCGAGATCGACCGCGGCTTCGGCCTCGTCGAGCGTCCGGCTCTCAGTGCGCAGGAGATGCATTCAGCCCTCCAACAGCCGCTTGATCGCGCCGGCGTCGAGGCCCTTTTCGCCGATGATGACGAGCCGGCCGTCGCGCGCCTCGCCGGGCGCCAGGGCCGCTCGAAGTTTTTTTGCAGCCGCGCGCCGACGCCCTGCACGAGGAGCCGCATCGGCTTGCCGCGCGCCTCGACGAAGCCCTTGATGCGCAGCACGTCATGCGCCCTCGCGATATCCGCCAGGCGGCGCAGGAAGGCGTCTTCGTCGTCGATTGCGCCGACTTCGACGACGATGCTCTCGAAATCATCGTGGTCATGGGCGGCTTCGCCGTCATGGTGCGAGCGGCGATTGCCAAGATCGTCTTCGGCGCCGGCGCCAAGGCCAAGCAGGATCGCGGCGTCGATCCGCCCCTGCCGCGCGGCGACGACTTTGACCGCTGCGCGGCGCGAGCGGCGCGAATCTCGGCGCCGACCCGCGCCGCGTCCGCTGCTTCGACAAGATCGGTCTTGTTTAGCACGATGAGATCGGCGCAGAGGAGCTGATCCTCGAACACTTCCTCAAGCGGATTGTCATGCGCGATCGAGGGATCAGCCTCGCGCTGGCGCGCCAGCTTCGCCGGATCGTCGGCGAAACGGCCGTCGGCGACCGCCGCCGCGTCGACGACGGCGATGACGCCGTCGACGGTAAGGCGCGCGCGCACGCCCGGCCAGTCGAACGCCTTGACGAGCGGCTTCGGCAGCGCGAGGCCGGATGTCTCGATGATGAGATGATCGGGCGCGGGATCGAGCGCCAGCAGCCGTTCGATCGCGGGCAGGAAGTCGTCCGCGACGGTGCAGCAGATGCAGCCATTGGCGAGTTCGATGATGGCGTCTTCCGCGCAGACGGGGTCGCCGCAGCCCTTCAGCGCCTCGCCGAGGATCTCGCCGTCGACGCCGACGTCGCCGAACTCGTTGATGATCAGCGCGAGGCGGCGTCCTTTGGCGGTCGCCAGAATATGGCGGATCAGTGTCGTTTTGCCGGCGCCGAGGAAGCCGGTGACGATGGTCGCCGGAATTCGCGACGGGCGGCGCGCGCGGGAGAGATCGTTCATAAAGCCCCGGATCCGGCGGCGGCGCTTTATCCGGAGCGCCGCGGGCGCGGCCTCCTTCGCCGGCGGCGGACCGCCGGCATCGATCAAGGCCGGAGCGCCCCGCCGGCCTTATCCTCGATCGAACGGCAGGTTTCCTGGCTCGCGGATCGGCGTCGCGCGCCGCCTTCCCAGGAGCGAAGGGCGCTCCCAGTGGCGTTTCGGCATGCGACTACCCGCTTACAGTTGCGGGGGCAGCTGTGGATTTGCGCGCATTTCGGCGCGCGCGCCACATTCCCATTTACCCCTCGACGAGAGGGACCGTTACGGGGCGGAGACTAGACCGAACGGGGGCGGTGTCAATCCGGGCGGATATTACTGGAAGCAGGCGTCGAGGTTCTTGTCCCAGTCGGCCGGCTTGTCCTCATGCTCGGAAGGGCGCTCGCGGTTCAAGGCGCCGTCGGAGCGCGCCCGCAGATAGACGTAGATCGGATAGAGATAGCACATGACGTTTTTGTTG
Source organism: uncultured Alphaproteobacteria bacterium (assembly GCA_963715715.1). Lineage (GTDB taxonomy): Bacteria > Pseudomonadota > Alphaproteobacteria > Rhizobiales > Beijerinckiaceae > Methylocapsa. Next base: position 2,956,564 of record OY970269.1, on the reverse strand, counting down.
AGGCCGAAGGACGGCATCACGAGATCCTGCGACGCGGTGACGTCGCGCTTGCCGCCGATGATCGTGCTGATCACCTGATCGGTGGTCATCGCCGTCAGCGCGTCGACGAGGGAAGGCGCATAGGAGGATCCGAGCGCGTCGGGCCCGTGGCACTGCAGGCAATTGGCTCCATACATGCGGTAGCCGATGAAGGTGTACCAGTCGACCTTGCCATCCTTGATATTGTAAGTCGGATTGCCCTGCTTGTCGAAATATTCGCCGTCCGTCGAAGAGGCCGGCGTCGGATCGCCGGCCCCGTCCGCGTGCGCCGCATGCGCGCCGACAATCACGCCGCTGACAAGCAGGCAGAAAAGCAAAGCCCTGTTTTTCATTGTCTCAATTCCTCCCGGAGCCTTTCGAGCGGCCACTTCTTCATCCGCCGGCGACAAAAAGCAACGCGAAAACTGGACCAGAATTGCGAGGCCCAAGCTGCGATAAGGTCGCAGGCTCTGCAACTTCCGGTTCCATCGGCGCCGCCTGCCGGCCGTCGGACCGAATTCTCCGCGCGGGCGGCACATGGACCCGAAAGCTTCAAATCCGTCAAGCTCTTCGCCGCGCGCTCCTGTCCAAAATCGCTGCGACTGTTTAAACATCGCGCGTCAGACCCTTCCGGAAGGAACGACCCTTTATGAGCGAAACGCTGGACGAGGCGTCGATCCGCCGCCATCGCGACAAGATGCAGAAGCGCAAGGCCGCGCAGGACGCCGAGGTCGCGGCCAAGGCCATCGCAGAAAAGGGCCTGCTCATCGTCCACACCGGCTCGGGCAAGGGCAAATCGACGGCGGCCTTCGGGCTTTTATTGCGCGCGCTCGGCCATGGCTGGCGCTGCGGCGTCGTGCAATTCATCAAGGGCGCGTGGAATACCGGCGAGCGCGCCGCACTCGCCCGCTTTTCCGATCTCGTCGAATGGCACGCCATGGGCGAGGGCTTCACCTGGGAGACGCAGGACCGCGCCCGCGACATGGCGGCGGCGGCCGCCGCCTGGGGCGAGGCGCGCGAGCTGATGGCCGACCCGGCGATCCGGCTCATCGTCCTCGACGAACTCAATATCGCGCTGCGCTACGACTATCTGCCCCTCGATGAGGTGGTCGCGGCGCTGAACGGCCGCCGGCCCGATCTCCACATCATCGCGACGGGGCGCAATGCCAAGCCGCAGCTTATCGAGGCCGCCGACCTCGTCACCGAGATGACGCCGGTCAAGCATCATTTCGCGGCCGGGGTCAAAGCGCAGCAGGGCATCGAGTTTTGAACGCGCGGGCGCGGGCCCTGATGATCCAGGGCACGGGATCGGACGTCGGCAAGTCGCTGATCGTCGCCGGCCTCTGCCGCGCTTTCCGGCGTCGCGGCCTCAGGGTTCTGCCTTTCAAGCCGCAGAACATGTCGAACAACGCCGCCGTGACGGCGGACGGCGGCGAGATCGGCCGCGCGCAGGCGCTGCAGGCGCGCGCCAGCGGCGCCGAGCCCTCGGTCGATATGAACCCGGTGCTCCTGAAGCCGCAGGGCGGCGCCGGCGCGCAGGTGGTGCTGCGCGGGCGCGTCATCGGCGCCGCCGCCGCGCGGGAGTATCAGGATCTGAAGCCGAAGCTGCTCCGGCCGGTTCTGGACAGTTTCGCGCGGCTGGCCGGGCGACGCCGACCTCGTCATCGTCGAGGGCGCCGGCAGCGCATCCGAGATCAATCTGCGCAAGAACGACATCGCCAATATGGGCTTCGCCCGCGCCGCCGACGCTGCCCGTGATCCTCGTCGGCGACATCGATCGCGGCGGCGTCATCGCCCAGATCGTCGGAACCAAGGCCGTGCTCGATCGCCGCCGACGCCGCGATGATCAAGGGCTTCCTCGTCAACAAATTTCGCGGCGACCCGACGCTTTTCGCCGACGGCATGGCGCTGATCGAGAGCCTGACCCTCTGGCCGGCGCTCGGGCTCGTCCCGTTCTGTGCGGCGGCGGCGCGCCTGCCGGCCGAAGATTCGCTTGGGCTGGCTGAAAGGCGGCGCGTCGGCTCGGGCAAAATCCTCATCGCGGTCCCGGTGCTGCCGGGAATCGCCAATTTCGACGATCTCGATCCTCTGGCGCTCGAACCGGACCTCACGCTCGTCATGGTCCGCGCCGGCGAGGTCTTGCCCGCCGCGGCCAAGCTCGTGCTGCTGCCTGGCTCGAAAACGACGATCGCCGACCTCGCCGCCTTCCGCCGCGAGGGCTGGGACGTCGATCTTGCCGCGCATCTGCGCCGCGGCGGCCTTGTCCTCGGCCTTTGCGGCGGCTATCAGATGCTGGGGCGCGGGATCGCCGATCCCGACGGCGTCGAAGGGCCGCCCGGCGCCGTCGCCGGACTTGGCCTGCTCGACATCGAGACCGAACTTGGCGGCGACAAGCTGCTCGCGCCCGTGCGCGGCGCATCGGCGGCGGATGGCGCGCCGTTCGCGGGCTATGAGATGCATCTTGGCCGCACCTTCGGCCCCGGCTGCGCACGGCCGATGCTCCGCTTCGACGACGGCCGGCAAGACGGCGCGATCTCGGCGGACGGCCGCATCAGCGGCTGCTATGTGCATGGGCTGTTCAGCGATCCGGCCCAGCGCGCCGCCCTGCTGGCGCGGCTCGGCGGCGCGGGTTCCGGCCTCTCCTATGAGGCTTCGGTCGAGGACGCGCTCGACGCGGTGGCCGCGCATCTTGAGGCGCATGTCGACATCGACCGGCTGCTTACGCTTGCAAGATAAGCACCCAGCGCCAAAAGGGCCAGCGCGGCCCAGTGGACGAGGCAGGCGCGCCGGTAAAGCGCCAGCGCGCGGAAAATATCCGCGCTCGTCGCGGCCTCTTCGCCGTCGCCAATCCAGCCGTCCGCGATTTCCTTGCCGCCATAGCGGCGCGGGCCGCCGAGCCTCAAGCCGAGAGCGCCGGCGAAGGCCGCCTCCAGCCAGCCTGCGTTGGGCGAGGGATGGCCGCGCGCGTCGCGCCGCACGGCGCGCCAGGCGGCGGCCGGATCGCCATCCTTGAGCAGCGCGGCGGCGATCGCGACCCACAGCGCCGAGAGGCGGGCGGGGAAGAAATTGGCGAAATCATCGAGTTTCGCCGAGGCGAAGCCGAACGCCTCATGCCGGGGCGTCCGGTGGCCGATCATGCTGTCGGCCGTATTGAGCGCCTTGTAGCAGGCCCCGCCCGGCAGGCCGGCGAGCGCGAGCCAGAAGGCCGGGGCGACGATTGCGTCGGAAAAATTCTCGGCGAGACTCTCGATCGCCGCGCGGCAGACGCCCGCCTCGTCGAGATTTTCAACGTCGCGCCCGACGATCGCCGCGACTTCGCGCCGCGCCGCCGCGAGGCCCGGACCGTTCAGCGCCTCGCTCACCGCGCGCACATGCGCTTCGAGGCTGCGCTGTGCGATGAGGCTCGAAGCGATCAGCGCCATGACCGCGAGGCCGACAGGCGCCGGCAGGCCGAGATGCGCGATGAGGGCGCCGGTCAGCCAGGCGCCGGCGGCGGCGGCGGCGAGGATGACGGCGAGCGCGGCGGCCCCGAGAAAGCGCCTTTGTGCGAAAGAAAGCTCCTCGCGATTGAGGCGCCGGTCGAGCGCGGCGATCAGCGCGCCGATCCATGTGGCCGGATGCCCGATCGCCGCGAAAAGCCGGGGCGGATAGCCGACCGCCGCCTCGATCGCAAGCGCGAGGACGGCGAGTTCGAGATTTGCGGCCGGATCCATCTGGAATCATCCATATTTGGCCGGACCCGTGCGCTCAAGTCCGATCCGTGACAAACTGCGGCCAGCGAGAAGGCGGCCGGGATGCTCTGGAGCGGAGAAGCGCGGCGTATGTTCGATCAAGCGGGCGGCGAAGGTCTCGCTGCGCCCGAACCCCACGGCGGCGATCTCTCGCTTGCGCGCAAAACCTTTTCCGCGGCGCCGGAGCCCTGGCTCGATCTCTCGACCGGGGTCAGCCCCTATGCCTATCCGTTTTGCGCGCCGGCGCCCGAAAGCTGGACGCGCCTGCCGGACGCCGCGACGCTGGCCGCGCTCAAAGCCGCCGCCGCCGCCGCCTATCGCGTCGGCCGGGGCGCGCGCGTCGTGGCGGCGCCAGGCACGCAGGCGATCATCAACTGGCTGCCGCATCTTTTTCCAGCGCGACGGGTCGGCATTCTGGGCTTTTCCTATTTCGAGCACGCGCGAAGCTGGGCCGCCGGCGGCGCCGAGGTCTCCGTCGCGGGCGACATCGGCGAACTCGAAGAGGCGGACGCCGCCGTCATCGTCAATCCGAACAATCCCGACGGGCGGATCGTCGAACCGGAGCGCTTGCGCGCGCTCGCCGGGAGCTTCCAAAGGCGCGGCAAGCTTCTCATCATTGACGAAGCCTTCGCCGATCTGCTCGACCCCCAAATGAGCCTCGCGCCGGCTCTGCCCCACGCGGGCGCGCTGGTGCTGCGCTCCTTCGGCAAGGCTTATGGCCTGCCGGGTCTGCGGCTTGGCTTCGCCATCGCCGCGCCTGATCTGGCGGCCAAGCTCGGCGCGGCGCTCGGCGCATGGCCGGTCTCGGGCGCGGCCATCGCCATCGGCGCCGAGGCCCTGGCCGACGCCGCATGGCTCGCCGCGACGCGCGAAAAACTGGCGGAGGACGCCGCCGCGCTCGATGCCATTCTCGCCGAGGCGGGCTTCGCCATCGCCGGAAAAACGCCGCTGTTCCGGCTGGCGGCGTCCGCCGATGCGCCGCGCCGGTTCCGGGCGCTGGCCGAGGCGGGGATCTGGGTGCGGCGTTTCGAAGCGCGGCCGCATTGGCTGCGCTTCGCCATCCCCAACAAAGAGAGCGACAGGGCGCGGCTTCGCGCCGCGCTGACCGCGCCGGACAAGAAGCCGGTTTCCGTCCCTCCGTTTCCGAAGCAGTTCTAGTTCAAAATGCTTCTAAACAAGGATTATTAGATCGCTTATAAAGTTTCACTCCACGCTTCCAAGTCATGGTCCGGTCGTCTAAAAGTAAGCGGCGCGCGAGACGGCGGCTGTCGTCTCCCTCTACTGGCGCGATGGCGCTGCGCCGCGCCAACCCGGCCCCAAATTCGGCGCTAAGGAGAAAGAATGAGACGGTCCGGCTTTGTTCTCTTCGTTCTGTCCGTGGCGGCCTTCGCCGCGGCCCCGGCCCTCGCCAAAGAATATCCGATCGGCAAGGCGCAGGAAAAAGCCGGTATGGAGATCGCCCCGGTCTATCTGCAGCCGATCGAGATTGATCCGCCGGAACTGGCGCGCCCGGTCAAGGACTCTGGACATCCGTCTTGAGGCTGACATCCATGCCATCAAGGGCAATTCCAATGGCTTCGGGCAGGGCGACTGGATTCCCTATCTTGGCGTCGATTACGTGCTGGTGAAGCTTGACGGAGACCAGACGGCGAAAGGCAGGCTGACGCCGGTCGCCGCCGATGACGGCCCGGTCTATGGCGAGAACGTCAGGATGTTCGGACCGGGCAAATACAAGCTTTCGCTGACCATCACCGCGCCCGACCAGGCGAAGCCGGTCGAATTCGGCCGCCAGGTCGACAAGAAAAGCGGCGTCGGGCCCTGGTTCAAGCCATTCACGGTCGATTATGAGTTCACCTACGCCGGATTTGGCAAAAATGGCTCCGATTGACCATGTCGGCGCCTTTCGCGCGGGGCGCATTGCGGTTGCGAAGAGGCTGATGTGAAACGATTTTCGACGCTTGGCCTGATGGCGGCTCTTGGTCTGGCGGCGTTCGCCTCGGCGCCTCTGCGCGCGGAGGACGCGCCCACCTTCACGCTCGAATTCCACGACGGCAAGATCGCGCCGCTGCGCGTCGAAGTGCCGGCCAACACCCGCTTCGTCCTCGAATTGCGCAATAGCGGCGAGACTCCGGCCGAGTTCGAGAGCTCGGATTTGCGCAAGGAGAAGGTGCTGTCGCCGAATTCGACCTCGACGCTCGTCTTTCGCCCGATGGACCCCGGCCAATATGAGTTTTTCGATGATTTCCACTCGGATGCGCCGAAGGGCGTGATCGTCGCCAAATGACGCATCAGGCTTGAGCCGGGCATCCAGTCGCCGAAGCCGGACCCACGGCCGAGGCGATTTGGCGCGCGACTTCCCCCCGTTTTTCCGTCAAGATGGCCGTGCGGTCGCGCAGGCCGCCTCGCCGCCCCGGAAAGCTGGCCATGAAGTCGATTGGCCGCGAGCGCGGCATGTGCGAATGGGACAATTTCGCCGAGGCCGCGCCGCATATCCGGGGCATCATGGCGCGCGGCGAATCCGGCCGGCTCGCGCCGTTCCAGCTGCTTTCCGAGCCGGGCGTCACCGCCGCCGAGCAGCGCGCCTGCTCCGAGCTCTGGATCCGCGACCGGCTCGCCGCCTCGCGGCCGCAATGCGCCGGCCTCGACTTCCGCTTCGAGCGCGGCGCGCGCGCGAAAATCCGCCTCGGCTATCTCTCCAGCGATTTTCATGACCACGCGACCGCGCTGCTGCTGGTCGAGACGCTGGAGGCGCATGACCGCGCCCGCTTTGACGTCCGCGCCTATTCCTATGGCGCCGACGACGGCCGGGCGATGCGCAAAAGGCTCGAAAAGACCTTCGACGCCTTCAGCGACGTCCGATCCTTCACCGATATCGAGGCCGCGCGCGCGATCCACGCCGATGAAATCGACATTCTGATCGATCTCAAGGGCTATACGCGGGACGCGCGCACCGGCATCCTGCTGCTGCATCCGGCTCCGGTTCAGGTGAATTATCTCGGCTATCCCGGCACGCTCGGCGCCGACGTCTGCGATTATATCGTGACCGACCGCTTCATGACGCCGCCCGAAAGCGCCGCCGATTATTCCGAATCCTTCGCCTATATGCCGAATTCCTATCAGCCGCATGCGCGCGCCGCGCCGCTCGCGCAAAGGCCGGGCCGGGCGGAAATGGGCCTGCCCCCGGCAGGTTTTGTGTTTTGCAGCTTCAACCAGCACTATAAGTTGACGCCTGAGCTTTTCGGCCTCTGGTGCCGGCTGCTCCAATGCGTCCCCGGCAGCGTGCTCTGGCTGATCGACGGCGAGGGGGCGCGCGGCAATCTGCGCAATGAGGCGCTGCGGCGCGGCGTCAGCCCCGAGCGGCTCGTTTTCGCCCCCGACATGGCCCAGAGCGGCCATCTCGCGCGGCTGCAGCTCGCCGATCTCGTGCTCGATACGGCGCCCTGCGGCGCGCACACGACGGCGAGCGACGCGCTCTTTGCCGGCGCGCCCATCGTGACCTGCCCCGGCGAGACGTTCGCCTCGCGGGTCGCCGGCGGTCTCCTGCACGCGAGCGGGCTTAAGGAGCTGATCGCGGCCGATCTCGACGGCTATTTCGACCTCGCCCTCGATCTTGCGACGAACCCCGAGCGGCTGCGCGCCCTGCGCGCCCGGCTGGCGCAAAACCGCGCGACCTGCGCGCTGTTCGACGTCAAAACCTACACGGCCGACCTCGAAAACATGTACGAAGTCATGTGGCGGCGGCGCGAGGCGGGCCTGCCGGCCGCTACGATCGGCTGAGGTCGCGGCCGGCGCGCAGCGCGGTGGACGAGAGGCTGGAGCGCGGCCCGTGCAGGAAGACCAGCGCGGGCGGCTTCATCGAGGGGAGAGCGGCGGCGGCGCTTTCGCTGACCCGGTATGGCGCGAGCGCCTGTCCGCCTCGTGAAAACATGGACTTAAGCGTCGACCCGGGGCGGTCGATGACGGCGATCGGCACCAGCGCGATGAGGTCGCGCCAGCGCTTCCAGCGGCTGAGGCCGGCGAGATTGTCGGCCCCCATGATCCAGACGAAATGCACGCCGGGGCAGCGCATTTTGAGCCAGGCGACGGTCTCGTAGCTATAGGTCGTGCCGATCGCCTCCTCGACGCCGCTGACTCTGATGCGCGGGTGGTCGGCGAGTTGTCGCGCGGCCCGCATGCGGACCGCGAGCGGGGCGAGTTCAGCCTTATCTTTCAAGGGGTTGCCGGGACTGACGAGCCACCAGACGCAGTCGAGCCTGAGGCGGCGCAGGGCGATGAGGCTCGCCGCGCGATGGCCCTGATGGGGCGGGTTGAAGCTGCCGCCGAAGAGGCCGACGCGCAGCCCCGGCGCGTGCGGCGGCAATCTTACATGAGCGATCGAGCGCGGATCGCAAAAACCTTCGTCCGCGCGGCGCGCTGGCGCAATTTCTTCATGTGCGCGAATGTCTGTTTCGCTCAAAAACCCCGGGGGTGTTTCACGTGAAACAGGGTCGGGTGTTTCACGTGAAACACCCTTGCGCGCGTCCGCTTTCACGGGCGAATCTGCCCGTTTCCATGCACGCGATATTTGAACGAAGTGAGCTGTTCGAGGCCGACGGGACCGCGCGCGTGCATGCGTCCGGTGGCGATCCCGATCTCGGCGCCGAAACCGAATTCGCCGCCGTCGGCGAATTGGGTCGAAGCGTTGTGGATCACGATCGCCGAATCGACCTCTTTGAGGAAGCGCGCCGCGGCTTCATCGTTTTCAGTCACGATGCAGTCAGTATGATGACTGCCATATAATTCAATGTGTTGTATCGCTTCGCCAAGATTCTCTACAACGCGCACGGCGATGATGGCGTCGAGATATTCCGTTGTCCAGTCGTCTACAGTAGCGGCCTCTACACGCGAATCTACAGCGCGGGCGGCGACATCGCCGCGCACGACACAACCGGCGTCGAGCAGCATTCTGACGAGCGGGGCAAGATGCGTCGCGACGCAGCCGCGGTCGACCAGCAAGGTCTCGGCCGCGCCGCAGACGCCGGTGCGGCGCAGCTTCGCGTTGAGCACGATGCGCTCGGCCTTGGCGAGATCGGCGTCGCGATGAATGAAGACATGCACGAGGCCTTCAAGATGCGCGAAGACCGGCACGCGCGCCTCGGCCTGCACGCGCGCGACGAGGCTCTTGCCGCCGCGCGGCACGATGACGTCGATATTGCCATCGAGCCCGCTGAGCATTTCGCCGACGGCGACGCGATCCTTGACCGGCACGCGGCTGATCGCGGCCTCGGGCAGGCCGGCCGCGCTGAGCCCGGCGACGAGGCAGTCGTGGATCACGCCCGAGGATTGGAAGCCGTCCGAGCCGCCGCGCAGGATCGCGGCGTTGCCGGCTTTGAGGCAGAGCGCGCCGGCGTCGGCCGTGACGTTCGGCCGGCTTTCATAGATGACGCCGACGACGCCGAGCGGGGTCGAAACGCGTTCGATCAGAAGCCCGTTGGGGCGCTCGAAGCGCGCCAGCACGCGTCCGACGGGATCGGGCAGGGCGGCGATCTCTTCGAGGCCGCGCGCCATTGATTCAATGCGCGCGGCGTCGAGGCTCAGGCGATCGATCAGGGCGGCGGCGGCGCCATTGGCTTTGGCGGCGGAGAAATCCTGCGCATTGGCGGCGCGAATTTTGTCGGCGTTGGCGCGGATGGCGGCGGCGGCGACGACCAGCGCCTTGTTCTTGGCTTCGGTGGAGGCGAGCGACAACGCATGCGCCGCGGCCCGCGCGTCGCGCCCGAGCCGCGCCATCAGGACGCTTACGTTTTCCGCGCCGCTCTCGATGCGCTTCAGATTGTCCATGGCAACGCATGACTTATGCAATATTTTCGCGTAGCGCAATGCGAACGCAAAGACCTCGCTGGTTCGCTCGCCCGCCATGGAAAAATTCCTCGCGATTTCATAAGAGAAACTTTAGGACATCCGCGCGCTCCCGCAGGATTCTGGCGCTGCGTGAAGGCCACGCGGCGATGCGGAGAGGCGAACCATGGATATGGAAAAGAGAGAGCCAGCGGCGACGGAGCCATCCGCGCGGCGAGAATTGGGCGATCGATCCAGCTATAGCCGTTTCAGCGATCCTTCGATCTTCCCGCGTTTCGGCGGCGATGACCTGGACCCGCCGCCCTACGCGACAGATCGGCGATCGGATGAAGAGGCCGCCTGCGCCCCAAGCTTGCGCGAACTGATTGCGCTTTTGAATGACGGGCCGTAGCGGAGCGGTTCGGAACGCCCGATCCTCGCGATGCCATTATCGGCGTCTCCAAACGCCGCGCGGAACAACTCTTCGCCACGGCTAAAGTTCGATGAAGGCATGACCGCGCGCGATTGGCGGCGGGCGCTCTCGGAGGGCGCCGCGACGCATCGCCGCCAGCCGGCGACTTTTCCGCCGCGCCGGCGTCGCAAACCGCCAAACTTCAGGGAAACATTAGAGAACCTTAAGGACGGCCGAGGCCGCGCTCCAGTAGGTTTTTCCCGGCCGGCGCCCCTGCTTCAAACAAAGGGACTCCGCGTCTCTGAGTTCGCTCGACGGCCCGGCGCGACGTCCGCATGGCGTTCGCGTCGCCGCCGCGAGCGACGAGGGTGAACTCACCGACGATTCGAGGAAAAATCATGGAAAAGAGAGAACCGCTGACAAGGGTGCGCGCGCAAGGGCTTTGGCCGCGCAGCGCGATCAAGAACTTCGCCTTCCCGCAGCCGCCGCGCGCTGAATCGCGCGTCATCGCGCGCCGCCGCGGCAAGCATGGCGACGCCCACCGCCAGCTGAAACTCGCGACCGCGCCCGGGCTGCCCGCGGCCGGCGACGTGACGGTCGCGCCCGATCTTCCGCTGCCGGCGCGCCGCTTCAAGGCGCGCGGACAATCCGTCAATCCGCTCTACGTCTATCCGCCGGACGGGCGCTCGGTGTTCAACGACACCTCCTATCCGTGGCGCTGCTGCGGACGCGTCACGACCGGCGCCGGCGAGGGGGCGGGCGTGCTGGTCGGCCCGCGTCATCTCCTGACCGCGAGCCATGTAATCGGATGGACCGCCAACGACGCCGGCTGGGTGCACTTCCAGCCCGACTTTTACGATACCGACGTGTTCCCTTCGTCCTGGGGCGTGACGGTCTACTCTTACGAAAAACTCACCAGCGTCTCCGGCGAATATGACATCGCCGAGGATTATGTCGTCGTCGTGCTGCAGGACCGGCTCGGCGATCAGCTGAGCTGGCTCGGCACCACGACCTATACCGACGATTGGGATGGCGGCGCCTATTGGAGCCACGTCGGCTACCCCGACGACGTCGGCGGCGGCACGAAACCGGCGTGGGAGCAGTGGTTCAGCATTTCGAACTCCTGGGCGCCGGGCTTTTTTGAATCGGGCTCGGGCCGCGACATCGAGACCTATGCGAGCCTCAATCACGGCGATTCCGGCGGCCCCGTGTTCGGCTGGTGGGGCGACGGCGGCCCCTACGGCGGCAATCCCGCCGGGCCTTATGTCGTCGCCGTGGTCAGCAGCGAAGGCACGCTCGACCCCGTCGTCACCGATCCCGTCACGCGAACCGCCAATTGGCTGGCCGGCGGCTCGGAAATGCCCGATCTCGTGAGCCAGGCGATCGGCGCCTATCCGTAAACTGTCGCCCGCGGCGTCGCGATCTTTTCGCGCGCCGGCCGGCGCCCAGACGCAACGCGAGCCGCCGGGCGATCCCGGCGGCTCAAGTCACTTGTCCGGCGCCTGCGGCAGGCCTTTTACCCCTTTGAGCACGGCCTGCTCGAAGGTCGTGTGGTCAAGTTTCGCGCCGGTGAAATCGGCGTCGTTGAGATAGGCGCCGGTGAAGTCGGCGCGGGTCAAGTCCGCGCCTCTGAAATTGGCGCCGTTCAGCTTGGCGAATTCGAAAGTGATGTGGCCGAGCTCGGCGTCCTCGAAATTGGCGCCGTCGAGATTCGACTGCTTGAACTCGCTGCGCAAAATGCCCATCGACTGGTTGGCGATGACGACCGACATATGCGTGCGGGCAAAATTCGCGCCGTGCAAATCATCATAGCTGAAATGCACGGTGGCGTTGGTGTCGGAGAGGTCGGCGCCGATGAAGCTCGCCGCCGTCTCGGGCTGATTGTCCATCGCTTCCGAGGTGATCACGGTCTGCATCGTCGCGCCATGCAGATTGGCGTGGTCGAACTTCGCTTTCATGATCCAGGTTCCGGTCAGATCGGCCTTTTCGAGGTTCGCCCCGGTGAGGTCGGCGCCGACCAGTTTGACGCCGTGCAAATTCGCACTGGCGAGATTGGCGCCGGCGAGATTGGCGCCGCTGAGGTCGAGCTCGCTGAGATCGGCGCCGCTCATGTCCTTGCCGGAGAGGTCGATCTTGCCTTGCGGCGCGGCGCTGACCGCGGCGCGCACCGCCTCGCCGGTAAGAGGGGCCGCCAGCGCTGGCAGGCCGCAGAGAAGGCTCGCCGATAGAATGGCGGCGCCGGCGCGGCGGCCGAAGGATTTCTGACCCGCGTTCATTGGCCCTCCCTATCGCGATGGCGCGAAGTCCGGCGCCATCGTCGCGCGCTTCGCGTATTCATCGCTTTGGCCTTCGCCTGCCTTTTAGAGGCGTTCAAGACTTAGGCAGTTTTCGCAGGCGGCGCAATGCGCGACTTCGGAGCCTTGCCCGAGATGGGCCCCGCGGCGCTTCGCGCGTTTGCGCCAAAGACGAGGGCGCTTGTGGCGCATGCGCTCACTTGCCGCGGCGGCGGTCGCGCGCGGCCATGAGGCGCTGGATTCGCTCGAGCACCAGCTTGTGATCATAGGGCTTGGCCAGGGCGGGGCCCTCCTCGCAGAGGGCGCCGGCCTTCTCCGCCGCTCCGGCGACCGATCCCGAAAGGATCACCTCGACGCCCGGATGATTGGCGCGAATGAAGCTCGCCAGCGCGAAGGCGCCCTTGCCCGGGCTTTCCGCGTCGGCCAGCACGATATCGACCGCGATCGCAGCAACCTCGGCGCCGAGAAGCTGCCGGGCTTCGTCGGCGTTCGCCGCCTCGATGACCTTGTATCCGCATTCGCGCAGATATTCGGCGAGCGGATGGCGCGCCAGAATGTCCGCCTCGACGATCATGACGCAGGCCTTGTCGGTCATGGCTCGTTGGGGCGGCTCCGGCCGAGGCTCGCGAAGATCAATTCGACGGCGTGATCGAAATCATAGGGCTTTGGCAGAAACGCGCCGAGCTCGCGGGCTGGTTGCGGCGCGGCGCCAGAGGTCAGTATGATCGGGATCGTCGGATAGCCGGCCTTGATGCGCCGGGCCAGCTCGACGCCATTCATCGAGCCCGGCATCTGCACGTCGGTGAACATGAGATCGACCTCCGCGCCGGCCTGAAACAGGGACACGGCCTCATCGGCGTTGGCCGCCTCGATGACGCGAAGCCCGGCGTAACGCAGCTCATCCGCGAGCAGCGCGCGGATCAGCACATCGTCCTCGACAATCAGGATATGTCCCGGGGCCGGGCTGAGGTCCGCATCGGGCCACATCTTCAAAGCGTCTCCTGTGCGCTAATAAACCCGGCCGCGCGCCTAGAGTTCCGGCCAGGCGAAACGCCCGGCGTCTTCATCCGACGCGCTCCCCGGCGATCACCATGTCGTCGCGATGGATCAGCGTCGCGCGACCGGGCTCGCCGAGCAGCTTCTCGATATCCTGCGAATTGCGGCCGGCGATGTGGCCGGCCTCGCTCGCGTCATAGGCGACGAGGCCGCGGCCGATTTCGGCGCCGGCGGGATTGCGCATCAGGACGCAGTCGCCGCGCGAAAACTCGCCTTCGACTCGCTTGACGCCGGCCGGCAGCAGGCTGGCGCCGCCGCGGATGGCGCGTTCGGCGCCGGCGTCAAGATGCAGCGCGCCGCGCGGCTCCAGCGAGCCGGCGATCCATTTCTTGCGCGCGGTGACGGGGGTCGCGCCGGTCAGGAACCATGTGCAGGGCGCGCCGTCGGCGATGCGCGCGACCGGATGCGCGACGCGCCCGTCGGCGATCAGCATATGCGCGCCGCCGGTCGTCGCGATCTTGGCCGCCTCGATCTTGGTGCGCATGCCGCCTCGCGACAGCGATGACGCGGCGCCGCCCGCCATCGCCTCGATCTCGGCCGTGACCTGCGGCACGACCGGGATCAGCGCGGCGCCGGGGTTTTCGCCGGGCGGCGCGTCGTAGAGGCCGGCGACGTCGGACAGCAGAATCAGCAGATCGGCGCTGGCCATGGTGGCGACGCGCGCGGCGAGGCGGTCGTTGTCGCCATAGCGGATTTCCTGCGTCGCCACCGTGTCGTTCTCGTTGATGACCGGCACGGCGCGCAGGTCGAGCAGGCGCGCGATGGTGGCGCGCGCGTTGAGATAGCGCTGGCGCTGTTCGGTGTCGCCGAAGGTGACGAGAATTTGCCCCGCCGTGATGCGAGGCCCGGCCAGCGTCTCGCGCCCAGACGCGGGCGAGCGCGATCTGGCCGACGGCGGCGGCGGCCTGGCTGTCGTCGAGTTTCAAAGCGCCGTCGGGCAGGCCGAGCACGGTGCGCCCGAGCGCGATCGAGCCCGACGAGACGACCAGCACATCGGCGCCGGCGCGATGCAGGCCGGCGATGTCGTCGGCGAGCGCGGCGAGCCAGCCGCGCCTTGACGGCGCCGGCGGCGCGATCGACGAGCAGCGACGAGCCGACCTTGATGACGATGCGGCGGAACTGGTCGAGCCGGGGCGGCGCGCTTTGCAGGCCGCGAGCGGCGGGCTTCGTCACGGCGCCCACTCGACGGCGCGGGGCGCCGTCGGCTTGCGCGTCGGCGGCGTCGACCTCTTTGAGGATTGCGCGCAGCGCCTCGCGGACATTGACGTTGGTCGCCGATGAGAGGCGCAGCGGCGTGCGCTTGGCCGCGCGCTTCAGGCGCAGGGCCTGCTGCTTCAGTGTCGCCTCGTCGACGCTGTCGATCTTGCTACAGCGCGACGATCTCGGGCTTGTCGGCGAGGCCCTGGCCATAGGCTTCGAGCTCGCGCCGCACGGTCTTATAGGCCTTGCCGGCGTGCTCGCAATTGGCGTCGACGAGGTGCAGCAGCACGCGGCAGCGCTCGACATGGCCAAGAAATCGGTCGCCGAGGCCGACGCCTTCATGCGCGCCTTCGATCAGGCCGGGAATGTCGGCGAGGACGAATTCGCGGCCGTCGCAGGCGACGACGCCGAGCTGCGGATGCAGCGTCGTGAAGGGATAATCGGCGATCTTCGGGCGCGCCGCGCTGACCGTGGCGAGGAAGGTCGATTTGCCGGCGTTGGGCAGGCCGACGAGGCCGGCGTCGGCGATCAGCTTGAGGCGCAGCCAGATGGTGCGCTCCTCGCCCTCCTGGCCGGGATTGACGCGGCGCGGCGCCTGATTGGTCGCGGTCTTGAAATGGGCGTTGCCGAAGCCGCCGTTGCCGCCGCGCGCGAGCGTCACGCGCTGGCCGACTTCGGTCAAGTCGGCGATCAGGGTTTCGCCATCCTCGTCGAAGATTTGCGTGCCGGCCGGGACTTTGAGGATGGCGTCGGCGCCGCGCGCGCCGGAGCGGTTCGGCGCCCATGCCGTGGACGCCGGTCTTGGCCTTGAAATGCTGCTGATAGCGGTAATCGACCAGCGTGTTGAGGCCGTGGACGCATTCGACGACGACATCGCCGCCGCGGCCGCCGTCGCCGCCGTCGGGGCCGCCGAATTCGATGAATTTCTCGCGCCGGAACGACAGGCAGCCGGCGCCGCCGTCGCCGGAGCGGATGTAAACTTTGGCTTGATCAAGGAATTTCATTGCGCGGACAGGAGTAGGCGGTGGGGCCGGCGAATTCAAGCGCGCGGCGTGATGTCTGGAGTTTAAGAACGAAGGCAAGGCTCGCGTCATGCCCGGCCTTGAGCCGGGCATCCAGTCGTGGCGCCGCCAGTTTGGATGGCCGGCTCAAGGCCGGCCATGACGCTGCTGGAGGGCTCTTGCCCTAAGCCTGCGTTTGCGCCGCAATGGCGAGGATCGCCGCCATATCGTCAGGCGCCTGATGCGCCATGGCGGGCAGGCCGGCGCTGAGGCGGCAGGCGGTCCAGCGCTTGCGGCCGAGCTGGAAGCGATCGCAAGAGTGGAGCCCACCCCGCGCGGGCAAAAGATCGAGCCCCGAATCGACATAGGCGAAGCCGCATTTCTCCAGAACGCGGCGCGAGGCGGGATTCTCGGCGCGCGCATTGGCGAGGATGCGCTCGGCCTTGGTCAAAGCGAACAAGGCCTCGACCAGCGCGCGCACGGCTTCAGTCGCGTAGCCCCGCCCGCAGACCGACGGCGCCAGCATGAAGCCGAGCTCGATCTCGCCGGCGTCGGACAGCGTCGCGCTGACGAGGCCGATGGCCTGGCCGGCCCCCTGCTTTGACTCATGCTTCTGGGCGATGGCGAGCACCACCGCCGCGCCATTGGCGTTGTCGACGCGGGCGCGGAAGATGAAGCGCTCGGCCTCGCCCGGCGGATAGGGATGCGGAATGGAGGCGGTCATCCGCGCGGTTTCGGCGAGGCTGGCGAAACTCTTGATCGCCGAGGCATCGCCGGCGCGCGGCCAGCGCAGCCAAAGCCTTTTGGTTTCGAGGCGGAAGATGTCGTCGCAGGTCAGATCAGGGAACATAAACACTCCGGCTGGCGGATCTTGAGAGATCCGAGTTGAAGAGCATCGTTTCTACGTCCCGCGCCAAACTCCCTTGCAAGATTCTTTCCAGTCAAGCTTCGCCAGCCGGGTTTTCCCCAGCGCAATTTTGCCCGACGCCGGACGCTACTCGGCGGCGTCCTGGGCGTCGGCGGCCTCGGCCGCTTCGGCCTTCGGCGCGGCGATGACGGAAACATAGGCGCGGCCATTGCCGCGTGTCAGGAATTTGATCTTTCCCTCGGTCAGGGCGAACAAAGTGTGGTCGGTGCCGATGCCGACATTGGCGCCGGGATGCCAGGTCGTGCCGCGCTGGCGCACGATGATGTTGCCGGGGACGACGGCTTCGCCGCCGAATTTCTTGACGCCGAGGCGCCGCCCCTTGGAGTCGCGGCCGTTGCGGGACGAGCCGCCTGCTTTTTTATGCGCCATCGAACTGGCTCCCAAGTCCTTTGCGATGGAGGCGCCGCGCGCGCACCGCTACCAATGTCTGTCGAAACCTGATGGTTGCAAGGCCGACGATTAAAAATCGGGCGAAGCCGCCGCCAGATAGGCAAATCGCCGCGCTCTCGCGCGGGCTCAGGCGCCTCGCGCCTAGGCGCCGATGCCGGTGATGCGCACCAGCGTCAGATCCTGGCGATGGCCGCGCTTGCGCTTGGAGTTCTGCCGCCGCCGCTTCTTGAAGGCGATGACCTTCGGGCCGCGCTTCTGCTCGACGATTTCGCCGGAGACGCTGGCGCCTTCGATGAAAGGGGCGCCGACGCGCGGCTCGCCCTCGCCGGCGAGCATCAGCACATCGTCGAAGGTCACGACGTCGCCGGGATTTCCCTCCAGCGTCATGACGGTGATGGCGTCGCCGGCGCTGACGCTATATTGCTTGCCGCCGGTTTTGATGACTGCGAACATTCTTTTTCCTCATGTTCGATCCGGCGCTTCCGGGAAGGCCCGGCGGCCGGCTTCTTGGCAGTTGTCGTTAATTCTCGGGCAGGGGTCGTTAACGATCCTGCTCGATTTCGCGGCTTATTTTTCGTGGTTTTAGCCCAGCCTTCAGCACCAGCCTTTTAAGGCTCGCCAAGGGCGCCGGGAAAAGCGGCCTCGGCCGCGCAACGAAAAAACGCGGCAAAAGCCGCGCCGAGATGAGGCTGAATTACAGAAGCGACTGAAGTTTGTCAACTGCGCGGGAGGGCCAGCGCGGACGCCGCATTTGAGCCATGTTCAGCGGGCTTTGTCATGCATCGGCATGCGTCGCTTTTCATCGGCTTATATTGGTTTTTTGGGCTTCGCGGGTGCGCGGTCGGCGCGTCGGGTTCGGGAGCCAGTTTCGGGAGCCAAAACCGCCGCCAAGTCCGCGAAAGGATTGATCCGTAAAGGATAAGCGCATAGAAGGCGCGGTTTCGCCGCGTCGGGCGCGCGCGGATGGCGAAGTCGGCGGCCGCCCGGGCCGCGCGGCCAGTCGAGGGGAAGAGCGGCGCATTGGCCAGGGTCAGATCATCGCCATGACGATCAATGCGCCGATCGATGCGCAGATGCCGGCTTATCGCGCGGCGCCGGGCCACTGGTTCGGCCGGCTCCAGCGCGCCGTCGAGCTTGGCCACGAGCCGGCGATCGAGGCCGACGGCGCGCGCCATTCCGCATTCGACCGCAAGCGCGTCTCGCTGCGCTGGTTCGCCGGCACGGTTCTCACCGGCCTTTCCGGCGGCGCGCTGATCGGCGCGGCGATCTACGCCTCGCTCGGCGGCCAGTCCTTCATCGCCGAGCCGCCCTCGCTCGCGCCGCGCAAGGAGATCGCGCTCGATTTCGGCGTCAATCAGCACAAGGGCGACCGGCTCATCAAATCGGTCGACATCGTCGCCGAGAAACAGACCTTTCGCGCGCCGACCGCGATCAAGGTCGGCGACAAGGAGGTGATGAAGATCCACACCTTCACCCATGTCGAGACGACGCTGCTTTTGAACAGCGCCGGCTTCGCCGAGGACGTGCCGCCCTATAATCCGCTGAAAGTTCTCGCCGACGCGCGCAATCCGATCGACGCGGCGCCGGAGCCGGCGCAGGACGACGCCGAGGTCTCATGGTCGACCAAGGACATCGCGCCCGAGAGCCTGTCGCCGATCGGGCTCAGCGTCGAGGAAGTGCAGGCGCAGGTCGCCGAGCAGATCAAGAACACGGCGGAGGCGGGGTCGCACGAGATCGCGCTGCCGCCGCAGCTTCTGTTGATGCGCACGAGCCGCACCAATTTCCCCGGCATGCTCGCCTATGCGAATCCGGCCGACCAGATCAGGACGACGCCGTTCTCGGCGATCGAGGTCCGCATGGTTCCCGAAAACGTCTCGAACATCGAGCGTTCGGCGCAATCGCCGCAGGCGCATGACGCGGACGAGCGCCTCGTCGTCGTGCGCCACGGCGAGGGGCTCGAGGACGTCCTGCGCAACGCCGGGGTGAGCCGGCCGAAGATCGCCGCCGTCGTCGCCGCCTTTGGCCTGAAGCCCGGCGAATCCGTCGCTCCGGAAGGGCGCCGCGTGAAGCTGCTGTTCACCGATCTCGACGGATCGGGCGAGGCCGCGACGCTGGCCCGCGTCTCCGTCTACGCCGATGAGACGCTGGAGAGCGGCGTCGCCGTCAACGACCATGGCGAGTATGTGCGCGTGATGGCGCCGGCGCATCCGGCCAAGCAGCCGGCGCCGACCGGCGACGAGGCCGACGACGAAGACGGCATGCGGCTTTACGATTTGCTCTACGAGACGGCGCTGAAACAGCAGCTGCCGCGCCCGGTCATCGACGATCTGGTGCGCATCTTTGCCAATGACGTCGATTTCCAGCGCCCCGTCACCGGCGGCGATTCCTTCGCCGCCTTCTACGACGAGACCGACCAGGCCGACGGCCACGACGAACTGCTCTACGCCACCATCACCGCGCGCGGCGAGACCTATCACTATTACCGCTTCCAGACCCCCGACGACAGCGCGCTCGACTATTACGATCAGGACGGCCGCTCGTCGCGCAAGTTCCTGGTGCGCACGCCGATCATCAACGCGACCTTCACCTCGGGCTATGGCCTAAGATACCATCCCATTCTCGGCTATACGCGGCCGCATACGGGGGTCGACTGGGCGGCGCCGATCGGCACGCCGATCTTCGCCGCCGGCAATGGCGTGATCACCAAGGCGGGCTGGGATTCAGGCTATGGCCGGCGCATCGAGATCGAGCACGCCAACGGCTATGTCACCACCTACAACCACATGTCCGGCTTCGCGCGCGGCGCGGTCGAGGGCGCGCGCGTGCGGCAGGGGCAGGTGATCGGCTACCTCGGCCAGACCGGTCTCGCGACCGGCCCGCATCTGCACTACGAGGTGCTGGTCAACGGCCATTTCGTCGACCCGATGAAAGTCAAGCTGCCGCGCACGCGCGAGCTCGACAGCCGCATGCTCGCCGCCTTCAAACGCGAACGCGACCGCATCGACGGGCTGCTGACGCAGGCGCCCGCCGCCGAGCAGGTCAGCGCCGACCAGCCGCATATGGTCGCCGACCAGCCGGCGAAATAGCGGGGCAGATTTTCAGGAGAGATTTTCAGGGCGCGGCCAAAAGCCTTGCGTCAGGCGACGCCGCGAGCGAATAAACGCATCGCCGCCGGGCAAGGCGCGCGGCCGCAAATGAAGACTGAAGCCGCACATAAAAAAGCGCCTTCCGATCCGGGGGAAGATCGGAAGGCGCTCCAGTTCCGCGGCGTTCGGCCTGGCGTGGAAGGGCCGCCAGGCCGCAGCTCGCGGATCAGGTTCCGTTCGACTGCTTGACGAGGTCGGAGACGATGGTGGAATGGTCGGAGCCGAGCATCTTCATGCGCAGCAGCGAGTCGCCCTCGAACCAGAGGTCGCGGTCGAAGTCGGCCGGCGCCTTGGCGGACAGCCGGTAATGATGGGTCTGATGCGCGACGCCCTGGATGGTCAGGGTTTCTTCGCCGAGATCTGAGACCTTGACCGTCATGCGCTCGCCATTGGCCGGATCGAACAGCTCGGTGCGGGTGACGAGATTGCGGCTCCAGAGGCTCGCCGGGGCGATCGACTTCGGCTCCTCGGATTTCTTGCCGTCGACGATCAGCGTGACTTTGTCGGGCGAGTCGCCAGGCGCGATTTCGACCTCATGTTTGGTGCCGTTGTCGTTGGTCTCCGACTTGAAGGCGGTGAGCTGTTCGCCCTTCCAGGTCTCGCTGCAGGCGTGCTCATAGTGGTACACCTGGACATACAGCACCTTGACCACGATGTCGGTCTTGTTCTTGACCGTCATCGCGTCGCCCTGACGGTCGATGTCGACGACATTGTCGCCGATCTTGTCGTCCTTGCGGACGATGTCGAAGGTCTGACGGATTTTTGCTGGCCCCGCGGCGGCGTGCATCGCGGCGGCGTGCGTATCCGCATGGGCGGCATGGGCCGGCGCGGCGACGGCGGGATGAGCCGCGGGCGCGGCGGCTGGCGCCGGCGCAGCGGCGGGGTCCGCGCTGGCGGCGAGCGTCGCGCCGGACATCAATGCGCAGGCGGCGGTCGTCGCGAGAAGGGCAAGCGCGATGGCGGAAGATCTCATGTCAGCACCCATGGTTGCATTTACCGCACAGGCTAAAAAGCAAAAGCGTCGGTTTTGGGCCGAAATCGGCGCGGAGATTTTTTATTCCGCCTTAAATGAGGCGAATTTTTCGCGCCCTCGGCGGCTCCAATGGCCCCTAGAGGGGGATGCGCGAGAGGGCGATCTGCTCGGCGCCCAGCATTTTGCGCGCGGCGGCGGGCGAAAGCCCCTCCTGACGCAGCGCGCGCAGCGATTTGGCGCGAAGGCTCTTCGACAGTTTCTGTCCCGACGCGTCGCGCAAAAGTCCGTGATGGCGGTAATCCGGCGCCGGCAGGTCGAACAAGGCCTGCAGCAGCCGGTGCAGATGCGTCGCCATGAACAAATCCTCGCCGCGCACGACGTCGCTGACGCCCTGCAGCGCGTCGTCGATCACGACGGCGATGTGATAGCTGGTCTGGATATCCTTGCGCGCCAGCACGGCGTCGCCCCAGAGGCCGGGCTCGGCGCGGATGTCGCGGCTGTCCTCATTGGCGCCTGACGGGCGCCGCTCGCGCCAGCCAAGCGGCGCGCCGACCGCGCGCAGCGCCGCGGCCATGTCGATGCGGTGGGCGGCCTGGCGCCCGCCGGCGAGGCGGCGGTTGCGCTCGCCTTCGGAAAGATGCCGGCAGAGGCCGGGGTAGAGCGGCGAACCGTCGGGATCGCGCGGCCAGTCGGGGCGGCCGGCGACGCTGGCCATGATCTCGCCGCGCGAGCAGAAGCAGGGGTAGATGAGCTTTCGCGCGCGCAGGCGTTCGAGCGCGGCGGCGTAGACGTCGAAATGCTGCGACTGGCGGCGCACCGGAACCTCCCAGCTGACGCCGAGCCAGTCGAGGTCGTCATAGATCGCCTGTTCGAATTCCGGCCGACAGCGATCGAGGTCGATGTCCTCGATGCGCAAAAGCATGCGCCCGCCGCCGGCGCGCGCGAGATCGAAATTGAGCATCGCCGAATAGGCGTGGCCGAGGTGCAGATAACCGTTCGAGGAGGGCGCGAAACGGAAGGTCTGGCTCGAAAAGCTTCGCGTCATGCAAGGGGGTCCGGATCAGATCGCCCGCCGCGCGCGGGAGCTTTCGCAGGGCGCCATTAAAGCGGCGTTCGGCCGCTTCTGGCAACCGCGATGATAGCGCGCCGGCGTCCGCCCCGCGACGGGCGTTTCGCCGCTTGCGCGGGAGCCGATGTGAACATGATGCGGGCGGGCGCGGCTAATAGCGCACCTTGACGTATTCGCCGGGCGCATTGCCGAGCGGGGCGAGTTCGCCGTCGCCGGGCAGGCGCGCCGCGACCTTTTCCGGCGCCTGCGCGGTCAGCCATTCGATCCAGTCCGGCCACCAGCTGCCCGGATGCTCGACGGCCTTGGCGAGCCAGTCCTCGAATGCGCCGGCGGGCCTGGGGCCGGTCCAGTATTGATACTTCGGCTTGCCGACCGGATTGATGACGCCGGCGATATGGCCGGAGCCGGCCAGCACGTAGCGCACGTCGCCGCCGAACAGCTGCGCGCCGATGAACACCGAGCGCGCCGGCGCGATATGATCCTCGCGCGTCGCCAGATGATAGATCGGCAGCTTCACTTTTTCGAGACGCAGCGTCTTGCCGCCGAGTTTGGCCTTGCCGCGCGCGAGCTTGTTTTCGAGGTAGCAACCGCGCAGATAGCCCATATGGTTGGCGGCAGTCATGCGCGTCGCGTCGGAATTCCAGGCGAGCAGGTCGAAGGCGAGCGGCGGCTTGCCGCGCATGTAGTTGTTGATGACGAAGGACCAGATCAAATCTTCGGGGCGCAGCATGTTGAACGAGGTCGCCATCGACGCGGATTCGAGATAGCCGGTCGCGGACATGCGCTGTTCGAGCTCTTTAAGATGCTCCTCGTCGACGAAGACCTTGAGGTCGCCGGCCTGGCTGAAATCGGTCTGCGTCGTGAAGAAGGAGACGCTTTCGATGCGATCGTCGCCGGTCTCGGCCATATAGGCGAGCGTCATCGCGAGCAGCGTGCCGCCGATGCAATAGCCGATCGCCGTGACCTTCTTTTCGCCGGTGGCCTTTTCGACGGCGTCGAGCGCGGCGAGGATGCCTTCGCGCATATAGGCTTCAAAGCCCTTGTCGCGATGGCGCGAGTCGGGATTGACCCACGAGACCATGAACACGGTGAGGCCTTGCGACACCGCGTAGCGCACGAAGCTTTTGTCGGGGTTCAGATCGAGGATGTAGAATTTGTTGATCCACGGCGGCACGATCAACAGCGGGCGCCTGTAGACGGTTTCGGTGGTCGGCGCATACTGGATCAGTTCGATGAGGTCGTTGCGGAAGATCACCTTGCCCGGCGACATGGCGAGATTGACGCCGACGGCGAATTTCGATTCGTCGTAGCGGGTGATCTTGAGGCGTCCGCCCCCGGCTTCGAGGTCCTTGGCCAGCATCGAGGCGCCGCGCACGAGATTCTCGCCGCTCGAACTCAAGCGTTTCGCGCAGCACTTCCGGGTTGGTGGCGAAGAAATTGGTCGGCGCGAGCGCGCTCGAAATCTGGCGTAGGTAGAATTTGGCCTTTTCGCGCGTGCGCGGATCAAGTTCGGAGGCGCGTTCGATGAGGCCGTTCGCCCACGACACCGAAAGAGAATGCGCCTGGCGCAGAAAATCGAAGAACGGGCTCTCGCGCCATTCAGGCGCGGCGAAGCGCTTGTCGGCGGGATCGTAGGGAACCAGCGGCGCTTCGGTCTCGCCGGCGAGCCGACGCAGCGTATTCGAGAACAGGCCAAGGAAGCTCGACGCGAGCGCCGCCTGCGCCTCGACGGTGCGGGCGGGATCGGCGAGCCAATGTTCGCTGACCTTGCTCATCGAGCGGATGGCGGCCTGCAGCTCGTTGGACATGTCGGTCGCCTGCTCGCCGTTCTCCGGCGGCTTCAGCGAGGCCGCCAGCGCCCTGCCGCCCTGCTCGACGAGCCGCGCCATATTATAGGCGATGCGCTCGAAATCGGGCTTTGGCCCGTTGGCGTCCGCGGCCAGTTTGGCGAGGCCGGGGGCGAGCGCGGCGAGGGCCGGATGCAGCGCCGGAAGGCCGGGCGCAAAGGGCGGCGTGGCCGCCTCGGGCGAAGCCGCGGCCGCTTTGGGCGCAGGCGCAACCGCTTTGGGTGCAGGGGCCTCGCGCGCGGGAGTTCTCGCCTCGCGCAGCTTCTTGTCGACCGAGGCCTGCGCCCGGACGCGTTTCTTTTCGATCTTGACGGCTGTCTTCACCTTGCTCAATTGTTCGCCGCGCGTCGATTTGCGTGCACTCATGGGTTTTGCCCTCCGCGGCTTCAAATTTTCTTGCATTATGCGGGTTATTTATAGTCGTCGAGGCGGCTTTGCGAGGCGCTGGCGGCTCGTCACCGGCGCATCATAACGGATTTCGAACGGCTGGAAACCTTGTCGCCGCCATGAAATTGCGCCGATTCCAGACGCTATCGTATTGGGATGCATATATTGGGCTGGATCGCGAAACGGAGCCTCATGCCGCGCCCGACGCCGAATATTGGAATGCGCGCCGCCGCGAGGCGCGCCGGCCCGCTCGCCGCGGGGGCGCTCGCGCTCGCCTTCACGCTGGCTCCCTGCGCATTGTCGCACGGCGGCGCGCGGGCGCAGAGCTTCGACCCGTCGCCGGCGCCGGCGGCGTCCGCTCCGGCCGCGACCGACCCGGCGACCGGCTCGGCCGCGAGCGCCCCGGCGACCGCATCCGCGGCGCCTGCCGCTGCGGCGGCTGCCGCCGCTGTGGCCGCGCCTGCGCCGAAGCGCAAGAAACCGAGAAACCCGACCGGCTCGCCGCTCGACACGATAATGCAGACGCGGCTTTTCGCCGACGTGCCGGAGGCCAAGGATTTCGTGCGCGAGAAGCGTCCGGCGCCGGAGACGCTCGAGTTCAAGCCGACGTGGGGAAGGGACCCGGTGCGGCCGAAATTGCGCACCAGCGCCGAACTTGGCGCGCTGCAGAGCGAACTTGAGAGCGCCGGCAAAATGAACGAGGCGCGCGGCGGACTCAGCAAGGCGGTCAAGGCGTCGAAAGCGACTAGAACGCCGGCTGCCGTCGCCGGCGTCGCCAAGGCGGCCGACAAGCCGGGCGAGCCGAGCAAGGCGAGCGCGAACTGACTGATCTGGGGATCCTATCGGGGGAGGATTATCATGTCGAACGAACAACGCCCGCCGTTGCCGCCCTTCACGCGCGAGAGCGCGGCGCAGAAGGCGCGCCTCGCCGAGAACGCCTGGAACAGCCGCGATCCGGCGCGCGTCGCGCTCGGCTATACGGTCGACAGCCAATGGCGCAACCGCGCCGAATTCCTTCATGGCCGCGACGAGATCGTCGCTTTTTTGACGCGCAAATGGGCGCGCGAACTGGATTACCGGCTGATCAAGGAGCTTTGGGCCTTTACGGACAACCGCATCGCGGTCCGCTTCGCCTATGAGCACCGCGACGATTCCGGCAACTGGTTCCGCGCCTATGGCAATGAGAACTGGGAATTCAACGAAAACGGATTGATGGCGCACCGCCTCGCCTCGATCAATGATCTGCCGATCAAGGAATCAGAGCGCAAATTCTTCTGGCCGCTCGGCGAGCGCCCGGCCGATCATGCGGGGCTTTCCGAACTGGGGCTCTGACCCGAGCCGCGCGGCGATCAAGCCTCGGCGAAGCGAGCCGGGTCGGTTTCGATCGCGTGCTCCAGCCGGTCGAAGGCGGCGAGCACGAGATCGGTCGGGATCTTTTCGCTGAGCCGGCAAAACGAGGTCTCGCCGCTGTCGAAGCGACCGTTTTCGGAGAGCTTGTTGATCGGCGTGCCGCCGCCGCAGACGGAAAAATATTCGCACGATTTGCGGCAGATCTCGACGCCGGCTGCGATGTCGCGCGCCATCGCCGTCATCGCCGCGCCGCCGAGCATGGCTTGAAGCGAATCGGTGCGAACATTGCCGATGATGAAATCATTGTAGGCGGCGTTCTTGAGGCCGAGCAGCTCGGGCGAGAAGCTCGACGCCGAGCCGTCGCAGGCGACGTTCAGCATGCCGAACGGCTGCGCCTGCACATTGGCCATGTCGGCGGCCTCATTGGCGTCGCCGCTTTCGGGCCGGAAGATGCGCGGCAGCATGTCGTCGATCTCGCGGATCGAGCGCACGCGCCCGCTCTCGCGCGCCAGCGTCCAGAACCGGCCGAGAAAGACGCGGAAACGCTCGGCGACGTCGGATGCGGCGAAGAGTTCGGAGACGTGATCGCCTTCGGATTCTTCGACATTGAAGCAGATGTCCTCGACCCCTTCGGAGAGATAGAAGTCGAGCATCGCCTCGGGCGAACGCAGGCTTTCGGCCGTGAGCACCGAGATGACGTGGAACGGCACGTTCTCCCGGCGCAGCAGCCGCATCCCGGCGACCGTCCGCTCGAAGGTGCCGCGTCCTGAACGCGTCACGCGATTGGCGTCATGCAGCGCCTTCGGACCGTCGACGCTGACGCCGACGCCGACGTCCCATTCCCGGAAGAGCCTGCACCATTCCGGCGAAATCAACATGCCGTTGGTCTGGAACGCGTGGCGCAGCGCGAGGGACGGCGGGCGCAGCGCCTCGATAGCGCGGAAGGCCGCCTCATAATAGGAGACCGGCAGCACCAGCGGCTCGCCGGCGTGCCAGATCACGGTCAATTCGTCGAGCGTCCAGCCCGAGGCGAACACCTTGGTGAACAGAGCCTCGATGGTGTCGAGCTCCATCGTCGCCCTGGAGCTGCGGTCGGGCAGATAGCAGTAGCGGCAATTGATGTTGCAGAACGGCGTCGGCTGCACGACCACCGTCTGGATGTAGGGAGCGCTCGTCGCCCCGCTTGGCGGCGCCTCCGCCGTCGGCGTCATCGGCATGGCGCGCTCCGCCTCCACAGATCACAACGACCCTGGACCTTATCGATCCAGAGCCGTGAGCGTAATCGATCGCAAATATTTCGGGCGGGATCAGCCGAAAAAGCGCTCACGCTTTTCCCCGACCCGCTGCGGAGGACTACCAGTTGCGGAAGTTTCTCCAGCCGCCGCCGTTGCGCCAGCCGCGATGCCAGCCGCCGTTGCGAAAGCCGCGGTGCCAGCCGCCGCCGTTGCGGAAGTTCCGCCACCAGGCCTTGAGTACGTTGGGAAAGCCTTCGCCGACCTTGACGAAAACGCCATCGTCGATCGGCATGCCGACTTCAGAGACGCCGTCGCGAATCGCCTTCAGTCTGGCGGCGACTCCCGGGTTCTGGCCGGAGGCCGCGGCGGCGCCCTGAGGCGACAATGGCAGCGCGTCGGCAGGCCTGTTGGCCAGAGTAAAGGAAACGCCCAGCACGCCCGCCGGGAGCAGAAAAGAAAGCGCTTTCAAGGTCCGGTTTGCCATCAGGTCCCCCACTTGTTTCGCGGCATTAGGGCCTCGGCGGATTGGCTTGTCAAATGACAATCGGGCGCGCGCGATGATTTGAACGGAGCCCCCCTCGGACCGCCTCGGAGCCCTGCTTTCCCGGTCGACGCGTGAGCCCCTAAAGCAGCGCCGCGAGGCGCGCGAAGACGTCGGCATTGCCGGCGGGATCGGCGCGGCGCAGCGCCAGCACGGGCGCATCGGTGAAATTCTCAAGGCTGGCGCAGGTGGCCATGAGATCGACGGTGGACCCCGGCGTCTCGTTGACGATCAGCGCGCGCAGTTCGAGGCCGCGGCATTTCAGCGTGTCGAGCCCGGTCAACGCGTGGCCGATGGCGCCGAGATAGGAGCCGGCGACGAAGATCAGCGGAATGTCGAGCGCGCTCATGAGGTCGAGCTGGGTCGCCTGGGCGTTGAACGGAACCATGACGCCGCCGGCGCCTTCGATGAGCAGCGCGTCTTTCGCCGCGGCGACGACGGCGCGGCAATGCGCGGTCAGCGCCGCCATGTCGATGGCGCGTCCCTCGACGCTCGCGGCCATGTCGGGCGACAGCGGCGCCCTGAAGCGCCAGGGCGCCATGCGCGCGAGATTTTCTTCGGTCGCGGGGCGCCCAAGCGCTTCGAGCAGCAGGGCCGGGTCGCTGCCGGCGGGATTATCCGGATTGTAGCCGCTGACCACCGGCTTCAGGGCGTCGACGATGCGGCCGCGCGCCTTGAGGGCGCGCGCGAGGCCCGCGGTGACGAAGGTCTTGCCGATGTCGGTGCCGGAGCCGGTGACGAAGAAGGCGGCCAACTTATGTTTCCAGTTTTTCCGCGGGCAGGATGGCGCGCACGGCCTCGGCGGCGCGGGCGATGTCTTCGTCGGCGTGCAGCGCGGTGAAGGCGAAGCGCAGCCGCGCCGTGCCGGCCGGCACCGTCGGCGGCCTTATCGCGGCGACGAGAAAGCCAGCCTCGGCGAGCTTTCGCGAGGCGGCGAGCGCGGCCTCCGGCGCGCCGACGATGACGGGCACGATGGCGCTTTGCGCTTCGGGCAGGCCAAGCGCTTCGGCGAAGGCGCGGGCTTTTTCGAGCGGCCTTGCGACGAGGTCCGGCTGGGTCTCGATAATATCGAGCGCGGCGATGGCGGCGCCGGCCATGGCGGGCGGCAGGGCGGTCGAATAGATCAGCGTGCGCGCGCGCGTCTTGATGAGGTCGATGACAGGCTTTGAGGCGCAGAGGTAGCCGCCGTAGGCGCCGATGGCTTTGGAGAGCGTGCCCATCTGTAAAGGCACCGGCGGATCGCCGGCGCTGGCGACCGCGCCGCGCCCGCCCCCGATGACGCCGAGCCCATGCGCGTCGTCGCTCATCAGCCAGACGTCGAAAGACCGGCAGAGGGCGGCGAGGTCGGCGAGCGGCGCGCGGTCGCCGTCCATCGAGAAGACGCCGTCGGTCAGCAGCAGCGCATGGGCGTAGTCGGCCCGGCAGGCGGCGAGCAGTTCGATCGCATGGGCGATGTCGTTGTGGCGAAAGAGCAGCGTTTTGGCCCCGGCGAGCCGCGCGCCGGCGTGGAGGCAGGCGTGGGCCAGCTCGTCGATCAGGATCAGATCCTTCGGTCCAGCCAGCGTCGGGACGATGCCGAGATTGGCGAGATAGCCGGAGCCAAAGACGCAGGCCGCCTCGGTTCGCTTGATGGCGGCGAGGCGGGCTTCGAGTTGGCCGAGGAGCGGATGGTCGCCGGTGACGAGGCGCGAGGCGCCGGCGCCCGCGCCATAGCGTTCGATGGCGGCGATGGCGGCGGCCTTGACGGCCGGATGATGGGTGAGGCCGAGATAGTCGTTGCAGGAGAAGGAGACGAGGCGGCGGCCGTCGCGGACGACATGGAGGCCGTCGGTCCGGTCGGTCGGCTGCAGCGTGCGGCGCAGATGCGCGGCCTCAAGCTCGGCGAGTTTTGCGGCGGCGAAGGCGTCGAGGGATCGGATCAGATTGTTTGCCTTCAGCTAGTGTCCTGGCGAGCGTTGGATCGCGCCCGTCAAGGGCTTTTGCTTTCGCTTTTGCTCCTGAATAGCAGCCTGGCAATGAAATAAATCAACGCGGCCGTGACCGCCGCGGCGATGACGAAGATCGAGCTGAGGCCGGGGGCGGCATGATCGACCAGCGGATAGAAAGTAGAGAACAGAGCGCCGTAAACAAAGCTGAGCGCGATGGTCGCGACCACGAAAAAGACGACGAAAACGAGGACATCGATCATCGCAATCTATTTCCGCGCTCTATTTCTTCGGCGCCATCTCTGAAACGATGTGAACCATGTTCTTCAAGGACCCCTCGATCGACGAATCCCAGTCGGCGGCGACGAGAATGACCGACAAAAGGCCGTTGCTGAAGTTTTCGATTTTCGCCTCATCGGAGAAATCATCGCGTTTCACCTGCGCCTTATAGCAGGCCAGCATGGTTTTGAAGCCGTGCTCATTGAGGCCGCTCATGTCGACGACCAGAAGCGGCGGCGGAAGCCTCGCAAGACCGCCCGCCGCCTTGGCGTAAGTGAAGATATACGGCCCCCGGCTCAGGTCGCCGAGGCACAGCTCCTTCAGCTTCGCGGGCGGGTCGAGGCAGATCTTGTCGAGCAGCCTGCGCGCAAGGTCGTAATTGTAATCCGATTCGTGGAAGCGATCTCTCGGATCGAAGTCGCTCTTGGCGGGCAGATAAAGCACGTTCAATCGTTGCGGCTCGACGGAGAGAGCGTCCGCCGATGGCGTCGCGTTGAGGATCTCGTCGATTATGCTGGCGGCGCGAATGGGCGATCGGTCGGCCAATATCAGATAGGAGTAAAGCCCGTAGTCCGGCTTCTCGGGCCTCGCCTCGAACAAAAATTGATAGCCCGTCTCTACAATGTTGCGTGAAGGCTGCTTGGGAGCCCCCGGCGAGGGACCGCCGGAACCAGGATCGCCCGCAGCCGGACCCTGCGGCGCCGGAAACTTATACGACCAGGGAATGGGGGCGCCGTCCTTTGGAACTTCCGCCCATTCATGGCCCCACGGCAAGACCGATGCGCTATAGTCATTTTTGGGCAAAAGGCCGCCCTCCCATTGATCGCCTCGCCATTGGTCGGGATCCCATGGGGAGGCCTTATTCCTGTTATTGTTGTCGTCGCCGCACTGCGGGCAGAAATAGTTTTGGCAAAAGAACAGGCCGTATGTGTCGACGCAGGAATTGAAACTCGAAAAATTCAGTTCCAGAGCCGGCGCTTCGCCGCCGCGGA
This sequence comes from uncultured Alphaproteobacteria bacterium, assembly GCA_963715715.1. Lineage (GTDB taxonomy): Bacteria > Pseudomonadota > Alphaproteobacteria > Rhizobiales > Beijerinckiaceae > Methylocapsa. The sequence continues at coordinate 2,925,973 of OY970269.1, read as the reverse complement.
CGAGCAACGCCGCCGCAATCAGCCAGACCGACAGACGGCGCTTCGAGGCCTCGCCGAGCATTTCATTTCCCGCCCGTAAACGGATCTGCCAAATTGCCTGTCCGGAACGCGGCGCCGGACGCGCAGCGCATGAAAATCGAGCGATATGTTAGCACCTGACGGGTCCATGGCAACCGATCGGCGGCCGGCTGTGGAGACCGGTCGATGAGCGCTCCCGACTGGTTCGCGAATGGCCTGCCGCATGTCTGGCTGCCCTATGCGCAGATGCGCACCGCGCCGGCGCCGCTGCCGGTGGCGAGCACGCAAGGCGCGCGCATAAAGCTCAGCGACGGCCGCGAGCTGATCGACGGCGTCGCCAGCTGGTGGACCGCCTGCCATGGCTACAACCATCCCCATATCGCCGCGGCCGTGACGCGCCAGCTCGCGGCCATGCCGCATGTGATGTTTGGCGGCCTCGCGCATGAGCCGGCGCTGACGCTGGCGCGGCGGCTCGCGGCCCTGCTGCCGGCGCCGCTGACCCGCGTGTTCTTCTGCGATTCAGGCTCCGTCGCGGTCGAGGTCGCGATGAAAATGGCGGTGCAATACTGGCTCAACCGGGGCGTCTCGGGCCGCACGAAATTCCTTTCCTTCAGGGGCGGCTATCATGGCGACACTTTCGCCGCCATGTCGGTCTGCGATCCGGAAGAAGGCATGCACGCGCTGTTCTCCGGCGTGCTGGCCAAACAGGCGATCGTGGATCTGCCGATCGATGAGGCGAGCGAAGCGGGTTTCGAGGCGGCGCTGGAGGCGCATGCCGACAGGCTGGCGGCGATCATCGTCGAGCCGCTGGCGCAGGGCGCGGGCGGCATGATCTTTCATGCGCCGGAAGTCTTGCGCAAGCTGCGGCGCGCGGCGGACCGCCATGGCCTTTTGCTGATTTTCGACGAAGTGTTCACCGGCTTCGGCCGCACCGGGACGCTATTCGCCGCCGAGGCGGCGGGCGTCGTCCCCGACATCATGGCGCTCTCCAAGGCGCTGACCGGCGGGACCATGGGGCTAGGCGCGACGGTCGCCACAGGCGCGGTGTTCGAGGCTTTTCTGTCGGATGATCCGACGCATGCGCTGATGCATGGGCCGACCTTCATGGCCAATCCGCTCGCCTGCGCCGCCGCCAACGCCTCGCTTGACCTGTTCGAGCGCGAGCCGCGGCTGGCGGAGGTCGCCGCCATCGCGGGCGCAATGCGCCGCGATCTCGAACCCTGCCGCGTTCTGTCCGGCGTCGCGGACGTGCGCGTTCTGGGCGCGATCGGCGTCGTGGAGCTGGAGCGGATCGGCGATCTCGGCGATCTGAAGCGGCGCTTCATCGAAGCGGGCGTCTTCGTGCGCCCGTTCCGCAATATCGTCTATCTGACGCCGGCCTTCACGATCGGCGTGGACGAGCTGAAGCGGCTGACCGACGCGGTCGTCGCGGTGCTGGCCGCGCGCGCGAAAGAGGCGCGGTGATTATTGCGGCGCGTCTTTGGCCTTGGCGGCGTCCGTGGCGTTGTCGGTTGCGTCGGGGCACACCATGCGCGTCTCGGTGCGGGTGACGCCATAGCCTTCGTCGAGCGCGACTTTCTGCGCGACGCAGCCGGGGCCGGCCGCCTGGGGCTCCGCGACGGAGGGATCCTGCGTCCCCATATAGGCTGCGAAAATGATGCCGAGGCCGAGCGCAAACCCTAAAATCGAACCCACTCTGATCATGACGCAGTCCAGTCTTTACGCCGCTTCGGTACAACTCGACATATAAACAGCCAAGCTCGCAAACGGTTCCGCTTACGCAGCCGGCCCTGTCAAAAAAAGCGGGGCGTTGAGGCTGCGACTAGGTAGCCGAGCCCGGCGCGCCGAACTAGTGCTCTGGCGCAACACTCCCCCGCTTCGATCAGGCGGTATTGTGGCCGGGGGCGCCGGATTGAGACGCATTTGACGCCGTGCCGAATGTACGTGTACCATCCGTACACGGATAAACCGGCGCATTTCGGATTGACGCATTCGATTTATGGAGGCTGCATTGTCCGCGACCGCCAAGCCGCGCGAAGACCGCATCGAGCTCAGGGCGACAAGAGAGGAAAAGCAGCTTCTCGCCAGCGCCGCCGCTTATGAACGGCTGGATCTTACGAGCTTCATCATGCGCAGCGCGCTGCCGGCCGCGCGCGAGGCGGTGGACCGCGCCGAACGCATCGTGCTGAGCGAGCGCGACGCCGCGCGCGTGCTGGAACTATTGGAGAACCCGCCGAAGCCGACGGCGGCGCTGGTCGCCGCGGCGCGCCGCCGCGCCGCCCGGAAATAGGCGATTGGACTGGCGCGAGGAGCCGATCGGACGCCGGCATGACCGCAAGAGCTTCGATTGCGGCGCGCCCGAACTCAATGAATATCTCGAACGCTACGCGAGGCAGAACCACGAATTGGGGGCGCCAAGACCTTCGTCGCGGCGGCGACGGCGCAGCCCGCGCGCGTGCTGGGCTTCTATTCGATCAGCCCCGGCGCGATCGCTTTTGAGCGGACGCCCGAAAAACTGACCCGGAGGCTCGGCCGCTATGATGTGCCGGTGTTTCGCCTTGGGCGCCTCGCCGTCGATCGTTCTGCGCAGGGCCGGGGGCTTGGCGGCGAATTGTTGCTCGCGGCCGGCGAACGCGCACTCGCCGTTGCGGCGGAAGTCGGCGGCCTCGCCCTTGCGATCGACGCGAAGGATGAGAAGGCGGCCGGATGTTATGCGCGCTTCGGCGCGCTGGCGCTGCTCGACGATCCTCTGAAGCTGATCCTGCCGCTCGCCGCCGTCGCCGCCGCGCTCGCGGCGGCCGCAAAACGCGGGGGACGATAGCGGGCCGCCAATTGCGCGGCGGGCGCGGCTCGGCTAGCACGGAGCATGGCCAGACTCATCGCTCCGCCGCCGCCTCCGCCGCCCGCCGCCGAGCCCGTCAACCTGCGCGACGCGCTGGAAGAGCGCTATCTCGCCTATGCGCTCTCGACCATCATGGGCCGGGCGCTGCCGGACGCGCGCGACGGGCTGAAGCCGGTGCACCGCCGCATCCTCTACGGCATGCAGATCCTGCGGCTCGATCCCGGCACCGCCTTCAAAAAATGCGCGAAGATCGTCGGCGACGTGATGGGTTCGTTCCATCCGCATGGCGATCAGGCGATTTATGACGCCTTGGTGCGGCTCGCGCAGGATTTCTCCTCGCGCTATCCGCTGGTCGACGGGCAGGGCAATTTCGGCAATATCGACGGCGACGGCGCCGCCGCCTATCGCTACACCGAAGCGCGCATGACCGATGTCGCGCGCCTGCTGCTCGAGGGCATCGACGAGGACGCGGTCGATTTCCGAGACAATTATTCGGGCGACCAGCAGGAGCCGGTGGTGCTGCCCGCCGCGCTGCCGAACCTGCTCGCCAATGGCGCGCAGGGCATCGCCGTCGGCATGGCGACCTCGATCCCGCCGCATAATCTCGCCGAACTCTGCGACGCCGCGCTCTATCTGATCGCGCATCCCAACGCCTCGACCGACCAGCTTCTCAAATTCGCGCCGGGGCCGGATTTTCCGACCGGCGGCGTGCTGGTCGAGCCGAAGGAGTCGATCGCCGAGACCTATCGCACCGGGCGCGGTTCGCTGCGCCTTCGCGCGCGCTGGGCCAAAGAGGAGGGCGCGCGCGGCGTCTGGGTCATCGTCGTCACCGAGATCCCCTATATGGTGCAGAAGTCGCGGCTGATTGAGAAGATCGCCGAGCTTCTGAACGACAAGAAGCTGCCGCTCGTCGCCGACATTCGCGATGAATTGGCCGAGGATGTGCGCGTCGTCATCGAGCCGAAGAGCCGCGCCGTCGATCCCGCCATGCTGATGGAGCATCTGTTCAGGCTGACCGAGCTTGAGACGCGCTTTCCCATGAACATGAACGTGCTGGTCGACGGCGTCGTGCCGCGCGTCGTCTCCTTCAACGAGGCGCTGCAACAGTGGCTCGACCATCGCCGCGAGGTGCTGCTGCGCCGCTCGCGCCATCGCCTCGCCGAGATCGTGCACCGGCTCGAAGTGCTGGCCGGCATGCTGATCGTCTTCCTCAATCTCGATGCGGTGATCCGCATCATTCGCGAGGAGGACGAGCCGAAGCCGCGGCTGCAATCGACGTTTGGATTGAGCGAATCGCAGGTCAATTATGTGCTCGACACGCGGCTGCGCGCCCTGCGGCGGCTGGAGGAGATGCAGATCCAGCGCGAGCACGGCGAGCTTTTAAAGGAGCGCGAGGAGATCGAGACGCTGCTCGGCGACGAGGCGCGGCAGTGGAAGACGATCACCTGGCAGATCAGAGAGCTGAAGAAGAAATACGGGCCGGAGACCAAGCTGGGACGCCGGCGCACCAGCCTCGACGAGGCGCCCGACCTTGGCGACGTCGATTTTTCAAGCGCATTCGTCGAGCGCGAGCCGGTGACGGTGGTCGTCTCGCAAAAGGGCTGGATCCGCGCGCTGAAAGGTCAGGTCGCGGATTTGGGCGCGCTGCAGTTCAAGGGCGACGATGCGCTCGGCTTCTCGTTCTTCGCCGAGACCACCTCGAAAATTCTCGTGCTCGCGGGCGACGGCCGCATCTTCACGTTCGACGCTGGAAAGCTGCCCGGCGGGCGGAGCCAGGGCGAACCGCTGCGGCTTTTGGCCGATATCGGCGAGGGCGAGACGATCAGCGCGGTGTTTCCCTATGCGCCGGGCGTCAAAATGCTGGTCGCGTCGAGCGACGGGCGCGGCTTCGTCGCGCCGCAGGACGAGATGATCGGGGGCACGCGCAAAGGCAAAGCGCTGATCGGCGTCGATAAGCCTGCGACCGCGGCGCTGATCGTGCCGGTCGAAGGCGACCATGTCGCGGTGATTGGCGAGAATCGCAGGCTGCTGGTCTTTCCGCTGGCGCAAGTGCCCGAAATGGCGCGCGGCAAGGGCGTGCGCTTACAGAAATACCGCGACGGCGGCGTCGCCGACGCCAAAGTGTTCTGGCTGAAAGACGGGCTGACGTGGAAGGATTCGGCCGGGCGCGCGTTTACCGTCGGCCGGGCGGAGCTGCGCGAATGGATCGGCAATCGCGCCGACGCCGGCCGCCTGCCGCCGAGGGGGTTCCCGAAGAATAATCGGTTTGGCTGATCGCGGCGCAGGCGCCCATGCACGGGCCGCCCGGGCAGATCCGGATCGACGGTTCGGCGCGGCCGAAGACTTGCTTCCCGCCGTTTCAGTCACGCGGCCGCAATGGCGGCGAAAAGATTACCGCCGGGTGACGGCGCGCAATGATCGCCTGGCCAGACATGTTTTCTCGTCCGTCTCCCTCGCAGCCACGGTCGCTTAGTGGCTATAAGGCTGACGGATCGGAATGGCGGGACAGTCCGTTCAAGTTCACTCCTGATTTGAGGTTCGAGTTGGCGAGTCACGCTCCGCATCGAAGCCAGACATACGACCTAGCGATTATCGGAGGCGGAATATCCTGCAGTTTTACTTTGCTCCATTTACTGAATTGGCTGAAAGCGAGCGATTTGACAGTCAAAACGCTTTCGATCCTCGTTGTGGACAAATACCATGAGTTCTGGACGGGACTTCCTTATGGGGGAGATCCTCAGTCAATTCGCTTATTATCACAAATCTCGCCAACTTCATTCCTCCGGAGGAGCGCGAGTTGTTTTTCGACTGGCTGGAAACCAACGAAGCCGAGTGGCTGGATTACCTGAAAAAGAACGGCGGAGAAGCTGCTTCGCTCTGGATCGAAAATAACCGGGTCCTCATTCAAAATAAAAGCTGGAGCGAGATTTTTATACCGCGATCTATCTTCGGCAAATATCTGGATGAAAGGGTCGATGCAGTTCTGTCCGATGCGCGCGAAATCGGGCTCGCGTCGCTCGATAGAGCGCATGCCGAGGCCATTGACCTGCGACGTCAGGACGATGGCTCGTTTCGAATATTGTTAGCGGGCGCGGACCGATCGACGCATTCTGTGACGGCGCTGAGGACAGTCCTCGCGATCGGAAGTCCGCCAACGCGAAAACTCGATATTCCGCCGGAGAGGCGCGGTTCCTACGGCTTTATCGACGACATATATTGCCAGGACGCCGATTTAAACTTAAAACAGATTCATGATGTCTTAAAAAAAGTCGCAAATGCGGAAGACCGCAATATCTTCATTGTTGGATCGAACGCGAGCGCCCTCGAAATGCTGTATTGTCTGAGCAAAAATGCTCTCCTCATCGATTTGATAAATAAAATTATAGTGGTTTCATTGAGCGGTGCATTGCCACAGCGCCTTTCCAAGAATGGCTTTGCTGACCAATCGGATGACTCGCCGATAGAAAACCTGGACCATATTCTGGCTCTCCGGCAGCGGGAAAGCTATTCCGCCTTGGACCTTATGCACGCCATTGAGAAAGATTTGAACTCGAATTATTCAGCCGGGAAAACTATAGGGGAGATCGACTCTCGGTTAGGCAGTCTGGTGTCAGACTTGATAGGCAGACTTGATTACGCGCAGCGGGAAATATTTTACGATAAATTCGGCATGAAAGTTACGAAAATATTAAGACGGGCCGGTCCGGAGTACAGTGACGCCGCGGCGAAACTCATCGAAATGAACAAATTGGATTTAGTTAGAGGACGTTTCTTGGGGATGGCCGAACAAACAAACGGCGCGGCCGCGTTACGATATTCGGACGGTGACGACGATCAGGCGTTCCTCCACCCGCGAGGCTGCGCCCTTTTAATAAATTGCTGCGGTTTCGAGGAATTGGATCATTCATCCTCCGCGCTTATCGATAACGTTATCAAACGCGGCCTCTGTAAAGTTAATAAAACAAACCGAGGCTTCGTAGTTAATGAACGATTCGAAGCAAGTAGAGATCTATATGCGATGGGACCGCTGCTGGGCGGGATATTCACTCCCGAGCATCAGCATTGGCATGTTGAAAACGCAAGGCGCATCTATAACCTTGCCGCAGACCTCGCAGTAAGTCTGTGCGGCAGCCTGATAGGCGAAGCTGGGCTGTCCGTCGTCGACCGCTTCAAGAGGACATAGCGGCTCTGCCGCCGCGATCCGTCCGCGCCGCTGAGGCGCGCGCCTACGCCTCGACGAAGATCGTCAGGGTCTCGATGCGATCGAAAAAGACCGCCGCACGGAATTGAATAGTCTACACAAAAAATAAGCCAACGGTGGGACCGATCTTGTTTTATACAGAATATACTGCTTGCGGGACAAAGACGAACAATCTTCATAGGATAGCGATATAAAGCGCGCGAATTGGGCGAAATTCCTGCTCAAAAGATAGACGACAGATAACAGGAAATTGCACGACGCGCGTTTTATTGAAAAATCTAGATTTGTAAATGTTGAGTTTGATTTCAAGCGATCAAGACACGCGATCATCTGCAATAAATACTCACTCGTATTTTCGGTCTGCGTTAGACCGTGCAGAGATGACCATGAATTCGTGACGTTTCTCCTGTAGGCGCACATGACGTCCGGCAAATACAGGCCGTAGCCATACGCGACTGCGTACATTTCGACCAGAAAATCCGCAACCGGGCCGTGCAAAAACCAGTCGGGAAATGTCTCGATGATTTCACGACGGAACATGTACGACGCGGTGGGCGCGAATTGGCCGGCGACTTTCAAAATATCGCCGGCGTCAAACCGGATCGAACCGCTCGATTTAAAAAATTCAATCTGTCCTAATCCATACTCATCGTGAATTCGGCAAGGATGGGCCGTGAAACTGCAGCGCGGATCTTGGTCGAGCGCCGCCGCCTGCTTCTCAAGTTTCAGATCATCGATCCAATAATCGTCGCCTTCACAAATCGCGACGTAGGCCCCTCGCGCATGGGAAAGAGTCGCCAGCAGATTGGCGACGGCCCCGAGGTTCTTCGATCCGTCGAGCACACGAAAAATTGTCGGGTATTTGTCGCTATAACGCTTAATTAGCGCAGATGTATTGTCGGCGCTGCCATCGTCCCTGACGATAACCTCAAACTCGAACCCTGTTTTCTGATTGACGATGCTGTCAAGGCACTTTGCGATATATGCCTCATGGTTGAACGAAATGACGCAGACCGACACCTTTAGCGCAGCGGGCGCCGCGATCGAGCCAGGCATTGCAATTAAACCGTGTTAGCCAGAGGTTGGCCGGCTGAGTCATAATCGGAAATATACAAAGTGTATCTCACTACAAAAGCCTCTCTGATACAGCGCCCTTAAAAAAACAGGCTTACCCTACGGTACAAAAAAATCTTATGATTCAAACTTGTGAAATCAAAAAGGCGCCGATGGCGGCTGGAGCACATTTTTGACTGATCGCATCTACGTAACCCAACCTTACCTGCCTCCGCTGGAGGAGTTTGTTCCGTACCTGCAAGAAATCTGGCGAAGCAAAATCCTGACCAATGGAGGTGCGTTTCACCGGCTTCTTGAAGCAGCGCTGTGTGAATACTTGGGCGTCGAACATCTGGCGTTATTTGCGAACGGCACGACTGCGCTTATGACGGCGTTTCGGACGGAGCGCCTCGCCGGCGAGGTCATCACGACGCCGTTTTCATTTGTGGCCACGGCGCATTCCTTGTTGTGGAGCGGCCTGGAGCCGGTTTTTGTGGACATTGATCCAGATACGCTGAATCTCGACCCGACAAAAATCGAGGCTGCGATCACGCCGCGCACGACCGCCATAATGCCCGTCCATGTCTACGGGCGCCCCTGTGATGTGGCGGCCATTCAGAAGATCGCCCACACACACAGCCTGAAAGTTATTTACGACGCCGCCCACGCCTTCGGCGTCAAGTGGAAACGCAGCAGCGTGCTGAACCATGGCGACTTGTCCGTTCTGAGCTTTCATTCGACCAAGGTGTTCAACACATTCGAAGGCGGCGCGATCTTTTGCCCCAACGTCGAAACCAAGCAACGTATAGACCGCCTCAAGAACTTCGGATTTATTGATGAAGTGACCGTTGATTCGGTCGGCATAAATGGCAAGATGAGCGAGATCAACGCGGCCTATGGCCTGCTGCTGCTGAAGCATATCGACCACGCCCTGGCGCGCCGCGGGGAGATCGCAGCCGTCTACCGCGCGAAACTGGATGGCGTGAAAGGGATTCGGTGCCTGAGCGACATGGAAGACACCGTGCCGAATCATTCCTTCTTTCCCGTTCTGGTCCAGCCGGAATATCCGCTGAGCCGCGATCAATTGTACCAGACCCTCAAGGATCGCGGCATTTATGCGCGGCGCTATTTCTATCCGTTGATTTCGGATTTTCCAATGTACCGCGCCATCCCCTCCGCGCGCCGCGAGAATCTGTCTGTCGCGGCCGATGTGGCGGCCAAAGTGCTTTGCCTGCCGATCTACCCGGCGCTGGAAGCGCAAGATCAGCACCGCGTGATTGACGTCATCCGGGGAAACGCGTGACGGTCGGCGCGCAAACGCGGACGGACGTCCTCAGCCGGTTGTCAACGCCTACCCCACCTTCTCCCAGCCGTTCATGCCGAGGCGCTCCTGCGGCAGGAATCTGGCCTTGTAGGCCATCTTGCGCGAGCCCTCGACCCAATAGCCGAGATAGACATGCGGCAGGCCGAGGCGGCGGGCGCGCTCGATATGGTCGAGGATCATATGGGTGCCGAGCGAGCGGCGCTGCTGGTCCGGCGCGTAAAACGAATAGACCATCGAAAGGCCGTCGCCGAGGAGATCGGTGAGGCAGGCGCCGAGCAGCAGCGTCTCGCCCGGCGAATCGGGATCGGGCGCGCGATATTCGACGAGGCGGCTCTCGACATGGCTGTCCTCGATCATCATCGAATAATCGAGGATGGTCATGTCGGCCATGCCGCCTTCGCCATGGCGGGCGTCGAGATAGCGCCGGAACAGCGAATATTGCTCGGCCGTCGGCTCGGTGCGGCCGACGACGCCGAGAAGATCGGCGTTCTGGTCGAGCACGCGGCGGAAGTTGCGCGAGGGGCGGAATTCCGCGACCTTGACGCGGATCGAGACGCAGGCGCGGCAGCGCTCGCAGGCGGGCCGGTAGGCGATGGTCTGCGAGCGGCGGAAGCCGGACAGCGTCAACTGATCGTTGAGGCCGACCGCGCGGCCGCCGATCAGATGCGTGAACACCTTGCGTTCCTGGCGGTCGGGGAGATAGGGGCAAGGGGACGGCGCCGTCAGATAAAACTGCGGCGCATCGCGCGGTTCTCGCGTCAAGCTGCTGGGTCCCTTTGATCCCGTTTTCATATTTGTGCAAACAAAGCTAGCTCTTTCCCGCGCCGCCGCAACTAAAAATCCACCCTGCTTTTCATTCGAGCGCCGGAGCCGGCGATCTCCGCCGTCCGATCCGACGTCTAGACCGGCCGGCGCGTCATGATCACGCCGGCGAGGATATCGTGCAAACATCTTTTTCCGTCAGCGACCAGCGAGACAAGAAAAATCGGCGGAAATAGCGTGCTGAAGTAAAACAGCACGGCGTGGACGGCGGCGATCAGGAAGGGCACGCGCTGGCCGTCGACGGTGCGCAGCTCAAGGTCCATCGCCCGCATGCCAGGCGTCGCCATATTCGGCCCGGACACGGTGAGGCCGTTGTAGAAGAAGGCGACAAAGGGAAAGATCGGCGGCAGGAAGAACAGCGCAAGGCCGAAAGTGATGACCGCGAGCGCGAACCAGATCGCCACCGAGAAGATGGTGACCAGAATGAAATCGAGCAGGAAGGCGGCGACCCTTCGCGTCCTGACCCCGGTGAAGGCGGCGGCCGGAAGATTGGCCGGAAGATATGCCGGCGCCGTGGGCGGCCAGCTGTGGAAACTGCCCAGATTGCTCATTTTGCGTCCCTGTCCGCGGTTTGCCGCAGCGCCGTTTGCCTCAAAAGGCGCCGCGGCCCGGCGCGATCGCCGCCGGCCATATTTGGCCCCGGCGGCGGCTTGCAACAAGATAGGGCCTTTGTTTGGGGTTTTATTGTGCCTGTCGGCGCAAGCTAAGGATCGAAGCATGAAGGAGCCGGAAACACTGACGCTGGTCACGGGCGCGAGATGCGGCGCTGAAGCTGCGCCGCAAAGGGAGCCGCAGAGCGCACCGCCGCCGGATTTCGTCCGGCTGGCCGATGTCGCGCCGCATATCCGCCAGGAGATGCGTTACGCCGGGTCCGAGAATTTCACGGGCCGTCCGGTTCCGGGCTATTGCGCGGCGCAATGCTGGCTCCGGCGCGAAGTGGCCGCGGCGCTGGCCGCCGTCGAGGCCGATGCGCGGGCGGCGGATCTCCGCCTCGTCGTTTACGACTGCTACCGGCCACAGCGGGCGACGCGGGCCTTCATCGCCTGGGCGGCCGATGCTTCGGATCAGGCGATGAAGCGCGCCTATTATCCCAATCTCGACAAGGCGGATTTGTTCGATCTTGGCTATATCGCGCGGGAATCGGCGCATTCGACCGGGATCGCCGTCGATCTCGCGCTGGTCGGGCTCGATTTCGGCACGCCCTTCGATCTTTTCGATGCGGCCTCCGGCACGCATGACCCGGGGATTTCAGAGGCGGCGAAGCAAAACCGCGCGACACTGATCGGCCTGATGCGGCGCCATGGCTTCGTCAATTTCGACAAGGAATGGTGGCATTTCACGCTGGAGGGGCTGGAGAACGTGCGCCCGCTCGATTTCGAGGTGCGCTAGGGCCGGCCTCAGGGCCCAGGCTCTAATCTCGCGTCGGCGTCCGATAGGTGCCATGGGATCTGCTGCTTAAAAATGATCCAGGCGGATCGAACCTTGTCCTTGAAGTCTTCAAGATATTTTTTTTCGTCGTTTGTGGGCTCTGCAGCGCCGGCTGGCGCAGCACTTTTCGCGTCGAGGAATTTCGTCTCAGTCTCTCGGAGCTTGGTCATCGCGTCGTCAAGCTCCGTCATTGATCCGTTGGCGAACACCTTGCCGCTCACATAGGTGACCTGGCTCAAACCAATGACGCCGAGCAACGATACTGGAATTGCGAAATCGGCTAATCCGTTTACGCCAATGTTCAGGAGCGCGATCCCGACCACTGCGCTGAAGGCGAGCATCTGGAACTTGTACGGATCGAATTCGCCGCCGGTGGTGACGAGATCGCTCGGCCTTGGCTTTTCAACCTGCCATCCTCCGTCATTCATCCATTTCTTTTTGATGGCCCAGGCAATGTTTGCGTAATCGAGCCGACTGGTTTGGTAGGTTCCAATCTGACCGGCGACCGAACCGAGACCGGCGATGCCGAGAAGCAGGAGCACGTTCTGCGAGAGGCTGGCGAGCACCCCGGTGCGCAGGAGAATGTAGATGACGAGAAAGAGGACGATCACCGAAAAAAAGATAATTTGCATCTGTGCGAGACTGGCGCGTCCCGTGAAGTCGCGGGCAAGCCAGATGGGGTTAAGACGCTGGCCCTTGGGCGCTTGATTATAACCCAAAGCGCATAGCACGTAGGCTGCTACGGTGGTCAGAAATGCGATGATGATGGCCGGCGGCCCGGCCGATAGCATGGCCTCGACGCGCCCGTAGGCCAATTGGTGGCCTGTCGCATCGCATGCAAGCACATGGATATGTATCGGAGCAAAGATGGCGTACCAGGGAAGCCCGGCGGCGGGACCGAGCGTCAGAACGCCAATGGGATCGCTTGGCTCTTTTGGCTGCGATGGCATCCACGAGATCTCGGGATCCTGGTCGTTTTTGCCATCAATCAAGTATCTCGCGCCAAAAAAAACGTCTTTTTCTTCTTTTGCTCCCCCCTGCGTATCGACCGTCGTGAGGTCTCGAGGGCCGAGGACCTTGACGACGATCGGCTGATCCGAGGGAATTGTGGGCGTCAGGGGCTGTAGTTCAAGATTCGTTATCCGTGCGGATCCTTCTCCAACAGATCGTTAAGCTTGAGTTCGCAGATCGCCGGAGGCTTATTGCCCGCGCTGTTGCCAGGGCCTACGGCGCCAGGCATGTCGTCGCCGCCAGCAGCGAGAGCCCCGCCGAAAGAGCAAAGAAAAACGCCAATAAAAACAAGGAAACGAATATTCATGGAAATCACCTAATACTTTGATGTTGTCACGATTTTTATTAGCTTGCAAAGTTTATGATTGGCATCCAGCGCCTGATTGGTCTGAAGCGCTCGATGCGCGATCGATCGCTGCGGGCGCGCCGTTGCAAACCTGCGGGGGGCGCCGCGGCGAGCCGCTTCGAAGGGTAGAACGGGCATGCGTCAGGCGCTGCATCAGCTGCATGTCGAAACGCGGGGCAAGGGCCTCGTCGAGATCACCGCCGACGTCGCCGCCTTTGTGAGCGGCGAGAGAATGACGACGGGGCTTTTGACGCTGTTTTGCCGGCACACCTCGGCCTCGCTGATCATTCAGGAGAACGCCGATCGCGATGTGCAGGCCGATCTCGCAGCGTTTTTCGAGCGGATCGCGCCGGAAGATCCCGCGCGCTACATCCATAATGTCGAGGGGCCGGACGATATGCCGGCGCATATCCGCGCCGCGCTGACGCAGACGCTGCTTTCGATTCCGGTCGCGGGCGGGGCCATGATGCTCGGGACCTGGCAGGGGATTTTCGTTTTCGAGCATCGCCGCGCGCCGCACCGGCGCCTCGTCGCGCTGCATATGATCGGGGCTTAAGGCGCGCGCGGGCCTGCGGGAGGGCGCCGTCGCGCCCCGGCTTTTTTCGTGCTAGCAAGCCGAAGGAGTGCCAGCATGACGCAAAAAGCTTCCGTGACGGCGGCCGTCCTGGTCATTGGCGATGAAATCCTGTCGGGGCGGACCAGGGACGCGAACAGCGGCTATATCGCCGATTACCTCGCCAAGATCGGCATTGATCTTTGCGAGATGCGCGTCATCGGCGATGTCGCCGCCGACATCGTCGATGCGGTCAATGCGCTGCGCCGGCGCTATGATTATGTCTTCACCACCGGCGGCATAGGTCCGACCCATGACGACATCACCGCCGACGCCGTCGCGGCGGCCTTCCGGGTCCCGATTTCCGAGGATCCGCGCGCGCTGAAACTGCTGCTGGAGCGGATGAAGCCGGCCGAACTCAACGCCGCGCGCCGGCGCATGGCGCGCATCCCGCACGGCGCGGAGCTGGTCGAGAACGATATTTCGAAAGCGCCCGGCTTCTGGATCGGCAATGTCATCGTCATGGCGGGCGTTCCGGCGATCATGCAGTCGATGCTCGATCGCGTCGCGCCGAAGCTCGCGACCGGCGCGAAGGTGGTGTCGCGGACCATCGAGGCGGGCGCGCTTTTCGAAGGCGTTTACGCGGCCGGGCTTGGCGAGGTCGCGGCGAACAACCCCGAGCTTTCGATTGGCTCCTACCCGTCTTTCCGCGACGGCGGGTTCCACAACCAGATCGTCGTGCGCGGCAAGGATGCGGCGAAGGTCGTCGCCGCGGCGCAGGCGATCGAGGCGCTGGTGGCGCGCCTCGCCGGCGAGCGGGTCTGACGCATGTCCGCAAGGCCGCCGCCGGACGCCGCGCCGCAGAGAACCGCGCAAAAGGCCTTTCACGTCTCCTGGGATCAGTTTCACCGCGACGCGCGCGCGCTCGCCTGGCGCCTCAGCGCCAGCGCGCCGTTCACCGGCATGGTGGCGGTGACGCGCGGCGGCCTCGTGCCGGCGGCGATCGTCGCGCGCGAACTCAATATGCGCGTCATCGACACCTTTTGCGTCGAGAGCTATGTCGGCGAGAATACGCGGGGGGAGGTCAAGGTGCTGAAAGGCGTCTCGCCGGAGATCGAGCGCGACGGCGGGCGCGGGGTGCTCGTCGTCGACGATCTCGCCGACACCGGCGCGACGGTGAAGGCGGTGCGGGCGCTGCTGCCGCGCGCGCATGTCGCGACCGTCTACGCAAAACCGCTCGGCGGGCCGCTGGTCGACACCTTCATCACCGAGGTCTCGCAGGACACCTGGATCTATTTTCCATGGGATTTGGGCCTCAGCTTCCAGGCGCCGATCGCGGGCGGATGAGCGCGTCCCGGCTTGTCTCGACGCCCAGCCTGCGCTTAAAGCCTTCTGCGGTCTTCTCGCGATCTTGGCGGACGTGGCGAAATTGGTAGACGCAAGGGACTTAAAATCCCTCGACCTTTGGTCATACGGGTTCGATTCCCGTCGTCCGCACCATTTTTAATTAGTTTGTGATTTCAATGGGAAGTGTGCTTGGCTTTCTAGCATTGTGGCGGGACCTTTGTTTTAGCGTTGGTTCCGAGAGAGCCTGGCTAACCCCTCAGCGTCCGGAACGTGATGGAATAGCGATGCTCGCTGACAGGCGGGATGCTGTGCTCCCACTCCGTCCTCGCAGGACCTGTCAGAAGGTAGACCGATCGAGGCTCGACGCGGATCGTTTCCCGGTCCCAGCCCGTCTCCGTCTTCCTGCGAAGCCGGAAGTCGCATGCGGCGAGCAGGGAAAGACCCGCGATGTCCGCAAAATGCGGCTTATCCCGATGCCAGCCGATCCCTGCGCCTGGCCGGTACTCGTTGATCAGGACTTGCGCGAAGGCGTCGGGAGGCAAGGCCGCGAACGCGGCGACCTTTGCCCTAAGCGGAAGCAGAAAGTCGGGGAGCGGCGGAGCTTCGAGGACGCGGCGCTGGTCATAGTCGTATCTGAGGCCGAACCCGACGACGCGCCGATGGGCGAGATGACCGTGAAAATCAAAAGGCTGGAACGGGAGCGTCTCGAGCTGGGCCACCAGCCCGGCCTCGTTTTCGCAGGTGATGAGATCGGCCCGGTAGCGAAAACCTTCCGCGCGCCTGGTCGAAGGACCGAATAGATCGCCCGGACCGGCGCCGTCACGTACCGCTGATCGATTAGATAAGCGCATGTCTTACAGATGGTGGTCCGGATCGCCGCGGCAAACCGGCGCTGCGGCGATCCTCAGAACCGTCATCCGGCGCGACGGTTTTCCTCGCGCTTGGGGAGCTTCCAGTCCGGCCGCGGAAAATGGCAGGTGTAGCCGTTGGGATAACGCTCCAGGTAATCCTGGTGCTCAGGCTCGGCTTCCCAGAAGTCGCCGACCGGCGTTACTTCGGTCACGACTTTGCCGGGCCAAAGCCCGGACGCGTTCACGTCGGCGATAGCGTCCTCCGCAACCCGCTTCTGTTCCTCGCTCGTATAGAAGATCGCCGACCGATAGCTCGCGCCGACATCGTTTCCCTGGCGATTGCGCGTCGTCGGGTCATGAATCTGGAAGAAGAATTCGAGCAGCTCGCGATAGCTGATCCGCGCCGGATCAAAAATGATTTCGATCGCCTCGGCGTGGTTGCCGTGATTGCGGTAGGTGGCGTTGGCCACGTCGCCGCCCGAGTAGCCGACGCGGGTCGAAATCACGCCGGGATAGCGGCGGATCAGATCCTGCATGCCCCAGAAACAGCCGCCGGCAAGCACTGCGCGTTCCGTTGTCATTGGTCTGGACCTCCTGATTTGGGCTCATCACAGATATAAGCATTGCCGAACAAGATATCAGGCGGGAAAGGACTCAGGCGTATGGCGTTGACGTTTCTCCGGACGGGAAGAGATTGATGCGGCGTTCGTTATGTCGCCTATGGGTTGCGCTGCTGCTGACTTCGGCTGCGCCATTATCGTCGGCCCATGCGGCCGGCGATTGCGACAATGAAGTCGATCAACGCGGATTGAACGACTGCTTTGCGAAGCTGGCGGGGAAATCCGACGCTGAACTAAACGCCGTCTATAGCCAGATCATGGCCCGGCTCAAAAGCGATGCGGCGACGACGAAGCTTCTGGTCGCCGCCGAGAAGGCCTGGGTGACGTTCCGCGACGCCGAATGCAATTTCTCTTCGGCGGGGGTCAGTGGCGGCAGCGCCGCTCCGATGATTTGGGCGATGTGCCTCGACGGGCAGACCAAGGCGCGCGTCAAGGATTTGAAGGCGTATCTTAATTGCGAGGAAGGAGACCTGAGCTGCCCCGTCCCGCGTAATTGAGGGGTGACCTTGATTGAAGGGCTATCTTGCGCTTTGTCGACGACTGCAAGCTGATTGTCCACGCCAGTCGCCCGGCGACAGCGCAGCGTCATTTTGATGCTGTATCGCCAGCCGCGTCCTCCAGCCAAAGAGCCAAGCCATGAAACTCGCCGACGTTCGTAAAAACGCCTTCGCCATGCCGCTGAACGACCCCGCCTATCCGCGCGGGCCGTATAAATTCTACAACCGCGAATTCATCGTCATCAGCTACAGGACCGATCCCGACGCGCTGCGCGAGGTCGTGCCGGAGCCGCTCGAAGTCATTGGCGACACGGTCAATTACGAATTCATCCGCATGCCGGATTCGACCGGCTTTGGCGACTATACCGAGACGGGGCAGGTGATCCCGGTGCGCTTTACCGGCAAGGACGGCGTCGTGCAGGAAGGCGGCTACGTCCACGCGATGTATCTTGACGATAATTCCCCGATCGCCGGCGGGCGCGAGATCTGGGGCTTTCCCAAGAAACTCGCGACGCCGAAGATTTCGATTGAGAGCGAGACGCTGGTCTGCACGCTGCATTACGGCTCGGTTCTGTGCGTTATGGCCACCATGGGCTACAAGCATCGCGAGATCGACCGCGCGCCGCTGCTAAAGGGCCTCGCGAGGCCGAATTTCATGATCAAGATCATCCCGCATGTGGACTGCACGCCGCGCATCCTCGAACTCGTGCGCTATTATTGCGAGGACGTCACGGTGAAGGGGGCGTGGTCCGGCCCCGCCGCGATCGAATTGTTCCAGCACGCCATGTGCGACGTGGCGCGGCTGCCGGTGCGCGGCGTCATTTCGGCGACGCATTTCGTGACGGATCTGACGCTCGGCCTTGGCGAAGTCGTGTTTGACTATCTCAAGGACTGAGCCCGAACGCCGCGGCGCCCTGGAGTCCGCGCCGCGGCGGTCCAGTCCCGCGTAAGGCGAAGCGGCGACAACAGGGAAAAGGATAAAGTTAATCGATTCGACAGCGGCGCCGCCAAAGCGCCGCGCGTTCGAAGGAACCGGCTCGCGCGTGTTTAAAAGTTTAGCGTAAGGAGATTTATTGTTTTAACGCGGGTGAATAGTTGCAGGCGTAATGCATGGCGGGTCTTTTATTATATACATCCTTAATATGCCAACGCCGGATTCAGCTTGTTGCTTAAAGAGGTCTTCATGACTGCCCGGTATCATCCGCGATATGGAGCGCTGAGCGCGCTGGCGCTGGAAGGCCCAAATCGCACGCCGCCGGATGCGCCGCGAGAAAAACGATGAAGCCGGAACGATGAACCCGGGCGACGAAGCCGGGTTGATGAAGCTGGAACGATGAAGCCGGGAAGACGGGCCGGGATGAAGACGGGCCGGGATGAAGACGGGCCGGGATAGAGACAAGGACATGTCATGATTAGTGCTCAAAAGAGCGATGCGAGCCAGACGCGCGCGGAGCGGTCAGCCGAAGTCCGCCCCGTCTATCTCGAATCGCTGACCCTGGTCGAGCGCCTGCATCGCCGCCTTCTCGACGTGATCAAGGACGAGTTCGACCGGCGCGGCCGCAGCGACGTCAATTCGGTGCAGGCGCTGCTGCTCTACAACATCGGCGACAAGGAGCTGACCGCCGGCGAATTGCGCACGCGCGGCTATTATCTCGGCTCCAATGTCTCCTACAACGTCAAGAAGTTGGTCGAGACCGGCTATCTGCATCACGCCCGCTCGCGCGTCGACCGCCGCGCCGTGCGCATCAGCCTCACCGACAAGGGCCGCGACGTGCATGACGTCGTCGGCGGGCTCTACGACAAGCATGTGATGACGGTCGAACAAATCGGCGGCATCAGTTCCGACGAATTCAAACGCCTCAATCTGGCGCTGATGCGGTTGGAGCGGTTCTGGACCGATCAAATCCGCTACCGGCTCTGACCGAAAACCGGCGCGCACGCTTGCCGCCTTGCGACGGCCGGCCTATGATTTCTCTACGTTTATGCGGTTCGATCCCGGATCAACCCGCGCGCGGTGACCGCGATAAAGCCCCGCCCACGCGCGCGCCCGCCGGTTCTCGCCGCGCGCCGCGCACGATCCCCTGCCTTAAAATCGCCGCCCTATTTGTGTCTTGTTAACAATCAAGATGCTAGGGAAGCCTCAGTGCTGCGAGGCCGCCTTCGCTCGTTTGTTTCCGCGCTTCGGCCCGCCTCGGGGTCGGCGGCCCGGAAGCGAAAACTGCAAGGGCGAAGCGATTGCAAAAGGATTTGATCGTGCGAACGGTGCAGTTCAAAGTGACCGATAATTTCAAGCGCGCGGCGCGCGGCGCCTTGCGTTGTGGACCCGCGGCCGCCCTCATGGCCGGCGTCTGCTTCGGCCCCGCCCTGCATGCGCAGGCCGCGTCGCAGGGACCGTTCGGCGAACAGGCCGAGTGGGCGCAGCGCTACGACGCCGATCCGCATCTCGCGGTAAGCCGGTCCACGACGCCGATCCTTTCGCCGCAGACCGTCGCCGCGACGGAGCAGGCGATCGAGACCTATCAGCAGATCGTCGCCAAGGGCGGCTGGCGGCAGGTTCAGGCGACGCATGTTCTGAAGCTCGGCGTCAACGGCCCGGCGGTCGTGGCCCTGCGCCAGCGGCTCGCGGTCTCCGGCGATCTCGACGAGACGGCGGGCGATTCGCCGGTGTTCGATTCCTATGTCGAAGCGGGGGTCAGGCACTTCCAGGCCCGGCACGGACTGCTCGAAACCGGCATCGTCTCGAAGGAGACTTTCGCCGCGCTCAACGTTCCGGCCGACGTCCGGCTGCATCAGCTTGAAATCAACCTGGTTCGCCTGCGCTCCTATTCCGGCAATCTCGGCGATCGTTACGTCACCGCCAATATTCCCGCCATGGCGGTCGAGACGGTCGAGAACGGCGTCGTCGCGACGCGCCACGAGGCGGGCGTCGGCAAGATCGACCGCCAGTCGCCGGTCATGATGACCAAGGCGATCGACATCAACTTCAATCCCTACTGGACCGTGCCGCCGTCGCTGATCAAGAAGGATATGATCCCGCGCATGCAGGCCGATTCGAACTATCTGACCGAGCACAAGATCCGGATTTTCGACAAGAACAATCAGGAAGTGCCGCCGAGTTCGATCGACTGGAACACCAATGACGCCACCAATTACCGCTACCGGCAGGATCCCGGCGGCGACATCAATTCGCTCGGCGTCGTCCGCATCAACATCAACAATCCCTACGGCGTCTATATGCACGATACGCCCGAGAAGGGCGTCTTCGGCGACGATTTCCGCTTCGTGTCGTCGGGCTGCATCCGCGTCCAGAACGTGCGCGATTATGTGACCTGGCTGTTGAAGGATACGCCCGGCTGGGACCGCGAGCATATCGACGAAGCGATCCGCTCGGGCGACCGCATCGACGCCAAGCTCGCGACGCCAGTGCCGGTCTATTGGGTCTACATCACCGCCTGGGGCTCGCCCGACGGCCTCGTTCAGTTCCGCGAGGATATTTACCAGCGCGACGGTTTTGGACCGACGGCGGACGCGGCCTCCGAGGCGCCGCTGCCGCAGGCGATCCAGCCCGAGGCGAAAGAGGCGCCGGTCAGCGCCGCCAGCGCGAAGACGCTGGAGCCGATGAACGACGACGACCAGCAATAGGCGTTTCGCCGGCGCCAGTCCGCCCGAGCGGTCTCCGATCCAAAAAAGGAAACCGCTTCGGCTCCGAGATGCCGGTTTCCATTACTGAAATTATGCTTTTGAGAGCGGCCGCCTCGAAACCCGGGCCGCCGCTCCGACTATTGAAACGCGCTAATTGTGCTGCGCCGGAGCGGCCGGCGCGGGCTCGTCGTGCTTCTCGCCCCAGAAATGGGCCAGGAACGCGATGGCGAGGAGAATGACGATGGCGGGAAGAAGCCAGCGCCGCAGTCCCGTCGCATCCTCGGCGCGGGCCGCCGGGGCCGGCGCCGCAGCCCCGGGCGCCGGACGGGTTGGCGCCGCCGCCGCGCTGTCAGCGGGGCTTCCGCCAAGAAAAGCCGTCACCACCGCCGGCGTCGTGGTCGGAATGGCGCCGCCCGCGGTCAGAAAGCCGATGATCTTCGGCGTCGCATAGGCGATGGCGGCGGCCGCGATGTTTGGATCGACGCCGGCCTTGCTGGCGAGCTTGGCGATCGTATCGCCGCCGAAAGCGTGCACGGCCCCTTGCGGCGAGAGCGGCGGATTATCCGTTTTGCCGATCCAGGACGAGACCTGCGCGCCGAGCCCCGCCGCGGTGAGTTTATCAAGAAAACCTTTAAGTCCGCCGGGCTCGCTGAAGATCTGGCGAACGAGGCCCTGAAGGAGCGGAACGGTCTCTGGTCCGAGCGCCACTCTCGCCTTGACGGAGTCGACGAGTTCTTCGATAGGCGACGACATGATGGTGCTCCCTTTTAGATCCGGCTCGATTGAGCATTGTCTCTCGGCCAGCGACCGCCCTATCGCGCGGCGCGGCGATTTTTTTGAACGCGGGGGAGCCCGGGTGGAGGCTCCGCAGGCCGCATATATAATCGATTTTAGTCTATTCCGATCTCATTTTTTCGACGGCTTGAAATGAAGCTTAGGCGTCTCGACTTGTCAATTTCGGCGCGCGTCGCGACGTCCCCTGTGTCGCCGGGGCAAAAAACTTTAAATCAGCCGCAAATAAATCCATCGTCGCCTCTCCTTCACGTCGCAGGTCGGGCATGCTATGGCGACGCTATGATGTCGTCAGCCGACGCTGGGGATTCGACGACCGCAGCCACCCGCGTCATCATTGATTTTCCGTCTCGAAAGGAGCTCTCGCCATGAGCCACGTTCCGGCCGACAAGGGAGGCTATGCTTCCAACGCCTTCTTCGCAGCCAGCCTCAAGGACGCTGACCCCGAAATCGCCGAGGCGGTCAAACTTGAGCTTGGCCGTCAGCAGCATGAGATCGAGCTGATCGCCTCCGAGAACATCGTCTCGAAGGCCGTGCTCGAGGCGCAGGGTTCGGTGCTGACCAACAAATATGCCGAGGGCTATCCGGGCCGGCGCTATTATGGCGGCTGCCAATATGTCGATATCGCCGAAAATCTGGCGATCGACCGCGTCAAGCGCCTGTTTGACTGCCAAT
The DNA here is from genome assembly GCA_963715715.1 of uncultured Alphaproteobacteria bacterium. Classification (GTDB taxonomy): domain Bacteria; phylum Pseudomonadota; class Alphaproteobacteria; order Rhizobiales; family Beijerinckiaceae; genus Methylocapsa. Next base: position 2,903,951 of record OY970269.1, on the reverse strand, counting down.
TCGCCAATGTGCAGCCGAATTCCGGCAGCCAGGCGAATCAGGCGGTGTTTCTGGCGCTGCTGCAGCCGGGCGACGCCTTCATGGGCCTCGATCTCGCCGCCGGCGGCCATCTGACCCATGGCTCGCCGGTCAATCTGTCCGGGCAAATGGTTCAAGCCGGTTCCCTATGGCGTTCGCCGCGACGATCACCGCATCGACATGGAGGCGGTCGAAAAGCTCGCCAAAGAGCATAAGCCGAAGCTCATCATCGCCGGCGGCTCGGGCTATCCGCGCCATCTGGGATTTCGCCAAATTCCGCGAGATCGCCGATTCGGTCGGCGCCTATTTCTTCGTCGATATGGCGCATTTCGCCGGCCTCGTCGCCGGCGGCGTGCATCCCTCGCCCTTCCCGCACGCCCATGTCGTCACCTCGACGACGCACAAGACCCTGCGCGGCCCGCGCGGCGGCCTTGTCCTGACCAATGACGCGGACATCGCCAAGAAGATCAATTCGGCGGTCTTCCCCGGCCTTCAGGGCGGCCCGCTGATGCATGTCATCGCCGCCAAGGCCGTCGCCTTCGGCGAGGCGCTGCAGCCCGACTTCAAGGTCTATGCGCGCCAGGTCGTCGACAACGCCAAGGCGCTCGCCGCGACGCATCAAGGACGCCGGCTTCGATCTCGCCTCGGGCGGCACCGACAATCATCTGATGCTGGTCGATCTGCGGCCGAAGAACCTCACCGGCAAGGCGGCCGAGGCCGCGCTCGGGCGCGCCTCGATCACCTGCAACAAGAACGGCGTGCCGTTCGACACGGCGAGCCCGATGGTCACCTCCGGCATTCGTCTCGGCGCGCCGGCGGCGACTTCGCGCGGCTTCGGCGTCGCCGAGTTCAAGAAGGTCGGCGAACTGATCGCCGAGACGCTCGACGGCCTCGCGGCCAATGGCGACGCCGGTAACGGTGCCGTCGAAGCCAAGGTCAAGACGGCCGTTCTGGAGCTGACGCGGGCGCTTCCCGATCTACTGAGGATGCGCGATGCGCTGTCCTTATTGCGGCAGTCTCGAAACGCAGGTCAAGGATTCGCGGCCGACGGAGGACGCCTCGTCGATCCGGCGGCGGCGCATCTGTCCCGACTGCGGCGGCCGGTTCACGACCTTCGAGCGCGTGCAGCTGCGCGAGCTGATCGTGCTCAAAAAATCCGGGCGGCGGGCGCCTTTCGATCGCGACAAGCTGATGCGCTCGCTCGAAGTCGCGCTGCGCAAGCGGCCGGTCGAGCCGGAGCGGGTCGAGCGCATGGTCAATGGCATCGTGCGCCAGCTTGAGAGCCAGGGCGAGCCCGAGATCCCGAGCGAGCGGATCGGCGAACTGGTGATGGAGGGGCTGCGCGCGCTCGACAGCGTCGCCTATGTCCGCTTCGCCTCGGTCTATCGCAATTTCCGCGAGGCGCGCGATTTCAACGCGCTGATCGACGAGCTCGCGGGCGACGGCGCCGCGCCCGACCCGCTGGAGCCGATCGAGGCGCCGGCCGCCGGGGCGGCGGGCCGCGTCGCGCCGAAGACGCGCTCGCCGAGCCGCGCATGAGCCAATCCGATGCGGACGCGCGGTTCATGACCGCGGCGATCGCTCTCGCTCGCCGCGGCCTTGGGCCGGCTTCGCCCAATCCCGCCGTCGGCGCGCTGATCGTCAAGGATGGCGCCATCATCGCGCGCGGCTGGACCCAGCCGGGCGGGCGCCCGCATGCCGAGACGCAGGCGCTGCGCGAGGCCGGCGCGGGCGCCCAGGGCGCGACGCTCTACGTCACGCTGGAGCCCTGCGCGCATCACGGCGAGACGCCGCCCTGCGCCGAGTCGATCATCGAGGCGGGCGTTGCGCGCGTCGTCAGCGCAATCGATGACCCGGATCCGCGCGTCGCCGGGCGCGGGCGCCGGATGCTGGTGGAGGCGGGCGTCAAGGTGACGACGGAGGTCTGCGCGGCGGCGGCGCTGCGCGCCAATCTCGGCCATGTGCTGCGCGTTTCGAGCGGGCGCCCGATGGTCACGCTGAAGCTGGCGCTGACCGCGGACGGATTCGCTGCGGGTCCCGAGGGCGAGCCGCGCCTTTCCATCACCGGTCCCGTCGCCAACGGCTATGTGCATATGCTGCGCGCCATGCATGACGCGGTGCTGGTCGGCAGCGGCACGGCCCGCGCCGACGATCCGCTGCTGACAGTGCGCCTGCCGGGGCTTGAGTCGCGCAAGCCTTTGCGCATCGTCATTGACGACGATCTGAAGCTGCGGCTGAAGTCGCGTCTCGCCGAGACGGCGAAGGCCTATCCAACCATGGTGATGACGGGCGAGGACGCCTCCACTGAGAAAGAGGCGCTGCTCGCCGCGGTCGGCGTCGAGGTCGCGCGCGTCCCCCGCGACGCGACCGGGCACGCCGATATCGGCGCCGCGCTCAAACTTCTCGCGGCGCGGGGCCTGACGCGCGTGCTCTGCGAGGGCGGCCCGACATTGGCCGATGCGCTGATCGCGCGCGGGCTCGCTGACGAAGTCATCCTGCTCAGCAGCGCGAAGCTGCTGGGGCGAGACGGGCGCGGCCTCGCCGCCGCCAGCCTCGCGGCGCTCGCGGGCCGCTATCAAACCGTCGAGACGCGCATGGTTGGCGAGGACCGCCTCGTCCGCAGCGAAAGGATTTTATGAACATGTTCACCGGTCTCGTCAGCGACGTCGGCGAAGTTTTGAGCGTCGAAGCGCGGGGGGCGTTGAACCGCGTGCGGGTAGCCTGTTCTTACCCCGCCGAAACGATCGCGCCTGGCGCCTCGATCGCCTGCGCCGGCCCTTGCCTCACCGTTGTTGGCGTTGGAGTTGCCGGGCGGAAAACATGGTTCGACGTCGATATCGGCGCGGAGACGCTGGCGCGCACGACCGCCGCGGCCTGGAAGCGGGGCGCGCGGCTCAATCTCGAACGTTCGCTTAAAATCGGCGACGAGCTCGGCGGCCACATCGTCACCGGCCATATCGACGGGACCGCGGCGATCGTCGCGATCGACGACTTCGACGGCATGCGGCGCATCCTCTTTCGCGCGCCGCATCAGCTTGCGCGTTTCATCGCGGAGAAAGGCTCGGTTTCGCTCGACGGCGCGTCGCTGACCGTCAATAGCGTCGTGGGCGACGAGTTCTCCGTGCTGCTCATCCCGCATACGCTTGAGGTCACGACCTGGGGTCAAAGGCGCGTCGGCGAAGCGGTCAATCTCGAAGTCGATCTGATGGCGCGTTACGCGGCGCGGCTCACCGAAGCAGCGGCGGACGCTGTCGGGGCTCTGACCGAGGTCCGATAGTCGAGATCAGGCTGATGCAGGCGCTGTCGTCCGTCGCGCCGGGCCTTGCATCACGCGTCCGCCAGCGCAGCGGCGACAAGCTCGCGGCAGCGCAAGAGCCGCGCATATTCGGCCGCATCGACAAGGATCTGGCCGCGCGCCGCCAGCGCCTGCCCGACATCGTCGGGACCCGCGCCCGCCGCATGAGCGCCGCGCAAAGCCGCTTCAAGCTGCGCGATCCGCGCATTGGCGCGTTCAAGCGGAGTCTCTGTACTCCTGATCGGCCGTATGGCGGCCGGCGCCTCGCCGCCCGTCGGTTTCCAGAAGCGTTTGGAGGCGGGGCGCTGCTTCTTGCCGAAATCATATTCAATGATCATGGAAGCCCCCTTGGCGGCCGCGATCTCGCCCAGTCCCGAGGTCCGCGCCGTCGCCGACACCGAAGAATGGCGCGGTCCGCGCCGCCGCGCAAGCCGCAATCGACTCAAACGAAGCGCATGATTACCGCGTCGATATCGAGCCGGTCGCCGATGGAAGCGCAGATCGTCTCGATGATGGCGTCGCGCTCGGCGCTGAGCGCCATCTCCATCTTCATAGCTTCGATGACGCAGAGGGCCTGTCCGGCCTTGACCGTCTCGCCCGCCGCGACATGGATCGCCTTCAAGAGGCCGGGCATGGGGCTGGCCAGAACGGCGGACGCTTCGGCCGGCGCCGCATCCGGCATGAGCGCGGCGAGTTCGGCTTCGCGCCGGGTCAGCACGTAAGCTTCGGCGGCGACGCCGCGATGGGTCAGCGCATAGCCGCCTCGGATCGGCCGGACGCCGACGGCGATGCGCGCGTCGTCGATCGATCCGCGCCAGACCGGCTCGCCCGCGCCCCAGTTCGAGTCGCAAAGGCGCGTCTGCCCGCCATCCTCGAAACGGGCGATGAGGCCGTCGTCGCCCGCCTCGGTCTGCACGTCATGGCGCGCGCGGCCCAAAAAAACGGCGCGAGGGCCGTCCACCGGCGACGGCGTCAGGCCGGGCGTCTGGCCGGAGATCAGGCGCCTGCGTCGCTCGATGCGCCAGTCGATCCAGGCGGCGACGGCGGCGAGGCGAAGCGCCAGTTCGCCCGAAGGCGCGCGCGGCTGGAAGCCGGCCGGGAATTCCTGCGCGATGAAGCCGGTGGAGAGATCGCCGGCGCGCCAGCGCGGATGCTGCATGACGGCGGCGAGAAAGAGCGCGTTATGGCGCACGCCGCCAATGGCGAATTGATCGAGCCCCGAGGCCTGCGCCTCGATCGCCGCCGTCCGGTCGCCCGCGTGGACGATGAGCTTGGCCATCAGCGGATCATAGTCGATCGGGATGTCGGCCCCCTCATAGACGCCGCAATCGAGCCGCAGCGCGCCGCCGTCGCAGCATCGCTCATGCGGCGTGCGCCACAGCGTTACCCGGCCCGCCGAGGGAAGGAAATCGCGGGCCGGATCCTCGGCGCAGATGCGGGTCTCGATGGCGCAGCCTTGCAGGCGCACGTCGGATTGCCGGATCGACAGAGGCTCGCCGGCGGCGATGCGGATCATCTCGGCGACGATGTCGACGCCTGTCACGAGCTCCGTCACCGGATGCTCGACCTGCAGCCGGGCATTCATTTCAAGAAAGAAGAAATTGCGGTCGCGGTCGACGATGAATTCCACCGTGCCCGCCGAATCATAGCCGACCGCGCGGGCGAGCGCGATGGCTTCGGCGCCCATCGCCTCGCGCATCGCTTGATCGAGGAAAGGCGAGGGCGCTTCCTCGATCAGTTTCTGGTTGCGGCGCTGGATCGAACATTCGCGCTCGCCAAGATGGATCGCGCCGCCCTGCCGGTCGCAGAGGATCTGGATCTCGATATGGCGCGGATCGGCAATGAATTTTTCAATGAATGTTCGATCGTCGCCAAAGGCCGATTTCGCCTCGGATCTGGCCCGCGTGATCGCCTCTTCGAGATCCTGAGCGGAAGCCGCGACGCGCATGCCCTTGCCGCCGCCGCCGGCTGAGGCCTTGATCATGACCGGATAGCCGATGTCGGCGGCGACGCGCGCCGCCTCAGTGGGGTCATCGATCGCGCCTGAAAAGCCCGGAACCACCGAGACGCCCGCCGCGCGGGCGAATTCCTTGGCGGCGATCTTGTCGCCCATGGCCGCGATGGCTTTCGCATCGGGGCCGATGAAAACAATTCCCGCGCGCGCCAGAGCTTCCGCGAAAGCCGCGCGCTCGGACAGAAATCCATAGCCGGGATGCACGGCTTCGGCGCCGCTCGCCTTCGCCGCCGAAACGATCGCCTCGATGTCGAGATAGGAGCGTTCCGGCGCCGCGGGGCCGATCTCGATCGCCTCATCGGCCAGCCGCACATGCAGCGCGCGCCGGTCGGCCTGCGAATAGACCGCGACCGTCGCAATGCCCATGGCCCGCGCGGTTCGGATCACCCGGCAGGCGATCTCGCCGCGATTGGCAATGAGAATTTTTGCGAACATGCCTGACCCCGGATCGCGGCGCGCCGTTCCGCCGCCGAGAGACGTCGCCGATTTGTAGGCGGAGGCGCCGGCGGCGTCCACGGCCAGGGCCGATGCACGGACCGCTCAAGCGCGCGCTCGCTGACCCGCGCAATCGCCTTCTGGACCCGGATGATGTGATACTATAACATTACATACACGATTGCGGATGAGGAGTACGCCATGTCACGACGTAAAGCGCTTATCGTTCTTGCCTTGGCCCTTGGCGCACGGCCCGCCACGGCCGGAAGCCCGACGTTAGCGCCGGACGCGCCCGCCGCGCCGGCGGGCGGCGGCGACGTCGTCACGCTCGAATCGATCGACGTGATATCGCAGCAGCTCGATGTGGCGCGGCTGCAAATTCAGCCGAGCCTCGGCGCCAGCACCTATATTTTCAACCAGGCGGCGCTGCAGGCGATCCCGCAGGGCGAGAACGCGCCGCTCAATCAGGTTTTGCTGCAGGCCCCCGGCGTCGCGCAGGACAGCTTCGGCCAGGTCCATGTGCGCGGCGACCACGCCAATGTGCAATTCAGGATCAATGGCGTCGAGCTGCCGGAGGGGCTTTCCGTCTTCGGCCAAGCGCTGGAGACGCGCTTCGCGCGCAGCATTTCGCTCATCACCGGCGCGTTGCCGGCGCAATATGGTTTTCAGACGGCCGGCGTCCTCGACATCCAGACCAAGACGGGCGTCACAAATCCGGGGCTGGCGTTGACGGCCTATGGCGGGACGTTCAGCTGGGCGCAGCCGAGTTTCGAATATGGCGGCCGCTACGACAAGGTCGACTGGTACATCGCCGGCGACTATTTGCAAAATGCGCGCGGCATCGAAAATCCCGCCGGGACGTTTAACGCGCTGCATGACGATACGGAGCAGTGGCACGGCTTCGCCATCATGAACGCCATCATCGATCCCGACACGCGCGTCAGCGTGTTTGGCGGCGCCTTCAATGGAAACTTCCAGATTCCGGATAATCCGGGCCAGACGCCGCAGCTCGGCCTGACGGTAAAAGGGGTGAGCACATTCGACAGCAGTGCTCTCAACGAGAAACAGACGGAGAACACCCAGTTCGGCGTGATCTCGCTGCAGAAGCATTTAGGCGACGCCGATGTTCAGGCGTCAGTGTTCGTGCGCAACAGCAATTTGTCGTTCACGCCGGATGTGTACGGCGATCTTCTCTTCAACGGCATTTCTCAGAGCGCCCAGCGATCCAATCTCGCGGGCGGCGTCCAGACCGACGCGAGCTGGCGGATAAATGACGCCCACACCCTGCGCGGCGGCTTTCTCGGCCAGGTCGAGCACACCAGCTCCGACACATTCTCCGAAGTGCTTCCTGTCGACAGCGACGGCGCGCAGACCTCGGACCAGCCGATCGGAATTAGGGATGACAGCGGCAAGACCGGCGGCCTCTACGGCGTCTATCTACAGGACGAGTGGCGCATCCTGCCGGCGTTGACGCTGAACTATGGGCTGCGTTTTGACGGCGTCAACGAATATACCAACGAGAACCAGGTCAGCCCGCGCATCAATGCGGTGTGGAAGGCGACCGATGCGACGACCTTTCACGCCGGCTATTCGCGTTATTTCGTGCCGCCGCCGTTCGAGCTTGTCTCGCCGACGAGCATCGGCCTCTTCGCCAACACGACGGGCGCGCCAACGGTCACGCAGGACGACACTGTCAAGGCCGAGCGTTCGCACTATTTCGACGTTGGCGTCAATCAGGTCATACTGCCCGGTCTCACCGCCGGTCTTGACGGCTATTACAAGCTCGCGACCAATCTGATCGATGAAGGCCAGTTCGGCGCGCCCATCATCCTGTCGGCGTTCAATTACGCCAACGCGCATGTCGACGGCGTCGAATTCACCTCCAGTTATGACGTCGGCCCCTGGTCGATCTACGCCAACGCCGCCTATTCCCGCGCGGTCGGAACCAACATCATTTCGGCGCAGTTCAATTTCGATCCGGACGAACTCGCCTTCATTCAAAACAACTACATCCATCTCGACCACGACCAGACCTGGACCGCATCAGGCGGCGCCGCCTACACATTCAACCAGGGCAGCAAATTCGCGACGCGGGTTTCGCTCGACATGATCGTGCAGAGCGGATTGCGCGCGGATGCGCCGACGGTCCCCAACGGCGCCTCTTTGCCGGAATATGGAGTGGTCAACGCCAGCGTCGTGCAGAAGCTCGATCTCAATTTCGGCGCGGGAACCGAAGTCCGGCTCGATGTGCTGAACCTCAATGACGCGCAATATGAGATTCGCAATGGCACGGGCGTTGGCGTCGGCGCGCCGCAATTCGGCCTCCGCCGCACCATTCTGGCCGGGATTACGCAAAGGTTCTAGCGCCTGAGGCCGGAAAACCCGCAGCGAGGCAAGGGGCTGCGGCCGCGTGTCGCCGCTTGATCCGCCTCAATTTATTTTGCAAGGCGCGCGCGTAGGCTCCGCCGCAATCAATCCAAGGGGCGAAACGTCAATGAGAGAAGCGCGAGCGCAGCTCATCGGCGCCGCCCCGTTGAAAGCGCGGAGCTGATGCGATGAACGAGATAAAACCCGTGCGGCCGGCCGCCGACGAACTGCTGGCCCCGGAGGCGTTCGAGGCGGCGATCCGTGCGGTCGGCGCGGAGCGCTACCATGACAAGCACGCGTTCCATAAGCTTCTGCATGGCGGCAAGCTGAACAAGGGCCAGGTTCAGGCCTGGGCGCTCAACCGCTATTGCTATCAGGAGGCCGTGCCGCGCAAGGACGCCGCCTTCATGAGCCGCGTGCATGACCGGGATTTGCGGCGCGCGTGGATCAGCCGCATTCACGACCATGACGGCCTTGGCGACGAACCGGGCGGCATCGAGCGCTGGCTGATCCTGACCGACGGCCTTGGCCTCGACCGCGAATATGTCACCTCGCGGCGCGGCGCATTGCCGGCGACGCGGCATGTCGTCGAAGCCTATGTGCGCTTTGTGGTTGAGCAGCCTCTCGTCGTCGCGGTCGCTTCCTCGCTGACCGAATTATTCGCGCCCTCGATCCATCGCGAGCGCATCGCCGGCATGCTTGAAAACTACGATTTCATCGGCGACGAGGTCATGGCCTATTTCAAGCGGCGGCTGACGCAGGCGCCGCGCGACGCCGAGTTCGCGTTGGCTTATGTGAAGGCCAATGCGCGGACCCGCGCGGAGCAGGAGGCCTGCGTCGACGCGGTGCGCTTCAAATGCGATGTGCTGTGGGCGCAGCTCGACGCGCTGAACCACGCTTACGTGACGCCGGGCCTGATCCCGCCCGGCGCCTTCGTTCCGGCGCCATAGCGGGTAGCGGGCGCTAAGACGGGCGCCCTTGCCGGCCGCGCGCGGCGGATTCGGAGGATTTGCCCGGTTGACTTGGCGCCTCTGCCGACGGCGGCTGGCTTCTTTCGGCCCAGCGCGACGCCTGTAGCGTTGCGCGGCGCCAGGCTGCGCGCAGATCGTGATGCCGCAGCAGTTCGCCATAGCGCCAGAAGCGGCTGTTCGCCCGCGGTTTGAACATCGGTCTGTCGCCGACTGTCGCGTCGGCGGACCGCTGTTCGAGAAATACGCCAACCTCGGCGCGGAGCCCGGCCTTCTTCGAAGTCCACCAGGCCATGCATTCGGCCTGCAGCGCGTCGAGCCGGGCGTAATCTTGAAGCAGGCCGCGGATTACAACGCGCGCCTCCGGCCACGACCGCACCGTCGGCATCGGGTGGGGTCCCAGAAGCTCGCGATAATAATCAAGGCCGAGCCGGCGTTCGACGATCGGAATGGAGCCGCATTCGAGCGCCTCATAGGTTCGATAGCATTCGAGGTTGACGTTCCCCATCGGCGACGGGCTAAAGATCGAATCCAGAAGCATGCGTTGATACCGGTGCCCACTCACGCCGTACTCGGCTTCGCAAGGCTTCGTGACGTAGCCGCGCATCGGATTGCTGGAAAAAAAATAGTGAGGCTCGACCCTTTTCAGGGCGGCGGCCATATCGGCCCGGCTGCCTCTTCGGGTCGCGCCGGCGAACGACCAGACGAGGGGGCGTTGATGAGCCGGCGGAATTTTCAGCGTCGGGTTCATCCCGACGATATAGCCGTAAGGCAACGCCCTCACATAGGCGGGATTGAAGACGGACGACCAGTGGTTCCGGTAGACGCCCTTGAAGTTCTGGTAAAGATGGTAGGATCCGGCGTAGGTCTCGTCGAGCATCTGGACCAGGAAGGCGTTCCTGCCCTTGAATTGTCTATAATAGCCGGGATCGACGGCGTCGATAAATCCATCGAAGACGATGGCGTTGTCGCAGACGACCTTATGATCGCTGTCGATGATGCGTTCTTCGAGAAATGGCCCGAAGATTTCTTCCAGCCATTCCTGTTCGCGATGTCTTTTCCTGTCGGCCGGCTGAAAAATGGCCGTGAATTTCTGTGCCATGAAGGCGCCTGCCCTGTTCGAGCAGCCTCTCGACGCTGACGCCTTCGGCGGCCTTGGCCGATAGCATGCACCCTTTCCGTCCGATGTTGAATACGGGCCGTCGTCGCGTGCGCGCGACGACGGCGGCGGCTCGCAGGCGAGAGCGCTCTTCGGCGCTTTCGGCGAGGCTCTCTACATGCCCTTCATGTGATCCATGCCCTTCATGTCATCGCTCTTCGTTTCCGGCGCCTTCGCTCCCGCCAACTCGACATGGAACACCACGTCGCCGGCGCCGGCTTTCTCGAAGGTGAGGGCGCCCTTGAAGCTGTCGCCCTCCTTCAGCGGCTGCTTCAGGTCTTCCAGCATCAGATGATAGGAGCCGGGCTTTAGCGCGACCTCGCCGTGAGCGGGAATGACGAGGCCGCCGCTGACGGGGCGCATGGTCATGACGCCGTTGGTCGTGGCCATTTCGTGGATGCCGACATTGCCCGCGACCTCGGCCGTCGCCGAGATCAGCCGGTCGGGTTCGGCGCCTTCGTTCTTGATGACCAAATAGCCCGCCGCGACCTTGGCGCCGGCGGGAGTCGCGCGCGACCAGGGATCGATGATTTTGAGGGCGCCGAGCTTGAACTCATGCGCGAATGCGTCCTGCGCGGCGAAGAACAGAAAGAAAGAGGCGAGAAAAAGCGCGGCGCTGGCCGCGAGGGAACGTTGGTTGAGATTCGACATGGGTTTGTCTCGATGCAAGGGCGCGCGCCGGATGATCGACGCGCCTGAGCCGGTACGAAAGGGAGGAAGGAACAATCTGGATTCAGGCCGTTGGCGGCGCGCGGGGCTGAAACTGATTTCGCCGCGGCGAAGCGATCGCGCGCGCCCTGGCGCCGAAGGCCAGCGACGCGACGCGCATTGGCGGGCGCAGACCGGCGCTGCTCGGGGGCGGCGCGGCGCCCGGTGCGCACATGGCGCAGCCGGCGAGGCAGCATGGGCGCTGATGCGAAGGGCCTGACGGATTTCCACCCGGCGCATGCGTTGCGCAGATGACGGCGCCGGCGAGCCCGGCCCGCGGCGCGGCGGCGACAGCCGCGGCGCTCAGTAGGGTTGCAGCCGCGAAGAGCCAGGCCGCCGTAAGCGCGACCCAGACCGCCCGACCGTTGCGCCGCATCCTTGTCACGACCCGTCGCGCTCCGCCTTTGCGCGCCTATGGGAGGCGCACCGCTACATAGTTATTATCAAGATTTTGAATGTGATCGTGGTCGAAGATGCGAAAGCTCGCCCCGATCCTCTCGCCGTTGACCGTGACGCTCAGTCGGAATGTGTCGTCGGAGAGTTTCTCAAATTCCCACGTCCCGTCCCAGGGCTCACGCAAGCCGGCGCCATTGACGATGCGCGTCTGCCACCCCTTCACGGAGCCGTCCTGGTAGTAGGTCAGCCTGCTCCCGGCGGCATTGGCGCCGGCCGCCTGCTCGACCTCCCACTCCCCGAGAACGAAATCACGCGATGCGACCGGACGCGCTGGCGCGGCGGGTTTCGGCGAGAAGTCGAATTCGAGCCAGCCGGGGATGCTGGCCTTCTGCAGCGCGCCGCCTGAATAGAGCGCATAGCCGACGACGCTGACGAGCGCCGCGGCGAAGAGCGCCAAGAGCCAGCCGGGCTGGCTCGTTTGCGCGACAGGATCAGGTTTTTCGATCACGATTCTGTTATAGCGCTTTGCGCGGCGCGGGGAAACGGCGCGCGGCGAAGCAGGGCGAGCGCCTCGGCGATTTTTGCGCGGGTCGCCCGCGGCTCGATCACTTCGTCGACGGCGCCGCACGCGGCGGCCTCAGGCGAGCCGCCGGCTTCGCCGCCGCCGATCAGCGCGATGCGCGCCGAGGGCCAGGCGAAACTGACGCCGCCGGCGAGATGTTTCGAGCCCATGGCGACATAGGCGCCGCCGAAGGCGTTGCGGGTGACGACGGCGACTTTCGGCGTGCGCGCCGCGCCATAGGCGAAGATGAGCCCGGCGACTTCCCGAGCAAGGCCGCCGTGCTCCTGCGCAAGGCCGGGCAGAAAACCCGGCGCGTCGACGAAAGTCACGATCGGGATCGTGAAGCAATCGCAAAAGCGAACGAAGCGCGCCGCCTTGCGCGCGCCGTCCGCATCGAGAACGCCGGCGAGAACCAGCGGCTGATTGGCGACGACGCCGACCGTGCGCCCATCGATGCGCCCGAAGCCGGTGACGATGTTGCGCGCATGGGCTTGCCCGATCTCGAAAAAATCGCCCTCGTCGACGGTTTTTTCGATCAGCTCCCTGATGTCATAGACCGCCAGCGGATCGTCCGGAACAAGCGTGTCGAGCGAGGGATCGGCGCGCGCAGGATCGTCGAAGCTTGGCCATTCGGGAACCTCCCCGGCGTTGCTGGCGGGCAGAAAGTCGATGAGCCGGCGCATTTGCTTCAGCGCTTCGAAATCATTGGCGTAGACGCCATCGCAAGCGCCGGTCTTCGCCGCGTGAATGCTGGCGCCGCCAAGCTCCTGCGCGCCGACGGCTTCCCCGGCGATCGCCCGCACGATGTCGGGGCCGGTCACGAATAAATGGCTCGCATTCTCGACCATGAACATAAAATCGGTCAGCGCCGGCGAAAAGGCCTCGGCGCCGGCGCATGGTCCCAGGATCAGCGAAATCTGCGGGATCACGCCATGGGCGCGGACATGGCGCCGGAAAATCTCGCCATAGCCCGTGAGCGCCGCGAGACCCGCCTCAAGGCGCGCGCCGCCGGAATCGATGAGGCCGACGATCGGCGCGCGGGCGGCGAGCGCCAGATCCAGCGCGCGCGCGATCTTTTGCGCATTGCCCTCGTCAAGCGCGCCTTCGCGGATGGCGAAATCATGCGCGTAGACATAGACCGCGCGGCCGGTGACCGCGCCGCGGCCGGCGATGACGCCATTGTTCCGCGTCTCGTCGTCGCCGGAGTCGATTTCCTGAAACGAGCCGGGATCGAATAGAAGTTCGACGCGTTCGCGCGCCGTCAGTTTTTCGGCGCGGCGCGCTTCGACGCGCGGGTCGGGCGGCGGGTGAGACGGCTTCATCGGACCTTTTCCGCCTTGCGGCGCGCGGCTGGTTTTGCGCCTGCGCCCCGCTGCAAACAATTGGAATCGATCAGGCCGCGCCCTGACCTGTGTCTGGCGGCTCGGTCCGTACGGCGCGCAGCAGCGCCGCCGCGGCCTCCATCTCGGTCCATCGCCGCGCGCGCCGGGCCAGCGCCTCCTCGTCGGCGCCCCAGACTTTCGCCTGAAAATCCTCATCGACATGGGCCGCCGTCCAGGCCTGCTGCGGCGTCAAAACACCGTCCGCCACGGCGAGCGCCAGCAGCGCGGAGCCGGTCAGCGTCGTCATCACATGCAGCGCGGCCAGCGCAAAGGGGGCCGCGGGGCCGGTCCCCGCGATCCGCTTCACCGCGGCGAGGATGGCGCGCCGGGCGACTTCGGGCTGCTCGACGAAATTGACGCCCTCGGCGCAGATCAGCCGCGCGCCGAGTTTTTCGCGGGCGTAATCCAGCACCTTGTCCCATTGCGCCGCCTGCGCTTTCGCCAGCGGCTCGGGTTCGCCGGCGCGATAGCAGACGAGATCGGAGGCGCCGTAGCGGGCGATGTCTTCCGCCGTCGCGTCGAGCGCCCGCGCGACGCCGTCGATCGCGCTATTGGCGATCCGCGTCAGCGGCATGGCGGTGGGATCGATGAACTCCTGCTGGCGCGCCCATTCCTGCGCCAGCGCCTCGGCGGCGGCGAGGGTCGGCGCGGCGAAGGCGCTGCGGCCCGGCGTCTTGGCGGGGCGCCCGTCGAGCAGAAGCGCGAAGGCGCCGTCCCGCGCGGCGGCGCTCGCCTCTTTATAAAATCGCTTCGGCAGCGCCTTCTGCTGATCGCGTCGCGCCATGGCGATGGGGTCGATCGGCGCCGCGCCGGCCGCGTCCTTATCCTGGCTGGTCTTTTCCTCGCTCATGCGTCGATGAGATGACGCAATTCGGCGAAATCCGCAACGATCCGTTCGGCCCCGGCGCGGGTCAGCTCGGCCGCGCTGTGATAGCCCCAGGCGACGCCGATCGCGCGAACGCCCGCCGCGGCGGCCATCTCCATGTCGAAGCGCGTGTCGCCGATCATGAAGGTCGCGGCCGGCGCGGCGCCGGTCTCGGCCATGGCCGCGAGGATCATGTCCGGCGCGGGCTTCGAGGGATGGCCGTCGGCCGTCTGCACCGTTTGGAAGCAGTCGCGCCAGCCGGTGCGCTCGAACAGATGATCGACGCCCCGGCGCGCCTTTCCGGTGGCGATGCCGAGCTTGACGCGCTCCTTCGCGGCGAGTTCCGCGATGGTTTCCTGCGCGCCCGGAAACAGCGGCTCGGCGAAGTCGGGCGCCGCGCGCATCTGCGTCCAGGCCTCGCGGTAGGCCTGCGAAAGGCTCTCGACCGGCCCGTCAGCGCCGGCCAGCGCGGCGAAGGCCTCGCGCAACGACAGGCCAACGATGGACAGCGAGGCCGCGCGGCTCGGCGGCGCGATCTTATGCGCCGCGAAAGCCTGCCGTTGCGCCTCGACGATCAGATCCTGGCTGTCGACCAGCGTGCCGTCGAGATCGAAGATGACAAGCTGCAACGCGGAATCCTGTGAAGAGAACTGGCGCGCGCCCGCACTTGAGCTGCTCGCCGAGACAAGGCCGCGGCCCAAGGCGAAGACATCGGCTCGATCGAAGCCGGGCGCGAAAAGCTGTATTATCTCGTCTGACGCATCGGCCGCCGCGCCGAGCTGGCGCGGCGACGACGCGGCGCCGTGTCAGGGATTGCGGCGCGAGAACGACACCGCATAGGCGGCCGAGCGCACGTCGGGCAGCGGATCGTCGCTCTCTACAATTCCGTCAATCAGCGACGTTGGCAGGAACAGCAGTTTCTTTTGGGCCTCAAGGCTGTCCGGAACGGCCTTGTCGATGGTCAGCACGCCAAGGTCGACGACTTTGCGGTCGTCGGGCCAGGGCTTCGAGCCATCCTTTGTCTGATCTCCCGGCTCCGCGAGCTGCGCCTTGAGGTGAAACGTCACCGGACCGTCCTTGAGACGAGCCGGTAGTTCATCCATCAGAAAATTGGGCTCCTCGGCGGCGGCGTCTTTGGGATCGAGATAGACGAGCTTATCGGGGATGATCTGGTAGCGTACGGCCTGCTTCGCGCCATCCTTGTTGACGAAGACGAATGCGTTGATGCCGTAATATTCCTCATGCGCAAAGCTGTCCGGCGTATGCAGCGTCGCCATTGCGAGCGGAACCGTCGGATGCGTTGAAACGAAGTTCTCAAGCGGCGTCGGATGCGGCGCATCTTTTGGACTTTGGGAGATCGCCGTCAGAAGACCAAGGAAGTCCTCTCCTGTTGCGACGGGGAAGAAATGCAGCGAATTGGTCACCATGTCCGTCTCGCCGCCGTCCGGCAGATGATATTTGATCGAAATTCCGTGCGGGCTGGCGTTCGGAACGCCGTCCGGAATGGTCGGGATGCCCGTCGAGTCGGAGAACCGCACGGTGACCGGGATCTTGGCGCCGGCGAAGATCGCGGCCTTGCTGAGTTCCGCCGCCTCGGGGGTGGCGACAAAATTTCCTTCGACGACGATGCCCTTGGCGTGATTGGCGCGAAAGCCCGGGTGAACGCCGAACAGCTTGTTCATGACGTCGACGATCTGCGTCGGCACGTCGGCGTCCTGCGCCATGACGGGGCTCGACGCTGCGAGGATCGTCGTGGCGGCGAGCGCCTTGAGAAAAGTCCTGGTCATGACTGGCTCCCGGTGTGTTGAGCTCGCGCGAAGGCGGCTGGCCATGGCTGATGCGCGAGCGCTGTTTCGGTATCATGGCGACGAAACGTCGGGCAAGCTTGGGCCGGGCGGCGGCGCCGCGACTCTCGTTGCCGTTTGCCGCGCGTCATGCTAGGCGCGGCCATGCTTGAAGGCTTGCCGCCCAACAACGCCGCTTACGTCTTGCGCCTCTCCTGCGACGAAGCGACCGCGCGCGCGGTGTCCGACATCATCATGGAGAGTTTCGACGCCGCCGAAGCCGCCGTCGCCGCCTTCGAGGAGGCGCCGAACACCGCGGACTGGAACGGCGGCCCGTGGCTGGTCGAGGCCTATTTTGGCGCGGCGCCGGACGAAGACAACATTCGGGCGCTGATCGCCTCGGTCGCAGGCGACGAAATCGCCGCCCGCGTGAGTTTTGGCCGCATCGATGCGAAGGACTGGGTGGCGTCGTCGCTTGAGGGGCTGAAGCCGGTGCGCGCCGGCCGCTTCATCGTGCATGGGTCGCACAGCCGCGGCGATGTGCAGGTCAACGACATCGCGATCGAGATCGACGCAGCGCTCGCCTTCGGCACCGGCCATCATGGGACGACGCGCGGTTGCCTTCTGATGCTCGACCGCGTCGCGCGGCGCCGCCGTCCGCGCAGCATTCTCGACATTGGCACGGGAACGGGCGTGCTCGCCATCGCCGCGGCGAAGCTTTTCAAGCGCCCCGTCCAATCCTGCGACATCGATCCCGTTTCGGTGGCGACGGCGGCCGAGAATGCGCGGCGCAATGGCGCCGGCGCCTTCGTCGATCCGGTGCAGGCTGACGGCGCCGCGCATGACGCGCTGCGCAAATGCGCGCCATATGATCTCGTCTTCGCCAATATTCTGGCGCGTCCCCTCTGCGGCCTCGCGCCGCAGATCGCGCAACTGACCGACCTGGGCGCCGACATCATCCTGTCCGGGCTGCTGGCGCGCGATGTCCCCGGCGTGCTCGCGGCCTACCGCAGGCAGGGCGTCGTGCTGGCGCAGCGCCTCGATCTTGAAGGCTGGGCGACGCTGCTCATGCAAAAGCGCTGAATCGGCGGTTTGCGCTTCTACTCGGCTGCGATGCTGGCCCAGCAGACGATCGCGCTGCATACCGAACTCCACCGGCCGTACCCCTTGTAGATCTGCGCCGCCATCGCCGCTTCCTGTTTGAGCGTCAGGCCGGCGGCGCTGATCTGCGGGTCGGAGACATTGCGAATCGCCAGCCAGCGCGGCGCGCCCTCCTTCATCTCCGAGACGACCAGGCCGAGAACCGCGTCTCCCATCTCGCACACGTCGCCGAGGCCCTGTAGCTTGTAGTGATTGTCGGATGTGTCGAAGCCGAAAAAATCGGTGGTGACGACGGATGAATCGACGGCTTTCGGCGCGACGCGGACGATTTTCGGAGGCCGCGAATTGGTTTTCGGGAGCTGCGCCGCATTGGCTTTGAACAGCGCGCGGGCCGTCGCAAAATGGCCCGCGTTTGCGGCCGCGCTGGCGTAGGACGCGCTTGCGAACGGCTCTTTCTTGAATTTCGTCGTGCAATCGAAGCGGACGATCGGGCTCACGATCACGTCGCCGACCTCGCAGTCCTTGCCGATCCCGCCCGAGGTTCCCGTTGTGATCACCAGCGGCGCCTGCGTCTCGGCGATGATCTGACGCCACACGTCGACGTTGGGCAGCTCCGGACCGTCCTGCGACATGTGCGAATCGGACTTGAACACCACCACCGATTTCTTGCCGATGGTCGTGGTCCAATAGGCGCCGAGACGCTGCGCCTCGAGCGCCGGACAGTCCTTACGCATTTTCTTCGCGATCGCCTCGAAGTTATGCGTGTAGGAGACATAGTCGTTGTGAGAAGTCCTTGCCGGGCGTCAGCACGCGGCTCAAGGCGTGGCCTTCGTCGACGGTCCATGTCACGACGAGCGCGTCCGCTTTGGGGAGCGGACCATCGCCCGCGGCCGGCGCCGGGCCGGTCTTGGGCGCCAGCCCTTTCGGCCATGGGATGTCGGTGAAGCGCGAAAGTCCGGTCGCGGTGGTGAAAGCGAGGAACTGCAGGCCGGCCGGCGATTCGGAGTCGAAGTCGATGATCTCGCGCTCGATATTCTCGCTCGTCGGCGATTTTCGCGCCGCCATGGCGGCGGGCGATACGGCGGGCGGCGGATTGACGAGCGGGTCGAAGCCAAGAATTCTTTTCAACCCACCTGCGGTCGACTTTCATCACGCCCTCCATTGGCCAGGAAAAGCGCCGCCATGGGACGAGGTCGCGTCGACCGAGCAACGCTCAATCGCACGCTTCGCCCCGGTGCGTTTCCGCCGTTTCCCCATCGCTGTCGGCGCGGTCGTCTGGCGCCGGCCTTTATCCAAATCTGTTCCGATTTGGCGCCGGTTACAAGCGGCAAGCGGCGCGATCCGAAAATGCCCTCCCGCCTACGAAAGCGTTTTCGTGCGCGCGAAAGCGAGCCGCAGCCTCGTCAGCGTGAGGCTGCGCAGTCCGGCGATATCCGCCGACATCACGATGAGCGCATAGATCGCGGCGCCGGCGGCGATCTGCACCGCGAGCGTCGCAACGCCCGGATCGCGCTCGCGCAGCGGCAGGACGACCGCCGCCATCGCGGCGTTGGCGAGAATGATCGCGCCGATGTCGCGCGCCCGCGGCCATTTCGGCCGCGCCGCGGTGGCGAAGCCGATCAGCGTCAGCAGCGAGGCGAGCAGCGCGCCGGCCTGCGCGATGGCGAGGCTGGAGGCGCCGCCGCCGCGCGGCAGCAGCAAGATCAGCAGCGGATCGACGGCGCAGGCGACGAGCGCGGCGGCGATCAGCGGCCATGTCTTCTTCTCGATCTGGAAGATCGGGGCGATCGCATACTGGATCATCGCCATGCAGAACAGCCCGGTCATCATCAAGGTCAGGAGCGTGCTGAAGGGGCCGCGAAACTGCTCGGGCACGATCAATTGCTGGATCGAGGGCAGCGTCAGCCAGATGCCGGTGCAGGCGGGCAGCACCATGGCGAAGACGATCGTCATGTTGCGGCCGATCTGCCGGCGCGCCTCCTTCGGCCCGCGCAACTCGTGCGTTGCGACGGCGATCTGGAACAGCACGATGTCGAGCGCCGAGCCGACTGCCTGAATGGCCTTCGAGCCGAAATCATAGGCGAGCGAAAACTGGCCGGTTTCCGAGAAGCCGTAGATGTAGGCGAGGATCGAGCGGTTGGCGAGCGGGATGGTGAGGTAGAGCAGGTTGGCGGCGACGATCGGCAGGCCGTAGCGCATCAGCTTTTCGGCGACGGGCGCCCGCGCGAGCTTCGGGTCCGACGTCGGATCGATCAAGGCCGCGCGCGCGGTGAACACCGATCCGCCGAGGCTGATGATGCCGCCGATCAGCGTCATTTTGGCGGAGCCGAACCAGAATGCGCCGCCGCCCATCAGCGCGAAGGTCAGGATGTTCTTGACCAGCGCGAGGCGGGCGAACAGCCGGTCGTGGAAGCGGGCGCGCACCAGCGCCGTGTAGTAATCGAACAGGCCGTTGACGATGGCGACGCCGAGCGCAAGCAGGATCAGGCTGTCGGAAAGGGCGAAGCTGACGCCGGTGAGGAGCAGAAGGCAGGCGCCGATGACCAGTCCGATGGCGATGACGGCGAAGCCGAAGTCGAGCGTCGCGCGCAGCGTCGGGTCATCGAGCCGGATGCGCTCGGAATAGAAGCGGGTCGCGCCGAGCCGGATCCAGTCGAAAAAGGCGGTTTGCACGGCGATCGCCGTCGCATGGGCGAGGGCGAAGCGGCCATATTCCTCCGGCCCGAGAAATTTCGCGACGAGAAGGCCGACCGCGAAATTGAACAGGATGTTGCAGAAAAAGGCGAAAAAAACCGTCATCGCGGCGTCAGGGCCGGGCTTGTCGCGGCGGCGGCGGGCGGGGATGGGGCGAGGGCGGCAAAGCGCATGGCGGCAATCCTGTTGCAGCGCAAGCAAGCCGACAAGCAAGCGCCGGGCCGGGCTGTGGCTTGGCGGAGCGGCGCCTCCGCGTCGGACCGTTCATCGAAATCATCCCGTCGGCATTCCGGGCATCCGCGCCTCTATTTGCGGCCGCCTTTCGCGCTACGCGCCAAACATTAGTCTATTCACGTCGAGTTTACGAGAATCGCCCGCGCGGGCCACGGGCAGGCGGCCTCGCGGCTTCCGCCCCGTCCGCGAACCGGTTAGAAGCAGATATGCCGCACGATGTCACGCTTCCCGCCGCTGCGCTCGCGGGCCTTTTGTCGTTCCTCAGCCCCTGCGTGCTCCCCCTGGTGCCGCCCTACCTCACCTTTATCGCGGGAACGACGATCGAGGAGGTGGCGAACCTCAAAGAGAGCCGGGCGCGCCGCGACATCCTGATCGCCGCCGCGCTTTTCGTCTGCGGCTTCTCGACGGTCTTCGTCGGGCTCGGCGCCACCGCTTCCGTAGTCGGTCAGCTGCTGCGCGAACATCTGCGGCTGCTGTCGGCGCTGGCCGGAGGCGCCATCATCCTGATGGGGCTGCATTTTCTTGGCGTCTTCCGCTTCGCGCTCCTCTATCGCGAGGCGCGGCTCGACGTGCAGAAGCCGGTCGGGACATGGGGCGCCTATGTCATGGGTCTCGCCTTCGCTTTCGGCTGGACGCCGTGCATCGGGCCGATCCTCGCCGCCATCCTCGCCGTCGCGGCCTCGCAGCAGACAGCCGGCAAGGGCGCGGCGCTGCTCGCCGCCTATTCTCTCGGACTTGGCGCGCCTTTTTTCGTCGCGGCGCTGGCGATCGAGCCGTTCATCCACTGGATCAAACGGTTCAAACGCCATTTCGGCGTGCTGGAGCGGGCTGTGGGCGTCCTTCTGGTGCTGACCGGGATCGGGTTCCTCACCGGCTCGATCCAGGGCGTCTCGTTCTGGCTGCTGCAGACCTTCCCCGCTCTCGCCGCGGTCGGCTGAGGCTCCAGCCTGATTTTACTTGATCTGGTAATAGCCGATGCGCCCGTCCGGACCTTTTTTCCAGACGAAGACGACATAATCGGCGCGGGTCACATCGCCCTTCTTGTCGAAATTGATGTCGCCGATGACCGTCTTGAAACTCATGCCGGAATGAATGGCTTTCGCCACTTCGGTCGGATCGAGCGATTTCGCCGCTTCCGCCGCTTGTTTCAGCACCTCGACGGCGGCGTAGGAATAGAGCGTATAGGTCTCGGGGTTGAAGTTCTTCGCCTTGAATTCCTGCACGACTTTCGCGGCTTCCGGGCGATCGCGCGGATCGGGCGGAAAGGTCATGAAGGTTCCCTCGACGCCGGGGCCGGCGATGGCCGCGAATTCATCGGAGGCGATGCCGTCGCCGCCCATCATAATTGCGTTGACGCCCTGGTCGCGCATCTGGCGCAGCAGCAGTCCGCCCTCGGTATGGACGCCGCCCCAATAGACCATATCCGCGCCCAACTCCTTGATCTTGGAGACGACCGCCGAATAATCCTTCTCACCCTTGTTGACGCCCTCATAGAGCACTTCGGTGATGCCGAGCGCGTTGAGGTTCTTTTTCGTCTCATCGGCGAGGCCTTTGCCATAAGTCGTCTTGTCGTGGACGATGGCGATCTTTTTGCCGGGCTGCGCGGCGAGGAATTTCGCGGCCACCGCGCCTTGCTGATCGTCGCGCCCGCAGGTGCGGAAGATCGTCTCTATGCCGCGATCGGTGATCTGCGGATTTGTCGAACCTGGCGTGATCTCGAGGATATTGGCCTCGGCGTAAACGTCGGAGGCCGGCATGGTGACGCCGGAATTGAAATGGCCGACGACGAAGGCGACCTGATCGCCGACGAATTTATTGGCGACCGAGACGCCCTGCTTCGGATCGGCGGCGTCGTCGCCGACCTCGACGCTGATCTGCTGGCCAAGGATGCCGCCCGCCGCGTTGACGTCGGCGGCGGCCTGTTCGGCGCCCATGCGCAATTGCGCGCCGAATGTCGCGTCGGGGCCGGTGACCGGCGCGCCGATCCCGAGCCTGACGTCGGCGGAGGCCGCGCCGCAGAGGCTGAGGCCGGCGAGGAGAAAAATGGCGAGGCTGGCGAGGGCCCGGAAATGTGTTGGCTGGCGCGTCATCGGCCGCATTCCTCTATTCCTCAGTCATCCGCGCGAGAATGGCGCCATATTGCTGTTTCATTTGGCGCCGGCGCGTCAGTTTGAAGCCCGCCAGCATGAATATCAAAGCCGCGGCGAAATCGAGGCCATAGGCCGCCGCCGACAGTAGCGGTTCGGCGAACAGCGCGTAATGTAGAAAGCGCACCGCCGCCGCTATGCCCAGCGCATAGATCAAAGCTTGCCAGAGCGGTCGCCAGCGGATCGCCAGCGCGCGGCCCGTGGCGAACGACGCCGCGCCGCCGATGATGATGCTGAGGCCGAGAAAAATCAGCAGGCCGCTCAGTTCAAGTTCCCGCTGCATTCAGGCCTTTCGCTGCGTCAGTGCGACAAGTATCAGGAGAAGCAGAAAAGCAATGAGGAGCAGCAGCGCCGCAACAATACCGCCCGCTCTATAAACGGCTGTGAAAACAAGGACTAGGACGATGGCTGCCGCAGCGATTTTCCCCGCCAGCGCGCCCCGCTTAATCGCCTTGGCGGCGCCATTGCGCCACTGGCCATCGAGTTTGCCCTCGCTATTCGGGCCGCGTGGCCCATTGCGCCAATCTAGGTAAAAGAGCCCCGCGAAAGCTGCGGCGATCAGCGTCAGCCAAATCATCTCTGAACCTTTCAATCGGGTTTGCTCTAATCCGCGTCATCAGCCGCCCTCGAGGTAGGCGGCGCGTATTTCCGGGCGCGCCAGCAGCTCATGGCCCTCGCCGGACAGCGTGATCGCGCCATTGACGAGAACAAACCCGCGATCGGCGAGTTTCAGGGCGTGATAGGCGTTCTGCTCGACGAGAAAGACGGTGAGGCCTTCGCTCCGGTTGCGCTCCTTGATGACCTCGAAAATCTGCCTGACGATCAGCGGCGCGAGGCCGAGCGAAGGCTCGTCGAGCAACAGGAGGCGCGGCCGGCTCATCAGCGCGCGCGCGATCGCGAGCATCTGCTGCTCGCCGCCAGATAATGTGCCGCCGCGCTGGCCGGCGCGCTCCTTAAGGCGCGGAAAGATCGTAAAGATGCGTTCAAGATCGCGCGGGAAGTCGCTTTTGCCGGCCGCCGAGCCGATCTGCAGATTTTCGTAAACGCTCATGCGCGGAAAGATGCGCCGGCCCTCCGGCGATTGCGCAAGGCCAAGCCGGGCGATGTCGTGGGTTTTGAGGCCCGTGATATTGCGCCCGTCAAAGAAGATCGTCCCCTCGCGCGCGCGGGGATTGCCGAAGATCGTCATCATCAGGGTTGTCTTGCCGGCGCCATTGGCGCCGATCATGGTGACGATCTCGCCCTCGTTGATGTCGAGGTCGACGCCTTTCAGGGCGATGATCGCGCCGTAATAGGCCTTGACCCCCCGCATCGACAACAGCGGGCCCGAGCGCGCCGTGCTCATGCGCTGATCCAGTCGCCTTTCGCCGCCGCGATATCCGCCGCGTCGTCGACGCCGAGATAGGCCTGGATGACTTTCTGGTCTTCGCGGATGTCGCAGGCGCGCCCGTCGGCGATCTTGACGCCATAGTCGAGCACGATGACATGGTCGGATATCTGCATGACGACCGACATATCATGCTCGATGAGCAGGATGGATACGCCATGCTCGTCGCGCAGGCTCAACAGCAGCGCGTTGAGTTCGTGCGATTCGTGCGGGTTCAACCCGGCGGCCGGTTCGTCGAGACAGAGCAGCACCGGGTTGGCGCACATCGCGCGGGCGATTTCGAGTCGGCGCTGCGCTCCATAGGGCAGGGCGCCGGCGGGATCGTCGGCGCGATCCAGAAGTCCGATCCGCTCCAGCCAGTAGCGGGCGGCCTCGACCGCGTTGCTTTCCCGCGCGCGGTAGCCGCCAAAGCCGGTCAGGCCGGAAAAGCCAAGGCCGCCGCCAATCAGGCGGTTGTGCTGCGCGATGATGAGATTCTCGATGAGCGTCATGCCCTGGAACAGGCGGATGTTCTGGAAGGTCCTCGCCACGCCGGCATATTTCGCGATCTCGAAATCGGCCATGCGCTCCAAAAGGAAAATCTCGCCGGAGGCTGTGCTGGCGCGGCGGCGTCCGGTTAGCGTCAGGGCGCGCACGTCGCCCGCTGCGGCGCGGCCGGTGCGGGCCAGCGCCATGCGGCCCCCGCAGCAACGGTAGAAGCCTGTGACGCAGTTGAAGACGGTGGTTTTTCCAGCGCCGTTCGGGCCGATCAGCGCCGTGATGTCGCCGCGCCCCACAGTGAAGTCGAGCTTGTCGACGGCGCAGAGGCCGCCGAACCGCATCGTCAGGCCTTCGACCGCGAGCAGTGGCGCGGAGAGCCAGCGCATCAGCCATGTCCCTCTTGCGCCAGAGCGCCGACGACGGGCTTTGGCTTGATAAGAAAGATCGAGGGCTTGCGAATGGCGATGAGGCCGCGCGGCTTCCAGTTCATCATCGCCACCATGGCGACGCCGACGATCAGCATGCGATACTGCGTCGGATCGAAGGCGTCGCCGAAGATGGCCTTGAGGCCGTCGAGTTCGCGCAGGAGTTCGGAGCCGCCGATGACGCCGATGGCGGCGAGCGCGACGCCGAGCTGCGAACCGCTGCCGCCAAGCACGACGAGGGCGAGGATGGTCGCCGATTCCATGAAGGTGAAACTGGTCGGCGAGACGAAATTCTGCCGCGCGGCGAAGAGGGCGCCGGCCATGCCGGCGATCGTCGCGCCGAGCGCGAAAGCGGTCAGCTTCGTCGCCACCGTATCGATGCCAAGCGAGCGGCAGGCCGTCTCGTCCTCGCGCAGGGCCTCGAAGGCGCGTCCGAGCGGCAGGCGGCGCAGTTTCAGCGTCAGGAAATTGACGAGGAGGGCGAGCGCGAGGATCAGGTAGAACAGGAAAATCAGCCGGTGAACCGGCGCGAATTTGAGCCCGAACAGGGCGGCGAAGCCATGCGGGCCGGCGACGAAGGGCCAGCCGAAAAAGGTGATGCGCGGAATCGAGCTGATGCCGGCGTCGCCATTGGTGAGCGCCGTCCAGTTGGTCAGCACGATGCGGACGATCTCGCCGAAGGCGAGGGTGACGATGGCGAGATAGTCGCCGCGCAGCCGCAGCACCGGCAGGCCGAGCGCGACGCCCCAGAGCGCGGCGAGCGCCCCGGCGATGGGCAGGCAGACCCAGAAGGACCAGCCCCAATTCGTCGACAAAAGCGCGTAGGCGTAGGCGCCGACGGCGTAGAAAGCGACATAGCCGAGGTCGAGGAGGCCGGCGAGGCCGACGACGATGTTGAGGCCCCAGCCAAGCAGGACATAAAGCAGGATCTGGATGCCGAAATTGTCGATCCATTTCTGCGCCCCGGCGGGGCCGAAGAGGGCCAGCATAGCGATCGGAAAGGCGATCAGCGCGGCGATGCCGGCGGCGCCGGCGAAGCGCGCCGCCTGGGCGAGGGCGCGCGGCGGCGGCGTGGTTTTGGCCGGGGCTTTCGCCGGTCGCGGGAAAGCCGCGAAACAGAAGCGGATGACGAAAGCCGCCAGCGTCGCGGCGAAGACGGCGGGCCAGCGGCTTCGCAGGATCAGCTCGTTCGAGAAACTCTGGTCCGTCCGGAAGGCGAGAATGGGAAAGGCGAGGCCGAACATGATGGCGCCGGCTTTCGCGGCCTCGATCAGCGCCGCGCGAAAACGGCTGGAACGGCTGGAATCTCGGCTGGAAAGGCTGGAAAAACTTGGCGCCGGCCGTTGCATTT
Source organism: uncultured Alphaproteobacteria bacterium (assembly GCA_963715715.1). Classification (GTDB taxonomy): domain Bacteria; phylum Pseudomonadota; class Alphaproteobacteria; order Rhizobiales; family Beijerinckiaceae; genus Methylocapsa. The sequence goes on along the minus strand of OY970269.1, from coordinate 2,878,179 downwards.
TGCGCCCTATACCTTCTCGACGTCAGGCCGGCCGAACAGGCCGGAGGGCAGGAAAATCAGCGTGACCGCGAGGATGGAGAAAGCCGCGACATCTTTGTAATCGCTGGAGAAATAGGCCGCCCAGAAGGTCTCGATCAGGCCGATGAGGAGGCCGCCGAGCACCGCGCCCGGCAGCGATCCGACGCCGCCGAGCACCGCCGCGGTAAACGCCTTGACTCCAGGCACAAACCCGTCGCCTGAATTGATGACGCCATAATAAATGATGTAGAGCACGCCCGCGACGGCGGCGAGCGCCGCGCCGATGACGAAGGTCAGCGAAATCGTCCGGTCGACGTCGATGCCGAGCAGGGCCGCCATGCGGGCGTCCTGTTCGCAGGCGCGCTGCGCCCGACCAAACTGCGTTTTCTGCACGAGGAACCAGAAGCCCGCGAGAAGCGCCGCCGTCACGCCGACGATCAGCACCTGCTTCAGCGAGAGCGTCACGTCATAGCCGCCGCCATGGGTCAGCTTGACGACGTCGGTGAACAAAGGCGGCAGCGCTTTGTTGCGCGGCCCCTGCAGCACATAAACGAGATTGGACAGAAAGATCGACATGCCGATCGCCGAGATCAGCGGCGCAAGGCGGAACGAACCGCGCAGGCGGCGATAGGCGATGCGCTCGATCATGTAGCTCCACAGCGAAGTCAGCGCCATTGAGGCGAACATGACGACCACGAAGGCGAGCGCAAGCGAGCCGACGCCGAGAATCTGCGTCAGCGCCAGGAACAAAATCAGCGCGATGAAGGCCGACAGCATGAACACGTCGCCATGCGCGAAATTGACCATGCCGATAATGCCGAAAACCATGGTGTAGCCGATGGCGATCAGGCCATAGATCGAGCCCAGCGTGACGCCGTTGATCAATTGCTGCAGGAAAATCTCCATGAGCGTCCTTTGGTCGTTTGGCGCTAATCTACGCTTTCGAGGCGGAACGTCCTCGATATGTCGGACATTGCTTCGTCGGGGTCCGGCTTGCAAGTAGGGCGCCTTTCACGCCTCGGCGCGCCGGCCGCGCTTTGTCGATTTCTATGAATCTTGCTATCAAAAGGGCGTCTGGTTCCGGTCGTTCCGGCGGGCGCGACGGGAAGCAGGAGTTTGGGACGAATATGGCCGGAATTAGCAATGTCGGCGCCGATAACGCCGCGCCGTCCGATTTCGGCCCGGATCCGGCGCATTTTCGAGAGGCGATGAGCCGCGTCGGCGCATCGGTCCATATCGTCACGACGGCGGGGCCGGCGGGCCTTGGCGGCATTACTGCGACCTCGGCGACAGCGATCTCGCTGGAGCCGGCGACGATGCTTTTCTGCATCAAGAAGACGTCGCCTACGGCGGCCCGGATCATCGCGAACGGCGTGTTCTGCATCAACGCGCTAGGCCCGGCGCATCAGGAGACGGCCGAGGTCTTCGCGGGAAGGACCGGGCGGCATCTCGAAGAGCGCTTCGCGGGCGGCGACTGGCGCAAGCTCGCGACAGGCGCGCCGACATTGCGCGGGGCGGCGGCGTCCTTCGATTGCCGCCTCCTCGAGGCCAAGGCGGTCGGCACCCATTTCGTGATGATCGGGCTTGTCGAGGCCGTCGCCTATGGCGCCGCGGGCGACACGCTCGCTTATGTTCACCGCGGCTACCATCGGCTCTGAACGCTGGCGGCGAAGCCCTGTCAGCGCCGTCCCTTGCGCGCAGGCTTGCCTCTCGGCGCGGTTTTTTTGCCGGCTGATTTTGTCGCCGAAACCCTGGCGGCGGGTTTTTTCGTCGCGTCCAGCTTCAACTTCGCGAGCTTGGCAGGCTTGGCCGTCTTAGCGGGCGATTTCGGCGCCGCACCCTTTTTGACGGCGCTTTTTCCGGCGGCGGATTTCCCGACCGCAGCCTTGGCCGCGGTTTTCCTGACCGCGACCTTTAGCGCCGGCCTTTTCCCCGTCGCCGCTTTCCGGGGCGTCGCTTTCTTTGTCGCGGCCTTCTTTACCGGCTTTTTCCCCGTGGGCGTTGCAAGAGGCGCCTGTTTCGCAGCCGCTTTTCTCGCCGCCAGCTTCCTGGCCGGCGCCTTTACCGGCGCCCTGCTGGCAAGGGGCTGCCGCACGCGCGGCGCAGGCGTCTTGCGCGGGGCTGGCGGTTTTCGCGCCCGGGTCTCGGGCGCGGTGAGAAAATCAATCGCGGCCTTGGCGAAGGCGTCGGTCTGCTCGATCGGCGAGATATGCGATGATTTCGAGCGTCACAAGCCGGGCGCCCTCGATGGCGCCAGCTACGAAAGCCCCGGCCTCCGGGGGCGCCGAAGAATCATATCGCCCAACAATCACCAGCACCTTGTTTCGAATTCGACCTGATCGCCTCGCGAAGGTCAAAGTCGCGCAGCGCCGCGCAGGCGGCGGCATAGCCCTCGGGAGGGGTCGCGCGCAAAATGAAAAGCACCGCCTCGACGGCTTCCGGTTCGGCCTCGCGAAACTGCGGCGTGAACCAGCGCGCGGCGACGCTTCCCGCCGCGGCCGCGAGGCCCTCCTTGCGCGTCGCCTCGATGCGGGCGTTCCATATGTCGGGGGTTCCAAGCTTTGCGCCGGTATTGGCGAGCACGGCGCGCCCGATCCGCTCCGGCGCTGCGAGCAGCGCGGCCTGGCCGACGACGGCGCCCATCGAGAGACCGAGCCAATGCGCTTTTTCAATGCCGAGGGCGTCGAAGATCGCAATCGCGTCGCGCGCGAGCTGCGCCACCGAATAAGGCCCCTCGTTTGCGACGCTCCCCCCATGTCCGCGCGAATCCCAACGCAGGACGCGGAAATGTTCGAGCAGGGCCGGCAGCAGAGGCTCCCACACCGCGAGGCTGCCGCCGAGCTGATGCGCCAGCGCCAAAACCTCCTTGCTCTCGTCGCCTTCCAGCCGGACGTTGAATGTCTCGCCGGCAATCGTAACTTCGCTCATTCCCGCGGCTCCCCAGGTCTCAAAAAGAAGCGGCTGACTTTTTCAGCCGCGTCGGATCAGCAGTTGGCCTCGCGCGCCGGACGGAAAAAGTCCCCCGGCCGCCGCAGGGCGCGCCAACCTTAAGCGGCACGCGAGTTGCTAGCCAAAATTACGACGCAACGTAACATTAAGGTGACGCGCGTTGAATGGAGGTTTGTGCGGCAGACGCCGCAGCCTGGCGAAACCCGCGCAACGCAATCGGCTTTTTGGCGTTGCTGGCTCGGAGGTCGATCGCAATGCTGGAAGCCAAAAACGTCACGACGCGCGTGTCCGCGGATTTCATCAAGCAGCTGGCCGGCTATGGGCTCGCGACGGCGGAGATTCTCTACCGTCTGCCGGATCATCCGCGCCTGCTGCAGAGCTATATCTGGCAGGATTACGACATTGCGCCGGATTTTCCGACCCTCATCAAATTTTTGAACTTCTGGACGCAGAAGCTGGAAGGTCCGCTGCACAGCGTCCGCGTCGGCCACACCAAGCTGATACGGCCGGCCGAGATCAGGGCGATCGACGGCGAGTTCCGGCTGAACTAACCGTCACAGGCTAATCAGCTGAGCGCCTGCAGGCTCGCATGATCGTAGACATCGGCTTGCCTGAGCGGCGATTATTTGCGTGAATTGGTGCCGAGTTGCCGATTTCGGGCCTCCAATATGGGAAAAGTGACGGCCACTTTTGCGGCCGTCACTCCATCAGATCACTTGCGTCCTGAGACACGCGAGCCCGACGGGCTTCAATAAGTCGAAATGGAATCCCAGAAAACGCACTTGTGCTTCGTCGACAACTGCGCGTCAGTAATCGACGACAGGTTGGGGATATTCTCGATGAGAACGCCCGGCTTGTTCTCCTTGTCCTTGAAGCGGGGCCAAGGACTGTTCCCCTGTCCGTTGGGATTGCCCGTCCAAGCGAAGTTGGTCCACGCCGTTACGAGCTGATCGGACAGATCTTCCTGCAGGCTGTTAAGCGGGTGTTCGATGCCATCGGGTCCGCCGTGCCAAAGCGGGAACAGATATTGGATGTCGCTGGTGTGATACGCCAGCGGCTGGAAGCCGGGCATCACGGGGAAGTAGGACGGCGCCGTTTCGTCGTCGAACTCGTAAGCGTAGACCGGCACCTGGCTGGAAAGTAGCTGGTTCGTGTGTCGTTGCGCGCATGCGGTGGAATCCGTCCCGATCGCATCCAGCGCCAATTGCGGCGTGGTGTAGTTGGAAAGCGGATAGAGAGACGCCGCCACGGCTTGAGTGCCTGGGGGGTATGTTGTGTTGGTTCCGAATGCGGCTATTCTGGTGTTATAGTTTGCCACCGAAGCCGGAACTCGAGGCGGTCCAGAGAAATATTCCGTGATGCCGAGGCTGAAGTTTTGCTCATCCTCGACAAATCCACTCATAATCGGCATATGGTTGAACTGGCCGTTCTCGATGAGCGCCACAAACTTGTCCGCCGGCAAGACTGTGCCATCTTGCGTAATTTGCGTTTCGTAGGGAGCTTCGGTGCTGGCCGTTCCCGATAGAGTAAAGATCTGTTCAGCGGTCAGGCTGCGCATGCATTTGGCGGTAGCCGCGTCTGTGCCGGAGCCGCAGCCCGCGGCGACGGCCAAGGCCGTGCCGTGCGTTTCGGCCGTGACCAATGGAGTTGGCTCCAGAAGGACGCTTTGGAAAATCGCGCGCTGGAACAGTCCCTTGGCGAGCGGCGATATGACATTGGATTCGGTGTCGACCGAGCCCGCAGACTGACCTCCGAGCGTCACATTATTTTTGTCACCACCGAAGCGGCCGATGTTATCCCGCACCCATCGGAGGGCGGCCTGCTGGTCCAGAATGCCATAGTTGGAGAAGGGATGGCCTTCGGCATCTATCGCAGGGTGCGACATGAAGCCAAGAAGGCCCAGGCGGTAGTTGATGGTGACCACGACCGTGTGGCCTTGCGTGGCCAGCTTGGAGCCGTCGTAGTCGTTGCTTCCTCCATCGACGTTGCCGCCACCATGGATCCAGACAATGACCGGCAACTCCTCGCCTTTCGGGGCATTCACGTCCGGGCTGTAGACGTTCAGATATAAGCAGTCCTCATTGGCGTTCGCCGGGCCTGCAAACGGGCCAAGCGTCGTGACCTGCAGGCAGATATTGGCAAATTTCGTTGCATCCCGGACGTTGGTCCACGGCTCATGTGGCACGGGCGGCCGCCAGCGTAAATTGCCGACGGGCGGCTTGGCGTAGGGAACTCCTAAAAACTCGGCGATACCGTTCTTGAGGAAGCCTTTGACGACGCCCTGTGTAGTGTCGACCTTGGTATCGCTCGCGGCTTTGGCCTGCATTGGCAGCGCAAGCGCTCCCGCGGTTAAAATCGCGCTTATCGCCAAACAAGTTTTTAAAGTAGATTTCGCTCTGTTTGCGCGCGAAGGCGCACATAAGCATCGCTTTGCAAGCTTGGACATACCCCCCTCCGTTGTTTTTGCTTCGTTCTGCCGTTAGCCACTGTCGTGGCGCGGGGGGCCCGACATAGTGCTGGCGATGTGGCGCCGTCTTCCATGAAGTTCCGATCTCTGCAATAATCTGGATCTTTGATCTCCCGCGCATATTTTCAAATCCGAACGGCTTCAGCGCGCGGATACGAAGGCCAGGAAGCGAGGCCGATTGAAAAACCGATCGCGGCATGCCGTATGAGGAATTTGACGTGAGCGGGCATGACGCATGGGCTTGGTTTGGAGGGCTATGCTCAATCGAAAAAGGCGAACCGCAGCCGGGCCTGAGAGTTCCCCCACCAGACCGGTTCGTAAACGGGCCCTTAGATCAGCCGGAGCCCTTTGAGGCTGGCGTGGCCGTGCTTGCCGATGATCAGATGGTCGTGCACCGCGATCTTGAGCGACTTGCCGACGGCGATGATCTGATGGGTGAGATAGATGTCCTCCGTCGAGGGCTCGGGATCGCCCGAGGGGTGATTGTGCACGAGAATAAGCGCCGAAGCGCCAAGCTCCAGCGCGCGACGCATGATTTCGCGCGGATAGACCGGCGCGTGATCCACGGTGCCGACCCCCTGCACTTCGTCAGCGATGAGAAAGTTCTTCTTGTCAAGAAAGAGAATGCGGAATTCCTCATGGTCGAGGAAGGCCATCGCGGTGCGGCAATAGTCGATGACGGCTGAAAAGCTCGACATCGACGGGCGCTTTTCGATCGACGATTTGGCGAGACGGCGCGCCGCCGCCTCGATGATGCGGATTTCGACGATCGCAGCTTCGCCCAGTCCCTCGATCTCGGCGAGGCGCTCGGGCCGCGCCGAAACGACCTCCGCGAAGGAGCCAAAGCGCACGATCAGCGCCTTCGCGAGCGGCTTTACGTCGCGCCGAGGCATGGCGCGGAACAGGATCAGTTCGAGAAGCTCATAGTCGGCCAGCGCCTCGGCGCCGCCCTTGCGGAAGCGGTCGCGCAGACGCTCCCTGTGGCCGTGGTAATGCGGCGCCTCATCGGCCGGAAGGCGGTTCGCTTGAGAATCGAGCCCGGCTTCCGCCTTCGTCATGCCGCGTCCACCTCGCCGGGGCGATAGGGCGGATGATGCAGGCCTTTCGGCGACAGAGTGAAGATCTCGAAGCCGGTTTCGGTGACGCCGATCGAATGCTCGAATTGCGCCGAGAGGGAGCGGTCGCGCGTGACCGCGGTCCAGCCGTCGGAGAGGATCTTCACCTGCGGCCGGCCGAGATTGATCATCGGCTCGATGGTGAAGAACATGCCGGCGCGCAGCATCACGCCTTCGCCGCGCCGCCCGTAATGCAGAATATTGGGCTCGTCGTGGAAAAGCCGGCCGAGCCCGTGACCGCAAAAATCGCGCACGACCGAGCAGCGTTCGCCTTCGGCGTAATCCTGAATGGCCGCGCCGATATCGCCCGTGGTCGCGCCCGGCCGCACCACCGCCATTCCGCGCAGCAGCGCCTCATAGGTGACCTCGATGAGACGCTGGGCGCGGCGCGGCGCCTCGCCGACGATATACATGCGGCTCGAATTGCCATGCCAGCCGTCGACGATGAGGGTGACGTCGATATTGATGATGTCGCCGTCCTTAAGCGGCTTGCGGTCCGGCATGCCGTGGCAGACGACGTGATTGATCGAGGTGCAGATCGATTTGCGGTAGCCGCGATAGTCGAGCGGGGCGGGATAGGCCCCATGCGCCATCGCGAATTCGAACACCAGCGCATCGAGGAATTCAGTGGTGACGCCCGGCTCGACATGCGCGGTCAGAACATCCAGCGCCTCGGCGGCGAGGCGTCCCGCGCGCCGCATGCCGGCGAAAGCCTCTTCGCCATGCAATTTTATGTGGCCGGCCTTGCGGCCGGCGATATCGACAGCGTCAACGAAAGTCATGTCCTGCATCCAGCCGGCCGGGCGTTTAACTTTTCTGCGGCGTATCGCCAATTTAAGCGTTTGGCGCAGCGAAGCAAGGCCGCGGCCCGATACGGCGCGGTTGCCCGACTTTGGCTAGCCGTCGCGGGCGTCTCCGATGCCGGCGATGATTTCGAACGAGCGCAGCCGCGCGGCGTGGTCGAACACGTCGGATACGATCATCAATTCGTCGGCGCCGGTTCGAGCTATGAACCACTCCATGCCCGCTCGCACCTTGTCTCGCGCGCCGACGATCGAGCACGCCAGCATGCGCGCGGCCTGCGCCCTCTCCAACGGCGACCAATAGGCCTCGATGTCGTCGATCGGCGGCTTGCTGAGACCCCGCGTTCCGCGATGCAGATCGACGAAGGACATTTGCTGGGTCGTGGCGAGTTGCCGCGCCTCCGCGTCGCTGTCCGCCGCTATGATGTTGATCCCGACCATGGCGTACGGCTTCGTAAGCTGCTTCGACGGCTTGAACCTCGTGCGATAAATTTCAAGCGCGATATCAAGGGCATCTGGCGCAAAATGCGAGGCAAAAGCGTAGGGCAAGCCGAATTCCGCCGCTAGTTGCGCGCCGAACGTGCTGGAGCCGAGAATCCAGAGTGGAACCTCCGTGCCGGCGCCAGGCACGGCCCGGATCGTCTGGCCGGGCTGCGCCGGAGCCAGCAAGGCCTGCAGTTCCAGAACATCGTGGGGAAAGCTGTCCGCGCTCGCCGGATCGCGGCGCAGCGCCCGAAGCGTCGCCTGGTCCGTGCCAGGAGCGCGGCCAAGGCCAAGATCAATGCGATCGGGAAACAGCGTCGCCAAAGTCCCGAACTGTTCAGCAATGATCAATGGCGCGTGGTTCGGCAGCATGACGCCGCCGGCGCCGACGCGGATCGTGTTCGTTCCGGCCGCGATGTGAGCGATGACAAGGGATGTGGCCGCGCTGGCGATGCCGGGCATATTATGGTGCTCCGCGACCCAAAAGCGGCGATAGCCCCATCGTTCGGCGTGGGCTGCGAGATCGCGCGCGTGATCGAGCGCGTCGCGGGGATTCGAGTTCTGTCTGACCCGGACGAGGTCAAGAATGGAAAGAGGGATCATGCATGCTCCTTGTTTCGAGCATTTGGGGACGCAAAGAGCGTCGCGGTAGGGTTCGCGATCCTAGACAGGCGATCCAGCCCATGAACTTCGCCCATGAACTTGGCTCCGCCGCTGCGAAGAACGGAGCCTCCGACGCAGCCTCGTGCAGTTTCAGAACAAGGGGGATGGCCACGAGAGCGGCGGCTTGGAGCAAGCGGCGTTAGGATCCGCTTGATCGGCGCGATGAAACCGGGCAAGGTCTGCCGGCGTCGGCCGGAGGCGCTTCCCGAAACTGGCGACTGAAGCTTGCTCCTCGAAGCGCGTCGCTGAATCTTGCTTGCAGCGCCGGCTCATCCGGTTTTCTGGTTTCCCCATGTCTTCACCCCTGCGCATTGGACTTGCTGGCCTTGGCACGGTCGGCGTCGCCGCAATCCGCCTTCTCGATCGCCAGGCGGAGGCGCTGGCCAGCCGCACGGGGCGAAAAATAATCGTCGCCGGCGTCGCCGCGCGGGATGCGGGCAAGGAGCGGGGAATCGATCTTTCGCGCTTCAAATGGTTCGGCGATCCTGTGCAGCTTGCGAAATCGCCCGAAATCGACCTCTTCGTAGAGCTGATTGGCGGCGCGGGCGGGGCGGCGCTGGGTTCTGTCGAGGCCGCGCTGCGCGCGGGAAAATCCTGCGTCACCGCCAATAAGGCGTTGCTCGCCGCGCACGGCATGCGGCTCGCCAGCCTCGCCGAGGAAAAGGGCGTCGCGCTCGCTTTCGAAGCCTCGGTCGCGGGCGGCATTCCGATCGTCAAGACTTTGCGCGAGGGCCTCGCCGGGAACTCGATCGAGCGGGTCTATGGCATCCTTAACGGCACCTGCAATTATATCCTCAGTCGGATGGAGACGGAGGAGCTGAGCTTCGCGCAATGCCTGGCGGAAGCGCAAAAACTCGGCTACGCCGAAGCCGATCCCGCCTTCGACATCGGCGGCTTCGACACCGCGCACAAGCTCGCCATTCTGACCTCGCTGGCCTTCGGCACGATCATCGACGCCAACGCCATCGCCGTCGAGGGCATCGAAAGCATCAGCCTCGCGGATATCGAGGCGGCGGCTGAACTCGGCTATCGCATCAAACTCCTCGGCGTCGCGCGCCGCACGCCTGATGGGATCGAGCAGCGCGTGCATCCGACCATGGTCCCGAAATCCTCGGCCATTGCGCAGGTTATGGGCATCACCAATGCGGTGACGATCGACGCCGACGCCGTGCATGAACTGACTCTCGTCGGCCCCGGCGCCGGCGGCGCGGCGACGGCGTCCGCGGTCGTCGCCGATATCGCCGACATCGCGCGCGGCGTGCGCTCGCCGCCGTTCGGCGCGCCGGTCGCGGCGCTCGCCCTCGCTGAAAATGCGCCGATGCAACTGCATCGCGGCGGCTATTACATCAGGCTCTCCGTCTTCGATCGCAGAGGCGCCGCGGCGGCCATCGCGACCCGCCTCGCCGAGCGCGACATTTCGCTCGAAAGCATCGTGCAGCGCCGCCGTCCGGGCGCCAGCGCGGAGCCGCCAGGGGCGGTGCCCGTCATTCTCATCACCTATGCGACTTATGAGAAAACCATCCGGGAGGCGCTCGACGCTGTCGTCGCCGATGGATTTTTGGCGGCGAAGCCGCAATTCATCCGCATCGAGCGCGAGTAGAGCGGGGCAGACGGGGCGATCGGCGCTTCGCAGCGCCTCCCTGCTTCGTTCGACCTTCTCGCCGATGCGTTGTGAAGGATCGTGGGTGAACGAGCTGCGCGGCGCGATGATCAGCCTTTTCGGTTTGACCGTCGCCGTCGCCGTGGCGCTGATTGTTCTGCCGGTCGCCTGCCTGCTCGACCCGGTGACGCGGCAGGCCGGCGCCGCTTTCACGCATTTCGCCTTCTTTTCCCTCGCGGACTTCGGTTTCGTCCAATCGCCCGCCTTCGTCGCCGCTGAAGTTGCGCGTTTCCTGTGGTTTTCCGTCATCGCGGTTTGCGTCATTCCGCTGGCGATTACGGTTTTGATTGGCGCCGCGGCGCGGGCGCATTCGCTGATCTGGTACGCCGGGGGAACCGGCTTCATGGCGGCGCTCGCGCCCTGGGTCGCGCGGGCCGGTCTCGGCAGCGCGAGGGCGGTCGACGCCAGCCCCGCGAAGCTGCGTTTTGCGCTCGTCTTCTTTTTGACCGGCGCCGCCTCCGGCTTCGTCTACTGGCTCCTCGCCGGCCGCGCAGCCGGCGCGCGCGGGAGAAGGCCGTCTTGACGCAAGCAGAACTGCGTCGCGGCGGACGACAAATCGATGGATCTTCGGGCCGCCGCGGATGGTTGCGATGCGCGGCCCCGCGCTCTATGGTCCGCCCGCGCGGGCGGACCGCCGGCGCGATTGGGGCGTCGCCAAGCGGTAAGGCAGCGGATTTTGATTCCGCCATGCGGAGGTTCGAATCCTCCCGCCCCAGCCACGCATTCCCGGAATTTGAAACCGCGCGCCGTCTCTGAAGATAGTGGCGTAATTTCAGGAACTTTGCGGCAGGTGCGGCGTCTCAGAGACGCGCTGAGACCGGAATTGGCGGTCTCGGGAGCCTATTTCCGGCCCCCGTCTCTGAGCGCGAATTTCCAATCTCCGGAATTTCCGGACGGGACCGGACCGGAGACCGGTTCGATTTTCGACGAGACCGGTTCGATTCGTCGCGCTCCCAGGCGTTAGGCTGGCGTCCTGCGTGTGGGCGAAGACGCTCTGGCTCGCACCTGGACCATCGCTACGATGAGGTGGGGATCCAAGTGCGGCTATTTGGTGGAAGATGAAGCAGCGCGAGCGAATAGGTCGCCCTAGTCCAGCCCGAACATTCGCTCCTGGTCGATCCATTTATGCGGCAGTGAGCGGGCGAGCCGGGATACGGTCAGCCCGGCCGGCACTGCGCTGTCGGCGATGGCTCTGATGATGCGCGGCGACAGGAACGCCAAAGGCATCGGGAATCGGACGTGGCGCTCGGCGAGCTTCTCGGCGGCGGCGATGTCGTCGAACGACGCCGCCTTGCCCGAGAGGATCGAGTCCAGCCAGTCGCGCGACCGCGCGATCGCCCGCAAAAGCGCGTCCCGCGTTTCCGAATCCATCGTTCCCTGATCGGCGGGCGCATGGGTGATCCCTTTCTGGCGCGGAAGGTTCGGGGCGAACGGTATCGACAGGGAAGTCAGTGCGCCGGCCTCAGCCCCATCTTCATCGCTGCCGAGCATGATCTCCAGCTCTTTCGGGCGAACCGTGACTCGCTCGACATGCCGCTGGAGGAGTTCGCGATCCTGGATCGTCGAATCCGATGGCTCTTTCTCCTTCACCACGGCGCAAACCAGCGCCTCGACGTCGGGCGCCGACACGCGGGCGATTGACCCCGCGGCGGCTTTGCGGTTCTGCAGCAGCGCGTGGGAGACATAGTAGCGGTAGCGGACGCCCTTTTTGGTCGCGTGGCTTGGGCTCATCGGATGGCTGCGATCGTCAAAGATCAGGCCCGTCAGGATCGCCGGGGATTTCGATCGCGTGAGCCTTCGCTGCACTCTTGCGTCGGCCAGCCGCGCCTGAACGGCGTCAAAGAGGTCGCGGTCGAGGATCGGTTCGTGTTCGCCACTGAACACGCCGCCCTTGTAGACGATGTCGCCGATGTAGAACCGGTTCTTCAAAAGATGCGCCAGAGGGCCGACCATGAAGCGCTCAGCGGCGATGGCTGTCGCGTTGGCGAGGACTCGTGGTCTTGGCCGCACGCCTTCCTTTTCGAGCGCGGCGGCGAGTTCGCCTATCGACCCGAGCCGCAGATAATCGGCGAAGATTTTTTTGACCAGCGCGGCGTCCTCTGGAACGACCTCGAGCTTTTTGCCGACGCTGCGGTAGCCGAGCGGGACCGGTCCGCCAACCCAGAGCCCCTTGCGCTTGGAGGCGGCGATCTTGTCGCGCACGCGCTCGCCGATCACCTCGCGCTCGAACTGGGCGAAAGACAGCAAGACGTTAAGGGTGAGGCGGCCCATGCTGGAGGTGGTGTTGAAGGACTGGGTCACCGAAACGAAGGAGACGCCATGCGCGTCGAAAAGCTCGACGAGCTTGGCGAAGTCGGCGAGCGACCTCGTCAGCCGGTCGACTTTGTAGACGACGATGATGTCGATCTTGCGGGATCGGACCTCGTCGAGCAGCGCTTGGAGCGCAGGGCGCTCCAGCGAGGCGCCGGAGAGGCCGCCATCGTCGAATTTGTCTGCGACGAGCCGCCAGCCCTCATGCGCCTGGCTTTTGATATAGGCCTCGCAGGCTTCGCGCTGGGCGTCGAGGGAGTTGAAGGCGAGATCGAGATTATGCTCGGTCGATTTGCGGGTATAGACGGCGCAGCGCTGCGGCTTTGGCGCGACGGGCTTCATGCTGTCGCTCTGCGTTGTTTGGCGAGGGGTCTTGCTGGGACCGATCCGGATCGCGGGACGGGGCGCGGATCGGGCGTCGTCTTCGCCGGAACGACCGCATCCGCCTCCCCCACGCGCCCGCGCAGACCGAAGAAGCGAGGCCCGTTCGAGCTCGTTCCGGTGATCTTGCGGGCGATGATGGAGAGGCTGGCGAAGACCTCGCCCCGCCAGCAGAATCCCTCCGGCGCAACGAGAACCTCATGCAATTCGCCCTGATGCTCCCGGACGATGACCGAACCGACCTTCACGCGCCGGGGCGGCGGCGCGTCTCCGCGCGATGACGCGGCCAGCATTTTGCGAACGTGCGGCTCGAGACCGCCGAGACTCTCCTCCTGCAGCCAATAGGCGAGCACGCGGGCGATCAGGTCTTTGGAGAAGGCGGGCGGCGGCTCCTCGCCACGCCTTTCGCGCCACAGGCCGCGAAGCTCATCGATCGTCATCGCCGCCATGCCCGCGAGCGCGGCGTCGACATCGACGACGGCCGGCGTTTTGGCCGGCCGCCATTTCATGGCTCGATTCGCCATCGGTTCAGGCGCCGACGAACGCGGCCCTAGCGCCGACGATCCGATAGAATGATCCGAGCTTTTCGTTGCTCGTCCGCTCGATCGCAAAACCCCGTTTGCGAAGGCCGGTGATCGCGGCCCGTGTGGTATGCGGCAGCCAGCCGGTCGCCTCGACCAGGGCGGTGAGCGTCGCGCCCTTGTCTTTCGCAAGCATTGCGACAAGGAGCGCCTGCTTGGAACCGGACCTCGGCAAGCCGGCCACGGGGCGATCTTCCGTCGTCTCTTTTGCGGTGCGGAGCACCGCGTGCTGGGCGTCGACCGGCGGTTCCGTCTCGCCTGCCTCGCCGGTCTCGTCCCGGACGCCGATCGCATCGCGACCCACGCGCGTGATGACGAGGCTGATGCGCCGCCCGTCATCATCGATCCGCCATACCGGCATGCCAAGCTTGGCGCGAATCTCGCGCATGAGCTTGCGGACCACCAGGCTCGCCCCGACCCTCGCGGCGGCGGCCTTGTTCATCCGGTCCGGCAGGTCCGCGGCGCCATCGCCGCGCTGCGCGGCCTTCGACAACACGATCAGCTGGGTATCGGTAAGTTTCGCCATATTCTCCTCCTGTGCCTGCGACAGCATCCGCCGTCACCGGCACGACCCCGCGATGGCCTCAGAGGGGCTGCGGGGTTAGGGAGAAGAGCGGCCTCGGCCGCCCGGTGTCCGACCACAAGGAATGCTCTCGAGCGCGCGGAAGTCCAGCCGCATCGGAGCCCGTCTATCCCGCCGTGTGCCAAGAAGCACAACCTTGCCAAGGTTTGGGTCGAGGGTTCGAATCCATTCGCCGCTCCAAATTTTCTTAAGGAAAATTAGAGCGTTATGACAGGGCCGCCGCGAGGTGGCCCTTCGCTTTTGGCGCTTACATTTTGGTTGTCAGAAAAATGTAAGCACTATGTAAGCAGTCTAGCGAAAGCTGGGTGCAGCTTGGGCGTGCTCTGGCGTGCCTATGAGGCCGGTTCCGACGCCGCTTGGATGGCAGCAACTAACGCCTTGCTGCCGCCGAGGCGGTTCCCGATCCCGGTACTGGACGCTCGTTGGGCAAGTTCAAATCCTGACCCCACAACAGAATAGTCGTCAGAGGCCGATGCTGGGCGTTGCGTCTACCACCGAGAGGACAGTCGCGCGGGCACGCAACACCCGATTCTTGCGATTGGTTGAACGGGCCATCCCCCGCCTAGCAGCATAGATCGACCATTGCCCTCGGTGGGCATGGGCCTATTCTTCTCGCTGCCCGCGCTGTCGGCTGGGCTCGGAAAGAGCTGCTTTCCAATCGTCAAGCCTGACCTTCGGCACCCTAAAGCGCCGAAGATCCGATTGGAGCGGCTTATCGAAAGAAATCAGGCGACCTGCCGGCGCGCCAGTTGCTCCAGGACCGGGAAGACGGCCGAAGGCTCGGGCCGCCGCGTATAGTCGGCATTCACCTCGGCGTAGGCGATCACACCATCCTGCGCGATGACATAACGGGCAGGCATCGGCAGGGTCCAGCTGTCCCCTCCGTTGAACTGCGTCAGGTCCGCTCCGAGCGCTTTGTGAACCTCGCGCAGGTAGTCGGGCAGCGTCCAGCGAACGCCGAACTGCGCGGCGACTTCGCCGCCGTGATCGCCGAGGATCGGGAAGCCGAGCCCGTTCTGTCGCTGCGATTTGCGGCTGTTGGGCGCCGTCTGTAGCGAGATCGCCACCAGGCTCGCACCGCGTGCCTCGAGTTCCGCGCGCGCCGCTTCCAGGGCGCTGAGGTCGAAGTTGCAGAACGGACACCAGGCGCCACGATAGAAGGTGAGCACCAGGGGCCCCCTGGCGAGCAGCACCTTGGACAAGACGGGATTGCCGTCGGCGTCAGGAAGAGTGAACTCGGGTGCGATGTCGCCGGCCTTCAGCGCCCGGTTTTGGGTGCCAGACGCGATCAGCTCGTCGGTCCCACGATGCAGCGCCTCGCTGACTGCAGTCGGGACGGCGGCGTCAAATGCGGTACTCAGCGCATCGAGCTTGCCTTGCAGCGGCCGGCCGGATTTGGCGATTGAAGCGAGGGCTTCCTGGAGGGACATTGTTTATCTCCTGGGTTGTCGCAACGAGCGCGATGACAGGAAAATCGATCATTCCAGCCGAATGGACTAGCCGGGCTGCGTGGCTTTGATTTATTCATTCGTGCTATGAGCGACCGCCTCGACGCCCTCCGATTGTTCATTCGCGTGGCGCGTCGCGGGAGCTTTTCGGCCGCTGGCCGGGAGCTCGGCATGCCCCAATCCACGGTCTCGCGCACCATCGCCACTTTGGAACGGGAGATCGGAGCGTCGCTTCTCGTGCGGACGACACGGGCGGTCACCGTGACCGATGCCGGCGCTGATTTTCTGGCTCGGATCGAACCGATTCTGGCCGATCTCGAAGAAGCGGAACAAACGGCCCGCCACTCGGACGATTTGAGAGGCGCCCTGCGCGTCGGCATCGGGACCAGCCTGGCGGCGCGCATAGTGATCCCGCACCTGAAGCCCTTCCTCGATCGACATCCGGCGTTGCGAGTCGACCTGTTGCTCGACGACGAAAAGCAGGACCTGGTCAAAGAGGGCGTAGATGTTGCTTTCCGCTTCGGAGCGCTCGCAGACTCGACGGCGACCGCGCGCTAGCTCGTCACCTGGTCGCGCGCGCTCGCCGCCGCCCCGAGCTACCTAGAGACGGCTCCACCCCTGAACGTGCCGACCGACTTAGCCGCTCACGCGATCATTGTGGGTCCGCAGGGCGTCGGGGATTGGACATTCCGCAAGGGGGGAACGACCACGTCTCTCCGCCTTGAGGGACGACTGAGAATCACGGTCCTGCAAGGCGCATGCCTAGCCGCGGTCGAAGGCATGGGAATCGTTTTGACGACGTTGCCGGCCTTTAGGCGCGAGTTCGCAAGCGGCGCGCTCGTGCAAGTCTTGCCCGAATGGGATCTGGGATCCGTGGATGTCCATGCCGTGTTCACGAATGGCCGCGCTGCTAAACCCTCGGCGCGGGCGATGGTAGCCTATTTCGCCGACATCTTACCGCGCGCCTGACGCCGCTAGCGGTCGGTTCGACGTCCCCGCCATGCAGCATCAACCTTCTGGCGCGGCTTTTTCACGCCGTGGCAGGAGCACAAGGTCCGCCGCTTCCTCGGCGTCACTGAGGAGCGTCTTACGCGGCGTGCCCATCTGTGCACGCATCGTCAGACCGCGGCCAAGGTCGAGGACCTGGCTCGCCCGCACGGCCACGGGAAAGTCAGATGGGATTTCTCCCGCGCTGATCCCGTCGCAGAAACGGCGTTCCACGAGCGCCACGCCGGCTGCTATAGCGTCCTTCAGGAACTGCCTGACCTCAGCGTCGTCTACGAGGGGCGCAACGCACACCATTAGACATCCTGGAGCGGAGCCTTCCTCGGTCGCAGCTTCTACGGCGTGCCGCAAGAAGCCACCGAGCGAGTTGCGAAGAGCCGGCGGCGAGAAGAGCGCCTTCGCAACGCGAGCGCCCTTTGCCTCTGCGTACGCCTTCAGGACGCGCAAGAATATCGTCCGCTTATCCCCGAAGACGGAATACAGGCTTGGCCGTCCCACACCCATGCCCGCGACCAGATCGTCGATCGTCACTCCGTCGTAGCCTTTCGACCGGAACACTCGGGTTGCCTTTTCCAGCGCGTCCCTCTCGTCGAAGCTACGTGGGCGTCCACGGGGCCTCTCAGCATTTTGAAACATTTAGTTTTGAACTCCTTGACCACGACCTTTGCACTAATATATAATCCAACAGTTCAAAAAGAACAAGGCGACCCCTACTTGCGGGACTCCTTCGACCTTACCCTTGACCACGGAGCCGCCCATGGAACATTCGATCGCTCTCGTCACCGGCACCACCTCCGGGCTCGGTTATGCGGCAGCCCGCATGCTCGCCATCAAGGGCTACCGCCAAGTCATCGTCACCGGGCGCAGCCTGGCCCGGGTTCAAGAAACGGCCGCTCAACTCGCGGCTGAGACCAAAAGACAGGTCTTCACGCCGTTGGAACTGGATTTGAACGCGCCGGCCAGCGTTCAGTCCGCCCTCGCCGAACTCGTCAAGCGAGGTCGGCCGATCGATTTCCTGCTGCTCAATGCCGGGTTGGTTCCATTCAAGGCGCGCGTGATCACTGAGGCGGGCGTCGAGGCGGCTCAGGCCCCGTTGATCGGCCATCATCAACTGACTGTCGGGTTGCTCCGCGCCAACCTGCTGAGCCCCAACGCACGGATTGTTATCGCCGGTGCGGAGCCTGCCCGAGGGGGCGTCCCCATGTTCAAGTACACCGACCTGCCAGCCTTCGCGGCCAAATACCACCAGGGTGACCGAACCGCCGCTGTGGAAGCCCTGATTCGCAACGGGCCGAACGTGAAGTACGTGCCCAACAATGCGTATGCCGACGCGAAGCTCATTATCGCTTGGTGGGTCGCGGCGCTGGCGCGCAGGCTACCCTCCGGCATGGCCGTGTACGCTGTCTCGCCCGGTGGGGCGACCGCCACCAAGGTGGTGCGAAGCGCTGGCCCGTTGTTGAAGTATCTGTTTATCCCAATCGTGAACCTCATTCCCGGCATGAATCAGACGCCGGAGACGGCGGCCCGTCGGTACCTCCAGGCGTCGGAGTTCGGAACCGACGTCTCAGGGCAATTCTTCGCCTCGGCTCAAGGGAAGTTCTCAGGCCCAATTGAGGCGCAGCGCCAGCCACACCTCCACGATCGCGCCAGCCAAGAAGCCGCGTGGCAGGCCGTCGTCAAGGTCTCCGGCGTCGACTTGTCTCACCCAGCATCCTTTAGCGCGGTGTCCTGAAGGAATCCACGGGGTCCTACGATTTTTTGAAATAACTAGTTTAAAAAGTCATTGACCGCAGCCTCCGTGCCTAATTATCATATAAAACAGTTCAAAACCAGCTAGGCGCCCCTGGCGTCGCAAGGAGAGTACGCATGGAACGGTACGAAGCGAAGCGGGCGGTGATCATTGGCGGCACGAGCGGCATAGGGCTCGCGACGGCGAAGATGCTCCTCGATGGGGGCGCGCGCGTTCTGGTGACGGGTCGCTCGCAAGCCGGCCTGGAATTCGGCGCAGAAAGAGCTTGGGAATGACGCCATCGTGGTTTCGAGCGACGCGCGGTCGTTGACGGACATCGACGCCCTCGCCTCTCGGGTGAAGGCCGAGTTCGACACCTTCGACCTGCTCTTCGTCAACGCCGGGCTCGGCCTCTTCGCCCCTCTCGAGAACACGACCGAGACGACCTACGACGAGATGTTCAACCTGAACGCCAAGGGACCGTTTTTCGCGGTCCAGAAGCTCGCGCCGCTGATGAACCAGGGGGGCGCTGTCGTCCTCACGACCTCGATCGCAAACGTCAAGGGGATGCCCATGATCGCCGCATATGGAGGGGCCAAGGCTGCGCTGCGATCCTTCGCTCGGGTGTTCGCCGCTGAGCTTCTTCCTCGGGGGATTCGCGTCAACGCGGTGTCGCCCGGCCCCACCGACACGCCGATCATCGGCAAAGCGTTTCCCGATAAAGACGTGGCCGCCCAGCTCACCGGGCAGATGCGCGAAGCCAATCCGATGAAGCGCTTCGGAACGCCGGAGGAAGTCGCCAAGGCCGTCCTCTTCCTCGCGTTCGACGCGACCTACACGACCGGCGCCGAACTTCCGGTCGACGGGGGTTGGTCGCAACTGTGAGGGCAGTGCACGCCACACGCTTCACCAGACGGGGGTTTCACGATGAATTGGTTGGAAGCCAAGGTCGCGGTGATCACGGGCGGGACGAGCGGAATTGGTCTCGCGACGGCCAAAGGCTTTCCTGAAGAGGGGGCGCGTGTCGTCGTCGGTCGACGTCGCCCGCTCATTTGGATCGCCGGCCAACGGCGTTGACATTATGTAGCGCGCGCTCCACTACTCGTTATAGAGCGCGCGCTATTTATATCCGGTGGGCTCGCTCAAGGCCCTGTCGAGGAGTAGCAATGGCCTTCCGGTGCGAGTTTGATCAGGAAACGGTCTTGGACGCCGCAATCGTCAGACAATTAAACCCTCCGCAGGCCTGAAGCCCGACGCCGAACGTCGTCTGCCAACCCAGGCTAAGGATTAATCGATGATGGTTCAGCGCACTTTCCTTGTGACCGGCGCCTCGAAAGGTATCGGTCTCGCGATCTCAAAACGCCTTGCCGCCGCAGGACACGACGTCGTCGGCATCGCCCGCGAGCCGCTTCCTTCATTCCCCGGAACACTCGTCTCGGTTGACCTCAGCGATGACAAAGCCTCAGCTGAGGCCTTTGTCGAGCTTGCCCAGCGCCATTCATTCGACGGCGTGGTCAACAATTCCGGCGTCGGGAAGCTGCAGCGCCTGGGCGAGGTCGATCTTGCTGTCGTCGACGAGCTCATGCATTTCAACTTGCATTCGCCAATCAACGCCGTCCAAGCGATCCTCCCGACGCTGCGGCAGAAGGGATGGGGCCGCATCGTCAACATCACCAGCTTGGTGATCCTCGGAATGGTGAACCGAACGGCCTATGCGGCCAGCAAGGCGGCGCTCGGAAGCTTCACGCGGACATGGGCGCTGGAGCTGGCGGAGACAGGCATCACAGTCAACTCGGTCGCACCAGGACCCATCGAGACAGAATTGTTCCACCGCAACACGCCCCGTGGCAGCGAGGCCGAGCGCATCTTTCTCGCAAACATCCCGATGCGGCGTCTGGGGCAGCCAGAGGAGATCGCGGCGGCGGTCGCCTTCCTGCTCTCGGAGGACGCCAGCTATATCACCGGGCAGACCCTGTTCGTCGACGGCGGCGGCTCCATCGGAAAAGCCGCGATATGAGGTGGGATCGCGCGGTGCAGCAGAGAGTTCGCCATCTGCTCAGTCGCGCATGATTCCACCGACCCGGCTCCGTAGATTCAAAACAACTGGGAGGACCAATGGCCGACTTCCCCTATCGCTGCGCCTTAATCATCGGAGTCGGAACGGGCATCAGCGCTTCGCTAGCGCGGCGCTTGTCTAAGATCGGCTTGCAAGTCGGTCTCGCCGCTCGCGATGTCGAAAAGCTGAGACCGCTTGCGGAGGAGACTGCCGCCGCCGTCTTCGCCGTCGACGCCTCCCAGCCGGGGCCAGTGGCTAAGCTGTTCCTCGACATCGAACGCCAGGTCGCGGAGCCCGATATTGTGATTTACAACGCCAGCTCGCGTGTCCCAGGTCCGCTCTCGAGCATTGATCCCGCCGCGGTTGAGAAATCGATCGCCGTAACCATGATCGGCGCTTTTTTGGCCGCCCAGCAGGCCGCGAAGCGAATGGAGCCAAAAGGGCGCGGAGCGATCTTCTTTACCGGCGCGACTGCAGGCGTGAAGGGTTTCGCCCAATCGGCGGCTTTCGCGATGGGCAAGTTCGGACTGCGCGGGCTCGCTCAGAGCGCTGCAAGAGAGCTAGGCCCGAAGGGGATACACGTCGCGCACTTCAACATCGACGGAGCCGTCCGCTCACCGCGCCGACCGGACCCGAGCGGTCAGCCTGACAGCACGCTTGATCCCGACGCAATCGCCCAGACCTATCTCGACGTCCTTGCGCAGCCGAGAAACGCCTGGTCGCACGAAATCGACCTTCGGCCGTGGACAGAACGATTCTAGGCGTTGCCGTTTTGTCCGCCACTTGAGTTGATATAACCTGAGGCGAGCACGTACGAGCCGCGTTTTGGTCTCGATTGTTAGACCACCGGCCGCCCTGCAGGGCGGCGGCTGCGAATTAGCCGTTCGAATGTTCGGCGTCAGGCCACGCCGGCAGCGCGAGGGCGATCGTTCGACGCAAATCTTTGCGGCTGGCCCCGGATTGGGCCTCGACGGCCATGCCCCAGGCAATTATCAGCACTAAGCGCGCAAGGGAATCAGCGTCCATCCCGGCGGGAAGACCCTCGCCTCCGCGCGCTTCGGCGAAGCGATCGCGTAGCCGCTTCCTCATTTGCTCGCGTAGTTCAGCCAGCCATTCCCGCAGAGGATCGCCCGCCGCACACGGAAGCGAGCTGTTCATAGCAAGGCAACCTGGCGCATGAAGCGGGTCCGTAAGCACGTCGGCATACCCGTGGAGAAAATGCGTCGCGACAGCTCGCGGGGTCGGCTTCCGAAAAGCCGCCTCAGCAATTTTACTTACTTCGGCAAAGTATCGTTCAATGATCTTTTTAAACAAACCTTCCTTGCTTCCGAAAGCGAAATAGAAGCTCGGCGGAGAGATCCCGATCGCTTTCGTCAGATCGCTAAGCGACGTCCCCTCGTAGCCATTCCGCCAAAAGAGGCCCGTCGCCTTCTCGATCGCGTCGTCGATTTCAAATTCGCGAGGACGGCCCATTGTTGTCAAAGCCCATGTTCTGTACCATCCGCTATATAACCCTTAGCGCCGTCTGACACAATTTGGTTATGTGCGGCAGTGAGCGGACGTCGCCGCAGCCGTGTTTCCCCAGAACGTTAGCCACCGCGCGCCAGCATGGCCGGTTTCGCTTCGGTCATCCCTTGTTGAACGAACACAGCGGCAGGCACCATGCAGAGTGCGAAGACTGTAAAGGCCACCCGGAGAACTCAGCTCCCAATCGGGGATCGTGTCGAGCAAGAGGCCCATGAGCGCTACGCTGCAAAGTGCGCCGATCTGACGGTTCGCGCTAAGCCGACGCGGCGACGAGAACGCAAGATGCAGGGGTTCAAGAGCGCCGGATCGGCACAGAGGTTTCCTCAGCCCACGCCGCCATCCAGAATACCTTCTACGTCCAACGTCATCTCACCTCGGCACGAACGCACCGAACCTTCAGAGCGGCGGCGATGACCACGTGGCGCGAAGCCGGGGCTGCATGATGAATCAAGCGGATGGAATTTGCTATGCGCTCTGTTCAGCAATGTGACAACGCCCGCCGTGGAAATGGCGAAATCGCTCAATTGGCGAAAAAGCTGCAAACGCGGTGCTTTCTACCTTGCTTCATAGAAATTTGCTCAGAATTGCGCAGAATCATTACGCCATCAGCCACGCCGGAATCTAATCCGCGGTGTCCGGAAAGAAAGTTTGGGAGGTGTCGTATGAGTCAATTCAACAAGTTTTGTAACGAACTCCGCACCAAGATCGATGAGGCTGACAAGCATCTCAAAGACCTAAAGGCAAGCACCAAGAATGCGGGCCAAAAGGCCATGGATGACGCGAAGGCGCATCTGATCGAGCTCGAGAACAAGGCGAAGGCGCAGCAAGCCCAGATCAAAGCGTCCGAAGCAAAAGTGAAGGCTTGGGTTGAAGAGAAGAAGACGATTACCAGCGATAAGATTGCTGAGTGGAAGGCCCAGAGGCAGGTGAAGAAGCTTGCTGACTATGCCGACAGCGCGGAGAGCTATGCAATTGTGGCGAGGGACGTCGCTGCGGCGGCGGTCGACGAAGCTGAAAAAGCAGCGATCGAAGCCCTAGTCGCACGAATTGACGCAGACGCGGCGCAGGCGCCAGCCTGAAGTACGGCGGCTTGAACAAGCGCTGAACCAATAATCTAGGAGAGAGCGCGAAGCGTCAAATCCTGGGGAAGAGGGTCCGGCGCCGGTGGGTTTCGACGATTTTCGTCAAATATGCAACGAAGTCTGCGAAAAATGTCTTGGTATATTTGGACTGGATTTGCAATGCGCTCTCAATATACTTCGCGCTGCGCAGCTCTTCGAATAACACGGAGACTTTTTCTAATGATTTTCCTGAATAAGCTGTCGCTTCGTCGGCAATGGTCTTGAAGTTATTGATAAAGGCAGACGAGGAACGTGGTCGCGGCCTCAAGTTGCGCTTTACCAAATTCCTGAAACTCCACCGATTGATTAGCCATCTAAGCTTCCATTGCCAAGAATAGAATAAGTGCAAGAACAAAAATAAGCCACCAGACTCAGCTTGAGCCAGCCATCGAATAAGGTTTATAGCCAGAAATGCTAAATATGTCAAGTTTATACTAAGTTTATACTAACTTCATACTGAGTTTATGCGAATTCTATATTTATACAATAAAATACTGTTCTTCAATACATTTTGTTTCCGAAGCGATTTTTTCGAGCGCGCTATCTGGAGCGATCTGTCAGATGACGGACTAGCGGCAGGACGACATTAAGCCGGCGCACCGAGCGTTGCGCCATCCACGGAGATAGTTTCCTCGCATGAGAGGCGGAGAGTGGCCGAGCGAGTGCGCGGACCGAATATGAGGGAGCGCGGCGCGCACGTTTTCGGGGGTGGCTTGATCTATAATCGCGCGCGGTGGCGACAGGGTGGCGACGCTCGCCAAAGACAGGAAAGCCGCTCTTGAGGCAGTTTTCTAATTTTGGTGTTATATCAGAAGGTTAGGTTGGTTGCGGGGGCGCGAACCCACCTATACCGAACTCAATTCTCTGCCCTCCCACGGCAAAAACAGGGGTTCAATTCCTCTAAGCAGCGCCAATAAAATCAATAGCCCGTAAGCGACGTAAATGAGCGCGTTACTCCTCCTCCTCGGCGGCTGCGATAACTGTTTCGCGACCGGCAAGCTCGTCGATCGCCGCCACGAATTGTGCCGCCGCCGCCTCAAAGCAAAAAGAGAAAAAGGCGGCGGTCGCAGGAAATAAGCGGGTGACCCCCGCTAAATAACAAACCTTAGTGCAGATTTTCAGGATGTCGCTTCAGTTTGGCGGCGCGGCTTGCTCTCTCGTAAGGAAGCCGCCCGAAGGCGGCCCTTTATAGATGCCGTGGCTAAATCCGAGCGTCTCCGCTAAGACAGTGAGCCGCGGTGAGGATCGTCGATACCTCGAAAGTCGCAACGGCGAAGATAGCGACAGCACAGGCGACGGGATGGATGATTTTGAGCATGCAGTTCCTGCCGTCCTGCAAACGGGTTTGCGCTATGCGACTGTCCTCTTCCGTCGCCACCCCCGCATCTCTTCCAGAAGATTGCGGTCCCGGGCATGCGGCCATGCGCCTCCAAGCGCGCTGGGCCAATGAGTTGACGGAAGGTCTTCGGGTCGAGGACATCGCGATGACCCGAGGCGTTATCACGGCGCTGCGCAAAGGACTGGAAGCAACTGCAGACACTGACGAGCAAGTCTGATTTCTGCACCATCGCAAAAGTCCGGTCGGTGTCGACCTGGCCAGTTCGCCACCCCGTCAGGGAAAGATCGCTATTGACCATAGGCCACTATGGTTACTCATGCGCGATATGTCCCCTCTGCGCCCATATCAGACTTCAATCGCCACTTGGAAAATGATCGAAAGCAGACGTTCAGCGCGCCAGGCGCGCCCTTGCGTCTCGGAGGGCCCCAATTGCAGGGGACGAATCGGCCACCGACGGGATCGCTGCCCTATAGCTCGGGAAGCGTCCGTAGCTCCTCGCGCGCGATCTCGGCGAAGTCCCTCAGCGGATCGGCGAATCCCGACCCGCTCTTTATCAATTCATGCAGCTCGAGGATCGTCTTGTTCGGCGCGAAATAGGTCTCGGTCGTCACGAGCATGACCTTCTCAGCGCTCGCGACAATTTCCTGCGAGGACAGCACGCGCATCCTGCTGATCATGCCGTAGAGGGCGACGATCTCCTGAATCTGTGGCTCGTTGCTCACGAGGGCCTCACCATATGCTTTCGATGCGGCGACCATGAAATCTTTATAGAGGTCTTCTCGTCGCGACTTATCGTGGACGCGCTGCCCGGCTCTCGCCTGGACGCGTAGGCTCAGCCAGGTCGTGACGCCCGATGTCAGGCCGCCGACCACCGATCCGGCAAGCGCCGAGAGCGCCGAGAGGTATGCTGTATCCATGCTCTGATCTTTCGGTCGAGGTCCCCTGCCGGTGGCCCGCGCCCCGCTGACGTGACAATGCCATGTGCCAACGCCATCGCTAGATATTCTGGCGTGGCAAGCAATTCACTGCGTCATCGTGCCCCTTCGATTGTGGGCGCCGGTAGTGCTGCAGGAACATCCGGATCGTCTCTTCGACTGCGTCCTCGGCCGAGACGGGTAGGCCTTCGCGTCCCATCATCCAGGGCCACAGAGATAGCTCGTTGAGCATCCCCATGAACTGATGAGCCGCAAGCATCGGATTGCGGCAGTCCAGGATACCCAGCGCCGTCAAATGGGCGAGATAGCGCACGAGCCGCACGGTTTGGGGATCCATGACGGTGGCGAACTCCTCGGCGATCCACGGAAATTGGCGGAAGTCGGCCGCCACCATGCGAAGGAAACCGAGATATTCCGGATTCTTGTGGAGCTCGAGAATCGTACGCGCCACCAGACGCAGCACGTCCTGCGACGTCGCCCTGGGTTTCGACGCCGGGCGGAAACGCGTCCTCGAGCTGACCCGACACCCTGAGCAGCATTTCCCGGAAGATCTTCTCCTTGCTTGCAAACTGGTTGTAGAGCGTCCGCCGGGCCACGCCCGCGGCCTCGGCCAGTTCGTCCATGCTGACGGAGCCAAAGCCTCGTTTCAGGAACAGGCGCTCAGCCGCCTCGACGATGGCCTCTCGCGACCCCCGCCACGGCGGGCCTCTTTTGAACTATTGCGAATTTCCATGCGAATCCATATTGCACTTATGAGTGCATATATATATACTGCATCATGCAGTGCATCGCAAGGGGGCGCATGCACTGCATACGCCGCCACCTATCCCGGCGGCCCCGGCAAGCCGAGCCTCACACCATCGCCCTGCGAAAGGCAGCGCCCATGGGCAAGTGTCAGATCTTTACGGCCGTCTTGATCGCCGCAGCCCTCGCCGGCTGCAACAAGAAACCGCCCGCTGCCGCCCAGGCCCGGCCGGTTCGGACCGTCACGCTCGAGCACGGCGCTAGTGGCGAAACCGTCTCGTTGACGGGCCAGGTTCGCGCCAAGGACCAGGTCAGTCTCGCCTTCCGTATCGACGGACGCATGATCAAGCGGCCCGCAAATGTCGGCGATGTCCTGAAGGCCGGCGACATCGTCGCCGAGCTCGACCCGCAGAACCAGCAGAACGAGCTGCGCAAGGCGCAAGCGGATCTCGCCTCGGGCGAGGCCGCCCTGACGCAGGCCCGCCTGACCTTCGGTCGGCAGCAGCAGCTTCTGGCGAACGGCTGGACGCCGCGCGCGAAATTCGACGAAGCCCAGCAGGCGCTTCTGAGCGCCCAGGCCAAGGTTGATGCCGCTCATGCCCAGTTGGGCATCGCGCAGGATCAGTTGAGCTACGCGGTGCTGCTCGCCGATGCTCCCGGCGTGGTGACCTCGACCGGCGCCGAGCCGGGCGAGGTGGTCCGCGCCGGACAGACCATCGTGAACGTCGCGCGTCAGGGCGGACGCGATGCGGTGTTCGATGTGTCCGAACAGATCATCCGCACGGGCCCGCGCGATCCCGTGGTGCAGATCGTACTGACCAACGACCCCTCCTTGCGGGCAACCGGCCGCGTGCGGGAGGTTTCGCCACAGGCAGATCCCAACACAAGATTGTTCCAGGTCAAGGTCGGCATCATCGATCCGCCCCCGGCGATGGAACTGGGCTCCACCGTCACCGGCAGCATCAAGCTGTCCGCCCCTGCCGGGCTGGAGGTTCCGCCGAGCGCGCTCACCGAGGCCGACGGCCGCCCGGCCGTGTGGGTGGTCGATCCCAAGAGCCAGACCGTGTCGCTGCGCAACGTCGATGTCTCGCGATACGATCCGGCGGACGTCGTCGTGTCGCAGGGGCTGGACCCCGGCGAGATCGTCGTCACCGCGGGCGTGCAGACGCTGCATCCGGGCCAGAAGGTCCGCCTGCTGGGAGGCGCCCTGTGATGCGCTTCAACCTCTCCGAATGGGCGCTCCGGCACCGGTCGCTCGTGACCTACTTCATGCTCGCAATCGCCGTCGCGGGGGTCTGGTCCTACCTCCGGCTCGGGCGGAGCGAGGACCCGGACTTTACCGTGAAAACCATGGTCGTGCGGGCGTCCTGGCCGGGAGCCACCCTCGCCGACACGCTCGAGCAGGTCACCGACCGCATCGAAAGCAAGCTGCAGGAGACGCCGAGCCTCGATTATCTGAAGAGCTACACGAGCGCGGGCGAGACGACGATCTTCGTCTACCTGAAGGATTCCACGCGCCCGTCCCAAGTGCCGGACATCTGGTATCAGGTGCGCAAGAAAGTCCGCGACATCGCGAGCACGCTGCCGCAAGGCATCGTTGGCCCCGGCTTCAACGACGAGTTCGGCGATACCTACGGCATCGTCTACGGCTTCACCGCCGACGGTTTCACCGACCGGGAACTGCGGGACTACGTCGTCGATGTCCGCAAGCAGCTTCTACAGCTGCCGGACATCTCCAAGATCGACATCCTCGGTGCGCAGGACGAGCGCGTCTACGTCGAGTTCTCGGAGAAGCAGCTGGCGGGTCTCGGGATCGACCGCTCCGCGCTCGTCTCCGCGCTGCAGGCGCAGAACGCCGTCACCCCCGCGGGCATCGTGCAGACCGGGAGCGAGAAGATCCTCGTCCGCGTCTCGGGCGCGTTCCGGTCCGAGCAGGATGTGCTCGCCGTCAACTTCGTCTTGAAAAATGGCCAGATCATTCGCCTCGGCGACATCGCGCATGTCACCCGCGGGCCCGCCGACCCGATGCAGCCGACATTCGGAGTCAACGGACACCGGGGCATCGGGCTCGCAATTGCCATGCGCACGGGCGGCGACGTTCTGGCGTTGGGGCGCAATATCGAGCACGCCATGGCTGAGATCACCGCGAAGCTGCCAGTGGGGATCGAGCCGACGCTCGTCGCCGACCAGCCCGTGACCGTCGAGCATGCCGTGGACGACTTCATGGAGGCGCTGTGGGAGGCCGTCGCCATCGTGCTCGGCGTCAGCCTGGTCAGCCTGGGTCTGCGCGCCGGCGCGGTGGTCGCGATTGCAATACCGCTCGTGCTCGCAGCGGTGTTCGTCGCAATGAGTTTGACCGGAATCGACTCTTCAGCGGATTTCGCTCGGCGCCCTCATCATCGCGCTCGGGTTGCTGGTCGATGACGCGATGATCACCGTCGAGATGATGGTCACCCATCTGGAGCAGGGGGACGACAAGGAGAAGGCCGCAACGTTCGCCTACACCTCGACCGCCTTCCCGATGCTCACGGGCACGTTGGTCACGGTGGCGGGCTTCGTGCCGATTGGATTCGCGCGCAGCGCTGCCGGCGAATACACCTTCTCGATCTTCGCCGTCGTCGCGATCGCACTGCTCGTTTCATGGTTCGTCGCCGTGCTATTCGCCCCGTTGCTCGGCGTCTGGATCCTGAAGAAGCCCAAGGCTACGCATTCGGGCGAGCCCGGACCGATCATGCGTCATTTCCGCCGCTTCCTGGTGCTGGCGATGCGGGCACGCTGGGTGACGCTGCTCGCGACGCTCTGCCTGTTCGGCGCGGCGCTCTATGGCATGCGTCTCGTTCCGCAACAATTCTTCCCGGCCTCGGACCGACCGGAGCTGCTGGTGGATCTGCAATTGCCGGAGAATGCGTCGATTTACGCGACGCGGGATATTTCGGCCCGGGTGGACAAGCTCCTGACGGGCGATCAGGACGTGGACCATTGGAGCACCAATGTCGGCCAGGGCGCCGTCCGCTTCTACTTGCCGCTGAACGTGCAGCTCCCCAACGATTTCTTCGCCCAGCTTGTGGTCGTCACCAAGGGGCTGGCAGCAGCGCGAGCGCGTCAAGGCGAAGCTGGAGCAGGCGCTGAGCACCGAGTTTCCGAGTGTGGTCGGACGGGTCTATCCGCTGGAGCTCGGGCCGCCTGTCGGTTGGCCTTTGCAATACCGGGTGAGCGGAGTGGAACCCGATCAGGTGCGCGCCATCGCCTTCAACGTCGCGCAAATCCTCAACGATGACCCGGGCGCCCGCAACGTCAATTACAATTGGATGGAGCCGGCGCGGACGGTGCGCATTCGGGTCGATCAGGACCAGGCGCGGCTCCTCGGGCTCAGCTCGGAGAACCTTGCGCAGGCGCTGAACACGGTCGTGTCCGGCATCACGTCAACCCAGATGCGCAGCGGCATCTATCTCGTCGATGTCCTCGTCCGGGCCTCCGCCGAACAGCGCATGTCGCTCTCGACGATCCGTGCGCTTCAGGTGCCGTTGCCGAACGGGCAGACCGTTCCGCTGAGCCAGATCGCCTCCGTCGATTACGGCCAGGAATATCCCATCGTCTGGCGCCGCGACCGTCGCCCCGCCGTGACGGTGCAAGCCGATCTCGCGCCCGGCGTTCAGGCCGCCACCGTCGTCGAGGCTCTGGCGCCGAAGATCGAGGCCCTGAATGCGAGCTTGCCGAGCGGTTACCACATCGCAGTTGGCGGAACTGTCGAGGAGAGCAGTAAGGCGCAGTCGTCCGTCGTAGCGGCCCTGCCGCTGATGCTCATCCTGATCCTGACGGTGCTGATGATCCAGCTCCAGAGCTTCAATCGCGTGTTCCTGGTGCTCAGCGTGGCCCCGCTCGGCCTCATAGGGGTCGTCGCGGCGCTCCTGCTCGCGGACAAGCCTCTCGGCTTCGTCGCAATCCTCGGCGTGCTCGCGCTGACCGGCATGATCGCGCGCAACTCGGTGATCCTGATCGACCAGATCGAAAAGGAGAAGGCGCACGGGCGCGAACCTTGGGATGCGGTCGTCGAGGCCACCGCGCACCGCTTCCGCCCGATCCTGCTGACCGCCGCTGCAGCGATCCTGGGCATGGTTCCGATCGCGCCGACCATCTTCTGGGGTCCAATGGCCTACGCGATCATGGGCGGCTTAGCGGTCGCGACGGTGCTGACCCTGGTCTTCCTTCCGGCGCTCTACGTGACGTGGTTCCGGATAAAGGGGCCTCACGAAGACGCGCGCCAGCGCGTCGATCGCGAACAGACCGCCTCGGTCGTGCACTGACCCGACGCGGGGAGGCGCAAATGACAAGCGTCGGACCCGTTCCAGAAAGGCGGCTTCCCGCCGTCGCGCTCGCAATCACGCAAATCGCCGAGCAGGCGCTCGCCGAGAGGCGCCTGTTCGGGGCAGCGGATTTTGCATGGCGACACTCGTGGGAGGCGACCTTGCATATCGATCCAAATTTTCTAAGTCCGGTCTCGGCGCTCCTGGGGGCCATCGTGGGCGGCGGCGCCTCCCTGGTCGCAGCCATCTTACCCAGCGCCGCCAGGATCGCCTCCAGCGGGTCGGACGCGAGGTCGAGAAGCGGGAGGCTGTTTATGCCGATTTCGTCATGCACGCGTCGAACGCGCTGCTGAGCGCTTACACGCGCGACGAGATCGTCCTGGGCGCTGATGAGCCGCGCCTGATCGGGCTTCTCAACCGCATGCGGCCGTTTGCTTCGCCTGAGGTCGTTGGCGGAGCGGAAAAGGTGCTCAACGTCATTGTCGAAATCTCGCTGAAGCCGAGCATCGAGCTCCGACAACTCGCCAAGGATGCGCTGTCCAAGGGGCTCGATCCGGATCCGCTTCTGGCCTTCAGCTCAACGTGCAGGGCCGACCTAGACAATGTGCGCCGGACGACCGCGTAGGATTACGGCAGCGACGCCGTTCCGGGGCGGCAATCGGTCGAACAAAGCTGACGAGGGAGAAATGCCCCCTTTCACAACGGATGTCCGCTTCGCTACGCCGCGCGCTGAAGAACGGACCGTCCGCTTCCGGTAGAAAGCAGACGTAGACGGCTGCTCACTTCGAGGGCTGCACGCGCCCAAGGCGGTCATCTATCGGCGGCGCCATCCTGAGATCGAGATTTGTTTGGTCGAATATGGCAGCGACCGACTGAACGAGGTTTTGCGCGCCGGCGAGACGATTTTCGCGGCCTGCTGCTGCCGATTGCGGACGAGCTCGGCTGGCAGCTGGCTCGGCGCGAACCGCTTGTGGCGGTTCTTTCCGTATGATCACCCGCTCGCCGGCAGGCCAAGCGCGACGCTTGGCGAGTTGAGGCACACGCCGTTCATCTCTTTGAGTTCGGCTTCGCCCTCGACCGGATCATCCTTGACGCCTGCCGCCGTCACGGCTTCGAGCCGAGCATCGTCGCCCGCAGCAGTCAGATCGACTTCATCGCCGAACTCGGCGGCGCCGGGCTCGGCGTCGCCTTCCTGCCGCAGACGATAGCCCAGCAGCGCGCGCATGCGCCGGTGAGGCTTGTCCCGCTCGACGAGCCGGGCGCCGAATGGAACATGGCCTGGCGCCGGGGCGCCTATCTCTCGCCCGCCGCGGAGGCGTGGCTCGCCCTGGTGTTTGAGGTTCATCCCGGCAGCGTCAAGCAGGACCTCGCGAATAGGGCTTTGCCATTTCGCCAAGCGAGTAACGAATTTCCAGGCCTATGATGTGAATTGGCGTCCAAGTTGGACGCCGATTTACAGTTCGGCTAGCCTTAGGCCGTCGTTGCAACGCTCAGCAGGGCATTGTCACGGCGATCGGGGCTTGCGGCCGCGCTGGCGGTTCGTTAGCCAAGGCGATGAGCAAAATCAGCTATAGCGGCTATCGCATTGCGCCCGAAATCATCCAGCACGCGATCTGGCTTTACTTTTGCTTCACGCTCAGCTTCCGCGACGTCGAGGATTTGTTGGCCGAATGCGGGATTATCGTCTCCTATGAGACGATCCGGCGCTGGGTGAACCATTTCGGGCCGACGGTCGCGGCGGACCTGCGCAACCGCCGACCCAAGCCCCATGCGACTTGGCATCTCGACGAGGTCTATCGCGAGATCAATGGCCGCATGGTCTACCTCTGACGCGCCGTCGACGCCGAGGGCGAAGTGCTCGACGTCCTGATCCAGAGCCGGCGCAACACGAACGCACCGCGCCTTTCGCGCGGCGGCGATGGACACGTGGCGCGCCGCCGTCGCTATCGCTTGAAAAACGGGACGAGATCGATTTCTCGCGCCCGCCATCCGACAATGTGACAACACCGTCACATAGGCTTTCGCGTCGCCAACGAGACGCCCCTTTTTACCGACGTCGCAATGCGACCACTTCGGCTGCGTCGGCCCAAAACTGCTGCAACCGGCTGGCCGTGCTCTCAGGCGATCCGCTCGCCCTGTCGGCTGAACGCATACAGGAGACTCTCATATCGGTTTGTGTCCCTCGCCATCTTTCGCAATGCGGCGGGGCGTGTTCGCAAGGCTGTAGGTCGAGGTCATCATTTGGAATCCTCTCGTCATGGCGAGCCGTCACGGTTTCCTCGGCAGCGCGCGCGCATGGGCCGCGATCGCTGGCTGCTCCTTTTCATTGAAGGACGACCAGCGTCCGGCGGAAACGCACTCCGGAGATGGCGAAGTACACGGCGCTGATGATCGCCATCGTGAGGAGTTCGGGCCAGACAATATCAAGGCCGGCCGCCCGGTAGAGGACGGCCTGGGAGAAGCTGACGAAATGCGGCGTGGGAAAGATTTGCATCGCGTCCTGCAGCCAGACCGGCATGGTCTCCATCGGCGTGGCGGAGCCGGAGAGCATTTGCAGGATGACGAGCACCGGGATCACCAGGAGGCCGAACTGCCCCATCGAGGTCGTGAACGTGGCGAGCAGAATGCCCATTGAGGTGACGGAAAAGGCGTAAACAATAGACCCCGCCAGAAACAGGAAGAGCGAGCCGGCGATCGGGACCTGGAGCCACAATTGGACGACGAGCTTCATGGAGAGAACCGCCGCAATCAGGATCACGAGGCCGTTCGCCCAAATCTTCGAGAGCATGATTTCGCTCGGCGTCACCGGCATGGCCAGGAGATGCTCGATCGTCCCATGCTCGCGCTCGCGAATGAGCGCCGCGCCGGTCAGGATGATCGAGAGCATGGTGATGTTGTTGATGAGCTGCATCACTGAGTTGAACCATTCCGACTTGAGATTGGGGTTGAACATGACGCGGATAGCGAAGTTGACCGGCTGAAGCTCGGCTCCGCTTGGGGTCGTCGCGGTTCCCTGGGCGTGCGTGTAGTATGTTTGCACCACTTGGTTGATGATCTGCTGCAGGTAGGCCCCGCCGTTGCCGGCCTGCGCGACCGCCGTCGCGTCCATATTGATCTGGATGCTCGGATAGCGATTCGAGATGACGTCCTGCTCGAACTTGGGCGGAATCTCGATCACGAACACGTAGCGGCTGGCGTCCATCGACGGACCGATTTCCGTCGCCGGGATTTCGACCGGCAGTTGGAACCAAGGCGGAAGAATTGCTTGCCGGATGAGCCGGGAAAGCTCCGAGCGGTCCTCGTCGACAATGGCGGTCGAAACATGATCGACTTCGGTCTTGGCCCCGGTCGCCACCGCGTAAACGGCGTAGCTGAAAGTATAGACCGTCAGCGCCAACAAGACCGGATCGGCGCGGATGCTGTTCAGTTCCTTCAAGCCCAACGCGAGGATGTGGAGCAGCTTCCTGAGCACTTCAGGACTCCTGTTTCCGGAGCACGAGCGCCGCCGCGCCGATATAGAGGACAGTGAAGATCGCGAGCGCCAAGTGGTTGAGCCAGAGCTCGGAAAAACCGAGCCCCTTGGTGAAGGCGCCGACGCTGATCTGCTGGAACCAGGACGAAGGAAAGCCGAGGCCGATGGCGCGCCCGGCGCCTGAGAGGGACGAGACCGGAACGAGCAGGCCGGAGAAGCTGACGGTTGGAATGAGCGCAATGCAGGTCGTGCCGAACACCGCAGCCACCTGCGTGCGAACGAGGGTCGACATCGAGAGTCCAAATCCGGTCGCCGCGCACACACAAAGGAGCCCACCGGCGATGAGCGCCGCCCAGGAGCCCTTGACCGGCACGCCGAACACGAAAATCGCCAACAGGACAAGCGTGGCGAAGCTCAAGACGCCGATGAGGACGTAAGGAAGCTGCTTGCCGACCAGGAATTCGAGGCGCGTCACCGGAGTCGAGCGGAAGTTGGCGATCGAGCCGGTTTCCACCTCGCGCACGACGCCGAGCGCCGTCATGATGGCGGGGATGAGGATCAGCATCACCATGATGGTGCTGGGCACCTCGGAATAGATGCTTTTGAACGACTGATTGTATCGGTAGCGCTGCTCGATATTGATCAGCGAGAACGACGAGGGTTTGCCGGTGAGGCGCGCCGACAGGTCGGCGAGATAGCTTTGCATCACGCCTCCAAGATAGCTGCGCGTCGTCTCGGCCCGGAACGGCATGTCGCCGCTGATCCAGGCGCCGATCTCCGGCGTCTGCTGCGTGAGCAAGTCGTGGCCGAAGTTGGTCGGGACCTCGACGGCGAATTTGAACTCGCCGCTGCGCAGGCCGGACACGATCTGATCGGCGTTCGCAATGTCAGGCTTCCGGTCGAAATATTTTGGGTTCTGGAAGCTGTCCAGAAACTGCCGGCTCTCGAGCGACCGGTCCTGATCGAAGACCGCCCAGCGCAGATGCTCGACATCGAACGAGATGCCATAGCCGATCGCGAACATCAGGATAATCGGATTGAATAGCGCAAAGGCGATCCGCACCGGATCGCGCATGATCTCAACCGCTTCCCGGCGTGCATAGGCCCAAAGCCGCGGTATGCTGAAGCCGCCTTCGCTCGTCTTCGGCGGCGCGAAGGATTTCGTCTCTGGCGGGACCTCCGGTTGGGCCGTTTTCTCCCCCTTGCGAGCGGCGCCGGCCGCATCCTCGAGAAACTCGATAAAGGCCTCTTCAAGCGACTTGGCGTGACGGGCTTCGATCAGCTCCGGCGGCGTGCCCGCGGCCAGGACCTTGCCGGCGTTCATGAGCGAAATGCGGTCGCAGCGCATCGCCTCGTTCATGAAGTGCGTAGAGAGGAAGATCGTCACCCCGTCATTGCGGGAGAGAGCGATCAAATATTCCCAGAACTGGTCGCGGGCGACCGGGTCGACGCCCGATGTCGGCTCGTCCAGGATCAGCATCTCGGGACGATGCTGAATGGCGACCGCCAATTGCAGGCGCTGGCGGATGCCAAGCGGCAGGCTTTCCGGCTCGACGTCGGCCACCTCCCTGAGCCCGAACCGGTCGAGCATTTCGTCGACGCGCTTGCCGCGCATGGCGGCCGGGAGGTCGAACAGCTTGGCGTGGAGCTCGAGGTTCCGCCGCACCGAGAGCTCGCCATAGAGCGAAAAAGCTTGCGACATGTAGCCGACGCGACGGCGCATCGCCATGTCTTCTTCCCCGCTGACGGGCTCGCCGAACAACTTGGCCGTGCCTTCAGTCGGCGGCAAAAGGCCTGTCAGCATCTTCATGGTGGTGGACTTGCCGCAGCCGTTCGAGCCGAGAAAGCCGAAGATTTCGCCCTTCTCGATTTTGAAGCTCACGTGATCGACCGCGGTGAAGGCGCCGAAGCGCTTGGTGAGCCCGTCGGCTTCGATCGCCGGCGTCCCGCCTTCATGCTTCAGCGGCGGAATCTCCAAGGCCTTGTGGCCCCTGCGCTTTTCCTCGGGCAAGAGCGCGATGAACGCCGACTTCGAGGTCTTTGGCGCCGGCGCGGCTCTTGATCTCGGCCGGCGAGCCGGTCGCGATCACATGGCCGCCGTCCATCGCCGCAAGCCAGGCGTACTGCTCCGCTTCATCCATGTAGGCGGTCGCGACCACCACGCTCATCTGCGGCCGCCGCGCGCGGATGCGGTCGATCAGCTGCCAAAACTGCCGTCGCGACAGCGGGTCGACACCGGTCGTCGGCTCATCCAGGATCAGGAGATCCGGATCGTGGATCAGCGAGCAGCAGAGCGACAGCTTCTGCTTCATGCCGCCCGAAAGCTTACCGGCGGGCCGGTCGAGGAACGGGTCGAGGCCGGTCGAGCGGGTCAGGTCGTCGATGCGCGCTCTCCGCTCCGCCTCCCCCTGGCCAAAAAGCCGGCCGATGAAGTCCATATTTTCGAACACGCTGAGCGTGGGGTAGAGATTGCGCCCGAGGCCTTGCGGCATATAGGCGATGCGCGCGAATGCGCCCTGCCGAAACGTGTCGTCCTTGAGGTCCCCGTCGAGCGCCCTGACCTCGCCGGTCTGGATCTTGCGCACCCCGGCGATCAGGCCGAGCAGGGTCGACTTGCCGACGCCGTCCGGGCCGATGAGTTCGGTCATACGGCCGGCGGGAATCTCCAGCGTCACATTGTCGAGCGCGACGGTCTTGCCGTAGCGGTGCGTGACGCCAGTGAGCGAGGCGGCGACAGCGGTGGCCTTCTGTCGGCTTTCCGTCTCAACGAGCGCAGTCATGGTCCCTGCAAGCCTATTTTCCAGCCTGCTCATCGCTGGGCGGCAGCTTGACCGCCAGCGTGGCAGGCCACTCGGCGGCGGGATCGGTCCTCACATAGCCCACTCCCCGCAAGCCCGCCTTGACGCGATCTTCAATCCGCTTAAGCAACTGGAGGGGCGCCTGCAGCTTCACGCGGAAGACGAGCTGCTCGCGTTCGGACTGCACTTCGACCGTCTTGGGCGTGAACTGCGATTTGGGCGCGATGAACGAGACTTTGGCGGGAAAAACGTAGTCCGGGTCGGCGTCCACAACCACGCGCGCCTCATCGCCGATTTTGAGCCGCCCCGCGACCGGAGCGGGTAGGAATACCGTTGCATAGACGTCCGAGAGGTCGATCACCGTCGCGATTTTGCCGCCTGGCGGAAGCACCGCCCCCGGCTCGACGAGGCGATACTGCACCCGGCCTCGGACTGGGGACTTGATCGTCGAATTGTCGATCACCGCCTGCAGCTCTGCGACCTTGGCGTCCGCGGTCTTGACGGAGGCGAGGGCTTCGTCGACCTGCGACTTGGCCGCGTTGAGGGCCGCATCGGCGCTCTTCACCTGCGCGTTGCGCTGGTCATACTGTTCGTGCGTGGACCAGCCTTTCGCGATCAGCGTTACGGTGCGGCGCAACTCCTCGTTGGCGAACTGCAACTGGGCCTCGTCGCTGGCGACGTCCGCCTGACGGGTTATGACCGTTTTGCGAGCGAGCTCAGCCGCGGCCTGCGCCTGGCGGAGCTGCGGCTCGGTTTCGGACGTATCGATCCGGGCGACGACCTGCCGGGGCGAGACCATGTCGCCTTCCTGCGGCGCGATCTCGATCACGCGCCCGGGGATCTTCGTCGAGATGTCGACCTGGGTGGCCTCGACCCGGCCGTTGACGCTGACGATGCCTGCGGGCAGGCCGGGCGGCCTTAGTTTCAGATAGGCGTAATAGCCGCCGCCGGCGAGCGCGAGAACGACGACCGCCCAAACGAGCGCCTTTCCGAACCGCTTCATCGGCCCGTCGGTCTTTGTCGTGGGCTTGGCGGGCTGGCTATCGCTCGCTTCTGTGACGCTAGAAGCTGCGCCGTCGCCAACTTCGCGATGAGCCGCCGCTTCCGGAAGGTTGCTCATTGGCAGTCCCCTATCGAACGTTTCGCGTTGGATGCGGCAAGAGCTCCAAACGAACACAGATGAACGCTGCCTATCAGTGCAATCTAGTCTAAACCGCGCCTGCCGAGCGTCAAGCGGAGCCCGAATGAGTTAGCCACCGCGCGATCGTCGGCCACGTCTCCTTGAGCGTGCGCGAGCCCATGAAGAGACCGATGTGTCCGCCGGGGACCAGCTTCTTCTCGATCCTACCTTTCGGGGTTCCGACGAGATTCTCCGCCGCGAAAACCTGCTCGCTGGTCGTGATGTCATCGCTCTCGCCGGCGAGGAGATAAAGGGGGCATGCGATCGACTCTGAGGTTCAGGCGGCGGCCAAGCCCCACGAACTCGCCCTTGGCGAGACGGTTCTCCTTGAAGAGCTGGCGGATCGCTTGCAAGTACCACCGCCCGGGCAGGTCGAGCGGATCTTCGTACCAGCTGTCGAACACCTCGACCCTCTCTTTATACGACGGGTCGTCCATGTGCAGATAGAAGTCGAGGTCCTCGGCGACATAGTGCTTCTCGGGATGCATGTTCTTCCATCCCGCCAGCATGATCTGGCCCCGCATCAGTCCGCCGCCGAGCCTGACGAGATCCTCGTAAGCCGACATCGGAGTGTCATGCGCCATGCGCTTGATCGGGCCGTCGCCGGCGTCCGCGTCGATCGGCGACCCGGCGAGAACGAGCGCGTTCACCTTGTCGGGAAAGCGCGCCGCGACCATCGCAGAGGACCAACCGCCCTGGCAAAGCCCCACGAGATTGACCTTGCCGCCGAGGTCGTCGATGGCGACGATCAGTTCCTCGAGGTAGTTATCGACGTCGAAGTCCTTCATGTCTTCCGTGGCGGACTTCCAGTCGGTCAGCGCGACGTGGCCGACGCCGCCCGCGAGCAGCGTCCCGACGAGGCTCTGGTCTACGCGATAGTCGGCGATCATCGCCCTGTGGCCGGCGAAGGGCGCATTGACGAGAGTTGGAAGTCCCCCCGGCCGCCCGTAATCGCGCAAGACCATGGTGCGCAGATCGAGGCGCACGACATTGGGCGACGCCACCTTCGCCTTGAGCCCACCGTGGAGCTTGATCTCCTCCTGGACAAATTCGAGGTTTCTGAGCACGAGATCGGTCTTGGCTTTCTCCATTCCCGCCACCATGGCGACGGGCCAGAAAAGGGGAAGGCTGAGCGACGGAGGCGTCGAGTTGGCGGGAGCGGGAGTTTCGGGCATGACAACCTCGCAAGGAGTGTCCGAACGCCGGCGGTTCGATCGTGAGGTGGACGCGGCGGACGACGACGAAGAAGAAATATTGCGGCGCGGCGCCGGACCGCCTCGCGGGTATGAAGCCCGACAAAAGGCGCATGTGCCTTGACATAAATCAATCCACTACCGCCGCCAATGTCTCGGAGACCCACATATGGCGAGCCCTCGGCTCCCGGGTACCATGGAATTCCGTGGTGAAATATTCATTCTCCAGCTCCGACTATTGCGGAAACAGCCCGCTATCGGCCGCTTTTGACCCGGACCGACTCCCTCTTCAGAACAACCTGTCTCGTGGCGACGATTGCGTCGACATTTGTTTGTATCCAACGATAGCGGCCACGAGATCGAGGGTGGCTGAACCGCGGCGCGCATCTCGACGCCCTTATTCGCCACTTCTATGGCGCCGAACTTGGGCGCTATCTCAGCGAAAACCGCTATCCGCCTCTCTGTCCGGATCTCGCCCCGGCGTTGCCACAAGGCGCGCAGCTCAAGTGGCTTGGCTGGGACTTCGTGCGTCATCGCGCAACAGCGGAGCTGATCAAAGCCGCCTGCCGCAGGTTCGTCGAAGCGCAGGATTGGCTTGCGGCGGAAAATCATTCAAACGCCGAGGAAGTCTCATGCGCGTGATCACAGTCGCCGGTCCGCCCTCGGTCGGCAAGACCTCCGTTATCGTCAAGACGGCTAAGCCCTCGCAGGCAAGGGGCAGAAGCTCGCCATCGTCAAGTTCGACGCGCTCTCGACCACGGACGACGCGGTCTACGCCCGCGCCGCGCTACCAGTGGCGGTCGGCCTTTCCGGCAACGTCTGCCCCGACCATTTCTTTGTCAGCAATATCGACGATTGCCTCGGATGGGGGCGGCGGACCGGCGCCGATATCCTGATTTCGGAAAGCGCTGGCCTATGCAACCGCTGCGCCCCCCATATCCAGGGCGCGCTAGCGGTATGCATCGTCGACAATCTTTCCGGGATCGGCCCCGCGCTGCGCTTCGACGTCCGCGCCGAGAGCCTCGACATAGGCGAGCAGCTGGCCGCGATCCATGCCGACAAGGCCTTTTGGTATATCGTACGACAAGAGTGGCACGGCGCTTGCCATACAGCATCTGCGTAACGCGAGCGGTCGCCACAAGTGGTTGCGCTCCGAGAGGCGCTTTTCGACGTCCCGATGCGCAAAGCCGCGCGGCGTCGTCAATAAATCCGAGCTCGGTCCGCACCCAGGGCGCCGATCGGAAATTAACCGGATCTAAGGAGCAAGCAATGTCCTCAATGCGACAGATCGCATTTTACGGCAAGGGCGGCATCGGCAAGTCGACCACCTCGCAGAATACCCTCGCGGCGCTGGCCGGGATGGATCAGAAAATCCTCATCGTCGGCTGCGACCCCAAGGCCGATTTCGACTCGCCTCATCCTGCACAACAAGGCGCAGAACGCCATCCTGAGCCTCGCCGCGGAAGCTGGCAGCGTCGAGGACCTCGAGCTCGAGGAAGCTGTGGTCGCATAAAACGGCGCCTTAGCGGTCAAGAATCCCGTGGCCGTTCGTTAACGTGTCAACGCCCGCGGATGCTCCATTCCACATGGGCTCCGCCGGCTACGCTGGGGCATGCGCCAGAGGCGTAGCGCCACCGGCATGCTTTTCGATCCAGCGATAGAAAGCGGGTAGGCCATCGCCGGTCCGCGCGGATACGGTCAGGATTTCAATCCGAGGATTGACGCGTCGCGCGAATTCCGCGCAGGCAGTCATGTCGAAGTCGGTATATGGCAGCAGATCCGCCTTGTTCAGAAGCATCAAATCGGCGGCGGCAAACATACCCGGGTATTTCAGCGGCTTGTCCTCGCCCTCGGTAACTGACAGCACAACCACCTTGTGCGCCTCACCAAGATCGAAAGCGGCCGGGCAGACGAGATTGCCGACGTTCTCGATGAAGAGAACGCCTCTCGCCGCCAGCGGCAATTGGTCGAGGGCGTGGCCGACCATATGCGCGTCGAGATGGCAGCCCTTGCCCGTGTTGATCTGGATGGCGGGAGCGCCGGTCGCTCGAATCCGGTCTGCGTCGTTCGAGGTCTGCTGGTCGCCTTCGATCACCGCAATCGCGAAGCGGGACTGCAGATCAGTGATCGCGCGCACCAGCAGCGATGTCTTGCCGGAACCGGGACTGGAGACGAGGTTGAGCGCGAAGATCCCGGCTGCCTCCAGCCGGGATCTGTTGGCTCTCGCGAAAGCGTCGTTCTTGGAAAGAATGTCCCTCTCGAGGCGGATGATCCGCTCTTGGCTCATCCCCGGTAGATGGACGCCGGCGAGACCGGCGCCAAAGTCGATCGGTTCGTCGCCACCATGGCTATGGAAATGAAGCTCCTGATCATCGTGACGATGACTGTGGCGATGACGGTGGAGTTCCTGATGGCCATCGACGGACGGATGTGCGCTGCCCGCCGCATTGCAGTCGGGCAGCGCCGGTTCGGCGGCCGCGCTTCGACTCTTTTCGTCCGCCGCATTTTCGCAGCCACAGATCGCGCACATCACTCAACCTCCAGTTCCGCCAAGCGAAGCTCGTCGCCCGCCGTCATCCGCACATGGCCTTGCCCGCACTCCGGGCAGATGTCGTAGCGCTCTGCGATCGACACCGTTCGTCCGCATGCCGAACACCAGCCTGCTGCGGCCACCGTCTCCAGCTTGAGATGGGCGCCCCCGGCGACGGTGCCGTAACTGACCGCATCGAAGCAAAAGCGCAGAGCGTCCGGCTCGACATGGCTCAGCGCGCCGATCTTCACGCGAATCTGCTTCACCCGCGAAAACCCCCGGCTGCGGCCTTCTTCTTCGATGAGCTCCACCAGGCTTTCCGCGATTGACATCTCGTGCATCTGCTCTGCGTCCGTAGCATCAGGTCACGCTCAGGCGTCTCTTGAGCGTCTGAATCACGACCGCCGGATCAACCGGCTTGAGAAACACGCCGGAAATGCCAAGTTCGTGCAGGCCAACCGCTCCAACCAGGGCGTCTACGGCGGTGCTGACGATATAGACCGGGATCTGGCTGCCCAATTCTTTGAGCTTATCGGCGATGACGCCGCCCGCATCGATGGTCTCCATCATCAGATCCGCAAGGATCGCGTCCGGCTTGACCCGGACGGTAGTTCGCTCCCCCTCGTGGCCGGTCGCCGCTTCTCCAACGGAGAAGCCAGCTGCCTCCAGGGCGTTCCGCAGCGTTGCGCGCGCATGCGGGTCCGCGTCGACCAGAAGAATCATCTTCCTTTTGGCGCCCAGGCCGATGTTCATGGCGGCGGCTCCAGGAGGCCGCCGATCCGGTGGCGGATCAGAGCTACGGCTTGCGCTAGATTGCCGCTGGCGCGGTCGGTCAGCCCTTCGAGAAAAAACTCGAATTCATAGCCGCGGATGCCAAGTAGATAAGCCTCCGGCGACTTGCCGCAGCATCGGCCGGCGATGGCGAGAAGCGCCTCGGGCTTCACCAGGTGAACTCGTGAAGGCGACGTCGAAAGCGGGCGACAGGGCGCGCACCTCATAGGGTTCGGCGCCTGTGCGCGCCGCGTCTACGAACCAGACGACGTCGTGTTCGGCGATCTCGATCGCATCCTCGACGACGAGTTGGTAGTTGTCGCATACCGTGACGCCCGGCCACTCCAGCTTTTCGATCTCGGCGGCTGCCGCAGGACCGAGCCCATCGTCCTGGCGGCCAGGATTGCCGTAGCCGAGGAGAAGCACGCGGGCTCTCCGGACGGTAAGCGCGCGCTCCGCCGCGTCGAAATGGCCGAAAGTCGTGAGGCCGTTCATCCCTTTGTCCTTGTCGCGATGACCGCTCCGTCCGCGTCTTCCAGCGTGACGATCAGCGGCATCTGACCCAACGCATGGGTGGCGCAAGACAGGCATGGGTCGTAGGCGCGGATCGCCACTTCGACGTGGTTCAACAACCCCTCGGTGATTTCGTGGCCGGACAGATCGTCCATCGCCACCTGCTTCACCGCACGGTTCATCGCCTCGTTGTTGCTGGTGGTGGAGACGATGAGGTTGGCGCTGGTGACTTGGTCGTTCTCGTCGACCTCGTAGTGATGGAACAATGTGCCGCGCGGCGCCTCGATACAGGCGATGCCTTCCGGCCGACGCTCGCCCCGCACCAGCAGATCGTCGCCTTGCAGATCGTCGTCGAACAGCAGTTCCTTGATCTTCTCGGCGCAGTGAATGAGGCAGATCAACCGCGCCCAGTGATAGGCGAGCGTGGCGTGAACCGGAGGGCCACTATTCTCGGCGATGAACTCGCGGCGCGCGGCCTCGGCGAGCGGCGTGTCGATCGAGGCGCAGCAATTGATCTGGGCGAGCGGACCAACGCGATACCAGCCGTCCTCGCGGCTGAGCGAGCGGATATGCGGAAACTTCAAATAGCTCCAAGGCCGGACCTCCTCGATGAAGTGATCGCGGTAGTCGGTTGGGCTCACGCCATCGAAGATCGTCCGGCCGGCGGCGTCGATCGCACGCAGCCGGCCATCATAGAGATCCATGACGCCGTCCGCTCCAACGAGGCTCACATAATTCGATCTAAAGCTGGCGAAGTCGCGGTGAAGCACGGGATTTGCCACGACGTAAGCCTTGTGGCGCTCCAGCGCCTCGCCGCACCAGGCGATGATCTGGTCGACCTCCTGGCGCAGCGCGTCGCGCTTCTCTATCGAGAGGTTCTGGTTGACGCCGCCGGGAATGGCGCTTGTCGGATGGATCTTCCGCCCGCCGGTCGCCTTGATGACCTCCTGACCGTATTTACGGATGAAGATCGCCCATTTTCCGATCTCGGGGAAGCGATCGAGCACGCTGATGATGTTGCGCTGCTCCGGCGGCGCGTCGAAGCCGAAAAGCAGGTCCGGCGAGGCCAGATGGAAGATGTGAAGCGCGTTCGATTGCAGGACCTGCCCATAGTGCATAAGGCGGCGCAATTTCTCGGCGGTGGGAGTTACCTTGTCGACGCCGACCACAGCGTCCATGGCCTTCGCCGCCGCGAGGTGGTGACTGACCGGACAGATGCCGCAGAGGCGCTGGATGATGAGCGGCACTTCCCAGAAC
The DNA here is from genome assembly GCA_963715715.1 of uncultured Alphaproteobacteria bacterium. Lineage (GTDB taxonomy): Bacteria > Pseudomonadota > Alphaproteobacteria > Rhizobiales > Beijerinckiaceae > Methylocapsa. The sequence continues at coordinate 2,834,244 of OY970269.1, read as the reverse complement.
AGGCGGCCGCGGATGAACCGCTCGAAGCCGCGGAACTCGACGACGTGGAAGCGCGCGTCCTCCACCTCTCCAGCCTCATTCAGGCGGATGGTGACCTTGCCGTGGCCTTCGACGCGCGTGACCGGGTCGATCACAATCTTGCGCGGACCCGCGCCCGCCGGAACGCTGCTCATGATCTTTCTCCACGACCGTCGCGATTCGCCGTCCGGTTTGTCATTCGTATTTCAACAATTGGTAGGAAAGCTTCGGCTCGGCGCCTGTAAGTAAGGCCTTCAGCGCTCCCCAGATCGCGTCCGCCGAAGGCGGGCAGCCCGGCAGGAAGTAGTCGATCTTGACGATTTCGTGCGACGGATAGACCCGGTCGAGCAGGAGCGGCAGATCGTCGTCGTTCGGAATCATGCCGCCAGCCTCGATCGTCGGTCCTTTGAGGTAGGCTTCCTCAAGACACTCCCGCAGCCCCACGAGATTCCGCATGGCGGGGACGCCGCCGTTTATGGCGCAGGCGCCCACCGACACGAGGATGCGGCAATGCTCCCGGAACTGCCTGAGCACGTGGACATTGTGCTCATTCGCGCAGCCGCCCTCCACTAGTCCGACATCGACGGGGCGGTCGAATTTCTTCTTGTCGTCGAGAGGCGATATGTCGAGATCGACAAGATCGACCAGTTCGATGATCCGCCCGTCGATGTCGAGCAGCGACATGTGGCAGCCGAAGCAGCCGGCGAGCGAGCAGGTCGCTAATCTGGGTTTCGCCATCGCATCGTCTCCTCCGCCGCCGCGTCCGAACCGTTGTACACCGGCATGAGTTCGCATCACCGCTTGTGGTTCAAGCGCTTGGCTTCGATGTCGGCGCCAATCGGCGTCGCGTCGAACCGCCGGCTTCCATATGGCGTCTGGTAGCCGGTGCGTTTGATCACGATGCAGCCGACCGGGCAGACATGGACAGCCTTGTCCGCGGCTGCGATCGACGTTTCGTCCAGGCTTTTGGCGTCGATGTTCAGCCGCATATGAATTCCGCGACCCGCGAAGCCGAATACTGATTTCCCGTCGGCGACGCGCGATGCGCGGATGCAGCGGGAGCAAAGGACGCAGCGGTTGCGATCGATGAAGATGTCGGGGTGGCTCGCATCGAGTTCGCGTTCGGGCCACAGATAGGGAAGCGTCGGCGCCTCGAGGCCGAGGCGGTAGCCGAGCGCCTGCAGCTCGCAGTCGCCGCTCTTTTCGCAGGGCGGGCAGAAATGGTTGCCCTCGACGAACAGCATCTCGATCAGCGTGCGGCGATCGCCGGTCAGTTCCGGCGTGTCGTTTTCGACGACCATGCCCTTTGCGGCGGGCATGGTGCAGGCGCTGCTGCGGCGACCATCGATCTTGCAGGTGCAGACCCGGCAATGTCCCGCCGGCTCCAGGTCCGGATGGTAGCAGAGCCGCGGAATATAGACTCCCGCCGCATCGCACGCCTGAATGATGGTCTGCCCGGCGGCGGCCTCGATTTCGATCCCGTCGATCGTGAAGGTGAATCTTTCCTCGCTCATGCGCTTTCCTCCTCGGCTCCCGGCTCGCGTCCACGAATCTCGATCGCCTCGGCCAAGGCCTCTTGGAGCGTCACGCGCGGCAGGAACGCCTCCGATTGAAGCCGCGCCTCGTAGGCTTGCGGAAAATTCCGCATGGTCGTCAGAATTGGATTGGCGGCGGTCTGGCCGAGGCCGCACCTGCTCATGCGCGTCACGGTATTGGCCAGCGCCTCAATCGCGGCGATGTCGGCGAGCGTTCCGCGATCGCCGACGATCTTTTCCAGTTCCTTTTTGAGCAAGGCGGAGCCGACCCGGCACGGCGTGCACCAGCCGCACGACTCCTCGACGAAGAACTCGCTGAATTGAAGGGCGACGCCAAGCACGTCCCGCCTGCCATCGAAGACCATAATCGATCCGCCAGTGGAGAGATCCTCAAAGGCGATGCGTCGCCCGAAATCCTTGGGCGCCACGCTCTGTCCCGACGGGCCGCCGACCTGGACGAATTCGGCGTCGGGGGCGCCGACCAGATCGAGAAGCTCATTCAGGGTGATGCCGAACGGAGCCTCGTAAACCCCGGGGCGCGGGCAATCGCCGGAGACGCTGAGGAGTTTCGTCCCGGTTGATTTGCGGGTACCGAAGCCGGTGAACCAATCGGCGCCGTTTTCCATGATCCGGGCGACGCAGGCGAAGGTCTCGACATTGTCGACAGCGGTCGGCTGTTGGAGGTAGCCGCGTTCGGTGGGGAAGGGCGGCCGGTCGCGGGGAGCGCCGCGCTTGCCTTCCAGCGATTCGATGAGACTCAACTCTTCGCCGCAGACATAAGCTCCCGCGCCGAGCTGGATCCGGATATTGAAATCGAAGCCTTCGCGCCCGAGGACGTTGCGGCCGAGCAGGCCGAGCCGGCGCCTGTTCTGCAGCACGCTCTGCAAGCCATTCCAGAGATAGGCATATTCGCCACGCAGATAGATGAGGCCCTGCCGCGCGCCAAGCGCATAGGCGGCGATGGTCATGCCGTCGAGCACCAGATCGGGCGCTTCGGTCAGCAGAACGCGATCCTTGAAGGTGCCGGGTTCACCCTCGTCGGCGTTGCAAACGACATGGTGGGCCGCGCTGATCGATTGTCGGCAGAGACGCCATTTAAGCCCGGTTGGGAAACCGGCGCCGCCGCGACCGCGGAGCTTGGCCTTGGTCATCTCCTGTATGACGGCTTCAGGGGCCAGGGCGAGCGCGGCTCGCACGCCGTCGCCGCTCCCGCCCTGATGAAAGATGATCGGACCCGTTTGGACGAGGCTCGACGCCACCCGCGCCTGCGGCAGCGCCGCCGCCTGACTGTCAGGACCGGGAAATTGCGGCGGCGAATGGGCGGTTCGGCTCTGCCGAAGCGCCGCGACGATCGCCGCGGGATCCGTCGGCGCAAGCCTCGTAACCACTGTCCCGTTGATCAAGGCGGACGGTTCCTGATCGGCCATGCCGGTGTCGCTGGTCCATTCGATCGTGAACTCCCCGTCGGGCGACGTGCCTCCGATCGGGGCTCCCGTCGCCATCGCGAAAGCCTGCGCGACTTCAGTCGCTCCTTGCATGAGCGAGACGGGGGTTTTCGACAACCGGATGTGGTGGCGGCCCTTCGGCTCCCGGTTCAAGAACGAATAAAAGGACGCCATGTCCTCGACTTCCACGCCTGGAATGCCGAGGCCCGCCGCGACGGCGCGCATCGCCTCGTCGGAAAGATATCCGAGGCGATGCTGAACCGCCTGGACGATATCCAGGAGCCGGCTGCGGTCCGCCCCGAACTCTTCGACCGCGGCGTGAGCCGCCTCCGCTGATCGCGACGCGACCGTAGAGAGATCCGATCTCAAGGCCGCTTTTGCCGTTTCCTCAGTGTCAGACGCTTTCACCGCCGCCTCCCCCGGAGAGGCGTCGCATAGACCGACGCCGACGCATAAGCTTCCCAGTCTTCGCGATCGGCTCCAAGAGGGCATCCACCCCATCAGCGGCGTTGTGTGCAACGAATGCTACGCGATAGGCGCCAAATTCGCCGACGCGGCGCATCCGCGCCAAAGGGACTCCCCGAAACTAGCCGGACTTGTGTCATTTGGCCACGGGCGACTTTCGGCGAGCTTTTCTTTGACAGCCTCTTTGGCAAAATAGGTCGCTTCTTCCCTTTCGCCCTCAGCATAACGCTCATGCGATAGCGACGCGGCCTTCATCGCTTTTCTTCGGTAAAAAACGAATTAGGCCGTCGCCTTGTCAGTTCAGGACCTCAAGAGCCTTTGCGTCCGATCGGGTTAACTCGACCAGCTTCGACCAGTCAGAGGTGAGAAAAAAAACTCGCAGGGGCGTCCCCGAGGTCGACTCTTCCAATAGGAGAAGCGCGCATTCCCTGTTTCCCGACGAATTAGGGCCTGAAACTCGCATTTTATTCCCTGCTGTGGCTTTTAGGGAATCGACCCGTAAGTTCCTCGGGGCTCCGAGTGTTTTTGGTGTCGGATCCGCCGCGGAAAGCCAAAATCGGCGAATTTCCCTGTTCTTTTCCCTGTCGGCAGGGAATTTCGGGTGGAGACGGGTTCGCTCTGGACGGCTTCGTCAGCCAAGTGTTTCGGACCTGTTTCAACACACTACAGCGCTACAGTAGCGCGATATGGCGTTCGCCTCGCTTATTTTCCTAACATATTGATTTAAATCAAAAGATGCTTCTGGCCTGGCCCTTGCAGTCAATCATGGCCGATGCCGATAAGACGGGCACGTTAATGTACCGCGGGCTCCGGCGGGGGAGAGTACCATGCGTCAGTCGACACGCGCGCTTGACATTCGGGTCGCTGCCGCCCGAACCTTTTTTGGATGCCTCATCGGCGCATCTGTCGCGGCGGGCTCGGCCGCGCGCGCCGACACGATGGACGATTTGGTCGATCAGCTCAGGGCCAAAGGCGTTTTGAGCCGTTCGGATTACGACAAGCTGAAGCACCGCCGCGCCGCTCAAGCCGCCTCTGAGGCAAAGCGTAAGTCCGGCGAATCCATTCAGCAGGCCGTCAGCAAAGACGGCGCGCCGCTGAGCGCGCGCTATATCACGCCGCTCGACAAAGGGGTCGGGGTGCATATCGGCGATGTCGACGTCAAGATTTCGGGCGGCATCGATTTCTTCTCCGCCGAGCAATTCAAGGCCCAAACGAGCGGCACCGCGACGACCGGCGGCGTCGTCGGCGGCATCGTCGACATCGATACAAGCAAATTCAACAACAGCAATTCGATTCGCGGCGGGATGCTCGGCAGCTCCCTCGTCGCAAGCATCGCCACAAATCAAATGGGGTATGACATCGGGGCGACATTCGGAGCCTATAGCGTCGGCACGAATATTGATGTCAGCGCCTCGCCCTTCAACGCCAACAGTTTCGGCATCGCGCAGGCGCTTGGAACGCCCGCCATCGATATGCGACAGGTCTTCGGAACTATCGGAACGCCCGAATTCGGCACGGTCAAGATTGGCCGGGATCTCGGCTTCTTTGGCGGCGACATTATCCTTTACGACGCAATGCTGCTTGGCGTCGGCCTGCCGTTCCGCAACTCGGCTCCTGGGTTCACCTCCGGCCATATCGGCAGCGGCTATATCTACGCCGACTGGATTCCGCAAATCAGCTATACGACGCCGTCTTTCTATGGACTCACGGCTTCGGTGGGCATTTTCACGCCGCTCGATCAGCTGGCCGTCTTCACTGGGACAGATTCGGGAAATTTGAGCGGGCATGACCAGCCGATGTTTCAGGCGCGCCTGAAATATACTGGCGAACTCGCGCCGTCGGTCAAGCTGACCGCCTGGACTTCGGGCGTTAGCGAGGAGCAGCGGTCTGAGGGACTTGCGGCCGGCGACGCGCTGCTGCCCGGGCAGGGAATTCGCTCCTCGGCGGTTGATGGCGGACTCAAGCTCGACATCGGCGACGCCAGCCTCGTCGGCTATGGGTTTTATGGCAACGGCGTCGGAAACACCGTGCTGTTTTTCGACGCGATCAGCCCGAACGGCCAAACACGCGAATCCTACGGCTGGTTCGCGCAAGGGAGCTATACCTTGTTTGATAAGCTCACCCTCGGCGCCAATTATGGCATCAACTATCTTCGCGCCAACAGCTTCGACGACGCTCAGGACTATGACGCCTTTATGGTTCGAAACTATTCGTCCTATGTTGCCTTCGCGCGATACCAGCTGACCTCGTGGGTGATGCTCGAAGCCAATCTTTTCCGCGGCATTACGCAAAACCAGTCTGGCGGAACCTTCAGTTCGAACGCCATCGCGGTCGGAACTCTCTTTTCGTTCTAATGATGCGCAGCTTTGCCGCCGGTGAAGTTCACTGTCCACGCCGTTCTCCCCGGACGCCGGATGGTGATGCCATCCGGCGCCTTTTTTTGCGCGCGACGCGACCCGAACTTTGCTGCGATGCACAAGCAATGCTGGACCGTGGCGGGGTGTCCACAGATGTTTCACCTCGCAACAGGTGGACACTGAGGGCGCAGGGGCGAACATGCCTCTTGTCCCGTAATCTATTGATTTACCGGCGATATCCAGATTGGCATAAGCGTTGCTCATTGCGAGAGGATGCCGCGAACACCGCAAAGAAGTGTGTCCAACGAGGACGTCGCGACGAACCAAATCAGCCATGGACCAGGGAGGAATAGAAATATGTCACTGTCCTTGAGTAGCATTACGCAGCAGAAAGGCATGCCGATCGCCGAAGCGACGCGTCGGATCTCGGATTTGGGCTGGACCCCTTCCTACGTTAAGGAAGCGATGACGTTTCCGACCGACTATAAGATTTCCAAGCATCCCAAAGACCCGATGAAGCAGGTGCTGAGATCCTACTTCCCGATGCAGGAAGAAAAGGACAATCGGGTTTACGGCGCTCTCGATGCCGCCTTGCGCGGCGATATGTTCCGTAACACTGAACAGCGCTGGGTCGAGTGGATGAAGCTGTTCCTGGCGATCATCCCGTTTCCGGAAATCTCGGCGGCGCGATCGATGGCGATGCTAGGGCGTCTTGCGCCAGGCGACGACTTGCGCACTGGCTTCACCATGCAGATGGTAGATGAATTTCGCCATTCCACGATTCAGATGAACCTGAAGAAGTGGTATATGGAGAATTACATTGATCCCGCTGGCTTCGACATCACGGAGGCGGCGTTCGGCAAGTGCTATGCGACGACGATCGGGCGGCAATTCGGCGAGGCATTCCTTACCGGAGACGCTGTAACGGCCGCGAACATCTACCTGCAGGTCGTGGCTGAGAGCGCCTTCACCAACACCCTGTTCGTCGCCATGCCATCGGAGGCCGCGCGCAATGGCGACTACGCCCTGTCGACCGTCTTTCTTTCGGTTCAATCCGATGAATCGCGCCATATCGGTAATGGTCATTCCTTCCTGATGTCGGTTATCAACAACCCCGACAATCATCTGTTGCTTGAACGTGATCTCCGCTACGCATTCTGGCAGAATCACGGGATTGTGGACGCCGCTGTTGGGACGATCGTTGAATACGGCACCAAGCATCGCGACAAGAAGAAGGAATCTTACGCCGAGCTCTGGCACCGTTGGATCTACGAGGATTATTATCGGACCTACATGCTGCCGCTCGAAAAATACGGCATCAAAATCCATCATGACGACGTGCACGCCGCATGGGACCGCATCGTCAAGCAGGGTTATGTTCATAAAGTGGCTCAGTTCTTCTCGGCTGGCTGGTGGGCCAACTTCTGGCGCCTCGAAGGACCGGATGAGCGCGATTTCGAGTGGTTCGAATATAAATATCCGGGTTGGTATAATGAATATGGGGCGTGGTGGGAAAACTACCGCAAGCTTTCGAAGCCCGGCAGTGTGCCGATTACCTTCGCCGATACGGGATATGTCTATCCGCATCGGTGCTGGTCGAACCTTGTCCCCGCCGTCATTCGCGATCAGTTCACGACTGACACGGTCGATGGTCAGCTCTACACTTACGGCCACGAGGTCGATCGGTGGACGCACAAAGAGGCGTTCGCCGCCGAATATCAAGGTCGTCCGACCCCGGCGATGGGCCGATTCAGCGGCAAGCGTCAATGGGAAGAGCTTTATGACGGCTGGGATGTCGCCGACGCCATCAAGGACATGGGCTTCGTTCGTCCTGACGGCAAGACGCTTATCGCCCAGCCGCATCTGTCTCTCGAGGAAAAGGACATGTGGACCCTCGACCACGTCCGCGGCTACACGATCAAGGCGCCGATCAAGGTCCTGCGCGATCTGTCGCCGGCCGATCGCGAGAAGCACATAGCCGACTACCGTAAAGGCTTCACTATCAAGCGCCTTTAAGAACCTCGGCGCATTGGATCGGCGCGTTATCGGCGGCTCTCTGCCGCTAAGGCGCCGGTCCGGCGTTCAAGCAGAAATCCGAATGACGGATCGGCCAGCTGACGCAGAACCACGCGCTGGGAAGGAGGATATCTTGGTTAGCAAGCCCGATACGAGCAAGCCGCTGCACACTGTAAGGCTACAGCCCACAGGCACTGAATTTGGCGTCTACGAAGGCGAGACTGTTTTGAACGCGGGCTTCCGTCAGGGCGTCGCGCTGATCCACGGTTGCAAAGAGGGTCAATGCTCCGCCTGCAAGGCCGTGCTGCTGGACGGCGATGCGGAGATGCTGAAGTACTCGACCTTCGCCTTGCCCGAGTCCGAACGCGACACCAATCACGTGCTGCTATGCCGGACAATTCCATTTAGCGACCTCGAGATCGAACTGCTGATGTTCGACGAGGAGCTGCTGTCGCATTCCGTGGCCGTCGGTGAGTTCATCGGCGAGGTCGAGACGGTTGAAGCGCTGACGCACGACATACGACGGCTCGTGCTGGCCCTCGACAGGCCGATGACGTTTTTCGCCGGCCAATACGCCGACATCACATTGCCGAATGGCTCGGCGACCAGATCCTATTCGATGGGCAATCCGCCGAGCGATCCGTCCAGGCTTGAATTCATCATCAAGAAATACGAAGGCGGCCGCTTCTCGTCGAGTCTTGACGGCGAATTGACCAAGGGCGCCAGGGTTGGCGTCAGCGGACCCTATGGCACATGCTTCCGTCGCGAACATCGCGAGGACGCGCCGCTGGTGCTGGTCGGCGGGGGGTCCGGACTCGCCCCGCTTCTGGCCATCCTCGAAGATCAAATCGCCGAGGCGCCACAGCGGCAAATCCGGCTCTTCTATGGAGCGCGAACGCAAGCCGATCTGTTCTGGCGAAAACGCTTTGAGGCGCTCGAATTGGAGCTGCCGGATTTTCGCTTTGTGCCGGCGCTCTCGGCGGCTGCGGACGACGATCAATGGAGCGGCGAACGCGGCTTCATTCACGAGGTGGTGCGGCGCGGGCTTCAGGCTGAAGGAATTGGCGACGGCGCCGATGCTTATGCCTGCGGACCGCCTCCGCTCATCGATGCGGTGCTGCCGGTCCTGCAAATGGCCGGAATTGAACCGGAACGCATCTATTTCGACAAGTTCACGCCGGCGATCAATTAAACAATAAGCTCAGGAGGAGGCGACGCTATGAATATAAAAGTCGATGTCGAGGAAAAGGTCTCGGGCGCCGCAGGCGCAAAAGTCTTCCCAGGATCGGACAGCCGCCGCTACAATTACTTCGAGCCGAAAGGCCGCAAAGCGACGCACTACGAAGACGTCACAGTCGACGTCCAGCCCGACCCGGAACGCTATCTCGCGCAGAACTGGATCATCGCATTCGCCAACGGGGATCCGACCTACAGCAAGGACTGGACGAAAGTCAAAAGCGCCGACTGGCATTCGTTCCGCGCGCCTGACCAGGAGTGGGAGCGCACGCATTATCAACGTCAGTCCACCATCATCGGGATGATACTGAACGTCATCCAGAACGGCCGCCGTTCAGGCGCCCCGGCGCGCTTCGACAAGCAGTGGGTCAAAATCCTCCAGGACCACCTCGGCGCATACAAACATCTCGAGTATGGGCTTGGAATTTCGTTGATGCACGCGCAGCGTCTTGGCTACACGCAAATGGTCAATAACGCGTTGTTGACGAATTGTTCCTACAAGATTCGGTTCGCGCAGGACATCACGCTATATCTCGGCGATCTAAATCTTGATTTACCCGACCTCGATCTGGCGGCGGGCAAGAAGCATTGGCTCGAGGACGAGCTCTGGCAGGAGACGCGCGCTACAATCGAAGGCGTAATGGGAACCAACGATTATATCGAGCAATATTTCGCAACCAATGTCTGTGTCGAGCCCCTCCTTGGAGAGCTCTTTCGCAGCGGCTTCATCATGCAGGTCGCGGCGGCCCAGAACGACTTCATGACGCCCTCGGTGGTTTCGTCGGGCGAGGCTGACTATGAGCGCAATCTCGCCAACGCCGTGGAACTGCTGACCATGCTCGCCTCCGATGTGAAGTATGGCGCTGAAAACCGTGCGTTCTTCGAAAAATGGCTTCACCAGCATGGCGGCCAGGCTCTCGCCGCGGCGCGGCAGTTGCAGCCGCTCTGGTCGCTGCCTGTCAACAAACGGGCGCGATTCGACGATGTGCTGGAGGCGCAGCTGGCGCGGATCGATTCCATCACGAAAGCTATCGGCATCGAAAATCTCCCTCGTTGAGTTTTCTTGACCTCGGCCGGCGCGACGAAGCGTCGGCCAGCCGACTGACGCAAATCAAAGGAGACTCAACCGTGAGCACAGACCACACCGTCAATATCTTCAAACCAATGGATCAGATCACTTTCGACGAAACCATTTCGCATCAATGCGGAGTTACGATGAATGACAGCGTCGAAGCGCGGTCGATCGCTGAGGTTATGGAGCGTAAGCCCGGAATCAAGGTCACCTACATGCCGGCGATGATCCGTATCGACGGGGAGGGCAAAATGACCTTCGACATGAAAGAGCTGAGCGAGGCGCTTGGGCGCGAAGTGACGCCCCACACCTTCGAAATATCGACCTCGACGCATTATGGCCGAATGGTCATGATTGACGATGACACCGTGGTGTTATTCGGTAATATGGACGATGCGATGGCGTATGAATAAGCCGAAGCGGCCTTGGCCGGCCTGTCCTGCGTTCGAGATTTTGTTTTGCTCCGAAAGCAACGGTCGCCCGCGGCGGCCGTTGTTTGCGTCGCGCAGCCCAAATTGGTGAGTGCGAACGGTCGCTGTCGACGCGACTTCAACCGCCGGCGCGGTAAAAGAATTAAGACGATCGAAACGGTCGCGAAGAGGATTATTGGGAGGAAACTATGGCGAAACTGATGTTGCACGGAAACGAGGCGCGCGCGGCGCTGGCGCGCGGCGTCGATAAGCTCGCGACCGCGGTCGGCGGGACGCTTGGCCCGCGCGGCTTGAACGCCATTATTGCGCGGCCTCAGGGCACGCCGATCGTTTCCCGCGACGGCGTCAGCATAGCGGAGGAAATCGAACTCGAATGCGGCTTTGAGAATCTCGGCGCGCAAGTCGTTCGCGAGGTTTCGAAACAGACCGCCGATGTCGCCGGCGATGGGACGACGACGGCGACGGTGCTGGCGAACGCGCTGATACAGGAAGGCGTCGCTATTCTGTCTCAAGGCGCGGTCGCGGCGGCCGATCTCATCGAAGGGCTGGATGACGCCGCGGCGGCCATGGTGGAAGCTCTCGCGTCGCGCGCGAGACCGCTCGCGGGCGCGCATCAATTGCGATCCGTCGCGACCATCGCAGGCACGGATCCGAGGCTCGGCGATATCGTGGCGCAGGCGCTGGAGGCGGTTGGCGCGGAGGGAATAATCACGCTTGAACAAGGCTCTACGAACGAAGACGTGATCGAGGTCATCGAGGGATTTTCATTCGATCGCGGCTACGTATCACATCATATGATCACCGACGTTCCGACCATGCGGGCGGTGCTCGACGACGCCTACATCCTTCTGACGGACCAGAAAATCATTCGGTTTGAGCAAATTCAGCATCTGGTCGAGGCGGTGCAGGCGAAGGACGCGAGTTTGCTAATCATCGCTGAGGACGTCGACCCCAAAGTGCTTATCGGATTGCTGGCGAGCCGCGCCAAGGGACGCGGCCATTTCCTGGTCGTAAACCCGCCGGACTTTGGTCACTGGCGCAAGCAGATGATGGAGGACATCGGCGTTCTGACAGGCGGCGAGGTCATCGCCGGCGATCTTGGCTACGTCCTCGAGCGCGCGACGCTGGAAAGCTTGGGGCGCGCCGAGCGCGTTGTCGCGTCGCAGTTTGAAACCATGATCCTCAGGGGCCGTGGCTCCGCCGAGGCGGTGGAGGCCCGGCGCGCGCAGATCCGTCAGCAAACCGAACTGGCGCCGCAAAATGTCGAACGCGACAAGCTCGATGAGCGGATGTCCAAAATGACGTCCGGCACTGTGCGCATTCTGGCCGGGGGCGTGACGCCTGCGGAGCGCCGTCGCCGCCTGCAACTTCTCGATGACGCTTTATCCTCTGGCCGCGCGGCGCTTCGCGACGGCGTCGTCGCGGGCGGGGGAACGACGTTGGTGGAGCTTGCCGCCGTCATAGAACCGAAGGCCAACGGCGCCAACGAAGGTTCCGCCAGAGGAGTTGCCCTGTTTCGGTCGGCGATGCGGAGGCCTCTTGCTCAGATCGCTGAAAATGCCGGGCGCGATCCGGCGAACACAGTCGCGGCAGTGGCGAATGCGCCAGACGGCGTCGGCTTCGATGCGACGACGGGGAAGCTGACGGACATGTTCGAGGCCGGCATTATCGATCCGGTTCGCGTGACGATCACCTCCGTGCGGAACGCCGTTTCATCCGCCAAGCTGATCTTGGGAACCAACACGCTGATCGTCGATCGCGTCGACTATGTCGACCCAACGGCCGGGCCGGCGCGCGGCGGCGGCGGCGAATTGCTCGGTCGCGCCTGAGGGCCATCGCCGCCGGGTTCGGTCGTTACCGACTTTTTAATAACTTGACCCTAGCAATATTCGAGCCCTTCGGGGCTCGAATACCCGTTGTTTCGTCCGACGGGAAGGAATAGGTTAGCAGCCTTAGCTAATCGGCATAAAACAGGCGTTGCAATAAAATCGCCTGAATTGAGGATGGAAATGGTTCCGGAGGACATTCGACGCGATGCATCGGGATCAGCTGACTGAATGGGCGTCTGGGCCTGGGCCGGTTTTGGAATTCGATCCCGGCGAAGAGCGAGTCATCTCCAAAGCTTGGGAAGACTATCTTGCGGGCGAATTGCGCTCGCTGAAAGTGCGCGATGTCGTCGCTAAATCGTGGGAGCGCTGCGCGGCGATTGGCATCGACCACAGGCTTGCAGGCTCAAAAGCGATTGTCGAACGGCGCGAGTTCGAACAACGGCTGCGCCGAAACAAGCTTCTGCTCAACGCGGCCGGCAAGGTGCTGTCGGAGGCGCAACAACTGTTGAGCGGCACCGGTTCGATGCTGCTTCTCACGGATACCGATGGCGTCATTCTTGACGCTGTCGGCGATCCTGGCACGCTGGAGGCCGCGCACGACATCAACCTGGTCGTCGGCGCCGACTGGAGCGAGGCGAACGCCGGCACCAATGGCATCGGAACGACGCTGGCGTCGCGCGCGCCAGTCCTGATCTATGGTCCGGAGCATTTTTGTTCATTGACTAAACATTGGACTTGCGTCGGTGCGCCCGTACGCAATCCGCTCAACGGAGCCCTGCTTGGCCTCGTCGACGTGTCTGGGGCCAAACACACCTTTCAGCAGCATAATCTGGCCTTTGCCGTCATGGTGGCGCGGGCCATCGAAGCCGCGCTGTCGCTGCAACTCGAAGTCGAGCGGCGGATGCTGTTGGAATACCGATCGAGCCTTGGCTATGGGTGGACCGACGGAATCATCGTTGTCGATCGCAGCGGCAAGGTTATCTCGGCCAATGAACATGCGCCCCGTTTATTGGCGCTCCGTGCCGAGGGCCAGGAATTCGCCAACGTCGCTTTTGATTCGGATCGACCGCTGTTGAAGCTGAGCGGGGACGGCCAGAGCTTCGATCTCGCCGCGGCGGCGCGCTACGGCATAAAACAGGAAAACGTCCTGCCGGTCCATCACGAGGGCTCCCTCATTGGCGGGGTCGTGATCACCGCTGCGCCGGTGCGGCCGGCGACGGCCGCGATCCAACGGTCGAACGCCTTCGATCCAATCATCACCAATTGCGCCCTTATGCTCGATGCGATTTATCGCGCGCGCCGGCTTGCCGCCTATCAGGCCCCGGTCCTGATCGAAGGCGAAACGGGAGTTGGAAAGGAGCTCTTCGCCAAAGCGATCCATGACGCCAGCTCCTGCGCGAGTGGGCCGTTCATTCCTTTCAACTGCGGCGCCGTATCCCGCGATCTGATCGCGACTGAGCTTTTTGGCTACGTCAAGGGGGCGTTCACCGGCGCTTCGCCCGCCGGCAACATCGGGCGATTCGAACGCGCCAACAACGGGACATTGTGCCTCGACGAAATCGGCGAACTGCCGCTTGACCTGCAGCCCTTCCTCCTGCGCGTGCTTGAGGAGGGCGCCGTCTGCCGCGTCGGCGACGCGACCCCGCGCCCGATCAAGGTCCGCCTGATCGCGATGACCAATCGCGATCTTCGAGAGGAGGTCGAGAAAGGGCGGTTTCGCCGCGATCTTTTGTACCGCCTCAATGTCTCGACGCTCAAAGTGCCAGCTTTGCGCAAGCGCGAGGGCGACGCCGTCCTGCTGGCGCAATATTTCCTCGACCGTCTCGCGAAGAAGCACGATCTCGGCTTCAAATGTTTTGCGCCGGACGTGCTCGGTCTTTTCAAAACCTACCCTTGGCCGGGAAACGTTCGGGAACTGCGGAACGCGGTGGAGAGCGCTCTCTTGTTGTGCGATACGCCTGTCATTGGCCGCGGCTGGCTTCCCGAGGAAATCCTCGACTATCGTCCGCCCGAGCCTCAACGCGCAACTTCGACCGCGGCCCGCGCTCCAACTACGCTCCAATACGCATCACATCCGTTGGCCAACGAGCCTCCGCCGGCGAACGATTTGCGCAGTCTCGACAAGCAGCATATCGAGAGCGTGATGCAGCGGTTTCAAGGCAACATTAGCCTGAGCGCAGCCGCGCTCGGCATCGCCCGAACGACGCTGTATCGGCGCCTCAAAGCTTACGGCCTCGACCCGCTGAAAGATTTCTCATCTGCGTCCGATGTTGATCCGATCGCGGGGTAAGACGGCCTGGCGACGCGACCGCGCCGCAGGGAGAAGTATATGTGCAAGATCTTTTATGACTTGGATGCGTCATCCTACCAGTGCCAAACGCGCTCTGTGAGGCTCGGCGGCCATGTGACGTCGATCCGGCTCGAAGCTCTGTTCTGGGAAGTTCTGGAGAAGATCGCGGCCGCGGAAGGTTCGACGCTTGGACGGTTTCTGACCAAGCTACATGATGAAATCCTTGAGTTTCACGGCGAAATCAGCAACTTCGCGTCCTTGTTGCGTTGCGCCTGCGTCTGCTATTCGGTCGAGGGCGGCGCTAGGGCCGATTTGCGCGCCCTAATTGACGGCGCGCCGGGCGATTTCGCCAATCTGCAGACGTATTTGAGCAAAGCCGCTCTGCTCGATTGAAAGCCGGTCCCGCGCCGGACGCGCTTTGGGGGACTGCGCTCGCTGACGACGCCGCGGCGCTCCCCAACAGAGTTGTCCTTGCGCCACAAGTGCGAAGTTTCGCACGCGCATTGGGGGCGTCTTCTCGTGTTCTATGCTGCGCGCGTGGTCGCCGCGACATAAAAATTCTCCCAAAATGACCTAGGTAGTAATCAGTTACTACCCGGCCGCGAGCGGCGGACGATAGCTTCGGTCGCTCATCCCGAAGGAATCCAACTTCGGGGCGGTGGAGATCATTGTTGATGCGAGTTGCGCGGAACGCCCTGGGCCGGAGTGGTCGAGCCGCTTGCCTATGGGCGACGCTGACGACGCCTCTCGCTGTCGTTCATGCCGAGGACGTTGAAGCGGGCAAACAACAGTTTCTGACGAGTTGCGGCGTCTGCCATTCGGCTGATCCTGGCGCTGGCGCGCGGCAGGGTCCTAATCTATTCGGCGTCTACGGGCGAAAAGTCGGAAGCGTCGCCGATTTCAAATATTCGAGCGCGTTGAAATCAGGCGATTGGATCTGGACCGACGCAACGCTTGATCCCTGGATCACCAATGCGCAGGAGGCGCATCCCGGCACTTTCATGAACTATCGCCAGAGCAATCCGGAGAAGCGCAAGCTCGTGATCGAATATCTCAAATCCCTGTCTGCGACAAAATGAGAAGCTCTCATGGCTAAAGCCATTCACATGATGCTCCGAGTATTGGAAGAGAAGCGGTCGGTCGGCTTCTACGGCGCGGCATTCGGAATGGAAGTCGCCGATCGCTTTGCCTTCGAGGACTTTACGCTGGTCTATCTACGCGGCCCCGATGCGGACTTCGAAGTGGAACTTACGATCAATCACGACCGCAAGGAGCCCTATACGCAGGGCGATGCCTACGGGCATCTGGCGTTCGTCGTCGCGGATCTCGACAAGGAACATGGGCGCTTTGAGGCGCAAGGATTGAAGCCCAATCCGATCAAGGAATTTTTTCGCGGCGGCGGACTGATGGCGCGCTTCTTTTTCGTCCAGGATCCTGACGGCTACAAGATCGAAGTTCTACAGAAGCATGGCCGTTATCGTTAAAGCATGATCAAGCCAATGTGAAGGCGCCATGTCATGACGGCGCCTGTAAGCTGGCGAAAAATAACGGCACATACCAAGCAACGATAGAAAAATGATCGGAGGATCCCATGAAGGCGCGAGAAGCCAAGGCCGCTTTGCTCGACAAAATCGACCGGCGTCGATTTCTCGCGGGATCGGCGGCCTCCGCCGCCATCATCGTTGTAGGGCGCGCGCTAATTCATCCGGGTGAGGCTTGGGGACTTGAAGTCGCCGCCCTGAAGCCTGATACGATGCTCACTCTCGTCAAGATCGCACGCGACATCTACCCGCATGATCGGCTGCCCGACAAATATTACGCCATTGCGGTCAAGGGCTATGACCAGAAGGCGGCGGACAGCGCCGATGTTCGTACAACAATCGAAGATGGCGTGTTGCTTGTCGATGGGCTGGCGAAAGCGCAGCACGGCGTCCCTTACGTCGCCATCGATTGGGAGGAGCCGCGCGTGGCGATCCTGAGACAAATCGAGGCGGCCCCGTTCTTCGTCATGATCCGCTCCGGCCTCATTGTCGGCCTCTATAACCAAAAAGAGATCTGGCCGCTGTTTGGCTATGAGGGCGAGAGCGCCTCGCAGGGCGGCTACATCAACCGCGGCTTCAACGATCTGACCTGGCTCTCGATTCGCCAGACGAGCATGAGGACCATTATGGCTAAATTCGACCTCAATGACGACTCTGTCGTCGTCATCGTCGGCTCGGGAGCGGGCGGCGGGACGCTCGGCGCGGAGCTGGCTCTAAAAGGCGTGAAGACGGTCATTCTCGAGGCGGGACAACGTTTCGAGATCGAGGATTTCGTCAATGACGAATGGGCCTCCTTCACGCAGCTTTCGTGGAAAGACATGCGTACCACCTCGGGGTCTTGGCGCATCCACCGCGATTTTCCCAATCTGCCGGCCTGGATCGTCAAGGCGGTCGGCGGCACCACCATACATTGGGCCGGCGCATCGCTGCGTTTTCAGGATTACGAATTTCGCACTCGCAGTCATTACGGCGAGATCGAGGGCGCCAACCTGCTCGACTGGCCGCTGACGCTGGACGAACTCGCGCCCTATTACGACAAGGCCGAAGACAAGATGGGAGTTACCCGCACCAACGGGATCCCCGGCCTTCCGGGCAACAATAACTTCAAGGTTCTTGAGGCAGGCGCCAAAAAGCTCGGCTACAAGGAGGTGCACACAGGCCGGATGGCGATCAACTCGCAGCCGCGCGACGGACGCGGCAGCTGTCAGCAGATAGGCTTCTGTTTTCAGGGCTGTAAGTCAGGGGCAAAATGGTCGACGCTTTACACCGAGATTCCGAAAGGCGAAGAGACAGGCAATTTGGAGGTGCGGCCAGACAGTCAGGCTGTGAGAATCGAACATGATGCGTCGGGCAAGGTCGTCGCCGTCGTCTATGCCGACGGCGCTGGCGTTATGCAGCGGCAGAAAGCGCGCGTCGTGTGCGTCGCCGGCAATTCCATCGAGAGCCCAAGGCTGCTGCTGAACTCCGCCTCGTCCCTTTTTCCAGATGGCCTCGCCAATTCATCAGGCCAGGTCGGCCGCAATTATATGCGTCATACGACAGGCGCCGTCTTCGCGATATTTGACGAGCCGGTCCACATGTACCGCGGCACGACGATGGCCGGCATTGTCCGCGACGAGGCTGTTCACAAACCAGAACGCGGCTTTTCGGGCGGCTACGAGTTCGAAACGATCTCGGTTGGCTTGCCCTTCATGGCGGCGTTTCTCGATCCGGGAGCCTGGGGAAGGGAGTTTACATCCGCGCTGGATTCTTATCAGAACATGGCGGGTCTCTGGATCGTCGGCGAAGATATGCCACAGCCGACCAATCGGGTCACTTTGGACTCGACAATGAAGGACAAGTTCGGCCTGCCGGTGGCGAATGTGCATTATGACGACCATGCCAACGACGTTGCCTTGCGCAACCACGCCTATCAGCGCGGAATAGCGCTTTATGAGGCGGTCGGGGCGACCCGCGCATTCGCTCAGACGCCCTATCCGTCGACGCACAATCTTGGCACCAATCGCATGTCGGAAAAGCCACGCGACGGCGTCGTGAATAAGCATGGGCAAACCCATGACATCAAGAACCTTTTTATATCGGACGGGTCGCAGTTCACCACCGGCGCCTGTGAAAATCCGACGCTGACTATTGTCGCTCTCGCGATCCGTCAGGCCGATCACATCGCCAAGGAGATGAGCGCCAACACCATTTGAGGGCTCTCCCGTCACGTCGCGGAATGGAAGCCGAGACAGATCGTTTTAGTAGATCTGTAGCTTGTGGCCCGGCATCGGCGCTGTGGGCATTTCCACGTCGGCGATCGCTCGCCGCTCTCGGCGACGGCTTCGCTTCTGAAATCGTCCAACAGGCGATCGGGCCGCCTCCGGTTCGCCCTAAGCTTCCGCGACGTCAAGAAGTCGTTGGCGGGGCGTGGGTCTGGTTCTCCCATGAGACGGCGCGCCGCTGAGTAAGCCATTTCGGGCCAAAGATCGCAGCCGCCTTTCTTCAAAAGCCCGTGTTTCAATTTGAGCCCGCCGCTTGTACCCCTTGTTTGCGCGGGCGACGGGATAGCCAAGGCATAGCTTATTACGCTTGTGATGCCGGGCGCATGGTTTATACTCGCTTTCATACCGGAAGTTCCTCGAGGGCGTTAAAACCCGGGCAGGTCGGACGGAGTGCGTTGCAATGAATTTAAGTCGTCGTGGCTTCATCAAACTCACCGGCGTCGCTTTGGCCGGGTCCAGTCTTGGCCCGCTTGGCTTTGGCCTGGCAGGCGTCGCCCTCGCCGCGTCGGTCCGGCCGTTCAAGCTGACAGCGACATCCGAGACCCGCAACACCTGCACCTACTGCTCTGTCGCCTGCGGCATTCTGATTTATAGCCTTGGCGACCGCGCCAAGAACGTCCAATCCGACATCATCCATATCGAGGGCGACCCGGACCACCCGGTGAACCGCGGCACGCTATGCCCAAAAGGCTCGGCGCTGCTCGACATCGTGCACGCGCCGACGCGGCTGAAGTTTCCCCAATATCGGGCACCCGGCAGCAGCGAGTTCAAGCAGGTCTCCTGGGACTTTGCGCTGGATCGCATCGCCGTGCTGATGAAGCAGGATAGGGACGCGAATTTTATCGCCAAAAACGCCGCCGGAACCACCGTCAACCGTTGGCTCAGCACCGGCATGCTGGCGGCTTCGGCTTCATCGAGCGAGACTTCGTACCTTACTTGGAAAGTGGTTCGCTCTCTCGGAATGGTGGTGTTCGACAATCAGGCGCGTGTCTGACACGGACCGACGGTAGCCAGTCTGGCTCCAACATTCGGTCGCGGTGCAATGACCAACACTTGGCAGGACATCAAGAACGCCAATGTGGTTGTAGTCATGGGCGGCAACGCCGCTGAAGCGCATCCGTGCGGCTTCAAATGGGTCATCGAGGCAAAGATCGAGAACAACGCCAAGCTGGTGGTTGTCGATCCGCGCTTCACCCGCACGGCTTCGGTCGCGGACATGTATGCGCCGATCCGTCCTGGGACAGATATCGCTTTTCTCAATGGCGTGATCCGCTATCTTCTGGATAAAGACGCGATCCAGCACGATTATGTGCGGGCTTTCACCAACGCCAGCTTCATCGTCAAAGAGGGTTTTGGCTTCGAGGACGGCCTTTTCACCGGCTACGATGAGAGCACTCACAGCTACGACAAATCGAGCTGGGACTATGAGCTAGATGAGCAGGGCTTCGCCAGGATCGACGACAGTTGGCAGGACCCGCGCTGCGTGATCAATCTGCTGCGCAAGCACGTCGACCGTTACACGCCGGAGATGGTGTCGCGCATCTGCGGCACGCCGCAGGACAAGTACCTGCAGGTGTGCGAGCTGTTCGCCACGACCGCCGCGCCGGACAAGGCGCTGACCAGCCTGTTCGCGCTCGGCTGGACGCAACATTCGGTCGGCGCGCAAAATATCCGCACGATGGCGATGGTGCAGCTGCTGTTGGGCAATATCGGCGTCGCCGGCGGCGGCATGAACGCACTGCGTGGGCATTCGAATATCCAAGGGCTGACCGATGTCGGCCTGCTGTCGAACCAGATGCCGGGCTATCTTAGTCTGCCGAGAGATACGGAAACCACTTTCCAGGACTACATGAGCACGCGGCAGTTCAAGCCGCTGCGCCCAGGGCAGACGAGCTACTACCAGAATTATGGAAAGTTCCTGGTGAGTTTTCAGAAAGCGATTTTTGGCGACGCCGCGCAGGCCGACAATGGCTGGGCCTATGACTGGCTGCCGAAGCTGGACATTCCGCTCTACGACATCATCAAGGCCTTCGAGATGATGGCGAATGGCGAGATGAACGGCTATATCTGCCAGGGTTTCAATCCGCTGCAGGCGTTCCCCGACAAAGGCAAGATCCGCAGGGCGCTGGGCAAGCTGAAATTCCTCGTCACGATGGATCCCCTCGACACCGAGACGTCGCGGTTCTGGGAGAATTTCGGCCCCCAGAATCCGTCCGATCCGGCCACCATCCAGACCGAGGTGTTCCAGTTGCCGACGACCTGCTTCGCCGAAGAGAACGGCTCGCTCGTCAACTCGGCGCGGTGGCTGCAATGGCACTGGAAAGCAGCCGACGGACCGGCTGAGGCGCAGTCCGACATCTGGATCATGACCGGGCTCTTCCACCGGCTACGCGAAATGTACCGCAAGGAAGGCGGCGCGCTCCCCGATCCGATCCTGAACCTGACGTGGAGCTACACCAACCCGACCGATCCCAACCCGGAAGAGCTGGCGAAGGACATGAACGGCCGGGCGCTGGCTGACCTCAAGGATGCGAGCGGCGCGGTGACCACGCCGGCGGGCAGGCTGCTGGACGGATTCGCTCAGTTGCGCGACGACGGCGCGACGGCGTCGGGCTGTTGGATCTTCTCGGGTTGCTACACCGAGAAAGGCAACCAGATGGCGCGGCGCGACGCGACCGACCCGCGCGAGCAGGGCATCGCGCCGAATTGGGCCTGGGCGTGGCCGGCAAATCGGCGCATTCTCTATAATCGCGCCAGCGCCGACGTCGCCGGCAAGGCCTGGAACCCAGACAAGCCGATCATCGAGTGGGACGGCAGCCGCTGGACCGGCATCGACGTGCCGGATTATGGGCCGACCATCAAGCCGTCCGACGGCGTCGGTCCGTTCATCATGAACGCCGAGGGCGTCGGGCGCCTGTTCGCCCGCGACCAGATGGTGGAGGGTCCTTTCCCCGAGCATTACGAGCCCTTCGAATCGCCCTCGGAGAATGTTTTGCATCCGAAGGTCCGCTCAAACCCGGCGGCGCGCGTTTTCGCCGACGACAGGGCGGCGTTCGGGACCGCGCCGGATTTTCCCTATGTCGCGACCACCTATCGGTTGACCGAGCAGTTCCACTTCTGGACCAAGCACGCGCTGATCAACGCGATCCTCCAGCCGGAGGAGTTCATCGAGATCGGCGAGGCCCTCGCCAAGGAGAAGGGAATCGAGCAGGGCGGCTGGGTGCGGCTGGCCTCAAAACGCGGCTTCGTCGTGTGCAAGGCCTATGTGACCAAGCGCATCAAGCCGATGACGGTGGACGGCAAGCCAACCCATGTCATCGGCGTGCCGATCCATTGGGGCTTCACCGGACTGGCGCGTAAAGGCTACGGGGCCAACACGCTGACGCCATCCGTCGGCGACGCCAATACGCAGACGCCCGAATTCAAGGCGTTCCTTGTGAACGTCGAGAAGGCCGCCACGCCGGTGGCCTGAGGAGCAGTCGATGGCAGATCTCCAATCGCAGGATTACGTCCGCATCTCGGCTTCGACGCTGACGCCGCCGTCGGTCCGCGACCATCAACAGGAAGTCGCAAAGTTGATCGACGTCACGCGTTGCATCGGCTGCAAGGCCTGCCAGGCGGCCTGCATGGAATGGAACAATCTGCGGGCTGAGGTCGGGTATTTCGAAGGCTCTTACGACAATCCCATGGATTTGAACCCAAGCACCTGGACCCTGATGCGGTTCACCGAATGGGACAACGACGAGGGCAATCTCGAGTGGCTGATCCGCAAAGATGGCTGCATGCACTGCGAGGATCCCGGCTGCCTGAAAGCGTGCCCGGCGCCGGGCGCAATCGTGCAGCACGCCAACGGCATCGTCGACTTCATCAGCGAGAACTGCATCGGCTGCGGCTATTGCATCAAAGGCTGCCCTTTCAACATCCCCCGCGTCAATCCGGTCGATCACAAATCCTACAAGTGCACCCTATGCTCCGACCGGGTCTCGGTCGGTCTGGAGCCAGCCTGCGTCAAGGCCTGCCCGACCGGCGCGATCATGTTCGGCTCGAAGGCCGATATGACGAATTGGGCTGGAGATCGCCTCGTCGATCTCAAATCGCGCGGCTTCGCCAACGCCGGCCTTTATGATCCGCCCGGCGTCGGCGGCACGCATGTCATGTATGTGCTTCACCATGCAGACAGACCCTCGCTCTACGCCGGGCTGCCCGATGATCCGCGCATCAGCGCCTTCGTCTCGGCCTGGAAGGGGATTCTGAAGCCCATCGCCCTGGCCGGAGTCGCATTCGCGGCTGTCGCCGGTTTGCTGCATTGGATCATTGAAGGGCCAAACGAAGTTCAGCCTGAAGACGAAGCGCAGGCGGAACGGCTGCTCAAGACTCCGGAAAAAGCGCTATGAACTATCCCCAGGGAACGCTGATCCGCAATACGACCGTAACCCGGATCAACCATTGGATCACGGCGGCCTGCTTCGTGCTTTTGATGCTGTCCGGGCTTTCGATGTTCCACCCGATGCTGTTCTTTTTGTCGGAACTGTTCGGCGGCGGGCAGTGGACGCGGGCGGCCCACCCCTGGATCGGCATCGTGTTGCTGATTAGCTATACCGGGCTCATCGTGCAGTTCTGGCGCGACAATTTCTGGAACAGGGACGATATCGCCTGGCTGCGGTCGATCGACCGCGTCCTGGTGAATGAGGAAGCGGGGCTTCCCGAACTCGGCCGTTTCAACGCCGGCCAGAAATTCGTCTACTGGTCGATGGCGCTGTTGATCCCGACGCTGTTTGTGACGGGCCTCATAATCTGGGACTTCTATTTCGAGTCCTACACCAGCATAGAAACGCAGCGCGTCGCGGTTCTGATCCATAGTCTGGCGGCGATCGCCGCGATCCTCGTGTGGATCGTCCATGTTTACGCCGCGATCTGGGTCAAGGGCTCCGTGCGCGGAATGACGCAAGGCTATGTCACGCCGGGCTGGGCGTGGCGCCACCACCGCAAATGGCTGCGGCGTCTGGCGGCGACCGGCTCGCGCGGGCCGACGCCGCATGCCGGCGGCGACAGGCCGACGACATGAGCCGCGGCCTGAAGGCAAGCAGATGAGGCAGGGCGAGGTCGCCTCCAAGGGAGCGTGGATCGGCGATCCGCAGGGCGGAGTCAAAGCCCCCGAACCGCTGATCCTGCCCGATCCCATGACGCGCTTTGCCCGCACCTCCGCGCGGCTCGAGGCGCTGTCGGCTGGCCACCCCATGGCGGCCTGGCTGCGCTTCATGGCGCAACTCGCGGCGGCGCAACACCTTGCGGCCGTAAGGCTCGGACCCTTGTGCAGCACGGACCCCGCCGTCCTCGAGCAGGCGATCGAGGCGCGCATGCCGCCGCTCGCCGCCGACGGGCATCGCCGCGACCCCGCCTGGCGGGACGGACTGGCGCTGTTGCTGGATGGTTTCGACAGCGCCGCGGCGCCAGCGCCGGCGGTCGCGGAGATGGCGAAGCTGCGCGCGCGGGAGCCGGGCGCCGGCGAGGCGCTCGCCGATGGCTTTCTTCATGGTGGCGTAGATCCATCCGACGCGGGCGCGGTCCTCTTTGTGGCGGCGGCGCTGCAGGTCTATTTCACCAAGGCCGCCGCTGTACTGCCCGCGCAATCCTTGCGTCTGTTGCCGCAGCGCGGGCTCTGTCCCTGTTGTGGCTCGACGCCTGTATCGGGCGTGGTGACGGCTGCCGGGCCGACGCCGGGAACGCGCTACCTCTACTGTTCACTCTGCTCGACCGCATGGAACCATGTGCGTGCGCTGTGCATCACATGTAGCGATTCGCGTTTCGTGAGTCTCAAGGGAATCGAAGGCGATTCCGGCGCCGTAAAGGCCGAGACATGCGACGCGTGCCACAGCTACGCAAAAATGCTGTATCAAAAGCACGACATGGACGTCGATCCGTTTGCGGATGACCTCGGATCGCTTGGCCTCGATCTCATGGTCGCGGAAGCGGGCTGGTCGCGGCACGCGCCAAATCCGTTGCTACTGGTCGGATAGGCGCGCGAAGCCTGAAATTTCGCCACCTAGAACTTCAGCGCGACCGCAAGCAAGCCGGCGAGGACGCCGATCGCGACCACCGCTATCGAGACCACCGCGAGCATGCGCGGCGGGAACGACCGCCACACCATCGCAAGCGAGGGCGCGCTGATTGGCGGCAGCGTCATCAATAACGCGCCCGCCGGTCCGACGCCCATGCCGAGCGCAAGCATCGCCTGGATGATCGGCACTTCGCCCGCCGTCGGAATGACGAAGATCGCGCCGGCGATAGCCAGCGCGACGATCCATCCGATCTCATTGCCGATATCCGCGCTGACGTGCGGGAAAAGCCACGCCCGCGCCGCCCCGAGCAGCAGGACAATCACGATGTATTCGGGCAAAAGCTGTATCGTCATGCGCCAGAGGATCTGCATCCAGCGCGCGAAGGCGTTCGACGTTTGCGGCGTCGCGGTCAGTTCGGCGAGCTGCGCCTCGGCCGCCGCCGCTTCTTTCGGCGTGACCAGCCGGTTCGCCAAAAAGCCGACGCCGAACACCATCAGGATTCCGAGCGCCAGCCGCAGGGCCGTCCAGTTCCAGCCAAGAACGAAGCCCATGAAAACGAGCGTCGCCGGATTGAGGATCGTGTTGCCGAACCAGAATGCGATGGCGGCGCCGGGAGAAGCCTGGCGCGCGCGCAGGCCAACGACGACAGGCGCCGCGCAACAGGTGCACATCATGCTGGGAATCGAGATGATGCCGCCGGCGGCGACGCTGTCAAATCCGGCCCGGCCCATCAGCTTGGCGACCCAATCGACCGGCAGTAGCGCCTGAATGGCGGATCCGAGCAGCAGACCGAGCGCCATCGCCTGCCAGATCGCCTTGCCATACGCCATCGCGTAATCGAGCGCGGCCTGCAAAGAGGGCGTGGGCGGACTCGCTTCCTTGCCCATCAAGATCGACGAGCCGATCGAATGGTGCGCCGCGGCGACAAAGGCTTTGTTGTAGTAAGGGAACCACTTGACGTAGAAGAGGCCTACGACCGCGATTAACAAAACAGTTACCCATCCGAAAGCCGGATGGCTTTGCCGAGCGACGTTCATCTGCTCCTCCGGTCGTTTGCCTCTTGTCGCGCCGCGACAAAGCTTGACGGTTGACTGAAGGCGCAAAACTGCGCCGACCCGCCAAAGCTACCGCGAGATTTCATTTTTGTCGACCGCGCCTACCGCCTTGCCGCCGGACCACGCCTCCTCGAAAAGTCGTACGAAGGCGGCCGCGCTTGATCCGGCGGCGGCGCGGCCCGATATTGCGGCGAAGGCCGCGCAAGATTTATCGCCTCCCTTCGCTCGGCTCACGATCGCCTTTGCAAGAAAGCTCTCCATGTCAGATTCTCCCGTCCGACTGACCGACCTCGCCCATGGCGGCGGCTGCGGCTGCAAACTGGCGCCGTCGGTCCTGCAGCAACTCCTCGCCGGCCAAGCGCAGTCCGGCCCATTCGCCAATCTTCTGGTCGGCACGGAAACCGGCGACGACGCGGCCGTCTGGCAGATTGACGCGCAGCATTGCGTCATCGCCACCACGGACTTTTTCATGCCGATGGTCGACGACCCGCGCGATTTTGGCCGCATCGCCGCCGCCAATGCGATGTCCGATATTTATGCGATGGGCGGCAAACCCATCATGGCGCTGGCGATCCTCGGCATGCCGCTCGGCAAATTGCCGGTGGAGACGGTGCGCGCGATCCTGCAGGGCGGCGCTTCGATTTGCGCCGAGGCCGGCATTCCGGTCGCCGGCGGCCATTCGATCGACTCGCTTGAGCCGATCTATGGCCTCGCCGTCGTCGGATTATGCAGCCCTGCCGATATTCGCCGCAATGCAGGCGCCCGCCCAGGTGACGCGCTGATCCTGACCAAGGGGATCGGAATTGGCGTCTATTCGGCGGCGTTCAAGAAACGCGCGCTTTCCGACGACGCCTACGCGGAGATGATGAAGTCGACCACGCTTTTGAACCGCGTCGGCTCTTCGCTGGCGAAGGATGACGACGTGCACGCGATGACCGACGTGACCGGCTTCGGCCTGCTCGGCCACGGCCTTGAACTCGCACGCGGCGGCGGCGTCAGCCTCGACATCGCTTACGCGCGCGTCCCGTTTCTGGCCGAGGCCGAGGCGCTGGCCGAGGCCGGATATGTCACCGGCGCGTCAGGACGTAACTGGGACAGCTACGGCGAGGCAGTCATTCTTCCCCCAGAGCTGCCGGCGTCGAGGCGCACCCTGCTCACCGATCCGCAAACCTCGGGCGGACTGCTGGTCGCCTGCGCCGCTTCGCGCGCCGAATCCATCCGCGCGTCGATCGAGGAGGCAGGCTGTCCACAGGCGCGCATTATCGGGTCTGTCGCGTCGGGCGAGCCCGCGGTCCGCGTCGCTTGACACAGTCTAATGCAGTTTGATTTCTTCGAGCTTCAGGCGCAGCCCCAGCGCGTTGAAGAATTCGCCCTCGTTCAGAAGCGAGCGGTCCTTTTCGAGCTGCCGCACGAGAGCGGCGAGGCGTTGCCTGGCGAGGGCGTCGGCGATTAATCCGCTGCGGTCGGCCCGGAAGAAAGCGGCGCCGCTCCAGGCCGCGCCGGAGCCGTCGAACAGGCGCGTCATGTCGGGCCACCGAGTCTCATCGCCTATGACGTGGAGATAAGATGAGCGCAGCAGCGTGACCGAAAGCTCGCCGATCTCGACCAGCACGATCAGCATGGTGAAGGCGCCGACGCTGGCGAATGTCCGAACCAGCCAATCGTCGAAATCGGTCGCGATGACCACGCTCATCAAGACCCGCCCCGGACCGATGCTGGCGGAAGAGAGTGGGAGTCGAACCCACCTGAGACAGTCTCGCTGCCCCACTCGGATTTGAAGTCCGAACGCCCCACCAGGGACGATTCTCCTCCATCGGCGGCGGACGAAAGCACGAACGGGCCGAACAGGTCCAGCCGGTGTTTGTTGACGCGGCGCAGGTCCCCCCGACGCAGCGTGACGCCGTGGCGGTCGAAAAATTCGAGGATCTGGATCGCCACCTTGCGGCCAGAGGCGATGCGGTCGCGGAATTGCGCGGCGGCGAAAGCGCCGCCTTCCGTATTGCGCGCCACATCGGCGATGATCCCCGTCATTTCATGGACGCTGGGGCGGAGGAAGAAATGATCGTGCGCCACCTCATCGGCCAGCCCCATCCGCCCCGCGAGTTTAAACAGGCGCCGCAGATCGCGCTCAGGCCGCCCCGTCGCAGCCGCGATGTCGCGCACGCGCGGCGGCCGGAAGCGTTCGGCGCCGCCCAACATCGGCGCAACTGCGCCCCATGCCTCCTCGTCGGCAGGCGCGAAGCGCGCCGCGTGCGTCGAGAGGCGGACAAAGGAGCCGTCGAGAACGATGTCGCCGCTCAGCGCCGCTTTTTGCAGGGCGACGACAAAGGCCGACGCGGGCAAGCATGGTTGCAGAAGCAGCCGCAGCTTTTCGCGGCCGACGCCCTGCAGGTCAGGGTTTTCGGCATGGAAGGCGGCAAGCTGCTCCATGAGGCTCGCCCTGAACAGCCGCCAACGGGCAGCCGAGATCGCGATTGGCGACCGGTCTTTCCCCAGCAGCACAAGCTGGAGCTTCTCGGCAAGCTGCTGCGTTTGCGCCGCGCTCAGGGCGCGGTCGCGCGCGAAGACGGCTAAATCTGCGGCGTAGGGCGGCGCATCCAGCAGCGCGGCGAAAGCGGCCAGCGGATCGGCGATTGCGAGGGCGGCGCGCTGGGCCTCGCGCTCGGGCGTCCGCCGCCGCCGCGCCGGCGGACGCAGGTCGATGAACCGGCCGCCGCCAATGGTGTGCTGGGCGGACGCATCGCGAATGACGAAGCGATCCTGCTGCGCGGCGGCGATCGGCCGGTCGAGCACAAGCTGGACATCCGCCGTCGACCCCGGCTGGAGCGGTTCATCGCCGAGCAGGACGATGCGCGCGCCGACCTCCGTCGCGGCGTGATGCAGGCGCGCCGGAAACCATTGGCCGACCGGCTTCGTCTCGCCGGGCAGCAGGCGCAATCGCGCGTCGATGCGGTCAGTCGGGGCGTGCAGCGCTGGATCGAGCGCGACGTCGCCGCGCCGGATCGCCTCCTTGCCAATATCCTCGCCGACGAGATTGAGGGCGCAGCGCTCGCCTGCGCGGCCGACCTCCGCCTCGCTGTTCTGCGCGTGCAGCGAACGCACGCGCGCCGCTATTCCCGATGGGCTGATCAGCACCCGGTCGCCGACGCGCACAGACCCGGAAAGGACCGCGCCGGTCACGACGACGCCGACGCCGGACAGCGTAAAGACGCGATCGACTGCGAGGCGGAAACGGGCCTCGGCCGCGCGCTCCGGCGGCTCGGCGGCGGCCGCGATGAGACAGGCCCGCAGAGCCTCGACGCCTTGCCCCGTCAGCGTCGAAACCGGCAGGATGTCGACGCCTTCCAGCACAGTCCCGGCGGCCATCCGTCTTATTTCGCCGCCAACCTCGGCCAGACGTTCGGGCGAAGCGAGATCGGCTTTCGTGATGACGATCAGGCCGCGCTTGACGCCGAGCAGATCGATGATCGCCAGATGTTCGAGCGTCTGCGGTTTGACGCCGTCGTCGGCGGCGACCACAAGCAGGGCGAAATCGATGCCGCTGGCGCCGGCCAGCATCGAATGCACGAAGCGCTCATGGCCGGGCGCGTCGACGAAGCCGAGAATCGGGCGCCCCTCGACCGGCAAATAGGCGAAGCCAAGATCGATGGTCATGCCGCGCGCTTTTTCCTCCTTCAGGCGATCGCCATCGACGCCGGTCAGCGCTTTGACGAGCGCGGTCTTGCCATGGTCGATATGGCCGGCGGTTCCGATAATCACGGCGGCGCGCTCCGCCTTGCCAGCCGCGCCCGGCGCTCCGCCGCCGCCACCGCTTCTGGCGAAAGCGCGGCGCGCACCGGCGCGAGGAACCGGGTCGCCAGCGCGCTGCCGCCGGCCTCGCTCCGGAGCAGCCAGTCCAGCGCCGCCGCCTGGTCGAGCGGCGCGCCGCCGCCAAGGTGATGCGCCGCGCCGAGCATCGCCTGCGCGTCGGCATCGCCAAGTTCGGCCGCGCGGCGCCACCATTCGACAGCGACGGCGGCGTCGCGCTGCACGCCGACGGCGTTGTGGTAGAGCATGCCGAGCCGCGTCATGGCGGCGGCGACGCCATTATCCGCGGCCGCACGCGCCCATCGATGCGCCTCCGCTATGTCGGCGGCGTTGGGCGCGCCGTCGAGCAGCATAAAGCTCAGCATGTCCTGCGCCACGTCGTCGCCCTGCGCGGCGGCGGCGCGATAGAGCTCCATCGCCCGCCTTTGGTCCTGGTCAACGCCCGAGCCCTTGAAATAGGCCGCCGCAAGATTTCGCTGCCCCGCGGGGTCGCCTCCCGCGGCGGCGAGCGACAGCCATTTGACGGCGAGTTCGGGATTTCGCTCGACCCCCAGCCCTTCCAGGAAGCAGGCGCCGATGTTGTTCTGGGCGCGCGCCACGCCGGCTTGGGCGAGCGGCTCCCACAGGGCCAATGCCGCGGCGTAGTCGCCGGCGTCGGACGCCGCGCGGGCTTTGGCCAACACCTCATGGGGAACATCGCGCCGGCCGGTGACGCGCTCAAGCCAGTGCGCGAGCATCGAAGTTAGAGAGATTGGATAGAAACGCCGCCTCATCGGTCAAACATCGCAGATCAAGCACCAGGCCGCCATCCTCGATCCGGCCGATCACCGGCCGGTCGAGGCCGCGCAGGCCCGCCGCGAGGCGATCCAGCGCCCGCCCGCCGGCGTCTGATCGAATAACGAGGCCGGCGCTGGCGATGGTGTCGAGCGGCAGCGCACCCGACCCGATCTGGCTGCGGCATTCGCACACCGCCACCCTGAAGTCCGCGCCGACAGCCCGCGCGACGGACGGCGCCAGCCGCTGCGCCAGCGCGCCGATCTCCGGCTCGGACCGGGTCAGCAGCCGCAACGTCGGCAAACGGTCGACGAGGCGATCAGGATCACGGTAGAGCTTTAACGTGGCTTCGATCGCCGCCAACCGGATCTTGTCGACGCGCAGCGCCCGCTTCATCGGGTTGCGGTTGACGGCCGCGATCAGTTCGCGCCTCCCCACGATGAACCCTGCCTGCGGCCCCCCAAGCAGCTTGTCGCCGGAGAAGGTCACGATCCCGGCGCCTTCGGCGACCGCCTGGCGCACGGTCGGCTCCTTCTTCAATCCGTAGCGGCTGAGATCGATCAGCGTGCCGGAATCCAAGATCGTTCATCAGCGGCACGTTCGCTTCACCAGCGATCGCGGCGAGTTCGGCGGCGCCGACTTCGGAGGTAAATCCCTGGACGCGGTAATTGGAGGTATGAACCTTGAGGATCACGCCGGTCTGCGGACTAAGCGCTCCGCGATAATCCTTGGGATGCGTGCGGTTGGTCGTGCCTACTTCGACCAGCTTCGTCCCGGCCCGCGCCATAATGTCCGGCATGCGGAAAGCGCCGCCGATCTCGATCAACTCGCCGCGCGAGACGATCGCCTCGCGGCCGTTCGCCAGTGTGTTCAGGCAGAGAAGCACAGCCGCCGCATTGTTGTTGACGAGCGTCGCATCCTCCGCGCCGGTGAGCGCGCAAAGGAGGCCTCGCACATGATCGTCGCGCTCGCCGCGCTGGCCCGTCGCCAGGTCAAACTCCAGCGCGCATGGCTCGCGCATGGCCGCGGCGGCCGCTTCTATCGCCGCCTCGGCGAGCACGGCGCGGCCGAGGTTGGTATGCAACACCGTGCCGGTGAGGTTGAACAGCGGTCTCAGACCAGAGCGGCTTCCCGCTTCAAGTCGGGCGAGCGCTTCGAACGCCAGTTTGTCCGCGCTTGGCGCCGCGGGCGCGCCGGCCCGCAACGCCGCGCGCGCCTCCCCGAGCGCTATGCGAATCGCGCTCGTCGACTCCATGCGACCGAAGCGCTCCAGAAGCATTGCAGCCGCGGCGGTGTTCAGAACGGCGTCTACGGATGGCAGATCGCGCAAACGCGATGGCTCCAGACTTTCCAATCGGGTCGCTCCCTCGCGGCTTCGCTGTTCGCCGACCAGCTATCGGCATTATTGCGAATCCACGTTCGATGCGCAATTTGGCTTCGTGGACGGGACTTTTGTGCGCTCCACAATCGTTTTTTTTTGCTTCCGTCGAGCAGAATTGAGCCTATCCCGTTTCGCATTTCTTAACTCACTCATCGTCTCGCTGGTTTTTCAAATATGCCTCACGCAGATCGAGTTCGCGTTCGATCCGGCGCCGCGCTTCGTCAGTCAGCCTGCTTTCGCAGAACAGGTCGTTGGTCCGTCGCCGTTCGGCGGCGATCAGCAAGAGTTCAATTTCGTTATGAAGCCGCGCTGACTCCCGGTGAGCCTCATCCCCATCGCTGCGACGGTCGACGTGGAGAAGCCGGTCGCGGCATTGGGCGCGAAGCGGCTGCGCGAGGTCTGGTTCGAGACCCCGCTCAGCCTCAAGTTGGTCGAGCTGATCAATCGCCGCCACAATCGCCTCCCGGCGCACTGTGTATTCCGCAGCTCTTTCATCGTGGCGCTCGCTTCGACCGGCGTCGGCGAGGCCGAGAGCCCTGATCACTGAGGGCAATAGCAACCCTTGCCCCACCAGCGTCACCAGGATCACCGCGAACGTCAGGAAAAGGATCAGGTCGCGATCGGGGAACGGCTGTCCGTTCATCGTCGCGAATGGAATCGCGAGAGCCGCTGCGAGCGAAACGACGCCTCGCACCCCGGTGAACGCGAGAACGAAAGGCCACTGCCAAGGCGGCGATGGATCTTTTTTCTTGATCGAAGGAAAGAGCCAGCGCGGAAGATATGTTGCTGGGTAGATCCAGACGAAGCGCGCCGCGATCACGACGGCGCTCACCACGACGGCGGAGAAGATGAGGTTGGAGATGGCGTAATCGCCGATGCGATTGATCAGCGTGCGGGCCTGCAGTCCTGTGATCAGAAAAATCATGCCTTCGATAAGGTAGATAAAGAAGTCCCAGAAGAAGATGCCTTGCAGCCTCGTCTCCGCGCTGATCAGCCGAAAGCCGTTCCAGCTGATGTAGAGACCCGCGGTCACGGTAGCGAGCACGCCAGATCCCCCGATATGTTCCGGCGGCCAATAGGCGAGAAAGGGCGTCAGGAAGGAGAGCGCGATTTCGACGCGCGGATCTTTGACCCAGCGCCGCAAGCGCAACATGAACCACCCAACGCCGATCCCCCAAATGACTTCGCCGACGACAATGAGGATAAACATTCCAGCGGCTTGACCGAACGAAAACGCTCCCAAGCTGACGGCGCCTACCGCAAACCGGAAAAGGATAAGCGCGGCGGCGTCATTCGCCAGCCCTTCGCCTTCGAGAATGACGAGAATGCGCCTCGGAAGCTGCATCCTGCGCGCGATCGCAAGAGGCGCGACCGCATCCGGAGGAGAAACAATGGCTCCCAGTAGGAAGCCTACTGGCCATGAGAGACCCAGGAGCCAGCGCGCCGCGGCGGCGACAGCGACGGTGGTGAATACGACGCCGCCAAAAGCCAGCAAAGTAATAGGGCGAAGATTGAAACGGAACTCGCGCCAGCTCATGGCGACCGCGGACGAATAAATGATGGGGGGCAAGACCAGAAGCAGCACCACCTCCGGAGCGAGTTCGAACGGCGGCAGACCCGGGATCAGCGCCAGCGCGACGCCCGCAACCACCAAAAGGATGGCCTGCGGAACGTCGAGACGGGCGGCGACGACCGCAACCGCCGCCGCTACGCCAAGCAGAAGCACCAAAATTTCGATCGTTAAAGTCATTAGCTCACCGTTCGCTACGAAGGGACGAATCGCCAAGGAACGCCAACGGCCAAGCGCCAGGGCTCAGGGATGACGGCCGGATCGCTGGCTAGCCTATGCCATTACATACGCATAGCGCGCAGGCTAGACCGCGCTGCCCTTTTACGGGCGGCGCCGCCGCAAGCGTTACGTTCCGGTAGCTGCGGGAGATCCATTATTTGCCGAGGTCGAGGGCAGTAAGCCGCGGCAACGCGAGCACGTGTCGCAAACAGCAAGATGGATTTCGATCGGCGGCAAGCTCTCCGAAGAGCGACGAAGCGACGGGGAAGCCAGCAGCTCGCAATGGCCTGATTTGCCTGCAGGGCGAGCGCGCCCCGTTTCGCCGCGTCATCAATACGTTTGATCCGTCCGGTGAGCCGTTGATCAATATCAAGGGCGCAATTTTTCTTTGCCGTAAACTTTTCGGGGTTGAGCAGATCATGCTCCATGATTTTTCGCGGCCGCTTGCATTTGGTCATCACTCTCAATGGCCTTCGCTCGGGATTAGGTGGGGTTGTGGAGTTTTGGCGGTCCGGCTGGATATGCTCATTGATGAATACCGAGGCTGAAGTTCCGAGACTGACCAGATTTGGCTTTGTCGGAGATTGAGGGATCGAAATGAAGCACCTCATCGTCGTCGCTCATCCGGCCGAAGATAGTTTCACCATGGGATTGGCGCGCGCTTATGCCGATGAACTGGAGCGGCTCGGGCATGGCCAAAAGACTTACGATCTCTACCGAATGGGGTTCGACCCCGTTCTGTCGCATGACGAGCTTTTACCCCCCGCCGCGGATCACGCATCGCGTGCCGACGTCGCAGCGGCGCAGGCCGATATTCGCGCCGCGGAGATATTGGTTGTCATCTACCCGCTGTGGTGGATGTCGATGCCGGCAATCATGAAAGGCTATATCGACCGCGTCTTCGCGCGCGGCTTCGCTTATGAATCGAAAGGCGGCGTCGTGCACGGCCTCCTTTCCGGAAAACGATGCGTCATGATCACCATCTCTGGCGCGCCGCTTCCGGTGCTCGTCGAGAGCGGCAAATGGAACGCGGTCGAGGTTCTGCAAGACACGCATATTTTTCGTTCGGCCGGGTTCGATCTCGTCGAGCATTTGCATTTCGACGAGGTCGCCCCCGGTCTTGCAAAAATGATCGGCGAACAACACATCGCCCGCGTTCGCGCTAGCGCGCGGCGGCATTGTTCCGCTCCCGCAACTTCGCGTTAGCGGGGGCCGAGCACGGCCGATGGCGCAACAATCAAGCCGAGAATTCGCATCAAGGCTCTCTTCGGGCTCCAAGTGCAGTTCTGGATCTTGAGTCCGGTCGGCCACGCGCCCTTGGCATTGGCGTGCAAATTGGCGTCCCGCGTCTCTGAATCCATACATTCCCTGATCGCGGGCCGCGCATATGTTTCGCCCGCTAACCCGCGGACGCCGCGCTGTGGAGGTTCGCCATGTTCTTCTCCCGGGGCTCAGGGCTCAGGCGCCCAGAGGCGGCGATCTTGTCCCACATCCGCTTGACAGGGGTATTCCGGCGATTTATTGATAAATCAAATATAGCGATAGAAAATAACTATAATCGCGTCGGCTCACGAGGCGGCGAACTTCAAGCGAGGTATCGCCCCCAATCGCGGTCAGCTGCGACGCTAAGCGCAAGAGAGACATGGTGAATTTTCGCTGCGGTTTTCCAGAGCCCGGATCGCTCGACTTTTGGGATAGCTTTATCATGGCAGTGAAAATTCCCCCCTCGCGGCCGGCTTGCGGGCATTTCTCCTCCGGACCTTGCGCCAAACGCCCTGGCTGGCGAGCGCAGAGTCTTGACGGCGCGCTGGTTGGGCGCTCCCATCGGGGGAAGGACGCCAAGGCCAGATTAAAGCTCGCGATCGATCTCACCCGCGAGCTTTTGCAAATTCCCGCAGATTATCGCGTCGGCATCGTGCCGGGTTCCGACACCGGCGCCGTTGAGATGGCCCTCTGGTCGCTGCTCGGCCAACGTGGCGTCGACGTGCTGGCATGGGAGTCCTTTGGCGACGGCTGGGTCGCCGACGTCATTAAGCAACTGAAGCTGAAGGACGCTCGCGTCCTGAAAGCCGGTTATGGCGATATCGTCGATCTGGCGAGCGTCAATTTCGACAATGACGTCGTCTTCACCTGGAACGGAACGACATCCGGCGTGCGCGTCCCCAACGCCGACTGGATCGCCGCCGATCGCAGCGGGCTGACGATCTGCGACGCGACTTCGGCCGCCTTTGCACAGGATCTCGACTGGCCAAAGCTCGATGTCGCCACGCTTTCGTGGCAGAAGGCGCTCGGC
Organism: uncultured Alphaproteobacteria bacterium; assembly: GCA_963715715.1. Classification (GTDB taxonomy): domain Bacteria; phylum Pseudomonadota; class Alphaproteobacteria; order Rhizobiales; family Beijerinckiaceae; genus Methylocapsa. The sequence continues at coordinate 2,798,587 of OY970269.1, read as the reverse complement.
GGCGAAGCCGGCCACGGCGTGTTGATCCTGGCGCCACGCGCCGTCGAACGACTCCTCAGCTATACGCCCGCATGGCCCCTGCCAAAGGTCTTTCGGTTGACCAGCGGCGGCAAGCTTAACGAGGGTATCTTCGCAGGCGAAACCATCAACACGCCATCGATGTTGTGCGTCGAGGACTATATTGACGCACTGCGTTGGGGCCAGTCCGTTGGCGGCCTTGACGCTCTGATCGCTCGCGCCAACGCCAATGCGAAAGCGCTCGCCGACTGGGTGGCGAAGACTCCCTGGATCGACTTTCTCGCCAGGAATGAGAGCATCAGATCGAATACCAGCGTGTGCCTCAAGGTCGTCGATCCGGTGATCGCCGCCCTCCCTTTGGACGCGCAGTCCAGCTTTGCGAAAGCCCTCGCGAGTCGGCTCGAGAAAGACAAGATCGCTTTCGACATCGGCGCCTATCGCGACGCGCCGCCGGGCCTGCGCATCTGGTGCGGAGCGACCATCGAGGCCAGCGATATCGAAGCGCTGACGCACTGGCTCGATTACGCCTTCGAGATGCTGAAGGACGACATTTCCCAAGCCGCGTGAAATCGACGAATGCGCCGCGCCGCCTCGAACCGTGGGCGCGCGTCGGCAGCACAGTTTTAGAGTCGGAGAACTCCATGCCTCGGCGCGTCCTCATTTCCGATGCCCTTTCGCCAGCCGCCATCGCCATCTTCAAGGATCGCGGCGTCGACGTCGAATTTCAGCCGGCTCTCGGCAAGGACAAGGAGAAGCTCGCATTGGTCGTCGGCGAGTTCGACGGCCTCGCGATTTGCTCGGCGACGCAGGTGACCGCCGCAATTCTCGAAAAGGCGACGAGACTCAAAGTCATCGGCCGCGCCGGCATCGGCGTCGACAATGTCGACATTCAGGCCGCGACCGCCAAAGGCGTCATCGTGATGAATACGCCATTCGGGAATTCAATCACCACCGCCGAGCATGCGATCGCGCTGATGTTCGCTCTGGCGCGGCAAATTCCCCAGGCCGACGCCTCGACCCAGGCTGGCAAATGGGAGAAAAACCGCTTCATGGGCGTCGAGATCACCGGCAAAGTGATGGGGATCATCGGATGCGGCAATATCGGCTCGATCGTCGCCGCGCGCGCGATCGGCCTTCACATGCACGTCATCGCTTACGACCCTTTTCTTTCGCCGGAACGGGCGCTCGACCTCAATATTGAAAAGGTCGAACTCGACGATCTGCTCGCCCGCGCCGACTTCATCAGCATTCATGCCCCCATGACGCCACAGACAAAAAACATCCTGTCGGCTGCGAACCTCGCCAAAACCAAAAAAGGCGTTCGCATTATTAATTGCGCGCGCGGCGGTCTCGTCGACGAGTCGGCATTGCGCGCCCTGCTCGATTCCGGCCATGTCGCGGGCGCGGCCTTCGACGTGTTCGTCAAGGAGCCGGCCACCGGCAATCCGCTATTCGGCCATCCCAACGTCGTTTGCACCCCTCATCTTGGCGCCTCGACGAGTGAGGCGCAGGAAAACGTAGCGCTGCAGATCGCCGAACAGATGTCGGATTATCTGACCCGCGGTGCGATTTCCAACGCCGTCAATTTTCCGTCGATCACCGCGGAAGAGGCGCCCAAACTCAGGCCCTTTATCGCGCTTTGCGAGCATCTTGGCGCGTTCGCCGGCCAGATCATCGATAGCGGCATCAAGAAAGTGACCATCATCTATGAAGGCGCCGCGGCGGAGCTGAAGACGAAGGCGCTCACCGCTTCCGTAGTCGCCGGCATTCTGCGTCCGTTGCTCGCCGAGGTCAGCGTCGTCTCCGCGCCAACGGTCGCCAAGGAACGCGGCATTGTGATCGACGAAGTGGCCAGGGCCTCGGACGGAGATTATGAATCGCTTATTACGCTCGTGGTTGAAACCGAGACCCAAGAGCGCCGCATCGCCGGCACGGCGTTTCACGCTGGCAAGCCGAGAATCATTTCGATCAACGATATCGAAGTCGATACGCTCCTTGCCTCGACGATGATTTACGTCAGCAACCAGGACAAGCCTGGTTTCATCGGCCGCTTCACCAGCATTCTGGGAGCGGCGGGCATCAATATAGCGACCTTCGCGCTTGGCCGAGACCGCGAGGGCGGTTCGGCGGTCGCCCTTGTCGCGGTGGACGGAGTCGTTCCTGAGAAGGTACTTGCCGAGGTCAAGGCGGTATCGGGCGTGAAAGAGGTTAGGGCGTTGAACTTTTAGCGCCGTCTCCGCGTAGCCGCGCGTTTATGGCGCGCGCCCCGCCGCGCCCGGTTCGCCCGCATCGTCGGCAAACTGATCGCGCAAAAAACCCTGCGCGTAGAGCAGGGCGGTAAGATCGGCATGGTCGATGCGCGCGTCGGCGCTGGCGGCGACCGCCGGCTTGCCGTGAAAGGCGACGCCAAGACCCGCCTCGCGGAGCATGGGCAGATCATTGGCTCCATCGCCGATGGCGAGCGTCTCTGCGATGGTCAGGCCATACTCGCTGCGCAGTCGGCGCAGCGTCGCAAGCTTGGCTCCGCTGCCAAAAACTGGATCGGCCACTTCGCCCGTGAAAAATCCATTGGCGTCAATCTCCAGCTGGTTGGCGTAATGCGCGTCGAAGCCGATCGCGTCGGCTATGGCGCCCGTGAAGGCGGTGAACCCGCCAGACACCAGCGCCGTGTGGGCGCCATGGCGGCGCATCGTCTGGATCAGCGTGCGACCGCCTGGCGTCACAGTGATGGCGTTCGCGATCACCTTTGCGATTACGCCTCGATGTAGTCCCTTCAGGAGCGCGACGCGCTCGCGCAACGCCACCTCGAATTCGATTTCGCCGCGCATGGCGCGTTCCGTGATGACCGCGACGAAGCTTCTTTTGCCAACTTCGGCAGCCAGCTCGTCGATGCATTCCTGGCCGATCATGGTGGAATCCATATCCGCCGTCAGAAGCTTTTTGCGCCGCCCCTGCTTTGCTTGAACGATGACGTCGACAGGCGCGCCGTCGAGGGCGCCGCGCGCCGCAGCGTCGAACTCTTTGAGATCGTCCCGCGCGTGCGGCGTGAACGCAATGTCGACGGCTATGCCCTGATCGAGCCAGCGCGAAGCGTCCGGGTGCGGCAACGCCGACGATACGCGCTGTGCAATCTCCTGGGTTAGTCGAAAAGCCTGGGGATTGCAGACCAGCGTTGCGACATGCGTCATCGATGGCGCTCCCTGACTAGCGAAAGTTGTAATCCGGGATGCGCCCGTTGGACATGTCGATCGATCTGGTTCCAAGCGACTCCGCTTGCATTCCGGCGCAATGAGACTGGCGAATGCGGCGAGACTACAGCGGCGCCGGCGGCGTCCATTTGAGGATGGGATTGCGCGCGGCGCGGGTTTCGTCAAGGCGCCGGCGCGGCGCGTAGAATGGCGCCTCGACGAAGCGCTCTTGATCGCCGCCCAGCGCCGCGCTGGCGAGATCGCGCATGGTCGCGATGAAGAGATCGAGCGAAGCCCTGGATTCGGACTCGGTTGGCTCGATCAGCATGGCTCCATGCGCGACGAGCGGAAAGTAGATCGTCATCGGATGGTAGCCTTCGTCGATCATCGCTTTGGCGAAATCGAGCGTGGTAAGGCCCGTCGGCTTCAGCCACGCGTCGTCGAACAGAACCTCATGCATGCAAGGCTGATCGCCGAAAGGCTGCGACATCAGATTGGATAGGCTGGCGCGGATGTAGTTCGCGTTCAGAACGGCGTCTTCGGACGCCTGCCGCAGGCCATCGGCGCCATGCGAGGCCATATAGGTCAACGCCCGCACGAACATGCCCATCTGGCCGTGGAAGGCGGCGATCCGGCCAAATGAGAGCGGCTGTTCGGACGCGTGTTCGACGAGGCCGAGCCCGGCGTCGTCCGCGCGCAGAAAGGGGACCGGCGCAAAGGGCGCGAGCCGCGCCGACAGCACGACCGGCCCCGCGCCCGGGCCGCCGCCCCCGTGCGGCGTCGAGAAGGTCTTGTGCAGGTTGATGTGCATGGCGTCGACGCCAAGATCGCCGGGGCGGGTCTTGCCGACGATGGCGTTGAAATTGGCGCCGTCGCAGTAGAAATACGCCCCCGCCGCATGAACCGCTTCGGCGATCTCGACGATTTGCGTCTCGAACAAGCCGCAGGTGTTCGGATTGGTCAGCATGATCGCCGCGACGTCTGGCCCGAGTTGAGATTTCAGTCCTTTGAGGTCGATGGCGCCGTTGGCTTTCGCGGCGATCGGGCGCACCTTGAAGCCAATTACGCTGGCGCTCGCCGGATTCGTGCCATGGGCCGATTCCGGCACGAGGACGATCCGCCGCGTCATCCCCTCGCCCTTCGCCTCGATGGCGGCCTTGATCGCCATCATCCCACAGGCTTCGCCATGCGCGCCGGCTTTGGGGGATAGAGCCACGGCCGCCGTGCCTGTCATTTCCATCAGCCAGCGAGCGAGTTCGTCGATTAATTCCAGCGCGCCCTGCACCGTGGACTGGGGCTGAAGCGGGTGGATGTCGGCGAAGCCCGGCAGGCGCGCCATGGCCTCGTTGAGCCGCGGATTATGTTTCATCGTGCAGGAGCCGAGCGGAAACAGTCCTGTGTCGATTGAATAGTTTTTCTGCGACAGGCGCACGTAATGGCGCATCGTCTCGGGCTCGCTGAGGCCGGGCAGACCGATTGGCCCTTCGCGTTCAAGCCCGCCGAGCCGGGGCTCGAACGGCGCCGGCTCGTCGAGATCGACGCCTGTGACCTCAAGCCTGCCTGTCTCGAAGATCAGCGCTTCCTCAATCTGGAGGCCGCGATTGGAGTTGAAGGAGTTCCCGCAAACGGGCGTCGAATTCTTCGTCTGGATCGGAGGTTGCGGTCGATTCATGATAGGACTCCTTGCAGGGTCGACGCGAGCGCCGCGCGGTCTTCGTCGGTGTTCAGCTCGGTCGAGGCGACGATGATGAGATCGTCCAGTCCCTGGCCGGGCGACAGGCGTGAGGCGGGGACGCCGCCAAGCACGCCCGCCGCCGCCAGACGTTCGATAATCTCCGCCGCGTCGCCGCGGACGCGAATGGTGAATTCGTTAAAGAAAGTCGTGTTGAGGACGTCGACGCCGCGAACGCGCGCCAGCCTTGTGGCGAGATCGACGGCGTTGGCGTGATTGATGCGCGCGAGCCGCCGCAGTCCGGCCTCGCCGAGCAGCGTCAGATGAATGCTGAAGGCGAGGCAGCAAAGGCCCGAATTTGTGCAGATGTTGGAGGTCGCCTTGTCGCGCTTGATGTGCTGTTCGCGCGTCGAGAGCGTCAAAACGAAGCCGCGGCGCCCGTCCGCGTCGACCGTCTCGCCGCAGAGGCGTCCCGGCATCTGGCGCAGATATTTCGATCGCGCCGCGAAAAGGCCGACATAAGGGCCGCCGAAATTGAGGCTGTTGCCGAGCGACTGGCCTTCGCCGACGGCAATGTCCGCGCCCATTTCGCCGGGGCTCTTGATGAGGCCGAGCGATACCGCCTCTGTGAAGACCACGATGAGCAGCGCCCCCTTCGCCCGGCATTCGGCGGAAAGTGCGGAGACGTCGCGCAGATTGCCGAAGACATCGGGATTCTGGACGACGACGCAGGACACGCCGGCGTCGATCTGGCCGGCGAGATTTTCCTGCGCCAGAACGTCGGGCGGGAGGCTCGTCACGTCGTCGCCTGTCATGCGCGAAATGGTGCGCACGACCTCGGCGTAATGCGGATGCAGGCCGCCCGAGAGCACCGCCTTGCGGCGCTTGGTGATGCGATGGGCCATCAGCACGGCCTCAATCGTCGCGGTCGAGCCGTCATACATCGAGGCGTTGGCGATATCCATCGCGGTCAAGGCCGCGACCTGAGTCTGGAACTCGAACATCGCCTGCAGCGTGCCTTGCGCGATTTCGGGTTGATACGGCGTATAGCTCGTCATGAATTCCGAGCGCTGGATCAGGTGGTCGACGCTGGCCGGTACATGATGCCTGTAAGCCCCCGCGCCGATGAAGAAGGGCGCGGATCCAGCGGAGACATTCTTCGCCGCCATATTCGACAACAACCGCCGCACCTCGATTTCCGTTTTGCGCCGGGGTAAATTGAGATCTTCTTCAAGCCGCTTGCTCTCGGGGATGGAAGCAAACAGGGCGTTGATATCAGGCGCGCCGATGCGAGCCAGCATAACGGCGCGATCGTCTTGGGTGAGGGGTAGATAGCGCATGGAGTTCCAATCGGGTTACGATCTTTGGTGGTCGCGCGGTCAACGGTGCGGAGTTCTCAGGCGAGCGTCTTGACGTAAGCCTGGTAGGCCTCCTCATCCATGAGAGGTTCGAGTTCGGCGGCATCGGAGAGCTTCAGCTTGAAAAACCAGCCCTTGCCGCCGGGATCTTCGTTAACAAGCGCGGGCGCTTCTTCCAGTGCGCGGTTGACGTCGAGCACTTCCCCCGACGCCGGCGCGTTGACGCCGCTCGCGGCCTTGACGCTTTCGACGATTGCGGCCTCGGCGCGCTGACTTAGGCGCTTGCCGAGCGCGGGAAGCTCGACGAAAACCACGTCGCCCAGCTGCGCCTGGGCGTAATCTGTGATGCCGACGACGGCGCCATCGTCGTCGACCCGGATATATTCATGGTCCTTTGTATAGCGAATCTTCGACATCAGGCTCCCCTGTGGTAGGCGTGTGGCACGAAAGGCATCGACGCGATCGTCGCCGGCGCCGCTCTGCCGCGAATGATGAGATTGACCGATGCGCCAATCTTTGCGGCGCCCGCCTCGACATAACCCATGCCGATCGGACGACCGAGGCTCGGAGCGAAGCTGCCCGAGGTCAGGCGCCCGATGCGCCGACCCTCTAGCGTCTCGATGTCGGCTCCTTCGCGCGCGGGCGCCTTGCCTTCGACGAGGAAGCCGACGCGACGACGGGACGGCCCGGCGGCGATCGCGTCGGCGATGCGGCCAAAGCCAGGAAAGCCGCCCTGTTCGCGCCGTCGTTTTGAGATCGACCACAGTAGGCCAGCCTCGACTGGATCCGTCGTCGCATCGATATCGTGCCCGCAAAGGCAAAGCCCCGCCTCGAGCCGAAGCGAATCGCGGGCGCCAAGACCAACCGGAAGCACATTGGGATCGGCTAACAGGCTTTCCGCGAATTTGGTCGCCGCCCCAGCCGGCATTGAAATCTCGAAACCGTCCTCGCCGGTGTAGCCTGAGCGCGATATTTTTAGGGGGACGCCGTCCTTGTCGAAGTCGCGCACGGACATGAAAGCCATGCCCGATACGCCCGCCACACGCCGTTCGAGAACCGCCGCCGCCTTCGGGCCCTGGAACGCGAGGATGGCCACGTCATCCAGAATGGTCAGATCGCAATTTTGGAGGGCGCGGGCGATATGCGCGAAATCCGCGGCTTTCGCGGCGGCGTTGACGATAAGCAATAGGCGCTGACGCCCATTATCGTCGTCAAGGCGCGTCACTATCAGATCATCGAGGATGCGCCCGTTTGCATCTAGCAACTGCGTATAGCGCATCCGCCCGGGAAGCAGCGTTGCGAAGTCGCCCGGCGACAGGCTCTCCAGGCCGCGCGCGGCGTCTTTGCCTTCGAGGATGGCCTGTCCCATATGCGAGACGTCGAACAGGCCGGCGCCGGTGCGGGTGTGAAGATGCTCCTTGATGATGCCGGCGGGATAGTGCACCGGCATGTCGTAACCGGCGAAAGGCGCGAAACGGGCGCCGAGCGCTTGGTGCAACGCATGCAAGGGCGTGTGGGCGAGGCGAGGCGCCAATACGGCTGGATCATCGGACATCGGCTCTCTCAGGTCGGATGGGCGCAAAGACGCAGCTCTTGCCGAGCACAACGCCTTGCCCCCTCTGTCCTGTGACCTGAGAGTTTTCTCCCGCACAGCCATCGGCGCATCAGCCGCCAGCTCTACGGGACTACCTCCGTCGGTGGATTTTCCGCACGCGGCGAAAAATCGCTTTCCAGAGCGTCATCTTCCAGCGGTCCATGGGCCTGAGCGTTTCCGGGGCGGTTGCGCCTTCGGCGCCGATTCGAAAGTCATTCGAATCGGACTCTTCCGCTGGAATTTTGAGTGACGCCCTAACTATTGAGGGACGGAGCGGCGTTGTCAATGCCAACGACAACTGAATGTCGCCACGCCTAAGGATGGGCTCTGCGTATAGCCGCCATTCGGCTGCTCCTAGCGCCGCGGCATGCCTTGGGGAGTGATGGTCTTTACGATCGAGGCGTCCAGCTTCTCGTAGCCTTGATAATCAATCGTGGCGTAAAGTTCCTCGCGCGTCTGCATCCGTTCGAGTTCGTTTTGCGCGCCGCCGTCGCGTTTGATCGCCGCATATAGATGTTCGTGCGCTTTGGCGGCGACGCGCAAGGCGCTGACCGGCCAGATAACCATGGCGTAGCCCATCGCCTCGAATTCGGCGGCGGTGAAAAACGGCGTGCGGCCGAACTCGGTCATATTAGCGAGCAGCTTCACGCCCGGCATGCGGCGGGCGAACTCCCTGAACATTCCAGCGTCGGTCAAGGCCTCGGGAAAGATCGCGTCGGCGCCGGCCTCGACATAGAGCCGCGCCCTGGCGACGGCGCCGTCCATTCCTTCGCTGCCGGCCGCATCCGTGCGCGCAACGATGTAAAGATGACGCCGCGCTTTCGCCGCCGCTGCGACCTTGGCGGCCATATCCCGCGCGTCGGCGAGCTTTTTGTCGTTGAGGTGGCCGCATTTTTTCGGCAGGAGCTGGTCTTCGATGTGGACGGCCGCTGCGCCTGCGTCCTCAAACGTCCGCACCATATGCATGACGTTCAGGGTCTCGCCGTAGCCGGTGTCGCCGTCGACCAGAATCGGGAGATTGGAGGCGCGCGCAATCTGCCGGACGAAAAAGGCGACCTCGTCGACCGTGATGACGCCGAGATCGGGCAGACCCATCGAGGCCGTCATCGCCGCGCCGGACAGATAGAGACCCTCGAAACCAGCCGCGCGCGCCTGTTGCGCGGCCAGGCCATTATACGCGCCCGGCAACTGAAGGATTTGCGCGCGCTCCAGCAGGGCGCGGAACCGCGCCCCGGCCGGCTGGTCGGGAAGATCGGCGCCGACAAGATAGGTCATGGCTCAAATCTCCCTATGCCGTTTTCGCGGAAGCCGGCGCGCGGCGCTCCGCGATGGGGGTAAAAGTGCGCGGCTCGGGGCCAGTGTAATTTGCCGTCGGCCGGATGATCTTGCCGTCGGCGCGCTGTTCGATCACATGCGCCGCCCATCCCGTCGTCCTCGCGACGACGAACAGCGGCGTGAACATCTGCGTCGGCACGCCCATCATATTGTAGGACACTGCGCTGAACCAATCGAGGTTTGCGAACATCTTCTTGCGCGCTTCCATCATGCTCTCGATCCGTTCCGCGATGTCGAAGAGCGTCGTGTTCCCGGCGCTCTCGGACAGGCTTCTGGCGACGCGCTTGATCACCTCGTTGCGCGGATCGGAAATGGTGTAGACCGGATGGCCGAAGCCGATCACCACTTCCTTCGCATCGAGCCGGCGCAGGATATCCGCCTCCGCTTCCTCGGGGGTCGCATAGCGGCGCTGGATATCGAGCGCCGCTTCATTGGCGCCGCCATGCTTTGGGCCGCGCAGCGCGCCGATCGCGCCGGTCACCGCGGAGTGGATATCGGAGCCGGTGCCGGCGATGACCCGCGCCGTAAACGTCGAGGCGTTGAACTCATGCTCGGCGTAAAGGATCAATGAGGTATGCATCGCGCGCACCCATTCGGCTGGGGGCGGTTCGCCATGGAGCAGATGCAGAAAATGACCGCCGACGCTCTCGTCGTCTGTCTCCACCTCGATGCGCTTTCCGCTGTGTGACAGGTGATGCCAATAGAGCAGCATCGACCCGGTGCTGGCGATGAGCCGGTCGGCGATGTCGCGGGCGCCCGCCGGCGCGTGATCGTCGCGCTCTGGCAGCGCACAGCCGAGCGCGGAGATTCCCGTGCGCAGGACGTCCATCGGATGCGTCGCCGCGGGCAGCGCCTCGAGAACCTCGCGAACAGCGCGCGGCAGGCCGCGTAATCCGCGCAGTTTCTGCTTGTAGGAGGCGAGCGCGGCGGCGTCGGGCAGGTCGCCGTGTACGAGAAGATATGCGATCTCCTCGAACTCGCAGGCTTCCGCCAGATCGAGAATGTCATAACCCCGATAATGGAGATCGTTGCCGCCGTGTCCGACCGTGCAGAGCGCGGTGTTGCCTGCGACGATGCCCGACAGGGCGACGGACTTTTTCGGAGCCACGCCTGTCGGCGGTTTTGAGGTTTCGACGTTCGACATTGCATCTCTCTATCGGATTGCCTTAGGCGCGCCAACTCGGCGCTCGGGGAAAGCATCGGCGTTCGCAATCTAGAAATCTAGAAGAGACCGGGCGATCCCTTGCCTAGCGCGCCGGCGGGAACGGCGACATTCAGATGGACGACCTCTTCCGGCCTCAGCGCAGGTAGACGCTGCACGAGTTCGAGGAAACGGTTCCCCTCAGCGGGATCGAGCAGCCCTTCGGTGAGGGTCTCGAACTTGCGGATATAGTCCGCCCGTTTCCACGGCGTCGCGCCAAGTGAATGCGCGTTGGCGACCGCGAGCTCGTCGGCGATCTCCATTCCATCCTTGAGACGAATGATGATCCTGCCGCCGAACGCCTTCAACGCCGCATCCGGCGTGTGATAGCGCAAAGTCCAGCGCGGGTCCTCGACGGTCCTGATCTTGCGCCACAGGCGCACGGTGTCGGGACGGCGCGCCCGCTCCGGCAGATAGGAGCGCACGTGATGCCAGGCGCCGTCCTGTAGCGCGACGGCGAGGATATACATGATTGAGTGATCGAGCGTTTCGCGCGACGCCTCGGGGTCGAACTTCTGCGGATCGTTCGAGCCGGTGCCGATCACGTAATGCGTGTGATGGCTGGTCTCGACGACGACCTCGTCCACGGCGTCCCAGTCGGCGATCTTCTTGCCGAGCCGGAAGGCGAGATCGATCAGCGCCTGGCTCTGATATTCGGCGGAATGCTCCTTGGTGTAGGTATCGAGAATCGCGCGCTTCTCTTCTCCGGGGCCGGGCAAGGCCACGCGATAATGCGCCTTGGGTCCGCCAAGCATCCAGGCGATGAATCCGTCTTCGCCTTCGTAGATCGGGCTCGGCGCGCCTTCGCCGCGCATGCAGCGGTCGACCGCCTCGATGGCGAGCTTGCCCGCATGCGCCGGCGCGAACGCCTTCCAGGAGCTGATCTCGCCCTTGCGACTCTGGCGCGTCGCCGTCGTCACATGCAGGGCCTGCTGCACGGATTGGTAGATCACCTCGGCGCCGAGGCCAAGCAGGGCGCCAATGCCCGCCGCCGCCGAAGGCCCGAGATGGGCGACATGATCGATCTTGTGCTCGTGCAGGCAGATCGCGCGCGTGAGGTCGACCTGAATCTCATACCCCGCGGCGATGCCGCGCACGAGATCGCGGCCGCTGCGGTTCGTTTGCTGCGCGGTCGCGAGGATAGGCGGGATGTTGTCGCCGGGGTGGCTATATTCGGCGGCGAGAAAAGTGTCGTGAAAATCAAGCTCGCGCACCGCCGCGCCATTGGCCCAGGCCGCCCATTCGGCATGAACGCGAACCCCAGGCTCGGCCCCAAAAACCGTGGCGCCGTTGTCGCGTGGATGGGCGAGGGCTTGATCGCGCGCCGTCACGACAGGATGCCGGTTGATCGAAGCGATCGCCACCGAAGCGTTGTCGATGATGCGGTTGACGATCATCTGCGTCACATCGTCGGAGACTTCGACCGGATCGCTCGCGACTTCGGCGATCTTCCAGGCCAGCTGATCTTCTCGCGGCAGCCGTTCACTTTCGGGATGCACGGTCACGTCATGGTTTTGCATCGATCGCCCTTTCAGCAGCGCCAACACCTGCCATATTTGCAAACTTCCGCTCCGGAAGCTATTCATTTGCTGCCAAATCGAGCCATTAAAGAGGAGTAGATTTGCAAAGTTTGCGAATCCAGCGCGGGCGATGAAGCCCCGGAAGATCTTCGCCGGCGAGCGGTTGCGCCGCCAGCGCGAAAGCCGCGGCATCACCCAGGCCGAGCTTGCGCGGCGGCTCGGCCTGTCGCCGAGCTATCTCAACCAGATCGAGAACAACCATCGCCCGCTCGCTCGAGCCAATTTGCCGCGGCTCTGCGCTCTATTCGGAGTTGAGCCGGAATATTTTTCGGACGCCGAGGATTTGCGTCACGCCGCCGACCTGCGCGAAGCAAGCGGCGATCCGATGTTCGGCGACAGGCTGATCTCTTACAGTGAAGCCGAAGCCGCGGTGCGCGCCGCGCCGCAGGTCGCGCAGAGGTTCTTGCAACTCTATCGCGCCTGGCGGGCGCTCAACGAAGAACACGCCCTATCGCGCACGCGCCGGAACAGCGCGCAGAGCGAGGAGCCGGCGTCTTCGCGTCTGCCTTACGACGACGTGCGCGACTGGGTGCAATCGCGCCGCAATTATTTCGACGCGCTTGATCGCGCGGCGGAGGACCTCGCCGAGAGGCGGGGCTTCGGCCAAGACAGTTTGCGCGAAGATCTCACCCTCTATTTGCGGGCGCAGCACAGTATCGAAGTCGAACGCACGCCCGGCCTGCTTGAACAGGGCCTCGTCTGGCGGCTGGATCGCGGTCCGCGCAGGCTTCTCCTCGCTGCGGAGGTCGCCCCTGAGCGCCAGGCTTTCGCGCTCGCCCATGTTGTCGGGCTTCTCGAACAGAAGACGCAGATCGCAAGGCTAGTTCAAGGCGGCGGGCTGGGCGGCGACGAAGCGCGCGCCTTAGCGCGCGTCGGTCTCGCCAATTACTTCGCCGGCGCCTTGATGCTGCCCTACCGGCGCTTTCTGACCGAGGCGAAAACAATGCGCTATGACGTCGAGCGGCTGCAAGGCCGCTTTGGCGTGACCTTTGAGCAGGTCTGCCATAGGCTGAGCACGCTGCAGCGGCCGCGCGCCTCGGGGATCCCGTTTTGGTTTCTGAAGGCCGACGTCGCCGGCAATGTCTTGAAACGCAGCAGCGCGACGCGGTTTCAGTTCGCGCGCTTCGGCGGCTCGTGTCCGCTCTGGAACGTGCATCACGCCTTCGCGCAGCCGGGCCGCATTCTGGTCCAGCTTGCACGCACGCCCGACGGCGTAACTTACCTCAGCATAGCGCGCACCGTAGGCCCGCACGGCAATTCTTATCTGGCGCGGCCGCGCGCCGTCGCCGTCGGCCTAGGTTGCGAAATCGATTATGCGAGCGAGACCGTTTATTCGATTGGTCTCGACCTCGATAATCCGGATGCGGCCGATCCTATCGGTCCCGGCTGCCGGACCTGCGAGCGCGCCGATTGCCGCCATCGAGCCGTGCCGCCGCTCGGCCGAGCCCTTGACGTCGGCGGCGCCGAACGCGGCGTCGTTCCTTACCGGATCGTCGAGTAAGGCTTTGCCGTTATCGGCCGCGTAAATGTAGCGACCTGGAGCCACTGCGCTCAGAGCCAGCCGATGGGTTAGGCAGGTCGCGGCAGTCAAGGCAGGTCACTCACCTGCTGCGGCTTGCTTCGAGGCGCCAGGCTCGACCGAAACGGGCCATTTGTCATCAGCGGCTGCCCCGCGAAACGGCGCCTCGGGCGCTTCGCTAGCGTCCGGCGGCGGATCGCCTTTCCTTGAGCGGCCAAGACGCGCGGCGATCCCCCGGATGACGACGTAGAAAGTCGGCGTGAACAGAAGGCCGAACAGCGTCACGCCGAGCATGCCGAAGAAGACAGCCGTGCCGAGCGATTGGCGCATTTCCGCGCCCGCCCCTTCGGCGCGCGCAAGCGGCAGCACGCCGAAGATGAAGGCGAATGACGTCATGAGGATAGGCCTCAGTCGCGTTCGCGCCGCGGAGACGGCCGCCGCGAACCGCGTGTGCCCTTCCTCTTCCGCCTGCTTGGCGAATTCGACAATGAGGATCGCGTTCTTGGCGGCGAGGCCGACAAGGACGACGAGACCGATATCGACGAGAATATTGCGGTCGAGATCGCGATAGGTCACGCCGAGCATGGCGGCCAATATGCACATCGGCACGATAAGAATGACCGCCAACGGCAGCAGCCAGCTTTCATAGAGCGCGGCGAGAAGAAGGAACACGAAAACGACAGCCAGTCCGAAAGCGAGCGCCGCGGTATCGCCAGCCAGTTTCTCCTGCAGCGCGATTTCGGTCCATTCGAAGCCGAATCCTTGCGGCAGTTTTTCCTTTGCAAGAGCTTCGATCGCCGCGATGCCTTGTCCCGACGAGAAGCCGCGCGCGAGACTGACCTGAACTTCAGCCGCCGGATAGAGGTTATAGCGCGTCACGCGAAACGGACCGGTGGCGTCGTTCAGCGTCGCCACGGAGCCGATCGGCACCATGTCTCCGCTGGCGTTGCGCGTCTTCAGATTGGCGACGTCGCGCGTCGTGAGACGGAAGGGGTTGTCGGCTTGCGCCGTGACCTGGTAGGTTCGTCCCAGAATGTTGAAGTCGTTGATATAGGCCGAGCCCATATAGACCGACAGCGTGTCGAACACGCGCGAGATCGGCACGCCCAGCAATTCGGCTTTGGTGCGGTCGATGTCGGCGAATATCTGCGGCGTGTGCGTGTTAAACAGCGTGAAGGGCTGGACGAAGCCCGGGTTCTGGCTGATCGCGCCGACGAGACCCCACGTCGTGTTCTCGAGCGCTGGCAGGCCGCGCCCCGCGCGGTCCTGGACATAGCCCTTGAGGCCGCCGCCCGTGCCGATTCCCGGCACCGATGGCGGCTCGAGCACGAATGCGAAGGCGTCAGTCAGGACGCTGATGTGCTGGCGGACATCGGCGAGGATTTTGGCCGCCGTGAGGCCTTTCTTGACCCGCTCTTCGAAGGGCTTCAGCGCGACAAAGATGACGCCTGTGTTGGTGGCGTTTGTGAAGGTGGCGCCGTCGAAGCCGGCGAACACGACCGCATGCTCGACGCCCTCGCGTTTCAGAATGATGTCTGTCGCCTGCCGCAACACCTTGTCGGTGCGGTCGAGCGATGCGCCGGGGGGCAACTGGAACGCTGCGATAAGATAGGCGCGATCGAGCGTTGGGATGAGCCCGGTCGGCGTCTTGTTCAGCAGATCGAAAGCAAAATAGATCAATCCGGCGTAGATGATCAGCGATACGAGGCCGATCCGCACAAGCCGCGCGGTCAAGGCGCCATACGCGTCGCCGAGCCTTTCGAACGCCCAGTTGAAGGCGGCGAAAAACCAGCGCAAGGGCGTCGAGATCCAGTAAACGAAGCCCGATCGTTTCTGCTCGCTATGCGGCTTCAGCAATATGGCGGCGAGCGCCGGAGACAGCGTCAGAGACACGAAGCAGGAAATTATTGTCGCGCTCGCGATAGTGATGGCGAACTGTTTGTAGAAGGCGCCTTGCAGGCCGGTGATGAAGGCCGTCGGGATGAACACCGCGCAGAGCACCAGCGCAATCGCGAGCAGAGCGCCGCCGACCTCATCCATCGTCTTATGCGCGGCGTCCTTTGGACTCATGCCGTGCTCGAGATAACGCTCAACGTTCTCGACCACCACGATCGCATCGTCGACGACGATGCCGATCGCCAGCACCAGGCCGAACAGCGAAAGCGTGTTGAAGGTCAATCCAACGCCGCTCATCATCAGAAAGCAGCCGATCAGCGAGACCGGGATGGCGACGACCGGAATGATCGCCGCGCGCCATGTTTGCAGGAAGACGATGACAACGAGAACGACGAGGCCGACCGCTTCAAAAAGCGTGCGGACGACTTCATTGACGGACTGCTGGATGAACTCGGTCGGATTGTAGACGACAGTGTAGCCGATGCCCGGCGGAAAATCCTTCTTCGCATCCTCCATGGCGGCTTTGACCGCGGCGGCGGTCGCCAGCGCGTTCGAGCCCGGGCGCTGGAAGATCACCATCGCTGTCGCGACGTCGCGGTCGAGATAGGCGTTGACGGTATAATCCTGCGCGCCGAGTTCGACTCTTGCAATGTCGCGCAAGCGGACATAGCCGTCGGCGTCGGATCTGATGACGATGTCTTCAAACTGCGCCGGGTTGGTCAGGCGACCCAAGGTCTGGACCGACAGCTGGAACGCGCCGGGCGAAGAGACGGGCGGTTGATTGATGGCGCCGGCCGCGACCTGAAGATTTGCCGCCTGCAACGCGGCGACGACCTCTTCGACGGTCAATCCGCGTGCTGCAACCTCGCCGGGATCGAGCCAGATGCGCATCGAATAATCGCGTGCGCCAAAAATCTGAACATTGCCGACGCCGTCGACGCGCGATAGTCGATCCTTCAGATAGAGCGTCGCATAGTTCGAAATGTATTTCTGGTCGCGAGATCCGTCGGGCGAGATCATATGGACGACCATCATCAGGTCGGGCGAGGCCTTCTCCACCGTCACGCCTTGCCTGATGACAGCGTCCGGCAGCCGCGGGGTTGCGATGGCGACGCGATTCTGCACAAGAACCTGGGCCTGATCGACATTCGTGCCGGGCTTGAACACAACGTCGATCGAGAGCTTTCCATCGCCTGTCGACTGCGAGGTGATATAGAGCATGTCGTCGACGCCGTTGACCTGCTGCTCGATTGGCGTCGCGACGGTGGCGGCGATGACTTCGGCTGAAGCGCCGGGATAGATCGTCGAAATATTCACCGTCGGCGGCGCGATTTCCGGATACTCGGAGACTGGCAACGATCTTTGCGCGATGGCGCCGGCGATGGTCAAAATGATCGAAAGGACCGCGGCGAAGATCGGACGGTCGATGAAGAAATGAGAAAAGCGCATAGTTGTGCCTCGCCGCTTGCTTGGTCAGTTCGAGGCAGAGTCGGAGAGCGTGATTGCGCCCTCCTTTGGCGCCACGATTGCGCCCGGTCGCACGAAGGGATTGGCGATTCCCTCGATCACGACGCGATCGCTTGCCGAGAGGCCCGCCAGGATGACGCGCAAGTTCTCGTACATAGCGCCGAGCGTAACCGTCTTCGGGACGATTTTATTGTCTGGTCCCACCGTCAGCACGATCTTGCTCGCTTGATCCGACACAATTGTCGCGTCGGGGATCAATAGCGCGTTGATGTTCCCGCCGAACAGTCGCAATCTCCCGAACGTGCCAGGCAACAGGAACAAATCCTTGTTTTCGAAAATGGCGCGGCCGCGTATGACTCCGCTGCGCGCGTTGAGCTGATTGTCGACGAAGTCCATCACGCCGGCGTGGCTATGGCTCCAGTCGGTTTCGTCGGCCAGGTGAACCATCACGGGATTTTTGAATTCGCGCGACGATGGCCGTTCCTTGGCGGTGGCGAGGCGCGCATAGCGGATATAATCCGCCTCCGAGGCGTCGAAGACGAAGTGAATGGGGTCAAGCGTGACAATGGTCGTGAGCAGGGTTGCGCCGCTTTGACCGCCCTGCACAAGATTGCCGATATCGACCTTATGATCAGAGACGCGGCCCGGAATGGGCGCGCGCACCTGCGTCCACTCCAGATTAAGTTGCGCATTGCGGAGCGCCGCTTCCGCGCTAAGCTGCTGCGCCTTGGCGACGTCGAGATTGGCCTGGCGCTGGTCGACGTCGCGTATGGTGATCGTACGGTTTTCCACCAGTTGCTGGGCCCTTGCGACGTCGTTTGCTGCAACCTCAACCTGCGCCTGCGCTTTTGCGATGTCAGCCTTGGCACTGTCCACGGCGATCTGATAAGGCCTCGGATCGATCACGAAAAGAAGATCGCCCGCCTTGACGATCTGTCCGTCGACGAAATTAATCGAATCGACGGCTCCGGGAACGCGTGGCCTGACCTCGACCTGCTGCAGCGCCTCGAACCGACCGGTATATTCGTCCCACCGCGGCACAGATTTGGCCAGCGGATGAGCGGCGACGACTTGCGGCGGCGGCGGCCCCTCGGCGGCAGCCTGCAGCCCGCTGATGAGGACGAAGACGCAGCCGGCGATAAAACTGCGCGCAAGCCGGGGAGAAACAAAAGGCCGCATTGAAAACTCCAAAAGAAGGGGTCGTCGGATTCCTACAGGCCGCGCCGCCAAAAATTGCTCCAAAGCGCAGCCTAAGCACGTCGGTTTGGAGGAATTTTGACCGCATAAGCTCTAGCTAGCCACTTCGGCCAGCCGCTTTCCCACTACGAGGCAGCAGTTCTATCGCCGGACAAAACTAAGATACGGTCTCGCTTGCGACATACAAGCGTCAATCCCGACAAAGACGGCTTCCCTTCCCGATCTCATTCGGAGTTCCATAGGCGGCCTGTCATTCAGGCGCGAATGAAGGGCCGCGTCGAACCATTCGTTGTCGTAGCAGCGCTAAATCCCGGCGACCGCCTCGTCTCAACGGATCGTCGATGACGATGAGATCGTCGCCGCGGCCGGCCAGCACGCCGCCGACCGAGGTCGCAAGGCGCGAGCCTGCCGCAGTGGGGCCGAGTTCGCGCAAGGCCGCGCGGATTGGTTGGCGCCTTTTTTCAGGGCGTCGTCATCACGGCGCGGCAATCCATGGCGAATTTTTCTGACAGCGTTTGCCATAGCTGACGCCGATGATCAATCGCTCGAGAGAGGGATCAGGAATCGGATACGGCGTCGGGCGAGACTTTTCGTCGCTGCGAAAACGAAGGGGGGATGGAATAAACGGGCTGAAGCGGTGTCTTACTAAATGATCGCCGGATTGACCAGTCGCGCATAGCACCGGGTCCGCCGGTCGATCGGTCCGGCGATTGCGCACACCTCCGGACGTCTTTCGGCCAGTCTGGCGCAGCGGAGATTATGTTTATGAAAACACTGACCTCGATCATTCTCGCCGCGTTCCTGCCGCTGGCGCTTTCCTCGCCGGCCGCCGCGCACGAAATTCCCGACGCCACGATCAAGCATGATGCGCGGGACGGGATCGTCAAGCTCTACGGCGCCGGCGGACCTGACACCGCTTTCAGGAAAGTCGCCGACGTATTCCACAAGGAAACCGGGATCGATGTTGAGATCATCTCCGGCCCCGAGCCCACCTGGTCGAAGAAGGCCCAGGCCGACGCCGACATTATTTGGGGCACCGCCGAGCAGGAAATCACCGCCCTTCTTGAAACCTACAAGGATTTTTCTTCTAACCACGTTATGCCGATCTATATCCGGCCCGCTGTGATCGCCGTCAAGAAAGGCAATCCCAAGAATGTCCGCGGCTTTGAGGATCTTTTGAAGGACGGAATGCGCATCGTCGTCACTGAAGGCGCCGGCGTCGCAAACACCTCGGGCACGGGCGTCTGGGAAGACGTGGCGGGCCGCATGGGAAGCCTTGAAGACATCAAGCGGTTTCGCAAGAACATCGTTGCGTATGGAAAGGGCAGCGGCGCCGCCTACAAGGCGTTTATGCAACAGGACGCCGATGCGTGGATCACCTGGCCGGACTGGCAGATCACCCATTCGGCCGAGGCCGATCTGATCGAATTGTCTGACCAACGCAAGGTCTGGCGCGACGTGAACGTGGTCCTGGCGCCGGACGCCGATCCGCAAGCGCGACAATTCATCGAATTCCTGACCAGCGATCGCGGCGCCGCGATTATGAAGGCGGAAGGCTAGGTGCGCTGACAAGACGGCGCCCCCTGGCGTTCGGCGGCGATGCGACCGGTGTCAGGGTCGCGCCGCAGCTGCTGCTTCCGGTTTGTGAGGAAGATGCCCATGAAAGACATGATCAGCCTTATCGAACCGCTGATCCCGGCGTTGCGGCGCTATGCGCGCAGTTTGGCGCGAGACCGCTCCATCGCCGATGACCTCGTTCAGGATTGCCTGGAGCGCGCCATCAGCCGTTGGCATCAACGCCGCGACGATGGCGACGCGCGCGCCTAGCTTTTCAGCATCCTTTATAACCTCGCAATGAATTCCCTGCGATGCCGCTCTAACCTTTCGTCAAGCCAGTAAGCGCGGCGGCGTGCTGGGCAATCATCGACTCCTCGTTTGTCGGGATAACCCATATCGAGACCCTACTGTCCTCCGTCGAAATTCGCGGACCGTTACGATTATTGGCGTCGACGTCGAGCTTTGCCCCCAACCATGCGAGCCTTTCAATGACGGCGGCGCGTAGCGGCGGGTCATTCTCGCCGATGCCGGCGGTGAATACGAAGGCGTCGAGGCCGCCGAGGACGGATGCATAGGCGCCGGCGAACTTGACAATCTGGTAGACGAAATAGTCGATCGCCTCCGCCGCGGATGGCGCTTTGCTGTCTCTCAGCATGCGCATGTCGCCGCTGATGCCGGAAACTCCAAGCAGCCCCGAGTTCTTGTACAACAGGGTCTCGAGTTTGATCAGGCTGAGTTTCTTTACCTTCATCAGGAACAGCAGAATGTCGGGATCGATCGAGCCACAGCGCGTAGACATGGGCAGCCCTTCGATGGCGCTGAAGCCCATCGACGTATCGATGCTTTTGCCATCGAGCATGGCGCACATGCTGGCTCCGCCGCCCAGATGAGCGACGATCGCGCGTCGCGCCGTCGGCGCGTATCGCGGCAGCGCGCGCGAGATATAGTCGTATGAAATCCCGTGAAAACCCCAATGTCGTATGATCTCCCCGGCGATCGCCGCGGGCAGCGCGTAGCGCTGGGCCACCGCGGGCATGGTCCGGTGAAAAGACGTGTCGAACACCGCAACCTGCGGAAGTTTCGGATGAGCCTTGGCCACGGCTTTGATGGCGTCGACCTCGAACGGTTGGTGCGACGGCTCGATCGTTTCGAGTTTCTCGAGCTCCACAATCACTGTCCCATCGACGAGGACCGGTTTCTCGTAGGCCAGGCCGCCATGCACAACCCGGTGACCCACGGCGGCGATCTCGAGGTCGGTCACATGGGTCTCCAACCATGAAATGACGAACCTCAGCGCGCCCTCCGGGTCGAGCGGATGCGCCGCCGCCCAATCATGGGCGTCCATCGGTTTGCCGTTGGAATCGTTCGCCACGAAGCTCGGCTCTGAGCCGACGCCCTCGACCTGGCCGCGACAGACCAGATCCGGGGAATCGGCGCCGTCGCAACGGTAGGCGGCGAACTTAACGCTGGTCGACCCGGCGTTGATGACAAGAATGCCTTGCGCCATGGCGCGTTATTCGCTGGTTGGGGGGTGGAGCAGGGAAGGATCCTTGGCTGTCGCCTCGGCCAGCAGGACAGCCAGTCCGCAGGAAAACAATCGAACTCTGCGCCGTGTCCGCGCGGCTCGTAAGGATTATCGGCACGCGAGCGCCCATCACCAGCCCGGCGACCTGCGCTCCCGCCATGAAACTCAACTCCTTGTACATCATATTGCCGGCCTCGATATTGGGCGCAATAAGGATGTCGGCCTTTCCGGCGACGGGCGACTCCACGCCTTTGATCCGGGCTGCCTCCACGTCGACCGCGATGTCGAGGTCCAACGGCCCATCCACAATGCCGCCCACGATTTGTCGGCGATCCGCCATCTTGGCGAGAGCGGCGGCGTCGATGGTCGCGGGCATCTTGGACTGCACCAATTCGACGGCTGCAAGTACCGCGACCTTGGGCAGCTCGATCCCAAGCGCGCGCGCCAGGATGATCGCGTTCTGGACGATGTCACGCTTCTGATCGAGATCGGGCGCAATATTTACGGCGGCGTCGCTGATGATGATGAGACGGGAATAGGCCGGCGCCGCGACAAGCATGCAGTGGCTCAGAAGACGGTTTGTCCGCAGGCGGTTCTCCCGCTGGACCACAGCATGCATGAACTGATCAGTGTGCAGGCTGCCCTTCATCAGCGCGCCGACCTGGTTGGCGCCGGCGAGATTGGCGGCGACGGACGCGGATTCCTCGGGCTCGGCGGTCGGCACGATCTTGTAGGCAGACACGTCGAGTTTCGCTTTTGCAGCGATCTCACGGATCTGTTCCGGAGGCCCTACCAACACCGGCTCGATAAGGCCCGCCCGCGCGGCGTCGACGGCTCCGACCAGCGCGTCCTCGCTGCAGGGATGAACAACCGCGGTCGGCAATGGGGCCGCGCCTTTGCGCCGAGCCAGCATCTCGTCGAACGGCGCCTTGATGTCGACCATCGAGCATAACTCCTCGTTCGATAACTTAGGATAATCAGGGCGAACTCGCGAGCCGGGCCGAAGTTGAAAGCAACTCGGGCAACCGGACCCGGTCTCTATAGAGCCGCCGGCAATTTACGCGGCTCGTTTGAGGCAAATGGCTCCAGCTTGGCCGTGCCGAGGGCATAATTCGCCGGCCGATCAAGCGCACGGCCATCCATTAGCACCTCGGCTCCAAAGTTCAGCACCGAGGGCGAGATGCGGGCGGCTTGCTCTAGGTAGTTATTGCCGCGCTGCCGCAGCGCGTCCAGCGTCAGAATATACCGCTGCCAAGCGTCCAGCCAATATTCCTGCACCGGATTGGTCGAGAAGAAGTCAAACATGCCGAAGCCGCGAGTGGCGTCATCCGCGGCCTGGACCCGCGGGCTCACTGCGCGGACAGGAGCGCCCTGTATCGCGGTCGCCTCTTCGCTGGGCTGAATCTTCATGCATGTCTCCTATATCGTTGCCGCGCCTCTTGAATCCTATGCGATGTCCCGGCGCGCCGCGGGAATAAAGTGTGCAAATTTCTGCAAATTGCATCGAGACAACAGTTCAGACACGCTGGCGCGTTCATTTTTGACCATAGTCAATTTTCCAGGCGAACGGAACGATGACTGAGCAACTCGCCGTCTCTCTTTTGAGCTCCCGGAAGTCGAGCCAAACGGCGCCGCGCGATTGCGCGTAGCGGTCGCTAGCGCCATAAAACTTTGCCGAAATTTGGCATGCTTAACCGGACCTTGCAGGCAAAGCGACCTAAAAGATGACGGCATAGCTGCCGTCCGCTACGCCCGCGCGTGCCCGGGGTCGGCGGGCTAATTCCTGTCGCATTACTCAGATATGTCATGGACTCTTCTTCATCCAACTTCTCTTCTTCTTCATCCAACTTCTCTGCGGCGCGGCGCTTCAAAAGTTGCGGACAACTAACGGAGCGGCGCGGCGCCGCAAGTGCATGGCCGTAGGATCGTTACCGAAGCCTCCGCTCGCACGGGCGGCCAAAGCAGGCGAGTCGACGAAAGAGCACAATGGAAGACACAAAAACGACTGCTGGCCGGGTGATCGCCGTTCGCGGGGCCGTCGTGGACGTCGATTTCGACGGCGCCGCGCTTCCGCCGATTGATGACGCGCTGGTGATCGCGCGGAATGGCGGCGCCCCGATTACCCTTGAGGTGCAGGCGCATTTGAGTCAAAAGTACCGTTCGCGCCATTGCGCTGCAGTCTACATCGGGCCTCAGCCGAGGCGCCATCGCCCGCGCCTGCGGCGGTCCGATTGAGGTGCCGGTCGGCGAGCAGGTGCTTGGTCGGCTGCTCGACGTCACGGGGGCGACCGGCGACAAAGGCCAGCCGTTTTCGTCCGATGCGCCGCGACGACCGATCCACCGCAGCCCGCCGCCGCTTGCCGCCCAGAGCGGCGCGGCGGAACTCTTCACGACCGGCATCAAGGTGATCGACCTGCTGACGCCTCTCGCACAGGGCGGCAAGGCCGCGATGTTCGGCGGCGCCGGCGTGGGCAAGACCGTGCTTGTGATGGAGCTCATCCATGCCATGGTCGAACGCTACAAAGGGATTTCGGTGTTCGCCGGCGTGGGGGAACGATCGCGAGAAGGTCACGAGATGCTGCTCGACATGCGCGACTCTCACGTGCTCGAGCGAACCGTGCTGGTCTACGGGCAGATGAACGAACCGCCGGGCGCCCGCTGGCGCGTGCCGCTGACGGCTCTCACCATTGCGGAATATTTTCGCGACGAGCGGCGGCAAAATGTGCTTTTGCTCATGGACAATGTTTTCCGCTTCGTCCAGGCGGGCTCCGAGGTTTCGGGCCTGCTTGGGCGTCTGCCGTCGCGGGTCGGCTACCAGCCCACCCTTGCGAGCGAGGTCGCCGCCTTGCAGGAACGCATCGTCTCGGTCGGCGGCGTGGCCGTGACGGCGATCGAAGCGGTCTACGTTCCCGCCGACGACTTCACTGACCCGGCGGTGACGACAATCGCCGCGCATGTCGACAGTATGGTCGTGCTCTCGCGCTCTATGGCCGCGGAGGGCATGTATCCAGCCGTTGATCCGATTGCTTCGTCATCGATCCTCCTCGATCCCCTCGTCGTCGGCGAAGAGCACGCCGCCGTCGCCACCGAGGTCCGCCGCACGATCGAGCACTATCGCGAGTTGCAGGACGTGATCTCGCTGCTCGGCATCGAGGAGCTTGGCGCCGACGACCGGCGGGTCGTCGAGCGGGCGCGACGCCTGCATCGCTTCCTGACCCAGCCCTTCGCGGTTACCGAAGCCTTCACCGGCCAACCCGGTCGCTCGGTGGCCGTCGCCGACACCATCGCCGGGTGCAAGGCGATCCTGGCCGGCGAGTGCGACGCATGGCAGGAAAGCTCGCTCTACATGATCGGCACGCTTGACGAGGCTCGTGAAAAGGAGAAGGCGGCGGGCAAGGCCGCGGAGTCCAAACCAAATCGCGAGGCCGAAAAGACGCCCGCTGACGGCGCTAATGCCAAGCCTCAATCGGCGAACCCGAGCGGCGCCGCCCGATGACCGCAACGCTCCACCTTACCATTACGACGCCCGCGGTCGTCCTGGTGAATAGCGATGACGTTGTCGCCGTGCGCGCCGAGGATGAGAGCGGCGGTTTCGGGATCCTCCCCGGCCATGCGGACCTGTTGACCATGCTGACGCCGTCCGTCGTCCGCTGGGGGACGCTCGCCGGCGCCGCCCGCTTCTGCGCCGTTCGGGGCGGCGTGTTCACGGTTTCTCACGGCCAGCGTGTTGCAATCGCATGCCGCGAGGCCGTCGTCGGGGACGCTCTCCAGGACCTCGAGACGCAGGTGCGCGCCGTGCGTGCGCAACAGCTGGACGCCGATCGGCGGGCCCATGTTGAGCAAACTCGTCTGCACGCCAGCGCGGTGCGTGAACTTGTGCGATATCTGCGCCCTGCTCCGGGGGGCGCGGGCGCCTCAATCATGACCGGCGATCGCGAGGTCGCGCCGTGACGGTTGACAAAACCGGCTCCAAAAATACGGACCGCTTGCTGCGGGTGGCGCGCCAGGCTGTCGAGCGCGAGAAGCTTGGGCTCGAAACGCCAGAACCTTCACTCGGCGTCCGGCTGGGGCAGATTGGCATACTCGGCTGGACGATCGTCATCCCGACGCTGCTCGGCCTCTTTCTCGGGCGATGGCTCGATCGCACGTTCGCGACCGGCGTGCTCTTTTCGGCAGCTCTTCTCATGGTTGGCGTCGCGATTGGATTCTGGTCGGCCTGGAGATGGATGAATTGGAGGGGGCCATGACAAATCCCGCTCTGGCCGCCGCCGCGCCCTTCGCGGTCGGGCTCGTCGCCGGTCTTTTCGCCGGCCTGTTTCACTTCGCTTCGCTTTGGTGGAACACACGCCTTTTGTTGACCGGGGGCGCGGCGAAGGCCGTCCTTATCCAATTGGCGCGGCTCGCCGTAACCGCCGCCGTATTGACGGCGCTCGCCAAGCTTGGCGCGCCTGCGCTTCTCGGCGGCGCCCTCGGCATCCTGTTGACCCGACGTCCGCTTCTAAAGCGCTTCGGAGAGCCGAATTGACCCATTCTCCACTGGAAACGGCGCCGCTGTTTCGGCTGGGCCCGGTTCCGATCACCGACCCGGTGATCGTCACCTGGGCGATCATGGCGCTCCTCGTTCTGTTCGCCGTCATCGTCACGCGTCGCCTGTCTCTCATGCCTTCAAAGCCCCAGGTCGCTCTGGAAATGTTGGTCGGAGCGATCGATGATCAGATTCGCGACACAATGCAGGCCGAGCCCGCCCCGTACCGCGCGCTGATTGGAACCATCTTCATTTTTGTGCTGGTCGCCAATTGGTCGTCGCTCATACCGGGCGTCGAACCGCCGACCGCTCATCTTGAGACCGACGCCGCGCTCGCCCTCATCGTTTTCTGTGCGACCCTATTTTATGGGGTCCGTACGCGTGGGATCGTTGGCTATCTCGCCACCTTCGCCGATCCGACATGGGTTATGATCCCGCTCAACATCGTCGAGCAAATCACGCGCACCTTCTCGCTCATGGTGCGACTGTTCGGCAATATCATGAGCGGCGTCTTCATCATCGCCATCCTGCTATCGCTGGCCGGTCTCCTGGTGCCGATTTCCTTCATGGCGCTCGATCTGCTGACCGGCTTGATCCAGGCTTACATTTTCACAGTGCTTTCGATGGTCTTCATCGGCGCGGCCATCGCCGAAAGACCGCAGGAAACTCCCAATCAACAGCGAGGAACATCATGAACGATGCTATTCAAATCGTCAGCATTCTGGCGGCCGCCCTTGCCGTCGCGTTCGGCTCGATCGGGCCAGCTCTCGGCGAAGGCCGGGCGGTCGCCGCGGCGATGGACGCGATCGCCAGGCAGCCTGAGTCGGCTGGCACCCTGTCGCGAACCCTGTTCGTCGGTCTCGCGATGATCGAGACCATGGCGATCTACTGCCTCGTAATCGCGCTGCTGGTATTGTTCGCCAACCCGTTCGTCGCGAAATGAGCCCGCTCATCGTGAATTGAGAAAGATCACGCATGAAGATCGATTGGTGGACGCTCGGGCTTCAGGTGGTCAACGCCCTCGTTCTGATCTGGCTCCTGTCCCGCTTCTTGTTCCGTCCGGTGGAAAATATTCTCACCGCACGGCAGAAGGCGGCCGAACAGGCGATCGCAGACGGGCAGGCCGCCAAGACCGCGGCCGAGGGCGCACAAGCCAAGGCTGAAGCCGAGGCCGCCGGTTTCGCCGAGCGTCGCAAGGAGGCGTTGAAAGCGGCCGACGCCGAAGCTGAACGGGAAAAGGCGGCGCTGCTCGCCGCCGCGCAGGCCGAGGTGGAGAAACTTCGCGCCGCCGGGAAGGCCGAGATCGCCGCCGAACGCCGCGCGGAATTGGCGGCCGCCGCCGACCGGGCGGGACAGCTGGCAATCGACATCGCCGCCAAGCTATTCGACCGTCTCCCGAGCGAGGCGCGCATCGACGGCTTCATAAAAGGGATCGCGACGGGGCTTTCCGCACTGCCGGAGGGAACGCGCGCGGCGCTGGCCGCCAATAACGCGCCGATCCATCTCACAGTGGCCAGAGCATTAACGGCCGATGAAAGCGAGACCTGCCGTGCGGCGCTCGCTGGCGCCCTCGGTCGCCCCGTCACGGTCGACATCACCGAGGATCCGACACTCATCGCCGGCATCGAGCTGGAAGCCACGGATGCGGTCGTGCGGAACAGTTTCCGCGCCGATCTGATCCGCCTCAAATCCGAGTTGATCAATCATGACAGAAACCTTGCCTGACGCCGCCAAAGACGCGTGGCTTTCGCGCAGCCGACAGACCGTCGCCGACACCAAACTCGCCCCCGAGGCCGAGACGGTGGGCGTCGTCGAGCGCGTCGCCGATGGAATCGCTTTCGTGTCCGGCCTGCCGGAGGCGCGTCTCGACGAACTGCTTCGTTTTGAAGGGGGCCGGCTCGGTTTCGCGCTGACCCTCGACGCCGACGTTATCGCCGCCGTCCTGCTCGACGACGGTGAGGCCATAGAGGCGGGAACGCGCGTGACGGGGACAGGCGAAGTGGTCCGGGTGCCGGTGGGGCCGGGGCTGCTTGGCCGCATTGTCGATCCTCTCGGGCGCCCGCTCGACCGCGATGAGCCGGTGGCGGCCGAGGACCATCTCCCGGTCGAGCGGCCGGCGCCCGCGATCATCGAGCGCGATCTCGTCTCCGAACCGGTGCAGACCGGAATCCTTATCGTCGACGCGCTGTTCTCGGTGGGGCGGGGTCAACGCGAGCTCATCATCGGCGACCGCGCGACCGGCAAGACCGCGATCGCCGTCGATACGATCGTCAATCAAAAGCGCTCGGACCTGATCTGCGTGTATGTGGCCATCGGCCAGCGCGCGACCGCGGTCAAACGGGTCATCGAAGCGATCCGCCAACATGGCGCTCCTGAACGCTGCATCTTCGTCGTCGCCTCGGCGGCGGCGTCGCCCGGCCAGCAGTGGATCGCGCCCTTCGCCGGATTCACGATCGCCGAGTACTTTCGCGACCGGGGCCAGCATGCCCTTATCATCATCGACGATCTGACCAAGCACGCGGTCACCCATCGCGAGCTCGCCTTGCTATCCCGTCAGCCGCCCGGCCGCGAGGCTTATCCCGGCGATATCTTTTACGTGCACTCGCGTATGCTCGAGCGCGCGGCGAAACTTTCCGCCGAGCTCGGCGGCGGCTCGCTGACCGCGCTGCCCATCGCCGAAACCGATATGGGCAATCTGTCAGCCTATATCCCGACCAACCTGATCTCCATCACGGATGGGCAGTTCGTGCTCAATTCCGGGCTGTTCGCCTCCAACCAGCGTCCGGCTATCGACGCCGGCCTCAGCGTCAGCCGCGTCGGCGGCAAGGCGCAGGCGCCGGCTTTGCGAAAAGTGTCAGGACGGCTTCGTCTCGAATATTCCCAGTTCCTTGAGCTCGAAATGTTCACCCGGTTCGGCGGCCTGTCGGATGCGCGCGTCAAGGCGCAGATCACTCGCGGCGAGCGCATCCGCGCGCTCATCGCTCAGCCTCGTTTCAGCGCGCTCCGCCTCGTTGACGAGGTTGCGCTCCTCGCCGCGCTGGCCGACGGCGTATTCGATCCGCTCCCCGCGGAGGTCGTCGCATCCGTTCGCGAACATCTCGCGACGCATCTCGACACGCATCAAAGCGACGTCGTGACGGCGGTCACGAAAACGGGGTCGGTCGACGACGCCGCGCTGACGACCCTGGTGGCGGCTGTGCGCGACCTCGCCAAGGAGCTGGCCGCGGGCTCCAGCGGGGCGGCGTCGGCGCCATGAGCGGCAAGCTCAGCGAGGTCGAGAATTCGAATCGGCACCGTCCACCAGCTGGAGACGGTGATCAGCGCCATGCGCGGCATCGCGGCCGCCCGTTCACGCGAAGCGCGCGGCCGATTGGATGGCGTCCGCGCCTATGCCTCCGTCGTCGGCGGGGCGATCGGCGAGGCGCTCGCCCTCGCATCGCAAACCGCGCTGGCCGAGGTCCACGACAGCCGCCCGGGCGGACACATCGTGGTCGCTCTTTGCGCCGAGCAGGGCTTCGCCGGCGCCTTCAATGAGCGCGTCATCGAGAAGGCTTCTCACCTGCTCGGATCGGGGCCGGTCGAACTCCTGCTGATTGGCCACCGCGGCGCTGTGGTCGCGGCGGAACGTGGAGTGACTATTGACTGGTCGGCGTCGATGGTGGTGCATGCCGACGAGGCGCCGGCTCTCGCCAATCGGATCACCGACGTCCTCTATGACCGGCTCCAGACCGGGCGCGCGAGGAAAGTGACGGCCATTCACGCCGTGCCCGGCCCTTCGGGCTCGATCGAGATCGTTGAACGCATGCTGCTGCCGTTCGACTTTTCGCGCTTTCAGGTTGCGCAAACTGCGATTGCCCCCATCGTGACGCTGCCGCCCGAACGCCTGCTCGCCGAACTCGCCCAGGAATACGTCTATGCGGAGCTGTGCGAGGCTATAACGCTGTCTTATGCGGCCGAAAACGAGGCCCGGATGCAGGCCATGATCGCCGCGCGGACCAATGTGGGACGCAAGCTCGATGAACTGGTCGGCAACTACCGAACCCTGCGCCAGGAGGAGATCACCGCGGAGATCATTGAACTCTCCGCGGGCGTCGCATCGGGCGAGCGCCCGGTCAAGCGCAAGGGCGCCTAAAGGCCTCGAGCCTCGACCGCTCGCGCCCGGCTTGCCCACATCCATTTGGCGCTCACAGCTCCGGGCCGCTGGGCGGAGCGTACAATACGAAGGATTACGCTCGCTAAACGCGCGTCCCAGCGGTATGGCCATGCCTGCCTGCCCCCGACGGCATATCTGACGGCATCGCAATCCTTGCGGCTATACTTACTGAGTTTATTTCATTCTTTGCATGAATAAATATCAGCCGCACGGTAGCTTGACCTAGTCTTGGGAAAAAGTTAGATTGCTCGCCAGCGTCCGCGGCAGAGCGCAACGGCGATGCTGTCCAGTATTTTGCTCCGAAGCAATAGGTAGGCATTGTTGCTGTCTCGAATGCGGACGGATAGGTTACCGAGCCGAGGCGTTTTAGCCGAGAATGGCGGCGCCAGCTTGTTTTGCTGCAAGTGCCCGGAGGCCTCTGAACGGCCAGCCATCCGCCTGACATTATGGCTGTTGTGTATGGGATGCGCCCGCAAGGGATCGGGGGAATAGGCGGCGCTCCGATAGCCCGCGCCGCAAGGGTCGCCAGCCATCGCTTACGCCCGACCGCGCGCGCTCGATAAATCGACCTGGAGGGCGACGCATGATGCAATTGGCGCCTCGGGCGAGGACTTTTCCAGACGAAGCGGCATCGATCCTGCCATGTGGTCCGTGCCCGGTACGGGTCTTCGGCGTTTGCAGCGCGGTCTCGCGGCCGGACCTGAATCGGTTGGCAGGCCTCGCGACCATCGTCAATGTTGCGCGCCGACAAACCTTCATCCATGAAGGCGCGCCGGCGGAGCACTTCTACATCCTGACCTTCGGCGGCGCCAAGCTCTACAAGCTCCTGCCGGACGGGCGATGCCAGATCATAGGGTTTGAATTTTCCGGCAGTTTGCTCGGGCTCGCGGCGACGGAGGATTACACGTTCAGCGCTGAGGCGATCACGCCGCTCCGAATCTGTCGGATCTCGCGTAAAGGGCTACGCGACCTGCTGCGCGACTGCCGTGAAATGGAGCAACGCCTGCTGCGTTTCGCCGTCAGCGATTTGATCCGGGCTCAGGAGCAGATCCTGCTTCTCGGGCGCAAGACCGCGGTCGAACGCATTGCGTCTTTCCTGCTTTTCCAGACAACGCGCCCTCAACCACGCGCCGTAAGGCCGCCCCGGATTTATCTCCCTATGTCGCGGAGCGATATAGCGAGCTATCTTGGCATGAACATTGAGACCGTGAGCCGCACACTCGCCAAACTGAGAAATCGAGGCGTGATCGCCGTGCCTAACCTTCATGAGGTCGACATTCTCGATCGATCGAAGCTAAAGGCGCTCTCGCGCGGCGCTTCGGATCCGTATCGCGCCGAGACGACGACGCGCCGCGTCGATTTCGAAGGGTCTTCTTGCTCGCGAGAGAGGCTCACCTATGTTTATGAGGACGGCTTCCTGACGCAAGGGCGAAGCGACAACATTCCGACCTAGACGAGCGCGCGACGATGGCGTCAGGCGTCGACTGCGGGCTGCATGACGCTGATCAACTCGCCAAGAAGCCACTGAGCGCCCGCGTCCCTTTCGGTGCGGTGATGCCACAGCGCCTCGATCGGCACGGCCAAAGGTTCGTAGGGCAGATCGAGCATGACGAGTGAGCCCTGCTGTACGGCCGCGCGCGCCAGCCTGCCGGGCAGCGTCGCGACCATGTCGGTGGCGCAGAGCATCGGCGGCACGGCCGCATAATGCGGGACGGATACGGCCACGCGGCCGACCAGCCCCTGATCGCCGTCGCCCTCGATGAGCAGCCGTTCGATCCAGACGCGCCGGAAGACGCCGCGATCATCGAAAAATCCGTCGGCTGCGGTTTCTTCGGTCCCCGTCAGCTCGACGACGATGTGAGGAAAGCCGAACAGCCGTTCCTTGGTGACAGGGCCCGCGGTCAGCGGGTGTCCGGTCCGCACAACCATCGCCTCCTTCTCCATCATGATGGTGGCGCGGCGCATCCGGTCCGGAAGATCTCCGAACCAACCCATGACAAAATCGATGCGACCGTCGTCAAGATGCCGAACAACGTCCGTACGGCTGAATGGAAATACCCGCAGGTCTATCTGCGGAGCCGTTTCGGCGAGGCGCCCGACCAAACGGGGAAGAATTGTGACCGCGGCGTAATCCGTGGCTGCAATACGGAATGTTCGAAGAGATTCAGTCGGGACGAAGGGCTTGAAACTGACGGCGCCATCGATCCGCTCGAGTTCGTCGCGTATGTTGGGCGCAAGTTCAAGCGCGCGCGCAGTTGGCTCCATGCCGGACTCGCCGGGGATGAACAACTCATCCCCCAGCGCCTGGCGTAATCGCGATAACGCATGGCTCACCGCCGATGCGGTAACGCCGAGCTCTTGGCTCGCGCCGCTGACGCTGCGATGCTGCATGACAGCCTCGAAGACGCGGAAAAGATTCAAATCGATCCTTCGCATCGTCACGATCTGATCCCTGTGAAAAGAGTTCGAATGTTCCGGCCCATACTACCCGGCCGCTGCCGAAACTTCTCTCGGCGCCATCCAGAGACGTGTTGGAATTCTGTCCGAGGGGATCTTCGACATCCGAATGTTACTGCGTTGTGCGGCGAGATCAATCGCCTGGTCGAGAAGCGCGCCGGCGAAGCGTCATCCATCGACCTTGCTCTCTTTGCTGATTGGGAACAAGCAGCCTGGCTCCCACATGTCGGCGATGATTGATCCGGATGTCCTGATAGGAGAAGAGTCATGAAAACTTGACCTTGGTCAAAGCAGGATTTGGCGGTCTTTATAGCATAGTTATGCACGTCGCGTTGACATACCGTCATCAACTAGACGGTTTTCCGGGGGGACGTTTGCCTGATAGGGCTTGCTTAGCCGCAATCATCTCAATGCTCGATATATGCGAGCGCGAGTTGTAAACTTATTTGATCGCGTTGCGCCGCCCGATCTTCGTTGCCTTCCCCGGACGCGTGTCGCCGAGATGAGTTTCGCTATCGATCGGCGACGGCTAAAGCAACCAGACCAGCGTCTCTGGGGCGGTTTGCGCACCCCCATCCATTCGGCTCGCACAACGCCGGGCCGCCGGGAGAAAATAGTCATGACCGACGGCACGCGGACAAGCAAGTTCGCCATCAACGAGCAACCGCTTTCGGGCGACATCCGGTTGGGCCCGGGCATGCGTAATCGGGGCGATCCTCTCGCCGCACTTCGGCCAACGCGCCGAATCAACACGCAGCTCGGCCAGGATCTGATCAGGCAGCTTGATCGATCCGTTTCTTCGGTCGAACCCACCTTCTCCTTCGGCCCCTTCCGCCTGCTTCCGGCGCAACGGCTCTTGTTTAAGGGCGACAAGGTTGTTCGTCTTGGCAGCCGCGCACTCGACATCCTTATCGCGCTGATCGAGCGCCGCGGGGATCTGGTCAGCAAGGGCGAACTCATGGCGCGGGTCTGGCCGAGCACGTTTGTGGAGCCAGCCAATCTCACGGTCCAAATCACGTTGTTGCGGCGCGCCCTCGGCGACGGCGCTGGAGGGCACCGGTATCTCGTCAATACGCCGGGGCAGGGGTATCGCTTCGTAGCGGCGGTTGACGCCTCGGAAGAACCGAGATCTTCGACCCTGCCGGCTCTCTCGATGCGCCGTGTCCGCGCGCAGCCAGCTCCGCTCACGCGCCTGATCGGCCGCGCTGAAATTGTCGGGGCGCTCGCGGCGCAGCTTTCATGGCAGCGCTTCATCACCATCGTTGGGCCGGGTGGGATCGGCAAGAGCTCGGTCGCCCTCGCTGTGGCCGAGGCGTTGACAGCCAATTATGCGCACGGTGTCTGGCGCCTCGACCTTGCTCCGCTCCGCGATCCCGCCCTTGCGCCAATTTCGTTTGCTTCCGGCCTCGGGTTGGATATCCGCTCCGGGAATTCGCTTGCTGGCTTGATCGCCGCTCTGGGCGACAGGCGTATGTTGCTGGTGCTCGACAATTGCGAGCACGTGATCGAAGCGGCGGCTACTCTGGCTGTCGCAGTCCTGAAAGCCGCGCCGGGCGTGCAGATCCTGGCGACGAGCCGCCAGCCGTTGCACGCACGGGGAGAGGCCGTGCGCCGGCTCCCACCGCTAGAGAGCCCGGCCCCGTCGGTTCGGCCCGGCGCCTGCGACGCGCTGAGGTTCGCAGCGGTTCAACTTTTCGTCGAGCGCGCGACGGCGGCCATGGGCGAGTTTGAGCTTTGCGACGCGGATGCTCCGGTCGTCGCCGAGATCTGTTCCAACCTGGACGGAAATCCACTCGCGATCGAACTCGCTGCGGCTCGGGTCGACGTCTTTGGCGTGCGGGGGCTTGCAACACGGCTTACAGATCGCTTCCGGTTGCTGACGAGCCGGCATCGCAAAACTCTGCCACGCCACCAGACCATCAGCGCTTCGCTCGATTGGAGTTACGACTTGCTGCCCGAGCAGGAACGGGCAGTGTTGCTCCGCATCTCGGTTTGCGCGGGCGGCTTTACGGCAGAGGCCGCGGGCATCATAGCGGGTGACGGCTTCGCCGCGTCGGACGTCGTCGACTGCGTGGAGAAGCTGGTCGCCAAATCGCTCGTCAACGCCGATATCTCTGCCTCGACGGCGCGTTATTGGCTGTCCGAGACCACCCGCGCATACGCGCTCACAAAGCTGAAACAACGCGGCGAGTTCGAGCGGGTCGCACGCGTCCACGCCGAATATTACAGGGACCTATTCGAGCAAGCCGAGGCGGAATGGGAGACGCGGCCTACCAGCGAATGGATAGGAGATTACCGACGCTGGATAGAGAACGTCCGCACGGCGTTGAATTGGGCCTTTTCGCCGGGCGGCGATCAATCGCTCGGCGTGACGCTTACAGCAACCTCGGCGCCTTTGTGGCTTGAGTTGTCGCTGATGGAGGAGTGCCGTAGGCAAGTCGAACGCGCGCTGCTCGGCATTCATTCCGGCTCTTGCCGCGGCGGCCGCCGCGAGATGCAGCTTTGCGCAGCGCTTGGCGCGTCGCTGATGTTTACCAAAGGACCGGGTCCCGAAATCTCCGCGGCGTATACAAACGCGCTGGAGATCGCAGAGAAGCTTGGCGACGGGGAATACCGATTGCGCGCGCTCTGGGGCCTTTGGTCCAACCGCGTCGGCATGGGCGACTATCGCGCCGCGCTGGCGCTCGCACAGAGATTCCGCAGCTACTCCGCCAAAACAGCCGACAAGGCTGATTGGCTCATAGGCGAACAAATGACCGGCCTCTCGCTGCATCTATTTGCCGACCAGACAGCGGCGCGGCATCATATTGAGCGGATGCTGGGATGTTACGTCGCGCCGCTTCGGCGCTCGCATGCCGTCCGGTTCCAGCTTGACCAACGAATTGCGGCGCGCGTCACGCTTGGGCGCATCCTCTGGCTACAGGGGTTTGCTGACCAGGCAAAGCGCATTGCGCAAAGCGCCGTCGAGGACGCTCTGGCTGCCGGCCACGCGCTGTCCCTGTGCTACGCGCTGGCCGCGGCGGCGTGCCCCATCGCCTTCCTCACCGGCAATGTAGAGGCGGCGGATCGCTTCGCGGCGATGCTGGTCAACCATTCGGCGAGTCATGAGCTGCCCTTATGGATTCTCTGGGCCGCACTTTCAAGGCCGCGCTATTGGCCACGCAAGGCGCTTGTGGCGTCGGGCTGCATCTGCTCCGCAACGCGCATGCCGAGCTTCGGGACGCCGGTTTCGCCTTGCCGCAGGCGGCGTTTTCGGTGGAGCTAGTCAAGGCGTTGGGCCGCGCTGGGCAGTCTGCCGAGGGCCTTGCGGTGATCGAAGAAACCATCGCGAGGTCCGAAGAAAGCGAGGAACGCTGGCGTTTGCCCGACCTATTACGGATCAGGGGCGAACTGCTGTTATTGGAGTGCAAGGCGAACGCGGCAATCGCGGAGGAGAATTTTCAGCGCGCTCTCGATTTGGCTCGCCGCCAACGCGCGCTTGCCTGGGAGCTTCGGGCAGCGACGAGCCTCGCCCAGCTTCAGCGCGAACGCTCTTGCGCTCGGGAGGCGCATGATTTGCTGAGTTCGATCTACGGCCGCTTCGCTGAAGGGTTTGAGACCGCCGACCTACGGCGCGCCAAACGGCTCATGGACGAGTTAGCCGGAGATCTGGCGAAGGGCTGAGGTCAATGCGGACCGGCTTTCGGCGATGTCGCGGAAGCCGAATTCTGACCCGCTCCCCACCTTTTGAGCGTCCGTGACCCTGAAGATTTATGGGCGGAACGCGGGATCTTTCGCCTTCGACGGCCCGCCTGCCGGATTGACGCTTGGGCTCCGGATGCTATTGGACGGCTCTCTCAAGCGGCGGGACGACCAATGAGCGAAATCTGGCTGCGCGCCGGCGAGGCGACGGTACTGGCCGCGGAAGGACAATTCACCGACGCCATGCCCGAGGTGATGATCGGCCATGTCAGGGGTCCGGTCGGACAGGCCTTCGCCGCGATGGCGGGGCAGGTCGCGGGCCATCCGCGCATGTTCGTCATTCGCGACCTGAACCAGATGGTGCGCCCGCCGACCATGATGACGACGAAAATGACGGTGCGCTCCAGCGACTATGTCGAATTGCTCGGCGGGATCGTTCAGGCGGCGACCGGCGACGCTATCGTCGACTGCCTCGCGGAGGGCATAATTCCGCGGGAGCAGGCCGAAGAGCTCTGCATGATCATCATGGTCTGGCTCGATCCGCGCTGCGCGACCGACGAGGCGCTCGACAGGCGCGATCTCTATCGCACAAATTATGAGGCGACGAAGCTCGCCATCGCGCGCGCCCTGAAGGGCGAGCCGACCATCGACGAACTGATCGCCAACCGCAAAACCATCAGCCATTACGCCCTCGAAGGCGTTTTTGACGCGTAACCCCGTCAGTTGGGCGGTGGGCGCTATTGCGGTTGGGGCGTCGCTGCCGTCTTCGGCTCTGCGCGTTTTCCTCCCACCCCGAGCTGCGCCTCAAGAGCGAAGGCGCGCGCCTGCGTCAGCCGCAGCGCGCAGAAGCCATGCGCATCCTCGCCCGCGTAGTTGCGGCAGGCGACTTCCCGATCGGACGAAAAACCCGCCTGTTCGCTGGCGATCGCCTTGACGGCGGCCTTGTTCTTGCCCGCGCTGGCGAGGAGCGCGCGAAAATTGGCCCGCATCGTCGTCTCCGCGGCGCCGCGCTCGCGCTCGAACTGCTTGGCCGCCTTGTCGTCGATCGCCGCCGCAGGCGGTCCCCAAAGCCCGGTCGGATCGACGCGGCAGTCGGCGGCGGCGAAATCGCAAGTTTTGCCCGGGCGCATCACGAGCACCGCGCCGTCGAGCACATCGAGCGCGAAAGGGCAGGCCGCGATGCCGACTTCGTAGCGCAAAAGGCCATTCGGCTTGCCTGCGGCTTTCGCGGCGATCGGCGCGCCGGCGACGACGTCGAGGCGGCACTCCACGCCGGGATGGCTGATCTGCTCGCCGGCCAGCGAAAGCGCCGTGATTTCCAGCCCTCCGCCGGAGGCCCGCTGCAGCCAGATCAAGCCTTGCGCCCCGTTGAGGGAGAGATCGCGGTCGACGATCTGCTCCTCGCCGGGCGGCCTCGCCGCGGCGGGCTTTGGCTTGGCTGCGTCCGGAGCGGCCGGAGTCTCCTCGTTTTGCGTCCCCTCGGGCGCCGCCTGAACCGCGCCCGGCAGCATCATCTGCGCCGATGCGCCAGACGCGGTCAGGGCGAGGGCGAGCGCCGCCGGCAGAAAGGCATTTTTCAATCGAGGCCTCGGAGCGTAAAACTCTGCCCCAGCCTAGCCGGTCCGGCGGCCAAAGGAAATCGCCGCCGGACCGCCCGACGGGCCCTTTCGGGAGCGCTTATGCGGCTCGCAGCGGGGGCGTTTACCCACGTTTATCGAAGAATTGCGTATTGGCGTCCGTCTCGGGCGCATCGCCTTGCGCCGACGCCGCGTCCTCTTATATTCGGATCATCTTGCGCTCGCGCGTCGCGATGCCAATCTGAACAGGGGTCGGGGACCGGGCGGAAATCCGTCCGCCCAGAGCCGGATTGCTTCGGGGTCCGGTGGTCTTGCGTATCGAAAGGGAAGAAAAATCATGGCTAAAGTAATCGGAATCGATCTGGGCACCACCAATTCCTGTGTGGCTGTGATGGAGGGGACGACTCCGAAGGTGATCGAGAACGCCGAGGGCGCGCGCACGACGCCTTCAATCGTCGCCTTCACCGATGATGGCGAACGTCTCGTCGGCCAGCCCGCCAAGCGCCAGGGCGTCACCAATCCGGAGCGCACCTTTTTCGCCATCAAGCGGCTGATCGGGCGCACCTTCGACGATCCGATGACCAAAAAGGACATGGGCCTCGTCCCTTACAAGATCATTCGCGCCTCGAACGGCGACGCCTGGGTCGAGGCCGACGGCAAGCAATATTCCCCCTCGCAGATTTCCGCCTTCATCCTGCAGAAGATGAAAGAGACCGCCGAGGCCTATCTTGGCCAGCCGGTATCGCAGGCCGTCATCACCGTCCCCGCCTATTTCAACGACGCGCAGCGTCAGGCGACGAAGGACGCCGGCAAGATTGCCGGCCTTGAGGTTTTGCGCATCATCAATGAGCCGACCGCCGCGGCGCTCGCCTATGGGCTCGACAAGCGCGGCTCCGGCGTCATCGCCGTCTACGACCTTGGCGGCGGCACCTTCGACGTCTCGATCCTCGAAATCGGCGACGGCGTATTCGAGGTGAAGTCGACTAACGGCGATACCTTCCTCGGCGGCGAAGATTTCGACGTCCGCCTGGTCGAATATCTCGCCGACGAATTCCGCAAGGAGAATGGTATTGACCTGCGCAAGGACAAGCTCGCCCTGCAGCGCCTAAAAGAGGCGGCCGAGAAGGCGAAGATCGAACTCTCCTCCGCGACGCAGACGGAAATCAACCTGCCCTATATCACCGCCGACGCCACCGGGCCGAAGCACCTCACCCTGAAGCTGACCCGCGCGAAATTCGAGGCTCTCGTCGACGATTTGATCCAGAAGACGGTCGAGCCCTGCCGCAAGGCGCTGAAGGACGCCGGGCTCACCGCCGGCGAGATCAATGAAGTCGTCCTCGTCGGCGGCATGACGCGCATGCCGAAGGTGCAGGAAGTGGTGAAGAGCTTCTTTGGCAAGGAGCCGCACAAGGGTGTCAACCCGGATGAGGTGGTCGCCATCGGCGCCGCGGTTCAGGCCGGCGTGCTGCAGGGCGACGTCAAGGACGTGCTGCTGCTCGACGTGACGCCGCTGTCGCTCGGCATCGAGACGCTGGGCGGCGTGTTCACCCGCCTCATCGACCGCAATACGACGATTCCGACCAAGAAGAGCCAGGTCTTCTCGACCGCCGAGGACAATCAGACGGCGGTGACGATCCGCGTCTTCCAGGGCGAACGCGAAATGGCGGCCGACAACAAGATTCTGGGCCAGTTCGACCTTGTCGGCATTCCTGGCGCGCCGCGCGGCGTCCCGCAGATCGAGGTCACCTTCGACATCGACGCCAATGGCATCGTCAATGTGACGGCGAAGGACAAGGCGACCAACAAGGAGCAGCAGATCCGCATCCAGGCCTCGGGCGGCCTCAGCGAAGCCGATATCGACAAGATGGTGAAGGACGCCGAACTGCACGCCGCCGAGGACAAGAAGCGGCGCGAACTCGTCGACGTCCGCAATCAGGCCGAAGCGATGATCCACAGCGCCGAGAAGTCGCTGACGGAATACGCCGGCAAAATCGCCGATTCCGACAAGAGCGCGGTTGAAAGCGCCGTGGCGTCCCTCAAGGGCGTCATCCAGGGCGAGGACGTCGAGGCGATCAAGGCCAGAACTAATGATCTGGCGCAGGCCTCGATGAAACTCGGCGAGGCGCTGTACAAGGCCGGCAATGCGGAGCCGGGCGGCGGCGAAGGCCACGCGGCGCAGAAGGACGACGTCATCGACGCCGACTTCAAGGAAGTCGGCCCCGACGAGAAGAAATCGGCCTGATTGCATAGGGAATAGCGGAGCTCCGCGACAGGAGCTTCGTTCTCTCTGTGTGGCCCATAAATGTGCGGCGGCGTTCCTGGCCAATCACCGGTTGCGCCCAAGCATGTAATTTGCTTAACGCTGATCATGTGTAATTCGGGTCGCCCATCGCCGCGCGGCAAAGTTTTTGGATAGCCTCAGAGCGCTTTTCGCCAGCAGTCTTGGCGCAGGACCGGAGGATCGCCCGGGGCGCGATATTGGAACGTAAGGACAAATGGCGAAGCGCTGCTTTTACGAAATTCTGGGCGTTTCTCGCAGCTGCTCGGAAGCCGAACTCAAATCCGCCTTCCGCAAGGCGGCGATGGATTGCCATCCCGACCGCAATCCGGGCAACGAGGACGCCGAAGTCAAATTTAAGGAGCTGAACGAAGCCTATCAGGCGCTCTCCGACGCGCAAAAACGCGCGAGCTACGACCGCTACGGGCACGCCGCCTTCGAGCACAATTCGGGCTTTGGCGCGGGCGATGGATTCGCAGCCTCGATGTCGGATATTTTCGACGATCTTTTCGGCGATGTGATGAACCGACGCGGCGGCGGCAGGGGCGGCCCCGC
This sequence comes from uncultured Alphaproteobacteria bacterium, assembly GCA_963715715.1. GTDB lineage: Bacteria > Pseudomonadota > Alphaproteobacteria > Rhizobiales > Beijerinckiaceae > Methylocapsa. The sequence goes on along the minus strand of OY970269.1, from coordinate 2,758,254 downwards.
GCGCGGCTCGGATCTGCGCTACAATATGGAGATTACGCTTGAGGAGGCGTTTTTCGGCAAGGTCGCCTCGCTCACCCTGCCGACGTCCGTCACCTGCGAACTTTGCTCCGGCTCGGGCGCGCGGGCTGGCGCGAAGCCGCGGCATTGCCCGACCTGCGGCGGCCAGGGGCGGGTCAGGGCGCAGCAGGGCTTCTTCGCGATCGAACGCACCTGCCCACATTGCCACGGGCGCGGCGACATCATCGATGATCCCTGCCCACCCTGTGGCGGCAGCGGGCATGTGACGCGCGAGAGGAGCCTCTCGGTCAATATTCCGCCGGGGGTCGAGGACGGCACGCGGATCAGGCTCGGCGGCGAGGGCGAAGCCGGGTCGAGAGGCGGCCCAGCGGGCGATCTCTATATTTTCGTATCGACCAAGCCGCATCCGTTTTTCCAGCGCGAGGGCGCGGACCTGTTCTGCCTTGTGCCGATCTCGATGGTGCAGGCGGCGATCGGCGGCGACGTCGAGGTGCACACGCTCGGCAGTGGTCCCGCCAAGGTCAAGATTCCCGAAGGAACCCAGTCCGGCCGCAAGTTCAAGTTGAAGCATAAGGGCATGCCGGTGCTGCGCTCGCGCGAGGTCGGCGACCTTTATATTCACGTCAATGTCGAAACGCCGCAGAATCTCACCAAACGCCAGCGCGAGCTGCTTGCCGAGTTCGAGGCCGAATTCGTCGAACAAGACGCATCCGGAAGCATCCGGCTTTTTCGCCAGGATGAAAGACTTCTTCGAAAATCTCAGCGGCGCGTGACGGCGGGCCGGCGCGCTTGCCTTGACGCTTTCGGCTTTGTCGCTATTTTCGCGCTGAGATTCTGAGGCGGCGCCGACAACCGCCCCGATCAGCCCGAAATGCGAGGAGACTTCATGCTCAGCGATCCCTCGCCCGCAAAGCGCCACGCCCCGATTGACGACAAGCTCGCCGACGAGGGGCGCTTCCTGCGCTCCTGGCTCGACGATCCCCTCCGGGTCGGCGCCGTGTCGCCGTCGGGACGCGCGCTCGCGCGCATGATGGCGCGCTATGTCGATCCCGAGTCGCCGGGACCGATCATTGAGCTGGGCCCGGGGACCGGCTCGATCACGCAGGCGCTCCTCGCGCGCGGGGTCGCGCCCGAAAGGCTGTTCCTGATCGAATTCGATCCCAATTTCTGCAAGCTCCTCAGCCGGCGCTTTCCGGGCGTCAATGTCATCGAGGGCGACGCCTATTCTTTTCGCCGGGTTCTCGCCAGCCGCGTCAGAGAACCGGCCTGCGCCGTCGTCTCAAGCCTGCCGCTGCTGGTCAAACCCGAGACGCAACGGCTCGCTCTTCTTGCCGACGCGTTCGAATCCATGCGGCCGGACGGCGTCTTCATCCAGTTCACCTATGGTCCGGCCTCGCCGATGCCGCGCTTCAAGCCGTTCGGGCCGACTTTCCGCGCCGAACGCTCGCCGCAGGTCTGGCTCAATATTCCCCCTGCGAGCGTCTGGATCTATCAGGCCGCATTCGACTCATTCGCCGGCGCAGGAGGCCGCGCGTCTCAACCCGGCGCAGGCGCTGTTTGAGCGGCTGCGGCGTGGCACGGAAAAAATCCAGATCGATCTCAAGCGTGAGATCGACGGCGCCAGGGCGCGCTTCGCGCCAAAGCCGCGGTTCGTTCCGAAGCCGCGGTTCGCTCCGAAGCCGAACTCCGGGCGCGGCGCGCCCGATCGCGGGCCGCCGCCGCCGTGAACGAGGCGCCGACCACGACCAAAGCGCTAGAGCGAGAGGCTGGGTCGCTGGAAAAGCTTATCGTGGCGCTGGATTTTTCGAACGCCGCTGAAGCACGGGCGATGGTCGATGCGCTGGGAGACGGCGTCTGCTTCTACAAGGTCGGCATGGAGCTCGCCTATGGCGGCGGCCTGCCTTTCGCCAAAGAGCTAATCGAAGCCGGCAAGCAGGTTTTTCTCGACCTTAAGCTGCACGATATTCCGACAACCGTGGAAAAGGCCGTCGCCAATGTCGCGCGGCTCGGTGTGCGCTTCCTCACGGTCCACGCCTATCCGCAGACGCTGGCTGCGGCGGCGCGGGGCGCGGCCGGCTCCAACCTTCGCATCCTCGGCGTCACGGTGCTGACCTCCTGCGACGACGCCGATCTCGCCGCGGCAGGCTTCGCCTTCGGCGTCCGTGAGCTTGTCGCCCGCCGCGCAACTCAGGCGCGCGAGGCCGGCATTGCTGGGTTGGTCCTGTCCGCCGAGGAGCTGGCGCCGGTGCGGCGCATCGTTGGGCCGCGGATGATCCTCGTGACCCCGGGCATAAGGCCGGCCGGAGCCGCGGTCGGGGATCAGAAGCGCGTCATGACGCCGACGGCGGCGATCAGGGCCGGCGCCGACCATCTCGTGGTGGGGCGTCCCATCACACAGGCGAAGGACCCCCACGCGGCGGCGCAGGCGATCCTCGCCGAGATCGCCGACGCCTGATCCAGCCACGCTTCGGCGCGGGGGACGCCAGCCGGATTCGCGCTGCTACGCCGGCTTTCCGATTCCATTAGAGCGCGAAAGGCTCTAGATCACGATGATTTTGGATCGAATCGATCCAAAATCATGAACGTGATCGATTCCATTAGTTTAGAGCGGGATGCAGGCGGAAAAGTGCTTACACTTTTCCTCATCCCACTCTAGAGGACGCAGACGAGCGGCTGGATCAGGAGAGGCGCGATGGGGGATTTGCGGCTGGTCGTCGCCGGCGCGGCGGGACGCATGGGCCGCGCTTTGGTTCAAATCATTCGGGAGACGCAAGGCGCCACCCTCGCAGCCGCTATCGAGCGGCCGGGCTCCGTCGCTGTCGGGCAGGACGCGGGGCTGCTGGCCGGATGTGGCAAATCGGGCGTGCCGGTCACCGACGATCCCCTCGCCGCGATTGTCGGCGCCGATGGCGTTCTGGATTTCACGACGCCGCAAACGACGGTTGCGCTGGCGACGCTGGCCGCGCAGGCGCGGATCGTCCATGTCGTCGGCACGACGGGCCTTCAGCCGGATGATTTCGCGCGGCTCGAGGCGGCGGCGCGCCATGCCGTCGTCATTCAGTCCGGCAATATGAGCCTGGGCGTCAATCTGCTGGCCGCGCTGGTCGAAAAGGCGGCGCGCACGCTTGGGCCGGATTTCGACGTCGAAATTGTCGAAATGCACCATCGCGCGAAGGTCGACGCGCCGTCCGGGACCGCGCTGCTCCTTGGCGTGGCCGCTGCGAAGGGCCGTGCGATCGACCTTGAACATAATTCCCTCCGCGCGCGCGACGGCCATACCGGCGCGCGACCGCAGGGGTCGATCGGCTTTGCGTCCCTCCGCGGCGGTTCGGTCGTCGGCGATCACCGGGTCATTTTCGCAGGCCCAGGCGAAAGGCTGGAACTCGCGCATGTCGCGGAGGACCGCAGCGTTTTCGCGCGCGGCGCCGTCAAGGCGGCGCTTTGGGGCGCAGGGCGCAGGCCGGGCCTTTATTCGATGATCGACGTGCTGGGGCTCGGCTAACCGCCGCTTTCCTATCGCCGCGCCGCGCCGGTGGAGGGCTCAGGAAACGGGCGCCGCCGCGACTTCAAACGTAAGCCATGCGGCACAGGAATTGAATGGCTCCGGGAACTGAAAGCCCTGGACAAGTTCATGTCGCTCGATATTCCAATTGTCTTCAAATATCACGTCTTCGCCTGCTTCACGAAGCGGCCGCCCGGCCATCCGCGCGGAAGCTGCATGGAAAGCGGCGCGCAGCCGCTTTGGGAACGGCTGCAGCAAAAAGTCGAGGCGAAGCGGCTGCCGGACGTCAATGTCACCGCGTCAGGTTGTCTCAGCTTCTGCCGCGCTGGTCCGCTGATGGTCGTTTACCCCGAAGGTATTTGGTATCATCCCGAAAAGATCGAGGATATCGACGAGATCATCCAGTCGCATTTCGTCGAAGGCAATCCGGTCGAGCGCCTGATCATCGTGCCGAAGGTTTGAGGTCCGGCCTTATCGCGGAATGCGCCTTTCTTCCGGATAAGGCGGCAGCGTCAGGATACGCGCGTCTTCAATGGGCGCGCCGACGGTGAAGTGATAGATATTCTCGAACTGCATGTCTTCGCCGGCAAGCCCGAGCAGGGCGCGAACCTCATCGTCGAAGAAACAGCCAATTCCGGTCCCCGCGAGTCCCGCGGCGGTGGCGTAGAGATAGAGCGCCTGGCCGATGAGCCCGGCCTCCCAGTGAACCCGGCGGTAGCCGAAAGCGCCGTCCTTTTCGAGGGAGGCGTCGAAATCGGCGATCATGGCGAGGCTGAAACAGCCCTTGCCGGAGATCGGCTGCAGACAGGCAAGACGCGTCGCTTCCCGCTCGATGGCGCCGCCGCGCAAACGAAACAGCGGCAGACCATCGAGAGCGCCGGGCGTCCATTCGAAGTCGTCCCTTGAGGCCGCGCGCAGCCGCCCCGCCTGCTCCGCGTCGCGCTGGAGCGCGTAAAGCCCCGGCTCCAACCCTTCGACGCGATGCACGAACAGGATGAGCGTCAGCGCGGAAGGCCAGGGAAAGGCCGCGAGCAGGGGCGCTGCGCCCGGCATTGTCGCCCGCAGCATGGCGCTGAAGTCGGCGCGGGGCAGGATCGCCCGCCCGTCGAAGCGTTGCGCGCTGCGACGTCGGCGAACGACATCGGCGATGCGCGCTTCGAAGCCGTTTTGAGCGGGCGTCATCGCAGGCGACGGCGTCAATGGCGCCGTTCGCACCTTGCGGCAAAGACGAACAGCGAGATCGACGAGAGGCCAGCCGTCGTGCTCCTCGCTCAGACGATTGGCCGCGCCCTTCCAGTCGCGCGGCGCCTCGAACAGCGGGCGCATGTCAGGGGCCGCGTCGGGCGTCCCATCAGTCGCAATCCACAGCAGGAGGTCGGGATGCTCCGCCTCGCGCCGGTGCGCGGCGTCCGGCCGCGCAAGGCCCAGCAAATCGGCGATATCGTCGTCGGAGGGCTCTGGCAGGATGAAGGCGCGCCAGCCGAGCGCCGCGGCGGCCTCGGCCGCGGCGCCAATCGCATGTCCGGCGTCGAGCTGGCAATAGCGGAAGGCCCGCTCGCCATACTTCCACGCCTCTCGCCAGGGAATCGAACTCAATGCGAGCGGAAAGCCGCCAGAGGGGACACTATGCGTCGCGGAATAAATCGCACGCTCCTCCAGCGCATGAGTGAGCGGCGCGTAATGATAGAGCGCGGCCTTGTCGCCGACGCCACGGAGGGCGTCGAGGACGAGATAGGCTTCGGTCGGATGCAGATTGCCGCTGGAGGGATTATTGCGCAGCGCCCAGGTCGATCCTTCGAAATTCTTCCATGCGCTAACCCCGAAGGCGAGCTCCAGAAACAGGCCAAGCGAGGCCTTATCCAGCGTTGCGGGCTGCGTCGCGCCGGCGGGAAAGGGCGCTGTCTCCGGGGCGCCCGTTAGGGGCATTGCGATTTGGCGGCTGCCTCCAAACAGCCGGTAGGGCGACGGTTGCGAGGTCCAGTCGAGGAACGCAGGCCCCAGCGCATAGCGGTTCGGCGCGTGTTTGGTTCGCCGGTGATAGCCGCGAATGTCCGCCGGCAGGGTGTCGTCGGCGCGATCGTGCAGGCGGTCATGCAGTGAAGAGTTCATTTCGGCCCGAATTGGGAGGAAGTCGGACAAATCCGACATGAAGAACGGATGCAAATGGACACGCACGCATCCAACCGCACACGGGAAGCCGATCGCCTCAGCGATAGCCCTCCTCGGCGAGGACCTGACGCACGGCCGGGCGCTCCAGCATCCGCCGATAATGCGCGAGGCAATGCGGCGGCAGTCCCATCTTGGTCTTGTCGGCCCAGAACTCGACGTAGAACAGCGCCGCGTCGGCGATCGAGAACGCGCCGGCGACATAATCCTGGCCGGCCAGTTGCTCATTGACGACGCCGAAGGCCTCGACGACGATCTCTTGGCCGCGGGCCTTCACTGAATCGATCGGGTTCGCCTTCGAGGCGTAGCGCTCCGGCGTGAAGACCCGCCGGAAACCCTCGCCGTGAATATGCTGCGTGCAAAATTGCAGGGCCGCCTGCGCCGCTTCGGCCAGCGGCGGATCCTGCGGCCATAACCGACGGCGCGGGTAGGCTTCCGCGAGCCATGTCGCGATAGCGACAAAATCGGTCAGCGCCACGCCGTCGTCACGCACCAATGTCGGAATCGTTCCATTCGGATTGATGGCGAGATATTCCGGCCGCAGGTGATCGCCCTTCACCAGATTGACGATATAGGCCTCGAAAACGAGACCGATCTCCTCAAGCAGGATATGAATTCCAGTCGAGCAGGAGCCTGGCGTCATATAGAATTTCATGGGCGTCGTGCTCGGTGGCGTGCGGCGGAATGCGGGAACAAGGCAATTCAGGCGCCATCCATTTGCGACAATCCATCGGGCTTACCCCGCTGCCCGCCCATCGGCACGCTTCCTGCACCGCTCGACGCGGGGCGAGGTCCCGTCCCGATTCCGATGTTCTCTTTTTATTCAAGGCGTTCGGGGAGCGCTGGCCCCGTGACAGGGCGGCCTTGAGGATCATCAGCGCAGCCGTGCCCACAACGCAGAGGTAAAGGCATGACAGAAAACATCGACGTCTTCGTGATTTGCGGCGCTTCGAACATCGCTCCTGGGCAGGCCAAGGCGTTCATGCTGGCGCAGATCGACGAGGCCGGAGAGAGCCGCCCATTTCCGATCTTCGTTATGCACACCGCCGCGAAGGGCTTTCTTGGTTATCGCAACGAATGTCCGCATAAAGGGAGCCTGCTCAACAGCGCCGCCGGCGGCTTTCTCAGTCAGGACCGGAAATTTCTCGAATGCGGCCTCCATGGCGCAAAATTCGAGATCGAGACCGGACTATGCGTTGACGGGCCTTGCGTCGCCGCAAGCCTTGAGCCGATCGCAATCGCGGTGATCGACGACGACATCTGCCTCTTGGGCGTCAAGCTCGCCGAGGACGACGGAATTCCAGATCCGTTCACCTATCAGGAGGAGGAGCAGTTTCCCGAGGTCCTGATCCAGTCGGATTGACCCGCAGGTCGGCTCCGGCGCGCTCGCTTGGCGTTGACCGCACCCGGCGCCGCCGCATCGGCTTAGCCGCGCGCAGTGCTATATTTCTGACAATATAGCAAAAAACCCACAAGTCATCTTTGCGACAATTGCCAGCCGGACCCGACGCCCGATCGTACCGGCGCTGACGCCTGATCTTTGGTAGGACGCTGATTTATAAACTGTTTCCATAAATAGAACGAACGTGGCTCGAAGCTTGCTCAAAGCGCCGGGCCAAGCGGAGGCCGAAATGTCAGACGTTCTGTTCGCACCGTTGTTTTTGACCGAGGCGCGGCCCCTCGCCATTATTCTGGGGACGAACGAAATCGCGTCGGCGGCCGCCGTGAGGTTGAACTGGGAAGGTAATCTCGTCATTCTGAGCCATGATCCCTTTCCACCCGTCATCCGTCGCGGCATGGCCTTCCATGATGCGCTTTTCGAGGATTATGCGCAGGTCGACGGGATTACCGGCGAGCGGGCGGAAAACCTGGTTGAGATCGCCGACGTGCTGGCCAAACCCGGACATGTCGTCGTCACGCCGCTGCAATTGACCGATCTGATCGCGCTGCGCTCGCCCGACGCGCTGATCGACGCCCGCATGCAGAAACATCGCGTCACCCCTGATCTGCGTGGAATCTCCCGGCTCACAGTCGGCTTTGGCCCGAATTTCGAAGTCGGGATCAACTGCGACATCGCCATCGAAACCCATCCTGCGCGGACTGGAAAGCTGGTCGAAAATGGCGCGACGGAACCGGCCGACGGCGTCGCGCGCGATCTTGGCGGCGTCGGTAGGGGCCGCTTCGTCTATTCGGACCGGGCGGGCGTCTGGCGCACGGCGGTCGATATCGGCATGCGCATCTTCAAGGGCATGGCGCTCGGAAATCATGACGGCGCGCCGATTTTCGCTCCGATGGACGGCTATCTGCGCGGCATCGCCCGCGACGCGACATTCGTGCCCCAGGGCGTCAAGCTGCTGGAGATCGACCCGCGCGGCCGAGCCGCCAGCTGGACGGGATCGGACCAAAGAGGACGCGCGATCGCCGAGGCGACGGTCAAGGCGATCCGAATCCGCGCGACGCGTCAGACGTCGGGGCGGGGCGCCCGTGTTGGCAAAATCGAGGGCTGAACGAGGCCGCGGCTTGGTTTTGGCCGACCCTCATCCGGCTCGCGCCTCGCGGGGCAAGATCGCGCCTGCGAAGCATTCGAGATCGGCGCGCCGCTTCGCAAGATCCGGACTGATCGGCTTGAGGATCAGGCTGCGGGGCTGAAGATCGGCTTCGATCCGCAGCGCCTTTTCGCGAATGCCGGCGGCGGTTCCAATAAGCGAATCTGCGATCACGCGATTTGCTTCGAACCAGGGAGTCCAAGCCGGTTGCATGCTCGCCGTCGTCTTCTTCATGCGCTCGATAAAGGGCTGCAGAAGCACCGCCGCCTCATCGACCGCCTCCGCTCGCGTGGAAGCCAGATGATAGAAGCGGATCAGAACAAGTTTTGGATCGCGGTGCGGCGCGATGTCGCGATAGAGGCGGAGCGTGTCGCCTACGCTCTCGAGCGGAAACGGCGGCCCCGCCATAACGCCGTAATCGCGCTCGGCGGCCAGCTTCACCATATCGGGGGTTGATGTTGCGATGAATGTCGGCAACGGCTTTTGCAGCGGCTTCGGCGTGAGGCAGATATCGTCGGCGTGAAAAAACTCGCCCTTGAAGCAGACATTGTCCTCAGCCAACAGCTTTTCGATGAGGCTCAGTGCTTCGATCGTCTTCGCGCGGCTGTCCTCGCCTTTGGCGCCGAAATGCTTGTTCTGGATCGGGAACGGGCCGCCCTTCGCGACGCCGAAATCGAACCTGCCGTCGGACAGGATGTCGATCGTCGCCGCGTCCTCAGCGATTTGAATTGGATTATGAAACGGCAACAGCGACGCGGCGGAGCCAAGCCTGATGCGGTCCGTGCGCGCCGCGAGATTGGCCAGGATGGCAAGGCATGACGCGCTCGCGGCGTCGGGATTGAAATGATGCTCGGCGACCCAGGCCTCATCGAAGCCAAGCTTCTCAACAAGCTGCACAAGCCCGATCTGTTCGGCATAGGCCGAACGGTAATCGTGCTGCGGGTTCTCGAAAGTGCAGAACAGTCCGATGCGCATCGTCGCGGCTTTGGTCCTGTTGGTGGATTGGCTTGGAGGTTCGCCCCGCCGCGAAGCGTGAAGGAAGCGAGCCCCTGGTCGGCTTGCAGGCTATATACATTATTATATAGATAGCGTCACGCGCGGACTTGCCGCAACCCGGCGTTCATGTAGCCTGACGCCCCTTCTTGTTTCGCGTTGGCGCGCGCTTTGGAGATCAAAATGGCGACGATCCTGTTCTGGGAGAAGCCAGGGTGCAGCGGCAATGCGCGGCAAAAGACGCTGCTCGCCGCCTCTGGCCACACGCTCATTGCGCGCAATCTGCTGGCCGAGCCATGGACCGCTGCGCGATTGCGGGCGTTCTTCGGCGTCCGTCCGGTCTCGGAGTGGTTCAATCGCGCGGCGCCCCGCGTGAAGTCCGGCGAAGTGCGCCCGGAGTTGCTTGAGGAGCCGGCCGCTCTCGCCCTGATGGTCGAGGACAGGCTGCTGATCCGCCGCCCGCTGATGCAGGTCGGCGAACGCTGTGAGGCGGGCTTCGATATGGAACTGGTGGATGCGTGGATTGGCCTACGCCCCGCCGAGGGCGAAGTGGTGGACGATTCCTGCCGGCGTCGGCCCGCAGCCTCGCGCACGTCATAAGCGCGTTGGCGACTGACAACCCGGCGGTCATGATGCGGCCGCATCGCTTATGTCCATGCCGCGGAAAATCGAGCATCGCTTAAACGCTTCGAGCGACGGCTTTTCCTGTCTCTGGTGACAGAACTTGCCGACCAGCTTGGCCAGTCCCTTGATGTCGCGTCCGGTCGCCGCCGGGAACAATTCGACAAGACCGGCGATCAGATCGTCGTCCACGTCGAGTCCGAACTGATCGACCATCACCTTCCATATTTTACCCCGCGCCGCGCCGTCTGGCGGATAATATTTGATGAGGGCGATGCAGCGCGAAACGATCGCCTCGTCGATATCGTCGACACGGTTGGTGGTGAGGAACAACAGGCCGTTGAAATATTCGAGCACCCTTAAAAAAACACCGACCACGGCGTTCATGGTCATGTCGTCGTCGCGCCGCTTGATGTAGACATCGGCCTCGTCGATCAGCATCACCGCGCCCCACCGCTGCGCGCGGGTGAGGATTTCCTTAAGCGCGTGCTCCATCGCCGCCACATTGAGGCCAAGCTGGCCTGAATGCACCCGGTAGAGGGGGCGTTTGATGATTTCCGAATAGACCTCGGCGGTAAGAGTCTTGCCGACGCCGGGCGGTCCGGCGCAGAGCACCGTCGTGCCGCCCGACTTTCCGGCGACGATGTCATCCATTAATAGATCCATCTCGGCGGTCAGGATGTCGATCAGATCCGTCTGCTCTTCGGGCAATACGAGCTTCTGCTTCAGCGCGGGCTTGTACTGGTAGGGCTCCATATCGTCGACATGGACCCAGAGATAATGATGCAGTTCGAGATGGAACATCAGGATGAAGGCGTGGATCGGGATTTTCGTGAACAACCCCTCCGGCAGGGCGGCCTGCAACTCTTTGACTTCGTCTTCCGCGTCGAACTTGCTGCTCTTCGACGCCCGGCGGAGATAGGGCCCCAGAATTTCGCCTGGCGCGTCAAGGGTCAGGGCGCGGGAGGTTAGGATGCTCTCGTCATTGACGAGGCGAGCCGCGCCGCCGCTGGTGGACAGCACCACGATATCCTTGCGCGACCAGTCCATGTCGCGGTGAGAGGAATTCGGATCCTCGGCGTAAAAGCCCGTGCCGCGGCCCGAGAATTGTCCGCCATATTGGGCGCGCCAACCGAAGTAACGCTCGATCGTTTCGTCATAGGACGCGATCAACTCTGGCGTCTCCTTCAGAAAACCTTTCGCCGCGAAGATTTCGCCAATCGTCTTGCCGTCGATATCGGGGCCTGTCACCTTCACCGTATTGACGGCGACCGCTCCCTTGGCGTTGGCTTTGAGTTCGATGAAAAGCCGCGCCGCCTCGTCGTTTGACGAATGCGTGAAGTCTAGGCGCGTGATCACATAGGGCAGGGGCCTTGTCGCCACATTCGCCGTGAACACCCATCCCCTTATGGCGTTTGTCAGCAGATAGCGGACGATGGCTGGAAGCACCATTTCGAGGTCATTAGGTCCGAAACGGACGCCATTGTCCTTCAGGGCTTGTCGTAAAGTTGACAATTGCGCAGCGCGAAGTTGCATGCCGGGGCCAGCCTTTCGGTAAAGGTCTCCAAGCAGCCCCAACTGCGCGTCGGACAGTTGGCTGAACGCCACCTCGACCTTGTCGCCAAACCGCAGTTGTTCCTGCAAAGCAGCAAGATCCGGGAACTCCTCGATCATCGCCTCAATAAAAGGGCGCTCAATCTGCACTTTGATCATGCTCGAGACCTTCGCATTTGTCGGCGGGCGATCCATCCGCGCCGGGACGGACCGTCTCGTTAGTCACGAGCAAGCGCCGGGCCACGCGGGGGCGCTCAATCTTGTCGGAAAGCGTCCGAAACCAACGGGAATAACGCCGCGCGCCTGCGGCGGCCCGGCGTCGCGTCTTTTTTTGGAAAGGCGCGGCCAATCGGCGCTAAAAGAGCTTCTCGGATCGGCGGCGCATCCGTTTTCCGGGCCGCATAGGCGCTGATCGCGCGGCGCATGCGCCTCGCCCGCGGCTCGGTTGATTTGATCCGCCGCCGGGGAACGCATCGCGCCGCCGCCTGTTGACCAGCAGGCGGCGGTTGCGGAGGATAAGAGAATGCCACGTGCAAAAGGACACGGCCGCAACTGGACGGCCAAGGTGACGCAAAACAGCGATGCCCTCGATCTAGAGGAGGGCGTCTTCAAAAGCGACGATCCAGCCCAAATTGCGCGTTCTCTCAAACGTTCGGCGGAACGGAGCGATCGGCGCAAGTCGTCGCCATTTCGCTCGGCGATGTCCATGTTGACATTCTACCTCAACAGGGCCGGCGCAAATCTCGGCGCGAGCCGAAAGCGCACGCTAGAAACCGCCAAGGTCAAACTGCGGGAGGCGTTCGGCCGTAAGCCGGATTGAGGCTGCTGGCTGAGAGTTGTAGTGCGGCTATGCGCCGGCGCGTCTTTTAGCAATCGACGCTCGCCGGAGCGCTCTTGTGGAATAGCGATGGTTGATGAAATCAAAAGAGCGCGCCACGAAGCCGTCCAGCTCACCGATGGAAAATGGTGTGCCTACTTGCACGGGGTCCTGGTCACCGATCTCGATGGCGTCGTGGTCCTCTTCGATAGCGAGGCGGACGCCCGGGCGTTTATCGAAGAAAGCGACGCGCGCGCCACGAGCATTGACGCCTGAGGCCCGCGCGGGCGCGTCGCGGCTCGTTTGCGTCCGCCGTCCGAGGCGTCGTTTCAGCTGCAGCGGAAATTGCGCGTTGCGGGGCGGAACCGGCATGTTGGTCGCCCGTTTGGCTTCCGCGCCGGGAGCCTCCTAATGGCGCACAACAGAAACGGAGCTGATCATGGGTTTCTTCTCGAAGGACATAAGCACATTGGACGATCTCTTCGTGCATACGCTTCGCGACGTTTATTATGCTGAGCAGCAGATCGTGTCGGCGTTGCCGTCGATGATCGAAAAGGCCGCCGATTCCGAATTAAAATCCGGCTTCGAAAAGCATCTCGCGCAGACCCGCACGCATGTCCAGCGACTGGAGCAGGTCTTTCAGATGCACGGAGTCGAAGCCACCGAGGTCGATTGCCCGGCGATAGACGGGATCCTGAAGGAAGCTAACGAGGTGGCCGGCGAGATCGACGACAAGACCGTTCTGGACGCGGGCTTGATCGCCGCGGCGCAGGCTGTCGAGCACTATGAGATCTCGCGTTACGGCTCGCTGATCGCCTGGGCGAAGCAACTCGGACGCAGCGATTGCGGCGCGCTTCTGCAGCAAACGCTCAACGAAGAGAAGGCGACCGATCAAAGGCTGACGGAGCTGGCCGAAGAGCGCATCAATCAGCGCGCGGCCGAATAGGGCCTGCGCCGCTGCGCGACAAGGCGGCGCTTCAGCGGTCCTTGTTCGAAATGACGTAGCCGGTCACGGCGTCTACCAGGCGGTCGGGCGCAAGCGCGCGGCCGTAGGGCCCAAATCTCGCAATGAAGCCCACGCTGTAGCGCGTGCGTGGCCGCGCCGCTGCGCCAGCCTTTAGGACGACCCGAGCGACGTCGTCAGCTGTCATTACGCCGAAGCCGCCAGGCGTCAGGAACGCGTGCATCCGGCGGGCGAGATTCCTTTTGAAGACGGCATAAGGACCAGCGTCTCCGGATGCGTTGAGATGTGGAATGGTCTTCATCAGCGCGGCCTCGAACTGCGTTGCGATTGGCCCTGGCAAGACATTCACGACTTGGACGCCGAAGGGCGCGACCTCCGGGCGCAACGCGTCCGTCATGGCCTCCAGCGCGAATTTGGCGCCGTGGTAAGCGCCGCCGCCCATGACGGCGACGCGCCCCGCGACCGAACTCACATTGACGATGCGTCCATTGCCGACGCGCCGCATGCCCGGCAGCACGAGCTGCGCGAGCCGCATCGCGCCAAAGACATTCGTCTCGAACTGACGGCGCATCGCGTCGAGCGGTATTTCCTCGATCGGGCCATATTGGCCATAGCCAGCATTGTTGACGAGAATTCCGACCGCGCCGAAGCGGCGCTCGATGGCTTCGACCACGGCGCGCCGCGCCGCCTCATCGGTGACGTCGAGCGCCAGGGTCTCGCAGCCGATGGCCGCGAGCTCTTCGAGCGCCGTGTGATTGCGCGCCGTCGCGAATGTGGCGAAGCCCGCCGCGCGGAACGCCCGGGCGGCGGCGCGGCCGACGCCGCTGGAACAGCCAGTGATGAGGACGGGGCCTGTATTGGACATTGTGGACTCCGCCGCGCAACGCGTTTTGCCGGCAGCCGGCGGGGGGCGCATCAATGCGCATGGTTGGAGGATGAAGCCAATCCTCTGGGGCGTACTTCTGCGAATATGATTTGGCCGCGCCGGGACCTCGCCTGTTGTCCTCGCGCAAGGCGGAGTATCGTCTCGGCGTTATGGTGATCGAATCGCTTTCCCTCCCGCCTTCATTTCAAAAGAGCGAACCCATGTCAGGACCGTGGTGGAACCTTTTTCCAATCAAGCTTGGCGAGCGTCGGCAACAGGGTCGCCGGGCGGATCGCGCGCGCCTTCAGCGGGATCGCGGAGCGCGTCGCCTCGTCGTCGGCGCAGCGCTGATTCTCGCGCTCGCCGCATGGTCTCCCTCGGCCTTCGCCGCGGGAGACGCAGCCAAGGGCGAAATCATTGCAAGGCGCTGGTGCGCCGCCTGCCATGTGGTCGCGTCGGATCAGACGCACGCAAGTTCGGATGCGCCGACCTTCGCCTCGATCGCGCGCCGCAAGGAAGGCGCGACCAAGCTCAAGGCCTTTCTGATGGATCCGCATCCCAAGATGCCGGACATGGATCTGTCGCGCAGCGAGATCGACGATATCGTGGCCTATATCGGCCGCCTCGGCCAGTGAAGCTTATCGTTTCGGCGGCGCCGAACGCGCATCGAGCGATTGCGCGCGGAGCAGGCGGAACTCGCTCAAAACCTCAATGAAACAGCGATTTCAGATCGCCGATGCTCTTTGATACGAGTTGGTCGCCGAACGGCCCCCGCGCCTCGCCTTTGAGCACGACAGCGGCGGCTTTGGTCGCGGCGTCGGCGGCGGCGGCGCGCACGTCCGCGGTGGCCTGCGTTTCCGCCGAAGCGATTTTCTCTTCCGCCTGTTTGGTGCGGCGCGCGATGAAATCTGCGAGGCGCTCGGCGGCCTCCGCGGCGAGAATCTCGGCGTCCACATGGGCCTGGCGGACGACGGCCGCGGCTTCGGCTTCGGCCTCTTCGAGACGCTTGCCGAACGAAGCGAGGACGGCTTCGGCCTCGCCGCGCAGCCTTTCGGCCTCGGCGAGCTCCGCTTTGATCCGGTCCGCGCGTTTGTCGAGGGCGGCGTTGATGGTTTTATGAACGCCGAGGTAGACGAGCAGGCCGACAAAGATGATAAAGCCGAAGGCGACGAAAGTTTCTTCGTTGAGCATCTGTTTCTCCCGCTTCAGGCTTTGACGCTGGCGACGGCGGCCGCGACCGCTCCGGCGTCGGCGGGACGGCCGGTGATGCGCTCGACGATCGCCGCCGCGGCGTCGGCGGCGACGGTTTCCACATTCGCCATGGCCTTGGCCTTCGTCTCGACGATCTGTTTTTCGGCGTCTGAGAGCTTGCCGTTGAGCTGGGTTTCGAGAGACTGGCGCTTCGCGTCGTTCTCGGCGTTTATTTTCGCCTGGGTCTGCTGCGCGAGGGCCTGGGCCTTGGCTTTCGCCGCCGCGATGGTCTTGTCATGCTCGGCGGCTGCGGCCTCCGATTTCTCCCGGGCGGCGTGCGCCTCATTTAGATCGGACGTAATCTTCGCGGTGCGCGTATGCAGGATGTCTTCGACGCGCGGCAGCGCGATCCTCGACATAAGGTAAAAGAGAAGGCCGAAGGTGAGCGCGAGCCAGATCAGCGTCGAGGCGAAGGTCGTCGAATCGAATGGCGGAAACACATGCGGCCCATGGCTGGACGGCTCCGCCGTGCTGGTCGATAGGCCATCGGAATTCTGGCTCGCCATCGTCGAAATCCTTCGCGATCGTTCATCCTGAAACGGCGCGCCCGAATGGATGTCGGGCGCGCCGCGATTTGCTAAAGCACGAAAAGCAGAAGCAGGGCCACGAGAAAGGCGAAGATGCCAAGGCCTTCCGCAAGCGCGACGCCGATGAAGGCGCGCCCGAACTGCGCGTCGGACGCCGTTGGATTGCGCAGCGCGCCCAACAGGAAGTTACCGAAAATCAGGCCGACGCCGATCGCCGAGGCGCCCATGCCGATGGCGGCGAGTCCGGCGCCGATGAACTTAGCTGCAGCGGGTTCCATATTTATTTTACTCCTGGCTTGCGGAAGCGGGCGCTGATCTGTTGTTGATATTTATTCAGTGACCCGGATGAATTGCGTCGTTCAGATAGACGCAAGTTAGAATGGCGAACACATAGGCCTGCAGCACAGCGACCAGCAATTCGAAGGCGGTGAGCGCGACGACGCCGGCGAGCGGGAGGGGCGCGACGAGGGCGAACACCCCTGCGCCAAGCAAAGAGGCGACAAAGCCGCCGAGCACCTTCAAGGTGATGTGGCCCGCCAGCATGTTGGCGAACAGACGGACGGAAAGGCTGATCGGGCGCGACAGGAACGAAATGATCTCGATCATGGTCACGAAGGGAAGCAGAATGCCCGGCACGCCGGAGGGCACGAAAAGATTGAGGAAGTGCGCTCCGTTGCGGTAGAACCCATAGGCGATGACCATGCCGATGACGATCGCGGCGAAGGCGAAGGTGACCACGATCTGGCTCGTCACTGTGTAGGCGTAGGGAATGAGCCCCAGCAGGTTCGAGAACAGAACGAACAGGAAGAGGGTGAAGACGAAGGGGAAAAACTTCATTCCTTCTTTTCCCGCCGTCATATGCACCGTATTGACCACGAATTCATAGGTCATCTCGGCGGCGGACTGTAGCCGGTTGGGCACCAGCAAGCGTTTCGACGTCCCGATAATCATCAGCGCCGAGGTGGCGAGAACGACGATCAGCATGAAAAGAGAGGCGTTGGTGAAAGAAGCGTCAATGCCGAACAGATGCAGCCTGACGATCGGTTCGATCTTGAACTGATGGATTGGATCCATTGCTTCCGCCACGTGCTCACCCCTTCCGGTCTCGCCTTACGCCCACGCGCCCCGCTGATCTTCAGGGCTTCCGACCCGTTGGTTTCACGGCGATGCGGTATACGTTCCAAAATCCCGCCGCCGTTCCCAAAAGGAGCAGGACGAGAAGAAATGCCGGCGAGGTCCCGAACCATTTGTCGAGTTGCCAGCCAAGCAGCGCCCCGACGACCGCCGCCGAGACGAATTCCACAAGCACCCGGAAACCGAGGCTGATCGCAGCCCCGAAAGATGCCGCGGAAACGACAGGGTCCTTTTCGCCGACTCGGGCGCCAAGGTCCTTGCTGGCGCCGAGATCCGCCGACAGCCTGTCGAGCCTTGACCGCAGCGCCGCGCTTTCGCGCCGGTCCGCGTCGGCCGCAGCTTCCGCGCGTTTTTGTTCCTCGCTCCGAGCCTTGTCGCCCTCGCCCACCTGCGCCCGCTCCGATGCCGTCACGCGCCCCAAACGCATCGACGACTTATAGGTCGCCTAAACGCGAAAAGCGAGACAGGACGGCTTCGGAATGCGCCGCCGGAAAATCTAAGGCGGCAATGGGGCAAGCGTTTGAAAGCCGGCGCAACATATGAGCGGCGGCGGCGCCTGTCAAGACTTAGACTGAATTCTATAACAGCCTGATATATCAGCGTAAAATTTAGCCAGAAAACCTGCCAAAGATATCTCAGCGGTTCAGCCGGCGTCGAGCAGGCGCTCCGCGTCGTCAAGGTCGACGCTGACAAGTTGGCTGACGCCGCGTTCGGCCATCGTGACCCCGAACAGGCGGTTCATCCGCGCCATGGTGATCGGATTATGCGTGATGGCGATGAAGCGCGTCTCGGTTTTGCGCCGCATCTCATCAAGGAGATCGCAGAAGCGTTCGACATTGGCGTCGTCAAGCGGCGCGTCGACCTCATCGAGCACGCAGATCGGCGATGGATTGGTGAGAAAAATCGCGAAGATCAGCGATAGCGCGGTCAGCGCCTGTTCGCCGCCAGAGAGCAGCGTCATCACCTGCGGCTTCTTGCCCGGCGGCCGGGCAATGATCTCAAGCCCTGCTTCGAGGGGATCGTCCGATTCGACGAGCTGCAGTTCAGCCGAGCCGCCGCCAAACAGAGTGGTGAACAGCTCGGCGAAATGCGCATTGACCTTTTCGAAAGCGGCGACGAGGCGTTCGCGGCCTTCCCTGTTGAGGCTCTGGATGGCCTGGCGCAGGCGCTGGATGGCTTCGGTCAAATCCGCATGTTCGGCGGCGAGACTCGCCTTCGTGGTCTCCGCCTCATTCAGTTCTTCCTCCGCGCGGAGATTGACCGCGCCAAGGCGCTCGCGATCCTGCTTCAGGCCCTCAAGCCGCCTTTCGACGTCGGCCGCCGCCGGCAATTCGTCGCCCGGACCGATCCCGGCGAGCGCGGGAAGCTCGGCTGGCGCGCAATCGAGCTCCGCGCCGATCTCTCGGAGGATCTCGTCGCGGCGCGCGCGAGCCGCCTCAATTCGCGTCTCCGCGCGCGCCTTTTGCTCCCGCGCGGCGCTCATCGCGTCGAGGGCGGCGCGGGCCTCGCGGTCGGCCTTGGCGACGGCCGTCTCTGCGGCGGCGCGCTGGTCGGCCGCGTCTTCGCGGGCCGTCTCCGCCGCGTCGATCTGATTCATCAACGCGCGCCGGGTCGCGAGGAAAGCGCCCGGCGCGTCGGCGAGCTCTTCCCGCTCGGACTGCGCCGCCGCGATGCGCGCCTCGAAGGCGCTGATCTGGCCGCCGGCGCCTTCGCTTCGCGTCAGCCAGGAGACGCGCTCGCCGGCAATGGCGTTGAGCCTTTTGGCGCGCGCCTGCGCCTCGCGCAGATGGGCCTGCAATTCGGCGCGCGCCTCGCCGGCCATGGCGCGCTCGCGCGCCGCCCAGGCCCGACAGATTTCGAGGCGTTCGCTCAGATCGGCCGGGTTGGCGAGGTCGTCGAGGCCGGCCTGCGCGGCGGCGAATTTCTCGCGCGATTCGTCGCGGTCGACTGTCAGGCGTTCGACGGCTTCGTCAAGCGCGGCCAGGCGAGCGGCGGCGGCGGCCTCGGCGCGTTCAGCCGCGCCATGTCTTTCACGCGCCGCCTCGACCTCGCGCAAGGCCGTCTTATGATTGCGCCGCGCCTCGCTCTCGGCGGCGGCGCAGGCGGCCGCATGGCTCTGCGCGGCTTCCGCCTCGGCCTTCTGGGCGTCGGCGGCGGTCCGCGCCGCTCCGGCCTCGACGATGAGATCGCCGAGACGGTTCTTCTCGGCGAGGCGGCGCGCGGCCGGAGTCGGCGCTTCGGCGGCTTGGACGAACCCATCCCAGCGCCAGAGATCGCCCTCCTTCGAGACCAGCCGTTGGCCCGGCTTCAACAGAGGCGAGAGCGCGCGGCCTTCGGCGCGGGAAACGAGGCCGATCTGGTTCAGGCGGCGCGCGAGAGCGGCGGGCGCGGTTACAAGGTTTGCCAGCGGCTCGACGCCGGGCGGGAGCTGCGGATCGTCGCGCCGGTCGGTTTCCGCCCAGTGGGCCGGCGCCGACGCATTGGTGGAGGCGTCGAGATCATCGCCGAGCGCCGCGCCGAGCGCCGCTTCAAAGCCCCTGGCGACGGTGATCTCTTCAGTGACCGGCGGCCAGAAACCACCGCTGGCCGCGTTGAGCAGTTTCGACAGCGTCTGCGCTTCCGTGCCGAGTTTTTGCGCCCTCCGTTCGGACTCCGTCAGTTTTCCGCGCGCATCGGCCTCACAAGACCTGGCTTTGGCGTGCGCCGCCTCGAGGTCCGCGATTTCGGTCTCGAATGCGGCGGCCGTGGCGATTGCCTGCGCGAGCGCCTCTTCCAGCAGGGTGAGAGGCTCGACGTCGGCGCGTCGGGCGAGAAGCGCATCGCGCTCGTCACCGACCCTCACGAGTTCCGCCTCGATGCGGGCGAGCCTCGCGCGCGCCTCGCGCAGCGCGCTTTCGCAGGTGGCGCGGCGCGCCTCGACGCCGGCGCGCGATTCCTGCGCTTCGGACAGTTCCGCCTCGGCCGCCGCGAGGGCGGCCTCCGCCTCAGCAAGGCGGGCGCGCGCCGCGTCTTCGAACGCGCCTTCCCCGCTCGCGGCGTCGCGCAATTCGTCCGCCTCGGCGTCGAGGCGTTCGAGCACGCCGGCGGCGTCGGCGATCAGCGCGCGTTCGCGGGCGAGATCGCTGGTCATCTGGGCGACGCGCTGCGCCAGCTCGCCGCTGCGCGCGGCGGCGCGTTTCTCTTCGCCGTCGAGCGCCTCGCGCGCAACGATAAGCCGCTGCAGCTCGCCGCTGCGCGCGAGCTCGGCTTCGCGTAGCGGCGGCAGAGCGTTCGCTGCGATGCCTTGCGCCCGCGCGGCTTCCGCCTGAAGCCTTGTGCGCTCGTTGACGTCGCGCGAGAAAACCTCGAACTGCGCCTCGGCCGCGCTGAGCGACTCCGCCGCCTCGCGATGATCGATCAGCGCGCGTAGCGCCTCGGCGCGGCGGATGGCGCCGGCGAGGTCGCGATAGCGCGCCGCCTGCCGCGCCTGCCGCTCAAGGCCTTTCGACTGCGTCTCGAGTTGCTGCAGAATATCGTCCAGGCGCGTCAAATTGTCGGCGGCGCCCTTGAGGCGCAATTCGGCCTCGTGCCGGCGCGAATGAAGCCCGGCGACGCCGGCGGCCTCCTCTAGGATGCGGCGGCGCTCCTGCGGCTTCGCCGAAATCAATTCGCCGATCTGGCCCTGCCGCACCATCGCGGGCGAGCGCGAGCCGGAGGAGGCGTCGGCGAACAAAAGCTGCACGTCCCTGGCGCGCGCCTCGCGGCCGTTGACGCGATAGGCGGAGCCCGCCTCGCGCTCGATGCGGCGCGACACTTCGATGGTGTCGGCGTCGTTGAAGGCCGCCGGCGCCGCGCGCGCGCCATTGTCGAGGACTAGCGTCACTTCGGCCATGTTGCGCGCCGGCCGGCCGCCGCCGCCGGAGAAAATCACGTCGTCCATGCCGGAGGCGCGCATGTTCTTCGACGAACTCTCGCCCATCACCCAGCGCATCGCCTCGACGAGATTGGATTTGCCGCAGCCGTTCGGTCCGACGATGCCGGTCAGGCCGGGCTCGATCAGAAAATCGGTGGGTTCGACGAAGGTCTTGAACCCTGCGATGCGGAGTTTGGTGAATTTCATGGAACCGGGATCATGGCGCGGCTGCGCCCACAGAAAATACGCTTGGGGTTGAATGTTTACGCAATGCGTTAGCTTTTGGTTAACCGAAAATAAGGCGGCGCGCGATTCGCTACAGGAGATTACGGCGCGAGCGGCGCGGCGGGCGCAAGGCGGTCGGCTGAATTATCTGTGCACAGCCAAATTAGCACGGTGGCGAAGAGCCGTTTCGCAGCAGTGCGCGACCGCCGAATCGTTCCGCCCTCGCCGACTTTCATTCATCCTCAATTGAACCGAAAACCGCGTCGGCGAAATCCTCGACCGGAATGATGCCGCTGATGGTTTTCTTGCCGGCGATGATGAACCGCGGCACATGCTCGACGCCGAGCGCGCGAAATCCGGTCAACTCCCGCCCTAATGCCTCGATATCGTCTGTCCCGGCGAGGAAATCCGCGACAAGGTGGGGATCCATGCCTGCCCTGGCTGCGAGGGCGACCAGGGCGCGGCGGTCGCCAATATCCTCGCCATCGAGGAAGAAAGCCGCGAACAGGGCCTCGACCATCTTGATCTCGGCGTTGAAACGACGTGCGAGCCGGACGACCCGATGCGCCTCCAGCGTATTGGGTTGCCGCCTGATCCGGTCGAAGGCGAAGGCGATCTTGAATTCCCCGCCCGCTTCCGCAAGGCTTGCGAGCGCCTCGCGGGCCTCGCGCGGCGAGCCGTATTTCTCTTCGAGATAGGCGTTGCGATCCTGTCCGTTTGGAGGAAGGTCCGGGTCGATCTGGAAGGGACGCCAGCGGATGTCGACGGCGAGTCCCGGCGTCAATGCGACGACGGCGCCGATCAGCCGCAAGCCGATGAAACATTCCGGGCTCGCGACGTCCCCGATCACATCGATCGGAATTTGCAGCGGCTCTGCTGCGCTCATGCAAGGCTCCTATTGGGCTCGCGTCCAACCTTGCGCGCTCAACTTCATGGCTCTGGCCGCGGGCGAAGCCGTAGACCCGCGGTATTGCGACCGACGCGAGGTCGGCCGGGGCGGCAAGCTACCTATGGACCAAAAATTTACGAACCAATTTCGGATTTGTACACGCTCGCGCGTCAACCAAGCAAGGCCCGCCTGACGCCCGTTGCAACTTTAAGCTGCAAATATGGCCATCTCGCGGCCCTTCGGGAGGCGGCGAAGCCTCAGTCTTTTTTTCCGGCCACGGCGCGCGCCAACTCGACGAATTCGCTCGGCATCATAATGATTGTCATGGTGTTCTGTTCGGCCCCGACTTCGGTGATCATCTGCATCCGCCGCAATTCGAGGCCGGCGGGACTGTGCATGATGATTTCCGAGGCATCCCGCAGCAGGGCGGCGGCCTCGACTTCGGCCTCCGCCTTGATCTTGCGGGCGCGTTTTTCACGTAAAGCTTCGGCTTCCTGGGCCATGGCGCGCTGCATCGATTCCGGGATCTCGACATTGCGCATCTGCACGCGCTCGACCTTGACGCCCCAGGGCTCGGTCACGCGGTCGATCGAGGCCTGCAGCGCCGTCGAAATGGTCTCCTGCTCTTTGAGGACATCATCGAGCGTATGCTGGCCGATGACGTTGCGTAGCGAGGTGACGGCGACTTGAACGACCGCCTCCCCGACGTTCATGACTTCGATCACGGCGCTTCTTGGATCGATCGTGCGCCGCCAGATCACGGCGTTGATCTTGACCGGCACATTATCCTTGGTGATCGCCTCCTGCTGGGCGACCTCGGTCGTCATCGTGCGCAGATCGACAGTCTGCGCCCTGTCGATGAAAGGAATGAGATAATAGAGCCCCGGCCCGGCGGTGCGCTGGTATCTCCCGAGCCGCAGAACGACCGCCCGCTCATATTGGTTGGCGATGCGGAAACCCGACAGCAGACCAAGGCCGGCGAAGGTCAGGAAAATCAGAGTGGCGAAATCGGTCGGCATTATCGTCGAAGGCCCTTTCCGGTCGGCTCAGGGCTGCTTGCGCCACCATGTGTCCAGCGTCGAGCTGCCGGACGGCGGACCGTAATGCGGCAGCTGTTTCGGCCGCGCCAGCGCCGCCGAGGCCGCGATCCATTGGTCCGGCGCATGGAACAGCGGCACGATGTAAAAGCCGGACAAAAGAACCCGATCATAGGCGCGAACGGCGGTGACGAACTCCTCCTGCGTGTGCGCGGTGAGAAGCGCCGCGATCAGGGCGTCGACGGCCGGCGACTGAACGCCCGCGAGATTGAACGAGGCCTCCTGGCCGGCGCTTTTCGAGCCCCAGCGCGAGCGCTGTTCATTGCCGGGCGAAGCCGAGGCGAGCCAGCTTCCAATCATCATGTCGAAGTCAAATTTTTGCCGACGCCTCTGATACTGGACTTCGTCGACCAGCCTGACTTTGGCCGTCACGCCGATGCGCGCCAGCGAGTCCGCGTAATTGAGGGCGAGGCGCTCCTGGCCGCGATCCTTGACCATGATCTCGAAGGCGAGCGGTTCGCCATTCCTGGCGAGGCGCCCGTTTTCGAGCGCATAGCCGGCCTCGCCCAGTAAGGCGAGGGCGCGCTTTGGCATCGTCCGGTCGTTGCCCGAGCCGTCGCTTTCCGGCGGGCGCCATCGCCCCTCAAGAATATCCTCGCGAACCGCGCCGGGAAACGGCGCGAGAAGCGCCCGCTCGGCGGCGCTCGCGGGGCGCCCGGCGGAGGCGAGCTCGGATTCGTCGAAAAAGCTCTGGGTGCGCCGGTAAAGGCCGCCGTAAAGGTTGGCGTTGATCCACTCGAAGTCGAACATCAGGCCAAGCGCCTCGCGCACCCTGATGTCGGAAAACAGCGGCCGGCGCAGATTGAAGACGAAGCCTTCCATGCCTTTCGGTCCGCCGACGGGCAGGGCCTCGCGCACGTCCCGATGATCGCGCATCGCCGGAAAATCATAGGCGGTGAGCCATTGAATTGGGTTCGTCTCCTCGCGAAAATCGAGGAGCCCGGCGGCGAAGGCCTCGAACAGGCTGTTGGCGTCGCGGAAATATTCGATGTCGATTTCATCGAAATTAAAAAGGCCGCGGCGAACCGGCAGGTCCTTGGCCCAATAATTGGGGTCGCGCTTCAGGATCAGGCGCTCGCCCGGCTTGACCTCGGCGATCTTATAAGGCCCGGAGCCGATCGGGACGTCGAGGCTCGCATCGTCCCATTTGGCGACGTCGACCGCGCCGCGCGGCAGCACCGGCATCAGGGCGAGCGTCAGCGGCATCTCGCGGTCGCCGCCGGCGTCGATTTCATAGCGCACGGTGAGCGGATCGGGCGTTTCGATCGATTTCACCAGCGAGAAGGCGGCCCGATGCTGCGGCCGGCCGCGCGTCTTAAGGAGTTCGAACGTGAAGCGAACGTCGTCGGAGGTGATCGGCTGGCCATTGGAAAAATGCGCGCGCGGATCGAGCCTGAACGTCACCACATTGCGGTCGGCGTTGGTTTCGATCGTCTTCGCGATCAGACCGTAGAGCGTGAACGGCTCGTCGAGCGAACGCGTCATCAAAGTCTCGAAGACATTGCCGTTCAGCCCTTGCGCGGTCGAGCCGGCCTTGAGATTGAACGGATTGAGGCTGTCGAAGGCGCCGAGAAAGCCGATCGAGACGCGGCCGCCCTTGGTCGCGTCGGGATCGGCGTAGGGCAAGTGATCGAAGGCGTCGGGCAGCGCCGGCTCACCGTGCATGGCGATGGCGGGCCTTGGCTGCGCCGCGTCGGCGCGGGCGCGCGGCGGCGGTGGCGACAGGACGAGAAGAAGCGCGCAGGCGACCGCTGCGATCGCGCCGATTCGGGGCCGGGTCTTCTTCATCGCCGCGGTTCGGACCCTTCGATCATGCGTTGGAGGCGGAGCTTTCATGGCGAAAGGGACGCCCGTCTCGATCGTTCCGTTCGCAACGCGGACTTGCCAGGCGGGCGCATGTTGGTTAACCCCAGCGGCGCAGCAAAAATAAGACATAAGCGCCTACGTTTCGCGGCGCCATCCTTGACGTCGCGCCTTGACGTCGCGCGCAATGTCGGTTTTGTCTTCGCCGGCGAATTCGACCTTGCAGCGCGGATCGCCGCTCCGGCGAAGATGCCTTTCGGGGAAGCCTGAACTATAAGAGCCGATCATTTGAAAGGAATTCTAATGTCTTTCTCGTTGAAACGCTTCGGCGCAGCCGGTTTGGCTGGCTTGCTCTTGCTGGCCGGCGCGGAAGCTTTCGCGCAAACAAAAAAGCCGGCCGCCACGAAGCCCGCCGCCGCGCCGGCGGCGCCAGCCCCCGCCCAGCCTGCGCCCGAGGCCACCCCCGGATCGCCCGCGCCGCAGCCGGCGCCGGCGCAGGGACCGTTCAGGGTCGAACTGACGCCGACGCAAAACGACTGGACCAAGGTCTGCGGCAAGGATCAGGCGGCCAATAAGGAAATCTGCTACACGACGCGCGATTTCAGCGCCGATAAAGACAAGCCGCCGGTGCTCGCCCTCGCCGTCTACGACGTCAAGGGAGACGACAACCGGATTGTGCGTTTGCTGATGCCGGTCGGGCTGATGCTGCGCCCCGGCTTCCGCTTCGCCGTCGACAAGGGCGACCCGATCGTAGGCGCATTCGAGATCTGTTTTCCCAACGGCTGCTTCGCCGAAGCCAGGATAAACGGCGCAGCCCTCGCCGAGTTGAAGAAGGGCACGGTGATGAACGTCGACGTCAAGAATCAGGCGAATAACCTCGTCACCTTCGGGGTTCCACTCTCAGGCTTCGACAAGGCCTTCGACGGACCGGCGGTCGATCCGAAGGTGCTCGAAGAGCAGCAGAAAAAATTGCAGGAGGAACTGCAAAAGCGCGCCGAGGACGAGCGCAAGAAACTCGAAGCCGCCAAGCCTGACGCCACGGGCGGCGCCGCGCCGCCGGCGCCTGCTGCCGCTCCGGCCAAATAGCGATTAGCCTTCGGCGCGGGTGAGGCGCCGGGCCGCTCAAGATCGCGCCGATCCTGCGCCGCGCCGGCTCGGCGCCGCGAGCGATTGGCGCGGCCGCCTTTTCTGCACGCAAGGCGAGTCCGCGGCTGAGACTGACTTTCGGCCGCGGGACCGAAGATTGGGGACGGCGCAATGGTGCGTGGCTTCGTCGTGCTCCTGCTCTGCCAGCTCGCAGGCGAAGTGGCGTCGCGGGGGCTGAAATTGCCGGTGCCGGGGCCAGTGCTGGGGCTCATCCTGCTTTTCTTCAGCCTGTTGGCCTACGAGCGGCTGCGCGGCGTCGAATCGGCGATTGTTGGCGAGACCGAGGTCGCGCGGGTGGCGCATGGGCTGCTGCAAAATCTTGCGCTGCTCTTCGTCCCGGCCGGCGTCGGGGTGGTGCAGGAGCTGAAGCTGCTTTCCGAGTACGGCCTCGCGATTGCAATCGCCCTTATCGGGTCGACGGCCGTCACGCTCGCCGTCACGGCGCTTGTCTTCAATGCGGTCGCCCGGCGTACCGTCGACTCGGCGGACGGCCCAATCGCATGACGGCGCCGTTCAGCCTCTGGGTCTACCTTTCGGCGAGCCCGCTGCTGTGGCTGACGGTGACTTTGGTCGCCTGGCTCGGGGCCGACGCGCTCTCACGGCTCTCCGGCCGCAATGCTTTCGTGAACCCGGTGCTGATCGCCCTGCTCATGGTGGCCGCGCTGCTGAAGCTGACAGGCACGGACTACAAGGTTTATTTTCAGGGCGCGCAATTCGTGCATTTCCTGCTTGGCCCCGCGACGGTCGCGCTTGCCGTGCCACTCTATCGCAACTGGCCGCTGGTGCGCCGCAACCTGCTGCCTATGGCGGCGGCCTTGCTCGTCGGCTCGGCGACAGCCATTGCGTCGACTCTCGCGATCGCGGCGACGCTCGGCTTGCCGCGCGGCGTGCTCGCATCGCTGGCGCCGAAATCGGTCACCGCGGCGGTCGCAATGGCGATCTCCGAGCAGATGGGCGGGCAACCGGCCCTGACAGCCGTGCTCGTCATCGCCACCGGAATCATCGGGGCGGTGATGGTCACGCCGCTGATGAACGCGCTTCGAATTCGAGATTATGCCGCGCGCGGCTTCGCGGCTGGTCTCGCGGCGCATGGCATTGGCACGGCCCGCGCCTTCGCGGTCGATCCGGTCGCGGGAGCTTTCGCGGGAATCGCGATGGGCCTCAACGCCATCATGACGGCGTTGATCGCGCCAGCGTTGCTCGCGTTGTTCCGGTCCTAGGACTTGCCCCTTAATTCCACGGCGAATTTGATAAGGGCCGGGCTGGTGGCGATGCCGAGCTTCTGCTTGACCGCCGAGACGATATTCGCCGCCGTCTTGTAGCCGATGGTTAGAGCGGCCGCGATTTCAGACAGATTTTTGCCTTCGGCAAGCAGCGTCACGACCTGGCGCTCCCTTTCGCTCAAGGGGCGCAACGGATCGTCGGCCGGCTCGAGATTGGCGAGAGCGAGATTTTGCGCCACCGAGTGGCAGAGATAGACGGCGCCGGACAAAACCTTGTCGATCGCCAGAAGGATGGCGTTCGGATCGTCGTTCTTGGTCACGTAACCGCGCGCGCCGCGCTCGAGCGCGCGGGTGACGAAGGTCGCCGCCTCATACATGCTGAAGACGACAATGCGCGTCGCCGGATTGTCGCGGATAAGCTCCCGGATCACCTCGAGGCCGCCGATATCGGGCAATTCAAGGTCGAGAATGATGATGTCTGGGGCGAAGCTTCGGTTCGCGGCGAGGCCAGCGTTCGCCGTATCCGCCTCCATCATGTCGAAATCGGGTCGCCGCGCGAGAATTCGCAGGCAGCCGTCGCGCACGATCGGATGATCCTCGATCAGCAGGATTTCTGGTCCGCTCAGTCATGAATGGCTGTCGCCTCCGCCTGCGTTGCGTCCGCCGCCTCTTCCGCGACCCGCCGCGGCTCGGCCGCGCGGATCGGAATGCGCGCCTCGATCGAGGCTCCGCCCAGCGCCGAGGCGCCGATCTTGAGGCTGCCGTCGAGTTTGCGCACTCTTTCGCTCATGCCGAGAAAACCGAAGCCAAATCTGAAATCGGGCGGCAGGCCGACGCCGTCGTCCTCAATGCGTAGGCGTATCTCAAGTCCGCCGGCGGGCGCGTCGCAGACGTCCATGCGGACGCGGACAGCGCCAGCCTTCGAGTGCCGTGCGACATTGGTAAGGCACTCCTGCACGATTCGATAGCCCGTCAGGCTGACCTCTTCGCCGAACGCTCGGCCGACCCTGCTGTCGCCCGTGATCTCGATCGCGCAGGAGATATCGCTGTGCTGCGCGCGCCATTGCTCGACGAGCTGCCGCAGGGCGTCGGCGAGGCCCATCTGATGCAGGATCACCGGCCGGATTCGGTCGAGAATGCGGTAGTTCTGCTTCTGAATCGCATCGGCGAGCTTCGAGATTCTGTGCGCTCGGTCGATGATTTCGCGCCGCTGCGCGGGTTCGGCGGCGCCGGAGGACGCGGCCTCGACGATGCAGGAGGCGGCGGCCCTGATGCCGAAAAGCGAGGCGCCGAATTCGTCATGCAGCTCCCGCGCGAGCTCTTTGCGCTCTGCGTCCTGGATCGACAGAAGCCGGTCGATCAGCAGGTGGTTGTCGGCCTCGGAGCGGGCCAGCGTCGCCGCGAGAATGTTGAAGCGTTCGCCGATGCGGCGCAGTTCGGCGATCCTGATCTCGGCGACGCCGCCGAACTGGCCGCGCCCCAGACGGTCAAGTCCCTCGACCACCTGACGTAGCGGTGCGAGCGTGTGGCGCGCCGTCGCCAGAATAAGGGCGACGATGGCGATCGAGAGCGCCGTCAGCAGCGCGGTCAGGAAGAGAAGGCTCGACCAGATCTCGGCGATTTCATCGGCCGCCTCGCTCTTCATGATGATTTCGCCCCGTTCGATTCCGCCGATCCGGATCGGATAGGTCTTCACAATCGGGGGCTGCTGCAGCAGTTTCTCGAACCAGGCGGGCGCGCGGGCCTCGCGCCTTGCCGGCCGGGGCGCCTCGGGCTGCGCCGCGGCCGCCTCCGGGTCGGCCGCCGCTGCGCCCGGAAAAAAGACCCTGATGTGGCGGACATGCGCGAGCCCCTCGCGCAGGCGGCGCAGCGCATGGCTTTCGATGGCGACTTCGGAATTCTGCGCGTTCGCGGGTTCATCCAGGGCATAGCGGATGAAATGGTCGCCAAGCGTCAGTCCCGACGCGATCTCGGACGCGATCCGGCTCTTTGCGTCATACAGGGTGACGGCGATCGCCGTGGCGATGCCGATCGCCAGAATGAAGGACGGGATGACAATCAACCGCAGTCTGATCGAGTTTTGCGCGGTCTGGTTCGGCATGGCGTCGTTTTCGGTCTGCTCGTTTTTGCGGCTCGAGGTTGCGGTTGGCGCGCCACGGCGCCCCACCTGTGCCCGGATAACAGTTTTGTCGCAATAAATGCATATCACTTGACGGCGCCAAGCGGCATGCGCCAAGTAGCGGCGTTTTTCAATCGCGGCAGTTTTGACGCTGGCGTCTCCCGATCTTAATCCGGGCGTCAGGGATCCCGTTTGAGGATGGCGGCGCCATGACCGAAATCGGCCAAACCAAACCTGCGCCCGATCTGGCGCCCGCGCGTGGTCGACTGGCCAGCGGCTCGCCCTGGCGGCGGGTCGTCGTCAAGCTGTCGGGCGAAGCCTTGATGGGCGCTGAAAGCCACGGCCTCGACATGGGGACGCTGACGCGGATCGCCGCCGATCTTTCGGCCGCCGCGGCGCTTGGCGTCGAGGTCGCGGTGGTCGTCGGCGGCGGCAATTTCTTTCGCGGCATCGCCGGAGCGGACATAGGAATCGAGCGCGCCCGCGCTGATTCGATCGGCATGCTCGCGACCGTCATGAACGCTCTGGCGCTCGAATACGCCATCGAAAAGCAGGGTAAGAGCGCGCGCGTCCTCTCGGCCGTGCCGATGCCCTCGCTGTGCGAGCCGTTTTCACGGCAGGCCGCGCTGCACCACCTCGGCAAAGGGCGCATCGTCGTCCTCGCTGGCGGCACCGGCAATCCGTTCTTCACTACCGACACGGGCGCGGCGCTGCGCGGCGCCGAACTCTCCTGCGATCTGATCATGAAGGCGACGCAGGTCGACGGCGTCTATTCGGCCGATCCAAAGCGCGACCCGGCCGCGACCCGCTACGAGCGCCTGACCCACGACGAAGCGATCGCCAAAAACCTCGCCGTCATGGACACCGCCGCTTTCGCGCTTGCGCGGGAGAACCGGATTCCCATAATCGTGTTCTCCATCCGCGAGCCCGAGGCGATCCGCCGGGCGCTTCAGGGCCAGGGCAAATTCAGCCTCGTTTCGCCTTGAGCGCGCGTCGGCGGCGGGACCTTATCAGCGGCGCTTGCTGATCGGTTGAAGGCGCGCTATCTCGTTCGGCCATTTCCGGCGGCGCTTTTGCATTTCCAGGCGCGGCTTCGACCGCGTCCGATGACGCGGCGCGCTCCCGCGCAGCAAGCGGCGGACAGGATCAGGGTTTCAGGGATGAGCGCAGAATTCGATCTTTCGGACCTTAAACGGCGCATGCAGGGGGCTATCGCGACCCTTAAACATGAAATGGGCGGGCTGCGTACGGGCCGCGCCTCGGCGAGCCTCATCGAACCCGTGCAGGTCGAGGCTTATGGCCAGGCGATGCCGCTGAACCAGGTCGCGACGATCAGCGTGCCCGAGGCCCGCATGCTCTCGGTTCAGGTCTGGGACAAGGGCATGGTCGGCGCCGTCGACAAGGCGATCCGCAATTCCAATCTCGGGCTGTCGCCAACCGTCGAAGGCCAGATTTTGCGCATCCGCATCCCTGAGCTCAACGAGCAAAGGCGCAGGGAAATGGTCAAGGTGGCGCATAAATATGCCGAAGACGCCCGCGTCGCGGTCCGCCACGTGCGCCGCGACGGCCTCGACACGTTGAAGAAGCTGCTGAAAGAAAAGGCGATCAGCGAGGACGACGAGAAAAGGCACGAGAGCGAGGTGCAGAAAGCGACCGATCAATGCGTCAGCGAGGTCGACGCGGCGCTCGCCGCCAAAGAGCGCGAAATCATGCAGGTCTGAGCGGCGCCTTTCTGGCATCGAGGCGGGGATGCCGGCGTCGGCCCCTGCGACGTTTTTGAGCGGGGGAGCGCCGTTTCCTCGCCTAAATGCCGTAAGCAAAGATCGGGGGCCGTTTTCGAGCATCGCGACATCGGAAAATGCGCCCATCGCGGCTCGTCGCGGTTTATAGTTTTCAAGGCGGTCGAGATTGGGACTTTCGGTGAAATTCTGCTTAAACAAGCTCTGCCGTCGGCCAGGTCGCCGCCGACCTTTCGCGACCAGGACATCGTCATGCGGAGCATGAGCTCGAACAAGCCGATCCTCGCGGCGGAGCCGCGCCCAAGCGGCGTTCCGGCGCATGTCGGCGTCATCATGGACGGCAACGGACGCTGGGCGGCGAGTCGAGGGCTGCCCCGCATCGAGGGACATCGTCGCGGCCTTGAGGCCCTGCGCGGCGCCGTCCGCGCGGCGATCGACTTCGGCCTCGACTATCTCACCGTCTACAGCTTTTCGATGGAGAACTGGAGCCGGCCGCTGGAGGAGGTGGCCGACCTCATGGGCCTGCTGAAACGCTTCATCCGCAACGATCTGCGCGATCTGCAGGAGGCGAACGTCCGGATTAAGGTGATCGGGCGGCGCGACGATCTTCAGCCCGACATTCGCGGCCTTCTCGTCGAGGCGGAGGAGGCGACGCGCGCCAATACCGGCCTCAACCTGATCGTCGCCTTCAATTACGGCGCGCGCCAGGAGATCGCCGCGGCGGCGCGGGCGCTGGCCGAGGACGTCGCCGCCGGCCGCATCAAGCCTTCCGACATCGACGACGCATTTTTCGCCCAGCGGCTCGATACCGCCGGCATTCCCGATCCCGATCTCATCATCCGCACCTCGGGCGAAAAACGGCTCTCCAATTTCTTGATGTGGCAGGCCGCCTATTCGGAGTTCGTTTTTCTGCCCATGCACTGGCCGGATTTCGACCGCAAGGCCTTCGCCGCCGCGCTGGCTGAATTCGGCTCCCGCGAGCGCCGCTTCGGCGGCGTCGC
This sequence comes from uncultured Alphaproteobacteria bacterium, assembly GCA_963715715.1. Lineage (GTDB taxonomy): Bacteria > Pseudomonadota > Alphaproteobacteria > Rhizobiales > Beijerinckiaceae > Methylocapsa. Next base: position 2,726,162 of record OY970269.1, on the reverse strand, counting down.
CGCGGCGGTCGAAAACGGCCAGCCGAGGACATGACCCGCTTCCTCCAAACGCCGGTATCCGTCGCGATGCTGAACGACAGCGCCGCCCACCCTCCCGGCGACGAACCCCCGCCCTCGGGCGTTGGCGCCGCCGCGCGCCTTCGCGCGCGCCGACTCGCGGACCTTTTGCCGCGCGTTGTCTCCGGGCTCGTGCTCGCCGCCGTGGCGCTAAGCTCGGTGTGGTTCGGCGGCGTCGTTTTCACCGCCGCATGGCTCGCCGCGGCCCTTGCCGTCGGCCTTGAATGGCAAAATCTGATTGTCGCCGACCGCCCGCGCTTGCGTTTCCTGATCGCCGCGGCAGCGCTGGCGGCGGCGTCATTTTTCGCCGCGCAGGGGCGGTTGGCGCTCGCCTGCGGCGTCCTCGGGCTCGCGGGCCTCGCGCTTGCGCTCGCGGCGGGACGCGGGCGCCGGCTCTGGGCCTTCGCTGGCCTTGCCTATGCGGGCTCGCTGATTGTCTCGCTCAACGCCATCTACGCCGCCCCAGACCTTGGCCCGAGGGCGCTTTTCTGGCTTTTCGCTATCGTCTGGGGCGCCGATGTGTTCGCCTATTTCGGCGGCCGGCTGATCGGCGGCCCCAGGCTGTGGCCGCAGGTTTCGCCCTCCAAAACCTGGTCAGGGACGCTGAGCGGCATGTTCGCCGGCGCCTTGATCGGCGTCGTGATCGGCCTGCACGGGCTCGGGGCCAAATTCGCGGCGCCGCTGTTTGCGCTCGGGCTGGTCGTGGCGCTGGTGTCGCAGGCCGGCGATATTTTCGAATCCATTGTCAAGCGCCGCTTCGGCGCCAAGGATTCGAGCGCCCTGATCCCGGGCCACGGCGGATTCATGGACCGACTCGACGGTTTCGTCGCCGCCGCCGCCTTCACCGCTCTGTTCGCGGCCCTGTTTCGGCTGCCATGAGCACGGTTTCCGGCGGGGTTTGGGAAGAGCGGCTGAGCCACGGAGGTAGCGCGCGGCGCCGCAGAAAAGCCGCGGGTCATCCGTAAATAGCGCGCCGGGTCGTTCGCCTTCGAGACGCGTCCGCCCGGCCGGAACAGTGTATTTCTCTTCTCGTGATGGGCTTATCATCAAGCCCCCGCTTTTCTTGAAAATTATTCCCTTGAACGACACGCGGGCAGGCGGCATTGGAGCAAATTACGCAATTTCGGAAGAGCGCCGTCAGGGCCCGCGCGCGTAGCGTCGTCGTGCTCGGCGCGACCGGCTCGATCGGACGGTCGACCGCCGAGATCATCAGCGGATCGAATGGCGCGTTCACGGTCGAGGCGGTCGCCGGCGGACGCGACGGCGCGGCCCTGGCCGGCATGGCGCGTCGCCTCGGAGCGAAATTCGCCGCGCTCGCGGACCCTGAAGGCTACGCCGATCTGAAAGAGCGGCTCGCCGGAACGGGCATCGAGGCGGCGGCGGGGCCGGAAGCCGTGATCGCGGCGGCTCTGCGGCCCTGCGACATCGTCATGGGCGCCATCGCCGGAACGGCGGGCGTCGCGCCGACATTCGCCGCGCTCGCCGCCGGCCGCACCGTCGCCCTCGCCAACAAGGAGTGCCTCGTATGCGCCGGGCCGGCCTTTATGCGGCAGGCGGCGGCCGCCGGAACGAGGCTGCTGCCGGTCGACAGCGAGCACAATGCAATTTTCCAGGCGATGGGGGACGCCGAGCCGGCCGCCATCGAAATGATCACGCTGACCGCCTCGGGCGGCCCGTTCCGGACCTGGACCAAAGAGGCGATCGCCAAAGCGACGCCGGAGCAGGCGCTGAACCATCCGAACTGGGCGATGGGCCCGAAAGTGACCATCGATTCAGCCGGGCTCATGAATAAGGGCCTCGAAATCATCGAGGCGCATTATCTGTTCGGCATCGAGGCGGCGCGGCTCGACATTCTGGTGCACGCCCAGTCGGTGGTTCATGGCCTCGTCGCATTTACCGACGGCTCGGTGACGGCGGGCCTCGGCGCGCCGGACATGAAGGTGCCGATCGCCCATTGCCTGTCGCATCCGAACCGCATCGCCACGAAGGCGCGCCGCCTCGACCTGGCCGGCCTTGGCCAATTGACCTTCGAGCGGCCCGATTTCGACCGTTTTCCGGCCCTGCGCGTTGCGCTCGACGCCTTGCGAACCGGCCGTGGCCTCCCCACTGTTTTGAATGCCGCCAATGAAATCGCCGTCGACGCCTTCCTCAAAAGGCTCATCTCTTTTCACGAGATCGCCCAAATGGTGGAACAAGCTTGCGACGCGGCGCTTGCCGACGGCGTCGCGCGCGAACCGGACTCCGTGGCGGAGGCCTTGGCGATCGACGCGGCTGTGCGCGAACGGGCGCGCGCCGCGCTGCGGCGGCATTGATGCGCCGGGCGGGAGATCGAAATGACAGGCGCGCCGCCTCGCTGTTGAAGCGCGCGCCAGGGAGCTGAAATGACGATTCTGACGCCCATCTGGTCGGCTGCGGCCTATGTCGTCCCGTTTATTTTCGTGCTGAGCCTCGTCGTCTTCTTCCATGAACTGGGACATTTTCTCGTCGGCCGTCGCTGCGGCGTCAAAGTCGACGCCTTTTCGCTCGGTTTCGGGCCCGAGATTTGCCATTTCAACGACCGCTATGGCACGCGCTGGCGCATCGGCGCCCTGCCGCTCGGCGGCTATGTCAAATTTCACGGCGACGCCAATGGCGCGTCGATGACCGACGCCGGCGCCATCGCTGCGATGTCAAAGGAGGATCGCGCAGTCAGCTTTTTCGCACAGAACGTCTGGAAGCGCGCCGCGATCGTCGCCGCCGGTCCGATCGCCAATTTCCTGCTCGCCATCGTGATTTTCACCGGCATCTTCTATGTCCGTGGGCGCGGCATGCTGGCGCCGCTCGTCGACAACGTCACAGCCGGCAGCGCCGCGGAAGCCGCCGGATTCAGCCGGGCGACCTCATCGTCTCGATCGACGGCAAGAAGATCGAGAGCTTCGAGGACATGCAGCGCGTCGTGCAGACTGCCAGCGATGCGGCGCTGACCTTCGTGGTTGATCGGCAGGGCAAGATGGTGGAGCTCGTCGCCACGCCGCGCCGGCGCGAGATCACGACGCCCTTTGGGACGACGCGGGTCGGCGTTCTCGGCGTCGAGACGCGCGGTAAGCCAGAGAACTGGCGCATGCAGCGCTACGGCCTCGTCGAATCTTTACGCGCGCGACCTCCGAGACCTGGTACGTCGTCGCGCGCACGGGCTCCTACCTCGGCGGCCTCGTCACGGGCCGGGAATCGGCCGATCAGCTGTCCGGGCCGATCCGGATCGCGGAAGTTTCCGGCGAAATGGCCAAGATCGGCATGGCGGCCCTGCTCAATCTCGCCGCCATTCTCTCGATTTCGGTCGGGCTGTTGAACCTCATGCCGATCCCGCTCCTCGACGGCGGCCACCTCTTCTACTACGCCGTGGAGGCTGTGCGCGGCAGGGCCCTGGGCGAAAAAGCGCAGGAATTTGGCTTCAAGATCGGCCTCACGCTGGTCGCGGGCCTGATGATCTTCGCCACCTATAACGACATTTTGCGCCTGTTCGGCAACTGGTTGCATCGGGGTTGAGGCGCGCTTCGGCGCTTGAAGTAAAACATTAACTTTAACGCTTAACCTTCTAATCACTGCAAAGCGTGTCTTGATCGCCACGCTCGGGGCAAAACAGCGAATTTGAGTGAATCTTCATTTGCAGGCAGGGGCAAACCTTGTAGAAGCAGAGCTGAGGGTTTGCGCGCCCCGCTGTCCGTCCCGATAAGCCAGTGCGAACAATGATCTGGCGTCCGGACAGCGGCCGGCGGCAAAGCACGTGGAGACCGGTCGTAAATGCAATCCATGCGTCGTCACCTGAACCGGCTCCTCCTCGCAGCTCTGGTTTTCGTTTCCCTGGTCGGCTCCGCGTCCTGGGCGACCGCCGCGGGCGTTTCCGTGAGCGGCAACAGCCGCGTCGACACCGAAACGATCGAATCCTATTTCTCCGGCTCCGACGAGGATGCCGTCAACAAGGGCGTCAAGGCGCTCTATGCCACCGGGCTGTTCTCGAATATACGAAGTCAGCCGCGAGGGCGGCCGCGTCGTCATCGACGTCACTGAAAACAGGCTGATCAATCGCGTCGCCTTCGAGGGCAACAGCAAGCTCAAGACGGAATCGCTTTCGTCCGAGGTGCAGTCCAAATCGCGCGGGCCCTATAGTCAGGCGACCGTCGACGCCGACGTCGAGCGCATCAAGGACCTTTATCGCCGCTCCGGCCGCGCCGCGGCCAAGGTGACGTCAAGGATCGTCGATTTGCCCAATGGCAAGGTCGACGTCGTCTTCACCATCGATGAGGGCGAGAAGACCGGCATCAAGACCATCAATTTCGTCGGCAACCAGGTCTATTCCTCCGGCAAGCTGCGCGATTTGATGCAGACGACGGAGATGAACTTCATGTCGTTCTTCAAGACATCCGACGTTTATGACCCGGATAAGATCGCCTCGGATCTCGAACTCATCCGCCGCTTCTATCTGAAAAACGGCTATGCCGATTTTCGCGTGACCGGCTCGGACGCGCAATTCAGTCCCGAGGCCGGCGGCTACATCATCACCATCACCGTCGAGGAAGGGCCGCAATATACTGTCTCGTCCGTCGACGTCGAATCCCATCTTCCAAGCCTCGACGGCGCCGCGCTGCGTCCTTTGCTGCGCCTGTCGCCGGGCGAAATCTATAATGGCGACCAGGTCCAGAAGACCACCGACGCGCTGACGCGCGAAATCGCCAAGCACGGCTACGCCTTCTCCCAGGTGCGCCCGCGCGGCGACCGCGATCCGGTCAATCGCACGGTCGCCATCGTGTTCGTCGTCGAGGAAGGCCCGCGCGTCTATATCGAACGCATCGAGATCCGCGGCAATACGCGGACGCGCGATTACGTCATCCGGCGCGAATTCGAGATCGGCGAGGGCGACGCCTATAACAAGGCGCTGATCGACCGCGCCGAACGTCGTCTCAACAGTCTTGGCTATTTCAAGAAGGTGAAGATCACCAACGAACAGGGCTCCGGGCCTGATCGGGTCATCGTCGTCGTCGATGTCGAGGATCAGCCGACAGGCTCGCTGTCGATTTCGGGCGGCTATTCGACCGCCGATGGATTTATCGCCGAGGTCGCTGTCCCGGAATCGAACTTCATGGGACGCGGCCAATATGTGCGCCTGTCGGTCTCGGAGGGGCAGTATGCGCGCGGCGTCGAGTTCAACTTCACCGAGCCCTATTTCCTCGGCAACCGCATCGCCGCGGGCTTCGATCTCTATGCGAAGCAAAGCAGCGTCAGCCAGTATTCCTACTACAGCAACTTCGTCACCGGCGGCACGTTGCGCCTTGGCCTCCCGATCACCGACGAGATCACTTTCTCGCCGCGTTACTCGATCTATAATACGGACATTTCGATCCCGAACAACTCCGCCCACCCTTATGACGACTGTCAGTTTCCGATCTGGGGAACGACGCCGGGCTTCAATGGGACCATACCGTTCTATGGCAACAGCTGCTTGAGCAACGGCGAAGCGTCTCTGGCGCTGAAGCAGGCCCAGGGCAATACGCTGACGTCGATGTTCGGCTATACGATGTCCTATAATTCGCTCGACAACACCAAGAGCCCTACGAGCGGCATTTTCGCGGAGCTGCGCCAGGACATCGCCGGCGCGGGCGGCCAGTCGCAATTCGTGCGCTCGACCGGCGACTTCCGCTACTACCACGAGGTCATCGACCAGGTCGTCGGCATCGTCCACCTGCAGGGCGGCAAGATTTTCGGCTTCGGCGGCGACGCCGGCAACAATCTGCCGATCGTCGACAATTTTAACCTCGGGCCAAGCCTCGTGCGCGGCTTCGCGCCGAACGGAATCGGTCCGCGCGACACGTCCACCGGCTTCTATGGCAACCAAGGCAACCCGCTTGGCGGCACCGCCTATTTCGGCGGCAGCCTTGAAGTGCAATTCCCGATCTGGGGTCTCCCGCGCGATATCGGCCTCAAGGGCGCGGTCTTCACCGACGCTGGCAGCCTGTTCAACTACAGCGGCAAGACCAATTTCAGCTCGACCGGCATTTGCACGCCGAATGACGTCTATCCGGCCTTTACCCAGGGCACCTGCATAACTCTCGGCGGCGCCGCCATGACGATCCGCTCGTCCGTCGGCGCCTCGCTCATCTGGGCGTCGCCCCTTGGTCCGATCCGCTTCGACTTCGCCAAGGAGCTCACCAAGAGCAACGCGGACCAGACGCAGTTCTTCCGCTTCACCGGCGGCACCACCTTCTGAGGCGCGCCTGCGCTGCGGGAACCATGCCCCGCCATGGGTTGACGGCGGTTATTCGCCGATGCAATGCGGCGCGGACGCGTTTCGCGCCCATCCTTGCGGACTCCAGGTTGCGGGTCGGGCGTCGCAGGACTGGCCGACTTGCCAGATCTGCCGGGTCGTCCGATTTTCCGATTTTGCTTCCTGATTTGGCCATGCGCTGAATGAGCGATCCCATTTTCTTTTTGCGCGACACGCAGCTTACGCTGGCCGACCTCGTCGCCCTGACCGGCGCGCACGCGCCGGTCGGCGTCGATCTCACCCCTCACGTTTATGGCGGCGCGCCTTTTGATGAAGCCGAACCCGGCGATCTTGCCTATTTCGCCCATCCGAAGCGGCTTCATCTGCTTGAGGCGACCAGCGCCACCGCCTGTTTCGTGGCCGAGCGCTTCGCGTCGCGGCTACCGGCGCGCACCGCCGCTCTGGTGACGGAAAGCCCGCGCCGCGCCTTCGCGCTCGCTCTTGCGCGCATGTACCCTTCCGCGTTGCGGCCGGGTTCGCTTTTCGCGGCGGCGGGCGTCAGTCCCGGCGCGACGATTCATCCCGAGGCGCGCCTTGAGCCCGGCGTCGTCGTCGATCCGGGGGTTGTCATCGGACCGCACGCGGAAATCGGTTCAGGTTCCGTCATCGGCGCAAACAGCGTCATCGGCCCCGGCGTCAGAATTGGGCGCGAGTGTGCGATCGGGGCGCAGGCGACGATCGTTAACGCGCTGATCGGCAACCGCATTCTGCTGCATCCGGGCGTGCGCATCGGTCACGCCGGCCTTGGGGATGGCGACCCGCCGGACGAGGCTCCCTCGGCGCCCCACATCGGGCGCGTCATCATCCAGGACGATGTCGAGATCGGCGCCAATTCGACAATCGACCGAGGCTTTTGTCGCGACACGGTGATCGGCGAGGGAACGAAAATCGGCAATTTGGTCCAGATCGGCTGCGACGCGACAGTCGGGCGCAAATGCCAGATTCTGTCTCAGGCCTTGGTCGGCGCTTCGGTCCGTCTCGGCGATTTCGTCCGCGTCGAGGGACGCGCGCCCGCTAGCGACTGACTTTTTCCCCGCCCCGACTTGATCCGCTTCGCGCGAAGGTGCTCAAACAACTAAGCCGAATCGTTTGCGTCGCCCGGAGATGAATATGGCGATGACGATAATCGCGACGGCAATGAGGGAGACGCGAAGATGAACGAGGCGTCGACGATCGAATCATTCGATATCCAGCAGCTGCTGCAATATCTGCCGCACCGCTATCCCTTTCTGCTGGTGGACCGGATCGTCGCGGCGAAGGGCGATTCGTTTGGCGTCGGGATCAAGAACGTCAGCGTCAACGAGCCGCAGTTTCAGGGCCATTTTCCCGGTCGCCCTGTGATGCCGGGCGTCCTTTTGATCGAGGGGATGGCGCAGACCGCTGGCGCGCTCTGCATCCGGGCGCATTCGGGCCGCCGCGCCGCGCCTCCGCTGGTCTATTTCATGAGCATCGACAAGGCGAAGTTCCGCAAGCCCGTGCTGCCCGGCGACCGGGTCGAGTTCCACATGACGCGAACCAACCGCCGCCGCAATATGTGGTGGTTCTCCGGCCGCGCGCTTGTCGACGGCGCCCTCGTTTGCGAGGCCGACATCGGCGCCATGGTCGTTGAGGAGGGCTAGGAGCGGCCGTGATCGCCTGAGCGAGGGACCCGCCGTGGAAAAAAGGCGGCTCGAATGAGCCGCCTCAAGACGTAGGAGGATTGCCAGTCGACAGATGGCGGCCAAGATCGTTCGACGCCCTCACAGTTCAGCATTATACTAGAAATATATACTTTTCAATCTCAAAACGCGTCGCGCAAATCCCCGCCTTGCCGCCGGGCTGCGGTGCGGCCATGATGCCGCCGGCGTAGACCGCGGGGGGCGGAAGACATGGTCAAGGCTGTGCGCGTTCACCAAACGGGCGGCCCCGAGGCGATGCGGATCGAGGACATCGAACTGCCGCCGCCGGGGCGCGGCGAGGTGCTCGTCCGCAATCACGCGATCGGCGTCAATTTCATCGATGTCTATTTCCGCAACGGGCATTATCCGGCTCCCCCGCCGTTCACGCCGGGAAATGAAGCCGCGGGCGAGGTGATCGACGTCGGCAAGGGCGTCAAGGACTTCAAAATTGGCGACAGGGTCGCCTATCTCGCCAGTCTTGGGGCCTATGCCGAGGAGAGGGTGGTCGCCGAGGACCGGCTCATCAAACTGCCAAAGCATCTTTCCTACGAGGTCGCGGGGGGGCTGCTGCTGAAGGGCCTCACCGCGCAATATCTGCTGCGGCGCACCCACAAGGTGAAGGCGGGCGAGACGATCCTTGTTCAGGCGGCGGCGGGCGGCGTCGGCCTCATCCTTTGCCAGTGGGCGAAGGCGCTCGGGGCCCATGTCATCGGCACGGCCGGCTCGCCGGAGAAAGCGAAGCTCGCAAAAAAGGCCGGCGCCAAACATGTCATCCTCTATCGCGATGAGGATTTCGCCGCCCGCGTCAAGGAAATCACCAAGGGCAAACTCTGCGATGTCGTCTATGACGGCGTCGGCAAGGCGACCTTTCCGGCCGCGCTTGACTGCCTGAGGCCGCTTGGCCTCTTCGTCAGCTTCGGCTCGGCCTCAGGCCCGATCGAGGCCTTCGACATCGGGCTCCTGGCGACCAAGGGTTCGCTGTTCGCCACGCGCCCGTCGCTGAACGCCTATGCAGCCAAGCGCAAGGATTTCGCCAGGATGACGCGGGACCTGCTGCGCGTCGTCTCGAATGGCGATGTCGAAATTCCCCTGCACGCGACTTATCCGCTGGACGAGGTCGCCAGTGTCCATCGCGCGCTGGAGAATCGCGAGACGACCGGCTCGATGGTGCTGATTCCGTGACTCAATCGCGTTAACCCTGCGCCACACGGCTTCCGCCCGTCGCGAAAATGCGCGAGAATCGGCGCGGGAATCATTGCGGGCCTTAAAATTCATGGAATGGCGCGACGAAGGCCTCATCATCGGGGTCCGCAAACATGGCGAGACGAGCGCGATCGTCGAGACGATGACGCGCGCCCATGGCCGCCATCTCGGCCTCGTCAGGGGCGGTCGCTCGCGCCGGATGCAGCCCTTTCTGCAGGCGGGCAACAGCGCCGAATTCGTCTGGCGCGCGCGCCTCGACGAACATCTTGGAACTTTCGCGGTCGAGCCGACGCGCCTGCGCACCGCGCGCCTGATGGCGAGCGCGGAGGCGCTGCACGCCATCGGCCTCATCAGCGCCCTCTTGCGGCTCATCGCCGAGCGCGACCCGCACCCCGAGCTTTACGAGGCGGCGAGCCTCATCGCCGATCACATCGAGGACGAGCGTCTGCCGGCGCTGATGGTCCGGCTCGAAATCGCGGTTCTGAGCGAGGCGGGGTTCGGGCTTGATCTTGCCCGCTGCGCCGCGACCGGCGCGGCGCATGATCTCGCCTATGTCTCGCCGAAATCCGGCCGGGCCGTCTCCTTTGCGGCCGGCGCGCCTTATCGGGGTCGGCTGTTGCCGCTGCCGGCCTTTCTTCGCGAAGAAGCGCGCGAGGCTGAAGAACGCAAAAACCCGCCCCCCTGCGATATAAGGGACGGGTTCAGGCTGACCGAATATTTTCTCAACCGCGACGTGTTCGCCCCGCGCGGACAGAGGCTGCCGGAGGCGCGTAGCGCCTATCTCGCCGAGCTCGCCAAGCGCGCCGGCTGGGCTACTTGATCTTGGTTTCCTTGAACTCGACGTGCTTGCGCACCACGGGATCGTATTTCTTGAACGACAGCTTCTCGGTCTTGGTCCGCGCGTTCTTTTTGGTCACATAGAAATAGCCCGTGTCCGCCGTGGACAGAAGCTTGATCTTGAGCATAGCGGCCTTGGCCATTCCGGTCGTCCTTTAACGCGGCGAACAACGCCGGCCCCGAGCCGACGGTCTCGGAGGGCGCATATATTTGGAAGCCGGGACCATACGGATCGCGGCCCTCTTGTCAAGAAGAGGCGCCGCGCAACGGGCTTGGGCAGCGCAGGGCGTTTTCCCGCCCCATGTCGCTTGAGCCGGCCGCGAACCTGCTAAACTCTACCGGCGAATCGCATCCCGTGCGGCGCGGACCCGCCGACCCATGGATGAGCGCCTTGGAACAAGCCGCCGCCGAACTGGTCACGCTCGAAGCCGCCGTCGCCCACTGGATCCGGTTGGTCGGCGTCGCGATCGACGTCTTCGGCGTGATCGTCATCGTCTGCGGCATCCTCTGGTCGACGCTCGGCCTTCTCTTCCGGTCGCAGCGCAGCCCCTACGATAACTATCGTATCCGAATTGGCCGCACGCTGCTCCTCGGCCTCGAGATCCTCGTCGCCGCCGACATCGTCAAAACCGTTGCGCTGGAGCCGACCTTCGCGAGCCTCGGCGTCCTCGCCGGCCTTGTCCTGGTGCGCACCTTCCTCAGCTGGACCCTGGCTCTGGAGATCGAAGGCCGCTGGCCCTGGCGCATGTCAGCCGCCGGCGACGTCGAGCCGCGCTCTTAGATCCGCGCGGCGCCCAAACTCATCGCGCCGGCCGGCGTCTGGCCGCGACGACACCAAGATAAAGCGTGAGAAGCGCGGCGATGGTGAAAAAGAACCCGCGCGGCCCGAAGGCGTCCATGCCAAGGCCGACGACCGGCGGCCCAGCCAGCATGCCAATCGAATAGAGCATAACGAAAGCCGCGTTTGCGCCGGCGAGGTCGGCGCCGACATAGCGCGAACCGAGATAGCCGAGCGCGACCGCGTAGAGGCTGCCGACGATGCCGCCCCAGACCAGCAGAACGGCGCCGAAGCCGAACCCGCCGGCGACGGAAAATGCCAGCGTCAGCGCGCCGAAGATGCCGACCACCGCAATCAGCAGCAGTAGCCTGCTGCGCTCCATATGGTCGGCGACGAAGCCCACCGGAAACTGGAACGCGACATTGCCGAGCGCGAACAAGGTGACGAAGGCCGCGCCGGTCTCGGCCGTAAGGCCTGAGCGCAGGGCGTAGACCGGCAGAAGGCCCATGCTGGCGGTCTCGATCGCGCCATGCAGCAGTCCGGCGAGGGTGGCGACCGGCGCGATCAGCATGAAACCGAGGACCGACACGGACGATGCCGTCTTGAGCTCGGGCGCGGCGCCGCTGCCAAAGACGATCGGCGCGCCGGCCGCCGCGAATAGCGCGATGGCGGCGAGGAAGCCGCCCGGGCCCGCCGTCCCAATGCCGTCGAGGAGGAGGGGACCGGCGGCGAAGCCGAGCGCGACGCTTGCCGCGTAGAATCCGAGGATTGAGCCGCGCCGGTGCGGCGGCGCGATGGCGTTGATCCAGTATTCGCTCATGACGAAGAGGACGGTGAGGCCGACGCCGAAAATCGCCCGCAGCACGAGCCAGGCCCAGTAACCGCCGGTCGCCGCCATGCCGGCGAGGCAGGCCATGCAGAGTAGCAATGCGGCGACCAGCAATGGCCGCACGCCCACCCGGCGCGCCAGTTTCGGAATGAAGCCGGCGCTGAGCAGCGTGGAAATCCCCGCCGCCGCGGTGTTGAGGCCGATCGCGCGCGCCGAAAAGCCCTGCTCGCCGAGGCGCACGGCGATCAGCGTGATCGTCAGCGAGAGCCCGACGCCGACGATCGACACGGTGGCGATGGCGCAGGCGATGGCGGCGAAAGGAAAAATTTTGCCGCTCCCGGAACGGTCAGGCCGGTTAAACACGGGAATAATCCAATTGAGATGAGTTCAAGGCATGAAAAGCCGAACAGTCGCGGACTTTCCCGCGTCGGGTCACGCTCTGCAGAGATATATAAGAGCGCCGGGGCCCGACGTCCAAGCCCGCGCTTTATGGCGCGCGCGGCCGGGAAGGCGGTGATGGCGCCGTCTCGAACCCATGCATGCGCAGAGCCCACTGATGCGCGATGAGGGCGCCTTTGACGCGTGGCAGAAACCACAGCGAAAGCATGGCGACGAGAGTCGGCCAAACCAGCGCGTGAAGCCAGATCGGCGCATCCGGCCACAGCGTCTCGACGAGCAGCATCAGCGAGCCGACGATGTGGCCGACGATGAAGATCGTCGCATAGGGCGGCGCGTCGTCGGCGCGGTGATGGTGCAATTCCTCGCCGCACTGGGGACAGGCGGGGTTGACCTTGAGATAGCGGCCGAAAATCCTGCCCTCGCCGCAGGCGGGACAGCGTCCCATGAAGCCGCGGCGGATGGACAGCCAGATATCGCGCTTTGGGCCGGCGTCCACATGGCGCCCGAAAACCGGCATCTGCGCGGGGGTCGACATGACTGGATCCTCACTCCACCATTGCAGCATGCAACCGATCTTCCCTAGATAGGACTTTTGCGGCCGGCGGGTAAGCGGCTATCCTTTGGGGAATGATCAATGCGCGGTTTTGACGCGCGGACGCCAGGCGTCAGCCGGTCGTCGCGTCGCGCGCGAGCGTCGCGAGGCCGTTTTCGAGCGCGGCTACAGTCTCTTCCGCCGCCGCGCCGAGCCGATGCCGGGTGGCGAGCCAGGCCGGATCATTATAGGTCAGCCAGACTTTCCCGTCCGCGTCCTGCCAGACCAGCGCCTTGAGCGGAAGGTCGATGCCAATCTGCTGATTCTCCTGCATCAGCGGGGTTCCTCCCCGCGCATTGCCGAAAATCAACAAAAAGGTCGGCCGCAAGGTCAATCCCGCTTCGACGGCGCCTGCGCTGTGATCGATTTTGGCGAACAGCATGATCCCCTTCGCCTGCAACGCCGCCTCGAACCGGCTTATCGTATCGTCGAACGAGAAAGCGCTTGGAACGGTGAACAATCCATCGTCGAGCATGCCTGTCTCCTTGCGATCACCGCGCGGTATTGCGGCGTCCCGATTTCGGCGCGGGTTTAGGCCCCTTCGGCCGCGCAACGCCCGTCCGCGCCTTCATGCTGGCTTTGGCGGGACGGCCCTCGCCGAGCAATTCGAAGCGTAGCGCCCCCGCCAGCGGCGCGGCCTCGACCAGCTTCACCGTCACCATATCGCCAAGCCGGTGCATCTTCCCCGTACGCGAGCCGATCAGCGCGTGCAGGCCCTCGTCGTGGCGGAAATAATCGTCGCCGAGCATGGAGGCCGGGATAAACCCGTCCGCGCCGGTGTCGCTGAGGCGGATGAACAGCCCGGCGCGGGTCGCCCCGGAAATGCGGCCTTCGAACGTCGCGCCGATCTTGTCAGCGAGATGGGCCGCGATCAGCCGCTCGACCGTCTCGCGCTCAGCCGCCATGGCGCGCCTTTCGGCGGCGGAGATGCGGCCGGCGATGTCCGGCAGCTCGGCGCGGGCCTCGGGCGCCAAGCCATCGTCGCCAAGATCGAGCGCGGCGATCAGGGCGCGATGCACGATGAGATCGGCATAGCGCCGGATTGGCGAAGTGAAATGCGCGTAGCGGCGCAGGTTGAGGCCGAAATGGCCGTAATTCTCGACCACATATTCGGCCTGCGCCTGCGTGCGCAGCACGATCTCATTGACGAGATGCTCGTTGTCGGTGTCCTTCACCTGCGCGAGGATGCCGTTGAACTGCTCTGGCCGCAGCACTTGGCCCTTGGCGAGCTTGATGCCGATTGAGGACAGGAATTCGGCGAGATCATTAAGCTTTTCGAGCGTCGGCTCGTCATGGGCGCGATAGATCAGCGCCTGCCTTTTGGCTTCGAGCGTCTCGGCCGCCGCGACATTGGCGAGGATCATGAACTCCTCGATCAGCCGATGCGCGTCGAGCCTCGTCGGGATGACGACGCGATCGACGCCGCCGCTTTCGTCGAGGATGATCTTGCGCTCAGGCAGATCGAGGTCGAGCGGCCCGCGCGCGTCGCGCGCCCGCTTCAACGCGGCGTAGGCGTCATAGAGCGGCGCCAGAACCGTCTCGACCAGTGGGGCCGTCGTTTCGTCCGGCGCGCCGTCGATCGCCGCCTGCGCCTGAGCGTAGGCGAGCTTGGCCGCCGAGCGCATCATGATGCGGCGGAAACCATGACTGAGCTTGCGCCCGTCGGCCGCGATGACCATGCGCACGGCGAGCGCCGGCCGATCCTGCAGCGGGCGCAGCGAACAGAGATCGTTCGAGATGCGCTCCGGCAGCATGGGCACGACGCGGTCGGGGAAATAGACCGAATTGCCGCGATCGAGGGCGTCGCGATCGAGCGGCGATCCTGGCCGCACATAGGCGGCGACGTCGGCGATGGCGACGATGAGGATGAAGCCGCCTCGATTTTTGGGGTCGGTGTCGGGCTCGGCGTGGACGGCGTCGTCATGATCCTTGGCGTCGGCCGGGTCGATGGTGATCAGCGGGATTTTGCGCCAATCCTCGCGCCCCGCCAGCGTCGCCGGCCGGGCGCGCTCGGCCTCGGCGATCGCCGCCGGACTGAAGACGTTCGGGATTTTGTGGGTGTGGATGGCGATGAGGCTCACCGCCTTCTCGCTGTCGAAGGCGCCGAGCCGCTCGCGCACGCGGGCCGAGGGAAGGCCGAGCCGGCCCGTGCGCAGCATCTCGACGGCGACGAGGTCGCCGTCGCGTGCCTCGCCCTCCTGGCCGGGAAGCACGTCGAGTTCGCCGCGATTGACGTTCTTCTTGTCGATCGGCGCGACGCGCCCGCCGCCGCCCGGGCTCGCCCGGAAGACGCCAAGGATCTGCGCGCGCGCGCGCTCCAGCAGCTTGACGACGCGCCCGCTATAGGCGGGCTCGCCTCCCTTGGCTTCGGGCAGCGGCTCGACCCGTAACAGGGCGCGGTCGCCGACGCCGGGCGCCGGCGTTCCGGGCCTTTGCCGGCGCGGAATGGCGACGACGATTTTAGGCGCCGGCCCCTGCGCCAAATCCCAGTCCACCGGCGCGGCGAGGAAATCGCCGTCGCGGTCGCGGCTGAAGAAATCGGCGAGCACGGTCGCCGGCAGAAGGCCCGCCTTGTGCAATCCCTTGCGCCGGCGCTCGATGGCGCCTTCGGCTTCGAGTTCTTTGAGGAGGCGTTTGAGAGCGATGCGATCGTCGCCCCTGATGTCGAAGGCGCGGGCGATCTCGCGCTTGCTGATCTTCGCCGGCGTCGACTGGCCGGAAGAGGCCTCCCGCTCGCGGGCGATGAAGGCGACGATGTCTTCCCGCGTCGGCGCGGGGCGGGGGTCTTGCTGCGCAGTCTGCGCAGATTGGCCGGACTTTCTTGTCCCGGCGGCTTTGTTCACGCTTGTTTGGCCTTTTTCTGTTTCGTCGCCGCCGGTTTGGCGGCGGGTTTTTTGGCGCCCACCGGCTTTCGCGCCGGGGCTGATTTTCGTGTCGGCGTCGTCTCGAACGGCGGACTGTCGTCGCTCGCCGATTTCTTCTTTGAGGCGGGAGCCTTGGGCGCGGACGCCTTCGGCGCGCTCTTCTTCGGCGCCGGGGCTTTCCTTCGCGCGCCGCCGCCGGCCGCTTCCTTATCCTCGATCAGGCGAACCGCCTCTTCGAGCGTAATCGTTTCGGGCGAGGCGTTCGCCTTCAGCGTCGCATTGGTCTTACCATAATTGACATAAGCGCCGAAGCGTCCGGCCCGCACGGTGATCGGACCGCCTGAAGGATGTTCGCCGAGCAGGCGCCCCTGCGCCGCGCCGCCGCCGCCGGCGGCTTTGGCGGCCAGCAGCGCCAAGGCTCCGTCGAGGTTCAATGTGGTGGGATCGGCGTCTTTCGGCAAGGTCGCATTGATCTTGCCATGATTGACATAGGGGCCGTAGCGGCCGGCCCGCAGCGTCACCGGGCCGCCGGAGGGATGCTCGCCGAGGAGTCGCGCTGGCGCATTGGCCGAATCGCCGAACCGGCGCCCCGAAAGCCCGCTCTCCTTGGCGATGATGAGGTCGATGGCGCGATTGGCGCCGATGGAAAGGATGTCATCGTCCTTGCCGATATTCGCATAGGTCTTGCCGTGCTGGACGTAAGGTCCAAAGCGGCCGATGGCGGCGAGGATTGGTTCTTTCGTCTCGGGGTGCTTCGCCACCTCGCGCGGCAGCGAAACGAGCGCGATGGCCTGATCGAGCGTCAGCTCGGCAGCGGAAATCGTCTTCGGCAGCGACGAGCGCTTGGGCTTTTCGCCTTCGCCCTGCTGCACATAGGCGCCAAAGCGCCCATCGCGTAGCGTGATTTCGTCACCGGTGTCGGGATCGACGCCGATAACCCTGACGCCCGGCCGCTCGCCGGGGGCCGTCTCCACCCCGTCGCCATTGGCGGCGATGAGGGTGCGGGTGAACTTGCACTCCGGATAATTGGAGCAGCCGACGAAAGCGCCGAACTTGCCGAGCTTTAAAGAGAGCTGGCCGTCGCCGCAGGAGGGGCAGGCGCGCGGGTTCGAGCCGTCCGGCTTCGGCGGAAAGATATGCGGCGCGAGGATGTCGTTCAGGGCGTCGAGCACCTGCGTCGTGCGCAGATCCTTCGTGCCGGCCAGCGCCGCCGAAAAATCGAGCCAGAAATCGCGCAGCACCTGTTTCCAGTCGATCTCGTGATTGGAAATCTGGTCGAGCTTTTCCTCGAGATCGGCGGTGAAGTCATATTCGACGTAGCGGGTGAAGAAGCTCTCCAGAAAAGCGGTGACGAGGCGGCCCTTGTCCTCCGGATAGAGGCGCTTCTTGTCGATGCGCACATAGTCGCGCTCGCGCAGCACCGCCAGCGTCGAGGCGTAGGTCGAGGGCCGGCCGATGCCGAGCTCCTCCATGCGCTTCACCAGCGTCGCCTCGGTGAAGCGCGGCGGCGGCTCAGTGAAATGCTGCGTCGAGTCGATGCGCTCCCTGGTCAGCCGCTCGTCCTTCGCCATATAGGGCAGGCGGCCGCCATCCTCGTCCTCCTCGTCGTCGCGGCCCTCCTGATAGAGCTTCAGAAAGCCGTCGAAACGGATAACCTGTCCGGTGGCGCGAAGGTCAAGCTTGCGCGCGCCGACCTCGGCGAGAATGTCGACGGTGGTGCGTTCAAGCTCGGCCGATTCCATCTGGCTGGCGATGGTGCGCGTCCAGATCAGCTCGTAGAGCTTGGCCTGATCCGGCTCCAGCGCGCGGGCGACGCGGCGTGGCAGGCGCGCCAGGTCAGTCGGGCGGATCGCCTCATGCGCCTCCTGCGCGTTCTTGGCCTTCACGGTATATTTGCGCGGCGCCTTCGGCACATAGGCTTCGCCGAATTCGTGGGCGATCACGCTTCTCGCGCTGGCGATGGCCTCGGGAGCGAGATCGACGCCGTCGGTTCGCATATAGGTGATGAGGCCGACGGTCTCGCCGTCGATGTCGGCGCCCTCGTAAAGGCGCTGGGCCAGCTGCATCGTCCGCGCCGGCGCGAAGCCGAGCTTGCGCGAGGCCTCCTGCTGCAGCGTAGAGGTCGTGAAAGGCGCGGCGGGATGGCGCTTGGCGGGCCGCGCCTCGATCTCCGCGACCTTGAACGCTGCGTTGTCGAGCGCCGCCTTGAAGGATTCGGCCTCGGCGCCGGCGCCGATATCGAGCCGCGTGATCTTCTTGCCGTCCGCGCCGACGAGGCGGGCGGTGAATGGCGCGTCCGCCGCGGTCCTCAGATGGGCGACGATCGACCAATATTCGCGCGGAACGAAGGCTTCGATCTCAAGTTCGCGGTCGCAAACGAGGCGCAGCGCGACGGATTGCACGCGGCCGGCCGAACGCGCGCCAGGCAATTTGCGCCACAGCACGGGCGAGAGGTTGAAGCCGACCAGATAATCGAGGGCGCGGCGGGCGAGATAGGCGTCGACCAGCGCCTCGTCGATCTCGCGCGGATTGCGCATCGCTTCGAGTACGGCGGCCCGTGTGATCGCATTGAAGACGACCCGCTCGACGCGCTTGTCCTTGAGGACGCGCTTCGCCTTCAATACTTCGAGCACATGCCAGGAGATCGCCTCGCCTTCGCGGTCGGGGTCGGTCGCCAGAATGACCGTTCGGCGTCCTTGACGGCGCGCGCGATCTCGGCGAGGCGCTTGGCCGATTTGACATCGACGTCCCACAGCATGGCGAAATCGGCGTCGGGATCGACCGAGCCGTCCTTGGCCGGCAGATCGCGCACGTGGCCATAGGACGGATAGACCTCGTAATCCTTGCCAAGATATTTGTTGATCGTCTTGGCCTTCGCCGGCGATTCGACGATGACGACATTCATTCCAGATAATCTCCGGTTCGCCCGCGCGGACCAGAAGGGGCCGCGCCTGCAACGCAATGGTTAAGCTCGAAATAGTCAAGCCCGCGCTAGTTGCGCGGCGGGCTGGCGCCCGCAAAGGTTGCAGCGCAGCAGAGTTTTTCGTGGCGGAAGATGGGGGAGGGCGCCGTCTTAGTCAAATCGGGGCGGGGCGGGGCTCGCCATTGTGCCGCGAATCGCGCCGAAACGCACAAATCCTGTGCGCGGATTCGCTCAAGCTCGGCAAAGCCTTGTGACGGGGCGCGCGCGGTGCTGTAAGACAATGACTTTATGCTCGACTCGGCCCCTGACTTCAAATTCCCGCACCGGCATCTGCTCGGGATCGAAGGGCTTTCGCCGCAGGACATCCTGCTTCTGCTCGATCTTGCGGAACAAGCCATCGAAGTTTCGCGCCAGGTCGAAAAAAAGCGCTCCACCCTGCGCGGGCGCACCCTGATCAATCTTTTCTTTGAGGCCTCGACCCGGACGCAATCCTCTTTCGAGCTCGCCGGCAAGCGGCTTGGCGCCGACGTCATGAACATGTCGGTCGCGACCTCCAGCGTGAAAAAAGGCGAGACGCTGATCGACACCGCGATGACCCTCAACGCCATGCGGCCGGACATCATCGTCGTGCGCCACGCGCAGGCGGGCGCCGTGCATCTTCTGGCGCGCAAGGTCGACTGCTCGGTCATCAACGCCGGCGACGGCGCGCATGAGCATCCGACGCAGGCCCTGCTCGACGCCCTGACGATCAAGCGCAACAAGGGCAGAATCGCCGGGCTCACCGTAGCGATCTGTGGCGATATCCTGCATTCGCGCGTGGCGCGCTCCAATATTCTGCTGCTCTCGGCGCTTGGCGCGCGGGTTCGCGCGGTCGGGCCCTCGACGCTGCTGCCGGCCGGCGTCGAACGCATGGGCGTCGAGGTCTTCCGCGACATGAAAAGCGGCCTCAAGGGCGCCGATATCGTCATGATGCTGCGCCTCCAGCGCGAGCGCATGCAGGGCGGCTATATTCCCTCGCCGAAGGAATATTTCCGCTTCTTCGGCCTCGACGAGGAAAAGCTCAGCCACGCCAAGCTCGATGCGCTGGTGCTGCATCCTGGCCCGATGAACCGCGGCGTCGAGATCGATTCGGCGGTCGCCGACGGGCCGCAAAGCCGCATCCGCGAGCAGGTCGAAATGGGCGTCGCCGTGCGCATGGCGGTGCTCGACGCGCTGGCGCAGCACCTGCCGAATGGCTGATCGCAGGCCGTGTTCGAAGCGAGGCGTTCAGGGCCGGGCGCAGGCCCGGCGTCAAGGCGCGGGCATCAGGAAAACGCGGTAACATAATGGTCACTCCCGGAAGCGCCGCCTTGAAAGTCCCGTCCTCCCGCGCCGTCGCGCACCAGCCGCTGGCGCTGGTCCATGGCCGCCTCGTCGATGGCGAGACGTTCCGCGGCGAGGCCGGCGGCGTGCTCATCATCGACGGCGCCATCCGTGATCTTGGCCCCGAGATCGCACCGCAGAACCTGCCCTCGCACGCCAGCATCATCGATTGCGGCGGCGACGTGATCGCGCCGGGCCTCATCGACATGCGCGCCTTCGTCGGCGAACCGGGCGCGGAGCATCGCGAGACCATCGCGACCGCGACCGCGGCGGCGGCGGCGGGCGGCGTCACGACGATCCTGGCGCGGCCGGACACCAACCCGCCGGTCGACGAGCCCGCCGTGGTGGATTTTCTGCAGCGCCGCGCGCGCGACACGGGACGCGTGCGCGTGCTGCCCTGCGCGGCGTTGACGCGAGGGCTGCGCGGCGAGGAAATCGCCGAGATCGGCCTGCTGCAGGAGGCCGGCGCGCTGGCCTTTTCGGACGGCGCGCAGCCGATCCGCAATGCGCGCGTGCTGCGCCGCGTGCTCGCCTACGCCCGCGATTTCGACGCGCTCGTCATGCACTACGCCGAGGACCGCGATCTTGTCGGCGAGGGGGTCATGAACGAGGGCGAGTTCGCCTCGCGCCTCGGCCTTGGCGGCATTCCCCGTGAGGCCGAGGCAATCATGCTCGACCGCGACATCCGCCTCGTGAACCTCACCGGGGCGCGCTATCATGCCGCGCTCGTCACCACCACGCTTTCGCTCGACATCATCGCAAGGGCCAAGGCCGCCGGCCTGCCGGTGACCTGCGCCACCTCGATCAACCATCTGACGCTGAACGAGAGCGACATCGGCGATTACCGCACCTTCCTGAAACTCGCGCCGCCGCTGCGCCACGAAGACGAGCGCCGTGCGCTGGTCGCGGCGCTCGCCTCGGGCCTCATCGACGTCATCGTGTCCGACCATAATCCGCAGGACGTCGAAACCAAGCGCCTGCCCTTCGCCGAAGCCGAGGACGGCGCGATCGGCCTCGAGACCATGCTGTCGGCGGGCCTACGCCTTGTCGCTTCGGGGGAACTGTCGTTGCAGCGGCTGATCGGCGCGATGACGCTGCGCCCGGCCGAAATCCTGCGGCTGCCGCAAGGCCGGCTCAAGATCGGCGCGCCGGCCGACATCATCCGTTTCGATCCCGACGAGCCCTATGTGCTCGATCCGTCGAAGCTGCGCTCGCGCTGCAAGAACACTCCGTTCGACGAGGCGCGGATGGAGGGACGCGTCAAGCTGACCCTCGTCGCGGGCGAAGCCGTGTTCGACGAGGCGTAAGCGCCGCGCGAGGCAGCCGCGCTTAAGCGCCTATTTGTTAGCCTTTCCGCTTATTTCTTGGTCTGCTTTTCGTCAAAGCGGGCCGCAGCGTCAGCTTCGCGCGCCTTGAGGCGGCGGAAATAACGCATTTTCCCGTCAAAGACCGGCGGCGCCCCGCCAATTTCATCCTCTCAGGCCCGCGCATCCGATTGGCGGATCGGCGACATGGCACAGTTCTTGTTGTTCGAAGCTCGCTGGGAGCGGTTTTGCCGGCGCATAGCGCTGCTTGACTAGGGATTTTCACCAATTCGGCGTCTGGGAGCGATCCCGTGAAAGTCGTCGTCGCAGTTATTGAGCCGTTTAAACTCAACGAAGTGCGCGACGCGCTGGCTTGGCTTGGGATCGCCGGGATGACCGTGACGGAGGTTAAGGGATACGGGGCGGAGGATGGCCATACAGAAATTTACCGCGGCGCGGAATACGCCGTGAAATTCGTTCCAAAAGTCAAGGTTGAAGTCGCGGTTCCGGCTCGTCTCGTCGACCAAACGATCGAGGCGATCAGGGAAACGGCGGGCTCAGGCCGAAGCGCGGATGGAACGATTTTCGTCATAAACGTCGAGCAGATCATGCGGATCCGAACCGGAGAGACGGATGCCGCAGCGTTGTGAGCCACAGTTCGGATCGTCAAGCTGGAAGGAGCGGGACCATCATGTCTTTCAGACCTGCAAATAAAACGATAATTCTACTTGCCTTCGGACTTTTCCTGGGGCTCTTCGCGACGCTTCTTTTCGTCCATCCCTCCGCGGCGCAAGGGGCGGCGCCAGCTGCGCCCGCCGCGGCCGCGAAGCCCGCGCCGCCGGCGACGCCCTCCTGCGCCGGAGCGGTCGCCGCCGTCGCCGAGACCGACAAATACGCGGCCGTTCCGGCGGTCCCGGCGGTCTTGACGAATTGCTCGCCAAACACCGGCGACACCGCCTGGATGTTGACCTCCGTCGCGCTCGTTCTGATGATGACGATTCCGGGCCTTGGCCTTTTCTACGGCGGCATGGTGCGCAAGAAGAACGTCGTCGACACGGTGATGACCAGCTTCGTCATCACCTGCCTCGTCACCTTCCTCTATACGGCCGTGACCTACAGCCTGTCCTTCACCCATGGCACGCCGTTCATAGGCGGCCTCAGTCGAGCGTTTTTGCAAGGCGTCCTGAGCGACATATCGTCCGGCCAGGGCAATCCCAACGATCTCGCGCCGACGATCCCCGAGACAGTCTACTTTTGCTTCCAGATGACCTTCGCGATCATTACGCCCGCGCTGATCGCCGGCGCCTTCGCGGAGCGTATGAAGTTTTCGTCGATGCTCGTTTTCATGACGCTGTGGGTGATTTTCGTTTACGCACCGGTCGCACACTGGGTCTGGGGCGCCGACGGGTTCCTGAACAGCGCCAACAGCGACGCGAAATTTCATGTTCTCGACTTCGCGGGCGGCACCGTGGTTCACGTCAACTCGGGCGTCGCCGGCTTGATGTGCGCCTTGATGCTCGGCAAGCGCAAGGATACCGGTCCGGCGCATAATATCGTGCTGACCTTCATCGGCGCCTCGCTTCTGTGGGTCGGCTGGTTCGGCTTCAACGCAGGTTCGGCCGTGACCGCAAACATTCAGGCGGGCATGGCGATGACCGTCACGCAAATCGCCACCGCCGTCGCGGCGCTGGTTTGGATGTTCTTCGAGTGGGCGCATCGCGGCAAGCCGACCCTCCTTGGCATCTGCTCGGGCGCGGTCGCGGGTCTCGTCGCCATTACGCCGGCGTCGGGCTTCGTCGGCCCGGTTGGCGCAATAGCGATCGGCGCCGCCGTGGCCATCGTCTGCTATATCATGGTGACGTGGGTCAAGGCGGCGGTCGGCTATGACGACGCGCTCGACTGCTTCGGCGTTCATGCCGCCGGCGGCGCGACGGGCGCGATTCTGACCGGCATCTTCGCGATCAACCAGTACGGCGGAACCTCCGGTCTGATCGAGGGCAATCCCGGGCAGGTCATCAACCAGCTCGTCGGCGTCGGCATCGTCATCGCCTATGACGTCATCGTCTCGCTGATCATTCTCTTCCTCATCAAGGCGACGATCGGCTTGAGGGTGACCGCGGAAGAGGAGCAGGAGGGCCTCGATCTCACGCTGCACGAAGAAGCCGTGCACTGAGAACCCCGCGCGCTCTTTCCTGAAATCGAAACGCCGGCTGATGGTCCCATCAGCCGGCTTTTTTTTGGCCGGCGCGTCGCGCAAGCTAATGGCGCGATCGCCAACAGGCAGCGCAACTCCTCGCGCAGTTGCCTCCCCATCCCCCAATCGTTAGGTTGCGCGTCTGTCCTCGCATCGGACCCCGCGCGTGATCCCCATCGTTCTCGCCTTTGGCTTCGGCTATCTTTGCGGCTCGATCCCGTTCGGACTGATCCTGACGCGGCTGGCCGGGACGGCCAATCTGCGCGCGATCGGCTCCGGCAATATCGGCGCGACCAATGTCCTGCGCACCGGCCGCAAGGACCTAGCCGCGGCGACCCTCCTGCTCGATCTCGGCAAGGGCGCCGCCGCTGTGCTGATCGTCGCCGCGATCGTGCGCGCGCCGCCCGCCGCCTGGCCGCCGGTGCCCGTCCTCGCCGCCGCCATCGGCGCCTTTCTCGGCCACGTCTGGCCGGTCTGGCTCGGCTTCAGGGGCGGCAAGGGCGTCGCCACTTTTCTCGGCTGTCTCCTCGCCGTCGCGCCGCCGGCCGGCCTCGCCTTCATCGCCGTCTGGCTTGGCGTCGCGGCGATCACGCGCTTTTCCTCGCTCGCCGCGCTGCTCGCCAGCGCCCTGACGCCGGCCTTTTTGCTGGCGCTCGGCCATTTCGACGCGGCGCTCGTCTTCGCGCTCCTCGCCGCCATTGTCTGGGCGAAGCATGGCGCCAACATCGCCCGGCTCAGAGCCGGGACCGAAACGCGGATCGGCAAATGACGCCGCAACCTGGCCCCGATGCGGCGCGGCGGCTCTACGAGTCCGAGCGCTTCGACTGGCTGCGGCTGCTTCGCTGCGACAATGTCGGTCCGCGCAGCTTCCTCGCGCTGCTGCGGCGCTACGGCTCCGCCGGCGCGGCGCTCGCGGCTTTGCCCGGCCTCATCGCCAGCGGCAGGGCGGGCCGGCCGATCGCCATTCCGCCGGCCTCCGCGATCGAGGCGGAGCTGGCGACGCTGCAGGGCCGCGGCGCGGCGCTCATCGGGCTTTACGAGCCGGAATATCCGGCGTTGCTGCGCCTTATCCACGCGCCGCCGCCGCTCATCGCCGTGCGCGGCGATCTTACCTGCCTCGCCCGCTCGAAGGTCGCGGTCGTCGGCTCGCGCAATGCGTCGGCGGCCGGGCTCGCCTTCACCGAGCAGATTTCGCGCGGCCTCGGGCGGGCGGGCCATGTCATCGTCTCGGGACTGGCGCGCGGCATCGACGCCCGCGCGCATCAGGCCGCCATCGAGACGGGCACGATCGCGGTGCTCGCGAGCGGCCTCGGCAACGTCTATCCGGCCGAACACGAAGGGCTGCTCGAGCGCCTCCTCGATCATGGCGCGGCGATCAGCGAAATGCCGTTCGGCTGGGAGGCGCGCGGCCGCGATTTCCCGCGCCGCAACCGCATCGTCGCGGGACTTTCGCGCGGCGTCGTCGTGATCGAGGCGGCGCGCCGTTCGGGTTCGCTGATCACCGCCGCTTTCGCCGCCGACCAGGGCCGCGAAATCTTCGCCGCGCCCGGCTCGCCGCTGGATCCGCGCGCCGAGGGCGCCAATGATCTGCTGCGCGACGGCGCGACTTTCTGCACCAGGGCGGAAGATGTGCTGGAAGCCCTCGCGCGCCAGCAACTTGCGCCTGAAGACGGCCTCGGCTTCGCCGAGCCGGATTTGGCGGCGCCTTCCGATTCGCCTTTCTGGGACGAACTCGCCTTGCCCGAATTCGACGACCTTCTGACCAGCATCGGCGCCCCGACGGCTGTGGACGAAGAGCTGGTCATGGAAGAGGAAGAGCAGGTCGGGGGCGATTTGGCCCCGCCGCCGCAGGGTCCGCCGCGCTCGCGCGCGATGATCGCGGCGCGGGTCGTCGAGCTTCTCGGCCCGACGCCGGTGTCGGTCGATGAGATCGCGCGCGCGGCCGAGGCGCCGGCGCGCGAGGTGCGCGCGATCCTGTTCGAACTCGAGCTCGCCGGCCGTCTCGAACGCCACGGCGCTGATCTCGTCTCGAAGATCTAGAGCCGCTTGCCCAGCCTTCGCATCAGGTTCGGGGACGGTCTTTTGCCGCTCCGCGCCCCTCGCGCAAGCAGACGCGAGCCGATCGGCATGCCTGATGACTATTCAATTACTTACCGACGCGGGTTGCTCCGGCGCCGATATCATGCCATTTGCCTTTGCCGTATGGTGTCATAGCCGCCGAAATCCGGCTTATTGTTGCAATTTAACAGGCGAGTCATGCGCATTCTGGTCACGGGCGGGGCGGGATTTATCGGCTCCGCCGTCGCGCGGAGAATTGTTCAGAAGACGCCGCATCAGGTCTTCGTCCTGGACAAGCTGACCTACGCCGGAAATCTAGCCTCGCTGGCGGCGATTGCCCATGATCCGCGCTATGCGTTCCGCCGAGGCGATATTTGCAACGCGGCCGAGGTAAGGGCGGCGCTGACGGATTTCGCGCCGGACGTCATCATGCATCTCGCCGCCGAAAGCCATGTCGACCGCTCGATCGACGGGCCAGGCGCCTTCGTTCAGACCAATATCGTCGGCACATACGAGCTTTTGCAGGCGGCGCTCGACTATTGGCGCGCTTTGCCGAAGCATCGCCGCGACGGCTTTCGCTTCCATCATATCTCGACCGATGAAGTCTATCGGCTCGCTCGGCGCGGCGGGCCTTTTCAGCGAAGAGACGCCCTATGCGCCGAACTCGCCCTACGCCGCCTCCAAGGCCGGGGCCGACCATCTTGTGCGCGCCTGGCGCCATACCTATGGCCTGCCGACCCTCATCACCAATTGCTCAAACAATTATGGACCCTACCATTTTCCGGAAAAACTCATTCCGCTCGCGATCATCAACGCCCTGGACGAACGCCCGCTTCCTGTCTACGGACGCGGCGACAACATTCGCGACTGGCTGTTCGTCGAGGATCACGCCGAGGCGCTTTTGCTGGTCGCCCTGAACGGCGCTCCGGGCGCGGATTACAACATCGGCGGCTCCTGCGAGAGGCCCAACATCGACGTCGTCGAAGCGATCTGCGACCTTGTCGACGAACTCGCCCCGGGCGGCGCCGGTTCGCGACGCAGATTGATTGATTTCGTGGCCGATCGGCCGGGACATGATCAACGCTACGCCATCGACGCCAGCAAGATCAGAAATGAATTGGGCTGGCGGCCAGGCCATGACTTTCAAGGGGGCCTGCGCAAGACTGTCGAATGGTACCTCGCCAACCGGCCGTGGTGGGAGGAGATCCGCTCTGGCGTTTACCGTGGCGAGCGGCTCGGCGTCGCGATCTAGCCGCAGGAATTTCGCGACAGTGCTCAGCGTCGAACCAACCGATATTGCTGACGTCAGGATCATCGCCGCGAAAAAATTCGGCGATCGCCGCGGTTATTTTTCAGAGGTCTATGCGCGCCGCGCCTTCGCCGCCGCCGGCATGGATCTCGACTTCGTGCAGGACAACCACGTCTTTTCCGCCGATAAAGGCACGCTGCGCGGGCTTCATTTCCAGTCGCCGCCCTTTGCGCAGGACAAACTCTTGCGCGTCGCGCGCGGCCGCATCCTCGACGTTGCGGTCGATCTGCGCAGGTCTTCGTCGAGCTACGGGCGCCATGTCGCCGTCGAGCTTTCCGCGGAAAACGGGCGCCAGATCTTCATTCCGATCGGCTTCGCGCACGGCTATGTCACGCTGGAGCCGGATACGGCGGTGCTCTACAAGGTCACCAATTATTACGCGCCGGAGCACGACCGCGGCCTCGCATGGGACGACCCGGCGCTGGCGATAGACTGGAAAGTCGCCGCCGACCGGCTGATTCTCTCCGACAAGGATCGCAGGCATCCGCGTCTTACCGAGCTGGCGGATTATTTCGATTAACATGCGCATTGCCGTCACCGGCTCCGAGGGACAGGTCGTCCGAGCGCTCCGCGAGCGGAGCGCGGGACGCGGCGTAGAGATCATCACGCTGGCGCGCCCGCGGTTCGATCTTGCCGAGCCGGCGATGATCGGGCCGTCCCTCACATCCGCCGCGCCCGATATCGTCGTCAACGCCGCGGCCTACACCGCCGTCGACAAGGCCGAGGCAGAAGAGGCCGCGGCGCAGAAGATCAATTGCGCCGGCGCAAAAATGGTCGCCGAGGCGGCGCGCCGTCTCGACCTTCCCATCATTCAGCTTTCGACGGATTATGTTTTCGACGGCGCCCTCGATCGGCCTTTTCGCGAGGACGACCTGACCGCGCCGCTCAATGCCTATGGCCGCTCGAAACTGGCGGGCGAGCAGGCTGTCAGAGCCGCAAACCCGCGCCATGTCATCCTCCGCACATCATGGATCTACAGCCCGTTCGCGGCCAATTTTGTGAAAACAATGTTGCGCCTCGGCGAGACGCGCGACAGCGTCGGCGTCGTCGGCGATCAAATCGGCCAGCCGACCAGCGCGCTTGACATCGCCGACGCTGTTCTTGATATCTGCGCTGTTTTGAGATCCCGGCCCGTCAACGAGCGGATGTTCGGCATTTTCCACCTGGCCGGCGCCGGCGCCACAAACTGGGCCGATTTCGCCGAAGCCATTTTCGCCGAGGCGGTTCGGCATGGCCGCCGCCCTGTGGAGGTTACGCATATAACAGCGAGCCAATATCCCTCGGCGGCGCGGCGTCCGGCAAATTCCCGGCTCGACACGCAAAAAATCGCAAGGACCTACGGCGTCGCTCTTCCCCATTGGCGCAGCTCTCTGCCGTCGATCATACAACGCCTGTTGCAAGGCAATTAGGATATTTCATGCGTGGCATTATTCTGGCGGGCGGCAGCGGCACGAGATTGCATCCGATCACGCAGGTCATTTCCAAGCAGCTGCTGCCCATCTACAACAAGCCGATGATCTATTATCCCCTGTCGACGCTGATGCTGGCGGGGATCCGGGAGATATTGATCATTTCGACGCCGCATGAGCTGCCGCTCTTCCAGCGGCTTCTGAAGGACGGCTCGCAATGGGGGCTCGCGCTCACCTACGCCGAGCAGCCCCGGCCGGAAGGATTGGCGCAGGCCTATATCATCGGCGCCGATTTCGTTCGCGGCGAGAATTCGGTGCTTATTCTCGGCGATAATCTGTTCTTCGGCCACGGGCTGCCGGACCTGCTCACATCGGCCGCCGGCGCGACCGACGGCGCGACGATTTTCGCCTATCGCGTCCAGGATCCCGAGCGCTATGGCGTCGTCGAATTCGACGAGAATGGGCAGGCTCGCTCGATCGAAGAAAAGCCAAAGGCGCCGCGTTCGCACTGGGCGGTCACCGGATTATATTTCTACGACGGGCGGGCGCCCGAACTCGCCGCGAAACTCAAGCCTTCCGCGCGGGGCGAGCTCGAAATCACCGATTTGAACAACTCCTATCTTTCCCTCGGCGAATTGCGCGTCAAGAAAATGGGCCGGGGCTTCGCCTGGCTCGACACAGGCACGCCGGATTCATTGATGGAAGCCGCCGAATTCATTCGAATTCTCGAAACGCGGCAGGGCCATGTCGTCGCCTCTCCCGAAGAAATTGCGCATGCCGCGGGCTGGATATCCGACGACGACATGAGGCGCCTCATCGCCGCCATGGCGAAAAGCGCCTACGCGGCGAAGCTCGCCACGCTGCTCGACGACGGATCGCAGGAGCCATAACGCGGCCCGAAGCGCCATCGCCTCATAAGAAAGAATCTCTTCCCCAGAACATGTATTCTGGCGTCGGCCGCGCTTGCCGGCGATCGCGGCATTCTCGGCGCGAGCCCGCCGCGGCGCGAGCGCGCTTCGCCGCCGCGCTTCATTTTGGAAGGGATTCGTTTATGGACGCGACGCGCTATCACAAGGCCAGCATCGGCGGACATGCGCTGAAGCCCGAAACGCTGATGCTGGGGTATGGCTACGATCCGACGCTCTCTGAAGGCTCGGTCAAGCAGCCGGTGTTCCTCACCTCCACCTTCGTCTTCCGGACGGCGGAGGAGGGACGCGATTACTTCGATTTCATGGCCGGGCGCCGCGCGCCGCCGGTCGACGGCCAGACCGGGCTCGTCTATTCGCGGTTCAATCACCCGAATCTCGAAATCGTCGAGGACCGGCTGGCGATCTATGAGACGGCCGAAGGCGGGCTGGTGTTCGCCTCCGGCATGGCCGCCATCGTCACGACGATCCTCGCCTATGTGAAGACGGGCGAAACGATCCTGCACAGCCGCCCGCTCTATGGCGGCACGGAGACGCTGATCGGCAAGACTCTGGCGCCGTTCGGCGTCAAGGGCGTCGGCTTCACCGACGGCGTCGACGAGGCGGCCATTCGCCTCGCCGCCGAGCGCGCCCTCGCGGACGGCCGCATCGCCATGATCTTTATCGAGACGCCGTCCAATCCCATGAACAGCCTCGTCGACATCGCGCTGGTGCGTCGCGTCGCGGACGACATCGAGCGCCGGCAAGGCTCGCGCGCGATCATCTGCTGCGACAACACGCTGCTCGGCCCGGTGTTTCAGTCGCCGCTGCGCAACGGCGCTGACCTTTCGCTCTATTCGCTGACAAAATATGTCGGCGGCCATAGCGATCTCATCGGCGGCGCCGTCGTCGGCTCGGGCGCCGACTTGAAGCCCATCCGGATCATGCGCAGCGCGATCGGCACGCAACTCGATCCGCATTCCTGCTGGATGCTGAGCCGTTCGCTCGAGACCCTGTCGCTGCGCATGCAGCGCGCGGTCGCCAACGCCTCGATCGTCGCGAATTTCCTCGCACATCATCCGCGGGTCGCCCGCGTTCATTGTCCGCCCCTGCTGCCGACCGATCATCCGACGCGCATCCTGATGGAGCGGCAATCGACCTCGGCCGGCTCGACGTTTTCATTCGAGGTCAGGGGCGGGCAGGCCGAAGCTTTCGCTTTCCTCAATCGCCTGCAGATCTTCAAGCTGGCGGTCAGCCTCGGCGGAACGGAGTCGCTGATCTGCCATCCGGCGACGACGGTTCATTCCGGCCTCTCGGAGGAGGCGCGTCGCGAAATCGGGATCACGCCGGCGCTGATCCGCGCGTCGATCGGAATCGAGCATCCGGACGATCTCGTCGCCGACATCGCCCAGGCGTTCGAATGAGGCGTCGCCGCCGACCACGGATCAGGCGCGGATTTGACGCGCGGACGCGACGGTTATATCCGCGAGCAAGATGGAGCGCCGGCGGTCGATCGATCCCGTACCCAGGGCGAGACCGCGACGCGGATGGAGAGCCCAGATGCGCAACATCCTGTCTTGCTGGCCGCCAGCTTGTTTTCTCGTCCTTTCTCTTTCGCAGCCTGCCCTGGCGCAGACCCGAAATTGCGACGCGCAATCGCAAAAAGGAGAGATTTGCCTTTGCGAGATCGCGGCCCTGCATCCGACCCAGTCGTCGGTCGGCATGGCGGAGGTAAAAATCAAGGCCGAAAAGCTCAAAACCAAAGCCGAGAAGCGGTCCGAGGCCGATTTCGTCGACTATCTGCGCAAGCATGAGAAAGAGGAGCCGGTCACCATCGGCCCCGGCGGCGTCTTTTATATCACCGACCATCATCATCTCGCCCGCGCGCTCTATGATATCGGCGAAAAGGAAACCTATTGCGCGATCGCCGATAATCTCTCCGACGCGAAGCCCGACGCATTCTGGAGTGAGCTCGAAGCCAACAATGAAGTCTATCTCAAGGACCAGAACGGAAATCCGATAACGCCGCAGGATCTTCCTGCTTCGGTCAAGGATCTGGTCGACAATCCTTTCCGCAGCCTCGCCGGCGCGGTGCGGCAATCGTGCGGCTTCGCCAAAGGCGATCCGAATTCCAGCGGCGAGGATTATATCGAGTTCAAATGGGCGGATTATCTTCGCGCGCATTGGGGCGAGACCGGCATAGCGGCCGGCGATATCGATGCGAATTTCGACGCCGCGACAAACGCCGCGCTCAATCTCGCCGCCGCCAAAGACGCCGCGGCCCTGCCAGGCTACACCGGCAAGACGTCGTGCGAATGAGCCGCCGTTCGGCCAGGGCCACGCAAATGGGGATTATCGAAGCGCCGCCGCCGGCTTCAGGGCCGGTTCGGCGGCCTCCAACTCGACGGAAAGGCGATGATGAGCAGCTTTGCCAAATGCTTCGTTCTGGGCGCGGCCCTCGCGATTTGCGCGGCCCCCGCGGCCAGCGCGAACCCCTATCTCTTTCGCGTCGACTGCAAGGATGAGACCTATGTCGCGCTTTGGGACAGCGGGCCTGTCGATCCGGGCAAGGAGTATTTCCGCATCGCGACGGATGATCGCAATCTCGACTGCTCGATCTACGATTATAATCGCCTCACCGACCGGGATCTGCCGCGGCGCTGGTGCAGCGGTCCCGCTGGAATTATAAGGGCGTTTCCGCCGGTCCTGATCCTGCTCGGCGCCACCCATTGCAGATAGGGCTTCGCGCGTTGGAAAAGAAGCGATCGCGCATCCCGCGGGGCCTCGTCCCGCCGCTTTAACGCCGGCGCGGCTTAGCCGGAGCGGCTGGCGGCGCCGGACGTCTTTGGCTGCGGTTTCCCGTAGTTTGGCCGTGGTTTGGCATTGCCAAATCGCGGCGAAAGCAGCACCCTCGCCGCGCCGGGACCGCCGCGGCGTGATGGCGGCCGGAAAGCCGAAAAGGCGAGGGACCATGGAACAGCAATTTGACGTATTCGTCGCCGCGGCGCCCAGCGGCGCCGCCATTCATTGGGGCTGGCTCGTCGCGCTTGGCGTCGTGCTCGCCGCCATCGGCGTTCTCGCCATCTGGCGGGCGCGCACCGCGACGCTGGTTTATGTCGTCTTTCTCGGCGCCTTGCTGATCGTCGCGGCCATCGCGGTCTTCGTCGCGGCCTTTTCGCTGACCGGCTATTGGACCGCCTTCTTTATCCACGTGCTATGGGCCGTCCTGCTGGCGATCATCGGCGTCGTCCTTGTGGCGCGACCAGTGACCAGCGCCGAGGCGCTCACGCTGGTCATCGCGTTTTATCTCATCGTCACAGGCATTATCGGCATTGGCTTCGCGCTGTTCTCGCACATTCAGGGCGAGTGGCTCTCGATCTTCGATGGCGTGATCAGCATCGCGCTCGGCGCGTTGCTGCTTTCGGGCTGGCCAATCACCGGCCTTTGGGCGATCGGCCTGTTCGTCGGCATCGATCTGATCCTGCGCGGCGTCGCCATCGCGGCTCTTGGCCTTGGCCTCCAGTCGCTGACCCGCTAGGAAAATATCGGATGGATAGAATTGCTTTGCGATTCTATCCATTTGAGACTGCTGGTGATTTGGAGCTTCGAGCGGGTTTGCCGCGGCGCGCCGTTAGCACTCTTTACGGAAGAGTGCTAAACTGATGCGCGTCACCGGCGCACGGCGGCAAATTCCGCGCGGCGAACCGGCGAACCACAAGGGGAGGAGACGACATGGCATTTCGGCCTTTGCACGACCGCGTCGTGGTGAAGCGCCTCGAAGGCGAGGAGAAGACGAAGGGCGGCATCATCATCCCCGATACCGCCAAGGAGAAGCCGCAGGAAGGCAAGGTCATCGCCGTCGGCCCGGGCGGGCGCGACGACAATGGCAAGCTGACGCCGCCCGACGTCAAGGCCGGCGACCGCATCCTGTTCGGCAAATGGTCCGGCACCGAGGTCAAGATCGACGGCGAGGATTCTGCTCATCATGAAGGAAAGCGACATCATGGGCGTCGTCGGCTGAGCCGCGCGCCCTGCACCTGGTTTTTTTCTTGGGGAGATGAAGAAAATGGCTGCCAAAGACGTCCGCTTCTCGACGGATGCGCGCGATCGCATCCTGAACGGCATCGAAATCCTCAATAACGCGGTGAAGATCACGCTTGGGCCGAAGGGTCGCAATGTCGTCATCGAAAAGTCTTTCGGGGCGCCGCGCATCACCAAGGACGGCGTGACCGTCGCCAAGGAGATCGAACTTTCCGACAGGTTCGAGAACCTCGGCGCGCAGCTCGTGCGCGAAGTCGCCTCGAAACAGCATGACAACGCCGGCGACGGCACCACCACGGCGACCGTGCTCGCGGCCTCGATCGCGCGCGAGGGCGCCAAGGCGGTGGCGGCGGGGCTGAACCCGATGGATTCTGAAGCGCGGCGTCGATCTCGCCGTCGAGGCGATCGTCGCGCATCTGAAGAAGCATTCCAAGAAGGTCTCCTCGAACGAGGAGATCGCCCAGATCGGCAAAATCTCGGCGAATGGCGACCAGTTCATCGGCGACGAAATCGCCAAGGCGATGCAGAAGGTCGGCAATGAAGGGGTGATCACCGTCGAGGAAGCCAAAAACCTCGTCACCGAGACGGAGATCGTCGAGGGCATGCAGTTCGACCGCGGCTATCTCTCGCCCTATTTCATCACCAACGCCGAGAAGATGGTCGCCGAGCTCGAAGACCCCTACATCCTCATTCACGAAAAGAAGCTGTCGTCGCTGCAGGCCCTGCTGCCGATTCTCGAAGCCGTCGTGCAGACGGGCAAGCCGCTCGTCATCATCGCCGAGGATGTTGAGGGCGAAGCGCTGGCGACCCTTGTGGTCAACAAGCTGCGCGGCGGACTCAAAGTGGCGGCGGTCAAGGCGCCGGGCTTCGGCGACCGCCGCAAGGCCATGCTGGAGGACATCGCGATACTGACTGGGGGCCAGCTCATCTCGGAGGAGATTGGCATCAAGCTCGAGAACGTCACGCTGCAGCAGCTTGGCCGCGCCAAACGCATCCGCATCGACAAGGAATTCGACGACGATCATCGACGGCGCCGGCAAGAAAAAGGACATCGAGGCGCGCATCGCGCAGATCAAGGCGCAGATCGAGGACACGACGTCGGATTACGATCGCGAGAAGCTGCAGGAGCGGCTCGCCAAGCTCGCCGGCGGCGTCGCGGTGATCCGCGTCGGCGGCGCGACCGAGGTCGAGGTCAAGGAGAAAAAGGACCGCGTCGATGATGCGCTCAACGCTACACGCGCGGCGGTCGAGGAAGGCATTTCGCCCGGCGGCGGCGTCGCCCTGTTGCGCGCCATCAAGGCGCTCGACAATATCGCCGTCGAAAACCCCGACCAGAAGACCGGCGTCGACATCGTGCGCAAGGCGATCCAGGCGCCGGCCCGCCAGATCGTCGAGAACGCCGGCGCCGATGGCGCGGTGATTGTCGGCAAGCTGCTCGAATCCAAGGACTATAACCACGGCTATGATGCGCAGACCGGCGAATATGGCGATCTCGTCAAGCGCGGCATCATCGATCCGACCAAGGTCGTCCGCACCGCGCTGCAGGACGCCGCCTCGATCGCCGGGCTGATCGTCACCACCGAGGCGACCATCACCGAGCATCCGAAGAAGGACGCCCCGGCGATGCCTGGCGGCGGCATGGGCGGCATGGGCGGCATGGATTACTGAAGCGGCCCGAAACGACGATCCGGGCCCCGGGGTCGCCCTCGGGGCCCTTTCCTTCGCCTTTGGCGCGGGGCGCCATGTCAGCGCGCAAAATCCCTGTTCTTTTCCCTTATCGCGGGGTATTTCTGCCGCGGACCGGCCGGCGACCAGCCGATTTGGGACGCCCCGCGGTCAGAGCGAGCGGATTGTCATGAGCGAACCGGATCTGGGGGATGATGTCGGCGGCCGCGAGCCCTCGCCCAAGGCGAGCTTCTGGCTGCGCGAATTGCCCTATCTCGTCGTGCTGGCGCTGACTTTGATCGGCATCGGCATGACGACCGTCACGCGTGCGCCGCCGCTGGGATATTGGGAGTTCATGGCGCTGGTCCTCTGCGTCACCGTCATCGCCACGGCCTGGGCCGGTACGGCGGGACGCAACGCGCGCTTTCGCCTCGTCATCACGCAGGCGCTGCACTGGACGTCGTTCCTCATCGCCATGAACATGACGCTGCTGCCGAGCGTGCAGCGCCTGCTCAATCCCGAGGCGACCGGCATCGCCGTGCTGCTGCTGCTCGCGCTTGGCGCCGTCACCGCCGGCATCAACATCCTCTCCTGGCAGATCGCCTTCATCGGCGTCGTGCTGGCCGTTTCCGTGCCGCTGAAGGCCTGGCTGCAGCAGGGCGCGGTGGTCATCGTGCTCGGCCTCATCGTCGCTCTGGTCGGCCTTGGCATCGTCTATTCCTGGCATCGCAATGCGGAGCGCAAAGAGGGCGCGGCCCTCGCCGGGAGCGAAAGGGACTGAACTGACCGCGCAACGGACGGATCTCCATGAGCGACGCGATCAAAACCGAAGATCATCAGGAGCCGGGCTTCTGGACCAGAGAGCTGCCTTATCTCGTCATCCTCGCGTTGACGCTGGGAGGGGTCGCCTACACCAGCATCGCCCGCCGGCCGCTTGTCGCCTATTGGGAGTTCATGGCGATATTCATCGGCGTCGTCTGCGTTGTCTCGGGTTGGCCGCACGCGCATGACTCGAAGGCCAAATGGCGCCTCGTCTGGACGCAGGCGCTGCATTGGGCCGCGTTTCTCGTCGCCATGAATTTGGTGTTGCTGCCGAGCGTGCAGAGAATCGCCAACAGCGATTACACCGGCCTCACGATTCTTCTGCTGCTTGCGCTCGGAACCTTCATCGCCGGCGTGCACACCGTGTCGTGGCGGATGGCCGCCAATGGCGTCATCATGGCGCTTGGCGTTCCCGCCATCGCCTGGCTCGATCAGTCGGCGCTGCTCGTCACGCTCATCGCGATCGCGGTCATCGGACTGACCGCGGCGTTTTTCTGGTGGCGGCGCGACCGCGACGCGCCGGCGAGGGGCGGTCACCGCGTCCCCAGCGTTCCGATGGATGACAAGGATTAGGGCGTCTGGCTGGGCGGAACAATCCGTTCGGGGAAGGCCTTGGCCAGGGCCGCCTCATTCGCGGCGATCACGCCGCGCTCGGTGATCAGGCCTGTGACGAGGCGCGCCGGCGTCACGTCGAAGGCCGGATTGAGGGCTTTGCCGCCCTCCGGCGTCAGCCGCACGGTCGCGATCTCGCCGTGGGCGCCGAGCCCTGAAATATGGGTCACTTCCGCGCCGGATCTGATCTCGATCGGGATCTCGCCGAGCCCGTCGGAAATGGAGAAATCGATCGAGGGCGATGGCGCGGCGACATAGAACGGCACGCCATTATCGAACGCCGCCAATGCTTTCAGATAAGTGCCGATCTTGTTGCAAACGTCGCCCGAGGCGGTGGTGCGGTCGGTGCCGACGATGACGAGATCGACCTCGCCATGCTGCATCAGATGGCCGCCGGCGTTGTCGGCGATGACCGTGTGCGGCACGCCATGCTGGCCAAGCTCGAAGGCGGTCAACGCCGCGCCCTGGTTGCGCGGACGCGTCTCGTCGACGAACACATGGACGTTGAGGCCCGCGTCATGGGCCTTGTAGATCGGCGCGGTGGCGGTGCCCCAGTCGACCGTCGCGAGCCAGCCCGCGTTGCAGTGGGTGAGAATATTGACAGGCGCCCCGGCCGGCTTTTGCGCGGCGACGGCGGCGATCAGTTTCAGGCCGTGCGCGCCGATCGCGGCGCAGAGCGCGATGTCTTCCCGCGCGATCTCGCCGGCGTGGTTGAAGGCGGCTTTAAAGCGCAGGGACGGCGGCAATGGCGCAAGAAGCCGCGACATCGCCTGCAGCGCCCATTGCAGATTGACGGCGGTTGGCCGCGTCGCCGCGAGCGCCGCGCTGGCGTGTTTGAGATTTTCGTCGGACGGGTCGTCGCGCATCGCAAGCGCGAGCCCATAGGCGGCCGTGACGCCGATCAGCGGCGCGCCGCGCACCTGCATGTCCCTGATGGCGCGCGCCGCCTCGGTCACGGTGGTGATCGAGACGAGCTCGAACCGGTGCGGCAGCCGGGTCTGGTCGATGACGTTGACGCTCGTCCCGTCATCGCTGGGCCAGATCGTGGTAAACGCCTCGCCGCCGATGCGCATTTGGATGCCCCGCCGCCTATCGACCAAAACGAGACGGCGATCCGCGGCGCGAAGCGAGCGTCAGCAATTGCTGCAGATGCTCCGGTCGATTTGCCTGTCTTGGTTTTCTAGCGTGTGGTCGAGCGGCGTCGGCCCGCCCGATTGCGAAACGCCGGGCCGCGGCACGGTCTCCCCGGTCGGCGTCAGATAGTCCTGATTGAGCAGATGGCCAGGCGTTGGCTTGGCCAGCTCCGGAGCGACGAAACCGCCTTCGCTCTGGGAGCCCGGGGCCGGGGCGCCCTGGGCGCGCGCCGCGCCATGCGCCATCAACGCGGTGAAGATTATGGCTGTCAGCGCCAGAGTCCGCATTGGATCCTCCTGATATCTGCTTGCAACCTCGCAGAATTTGCGGCGGCGAAGTTTGATCCCGATCAGCAATCGCGTGATGATTAGATCAAATCGAGTTGACGAAGTCACCCCGAAACGACGCGAATCCGCTGTTTTACGAGAGAAAACCGGCTGGAAACGCAAAACATTGCAGGCCCCGCCGCGCCCCTACATCGCCCAAGTCTTAACGCAGATTTAAGGGAACGGGTTCAATCATCATCGCGAATTGTTAACCTTCCAGGGGCAGGCCTGATGGACCATTCGGACGACAAAATCGGCCCGCATCAAAGCGATGCCGGCAATATGGGCGCGCGCGGCGAAAACGTCGGTCGCGGATTTGTCCTGATCGAAGGAGAAGCGGCGAACGAAGACGACGACGCTTTCGAAGCCAGGGCGGAAGCTTCGGCCGAAGCGAAGGCCGCTGGCGAACCTGCAAAGCCGGCCGCGTTGCCGCAGGCCGGCCCGGAGCGTGTCGCGCTCAATCTGACGCCCTCTGATCTCACGCCATTTTTCAGGCGCCCCGAGGCGGGCGGCGCAACGGCCGGCGCGGCCGGATCCGCGCGCGGGCGCTTCGCTCCGCTGATCGATTTCGCCTCGAACGCCGCGCTCGTCCTGTGCGTGCTGGGTTTCGCCTTCGCCGCCGGCACTTATGTCTTCGGCGGCGCGCCGGGCACGGCCTCCAAGGCGGCCGCGACGGCGGCGACGCAGCAGGACGCGGACAGGATCGAGATGCTGCGCACCACGCAGAAAATGGTCGCCGACATGAGCGCGCTAAAAGCCAATATGGAGTTGCTCCGCGTCGCGCTTGCGCAGCAGCAGGCCAGCGGCCAGCATGGCTTCGACAAGAGTCTCGACGCGCTGAGGGCGAAGCTCGACGCGGCGCGGACGGAGACCAGCGGCCAGCTCGCCGAACTGTCGGGCAAGGTCGATCATCTGCAACATGATACGGCGCTGCAACAGGTGGCGGAGCGGCTGGATCGCATCGAGAAGCAGACCGCGTCGATCCCCGCGACGGGCTCGGTGGCGCCGCTCGTCAAAGCCGCGACGCAGGGCCGCAACGAGACCGCGCAGGCGAAATCGATCGCGCCCGGCGATGAGGCCGACGTCGCGAGATCGCCAAAGCTGATCACGAGCTGGGTGGTGCGCGATGTCTACAACGGCGTCGCGCTGGTCGAAAATGCGCGCGGCTCCATGGAAGTCGCTCTTGGCGATACGATCCCGGGCGCTGGCACGGTGAAGGCGATCGAACGGCGCGGCGGCGGCTGGATCGTCATCACGAGCCGCGGCCTCGTCGATTACGACCACAGCATCATGGTGCCTTAGCTCTCTCGGGCGCCGGGCGAAAATCGCGGCGGCGACTTGGGCTCTCCATAGCGCCGGCAGCACCAACCGATGCACCGAACAAGACCGCGCCGGCTCAGTTGTGATGAACCGCCGCGAACATGGCGCGATGGAGCGCCATGATCGCCATCGCAGTCGCTGCCGCCACAGACCACATGGGTCGCCTCAGGGTTGAGGTTCGCGCCGCCTGCACGCGGCTCCGTCGCGGGCGCGCGGGCGAGGCCGTCCTCTGCGCACGAATCCTTTCGAATATATGACCGCCATTGTGACTTGACAGCAAGTAGACTTTGCCACATTCCTGCCACAATACGGCGGATCAAAAACGTATTCTTAACAAATGTTTTTCAACCGCCAGTTATTATTTTAGTGGAGCACACGCCATGGATAGCGATCATTGCTGAAGTCGGCGCTGCCCACAGCCGTGATTCTTGCCCTTGCCGCAGGCGATGCTAATGCGCTGGCGGCGGTCGCCCCGCTTGGCCAAGCGACGAAAAACGACCGCGGTATCGAGAACGTCTGGCGGCGTTGTTGAGCGCAAGCGGCCGAACGATCGCTTGCGCCTAGAGGCTGGGTTGGCGTTTTCCGCTTCGCAAAAAAGGGAGGAGCATGATGGGAAAATTGCTGATGACAATCGCCGCGGCGACGATGATCCTCGCGCCGGCTTTGGCGCCGCGACAGGCTGAGGCCGCGAACTGGGCGGCTCTGCTCAAGGCGTCGCCGGCGTCCGAAAGCAGCAGCAGGCCGATTGAAGGCGCGGCGTGCCAAGGGTGGGGTCCATATTGCCCGCCGGGCTATGTCAGGGCGTGCGGGCCCTACCGCTGTTGGTGCCGTCCGTGCCGGTGATGGCTGGCTGGCGGCGAAGGCCGCCAGGTCCGGTCGTCGGCTATGCGTGCGAGCGCGCGGCGATCTCAAGCGCGCGCAGACGGCCCCGCGCCCGGCTCGCGTCGAGCCAGCCATCCTTCCAGGCCTCATAGGCCTCGATGGAATGGGCGGGATTGTAAGGATTGCCGCTGAGCGGGAGGCCCTCGAGATAGCCTCTCACTCCGTGCTGATAGATGCAGGCGTGCGTCATGGCGTGTCCTCCGGCCGAGGTTATGCCGCAAATCGGATTCTGCCTCCGCCGTCAGCTGATGAGAGGCATGATCAAGACGCGTTCGCCGTATTCCGGCTGCGGCATGGGCGCCGGGCCCGGCCAGTATATGGTGGGAGAGGCGGTCGCCGGACGCGCCATCTGTCAGGACGACCGAGATCGCTCTCCCGCGATGAGTGTCGGATCGCCGCTGGCGGGGCGCAAGGCGAAAAACGCCTGAGGCGCATAAGTCTTGAGGATCGTTGCGCCGATGCAACACGGCGCGGAGCTGTGCGGTCGCGCACAGCGAAAACAGCAGGACCGCTTTAGGAGGCGGTCTGGTAACGATAATGAAAAGTCAATAGCGAATGATCGCTCAGATAAGCCCCGCCTCTGGATTGCCACTATGAAACATGGTTCTGAAGAACATAGCACGCATGTCGCCGTCCTCGCCGTCGCGGAGCGCCTGTTCGCCCAGGTCGGCTTTGAAAAGACCACGGTCGCCGACATCTCGCGCGAACTGCGCATGTCGCCCGCCAATGTCTACCGGTTCTTTTCCTCCAAGGCCGAGATCAACGAAGCGGTCGGACGTCGGCTTCTTCGCGCGGTCGAGGCCGCTGGCGACGACATCGTCGAGCGCCCGGAGCCGGCCAGCGAGAAATTGCGCGCGTTTCTGGCTGCGATTGAAAGCGCCAACGAAGAGCGCCTCGTCTCCAGTCGGAAATTGCATGAACTGCTTGAAAGGGCGTTCACCGAAAACTGGTCCATCGCAAGGGAGCACGTGGACAAGATAACGCGACTCTTGTCCGCCATCATCGCCGAGGGCGATCGCGCCGGGGAGTTTTGCGTGGCCGACAACGACCTCGCGGCGATTCTCGTCCGCAGCGCCTGCGTCCGAATCTGGCATCCCCGCCTGATGGTCGAATGCGCGCAGGATCCGGAGCCGACGCTGGACCAGATGGTCGATTTTTGCCTCGCCGCTCTTGTGCAGCGCGCGGTGAAATTCGGGAACCCGCCGTCGCTGGTCCGCCGCGCCCACAACGGGAAATAGCCAGGCGGTTATGGTCCGTCCGGCGGGATCGGCCGCGGCGCAAGGATCGGCGTCGGCCTTGGCCTGTCAAGCGACTCGAAGCGCGGCAGGAAAAACGCCAGAAGGCCGATCGCCGGCAGGAAGGCGCAGAGCCGATAGACGAATTCTATGCTCGTCGCATCCGCGAGCGCGCCGAGCGCCGCCGCGCCCGCCCCCGCGACGCCGAAAGCGAATCCGAAAAACAGCCCCGCCACTGTGCCGATCCGCGCCGGCCGCAGTTCCGACGCGTAGACGATGATGGCGGAGAAGGCCGACGACAGAACGAGCCCGATGATCACGCTGAGGACGCCGGTGAAGAAAAGATTGGCGTAGGGCAAAATCAGCGTGAAAGGCAGCACGCCGAGGATCGAGCCCAGAATGACGCGGCGACGGCCGATGCGGTCGCCGATGGGGCCGCCCGCGAACGTCCCGACCGCGCTGGCCGCGAGGAAGAGAAACAGGAATAGCTGCGCCGTCTCGAGCCGGACGTGAAAGGCGTCGATGAGATAGAAGGTGTAATAATTGGTCAGGGCCGCGATATAAACGAACTTCGAGAAGACCAGCGCGAGCAGGATCAGAAAGGCCTTCGTCACGGTTGCGCGCGGCAGGTCGGGCGCCGTCGGCGCGGCGCGGCGCGCGGCGGCCATGCGCCCGACGTGGCCGATATGCCAGCGTCCGATCGAAATCAGCATTGCAATGCCGGCGAGCGGCAAAAGAGCCAGCAGGGCGAGGCTCGACTGGCCGCCCGGGGCGACGATGAAGGCGGCGAGCAAAGGTCCCGCCGCGGCCCCGGCCGCTCCACCGACCTGAAAGATCGATTGCGCCAGCCCATGCCGTCCGCCGGCGGCGGCGCACGCGATGCGCGAAGCCTCGGGATGAAAGATCGACGATCCCATCCCGATGATCGCCGCCGCGGCGAGCACTTCGAGGAAGCTATGCGCGAACGACAGAAGCAGGAGGCCGCCGAGCGTCGCCGTCATGCCGGCGGCGAGCGAATGCGGGACCAGCTTTCGGTCGGTATAAAGGCCGATGAAGGGCTGCAGCAGGGAGGCCGTGGCCTGGAAGGCGAGGGTGATGAGGCCGATCCGCTTGAAGTCGAGCGCGAAGGCCGCCTTCAGAACCGGATAACTCGCCGCGATCAGCGATTGCACGGCGTCGTTCAGCCCATGCGTCACGCTAAGCGCGACAAGGATCGCAAGTTGCGTCCGCTCCTCCGGCCCCGCCTGCGTCGCGCCCGCGGCCGTCCGCTCGTCCATCGTCGTCTGGGCCGGCGATTCGGCGACGGGAAACCCGGCGCCCGGCGATTTGGCGTCCATGGCGCGCTGCGATAGTTGGAGAAATGGTACCGCCACCCCGGCTCGAACGGGGGACCTCTAGATCCACAATCTAGCGCTCTAACCAACTGAGCTATGGCGGCGCAACCGATCGGCGGCGGACCCTAAAAGGAACATTCGCCGATTGCAAGCGCGGGGCTCCATGACGGGAACGCCGCGCGACGAGCGATATAGAGGCGCGCGGCGACCGTGGTTAAGGATAATTAATCAATTTTTGCTTAATGTCTTCCTATTGATGGATCAATCGCGCCGACGCGACTAGGATCCGCATGGCTTTTCAACACGAAACCGCGTCCAAACACCGCCATGACCGAGATTTGCTTCGCCCCCGGGGCCACGGCGCAGGATGTCGCGGAAGCCCTCAGCGCGCTCTCCGCGCGGCTCGCCGCCGATACGCCGGCGATGGCGTTTGGCGGCCGGCAAGGAGCGGGGCAGGCGGTTTTCGCGAGCCGTGCGATCATGCGCCTTTTTGGCGCCGGCGCGCTGGCGGGTCTCGCCGCGGCCCTCGCCGGGGGCGAGGAGGCCGAGGCTGCGAGCGGCGCCCGTCAGGCGGCCGCGCGTTTGCGTCATCTTGGCGCGACGCTGCCGCCGGGCGGCCCGGCGCGGCTGGAGCGGCTGCGCTTTGGAATCGGCGGCGCCGAGCGCGCCGTCACCTTCCTTTGCCGGCGCCTCGCGGTCGCCGGCGCGCCGCCCCTTTTTGTCGCCGCCGCGCTTAATCTTCCCGCCACGCTCGACCGTCCCGCCGGCGCAAAGCACTCGACCGCCCCGCTCCCGAGCGCGCGGCCCGGCGCACCTGTCGCGGCGACACGCTTCGTCTGGCGCACCGACGCGGATCACCACATCATCGAGCTTGGCGCGTCACTGGTCGAGATCGCCGGCGGCGCCGATCTCGTCGGGCGCGGCTTTGTCCAGGCGCTCGCGGGCGGCGATGCGGCGGGCGCGGCGCGTCTTGCGACCTGTCTCGCGCGAAAGGAAAGTTTTCGCGGCGTCGAGATCGTCTGGCCGTCTGCCGGCCCGTCGGCGGGCGCCCGCATCGCGCTGGCCGGGACGCCGGTTTTCGACGCGCAGCGCCGTTTTATGGGCTTTCGTGGCTTCGGCCGCCTTGACCGCGCCGCGCCTGCCCCGTGCCCGCCGGCAGAAGATATAGACGCCGAGAGCGCGCCGAGGGAAGCGCGGCGAGCGCCCGTCGCCCGCGCGCCGCGGCCCGAATCGACGCGGCCCGGACCCGAAGCGGAGCTGCGCTATTATCAGCGTGAGGCGCGCGAACTCGCCGCCATTCTGGACACGGCGACGGACGGCGTCGCGGTGCTCGACGGGCAGGGGCGCGTCAAGGCCCTGAACCGCTCCGGCGAGGCGCTGTTCGGCTTCGACAAGGCGGAGGTCGCGGGCGAGCCCTTCACGCTCCTCATCGCGCCGGAAAGCCGCGCCCGCGCGGAAAGCTATTTCGAGG
This sequence comes from uncultured Alphaproteobacteria bacterium, assembly GCA_963715715.1. Classification (GTDB taxonomy): domain Bacteria; phylum Pseudomonadota; class Alphaproteobacteria; order Rhizobiales; family Beijerinckiaceae; genus Methylocapsa. The sequence goes on along the minus strand of OY970269.1, from coordinate 2,682,341 downwards.
GGGTGAAGGCGAACGGCGTCGAGAGCCTGCTCAACGACGGGCGCGAGATCCTCGGCCTGACGCGGCAGGGCGGGACGATCCCTCTGTTCATGACGCTCGGCCGCATCGGCGCCGGCGAGGACGCGCGCTATTGCGCGCTGCTGCGCGACATGACGCATTGGAAGACGGTCGAGAGCGAACTCGACGAGGCGCGCCGGCGGGCCGAGCATGCGAGCGCCCTCAAATCCGATTTTCTCGCCAGGATCAGCCATGAGATCCGCACGCCGCTGAACGCCATCCTCGGCTTCGCCGAGGTGATCATGGACGAGCGCTTTGGCCCCATCGGCAATGCGCGCTACAAGGACTATCTGAAGGACATCCGCAATTCCGGCGCGCTTGTCTTGAGCCTCGTCAACGATCTGCTCGATCTTTCCAAGATCGAGGCCGGCAAGATGGATCTTTCGTTCGAGGCGGTCGACGCCAACGCCGTCGTGACCGAATGCGTCTCGATCATGCAGCCGCAGGCGAGCGCGGCGCGCGTCACGCTGCGGCTGTCGCTGGCGCCGCAGCTGCCGCAAATCTGCGCCGACGAGCGCTCGCTGCGCCAGATCGTGCTGAACCTTCTCTCCAACGCCATCAAGTTCACCCAGGAAGGCGGCCAGGTCATCATCTCGACCGTGCTGACCGACGCCAATTGCGCCGCGCTGCGCATTCGCGACACCGGCGTCGGCATGTCGGAAGGCGACGTCGAGATCGCGCTGGAGCCGTTCCGCCAGCTCGCCTCGACGCGCGCGTCCGGCGGCACTGGGCTTGGCCTGCCGCTGACGAAAGCGCTGGTCGAGGCCAATCGCGCGTCCTTCTCGATCCGCAGCAAGCTCAACGAAGGCACGCTGGTCGAGGTGGTGTTTCCGCCGGCGCGGGTGGTGGCGGCGCGGGCCTAATCCCATAGCGTCCAATAAAATTGTGTACGATGAAATCGCAGGGATGCGCCCCCTAAGGGAACGGCAAGGCCGCGCGGCCGTTATCCCTTCGTCCCAAAACCATGCGTGGAGTCGAAATGACCGGGAACCCCAAGTCCGATCCCAAAGCAAAGCCGCACGAAGCTAAACACGAATCTAAAAAGGCCGAGCAGGACGAGGAACTCGAGCAGGAGCTTGAGGATTTGTTTCCGGCGAGCGATCCGCCCTCGCTGACCCAGCCCGAAGTCGGCCCCGGCGCGCCGGACCACAAGGGCGGCAAGCCAAAAGGCAAAAAATAATACGAGGCGCGCTCCGGCCGGTGCGTCGGCCGGCGCGGGCGACGATCCACCGGCGCGCCTCGCTGACCCCGGCCGCGCGCAAGTCGCCACGATCCGCGGTGAGGGCGGCCTGCGTCGCCGTCTTCGTTCGTTCCAGCGTCTTCACGCCGGCCGGCGCGAGCGCCGCATAATCGAGGCGTCGGGTCATCATCGCCGCGCGAAAGAGGCCGGACGACCTGCGCCGGCGCAACGAAAATTCAACGCGATTTTCGGAAGCTGAAATTTTCCGCGCTTTTTGTGGCGCCCGCGCGCGCGTAACCGCGCGGTAGTGTTACCTGCCGCTGCGCGGCGAAATCCATCTTGTTCGATAAAACGAACGCCGGTCTCGGGCAAATGGCCGAACCACGCCGCAAGCGCGTCGTTCCCCTCGGCAAACCGCATTGACCCCCATAAAATCCCATGTTATCCCAAATTGTCCCGTTTGAGTACGCGGCCAGCGTTGGCGTGCGCAGATCCGAGTGATCTTCCGCAGGCGAGTTTCGAGGGCGTGGAGTGGACATTTATGTCTCGAACTACACCAACAGGCTCGACGCCAAGGGGCGGGTTTCGATTCCGGCGCCATTTCGCGCGGTGCTCGCGCGCGACGGCTTTGAAGGTCTTTACGTTCACCCTTCCCTCGATCAGGAGGCGCTCGATTGCGGTGGCCACGCCTTATTGAGGGAAATCGACGGCTTGCTGGCGGGCTACACGCCCTATTCGGAGGAGCGCGATCTGCTGTCGCTCGCGCTGATGGGATCGAGCGAGATTTTGAAGGTCGATTCGGAAGGGCGGGTGATCCTGACCGAGACGCTGAAAAGCTACGCCGCTATTTCGAACGAAGTTACCTTCGTCGGCGTCGGCCACAAGTTCCAGATCTGGGAGACTGGTCGTTTTCGCACGCGCATGGGAGAGGCCAGAACCCGCGCGCGGGATTCGCTAAAACAGCCAGGGTCCAGACCCGCGGGGGCGGACGCTCCGCCGCTGCGATCACATGGAGCACGGGAATGAACGCGGGCCGCGGCGATGAGACTGTTCTCGCCGCTGGCGGACCGGCCCGGCACATTCCCGTGCTTCGTGATGAAGTTCTCGCCATCGCCGCGCCGCGCGAGGGCGGCCTCTATCTCGACGCCACCTTCGGCGCCGGCGGCTATTCGCGCGCGCTGCTGGCGACGCCCGGCGCGCGCGTGCTCGCGCTCGACCGCGATCCCGCCGCCATCGCGGCGGGCGCGTCGCTCGCCGCCGAGGCGCGCGGCCGGCTGTTTCTCGTCGAGGCGCGCTTTTCGCAGTTGACCGAGGTCGCGCAGCGCCTCGCGCTCGGCGATTTCGACGCCGTCGTGCTCGACATCGGCGTCTCCTCGATGCAGCTCGACGATGCGGCGCGCGGCTTTTCCTTCCGCGGCGACGGGCCGCTCGACATGCGCATGCAGCAGACGGGCTTGAGCGCCGCCGACATCGTCAACACGGCCGACGAGGCGACGCTGGCCGACATCCTCTACTATTTTGGCGAGGAGCGCGCCTCGCGTCGCATCGCCCGCGCCATAGCGCTGGATCGCGCCCGCGCGCCGTTCGTCTCGACCGCCGCGCTCGCCGGCATGATCGCGCGGGTGGCCCCGGGAAAGCCGGGCGAGATGCATCCCGCGACCCGCGCCTTCCAGGCCCTGCGCATCGCCGTCAATGACGAGCTCGGCGAGCTTGTCGCCGCGCTCGCCGCCGCCGAAGCGGTTCTGAAGCCGGGCGGCCGGCTCGTCGTCGTGACCTTTCATTCGCTCGAGGATCGCATCGTCAAGCAGTTCTTCGCGGAGCGGTCGGGGCGGGGCGAAGCGCCCTCGCGCCGTCTGCCGGGCGAGCCGGCGCCGCCGGCGCCGACCTTTCGCGTCGCGGGCAAGCAGCCGGTGGCGCCGTCGCCGGCCGAGGTCGCCGCCAATCCCCGCGCCCGTTCCGCCAAGCTGCGCCATGGCGAGCGTACGTCCGCGCCGCCGCGCCCGGCCTCGCCCGAGCTGATGGCGCTGGCGCGGCTGCCGCACGCGGCGCGGGGCCGCTAGGCGGGCTGAACAGGGGCGCGGGACAGGGAGCCGGGGGGCCGAAATGGTGAGATTTCTTAATATTGTGGCCGTTCTCGCGCTCGTCGGCTCGGCGATCTACGCCTATTCGATCAAATATCAGACGATTTTCCATGCCGAGCGGATCGTCAAGCTGAAGCATGAGATCAAGGCGGAGCAGGACGAGATCGCGACCTTGCGGGCCGAATGGGCGCATCTGACCCGCCCCGAGCGGGTCGAGGCGCTGGCCGACAAATTCCTCACTCTGCAGCCTATTACGCTGCGCCAGATGGTCAGCGCCGACGCGCTGCCCGAGCGGACCCAGCGCACCGACACGATCGGCGCCGAGCTGCAATCCCTCGGCCTTTCCGAACCGACCAATACGCCGCATGAAGGCGACGCCGCCGCGCCCGCGACGCCCGCTTCGCCGCAATGATGGGTTGAGGCATGGCGGGCGCACTTGACGAAGATCAGCAAAAGGCCGCCATCCCCGGCGCGGCGGGACGCGCGCGGCCGCTCAAAACTTTTTTCGTTAAGCTGTTCTCCACGGATCTCTCGAAAACCCAGGGGCGGATCAAGCTCATCGCCTGCCTCTTCGTCGCGCTTTTTGCGATCATCGGCGGCAAGCTGATTTATTTCGGCCTGCATCAGGAGCAGGGCGCCGGCGAGAAGCGCGGCGGCGGCGACGTCGTCGCGGCGGCGCGTCCCGATATCCTCGACCGCAACGGCGAGATTCTGGCGACCGACATCAAGGTGATGTCGGTCTTCGCCGAGCCGCGCCGCATCATCGACAAGGACGAGGCGGTCGAACTTTTGACCGCCGTGCTGCCGGACGTCGACGCCACCGATCTGCGCAAGCGGCTCGGCTCGCGCAAGGGCTTCATCTGGGTGAAACGCGCCATAACGCCGAAGCAGCAGGACGAGGTCTATCATCTCGGCCTGCCCGGCGTCGGCTTCCTGCCCGAGAACAAGCGCGTCTATCCGAACGGCCCGGTCGCCGCCCATGTGCTCGGCTTCGCCAATCTCGACGGCGTCGGCATTTCGGGCCTTGAGAAATATATCGACGGCCAGGGCCTCGCCGATCTGCACGGCGCGGGCTTCAGCCTGACGCCGGAAAATCTCGCGCCGATCACGAGTTCGCTCGATCTCAAGGCGACCTACGCCGTGCGCGACGAACTCGCCAAGGGCATCGCGAAATTCAAGGCGAAATCCGGCGCCGCGGCCATTCTCGACGTCAACACCGGCGAGGTCATCGCCATGGCCTCGCTGCCGGACTACGACCCGAACACGCCGGCCGACGCGCTCGACCCGAACCATATCAACCGCGTCTCCGTCGGCGTCTATGAGATGGGCTCGACCTTCAAGGCGATCTCGCTCGCCATGGCGCTCGATCAGGGCAAGGTCAATCTCAACTCGCGCGTCGACGCGCGGGATTCGCTGCGCTACGGCCGCTTCACCATCCATGATTTCCACGCCCAGCATCGGATGCTGACCGTGCCGGAAGTGTTCACCTATTCGTCCAACATCGGCGCCGCGCGCCTCGCGCTGATGGTCGGCGTCGAGGGCCACAAGGCGTTTCTGCGCAAGATGGGGCAACTGACGCGCCTGCATACCGAACTGCCGGAGACCGCCGATCCGCTGGTGCCGAAGAACTGGAGCGAACTCAACACCATGACGATCGCCTTCGGGCAGGGGCTCAACGTCTCGCCCTTGCAGGCGATGATGGCGGTCGGCGCGCTGGCCAATGGCGGCCTGCTCGTCAATCCGACCTTTTTGAAGCGCACCGAAGCCGAAGCCAAACAGAGCGCCCCGCGCGTGGTCAAGCCCGAGACTTCCGAATCGCTGCGCTATCTGATGCGCCTCAACGCCGAGATCGGCTCGGCGAAAAAGGCCAATATCGAGGGCTATTTCATCGGCGGCAAAACCGGCACGGCCGACAAGATCGTGCATGGCCATTATTCGAACGACCGGGTGTTCACGACCTTCATGGCCATCATGCCGGCCGACAAGCCGAAATATCTGATCCTGACGCTGATGGACGAGCCGCAGGGCCTGCCCGAAACCGGCGGCTACCGCACGGCGGCGTGGAACTCCGGCAGCGTCACCGGCAAGATCATCGAGCGGGTCGGGCCGCTGCTCGGCGTGCCGCCGCGCTTCGAGCTGCCGACGCAGCCCTTTCCCCTTCTCGCCAAACTGGGCTATGGGATGGCCAACATCCCCCAGAGCGGCGGAAGGGAGCATTGATGCGGCTCGCCGAGCTTCTTCCCGGCGCAGAAATTCCCGCAAGGCTGACAGAGCGAGACATTACCGAAATCGTCTGCGACAGCCGTCTGGCGACGCCGGAATCGCTGTTTTTCGCCGTGCCCGGCGCCCGCGCGGACGGGCTCGCCTTCGCGCCGCAGGCGCTGCGGCAGGGCGCCGTGGCGGTCGTCACCGAGGCGCGGGATGCGTCCAGCGTCGATGCGACCGCTCTGATCAAGGTCGCCGACGTCCGCGCCGCGTTGGCGCAGGCCAGCGCGCGGCTCTACCCGCGTCAGCCGGAGAGCATCGTCGCCATTACCGGCACCAGCGGCAAGACCTCGGTCGCCGCCTTCACGCGGCAGATTTGGGCGGCGCTCGGCCTGCCCGCCGCCTCGCTCGGCACGCTCGGCGTCGTCGCGCCGGGCGGCTCGGCCTATGGCGCGCTGACGACGCCCGATCCTATCACGCTGCACAGGATGCTCGACGATCTCGCCCGCCGCGGTGTCACGCATCTCGCGCTGGAGGCCTCCTCGCACGGCATCCACCAGCGCCGCCTCGACGGCGTGCGCTTCAGCGCCGGCGCCTTCACAAATCTCTCGCGCGACCATCTCGACTATCACGCGACGATGGAAGATTACCTCGCCGCCAAGCTCGAACTTTTCGAGCGCCTGCTTGAACCCGGCCAAAGCGCCGTCATCGACGCCGATAGCGATGTGGCGGAAAAAGTCCTCGCCGCCTGCGCCGCGCGGGGCCTTCGCGCCTTCACGACCGGATTTAAGGGCGAAAACCTGCAGACTTCTCGCCGCTGCGCCCGCCGCGCGCGCGACGCGCCTCGAAGTCGCTTATGAGGGTCGAGATTTTCAAGCTTGCGCTGCCGCTCGCCGGGGTCTTCCAGGTCTCCAACGCGCTTGTCGCCGCCGGGCTCTGCATCGCCACTGGCGCCGCGCCCGCCCTCGCGCTGGCCGCACTCGAAGCTCTTGAAGGCGCGCCCGGCCGACTCGAATGGGTCGGCGAGCGCCATGGCGCGCCGGTCTATGTCGATTACGCGCATAAGCCCGACGCGCTCGATAAGGTGCTGCGCACGCTGCGGCCCTATGCTGCGGGAAAACTCGTCGCCCTTTTCGGCTGCGGCGGCGACCGCGACGCCGGCAAGCGGCCGATCATGGGCGAAATCGCGGCGAAGCTCGCCGATGTCGTCATCGTCACCGACGATAATCCGCGCTCGGAGGAGCCGGCCGCGATCCGCCGCGCCATTCTCGCCGGCGCCGCCTCCGCCGGCGGCGGGGCGAAGATCCGCGAAATCGGCGACCGCGCGCGCGCCATCTTCGAGGCCGTCGCCGCGCTCGCCCCCGGCGACCTCCTCCTCATCGCGGGCAAAGGTCATGAAACGGGCCAGATCATCGGCGATGCCATCCTGCCGTTTTCGGATCGAGAGTGCGCCAGCTCAGCGTTGAAGGACGCGGCGCTGAAGGATGAGGCTGGATGAGCGATATCGCCGACCGCGAAGCACATGTTGCGGACCCGCCAGGTCCCGGCCGCGCGGATTTTCTCTGGACCAGCCTCGGGCTCGTCGCACCGCTTCAGGCGCGCGTCAGCGGCGGCGTCCCGGTCGGCGGCGCGACAGGCGTTTCGATCGACACGCGGACGCTTGAGCCGGGCGAACTTTTCTTCGCCATCAGCGGCGCCAATAACGACGGCCATGATTATGTCGCGGCCGCGCTTGAAAAAGGCGCTTTCGCCGCCGTCGTCGACGAGGCCCACGCCGATCGGCTCGCCCGTCTCGGCCCGCTCTATGTGGCGCGCGACGTGCTGCCCGCGCTGGAGCGCCTCGGCGTCGCCGCGCGCACGCGCACCAGGGCGCGCATCGTCGCCGTGACCGGCTCGGTCGGCAAAACCTCGACCAAGGAGGCGCTGCGGCTGGCGCTGACGCAGGGCGGCTCCGTGCACGCCTCGGTCGCCTCCTACAATAATCATTGGGGCGTGCCGCTGACGCTGGCGCGCATGCCGAAGGCGACGCGCTTCGGCGTCTTCGAAATCGGCATGAATCACGCCGGCGAAATCACGCCGCTCGCCCGCATGGTGCGCCCGCATGTCGCGATCATCACCACGGTCGCCGCCGTGCATACCGAGAATTTCGCCAACGTCGAGGCGATCGCCGACGCCAAGGCGGAAATCTTCGATGGTCTGGAGCCCGGCGGCGTCGCCATTCTCCTGCGCGACAATCCGCATTTCGAGCGGCTGCGCGCCAGCGCCAAGGCTTCGCCCGCCGGCCTCATAGTCAGCTTCGGCGAGCACGAAAGGGCCGACGCGCGCCTCACGGATCTGCGCCTCGCGGCCGACCACTCCATCGTCGAGGCCGAAATCTGCGGCCGAAGGCTCAGCTACCGGCTCGGCGCGCCTGGCCGCCATCTCGCGGTCAATTCGCTCGCCGTTCTGCTCGCCGCCAAGGCGTTCGGCGTCGATCTCGACGGCGCCGCCGGCGCGCTCGCCTTTTTCACCGCCCAGCCGGGGCGCGGCGAGAGGCTGACGCTGGCCGCCGAGGGCGGCGCCTATACGCTGCTCGACGAAAGCTACAACGCCAATCCGGCTTCGATGCGCGCCGCCTTCGAGCTCGCCGGCGCTTTGCCGCTGCCGGCGAAGGGTCGCCGCATCGCCGTGCTGGGCGACATGCTGGAGCTTGGTCGCGATGCCCCGCAAATGCACGCCGCCCTCGCCGAAGATCTCGGCGCCAACGGCATCGACCTCGTTTTCGCGGCCGGTCCGCTTGATGAAGGCGCTCTACGACGCCTTGCCGCCCGCGATGCGCGGCGCCTGGCGCGAAAACGCGAACCTTCTCGAGCCGATCGTCGCGCAATCGGTCCGGGCCGGCGACATCCTCGTCGTCAAGGGCTCGAACGGCAGCAGGATGAGCGCCATCGTCGGGACGCTGAAGCAGCGCGCCGCCGAACGCGAAACGGCGCAAAAAGGGCGGAACCCGTAACATGCTGACCTGGCTCGCACAGTATTCCTCCCATTTTCAGCCGCTGAACCTGTTTCGCTACATCACCTTCCGCACCGGCGGCGCGACCGCAACGGCGCTGTTCTTCGTCTTCTTCTTCGGGCCGCGCATCATCGCCGCGCTGCGCCTCAAACAGGGCAAGGGCCAGCCGATCCGGCTTGACGGCCCGCCCTCGCATCTGCTCACCAAGAAAGGCACGCCCACCATGGGCGGGCTGATGATCCTCTCCGGCCTGGTCGTCTCCACGCTGCTCTGGGCCAATCTGCGCAACCACTATGTCTGGATCGTGCTGTTCGTGACGACCGGCTTCGGGATGATCGGCTTTTACGACGACTATCTGAAAGTCACGAAGCAGACCGACAAGGGCTTTTCCGGCCGCCTGCGCCTTGCGGTCGAGCTCGGCATCGCCGGCCTCGCCTGCTTCGCCATGATGCGGCTCGGCCTGCCGCATACGACGGCGCTGGCGATCCCCGCCGTCAATGGCTTCGTCGTCGATCTTGGCATGTTCTTCCTCGTGTTCGGGGCGTTCGTGATCGTCGCCGCCGGCAATGCCGTCAATCTCACCGACGGGCTCGACGGCCTCGCCATCGTGCCGGTGATGATCGCCGCCGGCACCTTCGGCATCATCGCCTATCTCGCCGGCAATGCGATCTTTTCGACCTATCTCGGCATCAATTTCGTGCCGGGCGCGGGCGAACTCTCCGTCGTCACGGGCGCCGTCATCGGCGCCGGCCTCGGCTTTCTCTGGTTCAACGCGCCGCCGGCGCAGATCTTCATGGGCGACACCGGTTCGCTCGCGCTCGGCGGCCTGCTTGGCACCATCGCCGTCGCCGTCAAGCACGAGATCGTGCTCGCCATCGTCGGCGGCCTCTTCGTCGTCGAAACGCTGTCGGTCATCGCCCAGGTGATCTCGTTCAAGCTGACCGGCGCGCCGGGTGTTCAAGATGGCGCCGATCCACCATCATTTCGAGCAGCTCGGCTGGTCGGAGCCGCAGGTCGTGGTGCGTTTCTGGATCATCGCCTTCGTGCTCGCGCTGATCGGGCTGTCGACGCTGAAGCTGAGGTGATCATGACGCCGGTCACGGTCTTCGCCGGCCAGTCCGTCGCGGTCTTCGGCCTTGGCGGATCGGGCTTCGTCACCGCGCAGGCCCTCGTCGCCGGCGGCGCGCGCGTCAATGTCTGGGACGACAATGAGCACGCGCGCGAAAAAGCCCGCGCCGCCGGGCTGCGCATCGAAAATCTCGCCGGCGCCGACTGGCGCGCCTTCGCCGCGCTGATCCTCTCGCCCGGCGTGCCGCTGACGCATCCGGCGCCGCACTGGACCGTGCTGAAAGCGCGCGAGGCCGGCGTCGAAGTCATCGGCGATATCGAGCTGTTCTGCCGCGAACGCCGCCAGCGCGCGCCGGGCGCGCCCTTCGTCGCGATCACCGGCACCAACGGAAAATCGACCACCACCGCGCTCGTCGCGCATCTCTTCGCCAGCTTCGGCTTTCCGGTCGAAGTCGGCGGCAATATCGGCACGCCGATCCTGGCGCTGAACCCGCCCGACGCATCCCGCGTGCATGTGATCGAATGCTCGTCCTACCAGATCGATCTTGCGCCCTCGCTCGATCCTTCCGTCGGCATTCTGCTCAACGTCACGCCCGACCATCTCGACCGCCATGGGACGATGGAAAATTACGCGGCGATCAAGGCGCGGCTCGTCCGCGCGGCCGATCTCGCCGTCGTCGGCGTCGACGATGCCTTCACCCGGGCCATCGCCGCCGGGTTGCGCGCGGCGGGGCGCAATCTCGTCGAGATTTCGGCGGCGGGCGAGCCAGTCGACGATGGCGTCGTGTTTGAACGCGGCAAGCTCTATCGCCGCGCCGGCGGGCGCTCGACCCTCATCGCCGATCTTGCCGGCATCGCCTCGCTGCGCGGCGCCCACAATGGCCAGAACGCCGCCGCCGCCGTCGCGGCGCTGGGACCGCTGGGCGAAGACACCGCGCGCGTCGCGCAGGGCCTCGCCACCTTTCCAGGCCTCGCCCACCGGCTCGAAGAGGTCGGCCGCCTCGGCAAAGTTCTGTTCGTCAATGATTTCGAAAGCGACCAATGCCGACGCCGCCGAGAAGGCGCTGCTCTCTTTCGACAACATCTTCTGGATTCTCGGCGGCCGCGCCAAGGCGGGCGGCATCGAGCCGCTGCGGCCCCTGTTCGGCCGCATCGCCAAGGGTTATCTGATCGGCGAGGCGAGCGAATCTTTTGCGCAAACGATCGGCGACGCTTTCCCCGTCGCCTTCTGCGAGACGCTCGAAAACGCCGTGCCAAAGGCCGCGGCCGACGCCGCCGCGAGCGCGATCGCCGATCCCGTCGTTCTGCTGTCGCCGGCCTGCGCCTCCTTCGACCAGTTCCCCGATTTCGAAAAACGCGGCGACCGCTTCCGCGAACTGGCGCAGGCGCTGATCAAGGCGTCCTGACCGGCCGGGGAGGAAAGTCGGGGTTGGCCGAAAGGGATCCCTCAATGGTCGCCTATGTTGTCTTCACCCGCGAGAAGATGCGAAACCCCGAGGAATATGAGCGCTACCGGGAGAAAGCGCGCCCCGCCGCCACGGGACATCCCTTGAAGCCATTGGCGCTTTACGGCCGGCACGAAGTGCTTGAGGGCCCGGCGATAGAGGGAGCGGTGCTGCTGGAGTTTCCAACCATCGAGGCCGCCAAAGCCTATTACCACAGCCAGCCCTACCAGGACGCGCTCCAGCACCGTTTCCTTGGCGCCGACTACAGGGTGTTCATTATTGAGGGTGTATGAGGCGACAGCGCATCGAAGCGAACCATGTCGCCCATTCGAATAGCGTAAAGAGATTTCAAGCGCCCGCGCGCCGGGACGATTGTCCGGCGCATGGTTCATCGTCACGTCGCAGTCGCAAGGCTGCCATAATAGCCTGGACCCCAAATGGCATTGGAACAAACATGATCGCCACCGACTTCATCCTGCGCTCGCTGGTCGCCGACGGCGTCGATCATCTCTTCCTCGTCCCCGGCGGACTGGTCGATCCGTTCCTGCCGGCGATCGGGCGCGTGCCGGAACTCGTTCCGGTCGTCGCCGCGCAGGAAGGCGGCGCCGCCTTCATGGCGGACGGCTACGCGCGGGCGAGCGGCAAATTCGGCGCGGTCCTGTGCATCGGCGGACCGGGCGCCAGCAACACCGTGACCGCCCTCTCCGCCGCGTTCACAGATGAGTCGCCCGTGCTTCTCCTCACCGGCGAGGTCGCCAATAACGCGCAGGGCCTCGGCCTGTTTCAGGATGCGACCGCCGGCACGTTCAACGACAGCCTGATTCTCGCGCCGGTGACGGCGGAGTCCTACAGCGTACCCGACATAAAGCTGCTTCCCCGCGCCCTTCGCGGCGCCGTGAGGCGCATGCTCGACGGCGTGCGCTCGCCCGTTCATCTCAGCATTCCCCACGACCTTCAGATCGCCGACGTCGACGTCGATCCAGCGCCGCTGGCCGCAGACATCCTCGCCTCGGAGCCGCTGGACACCGAGGCGGCCGGCAAGCTCTGGCGCTTGCTCGGCAGCGTCGATGCAGCGCCGCGCGTCGCCATTCTTGTCGGCGGCGGCGTCATCGCGGACGAATCATCGGCCGCGCTGGTGCGGGCGGCGGAACGCTTCCGCATTCCGGTGGCGACGACCGAACACGCCAAGGGACTGTTTCCGGAGGATCACGAGCTCTCGCTCGGCGTCTTCGGCTACGCCGGAACGCGGCACGCGACCGAGGCGCTTCTCGGCGACGATCTCGACCTCCTCATCGTGCTCGGCGCCACCCTCAATGCGCGCGATTCGATGTATTGGTCATCCCGGCTCAAACCGAGGCTCGGCGCGCTCTCGGTCAACATTTCGGCTGTCCATGTCGGCAGCTACCTGCGCAACGAGACCTTCGTCGGCGGCCATGGCGGCGCCTTCGCCAAATGGCTGGCGGGCGCCGGCGAGGAAGACGCCGCGCCGCTCGCCAAAGGCGTCGCGGCCCGCGAGAAATGGCTGGCCGCGATCCGCGCTGCGCCGCGCTACTATGATTATGAGAACGCCGCCAGCGATCAGGCGCCGATCCACCCGGCGCGCATGCTGGCCGACGCCCGCAAGACCATGCCGCACGACGCCATCGCGCTCGTCGACAGCGGCGCCCATCGCGCCTTCGCCGTGCATTATTGGGACAGTTACGGACCGCGCCAGTTTCTCACCGCATCGGGGCTGGGTCCAATGGGCTGGGCGATCGGGGCCGGCATCGGCGCCAAGGCGGCGCGGCCGCACTCCCCGGTCGTCGTCTTCACGGGGGACGGATGCATGCGCATGCACGGCATGGAGGTTCAGAGCGCCGCGCGCGCCGGCCTGCCGGTGATCTACATGGTCAGCAACAATCAGGCGCTCGGCAATGTGTGGCTGAGGATGCGCAAGGAGGGGCCCGTGCCGATGCGGCTCACCGAAGCCCCGGACCAGGATTGGGCCGCCTTCGCCCGCGCGCTCGGCGCCGAGGGGGCGACGGTGCGCAAGGCGGAGGACATCGCGCCGACATTGGAGAAGGCGCTCGCGGCGAACAAGACATTCGTCATCGACGTGAAAACCGACCGCGCCGCCGCCACGCCGGTCGAGCCCTATGCCGAAGCCAGGGCGGCCTGGTCCTATCACATGTGAACGGAGGACGGCGATGGCGAGCCTTCCCGATCCGACAGCGACGCTCAGCGGCGAGGGTCGCGCGATCTATGAGGACATACTGGCGCGGCGAAAGGCCAAAGGGGTCGATCACCTCGGCCCCTACATTCCGCTGCTCAATCATCCTCAACTGGCGCGGCTCATCGAGCAGCTCGGCTATTATTACAAATATGAATCAGCGTTGCCGCGCGACGTCTATCAGTTCATCGTCCTGACCCTCGCCAGGCGATCGGGCGTGGCCTTCGAATGGGAAGACCACATCGCAGCCGCGCGCGCGGCCGGGCTGCCGGACGACGTCATCAGCGCCATCGGGACGGGCGCCCACGCCGTCGCCGCGCCCTTCGACATGGTGGATCAGATCGTCGACTTCGCCTTCGCCTATCGCTCCATTCCGTCGGCGTTGCAGGACAGCGTCGTCGAGCGGTTTGGCCTGCACGGACTGATCGAGATCGTCACGCTTTGCGGCTTCTACTCGATAATGGGCATGGTCAACGCATGCTTCGACGTTCCTCTGCCGAGCCGCGGAGCGCATTGAATTGGCGATCCTGCACATTCTCGTCGCCGGCGTCGTCGCAACCGCGACGCTCGACTTTGCAATCAGTCATTAACGAGGTTGCACGCCTCGCGCTCATCGCATTCCAGCTTTACATCAACGAGATCCGCCGCGACCTCGAGCTAAGGAACCGGGAAATTCCCGGCAATAAAACGCACGTAACGAAACTGCGGCGGCCTTCGAACTGTAGTCTGAAAGTTCAAGCAGGCGAGTTTCCACCGATAACGGCAATGTGAAGTCGACCTGAACGACAGGAGATTACAAACATGAAAGCACAATTTGCGCTTGGGTTGGCCGGCTTGCTGCTGGTCGCGAATCATGCGGCGCAGGCCGCAACGGAGGCGATGCGTCCGGACAAGGCGCCGATAGCAGCCGTGGACCGCTTCAGCGATAAAGCGGCGCATCTGCAGCTGCGCAAGCCCGGCAACGGCATCCCGGGTCCCAATCAACCGGTAGACTTCGACAAAGGGCCGTTCATCACGCAAGGCTTCTCGCCGACCAGCGGCGCGCCAGTGCGCTACTATAATTTCGACGTGCAGAGCACCACGCCGGCGCCCGTCTATGTCCTGTATCGCGAAGGCGAAGACAAGCCCGTGTCTGGCCAGCTCGACATTATCGACACCTTGCCGGGCGAGACGGGCTACAACGATTTTCGGCAGGTCTGGAAAGTATCGGCGCCGAAGAACTATGTCGCCAACACGATCACTGACGCGACAGAACTGCGAAAAGCCGGCTACAAGATCGAGAAGACCGATCTGTTGCGCAACATGCCGGTAGTGCCGGACAAATCGGTGGCGCGCCTGCGGCTGAACCACGAAAGTCCGAAGCTGCGGAGCGCCTGGTATAATGGCGAAGTTGCGAAATTTTTCGCCTTCGATGAGGCGAAATTATCAGCGTCGGATGGCAGCGTCCCGGTTTCGCCGATCTTCGTGACCTTCAATGTCAACCCGGATAAACCAGATGGCGGCCCGCCGTCCGGTTTCAAAGCGGAGACGAATTCGAGCCAGACGCATAACGTGCCCTCCACGCTGCCAGGCGATGCGGGATATTCACCGCTTTGGTCGGTGGTGGTTTACGACAATGCTGACTGGTCGACGGTGCATGATCTGGCGTCGGTCGGCAAGGCGAAGGTGCTCGCCGCCGGGGTGGCGAACGTGAACTGCCCGATCGTGTCCGCTGCGCATTGAGCGCTGGAGCATTAAATTTAAAGGAATGGCGGGCTTGTCGCCCATTGCGGGCGGCAGGCGACTAACCGCTCCAGCGTCAAAAGCATGGCGCCAGCGATCGGATCGTCCGATCGCTGGAGCCTCTGGGGAAACGTTAACCAAAGCGCGACAAAGTCGCTCCTGTTCGGAAATTTGGAGACCGGGGCGGGACGCCGCTGGGCTGAAAAGGCACACGCAAGGCGGCGCTCTAACGAGACCGTCGGGTACGGTTGACAAACGCGTCGCGTCTTTCTAAGCTGTAATTGGACGTGCAAAATCCACGGCCCGGTTGGTAGTCCGGGTGGCCTTTGCGCTCGTTAAGCTGTCTTGCGCCCGAAGATCGGGCGATCCAGCTCCGGTGCGTCCTTTCCATCAACAGGAAAGGTGCGTCCAATGAAGCTCAATCATGTGAACCTCACCAGCATCGACGTTCCGGCGGATCGTGCGATGTTCGAGACCTATTTCGGCCTGCGCTGCCTTGTCGAGCGCGGCAAGGCGCTCGTCGTGCTGCAGGACGATGACGGCATGATCGTCGTCCTGAACGATTTTGCCCGCGAGCGCGCCGGCTTCGCCTATCCCGACGATTCCGACGTGCTGCACGTCGGCTTCATCCGGGAGACGCCTGAAGCGGTCGACGCCATGCATGCGCGCCTTGTCGCCGATGGCTGGGATGCTCCTGCGCCGCGCAATTATCATGGCGCCTGGACCTTCTACTTCAAGGCGAAGGGCGGCTACTTCATCGAAGTGGCGACGCAGACGCCGATCCGCCCTCATTGATCTGCCGCGGCTCGAACTGATCCGCCCCCATTGTGGGGCGGGTCACCACAGTTTCCACACGCTTGAATTTTGCACAATGGCGAGATCCGCGATGGGTCGAGCGCCGCCGCCGGCCGCGCCAACGCGAATGGACGCCTGCGCCGCTGTCCAAACCCGCCATTCTGCTTCCACAACCGTCATTCACGCCGATCGGCGAGGCGAGCTAGGCCTTTGCCGAGATGATCGGCTACGCCTTCGCCGTCGCCTTCTCCCGCAGATCATCAACAAATCGTAGCCCAATATGGGGCTGTCTTTCAACGACGTATAGATGGCTTACTAGGCGATGTCGAAATTGGATTTGTCAGGGGAGCGGGTTTTTCAGCTCGTGCCAAAATGCAGGAAAAAGAAGAGTGGATCAGCGCTAAGCGTGCTCTCGCTTTGCTGACGGACATCATGAGCCACAAAACTGCCGTGCAGACCATCTGCGGGCGTGCTTATGATGGGTTAATCAAGGCGCGCGCCGAGCGGTTTGTTCAGGATAGGCACACGTCCGATAACGTCGACATTCCAGCTGCGTTTTGGTGGGCGGGTGGAGAGGCGGCGCTTACTCAAAATTGGACGACCGGTGACTTCGAGACATGGATTAATGAGCGCATCCACTTGAAAGCATACAGCGTTACCTTCCTGCGGGCCAATATTGAGAAACTGATACCTGCACAGCCTGCAAAGAAAACCGGTGCCACTGACCCGACTACGAAAGCGGCCGGTGGAAGGCCAAAGGCATCTTGGTCGGACGACTTGTGGGTGGAAATGTGCCGTCAGCTTTATGAAGGTGATTTAAATCCCAAGAAGCAAGCCGACATTACTAAGGCGATGTCGGATTGGCTTAGCGCGCGGGGAGAAGATGCCGCAGATAGTACGATCAAGGAGCGCGCCCGAAAGCTTTGGGCCGTGATCGGGAAGACGGACGGAAACTAGGTTTTCGACCCTTTTCATCCTTTTCCGGCTGCCAAATCATCCGCGGCCCACGAAAATGGTCGCAGTTTCACTTGGCGCGTTGCTGGATTTGCTGGGATGGTTATTGGCAGGCCTGCGCCCGATCATTGCGGAGGCCTATGTTGTCAGAACATCTTTCAATCGATGTTTTCGGCGTGGTACATGGAGCGGCGGACGGCCCGGTTGCCATAGGAGTTTTGGCGGTCATCGCGATCGCGGCCCTTGTCGTCTATTGGTTGCGGCCATCGAAGGCGCGATGATAGGTGGTAGACTGAACAGTCCGCTCCGGCTTCAAAAGCATAGTCCCAGCGCTCGTTTCAATCCCGTCGCAATAGCCCCTAGCAAAACGTTAACCAAAACGCGACAAAGTCGCTCCTGTTCGAAAACTCGGGGACACGCACTATGGCGTCGCGCACGGAACGGTCGGCTCTGGCCAATTGGTGGTGGACGATTGACCGCTGGATGCTCGCCGCCGTGGCGACGCTGATCGTGCTCGGCCTCGTCCTCACCATGGCGGGCAGCCCGCCGGTCGCCGAGCGCCTCGGCCTGCCGACCTTCCATTTCGTCGACCGCCAGGCCGCCGCCCTGATCCCGACCATCATCGTGCTGCTGCTGTCGTCTTTCCTGACGCCGCGGCAGGTGCGCCGCGCCGCGCTGGTCGTCTTCGTCGTCGCCATGGCGCTGATCGTCGCGGCGCTGCTGTTCGGCCATGAAGTCAAAGGCTCGCGGCGCTGGATTTTCGGCATTCAGCCGTCCGAATTCCTAAAGCCCGCCTTCGTCATCCTCGCCGCCTGGGCCTTTTCGGAAGGCGGCAAGCGCCGCGACGTGCCGGGCAATCTGCTCGCGCTGCTGCTGCTGCCGGTGACCATCGTGCCGCTGATCCTGCAGCCCGATTTCGGCCAGACGCATGCTGATCTCGCTGGTCTGGGCGGCGCTGTTCTTCATGGCCGGGCTGCATTGGTTCTGGGTCGTCGGCATCGGCGGCGTCGGCTTCGGCAGCGTGCTGCTCGCCTATAAATTCGTGCCGCATGTGCGCGCGCGCATCATCAAATTCATCGATCCCGGCGCTGGCGGCGGCATCGTCGACACCTTCCAGGTCGATACCGCGCTCGGCAGCTTTCTCTCCGGCGGCTGGTTCGGCAAGGGGCCGGGCGAGGGCACGGTCAAGCGCATCCTGCCCGACGCCCACACCGATTTCATCTTCGCCGTGACGGCGAGGAGTTCGGCATCATCGCCTGCCTGTTCGTCGCCGCGATCTTCGCCTTCATCGTGCTGCGCGGCCTCGTCATGGCCTCGCGCAACGAGGATCCGTTCTGCCGCTTCGCCGCCGCCGGCCTCGTCATGCTGTTCGGCATCCAGAGCGCCATCAATATGGCGGTCAATCTGCATCTGATGCCGGCCAAGGGCATGACCTTGCCTTTCATCTCCTATGGCGGCTCCTCGCTGATCTCGCTGGCGCTCGGCATGGGCTTTCTGATCGCGGTGATGCGCAAGCGCCCGCGGATCGCGCATCTTCGCCGACGCCGAGGCGCAGCGCGAGCGCTACGCATGAGCCGGTCCGATCATGCTCGCGGCGGGCGGCACGGGCGGCCATCTGTTTCCCGCCGAGGCGCTGAGCAACGCGCTGGCCGCACGCGGCTATCGCGATCGAGCTCTGCACCGACGCGCGCGCGAAAACCTATGGCGGCGATTTTCCGGCCCGCGCCATTCATATCGTGCCTTCCGCCTCGCCGAGCGCCGACGGCGTTTTTCCGCGCGCATTTCGGCGCGCCCTTGCGCTGGCGCGCGGAACGCTCAAAGCCCGCGCGCTTATCAAGCAAATCCAGCCCCTCGCGCTCGTCGGCTTCGGCGGCTATCCGAGCGTGCCGCCGGTGCTGGCGGCGACGCATCTTGGCGTGCCGACCGATGCTGCATGAGCAGAACGCCGTGATCGGCACGCGCCAATCGTTCCTTGCCGCGCGCGTCGATGCCATCGCCAACGGTTTCGACGAACTCGGCGGCCTTGAAGCCGCGCAGCGCGGCGAAAGCATATCATGACCGGCAATCCCGTGCGGCCGACGGTGCATCGAGGCGGCCAAGATTCCCTATCCCGATTTCGCCGATGGCAAGCTGCGTCTGCTCGTCACCGGCGGCTCGCAAGGCGCGCGCATCATGTCGGACATCGTCCCCGCCGCCATCGAGCTCCTGCCCGAATCCGCGCGAAAAAGCCTGATCGTCGCGCAGCAAGCGCGCGACGAGGATCATGTTCGCGTGCGCGACGCCTATGCCCGACTTGGCGTTGACGGCCGAGGTGCGCGCCTTCTTCACCGATCTGCCGGCTGCGCATCGCGGCGCCCATCTCGTCATCGCGCGGGCCGGCGCCTCGACCGTCTCGGAGCTCGGCGTCATCGGCCGCCCCGCCGATTCTGGTGCCGCTGCCGCATGCGCTCGATCAGGATCAGGCGGCCAATGCGCGGCAATTCGCCCTGAGCGGGGCCGGGACCGTGATCGACCAGAGCGCATTTTCGCCGCAATGGCTGGCCAATGCCTTGACCGAGGCGCAAAACGATCACGCCGGCCTCGCGCCGGCGCGCCGCGGCGGCCAAGGGCGCGGGCATCACCGACGCCGCCGACCGGCTCGCCGACCTCGTGCTCCGCATCGTCGCCGAAGAGAGACAAAACCAAGCTAATGAAGCTGCCGCAGCGAACTCGGCCCCATCCATTTCATCGGCATCGGCGGCATCGGCATGTCGGGCATCGCCGAGGTGCTGCTCAATCTCGGCTATAACGTGCAGGGCTCTGACGCCACCGAAAACGCCAATGTGCTGCGCCTGCGCGAGAAAGGCGCGATCGTCCATATCGGCCATAACGCCGAAAATCTCGGCGAAGCCGAAGTCGTCGTCGTCTCGACCGCGATCAAGCGCGACAATCCCGAACTCGATCGCTGCGCGCGAGCAGACGCCTGCCGGTCGTGCGCCGCGCCGAGATGCTCGCCGAGCTGATGCGGCTCAAACAATGCGTCGCCATCGCCGGCACGCATGGCAAGACGACGACGACCTCGCTCGTCGCGACCCTGCTCGAGGCGGGCAACTTCGATCCGACCGTCATCAACGGCGGCATCATCAACGCCTATGGCACCAATGCGCGCCTCGGCGCCGGCGACTGGATGGTGGTCGAGGCCGACGAAAGCGACGGCACCTTCTTAAAGCTGCCGGCCGACGTCGCGATCATCACCAATATCGATCCCGAGCATCTCGATCATTTCGGCACCTTCGACGCGATCAAGAAAGCCTTCCTCGCCTTTGTCGAGAACATCCCCTTTTACGGCTTCTCCGGTGATGTGCCTCGACCATCCGACCGTGCAGGAGCTCGTCGGCCAGATCGAGGACCGGCGCATCATCACCTATGGCGAAAATCCGCAGGCCGACGTGCGCCTCGTCGATGTCGACCTTTCGGGCGGCATGTCGCGCTTCAGCGTCGTCATCCGCGACCGCAAGACAGGGCGGCAGACGACAGATCGAAAAGATCTGGGCTGCCGATGCCCGGCCATCACAATGCGCTCAATGCCGTCGGCGGCGATAGCGGTCGCCAATCAGCTCGGCATGAGCGCCGACCAGATCCGCGGCGCCCTCGCCAGCTTCGGCGGCGTCAAGCGGCGCTTCACGCCGCACCGGCGAATGGAACGGCGCGCATCATCTTCGACGATTACGGCCACCATCCGGTCGAGATCGCCGCCGTGCTGCGCGCCGCCCGCGCCTCGACCAAAGGCCATGTCATCGCCATCGTGCAGCCGCATCGCTATACGCGGCTTTCGACTCCTCTTCAACGAATTCGCCGGCTGCTTCAACGATGCCGATACCGTGATCGTCGCCGATGTCTATGCCGCCGGCGAAGCGCCGATCGCCGGCGCCGACCGCGACGATCTCGTCGCGGCGATCAAGGCGCGCGGCCATCGCCAGGCGCTGGCCCTGCAGAGCCCCGCCGAGCTCGCCGGCATCATTCGCGAGCTCGCCAGGCCCGGCGATTACGTCGTGCTCCTCGGCGCCGGCAACATCACGCAATGGGCCTATGCGCTGCCGGGCGAACTCGCCGCCGCGGCCGCGTGACGCGCGGGATCGCCGGGCGGGGCGCCCTCAAGCCCTCATGGTGAGGAGGCCTGAAAGGCCGTTCTGCAACACGAGGGCGCTCTTAAAGGATGAAGGATAAGGGCGCGGCGATAGGCGTTTGAAACGGACAGCATCATGCCCTTTGCCGACATCACCCCAGCCCTGCGCAAAGCCATGCCCGATCTGCGCGGGACGCTTCAGCCCAACGCGCCGCTCGCCGGCCTCACCTGGTTCAAGACCGGCGGCCCGGCGCAGGCGCTGTTCGAGCCGGCCAATGAGGCCGATCTTGCCTATTTCCTGCAACGGCTCGATGCGTCCCATGAAATCCTCGTCATCGGCGCCGGCAGCAATCTTCTGGTGCGCGACGGCGGCTTTACCGGCGTCGTCATCCGGCTCGGCGAGGCGTTTGAAAAGATCGCCATCGAATGTCTGACAATCGAGGCGGGCGCCGCCGTGCGGGACATGAAGCTGGCTCTGCACGCCGCCAAGGCCGGCGTAGGCGGCCTTTCGTTCCTGCGCGGCATACCGGGTTCGATCGGCGGCGCGCTACGCATGAACGCCGGCGCCTATGGGTCCGAAATCAAGGATCGCCTGATCTCCTGCCGCGGCGTCGACCGCGCCGGAAACATCCTTGCTTTCTCGAACGCCGACATGGGCTTTTCCTACCGCCACAGCGGCATCGGCGAAGACGTCGTCTTCACCCATGCGACGTTTCAAGGGCTGCCCGGCGATCCGGTCGGGCTCGCCGCCGAGATGAACGAGATCACCCGCGCGCGGGGACAAACCCAGCCGATCACCTCGCGCACCGGCGGCTCGACCTTCAAGAACCCGCCGGGCCGCAAGGCCTGGGAGCTGATCGACGCCGCCGGCTGTCGCGGCCTCATCCTCGGCGACGCGCAAATCTCCGAACTGCACTGCAATTTTCTCATCAATCGCGGCGCCGCCACGGCCGCCGACCTTGAGGCGCTCGGCGAGACCGTGCGGGAGCGGGTCAAGCAAACCAGCGGCGTCACGCTCGAATGGGAGATCCTGCGCGTCGGCGCAGCGCGCTGACAAGTCCGTCATGGCCGTCCCCGGACTTGATCCGGGGATCAACCCGGCCATCCAGGCGTCAGCGACGGGAGGACGCGCATGGATGCCGGCTCAAGGCCGGGCATGACATCCGCCGCCGGGGCGAAATGCTGTAATGCCTGCGGCCGTCGGCCCGTCTACACCACAACGCGGGTTCGACAGCCAACTCCGAGCAATCTCGCGCAACGACAACACAACATCGTGGAGTCTACACGCCCGCCCGCACAGGCCGCGTCCGCCGCTCAGGACGGCGGCGGCTCGCCGGCCTGCTCGCGGACGATGTATTCGGCGTACCAGTCGGGCCAGTTCGCATCGTGCTGGCCGGTCCGCTTTTCGTGCTCGCCATGCGCGGCCTCGGCGCGGCGGAGCGCGCCCGCGAGCTCCGCCGACGAGGCGAATGTCGCGCCATCCACGCGTCCGGGCAACCGCGCGGTGATCTCCTGGAACAGCCAGCCATTGCCGTCCGGATCGCTGAACGAGGCGAAGGTGGCGTAACTTTTCCGCTGCGGTTGCGGGCCGCTGAGGCGGCCTGCCTGGCCGGCGTGGTGGAACACGCCGCCGACATCGTGGAACAGTTCGCTCGCCTCGACGCCGCGCTCGACGAGTTCGGCGCGCGCCGCCTCGATGTCGGATACGATGAGATGAAGTCCCTGCGCGGAGCCCGGCGCGGCCGATGTAATACCCTTGCCGAAGATGATCGAGCACGGCGAGCCCGGAGGCGTGAACTGCAAGACCCGAAACTGGTCGCTCGCAGCGAAATCGGCGTCGAGCCGCCAACCGAGGGCGCCATAAAAGCTTTTGGCGCGATCGACGTCCGAAACCGGAATGACGACGACCTCGAGCTTCATATCGACCCGCGCGCTCGGGGTCCCGATTGCAGTTCCGCTGGGCGCTTGAGCATTGCTCATGTCTGGCTCCTCAAATCCGGGCGCCTGGGGATCGGCGACATGCGTCCAGGCGTGGAACCCTCAGGTCCCCTCGCCCAAATCATAGTTGCATCTCATCATTGCGTCTCCTCCGTCAAAAACCCGCCGGGCTGCAAAGCGTGGGAGCTGATCGGTGCCCGTCCGCCGCGCCATTGGCGACGCGCAGGTCCCCTGAGCTGCCCGTAATTTCCTGATCGACCGAGGCGCCGCCGCCGAGCTCAAGGCGCGCGACGTGCTGGAGCGGGAAATTTTAAGTGCGGAGGTGGCGAAAGCCTAACAACGCCGCGCTCTATGCGCCAAAGCTTCGGCTCCCTATCCTGAAACGCTCATGCTACCGTTCGGCATGACGCCACATGAGTTCATCCGCAAATGGAAACCCGTCGCTCTTACCGAACGGCAGACGGCGCAGGAGCATTTCATCGATCTCTGCCGCCTCGTGAATCATCCGACGCCGGTTGAGGACGACCCGACCGGAGAGCGCTATTGCTTCGAAAAGGGCGCGCTGAAATCCTCCGGCAATGACGGCTTCGCGGACGTCTGGAAGAAGGGCTATTTCGCGTTTGAGTACAAAAAGAAAAAGAAGAATCTCAACGAAGCCCTGAAGCAGCTGTCGCAATACGCCTGGAATCTCGAAAGCCCGCCGTTAAACGTCGCCTGCGACACCAATGCGATCAAGATCGTTACGGCGTGGACCAACACGCCATCGAAGACTTTCGATCTGACCCTCGACGATCTCGCCGACCCCGAAAAATTCGCGATTCTACACGCTGTCTTTCACGACCCGGAGAAATTGCGCGGGCACATGACCCGCGAAATGCTGACGAAAGAGGCCGCCGACAAATTCTCGGGCCTCGCCGAGCGCCTGCAATCGCGCGGCCATGCGCCCGAGGCGGTGGCGCATTTCGTCATGCAGCTCGTCTTCTGCTTCTTCGCCGAGGATGTGCGCCTTTTGCCAGAGGGCTTTTTTCGCAAGGCGCTGCGGCAGCTCAACATCGGCGCCAGACACCAACAGGCCAAGGCCCTGCTCGACGATCTGTTTGCCGCCATGGCGACGGGCGGACGCGTCGGCAATGATTTCATCGCCCATTTCAACGGCGGCCTGTTCAGCGACCAGATGGCGCTGCCGCTCGACGAAGACGACCTTGGCCTCCTCGTCGCGGTCGGCTCCATGCAATGGGGCGAGATCGACCCTTCGATCTTCGGCACGCTGTTCGAGCGTTTTCTCGATCCCGCCAAGCGCGCGCAGATCGGCGCGCATTACACCGACGCCAAAAAGATTTTGCAGATTGTCGATCCGGTCGTGATGCGGCCGCTGGAGGCCGAATGGGCCGAAGTCAGGGCGCGCATCGAAAAGCTCGCCGCCATCGCGCAGACGAAAGGCGCGAAAGCGAAGGAATGGCGTGAGGCCGATGAAGAGCGCACGCGCTTCATCGACAGGCTGGCCAGCTTGCGTATTCTCGATCCCGCCTGCGGCTCGGGCAATTTTCTTTATATGGCGCTTCAGCGCGTCAAGGATCTGGAGTTTCGCGTCGATAATGAATGCGAAAAACTTGGCCTCAAATCCCTCGCCCCGCGCGTCGGCCCCGAGATTTTATTCGGCATCGAGATCAACAGGCTCGCCGCCGAGATCGCTCGCGCGGCGATCTGGATCGGCGACATTCAGTGGGGCGTGAAGCACGCGTTCTATACGCCGCCGGAGCCGGTTCTTCGCAAGCTTGACCAGATCGAATGTCGCGACGCGGTGCTGACGCAACAGCCAGACGGAAGCTACGTCGAGGCGCGGTGGCCGGCGGTTGATTTCATTATCGGCAACCCGCCCTTTTTGGGCACGAAGAAAATGCTCAAAGGGTTGGGCGAAGACTACACAAAGGCCTTGCGTAGGATTTATGAGGGGCGCGTTTCTCCATTTTCTGATTTAGTCTGTTGGTGGTTCGAGAAGGCGCGCGCAGCGATCGTAGCGGGGAAGGCGCTGCGCGCGGGGCTGGTCGCGACAAATTCGATAAGAGGAGGAAAAAATCGTCTCGTGCTCGACGCCATCGCACGAGACCTAAAGATTTTTGAAGCTTGGGCTGACGAGCCATGGGTAATTGATGGCGCTGCCGTTCGCGTAAGCCTCGTCTGCTTCGCTCGCGAGATGGAAACCTCTTTGCTCGACGGCCATCGTGCCAATGAGATCCACGCAGATCTAACTGCCAGAGTCGGCGGTTCCGGGATAAATCTGACCTCTGTCAAGCGAGTCCCTGAAAATAAATCTGTCGGCTTCGTCGGAACCGTCAAAGCCGGCCGCTTCGACGTTTCTGGCGACGTGGCTAGGCGGTGGCTTCAAGAACCGCTTAACCCGAACGGTCAGCCTAACTCAGACGTACTAAAACCATGGTTCAACACAATAGACGTCGTGCGCCGACCACGCGACTCTTGGGTCGTCGATTTTGGCGAAGACATGTCTCTTTCCGACGCAGCATTATTCGCCGGTCCGTTCGCGTTTGCAAAAGACTCGGTGCAGCCTAAGCGCGCGTTGGTGCGGCGAGACAAATACAGGAAAATGTGGTGGCTTTTTGCCGAACCTTGTGGAGGCATGCGAAAAGCCATATCGCGATGCTCCCGATTTATATCTACTCCCACAGTTGCGAAACATCGCATTTTTGTTTGGGTTGATATTCGAGTCCTGCCGGATCACCAGCTTATCGCCATCGCCCGCGACGACGATACAACATTCGGCATTCTGCATTCGCGCTTTCACGAGGCGTGGTCGCTCCGGCTTGGCACATGGCTAGGGGTTGGCAACGATCCGCGCTATACGCCGACCACAACCTTTGAAACCTTCGCCTTTCCCGAAGGGCTGACGCCCAACATCCCCGCCGCCGATTATGCCACTGACGCCCGCGCAATCCGCATCGCGCAGGCGGCGCAAAGGCTCGACGAACTGCGCCGCGCCTGGCTCAATCCTCGGGACCTTATCAAGATCGAGCCCGAAGTCGTTCCCGGATACCCCGATCGCATCCTGCCCAGAGACGCCGATGCGGCGAAAAAACTGAAAGAGCGCACGCTGACCAACCTCTATAACCAGCGCCCGCAATGGCTCGCCGATGCGCATGACGCGCTCGATCGCGCCGTCGCCGCTGCCTATGGCTGGCCGGAGGAAATTTCGACTGAACAGGCGTTGGAAAAACTGCTTGCGCTCAATCTGGCGCGATCCACAAATGTATAGCTCTAGCTTGGGTCGCTCCAAATCGGCCGATCGTACTTCCCCACGCTGCAATCCTGTCTTTTTCCAATTGCGCCGCCTTATTTCGCGGCTTTGGGGTGTTTCACGTGAAACACCCCCCTCAAAAGCGCGCGCCGACGCTTGCCGCAGCGCGCTTTCTCCAATCGCCTGGCGTCCGCGAAGGGTGTTTCACGTGAAACAGCTTTTGACCGGTCGAGGCCCTGTTCCTTACATGACCTTACAGCCGCCGAATCCGCCCTTGTACGATTGCGCCCGCGGTCCCGCGCCGCCGCGCGCTTGACACCGGCCCCGCGCGCCACGATAGCCATGGCCATGACAAAACCTATGCCCCAGCTGGCCGCCCGCGCGTCCTCCCCACCCAAGGCCTGACCGATGGGCTTCAAATGCGGCATCGTCGGCCTGCCGAACGTCGGCAAGTCCACGCTTTTCAACGCCTTGACGCAGACCGCGGCGGCGCAGGCGGCGAATTATCCGTTCTGCACCATCGAGCCGAACGTCGGCGACGTCGCGGTGCCGGACCCGCGCATCGAAAAGCTGGCCAAGATCGCGGGCTCGAAGGAAATCATACCGACCCGCCTCACATTCGTGGATATTGCCGGCCTCGTGCGCGGCGCCTCGAAAGGCGAGGGGCTCGGCAACCAGTTCCTCGCCAATATCCGCGAATGCGACGCCATCGCCCATGTCGTGCGCTGCTTCGAGGATAGCGACATCACCCATGTCGAGGGCAAAATCGCGCCGGTCGACGACATCGAAACGGTCGAGACCGAGTTGATGCTTTCAGACCTCGAAAGCCTCGAGCGACGTATGATCGCGCTCGAAAAGAAAGCCAAGGGCGCCGACAAGGAGGCCAAGGAAACGCTGGGCCTCGTGCAGCGCTGCCTCGTCCTGCTGCGCGAGGGCAAGCCCGCCCGCCTCGCCGAAGTGAAGCCGGAAGAGTCTAGACTTTTCAATGGCTTGGGCCTCTTGTCGGCGAAGCCAGTGCTGTATGTCTGCAATGTCGAGGAGGCCAGCGCCGACGCCGGCAACGCTTTTTCGAAGGCGGTGGAAGCACGCGCGAAAGAGGAGGGCGCCGTCGCGGTCGTGGTCTCGGCGAAGATCGAGAGCGAGATCGCTGTGCTGCCGCAAGACGAGCAAAAACAATATCTTGAGGCGGTCGGCTTGCATGAGCCAGGGCTCAATCGCGTGATCCGCGCCGGCTATGGCCTCTTGCGCCTCATCACCTATTTCACCGTCGGCCCCAAGGAGGCGCGCGCCTGGACGATCCCTGAAGGGACGCGGGCGCCGCAGGCGGCGGGCGTGATCCACACCGATTTCGAAAAAGGCTTTATTCGCGCCGAAACAATAGGTTATGCTGATTATGTCGGCAACAACGGCGAAGCCGGGGCGCGCGAAGCGGGGAAATTCCGTCTTGAGGGCAAGGATTATGTGGTCGAGGACGGCGATGTTCTGCATTTCCGCTTCGCGAACTAGCGCGTTCTTCGATCCCGCCGGGTCGGAGGATAGATCTATCTCTTTGTTTTATTGCATGTTCTCCGCGCGAAAATGCGCTGAGCGCGGGCGATGACGCGCGCGGCGGAGGGCGCCCCGCCCGCCTTCGATGCGGCGTTCCTGCGCCAGCTCGACGCGCTTTTCCGCTGGCGGCGGGACGTGCGCCGTTTCAGGACCGATCCCGTCGCGCCCGCCCTGATCGAAGAGCTTCTGCGCATCGCCGCGCATTCGCCGTCCGTCGGCAATAGCCAGCCGTGGCGCTTCGTCAGCGTCGAAAGCGCGGCGCGGCGCGCGGCGGTGATCGAAAACTTCAATGTTTGCAACGCGGTGGCGCTCAAATCCTACGAAGGCGAGCGCGCCGCGCTTTACGCGCGCTTGAAGCTCGCGGGGCTGCGCGAGGCACCGGTTCATCTGGCCGTCTTTTGCGATCATGCGACTGAGGCGGGCGCGGGGCTCGGCCGCAAGACCATGCCGGAAGCGCTGGATTATTCCGTCGTCGCCGCCGTTCACGGCTTTTGGCTCGCCGCCCGCGCGCGCGGCCTTGGCGTCGGCTGGGTCTCGATCATCGATCCGCTGGAGGTCGCGCGGCGCCTTGACGCGCCGCAGGAGTGGAAGCTGATCGCCTATCTCTGCGTCGGCCTGCCGGAGGAGGAGCACGTCGAGCCCGAGCTCGAGCGGTGCGGCTGGCAGGCGCATGAGATCGGCAGCGTCGCGCTGCACCGGCGCTGAGAGCCGCTTCCCTTGCGCCGCGCGACCCGGCCGGCATGTAACATTTTACGCTCCGCGGCGAAAAAGGATCGAGGCGTCGATCCTGGCGCTTATCAGGTTGAACTAGCCGCAACCAACATTGCGCGCCGTCGACGGATTTACTTGCGCTCTGACTTCATTGTATAGAGTTGACATCCTGACCGATAATGTTGTCGGGGTGACGGCGAATAAGAAACCTGATCGAAATTTGAAGGAGGATAAGATGTCAAAGCGCTTAATCACTGCGGCTCTTGTAACCGCCGCCGTCCTCTTTGCCGCGACCGCCGAAGCAAAACATGGCAAGATGATGCAGGTGGAAATGGTCAAATCCCAAGAAGTTACGATGGATGGGGGCAAAAAGGCCACTGTTTATGTCGTTAAGATGAATGGCCACGTCATGGTCGCCATTCCGGAAGACAGCATTCCGGACGCGCTGCATCAGCAGCTCTTCACAGTAGAGTCTCACTGACAAAACGCCGGCTGACCTGACGGCCAGCGGCGATTGGCGTTGGCCGCCAGGGACATTACGGTCAGTAGGGCGCGCCGGCTGTTCGGCCGCGGGCGATCGCGGCTGAACTTCTCGGCATTCGAAAAGCGCTATGGGCGCGGCGATGTTTCGCCGCTCCTATTCTTGAGCGGCGCAGTCTTGCCGCGTCAGTTGTCGAGGAAGCTGCGCAATTTGCGCGAGCGCGAGGGGTGCTTCAGCTTGCGCAGGGCTTTGGCCTCGATCTGGCGGATGCGCTCGCGCGTGACCGAGAACTGCTGGCCGACCTCTTCCAGCGTATGATCCGTGTTCATGCCGATGCCGAAGCGCATGCGTAGCACGCGCTCCTCGCGCGGCGTCAGCGAGGCGAGCACGCGCGTCGTCGTCTCGCGCAGATTGGACTGGATCGCGGCGTCGATCGGTAAGATCGCGTTCTTGTCCTCGATGAAATCGCCGAGATGCGAATCCTCCTCGTCGCCGATCGGCGTCTCGAGCGAAATCGGCTCCTTGGCGATTTTCAGCACCTTGCGCACTTTTTCGAGCGGCATGGCGAGCTTTTCGGCAAGCTCCTCCGGGGTCGGCTCGCGCCCGATCTCGTGCAGCATCTGCCGCGAGGTGCGCACGATTTTGTTGATCGTCTCGATCATATGCACCGGAATGCGGATGGTCCGCGCCTGATCGGCGATCGAGCGGGTGATCGCCTGCCGGATCCACCAGGTCGCATAGGTCGAGAACTTATAGCCGCGCCGGTATTCGAATTTATCGACCGCTTTCATGAGGCCGATATTGCCTTCCTGGATGAGATCGAGGAATTGCAGGCCGCGGTTGGTGTATTTCTTGGCGATGGAGATGACGAGGCGCAGATTGGCCTCGACCATTTCCTTTTTGGCCTGGCGCGCTTCGCGCTCGCCCTTCTGCACCATATGGACGATCTTGCGGAATTCCTGAATTTCGAGCCCGGTCTCCGTCGCAAGGCCATGGATTTCGTTCAGAAGCTCCTTGATCGCTTCTTTGGCGCTCGCGACGAAATCCTTCCAGCCGCGCCCGCCGAGCTTCGATACGCGCAAAAGCCACTTCGGATCGAGTTCGGAATTCTGGTAATTCTTGAGGAAATCCTCGCGGCCGACGCCGCAGCCCTCGGCGAGGCGCAACAGCCTCGTTTCAAGCCCGATGAGGCGCTTGTTGATGTCATAGAGCTGTTCGACCAGCGCTTCGATCCGGTTCGGATTGAGCGAGAGCGATTTGACGTCGGCGACGATTTCCTTCTTGAGCGTCTTGTATTTACGCTCCTGCGAGGGCGTCAGCGTCTCGTTCTTGAGCTTGTTCTCGACATTCTGGTCCTGCAGGCGGCGCAGTTTCTTGTAGGCGTCCGCCACCCGGTCAAAGGTGTCGAGAACCTTCGGCTTTAACTCTGACTCCATCGCCGACAGCGAGACGGAATTCTCCATATCGTCTTCTTCGTCGAAGGCGTCTTCGGAAATTGGCGGGTCAAGGCCGTCCTCGCCGGCCGGGCGCAACCGGCCCGGCGGATTGAGCGGCGCCGTCGCCGGCGCGGCCTGCTGCGCGGCGAGCGCCTCCGCGGCGCCAGGCGCCGTCATGTCGATCTTCGGCGTATTGCGCCCGTCAGGCCCCGCATAGGTCGCTTCGAGGTCAATGATGTCGCGCAGCAGCACCTTGCTGTCGTTCAGTTCGTCGCGCCAGATGATGATCGCCTGAAACGTCAGCGGGCTTTCGCAAAGTCCTGCGATCATCGCCTCGCGGCCGGCCTCGATGCGCTTGGCGATGGCGATCTCGCCCTCGCGGGACAACAGCTCGACCGAACCCATTTCGCGCAGATACATGCGCACCGGATCGTCGGTGCGGTCGGCCGGCTCCGACGAGCGGATGGCGACCGCCTTCGGCTGCGCCACCTCGACGAGATCGCCGCCTTCGGCTTCCTCCTCCTCGGCGGCTTCCTCGCTCTCCCCCTCCTCGTGCTCCTCGGTCTCGACGACATTGATGCCCATTTCATTCAGCATCGCCAGAATGTCTTCGATCTGCTCGGAATTCACCTCTTCCGACGGCAGCACGGCGTTCAATTCGGCATAGGTCACAAAGCCGCGCTTCTTGGCGGCCTTGATCATCCGTTTGACGGCGGCGTCCGACAGATCGAGCAGCGGGCTGTCCGCGGTTTCCACCACGCCGCCTTCCGCCTCTGTCTTCTCGCTGTCCTTTTTCGCCATCAACGGCCTCCGCATTCAAGATAGATAAATTCGACTGACTTCCGGGGGGAGCCAATCCCGCATTCGAAAGCCCGGCCTCAAGGCCAGACTTCGCCTCTAATCAGGAAATCCGACCCAACGAAATCTGGAAGATGATTGAGATCTGGACCTCAATCCGAAAGCCTCGACCGAAACGCCAGAGCCCGATCGCTCCGCCCGCGTTTCGTTCTGCCGGGATTTTGGCGACGCAGTCGTAATCGCTTTGACTCACCAATTCGTGAAACCGGAAGCGTTCGTCAAGCCGCCGATGGCGGATTTACCTCAAGTTTTCAGAATAAAGGGCGCTTCCCGAACCAAATCAGGCTCCGGAGCGGTGGTGAACGGCGCCCCGCCACGCATCCCCGCAGCCTCAGCTTTCGTCCTTGTACATGACCAAATTTGCCGGAGTCAAAACCCGCCGTCACAAAGTCCCGTTGGCGCGCCCGGAAGCGACGCCGAACCCTTCGATCGTCGCCTCGGTTCCGTTCAGCGCCAGCAATTGCTCCTGAATATCCTTGAGCCGCGCCAGATTGGCGTCGCTTGGATCCTCGGCGAGAGCGATTTCGGCTGAATTCAGATCCCTATGTAACGTTCGGGCGCGGCGATGCAAGGTCAGCGCCTGCCTCAAGACTTCCTCGGCATCAGCCTCGGCTGAACTGTTTTTTAGGTAAAAATGCGTCGAATGTGCGGCCAGCGCGTCGAGCCTTTGCACGATCGCGGTGAAGCCCGCGCTCTCGGCGGCGAGGCGGATTTCTTCTGCGTCGAGAGGCCCGGAACTCGCCCGGTCGAGCAGGGCGTCCCGCAGGGCGCCAGCTTCCGCGTTCGAAAATTCAACGTCGGCGATCGCCTCAAGGTGGTGCTCGGCGAGCCCGGGGTGATTAAGTAAAAGCAGCAGAATCAACGCTTCGCGCGGAAGCAGGCTCGTCGTTCCGGCTCTGAACAAGGGCGATCTCGAAAGCGTGGCGCTGGCCACCGGCGGCGTGCGGTCGGCACCCTCGCGGGTCCATTCGAATCCGCGCCTCGGTCCTGAAGCCTGCGCGCCGCGCCTCTCGCGCCGCGGCTGAGACTGGCTCAGACGTCGCGCGCCAAACAGCTTGAACAGCCGTTCCTTGAAATCATCGCGGTAATAGCGCCGCAGCGTCTCGTCGCCGATCTCCTGCGCGATCTCGCGCAGGCGTCGTTCAAGGCCCGCGCGACGCTCCGGCGTCGCCAGATCCTGGCCCTCGGTTTCGCGCTGCCAGATCAGATCGGCCATCGCCAGCGTTTGCGCTAGGGGCTCGGCCATGGCGCGGGCGCCGCCGGAGCGAATGAGGTCGTCCGGATCCTGCCCCTCCGGCAGCAGGGCGAAGCGCAGCGATCGCCCGGGGCCGATCAGCGGCAGCGCCATGTCGATCGCGCGCCAGGCCGCCTTGCGCCCGGCCCGGTCGCCATCGAAGCAAAGGATCGGCTCCTCGGCCATCTTCCACAGCAGCGCCGCCTGCTCCGGCGTCAGCGCGGTGCCGAGCGGCGCGACGGTCTCGGCAAAGCCCGCGCTCGCCATGGCGATCACGTCGATATAGCCCTCGACGACGATGACCCGCCCCGACGCATGCGCCGCCTTGCGGGCGAGATGGTGATTGTAGAGAACCGCGCCCTTGTGAAACAGCGGCGTCTCCGGCGAATTCAGATATTTGGCGGCCGCGTCTGGCCCAAGCGCGCGGCCGCCGAAAGCGATGGTCCGCCCGGACCGGTCGGCGATCGGAAACATGATGCGGTCGCGGAACCTGTCATAGGGAACGGCGATGTCCTCGCCATGGATCAGAAGTCCCGCCTCGATCATCGTCTCCTTCGCCACCCCCTTGGCGGCGAGATGGTCGCGCAGCGCGTATTTCTCGGGCAGGGCGTAGCCAAGCCGGAACTGCTTTTGCGCGTCCGCCGCGACGCCGCGCTGCGCCAGATAGTCCCGCGCCGCGCGGCCCGCGATGACATGCAGCGTCGCGGCGAAAAATTCGGCCGCCATGTCGAGCGCCTCATGCAGCCCGGCGCGGCGCTGCTCCTGCGCCTCCGCCTCGGGCGAAGCGCGCGGCAGGGCGAGGCCCGCCTCGCCGGCGAGGCGCTCCACCGCCTCGGGGAAGCTGAGGCCCTCGGTCTCCATGACAAAGTCGAAAATATTGCCGTTCTTGCCCGCCGAAAGGTCGAACCAGGCCATCTTCTGGTCGTTGACGAAGAAGGACGGCGTCTTTTCCACGTTGAAGGGCGAGAGCCCCTTCCATTCGCGCCCCGCCTTGACGAGCTTGACGCGCCGGCGCACCACCTCCGACACGGGAAGCCGCGCCTTGACATCGTCGAGAAAGGAGGGCGGAAAGCGCATGTCAGCGTTGTCGCGGATTTCTTGCACGCCGTTCGGCGAATCGGGGCGTTATCCCCGCCATCCACAGGGCCGCGCGCGGACGGGCGCTTAGCCTTTGGCAGAAGGGGCGTCGCGCCTGTCGCGTCCACAGAATGTGGGACGACGTATTCACGGGTCCCATATATAGCATGATGTCCAAAGGGCGTCCGCTTCGAAGGATACGGAACAAGGCCGGAAATGAGCAGGGCCGCGCGTTTTTTCGAGATGAAGCGGCGCGGCGCGAAAATCGCCGTGCTCACCGCCTATGACGCCCCGACCGCGCGCGCCGAGGCGGAGGCGGGCGTCGACATCATCCTCGTCGGCGACAGCGTCGGCGCGAATGTGCTCGGCTACCAGAGCGAGCGCGAGGTGACGCTGGCCGACATGCGCCACCACATCGCCGCCGCGCGTCGCGGCGCGCCGGAGGCGACCATCGTCGGCGATCTGCCGTTTCAGACCTATCTGACGCCGGAGGACGCCGTCGCGAACGCGCAAAGCCTCGTCGCGGCGGGCGCCGACATCGTCAAATTCGAGGGCGCGCATCTGGCGATCCTGCAGGCCCTCGTCGCGGCGTCGTTCGAGGTCTGCT
Organism: uncultured Alphaproteobacteria bacterium; assembly: GCA_963715715.1. GTDB lineage: Bacteria > Pseudomonadota > Alphaproteobacteria > Rhizobiales > Beijerinckiaceae > Methylocapsa. Next base: position 2,648,388 of record OY970269.1, on the reverse strand, counting down.
GCCATCTTGGGCTTGAGCCGCAGAACGATCAGGAGAAGCGGGTCAAGGGGCGCACCGCGCGCGACGCCGCGAGGCTCGTCGCCGACGCCATCGCGCTCGACGAGGCGGGAATGAGCCTGCTGGTGCTCGAAATGATCCCGGAGGAGGTCGCCGCCGAGGTCACGCAAACCGTGCGGGCGCCGACGATCGGGATCGGATCGGGGCGCAAAACCGACGGCCAGGTGCTGGTCATCACCGACGTTTTAGGCTTTGGCGCGCGGAACTTCCGGCATAACCGACGCTACAGGGAGGTCGGCGCGCTGATGGCGGAGACCGCGCGCGCCTATGTGAGGGACGTGCGCGGCGGCGCCTTTCCGGCGGAGGAAAATCTGACGCATATGGCGCCCGACGAGCTGTCGCTCTTCCTCGGGCAGAAAGCGGCGAGCGGATCAGCCTGAGGCGCCGAGCTTGCCCTTGACCAGCGCGCTCGCCTTGCCGAAATCCATGCGGCCGGCATATTTGGCTTTGAGCGCGGCGACGACCTTGCCCATGTCTTTGATTGAGGCGGCGCCGGTCTCGGCGATCGCCTGCGCGACGGCGCCCTCGACCGCGGCCTCGTCGAGCGGCTGCGGCAGAAAGCTGCGGATCACGGCGATTTCCTCGGCTTCCTGCGTGGCGAGGTCGGCGCGTCCGGCCTTTTCGTAGATCTCCAGCGATTCCTGGCGGCTTTTCACCATCTTCTGCAGCAGCGCCAGAATGTCGTCGTCGCCGACCGTCTTGCCGGAGCCGCGCGCCTCGATGTCCTTGTCTTTCAGCGCCGCCGTGATCATGCGGATCGTATCGACGCGGCGCCTTTCGCCCGCCTTCATCGCAAGCTTGAGTTCGCTCGTGAATTGTTCACGCATGAATTCATTGCCTTTTCTTCGCGAGAATTGACGTTGGCTGAAGGCGCCCCTAGCTTCGCGCCGGCGAAAGCCCCAGATAGGCTCAAGAGGCGGCCCGCTGGGCTGCGCGCATGGGTGTAGAGCGAGCATGACGCAGGATCAAGGAAAAGCGCCGGGTTTCTGGCAGGCGCCGCGCGCGACCGCGCTGCTGGTGCTCGCCGACGGCCTCGTTCTGGAAGGAGCGGGGCTCGGCGCCGCGGGCGAGGCCGTCGGCGAAGTCTGCTTCAACACGGCGATGACCGGCTATCAGGAGATCCTGACCGACCCCTCCTATGCGGGGCAGATCGTCACCTTCACCTTTCCGCATATCGGCAACGTCGGCGCCAATGAGGACGACATCGAGACGGCGAATCGCGCGGCGAGCGCGGGGGTTCGCGGCGTCGTCGTCCACGCGCCGATCACCAACCCCTCCAACTATCGCTCGACCCGGCATTTCGACGCCTGGCTCAAAGCCCGCGGGATCATCGGCCTTAGCGGCATAGACACGCGCGCGCTGACGACGCGCATCCGCGAGCGCGGCATGCCGAACGCTATGATCGCGCATTCGCCCGACGGCGTTTTCGACATCGAGGATCTGCGCGCGAAGGCGGCGGCCTGGCCGGGTCTCGAAGGCATGGATCTGGTGCCGAGCGTCGCCTCGACGCAGCGCTATGAATGGACGCAATCGGCCTGGACGCCGGAGGGCTACGGCCGCGCCGGAGCCTCGAAGTTCAAGGTCGTCGCGATCGATTATGGGATCAAAAGCAATATCCTGCGCCTGCTGACCGAGGCCGGCTGCAGCGTGACCGTCGCGCCCTCGACGGCGACGGCCGAGGAGATAATCGCCCTTCAGCCTGACGGCGTCTTCCTGTCGAACGGGCCCGGCGATCCGGCGGAGACCGGAAAATACGCCGTTCCGGTGATCCGGGCCCTGCTCGAGCAGCGCATTCCGACCTTCGGCATTTGCCTTGGCCATCAGATGCTGGCGCTGGCGCTCGGCGGGACGACGCTCAAAATGCCCCAGGGGCACCATGGCGCCAATCATCCGGTGCAGGATTTCACCACCGGCAAGGTCGAGATCGTTTCAATGAACCATGGTTTCGCCGTCGACGCCTCCAGTCTGCCCGAGAATGTTCGGGAAACCCATCGGTCACTGTTCGACGGATCGAACTGCGGGCTTGAACTGACCGACCGGCCCGCCTTTTCGGTGCAGCATCATCCGGAAGCCTCGCCGGGCCCGCGCGACAGCCATTATCTGTTCGCGCGCTTCGTCGCGCTGATGGAGAGCGCGAAGGCGCCGGCCTGAGGGGCGGCGGCGCCATTGCAGTCAAGGTCAAGCGTGATTGCGTTCGGGCGCAGAGCTTCCACGATGCGCCATGCAAGAATGCTGTATGGCGCGGGAATGCCGTATAGCGCCGCGGGCGGCGGTTTATCACTTTTCCTGATGCGATTTATTAAAGAATTGAAAAGTACTTTATATCCCTTTCGCGCGCCTTACCTTAGTTTCAGAGGCGTTTGATTTTTTGCGGTGGCTGAAGGAGCGCCGCGTGGCGGGCGTTTGATGCGCGCGTCGAATTTTGCGCCGAACCTATTGGACCTTCATGCCTGTCGAATTGAATTCTTTGCAGGCGGGCGCGCGCAACGGCGCCGCCGCCATCGACCGGGACCTCATCGCGGAAATCTTCGCTGAAATCGCGCTCGAGGCGGCCGTCGCCGTCATGGCGGTTTACGCTTCCGACAGCCATGCCCGGCGCAAGCCGGACAAAAGCCCCGTCTGCGACGCCGACGAATACGCAGAGGCGATCATCCTGCGGCGCCTCGCCGAGCGGCTGCCGAGCTTTCCCGTCCTCGCGGAAGAGGCCGCCGCGCGTGGCAAAAAGACGGTGGCGGGCTCGACCTTCATCCTCGTCGACCCGGTCGACGGCACGCGCGAATTTCTCGATCATAATGGCGAGTTCACCATCAACATCGCGCTCGTCGCCGATGGCGCGCCGCTCGCCGGCGTCGTCTACGCCCCGGCGCTCGGGCAACTCTGGATCGGCGGCGCCGCCGCGACCTCCTGCACCGTGGCGCCCGGCGGGGCGCTGCCGCCCAAGGCGCAGCGACGCAAGATTCATGTGCGAGCGGCGCCTTCCGAAGGCTTGACCGCGCTGGCCAGCCGCTCTCATTGCGACGCCGAGACGGAGGCGTTTCTCGCGCAATTGCCGATCAGAGAGCGCCGCACCGCCGGCTCCTCGCTGAAATTCTGCGCCGTCGCCGAGGGCGACGCGGACGTCTACCCGCGCTTCGGCCAGACGATGGAGTGGGACACGGCGGCCGGAGACGCGGTTTTGCGTGCGGCCGGCGGCATCGTCCTCGATGGCGAGCGTCATCCGCTGCGCTATGGCAAGGCGGGCGCCCAGTTCCGGAATGGGCCCTTCGTCGCCTGGGGCGACCGCGAGGCCGCGCAACCCTGACGCGGGGCGGCCCGCCATTTCGCGCGATCACGACGCGCTACCCGCGCGGGCTCAACAATTCCTTAACGCACTTCTGCCAAAACTCCCGATTAAACCCACCAGAGCGGGATGAGGAAAAGTGTAAGCACTTTTCCGCCGGCATCCCGCTCTAAACGATTAGAATCGATCACGTTCATGGTTTTGGATCGATTCGATCCAAAACCATCGTGATCTAAAGTTAACAGGCGGAGGATCGAACATGCTCACGCGCAGAGCGGCGACGCTGCAATTGGCGGCCCTCGCCTCCGGCGCCGCGCTCGCCGGCCTTCGGCCGCTGGCCGCGCTCGCCGACGCACAGCCGGAACGCCCGGCCGACTACGCCCCCGACGAGATCGTCACCAACGGCCACAAGTTTTTCGGCTCCATTTCGCGCGGCCTCGCCGAGGTGGTCGAATTCGGCGACGAGCCGCTGGGGCAAGCCCAATGGCTATATTCTGGGCCAGGAGGCGGGCGGCGCCTTCATCGGCGGCCTGCGCTACGGCGAAGGCGTCATGCATACGCGCAACGCCGGCGATCTGCGCGTGTTCTGGCAAGGTCCCTCGCTCGGCCTCGACGCCGGCGCCGACGGCGATCGCACCATGATGCTGGTCTATAATCTGCCGGCGACAAGCGCCATCTTCCAGCGCTTCGGCGGCGTTGACGGCTCGGCTTACTTCGTCGGCGGCTTCGGCATGACGGCGCTGGTCAAGGAGGACGTCTATGTCGTCCCGATTCGCTCCGGCATTGGCGCGCGCCTCGGCTTCAACGTCAGCTATCTGAAGTTCACGCCGCAATCGACCTGGAACCCGTTCTGACGGCGCCGCGGCGGCTTTCTCCGGATCGAAACGAACAGCGCGCCGGGGGTTCCGTCGACGCGCCTCAGCGCTCGTTCGGCTCCGGCAATTCGATCATTCCCGCACGCGCGCAGGTCACCGCCTCGAGCCGCGCCATATCAAGTAGATAGCTCAATAATTCGAGCCCCGCGCAACGGGCGAGCTTAGCCAGCTCGTCGGTCATATGGGCGAGGTAAACGGCCGTCGAATCGACCGCCTCGGGATCGGTCCGCGGCGGAGGGCGCCGCTTCGCGCCGCGTCCGGCCAGCGCACGTCCGCGGCCGTTGATCAAGCCCCTGCTTTCCATTCGCTGCCTCACCCGAAATTACGACGCCAACTCTGGCTGACATTATGTTCGCGTATGAGTTGTGATCAAGCGATATTAATCAGTTTACGCGCATCTGGTCAGCTTAAGGCAAGGCCTGGCCCGCGTTCGATAAATCCTTGCTCACGCCAGCTCCCGGGCCGCGGCGAGCGCCGCCTCAGCGTGGCCGGGAACCTTCACCTTGTTCCAGACTTTGGCGATGACGCCGGCGCGGTCGATGAGGAACGTGGTCCGCTCCACCCCCATATATTTGCGGCCATACATGCTTTTTTCGACCCAGACGCCATAAGCCGCGAGCATCGCCTTGGCCTCGTCGGAGGCCAGCGCAATGTCGAGGCCATGCTTGGCCTTGAACTTCGCATGGCTCGCCGCCGTGTCCGGCGAGACCCCGAGAATGGCGGCGTCCGCCTTGTCGAACTGCGCCTTGAGGCCGTTGAAGTCGATCGCCTCCCTGGTGCAGCCTGAAGTGTCGTCCTTGGGATAAAAATAAAGGACGAGCTTGCGGCCCTTGAAGCTTTGCAGCGAGACCGACCCGCCGCCATCGACGGGCAGCGCGAAAGGAGGCGCGGCGGCGCCGGGCCCGAGTTTGGTCTTCGCGTCGGCTTGGCTGGTCATGTCGCCTTCCTTTCGTCGCATTGAAAAGTCATCGATATTTCTTTCGGGGAGGGCCGATTTGTCGGCGGGCCGCGCCGACGCGCTGGTTCGCTGATGCGCTGGCTCAAATCAAACTTTGGCCCGGCATCCCGGGCGCTGCTAGCACGGCTCCGGCCGTTGCGAAAAATCCTTGCTCACAGGGCCGCGGCGTGCAGGGGTCTACCTCTCAAACGGCGTCGGGATCCTCGCCTGGCGGAGCCTATGCCCGACAGGGCCGGTATATTCGCGTAATGGTGAAGTTTCCAGCTTCAGCTTGCATTGGAAGGGCCGCGAGCGGTTGGTGAAGCATCGTGAGCAATCGCCGGCGGCGCGGAACGCCGCGCCGGCATGTTCCGTGGAGGCGGCGAAGGGCTTCGCAGCGTCTCGACTGAAAGCGCCGCGCCGATTCGCGGTTTTCGCCTGGTCGGCCTGCTACCTCGTCATCGGCGCCCTTGTGCTTCTGCTGCTCGGCGGCGGCTTTCTCGTCGTGCGCCTGGCGCAGGGGCCGATGGCGATCGGCGGTCTTGGCCCGCGCATCGCCGGCGCGCTCGATCAGCGCTTTGGCCACGGCTATGATTTCAGCCTCGGCAGGACTGAGCTCAGCCGGCACGGCCTCGCGCCGACGCTCAGCGTCGACGGCCTGACCGTCAAGGATAGCGCAGGGCGGACAATCCTGATGGCGCCGCGCGCCGAAGTGTCAGTCGCGCTGCTGCCGCTGATGGGCGGACGCGTGCTGCCGAAACGGCTCGAAGTTTTCGATGTCGAGCTGCGCCTCGCCCTGCTGCCGGATGGATCGATCGCCCAGCCGATCGCGCCGGGCTCGGAGGAAACCATCGCCTTGACGCCGCCGCTCGCCGACCAGCTGGTCAAGGAAGGCGCGCCGGGCGATCTGCTGCGGCCCGCGCCCGCTCCAGGCGCCCCGACGGAGGCGGCGGCGCCGGCCGAGCAGAGACCGCGCGCGCTGCTCGTCAAGCAGATGGCGTCGGCGCTGCGCCTGTTGATCGACTCTCTGACCAATCCCGATAGCCAGATCGCCGCCGTCGATCGCATCGGCATCACGCGCGGGCGCGTCGTCATCGACGATCGCTCGGCGCATCAGCAAATGACCTTCAACGGCGTCAATCTCAGCTTCGACAAAAGGTCCGGCGCGACGACCTTCGAACTCTCCGTCGATGGACCCAATGGACGCTGGTCGGCGAGCGGCCTCGCCAGCGGCGCGGCGCACGCAGAGCGGCGCCTTGCGCTGTCGCTGCAAAATCTGTCGCTCGACGAAATTCTTCTCGCCACCGGCGCGCGCTCGATCGGCGCTGACTTCGACATGCCTTTGTCGGCGAAGTTCAACGTCGGCCTGCGCCCGGACGGCATGCTTTCGGAGGCCGTCGGCAAGTTCGATTTCGGCGCTGGATATTTTCGCTTCGACGACCCCAAGGACGAGCCCATGATGGTCGATTCCATCCATGGGGGCCTGCACTGGGATGGCGCCGCGCGGCGCATCGTCGTCGATCCCATAAGGCTCGTCGCCGGCGACACCAAGGGCGCCGTCGCGGGCTTTGTCGGCCTGCCGGTGCGCGAGGGAGACCCCTGGCTCGTCAGCCTTCAGAACGTCGATCCCTGGATCGCGGCGCCCGACCGTCCGGGCCAGAAAACGGTCGTCGTCGATTTCGTCGCGCTGAGCGCCCGGCTTTTCCTCACCGAAAAGAGATTTGTCGTCGACCGGATGTTGGTCGGCGGCCCGCAGGCCGGCTTCGCCATGGCCGGCGACGTCGACTGGACGAATGGCCCGCGGCTGCGTTTCGGCGCCTCGCTCGACCCGACGCCGATCGCGGTCGCCGCGCGGCTCTGGCCGTCATTCCTCGTTGCGCCGGCCAGGTCCTACCTGCTTGATCACGTCAAAACGGGGATCATCCAGAAAGGCACCATGCAGTTCGATTTCAACGCCGCCGATCTCGCCGCCATGCGCGACGAACATCCGCCGCCGGACGAAAGCCTGCTGCTCGATTTCACCGTCTCGGACGGGAGCGTCGAATATCTCGCCGGCGCGCCGCCGCTGACCGGCGTCGACGGGGTCGGGCGCATCACCGGCCGCACCACGACGTTCACGACGACCAGCGTCGGCCTCGTCGACGGCGGCGCCGGCGCGCTGACCACGGCCGTGGGCGGTTCGTTCCGCATCGCCGACGAGGCGCTGAAGCCGACCCCCGCCGTGATCCTCGCCAGGGTCTCGGGCAGCGTCGAGACGGTCGGCGACCTGCTGTCGCGCGATGCGCTGAAACCCTACGCGAATTTGCCGCTCGATCGCTCGACGCTGAGCGGGGCGGTCGACGGCCAGCTCGAACTCGACCTCAACCTTCAACCCAACATGAGTCCGTCCGACATCGGCCTCAAGATCAACGCGGCGGTCACCAATTTCACTGCGCAGAATCTGCTCGGCAAGGAGGCGCTCGAAGCCGCGACCCTCAATGTCGCCGTCGATCCCGCCGGCCTCAAGGCGAGCGGGCAGGGCCGCATGTTCGGGGCGCCCGCCACGGTCGAGATGACGCAGCCCGCCGGCAAGGGCGCCTTCGCGACGGTTCATCTCACCATGGACGACGCGGCGCGCGCCAAACAGGGGCTCGACGCCGTCCCCGGCATCACCGGCCCAATCAGCGCCGCCGTCAGCGCCCCGCTCGGGGTCGCCGACAATGTCAAGGCGGACATCGAACTAGACCTCACCCATACAGGCATCGAATGGCCGGGCGCGTCGAAACCTGCCGGCCGCCCCGGCAAGGCCAAATTCTCGCTGACCGTCGCCAATGGCCAGACCCTTCTGGACCAGATCGCCCTCGACGCCGGCCCGATCCTCGCGCGCGGCGCGATCGTGCTTGGCCCCGACCAATCGCTGCAGAGCGCCAAATTCCCGCAGGTCAAGTTCTCTCCGGGAGATGACGCGAAGATCGAGGCGCTGCGCGTCGGCGACAGCCTCAAGGTGGTGGTGCGGGCCGGGACGGTCGATTGCAGACCGTTCCTGAAATATCTGTTCGCCTCCTCCGGCGAGCCGATCGCGCCGCCGCCCGCCCCGGCCGCGGCGACGGCGACGGCGACGGCGGACGCCGCTTCGCCGCCGCGCGCCTCGCCGATCAAGCAGATTGATTACGACATCAAGACGACGCTGCTCACCGGTTACAACAAGCAGGCGCTGAACGGCTTCGAAATGAAGATGCTGAAGGAAGGGGATCTGTACCGGCAGCTTTCCTTCGCCGGACGTTTCGGGCGCAGCACGGTGTCGGGCAATCTGACCGGGCCGCCGGACGCCGCCCGGCTGATGATCCTGTCGGACGACGCCGGATCGCTGCTCCTGTTCACCGACCTCTACAAGCATATGGAAAACGGCCGGCTGCTGGCGAACATACAGATTGGACCGGCCTCGCTCGCCGGCGTTCTGACTGTCGATGGCTTCGTCCTGCGCGACGAGCCGGCGCTGCGACGGCTCGTCGCCGAAAGCGCGCCGGCGAACGATGCCTCGGGCAACCCGCGCAAGATCGACCCCGGCGCGATGCCGTTCAACAGGCTGCAGGTGCGTTTCCAGCGCGAAGGATCGCGGCTTGTGATGAGCGATGGCGTCATGAACGGCGACGCCATCGGCCTCACCGTCGACGGCTGGCTCGATTTCGCGCATGACGGCGTTGATATGACGGGAACCTTCGTGCCGGCCTATGCGGTGAATAATCTGTTCTCGAAAATTCCCGTCTTCGGCGCGATCCTCGGCGGCGGCTCCAACGAGGGCCTGATCGGCGTCAATTACCGCGTCGAGGGAAAGATCAGTTCGCCGACCCTCAGCGTCAACCCGCTGTCGGCGATCGCGCCCGGCATCTTCCGGCAGATTTTCGGCGTCGGCGAACACGAGCCTGGCGCGGGGCAATAGCGCGCGCCCCTGGCTTGACCGTCCCGTTGCAAAGCCCTCATCCTGAGCCCGCGACCGGCGAGAGCGGCTACCGCCCATCTCGAAGGATCTTCTCGTTCGCTGCGCGGCCTCCAGCCGACGCCCAGACCAAGATGGACCTCTCATCATGACCAAACATGTCGCCGTGCTGATGGGCGGGCTTTCCGCCGAGCGCGAAGTCTCGCTGCGCTCTGGCGAGGCCAGCGCCAGGGCGCTCGAAGCCGAAGGGTTCAAGGTGACGCGCCTCGACGTCGACCGCGACGTCGGCGCGGCGCTCGCGGCGCTGCGGCCCGACGTCGCCTTCAACGCCCTGCACGGGCGCTATGGCGAGGACGGCGTCATTCAGGGCGTTCTTGAAATGTTGCGCATTCCCTACACCCATTCGGGCGTGCTGGCCTCGGCGCTCGCCATGCACAAGAACCGCGCCAAGGACGTTCTGCGCGCCGCCGGCGTTCCGCTCGCCAAAGGCGTCGCGGTCGACCGGCGCGAGGCGGCGCGCCGCCACGTGCTGCCGCCGCCCTACGTCGTGAAGCCGGTCGCCGAAGGCTCCTCCTTCGGCGTCATCATCGTGCGCGCAGATCACGCCCATCCGCCGCAGGAACTGACCCGCGAGGACTGGCCGTTTGGCGACGAGGTCCTGGTCGAGAGCTTCGTCGCCGGGCGCGAACTCACCTGCGCCGTCATCGGCCACAAGGCCTATGACGTAATCGAGATCCGCGCCGCCGACGGCGGCTGGTACGATTATGAGGCAAAATACGCCAAGGGCGGCTCGATCCACCTGCTTCCGGCGAATCTTAAAGAATTTGTTTACCAAAATGTACAAGAGTTGGCCCTCGTGGCGCATAGGGCGCTCGGCTGTCGTGGGGTAAGCCGGACCGACTTTCGTTACGACGACACGCCCGGGGGAACGGGCGAACTCGTCGTGCTCGAAGTCAACAGCCAGCCCGGAATGACCGAGACCTCCCTCGTGCCCGAGATTGCCGCCTATGCCGGCGTGTCTTTTGGTGAGCTTGTTCGATGGATGGTCGAAGACGCCTCCTGCGATCGTTGAGACTGACGCAGGGCGCATCCGCGCCTTTGGCCCTCGCGCTTCCGGGGTTTTCGGGCGCCGCCTTGACGCGCCGCGCGCCGGAGCCGGCCCGTTCCAAGGCGCGCGCGCGGGCGCGGCGATCGCGCAGCCGCCTTTTTCATCGCGTTCTCGCGCGGCTCAGCGGACCCGGCGCGACCGTCTGTCTGGTGGCGGGGATTTTCCTCACGACCGGCGTCTACGGCGCCATCAAGGGCGGCCATTACGACGCCCTTGTCGCGGCGCAAGGCGAGCCGGCCGACATCGTGGCGCGCGCGCTGGGTCTTGGCGTCAAGGCGATCACCATCGCCGGCGAAAGCGAATTGAGCGAAGCCGAAGTTTTGTCAGCGGCCGGAATTGGGCCGCGCAATTCGCTTCCCTTCCTTGATGTCGCGAGCGTGCGCGAAAGACTGCAAAAGCTGCCTCTCATCAAGGAGGTCGCCGTCACCAAATACTATCCCGACCGCCTGCTGATCGAAGTCGAGGAGCGCCAGCCCTCGGCGCTTTGGCAGACGGACGGCGCGGTTCATGTCGTCGCCGCCGACGGCACGCCGCTCGACGCCATGCGCGACCAGCGCTTCGCCAACCTGCCGCTCGTCGTCGGCGACGGCGCCAATGGGAGGCTCGGCGAATATCTCGCGCTGCTCGGTGCGGCCGGCGATCTGCGCGAAAAAATCCGCGCCGGCGTGTTGGTTTCGGGCCGGCGCTGGAATTTGAAAATGAGCGACGGCGTCGACGTTCTGCTGCCGGAAAGAGATCCTGCGGCGGCGATGGCGCGCCTCGTCAGCCTGCAGCGCGACGCGCGGATTCTCGACAAGGGCGTGCTGTCGATCGATCTGCGCCAGCCGGACCGCATGGTAGCGCGCCTCACCGATGAGGCGGCGGCCGCGCGCGTCGATCAGCTCGCCCGCACTCCCAAGGCGAAAGCGGGGCAGACATGAATTCGGCCAACCTGCCGCCGCGGCTTCGACCCCTGTCGGAGCGAAAGAGCGCCATTCTCTCCGTGCTCGACGTCGGCACCTCGAAGATCGTCTGCCTGATCGCGCGGCTAAATCCCGGCGGCGGCTCCCAGTCGCTGCGCGGACGCACGCATCGCTGCCGCATTCTCGGCATCGGGCATCAGCGCTCGCGCGGCATCAAGGGCGGCGCCGTCGTCGACATGGACGCGGCCGAGGAGGCGATCAGGCTCGCCGTCGACGCGGCCGAACGCATGGCCGGGGTCGAGGTCGAAAGCGTCATCATCAACGCCACCGGCGGCCGGCTCGGCTCGCAGCTGTTCGACGCCAAGGTCGCGATCGGCGGCCGAGCGGTGGCGCAGGCCGACATTCATCGCGTGCTGGAAGCCTGCACCGCGCGGGGCGGGCGCGATGGCCGCGCCGTCCTGCATTCGCTGCCGATCGGCTTTTCGATCGGCGAAACCCGCCGCATCGAAGATCCAAGGGGCATGATCGGCGACGAGCTCGGCGCCGACATGCATGTCTTGAGCTGCGACGCCGCCGCCGCGCACAATCTCGTTCTCGCCGTCGAGCGCTGCCATTTGAACGTCGACGCCATGGTCGCGACGCCCTACGCCGCGGGGCTTTCAACTCTCGCCGACGACGAGGCTGAACTCGGCGCCGCGCTGATCGACATGGGCGCCGGCACCACCTCGGTCAGCGTCTTTTCCGGCGGCAACCTCACCTATGTCGACGGCTTCGCGCTCGGCGGCAATCACGTCACCACCGACATCGCGCGCGGCCTCAGCATCAGGCTCGCCGACGCCGAGCGTCTGAAGACCCTTTACGGCGCCTGCATCGCCTCGGCCTCGGACGAGCGCGAGACGATCTCCGTCGTCCAGGTCGGCGAGGATGGCGAGCATCCGGCGCATCTGCCGAAGTCCAACCTGATTTCGATCATCAAGCCGCGCGCCGAGGAAATTCTCGAGCTCGTGCGCGACCGGCTGAAAGGGGCGGGATTTCCGGCCCACGCCGGCCGCCGCCTCGTCCTCACCGGCGGCGCGAGCCAGCTCGCCGGCATGCCGGAAGAGGCGAAGCGCATCATTTCAGGGCAGGTGCGCATGGGCCGCCCGCTCGGCGTCGAGGGCCTGCCGGAATCGGCGAAAAGTCCGGCCTTCTCCGCGGCGGTCGGCCTGCTCGTCTATCCGCAGGTGAGCGGAAACGAACATTTCAGGCCGTCGCGCCGCGTCAGCGCGCCGGGGCCTGAGGCGAGCGGCTATATGGGCCGCGTCGGGCGCTGGTTGAGAAGCAGCTTTTGACGCGATCCAAACGAAGCCGGCGAGGTGGCGGCCTCTCCGGCTTCATCGAATGAAGCAGACAAAGAAACCTGGGCGACCCTGACCGGTGCTCCAACGTCGAGAGGCCAGACGATGACCATCAATCTCAAAGCGCCCGAGCTCCGGGAACTGAAGCCGCGCATCATGGTGTGCGGAGTGGGCGGGGCCGGCGGCAACGCCGTCAACAACATGATTGTTTCAGGGCTGATCGGGGTCGACTTCATCGTCGCCAATACCGACGCCCAGGCGCTCACTGCATCGCGCGCGGACCGCATCATCCAGATGGGCCTGCAAGTGACCGAAGGCCTCGGCGCCGGCTCGCAGCCTGAAGTCGGACGCGCCGCCGCCGAAGAGGCGCTCGAGGAGATAAGGGATCATCTTTCCGGCGCGCACATGTGCTTCGTCACCGCCGGCATGGGCGGCGGCACCGGCACGGGCGCCGCGCCCGTCATCGCCCGCGCCGCGCGGGATATGGGCATCCTCACCGTCGGCGTCGTCACCAAGCCGTTCCAGTTCGAGGGCGCGCGGCGCATGCGCGTCGCCGAGGCCGGCATCAACGAGCTGCAAAAGGCGGTCGACACGCTGATCATCATCCCGAACCAGAATCTGTTCCGCATCGCGACCGAAAAGACGACCTTCGCCGACGCCTTCGCCATGGCCGATCAGGTGCTCTATTCGGGCGTCGCCTGCATCACCGACCTCATGGTCAAGGAAGGCCTCATCAATCTCGACTTCGCCGACGTCCGCGCCATCATGCGCGAGATGGGCAAGGCCATGATGGGCACCGGCGAAGCCTCGGGCGACCGCCGCGCCATCCTCGCCGCCGAAGCCGCGATCGCCAATCCGCTGCTCGACGAAGTGTCGATGAAAGGCGCGCGGGGTCTGCTCATCTCGATCACCGGCGGCAACGACCTCACTCTCTACGAGGTCGACGAGGCGGCCGGCCGCATCCGTCAGGAAGTCGACGAGGACGCCAATATCATCCTCGGCGCGACCTTCGATTCGAGCCTCGACGGCATCGTCAGGGTGTCGGTCGTCGCCACCGGCATCGACCATCCGGCCGGCGTCGGCGCCTATGAGCCGAACGCCGCCGAAACCCGCATCGCCGAGGTCGCCAACCGCCTTCGCGCGCAGACGGCGGCGCGTCCCATCGAGACCGCGCCGCAGCCGGTCTTCGAGGCCGCCGCGGCGGCCGAAGCCTATGCGCCCGCGCGGCCGGCCTATGAGGAGCGCCAGGCTCCGCCCCAGCAGCAGTTCAGGCCGGCTCACGCCGCCGCGCAACCGGGCCAGGGCGTTTACGTCGAGGAGGCGGCGCCGCCGCCGCCGCGCTACGCCGAAGCCGCGCCGCAGCAGGCCCGCGCCGTCGATCATTTCGACCCCGGTCCGTTCATTCCGGCCGCGGCCGAATTCGCCGCTGGTGCGGCCGCAGAGAATGCCGCAGATCGACGATCTGCCGCTGCCTGCGCAAAACCAGAATCCGCGCCCACCGCGGCGAGGCGCCGTCGCAGCCGCATGGCGAAGCCAAGCGCCGCTCGCTGCTCGAAAGGCTCGCCTCTTTCGGCGCCGGCCGCCATGAGGAGAGCGCTCCGCCGCCGGCGCAGCATGAGCGGCCCCCCGCGCCGCGGCCGCAGACGCAAAGGCCCCCGGCCCCCGGCCCCGTCCACGCCGAATACGGCAAGCGTCCGCAGGCGCCCGCCGCGCCGCGCCTGCCGCAGGCCGATCCGCATGCGCGGGTCGCCTATCAGGCCCGCTCGAATGAGGAGGACCAGCTCGAAATCCCGGCGTTCCTGCGCCGCCAGTCGAGCTAAAGGGGCGGGCGCTCGCTCTTTGGCGCGGAGGTTTCGGGCCAAGCTAGCCAGCGCGGACGCGCTGCGGGATTTGCACGAAGCCCGGTCCGTGGCGGCTCCGCCACAGGCCGGAAAAGATCGCAGCGGAGGCCGGCGGCAACGCCACATTAATGCCTTTGTGAGGCCGCACACAAATGACGGAGCCGCAGCGGTCCAGATCGGCCGTTTACGCGCAGCTTAAAGGGTTTTTCAGGCCGACAATCGAGCGACCGCCATGACTTATGCATCAAATGACATGCGTTCTTCCCCGGCCCGGCGCGCCCTGCGTCTCGCGCTCGGGCTTGTCGGCGCGCTGGCGCTGCCCGCCGCCGCCCGCGCGGACATGCTGGATTCGCTGAACCCGATGAACTGGTTCAGCGGCGACAAATATAAAACCGAGATCGTGCCGGATACGCCGCCCGACGAGCTTTACAATCAGGGCCTCGCGCGGCTCAAGGTCAAGGATTATCCGGCCGCCGCGAAATCCTTTGAGACCCTTGAAAAGCAATTTCCCTATTCGCAGTGGCAGAGGAAAGCCCTCCTCATGACCACCTTCAGCCAGTATCAGAATGGCAGCTACGACGACGCCATCGGCTCCGCCACGCGCTATATCGGCCTTTACCCGAACGCGCCGGACGTCGATTACGCGACCTATCTCAAGGCGATGTCCTATTATAATCAGATCCCCGACATCAGCCGCGATCAGGGCCGGTCGGCGAAGGCGGCGGACCTGTTCCAGGAGATCGTCGACAAGTTTCCGAAGTCCGATTATGTCGAGGATTCGCGCTACAAGCTGCAGGTCGTGCATGACCAGCTCGCCGGCAAGGAGATGATGATCGGGCGCTATTATCTCAATCAGCGCAATTTCGTCGCCGCCATCGGCCGCTTCCGCGACGTGCTGGCCAAATATCAGACGACCCGCCACGCCGAGGAGGCGTTGATGCGGCTGACCGAAGCCTATCTCGCGCTCGGCGTGCCGCAGGAAGCGCAGACGGCGGCGGCGATCCTCGGCCATAACTACCCGGATTCGGTCTGGTACAAGGACGCCTATTCGCTGCTGCGCACCGATGGCCTGGAGCCGAACGAAGACAAGGGCTCCTGGATCTCGAAGGCCGCCCACTCGATGGGCCTCGGCTAACCGTTATTTTCGGGCGCGGGCTCGATTTGCCTCGGTTTTGATGGCAGTGTCGGCGCGCGAAGCGGCTTCCGCTTCGTCGCCGCCCGCGGAGTTGTGACGCTCCCGCGCGACGGCGACGCCGCCTTGCCCCGGGGACCGTCGGCCGGATGCTGGTTAACCTCTCCATCCGCAACATCGTCCTGATCGATCAGCTCGATCTTGCGCTCGGCGGCGGCCTCACCGTGCTGACCGGCGAGACCGGCGCCGGCAAGTCGATCCTGCTCGACGCCTTCTCGCTCACGCTCGGCGCGCGCGGCGACGGCGCCCTGGTGCGCGAAGGCGAGGCGCAGGGCCAGGTCACGGCGGCGTTCGAACTCAGCCCCGACCATCCGGCGCTCGCGGCGGCCAATGCGCAGGACATCGAGACCGACGGCGCGCTCATTCTGCGCCGGGTCCAGCTCGCCGACGGGCGCACGCGCGCTTTCGTCAACGACCAGCGCGTCACCTCGCAGGCGCTGCGCGCGATCACCCGCGAGCTCGTCGAAATCCACGGCCAGCATGACGACCGCGCGTTGGTCGATTCGAGCACGCACCGCCAGCTGCTCGACGCCTATGGCGGCCTTTACGCACAAGTCGCGAAGGTCCGCGCCGCCCACGCCGGCCTTCGCGAGGTCAAGGCCGCGCGCGCCCGCGAGGAAGCGCGCATCGAAAAGGCGCGCGCCGACGCCGATTATCTGCGCCACGCCTTCGCGGAACTCGAAAAGCTCGACGTCCAGCCTGGCGAGGAAGAGGCGCTGGCGGCGCGGCGCGCGGCCATGATGCAGGCCGAGAAGGTCGTCAGCGACCTGCGCGACGTCGCCGACGCGGTCTGCGGCGATCATTCGCCGATGTCCGCTCTTTCGGGCGCCCTGCGCCGCCTGCAACGCCGCCAGACGCAGGCGCCCGCCCTGATCGAACCGGCGGCGCAGGCGCTCGACGCGGCGCTCGGCGCGCTCGATCTCGCCGGGCAGGCGCTCGAAAGCGCCATGCGCGAGGCGAATTTCGATCCGGGCGAATTGGAGCGGGCCGAGGAGCGCCTGTTCGCGCTGCGCGCCGCCAGCCGCAAATATTCGGTCGCCGCCGATGATCTGCCGCGGCTCGCCGAAACCTTCGGCGCGCGTCTTGGCGATCTCGACGCCGGCGAGGCGCGCTTGCGCCAGCTGATGGAAGCCGTCGCAGCGGCGGAGGCGGCTTTTTCCGGCACAGCGAAGCAGCTCTCCGCGGCGCGGCGTTCGGCGGCCGAGGCTCTGGATCGCGCCGTCAACGCCGAACTTGCGCCGTTAAAGCTTGAAGGAGCGCGCTTCTCGACGGCGATCGCGTGCGAGCCGGCGGGGCCGGAGGGCGTCGATCAGATCGAATTCTGGGTGCAGACCAATCCCGGCACGCGCCCCGGTCCGCTGATGAAAATCGCCTCGGGCGGCGAGCTTGCGCGTTTCATGCTGGCCCTCAAGGTGGTTCTCGCCGACCGGGGCTCGGCGCCGACGCTGGTCTTCGATGAAATCGACACCGGCGTCGGCGGCGCGGTCGCCGATGCGATCGGCCAGCGCCTGTCGCGGCTCGCAAAGGGCGTGCAGGTGCTCGCCGTCACCCATGCGCCGCAGGTCGCCGCGCGCGCCGAGGATCATTTGCGCATCGCCAAGGCCGCCGCCGGGCCCGGGCGGGTCGCGACGCGCGTGCTGGCGCTCGGCGCGGAGGCGCGGCGCGAGGAGATCGCCCGCATGCTGGCCGGCGCGACCATCACGGACGAGGCGCGCGCCGCCGCGGCGCGGCTGATGCGGGGCACGGCGTGATCCCCGATCTCGCCGCCCGCGTGCATGATCATTCCTACCGCGTCGATCCGATCATCCGCACGCTGCTCGATACGGATTTTTATAAATTCCTGATGCTGCAGATGATCTGGAAGCTGAAGCCTGAGGTCCATGCGACCTTCGGGCTGCGCAACCGCTCCGCCTCGGTCAGGCTGGCCGACTGCATCGACGAGAAGGAGCTGATCGCGCAGCTCGATCACGCCCGCGCGCTGCGCTTCCAGAAAAACGAACTGATCTGGCTCGCCGGCAACAGCTTTTACGGCAAGACCCGCATTTTCGAGCCGGCCTTCCTCGATTATCTCGCCGCGTTCAGGCTGCCGCCCTATGATCTGTCGCGCCGCGATGGCGAATATGAACTGCGCTTCGAGGGGTTCTGGCGCGAAACCACCATGTGGGAAGTGCCCGCGCTCGCCATCCTCAATGAATTGCGGGCGCGCGCCGCGATGCGCCGCATGGGCCGTTTCGAACTCGACATTCTCTACGCGCGTGCGAAGGCGAGGCTCTGGAGCAAGGTCGAGCGCCTGCGCGTTCTGGCGGGGGAGGGACCGCTGCGCATCTCCGATTTCGGCACGCGCCGCCGGCACGGATTTTTATGGCAGCGCTGGTGCGTCGAAGCCCTGCAGGAGGGCATCGGCGCAAGCCTCATCGGCACCTCGAACGTCAAGCACGCCATGGATCTCGGCCTTGAGGCGATCGGCACCAATGCGCATGAATTGCCGATGGTCTACGCCGCGCTCGCCGAAAACGACGACGAACTGCGCGCCGCGCCTTACCGCGTGCTGGAGGATTGGGCGCGGCTTTACGACGGCAATCTGCGCGTGCTGCTGCCCGACACCTTCGGCACCGCGCAGTTTTTGCAGCAGGCGCCGGACTGGGCCGCCGACTGGACCGGCGCGCGGCCGGATTCGAAGCCGCCCATCGAAGGCGCCGAAGAGCTGATCGCCTGGTGGCGCGCGCGGGGCCGCGATCCGCGCACGAAACTGATCGTGCTGTCCGACGCCATGACCATCGATTCGATCGAGGCCAGCGTGCGGCATTTGCGCGGACGCGCCGAGGTTTCGATCGGCTGGGGCACCAGCCTCACCAATGATTTTTCCGGCTGCGCGCCGCATGGAACCGGCGTCGACCTCGCCCCGCCCTCGCTCGTCTGCAAGGTGGTCGAGGTCGAGGGCCGTCCGGCGGTCAAGCTTTCCGACAACCCGTCCAAATTTCTCGGGACGAAGGACGAGATCGCGCATTACGCGCGCGTGTTCGGCTATGTCGCGGGCGCCGCCCGGCCTGCCTGAAACGCAAGCCCGCAATGGCGCGGCATCCGCACATTATCGACGTTCACGGCGGGCCCGAACACATCGTCAATGAAAAGGCGTCGCCTTCCCCACACGGCGCTGGATCCGGTGAGGCGACTGTGCCACCATACGTCGTGGTTTGGAGCGGGGGCTGAAATCATGCGTAGCGATTGCACGGATTGCATGGGGGTTGCGCGCTGGGTCGCGCGCCTATGTGTCATATTGATGACATGGCTCGGCGCGTTAGCCAGCGCGGGAGGAGCGATGGCATGGCCACAGGAGGTAGGTCCTTTTATCTACGTGGGGAATGTAGCCTCCGGAACCGTTTCGGTCATTGATGCGTCGACCAAAAAGGAAACCGCCTCGATCCCGGTGGCGAACAGCTATTCCACAGGGGCGATAGCGCTGAGCCCAAACGGAAAATATGCATATGTAGCAAGCGACAGCGGCGTTTCAGTGATCAATACGTCGACGAATACGGTGATCGGACCTCTGATCCCCACTGGAAATGGTCCCAACGCGCTTGCCGTGACGCCGGACGGAAAATACGTCTATGTCGCGGCTTTATACAGGAATACGGTGACCGTTATTGCTACAGCGACGAATGCGGTCGTCGGCAGCCCAATCCCCGTGGCGACTCGTCCGGTGGCGCTGGCGCCGTCGCCGGACGGAAAATATGTGTATGTGGTGAGCGGCTCAGGCTATCCGGGCGTTCTTTCCGTGATCGCGACTGCCAGCAATACTGTGGTGAACTCGATTTTTGTCGACGATACGCCGGCTGGTGTCGCCGTGACGCCGGACGGGAAATATGTCTACGTCACGCACGCGGTTGGAGAGAGTGTTTGGACGATCGCCACCGCCACCGGCACGGTTGTCGCGGCGATCCCCGTAGGCATAAATCCTGGCGCGATTGCCGTGACGCCAGATGGAAAGTCTGTTTATTTCACGAGTTCTGGATACACTACCGGTATTAATGTTCCAGTCGACGGTAACGTTTCGATTATCTCTACCGCCACCAACAAGGTGGTCGGAGGCCCGATATATGTGGGACTTCAGCCTCAGGGACTCTTCGTGACGCCGGACGGAAAATCCGTCTATGTCGTCGAGCTGGACAAGAACGCCATCGTTAGGATCGAAACTTCCACCAATACGGTCGCGGGACCTCCAATCCCTGTGGGGAATGAGCCGGCAGGCGCCGCCACAATCCCGGCGCCGCCCGGCTTGCCGTTCAGCTCCTTTACGATCTCGGGCCTTGGCCTCACGCATGGGGCGACGCCCAACACCAGCTCTTTCGATTATTATGCGACCTTCGTTCTCGGAGGCTTCAGCAACGGAATTCATCCCGATTTTGAGCCGGTTACGCTTGAATTGGGCGTTTTCTCGACGACAATCCCGGCGGGTTCGTTCGTGAAGCAAACGGACGGATCTTTCGTCTATTCGAAATGGATCGGCGGCATCACGTACAACGCCACTATTCGACCTCAAGGCGGTTCAACTTACTGGATTCACTTTTCGGAGGCGGGACTTGGCAGCCTGCCGGCGATCTCGAATCCCCTGCAGGTGACGCAGGTCATCGGCGACGACAGCGGTCTCGTCACGGTCAAGGCCGATATTAACTAGGCGCGGTCCGACAGGTCGGGGGGCGCGGGCCGCGGCGAGCGCTTAGACCCGCGCCATGCGGTTCCAGGCGTCGAGGCCGGCGATCTTGTAGGCTTCGGCCAGCGTCGGATAGTTGAAGGTATTCTCGATGAAATAGTCGATCGTGCCTTTGAGGTTCAACACCGCCTGGCCGATATGGATGAGTTCGGTCGCGCCTTCGCCGACGATGTGGACGCCGAGCAGACGCCGCGTCTTGGTCGAGAAGATCATTTTCATCATGCCCGTATGCAGCCCCATGATGTGGCCGCGCGAGGTCTCGCGAAAGCGCGCGACGCCGCATTCATAGGCGATCTCGCGCTTGGCGCACCTCCTCCTCGGTCATGCCGACGGTCGATATCTCGGGCACGGAATAGATGCCATAGGGAAAGAATTCCGGCGGCGGCGAGCGGCTCGAGGCCGAAGGCGTGGCAGGCGGCGACGCGGCCCTGCTCCATCGAGGTCGAGGCGAGGCTCGGGAAGCCGATGACGTCGCCGGCGGCGTAGATATGCGGCGCAGAGGTTTGCAGCGTCGCCGGCGTCGACGGCGATGCGGCCGCGATGGTCCGTCGCGATGCCAGCCGCGTCGAGATTGAGCGCATCGGTCGCGCCGACGCGCCCGGCGGCGAACAGCAGCATTTCAGTCTGGACGACGCGGCCATTGGCGAGGGTCACGACGGGCTTGCCGGCCTCGCTGAGCTTGATCGAGGTCACCGCCGAGCCGAGCCGCAGCGCGACATTGCGGTCGCGCAGATCATGCACGAATTCCTCGATCAGCTCTTTATCGATGAAGTCGAGGAAGGTCGGACGCGGCTCGATCAGCGTCACGGCGACGTCGAGGGCGCTGAAGATCGTCGCATATTCGACGCCGATGACGCCGGCGCCGATGACAGCGAGGCTGCGCGGCAGCTTTCGTAAATCGACGATCTCGTCGCTGTCGAGGACGTTGACGCCGTTGAAGGGCACATAGTCGGGCCGGAACGGCCGCGTGCCGCAGGCGATCAGCACATGCGCCGCCGAAAGCACGCGGGTCTCACCCGTGTCGCCGGTGATCTCGATCTCATGCGGCCCGACGAAACGCGCCTCGCCGCGCTTCGTGCGCACGGCGTTGCGGCTGAACTGATGCTCCAGCACCTCGACCTCATGATCGAGCGTCTTGTGCATGCGCATCATCAGATCGCTGGCTTCGATCTCCTGCTTGACGCGATAGGCGCGGCCGTAAAATCCGCGCTCGCGCCAGCCCGAAAGATTGAGCACGGTTTCGCGCAGCGTCTTTGAAGGGATGGTGCCGGTGTGGACGGAGACGCCGCCGACGCGCCGGCCTTTCTCGACGACCAGCACCGATTTGCCGAGCTTCGCCGCCTGGATCGCGGCGCGCCGCCCGGCCGGCCCGCTTCCGATGACGATCATGTCGTAGTCGTACATGCGGCGGACCCTGCGGTTATGGCGATGGGGCAATGGCGGAGCCGGCGCGGGGCGACATGGAGAGTCCTGGCGCTTTACGCCGCCGCTCTGACGCCCGTGTGAAGCGTCGCCGGCGCAAAATTGAAGCAATTCGCGCGCCAGCGGTCGCCGGCTCCGGCCCCGCGGCCGCGCCTTCTCCGCCCCCGGCGGCCATGCTAATTCTCGCGCCATGAAACAGCCGAAACCTGTCGCGACGCTGGATCTGGCCGCAGCGCGGCGCGAGCGCGCCCGCCTTGGCGGGGAGATCGCCGCGCATGACAGGCGCTATTACACGGAGGACGCGCCGAGCGTTTCGGACGCCGAATATGACGCCCTGCGGCGGCGCTATGAGGCGCTGGAGGCCGCCTTCCCGGAGCTTGCGACGCCGGATTCGCTGACCCGAAAGGTCGGCGCCGCGCCGGCTGAAAAATTCGCCAAAATCCGCCACCGCGTGCCGATGCTCTCGCTCGGCAATGTCTTCAGCGATGGAGAGGTGGCCGAATTCGCCGCGCGGGTGCGCCGGTTTTTAGGCCTTGGCGCGGAGGCGTCGCTGGCCATTACGGCGGAGCCCAAAATCGACGGCCTCTCCTGTTCGCTGCGCTTCGAAAAAGGCGCGCTGACGCAGGCGGCGACGCGCGGCGACGGCTTCGAGGGCGAGGACGTCACCGCCAATGTCCGCACCATCGGCGAGATCCCCGCGCGCCTCGCCGGCGCCCCGCCCGCCGTCCTCGAAGTGCGCGGCGAGGTCTATATGACCCACGCCGATTTCGCCGCCCTCAACGCGCGTCAGGCGGCGGCCGGCAAGCCGCTCTTCGCCAATCCGCGCAATGCGGCGGCGGGCTCGCTGCGCCAGCTCGATCCCGCCGTCACGGCCGGGCGCCCGCTGCATTTCTTCGCCTATGCCTGGGGCGAGGCGAGCAGCCTGCCGGCTGATACGCAGATGGGCGTGGTGGCCGCGTTCAGGCGCTATGGGCTGCCGGTCAACCCGCTGATGACGCTCGGCCATTCGGCGGAGGAGCTGCTGGCGCAATACCGCCGCATCGAGTCGCTGCGCGCTTCGCTCGGCTATGACATCGACGGCGTCGTCTACAAGGTCGATTCGATCGCCTTGCAGGACCGGCTCGGCTTCGTCTCGCGCTCGCCGCGCTGGGCCATCGCGCATAAATTTCCGGCCGAACAGGCGACCACCGTTTTGCGCGACATCGAGATTCAGGTCGGCCGCACCGGCGCGCTGACGCCCGTCGCGCGGCTCGACCCCGTCACGGTCGGCGGCGTCGTCGTCGCCAACGCCACCCTGCACAATGAGGACGAGATCGCGCGCAAGGACATCCGCATCGGCGATACGGTGCGCATCCAGCGCGCCGGCGACGTCATCCCGCAGGTGCTCGGGCCGGTGCTCGAAAAGCGGCCGGCCGGCGCAAAGCCCTATGTATTTCCGCATGTCTGCCCGGTCTGCGGCTCGGCCGCGCTGCGCGAAATCGACGAGAAGGGCGTCGCCGACGTGGTGCGCCGCTGCACCGGCGGCCTCATCTGCGCCGCGCAGGCGGTCGAGCGCCTGAAACATTTCGCCTCGCGCAACGCCATGGATATCGAGGGGTTCGGCGACAAGCAGATCGAGCAGTTCTACGACGACGGCCTCGTCCGGGCGCCGGCCGATATTTTCACGCTTGAAGTGCGCGACAAGGCTTCGCTGAAGAAGCTGAAAGACCGCGAGGGCTATGGCGAGACCTCGACGCGCAACCTTTTCGCCGCCATCGAGGCGCGCGCGGCGAGCCGCCGCTCAACCGCTTCATCTATGCGCTCGGCATCCGCCATGTCGGCGAGACCAACGCGCGCCGCCTCGCGCGCCATTTCGGCTCGTTCGAGGCTTTGCGCGTGACCGGCATGGCGGCGGCGCCGGGTTCGGAGGCGCGCGCCGAGATCAACAATATCGAAGGGGTCGGCGAGGTCGTCGCCGAGGCCGTCGCCGATTTTTTCGCCGAGCCGCATAATGAGCAGGCGCTCGACGCGCTGCTTGCACATGTGACGCCGCGGCCGATGGAGGCGATCGCCTCGCGAAAGCCCGGTCGCGGGCAAGACGGTCGTCTTCACCGGCTCGCTCGAACATATGACGCGCGACGAAGCCAAGGCGCAGGCCGAGCGCCTCGGCGCGAAGGTCGCGGCCTCGGTCTCGAAGAAGACCGATCTCGTCGTCGCCGGCCCCGGCGCCGGCTCAAAGCTCGCCAAGGCGGCCGAACTCGGCGTCGAGACAATCAGCGAACGGGACTGGCTCGCGCTGACCGGGCGCGGAGGCTGAATGAAATTCCTCGCGCGTCAAGGCCCTTCGGCTCCCTCATCTTCCGCAAGCTTCTGAAATTTGACGAGGTCAAGCGCCAGCGTCGGCGTCTCCACCGGCAGGCGCGTAAAACCATGGTGGAGATAGAAAGCTTCGGCGGCCGGCGAAATCGCATGCACGATGACGAGCCGCGCCGAGACTTCGCGCGAGGCGCGCAGCGAACGCCGCACGGCGTCGGCGAGGAGCGCGCTTCCCAGTCCCTTGCCCTGCCACGCGCGGTCGATGGCGAGGCGCCCGAGCATGACCGCCGGAATGTTCTTCGGCATGTTGCGACGCATTGAGCCCGTCGCCTCATGCGCCAGAATTTGCCCCATGCTGAGCGCGTAATAGCCGGCGATCTTTTGGGAGCTTCGCGGACAGATCACGTAAGTGCGGCTCGCCCCCGCCTGCAGATTGGCCCATGCGCGACGGCGCAGCCACTCGTCGAGCGCCGGCTCGCCCGAATTGAAAGCGGCGCCATCATGCGTTTCCGTCAGAAGGACAGGCGAGTCGAAAACGCCCGGCGCGTCACGCGCCATGCCTGGGCGCCCGCAGGATGCGCTTCATCCCCGCTATTTCGGCCGGCGTCGCCGCGGCGTCCAGCCAGTCCATGACCTTTCGGAACGCCTTGGCGTCGGCATGGATGGTCGATTGATCGAGCAGGATGTTTTTGGCCTCTTTGAGGGCGGAGGCCAGCATGAACTGCGAGCGGTTCGCGCCGGCGAGTTCGGCCGCCTGATCGATCAGCTTGCGATCCTCGGCGCGGGCGCGCAGATGAATATTGACTTCGGCCGTCGCGCGCTCGTTCATGTCGCAAACATGGACGCATGTGTTGCAATTGTCAACACAAGGTGAGGTCCCCTACCGCCCCGCCTTCTCGATCTCCGGCAGCAGCACCGTCTCGAAGAACTCGTCGCTGAGCGGGCCGACGAAGCGGTAGGCGACCTTGCCTTCGCCCGTGATGACGAAAGTCTCCGGCACGCCATAGACGCCGAGGTCGATGCCGACGCGCCCGTCCGCGTCGGCGCCGATCGTCGCATAGGGGTTGCCCGCTTCGCCAAGCAGCGCGCGGATGTTGGCCGGCGTATCCTTCTGGGCGATGCCGACGAGGCTCACGCCGAGCGCCTTCAAGGGCGCGTTGGCGGCGATTTTCATCAAGGTCGGATGCTCCTCGCGGCACGGCACGCACCACGAGGCGAAAATGTTGACCAGCGTCACATGACCCTGGCGCAGCGCCGTATCGGACAGCCCATCGGCGCCTTTGAGGCCCTCGACGCCGGGCAGCGCGAAGGCCGGAACCTCCTTGCCGATCAGCGCGGAAGGCAGCCGCGAGGCATCGCCCGCGAAAAGCCGCAGAAAAAACAGCGCGGCGAGCGCGGCGAAAAGGATGAGCGGCAGAAAGACCAGCAGCGAGCGCTTTTTCGCCGGCGCCGGCGCGGCCTGCTCCGGCTCCGTCGCGGGCTCTGTCGCGGTCATGGCGAGCCCTCGCCCCGCCGCTCGCGGGCCGGGAACTGCGCAAGCTCGCGCTTCAGCGCGTAGTAATCCCGCGCGATCGCGAAAATCATCGCCGCGACGATGACGAAAGCGATCGCATAGGCGGCGACGACGAAGCCGAAATGCGGATCGGCGGTCATCGCGCCGCGCCCAGCGAAGGGGCGGCCGGCGAAAATTCCGCGCCCGCCGCGTCGGCGGCGAGAATGGACAGGCGCCGCAGCCGTCGGCGCAGGATTTCATTGCGGATCGCCATCAGATGCAGCGTCGCGAAAAGCAGCGTGAAGGCGAGCGCCATGACTAGCAGCGGCCACAGCATCGAAGCCGCGATGGCCGGCCCGCCGAGGCGAAACACCGAGGCCGGCTGATGCAGCGTATTCCACCAGTCGACCGAGAATTTGATGATCGGGATATTGATCGCGCCGACCAAGGTAAAGATCGCGGCGGCCCGCGCGGCCTTGCCCGGATCCTCGATGGTGCGCCACAGCGCGACGAGGGCGAGATAGATGAGGAACAGCACCAGCACGGAGGTGAGCCGCGCGTCCCACACCCACCAGGCGCCCCACATCGGCTTGCCCCACAGCGATCCCGTGACGAGGCAGAGGAAGGTGAAGCCGGCGCCAAGCGGCGCGGCGGCCTTCTGCGCGGCGTCGGCGAGCGGATGGCGCCAGACCAGCGTGCCGAGCGCCGCCGAGGTCATGACGAGGTAAATCCACATCGAGAGCCAGGCGGCGGGCACATGCAGATACATGATGCGCACCGTCTCGCCCTGCTGGTAGTCGGGCGGGGCGACGAACCAGGCGAGGTAAAGGCCAAGGCAGAGCAGCGCGCCGGTGAGCGCCGCCGAGATATGGCGTCAGAGACGCCGACGAGCCGCAAAAAATTGCTGGGGTTGGCGTAGTTTGGCATCAATTTCATCCGGCGTGGCTCCAGTCGCCTTCGCACGGCTCAGTTCGCCCGAGGAAAGTTCCCGACTGTCTATGCTCGCCGTCGCGCAAACGCAATCGCGCGGCATCGTTGCGGGCGCGCATCGGGACAAAATCAGGCGCTCCGGCTGCGCGCCGACGTTGCGCGCGTTCGCCCGCATGCCCAGCGAGAATAATAGTCTTGCGCCGTCTGAATATAAACGCCATTTCGGAAAGGACGAGAGTTGCTTCAGATAAAGCAACGCTGATGTTCGTACTAATTTTTTTCGCATAGAATAGCTATTTTATTATATGGAAGTGAACTTCGTGGAAGACTTCGCTCCGCGCCGCGGACATGCTGATAGACCGTCACCAACGCGTGACTGAACACAGAAGCCGCAAAAGGCCTCGGGGGGAATATGTCCAGGCAGATCAATCGCTTGAATGCGAATAGCTGCGCATTTTTTTATCGACCTGCCCTCGCTTCGCCAGGCCCGACGCGGCCATGGAAGCATGGAGCATCGATATGAAAACCTCAACACTGGGTGGAGCAGCGAAATTGCGGGAGCGGGCAAGTCGCCTGCCGGCGCTCCGAAAGGCGGCCGTCGTGCTTGGCGCGACCTGCCTGCTTGGCGCCGTCGGCGCCGCGGCCAACGAATATGGGCACAGCGACAATTCATTCACGCTCAGCGGGCAGGGCGTGATTTACGAAGGCGGCGTCTACGATAATCCATCCGCCCCGACGACGATGTCCGGGCAAATGCATGTCTTCTATCAAATACCCGACAACTACAATTGGGGCCGCCGTTCGCACCCCCCGATAATCATGATCCACGGCAGTCAGCAAACCGGCGCGAACTTCCTCGGCACGCCCGACGGCCGCCCCGGCTGGGCGCAGTTTTTCGTCTCGCGCGGCTGGCCGGTTTTCGTGATCGATCAGCCCGGACGCGGCAAGTCGGGCTATTTCCCCAACGCCTACGGTCCCCAGGCCGCCAATCCGTCCCCGACGACGGTGCAGCATATGTTCACCGCGCCCGAGTTGACGGTGCCGTTGCAGTGGCCGGAAGCCAGGCTGCACACGCAATGGCCGGGCGGCTACGGCAGCGGCGTTCCGGGCGAATACGCCTTCGATCAGTTCTTCGCCTCGCAGGTCGCCAATATGCCGAGCAACGACCAGGCGCTGGATTTGACCACAAAGGCGGTTACCGATCTCATCGCCAAGATCGGGCCTTCTGTGATCATCACCCATTCGATGTCGGGGCCGACGAGCTGGAAGATCCCCCAGGCGAACCCCGGCAAGATCAAGGCGGTTCTCGCCGTTGAGCCGTCGGGCAATTCCAGCTTAACGCCGAACGCCGCGCCGCCGGCGCCCTGCGGGCTGACCGTCGACGAATGCCTGATTTTCTCGCCGCCGGTCAACAGCGCGGCGGACATGCACCTTGTGTTCGCGCCTCCGCCGAACGCCAATTTCGTCGGCTGCTGGCCGCAGGACCCTAGCAAGCCGATTTACAAGCTGGTGGGATTGGACGGCATTCCGATCATGATCGCGACGGGCGAGGCGTCGTATCACTCGACCTACGACTACTGCACGGCGAACTTCCTGACCCAGGCGGGCGTCAAAAACACGCACCTCTATCTCGCCTCGGTCGGACTTCACGGCAACGGACACATGGAGATGCTCGAGATGAACAATCTCCAGATCGCCGACTATTACGAAAAGTGGCTGAGCCAGAACGTGCATTAGGCCGCGTCGGCCCCATCGCTTCGACGCAGGAAGAGGTCCGCTCGCGCGGGCCTCTTTTTATATCGAAGCGCCATGACGCCGCGTCGGCCAGCGCAGTCACAAAGGCGGCACGACCCGGTAATAGAGGCCGTTCGCGCCGTAATAGGGCTGATACCAGGTTCCGCCGCAGACGTAGTAATTGACGCCACCGACATTCTGATAAGGGCAGCCGGCCGGCACGGTGGCGACGAGGCTGCCGATCGCGACGGCGGTCGCCGCGGCGGCCACAGCGCCGACGGCGGCCGCGCCGCAGCCCCAGCAGCCGCCGCCGTAATAGCTGTTGACCACGGTCGGGCCGTGGAAGCCGCCGGCGTGCCAGCCGTCGCCATGCCAGGCGCCGCCCTAGGCGCTCGGAACTCCGCCCGCGTGATAAGCGGCGCCGCCCGCGGTGACGCCGCCGGCGTGCCAGGCGCCGCCATAGCTGCCCGCATGCTAGGCGCCGCCGGCCGGCGTGACGCCGCCGGCATGGAAGCCGCCCGCCGCGCCGAAGCCGCCGCGGAAGCCTCGGCCGTTTTGGGCGCGCCTATGCCCAGCGTTCGGGAGCCGCCCGATCGGATAAAATTTCGTTGTGATCGATCACGATGAAATTGTGTGCTATATAGTTTGAGGCTATCTGATCTGTCCAATACTCTAGCGGCGTCCGCCGCCTGCGTCGCCGCGCCCGCCGAAGCCGCCTGCGTCGCCGCGTCCGCCAGCTCCGTCGGCGCCGCCGCGCCCGCCAAATCCGTCGCCGCCCCCGAAGTCGCCGCCGCGGTCGCCAAATCCGCCCTCCGCGGCATGCGCCTCGCCGCCGGCGGCATGGGCCTCGCCGCCCGCCGCGCCGACGTAGGAACCGCCTGTCGCCCCTGCCGCCGCGCCATGCCATCCGCCGGCGCCGCCGCCGGTCCATCCGCCGTTGGAGCTCCATCCGGCGCCCGCCGCCGTCACGCTCGTCGCGCCGCCCGAACTCCACCCACTGCCCGCGGGGCCGGAAACCCATCCGCCGGAGTTGCCGCCGGCCGGCCCCGGCGGGATCGGCGCGCCATAGCTGCCCGGCGCATTTGGATTGTCGCCGCTGACATAGCCGCCGCCATAGCCGGATACCGCGGCGGAGCCGATGTCGGAGCCAGCGGCGGCCGCGCCGGCCTGCCATGCGTTCCAGCGGCCTCCGCCGCCGCCCCAGGATCCTCCGCCCGCGCCGCCGCCAGCGCCGCCGCCCGCGCCACCGCCGCCCCACGAACCGCCGCCGCCGGCCACAGCGCCGCCGCCCTCGCCGCCGGCCGCGCCGGCATGCCAGCCGCCCGCCGCCCCGCCGCCTGCTTCGGCGCCTCCGGCCCCGGCGCGGCCCGCATCGGCCCCGCCGCCGCCAAAACCGCCGCGCCCGCCGCCGCCGAAGCCGCCGCGCCCGCCGCCGCCGCAAAACCGCCGCCAAAAGCTGACGCCGTTCCGGGCGCGACGATGGCGAGCGCGAGGGCGAGGAGGGCTGCGCCCTTGAGCGAATGATGGGTCATGGCTGAAGCCTTGCGTTCGAGTCTGGGAATCCGTCCCGAATTGATGCGCTCGAAGCATGAAGGCCCCTCAAAACCAAAGCGGCGAAATTTAGCGATCGCGCCCGTGCGCCTCCAAAATCCTCGCGATCTATTGGCTCATCTGGCGCAGCGCCGCGGCGGCGGCGAGCGGGGCGCCGACCAGGGCGAGCAGGCTCAGCGCGCAGAGGATCAGGAAAGGCGGCGCGAAGGGCGCGCCCTCGGCGCCGCCGCCCGCCGCCGCGACGCCGAAGATCAGCACGGGGATCGAGAGCGGCAGGATCAGCACCGGCAGCAAAAGGCCGCCGCGGCGCAGGCTCACCGTCAGCGCCGCGCCGATGGCGCCGATAAGGGTCAGCGCCGGCGTGCCGACGAGCAGCGACAGGACCACGCTCCACATCCGCTCGGCGGGCAGGGCCAGCATCAGGCCGAAGAAGGGCGCCGCGAGGACGAGCGGAAGGCCGGTCAGGATCCAGTGCGCGAGGCACTTCGCCAGCACGATCAGTTCGAGCGAGGCCTTGCTCATCAGGATGAGATCGAGCGAACCATCCTCATGATCGGCCTGGAACAGGCGGTCGAGCCCGAGCAGGGTCGCGAGCAGCGCGGAGATCCACAAGATCGCAGGGGCGATGCGGGCGAGCAGATTGAGGTCCGGCCCGACCGCGAAAGGGGTCAGCGTCACCAGAATCAGGAAGAACACGACGCCAAGGCTGGCGCCGCCGCCGATGCGCTGGCCGATGCGCAATTCGCGGCGCAGCAGCGCGGCGAGCGCGCGCGGCGGCGCGTCGCGCGGTCCGGTCTTGTCCGTCAAGCCGCGGCTCCGGAGGCGCCGAGCCGCAGCTCGGCCGCCGGCAGGTCGAGCGCCGCATGGGTGGCGGCGATGATGAGGCCGCCGTCGGCCGCATGCGCGCGCATGATCTGCGTGACGAAGCCCTGCGCGGCGGCGTCGAGCGCGGTCAGCGGCTCGTCGAGCAGCCAGATCGGCCGGCGCGCGACGAGCAGCCGCGCGAGGGCCGCGCGCCGCCTCTGGCCGGCGGACAGATAGGCGGCCGGCAGATGCGCGATGGCGCCGAGGCCGAACGCCTCCAGCGCGGGCGCCGGCGCAATGCCGCCGCGCCCCGAATTGAGCAGAGCGGCGTAGAAGGACAGATTCTCGGCGACGGTGAGCGCGCCCTTCAGCGCATCGGCGTGGCCTACGAAATGCATCAATTCGCCGATGTTCTCGTCGCCCGTCGGCGTCAGCGCAAGCTCGCCCTGCGCCAGCGGCAGCAATCCCGCGAGGGCGCGCAGCAAGGTCGATTTGCCGGCGCCATTGCGGCCGGTGACGACGAGGCTTTGTCCGCGCTTCGAGGACGAAGGAAAGGTTCGAAAATACGATGCGGCCGCCGCGTTCGACCGAGAGGCGAGAGGCTGAAAGCCGCATAAGGAGAAAACCGGCGCTGCGCCAAATGGCTGGACGAACTTTCTAGCATCCGTGTAGCGCTCGGCGTAGAACTTATTTATAACCCGCCCAGCTTCCATTCTCGCTTCCACCCGACTTGCGGAGACAATGTTCATGGCCTCGCTCGACAGTTTCAAATGCCGCAAGAAGCTCACGGTCGGTCGCAAGACGTATCATTATTATTCGCTCAAGGCGGCCGAGAAGAATGGCCTCGCCGGCATCTCGCAGCTGCCCTTCTCGATGAAGATTCTGCTTGAAAATCTGCTGCGCTTCGAGGATGGCCGCTCGGTCACGAAAGAGGACATCGAGGCGGTCGCCGCCTGGGTCGACAACAAGGGCAAGCGTCGAGCGCGAAATCGCCTTTCGTCCGACCCGCGTGCTGATGCAGGATTTCACCGGCGTTCCCGCCGTCGTCGATCTCGCCGCGATGCGCGACGCGATGACCAAGCTCGGCGGCGATCCGCAGAAGATCAACCCGCTGGTGCCGGTCGATCTCGTCATCGACCATTCCGTCATCGTCGATTCCTCCGGCAGCGCCAAGGCCTTCAAGACCAATGTCGATCTCGAATATGGCCGCAATGGCGAGCGCTACCGCTTCCTGAAATGGGGGCAGGGCTCGTTCGACAATTTCCGCGTCGTGCCGCCCGGAACCGGCATCTGCCATCAGGTCAATCTCGAATATCTCGCGCAGACGGTGTGGACGCGCAAGGAGAAGGTCGAACCGGCGCGCGGCAAGACGGAGACGGTCGAAGTCGCCTATCCCGATTCACTCGTCGGCACCGATTCGCATACGACGATGGTCAACGGCCTCTCGGTGCTCGGCTGGGGCGTCGGCGGCATCGAGGCGGAGGCCTGCATGCTCGGCCAGCCGCTCTCCATGCTGCTGCCTGAAGTCATCGGCTTCCGCATCGATCGGCGAACTTGAGCGAGGGCGTCACCGCGACCGATCTCGTGCTGACCGTGACGCAGATGCTGCGCAAGAAGGGCGTCGTCGGCAAATTCGTCGAATTCTTCGGCCCGGGCCTCGACCACCTCTCGCTCGCCGACCGCGCCACCATCGCCAATATGGCGCCCGAATATGGCGCGACCTGCGGCTTCTTCCCGGTCGATGCGGAGACGCTGGATTATCTCACCACTTCGGCGCGCAGCCCCGCGCGCGTGGCGCTGGTCGAGAAATATGCGCAAGGCGCAGGGCCTGTTACCGCACCCGCGACGCCGCCGATCCGGTCTTCACCGAGACGCTCGATCTCGATCTCGCCACTGTCGCGCCGTCGATGGCGGGTCCGAAGCGCCCCGAGGGACGCATCGCGCTCGGCGCCGTCGGCAGCGGCTTCAAGAGCGCGCTCGACGACCGAATATCGCAAGACCGTCGACGCGCAGACCCGCTACAAGGTCGAGGGCAAGGATTTCACGCTTGGCCATGGCGACGTCGTCATCGCCGCGATCACCTCCTGCACCAACACCTCAAATCCGAGCGTGCTGATCGGCGCCGGGCTGCTCGCCCGCAACGCCGTCGAAAAGGGCATCATGACGAAGCCGTGGGTCAAGACCTCGCTGGCGCCGGGCAGCCAGGTCGTCGCCGAATATCTCGCCAATTCCGGCCTGCAGAAGTCGCTCGACAAGCTCGGCTTCAATCTGGTCGGCTTCGGCTGCACCACCTGCATCGGCAATTCGGGTCCGCTCGCCGCCGGAAATCTCGAAGTCGATCAACGAAAACGGCATCGTCGCCGCGGCCGTGCTCTCCGGCAACCGCAATTTCGAAGGCCGCGTCAGCCCCGACGTGCAGGCCAATTATCTCGCCTCGCCGCCGCTCGTCGTCGCCCATGCGCTGGCCGGCACGGTGGCGAAGGATCTCGACGTCGAGCCGCTCGGCCACGACAAGAAGGGCAACCCCGTCTTCCTCGCGCGACATCTGGCCGGCCGACGAGGAAATCGACGCCTTCATCGACAAGTTCGTGACGAGCAAGGTGTTCAAGGAGCGCTACGCCGACGTCTTCAACGGCGACGCCAACTGGCGCAAGGTCAAGGCGCCGCAGGGCGAGACCTATAAATGGGACATGGGCTCGACCTATGTGCAGAACCCGCCCTATTTCGAGGGGCTGAAGATGATGCCGGAGCCGGTCAAAGAGATCGAGAACGCCCGCATCCTGGCGATTTTCGGCGACAAGATCACCACCGACCATATTTCGCCGGCGGGCTCGATCAAGGCCGCCTCGCCGGCCGGAGCCTATCTGCTCGAACGCCAGGTCTCGGCCGAGAATTTCAACCAGTACGGCACGCGGCGCGGCAATCATGAGATCATGATGCGCGGCACCTTCGCCAATATCCGCATCAAGAACTTCATCCGCCAGAAAGCCGACGGCTCGGTGCCGGAAGGCGGCTATACCAAGCACTGGCCGGACGGCGAGGAGATGTCGATCTTCGACGCGGCGATGAAATACCAGGCCGAAGGCGTGCCGCTCGTCGTCTTCGCCGGCGCGGAATATGGCAACGGCTCCTCGCGCGACTGGGCGGCCAAGGGCACGCGCCTGCTCGGCGTTCGCGCCGTCATCGCCGAATCCTTCGAGCGCATCCATCGCTCGAACCTCGTCGGCATGGGCGTGCTTGCCGCTGACCTTCGAGCCGGGAACCAGCTGGAAGAGCGCTTGGCCTCAAGGGCGACGAGAACGTCACCATCCACGGCCTCGGCGAGTCGCTGCAGCCGCGCCAGAAAATGTCGGCCGAGATCAAATACGCCGATGGCGAGGTCAAGACCGTGCCGCTGCTCTGCCGCATCGCGACGCTGGACGAGCTCGACTATTTCAAGAACGGCGGCATCCTGCCTTATGTGCTGCGCCAGCTCGCGGCGGCGTGAGGGCGCACCCGCAAGCTGTTGCAGTCCCGTTCAATTGCAATTATGCGTCAGGCGAATATTCCAGGGGGGCGACCAAACGGTCGCGCCCCTTCGGCGTTAGAGCGGCATGCGGAAAGCGCGAGCCGGCTTGCCGACCGCATCCGCTCCGAATTGTTGCAATCGATCGCGTTCATGATTTTGCACTTGCTAACAAAATCATCGCGATCCAGCCCGGACGTCAAACATGCCGACCTATAGACTTCTCGTCCTTCCCGGCGATGGCATTGGCCCCGAGGTCATGGCCGAGGTCGAAAAAATCGCGGCGTTTTTAAACCGCGAGGGCCTCGTCAGCTTCGAGGTCGAGCGCGGCCTTGTCGGCGGCGCCGCCTATGATGTCCACCGCGTCGCGATCAGCGAGGCCGATATGGCTCTGGCGCAGGCGGCGGACGCCGTGCTGCTCGCCGCGGTCGGCGGCCCGAAATGGGACCATGTCGATTATGATCTGCGCCCCGAGGCCGGCCTTCTGCGCCTGCGCAAGGACCTTGAGCTCTACGCCAATCTGCGCCCGGCGATCTGCTATCCGGCGCTCGCCGACGCCTCCTCGCTGAAGCGCGAGCTGGTCGACGGCCTCGATCTCATGATCGTGCGCGAACTGACCGGCGGCGTCTATTTCGGCGAGCCGAAGAAAATCATCGATCTCGGCAATGGGCAGAAGCGCGCCGTCGACACGCAGGTCTACGACACCTATGAGATCGAACGCATCGGCCGCGTCGCCTTCGATCTGGCGCGCAAGCGCCGCAACAAGGTGACCTCGGCGGAAAAGCGCAATGTGATGAAGTCCGGCGTGCTCTGGCACGAGGTCATCAGCGCGCTGCATCTGCGCGAATTCCCCGACGTCGCGCTGGAGCATCAGCTCGCCGATGCGCTCGGCATGCAGCTTGTTCGCCGGCCAAAGCAGTTCGACGTCATCGTCACCGACAATCTGTTCGGCGACATGCTGTCCGATGTCGCCGCCATGCTGACGGGTTCGCTCGGCATGCTGCCTTCCGCCTCGCTCGGTGAAAAAAACGCCGTCACGGGCGCGCCAAAGGCGTTGTATGAGCCGGTGCATGGCTCGGCGCCCGACATCGCCGGCAAGGGCATCGCCAATCCGATCGCCATGATCGGCTCGCTCGGCATGGCGCTGCGCTATTCCTTCAACCTCGGCGATCTCGCCAACCGGTTGGACCGATCGATCGCCGCCGTGCTCGACAAGGGGCTGCGCACGCCCGACATCGCCTCGGCCGGGACCAAAACCGTCTCGACCGGCGAGATGGGCGACGCCATTCTCGACGAATTGCGCATTTCGGTGCACTGAATAAAAAGGACAAAAAAAGGCCCGGCGCCGCGGCGTCAGGCCTCGTCGATCGCGCAGCGCCCGAGGGGCGCCGGCCGCGCCTTAGTCGATCGCCGGCGTCTCGAACTCGAAGATCGGCTGCGCGCGGCCCGGAATCTCGAGCGGCCAGGGCAGCGTCTCATTGCCATAGAGCGAGCGTTGCGCGACCTGATCGGGCGTGCGGTTGTAGATCGTGTTCATGGTGACGTAATTCTGCATCGTGCCGGTCGGCACGACCGGGCCGGGATCGAGGAAGCTGCGCTTGTTGACGGTCAGCGGCGGGCGTTCGTCGGAATAGGCGGCGAGCGCGATCGGCGCGTGGCGCTTGATCTTCGCCGGCGGCGTTTGCGCCTGCGTCTGCGCGAGAACGGGCGCGATCGAGACGGCAAGCGTGGCGGCGGCGACAACGATCGCGATCGTCTTACGAGACATGACAAAACCCTTCTGAAATCACTGGCTACGCTTTAAACGCGCCAGTTACGCTTTCGTTCATGCTGAAATGAAGAAAATCTTCAGGTGGGCAGCTTCAAAGCCGGGCTCAAAAAGGCCGCTAGGCCGCCCTGGCATCACTAATAAACAGACGATTGATGTTGCCGTCCTTCATCGTTGGCTTCGCCACCACGATTAGCTCTGACCCATCGTTCAGCGATCGGGTGTAAAGATTTCCTGCCGCTCCCACCGAAGGGTCCGTGATTTTCCCGGCAACGATCTTGTCTAGATCGAGCAGCTTTACCCTACACGCGCCATTTGTTTTAAACACGCCCTCTAGGCGAACTCTGTATTCACGACTTTCTCCGACCGTCACATCGCCTTTTGATCTAAGGGCCTCAGCAACCGGCTCGTCTATTGGTAATGCGTGTGGCTGGTCGCCGACCGTGATCATTCGGACCGATTTCCCAACTGGCTCGGCCACGTCACGAAGCGGCGCGCGCCCCTCATCAACCAGCTTCTCAACCATCGATTGTAGCCATTGCTGGTTTTGTAATTGCCCGTTAAGCAACTGCCTACTTATCGCGTTGTCATTACTTGCGATTTCTCGCATTGCTTCGATTGCAGCCGTCGCTTCGCTCTTTCTTCCCGACGCAGTCTTTATAATCGCGTCAAAGATTGCTTCCGTAATCTGTTTCGCCGCGCGAATTATAAGAGGGCTAAATACGGGCAATTGCCCGTTGGCTACCAAAGCAAATAATTCTTGAAGATATCCATTTTCTTTGCTTGGGCCGACATAAAATCTAATTTTATACGAGCGCGGGTCGTGCGTAACTTCAGAAGAAAAAACGAAATGACAGATACTGTTGGAGAGTTTACTGACACCGTTAATTGACCTCCCAAATTGGGCGCCATCAACAAAATGTTCGTCAGCGAACAACCCAGTATATCGAACTGGGACGGGATCAAATAGCGGCTGTGGCATATTCCCCCTCATATTTATGGGGAATTTATCACCGCCAAGTGGATTTGACGATCTCAGATCTCGCACGAGGCATTTTTTATGCAGCTTTGGCTTTTGTCCGAATGTTCATGGTATTGGCCGGTGTCCCTGTCTAATGCTTCGATGTGCTATAAGCGCCCGACAAGACGAAAACGATGCTCGACCACCTAGGCCGTAGCGCGTTGATTTTGCAGGTGAAACTAACCCAGCGTCTAGGCACATTAGCCTCTGCCCCGCTTTTTGCGCTCATTCCCTCTCTCCCCGCCCGCGTTGCGGCGCCGCGGCGCTTCGCTTATGTAGGGGCTGCGCCGCAAGGAGCGGATTTTCCCCTCGGCGCCTATGGAGACAAAGATGGGTTTCAAGGTCGCAGTCGTCGGCGCGACGGGCAATGTCGGGCGCGAAATGCTCGATATTCTGGCCGAGCGCCGGTTTCCGGTCGACGAGGTCGTCGCGCTCGCCTCTTCGCGCTCGATCGGGACGGAGGTCTCCTTCGGCGACAAGACCCTGAAATGCAAGACGCTCGAAAATTACGATTTCAGCGGCGTCGATATCTGCCTGATGTCGGCCGGCGGCGCCGTCTCGAAGGAATGGTCGCCCCGCATCGGCGCGCAGGGCTGCGTCGTGATCGATAATTCCTCCGCCTGGCGCTACGATCAGGACGTGCCGCTGATCGTTCCCGAGGTCAACGCCGACGCCATTACCGGCTTTTCGAAGCGGAACATCATCGCCAATCCGAACTGCTCGACCGCGCAGCTCGTCGTCGCGCTGAAGCCGCTGCACGACAAGGCGAAAATCCTGCGCGTCGTGGTCTCGACCTATCAGTCGGTCTCCGGCGCCGGCAAAGAGGCGATGGACGAACTGTTCGCCCAGACCCGCGCGATTTTCGTGTCCGACGCCGTCGAATCGAAGAAATTCCCCAAGCGCATGGCCTTCAACGTCATTCCCCATATCGACGTCTTCATGGAGGACGGCTCGACCAAGGAGGAATGGAAGATGATGGTCGAGGTCAAGAAGATCCTCGATCCGAAGATCAAGCTCTCGGCGACCTGCGTGCGCGTGCCGGTTTTCATCGGCCATTCGGAGGCGGTCAATATCGAGTTCGAAAATCCGATCAGCGCCGATGAGGCGCGCGACATTCTGCGCGAGGCGCCCGGCTGCCTCGTCATCGACAAGCGCGAGCCCGGCGGCTACATCACCCCGCATGAGGCGGCGGGCGAGGACGCGACCTATATTTCGCGCATCAGAGAGGATCCGACCGTCGAGAACGGCCTCATTCTCTGGGTCGTCGCCGACAATCTGCGCAAGGGCGCGGCGCTCAACGCTGTGCAGATCGCCGAGACGCTGATCAACCGCAAGCTGATCGCGCCGAAACAGAAAGCTGCGTAAATAGACAGGGCGGAGCTAAGTCCGGGCCTAGCTCTTTTTGCCTTTGCCGATGACCTTGTCGGCCTTGGCGTCGATCTTCGCCTCCTCCGCCTTGCTCATGCGGCCGGCCTTGACGGCCTGCGCCGCGCGCGCCTTGGCGTCCACCGCATGCGCCTTGTCGGGGATCGGATAGCTGCGCCCCGGTCCCGCGAATTCATCCTTCGGCAGCTTGTCCCGCTCTCCCGTCGTCAGTTTTGACATCGTCTTACCCTCCAGCCTTAGCGGCCGTAGAATCAACCCGCTGCCGCGCCGCCGGTTCCGGCGCTTCCGCGCCGGCGGCAATTCGCGCCATCAGGCATGAACGATATCGCCTTCATCAAATGCGTTCGTCCAAAGCTAAAGGCTCAGC
The DNA here is from genome assembly GCA_963715715.1 of uncultured Alphaproteobacteria bacterium. Lineage (GTDB taxonomy): Bacteria > Pseudomonadota > Alphaproteobacteria > Rhizobiales > Beijerinckiaceae > Methylocapsa. The sequence goes on along the minus strand of OY970269.1, from coordinate 2,609,957 downwards.
TTTAGGCCGAATCGCCGCAAAATCGGGCAATCGTACTTCCGCGCGCTTAAAACCTGTCTTTTTCCAATTGCGCCGCGTCCGGCCGGCCCGGGCGGTGTCCCGCCGTGGTTTTGAGGGGTGTTTCACGTGAAACACCCCCCATAAAAACGCGCCGGCGCCCAATCCGCGGCGCGATTTTATGACCCCTAAGCGCCCGCAGGGGGTGTTTCACGTGAAACAGTTTTGACCGATTGCGGCCCTGTTCCTTACATGACCTTACATAGGCCGACGCGCGTCAGCTCCGCTCGCGGCGGCGCAGCAGATAGGCGTCCATCACGAAGCCCGCCTCCTCCCGCACCCGCGCCCGCGCCGTCTTGATCTCGTCCCTGACCTCGGCGAGCCGCCCCGAGGCCAGCGCCTCCTGCGGTGTGCCGATATTGGCGCCCCAGTAAATCTCAAGCTCATCGTCTTCGAGCGCCGCGAAGGTCTCTTCGCCGTCGAGCAGCACGACGACGCTGCCCGCCCCATCGGGAAAGCCCTGGGCGAGCCTGCGCCCGGTCGTGATCAGCACCGATTCGCCGATGCGATTCAGCGCGATTTTGTGCTTCGCGGCCAGCGCCTGCACGCTGCTGATGCCGGGAATGACGTGGTATTCCAATGGGATGTCGCGCTTCGCGTGAATTCTGCCGACGATGCTCAGCGTGCTGTCGTAGAGCGTCGGATCGCCCCAGACGAGGAACGCGCCGGTCTGCGTTTCGCCCAGCTCCTGCGTGAAGAGACGCGCATAGATCGCCTCCAGCGCCGCGTGCCAGTCGGCGACCGCAGCCCCGTAATCGGCGGGCCGCCTGTCGCGCGCCGGGGTGTCGAACGCGACGACGCGCGGGCCGGGTCCCTTGATGAAGCGCGCGCAGACGTCGAGCCTCTGCTGCCGCAGCGCGGCCTTTTCGGCGCCCTTGTCGGGAAGGAAGATGACGTCGGCGCGGTTCAGCGCGTCGATCGCCTGTAAGGTCATGTGATCGGGATCGCCCGCGCCGATCCCGATGATGAAAATCTGCCGCAATTCCATTCTCCCCCGCCGGCTGGTCGATTCGACCAACACCAGCGCCGGGGGCGGCGCAAGCGCGGAACGCGTTTCCCCGTCGAACGTTGTATAAAAACCGGACGGCCGTCGAGGCGAAGCAATGTCTTTTTGTCTGCTTGGTTTCGTTCCTGGCGCCGTACGCGCATGAGCGCCCGCTTCGACGCCATCATCATCGGCGCGGGCCAGGCCGGGCCGCCGCTCGCCGGGCGCCTCACCGCTGCCGGCATGAGCGTCGCGCTGATCGAGCGCAAGTTTTTCGGCGGCACCTGCGTCAACACCGGCTGCAAGCCGACGAAAACCCTGGTCGCCAGCGCCTACGCCGCGCATATGGCGCGCCGCGCGCTTGACTTTGGCGTCGTCCTTGCTGGCGACATTGGCGTCGACATGAAAGTGGTCAAGGGCCGCTCCGACAAGATCATCAAAGACAGCCGCGAAGCTGTCGAATCCTGGCTGCGGGGCATGCCGAAATGTACCGTTTACAAGAGCCACGCGCGGTTCGAATTGGCGCGCGCGGTCAGGGTCGGCGAGGAGCTTCTCGAGGCCGACCGCATCTTCATCAATGTCGGCGGCCGCGCCGCCGTCCCGAACATGCCGGGGATCGACGAGATCAGCTACCTCACCAATGTCGGCATGCTGCAGCTCGACGCTTTGCCCCGGCATCTGTGCGTCATCGGCGGCAGCTATATCGGCCTTGAATTCGCGCAGATATATCGTCGCTTCGGCGCGGAAGTCACCGTCGTCGAAATGAAGCCGCGGCTGATCGCGCGCGAGGATGAGGATGTTTCCGCGGCGATCAAGGACATTCTCGAACGCGAAGGCGTCAACTTCCGGCTCGACGCGGAATGCATCAAATTCCGGCGCGACGGCGACGCCATAGCCGCCGGGGTCAACTGCGCCTCCGGCGATCCTGAAGTTATGTGTTCGCATCTTCTGCTCGCGGTCGGCCGTCGCCCGAACACCGATGACCTGGCGCTTGAGAGAGCGGGCGTCGCAACCAATGAACGCGGCTACATTGTCGTCGACGATCAGCTGCGCACCAATGTTTCCGGCATTTGGGCGCTCGGCGACTGCAACGGCAAAGGCGCCTTCACCCATACCGCCTACAATGATTTCGAGATCGTGGCGGCCAATGTTCTCGATCACGACCCGCGCAGGGTCAGCGACCGGATCGAGGCCTATGCGCTCTACACAGATCCGCCTTTGGCGCGGATTGGCATGAGCGTGCGCGGGGCGCGCGAGTCAGGCAAGCGCGTCCTCATCGGGCAGCGGCCAATGACGCGGGTCGGCCGCGCCGTCGAGAAGGCGGAGACGCAAGGCTTCATGCGCATCCTCGTTGACGCCGACAGCAAGGCCATTCTCGGCGCCGCCATTCTGGGAACCGGCGGCGACGAAGCCATCCATTGCATTCTCGACGTCATGTACGCGAAGGCGCCCTACACGGTGCTGCAGCGCGCGATGCATATTCATCCGACCGTTTCGGAGCTACTGCCGACTCTGCTCGGCGAGCTTCAGCCTTTGGCCTGACTCTATTTGTCGACCTTGAAGGCGCGCGCCGTTGCGGTAAGGTCCGCGCCATCGCCGGCCTCGGCGAGAGCCGCCGGAAACAGTTTTGACGCAGGCGCCGGTTGGCCCGGGCGAAGCGCCGTCAAGGGTTTCGGGCTCGCCACCGCGAGAACGAGTTGAAGCTTGCCGTCGCCGGGCTCGGCGCGGGAGCTGAATGTCGCGTCGTCGCGGCCGGACTTCGTCGTCGGTACCGCGCGCACGGAACCGTCGCCGGCAATGGTGAGAATGGCGACGTCGCGGCCGTCGAGTTCGGAGACCGCGCCCGAAAGGGTCTGGCCGGCCCGCAGGGACGAGGCCGAGAGGTCAAGCTTTACGGGCGCCGCGGAGGTGTTCCGCAATTGATCGAGGAATGAAATCGCCGGGCATTGCGGCGCCGCGACGGGGCGCACGCCAATGTCCGCTTCAAAACCATTGGACTGCCGGATCGCCTGGTCGAGGGTGCGGAACGGCGCTGTCGAGGGGCCATAGCCTTCAATCGCCGGGCTGCCGTCAGAAAGTACGATTGGCGCGGCGAAGAAACACTCGCCGCCGTCGTAGTCGCGAAGCGTTTTGGCGAGGGCCGCGAGCCGCACCCGCCGCGCCGCCGCCTCGCCGGGATTCTGGTTTCGTGGCGGGCTCCGGTGCGAGCGGCGTCAAATCCATCGGCGCAAGGCCCGGCCGGACCGGCACAGGCTCTGGCGCGGGCGGCGGCGCGGGCGCGGGCTTGCTCGCGGCGGCATCGGCCTGCAGGACCGGCGGCGGCGGCGCCGCGCGGGGCGCGGAGCGCAGCAACGAATAGACGAAGGGCGCGGCGGCGATAAGGCCGACCACGGCCGCAGCCCCGAGCGCGAGGCTCGTGCGGCTGATGGTGACGGCGTCCGGAGGCTTGCTCGGCGCGGCCCGTCGCCGTGGCGGGCGCCTTGCGACCGGCGCGTCAGGGCTCCACGCCGCGACTTCCGCCATCGAGGCCGGCCTGTCGTCGGGGTTCGGCTGCAGCATCTGCTCGATCAACGGGCGCAGGCGCTCGTCGATGGAGCCAAGGTCCGGCACGCCGCGGCGTTTTTCGATGACGTCGACATGATTGCCGCCCATGTCGATCGGCTGGCCGCGCAGGGCCTCGGCGAGCACCAGACCGAGGCTGTAGATGTCGGATTTCGGCGTGATGTCGCCGCCGAACAGGCCGAGCTGCTCGGGCGAGACATAGTTATATTTGCCGGCGAAACCGGTGCCGATTACGGTGCCCTCTTCCTCGAGCCGCGTCGAGCGGGCGATGCCGAAATCGATGATCTTGGCCTGTCCCATGTCGCCGGCGGGTATGATGATGTTGTCGGGCGAAACGTCGCGATGGACGATGCCGCGCTCATGCGCGGCCTCAAGGCCGGAGGCGATGCGCCGCATCAGCCGCACCACAGCCTCGAAGGCCAGCGGGCCGCCGCGCAGCACGGTCGACAGCGCGACGCCGCCGACATATTCCATGGCGAGATAGGGCCGCTCCAGCGCCGGGTCGACGGTGAACACGTAATAGCGGACGATCGCCTCATGGTAGAGGTTGTGCAGCGCAGCGGCTTCCTTGCGGAACATCGCAAAGGCCGCCTCGGCCTCGGCAAGATCCGGGCGGATCAGCTTGATGGCGACGATGTCGCCGGTCTGGATCGCGTGGCCTTTATAAACTTCGCCCATGCCGCCGGCCGCGATCGGCTCGTCGATCTCATAGATGCCGTTGAGCTGCGTTCCGGCCGGAATGATCGGCCGCGTCGATCCGAATGACGGAGCCTGATTCATGTCTACGTCCAGCGCCGCGCTGGCGTGTTATTCTGCGAGAACACGACGGTCGAGCCACGCGGCGCATAACGGGTTATGACGACCGTCACATTATCTATCGCGCCGCGCTCGATGGTGAGCGCGACGAGCCTGTCGCAGGCGCCCTGCGGCGCGCCGAGGCGGGCGGCGTGCAGGATTTCCTCGTCGCTCACGTGGGTGGTGAGGCCGTCGCTGCAGATGACGAAGACGTCGTCCTTTTCGAGCACGCCCTCGGCGACTTCAAGCTCCAGCTCATGATAGACGCCGATAGCGCGCGTGATGACGTTGCGGCGCGGCCAGCTTCGCGCTTCCTCTGGCGTCAGCACGCCTTCGGCGATCAGCTCCGCCACCTCCGTGTGATCGCGCGTCAACTGACGGATGGCGCCGCGGCGGACGAGATAGATGCGGCTGTCGCCGGACCAGACGCAGGCGTAATAGCCGGCATGGGCGAGTAGCGCGGCGACGGTCGCGCCGATGACGACGCCGCGCTTGTCGGCGATTTCGAGCAGCCGATCGTTGGCGTCGGCGAGCTTCTCGCGGCAGCGGCTGAGCAGCTCCGCAACCGATGCGGGCTCGGCGATTTTGCTGAGCGAGTCGATGACGACGGCGCTCGCCAGCGCGCCAGCGTCATGCCCACCCATGCCGTCGGCGACCGCGAAGACGCCGCTTTCCGGTCTGACCAGATAAGCGTCCTCATTCTCAAGGCGCACCTTGCCGACGTCGGTGGCGGCACCGCTCTCGAACTTGCGCGCGGCGTCCGTCATGGGCGCCCCCACAGGATCGCTTGCGCGGCCGCCTCGGCGCTCTCGACGGCGGGCTCGGGCGCGCGCCGGCTCAGCATGTCGGCGAAGTCGATCGGCGCGGGCAAAGCGCGCCGCATCAATGCCTGCGGCGGGCAGCCGGCGCCGCCGATCGTCCACCAGAAGGTCGCCAGCTCTGGCGGGCAATGCGGCGCTTCGGCGCGCAGCGACGCAAAGGCGCGGGCCGCGGGATCGCGCGGCGCAGCCTCGGCGCCGGCTTCGTCTGCCCCAAGGGCGTCGAGCCGCGCGAGAATCGTCTCGAAGGGCGTTTGCGGATCGAGCGCGTCGAGAAGCAGCGCCTCGACTTTGCCGAACCAGAATCCGCGCGGATCGACATCGGGCGCCGCGAGCGTCGCGCCGCCGGGTGGCGCGCCGATCAGCGTCAAAGGATATATGCGGCCGAGCGCGTCGACGCTCGGCATGAACGCGCCGGCAATGGCCTGCCCGCACAAGGCTGGCCCCAGCCAGAAACGCCAGATCGGCGCGCTGTTGTAGGCTTCGGCGAAAGCGGCCGGCAGCGCGCGCGCGCGCCATGCGGCGAGGCCCTCGTCCACCCAGGGCTCCCAGAGGCAGAGGAACGCGCGCGGCGCAAAGACCGCGACGAAATCGCGTTTGGCGGGGAGCTTTCCAAAAAGGCCGCAGCGCATCGGTCAGGCTCCGCCGGGACAATGGAAATTGCGCAACCGTGCGAGGTCGAAAGGCTTCAGTCCGGCGCCGGGCGTCGCCGGCGTCGCGTTGAAGCGGAAGGCGGTTTCGCGGCCGCCGAACGTAAAGGTCGCGGCGCCGTCGCCGCCGAGCTTCGCGACGTCGAGCAGGCGATAGATCGCCCAGAGGCCGGACTGCTGCAGGGTTGGGCCGCCGCCGGCGCGAAGGGCGAGCAGCGCGCGGTGGCTTTCGCCTGCGCCCGGCCATTGCAGGGTCTGAGGCGCCGAGCCGCCCGAGATGACGGTTGAATCTATTTCGAGACGAGGGCCGGCGCTGGCGGGCGGCGTCACCGCGTAGGAAAAGCCCGGCGCCGTTGCGCCGGGGCCGAAGAAAGCGGCGCGGACGTCGGCGGCGAGCGCGAAATCGGCGAGCGAGGTCGGCGTCAGTTTGCCGGCGAGGGCCGTGTCGTCGCGCCACTTCCACTGCGGCCCGGATGCGTCGACGCTGGCCAGCACATAAGAGCTGGCGAACTGGTCGATAGCACCCTTCGGACCGAACATGCGGACGAAATCGTCGAGCGAGACCTCGCGCTCCGCCCCCCTGGCGAAAGGATACCGGCCGGCGATCTTGTCCTGACAGGCGAGGGTGACGTCGGCCTTCAGGGCGGCGAGAGCGCCCGCGACGTTGGAATCGGCGATCTCGCGCGAAATGTCGGCGCCGGCGTCATCCATCATGCGCGCGAAGGGCTGCGGCAGGCCGGCGGCGTCGGCGCGCAGATTGGCGACGGCGCTCGTAATGCGCGGGACGAGTTCGGCGGCGGGCGCGCCGTCACCCGCAAGGCGGGCAAGATTCGCACGGATGTCGTTCAGTTGCGACAGCATCTGATCGATCGGACGCGCGCCGGGATCGCCGTCGACCAGCCGGTGATAGGGCGCGAGCGCCGCGTCGATGATCGCCGCCGGTCTTTGTGCGGGCGGGGCGCCGGGCTCCGCGCTCGCTGGCGCAGGGGCTGGCTCGGCTTCCGCAAGCAGCGTCTCATCGCGGATCGATTCGAGCAGTTCGATGATCGGCGAGGCGACGGAGGAGGCGGCGGCGAGCGCGGGATAGTCGGGCCGACCAGTCGTGAGGCGGCGCATCCTCAGCTTGCCGATCGCCTCGCGCCAGGCGTCGACGAAAGCCTTGGCGTAGGCTTGCCCGAGATTTTCAGGCAAATGATCATATTGCCCCGAAATCGCAGGAGTTTGTCCCGCGGCGCCGAGGACCCAGCGATCGCGCGCCGCTTGTTCGACGACTCCGGGCGCGGCGGCGACGAACTGCTCGAAGCCGGATTTGGTCAGGAACCAGGGGACTTTGATGGCCTCGATCGACGGCTCGAACACCAAGGCCGCGTTGGCGCCGGCGGCCTTGCTGGCGGCCCAATCCGGCTGCTGGCTCGCCTTCGCCTGCGCGGCGAGGATGGCCAACGCTCGGGCCGCGACGTTCTCCTTGGCCAGGATCGCCTGCGCCTTTTCGACCAGCGGGCCATCGAGCTGAACGAGGGGCCCATGGCCGGTTTCGAGATCGAGCATGGCGGAAAGATGCTGCTTCAACTCCTCCCGCCCGTCGGCGTTGCGCGGACCCGGATAAAGATTGTCCGACCAGTCGCGGTCCATATAATCGATCAGAAACTGGCGGTCCGCCGTCTTCAGCCCGCCGAGCATGAGATAGGCTTTCAGCGCGTTGAAGAGCGTCGTCGGATCGTTGGCGCTGGCCTCGATCTGCTCTTCGAGGCGGTAGATGAGTCGTGGCCGCAGCATGCGCTCCAGCCCCGCGCCATAGGCGGTGTTCGCCGCCGATCGCAGCCGCGCCGTCTGGTTGAGGCCGAGATCGGCGGCCGGCGCGGCGTCGCCGGCATCTTCGTCGCCATAGCCGCCGGGCAGAAAGCGCAAGGCGTGCAGCGCCGGCAGCGCCTTGCTGAGATCGCGGTCGCCGACGACATTGGCTGCGCCGACCCCGCGCGCCGCCTCGGCGTATTTTTGCGCCGCCTCCTCGCTGTCGCGAATGCGCTCGGCGTTGCGCGCATAGCTCAGCCACCAGACGCCGGCGAGAAGCGGCGCGGCGATGAGCAGGCTCGTCAGCGCCGCGACCCTTAGAAAGCGATTGCCGCGCCGGCGCGACACCCAGCCGGCCTCGCCGATGACGACCTTGCGGATGAGGTCGGTCAGAAAAAAGCTCTTGCCTAACCCGGAATAGGATGGCGCCGCGATCGCCTCGGCGCCGAACCCTTTGGCGAGCGCGCCGAGTAGCTGGTCGATTGGCGTTCCCTGCTGCGTGCCCGAGGTGAAATAGAAGCCGCGCAGGGCGGCTTTTATCTTGTATTGAGAGGGATCGAAGATGGCGTTGAGAAAGCCGGTCACCGGCGCCTTCAGCGCCGCCATCTGCGCCGGAAAGCCGAACAGGAGCACGCGGTTGGCGGGGTTTTTCTCGGCGACGAGCCGGTCCCGCGCGCGCCGCGACAGGGGCTCGATGAGGGCGGTGAATTCGGCGGGCGCCTGGGCCAGCATCGATCTGCGCTTGTCGCTTGTCTGGAAAGTCGCGCCGAATACCTGCGCGCGCTGCTGCTCGTCGAGATCGCCGAAGTACTCCATGAAGCCGATGAGGAGATCGGCCTTGGTGAACAGGGCGTAGACGGGAAAATCGACCTTCAGCCGCTCGCGCAGCTCGATCAGGCGCGCGCGAATCGCCGCCGCATGGGTGTCGACCTCGGCCCGCGGCAGCGTCAGCAGATCCTCGATGCTGATCGCGACGAGAACGCCGTTGATCGGCTGGCGCGGCCTGTTGCGTTTGAGGAGATCGAGGAAGGCGAGCCAGCTTTTCTGGTCGGCTTTGGCGTCGGAATCCTGCGTCGTATAACGCCCGGCCGTGTCGATCAGCACGGCGTCCTCAGTGAACCACCAGTCGCAATAGCGCGTGCCGCCGACGCCCTTGACGGCGTCCGGTCTCGCGCCGGCCGCGAGCGGAAATTCGAGTCCCGAATGGATAAGCGCGGTCGTCTTGCCCGATCCCGGCGGCCCAATCAGCAGATACCACGGCAGATCGTAGAGATAGTTCGCGCGGCCGCGCGCGCGCAGCACGGCGAGGGCCTCCTTCATGCGCTCGGTCAGAACCGGCGCGTCGCTGTCGTCGGCGCCGATGCCGCGCGCGATGCGTTCGGCGCCCTTGCGCCTTTGGTAGAGGCGCAGGGCGCCCACGCCCGCGATCAGCGCCAGCGTCAGCGCAATCGCGGCCGCGCGGGGCGCCGGCTCTTCCAGCGGATGTGCGTCCTGAACGACGATCAGCGGCGCGGCGAACCAGATCAGCGCGGCCAGCGCGGCGGCGCCGATGAGGCTGATCAGAACGCGGAGCCAAAATTTTCTATTCATTCAATTCGCGCTTCAATGAGAATATCGAAAGGGAGTTTACCGGGAAATTTATCGGACCGCCCGGGGGCGGAGCGGGCGATCGTTTTACGCGCTCTTTCGTTTCAGTCGCTGCGCGGGACGACGATCTCGACGCGGCGGTTCTTCGCCCGGCCTTCGGCCGTGTCGTTCGAAGCGATCGGCTCGTCCGCGCCTTTGCCTTCGGTCGTGACTCGCCCGGGATACAACATGGCTTGCTTCAAAAGCGCGCCGACCACCTTCGCGCGTTCGAGCGAGAGTTCGAAATTCGAGGCGAAGCGCGCGTTGGCGATCGGCGTATTGTCGGAATGTCCGACCACCTTGACGGCGGCCTCGTCGTCGAGCGCCAACGCGATATAGGTCATTAGCGGTTTCACATCGTCGCGCAGCGTCGATTTGCCGGGCTTGAACAAATCCTTGTCGACGATGCGGATGACGATCCTGTCGGCGCCGGGCTCGACGCTGAGGGTTCCAGCCGAAACGTTCGGCGCAAGCACCGTGCGGATGTGATCGAGCTGCGAGACCTGTTCGGGCGTCGGCGGCGACGCCGGAGGCGGCGGGACTTCGACCTTGCGGGCGATGGCGACGGGCGTTGGCGGGTTCAGCGCGGCGAGCGCCTCGGCCGCCGCGTCCGCGCGATGGCTGAGCGTGAGCCGCAGGCCGACGAAGGCGCCGAAAAGGAGAAGGCCGATGAGGCCCGCGACGGCCCAGAACGGGACTCTGACCCGCGCCGCACGGCCTGGCAGCGGCTGGCCGCGCCAGTGCGGCGACAGGGCCTGCGGCGGCGCCGGCCCCGTCTTGCGCAGAACCTCATGCAGTTCGTTGGCGAAGGCGGCGACGGCGCCGGAGCCCGCCGCCGCGCTCTGGCGCGCTCCCTGATATAGAAGCGACAGACAGGCGTAGAACAGTTCGAGCAGGAAATAATGCGCGCGCGGATTTTTTTCGAGCCGGTCGAGCTCGTCGAAAAAGCGACGGCCGCCATTATTCTCGCCGAAGAAGCGCGTCATCAAGCCCGCGCGCCCGACGCCGCCGCGCGCTTCGCCCGGCAGATTTGCGAGCGCTTCGTCGGCGCCCGCACAGAGGGCGAATTTGGCGGTATTGACCTCACCTGGCGCAACGCCCGCGGCGATCATCTCGCGCTCGGCTTTTTCGATCGCCGCCGCGATCTGCGCGATGAGGCTCGCGCCCGGCGCGCGGATCAACGCGGCGCGCAGGCGCCCGAGCAGAAGCAGTAGCGGGCTCGCCGCCCGCATGATCGGATTAAAGTCGGGCGCGGCGAGATCCTGGCCCTGAACCGCGGATGCGCGCGGCGGCGCAGCGGCCGCCCGCGCCGCATCGCGCGCCGCGGCATCGGGCCGCGATTGCGGGCGCCGGCCGGCCGGATTGGGGCGGAGCACCGTGTGTTGGTCGCTGAACCTTTGAGCCTGCGTCATTTCGACGGAACCCGGCGCGGCTTCGCTTTGCGCCGGCGCCGCGGGCGACGCGGCGCGCGAAGGCCGCACGGGACTGAAAATCGTCCGCTCGACGTCCGGCTCCGGGAACTGATCCTTGTCGCTCATTGCGCGGTCACCGGCCTTTTTCGCTGGAGATTGTCGCCCGTGGCGCGGCGGCTCGGCCTGGCCGCTGCGCGCCTCGCCATTGCGCATCCGTCATTTGGTCTCTTTGCCCTGGTCGTAACATTGGGCGAAATAGAGCATGAAGGCGTCGACCAGACCGTCCTCGTGGCGCAGGGTCTTGGCCTGCCAGCGCGCGACATAGAGATCCCACAGCCGCGCCTTATGCGCGCCGAAGAGGGCGGCGAGGCCCTTGTCGTCGCCGGCGGCGGCTTCGATCGCATTTGGGTCGAGATCCTCGACAAGCATGCGCACCGCCTGTTGCATCGCCGCGAAAGTCATGAGCTGATGCGTCTTGAGATCAGTGAAGGCGCTCTCGAAGGCGCGCCGCGCGTCGAGATAGCCGCTGGTGCGCGGCCCGAGCATGATTTTTAAGGCGTCGGTCGCGGTCGGCGCGAATTTCAAAGGGTTGTTGTCGAGCGCCTGGATCATGGTTTGGCTCGACGTTCGCGCGAAGCGCTTGGCCTTGAATCGCGCATTGAGCAGTTGCGTCAGATCCTCGACCGTCAGGCGCATCAGGGCGCCGAGCTCCTCCGCGACCTTGAGGCCATCCTGGCGGGTGAAGATATGCTCCGGGACGCCGGCGCCTTTGGCGAAGCGGCGCAGGAAGTCCTCGACGCCGGCCGCGGGTGCCGCGGCGCCGCGACTGTCCGCCGCTTCCAGGCTGGAACCCAGCGCGCCCTGAGGCTCGGCGGCGCTCCAGGCGCGGGCCTCCTGCTGACGCGGATCGAGTGCGTCGGCCTCAACCGCTGCAAACGACGCCGATGCCTGCCCGGTAAGCGGGACGGCGCTGGCGTTCCCGCTTGGCTCCTGCGGCGGCGCGAAGCCGGAGCCGCGCGCGCGGAACATGGTGTGAGCGCGAATCGGCGCGCCGATATCGGGCTGGCTCAACACGTCCGCCGCGACGGAAGGCGCCTGAGGCGGCGCGCTTTCGCTGGCGATCGCCTGCGCGATTTCGGCGTCGAGCCGCGCCGCGTCGGTCCCTTCGAGCGGCGCGAGAGGGACGATAGCGTGGGCTTCGGCCAAGGCCTCGGCGCCCTCCAGCGTGGGCGCGGCGGCCTCCACGGCGTCGTCGGGTTCGATCGCCACGGCAACGACATAGCTACCGATAGCGAGCCGGTCGCCGTCGCGCAGCCGGTGCGGCGCCTGGATGCGCCGGGCGCTGTCGTTTAGAAATGTGCCGTTGGTGGAGAGATCGTTGAGCCAGTAGCCGTCGTCGCGGTAACGCACCTCGCAATGGCGGCTCGAAATGAAACGCGTCGGATCGGGCAGCGACCAGTCGATCGTAGGCGAGCGGCCGATGTCGATGCCGCGCTTGCCGGTCAGCCTGACGCTCACGGGCGCGCCGTTCGGCAGGCTCCGCTCATTCTCGATCGTCAGAACCAGCGCCATTTCCAGCACCTCAATGCTTTTCGCACGCTTTTTCGCATTTCTCGCGGGATCTTTTGAAACAGACGCATCTTGTCTTTTTCGCCGGCGGCCTCGCTGCGGCCGCCATCGAATAGCCCAAATGCGCGGCTTTCGCCACATCATCGCCCGCATCGGGTCTGAGCGGTGCGCGGCCGCACGCGCCGCGCCCGCCGCCCGTGTCATTGTCTAAGTTCTAGACCCAACATATGTTAGCGTCGATGCTTGATATATTTAGCGTGCTTGCGCCGCGCCAAATCATCCGCCGGTTGTCGCCGTGCGGCGCTTCACCCCTTTCGCGCGCGGGGGCGGCCGCCCGAATGGGCGCGCCGGTACGAACGGGTCGAGACATGCAAAGGCCGATCCGCGTTCTCGCTCTTCTTTTCTGCGGCCTCATCGCGTTGGCGGCGACGGCGGCGGGATGCGCCGCGGCCGAGCGTCGCGTCGCGCTGGTCATCGGCAATTCGGTCTATAAAGCGCCTGGTCTTGACATTCCCAACGCCCGTAACGACGCCGAAGATACCGCCGCCGCGCTGAAATCGCTCGGCTTCGACGTGCTGCTCGCGACGGACGTCGACCTCGCCGGCGCGAGCAAGGCGATCCAGCAGTTCGCGCGCATGTCGATCGGCGCCGACGCCACGCTCTTTTATTTCGCCGGCCACGCGGTTCAATATCAGGGCCAGAATTATCTGCTTCCGGTCGACGCCGAGGTGACCGACGAGATCAGCCTGCCGTTCGAGACCGTCGCCGTCGACAGCATCCGCTCGGCGCTCGATCGCTCCAACGGCGTCAAGATCATGGTGCTCGACGCCTGCCGCACAAATCCCGTCTCCGAGCGCCTGGCGCGGCTCGCCAGCGCGGCGCCTTCGATCGATGCGGGCGAGCGCACGCGCGGGCTGCAGCGGGTCGACAGGTCAGATGGGCTCATCGTCGCCTTCTCGACCTCGCCCGGCGACGTCGCGCTCGACGGGACGGACCGCAACAGCCCCTTCACCAAGGCCTTCCTGCGCCGCCTCAACGAGCCGGGACTTGAGATTGAAACCATGTTTCGCCGCATCGCCGCGGATGTCAGCGCCGCGACGGCCGGGCGCCAGCGGCCCGAAACCTATGTCTCGCTCGTCAGCGAATATTATCTGAACCAGGACGACAGCGTCGCCTGGGACAAGATCAAGGGCAGCGACGATCCGGACGCGCTCAATGATTTTCTGGAGCGGTTCCCGTCGTCCTTCTATGCCATCGAGGCGCGTTATCGACTTGCGGCGCTGCAGCGCGCGATCGCCGAGGCCAAAGCCGAAGCCCAGCGCGCGGCCGACGTCGCAGCGCGGGCGGCCGCGGCCGAGGCGGCGAAGGCCGCCTGCGACCACGACGCGACGGCGCTGCAGGCGATCGCGCCCGGCGACATCGCCGCACTGCGCGGCTTCGTCGCCAATGAATCCTGCGATGCGGTCAAAGCGACTGCGAACGCGCGGCTTTCAGAGCTAGAGGCGCGAGCCGCGAGCGACGCGTCGCTTTGCCAAAGCGAGGACGACAATTTAAAGGCGCTGATCGGGAAGGGTGATACGGCGGGAATTACAGCCTTGCGCGGCGGCGCGCGCTGCCCGGCGACGGTCGCCGCCGCCGATCAGAACCTGCGCGCCATCGCCGCCGCCGCGGACGCCGCCTGCGGCGCGGCGAATGCAACGCTGAACGGCATCGACGCGCGGGATCTCGATGGTTTGCGCGCATTGATCGAGAAGGCGCCCTGCGATGCGGTCAAATCCGCCGCCGAGGCGCGGCTTCGCGATGCCGAGGCCGCCGTCGCGCAGCAGGCCGAGGCCTGCAAGCGCGATGGCGCTGAATGGAAGGACCTCGCCAATTCAACCGACAGCGCTGCGATCGAGGCGTTTCGCCAGCGCGCGTCCTGCCCGGACGTGATCGGCGCGATCGACAAGGCGGCGGCGGATCTCAAGGCGGCCTGCGCGGGCGAGCAAAGCGCGCTCGCCGCGATCGGGCCAAAAGACGTCGAGGCGACGAAAACTTTCCTCGCCCATGCGGTCTGCGCCGATGCGAAGAGCGCCGCACGGGCGAAAATCGCGGGGCTCGAGGCTGAGGCCGTGCGGCTCGAGCAGTCCTGCGCGCGCGAGGACGCCGAACTGGACGCGTTGAAGGCGCAGGGGGCCAGTGCGCGCGGCAAGCTGCTCGATCTCAAGGGCCGGCTGACCTGCGGCCGGCTTCGCCCCGCGGTCGAGGCCGCGCTGGAGCAGACGACGCCATCGGTTGAGCCTGCGGCGGCGCCTCAGTCTTCGGCCGGCAAGCTGCTGCGTCGGCCAAAGAAGGACGTAGTTACGCGACCGCAGAATCAGCCCTCGCCCCAGAAGGCGGCGCCTGAGCCGCCGAAACCCGCGAAGACGGCGCGCCCCGCGCCGGCCCCCCCCGCCGCGTCAGCGCGCGTCGCAAGGCCGGCCCCGCAAGCGCAATCGACGGCGCAGGCGGCGCCCGCGCCGGCGACGCCGGCCAACAGGCCCGACCATCCGACCTCGCCGCTCGGCGTCGGATTCTAGCGCAGGCGCCGCAACGAATTAGCTCCGTTTGAGCTCGCGAGCAATTTCCGGGCAATTTCATTGTTATGCAATCGCGGACGCTCCCGTCCAGCCCAATGCTTTTCCAACAGGCGTAAGGCCCGGCGGCCGACGGCGAAATAGGCTGCCTTTACGACTTGCGCCGCTCTTCCCGAGCCGATATATCCCTTCGCCACGGCCGATCCCGTCGCGGGGTCGGGGCGCGTAGCTCAGCGGGAGAGCACTACGTTGACATCGTAGGGGTCACAGGTTCGATCCCTGTCGCGCCCACCATTCCACTCAATGTCTTATATATCGATGACCTAGTTGCCGCGTGCGGAAGCCCCGGCCGCTGCCCCGCGTCGTTGCGCCTTTGGCACTGGGTGCGTAAACAGCCAAGCCCGCGCCTCAGGTCCTTGAAGCCGCCCCGCATAGATTTCCTCGGCCCAGCGGTTTTCGCCGCTCATTGTGCTCGTCTGTGTCGACGTGTTGGTGGAGGTGTTGGTCGAGGTCTGCGTCGCCGTATTGCCCGAACTCGTGTTTCCGGCGCCGGCCGCCTGCGCGCCCGCCGACGCCGCGATCAGAACGAGAAGGGCCGCCGCCGGCGCATCGATGCGGAACCGTTTAACCACTGAAGCCTCCTGGCCGAACAGGCGGAAGGCGGTCTTCGCCGCTCGCGCCGGAATTCGCGCCCGAACTGTCGCGTTAAGGCCACAAATTTCCTCATACCACGTGCGAACGCTCTGACGCGCTGGCAAATCATCGGGTTCCGGGGTATTTCCGGGTCACGGTCACCAGCCTGTACCGCGGCTATTGTCTTGTCTCTGTAACGGGTTGGTCTTAAACTCGCGCCGATATTCTTGGGCTTTGTTTCAGGCCGCGAGCGCTTTAAAAGGTCTGTTTCGCGGCGGCGATCATTCGAGATCGGGGCCGCGCGCCTCACAAAGAGCAGAAATGCTGAAGAAATCCAAACAAATCCAAAGTGCGCGCATGACCACCCTTCCGCTCCCCGAACTAAAGGCCGACCGACGCCACCGCCGTTTCGACATTCGCGCGCTGATGGCCGCGCGCGAAAGCGAGCGTTACAGCCTCAACGCGCGGCATATGAACGAAATGATGGTGCGCGTCTTCCAGACGATCGGCACCGACGTCGGCTTTCAGAAAGGGCAGGGCCAGTACCTCTACGACCGCGGCGGCGCCCGCTATCTCGACCTTCTGAGCGGCTGGGGCGTTTTCGGCGTCGGCCGCAACCATCCGCTGCTGCGCGAGACCCTGAACCACATCCTCGCCGCCGATCTCGCCAATCTCGTGCAGATGGACGCCTCGCTCCTCGCCGGAATGCTCGCCGAGCAGCTGCTTTCCTTCACGCCGTGGCTCGACAAGGTCTTTTTCGCCAATTCGGGGGCGGAGACGGTCGAGGCGGCGGTCAAATTCGCGCGACGCGCGACAGGGCGGCCGGAAATCATTTATTGCAGCGACGCTTTCCACGGCCTCACCTATGGCGCGCTGTCGATGAACGGCGACGAGGTGTTCAAGGAGGGCTTCGAGCCGCTGGCGCCCGGCTTTGTCAAGGTTCCCTTCAACGATCTCACCGCTCTGGAGGCGGCGCTCGCCACGCGGCGGGTCGCGGCCTTTTTCGTCGAGCCGATCCAGGGCAAGGGAGTCAATCTGCCCGACGACTCCTATCTTGCCGACGCCGCCGCGCTTTGCCGCAAATATGGCGCGCTGTTCATCGCCGACGAGATCCAGACCGGCATGGGCCGCACCGGGCGTTTTCTCGCGATCGAGCACTGGGGCGTCGAGCCGGATATGGTGCTGATCTCCAAGGCGCTGTCCGGCGGCCACGCTCCGGTCGGGGCGGTCCTCGCCCGTAAGGCGATCTTCGAAAAAGTGTTCAATCGGCTCGATCGCGCCGTCGTGCATGGCTCGACCTTCGCACGAAACGACCTCGCCATGGCGGCCGGGCTTGCGACGCTGGAAGTCATTCAATCGGAGGGCCTGATCGCGAATGCGGCGCGGACCGGCGCGCGGCTTCTCAAAAGCTTCGAGGCGATGGCCCAACGCTATGAGCTGGTCAAGGCGGTGCGCGGCAAGGGCCTGATGATCGGCGTCGAATTCGGCGACCCGCAATCCTTAAAGCTGAAGGCCGCCTGGAGCCTCGTCGAGGCCATGAATCCCGGGCTGTTCTGCCAGCTCATCACTATTCCCTTGTTCAAAGAACATAAGATTCTGGTTCAGGTCGCGGGCCATGCCAATCATACGGTCAAACTGCTGCCGGCCCTCGTGATCGACGATTCCGATTGCGACTGGATCGAGGGCGCCTTCGACGCCGCCATCGCTGATAGCCACCGTGTTCCCGGCGCCGTATGGTCGCTCGGGCGCACGCTGGCTGATCACGCGCTGCGCGCCCGCAGTTCGAAATGACGTTTTGAACCCAAGCTTATGGACGATCGCCGCCTTCTCATCGGACGTTTCGGCGCGCCGCATGGCGTCAAGGGCGAGGTCCGCCTGCAAAGCTTTACGAGCGAACCCGGCGCCATCGCCGCCTACCCTCAACTCAGCGACTTGAGCGGCGCAAGGCGCTTCGCGATCAAGTCGCTGCGCCGCGTCAAGGACAATCTGTTCGTAGCGCGGGTCGAAGGGATCGCCGACCGCGCGGACGCCGAGCGCCTGACCAATGTAGAGCTCTATGTCCCCCGCGCGGCCCTGCCAATGCCTGCCGAAGATGAGTTTTATCTCGCCGATCTGATCGGCCTCGCCGCTCTTGACGAATCCCGCACGCCGATCGGGCGCGTTGCGGACGTCCTTGATTTTGGTGGCGGCGACATTTTGGAGATCGCGCCCGCCGGCGGCGGCGAGACGCTGCTTTTTCCGTTCACCAAAGCGGTCGTTCCGGAAATCGACATCGCGGCCGGCTGGATCGTCGTCGCGCCGCCCCGCGAGATCGCTGGGGAGGACCTCAAGCCCTCAACCTGAGAAAGGCGCGCCGCGCCGTCTCGAAGGACAGGGCCGCATGCGCCAAAGCTGACAGAGCGCTTCTCATGTTTCGAGACGCGAGCTTCGCTCGCCCTTAAGATGGGGAGCTTGAGCATCCGGGCGCTCGGGCTGTCGAAGATGGAGTATAACAGCCGGCGATGTGGCGCGCGACGGTCTTCACGCTGTTTCCGGAGATGTTTCCAGGCCCCCTCGGCGTCTCGCTCGCGGGCGAGGCGCTGGCGCGCGGCCTCTGGTCGCTTGAGGCGCGCGACATTCGCGACCAGGGGCTTGGGCGCCACCGCGCAGTCGACGATACGCCGGCCGGCGGCGGGCCCGGCATGGTCATCCGCGCCGACGTGCTCGCCGCCGCGCTCGACGCGGGGCTGGACGTCGGCGACGCGCGCCCGCGCCTGCTGCTCAGCCCGCGCGGCGCGCCGCTCAGCCAGGCGCGCGCGCGATCGCTCAGCGCGGGCGCTGGCGTAGCGCTGATCTGCGGCCGCTTCGAGGGCGTCGACGAGCGGGTCATCGCCGCGCGGAGCCTCGAGGAAATTTCGATTGGCGATTATGTGCTCTCGGGCGGCGAAATCGCCGCCATGGTCGTGCTCGACGCTTGCGTCAGGCTGCTGCCGGGGGTGATGGGCAAAGAGGCCTCCGGCTTGGAGGAGAGCTTCGAGAGCGGTCTGCTTGAATATCCGCACTTCACCCGCCCGCGCGAATGGGAGGGACGCGCGATCCCTGAAATCCTGCTCTCCGGCGATCACGCCCGCATCAAGGCCTGGCGCGAGGCGGAGGCTCGGCGCATCACGAGCGAGCGACGGCCCGATCTGATTGCGAAGGCGCGCAAAACTCCGTAGGCAGGATTTATGGGGCGCCCCGCGCGTGGACGACCGCCGCGCCCGTCGCCTTCAGCGTCGGCCGCGGCGCGGGCGCCCCGGTCCGCCGCCGCGTCCGCGCCAGCCCATGCTCGGTCTTGCGCCAATGAAAGGGCCGCACGGCGAGGTCGTAGAGCGCCGCCCAGGCCGCGACGGACATCAGCAAGTAATAGAGCGGCAGCAGCGGCAGAAACATCCACAGGCCAAGCAGCTTGCGCCGCTTCATGCCGAGCAGCGCAAGCCAGACGACTGAGCCCGCGCCGAACAGGGCGACGGAGAGCCAGAGCGTCGTCTCCACGACGATCAGAGCCGATGTCGGCTCGGGCAGTCCAGCGGTGGCGAGACGCCAGGCGAGCAGCGCGCTCAGAAAGGGCCAGAGCAGCGGCGCCGCCACGAGATTGGTCATCATCAGGGCGAGAACGCCAACGCCGGACCAGCCGACCTCGGCGACGAGGCGAGCGGGGTCGCGGCTGATGGTGATGAAGGTTTGCGTCCACCCTTTGGACCAGCGCATCCGCTGCGTCAGCCAGGCGTTGAAGCGGGCCGGCGCTTCCTCGTCCGTCGTCGATCGCAGCGTCTCGCAGCGATAGCCGAAACGGGCGAGGCGCAGGCCAATGTCGGCGTCCTCGGTCACGTTCCAGGCGTCCCAGGCGCCGATCTCGCGCAGCGCCGCTGTGCGAAAGTGATTGGACGAGCCGCCGAGCGCGAGCGGCAGGCGCAGGCGCGACATGCCCTGCATCATTACGTCGAAGAGCATCGCATATTCGATGGAGAAAAGCCGCGTCAGCCAGGAGTCCCCGGCATTGTCGATAGAGAGCTGCGCCTGCAGGCAGGCGATCTGGCGCGGCGCGCGCAGCATGCGTTCGGCGGCGTCGCGCAATTGGCGTGGGGCCGGCGCGTCTTCGGCGTCGAAGATGGCGACAAATTCGCCGCGCAGCAACGGCAGGGCGATGTTGAGCGCGCGCGGCTTGGTGCGCGGCCAGCCATGCGGCGCGACGATGATCTCATAGCGCGGCGGCAGTTTAAGAGCGGCCAGCGCGCGGTAGGTCGCGACGTCGTTCTCTTCGATGACGAGCTTGATGTCGAGCTTGCCGCGCGGATAGTCGATGGCTTCGAGGCCGCTCACGAGCTGACGCACGACCCGCGCCTCGCGGTGCAGCGCGACAACGATGGAATAGGCGGGCAGCAGGCGATCGGCGACCGGCGCCGGCGCGACCCCGCTGGCGCGGTCGTCATCGAGGCTCGCCGCGCCGGCGAAGAGGCGCAGGCACAAGGCGGCCAGAAAAAGAAGGCTTGCAGCGATGGTCAGCGCCGGCGGGCCGACATCCGGAGCGAGGAGGCAAAGGAGACCGGGCGTTACGGCCGCAACGGCGACCGCGCAGCATTGACCAAGGCTCGCGCCCGATCGCGCCGACAGCGCCGGATCGCGATTGGAGAGGGCGAGGCTCGCCTCGCGCGCGATTGCGGGGGCCGCGGCGGCGCGCACCAGCCGCGACAGATGCGCCGGCGTTGCGATGGCAAGGTCCCCGCTCATCGTCTCGCCCTCGCTCCTGCGCCTCAGCAGCGTCGCCAGCATCTCGCCGCGCGGCGCGGCGAGCCAGCGCGGGCCATCGCCAGCGAGCGGCGCGACGCCGGCATGGATCGAGTGGGGATAGCGCGCCCCGGCTCCGAGTTTGACGGCGCCGCTGACGAACGGCGCGCCGAGGCGGCGCGCGAGCGATTGGTAGTAAAATTCTTCGGTGACCGCGCCGCTGGCGAGAAGCGCGGCGTCGGGGGTGATTCCCTGCGTCCGCGCGATCGCCGCTGCTTGCATCAGCAGGGATGGCGGCGCGCCATATGCGGAGAGAAAGCTGAGCTCCGGCGGCAGCGCCTCAATATTGTGACCGGCCGGGCGATGGCTGGTTTCGCAGGCGCGCCGCGTCGCGGCCGGGTGAAATCCGCTCTGGCGCGCGGGGAATGGGCGGCTCAATGTTTCGACGTTCATTAAGCGGCCCTTGTGGTCATCCGGCTTGAAACAGGTGCGAATTGTCTTTGTTTATCTGACTAGTTTTAACAGACGATATATGTGGTAAGGAAACCGTCTTTTCTATGGCTACGATTAGGGTTTTGAGAGGTCCTCCGCGCAAGCTCCGGGGCGGGCCGACGCCCGCATCCGCCCAGGCGACCGGGATGTGTTGGCGATGACAGAGGCGACAATTCATCATATATCGTTCAATTTATGGAACTTTTCTTGTGTCAGTGCTGTTTGATACCTACGCGTTTATTGACGCGCGCCTAATCTGGGGTCTGAGCGGCGCGGCAGGTCGCGCGACGCAAATCCCGCAAAAGCAAAATCTTATCAATCGCTAAAGTAGCATAGTAAAGAAAACACAATTTTAGGGGAGGCCGAAAAGATGTATTTCACCATGGCTGCCTGCCTGTTTTCCGGCGTTATACTTGCAAAACTATTCAAGTGCTTCGTTCTCATTCCCGCTTCCGTTCTTGTGGTTGGCCTCGATCTATTCGTTCCACATGACCGAGCGCGCGGTTTTTCGGGTATCGCTCTGGAGATTATTTTGCTTGTGACGAGTTTGCAGGTCGGGTACCTCGCCAGCGTTTTGTCCCCCTTTTTTCGCTCTGTGCTGGCCGGACAAAAAATACACGCGCCGGACATCTTCGGGGGCGCGCCTTTCGCCCGCGTGCTGAGTGGACAGGGCCGGATGCTCAGGTCGACGCGCAACGCCATTGCTTCGGAGCCGGCCGACGTCCGCAAGAAAGACAAGCCAGCGGCGTAATGAGCCGCCGGGCACAGTCACCAAGCTGGCGCGGCGTTGCGCGTGAAGGTGAAATAGGCCGGTCGGCGCCCTTCGCGCAGCGCCTTCGCCTCGTAGCGCGTGCCGCTCCATCCCGCCCATGGCCGCAGCCAGTCGCCTGAGCTTGCCGGCCTCCAGCAGAAGTGCGGCGAGCGCAGAACGCGGGCGAGCGTCCAGCCCGCATTGTCATCGATATCGGTCGCAAAGCGCAGTTCCGCGCCCTCGCGCATCGCGCGGGCGAGGCGGGTCAGCATCACGTCCGAAAGGAAGCGCCGCTTGCGCTGGCGCCGTTTCGGCCAGGGGTCGGGATAGAGCAGATAGGCGCCGTCAAGCGCGCCTTGAGGCAACGCCTCGACAATGGCGCGGGCGTCGCCCTCATAAAGTCGGATGTTGCGTAGCGCCTGCTCCTCGATGAGGACGAGGGCCTTGGCGAGTCCGTTGCGGAAGGCCTCGCAGCCGAGGAACAGGGCGTTTGGTTCGGCGCGGGCGATGGCGGCGAGATGTTCTCCGCCGCCAAAGCCGATTTCGAGCCAGAGCGCCGAAAGGCCTGGAAATAACATTGTCGGCTCGATCGGGCGCGATGGATCGAGCGCAAGCGCGGGCAGGGCGCTGCGCAACAATTCGTCGTGGCGGGCAGTGAGCCGCTTGCCCCTGCGCCGGCCGAAAAGCGTGGCCTCGGGGCTGGGCGCGCGCTCTCCGCCGGGCGGGCAGCGCGGTCTCTCCGCGCCAGCGCGGGGGATCATGGGCGAGGCGCGCCGGCGGCGCGGACGGCGGCGCCGTCAGGAAAGATGGGCTTTGATCTTGTCGCCGAGATCGGTTTTTTCCCAGGAAAAGCCGCCCTCCGCATCGGGGGCGCGGCCGAAATGGCCGTAGGCCGACGTGCGCGCATAGATCGGCAGATTGAGATTGAGATGTTCGCGGATGCCGCGCGGCGACAGGCGCATGCTGCGGGCGAGCGCGGTTTCGATCTTATCCTCGGCCACCTGTCCGGTGCCGTGCGTGTCGACATAGATGGAGAGGGGGTCGGCGACGCCGATGGCGTAGGCGAGCTGGATGGTGACGCGGTCGGCGAGGCCGGCGGCGACCACATTCTTGGCGAGATAGCGGGCGGCGTAGGCGGCGGAGCGGTCGACCTTGGTCGGATCCTTGCCGGAAAAGGCGCCGCCGCCATGCGGCGCCGCGCCGCCGTAGGTGTCGACGATGATCTTGCGTCCGGTGAGGCCGGTGTCGCCGTCGGGACCGCCGATGACGAATTTGCCGGTCGGATTGACGTGCCACACCGTTTCTGCGCTGATCCAGCCTTCCGGCAAGGTCGCGCGGATATAGGGTTCGACGATGGCGCGCACGTCGCTCGAGCTTAAGTTTTCGTCAAGATGCTGGGTCGAAAGCACGATCTGCGTGACGCCGACCGGCTTGCCATTGGCGTAGCGGACGGTGACCTGGCTCTTGGCGTCGGGGCCGAGCTTGGCGGCGTCGCCCTGGCCGGACTTGCGTTCGCGCGCCAGCACTTCCAGGATCTTGTGGGCGTAATAGAGCGGCGCCGGCATCGAGCTCCGGCGTCTCGCGGCAAGCGTAGCCGAACATGATGCCCTGATCGCCCGCGCCTTCGTCCTTGTTGCCCGCCGCGTCGACGCCCTGCGCAATGTCGGCCGATTGCGCGTGCAGCAGCACCTCAACCTTGGCGTGGCGCCAATGGAAGCCTTCCTGTTCGTAGCCGATGTTTTTGATCGCGGCGCGGGCGGCGGCCTCGATCGCCTCGGGAGGGATCGCCGGGCCGCGCACTTCGCCGGCGATGATGACGCGGTTGGTCGTCGCCAGGGTCTCCGCGGCGACGCGGATCTGGTAGGGATCGACGCCCGCCTTGGCGCCTTCGCGAAAAAACAGATCGACAATCTCGTCGGAAATCCGGTCGCAGACCTTGTCGGGATGGCCTTCAGAGACGGATTCACTCGTGAAGAGATAGTTTTCGCGCGCCATGGGGCCTCCGGGTTTGCGAACGCGGGACAAGCTCGGCGGGGTCCGGCGCCGAGCCTGAAACAGCCCGAAGCTTCTATATTACGTTCGTTTTGTCAAGCAAATGGGCCTGCTACGTTCGTTAGAGCGAACGAGTTAGATTACAACAATTTTCGGATCCATACGATCTAGGAGTCCCGAACGTGATCAATTCCAATGGCTTAGATCGAGATGCAGAGGCAAAAGCGTTCTCTACGCTTCTCCTCGTCTTCGCCCTAGTCTCGCAAATCATCCTCGTCCGGCCGCCGCGTCAGTTCGCCGCTGACGTCCTCGCCGGCCAGCGCGGCGACGAGATCGATGATCCGCTTGCGTACCTTCGGGTCGTGAATGCGCGCGAAGGCCATATTGAGATGCAGCCCTTCGGCGGTGGACAGAAAATCGGCGACATAGCTCGTGTTGCCTTCCTCGGCCGCGCCGAGGCGGCTCGGCTGCGCGCCCGCCGCCTCGAAAGATGGGGCGCCCTCGAAAAAGAACGCGGGCGGCACGTCGAGCGTGCGGGAGATCTGCTGCAGCCGGCTCGCGCCGATCCGGTTGGCGCCCTTCTCGTATTTCTGCACCTGCTGGAACGTCAGGCCCAATGCTTCGCCGAGCTTCTCCTGGCTCATGCCCAAAATCACGCGCCGCATGCGCACGCGGCTGCCGACGTAGCGATCGATCGGATTTGGCACCTTCTTGATCTTTTCCACGACAATGCTTTGATCGCTCATAGCCCCACCCAATCATACGATAGATCGTTTTTTGCCCACATTTATACCAGAAGCGCCGGGCCGCTTGGCGATTCAACTTTTTTGACAGTTATCCATCGAAAATGACGTAATTCAATTGCTGATGAAGAACAATAATAATTAAATGACATCCAGCCCGGCCGATTGTCAAACCTGAGGTTCCGGCGCTTGCTTCTGTTGTGTCCGCCGCCGCGCCGCCGCCGCTGTGGCGACGATGGCGAGCCATGTCAGAAACGCCATCAGCGAGGGCGCGCGGGCGAAGGGGGGCGGCGCGATCGGCCGCGGCAGCGGTCCCTTCAGCAGGCCGGCAGCGCCAAGCGGCAATTGCCGCACAATCCTTCCGTAGGGGTCGACAATCGCCGAAATCCCCGTATTCGCCGCCCGCGCCAGCGGCAGCCCCTCCTCAATCGCGCGCAGCCGCGCCTGAGCAAAGTGCTGGTAGGGGCCTGAGGTCAGACCAAACCAACCGTCGTCAGTGACGTTGAGGATCAGGCCCGGTCGCGGCGCTCCGCTCTCCTGTGGCAACGCCTCGCCCGGAAAGATCGCCTCATAACAGATCAGTGGCGCGATCGGCGGCAGTCCCGGCACGTTCAGCGTCCTGCGCATTGATCCAGCTTCAAATCCGCCGGGAATATGAACGAAATGGTGCAGCCCAATATGGGACAGCGCCGATTTGAACGGCAGATATTCGCCAAATGGCACGAGATGCGCCTTGTCGTATGTGTCCAGAATCACGCCGCTGCTGGCGATGACCTGAATGGCGTTGAAAAACACCGGATTGGCCAGTTGCCAGTCGGGCGGTTCGAAGCCGGCGGAAGGGTTCGCCGGATCTTCCTCGGCCCGCGCGGCGCCGGTGACGAGAAAGGAGCCGGGCGGCAGCGCCGCCGCGATTTCGGCCACCGCCGCAGCGTCGCGCGACAGGATGAACGGAAACGCCGATTCCGGCCAGATGACGACGGTGACGTCGGTCGAATCCGCGTCCGCTGCGAGGTCCGAAAGCCGGAGATAATCGGCGAGAATCTGGTCCTTGTATTCGGGGCGGAATTTGTCGTCTTGCGCCAGATTGGGTTGCATGATCTTGAGCGTGACGCCATCGACAAAGCTCTCCTTCGCCTGCGCCAGCCGCAGGGCGCCGAAGGCGAAAATGGCGGCCAGCGCGGCGAGCGCCGCGCCGCTTGGCCACAGCGTTCGCGCCGAAAAGGGTCTGCCGGCGAGTGTCGCCGGCGCCGCAAAAATCAGGGTCGCAAGGAGCGTGAGACCGTAAAGACCGATGATCGAGGCGAGCTGCGCAAGAGCGAGATCGCCGCCGAGCGCCATGCCGAAGGCGTTCCAGGGAAAGCCGGTGAAAAGATTGCCGCGCAGCCATTCGGTCAGCGTCAGCGCCGCGGCGAAGACGAGGACGCGCGCCGGTCCCGGCGTCCAGAAGAGCCACGCCAGCACAAATGCGAACGCGGGATAGAGCGCCATAGCGGCCGGCAGCCCGATGACGCCGAGCGGCATGGCGTACGCGTATTGACCGCCGTCGGCGAGGAACGCCGCCCCAAGCCACCAGAGGCCGGCGAGGAAATAGCCAAAACCCCACCACCAGCCGGCCGCGAAGGCGCGGCGCAGGGCCGCGGGCGGGCTGAACCGGCGCGAGGCGTGAAAAGAGGCGGCGGCGCCCGGCTTTTTCGGCGCGGGATCGTCCGCGCCGTCGATTAGCCAGACCGCGGCCGTCATGGGGATCGCGAGCGCGGGCCAAAAGTTGAAAGGCGCCATGGCGAGCGCGCCGGCCGCGCCGGCGGCGAAGGCGATCAGGCGGCGGCGCCAGCCGGCGGCGGCGATGATCCATGCGGCGACAGCGAACATGAGAAGGTCCCGGGCGGGCTTCAGTGCGCCTTGGCGGCGTCTCCCGCTTGCGGCGCGTCCTCCGCCTCTTCGCTTTCCGCCGGCGCGCCTTTGACGCCGAGGCGGATGCGGACCCGCTTCACGCGGCGTGGGTCGGCGTCGAGGATTTCGAATTCGACGCCGCCTTCGACGATGATTTCGCCGCGCACGGGAACATGGCCGGCGAGGGTCGTGATGAGGCCGCCAAGAGTGTCGACCTCCTCGGCGTCGCTGATCGCGGTCAAATCGGCGTCGATCGCCAGCGACACGTCTTCGAGGCTCGCGCGCGCGTCGACGACGAAGCTGCCGTCGCCGTTGGCGATGATCTCGGGACTTTCGTCGAGATCGTGCTCGTCCTCAATGTCGCCGACGATCATCTCGACGATGTCCTCGATCGAGGCGAGCCCGTCGGTGCCGCCATATTCGTCGATGACGAGAGCCATATGCGTGCGCGTCGCCTGCATCTTGACGAGAAGGTCGAGCGCCGGCATCGACGGCGGCGCGAACAGCACCGGACGCAGGATATTCGCCTCCGACAGCGGAACTTCGAGATCCGCGAAGAATCTCGCATTGCTGGGCGCCGGCGTCGCCGGCGCGGTCGGGACAGGCGCCTTCGCCGCCTTGGGCGGAGTTGAGGGCGGCGCTTCGATCGAAGCCGGGAGAGCCGCGGGTTCGGGCTCGTCCGCGTCGGGGATGGCGGCGGTGAGATAGGCGAGAAGGTCGCGGATATGGATCATGCCGCGCGGATCGTCGAGCGTCTCGCCATGCACCGGCAGGCGCGAATGTCCGGCCGTGCGGAACGTCCGCAGCACGTCGACGAGCCTGCTGTCGAGCGAGACCGCGACGATGTCCGCGCGCGGGACCATGACGTCCTCGACGCGGACCTCATGCAGGGCGAGGACATTCTTCAGCATCGTGCGCTCTTGCGGCGAAACGTCGACCTCGGTCGAATTGGCGAGCGCGTCCTGAATATCGTCGCGGATCGAGGCTCCGCCGAGGCCGAACACGGCGCGCAGGCGGTCGAACAGACTCGGCCTGCCGACGCCCGCCCGTTCCGATGCAGCCTCGCCCGCAGCCGGACTTTCGCGTTCGCTCATGTCGTCGTCACTTTTGGGCCCCGCGCCTTCGGCGCGGCGTAAGGGTCGGCGATCCCGAGCCGCGCCAGCACCGAGCGCTCGAGCGCTTCCATCGCTTCCGCGTCAGCGTCGGCCAGATGGTCATATCCTATCAAATGCAGAAAGCCATGCGCCAGCAGATGCGCGACATGATCGCGCAGCGGCTTTCCCGCCTCGGCGGCTTCCTTCGCGGCTGTCTCGAAGGCGATCACGATGTCGCCCAGCACCGGCGTCGAGGCGATCGCGCCGCCGCTCGGAAAGGACAGCACATTGGTCGGCTTGTCGAGCTGACGCCATTTGCGGTTCAGCTCCGCGATGAAGGCGTCGTCGCAGAGAACGATGCTGACTTCCGCGCCGTCGGCGATCCTGATCCCGCTCTGGCTGATGCTCTGGCCGATCACCATCTCGGCGAGGCCAGCCGGATCCTCGAAAGCTTCCCACGGCTCCGCCTCGATCGCGATGTCGATCACCGGCTTCATCGCGCCTTCTCTTCTGGCCGCGATTCCTGCGGGCGCAACGGGCGCGCATGCGCATGCTCATAGGCGCCGACGATGCGGCGCACCAGGTCGTGGCGCACGACGTCGCCTTCCTTGAACACGACATGGCCGATGCCTTCGAGGCCGGAGAGAAGCTGGATCGCTTCGCTGAGGCCCGATTTCTGGCCGATCGGCAGGTCGGTCTGCGACGGATCGCCGGTGACGATCATGCGCGAGCCTTCGCCGAGCCGGGTCAGGAACATTTTCATCTGCACCGAAGTCGCATTCTGGGCCTCGTCCAGCAAAATACAGGCGCTGCTTAAGCGTTCGCCCGCGCATGAAGGCGAGCGGGGCGACCTCGATCATACCGGTCTGCATGCCGCGCTCCAGCATGCGGGCGTCCATGAAGTCGGCGAGCGCGTCGAAGATCGGGCGCAGATAAGGATCAACCTTGTCGCGCATGTCGCCAGGCAGGAAGCCGAGCCGCTCGCCGGCTTCGACGGCCGGTCGCGACAGGATCAGCCGCTCGACCGCGCCCTGTTCGAGCAGCAGCACGGCGTAGCCGACGGCGAGCCAGGTCTTGCCGGTGCCGGCGGGGCCTTCGGCGAACACCAGCTCATGGCGCTTCAGCGTGCGCAGATAAAGGTCCTGCGCGGCGTTGCGGGCGCGCACCGGGCCGCGCCGGCGCGTGCCGATCTGCTCGAAGGCGATGCGCCCCGCTTCCGCTTCCTTGGGAAACAGCGAGCCCTGCAGCGCGCCCTCCTGGATCGCGCCATCGACGTCGCCGAGCGTGACGGGCTGGCCGAGTTTTACCCGCCCGTAGAGATTCTCCAGCACGAGCCGGGCGTGTTCGCAGGCGTCGCGCGACCCCTTGATGGTGACAAGATTGCCATTGGCGTTGGCGATGACGCCGAGCCTGCGCTCCAGCTTGGCGAGGTTCTGATCATAGTGGCCGAACACCAGCGAGGCGTAGCGATTGTCGTCGAAGGAGAGGTTGATCTCGACGCTGTCGGCCTCGCCCTGCGGGCGCTTCACCTCGGGCCTTGCGAGCGAGACGGGACGATCGGATGGTTTCAAACGAGTCCTCGCGTGGTCTGGACCGGCTCCGGCGGGAATTGGGCAAGTCGCGCCTGGGCAGGGGCCAGCCGCCCGAACAGGGAATTTGAGCCTGTCGCGACGATCTCGACCGCGACGACAGCGCCGATGAGGCGGGCCTCGCCCTCAAGCTGGACCGGCTGCAGATAGCCCGTCTTGCCGGCGATCTGGCCGGCGTGGCGGCCACGTTTTTCGATGAGGACGTCAAGCGTGCGGCCGACCATCGCGCGGTTGAACGCCTGGCGTTGGCTTTCGATCAGCGCCTGCAGCCGGGCCAGGCGTTCGATCTTGACGTCTTCGGCGATCTGACCGGCGCGATCGGCGCCGGGCGTGCCGGGACGCGGCGAATATTTGAACGAAAAGGCGCTGGAAAAGCCGACCTCTTCGATTAGCGTCAGCGTTTGCGAAAAATCCGCCTCCGTCTCGCCCGGAAAGCCGACGATGAAATCAGAGGAGAGCGCGATGTCGGGTCGCGCCGCGCGGATTTTTTCGATCAGCGCTAAATATGCGGCGCGCGTATGCCTGCGGTTCATCGCCTGAAGGATGGGGTCGGCGCCCGACTGCACCGGCAAATGCAGATAAGGCATCAGCTTTTCTTCGCGGCTGTGCGCCGCGATGAGGTCGTCGTCCATGTCGTTCGGATGGCTCGTCGTATAACGCACCCGTGCGATGCCGGGGACGCGCCCCGCCGCGGCGCAAAGCTGCGCCAACGAGGCCGCCCGGCCGGCGGCGTCCGCGCCATGATAGGCGTTGACGTTCTGGCCGAGCAGGGTGACCTCGCGCACGCCAGCCGCGGCCAGCGTCTTGACTTCCGCCACGATGGCGTCGACCGGCCGCGACATCTCCGCGCCGCGCGTATAGGGCACGACGCAGAAGGTGCAGAATTTATCGCAACCCTCCTGCACGGTGACGAAAGCGCTGACGCCGCGCCTGGCGATTGCGCGCGGCGACGGGGATTTGAGGAATTCGAATTTGTCCTCGACCGGGAAATCGGTGTCGATGACGCGTCTTTCGCGCTCGGCGCGGCGCAGTAGTTCGGGCAGGCGGTGATAGCTTTGCGGGCCGACGACGACGTCGACGGCGCTCTGGCGGCGATAGATTTCGGCGCCTTCCGCCTGCGCTACGCAGCCCGCGACGACGAGCCGCGTCGCCTGGCCGGCCTCGGCGCGTTCGATTTTAAGCGCGCGCAGGCGCCCGAGTTCGGAAAAGATCTTTTCAGACGCGCGTTCGCGGATATGGCAGGTATTCAAGATGACGAGGTCGGCGTCCTCGACGGCCGGAGTTTCGGCGTAGCCTTCGGCCACGAGAAGATCGGTCATGCGCTGGGCGTCATAAACGTTCATCTGGCAGCCGAACGACTGCACAAACAGCTTGCGCGCCTGAGGCGCTGAGGCTTCCTCGCCGTTGCGGGCCTGCCCAGCCTCGCACGGGACCATCGTCACATCATCGAACTGAGACATCATCCTCGCGATCTTCGAGACTAAAGCCTCGCACGCTTATTCTAAGGGCTTATGACGGCGGAGCAACGTCCTGATTTCAGGAAAACCGGACTTTTGTCAGCTTCGCCCGGCGAAGTCCAGCCGCATGACGAGGGCGCTCGCCGGCGGCAGATCCCCCTTGCGGTAATACGCCTTGCGCTCGGCGACTTGATAAAAGCCGCGGCTGCCGTAGAGCGCGCGAGCCGCGACGTTCTCCGCATCGACCTCGAGAAAGAGGCGTGCGACGCCGCGCGCCGCGAGGCGGCGCAGATGCGTCGAAAGCAGTGTCGCGCCAATGCTGCAGCGCCGGCGCTCGGGCGCGACGGCGATGGTCAGGATTTCCGCCTCGTCGAGGGCCGCGCGGGAGAGGACAAAGCCCGAAAGCGCCTCGTCGACGATCTCGATCGCGCCGTCCGATATAATTTGCGGGCCGGTCAGGAGCTGTTCGAACTCCGCCTCGCTCCAGGGATGGGCGAAGCCCGCGGCGTGGATCAGGGCGCATTCGGGGCTCCGCTCCGGGCCGATCGGGCGATAGGCTGGCGCGGGCGCCTTTGCGAACGGGCCAAACATCGATCATGGGCTCAGGGGCAGGCGTTGGTCCTCATCCGCTTCGGGCGTCTGCAAAGGGGTTTGCGCGACGGCGCCTTGGGGTTTTGCGTCCGGCGCCTTCAGATAGAGCGGGCGCGGCGGCGCCAGCAGCGGATCGGCGAGTAGCCCCAGCCTTGCGACGAAAACAATGTCGGGAACCGGATTTTTGTCGTCGATTTCGATGCTGAATCCGGCATTGGCCGCCTCTATGGCGACGAGCGCGGCCCCGGAGCCGACGAGGCGGACGCGCTTTGGCCCAAGCGCGCGGGCGGCTTCGCGCGCCGGCGCGACGCAGGGCTCCAGCACGGTCCGCCCGTCTGGCGCATAGGCCGCGAAAAAAACATTTCCGTGACGCGCGTCGATCGCGCTGGCGATGATGTCCGGGCTTTGCTCCAGGATGAGCGGAGCGGCGAGCGCGGCGAGCGTCGAGACGCCGACGACCGGGATGTCGCAGGCGATGCCGATGCCGCGCGCCGCCGCTATGCCGACCCGCAATCCCGTGAACGAGCCAGGCCCGACAGTGACGGCGACCCGCGAAAGCGACGAAAAACCGCCCTCGACGCGGGCGACAACGCGGTCGAGCAGCGGCACAAGCGCCTCGGCGTGGCCGCGCTCCATGTCGATGCTCTCGATCAATTCGACGTCGACGTCCTCATCGTCGAGTACACAGGCGGAGACAGCGCCAAGCGCCGTGTCGATGGCGAGGATCTTCACGTCGCGGATCCGCTCGCGCGCAGCCGCGGCAGAGGCGGGTTCGGGTCAGATCTGTTCGACGGCGCGCACATCCGGCACATAATGTTGGAGCAGGTTCTGAATGCCGCGCTTCAGCGTCGCGGTCGAGGACGGGCAGCCCGAGCACGAGCCTTTGAGGGCCAGAAAGACGGTCCCGTCACGAAAGCCCCGGAATTTGATGTCGCCGCCGTCGCCGGCGACGGCGGGGCGTACGTGCAATTCAATGAGCTGCTTGATCGCCGTCACTGTCTCCGCGTCGCCCGCTTCGAAAAACTCGGCGCCGTCGGAGTCGGGCGCCGCCGCGACGGCCTCCTCGTTGAGGAGCGGCGCGCCGGAGACGAAATGCTCCATGATTGCGCCAAGGACGGTTGGCTTCAGTTCGCGCCAGTCCGCGCCCGAATTCGTCACCGAGATGAAATCGGAGCCGAAGAAGACGCCGGAGACGCCGTCGAGCGCGAACAGCGCCCCGGCGAGGGGCGATTGCTTCGCCCCCTCCGCGCCGCGAATGTCGAGCGTGCCGGAAGGCATGACAGGGCGTCCGGGCAAAAACTTGAGGGTCGCCGGATTTGGGGTCGCTTCGGTCTGGATGAACATGGTTTTCTCCCAAACGTCCGGTTCAAGGCCGGAGCTGGATGAATGGACGACGGCGCTGAAACCGCCTCACGTCAAATAGATAAGCGCCGCCGATCGAAATGGCGAGCCTCAATCTTCGCGCGCCGGCGGCGGCTGGCTCAAGGCGAATTATGGAGAATGAAAAGAATTGCCATCGCGGACGCATCTGGCGCGAACGCAAAGCCAAGGCGGGGAATGGCAAGGCGAGGCGATGCGAACGAGGCGTTCCGGCGAATGTCAGCGCGCGATCATCCCGGTCGGATCGCTCTCTGGCAGGCGCAGATGTCCGGGGGCGAGCGAACCGTCCCCGCCACTGGCGGAGTTGACGCGCACAGCGCTTCCGGTGGCCCAGCCGGTATCAGGCAAATCGCCGCCGCGGCCAAAGCCGACCCGCACGTGGCCGCCGATAAAGACGCAGGTGTCGCTGCCCTCGACCGCCGTGAATCCCGGTCCGTAAGCCGCGCACATCGCCTTGGCCCGGGGCGAAGCCGCGCCAGTCGGCAGACCATTGGCCCCCGCAGCCGCGCCAAACCCGAAAAGCGCGGCGGAAACGCCCGAAAAGAACAAAATCACTTTCGGGCCGAGGGTAGTCATCGCACGTAAATTCATCAAGCGTTCCGAGCCTTCGGGTTCCGATCGTTTCGCCGATCGGTCGACCTGTTGAAAGGACCAATTCAGCACATTTTGAGTGATCCTATAATGGGGCGTTTTGATGATCCCCTAACGGAAGCTTCGCCAGTCGCCGAGCCCGGCTTGGACCAGCGCCAGCGCCGCCACCGCCGCGGTATCGGCGCGAAGAATGCGCGGACCCAGCGACAGGCGCAGCGTATAGGGCGCCGCCAGCAGCATTTCCCGCTCCTGCGGGTCGAAGCCGCCCTCAGGTCCGATCAGGACGGCGAGCGGACGCAGTCCTTCTGCTGCTACGGCGCGCAGCGCCTCGATCGGGTTATCCACAGGCGCGTCTTCGTCGCAGAACACCAGCAGCCTGTCTGGGCTCCACGTCGCTAGCGCCGCCTCAAGCCGGCCAGGGGGCGAAATTTCCGGGATCGACAGGATGCCGCATTGCTCGGCGGCTTCGATAGCGTTGGCGCGCAGGCGATCGAGATTGATTCGCTCCGCCTGGCTGCGGCGAGTCAAAATCGGGCGCAGGCGTCCCGCCCCCATTTCGACCGCTTTCTGCGCCATATAGTCGAGCCGCGCATGTTTCAGCGGCGCGAACAGATAGTCGAGATCGTAGGGCGGATGCTGGGCGCGGACGCATTCGACGGCGCGGAGCGCGATGGCTTTGCGATTGGACGCGTCAAGCCGCGCGCGCCATTCGCCGTCGCGGCCGTTGAAGACGAGAACCTCGGCGCCGTCCGGCAGCCGCAATGCGTTGCGCAGATAATTGGCCTGCTCGGGATTCAGCGCAAGGCGCTCCCCGGGGGCGAGCGGCGCGTCCACATAAAGGCGGGGAGCGGTAAAATCATAAGCGGGCATTATCGCGCTCAAAAGGTCGTTCAAAAGATCCATGGGGAACGGCAAAGCCGCGCCGGGCGCCGTTTTCGGCGGCTCGCTTGCCTGTCAACGCCCGTTTTTGCTATTGAACCCGTTTAAAGCGCGGCGATCGCCGCCGAAAGGCCGAAGCGATGGATCTCATGAAATCGATTAGCCCTCTGCGCGGCGCCGGTAAAGCCGCAGCCTTCGGCGCGCTGGCCTTTTGCCTCGCGGCGGCCGGGACCGCGCGCGCCGCCGACTGCAACGCGGACGTCGCGGCGATGACGAAAAAGCGCCAGGACATCATCGATTCGCTGAACCAGCTCGCCAAGGGCGCCAAGAATCATCAGTTGGATCCGGTGCAGGCCTGCCCCAGGCTGAAGGCGTTAGTCGGCGTCGAACGCGATCTCCTCGCCTATCTCACCAAGAACAAGGAATGGTGCAACATTCCCGACGACGCCGTCGCCAACATAACAGCGAGCGCCGATAAATCGGGCTCCGTCGCGGGCCAGGCCTGCAAGATTGCGGCCCAGATGAAGAAGGCCCAGGAACAGCAGGCGACCGGCGGCGGTCTGCCGCAGGGTCAGAAGCTGCCGTCCGGCCCGCTTTGACCGGAGCGGCCGAGCGCCTGCCCGATGCCGACGCTCCTTTCATCCTGCGCCTCGCGCCGCGATCCTGGCGCCCCTATCTCCAATTGGCGCGCATCGACCGTCCGGTCGGCTGGTGGCTGCTGCTGCTGCCGTGCTGGCAGTCGAGCGCGCTCGCCAGCGCCGCCGCGGCCGCGCCGCCGCATTGGCGCGATCTCCTGCTTTTTTTCATTGGCGCCGTCGCCATGCGCGGCGCGGGCTCGACCTATAATGATATCGTCGATCGCGACATCGACGCGAAGGTGGAGCGCACGCGTGCGCGCCCATTGCCGTCCGGCCGCATCGGCGTTTCGGCCGCGATCGTCCTGCTCATCGCCCAGTGCCTCGTCGGCCTCGCGGTCCTTCTCAGTCTCAACCGCTTTTCTATCGCGCTGGGCTTTTCGTCGCTGGCGCTGGTCGCGGCGTATCCCTTCATGAAGCGCGTCACCTCGTGGCCGCAGGCGGTGTTAGGGGCGGCCTTCGCCTGGGGCGCGCTGATGGGCTGGGCGGCGGCGTTCGGTTCGCTCGCACCGGCGCCGCTGCTGCTCTATGCCGGCGCGGTTTTCTGGACCATCGGCTACGACACGATCTATGCGGTGCAGGACGTGAGGGACGACGCCATCGTCGGGGTCGGCTCGACGGCGCGGCTGTTCGGCTCGCGCTTGCGCGCCGGCGTTGGATGCCTCTACGCCGCCGCCGCGATCTTCGTAACGGCGGCGGCGCTCGCCGCGGGGGCTCGCGGCTTCGCGCTCGCGGGAATCGTCGGATTCGGGCTGCATCTTGGCTGGCAAATCCGCAACCTGCGCGGAGCGGACGTAGGCTCTGGCGCGGAGGCGGCGGGTGGCGTCGATGCCCTGACGCTGTTTCGCTCAAACCGCGACGCCGGACTCATTTTGTTCGCGGGCTTGTTCGCTGAGGCTCTGCGCCGGTCGATGCTCTGACGGAGCGGCCTGGCTTAGAGGAAGTTTTCGAGCGAGATCGGCGCGTAGCCGGCGCGCTCCATTTCGATCACGAAGGCGACGCTGCGCGCGATCAGCTTGTCGCGCCGGGTGATGCCGACAAATTCGGCATTGGGCGCGCTGACGATTTCGGCGATTTCGGCGCCGCGCGCGACGGCGGCGCCGTCCCGCGCGAGACCGCGAATGCGGCCGGGAGCCGGGGCGAGCGCTTGGTCCGACCCGACGCAGCCGATGACGTCGCCTTTTGCCATCAGATCGCCAATCCGCCGCGCGCCGCGAAAAACGCCATGACCACGGGCGACGATTTTTTGCCCGTCGGCGAACCTTGCATCCTCAGCGCTTTCCGCGCGGACGATCGACCCACGGCGCACGACCGCGCCGGGATCGCGCGCGCCAATATCGATCGCGACGTCGCAATTGTCGCCGGCGCAATAGAGGCGCCCAAGCCCGATGGTGAAATCGGCGCGGATGCGCAGTTTCTCGGGCGCGTCGGCTTTTCCCGTGCGCGCGTCCACGATGACGTCCCAAGGCCAGCGCGCTGTCACGTCGTCGAACGGATGCCGCAGCACAGGAATGAAGGCGCCGCTGCGCAACGCCACGAGGAAATCCTTCGACTTGTCGGCGCGATGCGCCTCGACGCCCTCGAAGGCGCAGGTTCCGTCCGTCCAGGCGTCGGCGAAAGACATACCCCGGCGAAGGGTCTGCGGCGGCGTCGGCTGGTGGATCGCGACGGCGTGGCCAGCAAGATGCAGCTTGCGCGCGACCGCGGACGCCAGCTCGTCCATGCCGAGCACAAGAACAGACGTTTCGTCGCTCATCGCGCCATTCTCAGCAAAAAGGCGCCTCGACTTTGTCAGTTTGGCGGCGCGAAGGCAAGCGACCTTAGCGGCTTCGGCTCACGCCGCGCGAAGGCGCGCCGCGATCCAGGCGTCGAGATCGCGCAGGGCCCGGGCGCTGATCGCAGCTTTCTTCAGCACGGCCTTCTCGACGCCCCGCACGCGCCGGCCCTCGGGCGCCTCTAGTCTCTCCATAAGCGGCGGAAATAGTCCGAAATTGACGTTCATCGGCTGGAATGACGAGGGGCCGCTGTCGATCGTTTCGATATGGCCTGCGGTGATGTGGTTGATCAGCGCGCCGATCGCCGTCGTCGCCGGCAGGGGCTCGAACGGCTCGCCGCGCCGCTCGGCCGCCGCCATGCGCCCGGCGACGAGCCCGATCGCCGCGCTTTCGACATAGCCCTCGCAGCCGGTGATCTGCCCGGCGAAGCGCAACCGTGGATCGGCCTTGAGGCGCAGCCGCGCGTCGAGCACCTTCGGCGAGTTAAGGAAGGTGTTGCGGTGCAGCCCGCCGAGGCGCGCGAAATTCGCCTGCTCCAGCCCCGGAATGGTGCGAAACACCTCGATCTGGGCGCCATGTTTCAGCTTGGTCTGGAAGCCGACCATATTGTAGAGCGTGCCGAGCGCATTGTCCTGCCGCAGCTGCGCCACCGCGTAGGGCTTGACGCCCGGCGTATGCGGATTGGTGAGGCCGAATGGCTTCATCGGTCCGTGCCGGAGCGTCTCTTGCCCGCGCGCGGCCATCACCTCGATCGGCAGGCAGCCGTTGAAGTAGGGCGTATCCTCGAAGTCCCTGAATTCGGTCTTTTCGCCTGCTTCGATGGCCCCGACGAAGGCGTAGTACTGGTCCCTGCTCAGCGCGCAATTGATGTAGTCGGCGCCGGTCCCGCCGGGTCCCGCCTTGTCGTAGCGCGACTGCATCCAGGCCTTGTCCATGTCGATCGAATCGCGGTGCACGACCGGCGCGATGGCGTCGAAGAAGGCGAGATCGCGCTCGCCCGTCAGAGAGCTGATGGCGGTGGCGAGCTTCGGCGAGGTGAGCGGCCCGGTGGCGATGATGACATTGGTCCAGTCGGCTGGCGGCAGGGCGTCGATCTCCTCCCGCACGAGCTCGATCAGCGGATGGGCGGCGATCGCGGCCGTGACATGGGCCGAAAAGCCGTTGCGGTCGACGGCGAGCGCGCCGCCCGCCGGCAGCTTGTGCGCGTCGGCGGCGGCGAGGATCAGCGAATCGAGGCGGCGCATCTCGCGATGGAGCATGCCGATCGCGCTGACGGGATTATCGGCGCGAAACGAATTGGAGCAGACGAGTTCGGCGAGATCGGCCGAGCTATGCGCCGGCGTCTGCCGGACGGGGCGCATTTCATGCAAGATGACGCGCTGGCTCTGGCGCGCGATCTGCCAAGCCGCTTCCGCGCCAGCGAGGCCGCCGCCGACGACATGAATGGGAGCGTCGGTGTCCTTTGAAGTTTCCCGCAGCATCGCGCCCCTTGGCCTTCTTGCTTCACCTGATCCTATCCGAAAATACCGCGATTTCCTGAAAATCATGGTCCGGGCGGACCTTTTTCGGCTCTCCGCGACGCGTAATTTCCCCGTTTTGGCCGTTCGGCCCTTCAATTGACCAGGAACCACGTCGCAAGGCCTGTTGCGGCCCGGTCGGCGATCAGGGCTTCGATGAGCCATTTGCCTGGATTGTCGGCGACGAAGGCGACATGCTTGGTCCTGCCGGGAGCGACCAGCACGCTGTCGCGCCAATAGGGCTCCCAGCCGTCGTCGAGATCGTGCAGCAATCGCATCGCGTGGCCGTGCAGGTGAATTTGCTGCACGACGGCCGAACGGTTGACGATGGCGAGCGTCACAGGCGAACCGCGCTTCACTGAAAACAGCGGCTTGCCGGAGAGGGCGTTCGACGCCGCGCCGTTGAAGGCCCAGAGGACGGGCCGGCCCACAGTCGCAAGCGCGCCCTTCGCCGGCTCGATGATAAGTTCGATCCGTTTGGCGTCCTGCAGCCTGATGGCGGTCGGCAGCAGCGGATTAAGGTCGAGCGAAGCGATGGCGGGCAGGGCCGGGCGGGCCTCGCCCGCGGCGGCGAAGACGATCAGCGGACGGTCCGGCTCGGTATTCCCCAATTCCTGGCCGCCGTTCAGGACGAGGCGCGCCTCAGCGTCCGCCTCGCGCGGCAGATCGAATATGATGTCGAAACGCGCGCCCGGGCCCACCGGAAATGTCCTCAGCGCCGGCGCGAACGCCGAATCGGCCGGCTGGCCATCGACCGCGAGCACCCACGGCTGCGCGCCTTCAAGCGTGAGCGACATGATCCGCGCCGCAGCGACGCTGATGAGGCGCAGCCTGATCCGTGCGCCGGGCGCCAGCGTCTCCGCGAGCGGAACCGGCCGCGAATTCAGCGTCACCAGCGAACCCGGTCCCGACTCCACATCATCGGCCAGGATCCCGCCCTTTCCGTCGAGGCGCCAGTCGGCGATGATCGCCAGCATGTCGCGGTCGACCAGCGGAGGATTGGCTTCATCGACGATGAAAGCGCCGTAAAGACCGCGGCGGAGCTGTTCGGCCGCGAAGGGCTGAACTCCTGGGCGGTAGGCGAAAAGGCCGCTGTCCGGCGGCGTGAAGCTATAATCGAAGCTTGCGCCTGGCGCGACCGGCTCCTGCGTCAACGCGCCGACGCCGTCCATCGCATTGGCGATGCGAAGGCCGAGCCAAGCCAGACTCGTCGGCTGCGGGAGCCGATTGACTAGCCTGATTTTGACCTCTTCGCCCTTTTTGTAGCGCAGCAATGGGCCGGGGACCGCGCCATTATAGGCCAAGACCAACGTCGCCGCGGCGGGCTCGGGCAGCAGCCGCACCGATCCGGGCTTGGCCTCAAGGGTCACGAAGCCATCGGGGGGCGCTGGTTCGGCGCGCGCGGAAAGATCGAACAGGCTGATCGCGAGGCTCGACCCGAGAAAGCGCCGGCGGCTGAGCAATTTTGCGGGCATCGGCGGTCGGGGATCCGAGGCGGGGCGAAGGTCCTGTTTGCGGCGTCGAAGGAGCGCCGCCCCGTTTAGAGGGCAAGCCGCCGTCTTGGCAAGGGCGGCCGAGGCGGTCGAGGCGCGGACCAGCATAAACGGCGCGGCCGGCTCCGCATTTGCCATTTCGCCGCGTCAAGCCTAATCCTCTTTTTTTTTGCTGCATCCCGCCGCGCTGATTGCTATAGAGCCCCACCCGAAGCGGGCTTCCGCCGGGCGCCTCGAAAAACCTCGCGCGGGCGTGGCGGAACTGGTAGACGCGCCGGATTTAGGTTCCGGTGGTGAAAATCGTGGGGGTTCGAGTCCCTCCGCCCGCACCAACCTCCGGCCGGCGGCGAAACTTTCAAGACAAGCCTCGCTTCCGAACGGACCGGCGCGGATCGAATCGTAATTAGACAGGCCGACAGGCGTTCAAAAAGGTCGACTCAGCAGATGCAAGTCACGGAAACCCTGTCGCAGGGCTTAAAGCGCGAATTCAAGGTGGTGCTTCCCGCGACCGACCTCGCGAGCCGCCTCGAAAGCCAGCTCTCCGAGATGCAGGCCAAGGCGCGCATCAACGGCTTCCGCCCGGGCAAGGTGCCGGTCGCGCATTTGAAGCGCCTCTATGGCCGCTCGATCATGGCCGAGGTGGTGCAGGAGGCTGTCAGCGAGGCGCAGCGCAAAATCGTCGAGGACAACAAGCTGCGGCCCGCGGCTCAGCCGAAGATCGATTTTCCTGCCGAAAAAGAGGAGCTCGAGCAGGCCTTCGAGGCCAAGGGCGATTTCGCCTTCACGGTCGCGCTTGAGGTGCTGCCGAAGATCGAGGTCGGCAGCTTCGATGGCGTCGAGATCGAGCGCCTCGTCGCCGAAGTCAGCGACAGCGAGATTGACGATGTCTTGCAAGCGCCTCGCCGAGCAGAGCCGCACCTATGCGCCGAAGGAAAGCGGGCAGGCCGCGCCCGGCGACAAGGCCACCATTGATTTCGTCGGCAAGATCGACGGCGAGCCCTTCGAGGGCGGCGCGGGTGAAGGCGTCGACCTCGTGCTCGGCGGCGGCACGTTTCATTCCCGGCTTCGAGGAGCAGCTTGAAGGGCTTGGGCTCGGCGAGAGCCGCACGGTTTCGGTGAGTTTTCCTCAGGATTATTCAGCCGCGCATCTTGCCAGCAAGGCGGCGACCTTCGATGTCACGCTGAAGGGCCTCGGCGCGCCCTCCGATGTCGCCGTCGACGACGAGCTGGCGAAAAGCTTCGGCCTTGAAGATCTGACGAAGCTCAAGGAATCGATCAAGGCCAATATCGAGCGCGATTACGCGGCGGCCTCGCGTCGCAAATGGAAACGCCGGCTGCTCGATGCGCTCGACGCGAAATATGCCTTCGATCTGCCCGAAGGGCTGGTGACGCAGGAGTTCGATCAGGTCTGGCGCGCCATCGAGGCCGAGCAGAGCCAGACCGGGCGCGGCTTCGCCGAGGAAGGCACGACCGAGGAGGCCGCGCGCGCCGATTACCGCAAGATCGCGGAGCGGCGGGTGCGACTCGGGCTCCTCCTCGCCGACGTCGGCGAGGCGGCCGGGGTCAAGGTGTCGGAGGACGAGGTGCGTCAGGCTCTGGTCGAGCGCGCGCGCTCGTTTCCGGGCCAGGAAAAGGTAGTCTGGGATTATTACCAGAAGAACCCCTCGGCCCTGGCCGAACTGCGCGCCCCGATCTACGAGGAGAAGGTCGTCGATCACATCATCGCCCAGGTCAAGGTGACCGACAGGACGGTTCCGAAGGAGGAACTGCTGAAGGTCGACGATGAGGACGAGGACGCGCCCGCCGGCCAGCCGGCCCTGGCCTGAGCGCGGCTTGGTAATCCCCATGGCTGAAGCGCATGGATTTCGCGGAGGCGTTGCGAATGCGCCGCAAGCGCCATATTTATTGACGGCGGGCGTCGCCTAATTTCGGCGTCCGTCGCGCCCGGCTTCCCGACGGGCCGCTTCATTCGTCGGCACAAGGAATGACCCGCATGCGCGATCGCGACCCCCTCGAAATTTACGACAACTACCTGATTCCGCAGGTCATCGAGAATACGAGCCGCGGCGAGCGCGGGTTCGACATCTATTCCCGCCTGCTGCGCGAGCGCATCATTTTCCTCACCGGGCAGGTCGAGGACAATATGGCGTCGGTGATCATCGCCCAGCTGCTCTTTCTCGAGGCCGAAAACCCGAAGAAAGAGATTTCGATGTACATTAATTCGCCGGGCGGCGTCGTGACGTCGGGCCTTGCGATCTATGACACCATCCAGTTCATCCGGCCGAAGGTGTCGACGCTCTGCGTCGGTCAGGCGGCGTCGATGGGGTCTCTGCTTCTCGCCGCGGGCGAGGCCGGCGCGCGCTTCGCCCTGCCCAACGCGCGGATCATGGTGCATCAGCCCTCCGGCGGCTTCCAGGGCCAGGCGTCGGACATTCTGCGCCACGCCGAGGACATCATGAAGGTGAAGAAGCGGCTCAACGACATCTACGTGAAGCACACGGGCCGCGACTACGACACCATTGAGAAAACGCTCGATCGCGACCATTTCATGTCGGCCGACGACGCCAAGGAGTTCGGCATCGTTGACGTCGTCATCGCGAAGCGGCCTGAAGAAGGCCCCGGAGCTGAAAAGAAATAACCGGAGCCGAAAAGAAATAATAAAGAAATGATGGTTGAAATTTCGTAAGCCGGGCGCGGCCGTCTGATCGAAAAATCAAGCGGGTCAAAGGGTTGGGCGGCGGGAGCGGGGCTTTTCGCAACGGCTCCCGCGTTGCGGCTTTGATTCGGTTTCGCACATGGCGCGGTTTTTGCCTCTAATTTTTGCCTTTAATTATCGGTTTTTTATCCGCGGGTTCGGTGAAATGGACCCTCGGTGAAACAGACAAAAGCAAGACCGATTGGTGTCGTATCGCATATCGCGTCCCTATGACGCGGCTCAGGCTGGGCGGGGTTTCACGACGCAAGCCCTTGCTTCTACCTCGCGAACATGATTGCATTTCAGTTCGGGCCGCAGCTTGGGGAGAACAAGGCGAGGAAGTG
Organism: uncultured Alphaproteobacteria bacterium; assembly: GCA_963715715.1. Taxonomy (GTDB): domain Bacteria; phylum Pseudomonadota; class Alphaproteobacteria; order Rhizobiales; family Beijerinckiaceae; genus Methylocapsa. The sequence continues at coordinate 2,567,850 of OY970269.1, read as the reverse complement.
ACGGAAACGGCTGGTCGTGTGCGGATCCGCCGGCAAGAATGGCGCCGGATCGTGAGATTCGCATCTGCGTCCATTAGACATGATCGAGATTCGCACATGATTTCGGTCGGTACGGAGACTATCCATGACCAAGGTCGGCGGCGGCGACGCGAAGAATACGCTCTACTGCTCATTTTGCGGCAAGAGCCAGCATGAGGTCCGCAAACTGATTGCCGGTCCGACCGTGTTCATCTGCGATGAATGCGTCGAACTTTGCATGGATATCATCCGCGAAGAGAACAAATCCTCCTTGGTCAAGAGCCGCGACGGCATCCCGACGCCGAAGGAAATCTGCAAGGTGCTCGACGATTACGTGATTGGGCAGCCGCAGGCCAAGCGCGTCCTCTCGGTCGCCGTGCACAATCATTACAAGCGGCTGAACCACGCGACGAAGCACAATGACGTCGAGCTGGCGAAATCGAACATCCTGCTGATCGGCCCGACGGGATCTGGCAAGACGCTGCTGGCGCAGACGCTCGCCCGCATCCTCGACGTTCCCTTCACCATGGCCGACGCGACGACACTGACGGAAGCCGGCTATGTCGGCGAGGATGTCGAGAACATCATTTTGAAACTGCTGCAGGCCTCGGATTATAACGTCGAGCGGGCGCAGCGCGGCATCGTCTATATCGACGAAATCGACAAGATTTCGCGCAAATCCGATAATCCCTCGATCACTCGCGACGTCTCCGGCGAGGGCGTGCAGCAGGCGCTGCTCAAGATCATGGAAGGGACGGTGGCCTCGGTGCCGCCGCAGGGCGGGCGCAAGCATCCCCAGCAGGAGTTCCTGCAGGTCGATACGACGAATATTCTGTTCATCTGCGGCGGCGCCTTCGCCGGCCTCGAGAAGATCATCTCGATGCGCGGGAAAGGCACCTCGATCGGCTTCTCCGCCGCCGTGCAGGCGCCGGACGATCGCCGCACCGGCGAAATCTTCCGCAAGGTCGAGCCGGAGGATCTGTTGAAATTCGGCCTCATTCCCGAATTCGTCGGCCGCCTGCCGGTCATCGCCACGCTTGAGGATCTCGACGAAGAGGCCCTGAAAAAGATCCTGACCGAGCCGAAGAACGCGCTGGTGAAGCAGTATCAGCGCCTGTTCGAGATGGAGAATACCGAGCTGACCTTTCAGGACGAAGCGCTGAACGTCGTCGCCAAGAAGGCCATCGAACGGCGCACCGGCGCGCGCGGCCTGCGCTCGATCATGGAGGGCATCCTGCTCGACACCATGTTTGACCTGCCGGGGCTCGACAGCGTCGAGCAGGTCGTCATCGGGCCGGACGTCGTCGAGGGCAAATCGCGCCCGCTCTATATTTACGCCGACCGCAATGAGAAAAGCGGCGCCAGCGCCTGAGCCGCCGGGCGGCGGGAAGGGCCGGGCGTTATGTAATCGTGACGGGCGCTTGAAACGCCAAGCGCCCGTTTCCATCTAGATTTTACAAAGAGTTTTTACGCCAACCCGCCAATTTATCATGGCGCGTTTGGGTGTGTGGCGCGCCAGCGCCGAAGCTCAAATGGATCGGAAAGCGTTTCGAGGACAGGAACAAAGAAAAATGACACAGAAACGCGAGCCCGCAGCGCCAGGCGCAGTCGAGAGCTATCCCGTCCTTCCCCTGCGCGACATCGTCGTCTTCCCGCATATGATCGTGCCGCTGTTCGTCGGCCGCGAGAAGTCGATTCGCGCGCTTGAGGAAGTGATGAAGGCCGACAGCCTGATCCTGCTCGCGACGCAGATGAACGCGTCCGACGACGATCCGGCGACCGACGCGATCTTCACCACCGGCACGCTGGCCTCCGTCCTGCAATTGCTGAAACTGCCCGACGGCACCGTCAAAGTGTTCGTCGAGGGCCAAGTGCGCGCCAAGGTGCAGGGCTATACGCGCACGGATGATTTCTATGAGGCGGACGCCGAGTTCGATCGCCGACGATCCGGTCGACAAGGTCGAGGTCGAGGCGCTGGCGCGTATCCGTCGTCGCGGAGTTCGAGGGCTATGTCAAACTCAACAAGAAGATTTCGCCCGAAGTCGCCGCGGCCGTAACCCAGATCGAGGATTACGCCAAGCTCGCCGACACCGTCGCCTCGCATCTCGCCGTCAAGATCGCCGACAAGCAGGCGGTGCTGGAGACGACCTCGGTCACGAAGCGGCTGGAGAAGTGCCTCGCCCTGATGGAAGGCGAAATCTCGGTCCTGCAGGTCGAGAAGCGCATCCGCACGCGCGTCAAGCGCCAGATGGAGAAGACCCAGCGCGAATATTATCTCAACGAGCAGATGAAGGCGATCCAGAAGGAGCTCGGCGACGAGGACGGCAAGGACGACCTCGCCGAACTCGACGAGCGCATCAAGACGACGAAGCTGTCGAAGGAGGCGCGCGACAAGGCGACCGCCGAGCTCAAAAAACTGCGGCAGATGTCGCCGATGTCGGCCGAAGCGACGGTCGTGCGCAACTATCTCGACTGGCTACTCTCGATCCCGTGGAACAAGCGCTCCAAAGTCAAGAAGGATCTCGACGTCGCCGAAGGCGTGCTCGACGCCGAGCATTTCGGCCTCGAAAAGGTCAAAGAGCGCATCCTCGAATATCTTGCCGTGCAAACCCGCGCCAACAAGCTGACCGGGCCGATCCTCTGCCTCGTCGGTCCGCCCGGCGTCGGCAAGACCTCGCTCGGCAAGTCGATCGCCAAGGCGACCGGCCGCGAGTTCGTGCGCATGTCGCTCGGCGGCGTGCGCGACGAGGCCGAGATCCGCGGCCACCGGCGCACCTATATCGGCTCGATGCCCGGCAAGATCATCCAGTCGATGCGCAAGGCGAAAAGCTCCAATCCGCTGTTCTTGCTCGATGAAATCGACAAGATGGGGATGGACTTCCGCGGCGATCCTTCGTCCGCCCTGCTTGAGGTTTTGGACCCCGAGCAGAACCATTCGTTCAACGATCATTACCTTGAGGTCGATTACGACCTCTCGAATGTGATGTTCGTGACGACGGCGAATACGCTGAACATCCCGCCGCCGCTGATGGACCGCATGGAGATCATCCGCATCGCCGGCTACACTGAGGACGAGAAGATCGAGATCGCGCAGGCGCCATCTGATCCCGGCCGCGCTGCGCAAGCACGGCCTGTCGGACGCCGAATGGTCGATCGACGACGACGCCCTGATTCTGGTGATCCGGCGCTACACGCGCGAGGCCGGGGTGCGCAACCTTGAACGCGAGCTCTCGAAACTGGCGCGCAAGGCGGTCAAGCAAATCCTGACCGCCAAGGCGAAGACGAAGACCGTGTCGGTGACGGCGCAGAACATCCCCGATTATCTCGGCGTGCCGCGCTTCCGCTATGGCGAGGCCGAGACCGAGGATCAGGTCGGCGTCGTGACGGGGCTCGCCTGGACCGAGGTCGGCGGCGAATTGCTGACGATCGAGGGCGTCATGATGCCCGGCAAGGGCCGCATGACGGTTACCGGCAATCTGCGCGACGTTATGAAGGAGTCGATCTCGGCGGCGGCTTCCTATGTCCGCTCGCGCGCGGTGGACTTCGGCATCGAGCCGCCGCTGTTCGACCGGCGCGACATCCACGTGCATGTGCCGGAAGGCGCGACGCCCAAGGACGGACCGTCGGCGGGCGTCGCCATGGCCACCGCGATCGTCTCGGTCATCACCGGGATACCGATCCACCGCGACATCGCCATGACCGGCGAGATCACGCTGCGCGGCCGCATCCTGCCGATCGGCGGCCTCAAGGAGAAGCTGCTGGCGGCGCTGCGCGGCGGCCTCAAGAAGGTGCTGATTCCGGAGGAAAACGCCAAGGATCTGGTCGATATTCCCAACTCGGTGAAGAACGCGCTGGAGATCGTGCCGGTCGCGCGCATGGATGAAGTTCTGGCGCATGCGCTGGTGCGGCAGCCGAAGCCGATCGTCTGGGAAGAGGATCTGAAGCCTGCGCGGGCGCTTGTCTCCGAAGATGACGCCTCGGGCGCCATCGCGCACTGACGCGAATGTGTGCTTTTGCAAAGGGCCGCGACGCAAGTCGCGGTCCTTTTTTGTCGCCGGGGATCGCCCGCCCCGCCCCCGCCGTTGACCGGGCGGGCGAGCTGTGCAATCGGTCGCGGCGCGATTTCGAGCGGGCGGTTAGCTCAGTTGGTAGAGCATCTCGTTTACACCGAGAGGGTCGGCGGTTCGAGCCCGTCACCGCCCACCAGCACGGCTTCGGCCCAGCGCGGCTTCGCATCTAGGCGCGGGCATGACTTGCTTGACTTGGCGGCCCGCCTATCCTATCCGGCTCATTCGCAATGTGGCGGTCAGAAGCGCCCGCATTTGCGGGGGAGTAGCTCAGTTGGTTAGAGCGCCGGCCTGTCACGCCGGAGGTCGCGGGTTCAAGTCCCGTCTCTCTCGCCATTAAATGACCTGATTGCGCGAGCGGCTGGCGAGTGTGTGCGCGGGGCAAGCGCAAGAGTCCCCTGTTCCCCCTTTTTTATGGGCGCCTGGCGCAGTCGCTTCCGGCTGAAGCGCTTGCCGAAATGCGGGCAGTTGTGGAGCATTCGAAAGCACCGCCAAGGTTCACATCCCCCGCTCAAGCTTGGTCGGCGTATGCTTCCTCTACGATAAATGGGAGGGAACGGAATTGTTTTGAGTGAGTGACAGAATGGCACCGTACATTTTGATGACTGGGATTTGTGAATATATCCGCGAAGGTCAGGTTTGATTAAGGAGATTTAAAGTGGGTCAAAAGCTTCATTCTAAAGACGCGATGGATCTTTTTTTTGCGCGGCTTCACCGGTTGCAAGCTTTGTACTGCAAAGGCGCCTTTACCAGCGGCTCGCCAGAGCATTTAGAAATTCTTGCTCTCGAGGAACTAGAGTTGTTTTGGGTGCAACAACGCATGAAACGCTTGAGTGAAGTCGAGCTAAGGATTTCAGATAAACACGAAGCCAGGCTGATTTCAGCCGACCGCTGAACCCGACTGAAGCGTGATCGCGCAATCCGCGCAGAGGCTAAATCGGCGCCTGCCGCCGGTGCGACGCCGGCGGGCGCGAATATGCGGCCAACCCGTTGCTCAGACGGACAACGCGTCTATCGGCGCCGCTGGCGCGAAACCGGGGCAGCGCGGGCCCGGCGTCGGCCACCGTATTTTGAAAAAAGCACCAACCAGGCCGTCTTCGATGACGGCGGCCTCCCGCGGCCTAAATCGCCTCCCTTCTGCGACAAAATAGCTTCGCCGATAGGCATTTTGGGCAAATTCACGACAGCTAAGTCTGGACCCGTTCAAAACATGACCTTGCGCTGCGAATGGCGCTGGGCTACGGATCGCTGCATCGCCGCAGAATGAGGGCGCGCCCCCATCGCGCCGGCGGGACAATCCGGCTTCGCCGGTCCAGACCGAGCTTGTTCATGCCGAGTTTTCTCGATCAATATCTCCCGCTCGTGGTCTTCATGGCCATCGCCGCCGTCATCTCGGGCGCTCTTCTGCTCGCGCCTTTCGTCGTCGCCTTTAAGGCGCCGGATTCGGAAAAACTGTCGGCCTATGAATGCGGCTTCAACGCCTTCGACGACGCCCGCATGAAGTTCGACGTGCGCTTCTATCTGGTGTCGCTTTTGTTCATCATCTTCGATCTCGAAGTCGCGTTTCTGTTTCCCTGGGCCGCGGCCTTCCGTCAGGCCGGGACTTTCGGCTTCTGGGCGATGATGGCGTTTCTCGGCATCCTCACCGTCGGCTTCGTCTATGAATGGAAGAAGGGCGCGCTCGAATGGGATTGACCCCTGCGCCACAGGATCGCCTCGCGCTCGCCGGCGCCGGCGCGATCAGCCCCGACCGGGCCCTGCGGCCGGACGATCCCTATTTCCGTGAGATCAACAATGAGCTCGCCGACAAGGGGTTTCTGGTCACGACGACCAGCGAGCTGATCAACTGGGCGCGTACCGGCTCGCTGATGTGGATGACGTTCGGCCTCGCCTGCTGCGCCGTCGAGATGATGCAGGCCTCGATGCCGCGTTACGACCTCGAGCGCTTCGGCTTTGCGCCGCGCGGCTCGCCGCGCCAGTCCGACGTCATGATCGTCGCCGGCACGCTGACCAATAAAATGGCGCCTGCGTTGCGCAAGGTCTATGACCAGATGCCGGAGCCGCGCTATGTCATCTCCATGGGCTCCTGCGCCAATGGCGGCGGTTATTACCATTATTCCTATTCGGTCGTGCGCGGTTGCGACCGGATCGTGCCGGTCGACATCTATGTCCCCGGCTGCCCGCCCTCGGCGGAGGCGCTTGTCTATGGCATCCTGCTCCTGCAGAAGAAAATCCGCCGCACCGGAACGATCGAGCGTTAGGGCAGCGCCGAATGGCGCGAGGCTTCGAGCGAGACCTCGCGGCGGGAACAAGGATTTAAGAGCATAGCGCCGCTACGGAGCTCCGCCGCGCCGCGAAACTGAAATGATTCTCGCGCCGCACCGAATGGGTGCGCGCGCAATGTGAAGGGTTGAGATGGAAGACGACCTGCAACATCTCGGAGACGCGGTCGCCGCGGCGCTTCAGGGCCGGGTCGAGCCGAGCGTCGCCTATGGCGAACTGACCCTCGCCGTCAGCCGCGACGACCTGATAGAGGCCGTCACTTATCTGCGCGACGACCCCTCCTGCCTGTTCGTCTGCTTCATCGATCTCACCGCCGTCGATTATCCGACCCGGCCGGAGCGGTTCGACGTCGTGACGCACCTCTTGTCGCCAAAGCACAATCGCCGCATCCGCATCAAAGTCGCGACCGACGAGGACACTCCCGTGCCTTCGCTGTCGGATCTCTATCCAGCCGCGAACTGGTTCGAGCGCGAGGCCTATGATCTGTTCGGCGTCTATTTCTCCGGACATCCGGATTTGCGCCGGATGCTCACCGATTACGGCTTCGACGGCCATCCGCTGCGCAAGGATTTTCCGATGACGGGCTATGTCGAAGTGCGCTACGACGACGAGCAGAAGCGCGTCGTTTACGAGCCGGTGCAGCTCCCCCAGGAATTCCGCAACTTCGACTTCCTGTCGCCCTGGGAGGGCGCGATCGACTATGTGCTTCCCGGCGACGAGAAAGCGAAATCCAATCCGCATTGAGCGCAAGGCTGCGACCGCCCACGAGACCCGCGTTAAAAAGAACCCCGGAACGAGACCTAGATGCGAGACCCTGGATGAACGACGCGCCGGTCCGTAATTTCACGATCAACTTCGGCCCGCAGCATCCGGCGGCGCATGGCGTTCTGCGTCTCGTGCTCGAACTCGACGGTGAAGTCGTCGAGCGCGTCGATCCGCATATCGGCCTCCTGCATCGCGGCACCGAAAAGCTGATGGAGGCGCGCACCTATCTGCAGAACGTGCCCTATTTCGACCGGCTCGATTATGTCGCGCCGATGAATCAGGAGCATGCCTTCTGCCTCGCCATCGAGAAGCTGCTTGGCCTTGAGGTGCCGCGCCGGGCGCAATTGCTCCGGGTGCTCTTCTGCGAAATCGGCCGCATCCTGTCGCATCTTCTCAACGTCACGACGCAGGCGATGGACGTCGGCGCGCTGACCCCGCCGCTCTGGGGCTTCGAAGAGCGCGAAAAGCTGATGGTCTTCTATGAGCGCGCGTCGGGGGCGCGGCTGCACGCCAATTATTTCCGCCCCGGCGGCGTGCATATGGATATTCCGGCCAAGCTGATCGACGATATCGGCGCTTGGTGCGATCCCTTCCTCAAGACCTGCGACGATCTCACCGCGCTGTTCATCGACAACCGCATCTTCAAGCAGCGCAATGTCGACATCGGCATCGTCAGCCTTGAGGATTGCTGGCGCTGGGGCTTCTCCGGCGTCATGGTGCGCGGCTCCGGCGCGGCCTGGGATTTGCGTAAAGCCCAGCCTTACGAATGCTATGAGGAAATGGAGTTCGACATTCCGGTCGGCCGCACGGCGACAATTACGACCGGCAGGTCATTCGCATGGAGGAGATGCGGCAGGCGGTCCGGATCATGAAGCAATGCGTCGCGAAGCTGCGCGAGCCGGCGGGGCAAGGACCCGTGCTGGCAAAGGGCAAGGTCGCGCCGCCGTCGCGCGCCGAAATGAAGCGCTCGATGGAGGCGCTGATCCATCATTTCAAGCTTTTCACCGAAGGCTTCCACGTGCCGGCGGGCGAAGTCTATTGCGCCGTCGAGGCGCCGAAGGGCGAATTCGGCGTCTATCTCGTCTCCGACGGCACCGACCGGCCCTATCGCTGCAAGATCAGGGCGCCGGGCTTCGCCCATCTCGCAGGCCATGGATTTCCTCTGCCGCAAATCGATGCTCGCCGACGTCAGCGCGATTCTCGGCTCGATCGACATCGTGTTCGGCGAGGTGGACCGGTGAGGGCGCGGCCGCGTCACGGCCGGCGTCAGCCCGCGCCGCCGCCAAAGCCCTTTGCGTCAGCCCTCGACGCAGCGCCGCTGACGCCGGAGTATTGCTGATATGTCCGTTCGCAGGCTCGCCGAAGAACAGCCCGAAATCCTTCGCCTTCACGCCCGAGAACGAGGCCTGGGGCGACGGGATCGTCAAAAAATATCCGCCAGGCCGGCAGGCCTCGGCGGTCATCGCAGCTGCTGTGGCGGGCGCAGAAACAGAACGACTATTGGCTGCCGCAGCCGGCGATCGAAGCCGTCGCGAACAAGCTCGGCATGCCCTATATCCGCGTGCTTGAGATCGCCACCTTCTACACGATGTTCAACCTCGCGCCGGTCGGCAAATTCTTCGTCCAGCTCTGCGGCACGACGCCCTGCCTTCTCGCCGGCTCCGACGCCATCAAGGCGGTGCTTAAGGACCGCGTCGGCGACCCGGGGCAGGTGACGGCCGACGGCCTCTTCTCCTGGATCGAAGTCGAATGTCTTGGCGCCTGCTGCAATGCGCCGATGGTGCAGATCAACGACGACTATTACGAAGATCTGACCGCCAGAAAATTTCGCCAAACTGCTCGACGATCTCGCCGCCGGCCAGCCCGTCAACGTCGGCTCGCAGATTGGCCGCGTCACCTCGGAGCCGGTCGGCGGCCTGACCTCCCTGACCTCCTTTTACGGCGTCGACGGCCGCAGCGGCCCCTTCGCCGCCAAGGCGGCTCCAAGCGCCGGCGATGCGGCCGCCGCGCGCGGAGAATTCGCGGCGCAGGATTTCGCGCCGGCCGAGCCCGCCAACGAACGCCTCAAGCAGGAGGAAGCGTTGTCCGCCGCCGCTCCGAAGCGGACCGTGAAGACCGGGACGAAACGAACCGAACCCGAGCCGCCGCCCGATTCGAAGTCCTCCTGAGGCCCATCGCCATGCTCGAAGACAAGGATCGCATCTTCACCAATCTCTACGGCTTTGGCGACTGGGGCCTCAAGGGCGCGCGCGCGCGCGGCGCCTGGGACAATACCAAGGAGCTCATCGAGAAGGGCAAGGACTGGATCATCGACGAGATGAAGGCCTCGGGCCTGCGCGGGCGCGGCGGCGCCGGCTTCCCGACCGGCCTCAAATGGTCGTTCATGCCGAAGCCCGACGCGGCGCGGCCTTCCTATCTCGTCGTCAACGCGGATGAATCCGAGCCCGGCACCTGCAAGGACCGCGAGATCATGCGCAATGATCCGCATCTGCTGGTCGAGGGCTGCTTCGTCGCCTGCTTCGCCATGGAGGCGCACGCCTGCTACATCTATGTGCGCGGCGAATATATCCTCGAGGCCGACCGCGTCGAGGCGGCGATCGCGCAAGCCTATGAGGCCAACCTCGTCGGCAAGGACAATATCCACGGCTGGCCGTTCGACATCTACGTCCATCACGGCGCCGGCGCCTATATCTGCGGCGAGGAGACGGCGCTGCTCGAATCGCTCGAAGGCAAAAAGGGCATGCCGCGGCTCAAGCCGCCGTTCCCGGCCAATATGGGTCTCTACGGCTGCCCGACGACCGTCAACAATGTCGAATCGATCGCCGTCGCGCCGACCATCCTGCGCCGCAGCGCCGCCTGGTTCTCGAGCTTCGGCGCCAAGAACAATTCCGGCACCAAGCTCTTCTGCATCTCCGGCCACGTCAACAAGCCGTGCAATGTCGAGGAGGCGATGTCGATCCCGTTCCGCGAACTCGTCGACAAGCATTGCGGCGGCGTGCGCGGCGGCTGGGACAATCTGCTCGCCGTCATTCCCGGCGGCTCGTCGGTGCCCTTGCGTGCCGGCGCATCAGATCATCGACGCGGCGATGGATTTCGATACGCTGCGCGATCTGAAATCGGGCCTTGGCACCGCCGCCGTCATCGTCATGGACAAATCCACCGATATCATCCGCGCCATCGCGCGGCTTAGCTATTTCTACAAGCACGAGAGCTGCGGCCAGTGCACGCCATGCCGCGAAGGCACCGGCTGGATGTGGCGCGTCGTCTCGCGCATGGCGGAGGGCCGCGCGCAAAAGCGCGAGATCGACATGCTGCTTGAAGTGACGACCCAGATCGAGGGCCACACGATCTGCGCGCTCGGCGACGCGGCGGCCTGGCCGGTGCAGGGCCTGATCCGCCATTTCCGCCCGGAGATCGAAAAGCGCATCGACCAATACGCCGCCAATCCGCATCCCGAGCCCGCGGCAGGCTATCATGTCACGGCGGAGTAGCGGCGGATGGCGGACGGCCCCGACAACGTTGTTCTGGTTTATCTGCGGCGCATTGACGAGAAGCTCGATCGCGTGGTGGAGGATGTGCGCGATCTCAAGCTTCGCATGACGAATCTTGAGGAAGGGCAGGCCGGCGTCCATCGCCGATTGGATCGGATCGAGATCCGGCTGGATCGCATCGAGCGAAGGCTCGATCTCGTCGAACCGCCGCATGAAGGGTAGCATATGAGCAAGCTCATCGTCGACGGAGTCGAGGTCGACGTCCCGCCGGAATACACGCTGCTGCAGGCCTGCGAGGAGGCCGGCGCCGAAATCCCGCGCTTCTGCTACCACGAGCGCCTGTCGATCGCCGGCAATTGCCGCATGTGTCTCGTCGAGGTCAAGGGCGGCCCGCCGAAGCCGTCGGCCTCCTGCGCCATGGCGGTGCGCGATCTGCGTCCCGGCCCCAATGGCGAGCCGCCGGTCGTGCTAACCAATTCGCCGATGGTGAAGAAGGCGCGCGAAGGCGTCATGGAGTTCCTGCTCATCAACCATCCGCTTGATTGCCCGATCTGCGATCAGGGCGGCGAATGCGATCTGCAGGATCAGGCCATGGCGTTCGGCTTCGATTCCTCGCGCTACGCCGAGAACAAGCGCGCCGTCGAAGACAAATATATCGGCCCGCTGGTGCGCACCTCGATGAACCGCTGCATCCATTGCACGCGCTGCGTCCGCTTCACGGCCGAAGTCGCCGGCACCGGCGACATGGGCGCGATCGGACGCGGCGAAGACATGGAGATCACCACCTATCTCGAAACCGCGATGGCCTCCGAGCTGCAGGGAAATGTCGCCGATCTCTGTCCCGTCGGCGCGCTGCTGCCGAAGCCCTATTCGTTCAAGGCGCGCTCGTGGGAGCTGGTCAAGACCGAATCGATCGACGTCATGGACGCGCTCGGCTCCGCGATCCGCATCGATACGCGCGGGCGCGAGGTGATGCGCATCCTGCCCCGCATCAACGACGCGGTGAATGAGGAGTGGATTTCCGACAAGGCGCGCCAGATCGTCGACGGGCTCGAAGACCGGGCGCCTCGACAGGCCCTATGTGCGCGAAGGCGGCAAACTGCGCCCGGCGACATGGCGCGAAGCCTTCGCGCTCATCGCGGAGAAGATCAAAGCGACGACTGCCGCGCGCATCGGCGCCATTGCCGGCGATCTTGTCGCCGCCGAGGAGATGTTCGCGCTGCAAACGCTGTTGATGAAAGCCTCGGCGCCGCCTCGCTCGACTGCCGCCAGGATGGCGCGAAGCTCGATCCGCAATTCGGCCGCGCCAGCTATCTCTTCAATCCGACGATCGCCGGCATCGACGAGGCCGACGCGCCTCATGATCATCGGCTCAAATCCGCGCAGCGAGGCGCCGGTGCTCAACGCCCGCATCCGCAAGCGCTGGCTGAAAGGCGGCTTTCCAGATCGGCGTCATCGGCGAAAAGGCGGACCTCACCTACGACTATGCCTATCTCGGCGCCGGCCCCGACACGCTCGCGACGCTTTGCCGAGCACCCGCCGGCAAGAATGGAGCAGCCGCTGTTCCTCGTCGGCCAGGGCGCGCTGGCGCGGCCGGACGGGCTCGCGATCCTTTCGCTCGCCGCCAAGGCCGCGGCCTCGCTTGGCGTCGTCAAGGACGGCTGGAACGGCTTCGCGATCCTGCACACCGCCGCGGCCCGTGTCGGCGGGCTCGATCTCGGCTTCGTTCCCGGCGCGGGCGGCCTTGACGCCGCCGGCATGGCCCAGCCTGGCGCGCTCGACGTCATCTTCAACCTCGGCGCCGACGAGATCGACATCGCGCCCGGCGCCTTCGTCATCTATCAGGGCTCGCATGGCGACCGCGGCGCCGCACCGCGCCGACGTCATCCTGCCGGGCGCCGCCTACACCGAGAAATCCGGCCTCTATGTCAACACCGAAGGGCGCGTGCAGCTCGCCGACCGCGCCAATTTCCCGCCGGGCGACGCGCGCGAGGACTGGGCGATCATCCGCGCGCTCTCCGACGTTCTCGGCCATCGCCTGCCGTTCGATTCGCTTGCGCAAGCCTTGCGCGGAAAACTCTGTCGCCGCGCATCCCCATTTCGCGGCGATCGATGCAATCGCGCCTGGCGCGGCTTTTGACCCCGCGCGGCTCATCGCAGCTGGCGGCGCGTGGCAGAGCGCCCCCTTCGCCTCGCCCGTCGTCGATTTTTATCTTACCAACCCGATCGCGCGCGCATCGGCGGTGATGGCGGAATGTTCCGCCCTTCGCCACGAGCCTTGCGCGCCAGGCCGCGGAGTAGGGCGATGGAAGAGACCGGCTGGCTTCTCCCCCTGCTGCTCACCGCCGTGAAGAGCGTCGCGCTGCTCGTCGTTCTGCTGATTTTCGTCGCCTATATTCTTTACGCCGACCGCAAGATCTGGGCGGCGGTGCAATTGCGGCGCGGGCCGAATGTCGTCGGCCCCTGGGGCATTTGGCAGAGCTTCGCCGACATGCTGAAGTTCGTCGTCAAGGAGCCGGTCATTCCCGACGGCGCCAACAAGGGCATTTTCCTGCTCGCGCCTTTCGTCATGGGCTTTCTGGCGCTCGCCGCCTGGGCGGTGATCCCGATCGACGACGGCTGGGCCATCGCCAACATCAATGTCGGCATTCTCTACATCTTCGCGATCTCGTCGCTCAGCGTCTATGGCGTCATCATGGGCGGCTGGGCGTCGAACTCGAAATATCCGTTCCTCTCGGCGTTGCGCTCGGCGGCGCAGATGGTCTCCTATGAAGTCTCGATCGGCTTCGTCATCATCACCGTCCTGCTCTGTCGCCGGCTCGCTGAACCTCACCGACATCGTGAAAGCGCAGGATAACGGCTGGGGCTTCCTCGGCTGGTACTGGCTGCCGCTGTTCCCGATGTTCGTCATCTTCTTCGTGTCGGCCCTCGCCGAGACGAACCGGCCGCCGTTCGATCTCGTCGAGGCGGAATCCGAGCTCGTCGCCGGCTTCATGGTCGAGTATTCGGCGACGCCCTACATGCTGTTCATGCTCGCCGAATATGTGGCGATCATCACCATGTGCGCGCTGACGACGATCCTCTTTCTCGGCGGCTGGCTGTCGCCGATCCCGTTTGCGCCCTTCACCTGGGTGCCGGGCGTCATCTGGTTCATTCTGAAAGTCTGCGCGGTTTTCTTCATGTTCGCCATGGTGAAAGCCTTCGTGCCGCGCTATCGCTACGACCAGCTGATGCGGCTCGGCTGGAAGGTGTTCCTGCCGATCTCGCTCGCCATGGTGGTCCTTGTCGCCGTGGTGCTGCAACTGACCGGCTGGAGCGCGGGGATGGGGCAATGATCGCGGCGCGACTCATTCGAAAGAGGCCAACATGAAACTCGACCAGGCCGCGCAGGCGCTGTTCCTCACCGAGTTCGTCGGCGCTTTCTGTCGCTTTCGATGCGCTATTTCTTCAAGCCGAAGGCGACGCTGAACTATCCGCACGAAAAAAACCCGCAATCGCCGCGCTATCGCGGCGAGCATGCGCTGCGCCGCTATCCTAATGGCGAAGAGCGCTGCATCGCCTGCAAGCTCTGCGAGGCGATCTGCCCGGCGCAGGCGATCACCATCGAAGCGGGGCCGCGCCGCAACGACGGCACGCGCCGCACCACGCGCTACGACATCGACATGGTGAAATGCATCTATTGCGGCTTCTGCCAGGAAGCCTGTCCGGTCGACGCCATCGTCGAGGGTCCGAACGCCGAATTCGCGGTCGAGACGCGCGAAGAGCTCTATTACGACAAGAACCGGCTGCTCGAGAACGGCGACCGCTGGGAGCGCGAGATCGCGCGCAACCTCGCGCTCGACGCGCCCTATCGATGAGCGCCGCCTTGACTAACGCCAATGGCGCGCCCGGCGCCAAAGGCCATGAAAACGCAGGGGGAGACAGAATGCAGCCGCTCTCGCAGGCGCGCGCCATCGACGGGGTTCAAAAATGAGCATCCCGGCGCTGTTCTTCTATCTCTTCTCGCATCATGATGATCGCCTCGGCCTTCATGGTGATCACGGCGCGCAATCCGGTCCATTCGGTGCTGTTTCTGATTCTCGCCTTCGTCAACGCGGCCGGGCTGTTCCTGCTGCTTGGCGCCGAGTTCCTGGCGATGATCCTCGTCGTCGTCTATGTCGGCGCGGTGGCGGTGCTGTTCCTCTTCGTCGTCATGATGCTCGACGTCGATTTCGCCGAATTGAAGCAGGGCTTCCTGCAATATCTGCCCATCGGCGGCACCATCGGCGCGATCGTGCTGTTTGAGCTCATCGTCGTCGTCGGCGGCTGGACGGGTCGATGCGACCTCGCTCGCCAATGTCGCGACGCCGATGCCGCCCGGCATGACGCAACACGCTGGCGCTCGGCCGTGTGCTCTACACCCAATATGTCTATCTGTTCATGGCGGCGGCGCTTGTGCTGCTGACCGCGATGATCGGCGCCATCGTCCTGACGCTGCACCATAAGGTTGGCGTAAAGCGCCAGGACGTCGCGGCGCAGAACGCCCGCACGCCGGCGGCGGCCGTCGAAGCTGGCAAAAAACCGTTCCGGGAAGGCGTCTGAAATGGCCGCGCCCGTCACCTCATCTTCCCGCGCGGGAGAAAGCTGATGTTGCCCTCGCTCACGCATTATCTTGTCGTCGCGGCGATCCTGTTCACCATCGGGCGTTGCCGGCATCATCCTCAACCGCAAGAACATCATCGTCATCTCTGATGTCGGTCGAACTGATCCTGCTCTCGGTCAACATCAATCTCGTCGCCTTCTCCGGCTTCCTTGGCGATCTCACCGGCCAGGTCTTCTCGCTGTTCATTTTGACCGTCGCTGCGGCCGAGGCGGCGATCGGCCTCGCCATCCTTGTCGCCTATTATCGCAACCGCGGCTCGATCGCGGTCGAAGACATCAACATGATGAAGGGCTGAGCCGGCATGTATGCGGCAATCGTCTTCTTCCCTCTGCTCGGCTTTCTGATCGCCGGCATTTTCGGCCGTCAGATCGGCGCGCGCCCGGCCGAGCTCGTCACGACGAGCCTGCTCTTCATTTCGGCGGCGCTGTCCTGGATCGTCTTCGCCGAAGTCGCGCTTCGGCAACGCGCCGGTCAGCGTCCAGGTGCTCGGCAACTGGTTCACCTCGGGCGCGCTCAAGGTCGATTGGGCGCTGCGCATCGACACGCCTCACCGCGGTGATGCTCGTCGTCGTCACCACGGTGTCGGCGCTCGTCCACCTCTATTCCATCGGCTACATGGCCGAAGACCCGGCGCCGGCCGCGCTTCTTCGCCTATCTCTCGCTGTTCACCTTCGCCATGCTGATGCTGGTGACGGCCGACAATCTGCGTGCAGATGTTCTTCGGCTGGGAAGGCGTCGGCCTCGCCTCCTATCTGCTGATCGGCTTCTGGTATCGAGAAGCCCTCCGCCAACGCCGCCGCGATCAAGGCCTTCGTCGTCAACCGCGTCGGCGATTTCGGCTTCGCGCTCGGCATTTTCCTCGTCTTCGAGCTGACCCGCTCGGTCGGCTTCGACCAGATCTTCGCCGCCGCGCCCGGGCCTCGCCCATAAGACCATCCACGTCTTCGGCGTCGACCTGGGACGCGATGACGATCACCTGCCTCCTGCTCTTCATGGGCGCGATGGGCAAATCGGCGCAGTTCCTGCTGCACACCTGGTTGCCCGACGCGATGGAAGGCCCGACGCCGGTCTCGGCGCTGATCCACGCGGCGACCATGGTCACTGCCGGCGTCTTCATGGTGGCGCGCCTGTCGCCCCTGTTCGAGCAGGCGCCCGCCGCGCTCTCCTTCGTCACTTTCATCGGCGGCACGACGGCCTTCTTCGCGGCGACGGTCGGCCTCGTGCAAAACGACATCAAGCGCGTCATCGCCTATTCGACCTGCTCGCAGCTCGGCTATATGTTCGTCGGCGCTTGGCGTCGGCGGCTATTCGCTCGGCATCTTCCACCTCTTCACCCACGCCTTCTTCAAGGCGCTGCTGTTCCTTGGCGCGGGCTCGGTCATCGCCGCCATGCATCACGAGCAGGACATGCGCAACATGGGCGGGCTCTGGCGCAAGATCCCCTTCACCTTCGCCATGATGACGGTCGGCACGCTGGCGCTGACCGGCTTTCCCTTCACCGCCGGCTATTTCTCCAAGGACGCCATCATCGAGGCCGCCTATCGCCTCGCATCGCTCGATGGCCTCTTATGGCTTCTTGACCACCGTCATCGCCGCAGCGCTGACCTCATTCTATTCCTGGCGGCTGGTCTTCATGACCTTCTTCGGCGAGGCGCATTGGGCCGGCGGATCATGCGGCGGACGCGCGGCGCGGCGCCATGGCGTCGGCGCCGATGCGGTCGACGCCCATGCCGACGACGCACGGTCACGGCCATGCGCTCGATCCGCATGAATCGCCGCTGACCATGCTGATCCCGCTCGCCGTCCTGGCGTTCGGCGCCCTATTCGCCGGCGCTATCTTCAGGTCGGACTTTCATCGGCGAGGGCGCCGCCGCCTTCTGGAAGGCGCGCTCTATTTCGGCGCCGGACAATCACATCCTCGAGGAGATGGAGGAGATACCGCATCTCGCCGCGCTGTCGCCGACGCTGATGATGGTCGGTCGGCTTCATCGCGGCCTACTATGTCTACATCTTCAGCGCCCGGCACGGC
The DNA here is from genome assembly GCA_963715715.1 of uncultured Alphaproteobacteria bacterium. Taxonomy (GTDB): domain Bacteria; phylum Pseudomonadota; class Alphaproteobacteria; order Rhizobiales; family Beijerinckiaceae; genus Methylocapsa. Next base: position 2,550,555 of record OY970269.1, on the reverse strand, counting down.
GGCCGCGCTTGCCGAGCGCCTCCCCGCGCTCTACCGCTTCCTGCTCAACAAATGGTATTTCGACGAGCTCTACGACTTCATCTTCGTCCGCCCGGCCTTCTGGCTCGGCCGCCTGTTCTGGAAAGGCGGCGACGGCGCCATCATCGATCGCTTCGGGCCGGACGGCGTCGCCGCCCGCGTCGTCGACGTGACCAGCCGGGTGGTCAAGCTGCAGACCGGCTATCATCTATCATTACGCCTTCGCCATGCTGATCGGCGTCGCCGCCCTCATCACCTAGTATCTCGTCGGGGGGGCTGCACTGATGTTCGGCTTCGGCATTCTCTCCGGCATCGTCTTTCTGCCGCTCGTCGGCGCGGCCTTCATTCTAGCGCTGCGCGGCGACGACGAAGCGACCCTCAACAACGCCCGCTGGGCGGCGCTGGCGACGACCCTCATCGTGTTCATCCTGTCGCTCGTCGCCTATGCGCCGCTTCGACACCTGCGCTCGTCGGCCTTTCAGCTCGTCGAGGAAAAGAGCTGGTTCGGCTCGCGGCCTCATCTACAAGATGGGCGTCGACGGCATCTCGATCGCCTTCGTGCTGCTGACCGCCTTCCTGATGCCGTTCTGCATCGCCGCCTCGTGGAAATCGATCACCGTATCGCGTGAAGGAATATATGATCGCCTTCCTCGTGCTCGAGACGCTGATGATCGGCGTCTTCTGCGCGCTCGATCTCGTGCTGTTCTATCTCTTCTTCGAGGGCGGCCTCATCCCGATGTTCCTCATCATCGGCATCTGGGGCGGCAAGCGGCGCGTCTACGCGAGCTTCAAATTCTTCCTCTACACGCTGGTCGGCTCGCTGCTGATGCTGCTCGCCATCATGGCGATGTATGGCGTCGCCGGCACGACCGACATCACGGTGCTGCTGAAGACCGCCTTCCCGACCTCGGCATGCAGAAATGGCTGTGGCTCGCCTTCTTCGCCTCGCTCGCGGTGAAAATGCCGATGTGGCCGGTGCATACCTGGCTGCCCGACGCGCATGTCGAGGCGCCGACGGCGGGCTCGGTCATCCTGGCCGGCATCCTGCTGAAGATGGGCGGCTACGGCTTCATCCGCTTTTCGCTGCCGATGTTCCCCGACGCCTCGCGCCTATTTCGCGCCGCTCGTCTTCGCCCTCTCCATCATCGCGATCATCTACACCTCGCTCGTCGCGCTGGTGCAGGAGGATATGAAGAAGCTGATCGCCTATTCCTCGGTCGCGCATATGGGCTTCGTGACCATGGGCCTCTTCTCGCATGACCGAGCAGGGCGTGCAGGGCGCGATGTTCCAGATGATCTCGCATGGCCTCGTCTCCGGCGCGCTGTTCCTTTGCGTCGGCGTCGTCTACGACCGCATGCATACGCGCGAGATCGCCGCCTATGGCGGCCTCGTCGAGCGCATGCCGCTCTACGCCGTCGCCTTCATGATCTTCACGCTGGCCAATGTCGGACTGCCCGGCACCTCCGGCTTCGTCGGCGAGTTTCTGACGCCTGCTCGGCGGTTTCCGCGCCAATAGCTGGGTTGGCGCTGCTTCGCCACCACCGGCGTCATTCTCTCGGCGGCCTATGCGCTCTATCTCTACCGCCGCGTCATCTTCGGCGTGCTCGACAAGCCGGCGCTGCAATCGATCCTCGACCTCTCGATGCGCGAGAGCGCGCCATCCTCGCGCCGCTCGCTGTCCTGACGATCTATTTCGGCGTCCATCCGGGGCCGGTGCTCGACAGCTCCGCCGCCTCGCTGACGGCGCTGGTCATGACTTTCACGCGGCGCTGGCGACGACGAAGACCGCCGCGCTCGCCGTTGCATTGAAAGGCTGATCCATGGAGCCCTTGTCCTTCGCCCTCGCGCATTGCCTGCCGGAAGTGCTTCTCGACCGTCGGCGTTCTCGCGCTCGTGCTCTATCGGCGCCATCCGCGGCGAGGCGTCGGACGGGCCGGTGACCGAGCTCGCCGTCGGCCTCCTCGGCGCTCGCCATCCTCGTCATTCTGCTCGGCGCCAAGACCGAGGCGATCGTCTTCGACGGCGCCTTCATCGACGACGGCTTCGGCCGCTTCATGCAGGTGCTGGCGCTGCTCGGCTCGATGGTCACGCTGCTCATGGCGCCAGGATTTCCTGCGTCGCGCGAGCGCATCGACAAATTCGAGTTCCCGATCCTCATCCTGCTCGCCGACGCTCGGCATGCTGATGCTGATCTCGGCGCAAAATCTCATCGCGCTCTATCTCGGGCTCGAACTGATGTCGCTCGCGCTTTATGTCGTCGCCGCCTTCGACCGCGACAATGTGCGGGCGACCGAGGCCGGGCTCAAATATTTCGTCCTCGGCGCGCTCTCCTCAGGCATGCTGCTCTATGGCGCCTCGCTGATCTACGGCTTTTCGGGAACGGTCACTTTCGCCGGCATCGCGGCGGCCGTCGGCGGCAAGGCTTCGATCGGCGTCGTCTTCGGCCTCGTCTTCCTGTTCGCCGGCTTCGCTTTCAAGATGTCGGCCGCGCCCTTCCATATGTGGACGCCCGACGTCTATGAGGGCGCGCCGACGCCGGTCACCGCCTTTTTCGCCTCGGCGCCGAAGATGGCCGCCGTCGCGGTCACCGTGCGGGTCGTCGATGACCGCCTTTCCCGGCATCACGCCGCAATGGCAGCAGATCATCGTCTTCATCTCGATCCTGTCGATGGCGCTCGGCGCCTTCGCCGCGATCGGCCAGGCCAACATCAAGCGGCTGATGGCCTATTCCTCGATCGGCCATGTCGGCTTCGCGCTCGTCGGCCTCGCGGCCGGCACGGCAGGCCGGCGTCGTCGGCGTCATGGCCTATATGGCGATCTACCTCGTCATGACGCTTGGCACCTTCGCCGCGATCCTGTCGATGCGCGTCGCCGGCCACAATGTCGAGCGCATCTCCGATCTCGCCGGCCTCGCCAACACCGATCCGCTTCATGGCTTTCTTCTTCGCCATGCTGATGTTTTCGCTGGCCGGCATTCCGCCGCTCGCCGGCTTCTTCGCCAAATGGTACGTTTTCAACGCCGCGATTCAGGCGCATCTTTATCCGCTCGCCGTGATCGGCGTGCTGTCCAGCGCGGTCGCGGCCTTTTATTATCTGCGCATCGTCAAGATCATGTATTTCGACGAAGCCGCCCGCCGCTTTCGACCGTCCGGCGCCGGTGCTGCGCGTCGTGCTTGCGGTGAGCAGCCTTCTCGTGCTGTTCTTGTTCGCTTATCCGGGTCCTTTTATCGACGCCACGACGGCCGCGGCCAAATCGCTGTTCTGACCGTCGTTCCGAGGCCCTCCCTGGAATTCTCGAATGGCGGGCTCGCTCTGTCGCATCTTGAAGCATCGGTACGCGCTCTCGGATTTCGATTGGCCGCCTACGAGGCGCTGGGCTCGACCAATGACGAGGCTTTGGCGCGCGCGCGCGCTGGCGATCCGGGCGCCTCTGGATCGCCGCCGCCCGCCAAAGCGGCGGCAGGGGCCGCAACGGGCGCGTCTGGACATCCGAGCCCGGCAATCTCTTCGCGAGTCTGTTGCTGATCGATCCCGCGCCGCCGGCCAGAGCCGCCGAGCTTGGTTTCGTGACGAGCCTTGCGCTCGCCCTCGCGCTGCGCCAGATTCTCGGCGACGAACCGGCTCTCAAAATCAAATGGCCGAATGACATTCTCCATAACGGCGCCAAGCTCGCTGGCATTCTGCTCGAAAGCGTCGCGCTGCCGCATGGCTTCGCCTGCGTCGCCGGCATTGGCGTGAACTGCCGCTCGCACCCGACGGATACGCTCTATCCAGCGACCGACCTTTCGGCCGCCGCCGGCCGGGACATCGCGCCCGAGACCGTGTTGGAGGCGCTCGCAGGCGCGATGGCGCGGCAGCTTGACCTTTGGTCGAACGGGGCTGGATTTGCGAGGATCCGCGCCGAATGGCTGGCGCTCGCCGCCGGCGTCGGCGCGCCGGTCAAGATCGCCCGCCCGAAGGAAACGCTCGAAGGCGTCTTCGAGACCATCGACGAAACCGGGCGCCTCATTCTTCGCCAGCAGTCCGCCAGCAGGGCGATCGACGCCGGCGATGTTTTTCTGGCTGCGCCGCCGCGCGCCCATCTATAAGCATCAAACGGCATGACAATCATAAGAGCGCGCAGGAAAGGTCTTGATTAATGAACGCGGCTAATGACGAACTCGTCTTCGCGCCGCTCGGAGGCCTTGGCGAGATCGGGATGAATCTCGCCCTTTACGGCTTCGGCCCCAAAGGCCGCATGAAATGGCTGATGGTTGATTGCGGCATCGCCTTTACCGGACCCGAGCACGCCGGGGTCGACGTCATGATCCCCGACACCAGCTTCATCGAAAAGATGAAGCAGGATCTCGTTGGCATCGTCATCACCCACGCGCATGAGGATCATATCGGCGCCGTCGCCGATGTCTGGCCGAAGCTCGGCGGCCAGCTCTATGCGACGCGCTTCGCCGCCGAGCTGTTGCAGACGAAGCGCCTTTCGGAGCCGGGCGCGCCTGAAGTGCCGATCAAAATCGTGCCGCAAGGCGGACGCGTCGAGATCGGGCCGTTTTCGGTCGAGTTCATCGCCATGGCGCATTCAATTCCCGAAAGCTGCGCCCTCGCCATAAGAACGCCGCTCGGAACGGTGCTGCACTCGGGCGACTGGAAGATCGACGCCGAGCCCGGACTTGGCGCGCCGACCGACGAAAAGCGGCTGCGCGAAATCGGCGATGAAGGCGTCCTCGCGCTCGTCTGCGATTCCACCAATATCCTGCGCGAGGGCGTCAGCCCATCGGAAGGCGATGTGGCGAGCGCGCTGCGCGACGTCATCGCGGCCTCGTCTGGCCGCGTCGTCGTCACCACCTTCGCCTCCAATGTCGCGCGCATCCGCGCCGTCGCCGAGGCCGCGAGCGCCGCCGGGCGCCAGGTCGTGCTGGTCGGCCGCGCCATGGAGCGCGTCGTTTCGGTGGCGCGCGACTGCGGCTATCTCGACGGCGTGCCGGATTTTCTCGGCGTCGACGCCTTCGCCCATCTGCCGCGCGACAAGGTCGTTCTGATCGCCACCGGAAGCCAGGGCGAGAGCCGGGCGGCCATCGCGCGCATCTCGGAGGGCGAGCATCCGGCGGTGACGCTGAACGCCGGCGACAAGGTGATTTTCTCCTCGCGCACCATCCCCGGCAATGAGCGCGAAGTCGGCCGTATCGTCAATAATCTGATCCGTTCCGGCGTCGATGTCGTCACCGACCGCAACGCACTCATTCACGCCTCGGGCCATCCGCGCCGCGGCGAAGTCACGCAGCTCTACGCCTGGATCCGGCCGCAGATCGCCATTCCCGCTCATGGCGAGGATCTGCATCTTGCCGAACACGCGGCTTTCGCCGAGGCGCGCGGCGTGCCCCATGTGATCCGCGCGCGCAATGGCGATATCGCGCTGCTGGCGCCGGGCCAGCCCGCCATCGTCGGGCAGGTCCAGAACGGACGCCTGCTGAAGGACGGCAATATTCTCGTCGCCGCCAATGACGAGGCGCTGCGCATCCGCCAGAAGCTGGCCGCGGCGGGAATCATCACCATCGCCCTCGCGGTCACTGCGAAGGGCGACCTTGCCGGCGTGCCCGACGTGATGACCGCGGGGCTGCCCGCGCGCACGCGCGACGGCGCCGCGATGGACGCTCTGGTCGACGACGCCCTGTTCCAGACCTTCGACCAGATGCCGCGCCAGAAACGGCGCGACGCCGATGTGGTCTCGACCGCGATCGAAAAAGCCGTGCGCAACGCCGTGGCGTCGGCCTGGGGCAAGCGTCCCGCCGTGCATGTGCTGGTGGTCGAGGTGTGAGCTTCGCCCGCTTTCCGCGCCGCGGCGCGGCGCGCGGAGGAAGTTTGCGCCCGTGGCGGCGCCCATAAATCGTTTTTTATCAGCTCCGCGGGCGCGCCGATCAACCCTGAATGGATCAAATGATTGCGGGGGTAATCACAAAATGTTCTTGCTTTTTCGGACAAAATAGGAACAAATGGCGATCATCGGTGGCTGCGTCACCGTGACCTGTGCATAAGCACTGCGCTAAAGTTGCATTGCACCGCAGGATAGGCGAAGCGGGTTGCACTTATCAATTGAAGTGATTCGTGAAAATGTCCGTCTCGATCCGTCGCCTCCTGACCGCCATCCGTATTCGTTCGACCGCCATTTGCGTCCGCGAAGCTCAAACTGGCCAGGGCGCCCGGCCCCAGGCAGGGAATGTCGCGGCGGACGCCGACCGCCTGATCGCGCGCTTTCATGATCAGGCCTATTACGAGGCGCGCGATCGCGCCCGCGGTCGCTGCATCGACGGCGCGGTCTCTGCGCGTCACTGGACAAAGGTCAAGCTCGAGATCGCAAGGCGCCAGAGGATCGCCATCGGGCTGACCGGCGCGGATCTGCGGGCCTGACCACGCGCAACGTCATGCCGGGGCTCCAGCCGGGCGTCTGGTCGCAAGAGTGCGCCGGAAGACCACGCGGGCCTGCTCTTCCAAGGTGCAAGTAATCTTCCGCGAACCAAACTTCAGAAATCAGTTCCCGGCGATTTCGCTGGCGACGACGAGGTCGACGTCGCGCGAGACGAGCGGATATCCGGCGTTCATGCCAAAGGCGAGCCGGTCGATCGTCGCATGGGCCTTGACGTCGAATGGGGCATGCGGCTTGCCGTTCTGGCGGCGAACCTCGACGTCGACGCTGAGCGGGCGCGTCACGCCAAGCATGGTCAGATCGCCGGCGACGCGGACCGTCTGGTTGTCGATCTTCTCCACCTTGGTCGAGACGAAGGCGATCTCGGCGTAGCGGGAGGCGTCAAAAAACGCCGCGCTGCGCAAAGCGTCGCTGAGCAGCGCCGAGCCCGCGTCGATCGAGCCCGCCTCGACGCGGAACATGACGTGGCTCATCGCCGGATTGTCGAGGTCGACCGCGATGCGCCCGTCGAAATTGTGGAATTCGCCCTGCGTGCGGGGCAGGCCGACCGCGTCAACCGAAAAGGAAATATGCGTGCGCGCGGGATCGAGCGCCCACTCATCGACCGCCCGCGCGCCGGAGAACGGAACCACGGCGAGCCATGCGGCCATCGCCGCGACGACAGCGAGCCAGCTGCGTTTCCTCGCGCGGAGCGGCGGCGACATCGGGCCTCAGTCCCCCTCATCCTCAACGAAGCGCGGCAGGTTCGGCCTTGAGAGATCCCGCGCCGCCGTGGCGTTTTTTTGTCGGCGGCGGACGGATCGATATCAGCGTTAAGAAATCCGCAATCGCGCCGCCCGCCTCAACTATTGTTGTATCGCTCGCGCCGCCGCTCCGCCTCGTCCTAGCCGATTGGCCACGAAGACGCCAATTTCATGCTGCTCTCATGGCCGCCTTGGACGCGAGGGGATCGCCATGGCCCGACTTCGACTAAGCCTTCTGGTCAGCTTCTGCCTGTGCGCGTCTGGACTCGCCGCATTCGCGCAGACGAGCCAAACGCCCGCCGCCAGCTCTGATCTGCCGGCCGTAGCGGCCCCGAAAGCGCCGGCCAAGCAAAGCGTTCACAAGAAAGCCGCCTCTTCTCAGCCGAAGAGCCAGGCGACGAATTTGCAATCGGCCGAAGAGGCCGAGAAGGCCGCGCGCCTCGCCGAGGGGCGAAAGAAATTCTTCGAGCAGTCGAGTGGCTTTGAAAACAATGGCTCGGACTTGCCCCTCTCGCTAAGCAATGGGGGAACGCCAACAATGGGGTTCCATTTCTGAGGGGGGATCGGGTCTCTTTACGCGCCCGCGGGGCGGAACGGAAAATTCGCCGATTGATCCGACGATTCGAATGCTGGGCGCGACTAGGATCGAAGCTGTGACCTCTCCCGCGAGAAGGGAGAAAAGTATCGGTCAGTAGGAGGCCGAAGCGTTTCGCCCGTCGACGACGGCGGCGGGCGAAAAAAAAATGACGGCCACTACCGCGGCCGTCACCCCTATCGCCGCCCCGCGCGTCCTGACGCGCACCAAGCCTTGTTCAGTTGGGCGCGAACGTATCCCAGAAGTCGCACTTACGAAGCGCGGAATACTGCGGATCTGTAAGCGTCGAGAGGACCGGAATATCCTGGATCAGCCACGCCGGGTTGATCGTGCTGTTGGTGTAGCGCGGCCAGGGATAGTTTCCGAGCCCGTTCGGGTTGCCGGTCCAGGCGAAGTTCGTCCAGGCGGCGACGAGCGTATCGGAGAGATCCGTTTGTTTCTTGTTCAAAGAGTGCTCCACGCTCGGCGGGGCCGGTCCGCCATGCCAGAGCGGGAACAGATACTGGATGTCGGCGGTGTGGTAGGCGAGCTCGAGGAACCCCGGCATTTTCGGAAAGTAGGACGGCGCCGTCTGGTCGTCGAACTCATAAGCGTAGACCGGGATCTGAGGCGCCAGGATTTTGTTGACAAGCCGCTCGCCGCAGATGCTGACATCCGTCGCAAGCCTGTCCCACGCCAATTGCGGGCTCGCAAAGGCGCTGAGCGGGTAGCGCGCCAGGACCTTCGCCGCCGTACCGGCTGGGAAGGCCGGCGGCACATAAGTTGTTTTGACGTAATTGAGGTATTGCGCCGCAGTCGGCGGCACGCGCGGCGGCCCTGAGAAATATTCCGTGATCGCCAAGAGGAAGTTTATTTCGTCTTCCGTGTTTCCGTTCATTAAAGGCACATGGTTGAACTGGCCGCTTTTGAAGGCCGCGACCGGATCTATTGGAACGATTTGTCCGTCGATGATGCCCTGGCCCAAGGTGTACTGGCTGGAGGCGCTCGCCGTTCCGGCCAGCGCCTCGACCTGCATGGCGGTCAGGTTACGCAGACATTTGGCGGTGGCCGAGCCAGTGCCGGAGCCGCAACCCGCCGCGACTGACATCGCGACGCCAGTCGCCTCAGCAGACGTCAAAGAAGCGGCGGCTCCGCCTGGATTGAACGGAGCTGGGCAGTAGCTTTCGCAGATCCCGCGGTTGAACAGCCCGGCGGCGCCTGGCGAGGCCATGTTAAGGCCGGTATCGATTGCGCCGGCGGACTGGCCGCCAAGGGTCACATTGTTCTTGTCGCCGCCAAAAAAGGCGATGTTGCGCTTCACCCATTTCAGCACGGCCTGCTGGTCAAGGAGACCATAGTTGGCGAAGGGGTGGCCTTCGTCATCCAGGGCGGGATGGGCGAACCAGCCGATCAGGTTCAGGCGGTATTCCAGCGTGACGACGACCGTCTTGCCGTCTGAGGCCATTTTGCTGCCGTCGTAGCCAGGAGTCTCGCCGTCGACGTTGCCGCCGCCATGGATCCAGACGATTCCGGGCAGTCGGGCGGTGGGATCGAGGTTCGGCGTGAAGACGTTCAAATAGAGGCAGTCCTCGTTGTTGTTCGCGGGACCAGCGAAGACGCCGAGGGTGGTGATCTGCGCGCAGATCGGCGCGTAAGCCTGCGTCGTGAGAACGCCCGCCCAAGCCGCATGGTTCTTCGGCGGCTTCCAGCGCAGACTTCCGACCGGCGGCTCGGCGTAGGGTACGCCGAGGAATTCGGCGACGCCGTTGCTGATGACGCCCTTGACTATCCCCTCCTGGGTCGTGACCAACGGGCCCGGCGCGGCGCTAACACCATGCAGCGTAACGCATAGCGCGCCAACTGCTAAGATGAGGCTTAAGACGAGGCCCGTTTTTCTCAATTTATGCTTATGTATTCGCGATCTATAAAGTCGTGAGCACGTGCTTACCCAAAGCTTCGAAAGCTTGGACATGGCTTTCCCCCCAGTTTCGGCCACACTATTGATGACCACTGGTAGGTATCCGCCTTGTTTACCTTGCTGTCTTCCCGGAAATTCCGCTTCCTATCACAATCTGGCTGTCACACAGCGTAATTATGCATCTCTCGAAACGCGGCCTCAGCGCGCTGATCCTTCGCCTTTCCTCAGCGCCCATGTTGCTTTGGGCGTTTTACAACATCGCGAAGAAGCCGCCAGGCGTTTCGGCGAGCGGGAAGCCGCTGTGATGAAGGATCAGGGTCGACCCCTGTTTTTTGCCGCTAGAGTGCGATTTGCCGTGCCGCCCGGACGCAGCGCATGGACATTTTCTTCGTGCTGCCCAAGTGCTGCCTGCGCAAAGGGATTTAACTGCGTCTGCGACGTAAGTTATTGATTTCAGTGGTGGGCGCGACAGGGATCGAACCTGTGACCCCTCCCGTGTGAAGGGAGTGCTCTCCCGCTGAGCTACGCGCCCGTCCTGTCCGGGGACGCTTCCCCTCGACGGCCAGACCTTTATGAAAGCCCAAGGATCGAAGTCAAGCCGGATTTCCCCGATCCCGGCGAGGCGCCCTTCGCCGCTGTCAACAAAATGCAATATGATGCGCCAAAAGATGCCCCAGCGCATCGAGGCCGCACCGGCCGCATTCGGGGAAAATGATGGATTTTCGACTTCGGCGTTCGGCTCTCGCAGCCGGCGGCTTGTTCCTTGCGGCGCTTCACGGCGCCTGCGCGGAAGACGCGCTAAAGACGCCGCAAGGCCTCGAAAAGATCGAGACGATCGTCGTGCTCTATGCGGAGAACCGCAGCTTCGACAATCTGTACGGCCATTTTCCCGGCGCCAACGGCCTCGCCGGCCTCGCCCCCGAAGCGACGCGGCAACTGGACCGCGACGGCTCCGTACTGCCCGAACTACCGCCGGTCTGGGGCGGCCTCACGCCGCGCGGCGTCGAGCCTGTCGTCGATGAAGCGCGCACCGCGCATCTGCCCAACGCGCCTTTCGCCATCGACGATCCAAACGGCCTCAATACGCCGCTTGGCGTGCCGACCATCGATCTCGTGCATCGCTTCTACCAGAACCAGATGCAGATCGACGGCGGCCGCAACGACAAATTCGTCGCTTATGGCGATTCCGGCGCACTTGTCATGGGCAATTACGACGGCTCGAAGCTGCCGCTCTGGCCGATCGCGCAGCGTTATGTGCTCGCCGACAATTTCTTCATGGGCGCTTTTGGCGGCTCCTTCCTCAATCATTTCTTTCTCGCCTGCGCCTGCGCCCCGCGCTATCCCGACGCCGACAAAGGGCCCGCCAGGGGCCTCATATCGGCAGTGGACCCCGACGGCGTTTCGCTGACCATCGCGCCGGATTCGCCCCCCTCCGCATTGCAGCGCATTCCGAAATTCGTCCGCGACGGCGCGCTGACGCCGGATTTTTTCGCCATCAACACCGTGCAGCCGCCCTATCAGCCAAGCGGCGTCAAACCGGCCGCCGGCGACGATCCGGCCTATGCCGATCCGTCGAAACCGAGCACGCTGCCGCCGCAGACGGAGCCAAACATCGGCGATCTTTTGAGCGCGAAAGGGGTGAGCTGGGCCTGGTACGCCGGCGCCTGGGACATCGCGCTTTCGGGCGCGCAGGTCGATCCCAATCCGAAATTCCAGTTCCATCATCAGCCGTTCAACTATTTCGCCTCGTTGGCGCCGGGGACGGCGGCGCGCGCGGATCACCTGCGCGACGGCGGCCTCGATGGCGCCAAATTCATCGCCGCGATCGACACAGGCGCACTGCCGAAGGTCGCTTTTTACAAGCCGCAGGGCAGCCTCAACGAACACCCCGGCTATTCCGACGTGCTGGCCGGCGACCTGCATCTCGCCGACCTTGTCGCGCATCTGGAAAAGAGTCCGCAATGGGATCATATGGTGGTCATCATTACATATGACGAGAATGGCGGCTTCTGGGATCACGCCGCCCCTCCCAAAGGCGATCGCTTCGGTCCCGGCACGCGGATTCCGACCTTGATCGTCTCGCCCTTCGCGAAGAAAGGCTTGGTCGATCATACGCTCTACGACACCACCTCCATCCTGCGGCTGATCACCGAGCGCTTCGATTTGCCGGAGCTCGCCGGCCTCAAGCGGCGGGCCGATGCGATCGCGGCCGGCGGCAAAACGCTCGGCGACCTCACCAACGCGCTTGATCTCGCGGCGCCGTGAGCGCGCCGCCGGAATTTTCAGCCAAAGTCGAGGCGCTGGCGCGGGACTTCGCGGGCCGCGCCGCCGAGCATGATTCGGCGGCGTCCTTTCCCTTCGAAAATATCGTGCGGCTCAAAGACGCCGGCCTGCTGTCCCTCGTCGTCCCCAAGGCGCTCGGCGGCGCCGGCGCCGGCCTCTCCCTCGCGAGCCATGTCGTCAACGCCATCGGCGCGGGCGAGCCTTCGACGGCGCTGGTGCTGGCGCAGCAATATCTTTTCCATTTCCGCATGCTCCACAATCCGGCCTTCCCGCCGGCGCTGAGCGAAGAGATCGTCCGTTCCGCCGTGACGGACGGCGCGCTCTGCAACGCGCTGCTGGTCGAGCCGGACCAGGGCTCGCCGATTCGCGGCGGCCTGCCGGCGACGCTGGCGCGCCGCGTCGAGGGCGGCTTTTGCCTCAGCGGACGTAAAATATATTCGACCGGCAGCGTCGCGCTGCGCTGGCTCGCCGTCTGGGCGCGCACCGACGATCCCGAGCCGCTGGTCGGCGCCTTCATCGTTTCGCGCGAGGCGCCAGGCGTCTCCATCGAGGAAAGCTGGAACCATCTCGGCATGCGCGCCAGCGCCAGCCATGACACCGTCTTCGACGATGTCTTCGTCGTGGCCGAACGCGCGATCGATCTCAGAATCCCCGCCGATCTCGAGCCGCCGGACGACGCCGCGAGCGCCTGGATCATGGTGCTGTTCAGCACGATCTACGATGGCGTCGCGCGCGCGGCGCGGGACTGGCTCATCGGCTTCCTGCACGAAAGGAAGCCCTCGAATCTCGGCGCGTCGCTGGCCAGCCTGCCGCGGATGCAGGACGCCGTCGGCGCCATCGACGCGCTGCTTTACGCCAACCGCACGCTGCTCGCCGACATCGCCGGCCGCTGCGACGCCGGCGCGCCGCCGCCCGCGCGCGAGAGCCAGTATATGAAGCTCGCCGTCACCAACAACGCCATCGCCGCCGTCGCCAAAGCGCTCGAAGTGTCGGGCAACCCCGGCCTGTCGCGCCATAATGCGCTGGAGCGCCACTATCGCGACGTGCTCTGCGCGCGGGTGCATTCGCCGCAGGACGACGCGATCCGGCTCGGCGGCGGCCGCGCGGCGCTTGGCGTCCCGGCCTGAGCGCGGCCCCGCGAGCGAAGCCGCGCTCCGCCGTTTTTTGACCATCGGATCTGTCCCGAAACCGGTCCCGACTTTCGGGTCCGATGCCTATTTCTCGGTGATCTTCAGTTCGATGCGGCGGTTGTGCTGATTGGCCTCGTCGCTGTCGCCGGTATCAATCGGCTGGAATTCGCCGAAGCCCGCGGCGGCGAGGCGCTGCGGCGGCACGCCCTTCGAAATCAGATATTGCACCACCGCGATCGCGCGGGCGGAGGACAGCGCCCAGTTCGAGGGAAACTGCGCCGACTGGATCGGCTTCTTGTCGGTATGGCCGTCGACGCGCACGATCCACGGAATGTCCGGCGGGATCTCATGGTTGAGTTCGATCAGCGCGTCGGCCAGCTTGTCGAGTTCGGCGCGCCCGGCCGGATCGAGCGCCGCCTGGCTCGATGGAAACAGCACCTCCGACTGGAAGATGAAGCGGTCGCCGACGACGCTGACGCCCGGCCGGTCGCCGAGGATCTGGCGCAGCCGCCCGAAGAAGTCCGAGCGGTAGCGGGCGAGCTCCTGCACCTTCTGTGCGAGGGCGACATTGAGGCGCTGGCCGAGATCGGCGATCCTCGTCTGCGATTCGGCGCCCGATTTCTCCGAGGCGTCGAGCGCCTCTTCGACGGCGGCGAGCTGGCGCCGCAGCGCCGCGATCTGCTGATTTAGCACATCGACCTGGGCCAGCGCCTTGGCCGACAGATCCTGCTCCGCCGCCAGCGCCTGCTGCGCGCGGGCGTCAGTCGCGGCGGCGCTCGCGGCCCCTGAACTGCCGGCGGCGAGCAGGCCTTGCATGCGCGCCTTGTCCTGCTGCGCCGCTTCGAGATTGGCCGATAGCGCGGCCGCCGCGCCTTCCGCCTCGGTCTTGCTCGAGCGCTCCAGCGCGAGCAACTGGCTCAGCTCCTGGATCTCGCGGTTGAGCTTGGTGAGGACGGTGTCCTTGCCGGTCACTTCGCGGGCGAGGAAGAATTGCGCCAGCATGAACACGGAGAGCAGGAAAATGATGACGAGCAGCATGGTCGACAAAGCGTCGACGAAACCCGGCCAATAATCGATCGGCCGCATCCGCGCCCGCGTCCGGCCCGCCATCAGAATGACCCGGCTTTTGGCATCAGCCGCGCTCCTTCAGCTCATCCGCGAGCTGCTGCAGCACGGTCTTGACCTCGCGGCTCTGTTCGGCCTGCGCCTCGACCCAGTCGCGGATGATCTGCTGCTCGGCGCGCATGTGCTGCACCAGCGACTGCACGCCGTCGGCGAGATTGGCGACCGCGACCGAGGTCGCTTTCGCCTGCGACTGGTCGACGGAGGCGGCGATCTTGTCGAGTGCGGCGCGAACATCGGCCGGCAGTCCGGCGTAAGCGGGGGCGATTTCGGCAGGCAGAGCGATGGGCGTCGCGGTCAGATTGTCCTCAAGCTCGGTGTAGAAGCGGTTTTGCGCCTGTCCCGCCTGAAGATCGAGAAAGCCGAGCACGAGAGAACCGGCGAGGCCGAACAGCGACGAGGTGAAGGAAATGCTCATGCCGGCGATCGGCGCGGAAAGCCCGTTCTTCAGATCGTCGAACATGACGCCGGCATCGGAGCCCGTCTGCATCGATTTGATGACGCCGCCGATCGAGCCGACCGTCGCGATCAGGCCCCAGAAGGTTCCGAGCAGGCCGAGAAAAATAAGCAGACCTGTCAGATAGCGCGCGGTGTCGCGCGATTTGTCGAGCCTTGCGCCGACGATGTCGAGAACGGTGCGCAGCGGCATCGGCGCCGCCCCGTCCGTCGCCTTGTCGCGAAAGAACTGCGCCACTGGCGCAAGCAACACCGGACGTCTGACGTCCCTCGCGTCGCCGAGCAAAAACGCATTGGCCCATTTCACTTCGCGAAACAGCCGGATGACCTGGCGCAGCCCGAGCAGGATGCCGAAGGTCAGCACGCCGAGGATCAGCCCGTTGAGGCCGGGGTTGGCCATGAAGGCGGTCGCGATCTGGCGGTTGAGAATCAGCACGCAGAAACCGGCGAGGATCAGGAAAACCAGCATCCGCACGAGATAGATGACGGGATAGGTCAGCCGTCTGCCGTCGTCACCGCGCATGTCGGTCACCGCGCGTGTCGATCGCCAGCGTGCGTCGGAGGCAAGGCGAGGTGGCGTTTGCGATGCTCATTCTGCCCGATCCTTTGGCAGGAGTGTAACAAGATTCGAGCGCATCGGACCAGAGCCTCGTCCGCGGAATCTACGGCGCTGCGGGCAAATTTGAGCCGCGATCGCATGTGCGACGATGAGGCCAGGCGGGTGGCGCCGATCGCCGCGCGCCGCCCGTCATCCGGAAAAAGCCCGTAATTCCAGACAGCTGCACGGACGCGGGCCGCCCCTCGCCGGGAACTTTGAACGCAGCCGGGCGTTAGCCGAGCCTCAATCGGGGATTTTGAAGATGAGCGATCTCAATGTTTCCTCGCCGCGCCCGCGCCGGCAGCGCGACGCGGCGCGGACGCTGGAGATGCTCGCGACTCTGTTCTTCGTCGCTTTCGCCATCGCCTTCCTCTATCTCGGCCGCGACGTTCTGGTCCCCATCGCCATCGCGGTGCTGTTGAGCTTCGTGCTGTCGCCGCCGGTGCTCGCGCTGCGCCGTCTCGGCCTCAACCGGACGCTCGCCGTTCTCGCGGTCGTGCTGGCGAGCCTCTTCATCGCCCTCGCCGTCAGCGCGGCGCTGACCCGGCAGGTTTCAGAACTCGCCGTCGACTTGCCGAAATATCAGACGACGATCAACCGCAAGATCGGCAGCGTGCGGGACATGGTCTCCGCCAACGCTTTCTTTGAAAAGGGCGTCGGCGCGCTCAAAAGCCTCGGCGATCTAGCGCGCAGGCCCGGCGCGGCAGCGGAGGCGACCGGGTCGGCCGCGCCCCAGGCCGCCGAGCCCGGCGCCGAAGGCCCGCATCCGGTTCCGGTCGAGGTGGTGCAGCAGTCGCCGAGCCCCTTAGTCATGGTGCAGACGATCGCCGGCTCGGCGCTGTCGCCGCTCGAAACCACCGCCCTCGTCGTGATCTTCGTCGTCTTCATCCTTTTGCAGCGCGAGGATTTGCGCAACCGCTTCATCCGGCTTGTCGGCTCGAACGATCTGCAGCGCACGACGCTCGCTATGAACGACGCCGCCGGCCGGCTCAGCCGCTTCTTTCTCGCGCAGACCCTGATCAACGCGACCTACGCGCTGATCGTCGCGGGCGCGCTCTATATGATCGGCGTTCCCGGCCCGATCCTGTTCGGCATCGTCGCCTTCCTGATGCGCTTCGTGCCCTATGTCGGCCCCATCGTAGCCGCGGCGCTGCCGATCCTGCTCGCCGCGGCGGTCGATCCCGGCTGGACCAAAGCGCTGGAGACGCTCGGCCTCTTCATCGTGCTCGAAGCGCTTGTCGGCAATGTCGTCGAGCCGCTGCTCTACGGCCGTAACACCGGCCTCTCGCCGATCGCCGTCGTCGTCGCGGCGACCTTCTGGACCTGGCTCTGGGGTCCCATCGGCCTCGTGCTCTCGACCCCGCTCACGGCCTGTCTCGTCGTCATCGGCCGCCACGTCGAGCAGTTGAGCTTCCTCGACGTGATCCTCGGCGATGCGCCGGCGCTCTCGCCGGTCGAGCATTTCTATCAGCGCCTCCTTGTTGGCGACGCCGCCGAAATCGCCGATCAGGCCGAGCAGTTTCTGAAGAGCCAGCCGCTCATCGCCTATTACGACGAAGTGGCGTTGAGCGGCCTTTTGATGGCTGAGGAGGATTATTCGCGCGGCGTCCTCGACGACGACGGCCAGGAGAAGATCAGACAGACGATTGAGGAAATCATCGAGGATTTATCCGATCATGCCGATGAAACGTCCGAGGGCGCGTCGGCCGGCGCCGCGCCCGAGCCCTATGGCGGCCTTGCGGCCGAAGCGCCGCCGACCGGCGAAGGCGAGGCTCCGCCGCAACTCGCGCCGGGCGCCCCTGACGGGCCGCGCAAGCCCATCCTCTGCATCGCCGGCCGCAACGCCATCGATCAGGCGGCGGCCGCGCTGCTCGCGCAAATTCTGCAAAAGCACGGCCTGCCGGCGCGGGCGGAGCCGCCGCAATTGTTGACCATCGGCGGCATCCTGCATCTGCCGGGCTCGGGCGCGCAGATCATCTGCCTCTCCTATGTGGGCGCCGACATCGGCGCGGCGCGCGTGCGCTATGCGATCCGGCGTCTGCGCCGTCGCCTGCCGGAGGCCAGGATCATCGCCGGGTTCTGGCGCGCCGATCCCGACGCCGCGCGCGAACTCTGCGCCCAGACGCGGGCGGACGCCTGCCCGACGCTGCTCGCCGAGGCCGCGGCTTTTTGCGTCGGCGAGGCGAAGGCCGCGATCGCCGCCGCGGCGATCCCGCCGGCCGATTTCCGCACCGATCCGTCGCATGGCGCGCGGCCGCTGGCGCTCACCGGCGCGGCCTGAGGGGTTAGCCGAGCGGATCCATCGCCAGCGCTTCGGGGTCGCCGAGGCCGTGCAGCCGATGCGCCGCCGCGTGGGCGAAGCGCATCAGTAGGGCGCGGCGCGTCGCGGCGGCGATTCTATGCTCCGGCGCCTCGCGCAAAATTTCCGCGCCATAGGCGTCGGCGACGATGAGGCCCGCGTCGGGCGGCATGATCTCGACCGGCACGCTCGCCGGAATGGCGAAATACAGCCGGTCGCAATGAGCGCGATAGTCACGCCACTTCATGTCGGCGCGAAAATCGGCGATGGAGGATTTGATCTCGACGATATGCACGCGCGCATCGACGGCGAGCGCGACGATGTCGGCGCGCCGGCCGGACAGCAGCGGCAGTTCGGTGAGGCTCGAAAATCCAAGCCGGCGCAGAAGCCGACGCGTCCCGCGCGCGACGAAAAGCGCGGTCTCGGACTGGCGCCTGTCCTGCGGCGCGCGCGGCAGCATCAAAAGTGGCGTTGGGGGCGGCATTTGGCGACGTCAGCTCCGCGGGAAGCCTTAAGTCATAGCAAGGTTTCCTTGCCGCAAACAGGCTTCGCGGCGGCGTAGGCCGCGCGGCCTCAGTTCGACTTCTCCGCCCGCGCTTCGACAATTCTGACGCCGCTCGCCGGGGCGGCCGAGG
The DNA here is from genome assembly GCA_963715715.1 of uncultured Alphaproteobacteria bacterium. GTDB lineage: Bacteria > Pseudomonadota > Alphaproteobacteria > Rhizobiales > Beijerinckiaceae > Methylocapsa. The sequence goes on along the minus strand of OY970269.1, from coordinate 2,532,363 downwards.
CGGTTTTGGTGAAATGGGCGCAGTCGAGCAGCCCGGCCGCGGCGTTGAAGGCGATCTTGTAGCCGGCGGAAGTCGCCGAGAGCGCATCCGGGATGATATGCGCGGCCTGGCGCAGCCCTGTGAAGGCCTGGCCGAGCGGCGATGCGGGGGGCTCTTCCGCCGTCGGCGTCGCACTGGTAAGTTCGCCGAAATTTGATCTGTCGAGCCGTGCCGACACGATTGCGGCTGGCTGTTCGTTTTGCGCGGCGCCGGACGTCGGCGCGCCCAGCACGGAGCCTCCCGGCCCGGTCGCGGCGTAGCCGAGCACGCCGGGCGGCAGGCTCTGCTGATCCTTCGGGCCGCGCGTGATCACCACCGGCAGATTGGCCGCGAGAGCCAGCCGTCCGGCCGGGCTGGGCTTTGCGGGATCAGTTTTGGCCGGTTCGGCTTTGGCGACTTCCGGCTTGGCGGCGTCGGGCTTCGCGGGATCAGCCTTGGTGGGTTCGACCGCAGCGGCATCGACCTTCGCGGCGTCCGGCGCAGCCGCCGCCTTGGTCGCGGGCGCCGCGTCCGCAGCTTCCGCCAGCGCGGCGAGATGAACGAGCGCCTCGGGCCGGCTCGGCGGCGTCGGAACGTCGGCATAGGCGACGAGATCGGCGGGACGCGCCGGCGGCAGCGGCGCGAGACTGGCGAGCAGCGTCCTGGCCTTGTCTTTCGCCGGCGCATCAGCGTCGGCCTTGTCTTTTGCCGAAGTCGCGTCGGCGTCCTGATGCGCGGCTGAGGGCGCCGGGGCGGGCGCGGCGGCTGAGACCTGCATCCGTGCCGGCGTCGGAGCCGGCTCGGGGGCATTGGCGGCGTCAATCGCGGCGACCGCTGGCGCCGCCGCGGCGGCGGCCTTGGCGGCGCGCCGTTCGGCGGCGCTCATATGCTCGGGCGCGGCCGGCGCGAGCGAAGCGACCTGCGTGGGGTGGGCGGGCGCCGCCTCCTGCGCCGCGATCGCCTCCGCCTCGCGGTCCTGCTCGTGATTGCCGAACAGCCAGGCGAACAGATTGAAGCCTTGCGCTTGCGGCGCATCCTCGGCGACGCCGCCATGCGCGGCGATTTCCGCGCGCGCCTCCTCATAGCGCGGCAGCGCGCGGCCATCGGAGGCGAGATCGACCGACTTGCCGTCCGGGAACACGCGGGCCAGCTGATCATAGGTCATGCGCGGCCAGTAGCGCACATTGCCGACGTCGAGATGGACGAAATTCTCGCGCGAATAATAGCCGACGCCGCCTCTTTGCAGGCGCATGCCGATCTCGCGGATCTGCTCCATCGACATGCCGGGCATGGTGGTGTCCATCGCCTTGCCGAGGATATGCTGCGAGAATTCGGCAACCGCATGCGAGCGCGCGCGCAACATCGCGTTGGTTTCCGGCGAGCGGTAGGCGGAGACGACCTGGATCGGCTGCGTTGCGCCCGCCGTGCGGTAGACTTCCCACACCACATCGAACAGGCGCGGGTCCATGTGGGTGACGTCGTTGTTGCGCCAGTCGCGCAAAAAGTAATTCAGTTTTTCGAGCACGGCCGGGTCGTAGGCGCCGTTGACGCGAAAGGTCGCCTGGATCGATTCGCCGGTGTGGGCATGGTAGAGATTGAGCGTGCGCGTGTCGCCATTGGCGACCGCCGTTTCCGTCGAGGACGCCGCGAACAGGCTGCAGAGGGCGGCGGCGACATAGGCGGCCGCAAAGCGGGCCTGTCTTACTAAGGTGACGCGGCGGGCCATTCGCAAATTCAGTCTCGCAGGTTCGACGGCCGCGCCGCCCTAGGCGATCTTTAAAACTTTAGCGATCCCACTACTGCGGCGAGAACCTTAACGTCACGTAACAACACATAACATTACGCGACGCGCGCGACGGCGATCGTTACGAAAGCGGCGATGCCGCCAACGGCGTGTTAACCATGCGCGAGCGTTCTTTCCAACGCTTAAGACTAAGGCGGCCGAATGTGGCGGTCCTATGTCGCCGCGAATCAGCGCGCAGCTTCAACGCCCTTGCTTGCGCGGAAATTGCGCGGCCGTTGCTTTCCGGCAACAGCGCGCGGCTACCTCACGCGGCGAGGTCGGCGACCACCGCATCAAGCACGGGAAAGCCCTCGGCGCTGACCCTTACACGGCCCTCGGGCGTGCATTCGACCATATGCTCGCCGATCAGCGCGGCGAGGCGGCGCGGATCGAGCGCGCGGCCTGCAATCGCCTCGAAGCGGCGCGGGTCGACGCCCTCGGCGAGGCGCAGCCCCATCAGCAGAAATTCATCGCCCTGTTCTTCGAGGGAAAGCCCTGAATCCTCGATGAGCCCATGCCCATGCGCCTCGACCGCGGCGAGCCATTCTTCGGGATCCCGCGCGCAGGCCTGCGCCCGGCGACCGCCGTCGGCGAGGATGCGCCCGTGTGCGCCGGGGCCGACGCCGGCATATTCGCCATAGCGCCAGTAGATGAGATTATGCCGGCTCCCGCCGTCCGCCCGCGCATGGTTGGAGATTTCATAGGCGGGCAGGCCGGCCTTCGCCATGATCTCCTGCGTCGCATCCCAGAAATCGCGGCCGAGATCCGGGCCGGGCAGGTGGAGTTTTCCCGCCGCGCGAAGCCGCTCGAACATGGTGTCGGGCTCGACGGTCAGTTGATAGAGCGAGAGATGGTCGCGCGCGAGAGGGAGAGCGCGGGCGAGCTCCGCGCGCCAGTCGGACAGGCTCTGGCGTTCGCGCGCGTAAATGAGATCGAAGGAAAAGCGCTCGAAAACCCTGCCGGCGAGCTGCACGGCCGCGACGGCCTCGGCGCTTGAGTGCATGCGCCCGAGCGCTTTGAGATCGGCGTCGTTCAGCGCCTGCACGCCGAGCGAGACGCGGTTCACCCCGGCGGCGCGATAGCCGAAAAAGCGCTCCGCCTCGACGCTGGTCGGATTGGCTTCGAGCGTGATCTCCGCGTCTTTCGCGATCGGCCAATGGTGCGCGATCGCCTCCAGTATGGCGCCGACGCTCGACGCCTTCATGAGCGATGGCGTGCCGCCGCCGAAAAACACCGAGGCGACCTCGCGCCCCGGCGTCAGCGCGGCGCGATGGCCAAGCTCGCGCGTAATGGCCGCGACGAAACGCGCCTCGTCGACGCCGCCTTGCCTCACATGGCTGTTGAAGTCGCAATAGGGGCATTTCGACAGGCAGAATGGCCAGTGCACATAGACGCCGAAGCCTGGATCCGCGCCGGTCTGAAACTGATAAACCATCGTCATCTTATGCCACGCCGCGCCGCGGCAGTCACTCCAGAACCGCCGCCGCCGCGGTCAAAGCCGCGCCATATTCGCGATCGAACCGCGGCCGGTTTGGCGTAAGCCGATTATGTTGATGTAGGGCTGGATCAGGCGCGCCGGAATTTAACGGTTGGCTTAAAAGAGCGTTCACCACGTTCGCCAATCGCGCGGCTGAAACGGGCCTGGCGGCGTCTGGCCGCGGCGCGATAGATCGCAAAGCGCAGCCGGACCTGCTGGCGCGCTTCGCGGCTTCTGCGGAGCAGGTTCGCCAAGGGGGCAGCCTAATTGGGAGCGGCGGAGCCTCGCAGCCCGCGCATCACCGCGTCGGCCGCGCTCCGGCCGGGATGCGGCGGCTGGTCTTGCGCTCGACCACCACGGTGCGCGGCGTGCGCCCGCTCGACGTCACGATCTGTTCGGATTTGCGCGGCGACGCGCTTTTCAACACCTCGGCGCGCACCTCGGCGACCGGCAGGTCCATCAGCGCGGCGGCGATCTCGACCTGCTCCAGCACGTGATCGGTGAGGCCCTGGGCCGCGAGGATCGCTTCCTTCAGCGTCGGCGGATCGTGGCGGACCCGGCGCGATCCATATTTGGTGTTCCACACGACCGACATGGCGCTTTTCCCTAAAATTCCGACCGATTTTACCGTCGATCTCGCAATTCATTTTATTGCAGTGCAACAATAATATTGTGCGAAGCACTTTAAATCAAGTCCTCGCATCATCGTTTCCTCCTCCACGCATCATCGGTTTCGCCGATGCGGGCAGTTTGCCGCAAGGTTGCGGGGCGAAAACGCGTCAGCCGCGCAGGCGCGCGCGCGCAAAAGCCTGAAACGCGCGGGCGCGATGCGACAGGGCCGGCGATCCGTCAGGCGGAATGGCCTGCTTTTCCTCCAGCGTCATCTCGCCGAAGGTTTTGGTCAGATTTTCGGGCAGGAAAATCGGGTCGTATCCGAAAACGAGGGACCCCCGCGCGGGAAACACCAGTTCGCCGTCGACGCGGCCCTCAAAACTCTGCATTGCGCCGTCCGGAAAGGCGAGCGTCAGCATGCAGATGAAATGCGCCGCAAACGGCGGCTGCGCGCCGGCCGCGCGCAGCTCCGCCTCCACCTTCGCCCGCGCGATTGCAAAGTCCCGCGTCGGCCCCGCCCAGCGCGCCGAATAGACGCCGGGTTCGCCGCCGAGCGCGTCGACGCAGAGGCCTGAATCATCGGCGAGCGCGGGAGCGTTCGCGCCCTTCGCGGCGGCGATCGCCTTCAATTGCGAATTGGCTAGAAACGTCGTTCCGGTTTCCTCCGGCTCGGGCAGGCCAAGTTCGCCCGCGGAGACGGCGGAAACGCCATACTGGTCAAGCAGCTCGCGCATTTCCGCGAGCTTGCCCGCATTATGCGTGGCGATGACGAGCTTTCCGTCGAGGCGCTGCATTCAGGCGACGGCGCTCTTTTGCAATTCGATCAGCTTCAAAATGCCGCCGCGCGCGAGCGCCAGCATCGACTGCAACTGCGTCTCGGTGAAGACGGCGGCCTCGGCGGTCGCCTGCACCTCGACGAGGGCGCCGGCCCCGGTCATGACGAAATTGGCGTCGGTCTCGGCGGCGGAATCCTCGGCGTAGTCGAGATCCAGCACCGCCTCGCCATTGGCGACGCCGCAGGAGATCGCGGCGACATGGTCGCGCAGCGGATGATCCTTGATGATCGAGCGGCCATACATCCATTTGAAGCAATCGTGCAGCGCCACCCAGGCGCCGGTGATCGAGGCCGTGCGCGTGCCGCCGTCGGCCTGCAGCACATCGCAGTCGAGCGTGACCTGGCGTTCGCCGATGGCTGGAAGATTGGTGACGGCGCGCAGACTGCGGCCGATCAGGCGCTGAATTTCCTGCGTCCGTCCCGATTGCTTGCCGGTGGTCGATTTGCGCCTTGTGCGGGTGTGCGTCGCGCGCGGCAGCATGGCGTATTCGGCGGTGACCCAGCCGCGTCCCTGGCCGCGCAGCCAGGCCGGCGGCTTGTCCTCGAGCGAGGCCGTGCAGAGCACATGGGTGGAGCCGAATTTGATGAGGCAGGAGCCTTCCGCGTAGCGCGCGACATTGCGTTCGATCGTGACTGGCCGCAATTCGTCGGCGGCGCGCTTGGACGGACGCATGAGGATCCTCTTCTTATTTGAGGCGCATCTCTAGAGCGTCGGCGTCCGCGACGCAACTCTCGCCCCCTGTTCAAGCGTTGCGCGCTTCTATATAGCGCGGACGGGGACGGAAACTGCCGAAAGGTGCGCTATGCGTCGTCTGAACCTCGCCGCTGCGATGATCCTGACCGCCCTGAGCGCCGCGCTCGCCGCCGGCAAGCCGACGCGGTTCTGGAATTTGACCGCCGCGACGGTGACGGATCTGCGCCTTTCGCCCGCGGGCGCCGGCAAATTCGGCGACAATCTCTGCCTCGCCGACCCTGACAAGGAAGTCGATCACGACGAGCGCCTGAAGATCTCAGGCTTCGCGGCGGGTCAGTATGACGCGCGCGTCGGCTATGCGGACGGGCGCGCCTGCACCGTGAAAAACATCGCGATCCAGCCGGGCGAGGTCTTTTCGATCGAGGACAAGGACCTCGCCGACTGCACGAAGTGAGGCCGGTCGCCGGCTGAATCGCGCGGCTCCAGGCTGCGGCGGAGACCCGAGACGGTCCCCGCGTTCGCCGCGCTCTGTTGCAAGCTTTGGCCGTTCGCCCCGATCAGGACTGCGGACTTTCGCGCTTGATCCAGGCGGCGATTTCCGGCCAGAAATTCTTGAGCGTTTTTGAGCCCATGAACAGGCCGATATGGCCGCCCGGAACCAGCTTCTTGGCGATTTTCTCCTTCGGCGTTCCAAGCTTGTCTTCCGCGGAGAAAACCTGCGCGGCCGGCGTAATATCGTCGCCCTCGCCGGCCAGCAGGTAGGTCGGGCAAGTGATGTCTTTCAGCGCGATCTTGCGGCCGAGCGCGGCGAACTCGCCTTTGCAGAACGCATTGTCCTTGAACAGAAGCTTGATCGCCTGCAGGTACCAGCGGCCTGGCAGGTCGAGCGGATTTCGTACCATCTTTCGAATTCCTCGCGTTTCTTGATAAAGGCGGGGTCTTCGACATTTTCGTAAAGATCGACATGGGTTTTGAAGTAATGCTCTTCCGGATGCATGCTTTTCCAGCCGGCGAGCATGAATTTGCCGCGCATCCGGCCGCCGCCCGCGTTGACCAGCCCTTCGAAGTAGGACATCGGCTGTTCCTTGGCGATCTTCTTGACGAAACCTTCCCCCGCGTCGCAATCGAGCGGCGCGCCGGCAAGCGCCAGCGTCACGACCTTGTGCGGGTAGCGCGCCGCGAACATCGCCGCCATCCAGCCGCCCTGGCAGAGCCCGATGAGATTGATCTTGCCGCCGAGGTCATCCACGACGGCGTTGATCTCGGCGAGGTAGATGTCGATGTTGTAGTCCTTCATTTCTTCGCTCGCCGACTTCCAGTCCATGCACAGCACGCGCCTCAGACCGTTCGCTTGCAGCGTCCCGACAAGGCTCTGGCCTTCCGCGTAATCGGCGATGGTCGAAGGGTGTCCGGCATAGGGCGGGTCGATCAGGGTCGGGATAATGCTGGAGTTGCCGCGCGCGGCCGCATCGGAAAAATCGCGAAGCCACATGGTGTTGAGCTCATAAACGACCTCGTTCGCGGTCGCCCAGACGGGTTTGAGTTCAAATTCCTCTTTCGCTTCCTCTTTAGCAAAATCGAGATTTCGCTGGAACGTGTCGGCCGCTTCCTCGCCATATTTCGCCCAAGGCGCGAGCAGCCAGAAAAACGGCACGCTGTTCTCGAAATTAGCGCTTTCCCCTGCGGGCAGATTTTTCGTCACGCTCGTCTCCGTTCGTTGAATTGGCGATGGGTTTTTCGTTGAATTGGCGATGCGTCGCGCGGGCGGTCGATGCGCCTTGCGCGCGCGGATCTTCTGCCCATCATGAACCCCTCATTTGTCGGTTTCACGAAGAATGATGTTCATGGATCAGCTGAAATTTTCTCAGCCGACTTTTGGGAAGAGCCGCGTTTCGCCGGCGCGAGAAGGCCAGAGGTGGTGTTTTCTCTTTTCGGATCGTATCTTCAAGCAATCAAGGATAGTCGTCCGGAATAGAACGACTTGCGAGACTCAGGCTTTTTGGAGACGGGGGCATGACCCAGACCAATGGCGAAACTCTCGACGCGCGCGCAAGCCTCGCGACCGCCGGCTCAAGCGGCGCGCATGACATCATCGGCGCTTCGCTGCCGGCGGAAGCCGACGCATACAGGCGACAATTCGAACGCGCCGAACCGTTCAAGCATGTCGTCATCGAGGGATTTTTTACGGACGCGTTCGCACGCGCCCTGTTTCAGGATTTTCCATCGTTCGATCCGGCCCGCGCCATGAATGAGTTTGGCGCGGTGGGCCGCAAGGCCGTCCACGAACAAATCGAGGCGATTAGCGTCGCCTACGGCCGCCTTGACGAGTGCCTTCAGTCCGATCGGTTTCTACGCCTTATCAGCAAGATCACAGGCATTCCGGATCTCCTTGCGGACCCCAACATGTACGGCGGCGGGACGCACGAAAACCTGCATGGTCAAGATCTCGATCCTCATGTGGATTTTAATTATGACCCGCCGACCAAGCTGCACCGCAGGATCAATCTTCTGGTCTATCTGAACGAAGAGTGGCGGGAGGAATGGGGCGGCGCAATCGAATTGCACTCGGATCCGCGAAACCCGGATCTCAACCGGATCGTCTCGTTCGCGCCGACTTTTAACCGAGCGCTCATTTTTGAGACGAACGAAAAATCCTGGCATGGCTTCCCGCGGATCGAACTTCCCGAGGATAAACGGCATCTCTCGCGCAAAAGCCTTTCAGTCTATCTCTACACCAAAGACCGGCCGCATGAAGAAATCGTCCCGGAACACGGCACGTTCTATGTCCAGCGACCGCTGCCCGCCCATATCCGTCCCGGTCACACCTTAAGCGAAGCCGATTATGCCGAGCTGAGAAATCTCCTTGACAGACGCGACAGCTGGATCGGGCATTATCAGCGCACCGAGCTCAAAGTCAGCGCGCAAATGGGCGAATTTCATGAACGGCTCGGACAGTTGCAGTGGCTGCAGGCCGAATTACAGAAGCATCGGGAAAGGGCGCTAGGCGGCGTCATCAAGACCATGCTTGGCTCCCTTCGCGATCGCTGGGCGGGGATGCGAAGCCGGGGCAAGCCTTGATCGGGCATTGACCATCGACGAGCGAATTTTCGGCAAGACGTTATGGGAGGCGATGAAACGCGTCTCCTGCGAGCATTCAAAAGACCAGGGCTCCCGTGAAGGCGGGGCCGCGCCCTCGGCGCTGGCGGATCGTCGCCCGGTGGTCCGGGTCAGTCCTTTGGCGGCGGCAGCTTCGGTCGCTCGCGCGGGGGCGCGTCTGTCGCCTTCGCCGGCCGCGAGGCCCGCGCGCTGAAGGCCGAAACGCCGGCGAGAAAGCCGTCCATGCGGCCTTCGAGCGCCGCCAGCCGTTTGTCGATGTCGACGACGCTCAGCGCCAGTTGCTCGACTTTGCCGGCCTGGGCGCTGATGCGCTCCTCGAGCAGGATCGCGGTCTTGAGCGCCTTCAATGCGTCGCCGACCGCGCTCACGCCGCGTTGCGTGCAAAATGCGCCAGCGCCGCGTCGAGAGCGGCGTCGGTGCGATCAAGCTGCGCCAGCGTGTCGGCGTGAAGATCCTTAAAGCCGTCGAGAAGGGCGCGCAGCTCCGCGGCCGCCTCTTCGTCGGCGGGCTCATAGGCGAGGGCGGCGCGGCGGACGAATTCCGCCGTCGATATTTTGCCCGCCTTGGCCGCCTTGCGTTCCACAATCTCCTTGTCGCGCGCCGTGATCGGCACGATCAATCTCTGATTGGCCAGGCTCATTCGCGCGCTCCGCAAAGTTAGACATGATCATATACATGATCCCGCTTCAGGCGGCAATGGCGATCTAATGTCCCGGAAAGCTCATCAGCGTCCGCACCGGCACGCCAAGATCCCTGATCTTGTTGGCGCCGCCGAGATCGGGCAGGTCGATCACGAAACAGGCGGCGACGACATCGGCGCCGATCTTCTTCAAAAGCCCGACCGCGCCCGTCGCCGTGCCGCCCGTCGCGATGAGGTCGTCGACCAGAATGACCTTTTCGCCGGCGACGACGGCGTCCTGATGGATCTCCATCTCGTCGAGGCCATATTCGAGCGAATAGGCGATCGAGACCGTCGTATGCGGCAGCTTGCCCTTCTTGCGGATCGGCACGAAGCCGGCGGAAAGCTGATGCGCCACCGCGCCGCCGAGGATGAACCCGCGCGCTTCCATGCCGGCCACCTTGTCGATCTTGGCGCCGCACCAGGGCTGCACCAGTTCGTCGATGGCGCGGCGGAACGCGCGCGCGTCGCCAAGCAGCGTCGTGATGTCGCGAAACAGAATGCCGGGCTTCGGATAGTCGGGAATGGTGCGGATCGCGGCGCTGAGCTCAAAGCCGTCGGTCTTGAATTCCGAAGTCATGATTGATTGATCCGCTGCATGATCGCCTCCAGCTTTTTCATGAGGGCCGGGTCGCGCGCCGCCGGCGCGGTCAAAATCGCGTTATCCAGCGCGCAGTCCGAGCCGACCGGGCAGGGCTCGTGCTCGGCCGGAAAATCATGCAACAGCCGAGCCAGTAGCCGCGCCGCGGCATGCGCATTGGCGTAGACCACCTTGATCACCGACGCCACATCGACGTCGTCGTGATCGGGGTGCCAGCAATCATAATCCGTCACCATCGCCACCGTGGCGTAGGAGATTTCCGCCTCGCGCGCGAGCTTCGCCTCGGGCATCGCCGTCATGCCGATGACGTCGAACCCCGCCGCCTTATAGGCGCGCGATTCGGCCAGCGACGAGAACTGCGGCCCCTCCATGCAGACATAGGTGCCGCCGGTGAGGCAGGCGATGCCTTCGGCCTGCGCGGCGAGCGCGATGCGCGCCTGCAGGGCGGGTGCGACCGGATGCGCCATCGAGACATGCGCGACGCAGCCATTGCCGAAAAACGAGCTGTCCCGCGCGAAAGTGCGGTCGACGAACTGGTCGATCAGCACGAAGAGCCCGGGATAAAGCTCGTCCCGGAACGAGCCGCAGGCCGACACCGAGACGATATCGGTGACGCCGGCGCGCTTCAGCGCGTCGATATTGGCGCGGTAGTTGATGCCCGACGGCGACAGCGCATGGCCGCGTCCGTGACGCGGCAGGAACACCGCCTCAGTCGCGCCGATGCGGCCGAAATGGAGCGCATCCGAGGGTTCGCCCCAAGGCGTCGAAACGCGCTCTTCGCGCACGTCCTCAAGGCCGGGCAGGTCGTAGACCCCCGAGCCGCCGATGATGCCGATGATCGCCTTGGTCATGCCGCTCCCGCGCCGCGCTGCGATTTAAGCGGCGCAGTCTTAACCGCGCATTGCGGCGGCGCAAGTGCGCGCGCCCGCGCAAGCCTCACTGCCCATAGAACTGATACAGCCCCGAGTAGCGGATGCGCGCGATGTCGCCCTGATGCTGCGCGTCGCAGCCGTCCTCCGGCTCACCGCCGCCGGTCGTGTCGATGCGGCGGACATAGCTGGCGTTGGAGAGCGTCCCATAGGTGCCGACATGCTCCTTGACCTTGAGCAGCAGCCAGGGCACGGCGCCGGCCTGCGCCGCGTCCTTTTTGGCGATCAGTTCGCCGGTGACGCCGGAGCCGTCCCACAGCGTCCAGATTGGCCCCTTGCCATGCACGCCGATCTGCCGGCCCCTGTCGTTGAAAAGTGAGGCCGACGGGCCATCGAAAACCCAGGCGAAGGCGTCGCCCTTCTGCGTGCAGACATAGACCTGCACGCCGTCGGCATGCGCCGCCAGCAGCAGGTTTGACCCGGCCGGCGGCGATAGCGCATCCTCGGCGCCGGCGGCGCAGGCGAGCGTGACGAAGGGAAGGCTCAAAAGCCCGGCGATGACGACGATGCGCTTCATGCTAGTTTCCCTTCGCCTCCGGGGCCGCGAATCGGACGCCGCGCGCCGCCGCGACTGGAGCTTTAGAACGGATCGATGTCTTTTTCAAAACCCGCCCGCCTCGCCCCGCCGCAAAATCCCGCGCGGGTGCGCCCATGAGCTGGTCGCCTCAGCAGGAGGGCGCGCTCAAGGCCGTCGCGGCCTGGATGAAGCGCGGCGAGCCGCAGATCTTCCGCCTGTTCGGCTTCGCCGGCGCCGGCAAGACGACGCTGGCGCGCCAGCTCGCCGAAGATACGGAGGGCGACGTCGCTTTCGCCGCCTTCACCGGCAAGGCGGCGCTGGTGCTGCGCTCCAAGGGCTGCGGCGGCGCGCGCACCATCCACAGCCTCATCTACCGGCCGCGCGAGGCCGAGGCCGAAAGCGAGGATTCGTCGCCGACCTTCGTGCTCAATGAAGACAGCGCTGTAGCCCGCGCCAGCCTCGTCATCATCGACGAATGCTCGATGGTCGACGAAGCGCTCGGCCGCGATCTTCTGTCGTTCGGCAAGCCGGTGCTGGTGCTCGGCGATCCGGCGCAACTGCCGCCGGTGCGCGGCGGCGGCTACTTCACGGAAGGCCAGCCTGACGTCATGTTGACCGAAGTGCACCGCCAGGCCGCCGACAATCCAATCATCCGCATGTCGATGACGGTGCGCGAGGGCGGCCGGCTCGATCGCGGCGCCTATGGCGAGAGCCAGATTATCGGGCGCGCCGACATCGACGCCGCGGCGGTGACGGCGAGCGACCAGATCCTTGTCGGCCTCAACCGCACGCGGCGCGCCTACAACCGGCGCATGCGCGAATTATTCGGCTACGCCTCCGAGCTTCCCGAGCCCCGCGACAAGCTGGTCTGCCTGAAAAACGACAGCGCGAAAGGCCTGCTCAACGGCGGCATCTGGCTGGTCAAGACCACCTCGGCGATGCGCAAGAAGAAGCTCACGCTTTACGTCACGCCCGAGGACGATCCGGCGCGCAAGCCGCTTCGCATCGGCGTGCTGCCGGAATTCTTCAACGGCACCGAAGAAAGTCTCACGCCGCAGGCGCGGCGCGGCTCGGACGAATTCGACTTCGGCTACGCGCTGACCGTACACAAGGCGCAGGGCTCGCAATGGAACAGCGTCGTGCTGTTCGATGAGAGCTTCGCCTTCCGCGAACATCGTAACCGGTGGCTCTATACCGGCATCACCCGCGCCGCCGAAAAACTGACGGTCGTCATATGATGGCGCCGCTGACCCGACGCGCTTTTCTCGCCTGCGCCCTCGCCGGGGCCGCGGGCAAAGCCGACGCGGCCGCGCCGGTCATCGTCAGTTCGAAGCTCGATCTCGAAGGCGCCCTGTTGGGCCAGATGATGCTGTTAGCACTGGCTCACGTCGGCGTTCCGACCATCAACAGGCTGCAGCTCGGGCCGACCGCGATCGTGAGGCAGGCGCTGCTTTCCGGCGCGATCGATCTCTACGTCGAATATACCGGCAACGCCGCCTTTTTCTTCCACGAAGAGGGCGATCCCGTCTGGCGCGACGCGGTCGCGGGCTACTCTCGCGCGGCGGAGCTGGATTATGCCGCGAACAGCCTTGTCTGGCTGCTGCCCGCGCCCGCCGACAACAGCTGGGTCATCGCCATCCCCGACGCATTGGCGCGCGAAAAGGGCCTCGGCACGCTTGACGATTTCGCCGCCTTCGTCCGCGCGGGAAACGAGGTGAAGCTCGCCGCCTCGGCCGAATTCGTCGAGAGCGCGGCGGGCCTTCCCGCCTTCGAGGACGCCTATCGCTTCAGGCTGCGGGCAAGCCAGCTTCTCGTTCTTTCGGGCGGCGAGACCACCGCGACGATGAAGGCCGCGAGCGCCGGCATTTCCGGCGTCAACGCCGCGATGGCCTATGCGACGGATGGCGCGCTTGACGCGCTGGGCCTCGTCGCGCTCGAAGATCCGCGCCATGTCGAACCGGTCTATGCGCCGGCCCCCGTCATTCGCTGGGCCGCGCTTGAGTTCCATCCACAGGTGGGAGTGGCGCTGGCGCCGGTCTTCGCATCGCTCGATCTCAAGACGCTGCGCGCCCTCAACGAAAAGGTCGCGGTCGAGGGCGAGGACCCCGCCGCCGTCGCGCAAAACTATCTCTTGACGCGGAGCCTGTTGTGACGCGCGCCGCTTCGCCCGACCGCGTGCTGCTGATGCTGTTTTGCGTCGGCCTCGCGGCAATCGGCCTCGGCGGCTTCCTCGCGCACGCGCCAAATCGCATCGTCGACGGCGCGCCGCTCGCCCTGTGGCGGGCGCCCTGGCCGAACGCGGCGGCGATCCTCGCCGGCCTCGCCGCGCTCATGCCCCTCTCGTTCCCCGCGCCTGAGAAACAGCGCGCGGCGGCCGCGATACTCGCCGGCGCGGCGCTGTTCTTCGCCTGCCTCGTAGGCGCCGGCCATTTCGCCGAGGTTCTCGCGATTGGCGCGAGGCCCGCGGCGCGCATTTCGCTCGGCCCCGCATTCTGGATTCTCATTTCCGCGGCGCTGCTTGCGATGCTCGACGGAGCCCAGCGCGCCGGCCTCTCTCTCATCTCCGCCGCGCTCATCGCCGCCGGTCTCTGCGCCGGCTTTTTGTTGATGGCGACGCAGGGCGCATTTGCAAATCTTGCGCTCGCGCGCGAATACGCCGCGCGCCACGCCGAATTCACGCAACAGCTCTCGCGCCATCTGACGCTCGTCGGCGCGGCGGTCGTTTTCGCGCTGATCTTCAGCGCGCCTCTCACCGCGCTCGCGCTGCGTCGCGCCGCCGCGCGCGACTTTATTTTCGCCAGCCTCGGCATCGTGCAGACGATCCCCTCCATTGCTCTTTTTGGCGTGTTGATCGCGCCGCTTTCGGCGCTCAGCGCGCGCTTCGCACTCGCCCGCGCGGCCGGCATAGAGGGGACGGGGGCGGCGCCCGCGATCATCGCGCTGACGCTCTATTCGCTGGCGCCGCTTGTGCGCAGTTTCGTCGTCGGCGTCGCCGAGGTCGCGCCCGAGCCGAAGGACGCCGCGACCGGCCTCGGCTTCAGCCGGCGGCAAATGTTTCTTTCGGTCGAATTGCCACTGGCTTCCCCGGCGCTGATCTCGGGGCTGCGCGTCGTCGTCATTCAGGCGATCGGCCTCGCCACCGTCGCGGCCCTCATCGGCGCCGGCGGCCTCGGCGTCTTCGTATTCCAGGGCATCGGCCAATATGCCCTGGACCTCGTGCTGCTCGGCGCCATTCCGGTCATCCTGCTCGCGCTCGCCGCCGATCTTTTCTTTCAGATGCTGCTCGCGGCCGCGCGGAGGCGACTGTGAGCGAGGGCAAAGCCGCCATCGAACTCGAAGCCGCATCGAAATCCTTCGGCGCGGCGCCCGCTGTCAATGGCGTTTCGCTCAGCATCGAGCGGGGCGCCTTTTGCGTGCTCGTCGGTCCCTCCGGCTGCGGCAAATCGACGGTGCTGCGCATGATCAACGCCATGATCGCGCCGGACTCCGGCGCCGTGAAGGTGCGCGGACGCGATGTAGCCGGCGTTGATCCGACCGCGCTGCGCCGTAGCATTGGCTACGTCATACAATCTGTCGGCCTTTTCCCGCACTGGACCGTCGCCGCCAACATCGCCGCCGTGCCGCAGCTTCTCGGCTGGGATAAGGCGCGGGTCGCGTCGCGAGTCGATGAGATCGTTCGGACCTTGCAGATCGACCCCGGCCTTTTGCGGCGCTATCCGCGTGAACTGTCCGGCGGCCAGCAGCAGCGTGTCGGCGTCGCCCGCGCGCTCGCCGCCGATCCCGACATTCTGCTGATGGACGAGCCCTTCGCCGCCCTCGATCCTTTGAGCCGCGCCGCGTTGCAGAGCGAGATGCGCCGCCTCCACGCCGCCAGCGGCAGGACCATCGTCTTCGTCACCCATGACATGAGCGAGGCGCTGTCGCTGGCGAGCCTGATCGTCGTCATGAACAAGGGCCGCGTCGTCCAGGTGGGCGCGCCGGCCGAAATTCTGCTGCGGCCGAGCGATGATTTCGTGCGCGGCTTTCTCGGCGGTGGGGATCTGGCCCTGCGGCTGCTTGATCTTCGCGCCGTCGCCGAGATCGCGCGGCCTTTCGCGGGAGCGCCGGATGGCGCTGGGCGGATCGCTGAGACTGCGACCTTGAGGCAGGCGCTCGCCCTCATGCTCGAAACTCATGCGGGCCGCCTTCTGATCGAAAAAGAGAGCGGCGAGATAGCAGGCGAAATCGACATCAATGACATCGTCGCAAGCCAAAATTCAATATAAGATGACGCGCCTCATAAGAATAGCGCGCGAACCTGTGGTGTGGCTGGCGCTGGCGCTCGCGGCGCTGCTCGCTCTGATGCCGCTGAGCGCGCCGCTGTTCGGCGCGCTGTTTCCGAATGTTCCACACGCGCTCTACACGCGCGCGAGCTTCTTCGAGCTGACGCTGGCGCATATTCAGCTCGTCGCAACATCGAGCCTCGTCGCCGCGATGATCGGCATCGGGCTTGCGATTTTCGTCACGCGCGGAGCGGGGCGCGAATTCGGCCCCATCGTCAGCGCGCTCGCCGCCGTCGGCCAGACCTTTCCGCCCGTCGCGGTGCTGGCTCTCGCCGTGCCGCTGCTCGGCTATGGCGCGGCGCCGGCGCTCGCCGCGCTCAGTCTCTACGCCATCTTACCAGTTCTCGAGGGAACCCTGTCCGGTCTTTCCAACGCGCCGGCCGCCGCGCGCGATGCGGGTCTCGGCATCGGCTTTTCGCCTGCCGGCCTGCTCTGGCGGATCGAACTGCCGCTGGCCGCGCCTTTCATTCTCGCCGGGCTGCGCAACGCCGTCATCATCAACATCGGAACGGCGGCGATTGGCTCCAGCGTCGGCGCCCTATCGCTCGGCTCGCCAATCCTTGAAGGACTTTCGGCGTCCAATCCAGCCTATGTGATCGAAGGCGCGCTGATCGTCGCACTGCTCGCGGTGACTGTCGACCGCGGCTTTTCAGCGATGGAATTGGCGCTGCGCGGGGGGTGTTTCACGTGAAACAGGGGGGTGTTTCACGTGAAACACCTCCCTCGATTCCGGCCCGCTTGGCGCGCGGGTCGGGCAAGCGCGGGACGCGATCTTACACGGTCTTTCCCGGATATGTACAAAGGTCGGCGATGATGCAGCGCTCGCATTCGGGCCGGCGCGCCTTGCACACATAGCGCCCGTGCAAAATCAACCAATGATGCGCGTGCAGCTTGTAAGATTGCGGCACGATCGCCTCGAGCCCGCGCTCGACTTCGAGCGGCGTCTTGCCGCGCGCCAGCGGGATGCGGTTCGAGACCCGGAAAATATGCGTGTCGACCGCGATGGTCGGCTCTCCGAAGGCGGTGTTCATCACCACATTGGCGGTCTTGCGGCCGACGCCGGGCAGCGATTCCAGCGCCTCGCGGTCGCGCGGAATCTCGCCGCCGAACTCTTCGACGAGCCGTTTCGACAATAAAATCAGATGCTTCGCTTTGGTGCGGTAGAGCCCGATCGTCTTGATCATCTCGCGCAATTTATCTTCGCCGAGCGCCAGCATTTTTTGCGGACTGTCGGCAACGGCGAACAGCGCTGGCGTCGCCTTGTTGACGCCGGCGTCGGTCGCCTGCGCCGACAGCACCACCGCGACCAGCAGGGTGAAGGGGTTCGCATATTCGAGCTCGCCCTTCGGAACCGGAAGCGCCGCCGCGAAGCGCCGGAAAATCTCCTCGATCCGCGCGGCGTCGCGGCTTTTGGCGGCCCGCCCTCCACGCGCGGGAGGCGCCGCCGCCGTTCGATTCGCCATAGTCCTTTTCGCCATTCACGCGTTATAGTTTCTCGGCAGGCGCGAGAGAAGGGCGCTCAGATGTCATCGCTGGCGGGCGCAATCGACGAAGATCAGGATCCGGCGCTGTTCGCAGCGCGGCTGCACCCGCATCGCTCGCTCGGGCGACGCAGTTTCCGCCTGCTCATGATGGCGTTCCTCAGCGCCAATCTCTTCACCAGCCTGCCTTTTATCCTGTTCGGCGCCTGGCCCGTCGCCGGCTTCCTCGGGCTTGACGTGCTGATCTTCTACGTCGCTTTCAAAGCCAATTTCCGCTCCGCGCGCGCCTATGAAGAGGTCAAAGTGACGGCTTTTGAACTTAGGCTCGCCAAGGTGAGCGCCAAGGGCCGGCGCGACGAGTGGCGTTTCAACCCCGCCTTCGTCCGCCTGGAGCGCGAGGAGGATGAAGAATTCGGAACGTTGCGGCTGGCGCTGGTCTCGCGCGGGCAGAGCGTCGAGGTCGCCGCTTTTCTGGGCCCGGATGAGAAGGCCGATTTCGCCAGCCATCTCGCCCGCGCGCTGGCCGAAGCGCGGCGCGGACGGCGCTTTTCCTGAACGATCATGAAGTTGAAGAAAAAACCGGCCGTTCCAGGTCTTGGAACGGCCGGACGGATGAAACTTGCGCCGGGTTGGGCAGAAACGAGCGCCAGCCCATCCGAAAGTCGCGAAGGCATCGAAACCTCGCCTCTTCCAACTAGTCCTCCGGCGCCCCCGGCGCTTGACCCAAACAAGGGAAAAACGTGAAAAATCTCTCACGGCCGGCGCCGCCGCGATACGCGAAGATGTTTTTGAAGATCGGCGCGACGCGGACCACTGAGCTGCTCGATCCAAACGGGCGCGCCGATCAAACCGCGCGCTGCGCGAGGGCCTCGCCAGACGCCGAGCGAAAAGCCCTACTGCTCGTGCCCGTAGAAATAGCCGCGATAAAGCACGGGCGCTCCGGGGAACATCAGCGAATCGGTGTAAAGCCCGCGCGACTGGCAGACCGCGGTGGCGCGGAAGCGGGCCGTGTCGCCGACAAGATCGCTCTGCGGCATTGGCACGATGCTGCAGCGGGGGTCGACGGTATAGGCGAAGAGCGGCGGGGGCGGCGGGCCGTAGCCTGGAAAGCCGGGGCC
This sequence comes from uncultured Alphaproteobacteria bacterium, assembly GCA_963715715.1. GTDB lineage: Bacteria > Pseudomonadota > Alphaproteobacteria > Rhizobiales > Beijerinckiaceae > Methylocapsa. The sequence goes on along the minus strand of OY970269.1, from coordinate 2,514,180 downwards.
GCGCGGCGCATAGCCGAGATCGGCGGCGCCGGCGAAGTCCGGCGCGAGCGCTGCAATCGCCACGATGGCGAACGCCGCCGACCGGCCGACCCTCGCCGCCGCGAAGGCGCCCGCCGCCCAGTTCCTGGCCGTGACCGAGGCTTTCATCAATTTTCTCCCCGCGCCGGGACGCGCAAAGCGCGCCGGAGCCGTCTCCTCGACGGCGATTCGCTGCCGATTTTACATCATTGGGGGCGCGAGAACAGGATAATTTCAACCATTACGATAAAAATGCAATTTTTAGGACGTTAATCCTCTTTCACCTTCAGTCCTTTGAGGCTCGCGAAGACGGAGTGGACATCGATATCCTCTTCGGGCTCGGGCTGCTTCGTCGGCGCGACGCCGAAGACCTCGGCTTGCGTGCTCGGTTCGTGATGCGGCGCGCGCGTCGTCGCCTCGGCGGGCATCAGCGTCTGGCTATGATCCTCCTCCGGGTGCGGCCGGTCCTTGGCGGCGCGATTGACCTCGAAATCGAGATCGATCTGCGAGCAAAGGCCCAGCGTCACCGGATCGGCCGGCGTCAAGGCCGCCGAGTTCCAATGCGTGCGGTTGCGGATCGCCTGCAGCGTGGTCTTGGTCGTCCCGGCGAGGCGCATGATCTGCGCGTCCTTCAGCTCGGGATGGTTGCGCACCAGCCAGAGGATCGCGTTGGGGCGGTCCTGACGGCGCGACAGCGGCGTATAGCGGGCGCCACGTTTGCGCGCCGGCTCGGGCAGACGCACCTTGGAGACCGCCAGTTGAAGCTGGCGATGCGGGTCCTTTTCCGCCGCCGCGATCTCCTCCCGCGTCAACTGCCCCGAGGTGATCGGATCATGCCCTTTGATCCCGGTCGCGACCTCGCCATCCGCGATCCCCTTCACCTCGAGCGGATGAAGTTTGCAGAAATTGGCGATCTGGTCGAAGGTCAGCGAGGTGTTTTCGACCAGCCACACCGCGGTGGCCTTGGGCATAAGCGGCGCATTGTTCATTTGTTTTTGTCTCCTTGGAGCGCGCCGGCCGAATCCCGGCCGATCAGCTCGTCATTGTCCTTCGTATCGTCTCAAAAACCTGCGCGTCGTCTCAAGAACCTGCGTATCGTCTCAAAAACCAGATCGTAACCACGCCGCGGCTACTGGATTAGCTTTCTAGAGCGTTTTACCATCGGATGAAATCTCAAAGCACCGCTAAGCTTTTGTTTCGACGCGTTTCTTTTCGACATCTCCCGCAATGCGAATGCCGTGAGGCGGCTTGCGGGCCGATAAGCTTACGGCGAGCGCCGCCGACGCGACGGCCGCCGCCGCGCGAAGGCGACGCTCACGAGAAACTCTCATGAGACAAGGCTTCATCAGCCAGCCATGACGGGAATGCGCTTACTATAGGGGGCGCGGCGAGCGAAGGCAATGCGTTCGCCTCTTTTGGCGCGCTCTCCGGGCTGTGCGGGTGCGCTGCGCGGCGTTTCGCACGGGTTCGACTTGAAACCTCGGCCGCGGCGCGCTAGCCAAGGCGCATTGCGCAGCGCCGCGCAGGCTGCGGCGCGCTTGCCTCGGGACGTCGCCGCCTCATGATTCGCCACGCCTTGCAACTGGCCGGCTTGTTCATCCTGGCGGGGGCCTTCGCCGCCCTCGCGATCGATGCGTCGCGATCATTCGCGGCCGGACGCCTCATCGTCACGCAGATCGGCGAGACCGCGGCCGCGCTGGCGCCCGCCAAAGTCGCCCTGCTTCGCGCCGCGCTGGGGCCTCGCCTGCATCCGCCGCTCGATCAAATCTTTACGATCGTTTCGCAATTGCCGAGCTTTCTCGGCTTCGGCGCGCTTGGCGTCGTCGCTTTGCGGCTGGCCCGCAAGCCGGCGCCAAAGATCGGCTATTCGAGCCGCTAGGGCCTCGGCAGTTAACCAAATCCGTCAACTTTCCTCAGGCGACGGCTATTGCCATCGCGCATATGGAAGCTTATTCAAATAGAAGAAATTTCGAAAAAAGCTGTGCATGAACGAGGCCCGCGTCATGGCGGGCGGAACTGTTCGAAAGGAGCGGCGTATGTTTGCGTTTCGGAAACCGCTGACCCTGCCCACCGCCGAAAATGCGCTGCCGGGCCGCACCGCGCCGCTCCGAACCGCCGAAAAGCATTTTGTCAACGGGCATCGCCTTTCCCCGCCTTTTCCGGACGGGATCGAGACCGCGTTATTCGGGCTCGGGTGTTTCTGGGGCGCGGAGCGCAAGTTCTGGCAGCTTGACGGCGTCTATGTGACGGCGGTCGGCTACGTCGGCGGCGTCACCCCGAACCCCACCTATGAGGAAGTCTGCTCCGGCCTCACCGGCCATAATGAGGTGGTGCTGGTCGCCTTTGACCCGGCGAAAATCTCCTACGAAGCGCTGCTCAAGATCTTCTGGGAAAGCCACGATCCGACCCAGGGGATGCGGCAGGGCGCCGACGTCGGCACGCAATACCGCTCCGGCATCTACGTCGCCAACGCGACGCAGCGCGCGAGCGCCGAAGCGAGCAAGGCTGCGTTCGCCAAGGTGCTGGCGGAAAAGGGTTTTGGCCAGATCACGACGGAAATTGTCAATCGCCCGGAGTTCTACTACGCCGAGGGCTATCACCAGCAGTATCTCGCCAAAAACCCCAACGGCTATTGCGGCCTTGGCGGGACTGGCGTTTCCTGCCCGATTGGCGTCTCGGTCGCCGCGTAATTGCCGGCGAAACCGATGAGGGCGGATTTCCCGTCGGTCCGAGGCAACTTTGGCGAAGCTTCAGCGTTTACCGGCGGGGAGATCCCGCTGTGGAGCATTCGATGCGTTTTATGAAATTGCTGCCTTCAATCGCAGTGCTGAGTCTCGGCGCCGCTGGCCTTGCGTCGGCGAGCCCCGCTGCCGGCGGCGGTCCGGATCCCGCCCCCGCCGGCTCGCCTGTGGCCAAGGCGGCCCTCGACGCGAACGAGCCGATCGTCTCGGGGCGAAGCGTCAGCGCGCATCATAAATCCAAAATGCACCACGTCCGCGCCAATCCGGATCATCTGGGCGATGCCCCGCTCGCCGACGAGATCGCGCCGGCGGGCGAATAGCGCGCAATCAGCGCTATTTCGCGTTTAACACCATCCTGCATTCGGCCGGAAGCTGCGCCATCGTCAGCGGCGGCTTCGGTCGCTCCGGCCCCGGATGCGGGTGCAGCACCGCATCCTGGAACCAATAATCAAGCGAGGCATCGCAGCCATCGCCCGGCGGGACGGGATCCTGTTCGCGGCATTGCGGCTGGTCCGGCGGACAGTTGAGCCGGATATGGAAATGATAATCGTGTCCCCAGTAGGGGCGCACCGTATGCAGCCAGGAGCGGTCGCCCCTGGCGTCCCGGCACAGCGCCTTCTTGATCGCTGCATTGACGAAGATGCGCTGCACCTGCGGATCCTCCGCCGCCGCCTTGATCACATTGAGATGATCCTGCGTCCAGACGTTCGGATCGACGTCGAGGCGGTCGGGCCGCACGACATTTGTCGCGGTCATCTCCTCGCGCTCGGCGCGCGTCAGCTGGCGGGCCGGCATCGGCGTCAGCCAGACGTCGACGTCGAGGCCGATCTGATGCGAGGCGTGGCCGGTCAGCATCGGGCCGCCGCGCGGCTGCGACATGTCGCCGACGAGGATGCCGGGCCAATGGCTGATGGTCGGCACCTTGCGCGCGAACCGTTCGAGAAAGGCGAGCAGGGCCGGATGGCCCCAGTTGCGGTTGCGCGACAGGCGCATCACCTGCCAGGCCGGCCCGTTGACGGGCAGGGGCTGGCCGCCGGCGAGGCAGCCGCGCGAATAAAATCCGATGGTGCGCGCCGCCAGCGGCGCAGGCTCGGTCTCGCGGCCGAATAATTCCTTGGCCGGCGTCGAAGGATCGTTGGGGTGGGCGAGGGGCGGCAGCTCGATCGGCTCCAGCGTGCCCTTGTCCTGCGCCAGCGCGAATCCCGCCTGCGCCGAAATGGCGAGGGCGATCAGGCAAATCAGACGCGATCGCATCAATGCGCCTCAATGGTCGAATCAACCAAGCGCCGGCGATTTTGTCCGAAGATAGGAGCGGATTTACGGCGCCCTTACTGTTTCGCCAACGAATCGAGCGCCTGGTCCAGCCCCTTGAATGAGACCGCCACCGTGACCGGCCTGCCGCCAGGATCGGTGAAGGTGAGTTGGCCCGGCGCGGGCAGATTGCGGAACGCCTGCATCTGCGCGTCGGTCAGCTCGATCTGGCCGAGGCAGGCGGCCGGAATGCAGGTCTTCAACGGAATATTCATATGCGGCTTCGCGGCGTCGGCGATGAAATCGATGCCGGGCGCGATCGTCACATTGACGGGCACCAGGACGACGAGCCGCGTCGTCCCCGCGTCGGTCGCGGCGGCCAGCGGCTTGTCGGCAGCGGGGGCGGTCTTGTCGGCCGCCGCGTCCTTGCCCGGCGCGGCCGGCTTATCCTTTGATTTGTCGGGCGCCTTGTCGGCGTCCGCCTTCGCCGCCGTCTTGGACGGGCGGCCGAAAGCGATCTGCGCGATCGGCTGCTTCTGTCCTTCCGGCGTGATCCAGGAATCGATCTCGCAGGCCCGCATCGTCCCGTCGGGCGACGCGCCGCAGCGCAGGGTCCAGTCGCCGAAGGTTTGGGGCGCGGGGACGGGCGGCGCTGGCGCTGGCGTAGGCGCCGCCGCGGGCGCCTTCGTCTCGGCCATCGCGGCGGAGATTGTCGCCGTGGCGGCGATCAGCGACGCATTCATCGCCAGGATCAGGATTTTTCGCATGCGCAACCCTCGATGTCAGCGTCGGGACTTATAGGCCCGTCGGCGCCCGAGGCAAGCCCCTTCGCGGCGGGCGGACGACGCGATGCGCCGGCGGCGTTTGATTTACGGGGCGATGTCGTTAAGAAAGCGGTTCGCGAATTAAGAATTGCGCGACCGCGCGTTGCGTCGACAGGAGTTGCGCCGCCGTGACCGCGCCTCGCACGCCCCAACTGGCCTTGACCGCCGCCGCCCTCGCGGGGCTCGCGGGGGCCTGCGGCGTCGCTCTCGCGGCGGCTGGCGCCCATCTCTCCGCCAGCCCGCTACTAACGACGGCGGCCAATTTCCTGTTGATCCACGCCGTCGCCGCGCTGGCGCTCGCGGGGCTCGCGATCGCTGCCCCCCGGCGCGGCGGCTGGTTCCTCGGCGCGGCCGCCCTGTTCCTCCTCGGCGGCTTTCTTTTTTCCAGCGATCTCGCCGCCCGGGCGCTCGCCGGCGCGAGGCTGTTCCCGATGGCGGCCCCGACCGGCGGCGCTCTTTTAATCGTCGGCTGGCTCGTGACTTTCGTCGCGGCCTTGGCGGCGCTTTGGCCGCAACGGCGCTGACGCGCGCGGATTTTAGCCGCAAAAGCGTGATGACAATCGATTTAGTGGACAACCGGAGGCGCCAAAGGCACAGTCCACGTTCAACCAGGGCCCGATATGACGCTTGCCTATGCCAGCGACCCGCCATCGAAGAGAATTCTGATCGTCGAGGACGAGCCTTTCGTCGCTCTTTCTCTCGTTGACGCGCTGTCCGAACTCGGTTTCGACGTCGCCGGCTGCGTCGGCGACGTTACGGCCGCTCTCGCTTTCATCGGCCGCGAGCATATCGACGGCGCGCTGCTCGACGTCAATCTCGGTTCGCAGCGGATTGATCCGGTGGCCGATCTCCTGGCCGCGCGCGCCTGCCCGTTCATCTTCACGACGGGGCTTGGCCGCGCCGACGTTCCGACCGCCCACGCCGGCCGGGCGTTTCTGCAAAAGCCGTTCGGGACCGCCGATCTCGCCTCGACGCTGAACCGGGTGTTTGGCTCCGTCGGGCGTTCGTCGCCGTCGTGAGGCCTGCCGGACCGGGACGCGCGCCGGGCTGGCGCGCGGTTTTTGAACCGAATCATGGGCTTGGCCCGAAACCGCGCGATTTCGCGCCTTGATCGTGACATAGTAAAAGATGAAAAGCGCGCTCCGGTCAGCTCCCGCGGGGCTGGCGGACGATGCAGGAGGGCGCCGGACAACCGATGGCCGAAATGGCGACGACTCCCGCTTCCTCGCCGGCGCCGCGCAGACGCTTCTCCGGTTTCCTCGGGATTCTGGCTTTCGCCGTCATTCTGACCGCGGCGGCCGCGGCGGCGGCGCCTTGGCTGTTTTCAACCAATGTTCTGCAAAAGGATGTTCTGGCCCAGATCCGGCAGACCACCGGGCTTATCGTGCTTTCGCAGGGCCATTCGGTTTTCGTGGTTCTGCCGGAGCCGCACATCAGCATCGAGGACATCCGCTTCGCCGATCCCTCCGGCGCGCTGCGCATCGACGCGAAATATCTGAAAGGCTATCTGCGCGTCACCTCGCTTTTGCGCGGGCGCCTTGAGATCGCCTCGGCGACCCTCGGCGAGCCGCAGATCGCGGTCGATCTTGGCGGCAGGCCGATGCCCGCCGACAGCGCCATCGGACGCGCCGCGACGGCGAAGCCGGCGAGCGCGCAGGCGGATTTGGCGGATGCGGCGCGGCTCGGGGTGGTTTCCCTGATCGATGGCCGCGCGCGCCTCAAGAGCCGGGTCGGGCGTCCGGACGTCCTGCTCGACGCGATCAACGTCACGGTCGACTGGCGCACGCTCGGCGCGGCGGCGCGCGTCGATGGCACGGCGCGCTTTCGCGGGCAGAGCGCCGATATCGTCGCAGTCATCGAGCGGCCGACCGAATTGCTGCGCGGCGAGCAATCGCCCGTCAGCCTCAAGATCGACGGACCCGCCCTGACGCTGTCCGCCGAAGGCAATCTTGCGAGCGCGCCCGAGGCGCGCTTCATCGGGCGCCTCGTCGCCGCCGCGCCATCGCTGCGCAAGCTGGTCGAGACGGGGGGCTATTTCGTCGAGCTGCCGGCGCCGTTCGAGGATTTCGCGCTGAACGCGGAGGCCAGCGTCGGCCCCGATAGCGCCAGTTTTTCCAGCCTGCACCTCCAGCTCGACGGCAATTATTACGAAGGCGCGCTGGCGCTCATCATGAGCGGGGCAAGGCCGGTTCTGTCGGGAACGCTTGCGGCGGATTCCCTGTCGCTGCGCCCGTTCGTCGCCAATCGCGCGCCGGCGTTCGGGCATGACGGGCAATGGAGCCATGATCCGTTCGATCTTGACTGGGAAGGCTTCGCTGACGTTGACCTGCGCGTCTCGGCGGCGCGCCTGGCGCTGCCCGGATGCGATCTCGAGGACGCCGCGTTTTCGGTGATGAATTAGAAAGACCGGCTCGACATCGCGCTGATCGAGGCCAAAGCCTATTCGGGCAGCATCAAGGGGCGGGCCACCTTCGCCAAAACCGACGCCGGCGTCGACATGCGCGCCAGCGCTGCGGCGTCCGATGTCGACGTCGCCGCGGTCTGGCCAAATTCGATCGATTCCTGGCGCGTCGCCGGGACGCTGTCCGGCTCGGGCAATGTCGAGAGCATCGGCGCCAGCATGAACGAACTGATGCGCAATCTCAGCGGCCACGCGCAGGTCGCGCTGGAGCGCGGCGAACTCGGCGGCATCAATCTCAATCAGGCGCTGCGCTGGATCGACAAAAGGCCGCTTGGGGTCGCCGACGACATTCGCTATGGCGGCACGGGATTTGATCACGCAAGCTTTGGCCTCCGGCTCGCCAAGGGCGTGGCGGAGATCGACGAGGGCGCCGCCTTGACCAGCCAGAGTCTCGCGCTCGGATACGGCGGCTCGATCGATTTCGGCGAGAGAACCCTCGACGTTCACGCCACCGCGACGGGATGGGGCGGCGAGCCGAAGCCCGGTCGCGAGCCGGCGAAATTCGATTTCGATGTCGCCGGCTCCTGGGACGACGTCGCCTTGATCCCCGATGCGCGCAGCCTGATCCAGCAGTCCGGCGCGGCGGCGCCGCTGTTCTCGCCGAACCGCCTCGACGTCAAGGCGGCGCCGGCCGAGGGGCATTGAGCCGCCGCGATTTCAAGGAACTCCCCGTCGCCTGGCGCACGCTATTAAGCCGGCGCGTTGAAGCGGCGGACGTCAGCCGCCCTCGCGCATCGCCTCCGAAAGGCGCGCTTCGAGCACGCCGGGGTTGACGAGGACGAGGGCGCCGCGGGTTTTCTCGATCAGCCCCTCATGCGACAGCGCCGATAGTTCGCGCGTCACCTGCTCGCGCCGGCAGCCGATTCTCGCCGCGAGAACATGATGGAAGGGCGGCGGGGTCACCGCCCGTTCGGCCCCCTTGCCCGGGCGTGGATGCGCCATGCGCAGCAATTCCGAATAGAGGCGATGCTTGAGGTCGAAGATCGAATGTTCGGCGAGGCGCGCATTGAGTTCGCGAATGCGGCCCGTCAAAAGCCGCAGGATGCGGTCGCAGGCGGTCTGCGAGGAAAAAATAATCTCGCGGAAGACGGGGGCGGGCATGATGCAGAGTTCAGATCTGGTCAGGGCGGTCACATTGGCGGAGCGCTTCGCGCCGTCGATCGCGGTCATCTCCCCGAAGAACTGGCCCGCCCGACTCTCGCCGAGGATGATCTCCTTTCCCGCCGCCGTGCGAATCAGGATGCGCACCTCCCCCGCGATGATGAAATAGACGTCGGACGATTCGTCTTCATAGTCGACGACGAGCTCGCCGTCGTCAAAGCGGCGCCAGCGGCAGAGCCGGTCGAAACGCTCGAAGTCGAGATCGGCCACCCCTTTGAAAAATGCTACGCGCGCGAGGGACTGCATGGCGCACTCGATCTGGAGCATGAGGCGGGAAAGCCGGGCGCTTTCCGGATTGGACCGCGGAGAGACAAAATTAAGCGGCAGGGCGGCGCGGGGCGGCTCAGGCGGATTCGATTAAGGCGCGCCGCCGAATTCTGTCAATGATCGGCTGGCGCGCCGAGCCTCGCCGCCGGTGAATTTGTGCAGAGTTGAGCGCAGACTGCGCGTGGGAGGCGCGCAAGGGCCTGTTGCAACTTTCGCGACTAGTCGGGCGCGCAATTGCGCCGCGGATCGCACGATTTACGCTCTGGAGGCTTATCTGCAGGAGACTGAGACGCTGAGGGCGCGGACCTGTTCGGCAAGATCCGGTCCCGAAAGCTCGCGCGACGCGGTTCCCTCGGCGAAGTCGACCCGGTTGCTCTCAAGAAAGCTTACGACGAGACGGCCCTTGATCGCGAAGCTCACATCCGGCGGGATGTCGCCCGCGCTCGCCACCACCATGTCGGGGTCGCGTCCGTTGGTCGAGAGAACGCCGACCACATTGCCGTACTGATCGATGAGCGGGGCGCCGGAGCTGGCGGGCCGCGGCGGCGCCGAAACCTGCAGGTAGCGGGTGTCGCCGTCGAGGCCGGCCAGAGCCGCCACATCGGCGTCGGTGAGGCCGCCTGAACCCGCTAAGGAGGGAGCGGGAGCGAGCTGCGGCGTCGCGACCGCCTCGCCAAGCCTGACGCCGGAGCGAATGCGCGCCGTCGTTTCGGGCTTCAGCGTGGTTTTGAGGACAGCGAGGCCGTTGGCGGCGTCGCGCGCGACGAGGCTGGCGTTGACGGCGGCGATCCCATCCTTGGCGACCACGACGTTCGCGCAATTGTCGACCAGATGGGCAGTGGTCACGACGTCGCCGTCGGCGTTGACGAAAAAGCCCATCCCCGAGGTTTCGCCGCGCTCCTTTTGCGCGGTTCGCGGCGCGACCGCGCCCGACGCCGCGGCGGCCGCCTCGACGGGCGCCGGGGCGCCGCCGCAAGCTGCGGGATGTCGGCGAAAGGCGCGCCGCTGATCGCGCTCGCGAACGAACCCGACATCAAGGTCGCAACCCGATCCATGTGAAGATCGGACGCATCGTGCAGCCAGAAAAGCGAAAGCCAGAGCAGGCCAGGGCGATCGGCCTCGCAGCGAATGAAGCTGTCGAGCCCGTTCGTGCTCGATGAAACGATGAAGTAATCGTCCTTGAGGATCTTGAACGCGATCTGGCCGCCGTCGGCGATGACTTTTGCGACGACGGAATTATAGGCGGAGGCGAGATTCGCCTCGCGTAGATAGTCATAGGTGATCCAGAGCCGTTTCAGCGGATCGCGCCAGGTGAGGCCATTCTGGTCGCGTTCGGCGAGCAGGCCCAGACCCATCGGGACCCAGATCGCATGGCTTCGGGTAGGGTGAGCGATCTGTCGGAAGCCCCACGCCTGCATGAGCGGCGCGGCGGTGCGGGAAACCCTGGCGAGAAGATCTCTGTCGAAGAGGCCGGTAGAGGGAAGGCCGTTGTCGGCCTGATATTGTTTCGTCGCCTCGAAGAGTTTGCGGTCGAAATCGGCGTCGGCGGGCGTAGGCCAGTATCCGGCCGCGGTAAGCGCGACCTTGAAGGCGAGCCGGTCGCCAGGGGAAAGCTGTTCGAAGGCGCGCTGCGCATCGGCATAGCCGGGCGCTGGCGACAGCGCAAAGGCCGGCAGGCTTGAAAAAATCAACAGAACGATCACGCCCAACCCACGCATGCCACAGCCCAAGGGAGTTGAGGGGAGCCGCATACGACGTCAGCGCCAGGTTCCCGAATGTCAGCCCGCCGCGCGGATACGTCGAGGCGCGGATTGTATAAATATCATACGGTAAAGAAACGGCACCGTATGATATTTATACAGACTCTTGAAGCTAGAGGCCATAGACTATGCAAACCCGCCCTCGCGCGGCTCCCGGAATAGTCGACGATCCACTTGCGGGCATCAACCTCGTCGGTCATTAAATTCGGGCGCCGGCGTTACAAGGCATGACGGGTCGAAGCGATGCATATGTATGGAATCTATACAGTGTAGCATTTCTATACAGGACTCTTAGCTCACCAGCCGGCATGCCCGCGCGAATTGCCTATGCTCCCACCAGCGCGGAATCTGACGCGCCTGCTTTTGCGAAATCCTCCGTGCTCGCCGACGGCCTTGGCGTTCTTCGTTGTGAGGCGACGCCATAAGAGCGAGCCTATCAATTGTTCCGCCGATTGGCAAAGAAGTTTCGCGCCATTTGCGCGTGATTGCTCGGGCCGCCGACGCTGCGATGCAGCATGCGGAGAGTTCGCGACGCTGGCGTCGCAGTGCGTTATCTAACTGTTGCGCCGCGGGCCGTCCCGGGCCTGCACGGGCGGCCAAGCCCCCCGCCGGCCATTCTGCGATCGCTTTCATTCGAGGCATTTGATCAGTGTCAAATTAGTGGACACCCGGATGGATTGAAATGATGCGGGTAATCTAAACTACGGCAAACGACGCGATTGGGGGCCGCGCCTAGAGTTTTGATATAACTCAACAATATAGAAACTTTGGCGCAGCCCGCAGCGCGGCGCCGCACTTGCTGAGAAAGCGCGCCACATTGAGCCCACCCAGAGGCGCTCGATCGATAAGGCGCCATAGGGCAAGTATCTGGCTGAGGCCCGGACATCGCTCAAAAGTGAGCACAAGGAGGAGACATATGGCATTAAGTACCGCGACGAAAGCTGCGTCCGACGCGCTCGGCGCCAATCGCGCTCCGACGAGCGTAAGTCCCCAGGAAGTGCACCGCTGGCTGCAAAGCTTCAACTGGGACTTCGCGCAGAACCGGACCAAATATCCGACCAAATATCACATGGCGAACGACACCAAGGAGCAGTTCAAGCTCATCGCCAAGGAATACGCCCGGATGGAATTGGTCAAGGACGAACGCCAGTTCGGCACCTTGCTCGATGGCCTGACCCGTCTTGAAGCCGGCAGCCGCGTGCACCCGCGCTGGGGCGAAACGATGAAGGTCGCTTCGAATTTTCTCGAAGTCGGCGAATATAATGCGATCGCGGCGTCGGCCATGTTGTGGGATTCGGCCAGCGCCGCCGAGCAGAAGAACGGGTATCTCGCGCAGGTGCTCGACGAAATCCGCCACACGCACCAGTGCGGATTTGTAAACTACTACTACTCCAAGCACTACCACGATCCGGCGGGCCACAATGATGCGCGCCGCACGCGCGCGATTGGCCCGCTCTGGAAAGGCATGAAGCGCGTGTTCGCCGACGGATTCATCTCAGGCGACGCGGTCGAATGTTCTGTTAATCTGCAGCTGGTCGGCGAAGCGTGCTTCACCAATCCGCTGATCGTGGCGGTCACCGAATGGGCCTCGGCCAACGGCGACGAGATCACGCCGACGGTGTTTCTGTCGATTGAGACGGACGAGCTGCGCCACATGGCGAACGGCTATCAGACTGTGGTGTCGATCGCCAACGATCCGGCGGCGCAGAAATATCTCAACACTGATCTCAACAATGCGTTCTGGACGCAGCAGAAATACTTCACGCCGGTGTTGGGCATGCTGTTCGAATATGGCTCGAAGTTCAAGGTCGAGCCATGGGTGAAGACCTGGAATCGTTGGGTCTATGAAGATTGGGGCGGCATCTGGATCGGCCGTCTCGCAAAATATGGCGTCAACTCGCCGCCAAGCCTGCGCGACGCCAAGCGGGACGCCTATTGGGCGCATCATGACCTCTTCCTGTTGGCCTACGCCCTGTGGCCGACCGGCTTCTTCCGGCTCTCGCTGCCGGACGAAGAGGACATGGAATGGTTCGAGGCCAACTATCCCGGTTGGGACGCCCACTACGGCAAGATCCTGCGCGAATGGAAGGCTCTCGGCTGCGAAGATCCGAGCAGCGGGTTCATTCCCATCCAGTGGCTCATCAAGAATGGCCATCAGGTCTATGTCGACCGCGTGTCGCAGGTGCCGTTCTGCCCGACTCTCGCCAAGTGCTCCGGTTCGCTCCGGGTGCATGAGTTCAACGGACAGAAGCACTCGTTCAGCGACGACTGGGGCGAACGTCAGTGGCTCGCCGAGCCCGAGCGCTACGAATGCCAGAACGTGTTCGAGCAGTACGGCGGACGCGAGCTTTCCGATGTGGTCGTCGAAGGTCATGGCGTTCGCTCGGACGGCAAGACCCTGATTGGCCAGCCTCACGTCCGCGGCGACAAATTGTGGACCGTCGAGGATCTGAAGCGCGCCAATTGCGTGTTCGCTGACCCGCTCGCGGCGTTCTGATCGACCCTTCGTCGGATCGGCCGCGCAGCCGATCCGACGATTTTTGTCAAGCTCAAAAACGGGCCGCTCGCCGGCCCTCAAGCAACACCTATGGAGGAAACCATCTATGGCTATCGCCTCGACGACGAAGCGCGGGCTGACGGACCCCGAAAAGGCCGCCAAAATTCTTGCAGCGGTGCCGGATCACGAACTCGATTCCCAGCGCAAAATGAACTATTTCGTCGAGCCGCGCTGGAAGCGGCTGAGCGAATACGAGATCCTGACGCTTTACACGCAGCCGAACCCGGACTGGATCTCGGGCGGTCTCGATTGGGGCGACTGGACGCAAAAATTCCATGGCGGCCGCCCGTCCTGGGGCAATGAAAGCACCGAGCTGCGCACCAGCGACTGGTACCGCCATCGCGATCCGGCGCGGCGCTGGCACGCGCCCTATGTCAAGGACAAGTCCGAGGAGTGGCGCTACACGACGCGTTTCCTTGAAGGCTATTCGGCCGAAGGCGCCGTGCGCTCCATCGACCCCAAATGGCGCGATGGAATCCTCGACAAATACTGGGGCGCACTGTTGTTCAGCGAATACGGGCAGTTCAACGCGCATTCGTCGGTCGCTCGCGACACCCTTTCCGACGTGATCCGCTCCTCGGCCACCTTCGCGGCGCTCGACAAGGTCGACAATGCGCAGATGATTTAGCTCGAACGCAATTTCCTGTCGAAAGTCGTTCCCGGCTTCCCGGAATTGACCGAAGGGCCGAAGAAGGTCTGGCTGGCCGACCCGGTCTACAAGGGCGCCCGCGAAACGGTCGAGGAATTCTGGCAGGGCATCCAGGATTTCAATGAGATTCTTTGGGCCGTGCATGGCGTCTACGATCCGCTCTTCGGCCAGTTCGCGCGCCGCGAATTCTTCGGCCGGCTCGCGGCGCACTACGGCGACGGGTTGACGCCGTTCTTCCTCAATCAGACGCAGACCTATTTCCAGACGACGAAGGCGGCCCTGAGCGATCTCTTCTTCTATTCGCTCGGGGACGATCCGGAGTTTGGCGATCATAACCGGACCTGGTACCGCGCCTGGACGACCAAGTGGCTGCAAAAAACGGCGGAAGCGCTGCACGACTTCCTCGGCATCTTTGCGAAAGTCGACAGGGTCCCGGGCGTCAGCGACCCGGCCTCGATCAAGGCCGCTGTTGCGCGCGTCGTGAACGACTGGGTTGAGGATTATGCGAAGAAAATCGACTTCAAGGTCGACGCCGACGCGCTGGTCGCCAGCATCACGCGCGACGTCAAGTGACGGGGAGGGTTAACGTGACAGCAAAGAACGCTTACAACGCGGGCATCATGAAGAAATCCGGCGAGGCTTTCGCCGAAGAATTCTTCGCCGAGAAAAACCAGGTCGTCCACGAGTTCGAATACGGTCGTGCTCGTTCTGATGAAGAGCGACGAGATCGACGCCATTGTCGAGGAGATCATTCTCGGCGAAGAGGCGAAGCGCAACCCGACGCTCGTCGTCGAGGATCGCGGCGGCTTCTGGTGGATCAAGGCTGACGGCAAGATCCAGGTCGACACCGAGAAGGCCAGCGAGCTGCTCGGCAAGACCTATTCGATCTACGACTTTCTCGTCAATGTGTCGTCGACCATCGGCCGCGCCTACACGCTCGGAAACACCTTTACGATCACTTCCGAGTTGATGGGCCTCGATCGCAAGCTCACCGACATCTGAGCGATCGCAAAGGGAGAAAAGAAAATGGCAAACCACAAGATCCACCAAAATCCCGTGCGGTCGGAATGGCTCGAGAAGATCGGCGAGCTGAGCTCCGTGAAGGACGCCACGGCGTTCATTCAGGATTTCAGGAAGAAGCACACGTCGCCCTTCCGCACCAGCTATGCGCTCGACGTCGATTACCTCTTTATCGAGGCGAAAATCGAGGAGCGTCTCGCCGTGCTCAAGTCGTCGACCTTCTCGGCGCCCGATCTCGTCGCCAAGGCGACCACAGGGGAGGCGGCGCAGGCCGTCGCCGAATCCTGGATCGCTAAAATCGACGCGGAGAAAGACAAGTTCGCCGCCGAAAAAATCCTGATCACCTTCCGGCAGCTGTATAAGCCGCCGGTGCTTCCGGTCAACGTGTTCTTCAAGGTCGACACCTATCTTGGCAGCCGTCTTATGGAACTGCGCAATACCGACTACTACGCCGACTCGCTGGAAGAGTTGCGCAAGAAGCGCGGCGTCAGGGTGTTGAGGCTCGGCAACGTGGCTTGAAAAAGCCCTACGGCTTCGGGCGCCGGAAATCACGGCGCCCGAAATTGATCGAGGAGCGCAGGCGATGGGTTCGAAATCATTCGAAGACGACGGCGGCGAAGACGCCGAATCAAGAGTTGGCGCCGACGGCGCGGACGCAGGGTTCTCGGCGGCCCTTCAAGGCATCGAGATCTACCGCGATGGCCGCTACCGGGCGTTCACGCAGGACGTCGAATGCATGTGGCGGTGGGAGATCCACAGGGACGAGGAGATCGTCCAGACGGGATGCTCGCTTAGCGAGTGTTCGTCGCGCGAAGCCGTCGCGCATGTGATCTCGTTCTTTCAGCGTCGCGATCTGCGACAGACCGGCGAGGACAGGGCGTCGGGCCGCGGTTGATAAAATAGAAACAAGGATTCGGGAAATCCTGATCAAGGCGTTTGAGGGCGCAATTCGGATCGCGGGATAGCGACCGCCAGCGCGCAAAGACGGCGCGCGACGCAAAAATCCGGAACGCCTGGCGCCGCGCGGCGGCGAAGCGCCGGTCATGAACGAAATTCAGGGCAAGCTCTTTGTCGAGCCTTTGGGGAAGGGAAATATGTTTAAGGTGCGCGCGATAACTGAAGATCAACAGGAGCTGACCTTTGAATGTTCGCCGAGCGAGGACATCATATCGGCAGGTCTGAAGAGAGACGTTATTTTGCTCTCCTCCTGCCGGGAAGGCGGCTGCGCGACGTGCAAGGCCGACGTCCTTGAAGGCGATTATGAGCTTGGCGGATGCAGCGTGCAGGCGCTGCCGCCGGACGAAGAGGAGTCCGGCGTCGCTCTTCTCTGTCGCACCTTTCCCAGAAGCGACCTCGTCATTCAGTTGCCCTATACGTTCGACCGCATCTCCTTTCAGAAAGTCAACACGGACTGGCAGGGCGAGATCGTCGCGGTCGAACGGGTCTCCTCCAATGTGGCGAAGCTGCGGATCGAGCCGCGCGACGCGCTGACCGGCGCGCCGATCAAGAATTCCTTTTGTGCCGGGTCAGTATCTCGATATCGAAATCCCGGGTTCCAGCGTCAGCAGATCCTATTCGATGGCGACGACCAGCAACGAATCGAGACTCGATTTTCTGATCCGGCTTTTGCCCGACGGCCAATTCTCCTATTTTCTGTCGACCGCGGCGAAGCCCGGCCTTACCGTCAAACTGCGCGGTCCCTTCGGCGCGTTCAACCTTCGTGAAAACGGCTTCAGGCCCCGCTATTTCGTCGCCGGCGGAACCGGGCTTTCGCCTGTCCTGTCGATGCTCCGGCATATGCGCCAGGAGCAGCATCCACAGGAAACGAAGCTCTTCTTCGGCGTCACGCACCAGCATGAACTGTTCTGCGTCGACGAGCTGAAGGAGCTAGAGGCGTCGATGCCAAACTTCAGCGCGCACGTCGCCGTGATGCAACCCGATGCCGGCTGGCAGGGCGGCAGGGGCACCGTCGTCGACGATCTCCTGCAGCATCTTGAGGGCGCGAAAGCGCTGCCGGATATCTACATGTGTGGGCCGCCTGGAATGATCGACGCGACCTTCGCAGCCGCAGCAAAAAAAGGGGTGCCCAAAGATCACGTTTACGTCGAAAAGTTCCTTGCAACCGGACAAACTCAGGCCGCAGAGTAGGGAGTTTCCGAGCGGGCCATTCGGCCTCATAAGGTGGTGCTTCAGCTATGTACTCCGTGGTCCACATGCCGAATCAGCTAAAGCCGCAGGACCTTGCCGCGCCCGAACAGGACGCCGGACTGTTCGGGGTCGATCGGCCGGGGGTCGCCTGGGACTGGATGATGCAGACCGGGCAGCCGCCGGAGGGCGACGACTGGGTGCGTCCGCAGGTGTCGGAAGCCTGGTACCGCTGCATCGAGGAATACAGGCTTTCGCCGCGCACCAGTCTCCTGCGTCCCCATGCGATCATGGATTTCGAAAGCGGCGGGCGCACCGCGCCGGCGACCAATCTCGACATGCGCACGGCGCTGGCGACCATGGCGTTCAACCTGCAGCCGGTGCTGCGCGACACCAGCGTCAGCCTGCTTCTGGCCGACAGCGCCGGCACGCTCATTCACGCCCTGGACGCCGGCTCGAACCTCGGTCCCATGGGTCGACGTCTGGTGCGCCTCGGCGAGAGCTGGAACGAGCTCATCATCGGCAACAACGGGCTCGGGACGGCCGCGGTCCTGCGCGAGCCCGTCGCCTTCGACGGCAAGGAGCATTTCTCCTCGGTGCTGCATCCGTTCGCGACGGTCGGCCATCCGCTTTTTGCCCATGACGGCGCGCTGGTCGCGCTGCTCGGCCTCATCACGGACCAGCGTTCGTCGGCGCAGACGCTTCTCGGCTTCGTCCGCATCGCCGGCTATCTGATCGAAACGAATTTGTTCGAGTGCCAGGCGCCTGGCGCCTTCATGCTCCGGATGCGCCTCAACAACATCAGCGCCGGCCTCACCGGCCAGGATTGCCTGCTCGACGGCCTCATCTCGCTCGACCAACACGGCCGCATCGTCGGCGCGACGCGCACCGGGCTCAACCTGCTTCGGGCCGAGCGCCATTCGGACATCCTCTCGCAAAAAGTGGAGGGCGTCCTTGGCGTGACGATCGGCGATCTTCGGGCCTGCGCCGGCCGCGGTGAACCGATCGAACTCGAGATCCCGGAAGGCTGGCGGCTCAAGGCCGAGTTCATCGTCCGCCGCCGCGCCGAAAAGGACGTCGCTCAGCCGAGCCGGAGCTCCGTCAGCAAGGGGGCGCACCGCGCCGCGCCGGCGTCGATTGCGGGCCAGGGCCGGAGCGCCAAGGCCGAGCCTTGGCGCGACGCCGTTCTCGACGCCGCGCTGCAGAAGGCCGTCAACCTGCAAAAGCAGAAGATCCCGATGCTGATCACCGGCGAATCCGGCGTCGGCAAGGATCATCTCGTGCGTCAGATCCATGCGGAGGGCATCCGCAAGGGGCGTCCCCTGGTGCTCGTCAATTGCGCCGCCATCCCGCATGAGCTCATTTCGAGTGAGCTTTTCGGCTATGTGCCGGGCAGCTTCACGGGCGCCCGCACCGGCGGCAAGACGGGCAAGTTCGTCGAGGCGCATACGGGCGTCCTATTCCTCGACGAAATCGGCGATATGGCGCTCGACCTGCAGACCGCGCTTCTGTGCGCGCTCGATAGTTCGGAGATCGTCCCGGTCGGCGGCTCGAAGCCCGTCACCGTCGACGTTCAGGTCATCGCCGCGACCAACAGCGATCTTCCCGATTGCGTCAGGAAGGGAACGTTCCGGCGCGACCTTTACTATCGCCTGAACGGCGCCCAGTTCTGGCTGCCGCCCTTGCGCGAGCGCCCTGACAAGCTCGGTCTCATCGAGCATTTGTGGGAACAGGAAATGAAGGCGCAGCGCGTCGAGGAGCGCAAGGCGCTCAGCGCCGAAGTTTGGGATATTTTCGAACGCCATCCATGGCCGGGCAATGTTCGCGAATTACGCAATGTCCTGCGTTCATGTCTCGCCATGACCACCGGCCTCGAAACGCTGGTTTCCGATCTGCCGGCCGACTTCCTCAGGGAAATGAACAATTCGGCTCAAGGCGAGGAGGAGGGCGAGTCCGCGCTGTCGTCCCTGACCAAATGGCGCCCTTCGCCGGAAAGCAAGGCGCTCGCCGACTGGGAGGCCGACGCGATCCGGTCGGCGCTCGCCAAGACGGCGGGAAACATATCGGAATCGGCGCGCCGGCTCGGGATTACCCGCGCGACGCTCTACCACAAGATGGCCCGGCTCGGCCTGCGGAAATGAGGGCGCCGTCGATGCCGCAGCGAGGGCCATAGCGAGGCGGGGGCCATAGCGAGGATGGAGAAATGGACGACGAAATCGAACAGTTTCTCGCCGAAATGGCAAAAGGCGCCGACGTGACGACGCATGAACTGGAACTTGAGGAAGCGGCGCTGCGCGCCCTTATCGGCGGCGAGCGCGCCGGCGAACTGGAGTTGCTCTGGACAAACCAGCTCGATCCCGCCGACGAAGAAGACGTCAAGCGCTACATGGATTGGAACGACAAGAAACTGATCTGGATCTGGCATCGTCTCGAACGCTCGCGCGAGCGGCGGGTTGCGGCGGGCCGCGCCTATATGCTGCACAGCCAGGACGCCGTCGCGCCGGCTCCGAAACGACAGGCGGGACCGCGCAAGCCTGGTTGAGCGCAAGTCCTGCCGTGCGCAAGCCAGCCTAAGGGACGCGGCGCGTTTGGATCGCCGGCGGGAAGATTTGCTTGCCCGCGCGCTGTGACGAAGCGCGCTGAAATCGGGAAATGTAAGTGAGGCGCCGCGGGCTGGAGGAGGCGAGCGGAAAAAGAACCAGCCACGACAAGCAGAGCAAGAAACATCAACGATAACAATGGGGGAGGACGCCGTCGGCGTTCCAAGCGAGGCAACAATGGCAAAAGATATTCGCTATGGCGACATCGCGCGGCGCAAGATGCTTGCGGGCGCGAACCTTCTGGCCGACGCGGTGCAAGTGACGCTCGGCCCGCGCGGCCGCAATGTGATGATCGAACATCGCACCGCGGGAATCCAGCCGATCGTGACCAAGGATGGCGTGACGGTCGCGCGTTCGATCGCCGTGAAGGATCGTTTCGAAAGCGCCGGCGTCAACATGTTCAAGGAGATGGCCGGCAGGGTCTCGAAGCAATGCGGCGATGGCACCACGACGACCATCGTGCTCGCGCGCTACATTGCGCGCAAGGTGCTGAGCGCGATGGGCGCCGGGCTTGACCCCAATGGGTTGCGCGCCGGCATCGAACTTGCGACGCATGTGGCGATCGAAGACCTCGAGCGCCGCGCGAAAAGCTGCGCCGACCGACGCTCCATTGTCCGCATCGGCGCCACCGCGTCGAATGGCGATATCTCGATCGGCGAACTGCTCGCCTCCGCCTTCGAAAAAGTTGGCCCGAAGGGAATGATCAACGTCAATCTCGGCAATGGGATCATCGACGAGATCGAGTTTCAGGAAGGCGCGCACTGGGAGCAGGGTTGGCTTTCGCCCTACTTCATGACCGACAAGACGCGCAGGATCGCGGAGCTGAGCGATCCCTATGTTCTGCTCTACGACCGTCCGATCAAACAGTTCGAGGAGTTGGCGCCGATCCTCGAGCAGGCGCGGCAGGCGGGAGGCTCCCTCTGATCATCGCCGAAGACGTCGAGGACGCGGCGCTTGCGGGGATTTTGCTCAATCATATCCGCTGCGTTTTGAAGGCCATCGCGGTGAAGCCGCCGGCCTATGGCGATCGCCGCAAGGAGACCCTCGCCGACCTCGCCTGCCTTCTCGGCGGGCGGGCGATACTGGAGGACAACGGCGACGATCTCGCCCATGTGAAGCTCGGCGATCTCGGCCGCGCGCGGCGCGTCGAGGTCAGCGACAGCGCGACCACCCTTTTTGGCGGCGCCGGCGAGCCCGACAAGGTCGCTGAGCGCGTGCGCGCGCTGCGCTTCGAGGTCGATTACATTCAAAACAGGGATGGGGGCTCTCCGACCGGCAAGCTGCGCGAGCTAGAGGATCTCGAGGAGAAAATCGCCAATCTCTCCAACGTCACCGCGACGATCAATGTCGGCGGCGGCAGCGAGGCCGAGATGAAGGAGCGCCTGCAGCGCGTCGAAAACGCGAGGAATTCGGTCGCCGCCGCGCTGGCCGAAGGCGGTTTGCCGGGCGGCGGCGCCGGCCTGCTGCGCTGCCGGAAAGCTCTGCGCGCGCTCTCCTCGACGGATATCTCGGTGCGCCAAGGCATCAAGATCATCGAAGACGCCGTCGGCGAACCCTCGCGCCTGATCGCGGACAATGCGGGAGAGGACGCCCTCGCCGTTCGGTACGAGACGCTGGCGTCGGAGAACGAGCTTTTCGGCTTCGATGCGCAGGCGAGACAGTTCGGCGATCTCTTCGAGGCCGGCGTCATCGATCCGCTGCGCGTGACGCGCCTCGCCCTTGAGCAGGCCACCATCGTGGCGAGCACTCTGATGACGACGGAATGCGTCGTCGCGAATGTGCCGCCCGCCGATCCGACATTTGGATATACGGGCGAATGGGCGGCGGCGACCAGAGAGGATCCGCGCCGCTGAACCTGTCAGGCGCGCTGCGTTGAAGGCGCTGCGCGTCCTCCCGCGTAGAAAACGG
The DNA here is from genome assembly GCA_963715715.1 of uncultured Alphaproteobacteria bacterium. GTDB lineage: Bacteria > Pseudomonadota > Alphaproteobacteria > Rhizobiales > Beijerinckiaceae > Methylocapsa. Next base: position 2,492,818 of record OY970269.1, on the reverse strand, counting down.
CGCGGCCGCCGTGGCGTCGCACAGCAGCTCCTTTGCCTGGTTGGGTGTAGGAGTCCTGCTCAATCGCGTTGATTTCAATCCGATCCAAAAACATGCACGCGATCAGCTCTGGCGGCCGGGAGCGGTATGGGGCGGAAAAGCTGGATCCGCATTTCTTCAACCCGCTCTTATCAACAGGGCCGTTCCGCCGCGCGGCGCCTCCTGTTCAGATGACATACACTGTATGGAAAGGCGGAGGCCGGCGATCGCCGGTCGCGAGGTCGCGCGCCAACTTCAAATCGGCCGCGATCCAGAGAACTGGCCACAAGCATTTGTTCTTTAGAGGGCTTTTCGGCGTTCAAGAAGATTTTGCGGTTGTAGCCGCGCGTCAGCGTCGACTGGCACGCGTCCTGCGATGGGCAGCCCATTGTTGGCGAATTGGCTTGACCTCACGCGCGGGTCGGAGAAGCCAATTTCTGCGGGAGGCAGTATTGATGAGCAAGTCCAGAAGAATTCTTGTTGTCACCGTGATCGCAACCGGATTTGTTTGTGGCGTTGCGAACGCCGAAGATCCTTCGCATATTTTTATCGACCGGTTGACCGGCAAGCCGTTCAGGGCTGAAGGCGCGGCGCCAACAACGACGATCGATTCAAATCCGGCCCAGGCCTTCATCAACAGGGTCTCGGGCGCCGAGCAACTTGTCGCCGGAGGCCCCGGCGCGACGACGCTCACGACCGATACGGCGCAGGCGTTGGTCGATCGTCTCTCCGGAACGCGTCCGTTCAGGGTCGAAAATGCCTCGACGTCGTCCGCGCCGACCCAATGACGCGGCTTTCGCGGCGTGTGATGAGGATTGATCCCTAACCTGAGGATCGATTTTCTCGCGCTTATCGCGAAGTTTGAACGTTTGGAAAGAAAAAGAAAAAGGGAGGCGTGCGATGGGCGAGTCTACGCGAGGGAAGCTCGTCGGGGCTGCGGTCCCGATTAGATTTCCGATTGGCGCTCTGTTGAAGCGATATGGTCTTCGCGCGACGCGGCAACGCCGCGGCCTCGCGCGGCTGCTTTTCGGCAAAGGCGATCGACACCTGACCGCCGAAACTCTGGCCGCTGAGGCGCGGGCCGCTAACACCCGGGCATCGCTGGCGACGGTATACAATGTGTTGAATCTGTTTTCGGAGGTCGGGCTCGTGCGCAGCCTGGCGATTGAGGCGGACAAAATGGTGTTCGATACCAACACGACCGACCACTCCCACTATTTCTTCGAGGACACCAAGGAGGTCGCCGATATCCGATCGCACGAAATCAAATTAGGCGACCGCATTGACCCGCCCGAAGGCTACGAGATCTCCAGGGTCGATTGCGTTGTGAGGCTGCGCAGAAGTGCAGTTCACTCGCCTGCGCGGCGGCCCATGGATGCGGGGCGACAGCGTCCGCCCTCCATCGAGGCGCAGACCCCAGGCCGCTCTGGCCCGGATTAGGAAGCGGTCGCCGATATTGCAGCTGCGCCATGCGCCCCGGACCGCAGAGGGCGCAGCCTGCATGATGCGTAATCCCTTTCCACCTCGCGCCCTGCGGTTTTCCCCAATTCGCCGCAGGGCGCCTTTTTTCGCCGAGACGTCGGGACCGCGCATTTCGGCATGATCCAGGTGCTGCGGCGGTCGCGCTTGTGCGATCATGCATCGCCGACGCTTGCTATTTTCCGTGTGGCGCCGGAAAAGTCGCTGAGCGGCTTCTGGAGGGTTCGTGGCTCGACGGTCGGGCAGCGCCGATCTGCCTCTTCATAATGGCCGCGTGCCGGCTTGGCTCGGCCAACGCATGGCGCGGCTCGGCGCGGTGATCGCGCAGGCGATCGTGCATCACTACGGGCGCGACGAGTTTCTGCGCCGCCTCGCCCATCCCTTCTGGTTCCAGTCCTTCGGCGCCGTCATGGGCATGGACTGGCATTCCTCGGGCGTCACCACCAGCGTCATCGGCGCGCTGAAGTGCGGTCTTGAGCCAATCTCGGGCGAACTTGGCATTCACGTCTGCGGCGGGCGCGGACGACATTCGCGCCAAACCCCGCAGGAGCTCATGACGATCGGCGAGCGCGTCGGCTTCGATGGCGTTGCGCTGACGCGGGCGAGCCGGCTCGTCGCCAAAGTCGACAGCGCCGCCGTGCAGGACGGCTTCGACCTTTATCTTCACGGTTTCATCGTCGCCGACGACGGCCGCTGGGTTGTGGTCCAGCAGGGCATGAACGGCGAGAGCCGACAGGCCCGCCGCTACCACTGGCTGTCCGAAGATCTGGCCAGCTTCGTCGAGGCGCCGCATGCGGCGATCGACGGCGTGAGCCAGGGCGAGATCGTCAACCTGACCGACCGCCGCGCGGCGGCTTCGCGCCGCGGCCAGCTCGATCTTCTGCGCGATCTCGGGCCGGACAGGATCGTCCGCGAATTCGCGGCGCTTGATGGCGAGGCCGCGCCGCGTCCGGCGGCCGCGCAGCTGATGCTGCCGCGCCTCGTCATGCCGGCCCATCACGATGTCCGCGCGGGCGACGTGATCATGCGTCGTCTGCATGGCGCGCTCGCCGCCGCGGCCGAGCGCGGGCCTTGCGACTTCGCCGAACTGCTCCTCGCGCCGGGCGTCGGCGCCCGCACGGTGCGCTCGCTCGCCATGGTGGCGGAAGTCGTCCACGGCGCCCCTTGCCGCTTCGCCGATCCGGCGCGCTTTTCGCTCGCTCTTGGCGGCAAGGACAGGCATCCTTTTCCGGTGCCGATCAAGGTCTACGACCAAACGATCGCGGTGTTGAAATCGGCCGTCGGCAGCGCCAAACTCGGCAATGATGAGCGCCTCGACGCCATCCGCCGTCTTGACGAGGCGGCGCGGCGGCTTGAGCGCCACGCAGCCGGCCCGTCGCTGCCTGATCTCATCGCCGAAGAGCGAGGGCTTTCGCAGGACTTTGGCGGGCGCAGCGTTTTCGGCTGGGAATCTGCGCCGGCTGACGCTGGCGCAGGAGAAGCCGCGAGGTCATTTCGCGGCGAAGCGGAATCCCCGATCACCTCAAGATCTGGCCAAGAGCGTCAAGATCCGGCCCAGGGCGTTAGTGAAGCGTGGCGCGCCCGAAGGGATTCGAACCCCTGGCCTCTGCCTTCGGAGGGCAGCGCTCTATCCAGCTGAGCTACGGGCGCCAAGCGCAAGCGCGCGCCGCCAGGAGCCTTTCATGGCCTTGGCGGCGCCTTTCAGTCTTAAATGGCTTCGCGTCGACATTCAAGCAAAGGCCGCCGCAGGCGGCGCCATTCCAAGCGGGGCCATGCCCGAATTCATTCCGCGGCAGCGCCCGACGATCTACAACAGCGCGTCGCAGCGCAAACTCTCGTTTTTGCGCCTGATCTCGGCGCAAATCAAAGAATACTATCGTACAGTCTGCTAATGCAGCGTGGGAGGGGATGCTGCGCCGCGTATTTTGAAGATTTCGTCTTTGAGTTGAAGTTTTCGCCGTTTGAGTTCGGCCAGTTTAAGCTCATCGATAGCCGGATGGACGAGAGCTTTTTCTATTTCCTTGTCGAGAGCCTCGTGGCGCTGCTCGAGCGCGGCCAAATGAGTTTCGAGAGACATGCAGAACTCCCTGTTGAAGCTTGGCGCAATATGAGTGTGCCACAGCTTTTCGGTTTCGCGAAGCCCTTCGCGACGCCGCGGTGAAAATTTCATGAAGTTGCGGTGTCGCGCTTGCGGCGCAATTTCGACGCGGGGTCGTCGCGGCCTTGCCCGAAACGACGGGCGAACCTATTTTGCCGCGGCGGCCGGAGCCCGGCCTGGCTTCCGGCGTTTGCGGGTCCCCAAATGGTCTTGACATCATGACCGAGAAGATGAGCGAGGCGGAGCGCGCGTCGCTGCAGGCCGAGCTAGAACATTTGCGTCAGGAGCACCGCGATCTCGACGCGGCGATCGACGCGCTACTGCATCTTGGCGCTGTCGACCAGTTGCAGGTGCAGCGGCTGAAGAAGCGTAAGCTGCTGCTGCGCGACCGCCTGTCGTTCATCGAGGACCAGCTGACGCCGGACATCATCGCCTGACCGCCAAGGGCGAAAGCGCCGCGGTCACAGTCTTTGCAGGCGCGCCAGCGTGAACAGGCCGAACGGCGGCAGGCTGCGCCGTTCGATCAGCTGCACCGCCGGATTCGCGGCGATCCAGTCGCCGAGGATCGACCATTGGAATCCGGGCCGCCAACCGAGTTCGGCGCTACGCGCGCCGAGCCAGGATTCGATCGCGGCCATGGGACCGCCAGTCGCCCCGACGTGATTGACGAGGACGATCTCGCCGCCGGGCTTCACCACCCGGACCAGTTCGTCGAGCGTCGCCCGCGGCTCCGGCACGACAGTCAGCACATAGGGCGCGACGACGGCGTCGAAATGGGCGTCCGGGAAGGCGAGGCGCATTGCGTCCATCACGATGAGCCCTTCGACATTGCGCAGCGTTTTCGCGTGGACGCGGCGCTGCGCCCGCCGCAGCATCGGTTCGGAGAGATCGACGCCGATCAGCGCCGTGCCTTGATCGAACATCGGCAGTTCGAGGCCGGTGCCGACGCCGACGTCGAGGACGCGCCCGCCGGGGCGTTCGGCCGCCGCCGCGGCGGCCTTGCGGCCTGGCCGCAGCAGCAAAGCGAAGACGAGGTCATAGACCGGCGCCCAACGGGCGTAGGATGTCTTGACGTGGATATTGTCGAGAACGGCGGCGTCGTCGGCCGCGGCCGCGCCGTCAAAGACGCGCGCCTCGCCGGTCAAGCTTTGCTCCGTCAAACGCCCCCTCCCGCTGTCGCCGCTTCATTCTGCGCCGGACGAACTCCGGTTCTCAACTCCGCGACGCGCCAGTCCTAACGCCATTAAAGCGGAAGCGGTTCGGGCTGTATATGATTTGATTTCGAGGCGAAAGCCGCGGCCGACTCGGTGGCGCTGATGAAGCCGCCGCCGAGAACCCGCGCCTGCGGCCGATCCGAGGCATAGAATACACAAGCCTGTCCTGGCGACACGCCATCCTCGTCCTCGGCCAGTTCGACGCGCGCGCCGTCGCCGACGGACAGCCGGCCGGGCACGGGCGGGCGCGTCGAGCGCACCTGCACAAAAATGTCGCGTCCGCCGGCGGGGATGTCGGCAAGTTCGCCATCGCCGATCCAGTTCAGGCCGCGCAAATGGATGAGATGCGTCGCCAGCGCCTCGCGCGGGCCGACGACGATCTGGGCGCGCGCCGCGTCGAGCTTGACGACATAGAGCGGCTCGCCGCCGCTCATGCCGCCAAGTCCAAGGCCGCGCCTCTGGCCGATTGTGTAATGGATCACGCCGGCGTGGCGGCCGAGCACGCGGCCGTCGATATGCACGATATCGCCCGGAACGGCGGCGCCCGGCGACAGTCGTTCAATGAGATCGCTATATTTGCCGTCTGGGACGAAGCAGATGTCCTGGCTGTCGGCCTTGTCGGCGACAAGGAGGCCGAACCGCCGCGCCAGCGCCCGGACGTCGGCCTTGGTCATGTCGCCGAGCGGAAAGCGGAGAAGCTGCAGCTGCGCCCTCGTCGTTGCGAACAGGAAGTAGCTCTGATCCCGCGCGCCGTCGAAGGCGCGATAGAGCGCCCGCTCGCCCGCTTCGTCGCATTTGGTCGAGACGTAATGGCCGGTAGCGAGGACATCCGCGCCGAGGGCCAGCGCCGTTTCGAACAGATCGGCGAATTTGATGTCGCTGTTGCAGGAAACGCAGGGAATTGGCGTTTCGCCCGTTGCATAGCTCTGCGCGAAAGGATCGATCACCCGCTCGCGAAAGCGTTCCTCATAATCCAGCACGTAATGCGGAATGTCGAGGCGCGCGGCCACGAGGCGGGCGTCGTGGATGTCCTGCCCTGCGCAGCAGGCGCCCTTGCGATGGATCGCCTCGCCATGGTCGTAGAGCTGCATCGTGATGGCGACGACGTCATAGCCCTCTTCCTTCAGAAGCGCCGCGACGACCGAAGAGTTGACGCCACCTGACATCGCGACGACGACGCGCGTCTCCTTCGCAGGCTTGGCGAAGCCGAGCGAGTTCAATTGACGGGAAGTCGGGCTAGCCCGCGAGGGATCAGGATTCATCGCCGTTGCCGCTCATTGGTCCCACCGCGATCCCGCCGCGATCTCTGCGCTCGTCCGGTCGAAGGCCGATCCAGCCATCGGGATGGACCGCGCATCTTTTGACGTTTGGCTCGGCGCCGAAAGATCGCCTCTGTGGTCGCCCGCCGCGCCGACAAAGCTTTGAGGCTGGGTCATGGCCTCACCCAACCTTCTTGATATAGCGACTTCGCCGGCGGACGCAACGTCGCGGCGGCGTCTTCTGTTCGGATAAACGCGCGGCCGGCGAAACTTGACCGCTTTTGAAGCATAAAATGTTTCATGGTGATACAAAAACGCGGATGTCGCCAAGACGTGGCGCAATAATCGGGGCGGGGTCAACACGAATTGTTAACAAAACGAGGCGGCTGGCTTAGGCAAATCTTAAAACACGCGGCTTATGTTGATCAACGCCAAGCTTATTCGGATCCGTGAGTTTCATTATGGGCGAGCCCAGCCGTCATCGCGCGAAATATGTCATCGGCCCGGACGGAAGTCCTCTGACGGTGGCCGACTTGCCGCCGCGGGGCACGAAACGCTGGGTCATCCGGCGCAAGGCGGAGGTCGTCGCCGCGGTTCGCGGCGGCCTGCTTACGCTGGAGGAAGCCTGCAGCCGCTATACGCTCACGGTCGACGAGTTCCTCTCCTGGCAGATGTCGATCGACCAGCATGGCCTCGCCGGCCTGCGCACCACCCGGATCCAGCAATATCGCCTTTAGGCGATGATTTTGGATTGAACCAATCCGAAATCTGAGCGCGAACGTCCGACAGCCGCATCGCGATGCGGGGGGAAAACCTTTCCGCCCTTTCGCATGCCGGGGACTCTGGGACTTTTACTTTAACTATACTACGCTCAGAAGTGCTCGGGCGCGTTTTTCGCCTCTTCCTCATCGAGCTTGTTGCGCATGATGAAGGGCAATTGCGCTATCGTGAACAGAAACACGATGATGAACAATCCGGGGAACTTGAAGGCGACCCAGACGTCGGTCGGCTGCGTCCGCCAGACGATTTCATTGAGCCCCGCGAGCGCCAGGAAAAAGGCGCCCCAGCGCAGGGTCAGCACGCGCCAGCCGCGCTCTGTGAGGGCCATCGTATTGTCGAGCAGGATCGGCAGCACCGGCCGGTTGAACGCGAGGCCGCCGAATAGCGCCGCGCTGAAGCAGACATAAAGGATCGTCGGCTTCATCTTGATGAAGGACGCGTCATGCAGATAGAGGGTCAGCGCGCCGAAGGCGATGACGAGGACCGCCGTCATCAGCGGCATGATGGGAAGTTTGCGGGTCAGCGCGAATGAAGCGATGAGCGCGGCGACCACCGCCGCCATCAACACCAGCGTCGCCGTGAACAGTCCGGCGTTGTCGCCGATCAGCAGCGAAGCCGGAACCAAGCGCGCGACCAGCGGCTCGAACAGCTTCGGGCGCGCATTGGCGAAAAAGAACAGCGCGAGCGGCCCCATCTCCAGGACGAGCTTCAGCCAGGGGTCGGGGTGGCCGGGTTTCATGGCGGGGTCAGGCGCGGGATTGCGGGCAGGCTGGTCGTTCTGGTTCAAGGTCTCGGTCAACGGCAAAGGCTCCGCAAAATGGGCCGGCGTTCGGTTTGGGGGTCTATAGCATGGCCTGAAAGCGGCGGGGGTTTTGGCGTGGGCCGGCCTGCCTAATGCTTCAAAACGAGAATCTGGATGAGGGACAGCAGGATTTCGGCGACGATAAGGACGACGATGGTCGCCTCCAGCCGCGTTGCGCGGTCGGCATCGAGGATATCGGTCAGGATGCGCGCCGTCTCGACGATCATGTCGAGCTTGTGCTTCAGCGTTTCAGCGCGCTCCTTCAGTTCATATTCATCTTCGAGGCGGGCGTAGAGCCGCTCAAGATCGGGCCGGTCCCAGAGAACGTCCGGCTTTTCCTCGACGGCGACGCGGCCGGAAACGCGATGCTGCACGAGCAGCGTCTGCCCGATCAGCTTCAGCATCGAGCGACGCTTCCAGGGCGGGTGGCCGATGCGCGCGAGATTGGCGGCGAAGGGCTCGACGATGTCGAAAACGGCGTTGACCTCGCGCTCATCGCGGCCTAGCGAGACCGTTTTCGCGAGCGCGTCCGCGACAACGAGAAGGCGCTGCTCGGACAGATCCTTCATGGCGATCGCGCCGCCGGGCGGGATCTTATCGTCGAAGTCTGGCGAGACTTCCAGAACGGCGGATTCGTCGTCGATATGTTCGTGGGGGCCGGAGACCCGCAGCTTCACCTGGTTGAGGACGTCGTCTTCCTCAAGCGGCGATAGGCCGATCATGACGGCGACGCCGAAGCGATAGAGCGCGACGAAACCATTGGCGCCGACGTGGAAGGCGAGCGGGCTCGCCGAGATCATGTCGGAACGCTCCAGCCCCGCGGCGTCGATGCGGTCGCCAAGCAGCAGCGCTCGCGCCGTCACGCGCCGAACCGCGGCCGGAGCCGGATTTATAACTTGCGCATTGGCCATGGCGCGAACCTAACCGAGCGGCGCCTGAATGGAAAGAAGGCATGCCTCGCGGGGGGCGGGGCCTAGCCGCCAGCGGCCCCGAGCAAACGCGCGAGGTCGCCGATATCGGCCGCCGCGAAATCGACGGCGACGCCCGGGCGCGCTTCGCCTGCGCCGCCGGGGCCATGCTCGTCCGGCCGGGCGATATGCGCCGTGCGCAGCCCGCAGGCCGCCGCCGCCGCAAGATCGGAGCTGTGCGCCGCGACCATCAGGCAGGCGCCCGGCGGCAGGTCGAGGGCCGCCGCCGCCTTGAGGTAGACAACTGGCTTCGGCTTGTAATCGCCCGCGAATTCCGCCCCGAACACGGCGTCGAACAGAAAGCCGTTGAGGCGCGAAAGGTCGACGAGCAGCGAGATATTGCCGTTCGACAACGCCGCGAGGACGTATTTTTCGCGCAGCAGCCGCAGGCCGGCGGCGGAATCGGGCCACGCCTCCAGCCTGTGCCAGGCGAGGTTCAGCGCGGCCAGCGCTGGCTCCGAGACGCGCTCGAGGCCGAAACGCGGCAGGATGCGTTCGAGGTTGCGGCGATGGAGGACGTCGAGCTTTGAGAAGGGAATGCGGCCCGAGCGGACTTCCTCCATGCCGGTCTGATATTCGCCGCGCCAGGCGTCGGCGAAGGCTGCCCAGCCCAGCGCATAACCGAGCGGCCCGAGAATAGCCTCAGCCTGCGCGGCGACGCCGCCGCGCCAGTCGACCAGCGTGCCGAACACGTCGAAAAACAGGGCCTTGATATCGGGAGACGCTGGCATTGCCGGGAGGGCTCGTAGAAAGCCGGCCGACCCATAGACGATCAGCCAGTCTTCGCCAAGTTTGGGGGCTCTTTTCCCGCCGGGGGACCTATTGACGCGGGGGCGGCGTTCGGTTATCGAAACCGTTACTGTCGGTGGAAGAAATTATGACATTCGCCCTTATCGTAGCTTGCGCGTCGGAGACGGGACGGAGATAACTCCGTAATCCCGATCTGGCGCGCGTCCGAGGCCCTCCGGGGCCTTTTTTATTGTCCGCGAATCCAATGAGCGAAAGTCCGATGACCGAGCGTCCGATTCAACAAAAGTCTAAACCGCGTACCGGAGCATAACATGGCCAAACACATGAACGGCGCCGAAATGGTCGTCCGGGCGCTGCAGGATCAAGGCGTTGAGACATTGTTCGGCTATCCCGGCGGCGCGGTGCTGCCGATCTATGACGCGCTATTTCAGCAGGATCAGATTCACCATGTGCTGGTCCGCCACGAGCAGGGCGCCGCCCATGCGGCCGAAGGCTACGCCCGTTCGAGCGGCAAGGTTGGCGTGCTGCTGGTGACGTCGGGACCCGGCGCGACCAATACGATCACCGGCCTCACCGACGCGCTGATGGATTCCATTCCGCTGGTCTGCATCACCGGCCAGGTGCCGACCCATCTCATCGGCTCCGACGCGTTCCAGGAATGCGACACCGTCGGCATCACGCGCCATTGCACCAAGCATAATTATCTGGTGCGCACCATCGAGGATTTGCCGCGCATCCTGCACGAGGCTTTCTATGTCGCGCAGAACGGCCGGCCGGGCCCCGTCGTCATCGACATCCCGAAGGATGTGCAGTTCGCCGTCGGCCCCTATGTCGGCCCGGCGCGAATCGAGCACAAGACCTACAAGCCGAAGCTGAAGGGCGATCCGGACAGGATCGAGCAGGCCGTCGCCATGATGCTTTCGGCGCGCCGCCCGGTCTTCTACACCGGCGGCGGCGTCGTCAATTCCGGTCCTGAGGCTTCGCGCCTGCTGCGCGAGCTCGTTGGCCTCACCGGCTTTCCGATCACCTCGACGCTGATGGGCCTTGGCGCCTATCCGGCCTCGGGCGAAAAATGGCTCGGCATGCTCGGCATGCATGGCACTTTCGAGGCCAATAACGCCATGCATGATTGCGACTTGATGATTGCCGTCGGCGCGCGCTTCGACGACCGCATCACCGGACGGCTCGACGCCTTTTCGCCGGGCTCGAAGAAGATCCATATCGACATCGACCCGTCCTCAATCAACAAGAACGTCAAGATCGACCTTGGCGTCATCGGCGACTGCGCCCATGTGCTGCGCCAGATGATCGACGCCTGGCGCGCCCGCAATGCAGCGCCGGACGTCGCGGCGCTGGATCACTGGTGGGCGCAGATCAATCGCTGGCGGGCGCGGAAATCCCTGGCGTTCAAGGCCTCGAATGCGGTGATCAAACCGCAATATGCGGTGCAGCGGCTCTACGAGCTGACCAGGGCGCGCAAGACCTACATCACGACGGAAGTCGGCCAGCACCAGATGTGGGCGGCGCAGCATTATCGCTTCGAGGAGCCGAACCGCTGGATGACCAGCGGTGGCCTCGGCACCATGGGCTATGGCCTGCCGGCGGCGATCGGCGCTCAGCTCGCCCATCCCGACGCTCTCGTCGTCGACATCGCCGGCGAAGCCTCGATCCTGATGAACATCCAGGAGCTGTCGACCGCCATACAATACAACCTGCCGGTCAAGATCTTCATTCTCAACAATGAATATATGGGCATGGTGCGGCAGTGGCAGGAGCTGCTGCATGGCGGGCGCTACTCGCACAGCTATTCGGAGGCGCTGCCCGATTTCGTCAAGCTCGCCGAAGCCTATGGCGCGATGGGCATCCGCTGCTCCGACCCAGCCGATCTCGACGCCGCGATCCTCGAGATGATCGATTCGCCGCGAACCGTCGTGTTCGACTGCGTCGTCGACAAGACGGAGAACTGCCTGCCCATGATCCCGTCCGGCAAGGCGCATAATGAAATGCTGATGCCGGACGACGACGACATCGGCGGCGTCATCGACGCGGCCGGCAAGATGCTGGTGTAGCGATAGATTTGGTGGAACCGATGAACGCTTTGACCAATCCGCCGGGCGCGCCGCTGTCGCCCTACTCCTCGGCCCTCGGCAAAGAGAACATCGAGACCCATACGCTCTCGGTGCTGGTCGATAATGAGCCGGGCGTGCTGGCGCGTGTCGTCGGGCTGTTTTCCGGCCGCGGCTACAACATCGAGAGCCTCACCGTCGCCGAGGTGGCGCAGTCCGAGCATCTCTCGCGCATCACCATCGTGACCTCGGGAACGCCGGTGGCGATCGAGCAGATCGGCCATCAGCTGGAGCGGCTGGTGCCGATCCACAAGGTTACCGACCTAACGCTTCAGGGCGGCTTCGTGCAGCGCGAGCTGGCGATGATCAAGGTCGCGGGCAGGGGCGCCGACCGCGAGGAGGCGCTGCGCCTATCCGACGCCTTCCGCGCCCGCGTCGTCGACGCCTCGATCGAAAGCTTCGTCTTCGAGCTGACCGGGGCGGTCGACAAAATCAATCAGTTCGTCGAGTTGATGCGCCCGATCGGCCTCGTCGAAGTCTCGCGCACGGGCGTCGCCGCGATCTCGCGCGGCCCGCAGCCGATGTGAAGGCGCAATTTCAGCCGCGGCGATTTTGACAAAGCCGCCACGGCGCCTAAAACACCCCATCCGCCAATAAAGCCCGCGCAGGCCGCGGCAGTTTGAGGAACGCTTGACCCATGCGCGTCTATTATGACCGGGATGCCGACATCAATCTCATCAAATCGAAGAAGGTCGCCATCATCGGCTATGGCAGCCAGGGCCACGCCCACGCCCTGAACCTGCGCGACTTCGGCGTCAAGAATGTCGCCGTCGCGCTGCGTGAAGGATCCGCCACGGCGGCGAAGGCCAAGGGCGAGGGGCTTGACGTCAAAAGCGTCGCCGACGCCGCCAAATGGGCCGATGTCGTGATGGTGCTGACGCCCGACGAATTGCAGGGCGATATCTACACGCAGCATCTCGCGCCCAATCTGAAGCAGGGCGCGGCGCTTCTGTTCGCGCATGGGCTGAACATCCACTTCAATTTGATCGAGCCCCGCGCGGACCTCGATGTCGCGATGGTGGCGCCGAAAGGCCCCGGCCATACGGTGCGCTCCGAATATAAGCGCGGCGGCGGCGTGCCGTGCCTCATCGCGGTGGCGCAGGACGCCTCGGGCAATGCGCATGACATCGCGCTTTCCTATGCGTCGGCGATCGGCGGTGGGCGCGCCGGCATCATCGAAACCACCTTCCGCGAGGAATGCGAAACCGATCTTTTCGGCGAGCAGGTGGTGCTTTGCGGCGGTCTCGTCGAGCTGATCCGCAATGGCTTCGAGACGCTGGTCGAGGCCGGCTATGCGCCGGAGATGGCCTATTTCGAATGCCTGCACGAGGTGAAGCTGATCGTCGACCTCATCTATGAGGGCGGCATCGCCAACATGAATTATTCGATCTCGAACACCGCCGAATATGGCGAATATGTCACCGGTCCGCGCATCGTGACGCCGGCGACAAAAACCGAGATGAAGAAGGTTCTGGACGACATCCAGTCGGGCAAGTTCACCCGCGACTGGATGCTCGAAAACAAGGTCAACCAGACCTCGTTCAAGGCCATGCGGGCGAAAGCCGCGGCCCATCAGATCGAAGAGGTCGGCGCGAAGCTGCGCGCGATGATGCCCTGGATCGGCGCCAACAAGCTGGTCGACAAGGCGAAGAACTGAGGGCTGCGGGGCGAAGAATTTGCGCGCAACCTTTGCATCGGCGCGACCGTCGTTGCAGGTTCTCACTCGGGAGCTAGACTTTATTCGCTTTATTTCGTATTTTTCGCCGCGAAAAGCAGCGCGTTTCAAAATCATAAATCAAAATCATAAACGAGGTCGGTCCTTTGCTCGGCTCGGCCGCGACGACCAACCTGCGCCGGCCGCTCGGAGGTTCGTCGCCGGCCTGCGCGCGATGGCTGACGTCTGCTGAAGCGTCTTATTTTAAAGGGGAGTTTCAATTGACCGACGCCGCCAAGGACATCGCAAAGGACAATGCTGGCCCGCGCGCCATCAACGCGAGGCATCACCCGGAGATGGCGGCGGGCGGCTACGCCAGCGACGACGGCACCGTGGAATTCTATCAGCGCGTCGTCGCGGTGCTGCCCGAAGGCGGCGAGGTGCTCGATCTCGGTGCGGGACGAGGCGCGCTTTTGCAAAAGTCAACAGGTCCGTGGCGCGACTGGTTGGTGAGATTGGGCAAGAAATACGCCCATCGGATCGGCGCCGACATCGATCCGGCCGTTAAAACCAACCCGGGTCTTGACCGCGCCGAAATCATCGAAGCCGGCAAGCCTCTACCCTTCGCCGACCAATCCTTCGATGTCGTCCTTTGCGATTGGGTCGTCGAGCATGTTGAAGACCCGAAATCATTCGTCGCGGAAATCCGCCGCATCCTGAAGCCGGGCGGGTGGTTCTGCGCCCGCACGCCAAACCGCTGGAGTTATTTCAGCGTCGGCGCCAGGGTTTTCGCAGCAAGCGAAAAGAGCGTTTTGCGCGTCCTGCAGCCGCAGCGCCGCGAGACGGACGTGTTTCCGAAATTCTACCGCATGAACTCGCTCTCCGACATACGCAAGGTTTTTACCCCGGACCAATGGGTGAACGCGACCTACACGCATAATCCCGAGCCGAGCTACGTTGGCAATTTCGTGCTGCTTTACCACCTGCTCAGCTTCTACCAGAGACTGACGCCGAAGGCGCTTGGCGAAGTGGTGTTGATTTTCGCGCAGCGCATCGGTTAGCGGCGGCTTTGCGGGGCGCGCCGCTCCAGACGAGCATCCTCACGCGGCGGCCTTCTGGTAATCCTTGATGTCGGAGAATGTCACCTCCGGCCATTTGTCCTGCTCATATTTCAAATCCCAGGCTGAGGCGCCCATGAACACTGGGGCCTCGTCAAGATCGACCGCCATTGAGGAGGGATGCGCGCTGACGAATTTGTCGAGCTCCGTCGCTGAAGCGCTGATCCAGCGGCAGGAGTTGAAGCGGCTTGTCTCGAAAGTGACGTCGAGGCCGTATTCGGCTGCGAGCCGCTCGGCCAGCACGTCGAGCTGCAGCGCGCCGACGACGCCGACGATGGCGCCCGAGCCGTCATTGGGCAGAAACAGCTGCACGACGCCTTCCTCCGCCATTTGGCCGAGCGCCTCGCGCAATTTCTTCGCCTTCATGGCGTCGCCGATTTTTACGCGGCGCAGGATTTCTGGGGCGAAACTCGGCACGCCGCGAAAGATCAAATCCTCGCCCTCGGTCAGCGTGTCGCCGATGCGCAGCGCGCCATGGTTCGGGATGCCGACGACATCGCCGGCGTAAGCTTCCTCGGCGAGCTGGCGGTCCTGCGCGAAGAAGAACTGCGGCGCGTTAAGCGCGATATTCTTGCCTGTGCGCACCAGCTTCGCCTTCATGCCGCGCCGGAGCCGCCCCGAGCACACCCGCATGAAGGCGATGCGGTCGCGATGGTTCGGGTCCATATTCGCTTGAATCTTGAAGACGAAGCCGGTCATCTTGTCCTCGTGCGCGTCGACCTTGCGCGAGGCCGCCTCAAGCCCGTGCGGCGGCGGCGCGAAGCGAGCCAGCGCGTCGATGAGATCCCGCACGCCGAAATTGCGCAGCGCGCTGCCGAAAAAGACCGGCGTCAGATGGCCTTCAAGAAACGAGGTTTCGTCGAAGCGCTTGAGGCCGGCTTCGGCGAGTTCAATCTGCTCGCGCGCGGTCTCGAAATCGGCCGGGGGCAGAAGGCTTTTGATGAAGGGATCGTCGGGGCCGGTCACCGGTACGGGCTCGGCGTCGCGGTCGAGCCGGCGCACGATCTTGCGTTCCAGATCATAGGTGCCCTGGAAGCTGCGCCCCGCGCCGAGCGGCCAGGTGATCGGCGCGACGTCGAGGGCGAGCGTCTTTTCGATTTCGTCGAGGAGATCGAAGGGATCGCGCGTTTCGCGGTCGAGCTTATTGATGAAGGTCACAATCGGAATGTCGCGCAGGCGGCAGACTTCGAAGAGTTTGCGGGTGCGCGCTTCGATGCCTTTGGCTGCGTCGATCACCATGATCGCCGAATTCGACGGCGGTCAGCGTCCGGTAGGTGTCCTCGGAGAAATCCTCATGGCCCGGCGTATCGAGAAGATTATAGACGCAGTCGCCATATTCGAAAGTCATGACCGAGGTCACGACGGAGATGCCGCGTTCGCGTTCGATGCCCATCCAGTCGGAGCGGGTCTGGCGCCGGTTGGCCTTGGCGCGCACTTCGCCGGCGAGCTGGATCGCGCCGCCGAACAGCAGCAGCTTTTCGGTCAGCGTGGTCTTGCCCGCGTCGGGGTGGGAGATGATGGCGAAGGTTCGCCGTCTTGAAACCGGATCGTTCATGCCGCTGCTAGGTGGCAAGCGGCGGCGCTGATGTCAATCGCCGGGCGCGTTCGGGACCGGCGAATTGAAGGAGGCCGCATGGCGGAAGAAGGCAAGAGCGACCCCTATGATTTGCAGCGCTTCGTCGACGCGCAGGAGCCGGCCTTCGAGACCGCGTGCGCGGAGCTGGCGGCGGGCCGCAAGCAAAGCCACTGGATGTGGTTCGTCTTCCCGCAGATCGAAGGTCTGGGCCGCAGTCCGACCGCGCAAAGATTTGCGATCTCCGGCCGCGCGGAGGCCCGGGCTTATCTGCGCCATGCGGTTCTGGGTCCGAGGCTGCGCCGCGCGACGGAGCTGGCGAACGCTATAGAAGGGCGAACGGTCCATCAGATTTTCGGCGCGCCGGACGATATGAAATTTCATTCCTCCATGACGCTTTTCGACGCCGTGTCAGAGGATAATCGGATCTTCCTCATCGCTCTGAACAAATATTTCGGCGGCGAAACGGATCAGAAGACGCTGGAGCGGTTGTGATCAGCCTTTGGTCTCGCGCGGCCAGAGTTCAAAGAAATGATGCGTGGGTCCGCACCCGCCGCCGACATTGAGTTCGTCCGCGGCCTGTAGCGCGCCGGTCACATAGGCCTTCGCGACGGCGATCGCCTCCTGCAACGCGTAGCCGCGGCCGAGCCAGGCGGCGATCGCCGACGACAGCGTGCAGCCCGTGCCATGCGTGTTGCCCGTTGCGACGCGCGGCGCCGAAAAGATATGCGCAGCGGCGCCGTCGAAGAAAAGGTCGTCGGCCGTCTCGCCGGCGCCGTCGCCGCCGGTGATCAGCACGGCCTTCGCTCCGAGCCGACGCAGGCGCTCAGCCGCGGCGTGAACGTCCTTCGCAGCCGCCGGCCGCGTGAGGCCGGCGAGGCGCGCGGCCTCGTCGAGATTGGGCGTGACCAGAGTTGCGAGCGCGAACAGGCGTTCGACGATCGCGTGTTCGACGCCCGATTGCGCCAGCGCGTCGCCGCTCGTAGCTGCGAGGACGGGATCGAGCACGATCGCGGGCGGCTTGTGGAAGGCGAGCCGCGCAGCCACCACCTTGACGATTTCCGCCGATCCAAGCATGCCGATCTTGACGGCGGCGACCTCGATGTCCTCGAAGATGGCGTCGATCTGAGCGGCGACGAACGCCGGCGGCGCGAGGTGAACGCCGCGCACGCCTTTGGTGTTCTGCGCGGTCAGGGCGGTTACCGCGGCCATGCCGTAGCAGCCGAGCGCCGCGAAGGTTTTGAGATCGGCCTGAATGCCGGCGCCGCCGCCCGGATCCGAGCCGGCGATGGAGAGAATGTTTGCGATCATGGCGTCAACTTCGCGCGCGTTCGCGACGCGCTAACGTCGGCTCGGGAGCAGGCGTTGGCCGCCTGCGGCCAAAGATCCGCCGCCCTGCCATTCGAAACGGCGCGGCGAGGGCGTGGAAGAGGGCGAAGCCGCCGAGGAGCCCGACCCCGCCGAGAATGAATCCTTCGCTCGTCACCGGGACGGCCGGCTCATAGCTCTCATAGGCCCGGTGCGCGATCAAGGGATCGAAATCGCTCGCGAGCGCGACGAGCCTTCCAACCGGGCCGGCCCCAGCCATCGCGGCGTTCTGGCCGGAGAGCCTTTGCAGCCGCTGCACGATTTCGCTCATCTGCGCGCCGCGCTCATGCACGAATTGGTCGCTGTTGGCGTTAAGGCGCGCGATGCCCTTTTCTTCGGACATGCCGCCGCGCGCGCTATCGGCATCGAATTCAGCGACGATGGTCCGCAACTCATCGATCGCGCCGCCGAGCCGCTGCCGATATTGCTGCGCATATTCAGGCAGTTGCGAGGCGGCGAGGCCCGTGAGGGCGCCGACGAAAAGAGCAAGCCTCGACGTCAGCACGCGTTTCGTCCTCGTTTGGCCGCGACCTCCAATAGAAACTTAGAAATACGGCGGACCTCGCGGCCGTTCAACCGGCGCGGGGCGATCGTTGCGCCGACGACGGCGCGGTCGATGCGTCAGGTCGGATCTTCGCGGTGAAGGTCGTGCAGCGTCACGGCCTGCGAGAGGGACGAACGGCGCAGCCATTCGGGATGGCGCAACGTGCGCAGCGTGTCCTCATAGCCCGATTCCCAATGCTCGCGCATGGAGGTGCCGGAAAATTCATAGTCGCGCGCATGGCCCTCATAATTTTTGTGCTGGTAGATCAAATGCACGATGTTGACCATGGCGGGCTTCTCCGCCTCGATGATCATCGCGCGCTCGTCCGGCGTCAGCTTCTCGGAGGGGATGCGCTTCAGCGCGTCGATGAGGCGCATCTTGAGATTATAGCTGCGCGCGAAGGCGTCGGTGTTCTGCCGCGTGCGGCTTGAGAACATGATCTCCTTGTAGCGGGTCAGCACGTCCGACATATGGCGCGGCAGGGTTCCGCGCGCGCTGTAGAGATCGACCTGAAACACCAGCGAGGACTGATGCTCCTCCTGGTCGAGCAGATATTGCAGCGGCGTATTGGAGACGATGCCGCCGTCCCAATAATATTCGCCCTCGATCTTGACTGCGGGCAGGGCCGGCGGGATGGCGCCCGAGGCCATGATGTGCTCGGGGCCGATGCGCTGCCGCTCAGTGTCGAAATAGGTGAAATTGCCGGTGCGGACATTGACCGCGCCGACGCTGAGCCGCTTGCGGCCGTCGTTCAGGAGGTCGAAGTCGACCAGGCTTTCGAGGGTCGCTTTCAGGGCCGAGGAATCATAGAAGCTGGTCGAGCCGTCGGCGCCCGGCAATTGCAGCCACGGGTTCGGCTGGCGCGGCTGGAAAAAACCCGGCTGCCCCATAAAAAGCGTGAGCAGCGAACTCGTCTGGTTGCGCAGGTCGCGGAAATAATCGCCTTCCGGCGTATAATGCCAAATTTTGCGGCCCGACACGGTGCTCCAGAACGTCTCAAGATTCTTCGAGGCGCCGCTCCGGTCCATTGCCGGCGATAATCGCGGCGTTGATGGCGCCGATCGAGACGCCGGAAATCCAGTTCAGCTCGACGCCGGCTTCGGTCAGCGCCTGGAACACGCCGATCTGATAGGCGCCGAGGGCGCCGCCGCCCTGCAGCACCAGCGCAACCCGGTCGTAGCCGCGCGCGATGGTCGCGACGTCCTCGGATTTGCCTTTGCCGCGGGTTGGGCGCATTTCGTTCATCGCGCGTCCTTGAGGGTTGGCGCGTCCGGCGCGGGCCGCCGCCTTCATCGCGAGCGTAAGCCCTGATGCTTACCCGGGCCATGTGACAATCCCTTGAAGGCGCGATTGACGCCTAACAGTCGGCGGCTGTGCGAAGCTTAGCGCCGTTCACGCCGGCATCGCGAGCAGGCCCGCCGCGCCGTCGGCGGCGCCGAACAACAGCCGGCGTCCGGCGTCGTCCCAGCCGAGAGCCGTAATGGCTGCGTCCCGGCCCGTGCCCTCGCGCACGAGAAGTTCGGCGCCGTCGGGAAGGCGCGCCAGCAGGATCAATCCGTCCGCGTAGCCCTGCGCCAGCACCGGACTCTTCGGATGGAAGGCGACGCAAGTGACTTTCGCCGACCTGACGCCGGATTCGAGCGGCGCCTTGTTGACGGGTCCCTCCTTCGAATTGAAGGGCCAGACGATAGCCGCCTCCGCACCGGAGGTCGCGAGCCAGACGCCGTCGGCGGACCAAGACAACGAACGCGGCTTGGCCGGATAGCCGCTGAGGCGCAAATCCTTCTTGTCGGCGATGCGCCAGGCGTGCAGCGCGTTCTCCTGCATCGCCGTGATGACGAAGCGTCCGTCGGGCGAGACGGTGATTTCGAGATGCGAGCCCTTCCAGTGCAATTCGTCCGGCGCGGCGGCGGCGTTCGGAAACCACAGGCTCGCGCCATTGTAATGCGAAATGGCGAGCCGGTAGCCTTTCGGCAGGAAGGCGAGGCCGCGCACGCTCGAAGGCGCCGCCAGCGTCTTGATTTCGCCTTTGGGATCGCATGCGAACACCTGCTTGCCAGTCGACCAGGCAAGCGCGCCGTCGCCGCGCCCTGCGAGGGCGTCGATCCATTTGCCTTTTTCATGCGCGACCTCGCGCAGCTCGCCTTTGGCGCCGATCAGAACGACCCTGCCGTCGTCGCCCCCGGTCGCCAGCGCCTCGCCGGCCTTCGCCGCGACAAGGATCGCGGCGCCCGGATGAGCGGCGACGCGGCGCGCCTCGCCGGCGCCGGCGAAAAGCACATGGCCGTCGCCGAGCGCCAGCACGGGCGCATCGCCAATAAAGGCCGCCGCCGTCACCGGCGCGCCGGCGTCGAAAGCGAATACGTTGGAGGTCAGTGAAGGCTGCGGGACTGGCGAGGGCTGCGAGGCCATGAGAAGCCGATCAGGCCGCGCAGGCGAAAAACGCGTCGCGGATTTCGGCCTCTTTCAGATCGCGGCCGATGAAGACGACGCGGCTGACGCGTTTTTCGCCCGGCTTCCAGTCGCGTTGCAGATCGCCGTCGAGGATCATATGGACGCCCTGAAAGACGAAGCGCTTCGGCTCGTTCTTGAAAGCGAGGATGCCCTTGGAGCGCAGGATCGAGGCGCCCTCGGTCTGGATATAGCCGTTGAGCCAGGGCAGGAACTTGTCGGGATCGACATCGCCCTCGATGGTCAGCGCCACCGACTGCATGTCTTCATCGTGGTAGTGCCGCAGGCCATGCGAAGCGTGCTCGTGATGCTCATGTGCGTGGTGACCTTCATGCTCATGCGCATGGTCGTGATGATCATGATCATGATGGTGGTCGTGGTCCTCCTCCTCTTCGACCTCGAGGAACTGCGGCTCGATTTCGAGGATGCGATCGAGATCGAAGGCGTTGCGGCCCAGCACCTCCGCGATCGGAACCGCACATTTCACGGTCTTGTGGAGCTGTGCGTAGGGGTTGATGGCGCGGATGCGCGCTTCGACTTCGGCGAGCTCGGCCGGCGTCACGAGATCGGTCTTGTTGAGGATGATGACGTCGGCGAAGGCGATCTGGCTTTTCGCTTCCGGCGCATCCTTCAGGCGATCGACCAGCCATTTGGCGTCGGCGACAGTGACCACCGCGTCGAGGCTCGCCGCCTTTGAAACATCCGCGTCGACGAAAAAAGTCTGCGCCACCGGTGCGGGGTCGGCGAGGCCGGTGGTCTCGACGATGATGGCGTCGAATTTGCCCTTGCGCTTCAAAAGCCCTTCGATGATGCGGATCAGGTCGCCGCGAACCGTGCAGCAGACGCAGCCATTGTTCATCTCGAAGATTTCCTCATCGGCGCCGACGATGAGGTCGTTGTCGATGCCGATGGCGCCGAACTCGTTGACGATGACGGCGAATTTCCGGCCGTGGTCCTCCGACAGAATGCGGTTCAAAAGCGTCGTCTTGCCGGCGCCGAGATAGCCGGTGAGCACGGTGACGGGAATTTTTTCGGCCATGCGGATCTCCGAAGGGCGTGGCGGCCTCGCGGGCCGGGGCGTCGCGCGAACATAGGAGACCCGCGCGCCGCCGCCAACCTCTGCGAATTTTTGTCCGCTCAAATCCCTGCGAAGACCGCGCCGGCTAGCTAGAGAGCGCGGCGCTCAACTGCCTGATGTTGTTGTGCATCATGTCGATATAGGTCGACCCCGGACCATCCGGGGGCGAGAGCGCGTCGGAATAAAGCGCGCCGCCGATCGTCGCGCCGCTTTCCTCGGCGATCCTTTTGGCTATGCGGGGATCGGTGACGTTTTCGAGAAACACGGCCGGGATTTTCTCCGCCTTGATCTGGCGGATGATTTTGGCGACATCCTTCGCGCTCGCCTCGGTCTCCGTCGAGACGCCTTCGGGCGCGATGAATTTGAATCCGTAGGTCTCGCCGAAATAGCCGAAAGCGTCATTCGTCGTGATGATTTCGCGCCGCTCCGGCGGGATTTTGGCGAGGGCCGCGCGCACCTCCTTGTCGAGGTCGGCGAGCTTTGCGAGATAGGCGCCCGCGGCCGGCAGCATCATCATGCCGACGGCGAGCAGCGTGCCGAGCGCCTGAAATCCCGCGACGAGATTGAGTACGACCAGCGTCAGAAACAGGATTTGCGTCGGTCCGCCCGCGCTCCCGACCGAGGCGAGAAAGCCCGGATCGACGCTCTCCATGACAAGGGGACGATAAATCAGCGCGAAGCCGATCAGGGTCAGGCTCGAGATCGAGGCGAGCAGCAGAAGCGTCGCGTCGTCGAACGCGAGCACGCTGCCGAACAGCACATGCAGCAGATCTATGTTGGAGCCGCGCAGCGAAATGATGGTGACGCCGAGGGCCAGCGAAATGAGATAGAACGCCCCCATCGAGGCGTCTTCGCGCAGGTTCGTCGTGCGGGCGACGACGCCCGAGCCGATCGCGACGAAGAGCCCTGCGATGACGCCGCCGGCGGTCATCGGGCCAAGCGAGAGGCCTCCGGCGAGATAGCCCACCGCCGCGCCGGGGAGGATTGCGTGCTGCATGGCGTCGCCGGACAGCGCCATGCGGCGCAGGACAAGAAACACGCCGATGGGAGCTCCCGCGACCGCGAGGGCGAGGGCGCGGACCAGCGCGCGGCGCATGAATTCGAATTCGATGAAGGGCGAGACGAAAAAACTGTACAAATGCGGCTCCGGCTGCAGGTCAGGGCGCGGGCTCGTCGAGCGAGGTCAGGCGGCGTGGCCGCAGGTTGGCGCGTCCCTGTCGAAGGCTTCGACCATCGCGCGCGCTTTCAGAAGATTGTGTGGGGTCAGCACGTCGGCGGTCTTGCCCCAGGCGATCTTCTCCCGCGCGAGCAGAAGCGTCTGCGGGAAATGCGCGCGGACAAGCTCCTCGTCATGCAGGACGGCGAGCACGGTGCGCTTTTCGCCGTTCCAGCGCGCGACGAGGGCGAGCAGGTCCGAGACCGTCTTCGAATCGATCGCGGTGAAGGGTTCGTCGAGAAGAATGATCGGGGCGTCCTGAAGCAGCAGCCGCGCGAAAAGCATGCGCTGGAGCTGGCCGCCGGATAGGGTGCCGATGACGCGGGACTCGAAGCCTTCGAGGCCGACCGCCGCGATGGCGTCCTCGACTTTGGCGATTCGCGCCGCGCCACAGCGCCGAACAGGCCCGCCCGACAAAGGCTTCAGAGAGCCGACGATTCCCTTCAGAAGAGTCGATTTTCCCGCGCCATTCGGACCGCAGATCGCGAGCAGGTCGCCGCTTTCGACGTCGCCATCGAGGTGATGCACCGCCGGATGGCGGTCATAGCCCAGCGTCAGGTCGCGGAAACGGATGGCGGCGCTCACGCTAGGCTCCTCAATGCAGCGCCCAATAGACCAGCGCCCAAAGCCCGGCGACCAGAGCGAGCGCGCCGCCGAGGCGCGCGAAGGCCGACAGGCGCAGCAACGAAAAACCCGGCGCGGCCGAAAGCCTCGGCGTGGCCTTCCCATGCGAGTGCAAATCCGAATCCGAATGCGACTGGGCCAGCGCCATTAATTTGTCTCCAAGTGTTACTTTATAACATAAGCGCCGCGCTCGGCAAGGCCGGGAGACGGATCCGGCGATCAACGCTTCTTTGATTGGAAAGCTCCGCCGATTTTGCTAGGCAGGCGCATGACAAAAGCGACGCGCCAATTTCTGTTGATCGTGCTTGGCCTCGCCATCGGCCTCTCGATCATCGCAGGCTTCGCTTTTCGCGACATTGGCGGCAGCCGCTCCGAGGGCGTCGCCGCCATAGGCGGACCCTTCGCGCTTACCGCGCAGGATGGCCGCACCGTGACGAACGCGGATCTGGAAGGCCAGCCTCATCTCGTTTTCTTCGGCTATACGCATTGCCCGGATTTCTGTCCCGCGACGCTGACCGAGATTTCCGCTGTTTTCAGGCAACTCGGCGCCGACGCGAAAGTCGCCGCGCTGTTCATTACCGTCGATCCCGAGCGCGACACGCCGCAGATGATGAAGGATTATCTGCAAAGCTTCGATCCGCGCATCACCGGCTTATCGGGCGATGATGCGCAAACCCGCGCCGTCGCGCAGGCCTTCAAGGTCTATTTCAAAAAGGAGCCAGGCCAGAACGGCGACTATACGATGGACCACACCGGCATCGTCTATCTCATGGACAAGCGCGGCCGTTTCGTTAGCGCCTTTAATCTAGAGCGCCCCGCGAAGGACGCCGCCAACGAACTGGCGCAATATCTTTGAACTGGCGCAATATCTTTAGAGCGCGCCCAATTTAAAAGAATCCGAGCGGAAAATACTTCAGGTAGAGTTCCGTGTAGACGCCTTTGGCGGAAAGATCGGCGAGGGCGTAATCGAGCGCCATCCGCAGCGGGGCGTTGCCTTTCTTCACCGCGATGCCGACGCCCTCGCCGAAGAAGCGGCTGTCGAGGAACGCTCCGCCGACGAAAAGGCAGCAATTTCGCCCCTCCTTGCCGTTCAGCCAGAAGCTCAAAGTTGCGCCGTCGCCGAAAAAGGCGTCGATTTCACCCGTGCCAAGCGCCTCGGCGATGGCCTTTTGCGTCTCGAAGGCCTTAATGGTCGCCCCTTGAAAGAAGGCCATGAGAAAGGCTTCATGCGCGGTCTTTGCGATCACGCCGATCGCCTTGCCGCGCAGGGTTTCGGGCGTCGCCTCGCGCAGCGGCGCCGACTTCAGGGCGACGAACCGGGCGGGGTTCTTCATATAGGGCGCGGTGAAATCGAGTTTCGCGCGCGCCGCCGCATCGATCCGCAGCGAGGCGATAATGGCGTCGCCGCCGTCGGCGTTCAGGCTGTCGATCAGCGTGTCGTAGCGGCGCGCCTGTATGGTGCAGGCAAGTTTCAGATCCTCGCAAATGGCGCGGGCCAGATCGATGTCGAAACCGGCGAGCGAATCGTCCGGCAGCGCAAAATGAAAGGGCGGGTAATCATCGTCGGTGAGAAAACGCAGACTGTGCAGACCGCCGAGGTCAGGCTTGGCCGGCCGGGCGTGCGGATCCCAGAAACTCGGGCTGAAGCTTTGTGGCTCGCCCCATGCACAGGCGCCAAAGGGCGCGCCAGCCAGAGCGAGCAGCATGCAGGCCGCCTTGATCCAGTGTCGCAGCGATCGCAGGCCGCGGCCGGCAGAAGCCGGCGCCCTTTCATTACAGATTTTGCCGGAGGCGCCGGACGACTCCGCGCTCTTTCGGAGCATGGCGTGCATCATGGTATAGTCATTATAAATTTCTTTCGACATGACCGGAATAGGATGAAAGCGCCGTTATGACCAGTGCGTTTCCGCCAGATGGCGGCGCGGATGGCCCGCTGTTGGAAGGTCTCGCCGCGCTGCCGCTGTTCCACAACCTGAAAGGCCGGCGCGTCGCGCTCGCCGGCGGTTCCATCGCCGCGCTGTGGAAGGCCGAACTCGCGCAGGCGGCGGGAGCCGAGGTCGACGTTTACGCCGCCGAGCCCTGCGCGGGCCTCGTCGATCTTGCGCGCCGGCGCCCGTCGGTGCGTCTTGTGCGGCGCGCCTTCCAGCCGGACGATCTCAAAGGCGCAGCGCTCGCCATCGCCGATGCGGCGAGCGCGGCGGAGGCCGAGGCGTTCCGCGCCGCGGCAATGGCCGCCGGCGCGCCGGTGAACGTCATCGACAGGCCCGCCTTCTCGGACTTCCAGTTCGGCGCCATCGTCGACCGCTCGCCCGTCATCGTCGCCATTTCGACCGACGGCGCCTCGCCGATCCTGGCGCAGGCCCTGCGTGGCCGCATCGAAGCGCTGCTCCCGGTCGCCATCAGGCCGTGGGCGGCGGCGGCCAAAGCATGGCGCGAAACGTTGCAGGGGCTGGCTCTGGCGCGAGAGCCGCGCCGCCGTTTCTGGGAACTATTCAGCGTGAAGGCCTTCGCCGCCGGGTCGGCGCCGCCCGCCGAGGGGCTGTTCGCGGAGCTCCTCGCCGAAGCTGGCCGCGCGCCGCGCACGGAAGGCTCGGTCGCCCTTGTCGGCGCGGGGCCGGGCGATCCCGAGCTCCTGACCTTGAAGGCGCTGCGCTTGCTGCAGGGGGCCGACGTCGTCCTCTACGACGAGCTTGTCGCGCCGGCGATCGTCGACATGGCGCGGCGGGAGGCCCGGAAAATTCCCGTCGGCAAACGCGGCTACAAGCCGTCCTGCAAGCAGAACGACATCATCGCGATGATGATCGACCTCGCCGGGCAGGGCAAGCGGGTGGTTCGCCTCAAGGGCGGCGATCCGATGGTGTTCGGGCGCGCCGGCGAGGAGATTACGGAGCTGCGCGGGGCCGGCATTCCAATAGCGGTGGTCCCTGGCGTCACGGCGGCGCTCGGCGCCGCGGCCTCCCTGCAGATTTCGCTGACCGAACGCGCGCGGGCGCGCCGGCTGCAGTTCATCACCGCCCATGCCCATGACGGCAGGCTGCCGGAGGACATCGACTGGCGCGCCCTCGCCGATCCCGGCGCCTCTAGCGTCGTCTATATGGGCGCGCGGACGCTTCCGGCGCTCGCCAAGCGCCTGCTTGCGCATGGGATCGACGCGGCGACGCCCGCGCTTCTCGTCGAGCGCGCGACCTGCCCGGACGAGCGCCGCATCGCGGGAACCATCGCCTCTCTGCCGGCGAAGGCTGAGGCTCTCGCCCCGTCGGGGCCCTGCCTCATCCTGATCGGCGCGGTTTTTGCCGCGGCGGCCGAAGCCGATCCCGCGGAAAGCCTCGCGGCGGCGCAGTAAAACGGGCGCGGGCAGGAAAAATTGCGCTGCTCCATGATGCCGCCTTGCTTTAATGATCGGTTTTGACAGCCGGACCTTACAGACTGGAAAGATTTCGAGCTTCGGCTCGCGGAGAAGCGGATGCAGCGTCTCACTCTACTTGTCATCTTAGCGGCAATTGCCGTCATCGGAGCCGGCGCACTGGCGCTCTATCTTTACGAGCGCCCGACCGTCCTGCGCATTGCGGTGACGCGCGGCGCCGACGATCAGCAGGTGCTCAACGCCGCGGCCTCGGAATTCGCGCAGGCGCATGAACAGATCGCGTTGAAGCTTGTCCCTGTCGATTCGCTCGCGGAAAGCGCGCAGGCTTTCGAAGATCAGCGGGTCGACCTCGCCATCGTGCGCAGCGACATTGCGACGCCGGTCGATGGCCAGACGGTCCTCATCATGCGGCGCAACGCGGCGCTGCTGCTCGCCCCGGCGGGATCGCCGCTGCATGAGGTCGAAGATTTGAAAGGCCACAGGATCGGCATACTGCAAGCCGAGGAGGCGGGCCGCGCGGACGACAACCAGACGCTGCTCGACGCCGCGCTCGCGCAAAGCGACGTTCCGCTCGCCTCGGTCAGCCGCGCGCCGCTGACGCTGGCCGAGCTGGCTGGCGCGATCGACCGGCGCGACGTCGACGCCGTGCTGGCGATCGGAACGCCGGGCTCCGCCCGCCTCACAGAGGCCGTGGCGGCGCTCGCGGAAGCGGGCCATGGCCCGCCCGTGTTCATCCCCATCGCGGAGGCGAAAGCGATCGCGCAGCGCTCGCCGAATTTCGAATCGGTCGAGGTTTTGCGCGGCGTCTTTGGCGGAGCGGAGCCGAAGCCGGCGGCGAGTTTCGACACGCTCGGCGTCAGCACGCGCATGATCGCAAGGCGCAGCCTCAACAATGACGTCGTCGCCGCCTTGACCGAATTGATGCTGAACGCCAAGCCTTCGCTCGCCGCCCAGGCCCCGATCGCCAATCACATCGAGGCGCCCTCGACCGACAAGGGCGGAGCGTTACCGGTCCATCCCGGCGCGCTCGCCTATCTCGGCGACGAGGAGCAGAGCTTCTTCGATAAATACAGCGATTTCATTTACATCGGCGCGATGCTGCTGAGCCTCTGCGGCACCGCCATCGCGACGCTGGCATCGCGGTTCAAGCGCCAGCAGAATACCGATCTCGAACGCATTTTGCAGCGCTTGCTGGAGATCATCGCGGCCGCGCGGACGGCTGCGCGGGTCGAGGCGTTGGACGAACTCGAAAGAGAGGCCGACGACCTGCTCGGCAAGGCGCTGGCGCATGACTTCAATCACGCCTTGAGCGGCAACCGCCTCGCCGCGGCGGGTCTTGGGCTCAATCAGGCCCGGCAGGCGATCGCCGATCGCCGTCTGGTTCTTGCGGGACCTGGCCGCACGACTTTCGCGCCGCGCATCGTCGGCGAGTAGCGAAAGCCGCGGCGCACCGGTAGTGAATAAAGGTTCCCAAACACGACGCTTTCATATATTGCATTGCCGCAATGCAAAAGTCGCCTCGTCGGCGGGTTCGGCTTGAGGCTCAGGCGCCTTGGCGAAGGCCCCTTGAGGTCCGGCATCGCTCCGTTCAGGTGCCCCGCGCCGGAGCGCGCTACGTAAATCAATCAGATACGGCAACAAAATGAAGCTGCGCAATATCGCCATCATCGCCCATGTCGACCATGGCAAGACTACTCTCGTCGATCGCCTGCTCCAGCAATCGGGCGCGTTCCGCGAGAATCAGCGGGTCGTCGAGCGCGTTATGGATTCGAACGATCTCGAAAAAGAGCGCGGCATCACCATCATGGCCAAGGCCACCTCGATCGCCTGGAAGGACACCCGCATCAATATCGTCGACACGCCAGGCCACGCCGATTTCGGCGGCGAGGTGGAGCGCATTCTGTCCATGGTCGATGGCGCGATCGTGCTCGTCGACGCCTCGGAAGGGCCGATGCCTCAGACCAAATTCGTCGTCGGCAAGGCGCTCAAGATCGGCCTCCGCCCGATCGTCGCGGTGAACAAAGTGGATAAGCCCGACGCCCGCGTGACCGAGGTCGTGAACGAGGTGTTCGATCTCTTCGCCGCTCTTGACGCCAGCGACGAGCAGCTCGATTTTCCGATTCTTTACGGTTCGGCCAAGCAGGGCTGGATGGCCGATAGTCCAGACGGCCCGAAAGAGGGAATGGGGCCGCTGTTCGATCTCGTGCTGCAGCATGTGCCGGAGCCGCGCATTGAGGAGGGCGGCTTCCGCATGCTCGGCACGCTGCTCGAGGCCAATCCCTATCTTGGCCGCCTCGTCACCGGGCGCGTCTTCGCCGGCTCCGTCAAGCCCAATCAGGCGGTCAAGGTGCTCGACCGCAAGGGCAATGTCGTCGAGCAGGGCCGGGTGTCGAAGATCCTCGCCTTCCGCGGCATCGAGCGCACGCCGATCGAGGAGGCCGAGGCCGGCGACATCGTCGCCATCGCGGGCCTCGAGAAATTCAACGTCGCCGACACGCTCTGCGCGCCCGAGGTCGTCGAGCCGCTGCAGGCGCAGCCGATCGATCCGCCGACGCTGTCGATGACCTTTTCGGTCAATGATTCGCCGCTCGCCGGCACCGAGGGCGACAAGGTGACGAGCCGCGTCATTCGCGCCCGCCTCTATA
Source organism: uncultured Alphaproteobacteria bacterium (assembly GCA_963715715.1). Taxonomy (GTDB): domain Bacteria; phylum Pseudomonadota; class Alphaproteobacteria; order Rhizobiales; family Beijerinckiaceae; genus Methylocapsa. Next base: position 2,463,689 of record OY970269.1, on the reverse strand, counting down.
AGGAGGCCGAGGGCAATGTCGCTTTGCGCATTGAGGATTCGCCCGGCTCGGATTCCTACATCGTCTCAGGGCGCGGCGAATTGCAGCTCGCCATCCTGATCGAGACGATGCGGCGCGAAGGCTTCGAACTCAGCGTGTCGCGGCCGAAGGTGGTGTTCCAGAAGGGCGAGGACGGCGCGCTCCTGGAGCCGATCGAGGAAGTCGTGATCGACGTCGACGAGGAGCATTCCGGCGTCGTCGTGCAGAAGATGGCCGAGCGCAAGGCCGAGATGATCGAAATGCGCCCCTCGGGCGGCCATCGCCTGCGCCTCGTCTTCCACGCGCCGACGCGCGGCCTCATCGGCTATCAGGGCGAGCTTTTGACCGATACGCGCGGCACCGCGATTATGAACCGTCTGTTCTACGAATATGCGCCGTGGAAGGGCGAGATCGCCGGCCGCCGCAACGGCGTCCTGATCTCGAACGACAATGGCGAATCCGTCGCCTACGCCATGTGGAAACTCGAAGATCGCGGCCCGATGATGATCGAGCCCGGCTGGAAGGTCTACCGCGGCATGATCGTTGGCGAGCACACGCGGGAAAATGACCTTGAGATTAACGTCCTCAAGGGCAAGCAGCTGACCAACATCCGCGCCGCCGGCAAGGATGAGGCGGTGCGCCTGACGCCGCCGATCCGCATGACGTTGGAGAAGGCGCTCGCCTATATTGGAGACGACGAACTGGTCGAAGTGACGCCGAAATCGATCCGTCTGCGCAAGGCTTTCCTCGACCCGAACGACCGCAAGCGCGCGGTCCGGGCGAAGGAAAGCGCCTGAAGCCAGTGCCGCCTCCGATGATCGACCCTGGCGCTCTCGCTCCCTATCGCGACTATGCGCTGCCGGACGCCTATATTCCGGAGTTGCCCGGCTTTTATCGCGGCAAGGTGCGCGAGAACTACGATCTTGCGAACGGCGAGCGTATCCTGATAGCGACCGACCGCCTGAGCGCCTTCGATCAGGGCCTCGCCGTGATCCCCTTCAAGGGGCAGGTGTTGACCGACATCGCGCGGTTCTGGTTCGAGGCGACCGGCGACATCTGCGCCAATCACGTGCGCGCCAATCCCGACCCCAATGTGATGGTGGTGCAGCGTCTCGAAATGATGCCCGTCGAGATCGTCGTGCGCGACTATCTTGCCGGTTCGACGGCGACCTCGATCCTGCCGATGTACGAGGCCGGCGCGCGAACGATGTATGGGGTCGATTTTCCCGATGGCCTCGCGGCCAATGAAAAGCTGCCGTGGACGATCATCACGCCGACGACCAAAGCCGGCCACGATGCGCATGACGCGCCATTGTCGGCGCAAGACATCATCGAGCGGGGGATTTTGACTCCGCGGCAATGGGACGACGTCGCGCAAAAGGCTTTCGCGCTGTTCTGGCGCGGCCGCGAGATCGCAGCCGCCCGCGGCCTCATCCTCGCCGACACGAAATATGAGTTCGGCTTCGACGAGGCGGGCCATATCGTGCTGGCTGACGAAATCCATACGCCCGACAGCAGCCGTTACTGGGTGGCGCAGACCTATCCTGAACGGCTGCGGACGGGCCGGCCGCCGGACAGCCTTGACAAGGACTTCATCCGCAACTGGGTCAGGGCGCGCTGCGATCCCTACCGCGAGCCGATCCCGGAAATTCCGCCAGAGGTCATTCTTGAAGCCGCCGCCGCCTATATTCGCAGCTTCGAGATCATCGCCGGCCGCGCGTTCGTCCTGCCCGACAGCTTCGAACCCGCGCCGTTGGAGCGCATCCGCGCCAATCTCGCCTTTTACTGGACGCGCTAGGGGCGGGGCGAGCCGCGAACGCGCGGGCGAGCGCCCCGCGCGGTTGCGGCGGCGGGTTTTTTCTGGCAAAGCCAGCTTATCCCTTCCTTGCTCCCAACCTCGTGAGGAGGATCCCTTGGACAAGACGGAACTGCGCAAGCTGCAAGGGTTTCTGCGGGAGGCGTTCGGCAATGACGACATCAGGGTAACGCAGGGCAAGCGCGATCCCGATGCGGCCGATGTGCATTTCGGGCAGCGCCAGATCGGCACGATCATCGTCGACGATGAGGATGGCGACCGCTCCTTCGCCTTTGAGATGCCAATCCCGGTCGAGCGGCCGGTGTTGCAGGATTATCTTCGTCGGCTCTTCGAAACCGACAAGCTGAAGATCATCCCGCGCGCCAAGAAGACCGATTCGGTCGAGCTCAATCATGGCGACGATTTCCTCGGCATCATCTCCGCCGATGATCCGAAGGGCAGAAGCTTCACCTTGCAGATGGCGATTCTCGATTTCGACCTCGAAGCCTTTTGACGCCGGCTTCCGCCGCCGCCATCCTCGCGGAGTTCTCGCCCCATGCCGCTCTATGCTCTCGACGGCGTCAAACCGCAACTGCCCGCGGATGGGCGCTGCTGGATCGCCCCAAACGCGCAGGTGATCGGCAGGGTGCGGCTCGCCGAGGACGCATCGGTCTGGTTCGGCGTCGTCCTGCGCGGCGACAATGAGGAGATCTTCATTGGACCCGGCTCCAATGTGCAGGACAATAGCGTCCTGCACACCGATCCCGGTTTTCCCTTGCTGATCGGCGCAAATTGCACCATCGGCCACGGCACGGTGCTGCATGGCTGCGAAATCGGCGACGACAGCCTCATCGGCATGGGCGCGACGCTTCTGAATGGCGCGAAAATCGGCCGCAACTGCCTGGTCGGCGCCAACGCCCTCGTCACCGAGCACAAGAGCTTTCCCGATAATTCGCTGATCATCGGCAGCCCGGCGAAGCTTGCGCGCGAACTCGAGGCGGATGCCGCCGCGCAGCTGGCCGAAGGCGCCCGCCGCTACGTCGCCAATTGGCGTCGCTTCGCCAAGGGGCTGGTCGCGCTTTAGGTCAGCGATTGCGAGAGCCGCAGCGCGATGGACGCAGCTCCAATCGATCCCGCCATCCGGCGCGCCGCGCGCCTCGTCGCCATTCTCAATCTGGCCTGGTTCGGCATCGAATTCGCCGTGGCGCGCGCGATCGGCTCGGTGTCCCTGTTCGCCGACAGCATTGATTTTCTCGAGGACGCCTCGCTCAATGTTCTGATCCTGATGGCGCTTGGCTGGAGCGCCGCGCGACGCGCGCGGGTGGGCATGGCGCTTGCGGCGATCCTGCTCATCCCGGGCCTTGCGACCTTATGGACCGCCTGGGAGAAGCTCCATCTGCCGACGCCGCCCGATCCCGTCGCGCTTTCGCTGACCGGAACGGTCGCCTTCGCCATCAATATAACTTGCGCTCTGCTGCTGGCCCGCGTCCGCGCGCGAGGCGGCAGCCTGACCCGCGCGGCGTTCCTCTCCGCCCGCAACGACGTTCTCGCCAATGTCGCCATCGTCGCCGCGGGCCTCGCGACGGCTTTTCTATGGCGCTCGGCATGGCCGGACCTGATCGTCGGGCTCGCCATCGCCGGCCTCAACGCGGACGCCGCGCGCGAGGTCTTCATGGCCGCGCGAGAGGAGCATCGCGCCGCTGAAGCTTGAGGCGCGCTGCGGTCGCCGCGTGGGCCGGCACGCTCGGCGCAATCGAAGGGCGCGATAAAAGTGGAAACCACATTCGGAGCCCGGCGTTTTGTGCTGGAGCGGCTGGACGGCCATAATTTAGCGTGGGCGAGATGTAACCGTTCCAATAAACGTCTACGCTACAGAAGAAATTTCCGGAGCCGCGCGTGGCGCTTGAGACAGTCGGACCGACGAAGCCTCCGATCGAGGGCGATCTTGCCTCGTCAAACCTTGGCAAACGCCACGATCTGGCGCTCGGCGTCGAGCGTGTCGGCCTCATCTCCCTGCGCCTTCCTTGGTTCGTGGCGCTCGCCGCGCTCGCCCTCGCGCTCGGCGCGGCGTTTGGCGTCGCGCGGCTCAAGGTCGATGATTCGCTAAGTCAGCTGTTCCGCTCCAATACCCCCGAGTTCAGGCAATATGAGGAAGTGACCCGTAAGTTTCCGTCGAACGAATTCGACGTGCTCGCGGTCATAGAGGGCGACAGCCTGCTTCAGCGCGATTCGCTGGACAAGCTGCGCGATTTCGTGACCGACGTTCAACTCGTCGACCATGTCGACGGCGTCATCTCGCTATTTTCGGCGCGTCAGCCGCCCGAGGGCGGGCACACGCCCGCGCCGCTATTTCCCGAGACGCTGCCGGAGGGGGCGGACTATGACGCCCTCATCGACAAGGTGATGTCGAACGAGATCATCCGCGGCAAGCTGGTGTCGGAGGACGGCAAGCTCGCTCTCGTCGTTATCGCGCTGGACCCGAAGATCGTCGGCGGCAAGGGGCTTGGCGCGGTCGTCGGCGAAATCCGCAAGACGATGACGGACGATCTCGCCGGCGCCGGCCTCAGGGCCGAACTCTCGGGCGTTCCGGTCATGCAGCTCGAGATCCGCACCGCGGTCGAACGCGACCGCCTGATCTACAACGTCACCGGCTTCGTCGCCGGCTGCCTCATCGCCATCCTGTTCTTTCGCCGCGTGTCCTTCATGATCATCGCCGCCGGGCCGCCGCTCGTCGCCATCCTTCTGGCGCTCGGCGCGCTCGGCTGGCTCGATTTCCGGCTCAACATGTTTTTGAACGTGATGACGCCGCTGATCATGGTCATCAGCTTTTCCGACAGCATGCAGCTGACATTCGCCGCGCGTGACCGAATCCTCGCCGGCCAGAATAAATATGAGGCGCTGCGCAACGCCATTCTGATCGTCGGCCCGGCCTGCGTACTGACCCATGCGACGGCGGCGCTGTCGTTCACCGCCCTCCTGTTCTCGAATTCCGATCTGATCCGCACCTTCGGCGAGGCTGGCCTGATCGCTACCCTCATCGCCCTTTTCACCGTGCTGCTGTTGCTGCCTCTGCTCGGGATTGTGTTGCTGCGCAACGAGGCGGCCTTGGCGGTCGCCGGCCGGCGCGGCGATTTCGGCGTCGAGGCGCTGCGCAGCTTCTGCTACTGGATCGCCGCGCGCATGGTGCAGCGCCCCGGACTTTACAGCCTCGTCGGCCTCGTCGTCGTCATTGGGCTTGGCGGCGTTTTCGGCAACCTGCATCCGCGCTATCGTCTCGCCGATCAGGTGCCTGACAGGGAGCAGGCGGTATCGGCGAGCCATCTCCTCGACGCCAAACTGAGCGGCTCCAATCCGATCGACGTGCTGATCGAGTTTCCAAAAGGCGCTTCGCTCTACGCGCCGGAAACGCTCGACATTGTCGCCAGGGTCCACGCCATCGTTGAGAAGCAGCCTGGCGTCGCCAACGTCTGGTCGCCGGACACGCTGCGCCGCTGGCTCAGCCAGAAGCTCGGCGATTCCAGCGTCGCCACCTTGAAGAAATACGTCGATCTTTTGCCCGAACATCTGACGCGGCGCTTTATTGACGCCGGGCAGGACGCCGTCGTCGTCTCGGCCCGCGTGCCGGACGCCGACGCCAGCCAGCTGTTGCCGATCGTCGAGGAGATCGACCAATCGCTACAGGGCCTGCGCGCCGAATATCCCGGCTACAAACTGTCGGTGACCGGCCTCTCGGCGATCGCGGCGCGCAACAGCGCCACCATGATCGATAAGCTCTCGCGCGGCCTCACTATCGAGTTCTTCTTCGTCGCCGCCTTCATCGGGCTCGCCTTCCGCTCGCGCGTCGTCGGCCTCGCCTGCATCCTGCCGGGAATCTTCCCCGTCGTCGCATCGGGCGCGCTGCTCGCGGCGACCGGTCAGGGGCTGCAATTCGCCAGCGTCGTCGCGCTTACCGTTTCGTTTGGCCTCGGCCTTAGCGCGACCATCCACTTCCTCAACAGGCTGCGCATCGAGGATGATTCGGGCAAGGATTTCGCCGTCGCCGTGGAGCGCGCGACGGTGCTCGTTGGCCCAGCCCTGATCCTCACCTCGATCGTGCTCGCCTGCGGCCTCGCCGTGACGGTGCTGTCCAATCTGCCGTCGCTGCGCCTGTTCGGCTGGCTCAGCGCCTTTGCGATGATGATGGCGCTGACCGCCGATCTTTTGATCCTGCGGCCGACCATCACTTTCCTGCGCCGCGCGGCGGACGCCCTGGCGGCGCGGCGCGGTGGACCGCCGGCTGGATCACGGTGATCTTGAATCGCATCGATCCAAAATCACCGTGATTGGTTCCACAACGTAGAACGGGATGCGGGCAGAAAGGTCGCCCACATTTTTCGAGCTCTAGTTTCATCCCTTGTGCAGGGTGATGGCGACGTTCGCGACGTCGGTGCCCTCCGTCGGCCGGATCGAGACGGACTGCCTATCGCCGTGGAAGCGCACCACCAGCCCGGCGGAGAAGCCGGCGCCGTCGACCCGCGCCTGAATTTCGGAACCGGAGGCGCGGCCGCTGAGATTGCCCGTCGCGTGCCGCGTCTCCTCGGTCCAGCTGCCGGAGACGACGCCTCCACTGACCGTAACGTTGCTGGTGATCTCCAGCCTGTAGCTATCGCTGGCGCAGCGGATGCTCTGGTTCAGCGACTTGCCCGTGTCGTTGACCGCATAGGTTGCCCTGCAGCGGATGCGTTCGCTGGAGCCGTTCGACATGGCGATGGTTCCGCCGCCGGTCCAATAGCCTGACAGGTCGGAGAAAGGTCCGCTCGCGCGCTGGGCCAGCGCCTGCGAAGCGGTTAACGAAAGCGTCGCCGCTGCGATGGCTGTTGCGATCAGATCAGTCCTGCTTCGGTTCACATGCGACGACATGGGGTTCTCTTTCCTGATGATGACTTTGCAATCCTGATGACCGCGCTTTCGGCGCTTTAATTGACTTGATCGGCTTCAGCCGGCTCCGGCGAACCGGCTTCGGCATAATAAATGGAGAAGGTTGACGGGAAATGCGGCGGCGGCGATGCGCTCAAGGCGCAGGTCGCCCTGTTTTGCCGACGAATCGCCTCCCACCCGAATCGACGGTCAAGCCTGTGCATTTTATTCATTGGGGCGTTGAGCGCGCGGCACGCGGGAACGCGCGCCGCGCACGCGCCGAGCTCCAAGCTCTATGTACATGCGCGGGCAAAATCAACGGGCGAGGGCGGCGAATTGCGCCACTCGGCCGGCCGGGAATCGCCCCCCGCCCGAGATCAGCCTTGCGCGAACCTCGGCGTGTCGCGCCGCGGCGTTGCGATGCGTCCCTGCGATTGCGCGACGCCGAGCCCGAGGATGATGACCGCTAGAAACGGAACCGCGAGGCCGAATAGACGGACATTGACGAAGGCGAGAACGATAAGCGAGACAAGACATGAGGCGGCCGCCGCGGCGTAGAACGAATCGCGGCCCCGTTTCGCCGATGCGCGCAGGAGAACCGCGACCGCGACCGCGGCCGCGATCACGGCGGCCCAAAGCGCAGTGCGGCCCATTTCGATCGAAAGCTTTGTGGCGGCCGTGACCGCCTCTCTCTCCTGCGAATTGCCGATCTGATAGATTGGCAGGATCGATGAAAAGGCCCCCGCCCCGACGCCGAGAAAGGGCGCATCAGCCAAAATGCGCTGGGTCAATTCGATGGTGACCGGATCTTTTTTCACGAAGGCGAGGCGCGGGTCCGGATTGGTGCCCGCCGCTCCGCTCACCAAAGCGATGACGATCACGCTCGCGGTGATGCCGATGGCGCCGGCGCCCCATCGCCCAAGGCTCAGCCGGCGCACCAGGAACACGGCGATGAACATGCCGAGCCCGCAACAGGCCGCGAAGATCAACGACCCCGACCGTGCGGCGACGAGCGCCGCCGCGCAAATAAGCAGCGCGGCGAGAGAGGCCAGCATCGGATAGATGAATTTGACGTCAAGGAGGCCAAGCTTCGCCCGCCGCGTCTCGTGGCGCTCGAAGGCGAGCACGGCGCAGGCGGCGGCCAGAATGACGCCAAGACAGGCGCAATCGAGCGCCTCTTCGCTCGCGGCGGCGCGCGGCGTTCCGAAAAGCTGGATCGCGAGTGCGGCGAGCGAGATCGCCGTCGTCGCCGCCGTCAGCGCGATCAGGACCGCTTCGGCGCGATCGCGGTTGATCGTCGTCGCCATCGCCAGCAGCATGGCGCCGACAAGAGTGAGATAGCCCAGCAGCGCCATCGCCGTCGCGCCGGTATCGACGCTGATGCTCGCGGCGACCGGAATTGAAAAGCCGGCCTTGACGCTCGCCCATACCGGATGCGCAAGGCCCGAAAGGAGCGGCGGCAGCGGCGCCATCTGCAGCACAACGAGCGCGGCCGGAACCGCGGCGGCGATGGCGAGGGGCCGTGACAGCGCGCCGAAGCGCTCGGCCTCGAAAGGCGGCAGCCGGTACGCGATCGCGACGAGGCCGCCGGCGGCGAGGAGCGCCGCCAACGAAGGCAGGATGTCGCCGTCGACAAAGGGCGCCGCCGAGGCGAGGGCGATGAGACTGAGGAGAAAGCCGAGCGCGACGAACATGATGACCGCTTGTCAAAAGGAAAAGGAAAGCAGCAAGGCGCTTTTCAACGGGGCGCGCGTCGGTGCGGCGATAAGCGAAGGTACGCGGTCTGATACAGCAAGAACGCCGCCTGTTCAAGGCGCGGGCCCCGCCCTCGCGGCGCGCAACCCGCTATAAAACAAAAACTTAGCGCAATCTACGGCGCGCGGCGCGCCTTTATGCGGGGTCGAAATCGCGCATCCCCGATCAAGTCCAATCGGCCATCGCCGGGGCCGGCTTTTCTCGCGCGGCGCCCTTGCGCGGCGATGGCCTCGTTAGCCGCTCAAGCGGAGGCCGCGGCGCCGGCGCCGGCTTTTTCGCGAAGGTACCAGCGATAGACCTCGGCGACGCCGTCTTCGAGCGCGATCCTCGGCCGCCAGCCGAGCTTGTGGAGCCGGCCCGAATCCATCAGCTTGCGCGGCGGCCCGTCGGGCTTCGTCGCATCGAATGCCAGTTTTCCAGTGAATCCAGCCGCGATTCCAATGATTCCAGCCAATTCACGGATGGTAAGATCGGCCCCGGCGCCGACATTAATCGGCCCTTCGCCGTCATATCGGTCCAACAGGAAGACGATGGCGTCGGCAAGGTCGTCGACGTGAAGGAACTCGCGCCGCGGCGCGCCCGACCCCCAGATGACGACTTCAGGCTCGCCGGCGATTTTCGCCGCGTGAAACTTGCGGATCAGCGCCGGCAGCACATGGCTTGTCGCCGGATCGAAATGATCGTTGACGCCATAGAGGTTGCAGGGCAGCGCGGCGATGTAGCGGCGCCCATGCTGGCGGCGCAAGGCCTCGCACAGCTTGACGCCGGCGATCTTGGCGATGGCGTACCATTCATGCGTCGGCTCGAGCGGACCTGAAAGCAGCGCCTCTTCGCGCATCGGCTGCGGCGCAAGGCGCGGATAGATGGCGGAGGAGCCGATGAAGACGAGACGCTCGACGTTGGCGCGATGTGCGGCCTCGATGACATTGGTCGCGATTATGAGATTGTCGGCGAGGAAATCGGCCGGAAAGGAGGCGTTGGCGAGAATGCCGCCGACCTTGGCCGCGGCGATTATGATGGCGTCCGGCGCCGCGTGCGCGATCCATGCGCGGACGGCGGCCTGATCGCGAAGGTCAAGCGCCTCGCGCGCGACGGTCAAGACTTCGACATCCTCGCCGGAGAGCCGGCGCACGAGCGCTGAACCGACCATGCCGCGATGGCCGGCGACCCAGATGCGGCGTTTGGGCGAGGCCGGCGAAGGACTGGCCATGCTTTGCTCCCGGTCCCGAGACCCTGCGGATCGCATCGCGTCACGCCCGCGCGGCGAGCCCGATGGCGGGCGCGTCCTGCGCGCGTTCGCCCTGCGCCTCGCCGACCGCGACCGCCGTCATGTTGACGACGCCGCGCGCGGTCGTCGACGGCATCAGAATATGCGCCGGCCGCGCGCCGCCGATCAGGATCGGGCCGACGGGCAGCGCGTCGGCCATGATCATCGTCATCGTATAGGCGATGTTGGCGGCGTCGAGGCTTGGCATCACCAGCACATTGGCCTCGCCCTTCAACCGCGACGACGGCAGCACGCGGTCGCGGATCGCCTGCGACAAGGCGGTGTCGGCCTGCATCTCGCCATCGACCTCAAGGTCCGGCGCCCGCGCGCGCAAAATCTCCAGCGCCCGGCGCATCTTCAGCGCGGAGGGCGCATCGTCGGTGCCGAAATCCGAATGCGAGACGAGAGCGATGCGTGGCTCCAGCCCGAAGCGGCGCACATGGCGGGCGCACATCAGCGCCGTCTCCGCGATCTCGAAATCGGCCGGGTCATGCCGGACATGCGTGTCGGTGATGAAGAAAGCTCCCTTGGTCGTGATCATGAGGCTCATCGCCGCGAAATCGGTGACGCCGGGCGCGAGGCCGATGATGTCGCGGATATGGGCGAGACGGGAGCTGAAGCGCCCGTCGAGGCCGCACAGCATCGCATCGGCGTCGCCGCGCCTCACCGCCAGCGCCGCGATCACCGTCGCATTGGTGCGCACCAGCGTGCGCGCGGCGTCCGGCGTGACGCCGCGCCGGCCGGCGGCGTCGAGATAGGTCGCGACATAATCGCGATAGCGCGGATCGGCCTGCGGATTGACGAGCTCGAAATCGCGCTCCGGCCGCACCGAGAGGCCGAAGCGTTCGAGCCGGGCGGCGATCACTTCGGGGCGACCGATCAGGATCGGCCGCGCGATCCCTTCCTCGACGATGGTCTGCGTGGCGCGCAGCACGCGCTCGTCCTCGCCTTCGGCGTAGATGACGCGCTTTGGATCAGCTTTGGCGGCCTGCATCAGCGGCTTCATGATGAAGCCGGAGCGGAACACGAAGCGAGTCAGCGTCTCCTGATAGGCGATGAAATCGACGATCGGCTTTTTGGCGACGCCGGTCGCCATCGCCGCCTTCGCCACGGCCGGCGCGATGCGCAGGATGAGGCGCGGATCGAACGGCGAGGGGATCAGGCTGTCGGCGCCGAACTGGCGCGTCTTGCCGCCATAGGCGCGCGCGACGACGTCGGAGGGCGGCTCATGCGCGAGTTCGGCGATGGCGCGCACGGCGGCGAGCTTCATCGCCTCGTTGATGGTCGAGGCGGCCACATCCAGCGCGCCGCGGAAGATGTAGGGAAAGCAGAGGACGTTGTTGACCTGGTTCGGATAGTCGGAGCGGCCGGTGCAGATCATCGCGTCGGGGCGGGCGAGGATGGCGGCTTCGGGCTCGATCTCCGGCGTCGGATTGGCGAGCGCCATGATGAGCGGCCGCGGCCCCATCTCTTTCGCCATCTCGGGCGTCAGCACGCCGCCGGCCGAGAGCCCGAGAAACACGTCGGCGCCGACGATCACCTCATCGAGCCGGCGCGCGTTGGTGTCCCGCGCATAGGGCGCCATGCGCTGGTTCATCGCGGCGCGGCCCTTGTAGACGACGCCGCCTATGTCGGTGACGAAGATGTTGCCGCGGTCGGCGCCGAGTTCGACGAGGAAATCGAGGCAGGCGAGCGCCGCCGCGCCCGCGCCCGAACTCACGATGCGCACGCTGCCGAGGCGCTTGCCGGTCAGCTCAAGCGCGTTCAGCACAGCGGCGGCGACGATGATCGCGGTGCCATGCTGGTCGTCGTGGAACACCGGGATCGACATGCGCTCGCGCAGCTTGCGCTCCACCTCGAAGCACTGCGGCGCCTTGATGTCTTCGAGGTTGACGCCGCCGAAGGTCGGCTCAAGCGAAGCGACGATATCGACCAGCCGGTCGACGTCGTTCTCGGCGATCTCGATGTCGAACACGTCGATGCCGGCGAATTTCTTGAAGAGGACCGCCTTGCCCTCCATCACGGGCTTGGCCGCCAGCGGGCCGATGTCGCCAAGGCCGAGCACAGCCGTGCCATTGGTGACGACGGCGACGAGGTTCTGCCGGATGGTCAGCTCGGTCGCCTCGGAAGGGTCGGCGGCGATGGCGAGACAGGCCGCGGCGACGCCGGGCGAATAGGCGAGCGAAAGGTCGTGCTGCGTGCCGAGCGGCTTCGTCGCCTGGATTTCGAGCTTACCCGGCCGGGGCGCGCGATGATATTGCAGCGCGCTCGACGCGAGGTCCGGCGTCACGGGGTTCGCCATAGGGGGCAGCATCCTCTTCCGGCGCCAAGGCGTGGGCCGTTTTTTCAGATACGCGGAGCGTTAGGCGAAGTCCAGCCGGGCGCGGGTAGTGGGTCAGTTTGAAATTTGGCCCGGTTGACGGTAGTGGGTCAGTTTGAAATTCGCGGCCCTTGACGCCGCGATCGCTCACTGGCTTGGATTTTTCTATGCTTGCCGTAACGTATAGGGGCAATCCCATGATGGGACATAGAGGCGATTATAGCGGCCTAGACTCGGATGCATTTTCGCGTCGGGCGCGCCGCATGTTGTGCTGGGGGCGCGGCGGAGTCAAAAAGATCAAGCAGTTATATGCAAGGCGCGCACGAAAGACGCTTCGTCTCGCGGCATTGAAAGACGCCAACGCCGACCGGCCCTAAGGCGAAAAGCGCCCGACGCGATCGGCGATGCCGTCAAAGTCATGCGGATCACGACGGGCGAAGAGGCTTGATCGGCGTCGCAGGCCAGCGTCGGGATCAAGCGGCTTCCGCGACCGCACGGATCGAAATGGGCCGTCCGGGTCATTAACCCGATCTCCGGCGCGCATCGAAAGGGCCCCGATTCTGCCCGACAGTAAGCCCGGCCCTGTTCTTATCCTGCGCGACGTCGTCGCTTTGCGTGCGGCCGTCGCGGGCTGGCGCGCGCGCGGCGAGACCATCGCGCTGACGCCGACCATGGGGGCGCTCCACGCGGGCCATATCTCGCTGGTCGCGCTGGCGAAGCAACGCGCCGACCGGGTCGTCATGTCGATTTTCGTCAATCCGACGCAATTCGCGCCGAACGAGGATTTTTCGGCCTATCCACGCACCTTCGAGGCCGACGCCGCGCTCTTCACGGCGGCCGGCGGCGACGCCATCTTCGCGCCGCCGGTCGAGGCGATGTACCCGCAGGGCTTCGCGACGCGGCTTGAGGTCGGCGGCCCGGCCGTCGCGGGCCTTGAGGATCGCTTCCGCCCGACGCATTTTTCCGGCGTCGCCACGGTGGTCGCCAAGCTGCTCAACCAGTGCCGACCCGACGTCGCGATTTTTGGCGAAAAGGATTTCCAGCAGCTGCGGGTCATCGCGCAGATCGCCCGCGACCTCGATCTTGAGGCGAAGATCATCGGCGCGCCGACGGTGCGCGAAAAAGACGGCCTCGCGCTCTCCTCGCGCAACGTTTATCTCTCGCCCGCCGAGCGCGAGGTCGCGCCGGCGCTGCACGCCGCGCTCGCCGGCTGCGCCGCGGAGCTGCGCGCGAGCGCTCCCGTCGCCATGGCCGTCGCGGCGGCGTGGAAAAGCGTCGAGGCGGCCGGGTTCGCGATCGATTATGTCGAGGCGCGTAATGCCGAGACTTTGGCGCCGATCAACTCTCTGGCCGGAGGCCCGGTGCGCCTGCTCGCGGCGGCGAAGCTCGGCGGGACGCGCCTCATCGACAATATCGCCGTCTGACGCGCCTGGAGAGACGATCATGAGTGATCCATCCCAAACGCCGGTCCCCGAGCGCATTGTCCGCGCGATCGTCAGCGGGCGCGTGCAGGGCGTCGGCTATCGCTATTGGACGCAGGCCGAGGCGGAAGCGCTGGGCCTTCGCGGTTTCGTGCGCAACCGCATGAGCGGCGATGTCGAGGCGGTGCTCGCCGGCCCGCCGCAAGGCGTCGAGGCGCTGTGCCGGCGCCTTTGGCGCGGGCCGCCCGCGGCGCGCGTCGAGCGCGTCACTTTGACCGAGCCCCGCGCGGATGATCTCGCCGTCATCGGGCGCGCGCCGGGCTTCCGGCAAATCGCCACGATTTAGGCCTTTGTTACGATCCTTCGCGTTACATTTCCCTTGAGTAAACCATTGGCGGGCGGTGCATGGACCATAAAGCGGCGAGTTTTCAGAGCGGTTCGTCGCAGCGCTCGTCCTGCGCGCGCCTCGCTTTGAAAATTTTCGCGAATCTGCGCGTCGCCTTGAAAGCTTTCGCGGGGCCTCGCCTCGCCTTGGCGGCGCTCGCGTTGGCCTCCCTCGCGCTGGCCGGCTGCGATAAATGCGGCGATCCGATCAAGTTCAACGCGCCGAGCATTCCGAAGAGCTGCTACGGCGTCAGCCAGAATAAATAGGCCGTTCACTCCGGCGCGGCCTCGATCGGATCATATGTCTTGGCGTCGAAGCCAAACAGTTCGAAAGTTTTTTGCATATGCGACGGCAAGGGCGCCGTCACGTCGAGAACGCCGCCGCGCGGATGCGGCAGCACGAGCCGGCGCGCCAGCAGATGCAGCTTCTTCTCGACGCTATCGGGGATTGCGCGCAGCGGATCGTTGCGGCGCGGATCGGTCTTCGGCCTCAGGCCATATTTGGGATCGCCGACGATCGGGTGGCCGATCGCCTCGGCATGCGCGCGGAGTTGATGCGTGCGGCCGGTGATCGGCTTCATGGAGAGCCAGGCCGCGCGCGGCGCGAATGTATCCACGGTCGCGTAATAGGTCACCGAATGCTGCGCGTCCTCGTCGCCATGTTTGGCGACGCGCATCTTCTCCATCGCCGCGCGGTCTTCGACGCGGCCGGCGGGGCGATTCTCGCCCATGGCTTCGCCCTTGGCGAGAAACAGCGAGATTTTGCCTTGCGCCGGCTTCGGCGCGCCCTCGACCACCGCCCAATAGATCTTCTGCGCCTGGCGCGAGCGGAAGATTGCGCCGAGATCGGCGGCGATCTTGCGCGTCTTGGCGACGAGCAGCACGCCCGACGTGTCGCGATCGAGCCGATGCACCAGCACCGGGCGCTCGCCGCGCTCGTTCGGCAGCGACGCGAGCATGCCGTCGATATGGCGCTTCATGCCGGAGCCGCCCTGCACGGCGAGGCCATAGGGCTTGTTGAGGACCATGAGGTCCTTGTCCTCATAGAGGATCATATCGCGGATATCCCGCGCATCCTGTTCGGAAATCTCCCGCGCCTGCGCCAGCGCCGGGGCGTCAAGGTTCAGCGGCGGCACGCGCACGCTCTGGCCCTGCGCGAGGCGCGTCGCGGTCTTGACCCGCGCGCCGTCGACGCGCACCTGGCCCGTGCGCACGATCTTGTTCAGATGCGACAGCGACAGCGCGGGCAGGCGGCGCTTGAACCAGCGGTCGAGCCGCAGGCCGTCTTCGTCTTCGCTGACTTCGAAAGTTTCAACGCCCAAGTGATCGCCTGCTGAAAGAAGCTCTCGCAGTCGGGTCGACGGCGAACCGCAGTTTAGACGCCGCGCCGCCAAAAGCGAAGGCCGCCGGCGGCCGTCCAGCCACAGCGTTTTCTTTACGCGGCTCATCTTGCTTTTTGCGGCCCGCGCGCGCCCTTATGACGAACCGACCATGGAAGGGCTGTTGATGCGTTCTGGCGTCTTTGGGATCCTGACCGCGTTCGCGACGGCCGCCGCGCCGCTTGGCGGCGGCGCGGCCAATGCGCAGGAGTGCCGCACCAATTACTATCCGTGTTCCTTGAATGCCGGCGGGCGCATCGATCCTGGAAACCCCGGCTGCTGCTGGAGCCCGGCGGCGGGTCCGCCAAACACCTGCCCTCGCAATTTCTATAAATGCGACCTGAACGCCGGCGGCAGGGTCGATCCGAACCATCCGGGCTGCTGCTGGAATCTGCACTGAGCGCCACTTCCGAAAGCGGGCCCTCGCTGATCGCGTCCAAGATGGGATCGGGGCGATCCGCCCCGGCTGGAACCGCTAGCGCCGCCGCGATCCCTGACAGTGTTGCAAGGTTATGTTTGGTCCTTGCCTCCGCCAGCGCCGCCCCGACATATAACCAAGCGGCGAATTTGCCGCGGGCCCAGTCCCGGCAATTGGAGTGGCGTGAACGATGAGCGATAAATCAGCGGTGGAAAAGGAACAGCGGGAAGATGGGATAGCCGCGATCGCCACAGCGGCCGAACGGCAGCGCTGCATCGATCGGGTCCTGACTTACGCTGCGCTGCGCGATCAGGCCGCCGTTTCTCTGGATGAGGCCGCGGCCGGCTCCGGCCCGGACAAGCCGAGCGAAGGAGCGGCGGAACGCGCGCGAATGCAAGCCGAGGTGGCGCGCGACATAGCGCGCTTTTTGGGCGAGGAATAGTGTGAGCCGCTCGCCGTTCCTTTATCGAAACCGCAACGCTATTGAGCGCATGTTCCGCCGCCTCAAGGATTATCGCCGCATCCCCACCCGCCACGATCGTCTCGCCAAGAACTTCCTCGCCGCCGTTTGCCTCGCCGCAACCGTCAGTTACTGGTTGCGAGTGCAGACCCCAGGGCGGCAGATTCTTCTGCGCCGCCAGATCGGCCTCGACTTGGGTCTCGCTGCCGCCGTTCGCAAGCTTGACGAGTTGTTGGTTAATACCGCCATTGATAACATCACTATAACGAATTGGCGCCCCAGTTCGGCGGCTGCTTGCCGACCGATGCCGAACCGAGGCATCGGCTCGATCTTGACAAGCGAGCGCTTAATCTATGCCCACGACGACGTCCGGGAATTTCCGCGAGGGCTGGCGCTAGAGCCGCTGCTCGCGGCGCTTCATTTCACGACGACAAGCTCTTCGAAAACGCCGCTATGGCTCACTTGGTCGGCGCATCTTTGAGGTCGATTGGGCGTGCGCTCCCGCACTTTTCCGGTGCGCGTTTGGGCCATAGATCTGTTTGGTCCCTAATTGAGCTGCGAGGCGCACGCATGGACGCGATAGAGGCGCCGCCGCCCCCGCGCGGGCCATCAGCCTCTCGAAGGGGATGGAGCTCGCATGCCGGTCCCGGTGGAATATTGCATCCATGAGTTGTTCGAGGCGCAAGCCGTGCGGACGCCCGACGCGCCGGCCGTCGTCTTCGAAGGCGTCGCGGTCAGCTACGCCGATCTGAACGCTCGCGCCAACAGACTCGCCCACCATCTGATCGATCTCGGCCTCGGGCCGGATGACCGCGTCGCAATCGGGCTCGAGCGCGGCGTCGAAATGGTGGTCGCGATACTGGCCACGCTCAAGTCAGGCGGCGCATATGTACCGCTTGACCCAGGCTATCCAGCCGAACGTCTCGCCTTCATGATCAGGGACAGCGCCGCCCGCGTGCTGCTGACCCAGAGATCTCTTTCGCCCGTCCTCGGTGTGCTGCCCGACGCGCCGCCGGCGCTGGCGCTCGATTCTAACCCGCCGCCGTGGGCGAGCCTGCCGGAGGCGAACCCGAAACCCGCCGCGCTCGGCCTTACCGTCTCTAACCTCGCCTACGTCATCTACACGTCCGGATCGACAGGGGCCCCGAAGGGCGTCATGGTCGAGCATCGCAGCCTCGTTTCCTCCACGACCGCGCGCATTCGATACTACAAGAAATACGAACGACTCCTGTTGCTGTCGTCGATTTCCTTCGACAGCTCCGTTGCAGGAATTTTCGGCGCGCTGCTGTCCGGCGGCTGCCTCTACATCCCGAGAGCAGCCGCGCCCCTCGATCCCCAGGAGCTCGTCAGGCAAATTCACAGATGCGCAATCACGAGCCTTCTGTGCGTGCCGTCCCTCCTGAACATGCTGCTTGACAATCGCATTCGGGACGCCAGCGCTTCGCTTCGGCAGATCATCGTCGGCGGCGACAATTGTCCGCCCGCCTTGGTCGATCGGGTCGCCAGCCTCCTTCCCGCCGCGACCTTCTATAACGAATACGGCCCGACCGAGAATACGGTCTGGGCGACCGTGCATGCCTGCGCGCCCGGCCGCAATGGAGCGATCGTTCCGATCGGGCGGGCTATCGAGAACACGCGCATCTACATTCTGGATCCGGACGGCGAGCGCGTCCCGGCGGGCGCGATCGGCGAACTTTACATTGGCGGAGCCGGCGTCGCGCGGGGCTATCTCAACCGCCCGGAGCTTACGGCCGAGCGCTTTCTCGCTGATCGATTTGCGCCGGCGCCCGCCGCCGCAGACGCCTCGCCTTCGCGTCTTTACCGCACCGGCGACCGCGGCCGGCAGCTGACTGACGGGACGATCGAGTTCCTCGGTCGTATCGACAACCAGGTCAAGATCCGCGGCTTTCGGATCGAACTCGGTGAAATCGAGGCCGCGCTGCTGACCTATCCAGGGGTGCGCGAGGCCGTCGTTCTCGCGCGCGAAGACGGGCTCGGCGAGAAGCGCCTCGTCGCATATTTCACCAGCGCGGGCAACGAAATCGCCGCCGCCGCCTTGCGCGCCGATCTCGCGAGGCGGCTGCCTCAGTATATGGTGCCCGTCGCCTTTGAGCGCCTCCGCTCCCTGCCGCTCACGCCCCACGGCAAGCTCGATCGCGAGGCGCTGCAGTCGGCGCCGTTGCACACGGCCGCGGTCGCGGGCCGGCCGCCGCGCTGCCCCGACGAGGCGCTGCTCTGTCGGCTCTTCGCAAGGATCACCCGCCACCCCGCGGTCGACGCAAACAGCGACTTTGCTGCGATCGGCGGCGATTCGCTCGGCGCGATGGTTCTGGTGACGGAGCTGCGCCAGCTGGGGATCGACTTGCCGCTCGCCACCTTGTTCGAGGCCCGCACCCCCGCCGCGATCGCGGCGGCCCTGGCGTCGCAGAGAGCCGCAGCGGCGACGGCGCGGCCAACGCTTTTCCTTATCCCCGGCAGCGGCGGCGACGAGCCGGCGCTCGCCGCCTTGCGCGCCGATTGGGCGGGGCTGATAGACTGCGTCCTGCTGGATTATACAGACTGGCCGCAGCTTATTTCGGCGGATTTCGGCGTCGACGATCTCGTCGCGGATATGATCCGCCGCATCGCCGAGCGCGCGCCGTCTGGGCCGCTGTTGGTCGCAGGCTACTCGCTCGGCGGTTTCGTCGCCTGGGCCGTCGCCAAGCGCCTCGCCCGGACGGCGCGATCTGTGGACGTCCTCCTGATCCTCGATACGGACGCCAGAGAGTCGGCGCCCGGCGCCGAAACCGGCCAGTCGCGCCCACCGGGTAAGGCCCAGCGCCTGAGCCAGCGCATCCTGCATCGCCTGCACGCCTTTGCGACGGTCCACGGCGCGCGGGACGGCGCCGAAGGCGACCGAATGCTGGGCGAGTTCATCGCCTACCGGATCCTTGAGCGGCCGCGGCTTTTGCGGCTGCTTGCTCGCTTTCGACCTCTTCGCTTGCCGCCCGGCTTGCGTTATTGGCTCGGTCAGACGCTCCGGTGGAACCTTCACATCCGAATGGTCCACTCGTCGCGGGCCGCGAAATACGCCGCCGCAGGGCGGCTCGAAGGCGTGAGCGCGATCCTTTTTCAAACCGACAGGCAAGAAAGTCCAAACGCGGCGGGCCTCGGCTGGCAAGCCTGGTGCGCCGCGCTGCGCGTCGAAGAGATCGCGGGCGATCATACCTCGATGCTGAACGCACGCGGCCCGAACTCCCTCTACGAACGCCTGCCGGCGATCCTGGCCGCGCTGGCGCAGGGCGGCGGACGCGTCGCCCGCTGAGCGCCCGTTTCAACCCTGCAGACAGATCACATCCGGCGAGGTCTCCGAAAGCTAGCGAAGCGCATGGCGCCGGCGCCTCGGGCAGTTCGGATTGCGTTCGAGGCGAGGCTGCTGCCCTAAAGGCGTCTGCCAATGTGCGTTTTAGATATAGTGGAGGCCTCGCCCGGAATCGAACCGGGGTGCAAGGATTTGCAGTCCTCTGCGTAACCACTCCGCCACGAGGCCTCCGTCGCGACGACAGCGCGTCTTCGCCTATAGCAAATGAAACGGCGCGGGGGCAAGGAATGCTTGGCGCGGGCCAGGCCGAGGCGAGGCCAACGCGGGCGAAGGCGGCCGATTAGCGCTTTGCAAAGCGGGGGCAAGCTTGCTATATGCCCCCGATCGCCGTGAGCGCCATTTGCGTCGGCGTGATCCCTGATAGCTCAGCTGGTAGAGCAATCGACTGTTAATCGATCGGTCGCAGGTTCGAGTCCTGCTCAGGGAGCCAAGTCCTTGTTCTCGGATGTTCTAAATCGTCTTTTAGACTCTTAAAATCAATAGATTAGACCGTGCGTCCTGTTCCGCGGTCTTTGGGCGTTCTGGTATCAACGAATCGGCATACCAACATGCCCCTTGCCGACATGGCTATCCGCACCGCCAAGCCAGGCGCTCGTCTCGCCAAGTTTTCGGACGGAGGCGGCCTTCAACTCTGGATTATGCCGGATGGCGCGAAGCGATAGCGGCTGGCCTATCGCTTTGCTGGTGCGCAAAAGACCCTTGCGAAGTCGCACGCTCAAAGGTCGCATCGAGCAATCACGGGGGCTTAACCAAGAGTCGCCTGAAATGACTTTTGCCTCAACGCGCTTTGCCAAGAAGCCGGCGGAACAATTAAAGCAGACGCCGGCGGCGATCCGCGCGAGGGGGAAGCGCGCGGCGGCGAAGGCGGCGACGCGTTCGAGGGAGACTTCAATCGCATGGTCCCGGTCGCTGACGCGCCGGAGTGAACAGAGAATTTATCAAGCCTTGCCGCTAGTGCCCGCTCTCGATGGCTTGCTCGGCGGCGCTTCGCCAAGGGGGGCTTGGCGGGCGATCACATCACTCTGCGGGCGCCGCTCGGCGATCACGCGCTCGATGTCGGCGGCGACATCCGACCAATCGCGCAACGGCTCTGTTTCGATGCGGCGCCGATGGGCTTCGCGGAGGTTAGGGTTGAGCAGCCGCCGGATGGCGCCCTTCATGTCGTCTTTGTGGTGCGGCGAGAAAAAGGCGCAGAGATCGCGGGCGACAGGCGCGATGGACGGCGCGTTAGAGGCGGCGCAGGGCTTGCCGAACCAGAAACTTTCGCCGACCGGCAGCCCCCACCCCTCGAAAAAGCTCGGAAACACGGTGAAGAGACAGGCGGCGTAGAGCCAGCGCAATTCGTCGTCGCGCGGCGCCTCAATGAAGATGACGGGGCCGCCGGGGCTTAGCGCATCGAGCTCGGCTAGCGTCGCCGCGGCCTTCCAGCCGCGTCGTCCGGCGATGACGAGCTGCGGCATTGCCGCACCGCGCTCCGCCGCCAGCTCGCGCCAGACGCCGAGCAACGCATGCTGATTCTTGCGAATTTCGATGGTGCCGACGCAGAGCGCAAAATCGCCGCCGGCCAGCATGGCGAGCCGCGGCGGCGCAGCGCCCGGACGCTCACCCCGGCTGGAGCCGGGGAACTCGTCGGCGAGCGGCATGACGGTCGAGCAGGTCCGCGCCCGCTCGTCAAGTCGCCGGCGCGCCTGCTTCAGCTCGGCGCGGTTTAGCTCGCTGGTCACGATGAAATGGGCCGGCAGGCGCAGCGCAGATTCATATTCGGCGGTGAAATCATGGCCGGTGAAGGCCGGCATCGTCAGCGGGATCAGATCGTGGAACAGAATAACGAGATTGGCGCCGTTCGCGGCGGCGCGTTCGCTGAGCGCGATAATATCTCTCTTGATCCAGAACGCGCCGCCGATGAAAAGGCAATCCTCGCGCCGCGCAACCGGCATTCGCGCAAGCCGCGGCATCGATAACCGCCGCCGCCGCCGTCTCAGGAACAGCTTCAGCGCGTCGAGGCGGAAGCCAAAATCCGTGAAGCTTTCCCTGAGCAGAGCGAAAATGCGGTCGACGTCGCCCTGCGCCGCTTCGATCAGGGGCCGAAGGTCGCGCCATTTGTCGCGATGGACGGCGAAGACGCGCACCGCCGGATTGGCGCGAAGCAGGCGCCCCGCGATCTCCAGCTGAACGCGCGGGATGCCGGCGCAGGTGTCGTGCCAGATGGCGTGGCAAAGCACGTCGGAAAGATCAATGAGGATGCGCGGGCCGGAATTGACGTTGGCGGCCGGCTCCGAAGGCGAAAAGTCTTGTGTTCCGGCGGTGGCGCGACCGGGACCGCTGGTGCTGCCCTCGCGCCCCGAACTTCGCCCGGTCGGCGCAAAATGAACGGCGACGCTCGCCAGCCACGCAAGAAGCACATCGCGCAACGTATCGGGAAGCGCGAGCGGCAGGCGCAGCGCGTCCCGGCCGGCGCTCGCCATCGCCCTGATCAGCCGCGGCCGGGCGGCGGCTTCCTGCCCGGCGAACCGTAGAAGGTCGGAGGCATGAGGGAGAATCGCGGACGGCGCGTCGATGAGATGAAAGAAATGAGCGAGCATGTGCGGCCTCCTCGAAACGGCCGGCCGTCTGCATTCGCCGCCCGGCTGGGGCGTCGGGGCGCAGGGCCGATGATGGGATTGATCCGGAGCTGAGGGCCTAGCGGACCGAGCCGTCCACGCGCGGGACGGGCGAAACCATGGGGTGCGGCGAGACCGCCGACAGATCGAGCGGCCAGCAGCGCGCCAGCGTCATTTCCGCGTCGGCGTGATGCGCGGCGATGGCCATCGGCGCGATCAGCGAGACCGCCGCTGCCATGAAGAACAGACCGCGCCGGAGCGCCGGAAGGTGGTGTGAAAACGGCGATGGCGTTGCCCCTCGCGCGTCGCGAGGAAGTTTCAAGGCAAATTCATCGAGGTCACGCTGGCGGTCGCGTCGGCGGTCGGCGCGCGACGGCGGGCGCTCCGTCGACGCCCCTGTTTCGACAAGCCGTGGATAGGATCGGCGCGGCATGGCGGCTCCTAATCGTGAGACTTCTTTGACACGCCGATCATTTACGTGGGTAGTTTTCCCACGTCAAGCGTTTTGTGGGATTGTATCCCACGTCGATTTCCGCCATAGCTCAGGCGATGGATGATCCGCCGAACCCCCCGCCGCCGGCCGCCGACAGGCTGCAGTCGCCGATCGCCCGGATTCTGCGCCCGCTGGTTCGGCTGTTCATCCGCAGCGGAATGACCTTCCCCGGCCTCGCCGATCTCTTGCGCGAGCTTTACGTCAATGTCGCCGAATATGATTTCGCCCTGCCCGACAAGGAGCAGACCGATAGCCGCGTCAGCCTCCTGACCGGCATTCACCGCAAAGAGGTGCGGCGTCTGCGCGGCGCCGGGGCGCCGATCAGCGCGACGCCGGCCGCTGTCTCGCGCGCGAGTTCGCATCATCGCGCGCTGGCTGGCGGCGCCGGAATTTACCGACGCGCAGGGGCGCCCGCTTCCTTTAGCGCGCAGTGCGGATCAGGGCGCGGGAGAGCCGTCGTTCGAGCAACTGGTCGAATCAATCACCCGCGATGTCCGCCCCCGCGCGGTGCTCGACGAATGGCTCGACCGCAAGCTTGTCGCGATCGACGCCGAGGGCCGCATCGTCCTCACCGAATTGGCCTTCGTGCCGCAGGCGGGCGCCGATGAGCAGCTCTATTATTTCGGCCGCAACCTGCACGATCACGTCGCCGCGGCCGTCGCCAATGTGCTCGGCGAGGAGCCGCGCTTTCTAGAACGGGCGGTGCATTACGACGGGCTCTCGGATGAACTGGCGAGGACCCTCGAAGCGCGCGCGCGCGAGCTCGCCCTCGCCGCCCTGCACGAGGCCAATCGCGAGGCGCATGCGGCCTGCGAAAACGACGCCGGCGGCACTCGCCGGTGGACCATGGGTATCTATGTTTATCGCGAGGCGGAGGAACGGCCGGCCTCCGCCGAGACTCCGCCCGAGGCCGCGGCGAAGCCTTCGCGAGAGGGCAAGAAAGACGAGGCGCCGTGAGCGGGCGGCCGCGCCTCAGCCGCCGAAGCCTGCTGGCGCTTTTCGCGGCGCTGCCGGCATTCGCCGCCGCACGACGCGCGCTCGCGGGGCCGGGCGATCAGGGCATCGGCGGCACTGGCGCGTCGCTTACGCCGGCCGAAGACGAGAACGATCGCGGTATCGGCGGCACTGGCGTCATCGGCACTATCCGGCGCTTCGGCAGCATCTATGTGAACGGCATGCGCATCTCCTATCCCGAAGATGCGACGGTGCGCATCGACGGCGCGGCGGCCGCGCCGGCGTCGCTCAGGATCGGCCAAGTCGTCCGCGTCATCGCCCTTGACAGTGGCGGCGCGCTTTCGACGCACGCCATCAATGTGACCAGCGAGGCCGTGGGCCGCGTCGAAAAAATCGGCGCGAAAAGCCTGACAGTGCTGAGCCAGAGCGTCTCGCTGGCGAATTTGCCGCGAGCGCAGCGGCGCTTCACCATCGGCGACCGCGTCGCGGTCAGCGGGCTGCGCCGGCCGGACGGCGTCATCGTCGCGAGCCTCGTCGAGAAGCGCGACTCGGGGCTTGAGCAGATAGCCGGCCCGATCGAGATCGGCGCCGATGGCGCGCCCATGGTCGGCGGGCTCAAACTCACTAACGTCGATCCCGCCCTCATCGGTCAACGCGCCATCCTGCGCGGCGAGTTCGCCGATGGCGCCTTCACGGTCGCCCAGGGACAAAGCGAAAGCGCGCTGCTGGGCGGCGGCGTGAGGACGCTGTCGATCGAAGCCTATGTCGAGCGCGGCGCGGACGGCCTTCGCGTCGGTTCGGGGCTGCCCATCAGCGGCGGCGCCGACGCCGGATTGCCTCTGAACCGAACCGTGCGCGCGGTGCTTGATGCAACGCCCAGCGGCGGCGGCGCGTGGCGCGTCGATTCTGTGCGGCTCGACGGCGCCGGCAGCCCGGCGTTGCCGGAGGGATTGCAACGGCCCCTGCGTCCGGGCGACGGCCCCGAGGCGCCGGTCCCGCACGTTGCGCCCTTCGGAGGGCCGGGAGGCGGCCCGCATGGCTCATTTGGCGCGCCCGGCGTTCCCGGCGGGGTTCCAGGCGGTCCGGCCGGCGGCTTCGGCGCGCCGGGTGGTCCAGCCGCGCCAACCGGGGCGGGACCCGGCGGATTCGGCCCGGGCGGATTCGGCGGTCCGGGCGGCGGCGTACCCGGGGGTCCCGGCCTGCGACGTTAGCGCGACCCGTCCTGCCTTTTTGCGCCTATTGCGACCCTGCGGTGGCGCGGGGACAGGATGCTTGGTTTCTCTCGACCGGAAGATGTCGACGCGTTCGAGCGGCGCGGCCAAGCTTCCCGGTTATCCTCCACAGAGGATCGCGCCGCGCCGGGTGAGGAGCACGGGCTTAAGCATCTCTACGATAGTATCCGGATTGGGGTGCGGCGGCGAAGGCGGCGAACGAGGTCGAACCAATGCTGTTGCTGGCTTTCCCTATCGCCGACCGACCGGCACCGTTTCGACGCGCAGCAAACCGTACGCAGGAACTCAGCCTCGGCTAACCAATCTTTGCAAACCGCTCACGTGTAACTGTGGTACATCGGCGTGTTGCTTAAGTCGTTTGCGCCGGCCGTCCAAATCGAGGAGATTTCGGGGGACGAGAGCAACCTGTTCCAGATCGCCAAATGCGCGATCGCGCCTTTGAAACCCGTGGTCTGCATACCGCCGACCGTTATTGGCCCGGCGCCGTGCTGGGGAACCACCTGGAACGCGCCATACTTGTCGCCGGGGCTGCGCTTTGCTTCGACGTCCTGCTTCCAAAGAATGCAGCCGGTCGTTTGGTCCGTCGGCGAAATCCACGGCTCCGCCTCGCCTACTACGAACACCCATTTGCCGAGTTCGATCGGCGTGTCGTCATTGGAAGAAACCCCATACTCCATATAGGAGCCGTTTCCCTCGCCCGCCGGCGAGCCCAGGCTGAAGGTGTAAAAGGAAACCCGCGAATGCCGCGTAGGGTTCGTTTGATTGTAAAGCCGCAGCGCCCATTCCACATCGATCGATGGCACGACCGCCTTCTCGATGAAATGGACGTATTGATCTGCTTTTCCAGCCGTGTTCGCGTTGTCGAGGGCCAGCGGACAAATCCAGGCGGCGACGGTCAGCGCGTTGGCGTAGGGTTGCGAGTATTGCGGGTCGTCGTCGATCGTCAGGAAGCTTCCTAAGGCGCCGTCGAAAAAGGGAGCCTGCGACGTCCCAAAAGGAATGACCGCAAGCGTGACCCCTCGCGCCGGCGCCGTGGCGTCATGAAGGCCCGTCTCGTCGTGGCAGGAAGGGCCCGCAAGATCGTCGAGCGGCCAATAGCTCGTTGGGAGCGTATTTAGAATTGCGTCTGTCACACTCATCGCGCCCCCCAACTTGCTGCAGCCATTTTCTTGCGTTTGGTTCGATTCAACGCGGGCCAGAGGTCAATCGCTCGGCCGTGTGCGGAATCCGATCAATCCGGAGGCGGCGTCATAAAGGTAGTCCGCGCCTGCCAGAGCGTTTCTGCCCGTGTTGACGCCATGGCCATCGCGCCATCCAACCGTCGACGGCGCGGCGGGTTTCTCGCAGCGCCGGTGACGAAAGCATATTGCAGCTCCGGCGCGAAAGGCGCGGGCGGCGCGGTGATGGTTACGGCCACGTCCGCCGGCTACGGCGACGGTCTATCCGCAGCATACAGCCGCAGCAGCACCTCGTCGACGCCGGTGTCGATCAGCAGCGGCAGAGTCACGCTGAAGCCATTAGCCAGGCCGAGGTTCGGCAGCGGCGGGAAGCCCCGGCGCGTCAAAGAAAACTACCGCTCGCCGTCGGAGGGCGACGCGGACCACCGGCGCTGCCGTGTCAGCGAACAACCCGGGAGCGGCGGCATGTTGCCGGTTAGGTGGCGCCCGATCCGGAACAGCCGGCGCATCGCCTCTGGCGGATATGGAGAACGTTTCACCGTCTGTCGGCACCGCCGGCGAAAGCTTACTTCAGTTTGCCCTCAAACACGGCGCGACATTTCGGGCTGAGGTTGGCCATATTCGCTTCCAGACAAGCCCTAGTATCTGCGTACCCTGGCGGCGGACCGTTGCATAGGCGTATCACATCGGGCTTGCACGCCTTTCTCTGCGCGGCAGTTCCCTCCGCAAGGCTTAATCGCGGCACTCCAATCAGTAGAAGCCCCAATAGCAGAACGAAGAAGTTCCTAAGCATATGTCCACCCCCCAAGGGTCCGGCGACTGAAATCTCTTCGTCTCTTCGTCGCCACGTGGCCCAGTCATCCGCCCCAATGCAAACCTCCGGTCGGACATATCGTTCCACCGGACGCCGCCATTCTCGGCGATGAACCTGTCGCCGACGTTAGCGACTCGGAACCAAAATCCACGCTTTTGGTTTGCGCTCGTCTACGTTATCGCGAGAGGGTGTCAGATATGGGCAATTTGCTGTATTTCGCAGTTGTTTTTCTCGTCGTCGCGGTAATCGCGGCCTTCTTTGGGTTTGCAGGTGTAGCAGGCACGGCTGTCGGAGCTGCAAAACTCTTGTTCTGGGTGGCGATTGTTCTGTTTGTCATTTCCCTCGTTGCCGGACTGATAAGACGCGCTTAAGCTTACTGCAAATGAGCTGCGGACAACTATTCGCCCCAGCCGGCCGCCGGTCTCCGAGACCCAGCGGTCGGCACTGGCTTGGTCGCGGCTTTTTTGCTTTCTGTGGCGGCGCGTCTGCGGCCGTGGCGCGTTGCGGGACGGCTCAATGTTGCGCGCCAGCTCCAGCGGCCACGCAAGTGACCACAAAACGGTAGCCTGCTGAATTGCGGAGGTATTGTGCCTCCAGATCGTTTTTGGCGGTCAGGCAGTCCTGCTGGCTAGCGGTCGGCTCCCGTATCATTAACGGCGGCGCGGCAGTAGGCCCGACTTGCAAAATCACGCCGATTAATAACCACACGACAGCGTCTCCCACGCGATTTTATTTCGGCTCAAACATCCTCAGCTTCACGCCGAGGCGTTGTCCATTGTCAAGGAAGATGACGGCCGGCGACTTAGCGGCCGTGACGCGATTAACGGACCTCAGGGGCCAGGCGGCCGTCTTCTCAGCCGCCCTGTTGGCTCGGCGTCCAAGCCCTGGGAAAAAGAATGTGGCGCCTTCGCCACATCTGTGGCGAATCTTTGGCGGGGCGTCCATCAGCGGCCCTGCTTATGGTAAAAGATGAATGGGGTTGGTCGAGACCGATAGTTTTCAAAACCGAACAGTTTGACCTTCCCTCTCCGCGAGTACGTCGCCCTTTTTCCGTCTCGAATTTGGAAAATAATTCCCTTCTGTCCCCTGAAGCGGACCGAAGGGTTGCCCAAACTTGAATGGAACAGCGAGACGCCGCCCGACGAGGGCGACGTTGTCCATGTCCTCGCGGCCGATAATCGCGGACAATATCAGGTCCCGTTCCCTGTCCTCTTTCGAGATGACCGCTGGTGGAACGCTCACACTGGCGAAGAGCTGGAGACCTTCGTTGTCGGCTGGCGCCCGATTCCTTGACAACGGGGAAGGCCTCGGCGTGAAGATGAGGAAGGAATAAGCGTGCCGCCCGACCGGATTGCGGCCGGCCGACCTTTTCGCGCGTTTCTACTCACACGAGCTCGGAGGACTTTGATGGCTGAACCCCTGGACGAAGGCTCTGCGGGAGCCTGAGCGCACGAGTGGACCACGAAATCCTGGGTCTGGCGCGTGCAAACCTGGCACTGCGACGGGCCCGTTATTCTTTCGGCCGGCGGCTGCCACGGGCGGCCGTTGTGGCCGGCTCTGTGGGTTGAAGACCAAAGGGGCGTCATCGTCGCCACGCGACCCACCAAATATGCGGCCTGAAGCTAGCTTCAAAAATGTTGGAGATTTGTTGGTATAAAATTGATGTTACAGCCAATATCTGCGGTAACATCAGATGTTTATCGGCCTGCTATGGCTCCTGCTCAGGGAGCCAATTTCTTTCTGGTTTCCATAAAATTGGCAAGGCCTCGAAGTTTGGTCGAGGCGGGGCGCGTTTTCAAAACTGGCCGCTCCGAAGCTCGCCGATGCATCAGCCTGCCGACGCGTTTCTTTAGCCTTCGCGATTTGGCGTGCCGAGGACGTGGACGTTTGGCGGAAGCATCGCGTTATCGAATGTCTGCGTGAACATAGGCGCCGCGAAGAAAGCCACCGCCCGCAATGTGTCCTGCCCGGTATTGAGCAGATCGTGCCGCACCGGCGTCGGCAACACGAAAACGCTGCCGGCCGCAACCTTATGTTTTGTGCCATCCTCCATTTGCAGCTCGCCCGTGCCCGCGAGAATATATTGCGTCTCCTCCGTCGCGTCGGTGTGCCAGCCGAGCCGGTGGCCGGGCTCGATCTCATAGACGATCGTCGATGACTGCGTCGCGCCGTGTCCGCCATAGGAGGCGAAGGCGCCAGCCCACCCGACCGTTTGGTCGTCGACATTGCCAACCTTTGCGCGGGGAAGTCCTGCGGTCGAAACGACAAAAACTGATGCCACGGCGTCCTCCATGCGATGTTTGCCGCCCGAATCCCCCAGTGGAGGCCGCGGCCAATGCCTGATATGGGAATCTGAAAGATATGTAAATTTAATAAGCGTCAGCGAAATGACGGCAGCTTGGCACTGTCGTTGCCCTGCGCTACGGCCCTAAAGCCTGCGCAAGGCGCCATCGGGTTTTTTCCTCAGCCTCGCCTTACCAGCGCGATGTTCCCGGCGCCCTCACCAGCGATGCCAGCCCCAACCGCGATGCCACCCCCAGCCGCGATGCCAGCCCCAGCCGCGATGCCAGCCCCAGCCGCGATGCCAACCCCAGCGATGCCAGCCCCACGGCCGATGCCAGCCGTAGCCGTAACCCCATGGCCGATGCCAGCCCCAGCCCCACGGATGATAAAAATAATTGGGACGCCACCAGCAGCGGAAGGGTCCGCAGACCCAGCGCGCGTCTTCGGTTGCGGCCGGAGCCATATCGGCGGCCCTGGCCAGCCCCGGATCAAGCATCGGCGCCGCCGAAGCCCTTATGGGGCACAGCGCCAGAACGGCGAGAAAAAGGCCGCCGGCCGCTGCGATCTTGAGGTTCCTTGTCATGTCAGACCTCCCATCATGTCCTTACCCGCCTATGATTGAGCCATCGACCTGAATTTGGCCTGAACGGCTGGGCGCGTCGGCCGCGCGGATTCCCGGCGACGATAAGTAAATTCCGCGCTGGCGGCTTTTGTTCCTGCGCGGCGGCGCGGCCTCAGTCCCGCGCCGGGCTTTGACCGCCGCCGACCGCGCCAAACGATTTCGCATCGAGCGCCTCCCGCTCCAGCGCGAGCAGCCTGTTCTTGCAGCGCCGCCATTGGCCGGCCTGGCAATTCGTCGCCCGGCAGCCAAACTCGCATTGCGAAAGCTCCGCCGGCGCGTCCTGCACGAAATTGTGGTTCCAGAAGGCCTTGATTATGCGAAGCATATCTGCTTTCCCTCGATCTCGGGCCGGCGGAGGCGCCCGTCCCGCCGCCACCGCGAGGCGGGTGCCCGCGTTGCAGTCTTGCGCGGATTTGGGCGCATCGCTTTGCGATGGAATAAGGACAGGAATTAAGAACTGGGCGCCGCTGCGGCGTGGGGAAGGCCCGGCAGGGGCGGCTATGCGTGAACCGTTGAAGGTGGAAATGCGTGGCGACGTCTGCGCCGGCGGCCGATCTGCGACTAAGGATTTATTTGCCGATGCGACAGGCTAAACGAGTTTTTTCTTGAACGAAACAAATCTCCGAAGTAGAACTCGGAGAAGTTAACCCTCATATCTCTTATAAAAGATCTTGACCAAAAATATAAATCTTGGGCGGCTCGCTAGTCTGCCCAAGAAGATTACTAGATGCGCGTTCGGGCTGGATGCGAAAGCTGCGCGCCGGCGCGCTAGGCATCATGCCGGCCGCGTAATTCACCCAAATAGGTGAAGATTCAATGCTAAATACGGTGTATATCTTCCCTGTGATTTGGGGATTGCGATATTATGAGAATCAATAATGAGGATGGCGAGCGGGATACCCAGCGGCGAATTATAGAGGTCGCGGAACGACTTTTCAGTCAGATCGGATTTCAAAAGACGACCGTCGCGGACATTGCGCGCGAACTGCATATGTCGCCCGCCAATGTGTACCGGTTTTTTTCGGCCAAGGCCGAAATCAACGAGGCCGTGGCCCGCCGTCTGCTCGGCGAAATCGAAGCCGCGGTCGCCGATATCGGAAAAGAGGGCGGCGCGGCGAGCGAGCAGTTGCGCGCCGCCATCGCCGCGATCGAAAGGCAGAACGCTCAGCGCTTTCTGCAAAATCGCAAGCTGCACGAGCTGGTCGAAACCGCCTTCAATGAAAACTGGCCGACAGTGCATGAGCATCTGGACCGGCTGAACGCCGCGCTGGCCGAAATCATCGCGCGCGGCAAAGCTGGCGGCGAGTTTCATGTCGAAGACTGCGACCTCGCGGCGATTCTCGTGCGCAGCGCCTGCCTGCGCTTCTGCCATCCGCGTCTGATGGTCGAATGCGCGCAGGACCCTGAGCCGACGATCGACCAGATGATCGATTTTTGTCTCGTCGCGCTAAGATAGGCGCGCCGACAGGCGAAAAGCAGCAACGTCGGCCCGGCGCGCGGCGACCGCGCAAGTTGCGTTCGCAACGCGCAGTTGCGCCTCGTTTGGCGTCGCAGCCAAGTTGCGCCGCGTAATTAAAGAAGCGCGACAAGAACATCGCCCCCGCGGCAGGAGAGGAATTCATTCGCCACATAGTCGCCGCAATTGAAACGGCGGATCGGGAACCCGTCGAGGCGCCGCGATTATGGTTAATCTCTGGTGTTGCAAGCAGCGACTTGCGCGGCGCGCCGACTTGCTTGTCGCCGCGATGGATGTGCCAAATTTGTAACAGATTTCGACATACTGCACCTTCGCCCTGACTCAGCGAGCGTTTTTCTGGTCCCGACCGCGCTGACAGGTTATCTCTCGATAAAGCGAAGAGGGGCGAAGTTCATGCTGGATTTTCGATTGGGCGGAATCACCCTTGCGGCGGTGGCGGCAATCGGTCTCGGCGGCTGCGGGTTTCTTGCCAACGATGGCCCCGCCTCGGTCGAAGTGCTCAAGCAGCAGTCCGACATCACCCCCTACGCGCTGGTCAAGCTGTCGCCCGAAACCGTCGACGTGCTCGCCGCCTATGAGCCGAAGGGTCTTGCTGGCGCCTTCACCGACCGCCGCCCCGCCGCCAACATCAAATTCGGCGTCGGCGACATCGTCTCGACGACGATCTTCGAGGCGACCGCGGGCGGCCTTTTCATTCCGCTCGACGCCGGCGCGCGGCCGGGCAATTTCGTCGCTTTGCCCGATCAGGCTGTCGACAACAACGGCAACATCACGATTCCCTTCGCCGGCGTGATTCGCGCCGCCGGGCGCACCAACGTCGAAATCCAGAACGAGATCGTCGAGAAAATCAAAAACCGCGCGATCGAGCCGCAGGTCATCATCAGCCTCGCGCAGCAGAGGACCTCGCTCGTCACTGT
This sequence comes from uncultured Alphaproteobacteria bacterium, assembly GCA_963715715.1. Taxonomy (GTDB): domain Bacteria; phylum Pseudomonadota; class Alphaproteobacteria; order Rhizobiales; family Beijerinckiaceae; genus Methylocapsa. Next base: position 2,431,645 of record OY970269.1, on the reverse strand, counting down.
CGTCGGCGAGGTCAATACGCCGCTGCGCTTCGCCGTGCCCGCGGCCGGCGCCGGCGACCGCGTCCTCGACGCGATCACCAGAGCCGGCGGCATCAAGGACCAGGGTTACGCGACCTGGGTCATGCTCGAGCGCGATGGCAAGCGCGCCACCGTGCCGTTTGAAAATCTGGTCATGAACGCCGCCAACAATATCTATATTCAACCCGGCGACCGGATTTACGTCTATCAGGAACAGCAGAAATTCATCGCCTTCGGCGCCACCGGCTCCGTCGACGCGCTGGGCAGCCAGGGCGAATTCAATTTTGACGCCTGGCAAATCAATCTCGCCGAGGGCGTCGCCAAGGCCGGCGGACTTCAGGACGCGCGCGCCGACGCCGGCTCCGTTTTCCTTTATCGGCGCGAGCCGAGGGACGTCGCCAAACTTCTCGGCGCCGACGTCACGCGCTTCAGAGGCGATCTCGTGCCGGTCATCTTCCAGGTCAATCTGCGCGATCCCGGCGGCTATTTCCTCGCCACGCGAACGCAGATGCGCAATGGGGACGTTATTTTCGTCGCCAACTCGCAGTCCATCGAAATCCAGAAATTCTTCACCTTCGTGAGCTCCGCCACCAACGCGGCGACCGGCGTTACGACGAGCATTTCCGGCATTCCCGAAGCGAACGCCGCGGTTCATGGTCAGCTGCTGACGACCCCGGTCGTTCAGTCGTCGACGATCTCGACATCGACAACGTCGGGCGTGCCCGGCACTTCAAGCGCGGTTGGCACGACGATTACGAAGGTCTCGCCCTGATGCAGGCCGCGGGTTTCAACCCGCGGCCTTCCATGGCGGCGTTACCGGGCGCGCCTCGCGCAAAGCGGCGCCAGTGTCCTTCGGAGCGTGAAAAATGGCGAGCGCTGTCGCGCCCGGCGACGCAACTTAACTGGCCTCGATTTCGCCTATGCTCACGCCGGCTCGTCCTCTTCCAGGCAATTCGCCAGCAGGGTCTCGAATTTTGCGCCGATCGTGATGAGATCGAAGGTCTTGTCCGCATAGGCGCGCGCGCGTGCGCCGCAGGCCCGCCGTTGCGCGTCGTCGTCGAGCAGCGTCGCGATGGCGCCGACGAAGCTGCTGGCGTCGCCCGGCGCGGCGACGATGCCGGAGCCCGCCCCTGTGATGATTTTCGCGGCGAGGTTTGACTTCGCCGCGGAAAGGACGATGGCGCGCCCGCTGCAGTGATAGGACAGAATCTTCGAGGGAACCGAATAGGCCGCGGCGTCCGGCTCGATCATGGCGATCAGCACGTCGGCGGCGGCGAGCACATCGCCATATTTCTCGAATGGCTGAAACGGAAGCAGGATCAAATTGCTCAGCCCCTCCGCGAGGGCGGCCTTGCGCAAATAGTCGATCTGCGGCCCCTCGGAGGCGACGACGACCTTGACGTCCTCGCCTGAGGCGGCGAATTTTCGCGCCGCCGCGAGGATCAGATCCGGGTTGTGCTTGAGCCCGAGCGTGCCGGTGTAGATAACGAGCTTGCTGTCGCCAAGGCCCTGCTCGGCGCGCCAGGCGTTGTCGCGCGCGCCAGCCGAAATCTTGTCCTTCGGCGCCCAGTTCTCGATCACCGCGATGCGGTTCGCCGCGACGCCCCAGGCGTCGAGCTGTGGCAGGAAATCCGTGGTGATGGCGACGACGCGGGCTGAGCGGCGCAGCAGCCGTTGCTCAAGGGCCTGATAGAACGCGCCGATCAGATGGCCGGCGACCGGAATCTTCGCGCTCAATATGCTCTTGATGGCGTTTGAGTAGATGTCCTGCAGCCAGAACGCGAACGGAATGCGGGCGCCGCGGCAGTAATTCTGGATGCGCCATTGCGCGTCGAGCGGATTATTCGAGGCGATGACGACGTCTGGACGAAAAACCTTCAGTTCGGCGCTGATCAGATGCGCGTAGCGGATTTCCTGGCCGCGCCGCCGCACGAAATCATATTTCTGGAAGGGTTCGCCAAGCGCGATGCCCTTGATGGCGAATCCAGCAGGATCGTCTGGCTTGCGAATGAGATCGCCTTTCGGCGTTTGGAAATCCGCCGAATAGAGATGCAGCACGTCATGCCGGCGCCGCGCCAGCTCGCGGCTCAGCTCGATCTGGAAAGGGTGCCCCGAATAATCGTTCACGACAATGCGCATTGGACGCTCTCGATGATGGAACGACGGGAACTCGCCGGCGAATGGTCGCCCGCTCCGCGCGCCGCGCGCTGTCTCGGCGCACATGCCGAACTCCAATGTTTTATTTTTACGCATTATTCCTTAATGCGAAGCGGCGCCGCTTCGCTCAAATGTCGCCGGGGGGCACACACCGGTGCGTCCCGCGACGTGATCCGCGCAAATGCGCCGGCGGCCCCGATCGACGCGATGTCAGCCGACCTTGACGGCGGCGGAATTGCCGAGCGCCTGATGCTCGATCCACTGATAGGTGAGTTCAAGCCCCTTGCGCAAAGACTGGCTCGGCGCCCAGCCGAGCTGTTCGCGAATGAGGCGATTGTCGGAATTGCGCCCGCGCACGCCGAGCGGCCCGGGGATGTGCTTCTTTTTGACGTGCTTGCCGGCGATGTCGCTGACGATGTCGACGAGCTGGTTGATGGTGACCATTTCCTCGGAGCCGATGTTGACCGGTCCCTCGAAGGTCTTTGAGCGCAGCAGCCGGATGGTTCCCTCGACGCATTCGTCGATATAAAGAAACGACCGCGTCTGCTTGCCGTCGCCCCAGATTTCGATCTCGCCGCCGGTATTGGTTTTCGCCACTTTGCGGCAGATGGCCGCCGGCGCTTTCTCCTTGCCGCCGTCCCAGGTGCCTTCGGGGCCAAAAATATTGTGATAGCGGGCGACGCGGTTCTTCATGCCGTAATTGCGGTTATAGGCGAGGTAGAGGCGCTCGCTGAACAGCTTCTCCCAGCCATATTCGCTGTCCGGCGCGGCCGGATAGGCGGAGGATTCGGAGCAGTTCGGATTATCGGGATCGGTCTGGTTGTGAGCCGGATACATGCAGGCCGAGGAGGAATAGAAGACGTTCTTGATGTTGCGCTTGAGGCAGACGTCGAGCATGTTGAGATTGATCGTCGCCGAATTGTGCATGATGTCGGCGTCGTGCTCGCCGGTGAAGATATAGCCGGCGCCGCCCATGTCGGCGGCGAGCTGGTAGACCTCGTCGAAGCGCGTATCGATGATCGAGCGGCAAAACTCCTGATCGCGAAGATCGCCGATGATGAAGTCGTCGGCCTCGGTTTCAGCGTGTTCGTGGAATTTGAGATCCACGCCGCGCACCCAGAAGCCCTCGCGCTTCAGCCGTTTGATCAGGTGGCCGCCGATGAACCCGCCAGCCCCGCACACAATTGCTCGCTTTTGCACGTCCGTCCTCACAATTGCATTACCGATACTTGCGTTTCTCACGCTGGCTCCCGCGTCACGGCGGCGGTTTCGGCGCGTGGCGCCGGACGCCGCTCCGCCGAGAGTCGCCGCCTTCCCGCAGCCGATCGCGACCGGCTGTGGCATAGCTTCAGTTGAGGTTTTGGAATTCTTGGGGCGCCTTGCCCTTGTCGTCAAGGTCGATTGCGCGATCCCGCCTCGGCGGCCTCGCGCTTCACTTGCGTCATCCGAGTCACGCCCCGCAAAGGTTGCGGAGTTGCGACACGGACTGGTTGAAACCCGATCTAACGCCTACAGCGCCGCCTGTCGGGTCGTCGCCGCGTCGACCGCCTGATATTGAAGCGAAAAGGGCGCCGCGGCGGCGCGGCGAGGCGACGGAGCCTCCTCGCCGGTTTTATTGGGCAGATTCATGAGAGGAGTTTCTTGATGTGCGGGCGCTACGCCATCACGCTTCCGCCGGAGGCGGTGCGGCGGTTTTTCGGCTATGTCGAACAGCCGAATTTTCCGCCGCGCTACAACATCGCCCCGACCCAGCCGGTCGCCATCGTGCGCGCCCGGATCGGCGAGGACGGCAGGCGTGAGCGTCATTTCGATCTCGTCCGCTGGGGTTTTTTGCCGCTGTTCGTCAAGGATCCGCGCCAGTTTCCGCTGATCTTCAACGCCAGATGCGAAACGCTGCCGACGCGGGCGAGCTTCAAGAATGCGTTCCGCCGCCGCCGCTGCCTCTTCATCGCCGACGCCTTCTACGAATGGCGGCGCGCAGGCGGCCCGTCGCGGCCTTATCTGTTTCGGCGCTCCGACGGCGCCCCCTTCGGCCTCGGCGGAATTTGGGAGAGCTGGACCGGGCCAAACGGCGAGGAGGTCGATACCGCCTGCATCATCACGACGGCGGCGAATGGGGCCAGCGCGGCCGTCCACGACAGGCTGCCGGCGATCATCGAGCCGGACTGCTTCGATCTCTGGCTCGATCCGGACGAAGCGCGCGCCGACGCCGCTTTCGCGCTTCTGCGCCCGCCCGCAAACGGCGCCCTGCGCTTTTTTGAGATTGGCGCCGCGGTGAACAAGGCGAGCAATGATTCGCCAGAGGTGCAAACGCCAGCCGCGCAGGAGCCTGCACCCGCCGAGGCGCACAAAGCCGCGCCGGCGCAGCGCAGCCTTTTTTAGGATCATATGGTTCTGGATCGAATCGATCCAAAATCGGATCCTCAATCACTCGAACGGCTGAAAGCGAGATTTCGGCCGGGAGCCTGCTGATTTTGCGCGGCCGCCGTCTGGGATCGTCGACCGGCGCGACATGCCGACGGCTTCGGTCTGGTTCCAACTCTGCGCCGCTGCGGCGCTCACAACTCATCTGTCAGCTCTTCTTGGGCGTTGACTGCTCGATTTTTCGTCACGTATAATTGATTTGGATCATGAAATGAAAAAAAATGGAAAGAGCGTGGAGGGGCTTGATGACGTCGGCATCGAAACCCTCCTGCAGTTAGAGACCGATCTCACGGGTCAGTCCCTCGACGGATTCCTCGCCTTCATCCGGCGCCGCTACGCGCTTTGTGAGGTCGCCTATTACTGTCCCTCCTTTCGCGGGCGATCGCTGGCCGAACCCTTTCTCGCCCTCGCGCACGATCGCGCGCCCGCGCAATCGCAGGCTGTCTACAAGGCGATTTTCGAAGCCGCCTTCAGCGGCGGCGCGCGCTCCTTGCTGCCGGTCGACTGGGCGCGCGCCCCCCAGCGTGAACAAAAAAGCGGCTCTCCGGACGCTCCGCGGCGTCAGGGGCTGACAATTCCCGTGCGCGGCCCGGCCAATGGCGTCTGGGCGCTTTTTGGCGTCACCTCGGACGAGAGCGACCTCAAATGGTCGGAGCGGCGGCATGAGCTCGTAAAGGATCTCGTGCATGTCGCCCATTATGTGCATCAGCGCGCCTGCGAACTGCACGCCGCGGACGCGCCGATCGACCTCAACGCCATCACGAAGCGCGAAATCGAGGCGCTCGAACTGTCGGCGTCAGGGAAAAATCCGGCTGAAATTTCGATCGCGATGCGTATCTCCCTCGAGACGGTCAAGGCGCATCTCGATTCTGCCCGCTATAAGTTGCAGGCGCTCAACCGCGTTCACACCGTGACCAAGGCGATTCGGGCGGGCCTCATTCGTTGACGTGGGTTTGGCTCTACCCGCGTGTGTAGTCGCGTCAGCGCAATCCCCGGTTGTCGGCGCGGGGAGATTTCCATAAATCGAGTGGATTTTTTACGGCTTCCCCAGCGCGAGACAGGCTTACTTACTGGACAAGCAGTCTGTTATTTCTCATGATATTCAATCGGCTGTCTTTCGAAGCACGCAAGGCGCTCGAAACGCCGCCTTCCTTTGGCCCGCGGCCTTTTGCATGCGCCGGAGCTTCAGCCGTCTGAATGGCGCAGGGGGATTAAGGTGGCGAGTCTCGACGACCTCGACATGCAGACCATGCTGCGCCTCGAAGGCGATCCGACCGATCAGCCACTCGAGGAATTCATTCATTTCATCCGCGAGCATTACAGTCTCGCCAACGTCGCCTATCTTTGTCCGTCGTTTTCCGGCTACTCGGTGGCCCGCCCCTTCGTCGCCGCGACCTATAGCGATTCCTGGATGGAGCATTACCGGGACGAAGGCTATGGCCCCATCGACCCCGTCCACAATATCGGCGCCCGCTCGGTGCTGCCGGTGGACTGGGCGCGTCTGCCGCGCGAAAACCGCAAAGTCCGGCGCCTGTTCGGCGAGGCGAAGGAGGCCGGCGTCGGCCACCAGGGCCTGACCGTTCCTGTGCGCGGCCCGACCAATGGCGTATGGGCCCTCTTCAGCGCCACGTCCGACGACAATGACGCCGCCTGGGGCAGCCGCCGGTTCGAACTGACGCGCGATCTCGTCCATATCGCGCATTACATCCATCAGCGCGCCTTCATGCTGCATGTCGAGGACGCGCCCGCCGACCTCAACGTCGTCACGCGCCGCGAGATCGAGGCGCTGGAGTGGTCCGCCGAGGGCAAGACGCTGGGCGACATCGCGATTTTGATGCGAATCTCCGCCGAAACCGTCAAGGCGCATCTCGATTCGGCGCGCTTCAAGCTGCGCGCCGTCAATCGTGTCCATGCGGTGACGAAGGCGATCCGGGCCGGGCTCATCAGCTGAACCCGGCCAGAGCGCGGCAAGGGTTTTGCGCCTGCATCCCGCTAAAAAATACGGAATACGAAAAATCATCATTGATCATGCGCTTATTTGCCGCTATACAGGCGGCCGTTGATTTCAAGCCCGCGGCATCTCGCCGCCGGGTTCCTTGTGCTTATCCCCGATCAGGGGAATAGATTTTAGCCGCTGCGCGACGTCAATTCAGGGGTATCCACGATTTGGGGAGCCCTACAAAATGATCAGATATGTCTTTGGTTACGAGCGGCAGGACCTGCCGCAGCTGTTCGACGAAATGTTCCGCCAACGCAAGAAGGTCTTCATCGACCAGAAGAAATGGGACATCAAGGCGGTCGGCGGCGAGTTCGAAATCGACGAATATGATCGCGACGACACTGTCTATGTGTGCAGTTTCCGGGAGGACGGCTCGCTCGCCGGTTCGATCCGGCTGCTGAACACGCTGACCGATCATATGGCCAGCGGCGCGTTCAGGGATATGTTCCCGGAGCTGACGATCCGTTCGCCGACCATCTGGGAGGCGACGCGCTTCGCCGTTCCCGACGATCCGCGCATTCAGCCCAACGGCGTGTCGTGGGCCGCCTGCGAAATTATGCTGGGAACCTGCCTCTTCGGCCTCGAACATGGCGTTTCGCAGCTGACCGCCATTTACGAAGCGCCGATGGCCCGCATTTACCGTAAATGCGGCGTCAAGCATTACATCCTCGGTCGGCACAGGAGCCCGGAGCACGGCGCGGTCCATTTTGCGCTGGGCGAGATCTCGCGCGAACTCGAGACCTCGATCCGGCGCGCCACCAGCCTCGCCCCGCTGCACATCGTCGCCGAGGCCGCCGAGTAGCCTCTCCGCGGGCCGGAGCGTCGGTCCCGAAAGCGCCCGGCGCTTTCGGGTTCGACGCCCAAACAAGCGGACGCGCCGATTCGATCGGAGCGTCCGACGCCATAGGCCCTCCAGCGCGATAATCTGGCGTCGAGACCTGCAAAAAAACCGGACCCGCTGGGGGAAGGGGGCCGCGCATTGGGCTGCGCGGCCCCGCCCGCGCGCCCGGCAGGCGCATCCGTCCCGCCTCGCCCATCCGCGCCATCGCGCGAAAAAGCCTCTGTTTCCCGCCAGCGCCCGTTTATATGGTCTTCCGCGCGCGGCCGCGCGGGCAGGGAAAGGCTGATCATGTCGCTTGCGACCGCGCTTGTTGCGCTCGCCTCCTTCGCGGCGGGCGTCGTCAACGCCCTCGCGGGCGGCGGCTCGTTTCTTACGCTGCCGGCGCTGATCGCGGCCGGCGTGCCGCCGGTCGCGGCCAACGCCTCAAGCACGGTCGCGCTGTTTCCCGGCCAGGTCACGACCGGCCTCTCCGCGCGGGACGGAATCGCGGCCGCCGCCAAGGATCACCGCATCAACGTGCCGGCGCTCGCGGCGATCAGCCTCGTCGGTGGCCTCATCGGCGGCCTTCTGCTGCTCGTCACGCCGGAGTCGTTGTTTTCCCGCATCATCCCCTGGCTGATTTTATTCGCGACGCTCGTCTTCGCGGGCGGCAATGCGCTGCATCCGGAGAGCGCGCGCTTTCGCTTGAGCCGCAGGGGCGTGATGATCGCGCAGGCGCTGATCGCCGTCTATGGCGGCTATTTCGGCGGCGGCATCGGCATATTGATGCTGGCCGGCCTGACGCTTTATGGCCTGCGCGACATCTGGCTGATGAACAGCCTCAAAATCCTGCTTGCCGTGCTGATGAACGCCGCCGCGGTGGTCACCTTCATCGTCGCCGGGCTGGTGCACTGGAAGCTGACCATCATCGCTGGGGTAGCGGCGATCATCGGCGGCTATGTCGGCATCCACGCCGCGCGCCGGCTGCCGCAGGCGGTCGTCAAGGGATTCGTGATCGTCATGGGGCTCGTTCTTTCGGCCTATTTTTTCCTCAAGCCGGCCTGACTTTGGAGCCGCTCGCGATGATGCGATATATCTATTTTGACGGCGCCGGCGGCCCCGAAGTGATCCGCACCGGAACGATGGAGGCGCCGCGGCCGGGCGCGGGCGAAGTTCTGATCGAGGTCGCGGCCGCCGGCGTGAACCGCCCGGACTGCATGCAGCGCCTCGGCGTCTATCCGCCGCCCAAGGGCGAATCCGATATTCCGGGACTCGAAGTGTCGGGCCGCATAGCCGCGCTCGGATCCGGCGTCGACGAGCTCCGCGTCGGCGACGAGGTCTGCGCGCTGGTCGGCTCCGGCGGCTACGCCGACGATTGCCTCGCCGCCGCGCCCTTGTGTCTGCCGGTTCCCAAAGCCCTCAGCGTCGTCGAGGCGGCTGGTCTGCCTGAAAACTTCTTCACCGTCTACGACAATGTCTTCACGCGCGGGCGCCTCAAGGGCGGCGAGTCGCTGCTCGTTCACGGCGGCTCCTCAGGCATCGGCTCGACCGCGATCCAGCTCGCCAAAGCCTTTGGCGCCACCGTCATCGCCACCGCCGGCTCGGACGAAAAATGCGCCTTCTGCCGCACGCTCGGCGCCGATCTCGCCATCAATTACCGCACGCAGGATTTCGTCGCCGAGGCGAAGGATTTCACGCAGGGGCGCGGCGTCGATGTCGTGCTCGACATGGTCGGCGGCTCCTATTTCCCACGCAATCTCGCCGTCCTCGCGGTCGAAGGGCGCCTCGTGCAGATCGCCGCCGCCGAAAACGGCGTCGTCGAGAAATTCAATCTCTGGACCATGCTGACGAAGCGCCTCACGCTGACCGGCTCGACCTTGCGCGCCCGCACCATCGCGCAGAAGGCCGAGGTCGCGCGCGCGCTGCGCGAAAACGTCTGGCCGCTGCTCGACGCCGGCAGGATAAAGCCGATCATCCACGCCACCTTTCCGCTGGAGGAAGCGCGGCGCGCGCATGAGCTGATGGAATCATCCGCCCATGTCGGCAAGATCCTGCTTTTGACAGGTAACTAGGCGCGCGCGAAGGCGCGCCGGTTCGCTTCAGGACACGCCGTTCAACGAGCCCTCCGCGAGCGATGCGGTTTCATCCGGCAGGGGAATGTAGCCGAGGCCGGAAGCGAACGTTTGGCCTTTCGTCAGGCCCCATCCGACCCAATCTTTCAAAGCGGCGGCCTTGTTTGGGTCCGCGTATTTCTTGTAAAGGAGCAGCCAGCTGAAGGTGACGATCGGATAGGACCCCTCTCCCGGCGGGTCCGCGGTGAAAAAGTTCTCCGATTCGAGCAACGCCGCACGTCCCGCCTCCTCGCTCGGCTCGACAAAATGTCCGCCCTTGTTCTCAAGCGTCGCCATGGGCAGGCCAAGCCGCTTGGCGAAACCATACTCGACGTAGCCGATCGATCCTTCGCTCAACTTGATTTTCGATGCGACGCCCTCATTGCCTCGTCCATCCATGGCCGCAGCCGGCCAATCGATATCGAATCCTTCGTCGGAGTTGCTCGAATGCCAGGCTCCGCCAATCGCGACAAGATGGCGCGTGAAGGCGGCGGTCGTGCCGCTGCTGTCCTGCCGCACCACCACGGCGATGTCTCTGCGCGGCAGGGATAGATCGGGGTTGGCCTTCTGGATTCGCGGATCGTTCCACTGCGTGATCTTGCCGCTAAAGATGTCGGTATAAACATCGCGAGGCAGCCTGAGCGCGCTTTGGAGGCCGGGAAGATTGTAGGCCAGCACGATTATGCCGGCGGTCACGGGAATGGGGACAGCGCCGCGCTTGACGCCGGCCAGCATCACCTCGTTCGGAAGGACATCGGTCGCGCCGAAATCGATTGATCCGGCAATGAAGCGGTCGACGCCGGCGCCGCTCCCGACCACATCATAGCTCAGCTCAATTCCACTATGATCGCGCCCATAAGCTTCGATCCATTTTTTGTAGAGCGGCGCGGAAAATGTAGACCCAGCGCCGTGCAGCGACACGTTCTCCTGCGCGCGCAGGCCGAATTCCGGAATGGCCGAGCTGACGAGCGCCGCCGCGCTGGCCAGGAGCGTGTCGCGAAGAACAATTCGCCGTGTGATCATTTCGATCTTCTCCCTGCCTCTCGGTATCTTCTGAGGCGCGATCTCTTCGCGTGCAAAACCGAAACCTTGAGCTTGCCCACCCAGCCGCAAGGGAAAACGCCTCTTGCTTATTTTCTATATGTCGATTACCATCGACAAATCGAAATAGCAAGCGCGGAAAAGGAAAATGGCATCTGAACGGCGTCTCAACGTGCTCTTTCTGTGCACAGGCAATTCCGCTCGTTCGATCATCGCCGAAGCGTTGCTAAACAGGCTCGGGGAAGAGAAATTCAACGTCTTCAGCGCCGGGTCGCATCCCAAGGGCGATCTCAATTCCTACGCGCTCGCTACATTGCGCAAGGCGGGTTACGCAACCGAGGGACTTCGTTCGAAGAGCTGGGATGAGTTTTCCAGGCCAAGGGCGCCGCAGCTCGATTTCGTCTTTACCCTTTGCGACGATGCGGCTGCGGAGGAATGTCCTTACTGGCCGGGCCAACCAATGACGGCGCAGTGGGGGCTTCCCGATCCAGCCGCCGTTGAAGGGTCCGAAGCATTGAAACATCTCGCCTTCGCCGACACGTTTCGAATGCTCGCAAACCGCATCTCGATATTCTGCGCGCTGCCCATGAAAAGCCTCGATAGACTTTCCCTCCAAAGGCGCTTGGACGAAATTGGCAAAGCGATGCCTGCGAAAGACACCGCCTGAGTTCCGCGCCCAGAGGTCGAGCGCCAACAAGTGATCCAATGAAAGCTTCTTTATCGGCAACCTCGATCGATCCGACCTCGAACCGGTTCGAATCTTCCGACGCGATTAAAATTCTCGTGGCGCTGTCGCAGCCTTCACGTCTGGAAGTCTTTCGCCTTCTGGTGCGTTATCTCCCTTACGGTCTCGCTGCCGGCGACATCGCGCGGCTCCTTGCCGTCCCGCACAACACCCTTTCGACTCATCTCAATCTGCTCGAACAGGCCAGGCTCGTTCTGTCGCGTCGCGAGGGTCGGTTGATCATCTATGCCGCGAACCGCGACCGCGCGCTGCAGCTCACAGCCTTTCTCGTGGAGGATTGCTGCCGCATGACAGGACAATCTTGCGGCGGTTCGACGGGCGAGTCGCTTCCATTCCCGGCCAAACGCGAAGGATTTATGTCGGCTAAGATCTACAATGTTCTCGTCCTTTGCACCGGAAATTCGGCGCGGTCGATCATTGCCGAAGCGATCTTGAATCGCGAGGGCGCTGGCCGAATTCGAGCTTTTTCAGCGGGGAGCAAGCCCAAGGATGCTCCCAATCCGCACGCCCTTAACCTTTTGAAAGGCCTCGGCTATGATACGGGCGGGTTTCGCTCGAAAAGCTGGGAGGAGTTGGCTTCGCCGGGCGCGCCGAAAATGGACTTCATCATCACCGTTTGCGATTCGGCGGCAGGCGAATCCTGTCCGGTTTGGCCGGGCCATCCGCTCGTCGCCCATTGGGGAATTCCCGACCCAGCGGCTGTTATAGGGACTGAGGCGGAAAAGCGGGCGGCCTTCATGGAAACGTACCGGCGTCTCGGCGCCCGAATCAGCGCTTTCGTGAATCTCGATCTTGAAGCGCTCGATTTATCGACGCTGAAGCAGGCTCTCGCGGATATTGGAGCGATGGACGGGGCGACCCCGATGGCGGCGCAATGGAAAGCCGCGGTCGAACCGGTGAGGACCAGCTGATGCCCGGCTACGGACGCCGCCGGCGCCTCGCCGCCGAAGCGCTCGGGACCGCGATACTCGTGGCGACCGTCGTCGGCTCCGGCATCATGGCCGAGAGCTTGACGAAGGACGCGGCGCTGGCCCTACTGGGCAATACTCTCGCCACCGGCGCCATTCTGGTGGTTTTGATCACCATCCTCGGACCGATCTCCGGAGCGCATTTCAATCCTGCGGTTTCGCTGGTTTTCGCGCTCAAGGGAGACCTAAGCCCGCGGGAGGCCGCGCTCTATTCGACGGCGCAAATCGGCGGCGCAATAATGGGAACGATCATTGCGCATCTGATGTTCGCCTTGCCTATCCTGGAATTGTCGCTCAAGGTTCGGACCGGAGCCGCGCAATGGTTTGCTGAATTGGTGGCGACGTTCGGCCTCATCGCCACGATCCTCGCCGGCATCCGCTTCGCGCAAAGCGCCGTGCCCTGGCTCGTCGGCCTCTATATCGTCGCCGCCTATTGGTTCACCGCCTCGACCTCCTTCGCCAATCCGGCGGTCGCCATCGCACGCTCGCTGACCAACACCTTCTCCGGCATCCGGCCGATCGACGCGCCGGCCTTCGTTGCCGCCGAATTCGCCGGCGCCGCCTGCGCCCTGGCGCTGATGACCTGGCTGCTGCGCGAGGAAGGCCTCGCTGACCTCAGTCCAGAGGCCCGCTTATGATGATCGTCATTTGATATGCATTTTCAAAAGGAGACGTTCATGGACGTGATCATCTACCACAACCCGCGCTGCGGCACCTCGCGCAACGTGCTCGGCCTAATCCGCAACGCCGGCGTCGAGCCTCATATCATCGAATATCTGAAAACCCCGCCGACGCGGGCGATGATCCTTCAGCTCGCCGCCCGCGCCGGCGTCCCGCTGCGCGCGCTCCTGCGCGATAAGGAGCCCGAATTCGCCAAACGCAAGCTCGGCGATCCGGGCGTTAGCGACGACGCCCTGCTCGACGCCATCGAGAAGGAGCCCATCCTGCTCAACCGGCCGATCGTCGTCTCGCCAAAGGGCGTAAAGCTCTGCCGCCCGTCGGAAACCGTGCTCGATCTGTTGCCGGCGCAGCAAGGCGAATTCTTCAAGGAGGACGGCGAGCGCGTCGTCGACAAAAAGGGGCGCCATGTGGCGAGCGCCTGAGCGCGCAGCGCCGCGCCTCAGCGAAGCTCCCTCCGTCGTCGGTCGGATGCGACTTTGCCCTGTATGGGCGCTTTGCCGCGCTTTTGTTCCGCCTACAGCGCACTGTGGCGCTTGCGCTCGTCACCTCTCGCTACCGCCAAATGTGATATTGGACCCCTTGCAAAATGTGACGAATTGTCGCACTATTTTCGGGCGAGCCGAAGAAATTACGTTCCCGCACCATCGATCCCGTTCGGGCCAAGAAGGAGGCGACGTGAGCGCTGTGATGGATGCGGAAGCATCCTACAATTCAAGCCGCACCGCCGCCTACGACCTTTCGGCGACGCTATACGCCTCAGGACGGGTTTTTCGCGCGCCGCTCGATCGTGGCCACGTGCTCTTCAATCCTGATTGGCGCGGTCTCCCAATCGTTGTCGATGATTGGGTGGACAGGCTGTTGAGCATGTTTACGGGCGGCGCCCGCGTCGGCTGCGTGTTGAGCGGTCTGCCAACAGCGGTGGAGTTGGACGAAGCCCTCGATGCCGCTGAGTATCTTGAGCACAATGGCTTCCTGCGCTCCGAGCCGAGCGCCCCGCGTTATACCGCCGCCGAGTTCACGAGCGACTCATCCCATGCCATGGGAATTTGGGTGCACGTGAACAACCACTGCAACCTCGACTGCGAATATTGCTTTGTCGACAAGTTCAAATCGACGATGCGGCCTGAGGTCGTCGCGAGGACCGTCGACTTCATTCGTTCGACGGCCGAAAAGCGGGAGCTGAAGGAGATCCTGGTGAAGTTCGCCGGCGGCGAACCCACTCTGTCGCTTGCCACGATGGAGGATTTTTACGACCGCCTGTTCGATGCCATCGCCCCGCTCGGGGTCCGCCTGCAGATCGGCATACTGAGCAATGGCACAGTGTTGTATCCCCGGCTGGTTGATTTCATCAAACGCTCGCATGCGACGATGGCTATTTCGCTTGATGGGTACGGCGCGGAGACGCATGACATCTATCGTGTCTACACGAAATCGCGAAAGGGAAGTTGGGATCGCATTCTTGCGAATATCGAAACGCTCAAAGCAGAAGGCGTTCCCGTCTCGATTAACGCGACGATCAGCGAGCAATCATGCAAATCGCTGCCAGCCCTGCTGAAATGGATCGCAGAGAACGGTTTCCGGACGCGCATCGGCGTCGTTCGCCAGCCCAATGTGTCGTGGAAGGGGGGGGACCGAGGAAGGGAGTACGAACGCCTCACCACAGCGGTGAACGAGGCGTTCGATGCGGCCCTCACCGAACTCGAAGACCCGCAATATGAGATCGATCTCCGCAACGGGATAGGCATCTGCGAGCTTCATTTCGAGACGCCGATCACTACAGCCTGTTGCGGGATCGCCACCAATCATATCGTTATTCAGGATGATGGACGCCTTGCAAGTTGCCCAATGACGACCCGCGAAGAACCGGTCAACGCCGGTCCTGACCTCTTCGCGGCGGCGCGCGCGACATTTCTGCACAAGCCTGAGGAGCGCAACGCCGACGTTGAGAAGAACTGTCTCGATTGCCGGTGGTTTCCGGTATGCACGAGCGGCTGCCCCGTGACGAACCTTCGGATTAAAGGGAAGGCGTTCACGATATCGCCGCTCCACGCTTTTTACGATTTTATCATTCCGCGATACGTTACGTTCTTCGGGCGCAAGTTGCGTCAGTATGGGGAGCGTCGTGGCGCCGATGATTATTGCATTCTTGATCTGGAAAATATCGATCGGGGGGCTGTAAGATGAGTGAAATGAACGATGAGGCGGGCAGGGACGCCGTGCGCAGAGCGTTGTCCAAAGCAAATGCGTCGATCCGGCTGGAGGGAGAGGTCGTCCATCGTACTGGCGGCGGGATTGCTGTGCGGCGCGGCGGGTCGATTTTCGAGGCCGAGGCGGGGGACATCATCGAAGTCAAAGAGCTGGAAGGCGGCAAGGTTGCGGTCCTGGTCAAGGCCGATGGCCAGCTTATCCGCTCTACGGCCATACAAAGCAGATGGATCCGCGGCGGTATCGGTTGGCGGCCGGTGTTCGATGACTGCTCCGACTGCACTGAATGCTCCGTTTGCTCTGATTGTACGGAGTGTTCGGTTTGCTCTGACTGTACGGAATGTTCCGTCTGCTCCGACTGCACGGAGTGTTCGGTCTGCGCGGGCGGTTTTGGCGGTTTGCGTAATCCCGCTCTGGGCGCGTTAAGCGCGTGGATCCGGCTCCTTGGCGGCGCCGCCGGCGAAAAGTTCGGCCGCTCGGCGGGCGATCGTCGACGCTCGCGCTGACGCGATCCGCGAGCGCGGCCGCCCAGGGCCGGCCTCAGCTCGGCGCGCAGCCAGGCGAAATATTGATCGACCGTCCCGATCGATTTGCGGAACAGCGGCTGGGTCCAAACAAGTTCGCGTTTGTGGACATCGGCCGTCCAGGCCGTCGCCGCGTCGAGCAGCCGGCGGACGCCCACGACTTCGGTCCCGTCGTAAACGATCTTCGGAAAGAGATCGGAGATGCCGAGGCACAGCGCCTTGAACAATCGCTGGTCCATCTTCTCCGAATGATCGAACAGAAGCTTGCAGGCGTTGACGACTGTATAGACCGCGCATAGCCCGTCGATATGTCCCTGCTGTTCCGGCTTCAAGCGCCTGTCTCCGCGAAATGATCAATCGTCGGAAGTTACCACAGCATCCCGAGGGAATGGCCGCCCGCGCGTCCTGTCTCTTGCCCAAATTCGTCGGACGATCGACATGACTTCCGCCCGGCGAACAGCTACAAATCGCAGAGCCCCGGCAGCTACGTCTTGGACGTCATGCGAATAGACAAGTCCTTCGCCCTTGTGCTGATCTTGCCCCTCTGCGCGTCTGCCCGCGCGGCCGACTTCCGCGACTGGACCGTCGGTTGCGACAATGTCAAGGGCTGCGCCGCCATCGGTTTCGCGGACGAGGAGCAAGAGGGAAACGGTTTCATTCGCGTTGAGCGCGCCGGCGGCCCGGATGGGCCGACCAATATTCGCCTGTTCCTCTACGCGGACGATGCGAAGCAAGGCGCCGCTTTACGTCTGACGGCCGATGGGGCGCCGATCGAGGGCGTCGCCGCCGAACGCCAGGCGCGGACAGGAGGCGCGGATGTTGACGGCTTCACGATCGAGATCGCGCCGCGAGAGCTGAAGCCCTTTATCGCGGCGCTGCGCAAGAGCCAAAAGCTCAATCTTGCGACCGCCGATGGCAAATCAAGAGTAGACATCTCGCTGGCCGGGGCGGTCGCCGCGCTGCGCAACGTCGATGACATACAGGACCGGGTCGGTACGCAGACGGCGCTGATCGACGCGGGCGACAAGCCTGCTTCGGCCGTACCCGATGCGCCCGCGCCGCCGACTATCGTGGCCGCAAAAGCCGCGGCGCCCGGCCTCAAAGCAAATCCGGCCCTCGCCGCGATGCTTCGCAAACGCATCGCGAAAGAGCATCCCGATGGTTGCGAGGATCTTCCGCAGGGCGGCGGCGTAACCGACGAGGTTACGCCTCTCGACGACTCGCAGACGCTTGTCGGGCTGTTTTGTTCGTCGGGCGCCTATAATTTCGAAACCGATTTCTGGATCGTGACCTCGGGCAATGTCGCGAAGGCCGTCCCGGCGGCTTTCGAGGCGCCGGGCCAGAAACCCGCCAACGGTCTCGTCAACGCCGACTTCGACCCGCAAACGGGAACGCTGTCCTTTTTCGACAAAGGCCGCGGCGTCGGAGATTGCGGCGCCGCCGGAAAATATGTGTGGACGGGCAAAGCCTTCGCGCTTCTCGAATATGCCGCGATGGAGACGTGCCGGGGCGTTGATTCCGGTGATTGGCCGGTGCTGTGGCGCGCCAGGCTGAAATGACCGTCACGCCGGCCGCCCTTGACGCCCCGGGCAAACTCCTCTAACCACCGCCGCTTGCGCCGCCTTCGGGCGCGCATGGCCTGTGGCGGGCCGAAAGCCTGCCCAAACGCACCCGCGGCGCTTCCTTCGATAAAGAAGAGAACGCCTGTCGGCTCAGCCTGAAAGGGCCGGGCAGAGGAGGGCGCGTTCCTCCCCCGCTTGCGGGAGGACGCGAGCTTTCGCGCCGCGCTTTTAAAGCGCCCGGCGCCTTCTCACGCGTCCTCAACGCCGGCAAACTGATTTTAGAGGACACGCGATGACGAAGCGCGCAGAAGCGAAATATAAAATCGACCGCCGTATGGGCCAGAATATCTGGGGCAGGCCGAAAAGCCCGGTCAACCGGCGCGAATACGGCCCCGGCCAGCACGGCCAGCGGCGCAAGGGCAAGCTGTCCGATTTCGGCACGCAGCTGAAGGCGAAGCAGAAGCTCAAGGGCTATTACGGCAATATTTCGGAAAAGCAGTTCCGCAAATATTACGCCGAGGCGATCCGCATGCGCGGCGACTCGGGCGATAATCTGATCGGCCTTCTGGAGCGCCGCCTCGACGCCGTGGTCTACCGCGCCAAATTCGTGCCGACGGTGTTTTCCGCGCGCCAGTTCGTCAACCACGGCCATGTCAGGGTCAATGGCAAGCGCGTCAACATCGCCTCCTATCAGGTCAAGGTCGGCGATGTCATCGAAGTGAAGGATTCTTCGCGCGAGATGATCCTCGTGCTTGAGGCGAAGCAGCTCGCCGAGCGCGACGTGCCGGACTATTACGAGGTCGACCACAACAAGATGACGGCGAAGGTGACGCGCATTCCGCTGCCCTCCGACGTGCCCTATCCGGTGCTGATGGAGCCGAACCTCGTCATTGAGTTCTACTCGCGCTGAACCATCGGACCCGAAAGTGGGTGCGGCTTTCGGGAAAGATCCGAGGCTCAGATAAGAAAGCGGCCGGACGCCGGCGGCTTTTTCTTTCAGCAGAGCCCCAGTTTCTCGGCGAGGCCAATGCGCTGCAGCTTGCCCGTCGCGCCCTTCGGGATCTCGGTCAGGAACAAGATCTTTCGCGGCGTCTTGAACGCCGCGATGCGCTCCGACAAAAACGCGCGCAGCTCCTGCTCGGTCGCGTTCTCGCCCTCGCGCAACACCACCGCGGCGGCGACATCCTCGCCGAGCTTGTCGTGCGGCACGGCGAAGGTCACGACCTGTAGAATCGCCGGGTGATCCATCAGCGCCTCGTCAACCTCGCGCGGCGAAATCTTCTCGCCGCCGCGGTTGATGATCTCCTTGAGCCGCCCCGTCAGGCTGACGTAGCCGCCGGCGTCGATGACGCCCTGATCGCCGGTGCGGAACCACCCTTTGGTGAAGGCCTCGGCGTTGGCGCGCGGGTTATTCTCATAGCCCGCCGTGACATTCTCGCCGCGAATGACGATCTCGCCGATCTTCTCGGCGCCGAGCAGATTGCCGGCCTCGTCCATGATCGCGACCTCGGGTCCCGCGGCGATGCCGACGGAGCCGGGCTTGCGCACGCCATGCAGCGGATTGGAGGCCATCTGATGCGCCGCCTCGGTCATGCCATAGGCTTCGATCACCGGCGCGTGGAAGGTCGCCTCAAGCTCGGTGATGACCTGCGGCGGCAGCGAGGAGGAGGACGAACGGATAAAGCGCAGCGGATGTCGCGCGATGACATCCTTGTTGTGTCCGGCGCGGGTCAAAATCGCCTGATGCATGGTCGGCACGGCCGTATACCAGCTGGGCTTTGAGTCCTCCATCGCGGCGAAGAATTTCAGCGCGTTGAATCCGGGCGTGCAATAGACGCTGCCGCCGCGCGACAAAGGCGCCAGCAGCCCGGCGATCAGCCCGTGGATGTGGAACAGCGGCATCACATTGAGGCCGCGATCGGCCGCCGTAAACTCCAGCGTCGTCGCGATGTTGTCAGCCGACTTCGCCACATTGGCCTGCGTCAGCGGCACGATCTTCGGCCGCGACGTGGTGCCCGACGTATGCAGGATCAGCGCGATGTCTTCGGCCTGCGCCGGGCCCGGCTGCGCCGCCGTTCCCGGCGCCTCGCCCGAGAGCGCGAAGGCGCCGGCGCCCTGCTCCGAGTTCGGGCGTCAGCGTCAGCACATTGACGCCGAGCTTTTTCGCCGCGGCGAGAGCGGGCGAGGCGCTGCCCGCCTCGACCACCAGCGCCCGCGCATTGAGATCGCTCATGTAGAATTCGAATTCATCCGTCCTGTAGCCGGGATTGAGCGGCGCGGCGGTCGCGCCCGAAGCGATTGCGATGAAGGCGGTCGCCATTTCCGGGCCGTTCGGCAGCACGATGGCGACGCGATCACCGCGCCCGATGCCGAGCCGGTTCAGCGAAGCGATGGTTTGCGCTGCAAGCGCGCGCAGCCCTGCGTAGGTCAAAGGCGCGGCGTTGGGCGCCGCGAAGGCGACGTCGCCGCCGCGCCCGGCCGCCAACAGCTCCTCAAATGTCCGCAATGAACTCATCCTGGTGCTCCCACAAACATTCCATTGGCGATCGGCCTCACGCCGGCGCGATGGCGAGTTTGCCATTCGCCGCGGTCAGCGTTTCGCCGAGAAGTTTCGCGACGGCGTAGATCGCGTTCATATGCGGCGTCGCGACGCCCACCATGCGGCCAAGCTCGATCACCGAGCCAAGCAACGCCTCGATCTCGATCGGCCGCCCCGCCTCGACGTCCTGCAGCATCGACGTCTTATGCGCGCCGACGGCCTCGGCCCCGGCGATGCGCTTTTCGAGCGGGATGCGGAACCTGATCCCCAGCGCCTCGCCGACGGCCTGCGCCTCCGCCATCATATCGGCGGCGAGCTTGCGCGTCGGCGCGAAGCAGCAGATGCCTTCAAGCGTCGCATGGGTCAGCGCGCTGATCGGATTGAAGCTGAGGTTGCCCCAGAGCTTGGTCCAGATTTCGCTGCGCACGTCGCTGACCACCGGCGCCTTGAAGCCCGCCTTCGCAAAAGCCTCCGACACGCGCAAAATCCGCTCGCTCTTCGAGCCGTCGAGTTCGGCCAGCGAGAAGCGATTGCCCTCGATGTGACGAATGACGCCGGGCTTTTCGATCTCAGCCGCGGGATAGACGACGCTGGCGATGACATGGCGGATTGGCAGATGGTCGGCGATGAGGCCGCCGGGATCGACGCTGTCGAGCCGCACGCCCTCATGCGGGCCGCCGTGGCCGAAGAAATACCACCACGGAATGCCGTTTTGCGCCGTCAGCACGAGGGTCTCGGCGTGCATGACCGCCGGCAGGTCGGGCGCGACGGCGGCGACCTGATGCGCTTTCATGCCGAGCACGATCAGATCCTGTGCGCCGACGTCGGCGATGCGGTCCGACGCCTTGACGCGTGCGACGGTCTTGTGGCCCTCCTCGATCAGCGTAAGGCCGTTCGCGCGGATGGCGTCGAGATGTGCGCGCCGCGCGATCACGCTGACCTCCTCGCCGGCCTCGGCGAGTTTGGCCGCCAACAGGCCGCCGATGGCGCCGGCCCCGATAATGCATATCTTCATCGATCGACGCCCGTTCGTCCGATCCCGCAACGCAAAGGCCGCCCCGGGGGAATTCAATTGCGCAACAGAAGCGGCGGCTCCCATTGCGTTGCAAAAACCACGAAAGCTTTAGACCAGCAAACAGCAAAGAGCAAAATCGGCGGCGGGGTCAATCGGTAAAATCGGCCGCCGATCCGAACCGCCCATGTGCGATGCACAGGGGGCGCCGCGATCCATCAATTTTTGCTTTATCCATCTGTGGCCGAAAAAATAGCTTGCCCGAATTCGCCGCGCCCCGCACATTCGCGCGTCAGAAAACGAAGTCCAGCGCAAGAGGGGAGAGAGCCGGCCGTGACGGCGCAACAAACTGTTCCGGTTGAAGGTCGACCGACATCCCATCGCTGGCTGCAGCTCATTCTCGGCGTCGTCTGCATGACGCTGATCGCCAATCTGCAATATGCCTGGACGCTTTTCGTCAACCCGATGCAGGCGGCGTTCGGCTGGGACCGCTCGGCGATCCAGGTCGCCTTCACAATTTTCGTCGTCTGCGAAACCTGGTTCGTGCCGATCCACGGCTATCTCGTCGATTCCTTCGGACCCCGGCTGGTCGTGCTGCTCGGCGGCGTCATGATCGGCGCCGCCTGGACGCTGAACGGCGTGCTGGCCAGCCTGCCGCCGCTTTATCTGGCGCAGGCGATCGGCGGCTTCGGCGCCGGCGCCGTTTACGCCGCATGTCTTGGCAACGCATTGAAATGGTTCCCGGATCGGCGTGGCCTCGCGGCCGGCGCGACGGCCGCGGGCTTTGGCCTCGGCTCCGCCCTCACCATCGTTCCCATCTCGCTGATGATCAAAAACCAGGGCTTTCAGCACACCTTTCTGTTTTTCGGCCTGATCCAGGGCGTCGCCGTTTGCGTCTGCGCCCTGCTGCTCAAAATGCCGGCGCTGGCCGACGCCAAAGCGCCCGAGATCGCGCGCGATCTCCGCCTCCGCCAGTATACCCCGATGGAAATGTTGAAGACGCCGGTTTTCTGGCTGATGTACCTGATGTTTGTCATGATGGCGGCTGGCGGCCTGATGGCGACGGCGCAGCTCGGCCCGATCGCCAAGGATTTCGGCGTCGCCGACATTCCGGTCAGCCTCATTGGCGTCACCCTGCCGGCGTTGACTTTCGCCCTCTCCATCGACCGCTTGCTGAACGGCGTGACGCGTCCCTTTTTCGGCTGGGTCTCCGACCGCATCGGGCGCGAACCCACCATGTTCATCGCCTTCGGGCTCGAGGGGCTGGCGATCCTGGCGCTGAGCCGGTTCGGCCATTCGCCGATCCTCTTCGTGGTGTTGACGGGGCTCGTATTCTTCGCCTGGGGCGAGATCTACAGCCTGTTTCCGGCGACGTCGGGCGATACCTTCGGGGCGAAATTCGCCGCCGCCAACGCCGGCCTGCTCTACACCGCCAAGGGAACCGCCGCGCTTCTCGTTCCGTTCTCCAGCATGCTCACCGCCGCCACCGGCAGCTGGCATCTCGTGTTCTGGATCGCCGCCGGCCTCAACATCGCCACCGCCCTGCTGGCCGTCCTCGCGCTCGCCCCGCTGCGGCGGCGGATGGCCCGCGCCGCCACGGCCCCCGCCTGACCGCCGCGTCAGAATTTTTCGCCCTTGGCGACGATCGCGGCGCTTAATTCGGCGACCGGCGCCTGCGATCTGCGCTGCGTGCGCAGAATGACGAATTCGAGATCGCCCATCTCCGGCATGCCGTCCACCGGCGCGCGCTCGATGAGGCCGGGCGGGATCAGCTTGCGCGAATGCGCCATGAAGCCGAGCCCCGCCTGCGTCGCCGCGACGAGGCCGGAAAGGCTGCCGCTGGTGCAGGCGATCCGCCATGGCGCGCCGACGCGCTCGAGCGCCTCCAGCGCCATGGAGCGCGTGATGCTCGGCGCCGGATAGAGGATCAGCTGCGCCTGGCCCTGCCCGTTTTGCGGCGGCGCCGGCGCGTTCTTCGCGCCGACCCAGACCAGCTTGTCGCGCCAGATGAGGTCGCCGCGCTCGTCGCCCGGCCAGCGCTTGCACAGCACGAGGTCGAGTTCGCCGGCGTCGAAGCGATTGATCAGCGTCGCGCTCAGCGCGATGGTGAATTCGAGATCGACGAGCGGATGCTCGCGCACGAAGCCGGCGAGGATCTCGGGCAGCCAGGACTGCACCAGATCCTCCGAGGCGCCGAAGCGCAGCCGGCCGCGCAGCTTCGCGCCGGCGAAATGGCGCGCGGCGCGCTCGCTGGTTTCGAGTATCGAGCCGGCGAAGGCCACCATCGCCTCGCCTTCGAGCGTCAACGTCACCGAATGTGTATCGCGGATGAACAGGCGGTGGCCGACCGCCTTTTCGAGCTTGCGCACATGCTCGCTGACGGTGGGCTGGCCAAGGCCAAGGCGCCGGCTCGCCTCCGAGAAGCTCGACCCTTCGGCGATGACGAGAAAGGTCCGCAGACAAACCGGATCCAGCATCAGGCTATCGGCAAAAGCCATCGCACTTATCGCGTTCTTCGGCGTTCAGGCGCGCGCCATTATCTTCATAATGCATCGGCGCACTCTGGAAGCAACAAAGCGAAAACACAAGGGAGCACGAAATGATGCTGCGGCCGCGACGCGGCTCCGCTCTGACGGGGACGCGCAAGAATCGCGTGCGCCCCGTGGCGCGACGGGGACGCGGGCGGTGATCATCTCGCGCAAGCTGGCGTCGAAGACGCATATTTTCATCGCGGTCTACCAGTTCGCCTACATCTACACGCCGCTGCACGACTGGCGTTTTGGGTTGGCCAGCGTGCAATGGCTGACGTTCCCCCTGCTGCTCGCGACAGGATCATGGCTGCTCCTCGGCCGGCGGCTTTACGGGCCGCGGCGCTGACGTCGCGGCGCTGAACGTCGGTTGGCGCCGGCCAACCAACACGAGCGCTTGCGGCGAAGTCTACGCAGCCGCGCCAGCCTATCGGCAAAAGCCATCGCACTTATCGCGTCCGCCGGCGTTCAGGCGCGCGCCAACATCGCCATAATGCGAGCTTCGGAGACGTAAAGCTCCGGCGAAGAAAACCAAAGGGAGATGGAACATGACTTTGTATTCGCGACGCAGGCTTTTGGCTACGGGCGCGGCCGGCGGGCTCGCCGCCGCGGCGGTAGTCACAGCGGCCGCGGCCGAGGATTATTCGGCCGCCGCGATGAGCGATCCCGGCCCGCGCGATGCGGGCGAGATGGCGGTCAACCCCTACGACTGGCAGGGGCTGCCCACCGACCACGGCAATCTCGGCACGCTGCGGCACTCCTTCTCCGAAGTGCATAACCGCCACACCGACGCCGGCTGGGCGCGCGAAGTCACCGTGCGCAATTTCCCGATCTCGAAGAACATGGCCGGCGTCAACATGCGCCTGCCCGTCGGCGCCGTGCGCGAACTGCACTGGCATGTGCCGGCCGAATGGGCCTTCGTCACCTATGGAACGGGGCGCATCACGGCGGTCGATTCCGGCGCGCAGAAATTCATCGCCGACGTCAAGCAGGGCGACCTCTGGTTCTTCCCCGGCGGCGTGCCGCATTCGATCCAGGGCCTCGGGCCGGACGGCTGCGAATTCATCCTCGTCTTCAACGACGGCAATTTCTCCGAGGATTCAACCTTCCTCATCACCGACTGGTTCAACCACACGCCAAAGGACGTGCTCGCGGAAAATTTCGGCGTTCCCGCCTCGACCTTCGACAACGCCAACCGCAAGGATCTGTGGATCTTCAACGCGCCGGTCCCCGGCGGCCTCGACGCCGATCTGCAGCAAAGCAAGCAGCCCTTCGTGCGGAATCCTTACGCCTTTCCGCTGGCGGACCAGAAGCCGAATTTCGAATCGGCCGGCGGCTCGGTGCGCATCGCCGATTCGAGCAATTTCCCGGCGACGACCATGGCGGCGGCGCTGGTCGAGGTCGCGCCCGGCGGCATGCGCGAACTGCACTGGCATCCGTTGTCGGACGAATGGCAGTATTACATCAGCGGCACAGCGCAGATGGGCGTCTTCCACGGCGAGGGGCGCAACAACACCGTCCTGTTCCACCCGAGCGACGTCGGCTATGTGCCGCAGTCGATCGGCCATTACGTCAAGAACGTCGGCAAGGATACGCTGCGCTTCCTCGAAGTGTTCACCAGCCCGCAATACGCCGATATTTCGCTGGCCTCATGGATGAACAACGTGCCGCACGAACTCGTCGCCGCGCATTTGAACGTCGACGTCGCCACGCTGCGCAAAATGGCCCAGGCCAAGACTCCGGTCGTGCCGGCCTGAGGCCGTCGGTCCAGCGCCCTCCGCCACGCAATTCATCAGTCCGCTTAAATTGTCGCCCGCGGAGCGCCGCGGGCTGGCGCGTCAAAAAGCAGGCTTGAATTCGCAAAATCATAGAGGGTATCTATAGGTCGACGAAAAACCATGGATTGAAAAGAGAGCGTCGACGCAGCAATGATGTACACAAAAGCGTGATGCAAAATAATAGAAACGGGGCGAACCCCCGGTTTTGGGAGGATTCAATTGACTACGACCCTCAATCTCAACGCGGCGCGCCAGAAGCCCGGCTTTCTGTCGCGCGAGAATATCGTCGCGAAGCCCGGCTTCAACCGCTGGCTGGTGCCGCCAGCCGCGCTCGCCATCCATCTCTGCATCGGCATGGTCTATGGCCTCAGCGTGTTCTGGCTGCCGCTGTCGCGCGCGCTGGGGCACGACAAGGCGCTCGTGTGCCCCAATGGCATGTCGCTCGGCGAAGTCCTCTTCACCCGGAGCTGCGACTGGCGCATCAGCGATCTTCTGGTGACGTTCGAACTCGGCATCGTCTTCCTCGGCGTCTCCGCCGCGCTGTTTGGCGGCTGGCTCGAGCGGGCTGGCCCGCGCAAGGCCGGCGTCGTCGCCGCCTTCTGCTGGGGCGGCGGCTTTCTGATCGCCGCCTACGCCGTCTTCATCCATCAGCTCTGGCTGTTCTGGCTTGGCCTCGGCGTCGTCGGCGGCGTCGGCCTTGGCCTTGGCTATATCTCGCCGGTCTCGACCCTCATCAAATGGTTCCCGGACCGGCGCGGCATGGCGACCGGCATGGCCATCATGGGCTTCGGCGGCGGCGCGCTGATCGGCTCTCCCCTCGCCAATCTTCTCATGCTGCATTTCAAGACCCCGACCGACGTCGGCGTATGGCAGACCATGACGGTGATCGGCATCATCTACATCATCGCCATGCTCGCCGGCGCCTTCGGCTATCGGGTGCCGGCGCACGACTGGCTGCCGGCCGGCTGGGTTCCCTCGGAGCACAGGAGCAAGCTTGTCACGAGCGGCAACGTCGATCTGAAGGACGCACACAAGACGCCGCAGTTCTGGCTGATCTGGGCGGTGCTGTTCCTCAACGTCTCCGCCGGCATCGGCGTTCTCTCCATGGCCTCGCCGATGCTGCAGGAAATCTTTGCCGGCTCGCTGATCGGCCATCCCGACATCGGCTTCTCGGCGCTGGATGCCGGGCAGAAGGCCGCCGTCGCCACCATCGCGGCGGGCTTCGTCGGGCTGCTCTCGCTGTTCAACATCGGCGGGCGCTTCTTCTGGGCCTCGCTGTCCGACAAGATCGGCCGCAAGGCGACCTATTTCACCTTCTTCGGCCTCGGCATCCTGCTTTACGCATCGGCGCCGAGCTTCGCCCATATGGGCTCGAAGGCGTTGTTCGTCGCCGCCTTCTGCATCATTCTTTCGATGTATGGCGGCGGCTTCGCGACGGTTCCGGCCTATCTCGCCGACGTGTTCGGCACCCGCTACGTCGGCGCCATCCACGGCCGGCTGCTGACTGCCTGGTCGACCGCCGGCGTCGTCGGCCCGCTGCTGATCGGCCAGATTCGCGACTCGCAGATCGCCGCGGGGGTCGAGCGCTCGCAGGTCTACGACCGCACCCTCTATATCCTGGCCGGCTTCCTCGCCGTCGGCTTTATCTGCAATGCGCTGATCCGTCCGGTCGCCGAAAAATGGCTGATCAAGGAGCCGCCGAGGGCGAATGGCTTCAGCGGCGCCGCGGCCGCGCGGGCGCCAGCGGCAGCCTCCGCCATCGGCGGCGGCGGCTTCACGGCGGCGACGGCGATCCCTTGGGCGCTGGTCGGTCTGCCGATCCTGTGGGGCGTCTGGAAAGCCCTCGAAAGCGTCGTCAAGATGTTCCAGTAGGGCCGCGCTTACGATCGACGCGGGCGGCGGCGCGAGGCGGCCGCCCGTTTTTTATTCGGCCGACGTGAGCCCGCTCAGTCTTCCTTGTAGCCAAGCTCCGGAAGGCCCTGCTCGGCGCCGTAATATTTATAGGGCAGGAATTTGCCCGACATCGAAAGCCGCACGCGGTCGCCCTTCGGGTTCGGCTCGCGCGCGATGTCGAGATCGAAGTCGATCGCCGACATGATGCCGTCGCCGAACTCCTCCTCGATCAGCGCCTTCAGCGCCGGACCGTTGACCATCACCAGCTCATAGAAACGGTAGAGCAGGGGGTCGGTCGGCGGCATCGGCGAGCCGCGATAGGGAATCTCGTTCAGCATGCGCTCCTCGACGTCGCTGAGGCCGAACAGCGCCGTGGCCTTCTTCGCCAGAGGCTTCACAAGTTTCATCTGGCCAAGCAGCGCGCCGACGATGATGACCGGCGATACGCCGCCGATCGCGGCGGCGATGTATTTCCAGCTCCAGCCCTTCTCGCGTTTGATGTCGAGGATTTTTTCGGTCAGCTGTTCCCGTTTCACTTGTCGAATGCTCCGGTTCTGCGCTCTTACGCGCCGTCGGCCCCGCCGGCATGCAGCGAGAAGGCCCTGGTGAGAGCCGCGGCGCGGCGCAGCGCGTCGATGCTCGGGCGACCCTGCGCGCCGAGGGCGGCGAGCGTCGAAGCAAGCCGCGGGCCGGCCTGATAGGCTTCAAATGCGGCGTCGCCGCCTGAGGACGCCAACGCCGCGCGTACGGCGGCGATCTCGGCCGGGCCGCCGCCGGAATCGAGGGCCAGCATGAAGGCGAGCGCGCCGCGCTGCTCCGGCCGGTTGCGCCATTGCGTGCGCAGCAGGCGGTAGAGGTTGACGAAACGCTTGACCGCGCGCGCCGAGGGCCCAGCCAGCGGCGCGAAGGCCGCGAGCAGCTGCGCCTCAGCCTCGCTGAGCGGCTCGTCGAGCGCGGACTCCCTCGCCTCGGGCGCCGACGCCGGAAGCCGCGCCGCTTCGGCCGGCGCGGCGAGGATGTCGCGGATCTGCGCGGACGCATCCCGCCGCGCGGCGAGTTCGCCGATCTGCAGCGGCGCTGCGATCCATTTATCGAGGCTGCGCGCGAAATCGCCGTCGAAACGGGCCGGATCGAGCGCGACAAGGGTCACAAAGCCCGGCCCCAGCAGCTTATGCGCCTCGGCCAGAATTTCGCGCGCGCGGGCGGGCGGCAGCGCATCGAGGTCGTCGAGCGCGACGACGATGCGCCGCGGCGTCGCCGCTGGCGGCTGCGCGCCCTGCGAGCCCGGCGCCGGGCCGGCGCCGCGCGAAGCCAGAGCGCCGACCGCGCCGATGAAGCGCCGCGCCTCATCGACTCTGGCGTCGGCGGCGAAGGGCGAGGGCTCGGCCAGCGCCGGATTGATCGCCCGGAGGCCGCCGGCGCGCCGCTCGGCCTCGGCGGCCAGGCGGCTCAGGCGCTCGATGTCGGCGGTGAGGCTTTCGACGCGGCGCGCTTGATGCCCGAAATGGCCGTCGCTGTCGCGCCGGCGCGCGTCGAGTTCGGCCTTGAGCAGGCTCTCGCCGCGAAAGACCAGCTGCAGCAGGCGCGCGCCGCGCCAGATATTGGAGAGCAGCGCCAGCGCCGCGCCGACAAAGGCCGCGCTGCGCAGCGTCAGCAGCCAGTCGGCGTGGCCTGCGATCCATGCGGCTGCGGCCGCTGTCTGCGTTTGTTCGCTCAGCGGTTCGAGCCAGGCGGATCTATGCTCGAACGCCGCGCCAAGGCCAAAGCCGATGGCGATGAGGACGATGGCGAGGACGATGCGCTTTTTCTGGCCCGCGAGGCCGAAGAAGGCGCGCAGCGCAAAGCCGGTGCGCGATGGCCCGCGGCTGTCCGCCGCCTCGGCGACCATATCCTTGAAGCCGAGCATCGGATCGCCGGCGATTTTGAACGAACTCATCGCCGCCTTGATGCGGCTGCGCCGGCCGCCAGCGTAGGCGTCGATCTGCGATCCCGGCGTCTCGTAAAGCAGCGTCTCGGCGAGCTTCGAGCGGCGCGCGTCGGCTTCCTCCAGCACGCGCCGCTCGGCTTCGAGCTTCAGCCGTGCGGCGTCGAGCCGCTCGAAGGCCGCGCGCGCGGCGGCGTCGGGGTCGCGGGCGGCATGGCTCGCCTCGATGGCGAGGGCGGGGGCGGCGCGCGCCAGCCGCCCGTACAGCGCCTCGGCCAGCGCCGGGGCGGGGTGGCCTTCGAGATCGGCAGCGTCGATGCGCACGGTCGCGGTCTCGGCGACGAACGGGCTCGCCTCGGCCTTCGCGGCGGCGGCTGAAAGGCGCTCGATGGCGGCGACCAGCTTGTTCAGCGCGACGCTTTTGCCGCATCCGGCGGGGCCGAGCAGGCCGATCGTCAGCGGCGTCTGCGTGCGCGCGTGGCAGGCGAGCTCGGCCAGCAGTTCGAGTGGGGCGTCGAGGCCGAGCGCGGCGGAGGCGAGGGCGGTGGGATCGTCCGGCGCGTCGGCGGCGAAAATCGGCGGCGCCGTCGCGCTCGCCGGCGCAGCGGCGGGCGGCGAGGCGGGCCGGCTCAGCGGAGTTTGCGGCGGCCGCGGTCCAGGCGCCGCCGGCTGCGCCGGCTCGCTGCGCGCGCCGGGGATGATCGTTCCAAGGTTCCGCAGTCCGATGTCTGGCAAGGGGAAAAATCCTGAAAAGAGCCTGTCGCGCCCGGGCGCCGCGGCGGCGTAACTAGGCAGCCGATTATGACCGCGCCGTGACCTCGATGCTTCGCTTTGTCGCGGGCGAGTCGATGCGCGCCGCCCATTTGTCTGGACCGTTTCGCCGCGCGCGTCTACATAGCTCGCAATCCTTTAATCTCCGACAACGGATGCGAGCCCTGATGGCGCGGCAATTCATCTATCATATGCAAGGCCTGACGAAGAGCTGGGCGACCGGCAAGAAGGTCCTCGATAACGTCAATCTATCCTTCTATCCCGACGCCAAGATTGGCGTACTCGGCGTCAACGGCGCCGGCAAATCGACGCTTTTGCGCATCATGGCGGGCCTCGACAAGGAGTTTACCGGCGAGGGCTTCGTCGCGGAAGGGGCCAAGGTCGGCTATCTGCCGCAGGAGCCGCAGCTCGACCCCACGCTCGACGTGCGCGGCAATGTCATGCTGGGCGTCGCGTCCAAAAAGGCGATCCTCGACCGCTACAACGAGCTCGCCATGAATTACTCCGACGAGACCGCCGACGAGATGACGAAGCTGCAGGACGAGATCGAGGCCAAGGGCCTCTGGGATCTCGACGCGCAGGTCGATCTCGCCATGGACGCGCTCGGCTGCCCGCCCGACGACTGGCCGGTCGACAAGCTGTCCGGCGGCGAGCGCCGCCGCGTCGCGCTCTGCAAACTGCTGCTCGAACAGCCTGACCTTTTGCTGCTCGACGAGCCGACCAACCATCTCGACGCCGAGACCGTCAACTGGCTCGAAGGCCATCTGCGCAATTATCCGGGCGCCATTCTGATCGTCACCCACGACCGCTATTTCCTCGACAATGTGACGGGCTGGATTCTCGAGCTCGATCGCGGCCGCGGCATCCCCTACGAGGGCAATTACTCGTCCTGGCTGAAGCAGAAGCAGAAGCGCATGCTGCAGGAGAACCGCGAGGATGAGGCGCGCCAGCGCGCCATCGAGGCGGAGGCCGGGTGGATGGCGTCGAGCCCGAAGGCGCGCCAGTCGAAATCCAAGGCGCGCATCCAGCGCTATGAGGATCTCGTCGCCAAGCAAAACGACAAGCAGGCGGTGACCGGCCAGATCGTCATCCCGATCGCCGAGCGGCTCGGCAACACGGTGGTCGATTTCGATCATCTGTCGAAAGGCTTCGGCGACAAGCTTCTGATCGACGATCTGTCGTTCAAGCTGCCGCCCGGCGGCATCGTCGGCGTCATCGGTCCGAACGGCGCCGGCAAGACGACGCTGTTTCGCATGATCACGGGACAGGAAAAGCCCGACAAGGGCGCGATCGTCGTCGGCGATTTAGTCAAGCTCGGCTATGTCGACCAGTCGCGCGATTCGCTGGATCCGAAGAAGAACGTCTGGGAGGAGATCTCCGAGGGCGCCGAAGTGATCTATCTCGGCAAGCGCGAGATCAACTCGCGCGCCTACACAGGCGCGTTCAATTTCAAGGGTCCCGATCAACAGAAGAAGGTCGGCCAGCTGTCGGGCGGCGAGCGCAATCGCGTGCATCTCGCCAAAATGCTGAAGTCGGGCGCGAACCTTTTACTGCTCGATGAGCCGACCAACGACCTCGACATCGAAACCCTGCGCGCGCTCGAAGAGGCGCTGACCGATTTCGCCGGCTGCGCCGTGATCATCTCGCACGACCGCTTCTTTCTCGACCGCATCGCGACCCATATGCTGGCCTTCGAGGGCGACAGCCATGTCGAATGGTTCGAGGGCAATTTCCAGGAATATGAGGAAGACAAGAAACGCCGCCTCGGCCAGGAAAGCCTCATTCCGCACAGGATGAAATACAAGAAATTCTCAAGATAGGCGGCGGCGCCGACGCGCCTGGTAGTCCTCGGATCGGACCGCAAAGGCGAGGACTGTCAGGCCGCGATTCCTTCGACGGTTCGATGATGCACGTCGGTGCGCTCGCTCGCATGTTCAAAGGTGATCGCGCAGACATTGCCCTCGGCGTCGAGGTCGAGAACGGTATTCTCATCGAGATCTTTGGTCTCGACAATGTCGCGAAACCGAAACTCGATATACAAGGTGTCGGTGTCCGCGAAATATTGAACCTTCATCACCTGAATCCCCGATCGAAGAAGGCATTATGCACGGTCTCGCGGTCAGGCAAAAGAACAACCCGCAGGCGCCGGCCCTCCATCTCGTCAATTTGCGCCCAAAGCCGGACGCGGCCGTCGGCCTGAACCCACTCCCGCTCAGGCGCTGCAATAACCCGCATTCGTCCCGAATGAATGCGCGGTCGGGACGAGAGCGCGTGGCTATGAAATAGGCTGTAACCTTCATGGCGCCGCGACCGCCTCATTGAACAACCGGCTGGCCGATTATCCGATATTTTCTCCTTCATCGCAGCGCGCCGAGCAGCCACAGGATCAGCAAAATGATCAGCACCGTGCCGAGCACGCCGCCGAGCCCCGCGCCGCCATAGGCTCCATAGGCCCAGTAACCGCCGCCGCCGCCAAACAATAGCAACAGGATGATGATAAGAAGCGTGCTCATTTTTCGCTCTCCGACCAGAGGTTCGCTGGCGGAAGGCGCAACTGCGCGAGCGCGCTATTGGTTCAAAACTTTCTACAGGGTCCCGGCGGAGATGGGCCTCGGCCGCCGCGGTCAAGCCTCGCGAAAAACCGCGCTCAGATCTTCGACCGCGCCCCATAATTCGTCGAAATGCCCAATGACGCGGTCGGGCTCGAACGTCTCGACCGGCAGATCCGTATAGCCGAAATTGACCGCCACCACCGGCACCCCAGCGTTTTTCGCGGTCTCGATGTCGGTCTTCGAATCGCCGACCATGATGGCGCGGCGCGGATCGCCGCCGGCCTTTGCGATGGTCTTTAAAAGCGCCTCGCCGTCCGGCTTGCTGACCGAAAAACTGTCCTTGCCGCAGATCGCCGAAAAGCGCCCCGCGACGCCGAGCGCGGTCAAAAGCAGCACGGACGGATATTCGATCTTGTTGGTGCAGACGGCGAAGGCCCAGCCGGCCTCTTGGAAGCGGTCGAGCGCCGCCGTCACGCCCGGATAGAGCGTCGATTTGTCGGCGATATGCTCTTCGTAATGCTTCAGGAAATCCTCGAACAGCGCGTCGAGCCGGGCTTCGCTGGCGTCGACGCCATTGGCCTTGAGGCCGCGCTGCACCAGCGCCTTGGCGCCGGCGCCGACCATCGCGCGCGCGTCCTGAAACGGGATCGCGGCGAGGCCTTCGCGGATCAAAAGGGCGTTGAGCGTCGAGACGAGGTCGCCCGCCGTATCGGCGAGCGTGCCGTCGAGATCGAACACCAGCAGCGGGGGCGGCGAGAGTGGTTTTGTCATGCGGGCGCCTCGGACGAAAAAGCGCCGCAACCATCAAGGAGGCCGGCGGCGAAGGCAAGCCGCAGTTTTGGGCATTCTGGCCGGCCGGCGGGCGGTTCGGCCGGCGCGGCTTTTGGTGTAGAACCGGCGCGGAACGCAGGCGGAGGCGGAGATGCGGATCGCTGATTTAAAGATCGCGAATGTGAAGATGCCGGGTTTTTCCCGCCCGGCGCCGCGCCGGGCCGCGCTTTTTCCCTGCCTCATCCTGATTTGCGCGGCGCAAGGCGCGCTGGCGGCGACTTACGATTTCCTCGCCGCGCCCGAAACCGACCTCAATCGCGTCTACCGGCTCGACCGCGCGACCGGCGAGATCGGCGCCTGCCAGTATGGGCTCAAAGAGGGCGGGGTCGGCGTCACCTTGTGCTATCCGCCGGGCGAGGGGGCCGGGCCGCAGCCGCCGAGCGAATACGCCCTCATCGCCTCGCGCCACGAGCGCGAGGGCGGCGTCTTCCGCGTCGACCTGCGCACCGGCATGATGTCGATCTGCTACGTCCTCAACGAAGCCGTCGTCTGCACCCCGCAGGCGCGCTGAGCCCGCCCGCGCAAAACTTGACGGCGCGCCCCGCCAGGGACTACGCCGCAGGCGACCGCACCGCTGTTGGACAACCGCCGAACCGCGCAGCAAGGGCCGCCAATTGACCGCCGACGCCCCCCCAGATCCCGACGCCGCCAAGCGCGCCGCCGCGAGCGCCGCGCTGAAGCTGGTCGAGCCCGGCATGCGGCTTGGCCTTGGCACCGGCTCGACCGCGCGCCATTTCGTCGCGCTGCTCGGCGCGCGGGTCGCCGCGGGCCTTCAAATCATCGGCGTGCCGACCTCCGAGGAGACGCGGGCGCAGGCCGAGGCGCTCGGCATCCCGCTCGCTACCATCGAGGAGCGGCCCGAACTCGACCTCACCATCGACGGCGCTGACGAGTTCGACGCGCGGCTGCGCCTCATCAAGGGCGGCGGCGGCGCGCTGCTGCGCGAAAAAATCGTGGCGTCGGCCTCCGCGCGCATGGTCGTCATCGCCAATTCCTCGAAATTCGTCGCAACGCTCGGCCGCTTCCCGCTGCCCGTCGAGGTGACGAGCTTCGGCCTTGAGGCGACGCGCCGCGCGATCCTCAAGGCGGCGGCGGCGAGCGGCGCCGGCGGCGAGGTTCTTTTGCGCCGACGCGGGGGCGAGATCTTCGTCAGCGACAACGGCAATTATATCGTCGATTGCCATTTCGCCGCGCTGCCCGACCCGGAGGCGCTCGCCGCCCGCCTCAGCGCCATCCCCGGCGTCGTCGAGCACGGCCTATTCATCGGCCTGGCCAGGGCCGTGATCAGCGCGGGACCGGGCGGCGTCGAGGTGTTCGGACGCCTCGACGCGCCGCCGCCCGGCCTGATATCCTGAACCCGCGCCGCGATGCTTCGCAGGCCGCCAGCCGCATGGGAGATTTTCGCTTGTTCGAGGCTTCTGCAAAATCCATAGCAGCCCATGCCGCGATGCGGCTCATGCTCTTCTCGCTCGCCGCCGCGGCGCCCGTCAGCGCCCAGGAGGCGCCCGTCAGCGCGCCGCCCGCAAAACCCGCGGCCGCCGCCAAGCCGCCGGCGTCCCCGCCGGTGACGCCGGCCCAGCTCGCCGCCGCACGCGCGCTCGTCGTCGCTTCGGGCATGTCGCGCTCGTTCAGCGTCGTGATCCCGCAATTCGTCAACCAGATCGGCGGGTCGCTGACCGAGACCCGCCCCGAGCTGACCGAGGATCTGAAGGCCGTCTTCGCCGCGCTGGAGCCCGAATTCGAAAAACAGGCCGATGAAATGACCGGCATCGCCGCGCAAATCTTCGCCAATCACATGAGCGAGGCCGATCTCAAGGCCGCGGTCGCTTTTTTCGACAGCCCGTCCGGCAAGCAATATGTCGCGGCGCAGCCGCCGATCATCTCCGATATGGTCACCGCCATGCAGGGCTGGCAGGGCAAGGTCTCGACCAATATGATGACCCGCGTGCGCGAGGAGATGAAGAAAAAGGGCCACGATATCTGACCGTCGCGGAGACGATCGCTTAAGTCATTCGCCAGCGCGCCGCGACGAAAAGGACCTTTCGGTGGGCCTCCTCTTCAAGGACGATTTTCTGGACGGCTTCGGGACATGGCCGCTCGCCTATATTCCTTTCGGCGGCGCCGACTTCGGCGAAGTGAAGTCCGTCGCGCAGACGGTCGGCCAGTCGGTCGGCGATTCCGGCGATGGCGGCGATAGCGCCTTTTACGAAGCCTGGCGCGCCGCCGGCGACCGTCTGGCGGAGCAGGCGGGGGCCGCCCTTGCGAGAGGACGCCGCGCCAGCGCGCGCGACCTTTTCCTGCGGGCGAGCTGCTTTTATGCTGCCTCTTACCATCCGATATTCGGCAGGCCCGTCGATCCGCGCCTGCTCGCAGCATTTCGCAAGCAGGTCGCCGCCTTCGACAAGGCGCTCGCGCTTTCGGCGCATCCGGTCGCGCCTTTGCGCATCCCCTTCGGCGCGACTTCAATGCCCGCCTACCTCATTCCCGCCGCCGGATATGAGCGCGAGGTTCGCCCGCTTCTGATCCTGACCAACGGCTACGACGCGACCGTGACGGATCTCTATTTTGGGAGCGCGGTCGCGGCGTCGCGACGCGGCTATCATTGCCTTTGCTTCGATGGTCCGGGCCAGGGCGAGCTGCTCTACGAGCAGGGCGTTCCGCTGCGGCCGGATTGGGAGACCGTCGTCGCCGCCGTGGTCGATTTCGCCCTGACCCAGCCGATCGTCGATCCCGCCCGCATCGCCTTGAGCGGCTGGAGCCTTGGCGGATATCTCGCCTGCCGGGCGGCCTCGGGGGAGCATCGCATCGCGGCCCTCGTCGCGGATCCCGGCCTTTGGAGCCTCGCCGCGGGCTTTCGGACCGTCGCGATCAAAATCGGCGCGTCGCCGGAGGCTGCGTCAAACCTCGGAGAACTCGATTCCGGCCTTCTGGATCGCCTCGACGCGATGATCGCGGCCGATCGCAAGCTGCGTTGGAGCATCGTTCAGCGCGGCTATTGGGTTCATGGCGTCGATAATTTGCGCGACTATCTGCGATCGGCCGAACAGTTCACGCTGGAAGGCCGGGCGGAGCTGATCGCCTGCCCGACCCTGCTGACGCAGGCCGAGAACGATCCGCTCGCTTCGAGCGCGCCAATGCTGTTCGATGCGCTGCGTTGCCCGAAAGATTTGCGGCGATTCTCGGCGATCGAGGGAGCCGGCGATCATTGCGAGATGATGAACCGTTCGCTGGTCAACCGCGAGACGCTGGACTGGCTCGACGATCGTTTTTCGCGCGACCGCTGAGCGCTTTTCCGATCTCAATAAAAGGAGCGCCGCCGAATGGCCGAAGCCGAATTTGATCTTTTCGTCATCGGCGCCGGCTCCGGCGGCGTTCGCGCCGCGCGCATCGCGGCGGGCTATGGCGCGAAGGTCGCCATCGCCGAGGAGTTCCGCATCGGCGGCACCTGCGTCATCCGCGGCTGCGTGCCGAAAAAGCTGATGGTCTACGCCGGCCGCTTCCGCGACGCTTTCGACGACGCCGCGGGCTTTGGCTGGCGCGTTGAGGCGCCCGTGTTCGACTGGCCAAAACTCGTCGCCGCCAAGGAAAAGGAAATCACGCGCCTGTCCGCGCTCTATCGCGCCAATCTCGACAAGGCGGGCGTTTCGATCGTCGAAAGCCGCGCCGAAATCATCGATCCCCACAGCGTGCGCCTCAAGGCCGACGGGCGCGAGTTTCGCGCCAAATACATCCTTGTCGCGACCGGCGGAACGCCGGTGCTGGCGCCGGGCGTGCCGGGGCGCGAATACGCCATCACTTCGAACGAGATTTTCGATCTGCCGACGCTGCCGGCGCGCCTGCTCATCATCGGCGCCGGCTATATTTCGGTCGAGTTCGCCTCCATTTTCACGCGGCTCGGAACCAGGGTGGCGATCGCCACGCGCGGCGAAAACGTGCTGCGCGGCTTCGACGAGGAGATGCGTTGCGGCGTGCGGGACGCGCTGATCCACGCCGGCGTCGCCGTTCATTTCGATCAGCTTCTGGCCGGCATTGAAAAGACACCCGGCGGCCTGCGCGCTCATTCGAGCGAGGGCCTCCATCTCGACGTCGATCAGGTCATGATCGCGACCGGCCGGCGCCCCAACACGGCGGGCCTCGGCCTTGAGGCGGCGGGCGTCGAGCTCGACGCCATCGGCGCGGTCAAGGTCGACGCTTTTTCGCAATCCAACATTGCCTCGATCTACGCGGTCGGCGACGTCACCGACCGGCTGGCGCTGACGCCGATCGCGATCCGCGAGGGCCACGCCTTCGCCGACACGGTGTTCGGCGGCCGGCCGACCGCGGTGGTCCACGCCAATGTGCCGACCGCCGTCTTCACGACGCCGGAAGTCGGCACGGTCGGCCTCAGCGAGCTGGAAGCTCGCGCCATCTATGACGTCGTCGACATCTATGAGGCGAGCTTTCGTCCGCTGAAGGCGTCGCTCACCGGGCGCGGCGAAAAAATTCGCATGAAGATCGTCGTCGACGGCGAGACCGACGTCGTCGTCGGCGTGCATATCCTTGGCGACGACGCCGGCGAGATGGCGCAGCTTTTGGCGCTGGCGATAAAACTCGGCGCCAAGAAGGCCGATTTCGACGCCACCATCGCGGTGCATCCGACCTCGGCCGAGGAGCTCGTCACCATGCGCACGCGCACAGCCAGATACAAGCGCGCCACCGCCGGCCCCGAGGCCCCCGACGCGATGCCGCTGGAGTAAAGCGTCAGGGCCGTCGCCAGCAGCGCCATATGGCGGCGCGTCATGGCCGGGCTTGACCCGGCCATCCAGAGTCCCGGGATTGGCGTTTGGATGCCCGGCTCAAGGCCGGGCATGACGGGCGGGCGTTATGAGCGGCTTTGTCTACATCATGTCCAACAAGCGCGACGGGACGCTCTATTTCGGGGTCACGAGCGATCTGTCGCGCCGCGTCTTTGAGCATCGCGATGGCGTCATCGATGGCTTCACCAAGCGCTATGGCCTGAAACGTCTCGTCTACTACGAATCCTTCGATGACATTCGCGACGCCTTGCAGCGCGAAAAGAATCTGAAGCATTGGCCGCGTCTGTGGAAGCTTGCCTTGATTCAGGAGATGAACCCAGACTGGGACGATCTTTACGAACGGCTGAATTGGTAGCGTCATGTGGCGAGACGTCATGGCCGTCCCTGGACCTGATCCGGGATTGACCCGGCCATCCAGGCTCCCAAGATCGCCGCTTGGATGCCCGGCTCAAGGCCGTGCATGACGGCAGGGGGCCGCGGGAGGGCGACCCCCTCATGGGTGAGGCGTCACATCCACTTCCCGGCGACGCCGCGGCGCGAGCCGCACGTTTCCTGGTCCAGCTTTCGAAAGCCGCGCGCATGTTCGGAAAACTCTTCAACGTCTTCCTCGCGAAGTTCGCTCTCCTGCTGCTCATCGCGGCGCTGATCGCCGCGCTGCCGATCTGGCGCCACAGCGCGCGCTGGGGCTTCGTTCCGGCCGTCGTCATCGCCATCCTGATCGTCATCGTCTATGTCTTCGCCCGTCTCGGCCGCATCTGAACCGGAAAGAGAGATCCCATGCGCGAGCCTTCGCCGACGCCTGAACGCCTCATGCAGTTTCTCTGGGGCTTCGCCCCGCCGCTCGCCATCGAGGCGGCGCTGCGCAACGGCCTTTTCGACGCGCTGGCGAAAGGCCCGCTCGACCTCGCCGCGCTGGCGCGGGTTACCCGCGCCTCGGCGCGCGGCCTCGCCGCCCTCGCCGATCTCCTCGTCGGTCTTGGCCTCCTCGCGCGCGACGCCGGCCGCTACGCGCTGACCCCCGAAAGCGAGGCTTTTCTCGTCAGCGGCAAGCCCGGCTATGTCGGCGGCATGTTCCGCCACGTCAGCGGGCAGCTGTTGCCGAACTGGCTGAGTCTCACCGAAATCGTGCGCAGCGGCGTTCCCGCCGTCGCGGTCAACGCGGCGGCCGAGGGCGCGCCCTTTTTCGCCGAATTCGTCGAGGCCATTTTTCCCTTGAGCTATCCCGCCGCGCGCGTGCTGGCCGCCCATCTGAAACTTGGCGAGGCGCGCGCGCCGGTCTCCGTGCTCGATCTCGCCGCCGGCTCCGGCGTCTGGGGCGTCGCGCTCGCCGAGGCCTCGCCCGAGGTCGTCGTGCGCGCCGTCGATTGGCCGGACGTGCTGCCCGTGACGCGCCGCATCGCCGATCGTTTCGGCGTCGGCGCGCGCCTCACGACCGTCGCCGGCGATCTTCTGGAGGCGGATTTCGGCGGCCCGCACGACATCGCGACGCTCGGCCAGATCCTGCACAGCGAAGGCGCGGAGCGGTCCCGCGCGCTGCTGGCGCGCACCCACGCCGCGCTGGCGCCGGGCGGCACGATCGCCATCGCCGAATTCCTCGTCGACGCCGACCGGCGCGGCCCGATGAGCGGGCTCATCTTCGCCGTCAACATGCTGGTCAACACGCAGGAGGGCGGCACGTTCTCGTTTGAAGAGATAGCCGGCTGGCTGACCGAAGCGGGTTTTAAAGACCCGCGCCTGATGCCCGCGCCCGGCCCCTCGCCGCTGATCCTCGCCACGCGCGCTTAAATCACGATGATTTTGGATCGTATCGATCCAAAGTCATCAACGTGATCGATCCCAATAATTTAGAGCGGGATGCGGGCGGAAAAGCGCCCACACTTTTCCTCATCCCGTTCAACGGGCCCGCGCGGACCTCAGTCCGCCTCCGAGTCGTAGACGAGCTGGCTGTCGCCATCGTAAATCTTGAATGTCCTGGCTTTGCCGAAACGATACGAGCCGTCGCGGATCAGCAGCTCGGCCTGCTCGATCGCGTCGTCGATATTGTCGCCGTCAAACGGCACGCGCTCCGGCGCGACCGGCTCGCCATCGGGTCCAACGCCGTAAAGCTCGATGCCAAACATTTCCGCCCTCCCGCGCACGTTTCCGCCAAGCATAACGGAAGCCCGCCGCGCGGGCGAGAGGCGGAAAAGTGCAGAGGCGGAGGTTTCTTCGCGCGAAGGCTGGAGCCTCGCCTCGCCGGTAACGCCGGCCGTGCGATAAATGGCGGATTTTAGCAAGAAAGGACAAAAAGAACATAACAAGAACATTGCGCGCCGTTTCGATCTCTGTCAAGGTGAAAGCTGTTCATATTGAGTTGGGGGATGGAATGAAGGGTCGGCGACGCGTGCGAATTGCGGCAGCGTCCGGGCAGGGGGAATTGGCCCTTGAGGCGCCCGGGCAGTCCGCGTCTCAACGGTTTCGCTTCATCGACCTTTTTGCTGGCATCGGCGGCCTTCGTCTGGGGTTCGAAAGCATCGGCGGGCGCTGCGTTTTTACGTCGGTGTCTTCGCGAGGCTTTGCTTGTCACTTATGAACGAAGAGATTTTTGAACTACAATATCTGTATCGAGACGCGGGAAACTATAAATTCCGAGGACGTATATTTATTGCGGGCGGTTTGTGCCTGACGCGACTCAGGAGGTTTCTAATTTGGGAGGAATTCTTTATCCCCGAGAAGATCGGACTTCCTGATCTGCGGCCAACAGTCAGGAACGATGACGATCACCTGTTGCATGAATTTGAAGAAGTTGTCCTCGCTACAGAAGGACGGCCTCAAATGACCGCGAAAGACTTGGGATCGAGGATTAAAACAGCTAGCAAAAATGGCTGGTTCAATGGCTACGCTTAAGCGGACTGAAGATCAATTAATCGCGGTAATAAAGCTCTACTGCAAGCTCCCATTTGGAAGATTGCATTCTCGCAATCCAGATATCGTGAAATCTTGCGCTCGCTCTGGGGCGAACCCCAAGCGCCGTCGCGCTAAAAATGGTGAATTTCGCGAGCCTTGATCCGACAATAGACCGAGCAGGCATGAGTCACGCGAGCAAGCTGGACAAAATCGTCTGGGACAAATTTATTGCTAATATCGATTTCTATTTGAGCGAACAGGACGACCAACCCAGCGGGTTCTGTGAGTCGACACAAGCGGAATATGAGCCAATGGAGCGGGTTGGTATAGACGTCGAAGCCACGGTCACGCAGCGCCGCGGCCAAGCTTTTTTTCGTAGCATGATATTAGCCTCATATGATTGTCGATGTGCGCTATCGGAAATTGACGCGCCGGAATTGTTGGTCGCAAGCCACATCGCGCCTTGGTTTGAGCGGAAAAATCGACGTTTAGATCCCACAAACGGAATTTGTCTCAATGCAATTTTTGATAGAGCTTTCGATCGAGGGTTGATTGCCTTTTCTGGAAACTACCAATTGCTCTTCTCAACGGAGTTGAGTGAGCAGACCAAATTGAAATTGCAAAACATGTCGGCTGGGTTTTTGCGCCTTCCATCGCGATTTCGTCCGGATCCTGATTTGTTTCGACAGCACCGGGAACGATTTGGGCACGAGTACGTGATTTAGGAACTTCACGTTCGAAGGGTTCATCCGTGCCCACAGCGCGCTATTCATTTCAACGGCGGCTAGCGCGGCGACCGGCTCGATCCTATCAAGGGTGCGCGCAAAAGCGCGCACCCTTGATAGGATCGAACCCGCCTCGCCGATAATGCCAGCCGTGAGATGAATGGCGAGGTCTATAGGTCAGCGTGTGTCCGATTTCATGGCCTGCGCCACTTGTCTGGACTGCCTTTGTCAGTAAAGCGAACCCGCTCTACCAGCGGCGTCGTTCCGGGACTAAGCTCTCTCGCCCGATCTATGGCCTCTGCCTGCGTGGAGCAGATGGCGCTTGCCCTGCCCGCATTTGGCTTCCTGACGGCGAAATCCCCTTGCGGTCGCCGCTCTACGAATAGCTGGTTCTTCTTCATCTTGGGGTACCTCTTGCGCTCTTCCCTACGACATCCAGTATGTCGTGATATCATATGTTGCAATATGTAGCGATTTTTCAAGATTTTCAAATCGTCGAGATGCAATCGAAAAATCAGTCGAGAATTTGGATCTGGGCTTAGTCGTGAGATCGCGCCCGAAATCCTTGCTCCCGCCCGCTTTCCCCTGCTAAAGCAGCCGCTCGCGCGCGGCGGCCATTGAAAAAATGCATTTTTTTGCAGGCTGACGTGAGTTTAGGGCGGCCCGAGCCGCCATGGAGCAAGAGATGTCCGCCGAGAACTGGTCGCCTTCGAGCTGGAGGGAAAGGCCCATCGAGCAGTCGCCCGTCTATCTGGACGCGGCCGCGCTCGCCGAGGTCGAGCGCCAGCTCGCCGGCTTTCCGCCGCTCGTCTTCGCCGGCGAGGCGCGGAAACTAAAGCGCATGCTGGGCAAGGTCGCCGACGGCGAAGCTTTCCTCTTGCAGGGCGGCGATTGCGCCGAGGCCTTCGCCGAACATTCGGCCGATAACATCCGCGATTTCTTCCGCGTCTTCTTGCAGATGTCGGTCGTCGCGACCTTCGCCGCCGCGTTGCCGGTGGTGAAAGTCGGCCGCATCGCGGGCCAGTTCGCCAAACCCCGCTCGGCGCCGAACGAGACCGTCAATGGCGTGACGCTGCCAAGCTATCGCGGCGACATCGTCAACGACATCGCCTTCGACGCCGCGGCGCGCGCGCCGGATCCCGCGCGCCAGCTCGACGCCTACCGCCAGTCGGCGGCGACGCTGAACCTGCTGCGCGCTTTTGCAACAGGCGGCTACGCCAATCTCGAGAACGCGCATCAATGGATGTTGTCTTTCATCAAGGACAGCCCACAGTCGGCGCGCTATCAGGAACTCGCCGACCGCATCACCGAGACGCTCGGCTTCATGCGCGCCATCGGGCTTGATCCCGAACAACATCAGGAGTTGCGCCAGACCGATTTCTACACCTCGCATGAGGCGTTGTTGCTCGGCTTCGAGCAGGCGCTGACGCGTGTAGATTCGACAACAGGCGACTATTACGCAACATCCGGCCATATGATCTGGGTTGGCGACCGCACGCGCCAGCCCGATCACGCGCATATCGAATTCGCGCGCGGCGTCAACAACCCCATCGGCCTCAAATGCGGGCCGACGCTTGGCGGCGACGAGCTGATCCGGCTGATCGACATTCTAAACCCCGACAATGAGCCGGGGCGCCTGACGCTGATCTGCCGCTTCGGCGCCGACAAGGCGGGCGAGCATTTGCCGCGCCTCATCCGCGCGGTGAAGGCGGAAGGGCGCCGCGTCGTCTGGTCCTGCGATCCCATGCATGGCAATACGGTGAAGGCCGCCTCGGGCTTCAAGACGCGTCCGTTCGACCGCATCATGAGCGAGATCCGCACCTTCTTTTCGGTGCATCAGGCCGAAGGCACCTATGCCGGCGGCGTGCATCTCGAAATGACCGGGCAGAACGTCACCGAATGCACCGGCGGCGCGCGGGCGATCTCGGAGTCTGATTTATATGACAGGTATCATACTTACTGCGATCCGCGCCTCAACGCCGAACAGGCGATCGAAGTCGCCTTCCTCGTCGCCGAACTTTTAAAGGGCGAACGCATTGGCCGGGGATTGGCGGCGCAGGCCGCCGCCGAATAGATCCGCCAAGGTCGGCCAAGGCTCGATAAAGCGCCGGCGAAGGGTTGGCGAAGCGCGCCCGGCCGGATAAAACGCCAATTGAAAGCGGCCCGAAACAGGCCTTCTTCGAACGCCGCGCAAGGGGTGTTTCACGTGAAACACCCCCCGGCGCGACAAGAGCTGTTTCACGTGAAACACCCTGGGGCGGGCGAGGCGTTTCACGCGAAACATACTCAGGCGCATGTGAGATAAATGCGATAAGGCGAGGCGGGCGAAGTGCATTCGCCGCTTCGCGGGGGCCCCGAAAAGGTAAGATGGCGGATTATCCTTTGTTTCCTCGCTTGACGGCGCCATGAGCGCTGATTCCCTCGTCATCGGCCTCGCCCAGATCGACTGCACGGTCGGCGACGTCAAGGGAAACGTCGCGGCGATTCGCGCCGCGCGCGCCGAGGCGGCGGCTTTCGGCGCTGATATCCTTATGTTTTCAGAGCTTTTCATCGCCGGCTATCCGCCCGAGGATCTGGTGCTGAAGCCAGCCTTTCTCGAAGCCTGCCGCGCCGCCTGCGAGGATGTCGCGCGCGACACCGCCGACGGCGGCCCGGCGCTGCTCGTCGGCCTGCCTTTCGTCGAGGACGGCGAGACCTATAACGCCTACGCCCTTCTGGACCACGGCCGCATCGAGGCCGTGCGCTTCAAGGCGGACCTGCCGAACTATGGCGTTTTCGACGAAAAGCGTGTGTTTTCAACGGGTCCCATGCCAGGGCCGATCGTCTTCCGGGGCGTTCGCATCGGCGTCCCGATCTGCGAGGACATCTGGGGGCCGGAGCCGGTCGAATGCATCGCCGAGACCGGCGGCGAGATCCTGCTCGTCCCCAACGGCTCGCCCTACTGGAGCGGCAAGAGCGACGAACGCCTCGCCGTCGCCGTCGCCCGCGTCGTCGAGAGCGGCCTGCCGCTGATTTATCTGAACCAGGTCGGCGGCCAGGACGAACTCGTCTTCGACGGCGCCTCTTTCGGCCTCAACGTCGATTCTTCGCTGGCTTTTCAGCTTCCGGCCTTCACCTCCATGGTCGCAAAAACCGTGTGGCGACGGGGGGTTAAGGGCTTTTTTTGCGTCGAGGGACCGAAGGCCGCGGTCGAAGAGGGCGATGAGGCCGACTACGCCGCCTGCGTCCTCGGCCTGCGCGATTACGTCAATAAAAACGGTTTTCCTGGCGTCGTCATGGGGCTTTCGGGCGGCGTCGATTC
The DNA here is from genome assembly GCA_963715715.1 of uncultured Alphaproteobacteria bacterium. GTDB lineage: Bacteria > Pseudomonadota > Alphaproteobacteria > Rhizobiales > Beijerinckiaceae > Methylocapsa. Next base: position 2,386,854 of record OY970269.1, on the reverse strand, counting down.
AGCGCTTTGCGCGGCGATCGCCGTCGACGCCCTAGGGCGCGACCGCGTGCATTGCCTCATGCTGCCCTATCGCTACACCTCGAAAGAATTGCTCGCCGACGCGGAAGCCTGCGCCAAAGCCCTTGGCGTGCGCGACGACATTTTGCCGATCGAGCCCGCCGTCGCCGGCTTCAAGGCCGTGCTGGATCCACTTTTTAAGGGGACAAATCAAGGGCTTACGGAAGAAAACATCCAGAGCCGCGCGCGCGGCGTGATCCTCATGGCGGTGTCCAATAAATTCGGCGCGATGCTGGTCACCACCGGCAACAAGTCGGAAATGTCGGTCGGCTACGCCACCATTTACGGCGACATGAACGGCGGCTTCAATCCGATCAAGGACCTCTACAAGATGGAGGTTTTCCGCCTGTCGGCGCTGCGCAACCGCTGGAAGCCGAAGGGCGCGCTCGGCCCCGATAGCGAGGTAATCCCGAACAATATTCTGGTAAAACCGCCCTCGGCGGAGCTGCGCGAGAATCAGAAGGACGAGGATTCGCTGCCGCCCTATGAGATTCTCGACGCCATCCTGGAGGGGCTGGTCGAAAAGGAGATGCGCGTCTCCGATATCGTCGCAAAGGGCTTTGACCTGGAAACGGTCAAGAAAGTCGAGCGCCTTCTCTATCTCGCCGAGTATAAGCGCCGCCAGTCGGCCCCCGGGGTCAAGGTGACGAAGAAGAATTTCGGCCGCGACCGGCGCTATCCGATCCTCAACAAATTCCGCGACATGGGCTCGGCGGCGGTGGCTCCCGAGAAGGGCGCGCCGAGCGGGCGCGGCTTCGCGCCGACCGACGATCCGATGTAGCCACGGGAGGCCGCCTTCAGCTTCACGAATGCTTGACTGCGCCGGCTCCGCTTTCGATTATAGATTAGCGTCCGATTATAGATTTGCATCATGGTCGCCGCCGCGCGACTATACTTGGGAAATAGAGATGATCTCCAGAGCGTTCCTGATTGTCATTTGCGTCTTTATGGGCCCCAGTTTTATCGGGTCGGCCAACGCCGATACCGAAGGACAATGCGGCGGCCCTTACACCGGTGAGGACGGCCAGAGCTATCAATGCGGCTCCACCCGCAAGCCCTATTGCCTCGCCAACGGCCGCTGTCAGTGCCTCGAAAGAAAGGCCTGCGGCGGCAAGCAGGATGAGGACTGGTAGAGAAAACCTCGCGATTTCAGCCCTCTCTATTCAAATGGAGCGCTGCCCGGAATGAGGTCTGCGATGAGGATCGAAATCGCCTGCGCCGCTGTGCTGCTCGCCGCTTGCGCGACCTCGGCGCTCGCGGCGGAGGCCACCGACGCGGAGGTCATGCAGGCCGCGACCGAGCTGGCGCGCCAGTATGATTCCAATTACGCGGAGAAGAACGCGGACGGCATGGCCGCGCTTTATGCCGAAGACGGCGTGCTGGCATCGCCGGCAGGGCCGCTCATACGCGGCCGCGACGCGCTGCGGGTTTATTACGTAAAGCGTTTCGCATCAGGCGCTTACGGCCATACGATCAAAGTCATCGAAGCCCACGCGCAGGGCGACGGCGGCTACAGCCTCGCCCATTTCTCGGTCAATGCGCCGGTTCCCGGCGGCGGCTTCAACCTGACCCAGGGCACGATCGCCGCCGTCTATCGGCGCGGCGCGGACGGATGGCGTTTCCGACTCGTCGAGCCGAGCATCTCGGAGAAGGCTGGAAAATAAAGCCGCGCGATCTTACCTGCACTCGGCTGAGATGCGTCAGCTCGATTCTTCGCGTTCGACGACGCGCAGCTTCCGCACCGTCAGCTCATCGACCTCCAGCGCGTCGACGCGCGCTTTCTTGATCGTGAAGCGGCCGACGGCGAGCCGGCCGATCGCAATGGCGCCTATTGCGAGGGCGCCTACCGCCGCGGCGCCAAGCGCGAGCGCGAGCAGGCCCGATGCCGGAACGCGTCGGGGCGCGACTTCATTCGCCATCCGCGGCTATCCTGTTCGCGATGGGCCGCGCCTCAGGGCTTATGCGCCTCGCGCCATTTTCTTACCACGTCCAGCGCATCGTTGATGTGTTTTTCGGCGCCCGAATCGGCGGTGGCGGACAGGATCTTTCCGTCCGGCGAAATCACATAGGAGATGCGGTGGGCGAAGGCCGGGCCGACGCCTGGAATGGTGAAGGCCGCGTCATAGGCCTTGATGACCGAAAAGCCGGGGTCCGCGCCGACCGGGAACTTATCGCGGCATTCCTTGCTCGAAAACTCGCGCTGCGTGTCGATGTTGTCGCTTGAAAGGCCGATCACGCTGGCTCCGGCGGCGGCGAAATTGTCGATGTTCTCGGCGAAGTCATGCGCCTCGACGGTGCAGACGCTGGTGAAGGATTTGGGATAGAAATAGAGCACCACCGGCCCCTTTTTCAGGGCGTCGGCGAGGGAGAAGGTGAAGGTTTCGCCGCCTTTCGCCGCCTGCACGGTGAAATCGGGCGCGTCGTCGCCGGGTTTCAGCGCCGCCAGCGCCGCGGTGGCGAACAAGCCAAAACAAAGCGAGAGGATCAGGCTCGAAGGTTTCACCAGGACATCCTTTGTCTGGTCCGGCGGCAAAGCAAGTCACATTGACGCGACGCTTGAGGCGAATTCGGGCGCCGCCGCTAGTGTCCACGCGCGACCGCGGGCGCGCCTCGCGCCGCGCCCGCGGCCTAAAATTGTCAGGTGCTTAAATATGATTTGAGCATAGACGACAGGAGATGCGGGGCTGTGCGAAGTCTCACCGCCGCGAAGGCGATTTTGATCAGGGTGCGCCCATCGCCCAAAGGCCGCTTCCGCGACCCGACCCGGATCGGCGCCAGCAAAGGCCCGTTTGCGGCGGCCGCCGCAGCAGGCGCCGTCACGGGTCAAGACGATGCGGATTTGTAAAGTTAGTTAAATCACGCAGTTAGCGATGTTCCACGCTCGGCTCTTCCTCGCGCACGCTCATCGCATTGCCGCGCCAGACGAAATTATCGACGAACCAGGCGTCGAAATAGATCACCGGAAGCATGAGATCGCGCAGCATGAACAGCAGCGGCATGCGCCAGGAGAAATGCCAGCCGACTGCGGGCGCAAGCAGGGTTTCGGGCAGGTACCAGGCCAGCGCTGCGGCGAGCACGGTGAGGGCGATGCTCCAGTCCATCGCATAGGCCGCATAGGCCGCGACGAGGCAGGGCAGGACAGCGCCGGCGAAAATCTCCGGCGCGTAGAACAGCGGGAAGGTCTTGCGGCGCATACGCGCCCAGCGCACCTGCCGCATCCAGACGTCGCGCAGCGCGCGCCGGCCGAGCGGCTGCTCGAACGGGCTGTCGACGAGGTTGACGATCTTGCCCTGGCCGCGCACCAGCTTGGTCGAGGCGGCGTCCTCGGCGATTTCGGCGCCGAGCGCCCGGATGCCGCCGCCGGCCTCCATGACGTCGCGCCGCCACAGCATGTTCTTGCCCTGCGCGAAGCCGCCGCTGGTCGCCTCGCCGGCGTATTGCCAGCGCGCCTCGAAAGTGTTGAGGAAGGCGCATTCGAGCTCGGCCCAGAGGTTCTGCGGGCGCGAGCCGAGCGGCATCGAGCAGACGAGGCCGGTGTCGGGTCCGAAATTCTGCAGCATGCGCTGGATATAATCCTTCGGCATCAACACATTGGCGTCGGCGAGGATGATCCAGTCATGGGCGGCGGCATCCCAGCCGCGCACGCAATTGTTGAGCTTCGGGTTCTGGCTGACTTTTTCGTCGCCGACGATGAGCTGCGCCGGGATCGCTTGATTGGCGTCGATGAGGCGGCGCACCACCGGAACGATCGGATCATGGGCGCGGGCGACGCAGAAAATCACCTCGAAGGCCGGATAATCCAGCGTAAAGCTCGATCCCAGCGTTTCCTCGCAGAAATTGTCGAGGCCGCAGACCGGCCGCACGATGCTGACCGGCGGCGCCGGATCTGGCGCCGGCGCGAGGCCGCGCGGCGGTCTTGCCCGCGCCATGGCGATGCCGATACTGAGGATATTGAGGCTGATGAGGACGAGACAGAAAAAGGCCGCCGCGTAAATTGCCGTCATTTGCTCAACTCCAGGCCAGCCTTCCTTGAGGGGCGGCGAATAAGTCCAGTAACCTCGCAGCAGGGCGCGGCCGGCTCGGATTGAACCGCCGACGCTCTCTTATCTCACTGTTTTAGCGCATGATCATGTCCGAAAAAGGCGGCGCCTGATCGGCACAGCGAATCAAGGTCGGAAAAGCCATGCCGCATCCCATCGTTCGTTTCGCGCCTTCGCCGACCGGGGCCATCCACATTGGCAACGCCCGAACGGCGCTGCTGAATTTCCTCTATTCAAAAAAACATCATGGCGAATTCATTCTTCGCTTCGATGACACTGATGTGGAAAGGTCGAAAGAAGAGTACGCCGAGGCGATCGAAGTCGATCTCGCCTGGCTCGGAATCGTTCCGGACCGGGTTTTGCGCCAGTCGCGCCGATTCGCGCTTTACGACGAGGCCGCCGAGAGGCTGCGCGCGGCGGGCCGCCTCTATCCCTGCTATGAGAGCGCCGAGGAGCTCGACCGCAAGCGCAAGCGTCAGCAGGCGCGCGGCCTGCCGCCGGTCTATGACCGGGCCGCGCTGACGCTCACGGCCGCGGACCGCGCCGCGCTCGAAGCCGGGGGAAAGCGGCCGCACTGGCGCTTCAGGCTCGACGCCAAAGTGATTCGCTGGAACGATCTGGTGCGCGGCGAGAGCCATATCGATTCGGCTTCGCTGTCCGATCCCGTGCTGGTGCGGGCCGACGGCAGCTATCTCTATACGCTGCCCTCCGTCGTCGACGATCTCGACCAGAACGTGACGCTGATCATCCGCGGCGAGGATCACGTCACCAATACGGCGGTGCAGATCCAGCTGTTCGAGGCGCTGGCCGGCCCCGGCGCCGCGCCGGATTTCGCGCATCACAATCTTCTGGCCTCGGTCGACGGCGAGGGCCTGTCGAAACGCTCGGGCGCGCTGTCGATCGGCGGCTTGCGCGATCAGGGGATCGAATCGCTCGCCGTCGCCGCGGCGGCGGTGCTGATCGGCTCCTCCACCGCGCCGCATCCGGTCGGCTCGCTCGATGAGCTCGTCAAGTCATTGGATCTGGCGCAGATTTCCCGCACGCAGACGCGCTTCGATCCGGCCGAGCTTGCCGCGCTCTCGGCCCGCACGCTGCACGGATTGAGTTTCGAATCGGTGCGCGCGCGCCTCGCCGCGCATGACATAGCCGGCCATAAGGCGCAGCCGTTCTGGCTCGCCGTGCGCGGCAATCTCTCGAATTTTCTGGAAGTCGTCGGATGGTGGCGCGTCGTCGAGGGTGAAATCGAGCCGCCAGCCTGGGAGGCCGACGCGGACGCCGCCTTCCTGGCCGAGGCCGCGGCCGCCCTGCCGAAGGAGCCCTGGGACGAAAAAGTCTGGGCGGTGTGGACGTCGAACCTCAAGACGCTCACCGGCCGCAAGGGCCGCGCGCTGTTTCATCCGCTGCGCCTCGCCCTGACGGGACGGGCGGACGGCCCGGAGCTCGCTCAGCTGCTGCCGCTGATCGGCAGGATCAAAGCGCTGGACCGACTGTCCGCACGCGCCGCTTGACGCCGTCCGGGCCGACGACTTCCCGCGTCGCGCCGGCGCTCTGGTCCGGCGCCGCTCCGCCCTGGCTGGCGGCGGCGGGCGGCGCGGCGGGGGCCGTGGAAGCGGGGGCGGCGCTCGCGGCGGGCGCTGGCGCCGGCGCGCCGTTCGGGGCCGCGGCGCTTTTGCTATCGGCTCTCGGCGCCGACAACTCGACCGATTTCTCCGGCGTCACCAGAATGTCGGTCTTGCGCTCGCCGCCGAGCAAGCGATCGGCGCCGGCGAGCAACTCGACCCAGGACTGGCCGGGCGGTTTGCAGGTGCAGGCGGGGTCGAAGCTTTTCTGGAATTTGAGGGCGTTCGGCATTTCCGAATAGGGCGCGCCGGTATCGAGCGAAACGGCGGTGTCGATCTGCGTGTAAGGCACGCGCGTATAGACGGCGACGGTGACGTTGGGGCAGAGCGCCTGGCAAAGGCTGGTCAGAAACGCGGGGTCGGCGCCATGGGCGGAAATGCTCATGGGGAAATAGCCGCCGTCGCAGGTGCGCACGCAGACCGCCTGCGATCCGCCATGCGATTTTTCCTCGTCGCCTTCCTGCGGAATCTCCGCGGAGGGCGTCGGCGGCGGGGGCGGCGTCTCGGATGGCCCCGGAATGCCGAAAAGCTGCTCGAAAAAGCCGCGCTGCCGGGGCGGCGCCTGCGGCTGATTTTTGCAGTAGGCGTTAAATCTGGCGACGAGATCGGCGCGGGCCGCCGCCCGCTCGGCCGGGCCGCCGGCCGCCTGTAGCGCGCCGACGGTCGCCTGCATCTGCGCGATCTGGGCGTTAAGGGCGGGGCAGCGCCCGCCCGCGCCGCCGGAGAAGGCGATCTCGGGCTTGTCGCAGCCAAGTCCGCGCGCCGTGGCGATCGTCTGGTTGAGCTGGGCCATTTGCTGGCGCGTCGGGCCCGACCCGCGCGCCGGCGCCCCGCCGCCGCGGTCGAGGTCGGCGATCTTGGCCTGCAGGCCGGCGCAATCATAGGTCTGCGCCCGCGCCGCCTGGCCGAACAAGCCAAGGGAGACGAGGGCGACGAGCGCGAGAAGCGCAAGGCCCAGAAGCGCGCACGCCGCGCAGAAAGCCGGCCCGAACGAAGGCCATCGTTGAAATCGCAGCAGTTGAACGCCCCGGACCCGCGCCTCGCTCATCAAAAGCCTATCGCACCTCTTATCGGGCCGCCAATCGCCGAAAGGCCGACCTTAAGCGGCGATCGCCTTGGCGCGCCGCTCTGTCACGCCTTCGTGGTCGCAGCATGGCCGTCCTGCGCGGAAGCCCCGATGCGCGCCGGCCTATGTACAGCCTTCCGGCCCGGTTGGCGATGCGGAAGAACGGGGAGCCGTCAGGCGGCGTTGGGCGGTCGCGTTTGACGCGCCGAAAAGCGCCGAAATCGTCGAGGATCAGGCGCGGCGAGGAAAAGGCGCGGGTTCTCGGGCCGGCCAGCGAATTATCGGGCGGCGAACAGCCGCGCGGCGCCGCTCAGATCTTGTCGCCGCAGGCGACGAAGAAAGAGCCGGGGCCGATGTCGGCGCGCTGCTCGGCGCCCGCCGGCTCGCGCAAATCCTCGGCGCGGCCGAAGGATTTCGAGGCCTTGAGGCCATGCGCCTCACACCAGGCGTCGGCGACGATTGCGCCGCAGGCGGATTTCGACGTCAGGCAATCGCCAAGGCCATAGCCGTCGTCGGGCGGAATGATGAGCACATGCTCGTCCACGGCGCGCGCCGAGAGGCCAAGAGCGAATAAGGCCAGCGCGCCGCCGATCAGGAAAAGCACGACGCGAAACAGCTTCCGGCGGTTGTCGAGCAGGATCGAAGGCAGCGTAATGGACGACATGGAGCTCTCGCGCTTCGCCAGGAAAGGCTGAACCTGTTCTGTCAAATGCGCTTGAAAAATCCGTTAACCCGGCGAAAACGCGCCCCAATCAGGCGTTCGGCACCGCGAAAAACTTGACGCGGAGGCGCGTCCTCGCGCATAACGGCGCGATGGCGCATGTGACCGGACTTGACCGGAAGCTCCTTATTTCGATTTGTATCCGCTAGCCTTGCCGCTGGCTGGAGCCGTCTTGTCCTCCTGAAGAGTTCAAGCTCGACGAGTTCAATCTCGACACCCTGGTCAGCACAGGCTTTTGCAGTCAGCGCAGGCTCGAGGGAATGATGTCGCTGCGGCTCTATAATACATTTACCCGCCGGAAAGAGGTCTTTGAGCCGATCGATCCCGGCCTCGTGCGCCTCTACGCCTGCGGGCCGACGGTCTATGATCACCTGCATATCGGCAACGGCCGAATGCTGATCGTGTTCGATCTCCTGTTCCGCCTGCTGGGCCATATCTATGGGCCGGAGCATGTCCGCTACGTCCGCAACATCACCGACGTCGACGACAAGATCAACGCGCGCGCGGCCGAGCGCGGCGTCGACATTCGCGTGCTGACCGACGAGATGACGGCGATCTTCCATGAGGACGCCGCCGCGCTCGGCTGCCTGCCGCCGACGTTCGAGCCGCGCGCGACGGATCACGTCAAGGAGATGATCGCCATCATCGAAAGGCTGCTGGCGAACGGCGCAGCTTATGTCGCCGCCGATGAATCCGGCGCCCACGTGCTGTTCGACGTGCCTGCGATGCCGGATTACGGCCAGCTCTCGAAGCGCCCGCTCGACGATATGATCGCCGGCGCGCGGGTCGAGGTCGCGCCCTATAAGCGCAGCCCGATGGATTTCGTGCTGTGGAAGCCCTCGGCGCCGAACGAGCCCGGCTGGCCGAGCCCGTGGGGGCGCGGGCGGCCCGGCTGGCATATCGAATGCTCGGCGATGAGCTGGAAATATCTCGGCGAGGTCTTCGACATTCACGGCGGCGGGCTCGATCTCGTCTTCCCGCATCATGAGAACGAGATCGCGCAGACGCGCTGCGCCTTTGGCCACGGCGTGATGGCGAATTATTGGATGCACAACGGCTATCTACAGGTCGAAGGCGAGAAGATGTCGAAAAGCCTCGGCAATTTCGTCACCATCCACGAGCTGCTGCACGGCAATAAATTCGGCGGGCATTCTTGGCCCGGCGAAGTTTTGCGCCTCGCCATGCTGCGCACGCATTATCGCCAGCCGATCGACTTTACCGTGAAGGCGCTGGAGGAGGCGGAGCGGACGCTGCTCGAATGGCGGCGCGCCGTCGACGACGCGGAGGTGGAAGCGCCAGCCGAAGACTTCGTCGATGCTCTTGCCGACGATCTCAATACGCCGCGGGCGATTTCCGAACTGCATGCGGTGAAGGCGAAGCGCCCGGGCGCGCTACTTGGCGGCCTCGCGTTGATCGGCGTCGATCTCAAAGCCCTGCCGCTGGACGCCGGCGGGTTGCCGGACGACATCAGCGAAGACGAGGTCGAGGCGCTTGTCGCCGCCCGCAACGCCGCCCGCGCGGCCAAAAACTGGGCCGAATCCGATCGCCTGCGCGAGGAACTGGACCGCATGGGCATTTCGCTCAAGGACAACAAGGATGGCGCCACGACATGGGGGCCCAAGCCATGAACGCAAAGCCATGAGCGCCGGCGCTTTTCCAAAACCTTCGCTGCGGCCGTATCTGCCGGCCGATCTGCCGCTGCTCGCCGAGATCAGGCTCGCCGCCATCGAGGAACTGACCACGGAGGATTATGACGAAGCGCAGCGGCGCGCCTGGGCCGATCTCGCCGACGACGAAGAAGGACTCGGCGAAACGCTGAAAAAGAGCCTCAGCCTCGTCGCGCTCGTCGGCGGCGCGCCGGTCGGCTTCATCGCGCTCGCCGAGGGCGGCCTCATCGACCAGCTCTATGTGCATCCGGCGGTCGCCCGCACCGGCGTCGCCAACGCGCTCTGCGACGCCATCGAGAAACTCGCCGTCGCGCGAAAACTGGAAAGCCTCGTCGTCGACGCCAGTGATACGGCCAAGCCCCTGTTCGATAAGCGCGGCTATGTCGCCGAGCGCCGCAATACGATCCCGGTCGAGGATGTCTGGCTCGGCAATACCCGCATGAAGAAGAAGCTCAATTGACCAAACAGCGCCTCACCCTTTTCGACACGACGCTGCGCGACGGCGCGCAGACGACCGGCGTCGATTTTTCGCTGGCCGACAAGCGCCATATCGCCGCGATGCTGGATGGCCTCGGGCTCGACTACATCGAGGGCGGCTATCCGGGCGCCAATCCGGCCGATACGGCGTTTTTCGCTGAGCGGCCGAAATTCGCGCATGCGCGCTTTGCCGCCTTCGGCATGGTGAAGCGCGCTGGACGCTCGGTCGAGAACGATCCGGGGCTGGCGAGCCTGTTCGAGGCCGACGCCGACGCCATCACCTTCGTCGCCAAGGCGTGGGATTATCATGTGCGCGTCGCGCTCGGTTCGACGCTCGAGGAAAACCTCGACGCCGTCCGGCAGTCGATCGCGGCGGCGCGCGCGCGGCAGCGCGAGGTGATCCTCGACTGCGAGCATTTCTTCGACGGCTTCAAGGGCAATGAGGCCTATGCCTTGAGTGTCGCCGAGGCCGCCTTCGAGGCCGGGGCGCGCTGGATCGTGCTGTGCGACACCAACGGCGGAACTTTGCCGCATGAGGTCGAGCGCATCGTCGGCGAAGTGCAAAAACGCGTGCCCGGCGACCGGCTCGGCATCCACGCCCATAACGACACCGAAAACGCGGTGGCGAATTCGCTGGCGGCGGTGCGGGCCGGCGCGCGGCATATTCAGGGCGCGCTGAACGGGCTCGGCGAGCGCTGCGGCAACGCCAATCTCACCTCGCTCATCCCGACGCTTCTTTTGAAGCCCGATTTCGCCAACGCCTTCGAGATCGGCGTGCCGCTCGACAGGCTCGCGAGCCTCACCAAGATCAGCCACACGCTCGATGAATTGCTCAATCGCGCGCCAAACCGGCATGCGCCCTATGTCGGCGCCTCGGCCTTTGCGACAAAGGCCGGCATCCACGCCTCTGCGGTGATGAAGGAGCCGAAGACCTATGAGCACATCGCGCCCGAAGCCGTCGGCAACAAGCGCCGGCTTCTGGTTTCCGATCAGGCCGGCAAGTCGAATATCCTCGCCGAGCTTGAGCGGATCGGCGTCAGCCTCGGCAAGGACGACGAGCGGCTGACGCGGCTGCTTGAGGAGGTCAAGGACAAGGAAGCGCAGGGCTACGCCTATGAGGGAGCGGACGCCTCTTTCGAGCTGCTGGCGCGGCGCGTAATCGGCGAGGTTCCCGATTTCTTCGCCGTCGAGCGCTTCCGCGTCGACGTCGAGCGGCGCCATAACGCGCAGGGCGATCTCGTCTCGGTGTCGGAGGCGGTCGTCAAGGTGACGATCGACGGCGAAAGCTCGATCTCCGCCGCCGAGGGGATCGGTCCGGTCAATGCGCTCGACCTCGCGCTGCGCAAGGATCTCGGCAAATATCAACGGTTTATCGAAGATCTCGAACTCGTCGACTACCGCGTGCGCGTGTTTCAGGGCGGCACCGACGCCGTGACTCGCGTGCTGATCGAGTTCGCCGATGAGTCGGGCGAGAACTGGACGACGGTCGGCGTCTCGGCCAATATCATCGACGCTTCGTTCCAGGCGTTGACCGACGCCATCACTTACAAACTGTTGAAGGCGGGCGCCTGAATCTGGAACGCGCGGCGATCAGAATCGCGGCGCGATCGGGGTGCGCTGCTTCATAGCCGCGTCTTCAGCCATTTCCCATAAGCAAGCATCATTTCTTCGGGATGGCGGACGCATATCTCCACTTCGGCGAGCTCGCCTTTGAGGAGAAGATCCTCCGATTCGCCTTCGCCGTTCCCCGCTCTGGCGTCGTTCTTCTCCCTCTCGATTGCGTGGAGCGTCTGGAACAGTTCTTCATCGGTCATTGACGAGAGAGACGCCTTGAACGCTTCGAGGCGCTCGCCAAGTTCTCCGGCTCCTGTCGCAAAACCCGTCATTGGTCATCTCCCTGTTTGGTTTTTTTGTAATTTTTATCGGTATGGCGCCCGAGATCGCCCCCTGACGATAGGGGCTGACCCCGGCCTAGCGCGTGTCGAAATGGAACCAGATGGCGTGGGGATCGCCCGCCGGCGGCGGCGGGAAGGGCGAGGCGCGGCGCACCGCGACCATCGCCGCCTGGTCGAGATCCGGCCGCCCGCTGGCGCGGTAGACCGCCTGATGCGTCAGATTGCCGTTTTCGTCGACGTAGAAGGCGATGATCCCCTCGGCCTGCAGGTGCGATTCCTCAATGCCCGGCGGGAAATGGAACTGCCGCATGATAAGACCGAACAGGATCGACAGATAGGTGGTCTTCGCTGTGCCGCCGCCGATCGGCGAGGGGCGCGCGGCTGAGCCGAGGTGATATTCGGGGGTCGGGGCGAGCGAGGCCAGCTGGTCCGCGACGGTGGTTCGTTTCGCCTTGGTCGTGGGCTCTTTGCTGAGGACAGGGGCCTTCTTTTCGGTCGGCTTTTTCTCGGGCGCGGACTCGGCCTTGTCGAGCGGCTCGGCGTTCGGATTATTGTCGGCGGGCTTGACCGGCGCATCCTCCTGCGGCGCCTGAACCTCGGCGTTCGCCATCGCTTCCGGCGGCTTGGGCGGCGCCGGAGTCTGCGCGTTCTGCTCGGTCGGCGTCGCCTGCTTCTGCGCCTGCGTCGTCTGTTCGGGCGCCTCGCGCTCGACGGTCTCCTTGTTGGCCTCGCGCGGCGCGTCGAAGGCGGCCTTTTCGTCCTCCACCATTTTCTGTTTGGGCTGCTGCTGCTTTTCCTTTGGGGGCGGCGGAGGCGGCGGGGGCGGCGGCTCGACCTGCGGCTGCGGGATTTGCTGGACTAGCTCGACCGGGATTTCCTCGGGCTGGGCGAGCTTCTCGGCCTTGCTGTTCTGGTAGATCATGACTGCGACGAGGATCGCATGGGCGATCAGGCAGGCGGCCAAAATGAAAAGAAAGCGCCGCCGCCGCGCCGGGTCCGGCGCGCTTTCGATCGGCGCGATCAGATGGTCATCTGTTTCCGCCTTGAGGGTCATTTCGACGATCGAAAGGTCGTGCGTCACGCTGCGCCGCGATCAAAAAGAGCGATCGCTCCTGATAAATCCATGAAACATAATGATTTACAATCGCGGATCGACTGTCTCCTTGCGCAGGCCGAGAAGATCTGTCCGCGCCGCGGCGGTCTCGATCATCGGCACCACATCCTCAATTTTCTCGGCGACGAGATAGCGCACTTCAAACGACGACTGGATGAAACGCCGCTCGCGCATATGCGCGAAAAGGTCGAGAAGCGGCTGCCAGAAGCCGTCGATGTCGGCGATCACCACGGGCTTGGTGTGGCGCTCAAGCTGGACCCAGGTCAGTTGCTCGACAAGCTCCTCCAGAGTGCCGATGCCGCCCGGCAGCGCGACGAAAGCGTCGGCGCGCTCGAACATCAGCCGTTTGCGCGTATGCATGTCCGGAACCACGATGGTTTCCTGAATTTCGGGCAGAAGCTTGTCCCTGCGGTGCAGAAATTCGGGAATGATTCCGGTGACGGCGCCGCCGGCCGAGAGCGTCGCGTGTGCGATCGCGCCCATGAGGCCGTTGCCGCCGCCGCCATAGACAAGCCCGATGCCGGCTTCCGCGATGGCGAGGCCAAGGCTTCGCGCCGCGGCTTCATAGGCGGGCTCGACGCCCGCGGCCGAGCCGCAATAGACGCAAATCGATTTGATGCGGCGCGCGCTGTCATCGGCGCGGTCCGGATCGGAAGACATTAATTCGTGCATCGGCCTCTTTCATGGCCCCGATTATGGCCTCGTTGTGACCCGCGGCCCCGCAGGGGTCAACCCCTCGCGAACGCCGCTCTTGCGCCGCCATTTTTGGGCGGTCGCTCGGGTTCTTCGTGAAGAATCCGCGGCGCCATGTGCGCTCTGGCGCGGCTTCGCCTATATAGGCTTTAGAAGATCTGCCTCGCGCAGGGCCGCGGCGTCGACTTTGGCGCAAAAGGCTTGCTTCAGGAGTAACCGACGGCTTTGACCCTTCAACAGCAATCCGGCGAATTGACGGGGCCGTCGCCTGAACAGAGAGCGCAGGGCCTTTTGAGGCCGCCGGCGGGCGCGCCGGCGCCGGCGCAATTCGCCGCCATGATGCGACGCCTTCTGCCCTATATCTGGCCCTCGGGGCGGCCCGACCTGAAGCGGCGGATTTATGCCGCCTTCGCGTTCATGCTGGCGGCCAAGCTTGTCACCATCGCGGTGCCCTTCTCGTTCAAATGGGCGACGGATTCGCTCATCGCCCCGGCGCATCTGCCATTTTCGGGCCTTCTCGCCGCGCCTTTGATCCTGACGCTTGTCTATGGTGTCCTGCGCATCGCCATGTCCCTGTTCACGCAAGGGCGCGACGCCATTTTCGCCGATGTCGCGATGCACGCCGTGCGGCGGCTCGCGAGCGACGTGTTCGAGCACCTGCATCTGCTGTCGCTGCGCTTCCATCTCGAGCGAAAGACCGGCGGCCTGACGCGGGTGCTTGAGCGCGGCCGTAACTCCATCGAAACCATCGTGCGCACCTCTATGCTGACGGCGGTTCCGACCATCGTCGAATTTTGCCTGATTCTGATCGTGCTCCTGGTCCAGTTCAACTGGCGCTATGTCGTCGCGGTGACGGTCATGATCGCCGCCTATCTCGCCTTCACCTTCGCCGCGACCAACTGGCGGATCGGCATCCGCCGCGCCATGAATGAGAGCGACACCGAGGCCAATACGAAGGCGATCGACAGCCTGCTGAATTTCGAAACGGTCAAATATTTCAACGCCGAGGCGCGTGAAAAGCAGCGCTATGACGTGTCGATGTCGCGCTACGAGCGGATGAGCGTCAAGACCTATACCTCGCTCGCCTGGCTCAACGCCGGACAGGCCGTGATCTTCACGGTCGGCCTCACCGGCGTCATGATGATGAGCATTGTCGGCGTCGCGCGCGGCGCCAATACGATCGGCGATTTCGTCCTCGTCAACGCCATGATGATCCAGCTCTATCAGCCGCTCAGCTATCTCGGCATGGTCTATCGCGAATTGCGCCAGTCGACGATCGACATCGAAATGATGTTCGACATCATGGCGCAAAATCCGGAGGTCAAGGATCGACCCGGCGCGCACCCGCTGAAGGTCGGGCGCGGCGAGATACGCTTCGAAAACGTGTTCTTTTGCTACGATCCGCGCCGCCCCATCCTCAAGGGCCTCAGCTTCACGATTGCGCCCGGCAGGACGGTCGCCATCGTCGGCGCCTCGGGGGCCGGAAAATCGACCATCGCGCGCCTTCTCTTCCGCTTCTACGAACCGCAGAAGGGGCGCATCCTGATCGACGGCCAGGATATCGGCGACGTCACACAGGTTTCCCTGCGCGCGGCGATCGGCATCGTGCCGCAGGACACTGTGCTGTTCAACGATTCGATCGCCTATAATATCCGCTATGGCCGCGACGGCGCGAGCGACGCCGAAGTGAGGGAGGCGGCGCGCCACGCGCAGATCGACCGCTTCATCGAGCAGACGCCGGGCGCCTATGAGGCGCAGGTCGGCGAACGCGGCCTGAAACTTTCCGGCGGCGAGAAGCAGCGCGTCGCCATCGCCCGCACGATCCTGAAAAACCCGCCGATCCTCATTCTTGACGAAGCGACGTCGGCGCTGGATTCTTTCACCGAGCGCGACATCCAGGACGCGCTCGACCGCGTCGCGCGTGGCCGCACCACGCTGGTCATCGCGCATCGTCTCGCGACCGTCGTCAACGCCGACGAGATCATCGTGCTCGACAAGGGCGCGATCATCGAGCGCGGATCGCACGACGAATTGCTGGCGCGGGGCGGGGCCTACGCCGCCATGTGGAGCCGGCAATATCGAGATCCGGCGCGCCGAGGAGGTCTTGCGACGCGCCGCGCTGGCGGACGGCGAGCGGGTCAGCATCGACGTCGCGCCCGTCGGCGGAGACGGCCAGGACATCGTCGCGCCAGAACTTCCCGGCGACGGGATTTCGGACGAAGATGTGGACCGCCCGCGAAAAAACTCCGCCGCCGCGTGAAGCCGCGGACGCTTTGGAGTTTGCGCGCGGATATGCGAAGAAGCCGGCGCTGATGCCGCGGCGGGAAGCGCGATCTCCATGCGCGGGTCGCCGCGCATCCGCGCAACGACGGGACGCCCATGTCGATCATCGATTCCATTCGCAGGCAGGCGACGCCCATTCATCCTGAGGGCTATGTCTTTATCGCCGGCTTCGCGGCGGCGACCCTGATCCTTGGCGCATTCTTCAGTCCGCTCGGCTGGATCCTGGCCATCGCGACGGCCTGGTGCGCCTATTTCTTCCGCGATCCGGTGCGCGAGACGCCGCTCGATGAAAACCTCGTGGTCTCGCCGGCCGACGGCGCCGTGTCATCGGTGGGCTATTTCGTTCCTCCGCCCGAACTCGGCCTTGGCGTCGAGCCCTTGCAGCGCATCAGCGTTTTCATGTCGGTGTTCGATTGCCACGTCAATCGCGCGCCGGTCGCCGGGCGCATCGTCAAAATCGCCTACAAGCCCGGACTGTTCCTCAACGCCGATCTCGACAAGGCGAGCGAGGACAATGAGCGCAACGGCATCGTGATCGAGACCGCCGCTGGACGCTTCGGCGTGGTGCAGATCGCGGGCCTCATCGCGCGGCGCATCGTCTGTTTCGTGCGTCCGGGGGAATCAGTCGGCGCCGGCGAGCGGCTCGGGCTGATCCGGTTCGGCTCGCGCGTCGACGTCTACCTTCCCGTCGCGGCGCGCACGCTCGTGACCGTCGGATCGCGCGCTATCGCGGGCGAGACGGCGCTGGCCGAACTGCGCTCCGGCGGGCAGAAGCTGACGTTCAGGGCGAGCTGACGAACGGCGAAGGAGGAGGTTCATTCCGGTTGCGCGGCGGCGCCTCAATCGGTACAAGGCGCAAGGCGTTCGGCGTGATCGGCCCTCAGCGCCAATGTGCGCGCCGGGGCGAATGCAAGACGGCGGCTTTCCCGATAAGCCTTGAGCCGGCAACCCTTTGGATCATCCATGGCTGCCCCCCTGTTTGCGGACTATCTTGTCGAGCGGCGGCTTTTGCAGCGTCGGCTGTCGTTCTGGCGCATCGCCGCTTTCGCGGCGGCCGTCGCCGCAGTCTTCGCTCTTGGCCTGCGCCTCTTTGGCGCGGAAGGGCCGCTTTCGCCGCACATCGCGCGCCTCACCATCAATGGCGTCATCACCGGCGATCGCGAAACGCTGAAGCTCATCTCGAAGCTGGAAGATTCGCAGGCGTCAGCCGTTCTGATCTCGATCGACAGTCCGGGCGGAACCACGACGGGGGCGGAACGACTCTATGAGGCGATCCGCCGCCTGTCCGCCAAAAAGCCGACAGTCGCCGTCGTCGGCACGCTTGCGGCGTCCGGGGGCTATATCGCGGCGCTCGGGGCGGACCAGATCGTCGCGCAGGGCAATTCGCTGGTCGGATCGATCGGCGTTCTGGTCGAATATCCGAACTTCGCCAAATTGCTCGATACGATAGGCGTCAAGGTCGAGGACGTGAAATCATCGCCGCTGAAGGCTTCGCCCAACGGTTTTGAGCCGACCTCGCCGGAGGCGCGCGCCGCGCTCGCCTCGATCGTCGACGACAGCTACGCCTGGTTTAAGGACCTCGTGAAGCAAAGGCGCGCCTTGACCGATCCGCAACTCGCCGCCGTCGACGATGGCCGCGTCTTCACTGGCCGACAGGGCATTGGCCTGCATCTCATCGATCGGCTCGGCGGCGAGCGGGAGGCGATCGCCTGGCTGGAGCGGGAGAAAACGGTGCCGAAAGGACTTAAGGTGCGCGATTGGACGCCGTCGGGAGCGGGCGAGCGTCTCGGCCTCTTCAGCCTCGCCGCGGCCGGGGCCTCGTTCTTTCACCTTGACGGGCTGAGCCAGCTGCTGGCGCAGGGCGAGCAGGCCGCCAACGCGCATGTTCTTGACGGTCTGGTCTCGATTTGGCAAGTTGACGGCGCAAATTGACTAGCTAAGTCTAAGGGGCCGCTCGATGGGGAAACGAACGCGTCGCCGCTGTCTTTACAAATAATAATTTCTCTCGTTTCTTGTCGGGCCAAGATGTTTTTCGTGGGCGGGGCGTATGATCAAATCCGAGCTCGTGCAGCGTATCGCGGACCGCAACCCGCATCTTTATTTGCGTGACGTGGAAAAAATAGTGAATGCGATCCTCGATGAAATAACCGCGGCGCTGGCCCGCGGAGACCGGGTGGAGCTGCGGGGCTTCGGCGCCTTTTCGGTAAAGCACCGGGACGCCAGGGTCGGGCGCAATCCGCGCACCGGCGCGCATGTTTCGGTCGACGAAAAGGCGGTGCCGTTTTTCAAGACGGGCAAAGAAATGCGTGAGCGCCTGAACGAGGGCGTTGGCGGCTAGCGGCGCGCCATTGCCCGCATTTAACGCGGCTGACGCTTGAACATGCCCAGAAGCGCGCCGGCGGCGCGCGAACCTTTCCGGCGGATGCGATGAAGACATTTTTGAAGTGGCTGTTTCTTCTCCCACTCTTCCTTATAGGCGCGGCGATCGCGGTGGCCAATCGCCAGCCTGCGACGATCTATTTTGACCCCTTCCCGGACGGCGGCGCAAACGCGCCGCAGCTTAGCCTCACGCTGCCCTTTTTCCTCATCCTCTTCGCCGCCTTGGCCGCCGGCGTCTTTATTGGCGGCGTCGCCACCTGGCTCGGTCAGGGCACGCATCGGCGGGCCGCGCGGCGCGCCCGCGCCGAGGTCAGGCGCCTCAACGCCGAACGTGCGCGGCAGAATTTGCATCCCGCCATCGAGAATCGCAAAACCGCCTAGGTCAAACGCCTGAGTTTGGCGGCGCGCCAGATCCTTTGACCGGTTCCGGCGTTGACGCTCCGCCATCAGATGAAAGCGCAGCCCCGGCCCTTCATGAGAACAATCGTCAAAATCTGCGGCCTCAAGACGCAAGACACAGTCGATGCGGCGGTCAAGGCCGGCGCCGACATGGTCGGCTTCGTCGTCTTCGACAGGAGCCCGCGCCATATCTCGCTCGACGCCGCGGCGAGCCTTGGCGCGCGGGTCGGTCCTGGCGCCGCGAAAGTGCTTTTGACGGTCGATGCTGACGACGCCTCGCTCGCGGCGGCGATCGCGGCGCTTGATCCCGCCTTCTTGCAATTGCACGGGGCGGAGTCGCCCGAGCGCGTCGCGGCGATCCGGGCCGGCTTCGGCGTCAAAGTCATCAAGGCGCTCGGCATCGCCGAACGGGCCGATCTAGAGCAGATCCGCTGCTATGACGACATCGCCGACATGCTGTTGCTCGATGCCCGGCCGGGGCCGGACGACTCTCGTCCCGGCGGCAATGGCGTCGGATTCGACTGGTCGCTGCTGGCCGGCCTTGCAACGAAAAAGCCGTGGCTGCTCGCCGGCGGGCTGAATGCGGGAAATGTCGCGCAGGCGCTGCGCGACACGGACGCGCGGGGCGTCGACGTCTCCTCCGGCGTCGAAAGCGCGCCCGGCGTCAAGGATAGGCGCAAAATCGCGGAATTCGTCGCCCTCGTCCGCGCGGTGCGGCCAGAATCCGGCGGATCCGACCGGGAAAAACTTGGTCTTGCGCGGGCGAGCGTCTAAAGGTTGCGCGGACGGCGGCCGCGGTCGCATCCTGGCATAAAGGCGCATCATGGCTCAGGCGGCGTTGGCCACAAATTTTAATTCCTATCGCTCCGGCCCCGACGAACGCGGACATTTCGGCTTGTTCGGGGGGCGTTTCGTCGCCGAAACCCTGATGCCGCTGATCCTCGATCTCGAGCGCCATTATGAGGCGGCCAAGCGCGACCCTGCGTTCAAGGCCGAACTCGACAATCTCCTGACGCATTATGTCGGGCGCCCGAGCCCGCTCTATTACGCCGAGCGGCTGACGGAGCATCTTCGGGCGAAGGCCGCGGCGGCGTCGGGGACTTCGGGCGGCGCGAAAATCTATTTCAAGCGCGAGGAGCTCAACCACACCGGCGCCCATAAGATCAACAATGTGCTGGGCCAGATCCTGCTCGCGCGCCGCATGGGCAAAACGCGCATCATCGCCGAGACGGGCGCCGGGCAGCATGGCGTCGCGACCGCCACCGCTTGCGCGCGGTTTGGGCTCGACTGCGTCGTCTATATGGGCTCGGTCGACGTGGAGCGGCAAAAGCCCAACGTCTTTCGCATGAAGCTGCTTGGCGCCAGGGTCGTGTCGGTCGAATTGGGCGCGAAGACGCTGAAGGACGCCATGAACGAGGCGTTGCGCGATTGGGTCACCAATGTTTCCGACACCTTCTACTGCATCGGCACGGCGGCCGGGCCGCATCCCTATCCGGCCATGGTGCGCGATTTCCAGTGCATCATCGGCGATGAGGTGAGGGCGCAGATGCATGAGGCCGAGGGGCGGCTGCCCAATTCGCTGTTCGCTTGCATCGGCGGCGGCTCCAACGCCATCGGCCTGTTCCATCCCTTCCTCGACGACCCTTCCGTCGAAATCTATGGCGTCGAGGCGGCGGGTTTTGGGCTTGACGACAAGCACGCGGCCTCGCTCGCCGGCGGGCGCCCCGGAGTGTTGCATGGCAACCGCACCTATCTCCTGATGGACGCCGATGGGCAGATCGAGGAGGGCCATTCGATCTCGGCCGGGCTCGATTATCCCGGCATCGGCCCGGAGCATTCCTGGCTGAAGGAGACTGGCCGCGTCACCTATCTCTCCGCCACCGACAAAGAGGCGCTGGACGCGTTCCAGCAATGCGCGCGGCTTGAGGGGATCATTCCGGCGCTGGAGCCCGCCCACGCGCTGGCGAAGGTCGCCGACATCGCGCCGCAGAAGCCGCGGGATCATCTGATGGTGGTCAACATCTCGGGACGCGGCGACAAGGATATCTTCACCGTCGCCGATCATCTCGGCGGGATGTGAGCCGCGCCTGGGGAGCCGGCGGATAACCGGTTTCAGCGCCGGAAAATAATGGCCCGGCGGGCGGCTCGGTTATCCGTCCCATGGATTGACGATCGCGACGCCGCAGGCTTCGAAATCGACGACGTTGCGGGTGACGACGCTGGCGTTCCGGCACGAGGCGATCGCGGCGACGATGAGATCGGCGGTCACCGGCGGCCGGCCGGCGCGCCGACAGGCCGCGAACATGCTCGCGTAGGCGATGGCCGCCGCCGCGTCGAAGGAGAGCACGCGACCTTCGAAATCCTCGACAAACATCGCCCGAGCCGCCGCTTCAAGGGCGAGGCGGCGGCGCCCGTTCGGCATGATCGCGATTCCGGAAAGAATTTCGGCCTGGCAGATGGCGGTCGTAAAAAACAGGCTCGCCGGCTGACCAGATATGAACGCCGCCACTTGCGGCGCAGGCTTCGGGGCCATCATCGCGGATAGAATGTTGGTATCGAGGACGAACATCAGTCGAGATCAGGTGGGTCGCGGGCGGGCTCCCGCGAGGGAAGCTCGAACGCGACGCCGCCAAGCGGCGCAAAACGCGCGCGAATGCGCTCAAACAGATCCGGGTTCTTTAGCGAGCCGCGTTCGGTCAAGGCCGATTGCAGGATGCGCCTCGCCTCGGCCTCCATGGAGTGGCCGTGCTCCGCCGCCCGCACGCGTAGGCGCTGCTTGATCGCTGGATCAAGATTGCGAATTATGATGCTGCTCACGCCAGTCTCGCCTTGCTAATGATATCATTCTAAGCGGCGATATCATTGCTGTCAAACGCCCAAGGAGGCCGATTGCGCTTCATCGTTTGTCGATGGCTGTCCGTTTGTCCGTTCTGGGCGCGAGCGCGGCGAACAGCGCGTCATCCTGCGTTTCGGTGACGTTTGGCGTCGTCAGCAAGGCTTCGCCATAGAAGATCGAATTCGCTCCCGCGACCATGCAGAGGATCTGCGCCTCGCGGCTGAGCTGCGCGCGCCCGGCCGACAGCCGCACGCGCGAGGCCGGCAGCACGATACGGGCAGTCGCGATCATGCGCACGAATTCGAGCGGATCGATGCGCGCGCGATGGGCGAGGGGCGTGCCCTCGATCGGCGCCAGCGCGTTGATCGGCACGCTTTCGGGGTGCGGATCAAAAGCCGCCAGCACTTTCAGCATCGCGGCCCGATCAGTGACGCTCTCGCCCATGCCGAGGATGCCGCCGCAGCACATTTCGATGCCGGCGCCACGCACGGCCTTAAGCGTATCGAGTCGGTCCTGATAGCTGCGGGTCGTCACGATGTTCTTGTAGTAATCGGGCCCCGTATCGAGGTTATGATTATAAGCGGTCAGTCCCGCTTCCTTGAGGCGCGCGGCCTGCGTCGCGTTGAGCATGCCGAGCGTGACGCAGGCCTCCATGCCGAGCGCGCGCACGCCGCGCACCATATCAAGGACGGAGTCGAACTGCGCGCCGTCGCGCACATTGCGCCAGGCGGCGCCCATGCAGAAGCGGTCGGCGCCGGCGGCCCGCGCCCGCGCGGCGGCGGCGAGCACTTCGTCGGTCTCCATCATGTTGACGCGGTCGAGATGGACCTCCTTGTGATGCGCCGACTGCGAGCAATAGCCGCAATCTTCCGGGCAGCCGCCGGTCTTGATACTAAGTAGGCTCGCCTTCTGCAGGTCATCGACGTCGTGAAATTCGCGATGGACGGCGTTCGCGCGCGAAATCAGGTCGAGCAGGGGCGAATCATGGATCGCGACGATTTCGTCGAGCGTCCAGTCATGCCGGGTGAAGGCCGCATCATGTGTCATGCATTCGCTTTCGTTGGCTGCGCCCGCGCGGCGCTTCCTGGTGGGCCTCAAACGCCGGTCAAAATGGACCGCGCGCGGCTGTTTGGCAATCTTGGCGCCGGCGCGGCCGCCCGATGCAGCTTTGATGCCTGGACCGGCTTCGTTTGCGCTCAAATTTCAGCCGAGCCTTGCGAAACGCGCGGCGATGCGCATCTTTTGCAGTGGCCGGAGTTCGTCGGCCCGACTACGTCCGAAGGATTGTTGATGCGCCTGCTGATTGCGATCTTCCTGCCCTGGCTGCTGTTTTTCACCATCGGGCGTCCATTCGCCGGGATCATCTGCCTCATTTTGCAGGTGACGCTGATCGGCTGGATTCCCGCCGCGCTCTGGGCGGTCTACGCCTTGAGCCAGTACCGGACCGACGAAAAGATCCGCGCCCTGGGCGGCTGGCGCTGAGCTGATTGCGGCCCTTCTTAATCCCCGAAAGGACCATTGTGCTCGACGCTGCCCTCGCCGCGGCTGCCCAGATTTTTTCGCCGCCGTTTCGCAACGTCCTGTGGAAGACGCTCGCCCTGACGCTGGCGCTGCTCGCGCTCGTCTGGATCGGCCTTGAAAAGCTGCTCGTCGCCGCGCTGGCGCTGCCGATCGCCGCGCCCTATCCATGGGTCACGGCCGTGCTGACTTTCGTTGGCGGCGTCGGGCTCGTCATTGGCCTCGCGTTTCTCTTGACGCCGGTCTCTTTTCTGGTCGCCGGCTTTTTCTTCGACGAACTCGCCGCGCATGTCGAGATCGAGCTTGATCCGGCGGGGGCGGGACGCGCCATGCCGCTCGGCGACGCCGCCTGGGTCGCGGTGCGATTCGCCGCGCTCGCGTTGATCGTCAACCTCGTCGCGCTGCTCCTGCTGTTTGTTCCGGGCGTCAATGCGATCGCCTTCTTCGGGGCCAACGCCTATCTGTTCGGGCGCGGCTATTTCGAGCTTGCCGCCCTGCGCCATTTGCCGGCGCCCGAGGTCGATCGCCTGCGCCGGGCCAACGAGCCGCAGCTCTTCCTCGCCGGACTGATCATGGCGGCGATGCTGGCCATTCCATTCGTCAATCTGCTGACGCCGCTGTTCGGGACCGCCTTTATGGTGCGCATCGCCGACTCTATCATGCGAAAGCCGCGCGGGCGCCTCGCCTGAATTCGCCTCAGGCGAAGCGCCGGTCGGCGAACTGCCCGGTCGTGCGATAGCGGCCGAGATAGGTCGGGACGAAGGCCTCGAATGATTCCGGCGTAATGCCGAGGCCTTCAAGGGTGCGCGCCTCGGCGATGGCCGCCGCCGAGACGACATTGTCGGTCTGCAACAGCTCGACCTGATCCTGCGTGATGGCGAAGGTCTGCGGAAACAGGCCGAAGGACAGCTTCGTCGCCGCTTCGCTGATTTTCGCGATGAATTTGGCCTGTCCGAAAGACAGCGGCGTCAATGGCCGCTTGCGCTCGGTCGCCGTGAGGACGAACTCCATGATGCGGCGGAGGGTTGCGATTTCCGGTCCGCCCAATTCGTAGACGCTTCCGGCCTTCGCCTTGCCTTCGACGCCAAGCGCCGCGGCTTTCGCCACATCGCCGACGAAGACGGGCTGCAGCTTCGTCTCGCCGCCGCCGATGAGCGGCAGCGCCGGCATGTACCGCGCCATCGCGGCGAAGCGATTGAAAAACTGATCTTCGGGGCCGAACACCACCGAGGGGCGCAATATGACCGCGCCGGGAAAGGCCTGCTGCACCAGCGCCTCGCCCCTCGCCTTGCTGCGCGCGTAACCCGACGCGCTGTCCGCGTCGGCCCCGATCGCCGAAAGCTGCACGAAAACGCCGGCGCCGGCCGCCTTCGAGGCCTTGGCCAGAGCCCCGGCGCCCTCCGCCTGCACAGAATCGAAGGTCTGCTGCCCGGTTTCGCTCAAGATGCCGACAAGATTGACCACGGCCTCGGCGTCGCGCAGCGCATGAACGATCGATTCGGGATAACGCAGATTGGCCTGAACGGCGTGGATCTGGCCGACTTGTCCGAGCGGCTGCAGATGAAAGGCGAGATCGGGGCGTCGCGAGGCGACCCTGACCCGCCAGCCGTCGCGCGCGAGCGCTCGCACCACATGCCGGCCGATGAAGCCCGAACCGCCGAACAGCGTCACAAGCCGGCCTGTCTTCACCAAAGCGTCCGCCATTTTCGCTCGTCCCCACTCTCGAAGGCTCGACCGCTTTTAAGGTTTAAGATCCCTGCTGTACAGGCCGAAGGCGCTTTGCTTTCGCGTCATATTCGCCGTCGCTATTCGGCGTCCGCGCCGACCTTGACGACCGGCGGCGGATTCCATTTGCCGACGAGGATTTCGTTGCGCGGCGCATAAAGGCGCATGGTCAGATTGAAGCTGCCCTGCGGCGCGGGCAGCCAGTTGGCTTCATGCGCCGGGCCGGGATTTTCGTTCTGGAAATAGAGATCGAGCGATCCATCAGCGTTGTAGACGAACGGCATCCAGGAGCTGACGGCCTGTCGATTGAGGCCGTTGGGATAGGCGTTGCCGGCGGGATCATAGAGAGTGATCGACCAGAAGGAGTTGACTGGCGGCAGGTCGGCCTTGTCGAAGTGGATCGCATATTTGTTCGCGCCATCGAGCGGTTGGCCGGATTTGTCGAAAAGATTGAGCGGATAGACCGCATCTTGGGGCAGATTGGCGCCAAGCCCCAATTGCGCGACGATCGCCCGCTTCAGATAGTAATTGCCGTAAACGCCCATCGAGTCGGTGTTCATCGACCAGCCATTGACGACGCGCGCGAGGGTCTTGACCTTCCAGGCCATCAGCGCTTGCGCATCCGCCGAAACGCTTTCGAGTCCTTTGGCGATCTGCGGATCGAGCGTGGCGAGATCGAAAGGTCTGCCCGGCTCGACGCCGATCTTCTTCATTTCGGCGAGGATCGGCTGGTCGGTCACATGCGGCGGTTGCGATTTCATGATCTCCGCGCCGTAAGCGAAGAATTTGCCGACCGGCATGGCGTCGACCTGCTCCTTTGGCGGCGTCTTCATGTCCACCGTTGGATCGACCTTCAGCGCGACAGGCGAGGGCGCTTTGCCCCATTGCGACAGCGGCGTGATGGAATAGCCTGCCTGAATCTTGCGGACCGCCTCATAGTCGGTCGGCCCATCGGTCTTGGTGCGCCCAATGATCCAGACGGTAGGCGTCGGCGCTTCGATGCGCTGGGTGTCTTGCGGCAGCTTGAACTCTTCGGCGAACCCTTCGCGCAAATCCGGCCGCCAGCCTTGCGGCGTTACCAGAAAATGCACGGCCCTGGTTCCGGTCGTGCGCGAGCCGGGCGAGGCGAACACATCCGACCACATGTCGATCATCGGCAGCATGTAATAGCGCCCGTTGGTATCGGGCGCCGAGACGACCATCGGCTCGCTCGAGAGGTCGAGATAGGCGATCGAATAGAGCGTGTCATAATTGGTCCGGACCACCGAGGTGTCGCTCGCCGGCGGATAGGCGGGAATGTTGTGGAATTCATTCATCGGACCGCGCCCGAACGCGTCTGAATTGGTCAACTGCTTCCGCGTGATCTCCATCGTGACCAGCGGATAAAGATAGAGATAGGCGTCGACGCCGATCGCATGGGCCGCGTCTGCGGTCAGCGGCGGCGCGGCGTCTTCCGCTGCGGCCGTGGCGATGGACAGGGTGAAAAATGCGGCCAGGGACATGGCGAGAAACAGCGATGCGGCGAAGGCGGAGCGTCTTTGCTTCATAGTGGTCACGGCCATGTTCGGGATTGACGGAAGGCGTCGCAGCTTCGAGCCTGATGGAACGGCGGCCGGGGGCGCGACCAGGAGATCAGATTTTACACCAATGCGGCGGCCAGCGACAGCCGCCGGGCCAAAAGCCATCGGACGCGCGAAGGCGACGAAATTGACCGATCGAGCTTTTTGCCGACCGCTCCGCCTGGCGGCCTTTCGCTGGCGGTTTCACCGCCTCAGCTTGCCGATTGACAAAAGGGAAGCGCGCCACGTATCAGAGCGGCGGGCCCTGGTGGCGGAATTGGTAGACGCGCTGGTTTCAGGTACCAGTGGTGAAAGCCGTGGAGGTTCGAGTCCTCTCCAGGGCACCATCTCTCTGATTTAGCTAAATAATTTAGTCAGATGGCGCCGTTGACCCGCGATGAATCCGGCGCCCGTCGGCCGAAAGCTCGAAGCCTGCTCAAAAATCGAATGCGTAGATCGTTCCGTCGGCGCCGACGTAAAGGCGGTGATCGGCGGCGATCAGCGTTTGAAAATGGCGAAGGCCGGCCAGTCCCTGCGGCGGCCCGGCGAAAAGAGCCGCGCCTGTGTCGCCGCGAAACCCGTGCAGCTTGTTATCGCCCTCGGCGCCGAGGATCCAGACGATCGGATTGGCGCGCCCGTCCGTCGTGGTCACGATCGGCAATCCGCCACCAGACAATGCGGCGCACCAGGCCGTGCGCATTGTCGGCGGCGATCCCGCCGCGATTTTGAGGACGGTAAGGCCGGCCTCGTCGTGCGGCGCCGGACAATGCGCGCCCTGAGCCTGAAATGCGACGAAGATGTCGTCGCCGACAGGGAAAGCGGCCGGCGCGGCGCGGATGGCGCCAATGGCGACCGTCTCGACGGCGAGGGCGCCGCCGATCCCGCCGAGGTCGTCGCGGTCGAGAAGGTAGGCTTTGCCATCCTTGCCGAGGGCGAGGATCAGCGCCTGATCGCCAGTCGGAGTGGGGACGTCTAACGGAAGCGGATTTGATCCGCCAAGGTCGGTATCGTGGTCGTCGAGAGCCTTCCAGTCCGAGGGCGCGAAGAAATCCTTGTTATCGTCGGATCGATGCAGGTCGGGCGCGAGGCGCACCACCGCCTCGCCGTCGCCCCAGATCGTCGTGTCCCTCGAGTTGCCGGTCGCGACGAACAGCGATTTTCCATCCGAACTGATGCCGCCGGGCGCCCAGATGCCGCCCCCATGCGCGCGCGTCGCCCAGCTCCTGACGGATCGCGGATCGGACAGCGAAATGCCGACCACAATTCCGTGGTAATCGCCGCAGTCGCCGCCGTGACCGCCGAAAGCCGCATATAGCGTCCCCTGCAATATCGTCAGCGCGCCGCGCTGGTTCTGGACGAGCGGCTTGAAATCCTGGCCGATCGCCGCCAGCGCGTCCTGAACGTCGATCGGCCAGCCCGGTAGGATCGAACCGTCCTTCAGCGACAGCGCGAAGATGAGATGCCGCAGACCCGCCGGCGCTTCGATCGCGGCGTCGAGATAGATGGCCTTGGTCGCCTCGTCGATGACGGGCGTGCCTGTGACGCCGAGCGTGTCGATATTGCCGCACGGCATCGATGAGCGGGCCACGGGATTGCCGAGCGTGCGCTTCCAGATCTCGCCGCCGGCGCCCGCGTCGATCGCGTAGACGACGTTATTTTCGGTAGCGAGCAGCAGGATCTCGGATTTCGACCCGGGCGCGCGCCAGTACAGCGGCTGGGCGTAGACGTTTCCCGAGATTTTGGGGCGAAAGCCTTCGTCGAGGCGCAGCGCGCGGGCGCGAGCAAAGGTCAGCGCCGGCGCGATGTAGCTGCCGTTGCGATCCGGATGGCCGTGGAAAGTCACGATGGACCGCGATTGCGGAGCGGCGCGTGATGGAAAGGGCGCCGCCAGCAAGGCAGCCGCAAGCAAAACAGGAAACGCAGGTTTCATCAGGCCACCAGATTGAGACCGCCGCGCTCGCGGCCCGGACGGAGGAGCCATAGCAAGCGGCCCCAACCGCCGCCATGGGCTCAATCGCGCAGCCGGATGTTTTCGGCGCATCGCCACGGCCGGGATGAGCGTTGCGGGGACGTCGGCTTTTCAGGCGCGGCGCGAGCCCGCCTCGCGGACAGAGACCCGGCTAGGCGGATATTTGGCCCCGCCGCGCTTTTCGTGTTTTGGCTCGCTCGATCTTTAGTCAGGCCTGCGTATGACCACCATTGCGATTATCGGCGGCGGCTTCAGCGGCGCGATCCTTGCGCTCAATCTGGTCGCGGAAGGCGCCGCCGGCGATCGCGTCATCCTGATCGAGAAGCGTGAGGCGATCGGGCTTGGCCAGGCCTATTCCAGCAACGAGCCGACCCATCTCCTCAACATACCCGCCACCGGGATGAGCCCTTTCACAGGCAACCCGCATGCGTTCGTCGATTTTCTGGCGCGGCATCGCGATCTGTTGCCGCCCGGGACGCCCTCTGTCCGCGATTGCTATGCGCCCCGCGCCGCATACGGGCGTTTCCTCAGCGATCTGGTCGAGACGCGGTTGAAGCCGCAAAAAGGGCGCCCGAATTGATCCACGTCCGCGGCGCGGCGACTGACATCATCGACGATCGCGGCGACGTCATTCTCCTTGAGGACGGACGCTCGTTTCGCGCCGACCGGATCGTGCTCGCCACCGGCAATCTACCACCGCGCCGGCCCACTGGCGTCGAAGGCTGGATCGACGACAGCGCGTTTTACCTCAACGATCCCTGGGACGCCGCAGCCATCGATGCGATCGCGCCTGACGACAACGTATTGCTGCTTGGAGCCGGCCTCACAATGATCGACGTCGCGCTGTCGCTTGACGCGCGCGGCCATCGCGGCGAGATCGTCGCCATCTCCCGCCACGGGCTTTTGCCGCGCGCACAGGAGGCGGCTGGCGAGTGGAAGCCGTTCATCAAGCTCGACAAATCACGCCGGGTCGCGGCTTTGGTTCGCCTGGTGCGCAGCCAGATCGCGACGGCGCGCGCGGCGGGACAAAGCTGGCAGGCCGTTCTGAACAGCCTGCGGCCTTTCGCGCAGGCTCTGTGGCTAGGCTTTCCGCCAGCCGAACAGGCGCGCTTCATTCGTCACGTGCGGCCTTGGTGGGACGCCCACCGGCATCGCATAGCCCCGGCGATCGGGGCGAAATTGAGCGCGCTGATCGCGACCGGCCGGCTGCGCCACATCGCCGGACGGCTGAAACGGCTTCGGCGGCTTGAAGATGGCGTCGACGCCGAGATCCGGCTTCGCAGCGGCGGCGCGGCCCATCTGCGCATCGATAAGCTCATCAATTGCTCCGGCCCCAATTATGATTTCGGCGCCTCGGACGAAACATTGCTGAAGCGCCTGCTCGACAAAGGGCGAATTCGACTCAACAGGCACAGGCTCGGCGTCTCGGTCGCGGACGATCTCGCGGCCATCGACCGGAACGGCGCGCCGTCGACCGACCTCTACGCGATCGGGCCGATGCTGCGCGGCCAATACTGGGAGACGAATGCGGTGCCGGAAATCGCAGCCCAGGCGGAAGCGCTGGCGCAGCGGCTCTGGCGCGCGCCGGAGGCCCGCCAGGACAAAGACAACAAGGACTTTGACTTATCCGCACGCACCGGGCGCTGACGGACCAAAAGAAAGCGCCTCCGCCGGACGGCGAAGGCGCGCTTGAGAGATTGGCCGATGCTAGTCGATGACCTGCACGATTTGCCGCGTCATCGGATCGACGATAACGGCGTGATCGTTGACGATCGTGTAGCGATAGCGCGGATCGACGCCATATTCGGCCGGCACCGCATAATAGGTGACGCCGCTGAGAGGCAGCCGCGCGCCCGGCGCGAGGCGTTCTTCATAACGGAACGCCGAGCGGTGTTCGCGCAGCGCGTAGTCCCGGAAGGCCGGCTCCTGATCGGCGCCAAGCAAGCCGCCGACCGCTCCGGTCGCGCCGCCGACGACTCCGCCGACTACGCCGCCCACCGGTCCGGCCGCCGCATTTCCGGCCGCAGCGCCGTTGGACATGCCATTCGCGGCGCCGCCGACAGGGTTTTGCGCGTTCGCGGCCAGTGGCGTGGCGATCAAAGCCGCCAAAACGGCGATCCCAAGTTTTCTTTGCATCGTTCCAGCTCCTTTCGTCTCGCGATATGCCGCCCTAACGCCGCGAACTGGAGCTGGTTCCGCGCGGGCCGCGCCGGGCGGGCTTGCCTCAGCTTGCGATGGGTGCTAGGCGCGCCGGATGGCAAAGCTTCGCGCTTCTTTTCGCTTTCCGCCCGCCGCGCCTCAAGAGAGCAGCGCGCGATGACGATCCGCCTGCACAGGGGCGATCTGCCCGATGACGCGCGTTTTGGCGACTGCGTGGCGATCGACACCGAAACGCTCGGGCTTGTGCCGCAGCGCGACCGGCTGTGCGTCGTTCAGCTGTCGGCGGGCGACGGGGACGCCGATGTCGTGCAGATCGCAGCCGGCCAGACGCGCGCGCCCAATATCGAGGGGTTGCTGGCTGACGCGAACATCACGAAATTGTTCCATTTCGCCCGCTTCGACATCGCCGTGCTCTTCAAAACCTTCGGCGTCATGGCTGGACCCATCTATTGCACCAAGATCGCCTCGAAGCTCGCGCGCACCTATACCGACCGGCATGGATTGAAGGATCTCACTCGCGAGCTGCTTGGTCTTGAAATCTCGAAGCAGCAGCAGTCCTCCGATTGGGGGGCCGACGCCTTGTCCGATGCGCAGCTCTCCTACGCCGCCTCCGACGTGCTGCATTTGCACGCGCTGCGTGAGCGCCTCGACGCCATGCTGAAGCGGGAGGGCCGATTCGACATGGCGCAGGCCTGCTTCGCGTTTCTTCCGGCGCGCGCGCGGCTCGACCTGATGGGATGGGCGGACACGGATATTTTTTCCCATCAATAGCGAATTCGCAGCCCGGCGAACCGCTCGCGTTAACCCCGCCTTGACTTCGCCTTGCTTGCTTGCTGTCTGGAATGAGGCGGCTTGGCGTCCGGAACCCTGGGCGCCGAGGGCGCATGGCCTCGTCAGGATATGAAACGCCGCGAATGACGCAAGTCTCCGCCGATACGGTTTGGCCGGAAAGCCGCCCGGAAGCTTGGGAAAGCGCTTCCGGCGCGCCGGCGGACGAGCTCGGCGACGTGCTGGATCTCGCACATTCGCCCTGGCGCGGCGCGATCAAGGCGGCGGGGCGGCACTCGGCCCGCGTGCGGTTTTTGCGCCGGGCGATCGTCGTCGGCTGCGTCGCCGCGGTCGGCGTCGTCGCGGTGCTCGTCGTCTTCGACCCATTCCGGCGACTGCCGCGCAACATCTCGATCGGCCAGGTTCACGTCGACGGCACGCGGGTCACCGTCGAATTGCCGAAAATCACTGGCATTCAGAAGGATGGGAGCCCCTATGAGGTGACGGCGCGGGCCGGAGTCCAGGACACGACGACGCCAAATGTCGTCGAACTGCTCGGCATCGACGCCAAAATCGGCCTCAGCGACGCCTCGACCCTGAAAGTGACCGCCGAGCATGGCACCTATGACAGTCTCAGCGATCATCTTGTCATGGACGGTTCGGCTGAGATCAAGAACGACGTCGGCTACGCCATCTTCATGAAGACCGCGCGCATGGACTTCAAGACCGGCGCGCTCGTCTCGAGCGATCCCGTCAATGTGGTTTTGAACGGCGGCAAGGTCGCCGCCAACCAGATCGATATTGAAAACGACGGCAGGGTCTCGTTCGAAGGCGCGGTCAAGTCGATCATCGAGCCGGGCGACAGCGACAAGCCTGCAGCGACCGTCCCGGCGGCGGTCGCGGAGTAAATTTGTGGCGTGGCCGCACGTCTTGACGCCCCGCATCCCGAGGCCGAACGCAGCAAGGCGCCGCCAGCGCGTCGCTCCCGCATCCGCCCGTTTCTCCGGCCGCCTTTGGGCGCCTGTTTTCGCGATTGCGCTCGCTGCGGCCTGTTCGCCGGC
Organism: uncultured Alphaproteobacteria bacterium; assembly: GCA_963715715.1. Taxonomy (GTDB): domain Bacteria; phylum Pseudomonadota; class Alphaproteobacteria; order Rhizobiales; family Beijerinckiaceae; genus Methylocapsa. Next base: position 2,354,848 of record OY970269.1, on the reverse strand, counting down.
GCTAGCCCAGAAAGCGTCGTCGAGCCCGGTTCTTCCAGGCGGCGACTCGAAGGAGCCGATCAATATCGACGCCGCCAAGCTCGATTATTTCGATAAGGAGCAAAAGCTCGTCTATACCGGCGACGTCGTCGCGACCCAGGGCGCGAGCACGTTGAAGGCGAGCGTCCTCGTGCTCTATCTTACCCCGAAAGCTAGCGGCGATCAGGCCGGCGTGCCTTCTTCTCAAAGCCAGTTGCGCAGGATGGAGGCCACCGGGCCGGTGACCATGATTTCCAAGGACCAGGTCGGCACGGGGGACAGCGGCATCTATGAGAAAGCCGAAAACAAGGTCTATTTGATCGGCAATGTGACGCTGACCCAGGGGCCGAACGTCACCAAGGGAGACAAGCTGGTCTACGACCTGACGACCGGCCAGGCGGTGGTCACGGGCAAGGTCAGAAGCATGTTCATACCGAGCAATACGCCCAATAATTCGCCGGCTGCCGCGCCCGACAACGCGGCCAGTGGCAGCGGCTCGCCGGCTCACAAGAAACGAGCAAAGACGACGCCTGAAGCGCCCGCCTCGACGGCCGGCGCCCCAGCTCCGGCGAAAATACCTTAGACCTGTCCCTGCGAATATGGCAGAAGATGCACTGTTTGTTCGCGCTCCGCGGGGGACGTGAAGGGGCGTGAAACCGATATGGGCGGATGGCGAGCGGGGCTGCGACGAAGGATTTCGAACATTGCCCGTTTTTTCCGTTCCGGCCCTGGCCGCCATGTTCAGGCTCGGTGGTCTGTTCAACCGCCCGAAACGCGGGGTGGCGGGATTTGGCGCTCTCGCGATTGAGGCGGACATCGAAGAAGCGGAAACCCTGTCGCTGACCGGCCGCGCGGTCGATCTGGAGGCTTCGGCGGACGGCGTCGCGAATTTCGGCGACGCTGAAGCTGCGCCGCGCGCACCGGCGGATTCCCGGGCGGATTCAATTGTCCTCGACGCCGACCGCAACGGCGTGCTGTCCGTCCGCCATCTGAAAAAAGCTTACCGCATGCGCCGCATCATCGAAGATGTGAGTATGGTGGTGCGTCGCGGCGAGGCGGTCGGCCTGCTCGGTCCAAATGGCGCCGGCAAGACGACGCTGTTTTACATGATTTCCGGGCTGGTCCGGCCGGACGCGGGCGCGATCGAACTTGACGGGCATGATGTGACGCGCCTGCCAATGTACCGGCGGGCGCGCCTTGGCATTGGCTATCTGCCGCAGGAGCCCTCGATCTTCCGCGGCCTCAGCGTCGAGGATAATATCCGCGCCGTCCTCGAGATCACCCAGCGCGACAGGGCGAGGCGCGAACTGGAGCTGGAGGCGCTGCTCGATGAGTTCGACATCAAGGCGCTGCGCAAGTCGCCGGCCGTCGCCCTTTCGGGCGGCGAGCGACGCCGCTGCGAAATCGCCCGCGCCTTGGCGAGCAGGCCATCTTTCATACTTCTCGACGAGCCTTTCGCCGGCATCGATCCAATCGCGGTCGCCGATATCCAGATTCTTGTCCATCACCTCAAAAAGCGCGGAATTGGCGTCCTCATCACCGATCACAATGTGCGCGAGACCCTTGGGCTCATCGACCGCGCCTATATCATTCACGCCGGGCGGGTTTTGACGGAAGGCGCGCCGGAAGAGATCGTCACGCACCCTGACGTGCGCCGTTTTTATCTCGGCGACGATTTCCAGCTGTGAAATTGCGGCTGTCGCGGCCGAAGGTTGCGGCTCGCGTGGGCGGAGCCTGAAAGCCGACATTCCGGCTCGGCGCAAAAAATTTCGAAGAAAATTGCGATCGAGGGCGTGCAACCGCGCTGTTTATGCTATAAGCAAGAAACGGGCCGTTCACTTTGCGCGTAAGAGGTCGACACAAAAATGGCGCTTGGCACTAAGCTTATGATGCGGCAGGGACAGTCCCTGGTCATGACTCCGCAGCTTTTGCAGGCGATCAAGCTTCTGCAATTCTCAAACCTGGAATTGACCGCTTTCGTTCAGGAGGAACTCGAACGCAACCCGTTGCTGGAGCGCTCCGACGAAGCGCCTGACCGGCTCGACGCCCCGGCCGGCGAAATAGCTGCCGATATGGCGGAGGCGGCGCTCAGCCAGCAGTTCAGCGAACCCGTCGAGGCCGACTGGACCTCGGAATCCCTCGCGACCGATCGCGGCGCTCTTGAGGATAGTCTCGGGACCGAATTGTCCAACGCCTTCGATGACGATCGGGCGGCGACTCCGCTGGAATATGTCGAGCGGCATGAAGGCGCGGGGCTGTCGGCGTCCTCCTGGTCCGGTTCGTCCGGGGCCGGGACGGGCGATGGCGAGGCCCCCAATCTCGAAGCCTACGCCGCGGCGAAGGTCAGCCTCAAGGATCACCTCGGCCAGCAATTGACCCTGGCGACGCGCGATCCGGTCGAACGGCTGATCGGCCAGGTCCTCATCGATTCCGTCGACGACGCCGGCTATTTCGCCGGCTCGCTCGCCGAGACGGCGGCCCGTCTGCAAATTCCGGTCGAGCGCGTCGAGCGCGTTCTGACGCTGATCCAGACCTTCGACCCTTCGGGCGTCGGCGCGCGCGATCTTGCCGAGTGTCTCGCCATCCAGTTGCGCGAATGCGACCGTTTCGATCCGGCGATGAAAGCGCTCGTCGCCAATCTCCCCCTATTGGCGAAACGGGATTTCTCCGCCTTGCGGAAAATCTGCAATGTCGACGAGGAGGATATCGCCGACATGCTGGCCGAGATTCGGCAACTCGATCCAAAGCCCGGCCGGGCATTCGCGGACGGCTCGATCCAGCCGCTCGTGCCCGACGTCATCGTCCGCGCCGCGGCGGGCGGCTCCTGGCATGTCGAGCTGAATACCGAGGTGCTGCCCCGCATACTGGTCAATAACAGCTACGCCTCGCGGGTGACGAAGAACAGCGCCAGCGACGTGGACAGAACCTTCATGTCGACCTGCCTCCAGACCGCCAACTGGCTGACCAAAAGCCTGGAGCAGCGGGCCCGCACAATTCTAAAGGTTTCCAGCGAAATCGTCCGTCAGCAGGACGCCTTTTTCCAGCATGGCGTCGAACATTTGCGCCCGCTCAACCTCAAGACCATCGCCGAGGCGATCGGCATGCATGAATTGACGGTTTCGCGTGTCACCTCGAACAAATATATGGCGACGCCGCGCGGCCTGTTCGAGCTGAAATATTTCTTCACCGCCTCGATCGCCTCGAACAATGGCGGCGACGCCCATTCCGCCGAATTGGTGCGCTTCCGCATCCGGCATATGATCGATCGGGAAAGACCCGAGGACATCCTGTCAGATGACGCGATTGTCGCCAAGCTCAAGGAAGTCAATATCGACATCGCGCGGCGCACAGTGGCCAAATATCGTGAAAGCCTCAAAATTCGCTCTTCAGTCGAAAGGCGCCGTGAAAAAGCGCAGATATAGCTGTTCGGTCAACGCTGCTGGAGGCCAGCGCGGAGCTGATTGTCCACAGTTTTCGCGCTGCGGCGAGCGCGCGCCGTAACCGCATCGGCTTCTATGCGGCTTGCTTCGCGGCGGCGCCCGTGACACCCTGAAAGGGCGATTTAACCGCAAAAGACGGCAAATCGTGCAAAAGACAGCGAATTGCAACGCCGGCGCGCCCTTCGCGCGCCCGCGCAAGTCAAGGCGTCTGGGCCCGCGCCCCGCCGCAAATCGCGTCGGTCGAGAAGGCCGGCGCCTTGAACTGGCGGAGGATCGGCTTACATCGCCGTCCGGTCGCTATCGCATCAGACATCGCGCCGCGGCCAAGCTTGCTTTAGCCAATGCGCGCGATAGAAGGTTGCTCTTTCACGGGACCGTTTCATCAATTGCCCATAATCGATGGCGCTCAAATGCTCGTCTCTGAGGCATTGAGCGCTCGCCCATCAAACGGCATGGATTGACCTTATTGACGAACCTCATCACCCCCGACGCGATTATTCCCTCGCTCAAGGCGAATTCAAAGAAGCAGGCGCTGCAGGAACTCAGCGAAAAGGCCGCCGATCTCTCTGGCCTGCCCGCCCGGGAAATCCTCGACGCCCTGGTTCAGCGCGAGCGGCTGGGATCGACCGGCGCCGGCGACGGCATCGCCATCCCACACGCCAAGCTCGCCCGCGCGAAATCCATGTTCGGGATTTTTGCGCGGCTGGTTCGGCCGATCGACTTTGAATTGCTTGATGGCGCGCCGGTCGATCTCATTTTTCTGCTCGTCGCCCCGGAATTGGCCGGGGCGGACCATCTCAAGGCCCTCGCGCGGCTCGCCCGCATGCTGCGCGATCCGCTGACGACCGCAAAGCTGCGCGCCGCGCGCGACGTCAATGCGCTCTACTCGGTTCTGCGCGAGGAACCCGCCTCCCACGCCGCGTAAGCGCGACGCCGCGCCCTTGCCTCTGCGCTTCACCGCCAGGCCCGTAAACCATAGTCGATGATGTAATCGCGCGGCCTCGCCGCGACCGCGGCCATGCCGGCCAGAACCACGTCACTGGCGGTTATCAGCCGCGTCGGGATTTTCCGCATCATCGCGCCGAAGGGGGCTTTATCCTCGAAGCGCGCGCGAAAGGCCGAAGGTTCGAGGAAAGCCGCGAGGCGCGGCAGAACCCCGCCGGAGAACGTGACCCCGCCCGTGGCGAGCAGATTGAGTGCAAGATCGCCGGCATAGCGCGCGGTGAGCAGCCAGATCATACGCAGCGTGTGCGCCTCGGCGCCGTCCGGTCGCGCCAGCGCCTGTTCGACCAGCGCGGCTTCGTCGAGCGCGGGCGGGGCGGCGCCGGCGGCCGCGCAGCGGGCCCGATGCAGCCGCACGAGGCCCTGGCCCGACAAAATGGTTTCCGCGCTGACCCGGCCATGAGCCGAGATGTCGATATGGGGCCAGATCGCAGACTGCATGGCGCCGATCGGCGCGAAATCCACATGCCCCGCTTCGCTCGCAAGGGCGAGATGGCGCCCCTCGACCTCGACGAGCGCCGCCGCGCCAAGCCCCGTCCCGATGCCAATGACAAGCTTCACGCTGGGCTGCGGCTCGATTGGCGGGCCGATTGAGGTCGTCCAGTCGGCCTCGAGCACAGGGAGGGTCAGCGCCTGCGCCTCAAAATCATTGAGAAGGAGGCCCTGATCAAGCTTGAGCTCTGTTGCGATTGCGGCGCCGTCGATCGCCCAGGCCGCGTTAGTCAGTTGGACGCTGCGGTCGCGAACCGGGCCGGCGGCGCACGCGATCAGGGAGCGCGGTCTGACGCCAAAGTCCTCGAAGGCGGCGGCCAGCGCGGCCTCAAAACGCGCGTGCGAGGAGGTTTTGCGCGCGAGGCCCGATAGCAGCGGCGCATCGGGGCTCATCTTGAGCGCAAAACGCGCGTTGGTGCCGCCAATGTCGCAAAGAACGACGGGAAAAGGGAAATCCAAGCGGCCTCTCTTTCATGCGCGGCCGCTTTCGCCTAAGCGAAAATGGCGCCTGCCCGGCGCGGCCGAGCAGCAAGCCCTTCTTGGATCAAGTCCTTCTTGGATAAGGAGACGTTGACGCCTAAAATGGCTGACGCCCATTGCAACGAGGCCATCCGAGATGACGTTCCAATATCATCCGCCGTTCCCGCTCCGCAAGGACGAGACGCCTTTTCGCAAGCTGGATTGCGGCGGCGTCAGGCTCGAGAACTTCGGCTCACGCGAATTTCTGGTCGTCGAGCGGGAAGCGATCCGCGCGCTGAGCGAGGCGGCGATGACCGACATCAATCATCTGCTGCGCCCGGCCCATCTCGCGCAACTGGCGAAAATCCTCGACGATCCGGAGGCGAGCTCCAACGACAAATTCGTCGCCTTCGATCTTTTAAAGAACGCCAATATCGCCGCCGGCAGCGTGCTGCCGATGTGCCAGGACACCGGCACGGCGATCGTAATGGGCAAGAAGGGCCGGCTCGTCTTCACCGAGGGCGACGATGCGAGCGCCATCGCGGAGGGCATCCGCGACGCCTATGAGAAGAAGAACCTGCGCTTTTCGCAGCTCGCCCCGCTCAGCATGTTCGAAGAGGTGAATACAAAGACCAATCTGCCGGCGCAGATCGAAATCTACGCCGAGGGAGAGGAAAATTATAAATTTCTGTTCGTCGCCAAGGGCGGCGGTTCGGCCAACAAGACTTATCTCTTTCAGGGCACCCCTTCGCTGCTGACGCATGATCGCTTGGTCGAGTTTCTGCGCGAGAAAATCCTGACGCTCGGGACCGCCGCCTGCCCGCCCTACCATCTTGCGATCGTCGTCGGCGGCACTTCGGCGGAGCTCAATCTCAAGACCGTAAAGCTCGCCTCTACCCATTATCTCGACAATCTACCGACGGAAGGCGGCGAGGACGGCCATGCTTTCCGCGACCTTGCGATGGAGGCCGAGATCTTTGCGCTGACGCAGGCTTCGGGCGTCGGCGCGCAATTCGGCGGCAAATATTTCTGCCATGACGTCCGCGTCGTCAGGCTGCCGCGCCACGGCGCCTCGCTGCCGATCGGGCTAGGAGTTCTTGTTCCGCCGATCGCCAGGCGCTTGGCGAGATCAACCGGCATGGCGTCTTTCTTGAAGAGCTGGAGCATGACCCGGCGCGGTTTCTGCCCGCCATCGACGAGGCGACGCTAGGCGGCGCGGTGGTCAAGATCGACTTGAGGAGGCCGATGCCGGAGATCCTCGCCGAGCTGACCAGGCATCCGATCAAGACGCGGCTTTCGCTGTCGGGGCCGATGATCGTCGCGCGCGACCTTGCGCACGCCAAAATCCGCGAGCGGCTGGAGCGTGGCGAATCGCTGCCCGACTATTTCAGGAACCATCCGGTCTATTACGCGGGGCCGGCCAAGACGCCGCAAGGGTTCGCCTCCGGTTCTTTTGGGCCGACCACGGCCGGACGCATGGATTCCTACGTGCACCAGTTCCAGGCCGCCGGCGGCTCGATGGTGATGCTCGCCAAAGGCAATCGCTCGCCGCAGGTGCGCGAGGCTTGCGCCAGACACGGCGGCTTCTATCTTGGCTCGATCGGCGGCGCGGCGGCGCGACTGGCGCAGGACTGCATCAAGAAGGTCGAGGTTCTGGAGTATCCCGAGCTCGGCATGGAGGCGGTGTGGCGCATCGACGTCGAGGATTTCCCCGCCTTCATCGTGATCGACGACAAGGGCAACGACTTCTTCAAGGAGCTAAATCTGGGGTGAGCGCAGGATCGCTCAATAGGCGATCTTCACCACCTCGATGCGCTCGACGCCCGCCGGCGTGCGCACCTCGACGAGGTCCCCTTCCTCCGCCTTCAGCAGCGCTTTGGCGATGGGCGAAATCCAGCTGACCTCGCCAAGCTCCCAGCGCGCCTCGTCTACGCCGACGATCCGCACCCGCTTCACTGCGCCCTCGGCCGTGCGGTAATCGACCGCGGCGCCGAAGAACGCCCGCTGGCGGTTTTTCTGGCGCGCAGGATCGACGACCTCGGCGATCTCCATGCGTTTGCGCAGGAAGCGCAGGCGCCGGTCGATTTCGCGCAGGCGCCGCTTCCCATAAATGTAATCGCCGTTCTCCGAGCGGTCGCCATTGCCGGCCGCCCAGGCGACCGTTTCGACGAGCTTTGGCCGCTCGACCTGATGCAGTTGTGCGAATTCGCCCTGCATCCGCTGCAAGCCCTCGGGCGTGATGTAATTCTTGACGCCCGCTGGCGAGGCCGGAATGTCGTCTTCCGGTTCGATGTCTTCGTCGGCTTCCTTGGTGAAGGCTTTGCTCATCGAAACGACATGAGGCCGCGCGCCGCGCTTTTCAATGGGGCGATCCTCAAAGGCCGCTCGCGAGTCGCCTCTTGGTCGACGGGTGACTTCGTCAGCGCGCGGTTTGCGTCGGCGCGGCGTCGGTCGCGCTCTGCGTCGCGGCGGGAGCAAGCGTCGCCGCTTCGGCCGGCTTGGCGCCGAAGAAGTTGGCGAACATCCAAGGCTTGTCGGCGGCTTTCGCCGGCTTCGTAATGGACGCCGTGACGTCGCTCGAGTCGGCGACCCTGGAATTATTGGCGTCAGCCTGAGCCGACACAGCGACCCTCGCCGGGTTGCTCCGCGCCGCCGCGACCTGGACCACCGGCGAAACGCGGCCTTTCCGGACGGCGCCTTGCGGCACGGCGCTGTCGTCGAGGGCGACGTCGACCGGGCCTCGCGCCAGCGCGTCGGGCCTGCTGGCGTAGGCCGATATTGAAGCAAAATACGGATTCTGGCCGCCGTCGGCGTAAACTGTGCGGACCGGCCGAACGCCCTGCGCCGCGAGTTCCGCAACCTTCGCGTCGTCGCGCGCCTGTTTCGCCGTTACGAGGGCGGTGACGTCCGCGTCGCGCTTCAGCTGCGGGCACTGCTCATAGGGATCGAAATGCGCGCCATTGGCCGGCGCGGCGTTGAACACGTAATGCTTGTTGCAGACGCCGACCACGACCTCCTGATTGGTCACCTCGAAATTATCCGAGCCTTCCTTCAACTGCTTCCAGAAATCGATATTCGGATCGAGCCGGTATTTGGCGAGATTTTCCGCGGTCATGCGGAATGGATAGGACTGCATCTGCACTTCGCGCTGACCGCCCGCGAAGGCTTCGCGCACCACCGAGTAGATCTCGCCGATCTGGGGGTCGGTCATCGAGAAGCAGCCGGCCGACGAGCAGATGCCATGCACCATGATCGCGCCGCCGTCATGTCCGAGCGCCCGATCATAGGCATTGGGGTAACCGACATTGAAGGCGAGGTAATAGGCCGAGTTCGGTTTCATCTGCGCCGGCGTGATCGAATAGAAGCCTTCCGGCACCTGGCGATCGCCTTCGCGCGTTTTGGGGCCAAGCTGGCCCGACCAGCGGCAGACCGGATAGGTCTTCAGCAGCGCATAGCGGCCATCGGACTTCATTTTCCAGATTTCGAGCTCAGACTCTTTCTTGTAGGTGCGGATCAGGACGGGCGCGTTCTCTGTCGTGTCCAGCTTCTTCATCAGCGCGACGGTCTCGGGCGCGATCGGGTCATTGGCGTGCGCGCCAACAGAGCCGAGACCGGTCTCTTCGCAGCCGCCCAGAAAAGCCGCAGCCACGGCGATCATCGCCAAGGCCCCGATGCGGAAAAAGCGTTCGCTTCTGGAACTCATAGCTGTCTCGCGCGTTAAACCAAGTTTTGCGTTGCTCGCTCTTTAGCAGTCTACGAGCGTTATTCTCTTTTGCAAGGCGCCGCGCCGGCCGAGTTTTGCGCTCAATGGTAAAGAAACCATTCCAATCCGGCGCCCATCGCGGCCAAATAGGCGGACCCGCCGAGGCGGCAGCCGCGACTCGCAAAAAGGGACGATTTCCGCCCGCTCCTGAGCATTGAGGCCCAAAGCGGCTGGAGTGAGGCGAAGCTTGCGTCGCCCTGCCGCCAAAACCGCGCGTTTTCAAGCGTTCGGACGTAATTGGCGCGGGCGCCTCGCAGATGCTGCGACGACCCAAAAGTGGAGGTTTTTGCTGGCCGTCTGGCGCCTTTGACGGGCTTGGCTTTGCGCAAGAAAGTTCGGCTCTGTGGCGTCGGCGCCACAGAGTTTTCCCCTGTTTGGCCAGCCGCGCGTTACAGGCCGCGGCCGATGGCGAGAAATTTGTCGGCGCGGGCGCCGCGGATTTCATCGCGCGACAGACCGATCAGACTTTCCAGCGCGCGGTGGATGGCGTCGCCGAGCGCGGCGATGGCGGCGACGGGATCTCGATGCGCGCCGCCGACGGGTTCGGGCACGACCGCATCGATGATGCCGAATTTGAAAAGATCCTGCGCGGTGATCTTCATCGTTGTCGCCGCATCCTCGGCTTTGGCTGCGTCGCGCCAGAGAATTGAGGCCGATGCTTCCGGGGAGGCGACGGTGTAGATCGCGTGCTCCAGCATCAGGACCCGGTTGCAGCTGGCGATGGCGATGGCGCCGCCCGATCCGCCCTCGCCGACGATCGCGGCGATATTCGGCGTGCCGAGAGACAGCGATGCGTCCGTCGCCCGCGCAATGGCCTCGGCCTGGCCGCGCTCTTCCGCATCGACGCCGGGAAACGCGCCCGGCGTATCGACGAGCGAGATGACGGGGAGGTCGAATTGATCGGCGAGCTGCATCACCCGCACCGCCTTGCGATAGCCTTCCGGCCGAGCCATGCCGAAATTATGCTTGATGCGCGCCGTGGTGTCGGTGCCCTTTTCCTGGCCGATCACGCAGACCGAATGGCCGCGAAACCAGCCGAAGCCGCAGATGATGGCGGCGTCCTCGCCGAATTGCCGGTCGCCGGACAGCGGCGTGAAATCGGTGAGCAGGCCCTTCACATAGTCGCCGAAATGGGGCCGCTGCGGATGCCGCGCGACCTGCGTCTTCTGCCATGGCGTCAGGCTGGCGTAGAGGTCGGCCAGCGCCTTTTCCGATTTGCTTTCAAGGCGCGCCAACTCGTCGCCGATCGAGACGGCGTCGCCGCTCGCTCCGAGAAGGCGCAGCTCCTGCACTTTCGCTTCGAGCTCGGCGACGGGCTTTTCAAAATCGAGATAACTTCGCGGTGGCGGCGCCATGGGGAACGCATTTCATGTGGAATTGGAAGGCGCGGCCGAGCGGCCCTGCGCCTGGGAGCGCGGAAACTGGCCAGTTTGACCTGCGAAGTCAAGAAATGGACGCTTCGTCTCAGGCCGGGCGGTCCGCCGCGGGCGGCGCAAATCCCGGCAAGAGGCTGCGCCAGCGCGCCTTCGCCCACAGGCGGAATTCATCCATGTAAAGATAGAGCACCGGCGTCGTATAGAGCGTCAGCATCTGGCTGACGATGAGACCGCCGACGATGGCGATGCCGAGTGGGCGCCTGATCTCGCCGCCCTCGCCAAAGCTGAGGGCGAGGGGGACGGCGCCGAGGATCGCGGCGAAGGTCGTCATCATGATCGGGCGGAAGCGCAGCATGCAGGCCTGAAAGATTGCCTCGTGCGGGGAAAGCCCCTGCGTGCGCTCGGCCTCCAGCGCGAAGTCGATCATCAAGATCGCGTTCTTCTTGACGATGCCGATGAGCAGGATCACGCCGATCAGCGCGATGATGCTGAACTCCGCGCCAAAAAGCATGAGCGCCAGAACCGCGCCGACGCCGGCCGACGGCAGGGTCGAAAGAATCGTGATCGGATGGATGTAGCTCTCATAGAGCACGCCGAGGACGATATAGACCGCGCCCAGCGCCGCGATGAACAAAAGTCCCTGATTGGCGAGCGAATCCTGGAAGGCTTTGGCGGTGCCCTGCGGCACGCCGTGAATTCGAAGCCGGCATTCCCAACCGTCGCGCCGTCGTCTCGATCTCCGCGATAGCCTGGCTGAGCGATGCGCCGGGCCGCAGATTGAACGAGATCGTGCTGGCGACGAAAAGGCCCTGATGGTTGACGACGAGCGGCGTTTTGCCGGGCGCGAAATGGGTGAAGGCCGAGAGCGGAACCATGGTCTCCTGCGCGGTGCTGACTGCGGCGCCGGCCGAAGCGCTGCTGTTGCCGACGCTGGCCAGCGAATTGGTCGCCGCGTTGCGCGCCGAATTGCTGGCGCCCGTGGTCGCCGCGGCGGCGGCCGTCGCCTTGCTTTGCACCGTGCCGGACGGCAGGTTCGACTGCGACGTGCCGCTCGGGTTGCCGCCGGAGGTGCTCACATAGATGTCTTTGAGAATGGACGGATCCTGCCAGTAACGCGGCGCGACCTCCATCACCACGTGATATTGATTGACCGCGCTGTAGATGGTCGAGACTTGGCGCTGGCCGAAGGCGTCATAGAGCGTATTGTCGATCTGGCTCGCCGTCAGCCCAAGACGCGAGGCGGTGTCGCGATCGATCGCGACATCGGTTTCGAGGCCGGCCTGCTGTTGGTCCGTGCTGACGTCGGCCACCACGGCGCTGCGACGCAACGCCTCGACCAGCTTCGGCGTAAAAGCGTAGATCTCGGCCGCGTCATCGCCCTGCAGCGTATACTGATACTGCGCATTGGCGAGCCGTCCCCCCATGCGGATATCCTGCACCGATTGCAGGAAGAGATTCACTCCCGGCACATGCGAAAGCTTGCCGCGCAGGCGCGCGATGACCTGATCGGAGGTGACGTTGCGCTGCGATATCGGCTTCAGAGTGATGAAGCTCCGCCCCGAGTTCGTCTGACTGCCTCCGGTGAAGCCGACGACGGTGTCGACCGCGGGATCAGCCTGAACGATATCCTGCAGCGCTTTCAGTTTTTGCTCCATGGCCTGAAAAGAGATGCTCTGGTCGCCCTGGATCGCGCCCAGGATGCGGCCGGTATCCTCCTGCGGGAAAAAGCCTTTCGGAATGATCGTGAACAGGGCCACGTTGAGGCATACGGTCGCGAACAGAAGCAGCATCACGAAGCCGCCGTGGCGGAGCGCCCAGCCGAGCGTGCGCCCATAGCCACGAATGAGCGCCGCAAACGGATCAAAGCTGCGTCTGCGCGCCGCCTCGCGAGGCCGCCGCCGGAGCAACAGCGCGCACATCATCGGCGTCAGCGTCAGCGACAGCGCGAGCGAGATGAGAATGGCGAAGGAAAGCGTCACCGCGAATTCACGGAACAGCCGGCCGAGAATGCCGCCCATGAAAAGAATTGGGATGAATACGGCGATGAGCGAGATGCTGATCGACATCACCGTGAAGCCGACCTCGCCCGCGCCGACGAGGGCGGCCTCGACGGGCCGCAGGCCGGCCTCGATGTAGCGGGTGATGTTCTCCAGCACGACAATGGCGTCGTCGACGACGAATCCCGTCGCGATGGTCAGCGCCATCAAGGACAAGATGTTGAGGCTGAAGCCGGCGAGATACATCGCGCCGAAGGTTCCGACAATCGACAGCGGCACGGCGATCGCCGGGATGAGAGTCGCCCGGATGTCGCGCAGAAAAAGGAAGACGATCAGCGTGACGAGGCCGATCGCGATGGTCAGGGTCCGTTCGGTGTCCTGCAGCGAAGCGCGGATCGTGTTGCTGCGATCGGCCGCGAGGGAAACGTTGATGGCGGCCGGCATGGCCGCGATGAGATGCGGCAGCTCCGCCTTGACGGCGTCGATGGTCTTGATGATGTTCGCGCCGGGCTGGCGAAACAGCAGCAGGATGATGCCAGGCTGGCCGTTGACGAGGCCTTCGTTGCGTAGGTCCTCGACCGAGTTGGTGATTTCGGCGACGTCCGTGAGATGGACAGGCGCGCCATTGCGATAGGCGATGACGAGGGGACGGTAATCGGCGGCGTGGTTCGCCTGATCGTTGGTGTATATCTGCAGATGCAGGCCATCGCCCTCGATGGCGCCCTTTGGGCTGTTGGCGTTGGCGGCGGCGAGCGACGCGCGGACGTCTTCAAGGCCGACGCCGTATTTCGAGAGCGCGTGCGGGTTGAGCTCCACGCGCACCGCGGGCAGCGCGGCGCCGCCGATGGTGACCTGACCGATGCCGTCAAGCTGCGACAGCCTTTGTTGCAGAATATTGCTGGCGGCGTCGTACGTCTGGCCCGGCGTCAGCGTTTTCGACGTGAGGTCGAGCAGCAGGATCGGCGCGTCGGCCGGGTTGATTTTGCGGTAGATCGGGTTGCTGCGCAGACTGGTCGGCAGATCGGCGTGCGCTGCGTTGATCGCGGCCTGAACGTCGCGCGCCGCGCCGTCGATATCGCGGCTGAGGTCGAACTGGAGCGTGATGCCGGTGCTTCCGATCGAGCTTGTCGACGTCATCTCGGTGACCGCGGCGATGCGGCCGAGCGCGCGCTCGAGCGGGCTTGCGACGCTGGAGGCGACGGTGTCCGGGCTCGCGCCAGGCAGCGTCGCCTGCACGGAAATCGTAGGGAAATCGACTTCGGGCAACGGCGAGACCGGCAGATGGAGAAAGGCGAGCGCGCCCGCAAGCGCAATCCCGATGGCGAGCAAAATGGTCGCCACCGGCCGCGCGATGAAGGGCGCCGAAAGGTTCATTCAGCGCTCTCCCCGGCGAGGGCGCCGGCCGGCGGCAAGCCGCGAAGGCGCGTGGCGAGGCGATCGAAATAAAGGTAGATCACCGGCGTCGTGAACAGCGTCAGGAGCTGGCTGAGGATCAGGCCGCCGACGATCGAGACGCCGAGCGGATGGCGCAGCTCCGAGCCGACGCCGGTTCCGAGCATCAGGGGCAGGGCGCCGAGAATGGCCGCCATGGTCGTCATCAGGATCGGGCGGAAGCGCAAAATCGAGGCCTGAAAGATCGCCTCTTCCGGCGGCAGTCCCTCGTTGCGCCCGGCGTCGAGCGCGAAGTCGATCATCATGATCGCGTTCTTCTTGACGATGCCGATGAGCAGGATGATGCCGATCACCGCGACGACGTCGAGCTCGCCGCCGAAAGCGATCAGCGCCAGCAGCGCGCCAACGCCCGCCGACGGCAGCGTCGACAGGATCGTGATAGGATGAATGAAGCTCTCGTAAAGGACGCCGAGCACGATATACATCGTGACCACGGCGGCGATGATGAGGAAAAGTTCGTTCGTCGTCGAAGCGGAGAAGGCCGCGGCGGAGCCCTGCAGCGACATGACGAAGCTTTGCGGCAGGTCGATGTCCGTTTTCGCCTGGTCGATCGCGGCGACGGCGGCGCCGAGCGAATAGCCGGGCGCGACGTTAAAGGAGATCGAGGTCGCCGGAAGCTGGCCGAGATGGTTGATCAGCAAGGGGCCCGTGCGTTGCTCGATATGCACGATGGCGGAAAGCGGCACCTGCCCGTTGGTGGACGACGAAGAGGAAGGCAGATAAAGCGTCGAGAGATCCGCGATCGAGCGCTGCAGCTTTGGATCGACCTCGAGAATGACCCGATATTGATTGGATTGCGTATAGATGGTCGTGACGATGCGCTGACCGAATGCGTCATAGAGCGCGTTGTCGATGCTGGCCAGCGTGACGCCAAAGCGCGCCGCCGTCGCGCGATCGACGATGAGGTCCAGCGCCTGCCCTTGCGCCTGCGTGTTGCTGGCGACGTCGGCCAGCGCCGGCATTTGCCGCAGGCGCTCCAGAAGACGCGGCGTCCAGGCTGCGAATTCGGTCGGGTTGGCGTTCTCCAGAATGAAGCTGTATTGCGCCCGGCCGATTGTGGAATCGATGGTGAGATCCTGAACCGGCTGCATGAAAAGCTCGACGCCCGGAATGCCGGCGACTTCCTGTTGCAGTCTGGCGATAATCGCGCTTGCGCTGAGGCGCCGCTCGGCGAGAGGCTTCAGCGTGATCAGGAAGCGGCCGCTGTTCAGCGTTACATTGTCGCCGTCGACGCCGATGAAGGAGCTGACGTTGTCTACCGCGTCGTCTTTGGAAATCGCATCGCCGAGTTGCTGCTGCAGACCCGCCATGGCCTCAAAGGATATGCTTTGCGAAGCCTGCGAAATGCCTTGAATCATGCCGGTGTCCTGCACCGGGAAGAAGCCCTTCGGAATTACGATATAGAGCGCGACGGTGAGGCCAAGCGTCGCTATCGCGACGAATAGCGTCAGGGGCTGGTGGCGCAGCACCACGCGCAAGGCGCGGCCATAGCCCGCGACGATGGCGTTGAAGGCCTGCTCCGCCAGAAGGTCGAGGCGGCTTCGCTGGGAGGCCGGCCGATGACGAATGAGCCGCGCGCAGAGCATCGGCACCAACGTTAAGGAGACGACCGCCGAGATGACGATGGTGACGGCCAGCGTGATCGCGAATTCGTGGAACAGCCGCCCGATCACGTCGCCCATGAACAACAGCGGGATCAGCACCGCAAGGAGTGAGACGGTCAGCGAAATGATGGTGAAGCCGATCTGCTCCGAGCCCTTCAGCGCCGCCTCGAGGGGGGCGTCGCCCTCCTCGACGAAGCGGCTGATGTTCTCGATCATGACAATCGCGTCGTCGACCACGAAACCGGTCGAAATGGTCAGCGCCATCAGCGAAAGATTGTCGAGGCTGAAGCCGAGAAGATACATCGCGACCAGCGTGCCGACGAGCGACAGCGGCACCGAGAGGCTCGGAATGATCGTCGCCGGGAGGTTGCGCAGAAAGACGAAGATCACCAGCACGACCAGGGCAATGGCGAGGGCGAGTTCGAACTCGACGTCGTCGACGGAGGCGCGGATCGTTGTGGTGCGGTCGCTGAGGATGGTGATGTCGACGGCCGCCGGCAGGCTCGCCTTCAGCGTCGGCAGCAGCTGTTTGATGCCGTCGACCACCGCGATGACATTGGCCCCCGGCTGGCGGCGAATATTGAGGATGATCGCCGGTTGACCATTGGCCCAGGCCCGCAGCTTGGTATTTTCCGGACCGTTTACGATGGTTGCGACATCGGACAGTCGGACCGGGGAGCCATTGCGATAGGCGATGACGATGTTCCTGTAGTCGGCGACGCTCGTGAGCTGATCGTTAGCTCCGATCGTTGACGACAGATGGGATCCGTCGAAGCCGCCCTTGGGGCCGTTGACGTTCGCGTTATTGATGGTGGTGCGCAAATCGTCGATGTTGAGCCCGTAGGCGGCCAATGCCTGCGGGTTGAAGCGGATGCGCATCGCGGGCCGCTCGCCGCCGGTGATCGCCACCTCTCCGACGCCCGGCTGCTGCGCGATTTTCTGCGCGAGCCGGGTTTGACTGATGTCCTGCAGATCGGTGAGGGCGAGGGTCTTCGACGTAACGGCGAGGGTCATGATCGGCGCGTCGGCCGGATTGACCTTGGCATAGATCGGCGGCGCGGGCAGATCGGCTGGCAGAAGATTGTTCGCGGCGTTGATCGCCGCCTGCACCTGCTGTTCGGCGACGTCGAGATTGAGGTTCAGGCTGAATTGCAGGGTGATGACCGAGGCGCCGGCGGAGCTCGCCGACGTCATCTGGTTCAGCCCCGGCATCTGGCCCAGTTGCCGCTCGAGCGGCGCCGTCACGGCGGAGGTCATTACTTCGGGGCTTGCGCCCGGCAGGAAGGTGCTGACCTCGATGGTCGGATAATCGACCTCGGGCAGGGCCGATAGAGGCAAAAATTTATAGGCGACGGCGCCGGCGAGCAAAATCGCCAGCATCAGGAGCGACGTCGCGACCGGCCGCAGAATGAACAGCCTTGAGGGGTTCATCGAAACGCCTTAGCGCTGCGCCGCCGGCCGGGCCTCTCCCGGGGCGGCCCGCAATCAAACGCCGACCTGCAATCGAACATCGCGATCATTGCCGCGCGGGAGCGGCCTGCGAAGCGCCCTCGGGCGCGGCCGCCGGGGCCTCGCCGGGCGCGGTCTGTTCCGCGTGGCGATGATGTCCCTTGCCCTTTCCATCCTCGCCGGATTTCGCCGGATCCGGCGCGGTGGTCGCGACGCCATCGCTCGCCGCTATGAACACCTTCGCGCCGTCGCGCAAACGATCCGTGCCGTCGACGACGACGCGGTCGCCGGCCGCAAGGCCGTCGGTGACGGCGACCATGCCGTCGTTCTGCGGCCCGAGCTTCACCTTGCGCACAGACACCGTATTGTCGGCGCCGATCAGATAGACGTAGGTCCCCGGCGCGCCGCGCTGAATGGCGGTCAACGGCGCGGTGACGACGCGCTGCAATGATTTTATCAAAAGCCGCGCGTTGACGAACTGATTGGGAAACAGCTTGTCGTCGAGGTTATCGAACTGCGCGCGGATTTTGACCGTGCCGGTCGTCGTGTCGATTTGATTATCGACCGTCGTGACCTTGCCGACCGCGAGTTGATTGATATTGGCGCGATCATAGATCGTGACCTCGAGCGGCGTTCCCGCCTTCAGCTGCGCCATGATCTGAGGGATGTCATCCTCCGGCACCGTGAAGATCACCGAGATTGGATGCAATTGGGTAAGGACCGCGATGCCAGTGTCGCTCGTCTGCACGTAATTGCCGGCGTCGACCAGGCGCAGGCCGACGCGGCCATCGATCGGCGAGACGATGTGAGCGTAAATCTGGTTCAGTTTCTGGGTGTCGATCTGGGCCTGATCCGCTTTGACGGACCCTTCCGACTGCTTGACGAGGAAGGCTTGATCTTCGGCCTGCTGGCGGGCGATGGACTCCTGCTTGAGCAGGGTCTGAAAGCGGGTCAAATCCGTCTGCGCCTGATCGAGCAGGCCCTGATCATGAATCAGTTGCCCCTCGAGCTGCGCCTCGCTCAACTGAAACGGGCGCGGATCGATCTGCGCCAGAAAGTCGCCCTTTTTGACGATCTGCCCCTCAACGAACGCGACTTCCGTCAATTGACCGTTGACTTGCGTTTTCACGGTCACATTGGCGAGCGGCGTGACCGTGCCGAGCCCCGTGACGACGACTTTTATGTCGCCGATCGCGATCGTCGCCGCCCCGACCGGTTGCGCCGCGACAGCCTCGTGCGCCCGGCCGGTTGGAGGCGCGCGCTCCGCCGTTACGAAGTGATAGGTGGCGTAGGCGATGAGCGCCGCGAGGACGATGAGAACCGCGGAGCGCAGCGGCGACCGCGCCCGTTTCGTCGGAGCGACTTCCGGGAAGGGCGCCGCGCGCTCCTCAACGCCGGGCTTGCGCTCCTCCCTTAAAAACACGGGATCGTGAGGCTCGTTTGCTTCCGTGCGGGAACGGTCATCCATATGTCTTGCGTTCCAGTGAACGGCGTCGCTCTACAGGGCAGGGCCAAGATCATCGCCCGGGACGCATTGCGGTCGAATTGCCGGGCCATGAGCATTTTGCAACACTGACAAATAGCAAAGATCGCGACCGCGATCGACGCTATTTTTCATTGCAATCAAACACTTTCGTGAAGCAGAATCATGGCTTTTATCCAATCAATTCTTTGTTGATAGTTTGCTGGTCCCGGATTTGGATGAAGCGATTTCTTCCATACGCTTTGCGACCCCGTTGGCGGCAATCGTCTACAAACGCGGAATCAGTGGATTGGCGGTTTCGATCTCCGCGCTGCTTGGCAATTGCGTGACGTCCCAGCCGCCGCCGAGGTCCTGAATGAGAGCGACGGCGGCGAGGAAGCGATCCTGCCTGATCGTCAGCGCGGATTGCTCGTTGGTGAGGAGCTGCGCCTGACCGACGACGACGGCGGTAAAAGCGATGGTGCCGGCGGCGTACTGATTGAGCAGGACGTCGACCTCGACCTGCGCGGCCTTGACCGCCTCGTCCTGCACCTTGGCCTGCTGCGCCAGGATGCGCAACGCCGCGAGCTGATCCTCGACGCCCTGAAACGCGGACAGCACGGTTTGCCGGTAGCTGGCGACGCTCTGATCATAGGTCGCCCGCGCCGCATCGACGGTGGCGCTGTTGAGCCCGCCGTCGAATACCGATTGCGTCGCGGCTGCGCCGAGGCTCCAGACCTCGTTGGCGGCCGAGATCGCAAGCGGGCCGCGCCCGGCGAAGCCGAACGCGCCGGAAAGGCTGATGTCCGGATAATAGGCTGCGACGGCGACACCGATGAGGGCGTTTTCCTGTTGCATCGCGCGCTCCGCCGCCGCGATGTCGGGACGCCGCTCCAGCAAGGTCGAGGGCAGGCTGACGGGGATCGTCGGCAGCCCGTTCTTGAAAGCGTTCGCTGCGATGGTCAGCTCGGCCGGCGGCTCGCCGATCAAAACGGCGATCGCGTGTTCAAACTGCGCGCGCTCGACGCCGACATTGATCGCCTGCGCCTGCGTATTCAAAAGCTGCGCCTGCGCGGTGGCGACATCGGCTTTGGAGACGGTGCCGGCCGCGTATTGGTGCTGCGTGATCTCGAGCGTTTTCTGGAAATCCTTGGCGGTGCGATCGAGAAGGTCCTTCAGCGCGTCGGCCGCGCGTAGGTTGAAATAGGCGGTCGCCAGCATCGCCTGCGCCGATAGCGTCGCATTGGCGAGGTCAGCCGCCGAAAGCTGCGCGCCCGCGATATTGCTCTCGATGGAGCGGCGGACTTTGCCCCAGATGTCGGGCGTCCACGCCGCATTGGCGGCGGCGCTAAACGTGTCCAGCGTGGTCGACTGACCGGTCGAGATTCCAGAGGAGCTGGATCCGGCATGCGCGACGGTGTTGGCGTAATTGCCCGAGACAGTCGGAAACAGGCCCGCCTGCGCCTCCTTGACGAGCGCCTGCGCGGTCCGATAGGCGGCCTCCGCCTGAATGATTGTCTGGTTGGAAATGACGACGCGACTTTCGAGGGCGCCGAGTTCGGCGTCCCTGAAGGCCGCCCACCAGGCTCCGCGGTCGATCGCATCCATCGGCGTCGCGCGCTTCCAGCCCTTGAGTTCCTTATATTTTACGGGCTCTGGCGCCGGCGGTTTCCTATAGTCGGGCCCGACCGTGCAGGCCGCCAGCCCCGCCGATAGCCCCACGACAACTCCGAGCGGCAGGAGCGGCGTCGTCAGGAAAGGGCGGATATTCAATCGGCGCTCGCTCATTGGTCAGATATGCCGCCCAGCAGGCGCCTGTGTTGGGCCGACGCGCGTCGCCAGGAGCGCAAGGGCTCGGCCCATCACGCAAGCGCCGACGGGCGTCGAAGCCCGGCGCAAGCCAGACGCCTCTTTGTCCGCTAACAATCGACCGTGGCGTGAACAAGGCTTCGGCGGAACGCAAGAGCGTGAACGAAAGCGCCGACGGGTTCGACACTCAACTTCCCATCAGGCGCGGTGACCTTGGCCGGCCCGCGCGCCTGTCGCCGCTGGAGCTACGCCTGAACCTGCCTCAAGGCGACGTCCGACGGCCCATCCTCGACCCGACGCGGCAGGCTCCCATGCTTGGCGAGATAGCGCGCGACGCGTTCCGCCGCCAACGGGTCCGCGAAGCTCTGGCCCTCCATCGCCTCGAACTGATGCGAGGCCGCGAAGAAATTGAAGCGAAGATCGCGACCGTCGCGGGCGACGATGCCGGCCGTGTGGCCGCTGACCTGGATGACATAAGCGTCCGGCATGAATATTCCTCTGGCGCTCCCCGATTGCAGGAGGATATCAATATTATAGTACATAAAATATATAGATTTAATTCTAAATATCTCTTCGATTTTGCCCTGTCAACGCAAAAGGCGTTCCAATCTTTGCGTCCGAAACATCGTTTTCGACGCCGGCGTCCAGACCGCGCTGCGTCATACGCCGGCTCTTTGATACAACGGTGACTGTACGCCGGCCTTGTCGTGCTTCAGTTAAGACTTTCGCGACAATGCAGTGCCCGCCGCCGTCAGAACCGAGGGCGCGCCCGGTTTCGCCGCGTCGGGAGCCGACCGGCCGGACCAACGCCGTTCAGTCGAAAAGACTGGAGACGCTTTCCTCTTTGGCGATGCGCGCGATGGCTTCGCCGATCAGGGGCGCGATCGAGACGACGCGAATATTCTTGGAGACGCGAATGGCTTCCGTCGACTGGATCGTATCGGTGAGGACAAGCTCCTTCAGATTGGAGGCGGCGATTCGCGCCGCCGCCCCGCCCGAGAGCACGCCATGAGTGATATAGGCGTAGACCTCGCGCGCGCCGCGATCGCGCAGCGCGTCCGCGGCGTTGCACAAGGTGCCGCCCGAAATCGACGATATCGTCGATCAGGATGCAGGTTTTCCCGTCGACTTCGCCGATGATGTTCATCACTTCCGAATCGCCGGCGCGCTCGCGGCGCTTGTCGACGATGGCGAGCGGCGCATCAATGCGTTTGGCCAGCGCCCGCGCCCGGACGACGCCGCCGACGTCGGGCGAAACCACCATGACGTTATCAAGCTCCAGCCGGGACTGAATGTCGCGCACGAGGACAGGGGCCGCGAACAGATTGTCCGTCGGAATATCGAAAAAGCCCTGGATCTGTCCGGCATGAAGATCGACCGTCAGCACACGGTCGGCGCCGGCGCGCGTGATCAGATTGGCGACCAGCTTCGCCGAAATCGGCGTGCGGGGGCCGGGCTTTCGGTCCTGTCGCGCATAGCCGAAATAAGGGATCACCGCGGTGATTCGACGGGCCGATGCGCGCCGTAGCGCATCGGTCATGATCAACACCTCCATCAGATGATCGTTGGTCGGATAGGAGGTCGATTGCACGATGAACGCGTCCTGCCCGCGCACATTCTCCTGGATCTCGACGAAGATCTCCATGTCGGCGAAGCGCCGGACCTGACATTTGGTGAGCGGCACTCCAAGATAGGCCGCAATGGCCTCGGTAAGAGGCCGATTGGAGTTGCCCGCCAAAATCTTCATGTCGCAAAGTCCTGCTCGCCGCCGCGGATCGCCACAGTCTTAGACCGGACAGCCTTGGCGGAGCAATCAAATCGCGGGCGAAAGTCGCGTCGCCGAGGCCACGATCCGCGCGCAACCCGCCGTGGCGGCGAGCTGGCGGCGATGCGCCGCAGCCTGACGCCCGACGGAGCAAACGCGAACGCGCGTCGCCCGGCTACCTGACGCGACTCCAGGTCTCCGATCCGCACACGCCGTCATTGGCGCCGCAGCCCCTGATCAGGAGCGTCGACTGGCTCTGCTCGGTCATTGTCGCGCTGTAGAGCAGGCCGTCCTCGGCGTTGTAGCTCGTGCCGCCCCAGACCTTGTCGCCTTTCGGCTGCAGATTTATCAGGACCTCGATTCCGAGCACCGACCGGCTGCGCTTGGCGGGATCGGGATTGCGGATGTCCTTTCCAGGAGCGCCTTGCGTCGACGCGACATAGCCGCAAAATCCGCTTCCGCATTTCCTGATGCGCACCGTCGCGCCATCGCTGGTGCGCCATTCGCCGGCGGGATCGGCGCTGGCTCCGCCAATGAAAAGGGCGGTAAACGCCAACGCCGTCATGATGATGCGCTTCATATTTCCTCCGGGTTCAATAGTTGGCGGGTCTGGTTTGATTGCTCTCGATCGGCCGTCTCGCCGCGCGGCGATGATAGTGCGCGAACAGACCATGTCGAGTTACGATGCGCCGCCGGATGCTGCAAGGGGCCGCATTCGCGCTAGTGGAGCGCCGCGACGCTGACGGCGCTGGAGGCCGTCGCGCCAGCCCCGACGTCGCCTCGGGATGGACCGGCGTCGGCTGTTGTTTGGCGGCCTGATGTCCTGTTCGCCGGCTTTGCGGGGGGATTCAGCCCGGCCTCCGGCTCCGCCGCGGCGAGCGCCTCGGGGGTGGTGATCAGGAAGGCGGCGAGGTCGTCGGCGCTACGGGCGGCGAGGTCGTCCATCGCGGCGGCGTCGAAACCCGACCAGGGATCCGCGCCTTCGCTTTTGACGATGACGTCGTCTTCGAGCCTTTGCGCACGTCTTTTTTGCGCGTCGAACACGTCATAGACCGCGGCGACTGTCGTTCCCGTCGCGGCAGGGTAGGTCGTCACATAGCCGCGGATGAGATAGGCGGCCTTGGTCGCGTCGCCCAGCGCGATGTCGCGTTGGCCCGCCTTTGCGACGAAAGCGTCCTTCATTTCCGGTTCCAGAGCCTGCGGAACGCCGCTCAGACTGGCCAGCGCGACGCGGACGCCGCGGGGACTGGCCGCCGATGCGCTGGCGGCCGATCGGGCGCGCGCTTCAGGCGTCCCGGCGTCCGACAAAGCCGCCGTTTCGACGCATCCGCCAAGCGCGCCGGCGAATAGCAGCCCGGACGCGGCGCGCGCAAGTCGCGAACAGAAAGCGCCTCGGCGCCGGCAGACGGGTCGATCCATTCTTGTCGCCTCTTTCGCCGCGCTGACGCCGCGCGGGTGAGCGGTCCTCAAGGCGCTGTGACGACGCCAACCGCGTTTTCAAACCCGAAGCCAACCAGAATGATCATCCGTTTGGCCTAAATGCGGCGGAACGAAACTGAATCTTAACCATGACTCGCAAATCTTCGCGAAGCACGGCATGCGCCTCAGACAAACGGGTGAATTGGCAAGATAGCGGCGGCAAGAGCGCGTGCGGCGCGCGTTTCCCCGGGGGCGAAGGAACGTCTCGCCGCAACGCTCGAAGTCGCTCGGTATCTGGGACTAATCGGCACCTGGGGCCAAAAGGTGCGCAGGTTAGGCCTATCGTGCGAAACTTTGCCCACGATCTTTAGGCCCCGGCGGCGACGCGCGCTCGGTAGGGAGCCCGCCAGTCGGTGACGATCGCTGTGTCGCAACGAAGAATTTTGCACTTGCAATATAACGCGCGGCGCAGTAACCTGCTATGGCGTAGCGATTGTCGCAAGCTTGTTGATTTTTAACGTGATTCGAAGCCGATATAAGCCGCGCATTTTATCGCAGGTGCAGCGGCCTTGAAGAAATCGGCTGGGCGGCGCTCCACATTTTGTCGCGCCCGTGGCCTGACTGGAAGCTTTTGGACGCGAGCGCGATGAAGTAGCCGACCTGGAGGCTGGACAGAATCATGACGATTTCCAGGAAGGAATAGGTCAGTGATTTATAGCCGAGGGTTGGGCCGGCGAGAGCCAGCGCCAAGGCGAAGCCGCACGTCGGGATCAGGATATAAACTTTAAAGAATCGCCCGAGGATCAGCCCGAACAGGGCTGTCGCGATCAATAGCACGGTCATTTTCGATGCCTCCCGATTTTTTCTTATTTTGTGTTCGTTTTCTTGCCTGAATCTTGTCAGGATTTATTAAACCCAGAAGTTTGACCCAATTATTTCCCTGCGCAGTCAGCGAGCGATTTGATGGCGTTCGTTAAACCTGATAATTCCACGACGCCGCTTATTTCTAAGTCGGCGTCCGAAATCCTGATCGTTAATTCGCTGGCGCCTTTCCACGGACCTTTGACGAGATCTAGTCCGTCGGCGGGAACCCGTAACCCCGCCCCCGTCGGCAAAGGCTTCCCTTCAAAATAGAACTCCTGATTGTCTGCGCGCAAGGTAATTTTAGGTCGCGCCTGTGGAGAAAATGGCTCCACCACGACAATGACGGGCTCGACGCCTTGCTTATTGCATCGCAGCATCAATCCGGCAAGACGTGGATCTGATTTTAGAAGGTCAGCAACGTGAAGAATTGCTGTCGTGTCAGTCACGCCATCGGCAGCTTTCGTATGTATAGTGCGCCACTCACCAAGTGAGGCTGACGAATCCGCTTCGACGTTGCCTCGGGAGTTTCCGCCCGGCGATTGAGTGTTCTGCTGCTCTTCGCCCGCGATGCTCGAAGTTGCGCGCAGCAAGAGGAGAAGAACGCCAGCCGCCTTACCCGGCGTCCGCCAGAGACGCCGCGATGAAGGCGCGGCGAGACAGGCTGCGTCGGCGATCGATTTTTTTTTCACTGTATCATTTCGGTCGCAGGACGCGCCCGCTGATTCGGCCGGCGAGGCGGCTGTTCACAGGCCGTCGAAGAGGGCGGTCGAGAGATAGCGCTCCGCGAATGACGGGATGATGATGACGATATTCTTGCCTTCGCTCTCCGGCCGCAAGGCGATTTCGATGGCGGCGGCGACCGCTGCGCCCGAGGATATGCCGACCGGAATGCCCTCGATCCGCGCCAGCAGCCGCGCGGTGTCGAATGCGGTCTGATTGCCGACGGTCACGACTTCATCGATGACGGAGCGATCGAGAATGGCCGGGACGAAGCCGGCCCCGATGCCCTAAATCTTGTGCGGGCCGGGCGCGCCGCCGGACAGGACCGGCGAATCCTCGGGCTCGACCGCGACGATCTTCAGCGTCGGACGACGCGGCTTCAAGGTCTGCCCGACGCCGGTGATCGTGCCGCCCGTGCCGACTCCGGCGACGAACACGTCTACCAGCCCGTCTGTATCGTTCCAGATCTCTTCGGCCGTGGTCAGCTTGTGAATCTCGACATTGGCCGGATTTTCAAACTGCCGCGGGATCACCGAGTCCGGCGTTGACTCATTCAGTTCCTGCGCCTTGGCGATGGCGCCCTTCATGCCCTGCGCGGCGGGGGTCAGGACCAGCTCCGCGCCGAGAAGGGCCAGCATTTTGCGGCGCTCGATCGACATAGACTCGGGCATCACGAGAATGAGCCGGTAGCCGCGCGCCGCGGCGACGAAGGCGAGAGCGATGCCGGTATTGCCGGACGTCGGCTCGATCAGGGTCGTCTTGCCTGGCGCAATCTGTCCTTCGGCTTCGAGCTTCGAGATCATATGTTCGCCGATGCGGTCCTTGACGCTGGCGAGCGGATTGAAGAATTCGAGCTTGGCGAGCAAATTGGCCTTGAGGCCTTTCGCCTTCTCGATTTTGCGCAGGCGGACCAGCGGCGTGTTGCCGATCGTGTCGGTCACCAACTCATAAATGCGGCCGCGGCCCGGAGCCTGCTCCGGAGCGGAGGCCTTGGCCTGCCGCGCGGCTGTCTGCGCCATCGTAATGCTCCATCGTTAGCGCCGCGCTTCGCGAAAAAGGGCAGCAAATGACTTTGTTTTAGGGAGGCTCCCGGCGGAGCGCAAGGGCGGCCGTTGGGGACGCTAATGAGATTTCAGCTGCGCAGCGGAGGTTCTGGGAAGGCGGTCCTGGCTCGTCCGACGCGCCGGAATAAAGTCCCGGAGCCCGGACAACCGCGATCGATCCGCGGTTGGGCGCGCGGTCAGCTTTGCGGCTGGGGCACGATCCGCAAATACGGGCGCTGCGCGTTCCAGCCGCCCGGAAATTTTTTCTTGGCGTCCTCGTCCGAGACCGACGGCACGATGATGACGTCTTCGCCGGCCTTCCAGTTGACCGGCGTCGCAACCTGATGTTTCGCGGTCAGCTGCAGCAAGTCGATCACCCGCAGCACTTCGTCGAAATTGCGGCCCGTGCTCGCCGGATAGGTGAGGGTCAGTTTGATCTTCTTGTCGGGGCCGATGACGAAGACCGAGCGCACGGTCAGCGTATCGCTCGCGTTCGGATGGATCATGCCATAGAGATCGGAAACCTTGCGGTCCGTGTCCGCGATGAGGGGAAAGTTCAGGGCGTAGCCCTGCGTCTCCTTGATATCGTCGCCCCATTTTTCATGGCTCGCCAGCTGGTCGACGCTGAGGCCGATCACCTTGACGTTGCGCTTGTCGAACTCTGGCTTTAGCTTCGCCGTATAGCCAAGCTCCGTCGTGCAGACCGGGGTAAAATTCTTCGGGTGCGAAAAAAGGACGACCCAGGAATCGCCCGCCCATTCATGAAATCGAATGTGGCCTTCGGTGGTGTCCGCCTCGAAATCGGGCGCGATATCGCCAAGTTGAAGCGCCATGTGCTTCTCTCCAGGGTTGTGCGTTAAGGGCGCCGCGCTCCGAAGGCGGGACGCGGCAACCTATAAAGTCTAGAAATTCTGTCAACCATGAAAACCGCAGCTCGCGCCGGCTTTTCGCGCCCGCTCGCCTCGCCGGTCAGGCGGCGCGGGCGAAACCCGTCGCTGTCGCCAGGGCCTGGTCGAGATCGGCGATAATGTCGTCGATATGCTCGATGCCGACCGAGAGGCGCACATAGCCGGGCGTCACCCCCGTCGCGAGCTGATCGTCGACCGAGAGCTGCGAATGGGTCGTCGTCGCGGGGTGGATGGCGAGGCTGCGCGAGTCGCCGATATTGGCGACATGATAAAACAGCGCGAGCGAGTCGATGAATTTGCGCCCGGCCTCGGCGTTATCGAGTTCAAAGCCGACGAGGCCGCCATAGCCGCCCGTTAGATAGCGGTCGGCTCGCTGACGCTCGATCCCCGTCTGCAGCGACGGATAGATGACCTTGCGCACGCCGCTATGGCGCAGCAGGTAATTGGCGACGGCCTCGGCGTTGCGGGCGTGGCGCTCGATGCGTAGCGCCAGCGACTCGATGCCCTGCAGGATCAGGAAAGCGTTGAACGGCGAGAGCGCCGAACCGATGTCGCGCAGAAGGGTCGTGCGCGCCTTGATGATATAGGCG
This sequence comes from uncultured Alphaproteobacteria bacterium, assembly GCA_963715715.1. Taxonomy (GTDB): domain Bacteria; phylum Pseudomonadota; class Alphaproteobacteria; order Rhizobiales; family Beijerinckiaceae; genus Methylocapsa. The sequence continues at coordinate 2,327,216 of OY970269.1, read as the reverse complement.
ACCGGGCCAAGCGGCTTCACCGCTTCGGTCCAGATCGCGCCATGGTAGCTTGGATCGGGCGTATTGAGGGCCGGCTGGCGCTCCTTATGCGCCTCCCAGTCGAAATTGCCGCCGTCGACGATAAGGCCGCCGATCGAATTGCCGTGGCCGCCGAGATATTTGGTGGCCGAATAGACGACGATCGCCGCGCCATGCTCCAGCGGGCGGGACAGAATGGGCGAAGCGGTATTGTCGACGATGAGCGGAATGCCGAGCGGGCGCCCAATGGCGGCGACCTCGGCGATCGGCAGCACGGTGAGTTTCGGGTTCGGCAGGGTCTCGGCGTAATAGGCTCGGGTGCGGGCGTCGGTCGCGCGCCGGAACGCCTCGGGATCGTTGGGATCGACGAAGCGCACCTCAATGCCCTGATCTTTCAGCGTATTGGCGAAGAGGTTCCAGGTGCCGCCGTAAAGGTCGGTGGCGCTGACGATATTGTCGCCGGCGTGGGCGAGATTTTGCACCGCGAAGGCAGAGGCGGCCTGGCCCGACGCCAGCGCCAGAGCGGCAACTCCGCCCTCCAGCGCCGCAACGCGCTTTTCCAGCACATCCGTCGTCGGATTGCCGATCCGCGTATAAATATTGCCGAGTTCCTTAAGAGCGAAGAGGTCGGCGGCATGCTGTGTGTCGGCGAACTGGTAGGAGGTCGTCTGATAGATCGGCACCGCGACTGCGCCGGTCGCGGGATCGGCGCGCCAGCCGGCGTGGAGGGCGATCGTTTCCGGATGTCTCGTCTCTGTCATCATCAAAATCTCCCGATGGCTTCATTTGGACGCGGGGCTTCCTGCTCCCGCGCGGATCGAACAGGCGCCGGATCGAGGCGGCGAAGTCGGCCCGGAGCGCGATCGGGAAGCGGCGCGACCGTCTCCTGTGTCCCCGGATGCATCACAATGGTCCAGTCGGTTCATCGATCTTTGGTTATGGTGAACGCGCTCCGGGAGCGCCGGGACGCTTTGCCTACGGCGACGCCATCGGAGGCGGCAATTCGCAAGCGCGAGCTAAAGTGATCTTAGTCGATAAATTTAATGAAGAAAATAATTTTTAAAGCCCCGCGTCCGTCGCATCGGTCGGGATGAGCGGGCCGGGCCAAAACCTTGCGCGGCAGCTCCGGACCGCGAAGCGACGGAGTATGCGATGCGCACGCGGCGCCGTGCAGCGGTTTCTTAAGAGAAGGCGGCTACTTCTTCTTATCCGCCGTTCCCGCCTTCAGAAGGCTCGGCGCGCCCGCGACTTCCTTCGGTTTTTCTTTCTTGGGCTTTTTGGCTTCACGGTTGCTGCGAACTTGACCCTTTGCCATCGCAATTCTCCCTTTTGGCTGGATCGCCGCCGCCGTGGGCAAGATCGCGTCCAGCGCCAATTTCATGCGCCCGCCCTCGCTGCTTGTCCAGAGCCGCGCGGGGGCAGTCGGCGGGTGAGGCGTGATCCTCGCGTCGGCGCTTCTGGCGCCTTGCGCCGGAGCGCCGCGGCGGAAAGAATGGGCTTCCGATTGCACCTTCGTTCTCAAGGGCAGCCTTTGTGAATTTTCCAGTGGAGCTCATTTCGCACTTGCGAGATCGCGATTCACCAGCCATATACCATCCACATAGATGGAGGATGTGATGAGCGCCGAGATTCACCGCTTGCGCGACAGGGCCTGCGACAGCGAAAAAATCACCATCAATCTCGGTCACGTCGACCTTGGCCATATCGACCTTCTGGTGCGCGAAGGCTTTTACTCCAATCGCACTGACTTGATACGGACGGCGATTCGCAATCAGCTTGGACGCCACGCCGACGCGGTCCAGCAGACCATCGTTCGGCAGACCCTTGAAATGGGGATGCGGCGCTTCAGCCGCGCGGATCTCGAGAAAGTCAGGGACGCGGGGGAAAAGCTCAGCATCAAGGTCATTGGCCTCGCCATCATCGCCGAGGACGTTCCCTGCGAACTCGCCTCTGCGACGATCGAGTCGATTACCGTTCTTGGCACCCTCCAGGCCAGCAAATCGGTCAAGACAGCGCTTGCGGATCGCATTCGCTAACCACTTTTTCGTCTCCATTTTTTGGGCGAAGCAGTTTCAAAATGGTCTTGACCGTTCAAAAAGGGATCAAAAAAATGAAATCCATCCTCGGCGGCGCTATGCGCCGCGCTACGGCTTTGACGTCGGGCCAGAAGCTGGCCGAAGCCACCAAAGTCATTCAACACGCGCTCATGGGCGGCGATCGCGAGGAAGCCGCACAGGCGGAGGCCCCAAAAAATCCGCAGCCGCATCGGCTGGAAGAGCCGAAAGCGCTGGGCCCGCGGAGCGCCTTTTCGCCGCCTTCCGCTTTGGCGCCGCCGACAATGACGGCTGCCTTCGAGGCCTTTGCCAAGGACGCCCACGAAGGCGCGCGCAAGGCGCCGCCCATGGGCGAGGTCCTGCATCTGTTGCAAAAGGGCCTCGTTCCGGTCCGCGCGCCTGGCTTCGCGCCGCATGTCCGCCCGGCGCCGGAGGTGCCGACGCCCGCGGGCGCGGAATTTCTGTGGAAGAGCTACGCCGGCGCCGCCGGCTCGCGCGAATACAAGCTGTTCACGCCAAGCGATGCGAAGCGCCGCGCGGACCGGCGCGGCTTGCCGCTGATCGTCATGCTGCACGGCTGCGCGCAAAATCCGGACGATTTCGCTCTGGGGACAGGCATGAACGCGCTGGCCGAAAAGCGCGGCTGTCTCGTCGCCTATCCGAAGCAGTCGACGAGCCATAATAACATGGCCTGCTGGAACTGGTTCAATCCGAAAGATCAGGCGCGCGATTTGGGGGAGGCGGCCATCATCGCCGGAATCGCCAATGAGATCATGGCCGAGTTCGACGTCGATCCGGACCGGATCTTCGTCGCGGGCCTCTCCGCCGGCGGCGCCATGGCTGCGATCCTCGCCGCGACCTATCCGGATGTTTTCGCCGCGGCCGGAATTCACTCCGGCCTGCCTTACGGCGCGGCCAACGACGTCGCCTCGGCGTTCAACTCGATGCGCAAGGGCGCCAGCGCCGATGCGTCTTCCGCCGTCGAAACCAGCATCCGGACGATCGTCTTTCATGGCGAAGCGGACCGGACGGTGCATCCGGCCAATGGCGAATTAATCGTCGCCGCCGCCCGCGCGCGGCTCGATTCTCCCGCCGAAAAGACGCTTCAGGGCCTGTCCGCAGGGGGCGTCCCCTTTAAGCGCACCATCATCGCCGGCAAGCGCGGCGCGCCGCATGTCGAATATTGGAGCCTCGAGGGCATGGGCCACGCCTGGTCCGGCGGACATCCCGACGGGTCCTACACCAACCCCCACGGTCCCGACGCATCGCGTGAAATGATGCGGTTTTTTCTCGATTAATTTGCGCGGCCAAAGCCAGGGCGCAGCTTCAAAGCAGGCTGCGCCCTGGCGCTTGCCAAGAGGCGCGCCGGCCTTCTTGCGTCCTACTGGCCCCGCGGCGTCAGCAGCGCGACAAGCGCTTCGTCGAGGCCGAGGACCGGAATAGTGAGCGACAGCGTTTCCCCGGCGGCGTTTTTGATCGTCAGCTTGCCGTCCTGGGTCAGCCCATGAAAATTCTGCAATTCCTCGGCCGACAGCGCGGCGTCGGCGAGGCAGGCGCTGTTGAGGCAGGATCTGAAGCCGAGAACGACTCCGCTTTTGTCGGGATTATAGGCGACTTCGACTCCCGGCTGGATGGTAAGATTGCCCGCTACGATCGCGACAAGCCGCACCGACTGATCCTTCGGGTTGCGCACGAAGGCGACTTTCGCCACCGGGGGCAGGCCGCCGTCAGGTTGCAGCGTCGCGTCGACCTCGCAGGTTTCCTCGGCTGAGCCGGGCGGCGTCGCGCAAATCAGGAGCCAGCTATGGAAGACCTGTCTTTTGGAGGTCTTCGGCGCGTTCGGGTCTGTTTGCGCAGCAGGCGCGCCCGGGGCCGATTGCGGCGCGGGAGTCTGCGCCTGACCCGCGGCGGACCAGACGAGGGAGAGAAGAAGGAAAGCTATCAGGCTGCGGCGCATCGATCTGGTTCCGGAAAGGATTTGCGGGATTGCTTGGACTGGACAGGAGTTTTCCCCAGACTAAAGCCGTCCGGGAGCGCGAGAGACGCCTTAAAGCATGATCCGCAAGGGAAAGTCTGCAATTTTTTGCGAGCGTAGGCGGCGTCAGTCGTCCTTCGCGCGGCGGCCGAAGTCGGGCGCCGCTGTTTCCTGGCCCTGATCGATGATGCTGCGCCGGATCGCGCGTGTACGCGTGAAAAGCGCCTCCAGACCCTCGCCGTCCTCGCGCCGGATCATGCGTTGCAAGGCGGTAAGATCTTCGCTGAACCGCCCGAGCATTTCGAGCACGGCGTCTTTGTTATTGAGGAAAATATCGCGCCACATGATCGGATCGGAGGCCGCGATGCGGGTGAAGTCGCGAAAGCCGCCGGCGGAGAATTTGATGACCTCGGACTGCGTCACTTCCTCAAGCTCGGCTGCCGTGCCGACGATGTTATAGGCAATGAGATGCGGCACATGGCTGGTGATCGCGAGCACGAGGTCGTGATGGGCCGGCGCCATCGTCTCGACATTGGCGCCGGTATTTTTCCAGAACGCGCCAAGCAGCGCCACCGCCTTGGGGTCGGCGCCTTCTGGCGGCGTCAGGATCGTCCAGCGGTTGAGGAAAAGCGATGAAAAGCCCGCGTCGGGGCCGGATTGCTCGGTGCCGGCGACAGGATGCGCCGGGATGAAATGCACGGAGGCCGGCAGATGCGGCGCGACGGCGGCCAGAATCGAGCTTTTGACCGATCCGACGTCCGAGACGATCGCGCCGGCTGCAAGATGCGGCCCGATCTCGCGCGCGATCTCGCCCGTTGCGCCAACCGGCGCGCAGAGGACGACGAGGTCGGCGCCGGCGACCGCGTCGGCGGCGGACTCCGCTACGACATCCGCGATGGAGAGCTCGCGCAGACGCCGCCGCACATCGCCGGAGGCGTCATAGGCGGCGATTTCGCGGGCGAGTCCCTTGCGCCGGATGACCCGCGCCAGCGAGGAGCCGATGAGGCCGAGGCCGATGATCGCCGCGCGCTGAAACAGCGGCGCGCCGAGCGGAAGCCCGAGTTGATCCGGCAAGATCGTCAGCCCTTCGCTTTGCCCGCGCCGATGAAGTCGCGCAGCGCGGCGACGACAAGCCGGTTCGCCTCCTCGGTTCCGACAGTGAGGCGCAGGCATTGCGGCAGCCCATAGGCGCCGACCGCCCGCAGGATGAGGCCGCGGGCAGTCAGAAAAGCGTCCGCCGCCGCCGCCTCGGCCGGATCGGCGAAATGCAGCAGCAGGAAGTTGCCGGCGCTCGGCGTCGTCCTCACGCCGAGCGCGCCGATCTCGCGGGCGAGCCAGTCGCGCCACTGCTCATTATGCGCGATCGCCATTTCGACATGGGCTGCGTCCTCGAGCGACGCGATCCCCGCCGCCATCGCCGGTCCATTGGTGTTGAACGGCGGTCGGATGCGATTCAGCGCGTCGCAGACCGCAGCCGGCGCATAACACCAGCCGAGCCGCAGCGCCGCGAGGCCGTGGATTTTCGAGAAGGTTCGGGTCATCACGATGTTCTCGCGCGCCGAGACGAGCGCCTCGCCGGCGGAATAATCGCTTTGGGTCGCATATTCGGCATAGGCGGCGTCGATGACGAGCAGAACGTCGCGCGGCAGGCTGTCGGCCAGCCGCTCGACCTCGGCGGCCGGAAGATAGGTGCCCGTCGGATTATTCGGATTGGCGAAGAACACCACCTTCGTGCGCGGGCTGACCTTCGCCAGAATGGCGTCGACATCCGCCGTGATGTTGGTCTCCGGCGCGACGATGGGCGTTCCGCCCGCGGCGAGGATGGCGATTTTGTAGACGAGAAAGCCGTGCTCGGTGAAAATGCCCTCATCCCCCGCGCCGATATAGGCCGAGGCGAGAAGGTGGATCACTTCGTCCGAGCCCGAGCCGCAGACGATGCGGTTGGGATCGAGGCCGAATTTCCGGCCAATCGCGGCGCGCAAGGCGCCTGCCGTACCGTCCGGATAGACAGAAAGACGATCGGCTGCGACGGCGAACGCCGCGGCTGCGCGCGGCGAGGGGCCGAGCGGCGTCTCGTTCGAGGACAGCTTGTAGATTTTGGCGACGCCCGGCGCCGAGCTTTTGCCCGGAACATAAGGGTCGATCCTGAAAACGCCGGCGAGCGCGCGCGGACGCGCTGCGCCGTCTGTCTTTGTCATGAAAGCAAACTCCGAAACAAGCTCATTGCGCCGCCTCGACGGGTGCGCAACGCTGCGCCTCCGAGGCCTCGAAACGCGCGGCATGGCCGCCGATCTCAATGATTTTTGGCGCAATCGCGCCGGCCCCGGTAAAAGCTTCACGCAATTGCTCCGGCGCGACCCGGCCATCGATGGCGACGAGGAGCGAAGCGCCGTCAGGCGCGGCGCTGACGATCTCGGCGCCGATGGCAGGCAGGCGCGAAGGCGCGGCTCCCGTCCAACCGTCAAGCGAGACGGCGTAGAGGCAGACGTCGCGCACGGCGGCTTCGGCGAGCGGCTGGGCGACGACGAACAAAGGCATGCCAGCCGGATGGTCCGGCCGCTCGACGAAGGGCAACCGCGCGATGATTTTTGGCGCGCGCGCGCCTTCGAGCCCGCGCCACCACGAACCGGCATCCGCTTCAACGCGGACTAGGCCGAGGTCGCCGGTCGAATTCGCCACCGCCTCGATCACGCTGGCCACGCCCTGATGCGCCACGTAAGGCACGGTGAAGCCGAAATGGAAGCGGCAGCAATCGCGCATGGCGCCATCGCCGCCCGAAATATCGGCGTGGACGCTATAGGGCGATTGCACATAGGTGAAGGTCGAGATGATGATGCGCCATATGCTTTCGACCGTATCGAGCGGCAGGAGGCCGCGATGGCGCGTGACGAGGCCGCGCATCATGTCCGCCTCGCGTCCCGGCCGGAACGCCGAGCCGCCGCCCTGCCGCGCCTTGGCTTCGATCAGGCGATGGATGATCTCGCCGCGCTTCATCAGCAGCTCATGCAGCTCGGAATCGATGCAATCGATCTCGACTCGAAGGTCTGCCAGGGTCTCGAGGCGGGCGGGGTGGGTCATTGGTTCAGGCTCAGCGGCGGTCCGCTGTCTTAGCGCATTTTTCGGCCGAAGTTCAAACAGGGTCGAGCGCTACGCCGAGGCCCTTTAGCGCGCCCCAATCTCCAGCGGCCGCCGAAACCCCAGCTCAAGCACGGTCCAGACCAGCGCGGCGACGAGCAGGGCGTCGATGCCGGCGACATACCAATAGGACAGGTATTCGTCGACCCGCGGCTGCAGCCAATGCGCGGCGCCGGAAAACAGCGCCGCCAGCGGAACGAGGCCAGCAAGGCCGATCGGCAGGTTCCTCGCGCGCAATCTCTTTGCTGATAAATTGTAAAGTGAAATGCCGGTGAAGATGACCGCGAAGGAATAGATGAGCAGATAGACGAACGTCAAAAAAGTCGACCACAGGAACAGTGGCGTGTCGGGCCGCAGCTCGCGATGGGCGTTTGGCTCCAGAATGAGCCAGATCGCGGTCAGCGCCGCGAAGATGACGGCGAGCAGCGCAGCGCCTTCACGCCAGGTTCGCGCGTTGATGACCCCCTGATCGGTGCGGAAGCCGAAGCGGGCCAATCGCGCCACATAGGCCGCGCCCGCCATCAGTCCCTCAAAAGATCGTTGATGGCGGTCTTCGCGCGCGTCTGCGCGTCGACCGTCTTGACGATGACGGCGCAATAGAGCGAAGGGCCAGGCGAACCGTCGGGGAGGGGTTTTCCGGGCAGATTGCCGGAGACCACCACAGAATAGGGCGGCACATGGCCGACATGGATTTTGCCCGTCGCGCGGTCGATGATCTTGGTCGAGGCGGAAATGAAGGTTCCCATCGAGATCACGGCGCCCTCGCCGACGATGACGCCCTCGACGATCTCGGAGCGCGCGCCGATGAAGCAATCGTCCTCGATGATGGTCGGATTGGCCTGCAGCGGCTCCAGCACGCCGCCAATGCCGACGCCGCCGGAAAGATGCACATTCTTGCCGATCTGGGCGCAGGAGCCGACCGTGACCCATGTGTCGACCATGGAATTCGCGCCTACATAGGCGCCGAGATTGACGAAGGAGGGCATCAGCACGACGCCCGGCGCGATATAGGCCGAGCGCCGCACGACGCAATGCGGCACGGAGCGAAAGCCCGCCGCCGCGTGTTCCTTTGGCCCCCAGCCGGCGAATTTGGAAGGCACCTTGTCCCACCATGTCGCCCCGCCCGGGCCGCCTGGAATTTCGCCCATGTCGTTGAGGCGAAACGACAAAAGCACAGCCTTCTTCAGCCATTGATGGACGCGCCACGCCGCCGGCCCGACGGCGCCCGGGATTTTCTCCGCGACGCGCAGCTTGCCGGCGTCGAGCAGATGCAGCGCCGCCTCGACCGCCTTTCGAATATCGCCCTGCGTTCCCGCGTTGATATTGGCGCGGTCCTCAAAGGCGGCTTCGACGATCGTCTCCAGAGCGGTATGCGGCATCGTTCGGTCTTTCGTTCAAAACAAGGCTCGCAGAGGCGTTACAGGGTTCGCACGCGGCAATCAACGGCGCCCCATGCCGCTCAATCGGCGGGATTGGGCGCGCCGTTTAGGCCGACGACGATTTCGACGAGAAATTGCTCAAGGTCGCTGGTCACGAAATCGATATGCGCGGGAACGATCTCGCTCGCTACTTCGAAGGCTTCGCGATGGTCCATCGCGCCGGGCGCCGGGACGACGAGCGCCGTCGTCATCCCCCTCGCATGCGGCACGATCAGATTGCGCGCAATGATCCTCGAACATCACCGCTCGCGTCGGGTCGACGCCATGCTTGTCGAAAAAGCGCTCATAGGTCGGCCGCCTCCGGCTTCGGGATGAAATCGGCGGCGACGATGTCGAAAATATCCTCGAACATTTCGTCGAGGCCGAGCGCCTTCGCGGTGCGCAGCGCATGGTCGCGCGAGCCATTGGTGAGGATCAGCTTGCGGCCGGGCAGGGCGGCGATGGCCCCGGCGAGCGAATGGTTCGGGATCAGCGACGAGCGGTCGATGTCATGGACGAAATGCGAGATATTCGTCGGCGCTGACGCCGTGCTCCTGCATCAGCCCGCGCAGCGTCGTGCCATAGCGCTGGTAATAATATTTCTGCAGCGCGCGGGAGGACATGCCGTCGAGGCCGAAAAGATGGGCGAGGAACAGCGTGATGCGGGCGTCGATCTTCGGCCAGAGGTCGCTGCCGGCGGGATAGAGCGTGTTGTCGAGGTCGAACACCCAGGTGTCTTTTTGCGCGAACGCCGGGCCGGGAGGCGTGCGCCGCCCCGGCTCCGCCGCCGGGCCGCAGGCGCCCGCGGCGGGAAATTCAGAAGATGGAGTCGTTTGGTCCTTCACCGTGTGATCAGCGTTCCGGCGCCATGATCGGTCAGCAGTTCGACCAGCACGGCGTGCGGCGTCTTGCCGTCGAGGATGACGACGCCTTCGACGCCCTGCTCCAGCGCATAGATGCAGGTCTCGACCTTGGGGATCATGCCGCCGGTGATGGTGCCGTCGGCGATCAGCGCATGGAATTTCGTCGATGCGCAGTTCCTTGATCAGGTTCCTTGTCCTTGTCGAGCACGCCCGGCACGTCGGTCAGGAACAGCAAGCCGCTTGGCCTTCAAGCGCGCCGGCGATGGCGCCGGCGAAGGTGTCGGCATTGACGTTATAGGTTTCGCCGTCGGCGCCCGCGCGATCGGGGCGAGCACGGGGATCAGTTCGCGGCCCAGCACCTGGTCGAGCACGATGGTGTCGACCTTCGACGGCTCGCCGACAAAGCCGAGATCGACAGCTTCCGCCTGGTCGCGCGCCCGACCTTGCGCGCGCGTGACCATATTGCCGTCCTTGCCGCAGAGGCCGATGGCGCGGCCGCCTTCGGCGTTGATGAAGCCGACGATCTGCTTGTTGATCGAGCCGGCGAGCACCATTTCGACGATCTCGACCGTCGCCTTGTCGGTGACGCGCAGGCCGTCGGAAAATTCCGATTTGATGCCGAGCTTCTTCAGCATGGCGCCGATCTGCGGGCCGCCGCCGTGGACGACGACCGGATTGACGCCGGATTGTTCGAGCAGAACCATGTCGCTTGGCGAAATTGCGCGCGACGCTTTTCGTCGCCCATGGCGTGGCCGCCATATTTCACCACGACGATCGCATCGTCGTAGTGCAGCATGTGCGGCAGCGCCTGCATCAGGATCTCGGCCTGCTCCTGCGCCTTTTGGTGGTCGCTCGCGATTGTGGCTTCAGTCATTTTGTTCGCCCGACTCGAATTTCCGACGTTTATTTGCTTGTTATGACAATCTCAACGCGGCGCTGCGGCAGTTCCGAGGATCCGCTCGGCCGAAATTGCGCTAGGAGCCCCGCTCGGCGAGCAGCTGCGCGATCGCCGCGCGCAGATCCGCGATGCCTGCGACGTTTTTCGCGGAGGTGAAGATGACCTGAGGATAGGCGGCCGGGCGCTTGTCCAGCGCCTTCAGCGTCGCCTCAATCCGCTGCTCCTGTTCGTTCGCCTTGACCTCGTCGCGCTTGGTCAGGACGATCTGGTAGGACATGGCGGAGCGATCGAGCAGATCCATCATCTCGGCGTCGACGGTCTTTCAAGCCATGGCGGCCGTCGACCAGCACGAAGACGCGCAGCAACGGCGCTCGGCCGCGCAGAAAATCCTGCATCAGGCCGGTCCAGGACGCGATCTTCTCCTTGGAGGCCGCCGCATAGCCATAGCCTGGCATGTCGACGAGCCGAGCTTGGCGGCAATCGACGTCGCCGCCGAGCCCGAAGAAATTGAGTTCGCGCGTGCGGCCCGGCGTCGTCGAGGTGCGCGCCAGCGTCTTGCGGTTGGTCAGCGCGTTGAGCAGCGAGGATTTGCCGACATTCGAGCGTCCGGCGAAGGCGATTTCCGGCGCGCCCGGCGGCGGCAACTGGCTGGCCGAGCCCGCGGCCCAGATAAAATCGCATTCGAGCGCGAACAGCTTGCGCCCGGTCTCGAGAAAATCGGGCTCGACCGTCGCGGCTTTCTCGCCGGCCTCCTGGCGTCAACTCGTCGGCCGTTTTTCTTGGAACATATTGGCGAGATTGTCGAACAGCTCGACCTTGACGCCGGCCCTTTTCATGATCAGCGTCTGCTGGGCGACGGACAGGATGTTGTTCCAGGTCCAGTAGATCACAAGGCCCGACGGAAACGTGCCGAGCATGAAGGTGAAGATCACCGGCATCCAGGTGAACATCTGCTTTTGCATCGGATCGGACGGCTCGGGGTTCACCTTCATCTGCACGAACATCGAGACGCCCATCATCAACGGCCAGACGCCGAGCGCCAGAAAATGGCCGAACACCGGCAGCTGGGTCGGATCCCAGGGAATGAGCCCGAACAGGGTGAAGACATTGGTCGGGTCCGGCGCCGAAAGATCCTTGATCCAGCCGAAGAACGGCGCGTGCCGCATCTCGATGGTCGACGAACAGCACCTTGTAGAGCGCGAAGAACACCGGGATCTGGATCAGCATCGGCAGGCAGCCCGACGACCGGATTGATCTTCTCGCGCTTGTAGAGCGCCATGGTCTCCTGCTGCTGCTTTACCTTGTCGTCGGGATATTGCTCCCTGATCGCCGCGATCTGCGGCTGCGACCGCCTTCATCTTGGCCATCGACAGATAGCTGCTTGTTGGCGAGCGGGAAGAACAGCGCCCTTGACGATGACCGTGGCGATCAAGATCGCGACGCCGAAATTGCCGGTGAGCTTGTAGAGGAAATCGCAGCAGCCGGAACATCGGCCGGGTGATGAAGTAGAACCAGCCCCAGTCGATCAGCAGATCGAATTTCTTGATGCCGAGATCGACCTGATAGCGATCCAGCGTCTCGACTTCCTTGGCGCCGGCGAACACGCGGCTTAAAACCTCGGTCGAGGCGCCCGGGCGCGATCGTCTGCGCCGCGCCGGCGAAATCGGCGTGATAGCGCTTCTGGCCGTCCGGCGAGGACCCGCCGAAAAGCGCGCCTCGATCGGCGCCGTCTGGTCCGGAATGACGGTCGCGGCCCAATATTTGTCGGTGAAGCCGAGCCAGCCGCCGACGCCCGAAAGCGTCTTCGCGGCGCCGTCCTCCTTCTCGATCTTGTCGTATTTGATCTCCTCGACGCCGCCATCGCCGATGACGCCGACGAAGCCCTCGTGCAGGACGGCGTAATTCGCCGTCTTCGGCAGGCCCTGGCGCGCCACCAGCGCATAGGGCGCGAGCGTCACCGGCTTGTCGGACTTGTTCTCGACGCTGTCATAAATCGTGAACATATAGCGATCGTCGACGGCGATCTGGCGATGAAAGACAAGGCCCGCGCCGTTGTCATAGGTCAGCGTCACCGGCGTCTGCGGGGTCAGCGTGTCGCGATCGGCCTGCCACAGCGTGTCCGCGCGCGGCAGCGCCAGCGTTTCGCCTGAAGGCGCCAAAAATCCCGCCTCGGCGTAATAGGCGTCCGGCGCGCCGGGAGGCGAGAACAGGACGATGTTCGGGCTCTTGGGATCGGTCGTCTCGCGATAGCCCTTGAGGGCGATGTCGTCGAGGCGGGCGCCCTTGAGCGCCAGCGAACCGCTCAGCGCCGGCGTGTCAATCTTGACGCGCGGCGAGGCGGCGAGCGCCTCTGCGCGGGTCTGCGTTGATGGCGCGCCGCCCTGCGAAAGATCGCCCGGCAAAGCGGCCGGCGCGCCCGCCGGCGCCTGCGCCGGGCTCGCCTGCTGCTGCGTCGTCTGCGCCTGTCTCACGGCCAGCCGCGCCGGGTTTGGTTTTGGCGCGAAGAAATAGCTCCAGCCGACGATGACAAGGCAGGACAGGCCGATCGCCAGATAAAGATTTTTGGTATCCGCCGTCATCTCGCGCCGCTTTCGTAAAATCCCGAAAATCTGAATGTCGGGCGCTCCGACAGCGCCCCCGGCCTTAACGTCGCCGGCAAAAACGCCCGCCCAAATTGCCCCGCTATGGGGGCGAACCCGCCGGGCCGGCGCCTCGCGGCCTGGCCGGCGGAGCCGAATCCCGATCCCGCGATTTCCGCGGTCGGCTCGCCGCTCTCGTATTTCCGGCGTCGATATTGCTGAAGGCGCGGACAAGATCGGCCTGCAGCGATTTGAACGCTAGCCCCAACGCCTCGACCCGCGCGATCATGACATAATCATGCCCCGTGCGCGCCGGAAGTGGATCGAGCAGCCGAATCGCCTCCTTGAAGCGACGGCGAATGCGGTTGCGCACGACGGCTTTGCCGATTTTCTTGGTGACCGTGAAGCCAAGCCGCGGCGGTTCGGGCAGAAGCTCAGCCTCAGCCGCTCCGCCATCGGCGGACAGGGCGGCCGGCGTCCGCCGCACGGCCTGCAGGGTAAACGCCTTGGTGTGAAAACGCTTGCCGGCCGCGGCGCGCAAAAAATCCGCGCGGCGCTTCAGACGGCGCGGCGCCGGCGGGAGCGAGGGTCTGGACAAAAAGCGCTCGCCTGTCTTTTCGGGCGTCTTCTGCAAAAGCCCGGGCTTCTGCGGCTCCGCCCGGCGGTTCAGGCGGATCAGGCTCAAGCAGACAGCTTCTTGCGTCCGCGCGCCCGGCGCGCCGCGATGACCCGCCGTCCGCCCACGGTCGCCATCCGGGCCCGGAACCCGTGCCGCCGCTTGCGCACGAGCTTGCTCGGTTGATATGTCCGCTTCACCGTTCCATTCCTTCAAATCATGGCGCGCAAAATCGTCGCGCATGCAAATCGCGCCTGTGCGACCGGCGCGCGGCCAGCTTTTGCGGGCGCGGGCGCGACAATCGAGGCCGCCAGGGAGCGCGACTTATAATGGCGCCGCGCCGCCGAAGTCAATTTGACGCTATCAGGCGGCGTCGCGTCTTTTCCCGGCGGCGCCGGCCCGGATCGCGGCGATGTTCGCCGCATAATGTTCGGGGCCGCCTTTAAAGACGCCCGACCCCGCGACGAGCGTGTCGGCGCCGGCGGCGGCGACGAGCGCCGCCGTTTCAGGATTGACGCCGCCGTCGACCTCGATGCGGATCGGCCGCTCGCCGATCATGGCTTTAAGTTCCGCGATCTTTTCGACCGCCGAAGCAATGAAGGCCTGGCCGCCGAAGCCCGGATTGACCGACATGACAAGTATGAGATCGACGAGGTCGAGCACGTGCTTGACGCTTGCCGCCGGCGTCGCCGGGTTCAGCACGACGCCGGCCTTCTTGCCGAGCCCGCGAATCGCCTGCAGCGAACGATGCAGATGCGGCCCCGCCTCGACATGCACCGCGATCAGATCGGCGCCGGCCTCCGCGAAAGCGGCGAGATAGGGATCGCACGGCGCGATCATCAGATGTACGTCGAAGAAAAGATCGGTATGCGGCCGCAGCGCCGCGACGATCGCCGGTCCGATCGTGATGTTCGGCACGAAATGCCCGTCCATCACATCGACATGGATCCAGTCGGCGCCGGCGGCGGCGACGGCGCGGACTTCCTCGCCAAGCCGCGCGAAATCGGCCGAGAGGATCGAAGGCGCGATGACGAGGGAGCTCATGCGAGGGACTTCATGATTGCGTAACCTCTGTTGCGGAGGGCGCTTCGGCGTCGAAAACGCGGCTGCCGAGCACATCGACGGCGTCGATCGTCATGAGATCGTCGACCAGCACGGGGCCTTCCTGCTCGAAATAGCGGTTGGCGTGCCGCAGCCTCGCGCGGTCGAGCGCATTGCGGATCGAGCGCGCGTTGGCGAACAGGGGCTGGCGCCGGCGCGCCTCTATATAGCTCTCGAACGCCGTCGCGCCCTCGGCGCTGAATTTATAATGCTGCGTTTCCAGCATGGTCTGCGCGATCGACATCAATTCGCCGTCCGTATAATCGGGAAAGTCGATGTGATGCGCGATGCGCGAGCGAAAGCCGGGATTTGAGCTGAAGAACTGATCCATGCGCGAGGCGTAGCCGGCGAGGATGACGACAAGATCCTCGCGCTGGTTCTCCATCACCTGCAGCAGGATCTCGATCGCCTCCTGGCCATAGTCGCGCTCGTTCTCCTGGCGATAGAGGTAATAGGCCTCGTCGATGAACAGCACGCCGCCCATGGCCTTCTTCAGGATTTCCCGCGTCTTCGGCGCCGTATGGCCGATATACTGGCCGACAAGATCGTCGCGCGTCACCGAGACGAGATGGCCCTTGCGGACATAGCCGAGCCTGTGCAGGATCTCCGCCATGCGCAGGGCGACGGTGGTCTTGCCGGTGCCGGGGTTGCCGGTGAACGACATATGCAGCGTCGGCGTCTGCGAGGTCAGCCCGAGCCGCCGCCGCACGCGGTCGACGACGAGCAGCGCGCAAATCTGCCTGAGGCGCGTCTTTACCGGCGCGAGGCCGACCAGCTCCCTATCGAGTTGATCGAGCACATCCTGCACATGCGTCTCGCGAAGTTCGTGGCGCAGATCGACGCTCTCCGGAATCGCGGAGGGCGAAGAGCCGGCGGCCGCATCTTCGTTCAAAGCCATCTTCGCCTCGCCTTATCGGATATCAATGGCGCATCCTTGAATAGGCGCCGTCGCGGCTTTCGCCCCGAAGCTCATGCATCGTAACGGTCCGATTCCGGCCGATCCACGGCGTAGGACTGCGTCGAATAGATCTGGTTGCGGCCCGGCCCTTCGGTGCGCAGCAGACGGAAGCCGGGCTCGTCCTTCGGCCGCTCGACGATGAAGGAGAGGCGCACGCTCTCCCAGCCGGGCGAAGAGTTGAAGGCCGACAGGCGGATGTAGTAGCGCCCGCCATGGGCCTTGCGGCAGGCGTCGAGTTCGAGCATGACGCCGCTCGCGTCCTTGATGTCAAACATCGGCAGATCCCACATCTCCCAATAGGTGTTCCGCGGATGCGGATCGTCGGTATATTCGAGATTCACCGCCCAGCCTTTGTCGATGCAATATTGCACCTGCGATCTGATTTGATCGTCGGTGAGGTCGGGAAGAAAAGAAAAGCAGCCCTGCGTGATTCGCATGTCGAAATCCTATTCAGCCGCCGTCACGGACGGAACGAAATCCGGAGAATCGGTCGACGCATAGTCAAATGTGACGTCGCCCCAAACCTGCAGCGCCTGCTTTAACGGAGTGCAGCCGCGGGCCGCCTCGGCGAGAATGGCCTCGCCCTCGGCGAGGGTATCGCGGCCGGCGTTGCGCGCGAACACCATGGCTTCGAGCGCGACGCGGTTGGCGGTGGCGCCGGCCGCGATACCCATCGGGTGGCCGATGGTGCCGCCGCCGAACTGCAGCACGACGTCCTCGCCGAAATAGTCGAGCAGCTGGTGCATCTGACCGGCGTGAATGCCGCCCGAGGCGACCGGCATCAGCTTGTTCAGCGAAGCCCAGTGCTGGTCGAAGAAGATGCCATGTTCGAGCTTTTGCGGATTAAAGTCCTCGCGGCAGATATCGTAGTAGCCGCGCGTCGTCGCGGGGTCGCCTTCGAGCTTGCCGACCACCGTGCCGCAATGGATATGATCGACGCCGGCGAGCCGCATCCATTTGGCGATCACGCGAAACGAGACGCCATGGATCTTTTGCCGCGTATAGGTCGAATGGCCGGCGCGGTGGAGATGCAGGATGGTGTCGTTCTTGCGCGCCCACTTCGCCATCGACTGGATCGCCGTATAGCCGATCACGAGGTCGATCATGATGATCACCGAGCCGAGTTCCTTGGCGAATTCGGCGCGCTCATACATGTCCTCCATGGTCGCGGCGGTGACGTTCAGATAGCTGCCCTTGACTTCGCCGGTCGCCGCCTGCGCGCGGTTCACCGCCTCCATGCAATAGAGGAAGCGGTCGCGCCAATGCATAAAGGGCTGCGAGTTGATGTTTTCGTCATCCTTGGTGAAGTCCAGCCCGCCCTTCAGCGCCTCATAGACCACGCGGCCGTAGTTGCGTCCCGAGAGGCCGAGCTTGGGTTTGACGGTCGCGCCAAGCAGCGGGCGGCCGAATTTGTCGAGCCGCTCGCGCTCGACGACGATGCCGGTCGCCGGCCCCTGAAATGTCTTCACATAGGCGACCGGAAAACGCATGTCCTCAAGCCGCAGCGCCTTCAGCGGCTTGAAGCCGAACACATTGCCGATGATCGAGGCCGAGAGGTTCGCGATCGAGCCCGGCTCGAACAGATCGAGTTCGTAGGCGATGAAGGCGAAAAAGGAGCCGGGCGAATTCGGCACCGGATCGACCCGGTAGCATTTCGCCCGGTATTTGTCGCAGGCGGTCAGGCGGTCGGTCCAGACCACCGTCCAGGTCGCCGTCGAGGATTCGCCCGCCACCGCGGCCGACGCCTCGATGGGATCGACGCCGTCCTGCGGCGTCACGCGGAAGCAGGCGATGATGTCGGTATCGCCCGGCTCATAATCGGGCTGCCAGTAGCCCATCTTGCGGTATTCCATGACGCCGGCGGAAAAGCGCGAGGGGGCGGCGGGTTCCTTGTCAGATGTCATAGGACCATTCTCCGTTTGACGCTTTCGCCGGCTGCGCGCCTATTCGGCGGCCGAGCGTTGCAGCCGCGCGCGCGGATCAAGCTCTCCCGCGGCGTAGCGCTTGGCCATGGTAGACATCGGCAGCACCTTTATCTTCGAGGCGTTGCCGGCGGTTCCGAACTGCTCGAGGCGCAGTTTGCAGACCGCGCGCATGGCGTCCATCGCCGGCTTCAGGAACTTGCGCGGATCGAATTCGTCCTTGTGCTCCGTCGCGACGCGGCGGAATTGTCCGGTCATCGCGAGCCGGCAGTCGGTGTCGATATTGATCTTGCGCACGCCGTGCCTGATGCCGCGCACGATCTCCTCCACCGGCACGCCGAAGGTCTGGCGCATCGCGCCGCCATTGGCGTTGAAGACATCCTGCAAATCCTGCGGCACCGACGAGGACCCGTGCATGACGAGGTGCGTATTCGGCAGCTTCGTGTGAATCTCCTCGATGACCCGCATCGACAGGATGTCGCCGTCGGGCTTGCGCGAGAACTTGTAGGCGCCGTGCGACGTTCCCATCGCGATGGCCAGCGCGTCGACTTTCGTGCGCATGACGAAATCGACCGCCTGATCCGGGTCGGTCAACAACTGGTCGAGGCCGAGCTTGCCTTCGGCGCCGTGGCCGTCCTCCTGTTCGCCGGTTCCATGTTCGAGCGAGCCGAGGACGCCGAGTTCGCCTTCGACCGAGGCGCCGACGAGATGGGCGAAGTCGGCGACCTTCGCGGTGATGGCGAGGTTATAGTCATAGGAGGCGGGCGTCTTGGCGTCGGCTTCGAGCGAGCCGTCCATCATGACGGAGGAAAATCCATACTGAATCGCGCTGAGGCAGGTCGCTTCGCTATTGCCGTGATCCTGATGCATGCAGACCGGAATGTCCGGATAGATGTCGATCAGCGCCTCGATCATCTTGGCGAGCATGATGTCGTTTGCGTAGGCGCGCGCGCCCCGGCTCGCCTGAATGATGACGGGCGCGTCGACGGAGGCGGCCGCCTCCATGATGGCGAGGCCCTGCTCCATATTGTTGATGTTGAAGGCGGGTACGCCATAGCTGTGCTCGGCGGCGTGGTCGAGCAATTGTCGAAGCGTAATTCGGGCCATGAGTTTTTCTCCGTCGCACAGTGCCGGTTTCGGCTTCGCCGCCGGGTCGTTCCGGCGTCGCAGCCATCTCTAAGTGACGCCCGCCGGGATCGCGAAGCGGCTCCTCCGGCCGCGAAGCAATTTTGCGACCGCCACGTCCGCCTTCAGCCGGGCCGATCGAACGCCGCCATCGCGGCGGCCGAGCGTTATCGTTTTCGATGCGCCGCTTCGGCGTCGATCCGGTCGTGCGCCGCCACGACGATCGCATCGACCGTAATGCCGAACTTTTTGAACAGTTCGCTGGCCGGAGCGCTGGCGCCAAATGACGACATGCCGATGAAGGCGTCGTCGGGCGCAAGCGCGATGTCCCAGCTCTGCCGCACCGCCGCCTCGACGGCGACCCGCGGCGCCGTTCCGATCACGCTCCGGCGATAGGCCGCGGGCGCGGCGGCGAAGAGTTCGAAGCAGGGCATCGAGACCACGGCGGCCCGGACGCCTTCGCCGGCGAGCCGCTCGGCCGCCTCGACGGCGAGCGAGACTTCAGAGCCGGTCGCAAACAGCGTCACGTCCCGTTCGCTGTCCGGCGCGCGCAGGACATAGCCACCCGCGGCGGAAAGGTTGTCCGCGGTATGCGCGCGGCGCAGGATCGGCAGGTTCTGCCGCGACAGCGCGATGACCGAAGGCGAGGTTCTACTGTTCAGCGCGAGCTCCCAGGCTTCCGCCGTCTCGACGGCGTCGGCGGGTCGAAACACGAGCAGGTTTGGAATGGCGCGCAGGGCCGCGAGATGTTCGATCGGCTGATGCGTCGGGCCGTCCTCGCCAAGCCCGATCGAATCATGCGTCAGCACATGGATGACGCGAATGCCCATCAGCGCGGCGAGGCGGATCGCCGGGCGGCTGTAATCGGAGAAAACCAGAAAGGTGCCGCCGTAAGGGATGAAGCCGCCGTGAAGGGCGATCCCGTTCATCGCCGCGGCCATGCCGAATTCGCGAACGCCGTAATGGATGTAGCGGCCCGAAAAATCGTCCGGGGTCACGGCTTTCATTTCGGCGGCTTTGGTGTTGTTGGAGCCGGTGAGATCGGCCGAGCCGCCGATGAGATTGGGCTGCGCCGGGGTCAGCCGGTCGAGCAGCTTCTGCGATGAAATGCGCGTCGCCTGCGGCGAGCCGTTTTCGCTCGCCTCGCTCTTGAACGCTTCGACGGCGACCGCGACGGCCGGCGCGACCGCGCCGCTGACGTCGGCCTCGAAACGCGCTTTCGTCGCGGCGTCGAGGCCGGCGAGCCGGGCCTCCCACAGCGGGCGCGCGCTGGCGGCGCGGGTCGCCGCCTCCGCCCAGGCCGCGCGCACATTGTCGGGAATTTCGAAGGGCGCGTGTGTCCAGCCGAGGAAATCGCGCGCGCCCGCCACCTCGTCCTTGCCGAGCGCCGCGCCATGAGAGGCGTGCGATCCGGCCTTGGTCGGCGCGCCATAGCCGATCGTCGTCCTGCAGGCGATCAGCGCGGGCTTTTGCGCCGATTGCGCCGCCTCCAGCGCGGCGGCGACGGCTTGCGGATCGTGGCCGTCGACGCGCGAGGCGGTCCATCCGGCGGCCTCGAACCGGGCCAGTTGGTCGACCGAATTGGCGAGCGACACCTTGCCGTCGATGGTGATGCCGTTATCGTCCCAGAGCACGATCAGCTTTGCGAGTTTGAGGTGCCCGGCGAGCGCGATCGCTTCCTGGCTGATCCCCTCCATGAGGCAGCCGTCGCCGGCGACGACATAGGTGCGGTGATCGACGATGTCGGCGCCATAGCGCGCCGCCAGCAGCCGCTCGGCGATGGCCATGCCGACCGCGGCGGCGAGGCCCTGGCCGAGCGGTCCCGTCGTCGTCTCGACGCCGGGCGTATGGCCATATTCGGGGTGCCCCGGCGTCCGCGAGCCGAGCTGGCGGAAGCGTTCGAGCTCGCCCCGGTCCATGTGCGGATAGCCGAGCAGATGCAGCAGCGAATAGAGCAGCATCGAACCGTGGCCGGCCGACAACACGAAACGGTCGCGGCCGGGCCAGGCCGGGTCGGCCGCGTCGAATTTCATGAAGCGCGTGAACAGCACTGTGGCGGCGTCGGCCATGCCCATCGGCATGCCGGGATGGCCGGAATTGGCCTTTTCGACGGCGTCCATCGACAGCGCGCGGATGGCGTTGGCCATTTCGGCGTGCGTCGCGCCGTCAGAAACTCTCGCCAGCATGTTCATCAATCTTTCGTCCCTGGGTCAGCCGCTTTCTCCGCTCGACGAGCTGGAGAATGAGGGGGGTCAGTATCAGTTGCATTGCGAGGTCGAGCTTGTTGCCGGGTATGACGATCGAATTGGCGCGCGACATGAAGCTGTCGCGGATCATCGCCAGAAGATAGGAGAAGTCGATCCCGGCGGGCCGTGCGAAACGGATGATGACCATCGATTTGTCGGCGGTCGGGATCCAGCGCGCCGTGAACGGGTTCGAGGTGTCGACCGTCGGCACGCGCTGGAAGTTGATGTCGGTCTCGGTGAATTGCGGACAGATGTAACGCGTATAGTCGGGCATCCGGCGCAGGATCGTGTCCATAACTTCTTCTGTGGAATAGCCACGGTCGGCCCTGTCGCGATGAATCTTTTGAATCCATTCGAGATTGATGACCGGAACGACGCCGATCTTGAGGTCGGCGTGCTTTGCGATATTGACCCGATCGGTGACGGCCGCGCCATGCAGTCCCTCATAGAAAAGCAGATCGCTATGGGCCTGCAGCGGCTTCCATTCGGTGAAGACGCCGGGCGGACAGCCGTAGAGCCGCGCCTCGGCTTCGTCGTGCACGTAATGCCGGCTTTTCGCAGTGCCGCGGGCGCTGTAGCTCGCGAACACCGCTTCGAGATCTTCAAGCAGATTGGCGGCGGGACCGAAGTGGCTGAAATTAAAATTGCCCTTCGCCGCCTCCTCGGCCATCACCCTGCGCATTTCTTCGCGATCATAGCGGTGAAAGGCGTCCCCTTCGATATAGTCGGCGTTGATTCCCTCGCGACGAAAAATCTGCTCGAAGGTGCGCTTCACCGATGTGGTGCCGGCCCCCGACGAACCCGTGACCGATATGATCGGATAGCGTGTCGACATGACCGATCAGCTTCCTTCCCGCGTCGCCCGCTAGCCGCGAATGAGGCCCCTTGCGCCAAACAGTGGCGCGCGTTCGGCGGAAACCTTAGGATCCGACCGATAGCGGGCGACGAGACGCACCGGCTCGGCCGAGCCGAAGACGAGAGGGGCGCGCTGATGGATCGCGGTCGGAATGACGTCGAGAAGCGGCTCGACGCCATCGGTCGCGACGCCGCCGGCGCGCTCGACGATCAGGGCGACGGGGTTGCCTTCATAGAGAAGCCGCAGCCTTCCGTCGGCGTAGCCCGGTCTCTGATCACCCGGATAAAGAAACACGCCGCCGCGCAGAAGGATCCGATAGGCCTCTGCGACCAGCGAGGCGACCCAGCGCATGTTGTAGTTGCGTTTCATCGGTCCATCGGCGCCGCGCGCGCAATCCTCGATGAAGGCGCGTATCGAGGGCTCCCAATGCCGGTAATTGGAGGCGTTGATCGCATATTCCGAGGAGGCCGTCGGGATCGGCGCGACGGTGACCGCATGGTAGAACCGGCCCTCGGCGCGATCGAGCGTGAAGATCTGCGTCGCGCCCGCGCCGAGCGCGAACACCATCGACGTCTGCGGCCCGTAGATGACGAAGCCGGCGGCGATCTGGGCGCGCCCCGGCTGCAGGAAATGCGCTTCGAGGCTGCTCGCCTCATGCAGCGCCGGAAGCACCGAAAAAATGGTCCCGATCGACACATTGGCGTCGATGTTGGAGGAGCCGTCGAGGGGGTCCATCGAGACGACGACATGCGCCGTCGGATCGAGCAGCAAAGGCTCGGGCAATTCCTCCGAAGCGACGGCGTAAACCGGGGCGCGCCGCAGCGCTTCGACGAACAGATCATTGGCCAGCACGTCGAGCTCTTTCTGGACGTCGCCGTCGGCGTTGGCGCTGTCGCGGCTGGCTCCGAGGCGGCCGTACAACTGGCCAAGTCCAATGAGGTCCGACATCTTGACGGCGGCGGCGGCGATCTCGGTCAGCGCGGCCGCGGCGGCCTCCAGCTGCGGATTCGCCTTGACGCTCTCGTCAAGATAGGCCTGAAGCTCCTGCGCCCCGGAAATCCTCGGCATGTCGGAACGTTTCCTTTTTAGTTGATGCGTTTATCGCTGAACGCCGCCGGAACTAAAACTGAATAATATTGTCGTTGGTTAAGAAAAATTTGGGAAAAAGACAATGAGCCAATGCGTCGCCTGACCCTAAAACATCTCGAGACCATTGTCGCCGTGGCGCAGAGCGGCACGATCGCCGCGGCGGCGGACAATCTCAACGTGACCGCGGCGGCGCTGACCTCGCGCATCAAGCTGCTTGAGGATGACGTCGGGCTCGCGCTGTTCGACCGCACCGGCGGGCGGCTGCGCCTCACCAACGCCGGCCAGGAGGTCGTCAACGCCGCGACGCGCATCGATCGGACGTTGGCCGAACTCAAGGCGACGCTCGCCGCGCATAAGAACAAGCATGCCGGCCGCGTGACGATTGGCGTGACCTCCACCGCTCAATACTTCGCGCCCCGCCTGATCGCCGCCTTCGCGCGCGGAAACCCGCGCATCGACATCTCCGTCACCGTCGGCAACCGGGCCACGATTATGGCGGCGCTGCGGGAGCAGGCGATCGATATCGCGTTGATGGGTAGTCCACCGACAGATTTTCCGGTGGCGAGCGAAATATTCGGACCCCATCCGCAAGTCGTGATCGCGCCTCCGGGGCACATTATGGCAAAACGCGTCGCCATAAACAAGACAGAGCTGTCCCACGAGGGCTTCATTATCCGCGAGGAAGGCTCCGGCACGCGCAACGTCCATGACCTTTTCTTCGACGGGCTGGTCATGCCGCCGCCGCGCGTGCATGTGGAGATCGGCTCGAACGAGACGATCAAGCAGGCGGTCATGGCGGGCCTCGGCCTGACGCTCATTTCCGCCCACACCATCGAGGCCGAGGTGGCGGAGGGCCGGCTCGCCATTCTCGACGTGGTCGGCCTGCCGATCATGCGGCAATGGTTCGCGGTGCGGCATGGCGCGCGCGAACTCGCGCCCGCGGCGGGAACCATGTGGGATTTCATCGTCAGCGACGGCCGCGGGTTTCTGCCGAAGATTGCGCTGCCGAAGGAATGAGGGCTGACGCGGGGTTTAGGCGCCCGCCGGCGGAGCTGCATCCTTCTTCAGCTTGGCCAGCCAGCGGCGCGCTTGCGCCCTCACATTGGCCGGCGCCGTGCCGCCATAGCTGACCCGGCTGCGGACGGATTTCTCGACTCCGAGGACGCCATAGACGTCCGTCGTGATGCGCGGCTCGACCGCCTGCATTTCGGCGAGGCTCAGTTTTTCGAGGCCCTTGTCCTGCGCGGCGGCGGCGGCGACGAGCCGCCCGGTTGCGTGATGGGCCTCGCGGAAGGGCAGCCCAAGGGCCCTGACAAGCCAGTCGGCGAGGTCCGTCGCCGTGGCGTAGCCCGCGCCCGCCGCCGCCTTCATGCGCTTGAGGTCAGGCGTCAGGTCGCCGACCATGCCGGTCATGGCGGCGAGGCAGAGCGACAGCGAGTGCAGCGCGTCGAAGGCTCCCTCCTTGTCCTCCTGCATGTCCTTCGAATAGGTCAGCGGCAGGCCTTTCATCACGACGAGGAGGCCGGTCAACGCGCCGATGATGCGGCCGGCCTTGCCGCGCACCAGTTCGGCGGCGTCGGGATTGCGTTTTTGCGGCATGATCGAGGAGCCGGTCGAGAATTTGTCGGAGAGGGCCGCGAAGCCGAACTGCGGCGTCGCCCATAACACGATCTCTTCGGCGAAACGCGACAGGTGAACGGCGCAGATCGCAGCCGCGCTGAGGCTTTCCAGCACGAAATCGCGGTCCGACACGCTATCCAGCGAATTGGCGGTCGGCCGGTCGAAGCCGAGCGCTTTTGCCGTCGCCGAACGGTCGATCGGAAACGAGGTGCCGGCCAGGGCCGCGGCGCCAAGCGGGCATTCGTTGAGCCGCGCGCGCGCGTCGCGGAAACGGGCGCGGTCGCGCGCGAACATCTCGACATAGGCGAGCAGATGATGGCCGAAGGTGACGGGCTGCGCCGACTGCATATGGGTGAAGCCCGGCATGACGCTCGCCGCATGCGTCAGGGCTTTTTCCGCTAGCGCCCGCTGCAGATCGGCGAGCTGGCGGTCGAGCCCGTCGATCGCGTCGCGCACCCAGAGGCGGAAATCGAGCGCGACCTGATCGTTGCGCGAGCGCGCCGTATGCAGCCGCCCCGCCGCGGGGCCGATGAGGGCGGCGAGCCGCGACTCGATATTCATGTGAATGTCTTCGAGCGCGCGCGAAAAAATGAACGTCCCGCTCTCGATTTCGCTTTCGATTGCGGTTAGGCCCTTGGCGATGGCGGCGGCGTCCTCCGCCGTGACGATCCCCGCCTCGGCCAGCATCGCGACATGGGCTTTCGAACCCGCTATATCCTGCAGCGCGAGTTTGTAATCGAATCCGATCGAGGCGTTGATCTCCTCCATGATTGCGTCCGGGCCGCTGGCGAACCGGCCGCCCCACATCTTGTTGCTCATCCTGGCGCGCTTCTTTGCAGAAAATGGATCGGAAAACGGACGGCATGACGCAAAATGAGAAGCGCCACAATCCCGGCGGCAATGTCGCGCTCCGGTTGCTTCTGGCCGCCGGCTTCATCAGCGCGGCGGTCGTCGCCTTCGTCCTTTACGCGATGACGCCGCGCGCCGGCAAGGACGCCGCCAGCGCCGCCTGTCCTGGCGCAGCTACGCGCGCCGCGGCGATGCGCCCGCTCGCGCATGGCGAGGTCGCGGCCTTCAGCGTCGCCGACGCGCCGCGTGCGCTGCCCGAGCTGAAATTCGCCGGTCCCGATGGTGCCCCGGCGCGCCTTGCCGATTTCCGTGGCAAAACGGTGCTTTTGAACCTGTGGGCGACCTGGTGCGTGCCCTGCCGGCAGGAAATGCCGGCCCTCGACCGGCTTCAGGCCGCGCGCGGCGCGCCCGATTTCGCCGTCGTCGCGGTGAACATAGATACGGCGCGACTGGATCGGCCCAAAGCTTTCCTGAAGGAGGTCGGCGTCCGCAACCTGAACTTCTACGCCGATGATTCAGCCGATATTTTTGAGACGCTGAAAGGTTCGGGCGACGCGCTCGGTCTGCCGACGACCGTGCTCGTCGACAAAAACGGCTGTGAACTTGGCGTCATGGCCGGTCCGGCGCAATGGGATTCGCCGGACGCTCTCGCGCTGCTCGCCGCGGCGAAAGGCTGACCGCGCCCGAAAGCGCGATGCGGAACGCCTCGGTTCAGGCCTTGGCCGGCTGCTTGACCTCAATGCCCTTGCCGCTGAGGTAGCTCGCAAGTTCGCCGCTCTGGAACATCTCGCGGACGATGTCGCAGCCGCCGATGAATTCGCCCTTGACGTAGAGCTGCGGGATGGTCGGCCAGTTGGAGAATTCCTTGATGCCCTGGCGGATCTCGTCGCCTTCGAGGCAGTTCACCGGCTTATAGGGAACGCCGAGATAGGAAAGAATCTGGACCACCTGACCCGAAAAGCCGCATTGCGGGAAATTCGGCGTGCCCTTCATGAACAAAACCACGTCGTTACTGTCGACCGTCGACTGAATCTCATCCTTGATGGCCATTATCCTGATCCTTTCAGCTGATTTCGGGCGCGGCGCGCGCTATTCGGGCGCCTGCGTGGTGAGTTGCAGCGCGTGCAGCGGGCCGCCGAGCTGCGCGCCGAGCGCCTTGTAGACGATTTGATGCTGCTGCAATTTGGTTTTGCCGACGAAGGCCGAGGAGGTCACGGTCGCGGCCCAGTGATCCTTGTCGCCAACAAGGTCGGTGAGGTCGATCCGGGCGTCGGGAATGCCTTCCTTGATGAGCCGTTCGATTTCGGATGGTTCCATCGGCATTGCGGGCACTCCTCGATTTTCGCGCCGACTGGCGGCCCCCGGCGGATCGGTCAGACCGCGCCGGACATATAATCGGGGAGCCATTCTTCAAAGTTCCCCACAAGATCACTCAATAATATGGCGGTCTCGCCACCGAGGGTCAATGTCGGGCCGC
The DNA here is from genome assembly GCA_963715715.1 of uncultured Alphaproteobacteria bacterium. Taxonomy (GTDB): domain Bacteria; phylum Pseudomonadota; class Alphaproteobacteria; order Rhizobiales; family Beijerinckiaceae; genus Methylocapsa. Next base: position 2,300,417 of record OY970269.1, on the reverse strand, counting down.
CGGTTTGCCCGAGGCGCCGACATGCGATCCCTGCGTTTTGGGCCGCAGCAAGGATCGCGCCGGTCCGCTCGGACGCGGTTGCGACGATGTAGCGCGCCTGATCCTCGCCGAACCAGAAGGCGTGAGCGGCAATGTTTTCAGGCGCTTCGACCACGGCGCCGACGCCGCCCGCGATCGCCATCTCGGACAACGCGACCGCGAGGCCGCCGTCGGAAATGTCATGAACCGTACAAATCGCGCCGTCCCGAATCAGCCCCCGTACGAAATCGCCATTGCTCTTCTCCTCGGTGAGGTCGACCGGGGGCGGGCCGCCTTCCTCGCGCCCGCAAATCTCGCGCAGGTAAAGCGACTGTCCAAGCCAGCCCTCAGTCGTCCCGATCAGCAGGATATCTTCATCCGGCCGGCGGAAGGCGATCGTCGCGGTCCGGCTCACATCGTCGATGAGGCCGACGCCGCCGATCGATGGAGTGGGCGGAATGGCCCGGCCGCCGCTCTCATTGTAGAGCGAGACATTGCCGGACACGATCGGGAAGTCGAGCGTGCGGCAGGCTTCGCTGATTCCTTGAAGGCAGCCGACGAACTGGCCCATGATCTCGGGCTTTTCCGGATTGCCGAAATTGAGATTATCGGTGACCGCGCGGGGCAGGGCGCCGACGGCGGTGAGGTTGCGCCAGGCTTCGGCCACCGCCTGCTTGCCGCCTTCGACCGGATCGGCCTCGCAATAGCGCGCCGTCACATCGGTCGTCAGCGCCAATCCCTTGGGGCCGTCGCTGAGCCGGATCACCGCCGCGTCGCCGCCCGGCGTCTCGACGCTATTGCCGAGAATCAGCGTGTCATATTGCTCGTAGATCCAGCGCTTCGAGCAAAGATCCGGCGATCCGACGAGGCGCAGCAGCGCTTCGGCGTTGGAGATCGGCGCTTCGGCGTCCGCGGGGTCGATGGGCTGGCGCGGCGGCGGCGCGGCGTGGGGCCGATCGTAAAGCGGCGCGGCGTCGCCGAGCTGCTTGATCGGCAGGTCGGCCTTGATCTCGCCCTTGTGCTTGACGACGAAGCGCAGCGTGTCGGTGGTCTTGCCGATCACCGCGAAATCGAGGCCCCATTTGACGAAGGCCGCCTTCGCCTGCGCTTCCTTGGCCGGGTCGAGCACCATCAGCATGCGCTCCTGGCTTTCCGAGAGCAGCATTTCATAGGCGCTCATGTCGGTCTCGCGGCAGGGCACGGCGTCGAGATCGAGCTCGACGCCAAGATCGCCCTTGGCGCCCATCTCGACGGCCGAGGAGGTGAGGCCCGCCGCGCCCATGTCCTGGATGGCGATGACGGCGCCGGTGCGCATCAGTTCAAGGCAGGCCTCGAGAAGCAGCTTCTCGGTGAAGGGATCGCCGACCTGCACGGTCGGGCGCTTGGCCTCGGCGTCCGCTTCGAAAGACGCCGAGGCCATGGTCGCGCCATGGATGCCGTCGCGGCCGGTCTTCGAGCCGAGATAGACGATCGGATTGCCGACGCCGGTCGCCCTTGCGTAAAAAATTTCGTCGGTCCGCGCGATGCCGACCGCCATTGCGTTGACGAGAATATTGCCGTCATAGCCGGTATCGAACGCGGTCGAGCCGCCGACCGTCGGCACGCCGAAGCTGTTGCCATAGGAGCCGATGCCGGCGACGACGCCGCCGACGAGATGGCGCGTCTTCGGATGCTCGGGCGCGCCGAAGCGCAACAGGTTGAGGCAGGCGACCGGGCGCGCGCCCATCGTGAAGACGTCGCGCAATATGCCGCCGACGCCGGTCGCCGCGCCCTGGAACGGCTCGATATAGGAGGGGTGGTTGTGGCTCTCCATCTTGAAGACGCAGGCCTCGCCGTCGCCAATGTCGATGACGCCGGCGTTTTCGCCCGGCCCCTGAATGACCCAGGGCGCCTTGGTCGGCAGCGCGCGCAGATGCAGCCGCGAGGATTTATAGGAACAGTGCTCGTTCCACATCGCCGAAAAAATGCCCAGCTCGGTGAAGGTCGGCGCGCGGCCGATCAGCTCCAGGATGCGCTGATATTCGTCCGGCTTCAGCCCATGCGCGGCGACGAGTTCGGCGGTGACGGCGGGTTCTTCGCTCTGGCTCGCCATGCCCGCCCCTCACGCCGCCGTCGCGACGGCCAGACTTGCAAACAGCCCGCGCCCGTCGGTCCCGCCGACCAGCGGATCGATCAGATTTTCCGGATGCGGCATCAGGCCCAGCACATTGAAGCGCTCGGAATAAATTCCGGCGATGGCGTGGATCGAGCCGTTGGGATTGGCGCTTCTGGCGAGCTTGCCATGCGCGTCGCAATAGCGGAAGGCGACGCGCCCGTCGCCTTCAAGCCGCGCGATGGTCTCAGCGTCGGCGACGAAATTGCCCTCGCCATGCGCGATGGCGACCTTGATCGCCTGACCCTGCCGGTATCGCGAGGCGAATCTCGTGTCGCTTCGCTCGACGCGAATATGCTGCATGTGGCAGACGAAGCGCAGCTTTTCATTGCGCATCAGGACGCCGGGCAGCAGCCCGAACTCGACCAGAATCTGGAAGCCGTTGCAGATGCCAAGCACGAGGCCGCCGCGCTCGGCATGCGCGCGCACGGCCGCCATGATCGGCGCATGCGCGGCGATCGCGCCGCAGCGCAGATAGTCGCCATAGGAGAAGCCGCCGGGCAGCACCACGAGATCGGTGCCCGGCGGCAGTTCGGTCTCGGCGTGCCAGACGATTTTCGGCGCGCCATGCGCCTTGAGGGCGCGAAACACGTCGCCCTCGCGGTTGGAACCGGGAAAGACAATGATCGCGGCGTTCAAGTCAGCGTCACCTCGAAATCCTCGACGACCTGATTGGCGAGAAGTTTTTCGCAGGCCTCGCGCAGCAGAGCTTCGGCCGCCTCCGGATCTGCGGCGTCGAGCTCGACGTCGAAGATCTTGCCCTGCCGCACGCTTTTGATCCCATTGACGTGAAGCGACTTCAGCGCGCCTTCGATGGCTTTCCCCTGCGGATCGAGAATGCCGTTTCTCAGCGTGACGACGACCCGGCCTTTCATTGCGCCTCCACCTTCTCGCCAGTCAAAAACTTGCGCCTTCGCGCGCGAAAATTTTTAAAAACGAAAACGGAGGCCGAAGCCTCCGCAGCGTTGGATTTGCGGCTCGCTGCAAATCCGGCTTCTTCCATTTTCGCGCCGCGCGGGAGGCCGAGCGCCCTAGCGAACGAGTTTTGGGCCGGCCGCGCGGGGCGTCTCGTTCTCCTGCAGAATCCCAAGCCGGCGCGCGACCTCCGTATAGGCCTCGACGACGCCGCCGAGATCGCGGCGGAAGCGATCCTTGTCGAGCTTGTCGTTGGACTTGATGTCCCACAGCCGGCAGGAATTGGGGGAGATCTCGTCGGCGACGGCGATGCGCATCATGTCGCCTTCCCACAGCCGGCCGGTTTCCATCTTGAAATCGACCAGGCGGATGCCGACGCCGAGGAACAGGCCGGTGAGGAAATCATTGACGCGGATGGCGAGAGCCATGATGTCGTCGATCTCCTGGGGGCTCGCCCAGCCGAAGGCGGTGATGTGCTCCTCCGAGACCATCGGATCGTTGAGTTCGTCGTTCTTGTAGTAGAATTCGATGATCGAGCGAGGCAGCTGGGTGCCTTCCTCGATGCCGAGGCGCGTCGAGAGAGAGCCGGCCGCGACATTGCGTACGACAACCTCGAGCGGCACGATTTCAAGCTCGCGAATCAACTGTTCGCGCATGTTGAGGCGGCGGATGAAATGCGTCGGCACGCCGATGTCGTTGAGGTTCTGAAAAATGAACTCGCTGATGCGGTTGTTCAGGACCCCCTTGCCGTCGATCACCTCGTGCTTCTTGGCGTTAAAAGCGGTTGCGTCGTCCTTGAAGTGCTGGATGAGCGTACCGGGCTCGGGTCCCTCATAGAGGACCTTGGCCTTGCCTTCATAGATGCGCCGGCGGCGATTCATTGGGATTAACCGTGGCTTGAGAGGATCCATTGGCGGCCGTGGCTCCTGTAAACGTCCTTGGCCGAGGTCCAGACAGACGAATCGCTCTGTTCAGCCGCGGACGGAGTGAATTTCGGTCGAGTCAAGCCGTGGCGTCTTAAGGGTCTTACACGCTTTTGGCTCCGGGCGGCAACCCGGATGGCGAGCCCTTGCGAACGGCGGCGCTCCACTTAAAACTGCGAACTCAAGGCTTTGGAAAAGCGTTGAAAACCCCTCCTTGCCAGTGGTGCGACTCTGGCCTTCTAGCAGACATAGAGGACCGGATGCCAGAAAAGAAATCAGGTCCCGAATCCTGTTTGTGGCTCGACCAGCATGCGCTGGCGACCATGGCGTTTTCAAGAATACGTGTTAAATAAGCGCGCGAAAGGCGAAAATCGAGAGCGCCGCGATACGGGAAAAGCTGATGACCACTTTCGATAAACGCGAACAGGCTTTTGAAGCGGGGCTTGTTCACGACGCGGAGATGAAATTCAAGGCCGTCGCGCGCCGCGACAAATGGTTCGGCCTTTGGGCCGCCGGGCATCTCGGCAAGCTCGGAGCCGACGCCGAAACCTACGCGAGCGCGCTGGTGCGCGCCGATATCGTCGGCACCGGCGGCGACGAAGTGTTCACCAAAGTCCGCGCCGATTTCGACGCCGCTGGGGTCGCCCAGACGGACGCTCAAATCCGCCGCAGGCTCAATGAGTTGTTCGCCGAGGCCATCGAGGCCGTAAAGGCCGGCTAGCCCCGCCAGCCGCGAGAAGCCCGCCCCGCTAATCGATTGTTAGGGCGCGGCAGGCGATGAATGCCGTCATGTCCAGCGCCGCATCGCCCGCCGTCCGCCCTTCCCGTCAAGACGCGCCTTCGCCGGAAGCGCTGCTTTTTCCTCATGCCGACGCCGAACTCGCCAGCCTCGCGACGGCCTGGTTGGCGCATCTTTCCGGCGAACGGCGCGTCGCCGCGCTGACGCTCGAAGCCTATGCGCGCGACCTGCGCCAGTTTCTCGCCTTCGCCGCCATTCATTTCGGCGCGGCGCCGACGCTCGCCACGGTGTGCGGCCTGTCGCCGGCGGATTTGCGCGCATTTCTGGCGTCCCGGCGCGATGCCGGCGTTGGCAGCCGCTCGCTGCTGCGCCAGCTCGCGGGGCTCCGCTCTTTTGCCAGATACCTTGAACGGAACGGCAAGCCGCAAAGCGCGGCCTTCGCCGCCGTGCGGACGCCCAAGGCGGCGCGCCGGCTGCCGAAGCCGCTGACCGCCGCCTCCGCCCGCGCGGTGACCGGCGTCGAGGCGCGGGCCGGCGAGAACCGCCCGGCATGGATTCTCGCCCGCGACGCCGCCGTCCTCGGCCTCCTCTATGGCGCGGGGCTGCGCATTTCCGAGGCGCTGGCGATCCGGCGCGGCGAGGCGCCAGTCGGCGACAGGGACGCGCTGAGGGTTGTCGGCAAGGGACGCAAAACCCGCGACGTTCCGGTCATCGCGCCCGTACGGCGCGGCGTCGAGGCCTATCTCGCCCTCTGCCCCCATACGCTGCGGCCCGAAGGTCCGCTGTTCGTCGGGGCGCGGGGCGGGCCGCTCTCGCCGCGCCTCATTCAGCTCGCCGTCGAGCGAATGCGCGGCGCGCTTGGCCTGCCCGATAGCGCGACGCCGCACGCTTTGCGCCACTCCTTCGCCACCCATCTGCTCGGACGCGGCGGCGATCTACGCAGCGATCCAGGAGCTGCTCGGCCACGCCTCGCTGTCGACGACGCAGATCTACGCCGCCGTCGATTCGACCCGGCTCGTCGAGGCCTATCGCGCCGCGCATCCGCGCGGGCGCTGAGGCGGAAAGCCCGATCGCGCAAGCTTCCTCACCGGGCGCTTAGCCCGCCTGTTGCAAAAATTCCATTATTTCCATAAACTGCCTATTGTTTCAGCGCGAGGATCAGGATGACGGATTCGGCTCTCCAAAGTGCGACCTTCAGTCGCGGCCTCACCGAAGACGGCCTCGCCGTCTTGATCGGCTTTTTGATTTTCGTGCTTGCCCTGGCCGGGCTTTCGGGAACCGACCTTCTCGGCTGGGCGGTTGCGACATCGGTGTGGACCGACGCGGGCAAGGCGCTGGCGCCGGCGTCCAAGGCCTATGCCGGACTCGGCGGCGCTGGCGCGCTGATCGCAACCTACGCCTTCCTGCTCATCGTTCTGACCGCGGGCGTCGCCGCGCTGAAGGGCGACGTCAAGCGCTTCGCCATAAGGTTCACGGCGGTCTTCTTTATCGCCTATGCGAGCTGGATCATTGGAAGCTATGCGAGATTGGCCGCGGTCACGCCGGCCGACCTGCGGAAATTCGGCATCGACTGGTCGCTGCGGCTGACCAGCGAGGGCGGCTTCATCGTCGCGCTGCTCGCGGGGCTCGCGATCGCGAATTTCTTTCCGCGCTTCGCCGACTGGCTGCAGGAGGCGATCAGGCCCGAGCTCTATATCAAGATCGCGATCGTCATCCTTGGCGCGTTCCTCGCCGTCACGCTGGCGGGCAAGCTCAATCTGGCGAGTTCGCTGCTTTTGCGCAGCCTGGCGGCCATCATCGAGGCCTATCTGATCTACTGGCCCGTGGTTTATTTTATCTCCCGCAAATGGTTCGGCTTCAGCCGGGAATGGGCCGCGCCGCTGGCCTCGGGCATTTCGATCTGCGGCGTCTCGGCCGCGATCGCGACGGGCGGCGCCATTCGCGCGCGCCCGGCCATTCCCGTGCTGGTCTCGTCCCTCGTCGTGATCTTCGCCGTCGTGGAGCTGTTGATCCTGCCATTCGTCGCGCAGGCGTTTCTCTCGCATGAACCGCTGGTCGCGGCGGCCTGGATCGGCCTCGCCGTCAAGACCGACGGCGCGGCGGTGGCCGGCGGCGGCATCACCGAGGCGCTGATCCTCGCCAAAAACGCCGCCGAAGGCGTGCATTATCAGCCCGGCTGGATTCTCGGCACGACGGCGACGATCAAAATCTTCATCGACGTCTTCATCGCCGTCTGGGCCTTCATCCTCGCCTATATCTGGACCAACCACATCAATGTCGCGAAAGGCGCCGCCAAGGCGAGCGCGGCCGAAATCTGGCAGCGCTTCCCGAAGTTCATCATCGGCTTCGTCGCGACCTTCCTGATCACGTTCCTGCTCGCGGTCGGCGCGCCGGCCGAGCGGCTCGCAAAGCTGACGCCGATCATCGGCGAGGCCAATATCTTCCGCGTCATCTTCTTCATCCTGACGTTCTTCTCGATCGGCGTGCTCTCCAATTTCCGCAAGCTCTGGCAGGCCGGCATCGGCAAGCTCGCCGCGGTCTATGTCTTGAGCCTGTTCGGCTTCGTCATCTGGGTCGGGCTTTTGATCTCGTGGCTCTTTTTCAGCGGAATCAAGCCGCCGCTCGCCAGCTGAATTGAAAGGAACGCGCCATGCCGGACCCCGACCTTCGCACTGAGATCGAGAAAATCGAATATGAGCCGCTGCTGCCGGTCGAAAAGAAGCTGATCGGCTGGAGCCTCGGCATCGGCCTCGCGCTGCTGGCCGTTCTCGTCGTCCTCAATCATCTGTTCCCGGTCGGGAGCTGAGGCGTGGCGCGCTTGACGCGCCAATAACGCGACGCCACCGGCTGCGCCCTTCGTTCGCCGCCCGTCTGATGCGGCGGCGTCGAGGCCTGTCGCTCCGCTGATGCGCCGAAGGGGCTTGCGGTCCGCGCCGCCCGCAGGCATGGTCCGCGCGCAGACGGCGCCGCCGCGGGCGCGGCGAAGGACAAAAACCATGAGCGCAACGTCATCCGGGCGAAGGGGAATGCCCTGGACCGTCAAATTCGCCATTGGCGGCCTCATCGTGCTGGCGCTGTTCGTCGGCCTGGCGGTGCTGGTCAATTCCTATAATTACTCGATCGGCACGCGCACCGGCGTCATCGACAAAATTTCCACCAAAGGTTTTGTCTGCTGGACCATGGAAGGCCAGCTGGCGCTGTTGAATTTCTCGAAATCCGACTCGCTGACCCAGAATAAGGGAACGATCGACAATACCTTCTATTTTTCGGTGCCTAACAAGGAGATCCAGAAGGAGATTGAGGCGGTCCCGCCTGGCAGCTCGGTCAGCCTCCAATATGTCCAGAAGCTTTTCCCTCTGGCCCTGCCGCTGCCCTACCTCTGCCAGCGCCGCACAGAATATGAGATCGTCGGCATCAAGCTCGCGCCAGCCCTTGCGCCGGCGACGGGAGGCCCCGTTATGCCGGGGATGGCGCCCAAAGAATGAATTCGGCGGCGCGGCAGCGCGGCGCTCGGCGGTCCTGACGACCCGCGCGCGTCTGCTTTCTCCCACGCACAAAGCTGACCGCGCCCCGCGTCCCGCGCCTTCCCTTCGCCGCGCCCGCCTGCTATCTCGCGAGGCATGACGACCCACCCCATCCAGAACATCCGCAACTTCTCCATCGTCGCGCATATCGACCATGGCAAATCGACGCTCGCCGACCGGCTGATCCAGACCACGGGCGCCGTCGCCGAGCGCGACATGGTCGAGCAGGTGCTGGATTCCATGGATATCGAGCGCGAGCGCGGCATCACCATCAAGGCGCAGACCGTCCGGCTCGAATATAAGGCGAAGGACGGCGAGACTTACGTGCTGAACCTGATGGATACGCCCGGCCACGTCGATTTCGCCTATGAGGTGTCGCGCTCGCTGGCCGCCTGCGAGGGCTCGCTGCTTGTGGTGGACGCCAGCCAGGGCGTCGAGGCGCAGACGCTGGCCAATGTCTATCACGCGCTCGACGCCGGCCATGAGATCGTGCCGGTCCTGAACAAGATTGACCTGCCCGCCGCCGAGCCCGAGCGCATCAAGGAGCAGATCGAGGACGTCATCGGCCTCGACGCCTCGAACGCCGTGCTGATTTCGGCCAAGACGGGCGTTGGCATCGACCTCGTGCTGGAGGCGATCGTGAACCGCCTGCCGCCGCCGCGGGGCGACGAGACGGCGCCGCTCAAGGCCCTTCTGGTCGATTCCTGGTATGACGCCTATCTCGGCGTCGTCGTGCTGGTGCGCGTCATCGACGGAACGCTGCGCAAGGGCCAGCGCATCAAGATGATGGCCGCCGACGCCCATTATGAGATCGACCGCATCGGCGTGTTCCGGCCGAAAATGCTGGATGTCGCGGCGCTCGGCCCCGGCGAGATCGGCTTCATCACGGCGCAGATCAAGCAGGTCGCCGACACCCGCGTCGGCGACACTATCACCGACGAGCGCAGGCCCTGCGTTGAGGCGCTGCCCGGCTTCAAGCCGGCCCAGCCCGTCGTCTTCTGCGGCCTGTTTCCGGTCGACGCCGCCGATTTCGAGGATTTGCGCGCCGCTATGGGCCGCCTCCGGCTCAACGACGCGAGCTTTTCCTATGAGATGGAAAGCTCGGCCGCGCTCGGCTTCGGCTTTCGCTGCGGCTTCCTCGGCCTGTTGCACCTCGAAATCATCCAGGAGCGGCTGGAGCGCGAGTTCAACCTCGATCTCATCGCCACCGCGCCCTCCGTCATCTACAAGATCGTGCAGCGCGACGGCGCCATCGTCGAACTGCACAATCCGGCCGACATGCCGGACCCGACCAAGATCGAGACCATCGAGGAGCCGTGGATTCGCGCGACGATTTTAACGCCCGACGATTATCTCGGCGCCGTGCTGAAGCTCTGCCAGGAGCGGCGCGGCGTGCAGGTCGATCTGAATTACGTCGGCAAGCGCGCGATGGCGGTTTACGACCTGCCGCTCAATGAAGTCGTGTTCGATTTCTACGACCGGCTGAAGTCGATCTCGAAAGGTTACGCCAGCTTCGACTACGCCATCACCGACTATCGTCCCGGCGATCTCGTCAAAATGTCAATCCTCGTCAACGCCGAGCCGGTCGATGCGCTCTCCATGCTGGTGCATCGCGACCGCGCCGACATGCGGGGCCGCGCCATGGTCGAGAAGCTGAAAGAGCTGATCCCGCCGCATATGTTCCAGATCCCGATCCAGGCGGCGATCGGCGGCAAGATCATCGCGCGCGAGACGGTGCGGGCGCTGCGCAAGGACGTCACCGCGAAATGCTACGGCGGCGACGCGACGCGCAAGCGCAAGCTGCTCGAAAAGCAGAAGGCCGGCAAAAAGAAGATGCGCCAGTTCGGCAAGGTCGAGATCCCGCAGGAGGCCTTCATCGCCGCGCTCAAGATGGATGGATGAGGAGAGCATTGATTCCGGGCGGCCCGACGCGATACAACCGCATGAATAAAAAACGCGTGGGAGCATCCGACATGCCGGAACTCGAAAAAACGTCTTCGGCGCAAGGACTCGGCGATGAAACGTTCATGTCTGTCGCCGATCTCAAGACCTATGTCGCTGAAGTCGAGTCAGCGAAGGCCTCGCATACCTATGGCGCCGTCGAGCGCGCCGAAAAAGCCAGGCAGGAAATAATCAACAAGCTGATGCAGCGGGTCGAGATCACGCCCGGACGGGTTCAGAGCTTCATGAACCGTCTGCGGCAGGCCGCTCTGCGCGGCGATAGCGAGCTTCTCGTCATGCGTTTCCCGTCGGCGCTGTGCGCGGATCACGGGCGCGCCCTCAACAACAGCGAAGCTGAATGGCCGGATACGCTGGTTGGCCAGCCGCGCCAGTTTTACGAAATCTGGAAAGAAAGGCTCGAGCCCGCCGGGTATCGCCTGAAGGCCATGATCGTCGAATGGCCAAACGGGTTTCCCGGCGACGTCGGTCTGTTCGTCGCCTGGAAATAGAGGTCTCTCGCCGGGTTGAGCTGAGATGAGCAAAGAAAAAGAATTTGTGGCCGAGGCCGCGTCGCCGCCGACGATGAAAAACAAGGACTATGAGCGCGAATTGGCGAGTCTGTCGGTTGAGGTCGTCAAGCTTCAGGAATGGGTGAAGCGGGAAGCCAAGAAGATTTGCGTCGTCTTCGAGGGCCGCGACGGCGCCGGCAAGGGCGGCGCCATCAAGGCGCTCACCGCGCGCGTCAGCCCGCGCACGTTCCACGTCATCGCGCTCGCGGCTCCGACCGCACGTGAGAGATCGCAAATGTATATCCAGCGCTATGCGCCTCACCTGCCGGCGGCGTCGGAAGTGACGATCTTCGATCGCAGCTGGTACAACCGGGCGGGGATCGAGCGCGTGATGGGCTTCGCGTCCGAACCGTTGGTCAAGCAATTCCTGGAGCTTGCTCCCGCTTTTGAAAAAATGATGGTCGAGTTGGGCATCATTCTTGTCAAATATTGGCTGGAGGTCAGTCAACAGGAGCAGACGCGGCGGCTTGAGCAGCGCATCACGGACGGCAGGAAAATCTGGAAGCTGTCCGATATGGATCTCAAATCCTACAGCCGCTGGTATGATTATTCGCGTGCGCGCGACGAGATGTTTCGCGCCACCGACACGCCCTGGGCGCCCTGGTTCGTCGCGAGATCTGACGACAAGAAGCGCATGCGGCTCAACATCATCAAGCATCTGCTCGGCAGAATCCCTTATGAGGACATTCCGAGAAAAAAAATCAAGCTGCCGGAGCGCCAGAAGCCCGAAGGCTATATCGAGCCGAACTATCCCTTCAAGTGGATTGAGGAGGTCTTCTGACGCGCCGGCGCGGGCGGCGCGCCGTCGAGATTCTCCTGTCACCCGCCGAGATAGGCTTTGGAGATCTCGTCATGGGCCAGCATCTCGGGCCCCGCGCCCTCTAAAGCGATCTTGCCGGTCTCCAGTACATAGGCGTAATCGGCGAGCTCCAGCGCCGCGTGGGCGTTCTGCTCGATCAGCAAAATGGCGCGGCCTTCGTCTTTCAGCGCCGCGATGATGGCGAAGATCTCTTCGACGAAAAGCGGCGCGAGACCCATCGAAGGCTCGTCGAGCAGGAGCAGCTTTGGCTTCGCCATCAAAGCGCGCGCGATCGCCAGCATCTGCTGCTCGCCGCCGGACAAAAGACCGGCGGCCTGCGTCAGGCGCTCCTTGAGCCGCGGGAAACGGGCCAGCACGCTTTCGCGTCGCGATCTGGATGTCGGCGGCCCGGCGCGTCAGATAAGCGCCGGCGAGGAGGTTGTCGGCGACGCTCATCCCCGCGAAAATCTGCCGCCCTTCCGGGACCAGGGCGATCCCTTTTCGCGCGACGACATGCGCCGCGCGGTTGGCGAGATCCGCGCCCTCGAAGCGAACCGAGCCGGCGCGGATTTTCAAGAGCCCTGAGAGGCCGCGCAGGATCGTCGTCTTGCCGGCGCCATTCGCGCCGATGAGGCAGACGATCTGGCCGGCGCCGACGCATAGATCGACGCCCTTGACGACGAGGCCGCCGCCATAGCCGATCTCAAGGCCGCGCGCGTCGAGCAGGGGCGCGGTCACGACGCTTTGGATTTGCGCCTGTTCGCGGACGGCGTCTCCGAACGCGCATTTTTTGTCGCACGGGCTGGTTCGAGGGGAGTTGTCGCGCGCTCGACGGCTTCCGCAACGGCGTCCTCGCCCCACTGATTGAGGCTTTTGCCGGCAAGCTCCGCAGCGAGCGCCGCTTTGGCGTGTAGCGCCGGATCGACGCGCAACATCATATTGCCGGAAAAGGATTTTTCGGCGGGCTTGCCGATCTTCTGGCAGGTTGCGACATAATCGTCGACGGCTTCGTGGAATGCGGATTTGAGATCGGCGACATTGTCAGCGTGGAAACCGACGACGTCATTGATGCCGGCGATATGACCAATGAAAATCCCGTCATCGTCATCGAATTCGACCCGCGCATAAAATCCCTTGTAGTGCATGACGCTCATGGCGTTGTTCCGAGCTTGGTCAAAAAGTCGCGCGCATCGCGGATCTGGTATCGCTTTGCTTCCTTTTGCGGGTGCGGGCGGTGGAATGATGCGACAAGGCCAAGGCGCTCAAACCGCACGCGCGAACCAGACCCTTCGATCATTTTGCATCCGACGGCGAGAAGAAGGCTTTCAATCGCGGACCACTCGATCGTCCCCGAGACCGGCTCGGCGAAAATCGCCGCGAGGGTCCTCCTCTGCTTGCCGTTCATCGGGATATGATAGCGCGATCGATCCAGGCCGCAAGCAAAAACAGCTATCAGAAACTGCAATCATCAATCCGGCGTTCGCGTCAGCTCCGCCGCGCCCTTGACGCCGAGATAGGCTTCGATCACGGCCTTGTCGGCGCGCACCGCTTCCGGCGCGCCCTCGGCGATCTTGCGGCCGAAATTCAGCACCGTGATCTGGTCGCAGAGGCGCATGACGAGGCTCATATCATGCTCGACCAGAAGCATCGCGACGCCGCGCGCCTTGATCTCGATGAGGAGATCGTCGAGGCTCTGCGTCTCGGCCGGATTCATGCCGGCGGCGGGTTCGTCGAGCAGCATGAGTTTTGGCTTCGCCGCGAGGGCGCGGGCGATTTCGAGCCGGCGCCGATCGCCATAGGACAGGGCGCCGGAGGATTTATCTTCGCTCGCGCCGAGGCCGACGAAGGCGAGCAGCGCGCGGGCCTCGCGCACCGCCGTTCGTTCGCTCGCCCGAAACCGCCCGAGCCGCGTCAGCACCTCGACAAGCGATCCGCCGACATGGGCGTGCATGCCGGCGAGCACGTTTTCGAGCGCCGTCATCTCGTTGAAGAGGCGCAGGTTCTGGAAGGTGCGGGCGAGCCCGCGCCGCGCGCGAGCGTCGGGAGCAAGATCATCGATCGGCGCGCCGCGCAGCAGAATAGCGCCGGAGCCCCGGGCGAGTCCGCTGATCGCGTTGAAGACGCTGGTCTTGCCGGCGCCGTTCGGGCCGATGAGCCCATGCAGACTTCCCGTTTCGACGCGAAGGCTGAGGCCGTCGATCGCGGTGAGCCCGCCATAACGCAGGGTCAGCGCCGCGATTTCAAGTTCCGGCGCGCTCATGTCGGCGCTTTCGCCCGAACGCCGATGCGGCCGATGCGCCAGGGCAGGATCCCATGCGGCATGAAGAGAACGGCGATGACGATGATGAGGCCATTGACGACGAGCCGGTAGTCCCGCAGCGGGCGCAACACCTCCGGCAGCAGCGTCAGCACCGCCGCGCCCGCGACCGGCCCCAGCGGCGAACGAATGCCGCCGAGGAGCGCGAAGCTGAGGATCGTCACCGCCGCGTCGAAACCATAGTCGTTCGGGCTGATCGAGGAGGAGGCGTGCGCGTTGAGCGCGCCGGCGAGGCCGGCGAGCATGGCCGAGGCGACCAGCGCCGCCATCTTGTAGCGCGGAAGATTGACGCCGCTGACGGAGGCCGCCACCTCATCCTCGCGCATCGCCTCCATGGCGCGGCCGATGCGCGAGCGGCAGATCAGCAGCAGCGCCAGCGCGGCGACGAGAAGGCAGCCGTAAATGAGGCCGAAGCCGGCCTTGGCCGGGATGCCCGAGAGGCCCAGCGCGCCGCCGGTCAGATCCGACTGGATCAAGAAAATGCGCAGGATTTCGCCAAGGCCGATCGTCGCGAGGGCGAGATAAACGCCGGACAGGCGCAGCGTCGGGACGCCGATGGCGAGCGCGACGAGCGCGGGCGCCAGCATGGCCGCGGCGAGCACGAGCGGGAAGGTCAGGCCGGAATGCAGGCTAAGCAGCGCCGAGGCGTAAGCGCCGATGCCCATGAAGGCCGCCTGGCCGAGCGACAATTGGCCGATCGCCAGGACGACATACATGCTGAGCGCCAACAGCCCATTGACGCCGAGCGCGGTGAGCAAGCCCTGGTAGGTCCAAAGGAAATCGTTGAGGTCGAACCCGGTCATCTGGGCGATTCATCAGAATTGACAAGCGTTGGGGCGGGGGCGGCGACAAGCAGGCTTCGGCGCCGGCGCGCCGGTCTCCCGGCATAGTTGCTGCGCCGATCGCCGGCAAGCTCGCCGGGCCGGGCGGTTCGTATCGCAGCCGGGGCTTGGCGGCCATGCATCGAGGCAGGCCCGCGCCGGCGCGGTAGGATTTCGGCGCGCGGTCAGGCTATATTGTCGCGCCGCCGCCCGCCGTCCCAAATCGAGCGAAACAGGAAGAACAATGAACGACGCCGCAAAGCTCATCGAACTCGACCAACGCATCGCCATCGTGCGGGAGAACATCCGCGAGCTGACCGAGCAGGCCGCCGCCTATTCCGGCGCGTCGGATGAATCGCTCGCGGCCGACCGCATCGCCGAGCAGGAAGCCCAGCTTGCCGAACTGCTCAAGGAGCGGCAAGCTCTGGCGCGTTAGTAGGGGCTGCCGCCATGCGCGGCGACGAAATCAATCCCGGCCTGCACTTCCCCCATCGCCTGCGATATCAGCGCCATGGCTCTCTCGCGATGGCCCCCCTTGTTCGGCGTCGCGGCGCGCAACGAATCGAGGGCGGCGTTGAGCGCCCCCAGCGCGTTCTCCATGTTGCCCTGATAGGCCGCGGCGGGCGTGGATGCGATCGCGAGGCCGGCCGCGATGGCGCTCCCCGCGGCCAACGCCGCGGCCTCGCGCCGGGTCAGTTTCGCCTCTGGCATTGATCCCCCATCCACAAGCGCTTGAGCCGCGCGACATATACCAGCGAACCGCATCGATCACAATTTCGCGCGCCCGGCCCAAACGCGACGGCGCAGGGCCGCGCGGCGGGCGGTGACAAAGCCGCCGGAAAGGATAGCATGCGCGCGGCCCCGCGCGGCCTTAAACGAAGGGAGAGCGACGCCTATGACCGGCAAACCAGATGAAACCGGCGCGACGGGCGCCCCGGCGCCGACGCTCGGCGCGCAGATCTCGGACGCGCCCGGCCGGGGCGTGCTGCCCCTGATCAGCGGCCACCTCGCCGCGAGCGCGAGCCTCTATCATCTCGACGCGCAGCCGATCGAGCAGGTCGGGCCGCTGATCTACCGCCAGTATCTGCATGGCGCGCAATCGACCTTCGTGAAATGGACCATGAAGAAAGGCGCGGTCGTGCCGGTGCATCACCACGTCAATGAGCAGATCACCTGGATCACGGCGGGCGAGGCGGAAGTCTATTCGCAGGGCAAGAAATATGTGATGCGCGCCGGCGACCTCATGATCATCCCGCCCAATGTTCCGCATGAATTCCACTTCACCGAAGATACGATCGACATCGATATCTTCACCCCCCAGCGGCAGGACTGGATGGAGGGGACGGCGAACTATTACATCAAGGAGTAGGCCTCTTCACGCGCGCTTCGCGCTGGCGCGGCCAAACAGGCCGAGCGGACGCACCCACAGCGTCAGCACCAGCGCGAGAAAGCCGACGGCCTCCTTATAGACCGACGAGACGTAGCCGGCGGTCAGCGCTTCGAGGAGGCCGATGAGCAGCCCGGCGATCAGCGCGCCGCCAATGTCGCCAAGCCCGCCGAGAATGACGATGGCGAAACCTTTGAGCGTCATCGCTTCGCCCATATAGGGCGTGATGGCGTTGTATTGCAGGCCGATCAGCACGCCGGCCGCGCCGCCGAGCGCGCCGGATATGAAGGAGACGCGCCGCATCGCCGCGCCGGTGTCGATGCCCATCAATTCGGCGGCGTCAGAATTCTCCGCCATGGCGCGCATGGCGAGGCCCGCGCGGGTCGCCTTCAGCAGGACGACGAGTCCGAGCGTCAGCGCGGCGGCCGTCGCGACGATCAGAATCTGCGTCGGCGAGACGCTCGCCCCGCCGAGATCATAGGGCCTGTTGTCGATGAGGCCGATCGGAAAGCGGCGGATGTCTGAGCCGAGCAGCGCCGTCATGCCCGAATAGAGAAACAGCGTGCCGCCAAGCGTCGCCATCAGCGAGGCGAGTTCGGGCGCCCTGGCTTTCCGCAGCCGCGTCAACAACAGAAAATCGATGACGACGGCGATGAGGCCGGCGCCGATCGCCGCCAGCGGCAGGGCGAGCGCGAGGGGCGCGCCCTTCTGCGTCGCGAACAGCGCGAGATAGGCGCCGGCCGAAAAGTAAAATCCATAGGTGAGGTTGACGACGCCGAGCACGCCGAACATCAAGGTGAAGCCGAGCGCGAACAGCGCATAGGCGGAGCCGGCGACGAATCCGTTGATGATCTGCTGGGCGAACATGAGGGCTGCTGTCCAAACTGGTCAGGCCAGCTCTATTTGCGTTCCCCCGGAATTGCAAATGCCCCCTTGGCCCGGCCGGCAAGCCTATGAGGCGCTCGCGAATCGCCGCATCAGCGCGTCGCGCGCATCGGCGATGCGGCGGTAATGTTCGGCGCTGCCGCCGGCGTCTGGATGGGCGGTCTTGGCGAGGCGGCGGAAGGCGGCGCCGATCTCCGCGGGCAGAAGAGCGCGCCCCATTGGCAGATCCAGAACCTCGCGCGGTTCCTGATCGTCGTCGAAATCCGGCCGAATCAGGAAGGCCCGGCGTTTTGCTCGCGCCTCGAGGCGCAGCTCGACCTGGTCCTCGCGCCATTTCCGGCGCGACATGACAAGGCATTGGCCAAAGGCGATGCGGCCCCGCGCCTCAAGTTCGTCAAGGCTGAACGGCCCCACCACGCCATAGGGCGGCGCGAGAAAAGCGTTCCTGCCGCCCTCGCCATGCTCGACGCGGCCGATCATGACCTCATCGAGAACTCCCAACGAGCCGTTCCAGACGACCCATCCCTCTGCATCCGTCATCGCGCGCTTTCATGCATGGCCGGCTTTTGTCCGCAAGCGTTCACGGGCGGCCGGGCCGACGCGTCCATGCACGTTCAGCGCCAAACGCGCGCGGGATGGCGCTCGCGCGTCGGAGGCTGGAAGTCGGGAAAACGCACGACCAACGTCGGTTATGGGCCGGAGCGGGAACGGCAGCTTCCGGGCGATATGGAGCGTAAGCCGACTTTCACCGGGCTCAGGCCGAATGGCGTGATCCGACCCATCTCGGCCGGTCGAGGGCGCTGCGAGGGACCGCTTCGGGTCGTTAGCTTCCGTACCGCCCGCAGGAGGTCAATGTCCACATCGTCGCGTTGCGCGCTTGAGAGCAGACAGGCGGCTGTCGACCGCCGCTTCTATTTCTCGGCCATTCGAGCACAGCATTGCGAACGTTTTTTCCTCACGATCGTCCTACTCATCAAGAACTTGGCGCCCGAGACGTTCTGGCAAGCTATCAATCGATCCCCGGTCGATTTCGGAGCGCTAACATGGCAGTCTGCGGCTTTCGATAACCTGCTCCCGGTCGCCGTTGGAAATGTTATCGGCGGTTCAGTCGCGGTTGCGACGGTGTGCTGGTTCATCTATATTCGCATGGCGTCGAGAGGCCGCCGGTAGAATCACGGATTTAAATGAGTTGATCTTCGGCGCTGTTTCGGGAGGGGAGCGATTGCATGGCCCCAGAAAGGCGCCTGATCGATTTCGACCAAGTCGGAATAGGACTTGACCTGAAAAAGCTCGTCGTCTCCCTTCTACTCGCCGGGGTCCTCTCGATTTCGGCAAACGTCGAGCGATCGTTCGCCAACGCCGACAACGAGCCGGCCCCAGCGCCTCCGGCGCCACAGGCCGCGCAAAGTTATGTCCTGCCGATTAGCCCGCCCCTTCATCAAAGAGACACGGGCCTCTGTTGGATGTACGCGACGCTCAGCATGCTGGAAACGAACTATCTCGTTCGTCATCCCGGATCGCAGATTTTGCTGTCGCGCGGCACAATGCAGATTGAGGCGGTCGAAGACCGGCTCGAGCGGCTGGTGCGCGGTGAGTTCCGCAAACCTGTCGGAAGGCGGCCTCGCGGTGGAAGCTGTGGCTCTCATTCGCAAGGACGGCATGGTCGCTCAGCCCGATTTCCGTGACATCGTGGACATGAATCCGATAGTCGGGTCGATCGCAAACGACCTCGCTCGCATTCCGGATCGCCCGGCCAAGGAAAAGACGTTGAGCGAGGAAGTGCCCATCAAGCTCGGCGTCGTGCCCGAAGTCACCCATCTCGACGGCCAGGTTGTGAGCGCGGACCAGATGGCCCACGACGTCACGGACGGATACGAGTGGAGAGAGTTCGATCTCTCCCCTGACGGATCCGAGAGCTGGGGTCCCTCTCGCGATCCGGATGCGCGTCCTGAGACGCGTGTAAAGTACGTGAAGCTGGAGGTCCTTATCGACCTCATCCACCAATCTCTGGCGCGCGGGCAGGCAGTGGTATGGGCGTCGCCCGATCACGCCATGCTGATCTATGGCGGCGACTACGATAAAGACGGGAAGCCCCTATCCTATCTGATCAAGGACTCCTTCGAGCCGCCCTTCACCTATCGCCTGAGCGCCGACGAGCTTCACAAGATGCTCAATGATGTGACGGTCGCGCAATGATCTAAGCGGCCGCCTAATCGTCGCAAAGCAGAAATTCATATTGACACGCGTCCGCTACAAAAACGCGTTTACCTATCCCGCTAACTTGCCTCGTCCTGTAGCGCCTTCAGAACCGCTCGCACCGAAATGCGAAGGGCGTCGGTCCGCCCGATCTTGCCGGCGCCCCGCGGCGGATTCTTTGCAATGTCGGCGAGCGAGCGGGCGCAGGCTTTCGCCTTGGCCGCCGGCAGCCGCAGGAACAGCGCGAGCGTCTCCTCGATCACAGCGAGAAGATCCTCCGCCTCGTCGTCTCCATGCGCCCAAGCCGCACGCTTCGCTTTCGCCGGCTCGGCCTCGTCGGCCCACATCGGCCCCTCGCCGCTGAGCAGCCAGTCCCGCTTGAGCCCAATCGTCTGCGCGATGAATTCGAAATTCTCCAGCGTGCCGGTGAGGCGGGGCGCGCCATCGCCCTTGCGCCCGACCAGCGCGTCGAAGAGATAAGTGTCGCCAAATCCGGCATGCGAGCTGACGCGGGCCATGGTTAGCCGCCTCGCCTTGATCGCCTGCCTGAGGCGGCTTCTGACTTCGTCGAGGCGGGCGCCCGCCCCGGCCGGGTCGCTGTTCGTCAAGGCGCGGTCTCCGCTCGGGCCTAGCCTGGCCAAATCTCGCTCTCTGCGCGCGGCTTTCAAGGCGCGTAACGCGTGAAGACGAAGTCGCGCGCTTCGACCGGAACGTGGCAGCCAAAGCAGGCGCCGAGAACCGCCGCATCGTCGGGTTGGCCATCCTTGAATTGCGCGAACCCCCAGCCGCCGGTCGACGCGTATTTTTTCGAATCCTTGACCATGAACTGAACGTTCGTCGGCGCGCCGGCGACGAAAGATTGGGCGCGGCCAAAGATTTTGTCGTTTTCCTCGGAGGGGACGTAACCCCAGGCAAGCCGGGCGATGATGGCGCCGTCAGGGAACGGAAGCGTCCCTTCCCGGTAAGCCTTGATCGCGACGTCATTGCCCAGAACGGCGCGCAGATCGTTGAGGTCGCCTTCTTCATGGGCGACGGAAATCAGTTTCCAGTCGCGGTACCCGGGCGGGATGCCGAACATCGGCGCGGCCGCGCCATCGGATTGTCCGGACGCGGGGGCCATGGAGGCTGCGACGCCGGCCAGCGCCGCAAGGGCGACGAGAGCGAAAACAATCCGTCTCATAAGGCTGCCTCCCTCAATAGGCGCCGCGCGGCGCCTATTTCAAAATGCCGAACTTGCCGTTTGCGACTTCAAGCACGAGGACGCCCGAGGTCACCGCCGGGTCGCGCTCCGGCGTGAATGAAAATTCGCCCATGACGCCATCGATTTTTGTTTTCAGCAAAGCTTCGCGAATCGAATCGCCGGAAAGGTCCTTCGCGGCGTTGAGGGCGCTCGCGACGATATGCGCCGTATCGAAAGCCTGCGCGGCGAATTGATCGGGATCGGCGCCATAGGCGGCGCGGTAGTCGGCGATGAATTTCTGGTTCAGCGGATCGCTCTTGCCGACGAACCACGGGCTGCCGACGAGCAGACCGTCGGCCGCCGCGCCGGCGATTTCGAGCACTTTCGGCGAATTCAGGCCATTGCCGCCGATGACCCGCACCGAGGCCGGAAAGCCGAGCGCCTGCTTGCCGAGCAGGATGCCGGCGCCGGCGTCGGCCAGCGCCGAGACGACGATCGCGTCGGGATTGAGGCTCTTGATCTTGGTCAGCTGCGCCGAGAAATCCGCATCCTTGGCGCCGAAGGTTTCGGTGGTCAGAACCTCGATGTTGAGATCGGCCAGCGCCTTCGCCATCACGTCATAGGCGGATTTGGTGAAGGCGTCGTCGCGGCCATAAAGCACCGCGACCTTCTTGACGCCGAATTTGTCGCGCGCGGCGCGCAGCGTGACGGGGATGACGTCGGCCTCGGGCAGCGAAGTGCGAAACACATAAGGCCCGATGGCGGTGATGCCGATCGCCGTCGTCGAGGTGCCGATGATCGGCGTCTGGCGCTCCACCGCGATCGGCGCCACCGCGAACATCTCGGTCGAGAGGGTGGGGCCGAGCAGAAGCGGAACTCTGGCGCGGCCGAGCAATTGCCGCGCGGCGTTGATCGCCTGCTCCTTGCTGCCGGCCGAATCCTCATAGGCGATGGCGAGCGGGCGGCCCTGCACGCCGCCGGCGCGATTCGCTTCGGCGACGCCAAGGTCGAAGCCCTGCTTGATCGAGACGCCATATTTGGCGTTGGGGCCGCTCAATATTTCAATCGCGCCGACGGTCAGCGGATCGGCGGCCTGGGCGAAGGCCGACAGCGACAGCGCGGCGATCGCGGCGCAAAGCCACAGCAAAACCTTGTTCGAACGGGTCATGGCCATCAGTCGCATTTTGTCATCGCAGAGCCCGAGCGGTCTAGACCGAAGCCGCCTCGAATCATAGCCGCGACGCGAAGCGCTGTCGCAACGCGCTTTTTAGTAGCATCTGCAAAATATTCGAAGGATCCGTTCTGTATCAATGAAGCCGTTGGGAACTCCGCTATTCTTCTCAGCGTTAAGTCAAAGTTCCGCCCGTACTTCGTCCCTGGGCTGAAATTTCGAAGGAGATTAGGCGATGAAACGCTTAGGTGCACTGGCGGCGGCTGCCGTTCTCGGCGGCGCGCTTGTCGCGAGCGGCCCGGCTTCGGCCTTCGGCGGGTTCCATGGCGGCGGTTTTGGCGGCGGGTTCCATGGCGGCGGTTTTGGCGGCGGCTTCCACGGCGGCGGTTTTGGCGGTGGTTGGCATGGCGGCGGCTGGGGCGGCGGTTGGCGTGGCGCCGGCTGGGGTGGTGGCTGGCGCGGCGGCTGGGGCGGCTGGAATGGCGGCTGGAATCGCTGGAGCGGCGGCTGGGGCGGCTGGGGTTGGGGCTGGGGCGGCGGGATCGCCGGCCTTGGACTCGGCTATGGATTGGCGTCCGGCTGGGATTATCCCTACTACGATTATTGGGATTATCCCTATTCCGGGTACGCCCCCTATCCTTATTCCGTGACGCCCGGCTACGCCTATGTCGCGCCGCCGGTGGGCGTCGTGGTGACGGGCCGCAGCGTCGCGACCGGCGCGATCGGCGATTTCTGCGCGACCCCCGTCAAGACCTGCCAGCTTGTTCACGCCTCTTATGTCGGCGGCGGATGCTCGTGCCGGGTTCCCGGCGGCCACGTCAGGGGGTCGGTAACCCCCTGAACAAAAACAATTATTTCGAACAGAACGATAACGGCCGGGCCTCCCGGCCGTTTTCTTTTCGGTCACACGGCGGGCCTTGATCCGCGCTTAGGGGCGCGGCCAAGCCGCAGCCGCTCAAAGCCTGGCGATAAAGTCAAGGAACCTGAGGTCGGATCGCGAGTTCGCCTGACGAATGGCATCGCCCGGCGATTCCGGGCCAACCTATCAGGAATTGCGATGAAACCTTTCGGTGCATTGGCGAGCGCGGCGGCTCTGCTCGCCGCGTTGGCGATTTCGAGTCCAGCGTCGGCCTTTGGCGGCTTCCACGGCGGCGGCGGCTTCCACGGCGGCGGCTTCCATGGCGGCGGCTTCCGTGGCGGTGGTTTTGGCGGCGGCTGGCATGGCGGCGGTTGGCGCGGCGGTTATGGCGGCTATGGCTGGGGCGTTGGCGCCGGGCTCGTCGGCCTTGGCCTTGGCTATGGGCTGGCCAGCGGCGGGGACTATGGCTACCCCTACGACTACGCCGACAGCTATCCCTACGGCTATGGCTATCCGGGCTATTCCTACGCGCCAGGCTACTATACGCAGCCGCAGGTCGCGACGACGGCGCCGCTCGTCACGGGGCGCAGCGTCGCCGAAGGCGTCGGCGATTTCTGCTCGACGCCGGTGAAGAGATGCGAGCTGTACCATCCGTCGAACATCGGCGCCGGCTGTTCCTGCCGCGTGTCGGGCGGGCGCGCCAGCGGATCGGTCACGCCCTGAATGAGGCGCGATACCACTCGATGAAGGTCCGGACGCCCTCGTCAAGGGGCGTGCCGGGTCTGTAGCCCGTCAGATGAAACAGCAGCTGCGTGTCGGCGAAAGTGAGCGGCACGTCGCCCTGCTGCATGTCGAGAAAATTGCAGGCGGCGCGCAATCCCGTCGCGGCCTCGATCGCGGCGATGAAATCCATCAGCCCCGTCGGCCGCTCGGCGCCGATATTGACGACGCGCCACGGCGCGACCGGAGACAGGCTGTCACACGCCGGCGGGGGCGCCGGCCGCTCGCCGGGCGCTGGCGGAGCTTGCGGCAGCAGGCGGGCCATGGCCTCGACGAGATCGCCAATGAAGGTGAAATCGCGTTTCATATTTCCGTGATTATAGACGTCGATCGGGCGCGCGTCGAACAGCGCCGCGGCGAATTTGAACAGCGCCATATCCGGCCGGCCCCAAGGGCCGTAGACTGTGAAAAACCGCAGCATGGTGACTGGAATATTGAACAGATGGCTATAGGCGTGCGCCATTTCCTCATTGGCTTTTTTCGTGGCGGCATAGAGGGTTAGCGGATGATCGGCGCGGTCCGTCTCGCGAAACGGGATCGCCGCGTTGGCGCCGTAGACTGAGGATGTCGAGGCCATCAGCGCGTGCTTTGGCGGCGCGTGGCGCATCAATTCCAGGAGATTGAAGGTCCCGGCGAGGTTGGCGTCGAGATAGGCGCGCGGATTTTCGAGGCTGTAGCGCACCCCCGCCTGCGCGGCGAAATGATAGATCGCGTCGAACCCCGCGCCATAGGCCTGCTTCAGGCCCGCGAAATCCTCAAGCAGCAACTTATGGCTTCGGAACGCCTGATTCTGCTCCAGGATCTCATTGCGGCGGCGCTTTAGCTCCGGATCGTAATAGGGCGTGAAGCCATCTATGCCGACGACTTCATGGCCATCGGCGAGAAGACGCGCGGCCATGTGAAATCCGATAAATCCGGCGCTGCCGGTGACGAGAATGCGCATGGCGGCCAAGGTTGCGGCGAAACGGATTTGACCGCCGCCTCTAAGGTGACTAAATCACCGACGTGGAAGAGAAAAATCCCTCGCATGTTTCCCAGCCGATTGGCAATCTTGATCCAGCGCATTCCGCCCGACGCCGAAAGCCGTAACTTTTGAGGCGTTGCGGGAGCCTGAACTACGTAGAAAGCCTGATGAGACTTTCTGTCACTTTCGCGACAGGCTTCGAAGGATTAGAAATCCGGCAGTTTCGGTCGTAAGCTTCAAGAAAAACCCTGAGCGGGGATGTTCCGCCCATCTGGATTTTGGGTCTGGATCACAAGGGAACGTACGGATGGAATATCGGCGCTTCTTCGACGATGCGATCTCGAAGTTGAAGGACGAGCGGCGCTATCGCGTCTTCGCCGATCTCGCCCGGGACGCTGCGGCTTACCCAAGCGCCCTCTGGCGGCGCGGGGCGGATGCGCGGGCCGTCGTCGATGTCATCGTATGGTGCTCCAATGATTATCTCTGCATGGGTCGACACCCTGAGGTGATCGAGGCCATGACCGGCGCCGCCGAGGCGCATGGGGTCGGCGCCGGCGGAACCCGCAATATCTCCGGCAATAATCACGCGATCGTCGAACTTGAGGCTGAACTCGCCGACCTCCATAGCAAGGAGGCGGGCCTCGTCTTCACTTCGGGCTGGATTTCGAATCTCGCCGCGATCTCGACCATCGGCGACATCCTGCCCGATTGCCTGATCCTCTCCGATCAGCTGAACCATAATTCAATGATCGAGGGCGTGCGCCGCTCCAAGGCTGAGCGCAAGGTGTTCCGCCACAATGATCTCGCCCATCTGGAAGAGCTGCTGGCCGAGGCCGGGCGCGAGCGGGCGAAGCTGATCGTCTTTGAAAGCCTCTATTCGATGAACGGCGACATCGCGCCGATCAATGCGATCGCCGATCTCGCCGAGCGCTACAACGCCATGACCTATATGGACGAGGTCCATGCGGTCGGCCTTTATGGCGCGCGCGGCGGCGGCATCGCCGAGCGCGACGGCGCCATGGCGCGCATCGACGTCATCGAGGGCACGCTGGCCAAAGGATTTGGCACGCTGGGCGGCTACATCACGGGCGACGCCGCCATCATCGACGCCGTGCGGTCCTATGCGCCCTCCTTCATCTTCACCACCTCGCTGCCGCCCTCGATCGCGACCGCGGCGCGGACGGCTGTCAGCATTTTGAAGCGCGGCGAGGGCGCGGAACTGCGCGCGCGCCACCAGCGCCAGTCCACGCTGACTAAGCACGCTCTTTCGGCCGCCGGCCTGCCGGTCATGGCGAATCCGTCCCATATCGTGCCGGTGCTCGTCGGCGACGCCGAGCGGTGCAAGGCCGCGAGCGACAGGCTGCTCGAGCGCCACTCGATCTATATCCAGCCGATCAACTATCCGACCGTCGCGCGCGGCACGGAGCGGTTGCGCATCACGCCGAGCCCGCTGCATTCGGACGCGCATGTCGCCCATCTCGTCGAGGCCATGGTGGATGTGTGGGCGAGCCTGAAGCTGCCCTTCGTCGAAGAGCCCAACATCGTCGAATTCAGGCGCGCCCATCCTGCGCCCGAGCCGCGCTGCGCCTTCCCGGAATTCAAGAAGGCGGCGGAGTAGCACTGGCGCCTAGACTTCCAATCCGTTCTGCTCCGCCAGCTGCGCCAGATCCTTCTGCGGCCGCGCGCCGAGGTGCTGGATGATCTCGGCCGCCGCCAGCGCGCCGAGTTTCGCGCAGGTGACGAGATCCCGCCCCTTGGTGTAGCCGGCGAGAAATCCGGCCGCGAAAAGATCCCCGGCGCCCGTGGTGTCGATGACCTCCTCGACCGGAAAGGCCGCCGCGTTGATGATCGCGTCGCCCTTGGCGACGACGCAGCCCTGTTCGGAGCGCGTCACGACGCCGAGGATGTTCTCGCGTTTCAGCAGGTCAAGCGCCGTGTCGAAATCGGAGGTCTGATAGAGCGAATGCAGTTCGCTCTCATTGGCGAAGACGATCTGCACCGCGCCAGAGCGGATCAGCCCCAAAAATTCGTCGCGGTAGCGGTCGACGCAAAAAGAATCCGACAGCGAAAGGGCGACCTCGCGTCCGGCGGCTCTCGCGATCTTCGAGGCCTTGACGAAGGCCGCCTTGGCGGCGGGCGGATCCCAGAGATAGCCTTCGAGATAGGTGACCGCCGAGTCTTTAACGAGGCTCTCGTCGACGTCGGCTTCGGTGAGATCCTGGCAGGCGCCGAGAAATGTGCTCATGGTGCGCTGGCCGTCGGGGGTGACGACGATGAGGCAGCGCGCGCTCGCAGTTCCATCCGCCGCGGGCGGGGTCGAGAAGCCGACCTTCGCCGCGCGGATGTCATGCGCAAACTGGTGGCCCAATTCGTCAGCCTTGACCTTGCCGATGAAGGCGCCCCTGCCGCCGAGGCTGGCGAGCCCGATGATCGTGTTGGCCGCCGATCCGCCGGAGATAATCGTCGCCGGTCCCATGGCCGCGTAAAGCTGCTCGGCGCGGGCCTCGTCGATTAAGGTCATGCCGCCCTTGCGCAGCTCCTGCGCGATCAGAAAATCGTCGTCGGCGCGGCTGATGACATCGACGATGGCGTTGCCAAGACCCAGAACATCATAGCGGGAGGACATGGCGCTTTCTCACGGTTGAGGTCGAGTTGGCGCCAATCTAGCGAAAGCGGCGCCAGAGTCTACCGCTCGCTTTCGCCACGGCGCGCGAGGAGAAGGGCGGAAAGTATGGATAGGCTCGTGAAGATCGCAATTCCCGCAAGGGAGATCAGGACGAGCGCGGCGAACATGCGCGGAATGTTCAGCCGATAGCCGGCCTCGACGATGCGGAAGGCGAGGCCGGCGCCCTTGCCCGCCGCGCCCGCCGCGAGTTCGGCGGCAATGGCGCCGATTAGCGCGAGGCCGCCGCCGATGCGCAGGCCGCCGAGGAAATAGGGCAGGGCCGTCGGCGCCCGCAGCAGCAAAAGCCTGCGCCAGCCGGAGGCGCGATAGAGCGTAAAGAGATCGGAGAGATTGCGGTCGACGGAGGCGAGGCCAAGCGCCGTGTTCGCGAGGATCGGGAAGAACGCAACGAGAAAGGCGCAGACCAGCACGGCGGTCCCGGCGTCGAGATAGATAAGGAGCAGGGGCGCGATGGCGATGATCGGCGTCACCTGAAGAATGACCGCTACCGGCAGGAAGGCGCGCTCGACCCATTTCCACTGCGAAAACAGCGTTGCCAGAGCGACGCCGCCGATGACGGCGAGCGCCAGCGCCGCGAGCGTCGTGGAAAGCGTGACGAGGAGCGCCGGAAACAGGATGGCCCGGTCGGTCGCGAGCGTCGCAAGCACCTGCGAAGGCGCCGGCAGGACGTAGGGCGGAATTGCGAAAAGGCGGACGCAGGCCTCCCAAAGGATGAGCGCAGCGCCGAGAACAAGCGCCGGCGGCGCCGCGCGGCGCAGCCAGCCCGGCGTTTTGATGACGGACGTCATTCTTTCGTCGCCTGATGCAAGGCCTCGGAGATCCGCTGGCAGAGCGACGCGAAGGCCGCGCTGTCGCGAAAGCCTTCTCGCGGCGCTTCGCTCGTTATTTCCGCTACGATATGGCCGGGTCGAGGACCCATCACCGCGATGCGGGTGGAGAGATAGGCGCTTTCATAGATCGAGTGGGTGACGAAGACGACCGTCGCCGCCGGTCTCGGCTTTCAGCCGCAACAGCTCGTCGTTGAGCTGGAAACGCGCGATCTCATCCAGCGCGGCGAAGGGTTCGTCCATCAAAAGCAGCAGCGGGCGCAGGACCAGCGCGCGGGCGATCGAAACCCGCATGCGCATGCCGCCCGAAAGTTCGCGCGGATAGGCTTCGGCGAAGCTTGAGAGTCCAACAAGCGTGAGGGCCTCGCCGACCGCCGGGGCCGCCGCCCGCTGCGTCTGGCCGCGCAGGCGCAAGGGGAGAAAAACATTGTCGAAGACGTTCGCCCAGGGCATCAGCGTCAATTCCTGAAAGACGAAGCCGATCGCGGCGCCGACATCGTCAAAACGGCGGATGAGTTCGCCGGAGCTGCCGCGTTCAAGGCCCGCTATCAGCCGCAAAATCGTCGATTTGCCGCAGCCGGACGGGCCGAGCAGCGTCAGAAACTCCCCCGTGCGGACGTCGAGGTCGACGCCTTGCAGCGCCGTGACGCCGGTCAGATAGGTCTTGCCGACGGCGTGCAACGAAACCAGCGCAGGGGAGCCGCTCATTTTCAGCATGGCGCGACGAGGGGCGTCACGGGCGCGGCCTCAGATCGTTCCCGACGCCCTTGTTGACGAATTGCAGCGCGTAGGCGTCCGTGTAAGCGAGATCCGGTTTGAACAGGCCCGCAGCCGCCATTTTGGCGAAGAAGCTTTTGATGCGCGGCTCCGTCATCGCGCCGACGCCGAGTTTTTGCGCGTCTCCGGAATCTACGATGCCGAGCTCGCGCATTTTGGCCGCGGAAAATACGAGGAGATCGGGGCTGATGTCCGGGTTGTCGCGCCGGATCAGCGCATTGGCCTTGGCGTTGTCGCCATAGATGTAATTCATCCAGCCGATGATCGAGGCGTCGACGAAGCGCTGCACGAGACCCGGATTTTTCTCGATGAGATCGCGCCGCGTCTCGATCAGGGTCGAATAGGAATCATAGCCGTAATCGGCGAGGAGAAAGACGTTCGGGGTGAAGCCGCCTTCGCGCGCGACCTCGAAGGGCTCGGAAGTCGCGTAGCCCTGCTGGATCGAATTTTTATCGCGGATGAAAGGCGCCGCGTTGAATGTATAGGGCTGAACCTTGTCGTCCAGGAAGCCGTACGCAAGCTTCAGCCATTGATAGACCGAGACGAAAGCGTCCTTGCCGATATACGCGGTCGCTTTCGGCAGGTCCTCGATGTGGTCGAAGCCGGCGCCTGGATGCGACATCAGGATGAACGGATCCTTCTGGAACATCGAGGCGACCGCGACGATCGGGATATTTTGCGCGGCGGCGTCGAAAGACTGGATCAGATTGGCCGCGAGATTGAATTCGATCTTTCCGGCCGCGAGCAGAAGCCTGTTGTTAGTTTGCGGGCCGCCCTGCAAAATCGTGACGTCGAGCCCGTATCGCGCGTAGGTGCCGTCGGCAAGCGCCTGATAGAAGCCGCCATGTTCGGCTTCGGCGAGCCAATTGGTCGCGAAGGTGACTTTATCGAGGGGTTGGCCCGGCGGCCGCTCCTGCGCATTCGCGAAACAGCTGATCGCAAGACCGAGGGCGATGCCGGCGACAAGGCGCAGAAGGCGTTTCACGCGATGCTCTCAAAGGGCTGAGAAGGGAGGTCGATGCGCGTCGCTTTGCGCGGCTTCGCTCGAAACGTGCGGGCCTTCCCCGCGCCGGCGCTTGCTTTTTTGCGCGCCGCCCGAAAATATGCAAGCAACGGACCCGTGAACGGGCGAGGCGCCGGACTGCTAAGGATTTTCAAGGTGTTGCTGCCCACGCGGTTCTGGTCGGAAATGAGCTGGACCGACTTCGACGAAGCCGACATGGGCGAGGTCATCGCGGTTCTGCCCGTCGCCGCCATCGAGCAGCATGGGCCGCATCTGCCCGTCGGCGTCGACGCCTTCATCATGGAGGGCTATATCGCGAGGGTCGTCGCGCGGCTGCCCGCGCAATTGCCGGTGCTGTTCTTGCCGGTGCAGAGCTGCGGCCTCTCGATCGAGCATACGGATTTTCCGGGGGCGCTCAGCCTTTCGGCGCAAACCGTCATCAAGGCCTGGACCGAACTCGCCGAATGCGTCCACAGGGCAGGCTGCCGCAAGCTGGTGCTGCTGAATTCCCATGGCGGCAATGTCGCGATTCTCGACATTATCGCGCATGACCTTCGCGCGCGCTTCCGCATGCTGGCGGTGATGGCCTCCTGGCATCGGTTCGGCTCGCCGGACGGACTGTTCTCCGAGCAGGAGAAGGCGCACGGCGTTCACGCCGGCGACATCGAGACCTCCCTCATGCTGAGCTTTCGGCCCGATCTCGTGCGCCTCGACGAGGCCGCCGATTTTATCCCCGCGAGCATCGCCATCGAGAGCGACTTCAACTGGCTGCGCGTCGGCCGACCGACCGGCTTCGGCTGGATGAGCCAGGACCTGTCGGAAGCCGGCGCGATGGGCGATGCACTCGCCGCTACCGCGGGCAAGGGCGAGGCCTGCGCCGACTATGGCGCAACCGCCTTCGTCGAGCTTTTGCAGGATATCGAAGGCTTCGACCTTTCGCGGCTGAAGCCGGGGCCGCGCGAATAATCAGCTTCAGTGCGGGGCGGGGTCCGGCGCCAGCGCTTTCTCAAAACGCAGGGCGCCTGCGCCGTCCGCATAATAATCCTCGATGCGGCCGAAAAGCCGGTAGCCGTTCTTATGGTAAAGCGCGATCGCCGAGGCGTTGTCGGTGCGCACTTCGAGTCGTATGAATTCGGCGCCATGCGCCCGCGCGGCGTTCTCGCTGGAGCGGAGCAGAAAGCGACCGAGGCCGCGGCCGTGCTCGGCCGGCGACAGCGCGATGGAATAAAGCCGCGCGCGCTTTGAGCCCCTGCGAAAAGCGATGAGGCTATAGCCGGCGACATGATCGCCGAACGCGAGGACGAGCAACATCGCCGTCCTGGCGTCGAGGAAATAGCGCAGGCTGCGGCGCGACAGCCGGTCGCCTTCGAACACGGCTTTCTCGATCGCCTCGATCGCAGGCAGATCCGCCGGCGTCGCCGGCCGCACCATCATCCTTCGGTCTCCCCCGTCCGTCTGAATCTCTTCAGCGCGCCAGGGATAGGTCCAGGTCTCGGTCAGAGCGCGCGCGCCCGTCCGCAAAAAAGCCCGCAAATCCGTCGACTGCCCGGCGTCGAGCGCGACGTCGATCGCCGCCCTAAAGCCTTTGACATGAGGGTTCGGCACGATGAATGAGCGAAGGATTCTGCCCTGGCTCGTCGAGGGAACGACTTCGACGAGGGACGGGTCGAGGGCGTAGTAGGGCAGCTCGCCGCCGCCGAAATCGATAATGAAGCGCCGCGATCCGGGCGTCACGGGTTCGATGGAGCCGAGCGCCGCCGCCGTCGTCTGATAGGTGTTGATCGTGCGCCCGTTCGGGGAGAGCCGCGTCAGATTGAGGCTGGCGGTAAGGCGATAAGCGTAGCTGAAGGCTTTGTTCGCCTCCGGCGGATCCTTGGGCGTAAAGGAGGCGACGATATTGTCGTTCGTTTCATTCTGCGTCGGCAATTCGACAAGATCGACGTGACCCTCGCCCCAGCTGTCCCTGGGCTCGACGAAATAGCTCGGCCGCAGCTCATAGGCGAGATCGAGATCCTGATAGTGGTCGAAGTCGCGGTCGCGCTGAAGCAGCCCGAAGCATTTAAGATCATGGTCGAAAAACGATGACATTTCGGGCTTCGCCGGATTGCGCAAGGGCCGCCAGATCCATTCCCCCGTGCCGGAATGGATCAGCAGCCCATCGGAATCATGAAGTTCGGGGCGAAAATCATTGTTGAAGCGGCGATCGTTCTCGCCGAGGAAGAACATCGAGGTCAGCGGGGCGAGGCCGAATTTGACGCCCGCCTTGCGTGGAAACAGCGTGCTCGACACTTCGATCGCGGTCTCGACGCCGGGATAGACGTCGAATCTGTAGGCGCCTGTGGTCGAGGGACTATCGATGAGGCCGTAGATGGTCGCCCGGTCGGCCCCGGGTTCGGGCGTTTCGATCCAGAATTCGCGAAAAAACGGGAATTCCTCCTGATCGGTTCCGGCGTCGATCGCCAGCGCGCGCGCGGACATGCCGTAACGCTGGTCGCGGCCAAGAAAGCGGAAATAGCTGGCGCCGAGAAATGCGATGGCTTCGTCGAACACCCGCGGCGAATTCAGCGGATAGTGCAGGCGAAAGCCGGCAAAGCCCAGATTGACCGGAAGCGGCTTCTCCGGCTTCGTCCGGCCGTAGTCGAAAAGGCTCGTCGTAAAGGGAATGGGAGTCGGTATGCCATCCCTGATGATGTTGATCGTCACCGGGCGCTTGAAGAGATGCCCGATATGGAACAGCTGCAGCCGAAACTGGCTCCCATTGGCGGCCAGAAAGGCCTTGTCCGGCCGGAACCGGATATCGCGCCAGGCATCGAAATCTAGCTTGTTGAGGGCGTCCGGGAGCGGCTCGATGGCGGGGTCGAACGAAGCGGTGGCGAGATCGCGCGCGCGGCGTACGACATCGTCGAAATCGAATTTCGCCGGCGGCGGAGGCGGCGTCGCCGGCGCCGCTGGCTGAGCCGCGCCCGCTGACGCCAATCTTAAAGGCGCGGCCACGGCGGCGCCCGACATGACAAGGCATTTGACCAGCGTGCGGCGGTTCAGATCGGTCATCGGGGTCTGGAATTTGAGAGGGCGCCGGACGCGAGGCGGAGGCTTGGCGGACAGCGTGATTTCGATGGGTAACGGGCTTTTTGGACGGCGGCAAGGCAGCCAGGGCATTTTCGAGCGCGGCGCTTCGGCCCGCAGCCGCCTGCCCATTTGCATGACATGGCGCGCCCATGGGGAACTTCTTACAGGTTTCTGTCTTGCGCGCGTCGCATGCGGGCGCGGTCGCGCTTTTTTTCAAAAAAAGTCTTGTGTTCCGGGCGATTCGCCCTATTTCTGCACTTGCCCATTTTCGCACGTGCCTGTGGTCGTGTGTCGGTTGGCGGGGATCCGGACAAGAGGCCGGTTAACCGCCTGTTAAGGACCGACAGCCGGAGGCGAACCGGCGAACCCCGCCCAAACGGGGGACGCGACTTAAAGCAACGACGGACCGGGCTTTTTCGTCTCTGCCAGCCTCCAAAGCTGGCTTACCGAAGAGGCTAGTCTATCTTGCCGGGCGTGCGGAGGGGATTTTCCCACTCCAAGCGAAGGCCATGAACACGTTGGACGGCGCAATTGCGCCTTGTCCAGTGTGAGCATGTCCAACGGCGCAGCATCAGACCGGATGCGATCCGCGAGGCTTTGTCTCGTGGGCTCGCGGCCGGTCGCGATTGGCGGGTCAACCGACCCGCTCGCGTCTCCACAGCGCGGGCGGATGCGGCATCGCCTTTCACCCCGAAGCTTGTTCGTTTCGGCGCGGCAGACCCGCGCCCTTCGAAGGGATGCCGCGATGACCGATCGTATTCTGGAGTTTCTCCGCAACCGCCGCGAAGACGGGCCGTGCCTCGTCCTCGACCTCGATGTCGTGCGCGACAATTATATGTCTTTCGCGCGGGCGATGCCGGATACCCGCGTCTTCTACGCGGTGAAGGCCAATCCAGATCCGCGCGTTCTGGCGCTGCTCGCCGATCTCGGCTCCTGCTTCGATGCGGCTTCCGTCGCCGAGATCGAACTTGCGCTGGCGGCCGGCGCGACGGCCGATCGCGTCAGCTATGGCAACACGATCAAGAAGGAGCGCGACATTGCGCGCGCCTTCGATCTCGGCGTTCGCATGTTCGCTGTCGATTGCGAGGCCGAGGTCGAGAAGATCGCGCGCGCCGCGCCCGGCGCGAAAGTCTTCTGCCGCCTCCTCTGCGACGGGGCCGGCGCCGAATGGCCGCTGTCGCGCAAGTTCGGCTGCGAAGTCGATCTCGCGCCGCGCGTGCTGGAGCACGCCCACCGGCTGGGCCTCGCCGCCCATGGCCTCTCCTTTCATGTCGGCTCGCAGCAGCGCAATCCCGCCATGTGGGATGGCGCGCTGAAGGCCGCCGCCGTGATTTTCCGCGATCTCGCCGATCGCGGCGTGGCGCTGCAGATGGTCAATCTCGGCGGCGGGTTTCCGACGCGCTACCTCAAGAGCGTGCCGGCGGTGAAAGCCTATGCGCAGTCGATCATGGGATCGCTGCACAAGCATTTCGGCAATCATATCCCTGAGACGATCATCGAGCCCGGCCGCGGCATGGTCGGCAATGCCGGCGTGATCGAGGCCGAGGTCGTGCTGATCTCGAAGAAATCCGCCGACGACCAGGTGAAGTGGGTCTATCTCGACATCGGCAAGTTCAACGGCCTCGCCGAGACGATGGACGAGATGATCCGGTATCCGATCCGCACGCCCTTCGACGGCGATGCGACGGAGCCTTGCGTGCTCGCCGGGCCAAGCTGCGATTCGGTCGACGTGCTCTACGAGAAGGACCCCTATCACCTTCCCGTCAGTCTCGAGATCGGCGCGAAAGTGCTGATCGAGGGAACAGGCGCCTACACGACGACCTATTCGACCGTTGGCTTCAACGGTTTCCCGCCGCTCAAATCCTACGTGATCTGAGCCGGGTTGCTTCACCATCCCTTTGTCCCGTACGGCCGGCCGGCGCTCGTTCGAGCGCCGGCGCGGTGCGAGGGTCGTCGCGCATCCCGGCGGAGGCTTGAATGACCTTCCCGGCGGAGGCTGAGATGACCTTGATTGAGAATAATTTTAGCGCCGATGTCGTGGCGCCTTTCGCAGCCGTCGTCAGCGAGCCCGAAGTCTATATCGCCGATGAGGCGCCGCAGGATTTCTTCGCGCGCGAGGCTTTACTCGACGCGGCCTTCGGCCCCGGTCGTTTCGAGAAGACCGCCGAACGGCTGCGCGAAGGGCGCCTGCCGGCCGACGGCCTCGCGCTGGTCATGAAGCATGGCGCACTGCTGATGGGTACGCTGCGGCTTTGGCATGTCGACGCCGGCGGCGCCGCGGCCCTGATGCTTGGGCCGCTCGCCATCGCCAAGCCCTATCGTTCGCGCGGATTCGGCCGCCGGATGATGGCCGAGGCGTTGTTTCGCGTCTTCGTCGGCGGCCATGATGCCGTACTGCTCGTCGGCGACGCGCCCTATTACGAGGCCTTCGGCTTCTCGCGGCGCGTGACGCGCGCCCTGACGCTGCCAGGTCCCGTCGACGAGGCGCGCTTCCTTGGCCTCGAACTCGCGGCTGGCGCCTTGAAGGGCGCGAAAGGTCTCGTCCGCGCTGCGGGGCGCTTTGCGCCGGGCCCGCTGCGCGAGGCCGCCTGAAGGCGCGGCCGGTCATCAGGACGACATGCGGGCGTGCTGAAAAGCCGCCTTTCGTCTCGACCCGCCGCGATCCCGCATTAATTATGTCATCCGCCGGCCGCCGGGTCGGCTTTTCCGCGCCCTGCGCGAATCCTGTTTTGTTCTCTAGGAGATAAATGAATGTCGCAATGGCCCGTGCATGGCGCGATTACAGGTCCGGTCGTCCTCATCGGCTTCGGCTCGATCGGACGCGGAATATTGCCCCTCCTCGAGCGCCATTTCTCCTTCGACAAATCGCGCTTCACCGTGATCGACCCGGAGGATAAGGATCGCCATCTGCTTGACGAGCGCGGCATCGCGTTCGTCAAGGAAGCGGTCACGCGCGACAATTTCGTCGATCTTCTGAAGCCGCTCCTCACCGAGGGCGAGGGCCAGCCCTTCATCGTCAACCTCTCGGTCGATGTCTCTTCCGTCGCCATCATGCGCCTCGCCCATGAGGTCGGCGCGCTGTACATCGATACGGTGGCCGAGCCCTGGGTCGGCTTCTATACAGATCCGCGCCTCACTCAGTCCGAGCGCTCGAACTATGCGCTGCGCGAGGCTGTGCTGGACCTGCGCCGCGCCGTCGGCCCCGGCCCGACCGCGATCTCCTGCTGCGGCGCCAATCCCGGCATGGTGTCCTGGTTCGTCAAGCAGGCGCTGCTCAATGTCGCCGCCGATTGCGGGGTCGAGGCCGGCGCGCCGACGACGCGCGAGCAATGGGCCGAGCTCGCGCGCAAAACCGGCGTCGCTGGCATCCATATCGCCGAGCGCGATACGCAACGCGCCCGCACGCCAAAGCCGATGGGCGTTTTCGTCAACACCTGGTCCGTCGAGGGCTTCATCTCCGAAGGACTGCAACCGGCCGAACTTGGCTGGGGCACGCATGAGAAACATCTGCCGCCCGAAGGCAAAAGGCACGCCTTCGGCCCCGATTGCGCGATCTATCTGATGCGCCCCGGCGCCGGCACGCGCGTGCGCTCCTGGACGCCGACGGCGGGCGCGCAGCACGGCTGGCTCATCACCCATAATGAGGCGATCTCGATCGCCGATTATTTCACCGTGCGCGAGTTCGGCGAGGTGGTTTACCGGCCGACCTGCCACTACGCCTATCGCCCGGCCGACGACGCCGTGCTCTCGCTTGACGAGATGGCCGGCGCGCAATGGAAGCCGCAGGAAGATTTACACATTCTGGAAGAGAATGAGATCGTCGACGGCATCGACGAACTCGGCGTGCTGCTCTACGGCCACGCCAACAACGCCTATTGGTATGGCTCGCAGCTTTCGATCGAGGAGACGCGCCGCATCGCGCCCTATCAGAACGCGACAGGGATGCAGGTCAGCTCCGCCGTTCTCGCCGGCATGGTCTGGGCGCTCGAGAATCCGCGTGCGGGCATCGTCGAGGCCGACGAACTCGATTTCCGCCGCTGCCTCGAAATCCAGAGCCCTTATCTCGGGCCGGTCGTCGGCGAATATACCGACTGGACGCCGCTGAAGGATCGCGGCGTGCTGTTCGCCGAGGATCTGGATAAGGACAGCCCGTGGCAGTTCAAGAACGTCATCGTGCGGTAAGACTCAACAAAGCTTGGCGGCGGGTTGATCGGCGGTATAGTCGGGCAGGGCGGCGATCCAGCCGATCGACCGAACGGTGAATTCAAATGAGCGCTCCATATTCTGCCGTCGGCCCGCGCCTCGGCGCCCTGCTGGCCCAGCGTCAGGATGATGTGGACCACGCCAAATCGAAGCGCTCGGCGGGCAGTTTGACCGGCGCTATCGGCGAGGCGGCGAAGACGGCTGGTTTTCGCGCAGCCTTGTTTCATCATTTCGCGACGACGGGTCGACCGGGCGTGATCGCCGAGATCGCCGGAGCCTCGCCGCTCTCCAGGGTGACGCGCTCGCGCCTCGACGTCAGGGATCTTGCCGAGGATTTTCGGGACGCCGGTGCGACATGCGTTTCAGCCTGTCAGGACCGGCGTCTTTTCCGCGGCAGCCTCGCCGATTTCAAGGCGGCGAAGGCCGCCAACCTCCCGATCCTCGCCAATGACGTCGTTGTCGACCCCTATCAAATCCTCGAAGCCCGTTATGCGGGAGCGGACGCGATTCTGCTGATTGTAGGCATTCTGGGCATTCAGACCGGCGATTTCCTGGCGCGCGCGCAGTCGATCATGCTCGATTCGATCGTTGAGGTGCGCAATGAAATCGAGCTCGAGATTGCGATCGAGGCGGGGGCCAATCTGATCGGCGTCAACGATCGCGATCTGGAGACCCTGGAGATCGATGCTGGCATTTGCGAAAGGCTCATTCCGCAAATCCCGCTCGACCGCGTGCTCGCGGTGGCCGCGGGCGACGTTAGGTCTCCTGAAGATATCGACAGGATGAAGGCGCTCGGCGCGAAAGCTATTCGCATTTCGGACGTGCTGATGGAGGCGGCCGATCCCTACGAGATGCTGCACAAGGTTCTCGGCGCGACCCCGCCCGAAGATATGGAGGAGATGGCGGAAGAGGATTGATCGGCGCTTGCAAGGCGGCGCCGCTGAGCACAAGACTTCGTTCGCTTACTCGGCGGCGATTTTCATTGGCCGCGTCTCGGCGCGGAACTGGTCGAGCAGGAGAGCCCCCTCCACCTTGGCGTCTTCGAACGCGCGCAGCTTGACGTGGCCGAAGCCGCGGACTTTTTCCGGCAGCCCGGCGAGCGCGACGGCGAGGGCGTGATTGTCAGGCGTCAATCGAGCCGCGATTTCATCCAGCAGAGTTTCATAGTCCACAATCAGTTTGCGCTCGAGATGGCGTTCTTTGGTATAGCCGAAGATATCGAACGGCGTCTCCCGCAACACCTTCAGCGGCGCGAGCAGGCTGAAGACGCGCATCATCCAGGGGCCAAAGCTCGCCTTGAGCGCTTCGCCCTTTTCGTTTTTGCGCCTCAGGAAAGGCGGCGCGAGATGAAATTCGAAGCGCAGTTCGCCGTCGAACGCCGCGGCCACCTGTTTGGCGAATACCCCATCCGCGTAGAGCCGGGCCACCTCATATTCGTCCTTGATCGCCATCAGCCTGAACAGTCCGCGCGCGGCGGCGGCCGCCAGCTTGTCGCTTCCCGGCGTCCTGGCGCCTTCGGCCTCCCGAACGCGGCGTACGATTGCGACATAACGGCGGGCGTAGGCGGCGTCATGATAATCGGTGAGGAAGGCCGCGCGCCGTTCGATCAGTTCATCGACGCTCTGCGCTTTTTCCGGCTTTGCCGCGGCCGGGCGAAGCTTCGCGACGATCGCGGCGACAACGGCGGGATCGGCGGCGGCGCGGCGGCCCCACAGAAAGGCCCGCCGGTTCATCTCGACCGCCTCGCCGTTTAGTTCGATGGCGCGCAGGATCGAGGCGTCGTCGAGGGGCAGCAGGCCCTGCTGCCAGGCGTGACCGAGCATGAACATATTGGCGGCGATCGACGCGCCAAGCAGCGCCGTCGCCATCGCCGTGGCGTCGATGAAGCGCGCGTCTTCGCCGGCGGCCTGCCGAATCGCGCGCTTGATGTCTTCGCCCGGCAGGGTGAAGTCCGCGTCGCGAGCGAATTCGCCCGGATAGACTTCGGTGGTGTTGACGAGGACGGCCGTGTCGCCCTTGCGGATCGCCGCGCGGACCTGCGCCGAGCCGGCGACGACTAGATCGCAGCCGAGAATGAGGTCGGCTTCGCCGGCGGCGACGCGGATGGCGTGAATGTCGCATGGCTCGGCCGCGATCTTAACGTGGCTCAACACCGCGCCACCCTTTTGGGCAAGGCCCGCCATGTCCATCGAGCCGCAGCCTTTGCCTTCGATGTGGGCGGCCATGCCGAGGATGGCGCCGATGGTCACGACGCCCGTGCCGCCGACGCCGGTGACGAGGACGCCATAGGGCCGCGTCCCGATTTTCGGGATTTCCGGCCGCGGCGGGTCGGGCGCATCGGCGTCGCGCTGGTCGGGCGCCTGCTTCGGCTTTGCGCCGTGAACGGTCACGAAAGAGGGGCAAAAACCGTCGACGCAGGAAAAATCCTTGTTGCAGCTCGATTGATCGATCACGCGCTTGCGGCCGAATTCGGTTTCGAGCGGCTGGATCGACACGCAGTTCGACTGGACGCCGCAATCGCCGCAGCCTTCGCAGACGCGCTCGTTGATGATGACGCGCCGGTCGGGGTCGGGATATTCGCCGCGTTTGCGCCGGCGGCGTTTTTCGGTGGCGCAAGTCTGGTCGTAGATGAGGACGCTGACGCCCGGCGTCGCCGCGAGGCTGCGCTGCACGCCGTCGAGCTCGTGACGGTCGTGGATGGTGAGGCCGGCGGGCCATTGCAGATCGGCCGGATATTTATCTGGCTCATCGGTCACGACGACGACGCGGGCGACATTCTCGGCGGCGACCTGACGCGCGATCCGGTCGACCGAGAGGCCGCCTTCGAGGCGCTGGCCGCCGGTCATCGCGATCGCGTCGTTGAACAGGATCTTATAGGTGATGTCGACGCCGGTCGTGACGGCGAAGCGCAGGGCCAGAATGCCGGAATGATTATAGGTCCCGTCGCCGAGATTTTGGAAGATGTGCGCCCGCTTCGAGAAGGGCGCCTCGCCGATCCAATTGGCGCCTTCGCCGCCCATCTGGGTGAAGCCCTCGGTGGCGCGATCCATCGACTGCGCCATGTAATGGCAGCCGATCCCCGCGAAGGCGCGCATTCCGTCCGGGACCCTGGTCGAACTGTTGTGCGGACAGCCGGAGCAGAAAAAGGGCGTACGGACCGCGAAGGCCTCGGCGCCGGCGAGCGAGGCCTGCGCCTCCTCAAGCGCCTTGAGGCGCTGCTCCAGCTTGACGCTGGGCGCGCCGCGCGCCAGCCGTCGCCCGATCGCGACGGCGATTGCGTTGGCGTCGAGAGCCCCGGCGGCAGGGAACAGCCAGCCGCCGTTTTCGTCTCTCTTGCCGATCACGACCGGCTGGTTCGGCGAGCCATAGAGCTGTTCGCGCAGCTGCGATTCGATCAGCGCGCGCTTCTCCTCGACCACAATGATGAGGTCGAGCCCATTCGCAAAGTCGCGTATGCCGACGGGCTCAAGCGGCCAGACGCAGCCGAGCTTCAGGATGCGCAGTCCGAGCGCACTGGCGTCGGCCTCATCGAGGCCAAGCTCGTCCATCGCCTGGCGCACGTCGAGATAGGACTTGCCCGCCGCGACAACGCCAATTCTGGCTGCGGGACCGCCCGACGTTACGATCCTGTTCAAACGGTTGGCGCGCAGCCAGGCGAGAACGGCGTCGATCTTATGGCCGTGCAGGCGCTTTTCCTGATCGAGGATTGCATCGTGCGCGCGAATATTGAGGCCGCCCGGCGGCATCGCGAAATCGGCAGGCGCCAGCGGCGGCGGCCTATCGAGCGGCGCCTCGATCGAGGCGGTCGATTCGACCGTGTCCTTGAGGCATTTGAGGCCGACCCACACGCCGGCGAAACGGCTCAACGCAAAGGCCAAAAGCCCATAGTCGATGATCTCCTGCACGCCAGCAGGCGAGAGAATCGGCATCATCGCATCGATGAAGTTGAATTCGGACTGATGCGCGGTCGTCGAGGATTTGGCGGTGTGGTCATCGCCCATGATGGCGAGCACGCCGCCATAGCGGGAAGAGCCGGCGAGATTGACATGCCGGAACACGTCGCCGCTGCGGTCGACGCCGGGGCCCTTCCCGTACCAGAGCGCGAAAACGCCGTCGAAGCGGCCTTCGCCGCGCATCTCCGCCTGTTGCGAGCCCCAGACGGCGGTGGCCGCCAGATCCTCGTTGAGGCCTGGCTGGAACAGGATGTCGCTGGCGGCGAAAGCCTCGCCCGCGCGGATGAAATTATGATCGAGGCCGCCGAGCGGAGACCCGGGATAGCCCGAGATGAACCCCGCCGTGTTCAGTCCGGCGCGGCGGTCAAGCTCCTTTTGCATGAGAAGAAGCCGCGCCACCGCCTGCGGGCCGGAGACGTAAATCCGCCGTTTGGAAAGGTCGTATTTATCGGCCAGCGAAACGTCGGGCAAACAGGCGGAGATGCGGTCGAGCGCGCCTTTCACCACGTCCGCCATCCTTTCTATCCCGCCGGTGCCGGCCCCACGCACCGCTATAGGCCAAGACGCCGCGATCGTCAGCGGTCCCGCCAGGCGCAAGCCCGGCCGACCTTCCGCTTAATCCCTATAGGCCGGGACGGCGCAAATGCCAAGATTGGCGCGAAAGCTCAGATTAGAACGTCACAGCGCAAAAAGGCAGCGCCTTGCGGCTTTTTTGAAGGCGGCATGACAGCTTCTTGCCGGGTTTTCCACCGCGGACGCTCGTCAGCGGGACGGCGAGCCATGAATCGCCGCGGCTCTATTCCGCCGGCAGCGGCGCCTTGGCGGCGCGATAGACATAGGCTGGATCGCCGCTGGCCTCTTCCTCGGCGGCGTGTTGCGCGATCGCGGCCACTTTGTCGTGATGGGGCGAGAGATGGCAGACTGGGTCCGCGGCGCAGGCGTCGCCGGTGAGGGCGAAGGCCTGACAGCGGCAGCCGCCGTAGTCGATGTCCTTGCGCTCGCAGGAGCGGCAGGGCTCCTTCATCCAATCCGTGCCGCGGAAGGCGTTGAACCCCGGCGAGCGGAACCAGATGTCTTCCAGCGAATGGTCGCGGACGTTCCAGAAATCGAGCCCCGGAATGCTTTCGGCGGCGTGGCAGGGCAGACCCTTGCCGGACGGCGTGACGTTCAGCGTCCGCTTGGCCCAGCCGCCCATGCAGGCCTTGGGATAGCGCGCGTGATAATCAGGGATCACGTGATCGATGACGATGACGCCGGCATAGGTCTCGCGTAAGGCTTCGACCTCGGCGATCGCCGCCGCCGCCTGAGCCTCGGTCGGCATCAGGGCGGCGCGATTGATGATGCCCCAGCCGTAATATTGCGTATGGGCGATCTCGACGCGCCTTGCGCCGAGCGCGACTGAAAGCTTCACCATTTCGCCGGCGCGAGCGATATTGGCGCGGTGGATCACCGCGTTGACGGTCAGCGGCAGGCCGGCCTCGACGACCCATTTGGCGACCGCCATCTTGCGCTGGAACGCGCCCGGATAGCCGGCGATGCGGTCGGCCGAAGCCGCCTCCGCATCCTGGATCGAGAGCTGCACGTGATCGAGGCCGGCGTCGGCCAGCGCCTTGATGCGCTCCTGCGTCAAGCCAATGCCGGAGGTGATGAGATTGGTGTAAAGGCCGACAGATGTGCAATGGGCGACGATTTCCAGAAGATCGCGCCGCGCGGCCGGCTCGCCGCCGGACAGATGCGCATGCAGCACGCCGAGCGCGGCGGCCTCGGAGAAAACTCTCTTCCAAGTTTCCGTATCGACTTCGCTCGTGCGCGCATCGAGCTCCAGCGGATTGGAGCAATAGGGGCAGCCGAGCGGGCAGCGATGCGTGAGTTCGGCGAGAAGCCCGACGGGATTTGGCGTTCTGACAGGGGCGTTCATAGGTCCACCATTCGTTTGGCGGCAAGTCCATTCAACAGCGCGCGCACATCTTCGTCGATTCTGGCGCGATCGGCCACATAGGTCGCCGCCAGATCATCGACGATCGTTTCGATCGTCGCCGCGCCGTCGCAGCGCTGCAAAATCGCGACGGCGATGGCGTCGACCTTGACGACGCGCTCAGGCGCCAGCAACAGCCATTCGCCGCGCGTCTCATCGAGCTTCAGCCTGACGCCGCGCGGCAGGCGCGGCATCGACGCCTGATGCCTGGGCGGTCTCGCTCACGCCGCTTCTCCGCGCGCCCCGGCGGCGGTTCCGGGCGCCCAGCTCGCGGGCGCCCATACGCCGGGCGGAACGGCGCGGTCGACATAGGCGCTCCATAAGGCGTCGAGCTGCGACCAAAGCACCGCGCATTTGAATTCGAGCGCCTTGACGACGAGATCCTGTTCAGCGCGGGTTTTCGCGTGCGCTGATGGCGTAATGCAGGGCGAAATCGGCGTCGCGCTTGGCCTGGGGCGGGCGCTGTGAGAAATAGGCGAGGGTGTCCTTGCTGACGAAATCATAATGCGCCAGCATGCCCGCGACCCGCTCGCCGATGATGTTCGGCGAGAACAACTCGGTCAGCGACGAGGCGACCGCTTCGGTCGCGCTGCGCGACGCGGCAGAACTCCACATAGGCGTCGACGGCGAAGCGCGTGCCGGGCAGAATTCCGTCGGTCGAGACGACATAGGCGCGCGAAAAGCCGAGGCTGTCGGTGAGCTTCAGCCAGCGCTCGATGCCGCCGTCGCCTTCGCGCAGGCCATCATGATCCTCGATGCGCTTGCGCCATTGCCGACGGTCTTCCGTCGTCGGGGAGCCGGGTCAGCACCGTCGCGTCCTTGATCGGGATCATCGACTGGTAATAGTAGCGGTTCAGCGCCCAGGCCTGCACTTCCTCGTAAGAGCAGCCGCCGCTGTGCAGGCGGCGATGGAAGCGGTGCAGATTATGATAGCGCTCCGCGCCGACCTGGCGCAGCCGCGCCTCAAGCTCCTCGGCGCTGAGCAATGCCTGATCCGTCATAACGCGACCTCCATGCCGTCATAGGCGACGTCCCATCCGGCCTTCTCGACGCTTGCGCGCTCTTCCGAATCCTCGATCAACACGGGATTCGTATTGTTGATATGAACATAGATCTTTCTGCCGATGTCGCTTTGCGCGAAACGGGCTATCGAGCCATTTTCTCCGCTCATCGCGACATGGCCCATGCGGTGGGCGGTTTTCGGCGAAAGCCCGAGCGCGACCATCTCATCGTCTGTGTACGTCGTGCCGTCGAAAAACAGAAGATCTGCGCCGCGCAGCCGCTTCGACACGCGTTCATTAATGTCGGAGCAACCGGGTATGTAAAAGAACTTCTTGACGCCATCGGTGATTT
Source organism: uncultured Alphaproteobacteria bacterium (assembly GCA_963715715.1). Taxonomy (GTDB): domain Bacteria; phylum Pseudomonadota; class Alphaproteobacteria; order Rhizobiales; family Beijerinckiaceae; genus Methylocapsa. The sequence goes on along the minus strand of OY970269.1, from coordinate 2,256,431 downwards.
CGAGGCCGACCGTCGTTTCGCTCTCCGCGCCGACGTCGACGACGTCGCCCTCGAGATAAAGCGCGACCTTGCCGGGCACAGGAAAGGCCGTGACCTTGAGGCCGATGCCCGTATCGACGGTCGATTCGAGATCGACTTCGCGGGTCTTGACGAGATCTTTGTTCAACACGCCGAATACGCTTGCGCCAGCGACCTGGGCGAGCGTCGAGCGGCTGCCGAATAAAGTGAAAGGCTGCTGCTCCCGCAGCGTCAAAAGGCCGACGAGATGGTCGATGTCGGCGTTTGTGACGAATACTGCCGCGATCGGCGACTGGCGGCTTCCGCCGCGCGGATGCAGTATCGGCTGGTCTATGATCTGCTGTCGCAAATCGGGCGATGCGTTAAGAAGAAGCCAGCGCTCGCCGTCGGCGCTGACCGCCAAGCTTGACTGGCTACGCGCCTTGACGCGAGGATCGCCGCTCCATGCTAACTGGCAGACCGGGCAGTTGCAATTCCACTGAGGAAAGCCACCGCCCGCCGCCGAGCCGAGAACGAGAATGCGCAAGGCGCGAGCCGATCAAAGCTTGATGAAGCTTAAGCTTCAGATTTCAGCCGAAGCGTAGCTGGTGACTTCCATGCCAACGCAAACTTCGGTGGTGACGGGGGTTGTCCAGGCCATATTCTTCTCCTTGAGATTAGCAGCGATCGAGCGCGGCCGATTTCCTACCTCGAACTGGTCTCAGCCTCGTTCGTAGGCAGCATATAGCATCGCGCAATTCGCGCCGCTACGCCTTTTTTTATGACATTCGCGAGAGGAAACCTCTAACGCGCTGATTTTCTTGCGCTATGGCGGCTACGGCGCATGCGACGTTAGATCCGATGAAAACCATAGTTGCGGCCGATAGCCGGCTTTAACACGATTGTCGTGATCTATCACCGATGGGATGATGCGCTCCGCCTAAGCCAGGCGCGCTTCGCGGCCGCCGCCGCCTCGTAAGCCTGGATATGTTCGCCCTTTTCGAGCGTGAGGCCGATATCGTCGAGCCCATTGATAAGGCAATGTTTGCGAAACGGGTCGATCTCAAACCGGACTACGCCGCCGTCCGGCCCGCGAATCTCCTGCGCGGCGAGATCCACCGACAGGGTCGCGTTGGCGCCACGCTCGGCGTCGTCCATGAGCTTTGCAAGATCGTCCGCCGAGACGACGATTGGCAGGATGCCGTTCTTGAAGCAATTATTATAGAAAATATCCGCAAAGCTCGTCGAGATCACGCAGCGGATGCCGAAATCGAGCAAAGCCCAGGGCGCATGTTCGCGCGACGAGCCGCAGCCGAAATTATCCGCGGCGACAAGAATCTTCGCATTGCGATAGGCCGGCTTGTTCAGCACGAAATCCGGATTCTCCGAACCGTCGGCGTGATAGCGCAGCTCGGCGAAAAGGCCGCCGCCAAGCCCGGTGCGCTTGATCGTCTTCAGATATTGCTTCGGAATGATCATGTCGGTGTCGACATTGGTGATCTTCAGCGGCGCGGCGACGCCAGTCAGTGAAGTGAACTTTTCCATTTTCGATCCTGAACGGCAAAATTCGGCGCTTTCGGCGGCGAAGTGCTTCAGCGCGCGGCGCGAGCGCCATCTATGCGGCGACGAAACTCTTATCAAGGCGGGCCGCCGCGGGCAAACCACGTCACCGGGAAGTCTCGCCGGCAAGTCTTATCGGGAAGCCTTCTCGATCGCCTCCATGTCGGCGTCCGAGAGACCAAAATGATGGCCGATCTCATGCACCAGCACGTGTGTGACGATGGCGCCGAGCGTATCTTCCTGGTCGGCCCAGAAATCGAGAATCGGACGCCGATAGAGCCAGACCATATTGGGGAACTGCCCGGTCTGCGCCGACGCCGCGCCCTGGGCGAGGCCGCGGCCCCGGAAGAGGCCAAGCAGGTCGAACTCGCTCTCGCAGTCCATTTCACGCAGCGTATCGTCGTCGGGAAAATCCTCGACGCGAATAATCAGACCCTCGCAGAGGCGCCTGAATTCATCGGGCAGTTCGGAATAGGCGTCGCGCGCCATCAGATCGAGATCGTCGATCGACGGCGCGGCGATCTTGCTCCAGTCCGGCGGAGCGGATGGCGCGGGCCGTTTCATTCGGGCAGCGGGCGGCGGCGCCTGAGCCGCACATAGAGCGCGCCGGCGCCGCCATGCGGGCGCGAGGCCTCCTCGAAGCCGACGACGATCGAATGATAGTCCGGCCCGCGCAGCCATTGCGGCACGCTTCGGCGCAGCACCCCGGCCGCCTCGTCATTGAGGTCGCCGCCGCGGCCTTTGCCGGTCACGACGAGAACAAGCTTCGCGCCGTCCCGCTGCGCCTGCGCCAGAAATCGCCGCAGGGCGACGAAGGCTTCATGCCGGGTCAGCCCATGCAGGTCGATCGCGGCGTCGGGCGCCGCGCGGCCCCGCGAGAGTTTTTGCCGGAGCCTGCGCTCCAGCGGTTGCAGCGGCGGCGCCTTGCGCGGCGCGGCGGTCGAGCCGCGATCGGCCATTTCAGGCGCGGGCTTTTCAGAAGGCTTCGTCGTTGCGGGCGCCGGCTGCTGCGTCGCAAGCTCGCTTCGGGCCGGCGCTTGCGGCAGAATGCGGGAAGGGCGCGGCGACACGGTCTTGGCCACCTCAAGCCAGAGCGCGATCTCCTCCGCGCTCAACCGGCGCAGGCGCCCCTTGGCGAACGACGACGCGCTTTCCTTCACCGGAGCGAATCCTCCTCGACGGGAAGAAAAACAACGAACTCGCCGGCGTGCCGGATATTGCCGGCCCGCGCGCCGGCGGCGTCTCCCGAGCCGAAAAAAATATCCGCCCGCGCGGGGCCGATGATAGCAGAGCCCGTATCCTGCGCAATCATCAGGCGGCGAAACGGCGTCGGGGCAGGGGACGTCCAGGGCAGCTCCGCGTCGATCCAGACCGGCGTTCCATAGGGATGAACGCGGCGGTCGACAGCGAGCGAGCGCAGCGGCGCAAGGCTCAATCCCGCGCCGCCGATCGGCCCTTTGCGCGCATCGAGCGCCGCTTCCAACCGAAAAAAAACATAGGATTCGTTGCGCTGCATAAGCGCTGCGCCGGTCTCGCCCTCGCGTTGGCCGGCGGCGCGAATCCAAGCCTTGAGCGCGGCGAGCGACATGTCGTCAGGCTTGATGGCGCCGCTCTCGATCAGAATGCGCCCGATCGACGAATAGGGCCGGCCGTTGCGGCCGGCGTAGACAAGCCGCAGCTCCCGCCCGTCACTGAGGTGCACTCGGGCCGAGCCCTGCACCTGAATCATGAAAACCTCAACGGCATCGCGGAGCCAGACGATCGGTTCGGCGCGGCCCGCAAGCGCGCCGGCTTCAATCGCTGCCCGGGCGGGCGGGCGGCGCGCGGCGAGATCGGCGGGGGGCGACAGAATCGGCGCCGCAAAATCGTCCGTGCGCGTCAGCGAGCCCGCGACGACCGGCTCGTAATAGCCGGTGAAAAACCCGGCCTTCGCGCCATCCTCCGCGAACGTCGCGCGGAACGCCCGGAAATGCGCCTCGAAAAACCGCTGCGCCTCATCGCCTTCGAGTGAAGGCAGCGCGAGCGCGCGGCGGCAGATCGCGCCAAGCGCCGCAGATGGCGCGACGCCTTCGCGCAGCGGCGCGCGATGCTCGGCGATGGCGGCGGCGCCTTGCTGGAAAACCGCGAAAGCTTCGGCGAGATCGTCCGCCGCGAAGCCGGCAAGATCGGAAAAGCTCAACGGCGAAAAGCCGCCGTTCCCGATTGCGCGATCAGACGCGGGGGAAGCCATCGGCGCGCGGAGGCGACCGCGGCGCGCGGCTCAGTGGCCGCCGCCGGTCGACACAAGCTTCCAGTTCGGATCGCGCGAACTGACGTCGCGCGCGAAACTCCACGTATCATTGACCTCGACGACCTTATCGGCGCTGCCGTCGATGACGGCCCCGTCTGAATCGCGCGTCGCATTGATCATCTGCGCCGAGAAGCGCAGGGTGATCTCGGCGAAGCGGCCGCGCATTCCCGCGTCGGCGATGGCGGCGTTGTCGATCGCGACGAAGGTGGTCTCGACCTTTTCGCCGCGCTTTTCGCGATCGGCCAGCGCCGCCGCGAAACTATCGTAGACGTCCTTGGCGAGCAGATTCTGCAGCACCGGCCGGTCGCCGTCGGCGAAACTCACGACGATCATTTCGTAGGCCGATTTGGCGCCATCGAGGAAAGGCTGGACGGCGAAGGAAGGATCGGCGGCGGCGATTGCGTCAAGCCCGGCCCAAACCTTGGAGCCGGGCTCAGCATAGGGCTTCCAACGCTCGACCGGCGTAGACGGCGCGGCGCTCTGCGGCGCGTTCGCATTCGCCACGCCCGGAAGCGGAATGATTTTAGCATCCGGCGCGCCGGGGCGGGGGCGGGCGTTCGCCGACGGATCGCTGAGGAACGGGTTGCGGGGCGGCTTCTCCTCGCCGGTCCGCGTGCCAAGGATGCTGCGCAGCTTCCACACCACAAAAGCGGCGAGCAGCGCGAAAATGATCGTCGTCAAATCAAAAGAACCTTGCATCGCCGTGCCTGACGCCTCGACTGCCGCCGCGGCTGTTGCGCCGCCGATCCATACTTATCATATATTCTGATCTGGGGAGCGATGACTGCGAAGTCCAGCGCGCAGCGGCGTTGGCGATCCCACTCAGGCCCCTCGTAAAATGGTTTTTGCATGCGCCTCAGCGCCCGGCTCCCGCTTCTCATCCTGATCTGGCTCGCCGCCGAGGTCGCGGCGTTCGGCCTCGTCGTCAGCGCTGTCGGCTTTGGCGGGGCGTTGCTTTTGTGCCTTCTGACAAGCTTGATTGGCGCCGCCTTGCTGCGACGCCTTGGCCTCTCGACGGCGTGGCGGCTGCGCCGCGCAATGTCGGCGCGCGCGCCGGAGGAGGCGGGTTTGTCGCGCGCCGCGCTGGTCGACGGCGGGCTCGTCGCGCTCGGTTCGGTCCTCTTGATTCTGCCTGGATTTCTGTCGGATTTCTGCGGCCTCGCCCTGGCCGCCCCCTCGGTCCGCGGCTGGCTCGGCGCAAAATTCCGGAACGGCGGCCGGGGGCGCGGGCCAATGTCCGACCCGACGCTCGTCGAGCTCGATCCGCAGGAGTGGTCCCGCACCGACCCGAGTGGTCCGTCGGACCGTCCCACGCGTCTTGAGGCGACGAGAGCGCCCTTCTGAGGCCTGGCGCGGCTCGCGTCGACCGGGCGAAGCTTCAGGCGCCGGCGTCCGGTTTCGCATCGGCCTCGTTCGCATCGCCCTCGTCATGGCCGGGCGCGGCTCGGCGCCTCTCGAACAGCGAGCGCGTCAGCGTCAGCAAGGGCGCGGCGAGGCGGCCGAAATCTTCCGCCCGCGCGACAAAGCGCTCGCCGCGCGTCAGCTCGCGATCGAGCGCGGCCATGGTTTCGGCGACGCCGGCGTCCTTGTCGCGGAACCAGACCGGCAGGATGCGGCCCCAGGCGAGCGCGAGGCCCTGCAGCTTGACCGCGCCGACGGGGCCCTCGGTATCGATCCCCGCCGCCTCCAGCATGAAGCGCATCGAATTCACCGTCAGCCGATTGATCGCCGCGGCGGCGACAGGATCGCGCCGCGTCCAGTCATAGATGCCTTCGACGCCAAGTTTATAGGGCGCTAGCGCGTCGAGGCGGCGCATCAATACGTCGAACAGCCGCTCCTTGGCCGGTTCGCCGACGAGATCGTCGCCCGCCGCATCGAGAACGGTCTTGTCGATCTGGCGAAAGAAGACCGACAGAACCGCGCCTTTAGAGGGAAAATATTCGCGAAACGTCGAGAGCGAGAGGTTGGCTCTGGTGGCGACGTCGGAGATCGTTATGTCATTCCATTCGCGCTCGCCGGCGAGCTCCAGCAGGGCCTCGACGATGGCCTGACGCGGCTCCTTCGGCGTAGTTTTGAAATCCCTGGCGCGCTTGCCCTTGGCCTCGGTCTTTTCGCCGCCTTCGTGCTGTTCGCTCATCGTCGCCTCCTCGCTCAAACGCCAGCCGACCAAGATCGTAGCCGGGCCGGAGCTGATACATCCGCCAAATCGCCTCGGAAAAGCTCATTTGGCGAACAATAAAGCATGATCCTGAAAAGTTGCAGGATTTTTGAACAGTTTGGCCCTATGCCGAAGGCAATGAACCAGCGCCTTGCCGCGGGCGTTGCGGCCCTCAAGAGTTCGGTGGCCGCGCCGGGTCGCAAGTCGTCGTCGGCCGCACAAGCATTCCGTCGTCGGCTATAGATGCTATCTATTAGCCGACGAAACTCGCCCATTGATAAATGGCCCCTCTCAACGCAATTTTGCTTTACAATAAATCGATCCTGGGATGGAATTTATGCATCAGTCGGTTTCGTGGGATGCCGCGCGCGCTGAGGCGATTGTCAGCGAGCATGCCGGTCTCGAAGGACCCATGTTGCCGATCCTGCATGCCTTGCAGCATGAATTCGGCCATATCGACGAGGCCGCTGCGCCGCTGATCGCCAAAACGCTGAACCTCAGCCGCGCCGAAGTGCATGGCGTCATCACCTTTTATCATGATTTCCGCCGCGAGCCCGCCGGCCGCCATGTTCTGAAACTCTGCCGCGGCGAAGCCTGCCAGAGCATGGGAAGCGAAGCGCTGGCGCAGGAATTTCTCGCCGCCCGCGGCATCGACTGGCATGGGATGACAGCCGACGGCGAGCTCACGGTCGAGCCCGTCTATTGCCTCGGCCTTTGCGCCTGTTCGCCCGCCGCTCTACTGGACGACGAGGTCGTCGGCCGGCTCGACGCCGAAAGTCTTTCGGACGCCATCGACGCGGTGCGCGCATGACCCGGGTTTTCGTTTCAAGGGATGCGGCGGCGCTGGCTGTCGGCGCCGATAAAGTCGCCGCCAAAATCGCGGCGGAAGCTGAGGCGCGCGGCGTGGCGATCGAAATCATCCGCACCGGTTCGCGCGGCATGATCTTTCTGGAGCCGCTGGTCGAGGTCGAGACGGCGGACGGCCGCGTCGGCTACGGGCCGGTGAAAGCGTCCGACGTCGCCTCGTTGTTCGACGCGGGATTTCTCTCCGGCGGCGCGCATCGGCTCGGCATCGGCAAGACCGAGGCGCATCCCTTCTTCGCCCGCCAGACGCGCCTTACCTTCGCCCGTTGCGAAATCATCGATCCCGTCTCGCTCGACGATTACGCCGCGCTCGATGGCTGGCGCGGCCTCAAGCGCGCCATCGAGATCGGAGCCGAGGCGACCATCGCGGAAGTCGCCAAATCGGGCCTGCGCGGGCGCGGCGGCGCGGGTTTCCCGACAGGCATCAAATGGAAGACCGTCGCCGACGCGCCGGCCGATCGCCGCTATATCGTCTGCAACGCCGACGAGGGCGATAGCGGCACTTTCGCCGACCGCATGATCATGGAGGGCGACCCCTTCGCCCTGATCGAGGGCATGGCTATCGCCGCGGTCGCCGTCGGCGCCGGCAAGGGCTATGTCTATCTTCGTTCGGAATATCCGCACGCCGCCCGCACATTCGAGGGGGCGCTACGCCTTGCGCGCGCCGGTGGCTATCTCGGCGCGGATATTCTCGGCTCCGGCCACGCCTTCGACATCGAACTGCGCATCGGCGCCGGCGCTTACGTTTGCGGCGAAGAGACCTCGCTGCTCGAAAGCCTCGAGGGCAAGCGCGGCGTCGTGCGCGCAAAGCCGCCGCTGCCCGCCCATAAGGGCCTCTTCGCGCGGCCAACCGTCGTCAACAACGTGCTCTCGCTGGTCGCCATCCCGACCATCCTCGATCGCGGCGGCGAGTTTTACGCCAGCTTCGGCATGGGCCGCTCGCGCGGGACCATGCCGCTGCAGATCGCTGGCAACGTCCGCTTCGGCGGCCTGTTCGAGACCGCCTTCGGCCTCACGCTGGGCGAGATCGTCGAGGAGATCGGCGGCGGGACGGCATCCGGCCGGCCGGTCCGCGCCGTCCAGTGCGGCGGGCCGCTCGGCGCCTATTTCCCGGCCGCCTATTTCGATACGCCCTTCGACTATGAGGCCTTCGCCGCCCGCGATGGGTTGATCGGCCATGGCGGCCTCGTCGTCTTCGACGATACCGTCGAGATGGCGAAGATGGCGCGCTTCGCGATGGAGTTCTGCGCCATCGAGAGCTGCGGCAAATGCACCCCCTGCCGCATCGGCTCGACGCGCGGCGTCGAGACGATCGAGCGCATCATCGGCGGCGTCAAGGTCGCCGACAATGTCGCGCTGCTCGAGGATCTCTGCCAGACCATGAAATTGGGCTCGCTCTGCGCGCTTGGAGGGCTTGCGCCCTATCCGGTCCTCAGCGCCCTTCGGCATTTCCCGGAAGATTTTTCGCCGCGCCACGCGATCGCGGCCGAGTAAGGACGACTGTCATGGCCCTTATCAAAGAAATCGATTACGGCACGCCCGCCGCGACGTCGCAAAAAAGCGTCACGCTGACGATCGATGGCGTGTCGGTTAGCGTGCCCGAGGGCACCTCGATCATGCGCGCGGCGATGGATATGGGCACCGAAATCCCCAAGCTTTGCGCAACCGATTCGCTGCAGTCGTTCGGCTCCTGCCGCCTCTGCCTCGTCGAGATCGAGGGACGCAACGGCACGCCGGCCTCCTGCACCACCCCCGTCGCGCCGGGCATTGTCGTCAAGACCCAGACTGAGCGGCTTAAAGCCCTGCGCAAGGGGGTGATGGAGCTTTATATCTCCGATCATCCGCTGGATTGCCTGACCTGCGCCGCTAATGGCGACTGCGAATTGCAGACGCAGGCCGGCGCCGTGGGCCTGCGCGAAGTGCGCTACGGCTACGCGGGCGCCAATCATTTCGACGAAGTCAAAGACCAGTCGAATCCCTATTTCACTTATGATCCGGCCAAATGCATCGTCTGCAACCGCTGCGTCCGGGCCTGCGAGGAAGTGCAGGGCACCTTCGCGCTGACCATCGACGGCCGCGGATTCGAGAGCCGGGTCGCCGCCGGGCAGGACCAGCCGTTCCTCGAATCCGAATGCGTGTCCTGCGGCGCCTGCGTGCAGGCCTGTCCGACTGCGACGCTGACTGAAAAATCCGTCATCGAGATCGGCCTGCCCGAACATTCGGCGGTGACGACCTGCGCCTATTGCGGCGTCGGCTGCACCTTCAAGGCGGAAATGCGCGGCGAGGAACTGGTCCGCATGGTTCCTTACAAGGACGGCAAGGCGAACCACGGCCATTCCTGCGTCAAGGGCCGTTTCGCCTGGGGCTACGCCACTCACCGCGACCGCATCCTGAAGCCGATGATCCGCGCTTCGATCAGCGAGCCCTGGCGCGAGGTCTCCTGGGAGGAAGCGATCGCCTATACGGCGTCGGAGTTCAAGCGCATTCAGGTGGCTTACGGCAAGCGCGCGATCGGCGGCATCACCTCCTCGCGCTGCACCAACGAAGAAACCTATCTGATCCAGAAGCTCATTCGGGGCGGCTTCGGCAACAATAATGTCGATACCTGCGCGCGGGTCTGCCATTCGCCGACCGGCTATGGCCTCAAAACCGCCTTCGGCACTTCGGCCGGGACCCAGGATTTCGATTCCATCGACGAAATGGATGTGATGCTGCTGATCGGCGTCAATCCGACCGACGGGCACCCCGTCGTCGCCTCGCACATGAAGAAGCGGCTGCGCGGCGGCGCGAAGCTGATCGTCATCGACCCGCGCCGCATCGACCTCGTCCGCACGCCCCATATCGAAGCCGATTATCATCTCCCGCTGAAGCCAGGAACCAACGTCGCCATCTTGACGGCTCTGGCGCATGTGATCGTAACGGAAGGGCTCGTCAACGAGGCTTTCGTGCGCGAGCGCTGCGACTGGTCGGAGTTCCAGGATTGGGCCGCTTTCGTCTCCGAGCCGCGCAACAGTCCGGAAGAGGTCGAGAAAATTTCCGGCGTTCCGGCCGATCTCATTCGCGGCGCGGCGCGGCTTTACGCGACCGGCGGCAATGCTGCGATTTTCTACGGTCTCGGCGTGACCGAGCATAGCCAGGGCTCGACCACCGTGCTGGCCATCGCCAATCTTGCCATGGCGACCGGAAACCTCGGCCGGCCCGGCGTCGGCGTCAATCCGCTGCGCGGCCAGAACAATGTTCAGGGCGCCTGCGACATGGGCTCGTTCCCGCATGAATTCGCCGGCTACCGGCATGTCTCGGATGATGCGACGCGTGAAATCTACGAGAGCCTCTGGGGCGTCGAGATCGATCACGAGCCGGGCCTTCGCATCCCCAACATGCTCGACGCGGCGGTCGAGGGCGCCTTCCGCGGCATCTACATCCAGGGCGAGGATATCCTCCAATCCGATCCTGATACGCATCATGTCGCCGCGGGGCTTGCAGCGATGGAATGCGTCGTCGTGCAGGATCTCTTCCTCAACGAGACGGCGAACTACGCCCATGTCTTCCTGCCAGGCTCGACCTTCCTCGAAAAGGACGGCACCTTCACCAACGCCGAGCGGCGCATCCAGCGCGTCCGCAAGGTGATGAGCCCCAAGAACGGCTATGGCGACTGGGAGATCACGCAACTGCTCGCCAACGCGATGGGCTTCGAGATGCATTATTCGCATCCGGGCGAAATCATGGACGAGGTGGCGCGCACGACGCCGAGCTTCGCTGGCGTCTCCTTCGCGAAACTGGATGAGCTGGGCTCGATCCAGTGGCCCTGCAACGCGGCCGCGCCTGAAGGCACGCCGGTGATGCATATTGGCCATTTCGCCGCCGGCAAGGGCAAATTCGTCATTACCGAATACGTCGCGACCGACGAGAGGACGGGGCCGCGCTTCCCGCTGTTGCTGACGACAGGGCGCATCCTTTCCCATTACAACGTCGGCGCGCAGACGCGGCGCACCGCCAATGTCGCCTGGCACCCCGAAGATCTGCTCGAAATCCATCCGCATGACGCCGAACTGCGCGGCGTCAACGATGGCGAATGGGTGAAGCTGCACAGCCGCGCCGGGGAGACCACCCTTCGCGCGAAGATCACCGACCGCGTCGCGCCGGGCGTCGTCTATACGACTTTCCACCACCCGGTGACGCAGGCCAATGTGGTGACGACGGAATTCTCCGACTGGGCGACCAACTGTCCGGAATTCAAGGTGACGGCGGTGCAGGTCTCGCGCTCCAACGGCCCCAGCGAATGGCAGGAGCGATATCAGAAACAGGCCGAGCAAAGCCGGCGTATTCTCACCACCGTTGAAGCGGCCGAATGAGCGCATGCGACTCTCCCGTCGTTCTCGCCGACGCGCCGCCGCCCGCGGTCAGGGTCGGCTGCCTCGCGCAGCGCGGGCAGAATCGGTTTCCTTCGGTGCGCATGGCGCCGGAGGAGACGGCGATCGCCTTCACCTTTAACGGCATCACCCATGCCGTCATGATGGCGACGCCGGCCGACCTCGAGGATTTCGGCGTCGGCTTCGCGCGCACCGAGGGGCTGATCGAGAGCGCGGCCGATATTTCAAGCCTGGAGATCATCCCGACCGACCTTGGGGTTGAAGTCAGGATGTGGCTGCCGGAGGAGCGCGCCAGAACCTATGCCGCCCGCCGGCGCAGCATGGCGGGGCCGACCGGCTGCGGGCTTTGCGGCATTGAAAGCCTCGAAGAGGCGATGCGCGCCGCGCCATCCATCGCCGGAGGGATTGCCTTCGCGCCAGGCGACATCGTCAGGGCGATGGCTTCAATGCAGCCCGCGCAGACGCTCTATGCGCAGACCCGCGCGGTCCACGCGGCGGCGTTCTGGACGCCCGCGGCGGGACTTGTCGCGCTGCGCGAAGACGTCGGCCGCCACAATGCGCTCGACAAGCTCGCCGGCGCCCTCAGCCGCGACGGCGATTCGGCCGGCGCCGGCCTCGTGCTGCTGACCAGCCGGGTGTCGATCGAACTGATCCAGAAGGCGGCGCGCGTCGGGGCTCCCGTCGTCGTCGCGGTTTCCGCGCCGACCGCGGCGGCGATCCGTCTCGCCGAAGGCTGCGGCGTCACCATCATCGCCGTCGCGCGCGGCGCGGATTTCGAGATTTTCACTCATCCGGAACGGATCATCGATCGGGTCGTCGCCAATGTCGCCTGACAAAAAGCTCATCTATATGGCCAATCAGATCGGCAAGTTTTTTGAGGCGCAAAAGCATGCCGATCCCGCCAAAGGCATCGCCGATCATCTTGCCCATTTCTGGGATCCGCGCATGCGGGCGAAGATCATCAGCCATCTGGAGCAGGGCGGCGCGGGGCTTGACCCCGATGTGAAGGCCGCCGTTCGCCTGCTCGCCGCGACCGATTTCTCGCGGCGCGAGCTGTCGGCCGCAACGGCCCGCTAGCGCCGCCGGGCCAACGCGCGTCCCTCGATCGGTCTTACCGGCGCGTCTCGCCCTACAGCAAAGGCGACGTTTTAGCGCGCCCCTGAATTGATTTGCATCATTGCCGCAAAGCGAGGCCTTCTCCTAGATTGCGTCGGTCCTGTTGGAGGCTTTCGCCGCCGGCAGGATCGATTCTGCACGCAGCGAAGGGGGCGCGCTTTCCATGGCACTGACGGTTTCTCCCGCCAAAAGCTTCAGATCTGGCGAGCTTGTCCTCTCCGCCATCCTCGGCCTGCTGACGCTTCTGACGGCCTACATAGCGCTCAGGGCGTGGACGCCGGCTTACGCCTTCCACATGCTGCTGATCGCTTTCGCCAGCGCCTTCGGCATTTACGCCATCTATCAGCGCTACAAGGTTCGCGACGCCGAGCCGCCGGCGCAGACGATCGAGGGCCGCCCCAACTATAATTTCGGCCCGGTGAAATTCTCCACCATCGCCGGCGTGATCTGGGGCATCGCCGGCTTCACGGTCGGGCTTATCATTGCGCTCGAACTCGCCTTTCCTGAACTGAACGTCAGTCGCTGGACTAACTTCGGCAGATTGCGGCCGCTGCACACCTCCGCGGTGATCTTCGCCTTCGGCGGCAACGTCCTGCTCGCCACCTCACTCTATATCGTGCAACGCACCAGTCGTGCGCGCCTCGCCGGCGATCTCGCGCCCTGGTTCGTGGTTCTTGGCTACAACCTCTTCATCGTCATCGCCGGCACGGGCTATCTGCTCGGCATCACGCATTCGAAGGAATATGCCGAGCCCGAATGGTACGCCGACATTCTTCTCGTCGCCGTTTGGCTCACCTATTTCACGGTCTTCATCGGCACGCTGATGAAACGCGCCGAGCCGCATATCTACGTCGCCAACTGGTTCTTTCTGGCGTTCATCGTCACCATCGCGGTTCTGGTTCTCGGCAATAACGCGGCGATCCCCGTTTCGATTTTCTCGTCGAAGTCCTATATCGTCTGGTCCGGCGTTCAGGATGCGATGATCCAGTGGTGGTACGGCCATAATGCCGTCGGCTTCTACCTGACCGCGTCGTTTCTCGGCATGATGTATTACTTCATCCCCAAGCGCGCCGAGCGTCCAGTCTATTCCTATCGCCTGTCGATCATCCATTTCTGGGCCTTGATCTTCATCTATATCTGGGCCGGTCCGCACCATTTGCACTATACGGCGCTGCCGGACTGGGCGCAGACGCTCGGCATGACCTTTTCGATCATCCTGTGGATGCCTTCGTGGGGCGGCATGATCAACGGCCTGATGACGCTCTCTGGCGCCTGGGATAAGCTGAGAACCGATCCGGTCCTGCGCATGCTGGTCGTCTCGGTCGCCTTCTACGGCATGTCGACCTTCGAGGGTCCATTGATGTCGATCAAGGTTGTCAATTCGCTGAGCCATTACACCGACTGGGGCATTGGCCACGTGCATTCCGGCAGCCTCGGCTGGGTCGGCTACATCTCCTTCGGCGCGCTTTATTGCATCGTTCCGTGGCTGTGGAACCGCAGGGGCCTGTACTCGCTGAAGCTGGTCAACTGGCATTTCTGGATCTCGACCATCGGCATCGTCTTTTACATTTCCGCGATGTGGGTGGCCGGCATCATGCAGGGCCTAATGTGGCGCGCCTACACCTCGCTTGGTTTCCTTGAGTATTCTTTCATTGAGACCGTCGAGGCGATGCACCCGATGTATGTGATCCGCGCGTTCGGCGGGTTTCTCTACCTCACCGGGGCGTTGATCATGGCCTATAATCTCTACATGACGATCGCTTCGCCCGATGCGGAGGCGGTTCCGGAAGCGAGGCCCGCGGCTGGCCCGCGCCTCGCAGCTGCCGAATAAAGGAGCCAAGGACCGATGCCTGCCTCCCATTCTGGCCCCTCCCTGTGGGATCGCCATGCGATCCTCGAGAAAAACTCGATCCTTCTCGTCATCGGCATCCTGATCGCCATCTCGATCGGCGGCCTCGTCGAGGTCGTGCCGCTGTTCTACCTGAAGAGCACCATCGAGAAGGTCGACGGCGTGCGGCCGAAAACGCCGCTGGAGCTCGCCGGCTTCGATATCTATGTGCGCGAAGGATGCTACCTTTGCCATTCGCAGATGATCCGCGCGCTGCGCGACGAGGTCGAGCGCTACGGCCACTACTCGCTGGCGGCCGAGAGCATGTATGATCATCCGTTCCAGTGGGGCTCGAAGCGCAACGGTCCGGATCTCGCCCGCATCGGCGGCAAATACTCCGATGACTGGCACCGCGAGCATTTGCATAATCCGCGCGCGCTGGTGCCGGCCTCGATCATGCCGAGCTACGCCTTCCTTGAGGAGACCCCGCTCGACGGCTCGCACATCGCCCAAAACATGAAGACCCTCGCCATGACCGGCGTGCCCTACACCCAGGAGATGATCGACAAGGCGCAGGACGATCTGAAAGCGCAGGGGAATGCGACCGATGACGCCGCCGCGGCCGCGCTGCAGGCGCGCTACCCGAAGGCCATCGTCCGCGATCTCGGCGCCGACAAACACGCCCTTTCCGAAGCCGACGCGGTGATCGCCTATCTGCAACAGCTTGGAACGCAGATCGACTTCAAGCTTTACGACAATAAAGCCAACATCAGGTGAGGCGCGGCGATGTCGACTTATGAGCTTCTACAGCAATTTGCGGCCTCGTGGGGCCTCGCCTATTTCGGGGTGATTTTCGTGATCGCGCTCGTTTACGCGCTGCTGCCGTCGAAGCGCAAGACCTTCGATGACGCCGCCCGCATTCCGTTGAGGGAGGATTGAGCCGTGGCGGATCACAAGCACGCCGGCGTCGACGCGGTGACCGGAACGGCGACGACGGGCCATGACTGGGATGGCATCACGGAGCTGAACACGCCGCTGCCGCGCTGGTGGCTCTACACCTTTTACGCCTGTATCGTCTGGGCGATCGGCTACTGGATCCTTTTCCCCGCCTGGCCATGGTTCGGCGGCGCGACGCCTGGCCTGCTGCACTGGAGTTCGCGCGGAACGGTCGCGGCCGAGCTGGCGGCTCTGAGGGAATCCCGCGCGGGCATGAACGACAAGCTCGCGGCGGCGTCGCTGCAGGACATCGAGAAGACGCCCGAGCTATTGGCTTTCGCCAGGGCCGAAGGCGCCGCCGCTTTCGCGCAGAATTGCGCGCCCTGCCACGGCGCCGGCGCCCAGGGGTCGAGAGGCTATCCGAACCTCAATGCGGATCGCTGGATCTGGGGCGGCACGCTCGAGCAAATCCAGACGACCATCACCCATGGCGCGCGCTGGCCGGGCGATCCCGATACGCATTCGACGATGATGCCGGCCTTCGGCCGCGACGGACTTCTGAACAAGGTCGAAATGACGGATGTCGCCGGCTTTGTCCGCACCCTGTCGGGCAACGGGCCGGACCCCGCCGCCGATCTCGCCAAAGGCAAACAGCTTTTCGCCGACAATTGTTCGCCATGTCATGGCGAGGGCGGCAAGGGCAATCTTGAGGTTGGCGCGCCGAACCTCACGACGCAGGTCTGGCTTTACGGCCCGACCACGGCGGACATCCTGAACCGCATCCAGAATGGGGGGGGCGGCACTATGCCCGCTTGGCAGGGACGGCTTGATCCGACAACGATTAAGGCGTTGACTGTCTACGTTCACACCTTGGGCGGCGGCCAGTAAGGCCGCGGCTGTGAACGCGCCGCTTCGAACGCAACGACTGGACGAAATGACGCAGAACCACGCGAGCGCAGATCTGTCGCGCGACGCCCCGCTTTACGCAGCCGCGCCGAAAATCTATCCGCAGAGCGTGCATGGGACTTATCGAACCATCAAGTGGGTCCTGCTCTGCGTCACTCTTGGCATCTATTACTTCCTGCCCTTCGTGCGCTGGAACCGTGGGCCGGATGCGCCATCCCAGGCCGTGCTGGTCGACTTCGCGCACCGCAAATTCTATTTCTTTTTCATCGAGATCTGGCCGCAGGAGGTCTATTACCTCACCGGATTGCTGATCCTCGCGGCGATGACCCTGTTCCTCATGAACGCGCTCGCAGGACGCGTCTGGTGCGGCTATCTCTGCCCGCAAACGGTCTGGACCGATCTCTTTTTCTGGACTGAGCGGCTGTTCGAGGGCGACCGGCGGCAGCGCATGCTGACGGACGCCGGGCCCTGGACTGTGCAGCGCGTGCGGCAGAAATTCCTCAAACACGCCACCTGGCTTCTGATCGCATGGTGGACCGGCGGCGCCTGGGTTCTCTACTTCAGCGACGCGCCGACGACCGTGCGCCAGCTCGCCACCTTCCAGGGCGCGCCGGCGGCGCTGATCTGGATCGCCATCCTGACCACGACGACCTATATCCTCGCCGGCTTCATGCGTGAGCAGGTCTGCCTTTATATGTGTCCGTGGCCCCGCATTCAGGCGGCGCTCACCGACGAGAACGCGCTCAACGTCACCTATCGCTATGACCGCGGCGAACCGCGGACCTCCTATAAGAAATCCGCCGTCTTGCGCGCGCATGGCGAAAAGGCCGGCGATTGTATCGATTGCGGGCAATGCGTCGCAGTCTGTCCGACCGGCGTCGACATCCGCGAGGGGCCAAATCTCGGCTGCATCCAGTGCGGGCTCTGCATCGACGCCTGCGATGCCGTGATGACGAAAATCGAGCGCCCGGCGCGGCTGATCGCCTACGACACCGACGTCAACATCGCGCGCCGGCTCGCCGGCAAGCGCAACGTGTTTCGGCCGATCCGCAGCCGGACCATTCTTTACGCCGCGGTGATCGCCATCGTCGGCGGCGTCATGCTGGCCGCGCTGCTCGGGCGCCACGACGTGACCGTCAGCGCGATGCATGATCGCAATCCGATGTTCGTCAAAACGGCCGACGGCTCGATTCGCAACGCGCTGACGGTCCATATCGTCAATCGCCAGTCCGCGACGCGCCGCTTCGCTGTGCGTCTCGAGCAACCTCATGACGCCCGCCTCTCCATCGTCGGCGACGAGCAGACGCAGGACGGTTCGCCGACAGTCGAGGTCGGCCCCGATCAGGTGCTTGAACTGCGCATGTTCGTCACCGTTCCGCCTGGCGCCAACCCGCCGCCAAGCCAGGAACTTGTCTTCGAGATCACGGATCTTGCGACGGGCGAGACGGCGACCGGGACCGACAATTTCTTTGCGCCATGACGCGAGCGAAAAGGAGATCGAAGCATGTCAAGCCATGAAGCCCTAGACGACGCTTCCGGCCGTCCGCTCACCGGCTGGCGCACGCTCGGCATCGCGGTCGCCTGTTTCAGCGTCATCTTTGCCGTCAACGGCTTCATGGCCTATAGCGCCATCTCGACTTTTACCGGCGAAACAGAACCAAGCCCTTATGAACATGGGCTCGCCTATGAGAAGGACATCGAGGCGGCGAAGGCGCAGGCGGCGCTGGGCTGGAGCGTCTCGGGGCATGTCGCGCGCGACGACAGCGGAGCAGCCGCGATCGAGGTGAGCATGCTGGACGCCGCTGGCGCGCCGGTGCGGGGGCTCGCCGTCATGGCCCGCCTCGAATTGCCCGAGAATGTGAAGTTCGACACGAACGCGCCTCTCGCAGAGACCGCGCCCGGCGTCTACGCGGGCAAAGTCGCCGCAAAGCCGGGGCAGTGGGATTTCCAGATCGAAGCGAAGCAGGGCGGCGCGCGCGTCTTCAGATCGGAAAATCGCATCGCCCTTCAATAGAAAATGGTCCACTGCTAGACGAGGTTTTCGCGGACGCGGCCCTGGCGGGCTGAGACCGGAGAAGATCGGAAAGGACCGCCGAAGACGACAGAAGGCGATAAAAAAGCCCATGGCCGAGGCCCTCGATCTTTCCTCCTTCATCCGGCGCCGGGACGACGGCGCCGCGTGGATGGATTTCGCCATTGAAGGCATCGCCGACGCTGCTGCGATCCGCACGATCGAGGCGGCGCTGTGCAGGATCGCCGGCCTCACCAAAGCGCGCGTCAATTTCAGCGCGCGCCGCCTGCATGTCGAGTGGACCGTAGGGGCCATCGATCCAGGCCGCATCGTCGCCGACCTCGCCGCGCTCGGCTACCGCGCCCATCCCTTCGCGCCGCGGGCGCGCGAGGAGGACATCGAGGCGGCGCAGGCCCGCTGGCTCCTGCGCTGCCTCGCCGTCGCCGCCTTCGCGGCGATGAACATCATGCTGCTGTCGGTTTCGGTCTGGGCCGGCAATGTCAGCGACATCACGCCGGAGACGCGCGATTTCTTCCACTGGCTCTCCGGCCTCATCGTGCTGCCGGCGGCGGCTTTCGCCGGGCAGCCGTTTTTCCGCAGCGCGATCCGCGCCTTGCGGGCGGGCTCGCTTAACATGGACGTGCCGATCTCGCTTGGCGTCCTGCTCGCCCTGACGATGTCGGTCGTTGAGACCGCAAGGCACGCCGAACACGCCTATTTCGACAGCGCGATCATGCTGCTCGTCTTTCTGCTTGCGGGCCGCTATCTCGATCAGGCGATGCGGCGCAAGACCAGATCTTACGCGGCCAATCTTTCGGCCTTGCGCGCGCCGGTCGCCGCCCGCATCGAGGCGGATGGCGCAATCGCGATTGTCCCGGCGGCGGCGCTCAAGGCAGGCGACGCCGTGCTGGTGCGCCCCGGCGAGCGGATTCCCGTCGACGGGCTCATCATCGACGGCAACTCGGAGATCGACCAGAGCCTCGTCACCGGCGAGACGACCCCTTTCGCCGCTGCTGCGGGAAGCGAGGTTTTCGCGGGAACCCTGAATTTCAATGGCGCGCTTCGCATCCGCGTGCGCGCCGCCGGCGCCGGCACGCTACTCGACGAGATCGAAAAGCTGATGGACGGCGCGCTGACGCAGAAGACGCGCTATCTGCGGCTCGCAGAAAGGGCGGCGCGGCTCTATGCGCCGGTGGTCCACTCAATGGCGATCCTGACCGCCATCGGCTGGATGGTCGCCGGCCGTTCGGCGCATGACGCCATCATCGCGGCGATCGCCGTGCTCATCATTACCTGCCCCTGCGCTTTGGCGCTCGCCGTCCCCGCTGTTCAGGTCGTCGCCGCCGGCGCGCTGTTTCGCGCCAAGGTCCTGCTCAGCGCGGGCGACGCCATCGAGCGCATCGCCGGGGTCGACGTGGTGGCTTTCGACAAGACGGGAACGCTGACTTTGCCGGAGCTTGGCCTCGACTCCGTCGACGGCGCGTCGCCGGAGGCGATCCAATGCGCCGCGCGCCTTGCGCTCTCCAGCCATCATCCGTTGGCGCAGGCGCTGGCGGTGCTGGCCGACGACCGATCTCCCATCGATGCGGCCGAGGAAATCGCCGGGACCGGCGTTCGCGCCATGATCGACGGCCGCGAGGCGCGGCTCGGCGCGCCGCTCTTCTGCGATCTAGAGGCGGAGGCCGAGCAGGCGCGGCGGGCGCATCCCGAGGCGTCCGTCATCGCGTTTCGGCATGGCGCCGAAACCGCGGTCTTCCGCGTCCGGCAGAAGCTGCGCCCGGACGCCCACGTCGTCATCGCGTCGCTGCGCGCGCGCGGCTTGCCAATCGCCATTCTCTCCGGCGATTCAGAGGCTGCGGTCAAAGCCTGCGCCGAGGCGCTTGGCGTCGCCGAATGGCGCGCCGCCATGCGGCCGCAGGAAAAAATCGCCTGGCTCGCCGCGCGCAAGGCGGAAGGGCGCAAGGTCATGATGGTCGGCGACGGCATGAATGACGCGCCGGCGCTCGCCGCCGCCTACGCCTCGCTGTCGCCGATAACGGCCTCGGGGCTGGCGCAGGCGGCGGCGGACGCGCTTTTCCTTGGCGAGCGGCTCGCCCCGGTCGCCGCCGCGATCGACATCGCCGGCCGCGCTCATTCGCTGATGCGCCAGAACCTGCTCTTCGCGGTCTTCTACAATCTGGTGGCCGTGCCGCTCGCCATGGCGGGCCTCGCGACGCCGTTGATCGCCGCCGCCGCCATGTCCGGCTCGTCCATCATCGTGACAGTGAACGCGTTGCGCGCCAGCCGGGCGGCGCGGGAAATCGCGCCTGCGCCGTCCGGCGTCGTCCGCGCGCCTGCGCCAGCCTTTCTCAGCGAGGCCGCGCCATGACGATTCTTCTGATTCTCGTGCCGCTCGCGCTGATGCTCGGCGGTCTTGGCCTCGCCGCCTTCCTGTGGGCGCTGCGTAACGGGCAGTATGAAGACCTCGAAGGCGCAGCGCTTCGGATTCTATCCGACGACGATCTCGCGCCGTGACCGCCGCGGGAGGGCGCCGCGCGGGCCTGCTCAGTTGCGCCTGCGACTTTGATCTTCCCGATGATCCGCAGGGGATTTTGCGTGGCCCCACGCGCGCGCAGTCGCTCGCGCTGATCGCCGCCGGCTTCGGCTTTTCCGTGCTGGCGCAGGCGCTGGCCTTCGCCGCTTTGCCGATCGCCGGAGCCGTGCTTGCGCGGACGCCCGGCGCGGCGACGGCGCCGGTCGTGCTGATGCTGGCGGGCGCCGCGGCCGCGACCTTTCCGGCCGCGTTCCTGAGCGGGCTTTTCGGGCGCCGCTCGGCCTTCGCGCTCGGCGCCAGCCTCGGCGTCGCCGGCGCCGCGCTTGGCGCGTTTGGTCTGGCCTCGGGACAGTTCGCCGCGCTTTGCCTCGGCGCGTTCTGGCTTGGCGTCGCGCAGGGTTTTGGGCTGTTCTATCGCCATTCGGTAGGATCCAGCGCGCGCGCGATCGCCATCGTGCTCGGCGCGGCAAGCCTCGCCGCCTTCGCGGCGCCGGCCCTCGTCGGCCTCGCGCAGGCTCTGGCGGGGCCGCTTGCCCCCGCCGGCGCGCTGATTGGCGCGGGGCTCGCGCAGCTTTGCGTCCTGATGCTGGCCGCGCCATTGCCGGCGGCGGTCGAGCTTTCGCCGCGCGAGGATGGTCCGCCTTTCGAGGCATGGGGCTTCGCCGCCCTCACCGCCGCCGCCGCGCTCGCCTGGTTCGGCATGATGGCGCTGATGGCCGGCGCGCCGCTGGCGATGGCCGGCTGTGGCCTTGGCCTTGGCGCGGCGTCCGGCGGCATCGCCTGGCACATCCTCGCCATGTATGCGCCCGCTGCCGCGATAGGAGCGGCCGGATGGCGCCCGCAGGCCGCGGCGACGACCCTCGCCGGGCTTGCCCTTTTGGGCCTCGGCGTGCTTGCCGCGCGGATCCAGACCAGCGCCATAGGCTTCGATCTCGCGCTGATCGTCGGCGGCTGCGGCTGGTCGCTGGCGACGCTCGGCGCGACGCAATGGCTGCACGCCCGCGCCGCGCCGCGTCCGCTACTGGCGCTGCATGATTTCATTCTCTTCGCGGCGGCCGTTGGCGGCGCGCTGGCGGCAACCGCAGTGGTTTGAGCGCTCATTTGCCGTCGCCTGCGCGCACATAGATCCCGGCAAAGGTGACATTCATGCCGCCGCAGGCGCCATTGTCCTCGACGAGCAGATAGCGACCGAACAGCTGCAGCCGCGCGGCGCAGTCCGCCCCGTTCGCGGGCGGGGCTGCGGCGCCGTCGGCGTAGCCAATAGCCAAAACCCCGGCCTTCGGTTCGCCGCTTCCTGAAATCTCGCCTGTATTGACCGCGCCCGTCCGTACGCGCTCGGGATCGCCGCCGCCCCAGCTCGCCTCTCCCGAGGCCGCCACCTCATCGCCGTGGGCTTGCAGGACGATTTCCGCCTCGCCGTCGCGCCGCCATTTGCCAGCCCAGTTCGCCGCCGGGGCGGGCTCAGGCGGCGCAAGGGAGAGCGCCGCGCGCGGCAGCCAGCCGCTGGTCTCTGCCCCGCGCGGGGACTTGAATGTCGCGCAGAGGTAGGGGCTTTCGCCCCCGATGACGAGCGCTTCGTCGCCCGGCACGAGAAAGGCCTTCAGGGCGCAGGCGTTTTCAGCCGATGGACAGTTCGGCGTTTGCCGGCCGGGGTTGGCGATAAAATTGACCCGCGGCGCTCCCGCGGTCACGCGCGCGAGCGCCAGCTTCGCGTCCCCGCCAGACAGCGCGACGCCCGCGCAGTCGGCCGGCGCGCCGTAAACCTCGCGGCACGGCAGCGCCGCGACAGGAAGCAGCGCCAGAAGCGAAATCAGCCGGACGAAGGACATGCGCTGCTGCTCCGTGACTTTGTCATCGGCGCATCAACTATAGGCCGCGATGCCTCGCGCGTCACCGGACGCCGCCGCCTCTCCGACGGCGGCGCGGCCGTGGCCTCGGCGCCGGCCCCTCAATGCGGGATCGGGGTATCTTTGGTGCGCGGCGGCAGGATCGGATAGTCGATATGCGGCTGCTCGCCGGTCAACGCGCCAAGAAAGGCCGTGACGTCTTTCACCTCTTCGGGCTTCAGTTCGGCGCCGAGCTGGTCGGTTCCCATGATCGCGACCGCCTGCTCCAGGCTCCAGACCTGCCCCGAATGAAAATACGGCGCGCGAAGAGCCACGTTGCGCAGCGGCGCGACGCGAAATACGTAATCATCCGACGCAGTCTTCGTCACCGTGAAGCGGCCGTGATCGTTGGGCGGCAGAATGTCCGCGCCGGGCTTTTCAACGACCCCGAACGGATAGTAACCGTCGCCGCCGACGTTGATTCCGTTGTGGCAGCTCGAACAGCCCTTATCCATGAACAGGCGCAGACCGGATTTTTCGGTGGCGTCGAGCGCGCCGTCATCGCCGGCGAGAAACCGATCAAAGGGGGAGGATGGCGTAATCAGCGTCGCTTCAAACGCCTCCAGGGCCTTGGCCACATTGTCGAAGGTGACCGGATTCGGCTCGTTCGGGAAGGCTCGGCCGAACTCCTGCACATATTCGGGCATCGATTTCACCGTCGCCAGCACGCCCTCCGACGTAGCGTTCATCTCGATCGGATTTTGCATCGGCCCTTTCGCCTGCGCTTTCAGATCGGCGGCGCGCCCATCCCAGAACTGCGCGACGTTGAACACGGCGTTGAAGACGGTCGGCGCCCGTCTCGGGCCGCGTTGCCAGCCATGTCCAATGGAGGTCGGGCCGGCGTCGGAGCCGCCGGTGCCGACATCATGGCAACTGTTGCAGCTCAACGCCTCGCTGCTCGAAAGCCGGGGATCGAAGAACAGCTTCCGGCCGAGATCGATCTTGGCCGGGGTGATGGGGTTGCCTTTGACCTCGGGAACCGCCGAGGGAATGACCTTGAACAGGGCGAGCGCATCCTGGCGTAAATCGGCGGCCGAAGCCGTTTGCGCCGACAGCAGCGCCGCCAGTCCCATGACGAGACTCTTCATGCTGGACACCTTTGGGAAAAGATTGCGAGAACGTCTCGTACGATAGGAGCTCAGTGCGCCCAACGTTTGATCGAGATCAATTTTATAGAATTGTTCTAAATCGCTAATGAGTTGATTTAATTTACTTATTATTCCAGTTTTGACGGGATGCGTGCATTCGCCGCGAGCGCTTTTCCCGTCAGCCGCGAAACCCTTCGGATGTTCGCATGGCCCCGCGAGGGACGTAATTTCGCCCCGCGGCCCTGCAAGCTGCCGCGCTCCCGGCGATTGGAGTAAGCTGCAGCTCCGCCAGCGATTCGGGACCCAAAACATGCGTTTCAGACTCTCGCCGCCGGGCCTTCCCATCTTCCTCATCTCGTTCGCCCTGGCGGCGGCGGCGATCGCGACGCTCTACACGCAAATTCCATTCGTCAGCCATCTCGTCAGCGGGCGCCGCTTCTGGGTGCTGGCGGCGGCTTATGCGCTGCTGTTTCTCGGCGTCATCGTGGACGGTCTCTAGGCGCGCTTGCGCAGGGCTCGCCGCCGGCCCCGCCGCCCTTTTATCGAGGCCGGATTGGCCCCATATTGCGAGCATGGCGAAACCACCCCGCACTCCGAAAACGCCGCGCTCGAAAGCCTCGCGGCCCGACGTGCATCCGCTCGGCGAGCACCTCGCCGCCTTGCTCAATCCGGCGCTGAACCAGCGCCAGTCCGGTTTTTCCGAGGCGACGGGCGCGGCCTATGACGCCGGCCCCGCCTCGCGCATCGACGCGAAGCTCGCCGACGCGCTCGGCCTTGGCGATGGCGGCGCGATACACGCGCCCTCGGCGCCGCTGCACCAGCCGCAAGGCCTCAGCGGCGCGCAGGCGACCATCGAGTTGCTGAAGGATTTGCTGGAGCTGGGCGATCCGAACATCCGCGCCAAAAAGCCCTGGACGCCGCACCGCCCGGCGCGCCCCGACAAGAGCGAGGGCGGCGTTCCGTTCAGGATCACCTCCGAATTCGAGCCGAAGGGCGATCAGCCGGCGGCGATCGACGAACTCGTCAAGGGCGTCAATGCGCATGAGCGCGACCAGGTGCTGCTCGGCGTCACCGGTTCGGGCAAGACCTTCACTATGGCCAAAGTGATCGAGCGGACCAACAGGCCAGCGCTAGTGCTGGCGCCCAACAAGACGCTGGCCGCGCAGCTCTATGGCGAGTTCAAGAGCTTCTTCCCCGACAACGCGGTGGAGTATTTCGTCTCCTATTACGATTACTACCAGCCGGAAGCCTATGTGCCGCGCTCCGACACCTATATCGAGAAGGAAAGCTCGATCAACGAGCAGATCGACCGCATGCGCCACGCCGCGACGCGCGCGCTCTTGGAGCGCGACGACGTCATCATCGTCGCCTCCGTCTCCTGCATCTACGGCATCGGCTCGGTCGAGACCTACACCGCGATGACCTTCTCCGTGAAAGTCGGCGAGCGCATCGACCAGCGCCAGCTCATCGCCGACCTCGTCGCGCTGCAGTACCGGCGCTCGGCAGGCGATTTTTCGCGCGGCGTCTTCCGTGTGCGCGGCGATACCATCGACCTGTTTCCGGCCCACTATGAAGACCGCGCCTGGCGCATCAATTTCTTCGGCGATTCGATCGAGACGATTTCCGAATTCGATCCGCTGACTGGCAAGAAGACGCAGGATCTCGAATTCGTAAAGATCTACGCGAACTCCCATTATGTGACGCCGCGTCCAACCCTGTTGCAATCGATCAAGGGCATCAAGGAGGAGCTGAAAGGCCGGCTCGTCGAGCTCTACGCGGGCGGACGCCTGCTCGAGGCGCAGCGGCTCGAACAGCGCACGCTGTTCGATCTCGAAATGCTGGAGGCGACGGGCTCCTGCGCCGGCATCGAGAATTATTCGCGCTATCTCACCGGCAGGCGCCCCGGCGAGCCGCCGCCCACGCTGTTTGAATATCTGCCCGACAATGCGCTGGTGTTCACGGATGAATTGCATGTCACCGTGCCGCAGATCGGCGCCATGTATCGCGGCGACTTCCGGCGCAAGGCGACGCTCGCCGAATATGGCTTTCGCCTGCCGTCCTGCCTCGACAACAGGCCGCTGCGTTTCGAGGAATGGGAGGCGATGCGCCCGCAGACCATCCATGTCTCGGCGACGCCGGGAAGCTGGGAGATGGAGCGCACCGGCGGTGTCTTCGTCGAGCAGGTCATCCGCCCGACCGGCCTCATCGACCCGCCGGTCGAGATCCGCCCCGCGCGCACGCAGGTCGACGATCTTCTCAGCGAGGTCCGCGAGGTGGCTTTAAGGGGCTACCGCAGCCTCGTCACGGTGCTGACCAAGCGCATGGCCGAGGACCTCACCGAATATCTGCACGAGCATGGCGTGCGCGTGCGCTACATGCATTCCGACATCGACACCATCGAGCGCATCGAGATCATCCGCGATCTGCGCCTCGGCGCCTTCGACGTTCTCGTCGGCATCAACCTGTTGCGCGAAGGGCTCGATATCCCTGAATGCGCGCTCGTCGCCATCCTCGACGCCGACAAGGAGGGTTTTCTACGCAGCGAAACCTCGCTGGTGCAGACCATCGGCCGCGCCGCGCGCAACGTCGACGGCAAGGTCATTCTCTACGCCGATCACGTGACCGGATCGATGGCTCGCGCGATGGCGGAGACGGACCGGCGGCGCGACAAACAGATCGCCTACAACACCGAGCACGGCATCACGCCGGAGTCGATCAAGCGCGGCATTCAGGACATCCTCGGCTCGGTCTACGAGCAGGATCATGTCACCGTCGATGCGGGCTTTGTCGCGGCGGACGGGCTGATCGGCCACAACTTCAAAGCGACCATCGCCGATCTCGAAAAGCGTATGCGCGCCGCCGCCGCCGATCTCGATTTCGAAACCGCCGCGCGGCTGCGCGACGAACTGAAGCGCCTGCAGGCGGTCGAACTCGCCATCGCCGACGATCCCCTCGCCAGTCAGCGCGAAATCGAGTCGGAGGCCGGCGCCTACAAGGGCGCGCGCAAATATGGAAGCGCCGCCAATCTGCCGGCGAGCCGCCCGCACAAGCCGACCGACGACGAAATGGGGCCGCATAATTTCGGCGGCGGCGAGGCCAAGCCGAGAGCCGGCGTCAGGCCAGCGCCGCGCAGCTCGGCGGGGAAGGGCGGCACGCGGGCGTATAAGGGCAAGTCAAGGTGAGCGGCCGCTCAGGCGCGGGCTTGGCTCTGATGGCGAGCCCGGCATTGCTGGCGCTGGCGCTTCTTGCGCCCGCCCAGGCCGCCCAGTCGCTGATCCCGTCGCCTTATCCGGAAGGCCTCGGCGGCTCGGCCGAAATCGGCGCCGATGGCGCGGCGCCGGTGAGCCGGCATCAGCATCTCGTTCCGGACCCCGTACCGCAAAGCCTCGGGCCGAACGCGCTCGGCAATCCGGAGCGCGTCGGCGTCCACCGGCATCAGCGCCTGCTGCGCACGCCTTATTGGCGGCAATACCATCATTTTCAGTAAAGGCCGTCGCGGCGGCGTCGCCGTTTCGCGCCGCGATTGAGGCGCCGACAGATTTCGCCTGGGCGTGGTTAGCTTTTGACATCGGGGGCGCGACACTTTAAGCGCGGGAGCCGGCGACTGCGCCTCGGTGGGGACGGCAAGCTGGCGATTTGCCTGATCAAGGCGTGGAGGGGGAAATGACTATGGGCGGTCAGTTCAGGATGGTCGCCGTCGCGGCCTTGATGGCGCTGCTGTCGATGTCCGGCGAAGCCGGCGCTGCGCAGTGCGGCAATTCGGCGGCCGGTTTCGAGGCGTGGAAGTCGGAGTTCGCCGCCGAAGCGAGGGCGCGGGGCGTCAGCGGCGCCGGAATCGCCGCCCTGATGGGAACCAGCTATTCGTCCGCGACAGTCGGCGCCGACCGGAGCCCGCACGGCTTCCACGACTCGCTCGAGGGGTTCCTCGCCAAGCGCGGCGGCTCGGCCATCGCCTCGCGCGGACGCGCCCTTAAGCAGTCCAATGCGGCGCTGTTCAGCTCGATCGAGCAGCGTTACGGCGTCCCGCCGGGGCCACTGATCGCGATCTGGGGGTTCGAGACGGGCTTCGGCGCCGTGCATGGCAACCAGGACGCCCTGTCGTCGGTGGCAACGCTCGCCTATGACTGCCGCCGCTCCGCCTATTTTTCCGATCAGCTCACCGCATTCCTGACTTTGATCGATCAGGGCCGGCTCTCGGCCCACACGCGCGGCTCCATGCATGGCGAGATTGGCCAGACTCAGTTCCTGCCCAAGACCATGCTTGATTACGGCGTCGGCAATCTCGAAACCGCCGCCGGCGCGCTGACGTCGACGGCGAATTATCTGAAGGCGCATGGCTGGAGCGCCGGCGCGGGCTATCAGCCGGGCGAACCCAATTTCGCCGTCATTCAGGCCTGGAACGCGGCGCCGGTCTACGAGCAGGCCATCGCCATCGTCGGCGCCAAGATCGACGGCGGAGCTCGCTGAAAAGGAACGGATCCTAATTCGCAGCGGCGAGCCTGGTCGCGAACAGCGCGATGGTGCGCGCATAGACGTCGGCCGCGTTCCACTGCTGGATAACCGCGAAATTGGGTTCGCCCGGCTGATAGCCCGCGCCGCGCCGCCAGCCATAGGCGCGCAGATAATTGGCGGTCGAGGCCAGCGCGTCGGGGACGCTGCGGATCAGATTGCGCCCGCCGCCGAAATCGACGGCGTATTTCAGATAGGACGACGGCAGGAATTGCGTCTGGCCTAATTCCCCGGCCCAGTCGCCGCGCATGGCGGACAGCGCGAGATCGCCGCGCTGGAGAAGCCGCAAGGCGTCGAGAAGTTCGGCCTGAAATTTTTCGGTGCGGCGACAGTCGAAGGCGAGCGTCGCCAGCGCCTGCAGGGTCGGCGAATGGCCATTGTCCGCGCCGAAATTCGTCTCCAGCCCCCATATGGCGACGAGCACGGGACCGGGGACGCCATAGGTCTCCTCGATCCGGCTGAACAATCCGGCGTATTGCCCGAGCAGGGCCCGGCCTCTGCGCAGGCGGCCGGGAGTGACGAGGCGCGCGGAAAATTGCGCGAAGCTCTGGCGAAAGACGCCCTGGCCGTGGTCTCGCGAAATGATGCCCGGATCGAAACGCACATTGTCGAGCGCGCCGATCGCCGCGGCGGAGACGCCCTGCGCGGCGGCCTCCTTTTTCATCGCCGCGATGAACGCGCCGAACCCGCCGGGATCGCGGCAGGTCGCCGCCATCGCCGCGCTTTGGGCGAGGGCCAGCGCCGAGAGGCAGAAAAGCGCGGCCAAAAGGCGCATCGTCGATCGCATGCGATCAGCTCCGTTCAGGAAAGTAAGGGGAAACAGGCCAGAAACGCCGTTAACAGGAGGAACGGCTTTTCTGTTAGGGACTCGCGCGGCGTCAGACAATCGCCGCCGCGCCCTCGCTGCGGCATTTTTCCCCCGCCAGGCGAGGCAGCATTGGAAAACCGCGCGAAAACATATAACTAGCGTTGCCGCTTCGATCTTGCTCGATCGGAAAGCGCGTTTAGGAATTGAGGCCGCCCTATCTTGCGGCTGATCATGGGCGCGCGGTCGGCCCTATGCGACCTTCGCGCGCGCGCCGCGTCGGCCCGTTGCGTGATCGCTGGCGTGCAATTTCTGGGAGATAAGCCATGAAGCGGTTGGCGGGTTTGGTTTTGGCGGCTGTCGCGGCGCTCGCCGCCGGTCCGGGCGCGCGTGGCGACGACGTGCCGTTTGCGCAGCCGGGCGCGTCGGGCTCGCCCGTCGCGCTCTCCGACATCATGGCCGGCGTGCAGCTGCGCCATATCAAATTGTGGGAGGCGATCCACGGGCGCAACTGGCCGTTGGTGCAGTTCGAGGCGACGCTGATCGGCGAAAGCCTCGGGCAGGCGGCGATGCTCTACCGCAACATTCCGATCGAATTCGTCACCAATGCGACGGCGCCGCTGGTCGAGCTGAAATCCGACTCGGCGCCGAAGGATGCGGCGAAGCTCGACGCGATCTTCGCGCGGCTCACAACGGCCTGCAACGCCTGCCACAAGGCGGCCGAGATTCCCTTCGTCGAGATCAAGACGCCGTCGGCCGCGCTGTTCAGCAACCAGAAGTTTGCGCCGGACGGCAAATAGGGAGCTTGAGGCGGCGACCTGCGCGACCGGTCATCGTCAAGATGAGCGCAAGGAACCAGTCGCGCCTGCGCAGGCGGCCGGAGCGCCGCGCCCGCGCGGCCGCGTGCGCGCTGCTCGCGCGCTGTTCCCGCCCGGCCTCCCCCGGTCCGGCTGAACAAAAAATCGTCACACGGCCAAAAAAGCGCCAGTCCGGAGATCAGTCCAATAACGCGCCCTGATTAAACTGCCGAGAAAGCAGGCGTCCCTATAGTTGGCTGCGCAGCCGCCGCTCCGGGCAAGATGACCGGAATTGATTTTAAATAGAATTTGTTTCGTGCGAAGCAACTCCGGCGCCGGCGGCGCCTGCCTTTTTTCCAAAGCGATTGGCCCGCTTTGCGCTATAAGGGCCGTGGCCGGCGAGGGGCGCGCGCCGGCCGGGGGTCAATAAAGGTTCTGGAATGGCGGATGAAGCCAGGCGGGCGGCGAGGATCGGCGTGGTCACGATTTCCGACCGCGCCAGCATCGGCGTTTACGAGGATCGCAGCGGGCCGGCCATCATCGCCTATCTGACGCGCGTCGTGGCCAGCCCGTTCGATATCGTGCGGCGCATCATCCCCGACGGCTTCGAATCGGGTGCGCGACGAATTGATCGACCTCGCCGACGCCGCCGGCTGCGACTTGATCCTGACCACCGGCGGCACCGGCCCCGCGCCGCGCGATCTGACGCCCGAGGCGACCGAGGCGGCCGCGCCCCGCGTCCTGCCGGGTTTTGGCGAACTGATGCGCCAGCAGAGCCTCAAGCAGGTGCCGACCGCGATCCTGTCGCGGCAGATCGCGGCGCACCGCGGCGCCTGCCTCATCATCAATCTGCCGGGCAAGCCGGCCGCAATCGAGACCTGCCTCGACGCCGTGTTCCCGGCCGTGCCCTATTGCCTCGATCTCATCGGCGCTGCCTGGCTCGACACTGACGCCGCCGTTCTCAAATCCTTCCGCCCGAAGCAAGCCGCCTCATGAGCATCAGCGACGCCCTCTCGACTAGCGAAGCGCCTGGCGCGGCCGAGCGCCTCGCCGCCCTGATCGCCGATTATAAGCCGCTCGCCGGCGTGCCCGACGAATTCATCGGCGCGGACGGCCGGCCGCGCGGCTACTGGCTGCGCTACCTCAATTCGATGACCGATCTCGGCGCCGACGACATCGGCCGCCGCTTCGCCACCGCCGACCGCCATATCCGCGAGGCCGGCGTCTCCTACCGCAGCTATGGCGACACGCGCGAGCGCACCTGGCCCCTGTCGCCACCTGCCGCTGCTCATCGAGGCCAATGAGTGGCGCGAGATCGCGCAGGGCGTGGAGCAGCGCGCGCGAGCTGATGGAGCGCATCCTCGCCGACATCTACGGCGCGGGCGCGCTGATCGCCGCCGGCGATCTGCCCGCCGCCGCGGTGACGGGCTCCGCCGATTTCCTGCATCCGCTGCATGGCGTGACGCCGCCCGGCGGCAAATTTCTCCACTTCTACGCCGCCGATCTCGGCCGCGGTCCCGACGGGCGCTGGTGGGTGCTCGGCGATCGCGCGCAGGCGCCTTCCGGCGCCGGCTATGCGCTGGCCAACCGGCTGGTGCTGTCGCGCGCCTTCCCGGCGCTTTACCGCGACATGAATGTCGAGCGCCTCGCGCCGTTCTTCCAGGCGTTCCGCTTCGGCCTCACCGCGCTCGCCGAGCGCTCCGATCCGCGCATCTGCCTGTGGACGCCGGGCCCGCTACAACGAAACCTATTTCGAACAGGCCTATCTCGCCCGCTATCTCGGCTTCCTCCTGGTCGAGGGCGGCGATCTCACCGTGCGCGAGGGCAAGGTGCATGTGCGCACCATCGCCGGCCTGAAGCGCGCCGATGTGATCTGGCGGCGCATCGACAGCGATTTCGCCGATCCGCTCGAACTCAACGCGCATTCGCGGCTCGGCGTCGCCGGCCTCGTCGAGGCCGTCGCGCGAGGGCGGCGTCGCGCTCGCCAATGCGCTGGGCTCCGGCGTGCTCGAAGCGCCGGCCATGATGAGCTTCATGCCGAAGCTCTGCCGCAAGCTCCTCGGCGAAGACCTGCGCCTGCCGAATATCGCGACCTGGTGGTGCGGCCAGCAGGCCGAGCGCGCCTCCGTCATCGCCGACATGGATAATCTCGCCATCGGCGGCGCCTTCGGCAATCCGGTGCTGCGCTTCCCGCAACATCAGCCAGTCATCGCGGGGCTGCTCACCGCCGAGGAGAAACAGCGGCTTATCGCCGCCATCGGCGAACGCGGCATCGACTATGTCGGCCAGGAGGTCGTCAATCTTTCGACCACGCCGGTCTGGAACGACGACCGCCTGACGCCGCGCCCCTTCGTGCTGCGCGTCTATGCGGCGCGCACGTCGAATGGCTGGACCATCATGCCGGGCGGCTTCTGCCGCATTTCCGACCGCGCCGACGCGCGCGCCGTGGCGATGGGCGCTGGCGTGCAATCGGCCGACGTCTGGGTGCTCGCCGACAAGCCGGTCGAGATGATCACCCTGCTGCCGACCAATGAGACGGCGCGGATCCGGCGCCTCATGGGCAATCTGCCGAGCCGGGCCGCCGACAATCTGTTCTGGCTCGGGCGCTATCTCGAAAGGGTCGAGGCGACCTTGCGGCTGATCCGCTGCCTCGCCGGCCGCATGATCGACACCGACGCCGAAACCGGAACGACGGGCTGGACCGTCTCCAAGGTGATCGGCCTTCTCATCGCCTGGCACGCGGCGCCGAAAAACGCCGCCGGCGATCCGCTGTCGCTTTGCGCCATCGCGCTGCACAGCGAGGAGAATTACGGCTCGGCGCTGAACCTCGTGCGTGACGCGCGCCGCGCCGCTTCGGTCATCCGCGAGCGCCTGTCCGCCGATACCTGGCGGCTGATCGGCGAACTCGACCAGACGCTCGGCCTCGACCAGAAGCCGCTGCTCAGCGAGGCCGACGCCTATGACCAGGTCGACGCCGCGCTGCGCGCCATCGCCGCGCTGTCGGGGCTCGCGCAGGAAAACATGAACCGCGGCGCCGGCTGGCGCCTGTTCGACATCGGCCGGCGCCTCGAGCGCGCCATCAATTCCTGCCGCTTCGCGCGGCAGTTCGCCGGCCCGACGGCGCCATCCGACGACCTTGAGGTTCTGCTCGATCTCGCCGACTCGCAGATCACCTACCGCTCGCGCTACCTGATGGGGGTCGAGCTTTCGACCGTTCGTGACATGGTGGTGCTCGATCCCTTCAATCCGCGCTCGGTCGCATTTCAGCTGGAGCGGCTTGGCGATCATCTTGAAAGCCTGCCCGTGCTCAGCGACGACGGCATGCCGGAGAAGCCGCACCGCCAGATCGTCAAGCTCGCCGCCGAGGTCACCACCGCCGTCGCGACGGATCTCGACACGGACAAGATCCTCGGTTTCGAGAAAAGCCTGCTCGATCTGGCGGAAGCCGTCGCGGCGCGCTATTTTCTGCAGGGTCCGCATAATGCGCGCGCGGACCGGTGGAGCGGCCTCGCGTGATCTACGACATTCATCACGTCACGACCTATGAATACGGCTCGCCGGTGCGGTTCGCGCATTGCGCGCTGCGCCTGTCGCCGATCGATCAGCCGGGCCAGACCGTTCTCGAAACCGCGATGACGATCGACCCGGCGCCGGCCCAGTCGTCCGAACGCATCTGCTTTTTCGGCAATCGCGTGACCTCGCTCACCATCGCGACCGAACATTCCGATCTGATCGTCACGGTCGATACGGCGGTCGACGTCGATCGCGGCCCGGCGCCGCAGGCGGATGCGACGGCGCCTTTCGAGGCGGTGCGCGAGGACGCCTTCGACAGCGAGTCGCTCGACAAAGCCTCGCCCGCCCATTTCCTGCATCCGAGCCGCTTCGTGCCGCGCTTCGCGCCCGCTGCCGATTATGCGCGCACGAGCTTTACGCCCGGCCGGCCGGTGCTCGAAGGCGCGATCGAGCTGATGCGGCGCATCCGCGCCGACTTCAAATACGACACCAAGGCGACGCAGGTCTCGACGCCGATTTCCGAAGCCTTCCAGAAGCGCCGCGGCGTCTGCCAGGATTTCGCCCATATCATGATCGCGGGGCTGCGCGGCCTTGGCCTTCCGGCGGCCTATGTCTCGGGCTACATCCGCACCATTCCGCCGCCGGGCAAAAAGCGTCTGCAGGGCGCCGACGCCATGCACGCCTGGGTGTCGCTTTGGTGCGGCGCGGACGTCGGCTGGGTCGATCTCGATCCGACCAATTCGATGCTGATCGGCAATGATCACATCGTGCTCGCGCGGGGCCGCGACTACGCCGATATTTCGCCCGTCGCGGGCATCATTTTGGGCACGCGAGAGCAGGACGTCGACGTCGAGGTCGACGTCATCCCGCGCGAGGAGAACGTCGAGGCGTGATGGAGCCTGGTGTGATCGCGCGGGCCGCGGGCCGCGCCCCGTTAACGAAGTCTTAAGCCGAAGTTGGGAAGCCTGTTCGCGCGAAGGTTTCACCGCGCGCCCGCCCCCGCCATTTCCTCTTCCGAACCCGAAGCTGAATGATAACGCTCTATCATCATCCGCTCTGCGCCCATTCGCGCTTCGTCAGGCTTCTTCTCGGCGAATACGGGATCGAACCGCAGCTGATCGAGGAAAATGTCTTCGAGCGCCGCCGCGATTTTTTGATCCTCGATCCGGCCGGCCAGACGCCGCTGCTGATCGAGCATCCCGACATCGTCGTGCCGGGCGCAAGCGTCATCGCGGAATATTTCGACGAAACGCGCGGCCTCGCCCTCGGCCGCCACAGGCTGCTGCCGGACGAGCCTCGCGCGCGCGTCGAGGTGCGGCGCCTTGTGCAATGGTTCGGCGAGAAATTCTTCCGCGAAGTCACCGATTGGCTCGTCACCGAAAAGGTTTATAAGCGTCACATGCCGCGCGAGCGGGGCGGCGGCGCGCCCGACATGGAGCTCGTCCGCGCCGCGCGGGCCAACATCCGCACCCATCTGCGCTATATCGGCTATCTGGCCGGCTCGCGGAAATGGCTTGGCGGCGACCAGCTTTCGCATGCCGATCTCGCGGCGGCCGCGCAATTGTCCTGCGCTGATTTTCTGGGCGATGTGCCATGGGAAGAGTACGAAACGGCGAAGCACTGGTACGCCAGGGTGAAGTCGCGCCCCTCGTTCCGCCCGCTTCTCGCCGACCGCATGGCGGGCATCACCCCGGCGGCGGTCTACGCGGATCTCGACTTCTGAGCGCGCTTCAGGCGAAGGCGCTGGAGCTTGGTTTCGACGTCTGCAAAATCGCCTCTCCCTCAGCCAATGAGGCCGCCGGAGCGCGCCTCTCCGCCTGGCTCGCCACGGGCGCCGCCGGCGACATGGACTGGCTCCAATCGACCGCCGCGCGCCGCGCCGATCCGCGCAAGCTCTGGCCGGAGGCGACCAGCATCGTGATGCTCGGCATGAATTACGCGCCGCCCGGCGATCCGCTGGCGGGGCTCGCCGACAAGAGCGCCGGCAACATCTCGGTCTATGCCCGCAACCGCGATTATCACGATGTCATCAAGGGGCGGCTGAAGCAGCTCGCCGGATGGCTCGTCCGCGCGGCCGACGATGGCGTCGCGACGCCGCGGGTCAAAGTGTTCGTCGACACCGCCCCCGTGATGGAGAAGCCTTTGGCGCAGGCGGCGGGGCTTGGCTGGCAGGGCAAGCACTCGAATCTCGTCTCGCGCGAGTTCGGCTCCTGGCTGTTCCTCGGCTCGATCTTCACGACGCTGCGGCTCCCGCTCGGCGCGCCCGAAAGCGACCATTGCGGCCAATGCCGCGCCTGCCTCGACATCTGCCCGACGCAGGCCTTTCCCGAGCCTTACGCGCTCGATGCGCGCCGCTGCATCTCTTATCTCACCATCGAGCACAAGGGCCATATCGCGCAAGAGTTTCGCGCCGCCATCGGCAATCGCATCTATGGCTGCGACGATTGCCTCGCCGTCTGCCCGTGGAACAAATTCGCGAGGGCCGCGCGGGAGATCAAATTCGCGCCGCGCGAAGAATTCTGTGCGCCGCGGCTCGAAACGCTGCTTTGCCTCAATGAGCCCGCTTTTCGGGCTTTGTTTGCGGCGAGTCCCGTAAAGCGGATCGGCGCCGCGCGCTTCATGCGCAACGTCCTGATCGCGGCGGGCAATTCGGGCGATGCCTCGCTGGCCGGCCCGGTGGCCGAACAGCTTGAGGCCGCCTCGCCGCTCGTGCGCGCCATGGCGGTGTGGGCGCTGGCGCGCCTCGCGCCGGCAAGGCTCGCGGCGCTGGCGCGGATCTATCGCCCGCGCGAGCAGGACGCGGCGGTTTTGCGCGAATGGGCGCTCGCGCTGCCGCGCGAGGCCGCGCGGGACGCAACCCCGGATCCGAATGATGAGCACGCGCGACGCAGCGCGCCAAAAAGGGAAGAAGGCCGGTTTTCATGAAGCTTTTTGCGTTTGGCCTTGGCTATTGCGCGCTGGATTTCATCGCGCGCTTCGGCGACCTGTTCGAATCCATCGCCGGCACGGCGCGCAGCGCCGACAGGGCGGCGGCCCTTGCGAGCGACAGGATCGAGACTTTCGTCTTCGGCCCCGAGCGCGAGGATCCGGCGCTGGTCGAAAGAATGCTCGCCGCCGACGTGCTGCTCATCTCGATCCCGCCCGGCGTCTCGGTCGATCCGGTGCTGGCGCGCTTTGGCCATCGCATCGCCAATCTGCGCGCGCCGCAGATCATCGTCTATCTCTCGACCATCGGCGTCTATGGCGACTGGAAGGGCGAGTGGGTCGACGAGACGCGCGTCCCGCGGCCGCTATCGCCGCGCTCCGTCACGCGGCTGCAGGCGGAAAAATCATGGGCCGCGATCGGCAAGGGTCCCGACAAGACGGTGCACATCCTGCGGCTCGCCGGCATCTATGGTCCGGGCCGCAACGCGCTCATTAATCTGAAGGAGGGCCGGGCGCATCGCTACGTCAAGCCCGATCAGGTGTTCAACCGCGTCCATGTCGAGGACATCAGCCGCGCCATCGCCGCCGCCATCGCCCATGTCGGGCCGGGCGGCGTCTGGAACGTAGCGGACGACGCCCCCGCGCCGCCGCAGGACGTCGTCGCCTATGCGGCGACGCTGCTTGGCGTCGAGCCGCCGCCGGAAGAAGATATCGAGACGGCCGAAGGCGTCTCGCCGCTGACGCGCAGCTTCTACGCCGAGAACAAGCGCGCTTCGAACGGCAGGCTCAAAGACGAGCTGCGCGTCGATCTCGCCTATCCGACCTATCGCGCCGGCTACGAGGCGCTGTTCGAGGCGGGCGAGGGGCGGTGAGACTGGCTTACTTGTCGCCAACCCACCGGTTGAGTTTAAGAGGTTCACCTTTTTTATCGCTTTAATCAGCGAAAGATATATCGGCCCCCGTTCATGAGCCAAAAAAGCTGCAGCCCTCAAAAGCTAAATTCGGATCTATTGGGAGAAAAAGGCGAAAATAGATTTCGCGAGCTTTGCGCTGACGCGGCGCTCACTTGTAACAAATCTTCGCGCGATCGTACTGGATGGGACTTTATTGTAGAGTTCCCATTCGAGCCGACCGCAGATTTCGTGACCTTAGATCAGCGAAGCGTGCCCGTGTCGTGCCATGTTCAATTGAAGACCATTTGGCATTCAAGCGATAGGGTACGACTGCGCCTCTCATCCGCGGAAAGGCTGGCTAAGGAAACGAAACCAACTTTTATTTACATCTTGAAAGTGAATGACAGCCTCGAGCCTGTCGAAGCTTTTCTTGTCCATATTATGGAGGACTCGCTCGCGGAAATTCTCAAAAATCTGCGAGCGGAGGGTGCGAAAGGGGAAGGATCAAGAATCAACAAGAGATACCTGACTTTTTCTACAAAAGTGGGGCGACGCATTGCCCCCACTGGCGTCGCATTAAGAAGCGCTTTGGCGGGTATCTGTGGTACGGATCCCTACCGCTACATGGAAGCGAAGAGGACACAACTAAAAACATTAGGATTTGAGAAGTCGCCCTACAATTTCAACATGACGCTCAAGATCGGAGATCAAGACGAATTGGTCGACGTCTTTCTCGGATTGAAAAGGAACGTGGAGGTCGTCGAACATAGCTCCTCTGAAACAAGGTTTGGAATATCCTTGCCGACAGGACCCGACCCGGGATCAGTCGTGAAATTATCGATCGATCCACCAGCCGTCGATCGATGCACAATCTCTTACCGACGCGAGCGGCTGGCCCAAACCATTGTTTTCGATGGCGATCTCTTTGTAGCTCCTCCGTTTGTCTCCGAATTCGTCACGCTTATTAAAACAAATTTTTTCAGCTTGCGGATTTCGAGATCTGTCGTTGCGATTAACCTCGATGAGGGGCTCTTCAAGTACGGTCAGCTTACGGTTCGAGAATGGCAAGACGTGCTCACGATATGCGGAGGCTTTGCAGGGGGCAAAGGTGCATTGACTGTCAAACCCCACAAGGCTGCAAAAGGTGTGGAAATAAAAGTTCAAAGACCCTGCATGGAGGAAGACGCGAGGTTTTTCTCATATTTTGTTGAGGTGTCCATTGGCCTTGGCAAGATACTTGAACTTGCTGGTGTTGGATCTCACTTAGTGATCACGTTCGAAAAACTTCAGCTGGACGCCGACAAGATTTTGAGGCTCAGCGATATGCTACAAGGTCGAAGCAGCGTTAAATTTTCTGTTCAAGCCCCGGCGGAACACCAAAATTTATTGTGCAGCATGCGCATTGCCTATGTAAATGCTTACGATATTGCAGGGTCGAACGTAGGATTTGCGCTGGTTGGTGATGCAATAGTTGCGTTGGCAGAGGACCATGCTGATTATGTCTCGACCAACTTAAGTCTTTTCGACCTGCGTTCCATGGACGGAACAGAAGACAGTTTAAGGCAATACGCTCTTGAAATGCAGGAGGCTACGGGTGCAGTTGGCCTGATTTGGTCCCAAAAAGTTAGCTCGGAGTTACTAGAACCAAACAAAGGTCCGGCATGACCGCCACCACCACCAACAACCCCCTTCTTTCGCCTTGGACCGGACCGTTCGAGGCGCCGCCTTTCGCACGCATCAAGCCGGAGCATTTCCGGCCGGCTTTCGAGGTCGCGCTCAAAGAGGCGCGGGCCGACATCGACGCCATTGCGCAAAACCCTGAGCCACCCACATTCGCCAACACCATCGAGGCGCTGGAGCGCAGCGGACGCAGCCTCGACCGGGTCGCGCGGGTGTTCTTCAATCTCGCGGGAACCGAGGCCACCGACGAACTGGAGGCGATCGAGCGCGAGATGGCCCCGATCCTGTCGCGCCACCGCAGCGAGACTTTTTTCAACGAAGCGCTGTTCGCCCGCGTCGAAGCGCTGTGGGCGGCCGAGGCGCGGGCGGAAATTGGCCTCGATGAAGAACAGGCCCGCGTGCTCGAACGCTATCATTTGAATTTCACCCGCACCGGCGCGGGGCTTGCGACCGAGAAGAAGGCGCGCCTCGGCGAAATCGCCGCGCGGCTCGCAAGCCTTGGCGCGCAATTCGGCCAGAATGTGCTGGCCGACGAAAAAGCCTTTCTCATGCTGCTGGAGGCGGGCGATCTCGACGGCCTGCCGGACTTCCTCGTCAAAGGCGCGGCGCGCACGGCGGCCGAGCGCGGCCATCCCGGTAAATATGCGATCACGCTATTGCGCTCCAGCATCGAGCCGTTCCTGCAATTCTCGGCGCGGCGCGATCTGCGCGAAAAAGCCTTCCGCGCCTGGGCCGCGCGGGGCGAGAACGGCGGCGCGACGGACAACCGCGCCATCGCCGCCGAGATGGTGAGCCTGCGCGCCGAACGGGCGCGCCTACTCGGCTATGAAAGCTTCGCCCACTTTCGCCTCGCCGACACAATGGCGAAGACGCCGCGAGGCCGCGCTCGATCTGTTGCGGTCGGTGTGGACGCCGGGCGTTCTGCGCGCGCAGGAAGAAGAGGCGGCGCTGCAGGCGATCGTCGCCGGCGAGGGCGGCAATTTCAAAATCGCGCCGTGGGACTGGCGCTATTACGCCGAGA
This sequence comes from uncultured Alphaproteobacteria bacterium, assembly GCA_963715715.1. Taxonomy (GTDB): domain Bacteria; phylum Pseudomonadota; class Alphaproteobacteria; order Rhizobiales; family Beijerinckiaceae; genus Methylocapsa. Next base: position 2,216,745 of record OY970269.1, on the reverse strand, counting down.
AGCGCCGCAAGGCCGAGTTCGATCTCGATGAGGGCGAGATTAAGCCCTATCTGCAGCTGGATCGGCTGATCGAGGCCGCGTTCTACGCCGCCAACCGGCTGTTCGGCCTCAGCTTCGAGGAGCGCTTCGACATCGCGCTTTATGATCCGGACGCCCGCGTCTGGACGGTGCGGCGCGACGGGCGCGAGATCGCGCTGTTCATCGGCGATTATTTCGCGCGGCCGTCAAAGCGCAGCGGCGCCTGGATGAGCGATTTCCGCGGCCAGCAGAAGCTCGACGGCGCGCAACTGCCGATCATCGTCAATGTGATGAATTTCGCCAAAGGCGGGGAGGGCGAGCCGAGCCTTTTGAGTTTCGACGATGCGCGCACGCTGTTTCACGAGTTTGGCCACGGCCTGCACGGCATCTTGTCGGACGTGACCTATCCGATGATTTCGGGAACCAATGTTGCGCTGGATTTCGTGGAATTTCCCTCCCAGATATTGGAAAACTGGCTGGAACGGCTGGAAATTCTGCGCAAATTCGCCCTCCATTACCGCACCGGCGAACCGATGCCCGAGGCGCTGCTCGAACGGCTGCTCGGCGCGCGGCGGTTCAATCAGGGCTTCGCCACGGTCGAATACGCCGCCTCGGCGCTGGTCGATCTCGGCCTTCATCTTGCTGATTCTGCGGGGGAAAATATAGACGTCGTCGACTTCGAACGCGCCGAGCTGGAGCGCCTCGGAATGCCGGCCGCGATCGCCATGCGCCACCGCACGCCGCATTTCCAGCACATCTTTTCGGGCAAATCCTATTCGTCCGGCTATTACAGCTATCTCTGGTCTGAAATACTCGACGCCGACGGCTTTGAGGCGTTCCTGGAGGCGGGCGATATCTTCGACGCCGGCGCAGCGCGGCGGCTGCATGATTTCGTCTATGCCGCGGGCGGCAGCCGCGACTATGAGGCGGCCTATCGGGAATTTCGCGGCCGCGCACCGTCGTCGCAGGCGCTGCTGCGCAAGCGCGGGCTGGAGGCGGAGCCCGTTGGCGCATAGCCGAAATGCGCTTGTAATGTCGTGGCGAGATTCACGTGAAGTTGCCGCGCGGGAGACCCCGCAAACAGAGGCTCAGTTGAACTCGCCCGGCAGGCGCGGGATCGGCATAATGCTGACCCCCTCCTCGATCAGGAGGCGCGCGTCTTCGACGCTGGCCTCGCCGTGGATCGGCCGGTCCGGAACGAGACCATGATGAATTTTCAGCGCTTCCTCCGGGAAGTTGCGGCCGAGATCGGCGGAATGTTCGAGAATTCGCCGGCGCAGTTCGACGATCATCGTCCGCCGCTCGGCGTCCGCCGGGCTGAGAAGGGCGACATTTGCGCTTTCGGGGGCATGTGGAAGCGCGGGCGCATCGTCTATCGCGGCCGTCGCGCCGTGCGCGAGAGCCGGCGCCATGATCGCTTTGGCGACATCGGATGATTGGCAGACAGGACAAAGGATAAGCGCCGAAGCCGCCTGCGCGTCAAAGGCGACGCTGCTCTGGAACCAGCTCTCGAAGCCATGGCCATTCGCACATCTCAACGCATATCTGATCATTGCGTTTGTTGGGCCAGAAGCTGGTCGAGTTTGCCCTCCAGATGAAGCTCGTAAAGTTCGTCGCAGCCGCCGATATGCGCGTCGCCGAAGAAGATTTGCGGCACCGTGGTGCGGCCCGTGCGCTCCGCGAGTTCGCGCCGAAGTTCGCCGTCATTCGCGACGGAAATTTCGGTGAAGGCGAGTTCCTTCCGTTGCAGCAACGCCTTGGCTCGCAGGCAATAAGGGCAGGTCGGCGTCGTATAGATGGTGATGTCCGGCACGAAAAAATCCTCTCCCTCGATCGCTATGTGGGAAATATCACGAATTTCACAAGCGGCGCCAAGGGGATCTGGAGCTTGGCCGGCGCCGCGCCACGATGGCTGGGTCGCCGGCGAGGTTGCCGGAAAGGCGCCAATGCCCTAATCTTGCAACTCTTACAGCCTCATCCGCGGAAAGCCGCGGACTTGCCGATGGGTTTTTCCCCCCAATGCCGAAATCCTCGCCAAAAGCGCACCGCGCCGCCGAACTGCCCGCCAAGGCGTCGCTTGGCGACCTGGCCGGCTGCCCGTTTCATGACCTGCGCGTGAGGCTCGCCGCCGCGGGGCTGCGGCCGACGCGGCAGAGAATCTCGCTGGATGGCTGCTGTTTTCGCAAGGCGCCCGCCATCTCACCGCCGAGAAGCTGCAGGAGGAGGCGCAGGAATTGAACGTCTCAATCTCGCTGGCGACAATCTACAACAGCCTACACCAGTTCACCAATGCGGGCCTGCTCTGCGCGGTCGCGGTCGACGGAACGCGAACCTATTTCGACACCAATACGGCGAGGCACCACCATTTTCTTGACGATGGAGTCCTCATCGATATTCCCGAACTCAAGGTGGACGTGACCAACCTTCCCGCGCCGCCGGCGGGAAAACGGATCGTCGGCATCGACGTCATCGTGCGCCTGCGCGAGGCTCCCGCCAACTGAGCGGATCGCCCGTCGGCGTTCCTGAACATCATGACGAGGCCCTGCGCTGTGCCGAACGCGGACGGTTTGCCTCATGCCGGCAGGATCGGCGTGCTGCTCGTCAATCTTGGAACGCCCGATGCGCTGGGTTACTGGCCGGTGCGGCGCTATCTCAAGGAATTCCTGTCCGACCGTCGCGTCGTCGACACGCCGCGCCTGATCTGGCTGCCAATCCTCAACCTCGTCATTCTGCAGCGCCGCCCGCAGCGCAGCAGCGAGAATTACGCGGCGATCTGGAACAGGGCGCGCGACGAAAGCCCGCTGAAGACGACGACGCGGTCGCAGGCCGAAAAGCTCGGCGCCTGGATCGCGGCGGGAGGGCTTGGCCAGTCCCTCGGCGGCGACGCCGTCGCGGTCGACTGGGCGATGCGCTACGGCTCCCCCTCGATCCCCGCCGCCTTCAAAAAGCTCAAAGCTCAGGGCTGCGGCCGCGTCCTCGTCGTTCCGCTCTATCCGCAATATGCCGGCGCGACGACTTTGAGCGTCGCCGACAAGGTCGAGGAATTGCTTCGCCGGATGAGATGGCGCCCGGAATTGCGCAGCGCCACGCCTTACTACGCGGATCCAGTCTACATCGAGGCGCTGGCGCAGTGCGTCCGCTCGGCGCCGGCGCGGCTCGGATTCGCCCCCGAAGTCACTCTCGTCTCCTTTCACGGCATTCCGAAATCCTATGTCGCGAAGGGCGATCCCTATTATGACCAGTGCCTTGAGACGTGGCGCTTGCTGTGCGAGCGCCTGCACTTCACTCCGGAAGAGATGCCGCTCGCCTTCCAGTCGCGCTTCGGGCCGGCTGAGTGGCTGCAGCCCTATACCGACGAGACGGTGAAGGCGCTCGCCCGCAAGGGCGTCAAGCGGCTCGCCGTGCTGACGCCGGGCTTTTCCGCCGACTGTCTCGAAACGCTGTTCGAGATCGGCGTCGAGAACCGCGAGTTTTTCGAGGAGAACGGCGGCGAGGATTTCGCCCTGATCCCTTGCCTCAACGATAGCGCGGAAGGCATGAATGTGATCGAGGCGATCGTTGCGCGGGGGCTTGCGGGGTGGATCGGGCGGGGCGAGTGAGGGCTCTTGCCGCTCATCCTTTGCGGTTGTGCAGCCTGCGCTCCCAGTCGAGCGCCTGGCGCACGATTTCCTTCAGATCATCGTGCTTTGGCGCCCAGCCGAGCTCGGCTTTGGCGCGCTCGGCGCCGGCGATGAGGGAGGCCGGATCGCCGGCGCGCCTTCCCTTCAGGCGCACCTCGAAATCGACCCCTGACACCGCTTTCACCACCTCGACGACTTCGAGCACCGAAAAGCCGCGGCCATAGCCGCAATTCAGGGTGAGGCTGGCCCCGCCCGCGCGAAGATGTCTGAGCGCTAAGAGATGCGCGTCGACGAGATCGGTCACCTGGATGTAGTCGCGCACGCAGGATCCGTCGGGCGTCGGATAATCGGTTCCGAACACGTCGAGGCCGGCGCGCTGGCCGAGCGCCGCCTGCGCCGCGACCTTGATGAGATGCGTCGCCACCGGCGAGGACTGGCCGAGCCGTCCTTGCGGGTCGGCGCCGGCGACGTTGAAATAGCGCAGCGCGGCGAAGCGCAAGGAATGCGCGGCGGCGACGTCCCCCAGCATCCATTCTACCATCAGCTTGGAGCGCCCATAGGGGTTGATCGGCGCGAGCGGCGCCGTCTCGAACACAGGATTGACGGCCGGCTCGCCATAAACCGCCGCCGTCGACGAAAAGATGAAATGTTCGATCCCGTTGCGCACCGCGCATTCGAGCAGGTTGCGCGCCTTCGCGGCGTTGTTGAGATAATAGGCGAGCGGATCGGCGACCGACTCCGGCACGACGATTTTGGCGGCGAAATGGGCGATGGCGTCGACGCCATGCTCTTTGAGGAGAGAATCCACAAGGCCCGGGTCGCCGAAATCGCCGACGACCAGTTTGGCCGCCGCCGGCACGGCCCAGGCGAAGCCGGTCGACAGATTGTCGAGCACGACGACGCTCTCGCCGGCGTCGAGCAGGGCCAGCGCCATATGGCCGCCGATATATCCGGCGCCGCCGGTGACCAGAACCGTCATATTCCTCGCTCCCGCGCTCCGCGCCGCGCCTTATGAGCCGGCTCGTGCCCTAGCGGTCCCCGATGACGTTTGCAAGACCTAAAAGCAGCGTTTCAGCTTGCTGGTTTTGCGGTGCAAGATTGGCTATCATTGGGTTGCGATGCGCCCTTTGAGGCGCGCCTTCTTCCAGGGACGATCAATGACGAAGCGAATTCGCAAGGCGGTTTTTCCGGTCGCAGGCTTGGGAACGCGTTTCCTCCCGGCGACCAAGTCCGTGCCGAAGGAAATGCTGACGATCGTCGATCGTCCCGTGCTGCAGCATGTGGTCGATGAGGCGCGCGAGGCCGGCATCGAGCATTTCATCTTCATCACCGGCCGCAACAAGGCGGTCATCGAGGATCATTTCGACATTGCCTACGAACTCGACGACACCCTGCAAAAGCGCGGAAAAATTAAAGAATACAACGCTCTCAAGGAGCAGTTGCCGCCCGCCGGCGCGACCAGCTTCACGCGCCAGCAGGCGCCGCTCGGCCTCGGCCACGCAGTCTGGTGCGCGCGCGAACTCGTCGGCGATGAGCCCTTCGCGGTGCTATTGCCTGACATGGTCACTATGGCCGGGACGGCGAATTCCGGGCGCTGCCTCGCCCAATGCATCGCGGCCTATGAGACGCACGGCGGCAATATCATTGCCGTCGAGGAGGTGGCGCCGGAGGAAACGCACCAATATGGCATCGTCTCCGTCGGCAAGGATTTCGGCGCTTCCTTCGAGATCACCAGCATGGTGGAGAAGCCGCCGCAGGGGACCGCGCCGTCCAATCTCATCATTTCCGGCCGCTATGTGCTGGGGCCCGCGATCTTTCCGATCCTGAGCAAGATCGAAAAGGGGGCCGGCGGAGAGATTCAGCTCACCGACGGGATGAAGGCGCTTGCCGCACGGGAATCCTTCCACGGCGTGCGCTTCGACGGCAAGACCTATGACTGTGGCTCGAAGCTTGGCTTTCTCACCGCAAACGCCGCCTTCGCCCTCGCCGACCCACAGATCGCCGGGCCGTTCAAGGCGGAGCTGAAGAAGCTCGTCGGCTCGCTTTAGGTCGGCGCCGCCCTTATGCGTCGCCGAGCGCCGGATAATCGGTGTAGCCCAGCGCGTCGCCGCCATAGAAGGTCTCCTGATGCGGGGCGTTGAGCGGCGCATCCTCGCGCAGGCGCTCGACGAGGTCGGGATTCGAAATGAACAGCTTGCCGAAAGCGATGAGATCCGCGCGGCCCGCCCGCAGGGTTTCGATGGCGAGCTCCCGCGTATAGGCGTTATTGGCGATATAGGCCCCCGGAAACGCCTTGCGCAGCGCGACGAAATCGAAAGGCGCGATGTCGCGTGGCCCGCCCGTCGCGCCCTCGATGACATGGATATAGGCGAGCCCTTTCGCGCCCAAGGCCTCGACGAGGGGAAAGAACACGCTAGCCGGATTGCTGTCGAGCGCGTCATTGGCGGGGCTGACCGGCGACAGCCTGATGCCGACCCGCTTCTTGTCCCAGACGCTCAGCACGGCGTCCGTGACTTCGAGCGCGAAGCGGAGGCGGTTTTCGACAGAGCCGCCATAGGAATCGGAGCGCTTGTTGGTCCCGTCCTTGAGGAACTGGTCGATCAGATAGCCGTTGGCGGCATGAATCTCGACGCCGTCGAAGCCGGCGCGCTTCGCATTTTCGGCGGCCTTTTTATAGTCGGCGACGATGCGTGGAATTTCATCAAGGCGCAGCGCGCGGGGGGCGGACACAGGCGCCCGGCCGCTGGCGAGGAAAGTTTCGGTCGTCGCCGCGATGGCCGATGGCGCGACCGGCGCGCCGCCGCCTGGCTGCAGCGAGACATGCGAAATGCGGCCGACATGCCAGAGCTGGATGAAGATGAGGCCGCCTTCGGCGTGGATAGCGCTAGTTACCTTCTTCCAGCCCTCGACCTGCGCCTCGCTATAAATGCCGGGCGTCCAGATATAGCCCTGGCCTTCCTGGGAAATCTGCGTCGCCTCCGAGATGATGAGGCCGGCCGAGGCTCGCTGGCGATAATATTCCGCGTTGAGGTCGTTCGGCGCGAGCGTCTCCTTGGTCGCGCGGCTGCGCGTCAGCGGCGCCATCACGATTCTGTTCGGCAGTCTGAGATCGCCAAGCTGGAATGGTGAAAAAAGAATCTCGGCCTCCGCGACGGCTGTAGTGGTCATGAGCGCTCTCCGTTTCGCCCACATGCGCCGGATCGCGTCTGGATCCTTGCAAGACAGAGAGTGGGAGGCCCGGCGCCGCATTGCAATGCGGCGCCTCAAATCGCAAAGCTTTTGCGGCGAAAGGCCCCGCCGCCGCTGAAAAATCCCCCCGCTCCCTCGTATCGCGGAAATTTTGGCCCTACTTCATGTTCAGCGCCGCCATATAAAGCTCAAGGATCGCTTCCTGCTCCATCCGCTCGGCATGGTCCTGTTTTCTGATCTTGAGGATTTGGCGCACGACCTTGACGTCGAAGCCGCGCCCTTTCATCTCCGCGAAGACGTCGCGGACATCGTCCGCGAGGGCCTTTTTTTCTTCTTCCAGCCGCTCGACGCGCTCGACGAACTGGGTGAGCTCAGCGCCCGCGACGCCGGTGTCGGCGATATCCTTCGTCATCTGCGAAAATCCTTGATTGATCGTGTCCGTTCAGCGCGACCATTGGGTCGCGGAGCAAGCGCCCGGCAATGTGGCCTTAGCGCCGCCCAGTCAAGCGCGTCGGCGCCCGTGTCCCCGTAATTTTCGCGCGCCCGGGGGCTCAGCCGTGGCGGCCGGTGCGGCTCTTGATAAAGGCCAATTCGCGCAATTCGGGCCGCTTCATCACGGTATCGATAATCGGCGCGAGCCGATCCGCCCAGTCGCTCGCCTGCGCCGTCTCGCCGATCAAATCCTGGCGTATTTCGATCAATAGCCCGGCGACGCCGCGCCGCGTCACCTCCTCGTCGAGGGTGTCGCCGACGAGCGCGCCATCGTAAGGCTCATTGTCGCCGACGGCGATCCCGGCCTCGGCCAGCGCGACGATGAGCGGCGCGGCGAGGCGCGGATCGCTGTCCCAGAGGATGCCGACCTCCCACGGGCGCGTCCGCCCGCGCCATGTCGGCGTGAAGGAATGGATCGATAGGATGACCGGGAGAGGGCCCGCCGCGATCATCGCTTCGATGGCCTCGGAAACCGCGCGGCGGTAAGGGCGCCAGTAGCGTTCAAGCCGCAGCGCGATCTCCTCGGCGCCGATCCTCGCGTTGCCCGGAACGATGGCGCCGTCCGAGAGCTGCATGACCAACGTCGGATCGTCCGCGCCGCGGTTCGGGTCGATGAGAAGTCGCGAGAAGCGCGAGAGGACGGCGGGCGCCTCGAGCCGGCGCGCGAGGCCCCGCGTGACGGCGGCGGCGCCGATGTCATAGGCGATGTGGCGCTGAAGCTCGGCCTGCGGCAGGCCCAGCGTTCCATAGGCTTCGGGCAGCGCGTTGGACGCATGATCGCAAATGAACAGCGCGCCGGCCTCAAGCCGCCCCTCGATCAATTCGACGCAGGCGGCGTCCCCCGTGTCCCCATTCGGGAAAAGCCCCGCCGCGCGGTTCATGCTTTGTGTCTCTCCCGTGTCGCCGTCGCGGAGGCCGCGAAGCTCGCTGCCAGGCGCCCGCCACGTTCCCGCCACGTCCGCGCGCTTTGTTCGCCCGTTCCGAACTCACGACCATGCAGCAGATCGTCGCGCCGCGGCAAGCGACCTCGGCTTTGCCGGCGCTGGCCAATCCGGTTGCCCCGGGGTAGAGATCCGGCGTTTGATTGTGAATAAAACCGCGACCTTGACGGCGATGAAACAAGCGATTACTCCCGCCCTCATGGCGCTCGGCGTCTTTTTTTTCGCGCCGCCTCTGGCGCGGGCCGATTTTCGCTTGTGCAATACGACGACAAGCCGGACCAGTGTCTCCCTCGCCTATACGGACGGCGAGATGTGGGTGAGCGAGGGCTGGTGGAACCTGAAGCCAGGCGCCTGCGAAACGTTGGTGCGCGGGCCGCTCGCCGCGGAATTTTATTATGTTTACGCGATGGACGAGCGCGGCGGCGAATGGAAGGGCAAGGCTTTCATGTGCACGCGCGACCGCGAGTTCCGCATCCTCGGGCGCGAGGATTGCTATGTGCGCGGGTTTGACAGGACCGGCTTTTTTGAGGTCGACACTGGCAAGGAAGCAAAGAACTGGACGGTTCAACTGACCGATCCGGCGCAGGCGCGGACAACTCCCTGACGTTTTTTGACGAGGCTCAGATGCGGCGACTGCGACGGTGCAAGATCATTGCGACCATAGGGCCGGCTTCGGCCAGCAAGGACACGCTGTCGGCCCTGTTCCATGCCGGCGCGGACGTGTTTCGCATCAATATGAGCCACGCCTCGCATGATGCGATGCGAGATCAAGTAGGCATGATCCGCGCGGTGCAGAAGGAAGCGCGCCGGCCGATCGGCATCCTGCTCGACCTGCAGGGCCCGAAGCTGCGCATCGGCCTGTTCAAGGATCGCGTCGTGAAACTCGCCAAGGGCGAAACCTTCGCACTCGATTCAAACCCGAGCCCGGCGACGAGACGCGGGTTTGTCTGCCGCATCCGGAAATCCTGCGCGCGCTGGAGCCCGGCCATACGCTGCTGATCGATGACGGCAAGGTGCGGCTGCATGTCGTGAGCGGCGACGAGACCCACGCCGTCGCGCTCGTCGATGTCGGCGGCGAAGTCTCCAACCGCAAGGGCGTCAGCCTGCCGGATACCGAACTTCCGGTCTCGCCCATGACCGACAAGGACCGCGCCGACCTCGAAGCCGGGCTCGAAGCCGGCGTCGACTGGGTCGCCGTCTCATTCGTGCAGCGGCCCGAAGATGTCGCCGAGGTCAAGAAACTGACGCGCGGCCGCGCTGCGGTGATGTCGAAGATCGAAAAGCCGCAGGCGATCGCTCGTCTCGACGAGATCGTCGAGATCTCGGATGGCCTCATGGTCGCGCGCGGCGACCTTGGCGTCGAAATGCCGGTCGAAAAGGTGCCGGGGCTGCAGAAACGCATCAGCCGCCATGCGCGCCGCTTCGGCAAGCCGGTCGTCGTCGCGACGCAAATGCTGGAATCGATGATCAATGCGCCGGTGCCGACCCGCGCGGAGGTGTCGGATGTCGCGACCGCGGTGTTCGAGGGCGCCGACGCCGTCATGCTGTCGGCGGAAAGCGCCGCCGGGCATTATCCGGTCGAGGCCGTTGCAACGATGAACAAAATCGCCGAGGAGGTCGAGCGCGACGCCTTTTTTCGCAGCATCATCAACGCGCAGCGCGCGACGCCCGAGGCGACCGGCGCCGACGCCATCGCGGTTGCCGCGCGCAATGTCGCCGAAACGCTGGATCTCAAGGCCATCGTCGCCTGGACCTCGTCCGGCGCGACCGCGCTGCGCATCGCGCGCGAACGACCGACGGCGCCTGTGCTCGCGCTGACGCCGAACCCCGAAACGGCCGGGCGCCTCGCCCTGGCCTGGGGCGTCCACGCCGTCGTCACCAAGGACGCCCACGACATCAGCGACATGACGGCGCGCGCGGCCAAATTCGCTTTCCGCGAGGGCTTCGCAAAATTGGGCGACCGCATCATCACGGTGGCCGGCGTGCCGTTCGGAACGCCCGGGGCGACCAATCTTGTGCGCATCGATTTCATCGAGGAGGCGGCGACGCTTCCCTCCGCCGCCGCCCCCGCGGCTGAGCTTGCGCCTCAGGAGGCGTAACCGGCTTCTCGCCAGCCGGGCTTGCAAAGCCAACCACCGCTTCGTAGCGTGTCAAAAGTCGCTCGGCCGGGCCGCGCGTAGTCTACGGGCAGGCCGCAGGCAGGTCGGATGACGACACGACGGGAACTGTTGAAAGGCATAGCTGCGGCGAGCGCGGGCGTCGCGGCTTTATCATCCAACGAGTTGTTCGCTGAGGCCAAAACTAGAACCTTCGAGTATATTGTGGTCGGCTCGGGCCCGGGCGGCGGTCCACTGGCGTGCAATCTGGCGAAAGCCGGGCACACTGTTTGCTTGATGGAGGCTGGCGGCCCCGCGAACGATCCCGCGGTCCAGCGCCTGATGCAGGTGCCTGCGTTTAATCCCAAAGTGACTGCCGACCCGACCGTCGCGTGGCAATATTTCGTGCGTCATTACGCCGATGACGCGCAGCAAAAGAAAGACAGCAAATACGTCGTCGACAAAGCGGGAATTTTGTATCCGCGCGCGAGTTCGATCGGCGGCTGCGCGATACACAACGTGCTGCTCACGCTGTATCCCAGCAACTCAGACTGGGAATACATCGCCAATCTCACAGGCGACCAAAGTTGGGCGCCAGATCTTATGCGCAACTATTTCCAGCGCATCGAGCGGTGTCGCTACGTGGCGGCGCAGTCAGGCGATACGGACAGCGAGCGTCACGGGTTCGATGGCTGGCAACCGACGGAAATAGCCGATCCCCAATTCTTCTATGACGATCCACAGTTCAGGAAAATGCTGTACGTCGCCGAGGACTTGATGGGCAAGCCCGGCGACGTCGATTCCCTTCTTCAAAACAGGCTCGATCCTAACGATTACGCTGTGACGAAGTCCGACCGGACGGGTCTTTATACGATCCCGCTGTCGACGCGGAACGGAGCGAGGTCGGGCCTTCGGGAACATGTTCTGCAAACAGCGGCGGCATATCCCAATCTCACCATCATGACTAACTGCCTTGCGACGCGCATTCTGCTGGACGGCGATACGGCGACCGGGGTTGAATATATGCAGGCCCCCAATTTGTATCGCGCCTCTCCGCTCGCCGATCCGAACGCGCCGCCGCCGTCGAGAATGCAACTCCGGGCCAGCCGCGAGGTCATTATTTCGGCGGGGACATTTAACAGTCCCCAAATCCTGAAGCTATCCGGAATTGGCTCCTCCGATGAGCTGTCCAAGTTTGGCATAAAGACTTCGAATCGAACTACCCGGGGTGGGGACGGGCATGATGGACCGGTATGAGGTTTCGGTCGTGACGCAGGTTAAGGATCCCTTCGAGCTATACGACAAATGCGTCCCCAAATCGCCAACAAATCCCTGCATGGCGGATTGGCGGCAGGGCAAGGGCATCTACACAACCAACGGGCTGGGTATTTCCGCAATTCGGAAATCCGATCCTTCGCGGCCGGACCGCGATCTGGTGATCTCGCTGGGGAGCGGACCGTTCCACGGATACCATCCGGGGTGGGAGAATGACTTTACCCACCCCTCGCAGTTCAGTTGGCTTGTACTCAAAGCTCACACCAAGAACGCCGCCGGCACTGTAACGCTGCGGTCGAACGATCCGCGCGACGCGCCCGCGATTAACTTCCATTACTTCCAGGAAGGCTCCGATCGGAACGGCGAGGACCTCGATGCCGTCGTCAAGGCCGTTCAATTGATCAGGCAGCTCAACAATCAAATCCCGGGTCACGCCTCATCGGAGATAATGCCAGGATCGGATGTCCAGAGCGCAAGCGAAATCGCCGCCTTTGTCAGGAACGAGGCGTGGGGCCATCACGCTTCTTGTAGCAACAGGATGGGCGCGCGCGGCGATCGCATGGCGGTGGTTGACAGCGAATTCAAAGTCTTCGGCACGCGCAATCTGCGTATTGTCGATGCTTCGGTGTTCCCGCGAATTCCCGGCTATTTCATCATGGTTCCGATTTTCATGATCAGCGAGAAGGCGAGCGACGTGATCTTGGCGGATGCCCGCCGCGGTCGCAAAAGCGGATAGCGCGCCCCGCCCTGCGCTGGCGCGGGGCTCGCCCGAGGTCAGGCTTCGCGGCCGAGATCCATCGAAGCCTATCCGCCCCCAAACAGCGCCTCGAAGAAATTTTTCTCATGTCTGCGCGGACGGGGTTGCGCCGCGCTCGGCGCGCCGGGAATAGACGCGGGCGGAATGAGGTCGGACTCGCCGCCCCCCCGGCGTGGCTGCGGCTGAACGATAACCGCGGCTGTCTGCGCGCCCTGCGGCGCCGGCGCCTGCCAGGGCCAGCCGGGCGCGGCCTCCGCCGGCCCCTGCCAGAGGCCGCCCGGCAGCGGCTGCGGCGCGACGCCCTCATGCCCGGCCCGCATGAAGATCGACCAGATCTCGACCGGCAGGGTGCCGCCGGAGGCTTTCTTGGTCGGCGAATTGTCGTCATTGCCGAGCCAGACCCCGGTGACGAGATGGCTCGTATAGCCGACGAACCAGGCGTCGCGCCAATCCTGGCTGGTGCCGGTCTTGCCCGCCGCCTGCCAGCCCGGCAGCTCGCCCTTGCGCGCGGTGCCGGTCAGCAGCGTCTCCTGCAGCATCACATTCATCATCGCGAGATAAGCGGGGTCGATGACGCGGCCATTGCTCGCGCCCCGGCGCAGATAGAGCAGCCTGCCGGCCGCCGTCTTGACGCGCTCGATGACATGGGGCTGCACGCCGAGCCCGCCATTGGCGAAGGGCGCGTAGGCCGCGACCAGCTCCAGCGGCGAGACCTCGGAGGTTCCGAGCGCGATCGAGGCGTTCGGCGCCAGCTCCGAGACGATGCCAAGGCGATGGGCGGTCTCGATCACGGCCTTGGGGCCGACCTCGACGCAAAGCCGCACGGCCACCGTGTTGAGCGAGAGCGACAGCGCCTTGGTCAGCGTCACCGGGCCGAAATATTGATGCGAATAATTCTCCGGCCGCCAGCCCCTGACGTCGATCGGCGCATCCTCGCGCACGCTCGCCGGCGTCAGCCCCCGTTCGAGCGCGGCGAGATAGACAAAGGGCTTGAATGCCGAGCCCGGCTGGCGCTTGGCCGCGACGGCGCGATTGAACTGGCTTTCGGCATAGCTGCGCCCGCCGATGAGCGCCTTGATCGCGCCGTCCGGCGCCATCGAGACCAGCGCGCCCTCGCCGACGCCAAACTTCGCGCCTTTCTGATCGAGCTCTTGCGTCAGGGCCTCTTCGGCCTCGCGCTGCAGGCCGGCGCTGATCGTCGTCGCCACCACGACGTCCTCCTCGACCGCGCCGACCGCATCGTCGAGTTCGTCCATCACGTAATCGGCGGCGTAATTGACCGAACCGGCGCCTGCGCCCTGCGTCGCCCGCGCCGGATTGGCGAGCGCGGCCTTGGCCATACCTTCGGTGATGAAGCCTTCCTCGGCCATCGCAGCGATCACCTCGGCGGCGCGGGCGCTGGCCCCGGCCGGATTGCGGTTCGGCGCCAGTTTCGTCGGCGCCTTCATGAGGCCGGCGAGGACGGCGGCTTCCGCCAGCGTCACATTGCGCGCGCTTCTGCCGAAATATTTCTGCGCCGCCGCCTCGACGCCATAGGCGCCGGAGCCGAAATAGACGCGGTTGAGGTAGAGCTCGAGAATCTGGTCCTTGCTGAATTTATGCTCCAGCCAGACCGCGAGGATCGCCTCTTCGATCTTGCGCGAGAGGCTGCGCTCCTGCGTCAGGAACAGATTTTTGGCGAGCTGCTGCGTCAGCGTCGAGCCGCCCTGCATGGCGCCGCCTGTCGCATTGCGCGTCAGCGCGCGCAAAATGCCCCACGGATCGACGCCCCAATGCGAATAGAAGCGGCGGTCCTCGATGGCGACGAAAGCTTTCGGCAGATAAGGCGGCAGATCGGCGAGGCGCACCGCGGCGCCGCCGGTATCGCCGCGATTGGCGAGGAGGCTGCCGTCGTCGGCCAGAATGGCGATATTGGGCGGGCGCTTCGGCACGGAGATGAGATCGACCGGCGGCAGCCTCGCCGCATAAAATGCGACGACGCCGGCGCCTGCGATGCCCGCCCAGACCAGCGCCGTCAGCAGCCAGGAGAGCGCCGTGACGAGGCCGGGGCCGCGCCGCCGGCGCCTTCGCGATGATCCGCCGCCCTTTTTGCCCTCGTCCGCCCGGTCCACTCAGATCTCCCCGCGCGCCGGAACGACCCGGTCGCGCGCCTAAAATGCAGGCAAAAACCTTAAAATTCTAAGCGCCGCCACGCCCACCGTGGCCGCCCTGGCGCCGGCGCCGATTTCCCCGTTGATTTTGCCGGCCAACGCGCAGCGCGCGCTTGCGATTTCGCCTGAGCCGCGCCAAAGTCTGCGCCCCCGGCGGGAGATTTTTGAGGCTTGCGCTTGGAGGGCTTGCGCCCGGATGAACCGATTGGACCCGCCATGAAAGTCGCTCTCGCATGAAAGTCACGCTCGAACGCGCGGCGCTTTTGAAGTCGCTCGGCCACGTCCATCGCGTGGTGGAGCGCCGCAACACCATCCCCATTCTGTCCAACGTGCTGATCCAGGCGAAGGGTGGGGCGCTCCTTTTGAAGGCGACAGATCTCGATCTTGAAGTCACCGAAAAGCTCGCCGCCGACGTCGGCGTCGTCGGCGCGACGACGCTGCCCGCGCATGTGCTCTATGACATCGTGCGCAAGCTCCCGGATGGCGCGCAGGTCTCGCTGGAGACGACCGGCGAAAGCGGGCAGTTGCAGCTGCGCTCGGGACGTTCGCGCTTCAATCTGCAGACCCTGCCGGACAGCGATTTCCCCGATCTCGCCGCGGGCGATTTCAGCCATGATTTCACGCTCCCTGCCGGAGACCTGAAGCGCCTCATCGACAAGACGCAATTCGCCATCTCCAACGAAGAGACGCGCTATTATCTGAACGGCATCTATCTGCATTCGACCGAGGTCGAGGGCGCGCCCGTGCTCCGGGCGGTGGCGACCGACGGCCACCGGCTCGCACGGGTCGAAATCGCAGCGCCCAAGGGCGCCGTCGGCATGCCCGGCGTGATCGTGCCGCGCAAGGCCGTGGCGGAGGTGCAGAAGCTGATCGAGGACCCCGCCGCCGAAATTCGCGTCGAACTTTCGACGACCAAAATCCGCTTCACCTTCGGCGATGTGGTTTTGACCTCGAAGCTGATCGACGGCACCTTTCCCGATTATGTGCGCGTCATTCCGTCCGGCAACGACAAACGCCTCGTCGTCGAGCGCATTCCTTTCGCCGCGGCGGTCGATCGCGTCTCGACCATTTCATCCGAGCGCGGCCGCGCCGTAAAGCTCGCTGTGGCCGACGGCAAGCTGACGCTCTCCGTGACCAACCCCGATTCAGGCTCGGCGCAGGAAGAACTCGACGTCGATTACGACGCAGCGCCCTTGGATATCGGTTTCAATGCCCGCTATTTGCTCGACATCACCGAGCAGCTCGACGGCGACACGGCCCTCTTCAAACTCGCCGACCCCGGCTCGCCGACGCTGGTGCAGGACCGCGACGGCGCCAGCGCCCTTTACGTGCTGATG
Organism: uncultured Alphaproteobacteria bacterium; assembly: GCA_963715715.1. Classification (GTDB taxonomy): domain Bacteria; phylum Pseudomonadota; class Alphaproteobacteria; order Rhizobiales; family Beijerinckiaceae; genus Methylocapsa. Next base: position 2,200,870 of record OY970269.1, on the reverse strand, counting down.
CCGATGCGGGTGTGAGGGGAGCGCGCGGCGAAAATTGGGAGGGCTTGCATCCGCCCGAATGGCGCTCACAACTGGAAAAGCCTCGTCGTGGCCTTAGGCGGCGAACTAATTTCAAAGAGTTTCGCGCCCCGCGGCAGAGTTAATGGCGAATTATCGTTATCGAGCGGAACTTTAACAAGACCAAGGCCGTTCTCCCGTCTGCCCGGCGACGCCGAGGCGGATTTGGTGTTGGCGAAGCAGGGGGGACTATTTGCCAAAAAGCAATTAAAGGGGGGCGACGATGTCAGCTCTCGGCGATCGATTAGCGACTCTGGCTAAAAATATTGGAACATGGATACGCGAAGAAAGAACGCGGGCAATAGGCTGGTTGTTCGGCGGCATCGCGAGTTTTTTGTTCCTCACTATCGTTATACTTCCGATTTGGAACTCGCTGGCCGGACCGAGCGCTTACGTCGTCTATCTTGTTGGCGATTTCTCCGATCCTACTCTCGCAAATCTCCGGGCAGGGTTTGAAAAGAGCAAGAAAGATTTACAGATTAACCACGTGAACATAAGCTTCGTAGCTCTGGACGCGAAAGCAAGTGAGGCCAAAGTCGTTTCCGCTAGGCTAGCCGAACAAAACGATACGCTAATGGTGGCCGGACATTTGAACACCACTCCCTCGGCCGATGCTTTACCCAACTACCTTCGCGCACATCCGCCGATTCCCGTCGTTCTGCCGATTGAGACCAACCCTGAATTACTTCCGGCGGATCACACTAAATATTACCCGGTGTTTCGGCTCTCGCCGACCGACGACAAACAGGCAGAAAAGGCCGCCGACTTTGCTGTTCGAAATGGCAATGGTATTTGGGTCATCGAGGACGAAACGACTAACCCGGTCTACACTCGTTATTTGGCGAACGAGTTTGTTAAACAGGTCCGCACGAAATCCGAATCTAATGCGGCGATTGCCGAGCAGGACGCGGAGTTTAGGAACTCTCAGAAGACGCGGTTGGCCGCCAACCCGACGGTGACTGGGCGCTCCGACTCTGCAAAGCCCCGCCCCGTCTCAGGATCAGGCCCCACAGGTTCCTCAGGTGGACAAAGGTCCGAGAGTGATGCTCTGGACCAAAACTCTGGCACTTCCTCCGTCGCCGGAACTCCTGAAGGCTTTGGGCATCAATTTGGTTTTTTTCGCCGGGTCAGAAGAGAACTGTCTAATTCTAAGTCAGCAAGTCAAAGCGCTCCGGGGTGCTGCCGAAGTCAAGCCAGAAATTTTATTGAGCAATACATGCGCCGATACCGAACTGCTCAAGCATGACGCTGACGGCTTCAACACAGCTGTTCTGACGCACCCGATGGCTGCAGGCGCCTTCCCTGCAGCCTATGCTATAAGGGGCGCTCAAACCTTCGACCTTCTACAGGATTTGATTTAGGGGGCGGATCGCAACTTCGCTAATTTAGCAGCGCGTGACCTTTCTTGGAGCAATTCCGGCAGCGCATACTATCTTTACTATCTTCGCCGGATATTGGGTTTCCATAATGTTGCTGACGCGCGTAACGCTTTGCGCGCCTACATGGAACAGGTAGTGAACCAGGAGGAGCCTTTTAATTTGGAAGACCAACGCTATACCTTCACCAAAAGCGGAACAGCGAAGGAGGCGGAATTCCATTTGTGGCGGGTAACGCAAGGGCAAAGCGACGATAGCATCCACAAATATAAATATAAAGATATGGAAGAAGAGAAATAGGTTAGGTGTTATTAGACTATATTGTTATTATTGGTGCTCTGGTATTTGTGTCGACCGCCCCTTGCCGCGTCCGGCCAATGCGCCCACATTATGCTACGCACCGGGAGGGATCCCGCTTGGGCTGGGTCCATTACGAAGTCGTTAAAGTCGTCGGCTCCGCGACGGGGATTGCGGGACTTACGCTCGGACTCGTTCTGCTCCGCTACGAACGCCCAATCCGCGAAAAATTCTTTCCGGAAATGCAGCCGCATCAAGCCTATGCGCAGCTTCGCATGATCACCGTCGCGGTCTGGGCGGCGGGGCTCATCGGGCTCAGCACGGGGCTTTACGCCCTCTGGGCGATGCCTGGCTAGTCGAAGCCAAATCCTCCGCCGCCAGGCTGAAGTCCCGTCCGCGCGAGCATTCGTGATCGGACAAGCGCGACGCAAGCGTGATAGTCTTCACTAAATAGTTCCAACTATTTCTAACGAGAACTAACGAGGCGCCATCCTGTTCCCCGGAGCGTCGCGGAAGACGCGGACGAGAGGCCTCTAGAAATGCGCATGATTTTACTGACCTTGCCATTGGTTTTAGTCGCCACTTCATCCGCGTTCGGCCTGGCATACTTTTACAACCGCCCAAGTATTGTTTACGCCCATTCCCCGATCCGCTCGGCGGCTATTCTCTCCCAGGCGGATCAGGCGGAGCAAGTCGGCGCGGTCGTTCTCGGCGATTCCATCACCGAGCTCTCCTATTTGCCCCAGATGTGCGGAGGAAGCGTGTTGAACGCCGGCGTTGGCGGGGCCAAGGCGCATGAAGTCATAGAGCTGCTGCGCGACGTGCTCCAGCGCGTCAAAACGGACCGCGTCGTCATCGCGATAGGCGTCAATGACGCAGGCAAGAGTTACGCGACGAGCCTCAGCTCATTTGGGGACGCCTACCGCCAACTGGTCAGCATAGCCGCGGCCGCGGGCGCCAAGGTCACCGTCGCGACGATTGCTCCCGTCGGTCGTGATTTGCCTGAGGGGACTGGCGTTTTCGATGAGGAACTAATCAAGAATTTCAACGCCGAAATAAGAAAGATCGCGACAGAATATCACGCCGAAGTCGCTGAAGTTTACAATGATCTGGCCGGGAAAGACGGCTTTTTGCCCCATGACTTCACGGCGGACGGCGTTCATCTGACCAAAGCCGGATATCAGCCGTGGGTCCATGCGCTTGAATATTCGGCGTGCCGTTCCTCGTAGACGAAGCCGGCGCTTTTCGCCGGGCGTCCAGCGCGACCTTACCTCCGGTTGACGCATCGCCGCGCGGCGGGCATTGAAGCGCACGCCTGAAGCGCATCGCGCGCCCGCGCCGGAGCACGAAATGCCCAAAATCAATGGAAACCAGATCGCGCCCGGCGCCGTCATCGAGCATGACGGCGGCCTCTGGGTCGCGGTCAAAACCAACGCCGTCAAGCCCGGCAAGGGCGGCGCCTTCAATCAGGTCGAACTCAAAAACCTCATCGACGGCCGCAAGCTCAACGAGCGCTTCCGCGCCGACGAGACCATCGAGGCGATCGACCTTGAGCTCAAGGACTTCAGCTTCCTCTACGCCGAGGGCGAGACGCTCGTCTTCATGGACCTCGAAAGCTACGAGCAGATCGAACTCGCCAAGGATTTCGTCGGCGAGCGCGCCGCCTTCCTGCAGGACGGCATGAAGGTCACCTTGCAGATGTATGAGGCGCGCCCGATCAGCATCCGCCTCCCGGCGCATGTCACTTTGACGATCGTCGAGGCCGACCCCGTCGTGCGCGGCCAGACGGCGGCGTCATCCTATAAGCCGGCGGTGCTCGAAAACGGGCTGCGCGTGCTGGTGCCGCCGTTCATCGCGGCGGGCGAGAAAATCGTCGTCGACACCAGCGAAGTCGCCTATATGCGCCGGGCCGATTAGGGATGATCCGCTCCGCCCTGATGAATGTGATGACCGCCGCGGCGCTGAAGGCCGGGCGCGGCTTGAAGCGCGATTTCGGCGAAGTCGAAAATCTCCAGGTTTCGGTCAAGGGGCCGGGCGATTTCGTCTCGGCCGCCGATAAAAGGGCCGAGAAGGTCCTGTTCGAGGAGCTTGCCAGGGCGCGCCCCGGCTATGGCTTCGTCATGGAGGAATCCGGCGAGGTCGAGGGGCCGGACAAGAGCCACACCTGGATCATCGATCCGCTCGACGGCACCACCAATTTCCTGCACGGGCTGCCGATCTTCGCCATCTCCATCGGGCTCCTCCGCGAGGGCCAGCTCGTCGCCGGGCTCGTCTATAACCCAGCCAATGACGACATGTTCATCGCCGAGAAAGGGCAGGGCGCTTACCTCAACAACCGGCGCCTGCGCGTCGCGGCGCGGCGCGACCTGTTCGAGGCGCTTATCGGTTGCGGCATTCCCCACATTGGCAAAGCCGACGGCCATGCGCGCTTTCGCGCCGAATTCGACGCGGTGATGGGCAAGGCCGGCAATATTCGCCGGCTCGGCTCGGCGGCGCTCGATCTCTGCTTCGTCGCCGCCGGCAATTACGACGGCTTCTGGGAGCGCGACCTCAAATCCTGGGACATGGCCGCCGGGATCGTCATCGTGCGCGAGGCGGGCGGCTTCGTCACCGACGCGGACGGCGGCGCCGACATGCTCGCCAAAGGCTCTGTCTGCGCCGGCAATGACGCCATCCACCGCGCTTTATTGGGCCTCGTGCGGCAGGCGTAGCCTTCGCCGGGCGTTAAGAATTTCTTTGCCCGCCGCTCGACGAAACCAAAACGCGCCTTACATTTAGCCCCGTCACCGGCGTCTGCGTCCGGCGAACATGGAGCTTTACGATGAGCCCAGACATGGGAAAACCTTTCGATCCCGGCTTCAACGCGCGGACCGCGGCGCATAGTTGCGGCGGCGGACGCTGGAAGCCGCTGGAAATCGGCGCGATGGTTCTCGGCTTCGCGCTCTATTGGCCGATCGGCCTCGCCGTCCTCGGCTGGAAGTTCTGGCAGAAGAAGAGCGGCTATCAGGGCGATCTCTTCAGCTTCGCCCGCGAGAAATGGGAAAGCGCCTCGAACTGGAGCTTTGCGCCTCCCGGCGCCGGCTGGGCCGCGCGCTCCTGGCGTTACGGCGGCTCCAGCGGCAATCGCGCCTTCGACGAATGGCGCGCAGGCGAACTCGCCCGGCTCGAAGAGGAGCGCCGCAAGCTGGTCGCGGCCGAGCGTGAATTCGCCGAATTCCTGGAGCAATTGCGCCATGCGCGCGATCGCGAAGAGTTCGACCGCTTCATGCAGGAGCGGCGCTGGCGACAGGGAACGACCTCGGTCTGATACCGCCGAAAGCATCTTCCGACGTTTAGGGCGCCTCGCGGCGCCCTTTCTTTTGCGCGGCCGCCGCCGATCCGCTTGCGGTTTCTCCGCACAATAACGCGCTGTGATCTAACGCCCCCCGGATGTAGCATGCTGGAAAATCAGACAAGGGGAGGCAAATCATGGCCGACAAGAAGGAAGCCGCGCCGCGGCGGAAATCGGGCGCCGCGCCGACGCCACGGGGCTTAAGGAGCTCGACGCGCAAGATCGCCGGCTTCGGCTGGAAGCCGGATCTGCCGGACCAGCGCGATCTGACCTATTCCGTCCCACACGCGATTTCGAAAAATATCCCGCCGCGCATCGATCTGCGGCGCGGCTGCCCGCCTGTCTACGATCAGGGCCGCATCGGCAGCTGCACGGCGAACGCCATCGCCGCGGCGCTGGAGTTCGACGTGATGAAGCAGGGCATCAAGCCCGTCTTCACGCCTTCGCGCCTGTTTATCTATTACAACGAGCGGGCCATCGAGGGAACGGTCGGCAGCGATTTCAGGCGCGCAGATCCGCGACGGCATCAAGAGCGTCGCCAAAGAGGGCGACTGCCCGGAAAGCGAGTGGCCCTATGACGATACGCCCGCCGGGCCCGACGGCGCCTTTCCGCCCGGCGCGCGGGCGGCGACGAAGCCGCCGGCCTCATGCTACGCCGACGCCCGGAAATACGAGGCTCTGACCTATCGCGCCGTCTCTCAAAATCTCGCCGACCTCAAGGGCTGCCTCGCCACGAACTATCCCTTTGTGCTCGGCTTCACTGTGTACAGCAGCTTTGAGAGCGAGGCGGTCGCCAAAACTGGCAAAGTGCCGCTGCCGAGCGGCGCGGACAAGCCGATCGGCGGCCACGCCGTGCTGGCGGTCGGCTACGACGACGCCAGCCACGTCTTCATCTGCCGCAACTCCTGGGGGCCGGCGTGGGGCGACAAGGGCTATTTCTATATGCCCTATTCCTATCTGCTCGACGACAATCTGTCGTCCGACTTCTGGACCATCAGCCTCGTCGGCGAGGGCCACGCCCCCGCGCGCGGTTCGACGAAAACGCCACGCGCGTCTTGAAGGCTCATGGCGCCTTCACGTCGATGGTGACCTCGAATGTCGCGACCGGCGCGGGCTCCCAGCTGCGCCGGTTGTCGATCGTCACGACGGCGACGCCGGCTTTCAGCGCGCGAAACCGCCAACGGCGCAGACCGCCGGCGCCGATCAATCCCGATGACGAGCCGACGAAGGAGTTGTTCTCGACATCGAGCGCGGGGCCAAGCGGCGAATGCAACTGCCAACGATAGCCGGTGGTCGGGTTTTCGGGCAGGGCGACCTCGAACTCCTCGCCGACCCGAAGCTCCCGCCTCGCCCCATTATCCGCGTCGCCGAGCTTGATCACGACATTATTCCCCATGGCGCCGCCAGCTGCGTTTTTCGGCTGCGGCGGATCGACGGCGTCCGCGCGGACGGGCGCGGCGACGCCGGCGGCTAGCGCCGCAGCCAGAAAAAGCCGGGTTTGCCGGTTCGAAAAACCGTTCATGTCATCGCGTCGGGCTTTGGCCCGCTGCGCAGCTTCTTCGTCGCGCCGCGCTGGACTTTCGAATCGACGCGTTTTTTGCGCGCGGCGAGCGTCGGGCGCGTCTTGACGCGAAATTTCGGCCGCTCCGCCGCCTTGGCGATCAGCGCGACGAGCCGCGCGATGGCGTCCTTGCGGTTCATCTCCTGCGAGCGGAAGCGCTGTGCGAAAATCACGACGATTCCCTCCCGCGTCGCGCGCGCGCCGGCGAGCCGCAGGAGCCGCCGCTTCACGGCCCACTCCAGCGAGGGCGAGTTTTCGGCGTCGAAGCGCAATTGCGCCGCCGTCTCGACCTTGTTGACATTCTGGCCGCCGGGTCCACTGGCGCGCGCGAAGCTGAGGGCGATCTCGGCCTCGTCGATCGAAACCTGCGGCGTTACCTCGATCCGCGCCAAGCTTTGCCCCTTTAGCGCCTGTTAACCGCGATGCTTTAGCACCGCTTAAAGATTCGCGCTCATCTTTAAGGGATGGCGCGTCGCATCCTGCCATTTGCCGCGCTGGCGGCGCTCATCGCAACGCTGGCGGGCTGCTCCAATTTTCAGGCGCCGCAGCGACCGCCCTGGCGCGCTCAGGCGGAGAACGCCTGTTTCGCGGCGCGGCCCTTCGAGCTCTCCGCCTATATCCAGCCCGCGCGCGAAATCAACGGTCCCGGCATTTGCGGCCTGACGCGGCCGCTGCGGGTCACGGCGCTGGCCGATGGCGCGGTCGGCTTCGACGCGCCCTATACGCTTGATTGCCCGATGGTCGCGGCGCTCAACGCATGGCTGCGCGACGTGGTGCAGCCAACGGCGCAGGCGCGCTTCGGCCAGCCGGTCGTCGAGATCATGAGCATGGGCTCCTATAGTTGCCGCGGCACGAACGGCATTCCGGGCGCCCGCATTTCGGAACACGCGTTCGGCAACGCCATCGACATCGCCGGCTTCCGCCTCGCGGACGGGCGCGAGATTACGGTCGTGCGCGACTGGACGCGCGGCGACGATCAGACCCGCGCCTTCCTGCAGGACGTTCATATGGGCGCCTGCGCGCATTTCACCACGGTGCTGGGGCCGGGCGCAAACATCTTTCATTACAACCACATCCATGTCGACCTCGCGATGCATGGCAATACATCGACGGGGCTTCGGCGCATCTGCAAGCCGCTGCTGGCGCCAAATATGGCGCCGGCCTCGCCGCCCGACGGCCTGCCCGAGCCGCCCGATATCGACGAGGACGTCGATACGGCCGAGGGCAAGGTCCTGCGCGATGACGCTCTCGCCCTGCGCAATGGCGGCGCACAGACGCAGAGGGCGCAGGCCGAGACCTCGCAGGCCGATGCCTTGCAGGTCGGACCCGGGCCGGGGCCAACGGCGGCGATCCCGGACGATGATTTCAACGCCGCGCTGAAGCCGCCGGCAGCGATCCCAGCCGCTCCCGCCTCCGCCTACGCCCCGACGCCAGTGCCGGAGGGCAGCCCCGCCGACTGGGATCTGACCTCGTCGATCCCGCCGCGGCGCTGATCGCATCCCCCGCGTCAGGGTGATACAAGGGCGCGCCAAAACCCGGATCAGCGATGGCCGTCCGCAAATTGCTCGCCCGCATGGGCGTCGACCCCTATCTGTTCGCTCTGATCGGCGCGGTCGCCCTCGCCGCCCTCGTTCCTGCTCGCGGGGTCGGCGCGGAGTTTATGCATCAGGCGACCTATGGCGCCGTCGCGCTGCTGTTTTTTCTCTATGGCGCCCGGCTGTCGCCACGGGCGGTGGTCGAGGGCCTGACGCATTGGCGGCTGCAGTCGCTGGTTTTCGCCGCCACCTTCATCCTTTTTCCGCTGCTCGGCCTTTTGGTTTCGGCGGCGGCGCGGCCGTTTCTGCCGGCCGACCTCGCCCTCGGCCTGCTGTTCGCCACCCTGCCGCCCTCGACGATCCAGTCCTCGGTCGCCTTCACAGCGATCGCGCGCGGCAACGTGCCGGCGGCGCTGTGCAGCGCGTCGGTCTCCAACCTGCTCGGCGTCGTCCTGACGCCGATGCTGGTCGCTTGGCTCATTCGCGCGTATGGGGCGGGCTTCAGCGCCGAGGCTCTTGGCGACGTCGCGGCGCAATTGCTGCTGCCTTTCGCTCTCGGCCAGCTCTGCCGGCCGCTGATCGGCAAATGGCTCATCGCCCATAAGCGGCTGACGTCTTTCGTCGATCGCGGCTCGATTCTGCTGATCGTCTACGCCGCCTTCAGCGAGGGCGTCGTCGCTGGCGTCTGGGCGCAGCTCGACTGGCGCAGCCTCGCGCTGGTCCTCGCGCTGGATTCGGCCATCCTCGCCGCGGTGCTGGTCGCCACGACGCTGGCCAGCCGCCGCTTCGGCTTCTCGAAGGAAGATGAAATCGCGATCGTCTTCTGCGGCTCCAAGAAGAGCATGGCGAGCGGCATTCCGATGGCCAACATCCTCTTTTCCGGCCAGGCGCTCGGCCTCATCGTGCTGCCGCTGATGCTGTTCCACCAGCTGCAGCTGTTCGCCTGCGCGACGCTGGCCCAGCGCTATGCGCGCCGCCCGTTCGAGTTCGGCTGCGCCGATCGGCGAGACCTGGGCGCCGCCGGAGCGGGGCGCGCTGGAGGCGGATTAGACCGCCGGGCAGCCGGCGGCGGTCGCCTCGGGAACTTCGATCAGCCTGCCGCTGCGCACGTCATAGACATAGCCATAGATCGGGATGTCCGGCGTGACCAGCGGATGCGAGCGGATGCGCCGCACGTCTTCGGTGACGCTCGCCTCGAGATCCTTGAAGGTCAGCCATTTGACATAGTGGCCGTGGACGCTGCCGGGGCCGGCCCCATGATCATGCCAGCCATGTTCGTCGATCGTCGCCGTATCGAGGCTCTTTTCCAGCAGGCCGCCAATGATCTTGTCGTCGAACAGCTGCATGCCGCAATCGCTGTGATGGATGACGAACCACTCATTGGTGCCGAGCAGCTTGTGCGAGATGACCAGCGAGCGGATGGCGTCGTCGCTGGCGCGCCCGCCGGCGTTGCGGATCACATGCGCGTCGCCTTCCGAAAGCCCAGCATATTTGGCCGGATCGAGCCGCGCGTCCATGCAGGTCAGGATCGCGAATTTACGGCCAGGCGGCAGGGGCAGCTTGCCCTTTTCGCCGAAATCCGCGGCGTAGCGGGCGTTGGCGGCGGCGACTTCCGAGACGATCCTGCTCATGATCGGCGTTCCCTTGCGACGAACTTATTACATTAAACCCATGGAATTAATTATATAATACCGGCAATGCGCCAGTAATCAAGCGCCGGTCCGGCATTTCGAATGGGCGCCCGGCGCGAGCTTCGCGCGAAGGGCGCGTTCGCAGGTGGACGACCGCGCCAGCGTCGTCGCATGATGCGCCGATGCCGGCCGCGAGGCTGGCCGGTTGAACGCTAAGGAAGCCCCGGATGAACTCGGACGAAGAAACCGGCGACGACGACGCGGCGCGTATTCTGCGCTTTCCATTCTCGCGCACCGCCCCGTCGGCGACGGCCGGCGGCTTCGCCGATCTCGGCACCGGGCCGATGGCGCGGCGCCTCAGCATGCGCGAGAGCCAGATGACCGGCCATTGGTGCAGTCATTGCCGCGGTATCTGGTTCGGCTATGCGCTCGAAGTCGAATGCCCGCGATGCGGCAACCGGCACGGCTAGGCTGCGAAGCGCCGGCGCCTAATTCATCCGCGCGACGACGACGAGGCGCCTGACCTGGCCGTTCTGATAGGCCTGCAGGAAGGCATTGTAATCCCTGAAGGATACGCACCCGTTCGAATTGCCGTTCGGGCCGAGCATATAGCGGTGCGCGAGCAGGCCCGCGCGTCCGTAGACGCCGCCGCCGCTGACCGGGGTCAGCCGTAGCGCCTGCACGCCATGGAACAGCTGCTCGCGCAGCGACAGTTCGTAGGTGCTGGGCGGCGTCGCGCCGCGCATGCGTTCGCTAACGTAACGCGGATCGTCCTTGAGCTGGCCGAGACCGGAATGCGCTTCGAGGCGCCTGCCGTCGGGCAAATAGACGGTATGCGCCGAGATGTCGTAGATCGCCGTCCCGCCATCGGCGTGGATCGGCGTCGCCGGCGCGAATTTCGGCCCGGCGCTCGGGGCGAGGCCTCCCGGCGATCCGACGGCGCCATCTTCCGGGGAGGCGTAGGCGAGCACCTGCTTCGACGGCGTCGCCGGCGTCGAAGGCTGCACCATGCTGAACAGCTTGTCGAAGAAGGAGCGATTGTCGGCGGGCACCGTGGCGGCCCTGTCATTCTGCAGCGCGAGGCGGCGGGCGGGCGCGTGGAGTGGGTTCGCTGGCGCGCCGAGGTCGGCGGGTCGCGGCACGGGCAAAGGCGCGCCCTCGCTCTCCGGAGCCTCGCCAGAGGCCTGCGCGGCCTCATCCGCCGGCGCGGCGTTGTCGGGCGTCGCCGGCAGAGCCGTCTCGAGGCTGGAATTAAGGTCGAGATTGGCTTCGAGAGCGAAGTTTTGCGAGAGCAGGGCCTGCTGCGAGGATCTGGGGTCGGTCAGCGCGCCATAGGCATCACGCGCGGCGCGGAGCCCGGGGAAGCTCCTTGACGCTTCTGCGAATTTGGGGGCCGGGGCGGGGCGGACGTATAGCGTCCAGTAGCCGAACAAGGCGGCGAGGGCGAGAATGGCGGCGCCGGGAATGGTGTGCGAAAAAAGCGGGCTCCGGGATAAGCGGCCGCGCTCCTCCAGGGGAATGAAATCAATGGGCGTGTCGAAGCCGTATGTCATTCGTCTCGCTTTCGTAACCAGTTCAATTCGCGGCGGCCTTTCGGCCCAAATTGCCCGCGGCGCCGGGCGGCGCGTTCAAGCGACCTTAAAGAGCTGCGCGGGCTCACCGCCTTTCCGAGGTTCGCCAAAAGTCACGCAGCATTGCTGGCGCTTCATTAGGGCGATTTTTGGTTAAACCCCGATTAAAATTGTGATTTTTGCCGCGAGGTTTGATTAAAATCGGACGCGAATTGACGCGGCGAAGGCGGCGCGGCGGCCGGAAAAAGGCGGCTTTGCGGCGTGGGGGTCAGGCCGCTATCTGGGGCGGTTCGAAGGACGCTTGCGCACGTGGCGAAGCGGATGACCGGGATCCCCGGCGCCGGCGGTGGAGCGGAGATCTAGTTGGCCGCGCTCAAGTTTGGCCCGGCGCGCGGCGACGGCTTTAGGCGGCCTCGTGCGCGCCCCGCTTCGAAGCTCCGCTCTTCGCCGCCTCTTCGATCACGAGCTGCGGCGCGCGCGCCATAATGCGGATGAGCGTCGCCGCCGCGCCCGAGGGGTTGCGCTCGCCGCTTTCCCATTTGCGGACGGTTCCGAGCGAGGCGCCTGTGACCCGCGCGAACTCCTCCTGCGTGAGGCCAGCCCTGACGCGCGTCTCGGCGATGAAGCTGCGCGTCACGGGCGCCCTGTGTTCGCGCCCCGCCTGCGGCTCTTTCCTCGCGTAAGCGAGCGCGTCCTTGAGGCCCGCGGCCAAAGTCTCGAAATCCTTCGCCTTCATAGCGTCATCTCCCATACTGGGCCCGGATCGCGCTGGTCAGCGCCTTGGCCGCCCGTCGCTGCTTTGGATCGAGGTCGCCCTGCACGTTCTTGGCGTCAAAGTGCGATCAGAAAGATCGGCATGCCGGAATCATGGAAGAAGGTAATCAGACGCCCGCCGCCTCGCTTGCCCCTTCCCTCCAGCGGAATGCGCAGTTTTCGGAGACCTCCCGTTTCTGGCATCAGATCGCCAGCCTTGGGATTTTGCGCGATCATCGTTATGATGGCAGTGCGGTCTTCCTCGGACAGCAGACTCTCGGCTGTGGCGAGATATGTGGCGGTCTCGACCACCGCGACCCATTCCGTCATTGGCGGACTATACCCCATTGGGGTTGTTCAAGCAAGCGAACGACCGGCCTTGAGCTTGTGTAAATCCGCTAAGCAGGGCGCCAACAAACTTTCTTTCCACCTCGGGCCAAAAATCGCGGAAGTTTTTCTCCGCCTCTCATCAAGCCATTGATCCAGCGCAAGATTTCATAACGCCACCCACGTGGCGCGCTCCTTGCTGGAGCTGGAATAAATAAAAAGCGTCGGCGGACGGCGCGGCCGAAACGGGAGGAAAATATGGCCAATCTGCTTTGGCTCCAGGGCGGGGCGTGTTCCGGCAACACCATGTCCTTTTTGAACGCCGAAGAGCCCAGCGCCTGCGACCTCGTCACCGATTTCGGCATCAACGTCCTCTGGCATCCGTCCCTCGGCCTCGAACTCGGCGACAACGTCAAGCAGCTGCTTGAGGACTGCGTTTCAGGCAAAATCGCGCTCGACATCTTCGTCTTCGAAGGCACCGTCGTTAACGCCCCGAACGGCACCGGCGCGTGGAACCGCTTCTGCGGCAAGCCGATGAAGGATTGGGTCAAGGCGCTCTCCGAGGCCGCGCAATTCGTCGTCGCCATCGGCGATTGCGCCACCTGGGGCGGCATTCCGGCGACCGCGCCGAACCCGTCCGAATCCGTCGGTCTGCAGTTTTTAAAGCGCGCGCCGGGCGGATCGCTGGGCCAGAACTTCAAATCGAAGGCGGGCCTGCCGGTCATCAATATTCCCGGCTGCCCGGCGCACCCCGACTGGGTCACGCAAATTCTGGTCGCGGTCGCCACCGGCCGGGCGGGCGATCTCGCCCTCGACGATCTGCAGCGGCCGAAAACCTTCTTTACGAGCTTCACGCAGACCGGCTGCACCCGCAACATGCACTTCGCCTATAAGGTCTCGGCGACCGCCTTCGGCCAGCGCAAGGGTTGCCTCTTCTACGATCTAGGCTGCCGCGGTCCGATGACCCACAGCCCCTGCAACCGCATCCTGTGGAATCGGCAGTCGTCGAAGACCCGCGCTGGCATGCCCTGCATGGGCTGCACCGAGCCGGAATTCCCTTTCTTCGATCTCGCGCCCGGCACCGTGTTCAAGACGCAGACCGTGATGGGCGTGCCGAAGGACATGCCGCTCGGCGTCGACAAGGCGGGCTATATCAAGCTCACCGCCGCCGCCAAAGCCGCTTCGCCCGCCTGGGCGGAAAAAGATATCTTCGTCGTCTGATCGCAGTCTGAAGCCGCGCGCCATAAAGATAATATTCTGGGAGGATCATCATGGCTGAAGCAGCCGTTCAAACGCTCGACATTTCGCCGGTCGGCCGCGTCGAGGGCGATCTCGACGTCAGGGTCGAGGTGCAGGACGGGCGCGTCGTCAACGCCTGGACGCAGGCCGAACTGTTCCGCGGCTTCGAGATCATTTTGCGCGACAAGGACCCGCAGGCGGGGCTGGTCGTGACGCCGCGCGCCTGCGGCATCTGCGGCGCCTCGCACCTCACCTGCGCAGCCTGGGCGCTCGACACCGCCTGGGCCACGACGGTGCCGCGCAACGCGATCCTCGCGCGCAACCTCGGCCAGCTGGCGGAATCGCTGCAAAGCCTGCCACGCCACCACTACGGCCTGTTCATGATTGATTATACCAACAAGGCCTATGCGGGCAGTAAGTTCTACGAGGAAGCCGTCAAGCGCTGGTCGCCTTTCACCGGAACCAATTACGAGATCGGCGTCACCATTTCGGGCCGGCCGGTCGAGATCTATGCGCTGCTCGGCGGGCAATGGCCGCATTCGAGCTATATGGTTCCAGGCGGCGTGATGTGCGCGCCGACCCTGACCGACGTCACCCGCGCCTGGTCGATCCTCGAACATTTCCGCCGCAACTGGCTGGAGCCGATCTGGCTCGGCTGCTCGCTGGAGCGCTACGAGCAGATCAAATCCTACGATGATTTTCTCGCCTGGCTCGACGAACGCCCCGAACACGCCAATTCCGACCTTGGCCTCTACTGGCGCATGAGCAAGGATATCGGCCTCGACACTTACGGAAAAGGCCACGGCAAATACGTCACCTGGGGGTATCTGCCGCATGAGGACAAGTACAATAAGCCGACTATCGAGGGCCGCAACGCCGCGCTCATCATGAAGAGCGGCGTCTACGATGGCGCGACCGATACGCACAAGCTGATGGATCAATCATACGCGCGCGAGGACATGCTGCGCGCCTGGTATGACGAGGGGAACCAGATTCATCCCTTCGACCGCACCACCAAGCCGATCGCGAAGAATGACATCGACCCCAACGGCAAATATTCCTGGGCGACGGCGGTCTCGCACGCCGACAATGGGCGCCTCGAAGCCGGCCCGCTGGCGCGCCAGCTCGTCGCAGGCGGCAAGCATGGCGAAGCCTGGCAACATTACGACCCGCTGGTGCTCGACATGTACCGCAAGATGGGCGGGGCCAGCGTCGCGCTGCGCCATTTCGCGCGCATGCATGAGGGCGTCAAGATCTACCGCGAAATGGAGCGCGTGCTGCGCGAGTTCCGCCTCGCCGACGAATGGTATGTCAAGCCGACCGAGCGCGACGGGCGCGGCTGGGGCGCGACCGAGGCGATCCGCGGCGCGCTATGCCACTGGATCGAGGTGAAGAATGGTAAGATCAAAAACTACCAGATCATCGCGCCGACCACCTGGAATGTCGGGCCGCGCGCGCAATCTGGCGAGCGCGGGCCGATCGAGGAGGCGCTGATCGGCATCCCGATCCGCGACCCGCACGACCCCGTCGAGGTCGGCCATGTCTGCCGATCTTACGACTCCTGTCTCGTCTGCACGGTCCATGCGCATGACGCGCGGACCGGCGTGGAGCTGGCCCGCTTCCGCACCGCCTGATATTCGTCGCGGATGTTCCGATCGCGTCGCCGGCCGGGCCGGACCGGCGCGATCAGACGGGGGAGCGAAGGCTGATGTCCGCCGCGGAAAACGACAAGATCCTCAAAGAGATCGGCAAGCTTCTGGCGGGCGGGCTCGAGACCACGACAGAGCCCTTTCCCGAAACGGAAAAGGAGTTCGGCGCCATCCTCGACCAGCTGAGGCATCTCCATCCCCATGATCTCAAAGGCAAATTGGTGATCGGCGGCTTCACCGACCACCCCTATGGCGAAGATCAGATGCGCTGCCTTGAATGCATGTATTATCTGGTCCATCGCAAATGGTGCGATCTGCCCGAGCTCGCGGTGCCGGTCGAGCCCGACTGGTGGTGCCGGCTGTGGCGAATCTAGCCGGCGGGCTGATCGCACACGGGCGCCTCGAAATTGTGTGCGATCGTGGCGTGGGGCGCGCCGGGCGGGCGCCGCTGCCCGCGCGAAATGCCCTATCGCACTTTCGCGCCTCGAAGACATGTACGATCGGCGCCTTAAAGCGCCAAGCGGCGCGGGGGTGTTTCACGTGAAACACCCCCTGTTTCACGTGAAACACCCGCTTGAAACACCCCTTGGAGGGCGTCATGACGACGACAGTTGTTGACGACGATGCGTTGCGCGAGCGCATCGCGGCGCGTCTGGCGGATGATTTGAGAACCGAATTCGAGCCGCGTTGCGATAGCCAGGAAGAGGTTCAGGCGGTGATCGACCGGCTGAAGGCGCTGACCCCCGACGACATCGACGGGCGCCTTGTCATCGGCGGCTTCACCGATCATCCGGTCCCGCATGAAGGCATCGAAGAGGCCTGCGAGACCTGCATGTATTACCTCGTTCACCGCCGCTATTGCGAACTGCCCGAACTTGATCTTCCTGTTGAGCCGCAATGGTCCTGCCGCCTCTGGCGCATCTGACGGGGCCGCGCCGGAGCGCTTCATATGATGGTCGTCATAGGATGTGGCAATCTCAATCGCTGCGACGACGGCGTCGGCGTTGTTGTAGCGCGGCGGCTTTCCACCGCCGACACGGATCCTACAGGACGCGTCAAAATCATCGACGCCGGAACCGGCGGCATGGAAATCATGTTTCACGCGCGCGGGGCGGATCGGCTGATCATCATCGACGCCTGCACGAGCGGCTCCGAGCCCGGCGCGGTGTTCGAGGTGCCGGGCGCCGAGCTCGAGGCCGAGAAAGCGCCGAGCATCACGCTGCATGATTTCCGCTGGGACCATGCGCTCTACGCGGGGCGGAAAATGTATGGCGACGCCTTTCCCCGCGCGGTCACGGTGTTTCTGATCGAGGCGAAATCCCTGGACTATGGCCTCGATCTCTCGCCCGAGGTCGAACGCGCCGCGACGATTGTCGCGGATCGCGTCGGCGCGCTGATCGCGGCGCATGCCGGCGCGGCGGCGTGAGCGGCGACCCGCGCCACATTCGTTTTCGCCTGCATCGCGACCATCTCTATATCGAGGCCGCCGCCTATGCCGCCCATATGGCGGGCCTCCGCACGGTGGCGCTGCTGCGTCAGGGCGACGATCTGCATGTGACGCCGCTCATCGGCCCCGAGGCCGGCGGCTATCTCATCAAGCAGATCAACGCCCGCGGCGACCGCGCCATTCACGCGGCGGATTTCTTCCGGCTGCACGGCGTCGATGATTCGCGCGAGATTTTCTGCGAGGGCGAATGGAGCGTGGCGACGGGAAGCTTCATTGTCATTGGCCTGTTCGCGCCATCGCCAGACGCCTAGACCGAGATAAGGAAAACTGTGGGCGCTATTCCACCCGCATTCCGCTCACCTTATTGACATTGCAACCTCGCCCCGCGCTTCGTCAACAAGATCAAACACTACCGCGGCGTCGCCACGCGCTACGACAAATGCGCCGACAATTTGCTCGCGCGTCAAACTCGCGTCAATCCCGAGCGGCCGCGGTTTAATGCGGTTTAATGACTCGACGGCCCAGGCTGTATTGGCTGACGTCATCGTTTCGTCTCCTATCTTTAATGGAATTCTAATGCGGCGGTCATTGGCCCGTCGCCGCGGCGCTTTATGCATGATCGCCAACATCAACCCAGCACCGTCGAGACCGCCATGACAACAAGCGATCGCCGCACATTCCTGAGCCTCATGGGCGCCGCCAGCGCCGCCGCGGCCCTACCCGAGAGCATCAGCCGGGCGCTGGCGATTCCCGCCAACAACCGGACCGGCACCATCGCCGACGTCGAGCACATCGTCATTCTGATGCAGGAAAACCGCTCGTTCGATCACTACTATGGCATGCTGCGCGGCGTGCGCGGCTACAGCGATCCGCATCCCGTCATGCTGCCGTCCGGCAAGTCGGTCTGGCATCAGCAGCAAGGCGCCGCCGAAGTGCTGCCGTTCCATCCGACCGCGCCCAAACTCGGCCTTCAATTCCTGGAAGACCTGGCGCATGACTGGACCACCACCCACGCGGCGTGGAACCAGGGCAATTACGATCAGTGGGTGCCGAGCAAAGGCGCCACGACCATGGCGCATCTGACGCGGAGCGATATTCCGTTCCACTATGCGCTGGCCGACGCGTTCACCATCTGCGACGCCTATCATTGCTCGCTGCTCGGACCGACCGATCCGAATCGATACTACATGTGGACTGGCTATGTCGGCGCTGACGGCGCGGGCGGCGGCCCGGTGATCGACAACGCCGAGAAGGGCTATGGCTGGTCGACCTTTCCCGAGCTGCTGCAGGCGGCCGGCATTTCGTGGAAGATCTATCAGGACGTCGGCGTCGGCCTGACCGCCGCCGGCTTCTGGGGGTGGACCGATAATGCGTATATCGGCAATTACGGCGATACGTCGCTGCTGTATTTCCACCAATATCAGAATGCGGCGCCGGGCACGCCCCTGGCCGACCGAGCCAAGACCGGCACCAATATCGCCGTGCAGGGCACGTTGTTCGGCATTCTGAGGCAAGACGTGGCGCGCGGCGCATTGCCGAAAGTCTCGTGGATCGTCGCGCCCGAGGCCTATACCGAGCATCCGAACTGGCCGGCGAATTACGGCGCCTGGTATGTCTCCGAGGTGCTGAACGCGTTGACCTCCAATCCGGAAGTCTGGAGCAAGACCGCCCTGCTCATCTGCTTCGACGAGAATGACGGCTTCTTCGACCATATGGTGCCCCCGACCATCCCGGTCTCGCCGGAGCTGGGCAAGTCGACGGTGGACACGACCGGCGAGTGGTTTGCCGGCTCGACAGACTATCCGGTCGCGCAGTATCCGGCCGGGCCCTATGGCCTCGGCGTGCGCGTTCCGATGCTTGTGATCTCGCCCTGGAGCAAGGGCGGCTTCGTCAATTCGCAGCTGTTCGACCACACCTCGATCATCCGCTTCATCGAGCGGCGATTCGGTCCGAATAATCCGGCCTTGCGCGAGCGCAATATCTCGCCGTGGCGCCGGGCCGTGTGCGGCGACCTGACGACGGCCTTCGACTTCGCGACGCCCAACCGGGATGTGCCCCAGCTGCCGAGCACCGCCGCCTATGTCCCGCCGGACAATCAGCGCCATGCCGACTACGTCCCGGTCCCGCCCACGACCCAGGCCGTGCCGGTGCAGGAGCCCGGTCTTCGCCGCGCCCGCGCGCTGCCGTATGTGTTGAACGCCACGGGGCATGCCGAACCTTCGAAGGGCCTCTTCACCATTGACTTCAGCAATTCCTGCTCGGTCGGCGTCTGCTTCCAGGTGCGTTCAGCCAACCCGGCAGACGCCCCGCGGAGCTACACGGTCGGCGCGGGGGCGTCGCTGTCGGATAGCTGGAATTTCGCTGGCGACTATTCCTACTCGGTCCATGGCCCGAACGGCTTCCTGCGCAAATTCGTCGGCACCGCGTCGAGCAGGGCTAATTTCGGGGTAAAATCGAGCTATGATGCGAGCCGCAACGAGGTCGTCGTGGCGATCGCCAATCAGGGCCCGAGGGCCGGCCTGGCAATAATCACCGATGCCTACACCGGCAGGACGGTCGTCGAGAATCTGGCGCCGGGCAGGAGCCTCATCAAGCAGTTCGCGCTGAACGACAGCTATGGCTGGTACGATCTGACGGTCACGACGGATGCCGAGTTAGGCTTCGCCCAGGTTCTGGCCGGGCATGTCGAGACCGGTTTCGACAGCTTCAGCGACCCGGCGATTGGCGGCGGGAAGCGCGGCTATCGCTCCTGATCGGCGCGGCCGGGCCGCTTGACGCGGCCACGCAACCGTAGCGGCACGGGCCAAACAATCGTGTCGTCGCCGCCCTGCGGCGGCGACGACATGGTGGAAGAATCTCGTGATCGATCCCAATAGATTAGAGCGGAATGCGACGCTTTACCCGCTCCGCGCGCGGCTGCTCGCCTCGCAGGTCCTGAGCGCGGCATTGGCGGCGGCGAGCGCCTTCTCGGCGGCGGGCAGCTGATTTTGCTGCAGCTCCTTGATCGCCGCGCGGAGGACCTGCTTCTCGGCGGCGGAGGCCTGCGCGAACTGCTTTTCGAGTCCGGCGATCTCGGTCTCAACGTCGTTCAGCGCGGTCGTCGCGGCGGCGACGTTGTCGCGTTGTTCGGCGCACAACACGACAGCCACGCCAAGGTCGGCGTCGATTTGGTAGACGTCGGGCGGATTGGCGGCCTTTTCCACCGCGTAAATGATTCCATCGCCGCCGGAAAAGAGGAATTTGAAATCGGTCCAGCCGCCGAGGCCGATTATCGAAGGCGTATCGACGTCGCCGGTTCCGTTCTGGGTGTAGTCGCGGTAGAACAAGAGTTGCCCGGCCTGATCGACGGCGTAGATGATGCCATTGCCGGCGGAAAAGAGGAAATCGAAATCGGCCCAGCCGCCGAGGCCGATGACGGAAGGCGTATCGACGTCGCCTGTGCCGTCCTGCGTCTTGTCGCGGTAGAACAACAGCCGCCCGGCCTGATCGACAGCGTAGATGATGCCGTCGCCGCCGGAGAAGAGGAATTTGAAATCGGCCCAGCCGCCGAGGCCGATGACCGAAGGCGTATCGACGTCGCCGGTGCCATTCTGGGTTTTGTCGCGATAGAACAACAGTCGTCCGGCCTGATCGACGGCGTAGATGATGCCGTTGCCGCCGGAGAAGAGGAATTTGAAATCGGTCCAGCCGCCAAGGCCGATGACCGAAGGCGTATCGACGTCGCCTGTGCCGTCCTGCGTCTTGTCGCGGTAGAACAACAGCCGCCCGGCCTGATCGACAGCGTAGATGATGCCGTCGCCGCCGGAGAAGAGGAATTTGAAATCGGCCCAGCCGCCAAGGCCGATGACCGAAGGCGTATCGACGTCCCCCGTGCCATTCTGCGTGTAGTCGCGGTAGAACAGAAGCCGGCCGCCGAACGAGCCGCCGAAGGAGATCGTGAAGGATGTCGGGACGATGTTTCTGAACACGGTCGACGAATTGTCGATAATGGAGTCGAGCGTCAGCAACCCGCTCCAGACCTCGATCTTCTGGAACGTCGACAGGGCATTGGAGATCGCGTTGGCGACGGCGTTTTTCACGTCGGTCTTGATCGTCTGGATGACGGCGTCCTGCGCCGCTTGATCCGTCGTGTCGAGGGCGAGCAGATTGTCGGCGATGGCCTGGCGGAGGCTGGCGCTGTAGGCGTCGAAGCCGGCTTGGGCGACATTGTCTGGCGTATCGTTGCGCTGCCAGAGCGCGACCGCGAGAATGATTACGAGATTGCCGATGTCATCGTCGAACGGCCGCATCAGCACGCCGACGCTCGCGGGAATGGGCGCGCTCTGCCCGGCGCGCATGCCGCTCTTGATGACCGTCAGCGCGTCCGCGTCCGTCGGCGACAGCACCCCCACCGCCAGCGTGTTTTGGTCGATCCAGACCATCGCCGGCCAGATGTAGGGATCGGAGCCGTCAGATCCGCGGCCTTCGCGGATGCAGTCCAGGTTGTGAAGCGTGATCGAAACCATCGTTTCCATGGAACGGTCTCCCCTCGAATGTTTCACGGCGAACGGCGTTCGCCCACACATCGCGATCTTAAAATCAGTCTCCGCCTGTCCAAAGTCCTTAGCCGCCGCTTAAGTTGCTGTTAAGTTCGTCTAAAGAAGCGCCCGGTTCGAGGATCCCGGCGCGTCCGCGAGGCGGAGTTGACGGGAAACCGGGGAATCGCGGATAAGAACGGCTTGGCGGGAAAGAACGCCGGCGCCGGTGAAAGGACTAAGCGATGAGACAGGCGATTGGCGCGCTGGCGCTTGTGACTGCGGTGAGCGCCGCTCCGGCCGGACCGGCGGCGGCGCAGGACGCGCTGCTCGGCGGGCTGCTTGGCGGCGCGGCGGGGGCGGCGATCGGCGGCGCGGTCAGCGGCAGCGCCGGCGGGGCCATCGCCGGCGGCCTCATCGGCGGCGCGACGGGCGCGATCATCGGCAATGAAGCCGAGCGCCGCCGCAACGGCTATTACTACTATCGCCGCGGCTGCTACGTCCAGGTCGGCTACAATCAATGGCGCCGGGTGTCGGGCCGCTATTGCTACTGAGGCCGCGGCGCGGCCGGGGGGCCGCCGTCGCGCATGTTACGGGTCAACGTGGCGACGGCGACCAACGGCGCGGCTAACCGCGCCATCGCGGCAATAATCCACCGACAGCATGCGCAACCGGCTGGCCCCGGAGCGGGTCATGTGCGCCCCGCCGCGCGCTGCGACAGACGAACCATCAGATCCTTCATGCTCTTTCGATTCTCGTCGCCGCACATTTGCGCGTCGAGGTCCGACTGCACGGCGGCGGAGAGCCACCAGCTCATCGAAACCTTGGTCATGTCGAGACGCTGGCCTTGAAACCGGACGCAGCTTGCTTCGCGCACCGGATCGACCGGGTCCGTTACCGAGAGCTGCGCATGCACGCCGATCTGGAAGAAGCCATTTTGGTCCGCCGCATTCATCCTGGCGATCAATTGCGTAGCGAGATCGGCCGATTCGGCTCCATGCCCTTCGCGCGTCGCCAGCAGGGCGCCGAGCGGCTGCGCCACCAGGCCGAGGGCCTCCGCGATGGGGCTTTCGTCGATCCTTCCGACATCAGGCGTCTTGGCCTGAAGGCCCTCGTCCAGCGGCCGCCGCGGCGTGACGGTTTTGGGCAGGTTGATCGTCGGATCGTTCTGCACCCACAGGATGATCGGCGTCACCCTTTCGCGCTTCAAAGCCTCGGCGATTTCGATCGCCGTGGTCAGGCCGGAGTTCTCGAAATAACCGCCGTCGACAACGCGGTCGCCGTGGCAATCCTGCGTCGGCACGCGGATAACTCCCCCGGGCGAAATGATTGGGAAGCGCGCGCTCAGGGCCGCGGCTGTCGAAAGCCTCAAATCCGGCGCGTCTGCCGGTTGCGCGGCGGCTGAATTGGCGTCCTCCTTCTTGCACGGGTCCTTTGGCGGCGGCTCGGGCGACGACAAAAGCTCGAACACATCATAGGCGGCCGAGTAGAGCGCCTGGGGGACATGCTGGCCCTGGGCGTTCAGGCTGTCCCGCGTCGAGTTGACGTCCGAGACGATGATCCTGCGCCCCGTTTCGACGGACGTGCCATTGAGCAGCAGCAGCGGCAGCCAGCCGGCGGGGTTGGTTGCGCTGATGTAGCCAAAGCGCCGGCAGAGCCCGCGCCCGGCATCGACGCCGCAGGCCGCGCCGTGCTCGCCGCGCCCCGGCGTGGTGACGGACTCATAATGGCGCTCCCAGGCCTCTTCGAGCAGCGCGGCGCGATCCTCGATCCAGGATTTCTTGCCGAAAAACCATTCGCGCGGCGCAAAAATATCGCGAAACCCCAGCCCGACGAAAACCGGCGACAGAGAGTCGCCGCTGACGAGCAATTGCAGGCAGGCGCGCCAGGAGGTCGTAAAGTCGCGCGATGGTTTCGCCGCGGCGCCGAACCAGGTATTTTCCGTGGTGACGCAGGGCGGCGCATGGGTCGGCGTTTCGGCTGCGTCGGCGAGAGCGGCGCGCGCCACCGCCGCGCCGAACGCGCCGCCGGAGACGCCGGAGATTGCGAAAATGCGCCGTCCGGGGTTCCGCGCGTCGGCCGGATCGCCGGTGGCTCTGGCCTCGTCGATCAACTCGCCGACGACGGTCGCCATCATGAAGGCGGCGCGGCTGGCGCCGCCTTCGGATGCGACGATCAGCGCCGGCGGGCAGGCGTCGTTTTCGGCGCAATTATTGATCGCCTTCCAGCGATCCACGGCGGCCTTGATGTCGATCTGCCTCGCCGCGACGCCATTCTGGCCGGCAACGAGCGTGCGCAGATCATTGAGATGCGTGTTGGTCGCGGTCGCGACGACCGCCGGGACGATGACGAAGGCGGCGAGCGGAAGGCCGATCCTGTAGCCGACGCGCACCAGCCAGCTGAAGATGAGGACAAGACTGCCAAACAGGAACGGAATCAGCAGCGCGCGCGGCGCGTAGCGCGATAACCAATCCGGGTAGATATAGGCGACGAAAAAAATGAAGGTGGTCAAAGCCAGTGAAAACCAGGCGAAGCCTTCGAGGAAGACGCCGACCTTGCCTTTTTCGCCTGCGCCGCGTCGCGATCCGTCGACGCGATCGGCGATCCTCGCGAGCAGGGGCCTGCGGACGATGACGAACCAGACGAACAGCGCCGCCGTGACAAAATTCGCCACGGCGAGGCCGATGATTTGCAAATGGGCGCGCCGCGCTTCCGGGAGGATCAGGGCGCCATCCATCGCCCGGTCCGCGAACCAGAGCCCGAGAGCGACGGCGACGAAAGGCAGCGTCCCGAGGACGCGCGGCGTCAGCTCGATGAGCCCGAAATGCTCGGACCTGAGTTCGGCCGATAGATCATCGACTTCGTCTGGCGGCAGACGCTGGCGCATCCGCGCGGAGACGAGCCAGCCATCCTCGCTGAGAATGCTGCGGGCGCCGAAGTGAATGGGAAACGCCCAGATCAGAAAGATGGCGATGAAAACGCAAAGCCAATAGGGCGCGCCGCCGACGAAACCGCTGAACGACAGGTCGGCGAAAAGATTCTGGGCCTGCAGAACCAATCCAAAAACCAACAGGCCGACGGCCGCGCTGAAGACGCTGATCCGGCACGCCCACAGGACACGAGCCAGTCGGATGAGCCAATTCCACACCGACCGCAGCGTTGCTAATGCGAGCGACGCTATGTTGTCGCGCGCCAGCTCTGGCTCCTTCATGGAAGGCCTCGCTTCTCTTAAAAAAATAAATTTGTCAGCACTACATCTTTGTCAGCACCACATCAGTGAATGGCCAATGTTCGGCCCCGATCGCGGAGTCCGGCCGAACCAAACGGCCGGCTGGTTGGGTCCGCCATCCCGGCGTAGCCGAGGCCAGCGTGACTCTGCCCGGCCTTCATTACAAGCCCCGATCGCCGTGGGCGCTGTGCGGAGGGCGCCCCGCAGTGGAGGCGCGGACGCAATTCTTCAGCGTCGCTGACGGATAAAAGGGCGCGCCCGTGGTCCATTCCGCATCGAGTTCTGGCGCATGGAAACCTTGCCATAGCGCAATTATGCAAACCAAGTTTGCAATTCGAAAATCTACTAGACTGATAATCCAATCCATCATAGCTTGCTCGATGAAACCCGCGCCGCAAGAGCCGGGCTCACGAGGAAACGTCCGCCATGCCGTCTCGCGCAGACCAGCAGGTGCTCGCCGCCCTTGCCGCCATTGAGGCGGAGGACGCCAGCGTCGCCGAAAAGGTCGAGATGCTGATGGAGATGGCGATGGGCCTGCAGTCCCGGCCGAAGTCGCCGCAGCAATTGCAACAGGCTGTGTTTCTCTACGAGAAAGCGCTCGAACTCTGTCCGGCCGAACTCTATCTGTTGCGCGGACGCATCCATGCGCGTCTCGCCACCGCGCTACAGGCGATCCCTGGCGACGATGTCGAATCCCTGAAGCAGGCGCGGCAAAATCTCGAAGCCGCGCAGAAAATCCTCAAGCTTGAGGGTTCGCCTGAAGAGATCGCCGAGATCGAGATGAATCTCGGCCTCACGCTGCAAAATCTCGCCGCCTGCAACGCGGCGCCGATCACCGCGGCGATCTCCGCCTATCAGCGCGCGCTGCGCACCTTCAACGCCAAATCCTGGCCGCAGGAATTCGCCATTCTGCAGAACAATCTGGCGACCGCCTTCCTGTCGATTCCGTTCTCGGACGAGCGCGCCAAAATGCGCGAGGCGCTCGCCGTGCAGGCCTTCCAGGAAGCGCTGAAGCATATCAACATCATCGACCATCCAACCGAATATGCTATGTTGCAGAACAACCTCGGCAACGCTCTGCAATATGCCTCCTCAAGCCATACGGTCGAGAATAATCTGCGCGCGCTCGAAGCCTATGACGAGGCCCTGAAAGTGCGCACCCGCGCGGCCGCGCCTTCCGAATACGCCAACACCATCGCGAATTACGCGAACTGCCTGCGCAATCTGCCCGACGATCCGGAGCGTCCCGAAGACGGCAACCCCGGCAATCTGATGCGGGCGCTCGAAAAATATCGCGAGGCCGCCGCCATATTCGGCGCCTGCGGCGAGGCGCAAAAGGCCGAGATCGTCGCCGGCGCGATGGAGGAGATCGAAGCCGAGCGCGCGACGGCGCCGCGCCCCAATGGCGGCGCGCGCGAGGCCGCGCTGCGATGAAGACAAATCGTTTCGGATCGTTGTGACGGGAGAATTCGAATGAGTCTGCTTGGTTCCGGGATTGTCGCGATCATCGTCGCCTTCGCCGCGTCGATGCTCGGCGGCGCGCTTGGCGGAGTTGCCGTCGGCGGCAAGGCGATCGGCAATGAACTCGCCGCCCTGATGGGGGCGTTCTACGGGCCGCTCGCCGGCGTCGCAGGCGCGCTTCTCGGCGTCCTCATCGTCGCCATCGTGTAGGGAGCTCGACATGCTCGATATGGCCAGAAGTTCGATCGTCCTGTTCTTCAAGGGCAAGCTGTTTCAAAATCCCGCCGAGGTGTGGCGCCAGCTCGCGATCGGCGTCGCGCTGACCCTCGCGGTGTTTCTCGTGGCGGCGGAGCTGTTGGGTCTTGGACTGCCGCTCGCCGGCGCCATCGCCGGCTTCGTCGGCGGCGCGGCGCAGCCGGCGCTGTTTCGCAATCTGAAGTTCCGTTAGAGCAGGAAAAGCATAGGCGCTTCTGCGCGAGCATCGGCCTTCGACGCGATTTAGACCCGGAACGCCGGGCGGCGCCGAAGCAGACAGTCAGAACGCGGCCGGGGGAGACAGGGAGAGGGCGATGAACGCGCATCCGCCATTGGCGGCGAATCCTGGCGAGCCGGGCGCCGATCAGTTGATCGGCGACGTGGAGCGTCTGGAATCCATCGTCGCCGGTTGGGACGAGTTGCAACAGGCTGTGGCTTTCGCCTTCCGCCGCGCTATCGATGCGCTGAACAGGGAGGCGCTGCGCAAGCTGATCGCGGCGGTGAAGGGCGCCCCCGGCGCGCTCGATTTGCTGCGCGAGGCCGCCGCCGATCCTGTGGTCTATGCGGTGCTGCGCCATCATGGCCTCATTCAGCCGAGCCTGCAGGAGCGGGTTGAGACCGCGCTCGCCTTGGTGCGGCCGATGCTGGCCGCGCATGGCGGCGATGTCGAGCTGATCGCCTTCGTTCCGCCCGATGCGGTGGAAGTGCGCTTCCTCGGCAATTGCGACGGGTGTCCGGCCTCGACGCTGACCTTCGTCGCCGGGGTCCGGCGCGCGATCGAAGCGCATTGTCCGGAGATCGCCGAGGTGCGTCAGGTCAAGGGCGCGGGGGCGGGGGCGGGCGGCAAATTCACCAGTCCCTTTGCGCGGGCGGAGGACGAGGCCGGCTGGGTCTTCGCCGCGCGGCTCGACGCGATCCCCGAGGGCGGCGTGCGCGCTTGCGAGGCGGCGGGCCGCAGCCTGTTGCTGAGCCGCGTCGACGGCGTCGTCGCCTGTTTCGACGACGCCTGCGCGCATCTCGGCCTGACACTGTCAGATGGCGAAGTTTCGGGCGGCCGCATCACATGTTTGCATCACGGCTTCGAATATGATCTGGCTTCAGGCGAGTGCCTCACCGCGCCCGGCGTGCAGCTCAATGCGCATATGACTCGCGTCCTCGGCGGTTGCGTCGAAATCAGGCTGAGGGGTTGAACGATGCGTGTTTCGCTACGCCCCATCGCGCGGCCGGCCGCTGGCGAACTGTTGGTCGCGGCGGCGCCGCAGCCGTTGCTTGATCCGGCCGGGCCGATCTGCGTTCTGGGCTGCCGCACGGGCGAAGGCGCGCTGTCGGCGCCGGTCGCGCCGGCGCCCGACACGATGTTCGGCCCGCGCGGGGCGGCGCTGGGGGGTCCCGACGGGCCGCTGTTCGTGACCGATACCGGCCATCACCGGCTGCTGATCTGGAAGAAGCGCCCGGAGACCGACCACGCGCCGGCCGACCTGATCATCGGCCAGCCGGATTTCTTCCGCGAGGGACGCAACGCGAGGGGGGAGCCCAGCGCCTCGACGCTCAACGTGCCGACAGGGGTCGCCGCGAGCGGAGACGCGCTGGCGGTGGCCGACTCCTGGAACCATCGCGTGCTGATCTGGCGCGGGCTGCCACGAGAAAACAGCAGGCCTGCTGATGTTGTGTTGGGGCAGGCGGATTTCTACGCGACGCGCGCCAATCGCGGCGCCGAGGCGGGGCCGCATACGCTGAACTGGTGTTACGGCGTCGCCATCGCGGACGGGCGGCTGATTGTCTGCGATACGGGCAACCGTCGCGTGCTGGTCTGGAACGAAATTCCGGACCGCAACGGCGCGCCGGCCGACCTTGTGCTTGGCCAGACCCGCATGGATTGTCGCGACGAGAATGGCGGGCGCGGCGTCGACGCCGGCGGCATGCGCTGGCCGCATGCGGCGGCGATGGTCGCGGGGCGCCTTGTCATAGCCGACGCCGGCGACAACAGGCTGATGGCATGGAACGCAATGCCGCGCGAGAACGGCGCGCCCTGCGACTTTGTGATCGGCCAGTCGAGCGCGGAGGGCGCCGACCACAACCGCGCCGCCTACTGGCCGGACGCGGCGAGCCTCAACATGCCCTACGGTTGCGCGGCGACGCCCGAGGGCCTCGCCGTCGCGGATACCGCGAACTCGCGCCTGCTCGGCTTTGCCGAGTTCGCTATGGGCGCGGCGGCGACAAGGCTCACCGGCCAGGGCGAGTTTTCGGCGAAGGGCGACAACCGCTGGAAGGCGCCGGCGCGCGATAGCCTCTGCTGGCCCTATGGCCTCGCCATCGCCGGCGACGTCGCAGCGATCGCCGATTCCGGCAACAACCGCGCGCTGCTGTGGAGGCTCGCGCCATGACAATCCTCGCTCAGCCGCTGACCGTCGGCGTCACAGAGATCCGCGTGCGCGGCCGCGTGCAGGGCGTCGGCTTCCGGCCGACCGTGTGGCGCCTCGCGACGCGGCTTGGCCTTGTTGGCGAGGTGTTGAACGATTGCGAGGGCGTGCTGATCCGCGTCGAGGGCGACGCCGGGCAGGCGCTGCGGCTCGTCGAGCGCCTCCGCGCCGAATGTCCGCCGCTGGCTCGCATCGATGCGGTCGAACTGCGGCCCTGCCGGGCGCCGCCGTTGATCGGCGGATTCCAGATCGCGGTCAGCGCGCGCGGCGCGATGCGCACGGAGGTCGCGCCGGACGCCGCGACATGCCCGGCGTGCCTTGCGGAAATCCGCGATCCGTTTGACCGCCGCTTCCGCTATCCCTTCGCCAATTGCACCAATTGCGGCCCGCGCCTTTCGATCGTCTGCGAAGCGCCCTACGACCGCGCCCGCACGGCGATGGCGCCTTTCGTTATGTGCGCCGACTGCCGCGCCGAATATGAAAATCCCGCCGATCGCCGCTTCCACGCCGAGGCGATCGCCTGCCACGCCTGCGGGCCGAGCGCGAGGCTGGAGCGGGTCGGCGGCGGCGCTGTAGACTTCTCCGCCTTCAGCATGCTCGACGATGTCGACGCCGTCGCGGGCTTGTTGCTTAAAGGACATATCGTCGCGATCAAGGGGATTGGCGGCTATCATCTCGCCTGCGATGCGACCAACGCGCGCGCGGTCGCGGAGTTGCGCGCGCGCAAGAGACGCTACACAAAACCCTTCGCGTTGATGGCGCGCGATCTTGATGTCGTGCGCCGCTACGCACGCGTTGGCGCTGTGGAAGAGCGCGCGCTGGCGAGCGCCGCGGCGCCAATCCTGTTGCTCGAAGCAAGGGCGGACGCCGCGCTGCCCGAGGCTATCGCGCCCGGCCTCTCGACGCTCGGCTTCATGCTGCCGGCGACGCCTCTGCATCATCTGATTTTCCGCCGCCTCGACCGGCCGATGGTGATGACGAGCGGCAATCTCTCCGACGAGCCGCAGGCGATCGAGGACGATGACGCGCGCGAGAGGCTTGGCGCCATCGCCGATTTTTTCTTGACGCATGATCGCGCCATCACTGTGCGGCTCGATGATTCGGTTCAGCGCGTCATCGCCGGCGCGCCGCGCCTGATGCGCCGCGCGCGCGGTTATGCGCCGGCGCCGCTGCGTCTGCCGGGGGGCCTCAGCCGCAGCCCGCAAATTCTTGCGCTCGGCGGCGAACTCAAAAGCACCTTCTGCCTTGTCAAGAACGGGCAGGCGATCGTCTCGCAGCATATGGGCGATCTGGAAGATGCTGTACGGCTGCGGGAATTCGAGCGCAATGTCGCGCTGCTCGGCGCCTTGCACGCGCATCAGGCCGAAGCGGTCGCCGTCGATCTTCACGCCGATTATCTCTCGACCAAATTCGGGCGCGACTTTGCGCGCGTGCGCAATCTTCCTGTCATCGAGGTGCAGCACCATCACGCCCATGTGGCGAGCTGCATGGCGGAGAATGGCCTCGGCGCGGACGAAGGGCCTGTGCTCGGCGTCTCGCTCGACGGCCTTGGCCTTGGCGATGATGGCGCGCTCTGGGGCGGCGAATTCCTGCTTGGCGATTACGCCGGCTGTCGCCGCGTCGGCACGATGAAGCCGGTCGCGATGCCGGGCGGCGCGCAGGCCGTGCGCGAACCATGGCGCAATGCGCTGGCGCATATTCTCGCCGAGATGGGATGGGCGTCGTTCAGGATGAACTTCGAGGCGACGGAACTTTATGCATATCTGCGCGGCAAGCCGATCGAGACCATCGCCGCGATGATCCGCAACGACGTGAACAGCCCGCCGGCCAGCTCCTGCGGGCGGTTGTTCGACGCCGTGGCCGCCGCCATCGGAATTTGCCGCGATGAAACTTTCCATGAGGGCGAGGCGGCGATCCGGCTGGAATCTCTGGTGAGCGCCGAGAGCCTTGCCGCGATCGACGAGGATCTCGCCTATCCGTTCGGCATTCCGCGCCTCAAAGGCTGCGGCCTTCCCTACATCGAACCTTTGATGATGTGGCAGGCGCTGCTTGGCGATCTCTACGAGCATGTCGAGCCCGCCGTGATCGCGACGCGGTTCCATAAAGGGTTTGCGCGCGCCGTCGCGACGATGGCGCGCAAGGGCGCGTATGAGGCCGGCGAGCGGCTGACGCGCAGGATCGCGCTGTCAGGCGGCGCCTTCCAGAATCGCTGGCTGACCGAGGAAGTGAAGCGGCGCCTTGAAGCCGATGGTTTCGAGGTTCTGTTGCAAACGCAAATGCCGTCGAATGATGGCGGCCTGTCGCTCGGCCAGGCGGCCGTGGCGGCCGTCCGACTGACCGCTTGAAAGGAGCAGACCATGTGTCTCGGCATTCCAGGACGGATCGTCGCCATTGTCGACGAGCGCCGCAAGCTCGCGGTGGTCGATGTCGGCGGCGTCAAGCGCGAGGTCAACATCGCCTGCATCGTCGGCGAACGGGCTGTAGGCGACTGCGTCGGCGATTGGGTGCTGGTGCATGTCGGCTTCGCCATGAGCCTCATCGACGAGGACGAGGCGGCGGCGACGCTGCGCATCCTCGAAGAACTCGGCGAGGCGCAGCAGGAGATCGCCGCGATGCGCGCATCGGGGCGCGCGTGAGGGAGGGGCTCTAAACTTGTACGCATTTTCTTGACGCGAACCGGCGACCACTTCGCTTGAAAATGCTTTGAACAGGAGACGTCAGATGAAATATGTCGACGAATTCCGCGATCCCGAGAAAGCCCGCATGCTGCTGCGCGAGATCGCGGCGCTGACCGCCGATGTCGTCGCCGCGCGCGGCCGGCCGCTGCAGATCATGGAGGTGTGCGGCGGCCACACGCATTCGATCTTCAAATATGGCATCTCCAACATGCTGCCGGAGGCGATCGAGCTGGTGCATGGGCCGGGCTGTCCGGTTTGCGTGCTGCCGATGGGCAGGGTCGACGATTGCGTCGCGCTGGCCGAGACGCCGGGCGTGATTTTCACCACCTTCGGCGACGCCATGCGCGTGCCCGGCTCGCGCAAGAGCCTGTTGCAGGCCAAGGCCGACGGCGCCGACATACGCATGGTCTATTCGCCGCTCGATGCTCTAAAGCTTGCGCGCGAGAATCCGGATCGCGAGGTCATTTTCTTCGGCCTTGGCTTCGAGACGACGATGCCGTCCACCGCTTTCACCGTGTTGCAGGCGGAGGTGGATGGGATCAGGAATTTCTCGCTGTTCTGCAACCACATCACCATCATTCCGACGATCAAGGCGATTCTCGATTCGCCCGACATGCATATCGACGCATTTTTGGGGCCGGGCCATGTCTCGATGGTGATCGGCCTCAAACCCTATGACTTCATCGCGAAGCGCTACCAGCGGCCAATGGTGGTGGCAGGCTTCGAGCCGCTCGACGTGTTGCATTCGACCTGGATGGTGCTGAAGCAGATGGCGGAGGGCCGCTGCGAGATCGAGAATCAATATGGCCGCGTCGCGCCCTTCGAGGGCAATCCCGCCGCGCTTGATGCGGTCAGTCGCGTTTTTGAACTCCGCGCGTTCTTCGAATGGCGCGGCCTCGGCTCGATCGACCATTCGGGCGTCCGCATGCGACAGGCTTATGCGGCTTACGACGCCGAACGCAAATTTGCGGTGCCAGCTTTGAAGGTCGCCGATCCCGCCGCCTGCCAGTGCGGCGAGGTGTTGAAAGGCCTCATCAAGCCGCATCAGTGCCGCGTGTTCGGCACGGCATGCACGCCCGAAAAGCCGCTCGGCGCGCTGATGGTCTCGTCCGAGGGCGCCTGCGCCGCCTATTACCAATATGGCAACATGGAGGGGCTGCGCGACGCAGCCACCGCGGCATGACGAGCATCATAAAAATGCCGGCCAGCGCGGCGCCCAAGATCCGCGCGCGCCGCATCGGCGATGGCGTGCATGTGCCGAGAGTGACGCTCGCGCATGGCGGCGGCGGCAAGGCCATGCGCGATTTGATCGACGATGTGTTCGTCTCCGTCTTCGATAATCCGATGCTGACGCCGCTCGAGGATCAGGCCCGCATGTCGCTCGCCGGCCTCGCGCGCCATGGCGACAGGCTCGCCTTCACTTCGGATTCCTTTGTGGTCGATCCGTTGGTGTTCCCGGGCGGCGACATCGGCAAGCTGGCCGTCTGCGGCACCGTCAACGATCTTGCCGTCGGCGGAGCGAAGCCGCTTTATCTGTCCTGTTGCGTCATCATCGAGGAAGGCGTCGACGTCGATTTTCTGCGCAAGATCGCGCGCTCGATGGCTGAGACCGCCGCGGCGGCGGGCGTCGCCATCGTGACCGGCGACACCAAGGTGGTCAACCGCGGCTCATGCGACAAGCTGTTCATCAACACGGCTGGCGTCGGCGTGATCGGCGCCGGCGTCGATCTCGGCGCCGACCAGGCCGAGCCCGGCGACGTCATTCTGGTCAACGGGCGGCTTGGCGATCATGGCGCGGCGATCCTTTGCGCGCGCGGCGACCTCGCGCTTGATGCGGCGATCGAAAGCGATTGCGCGGCGCTGAACGGCCTCATCGAAACGCTGCTGGCGCGCTGCCCCGAGGTGAAATTCATCCGCGACGCGACGCGCGGCGGCCTCGCCACGGTGGTCAATGAGATCGCCGGCGCCGCGGGGGTTGGCGTCGCTCTTGAGGAGGCCGCGATCCCGCTGCGCGAAGATGTCAAAGGCTTTTGCGAAATTCTTGGCCTCGATCCGCTCTATCTCGCCAATGAGGGCCGCATCGTCGTCGTCGCGCCGGCGGCCGCCGCCGAGCGGGCGCTGGCGACGATGGCCGCGCATCCGCTCGGGCGCGAGGCGGCGATGATCGGGCGCGTCGTCGAGGGGCCGCCAGGGCGGGTGACGATGAAGACCCATTTTGGCGGCAGGCGCATCGTCGATATGCTGGTCGGCGAGCAATTGCCGCGCATCTGCTGAAGGGGCCGACGATGCATGAGCTCTCCATTGCGCGTTCGATCGTCGGCATCGTCGGCGCGGAGGCGCGTGGGCGCAGGGTGTTGCGCGTGACGCTGGAGATCGGCAGGCTTTCGGCTGTCATGCCGGACGCCATCCGTTTTTGCTTCGACGTCGTCGCGAAGGGGAGCGCGCTCGAGGGCGCGGCGCTCGACATCGTCGAAATCCCCGGCCGCGCGCGCTGCCTCGACTGCGGCGCCGGGGTCGAACTCCCTGACCTCGTCGCGCGCTGCGGCTGCGGATCGCGCCGGCTTCAGCGGCTCGCCGGCGAGGAGCTCAACATCAAAAGCATGCAACTGGAGATGGAGCCATGTGCGTAACCTGCGGCTGCGGAGATGGCGCCGAAGCGACGGTCACGGACCCCCTGACAGGGGAGCGGCGGCCTGTGGCGCATGATCACGATCATCCCCACGGCCACAGTCACGATCACGACCATGCGCACGATCATCATCATGGCGAAGATCATTCGCATGATCACGCGCATGATCATTCCCATGACCATCATCATTCACATGACCACCACGACCATCGTGGCGATGATCGCCGCGATTTGACGGTCACGGCCGTCGCGAACCAGCATGGCGTCTCGATCGAGCTTGAGCGCGCGATCCTCGACAAGAACGATCGCCTCGCCGCGCGCAACCGCGCCTGGTTCGAGGGGCGCGAGGCGCTGGCGCTTAACCTCGTCTCCTCGCCGGGCGCGGGAAAAACCTCGCTGCTGGAGCGCACCATCCGCGATTTGAAAGGCGAGATTCCAATCAGCGTGATCGAGGGCGACCAGCAGACCGAGAACGACGCCGCGCGGATCAGGGCGGCGGGCGCCGCCGCCGTGCAGATCAACACCGGGACCGGTTGCCATCTTGAGGCTGATATGGTGCGCCGCGCTCTCGACGCGCTGCGGCCGCCGTTCGGCTCGGTGGTGATGATCGAGAACGTCGGCAATCTCGTCTGTCCCGCGCTGTTCGATCTTGGCGAAGCGGCCAAGGTGGTCGTGCTGTCGGTGACGGAGGGCGACGACAAGCCGCTCAAATATCCGCATATGTTCCGCGCCGCCGATCTCATGATCGTGAGCAAACTTGATCTTGCGCCTTACGTGCGCTTTGACGCCGACGCCTGCGAGGCGATGGCGCGCGAGGTCAATCCGGCGATCGCCTCGATCCGGCTCTCCGCGCAGACCAGCGAGGGGATGGCGGCGTGGTATGATTGGCTGCGCGCCGCGCGCCGCCGCGATTTCGCCCTGGCCGGCGCGCCGGCCGCGGCGGCGGGCGCGTGCTGACATTCTGCGGAGAGAAATTCATGCAGCCAGGCCTTTTCGCTCTTTTCAATGATTCGAAAGAAAATGTGCGCGGCAAGATCGCCGGCGTCTACGTCCTGTTGATCGCCGCCAATATCGCCGCGTGGGCGTGGGCGCTCGCCGCCTTTCATGGCTACCCGATGTTGCTCGGGACGGCGTTTCTCGCCTACAGCTTCGGCCTCAGGCATGCCTTCGACGCCGACCATATCGCGGCGATCGACAATGTGACGCGCAAGCTGATGCAGGAAGGCAAGCGGCCGGTCGGCGTCGGCCTGTTCTTCTCGCTCGGCCATTCGACCGTCGTCGTCGGGCTGACCCTCGCCATCGTCGTCACCGCGGCCGCGCTGCAGACGAAATTCGACGCTTTCAAATCCGTCGGCGGAATTGTCGGCACGCTGGTCTCGGCGTTCTTTCTGTTCGCCATCGCCTTCGCCAACGTTGTCGTCATGCTTTCGATCTACCGCACGTTCCGCGCGGTCAAGGCCGGCGACGCCTTCGTCGAGGAGGACCTCGATCTGATGCTGTCGAGCCGCGGCTTGCTCGGACGGCTGTTTCGCCGTTTTTTCCGGCTCATCGAAAAGAGCTGGCAGATGTATCCGCTTGGGCTTCTGTTCGGCCTTGGCTTCGACACGGCGACGGAGGTCGGCCTGCTCGGCATCGCCGCGACGCAGGCCTCGCAGGGCCTTTCCGTCTGGTCAATCCTCGTCTTTCCAGCGCTGTTCACCGCCGGCATGACGCTGCTCGATGCGACCGACAGTATCGTGATGCTGGGCGCCTATGGCTGGGCCTTCGTCAAGCCGATCCGCAAGCTCTATTACAACCTCACCATCACGGCGGTCTCGGTCGTCGTCGCGCTGGTCGTCGGCGGCCTCGAAGTCTTGAATCTGATCGGCGACCAGATGGGCCTCACCGACGGCGGCGGTTTCTGGGGCGCGATCGGTTCGCTGAACGACAATTTCGGCGTGCTGGGCGTCGCCATCGTCTGCATTTTTGTCGCCGCCTGGGTGGTCTCCTATGTCATTTACCGCGTCAACCGCTATGACGACATCGAGGCGGCCGAAGCCGGCTGATTGTTTTCGACGGCCGGTCGGGCCGAGCGAAGGAGAACAGGGTGGAGATCAAGCGCAGCGGTTCGCAGCCGTCCGGCAAGGGGCCGGCGGACTGGTTTACAGGGACGGTCCGAATCGATCCACTGTTCACCGCGCCTGAGCCGGCCCGCGTCGCCGGCGCCAGCGTCACCTTCGAGCCCGGCGCGCGCACGGCGTGGCACACCCATCCGCTCGGCCAGACCCTGATCGTCACGGCCGGCTGCGGTCTCGCGCAGCGCGAGGGCGGCCCGGTCGAGCAGATCCGGCCGGGCGACGTGATCTGGTTCGCGCCGGGCGAGAAACATTGGCACGGCGCCGCGGCGGCCACGGCGATGACCCACATCGCCATTCAAGAACAGCTCGACGGCAGGTTCGTCGACTGGATGGAGCAGGTCAGCGACGAACAATACCGGGCGTGACATTTGCGATGACGGTGGAATTGACCATCCTCTTCTTCGCCGACGCGGATGCGGCGCAAAGCGCCGCCGCCGAGGCGCTGGTCGCGGGCTCGGACTATCGCGTCATCATGGCCGCGCGCGAGGCGGAGGCGATCGACGTCGTGCGCGACGCCCATGTCGACCTCGTCATCGCCGATATGGATTGCCGCAACGGCGACGTCGTCGGCTTTCTGTCGCGGCTTCGCTTCACGCATCCTTACGTCGTGCGCATCCTGCTCGTCGGCGAGTTCCGCGCCATGCCGCTGTCGGACGCGCTGGCGCGCACGGCGGCGTATCAATATCTGACCAAGCCGCTGCAGGCCGATCAGGTCTGCCTCGTCGTCAAGCGCGCGCTCGAAACGCGCGAACTCGCGCGCCGTCACCGCCTGCTCGCGCGCGAATTGAAGATTGGTGAGGATTCGACGCTTTTTCACGAGCGGCACGAGCATCGCGCGCGCGTGGAGGCCTCCTCCTTCGAGCGGCTTGTCTACGCCAGCGAGGCGATGTCGGAATTATGCAATCTCGCCCGCGAAGCGGCGCCGACCGAGCTGCCGATCCTGATCGAGGGCGAGACAGGAACCGGCAAGGAATTGCTCGCCCGCGCGCTGCATTTCCATTCGCGCCGCTCCTCCAGCCCGCTGATGACGCAGAACTGCGGCGGCGTCCCGGACGAGCTGTTGCATTCGGAGCTGTTCGGCCATAAGCGCGGGGCGTTTACCGGCGCGGTCAGCGACCGCCTTGGCCTGTTTCGCGCGGCCGATGGCGGCACCGTCTTTCTCGATGAGATTTCGGAGATCTCGCCTTCGTTTCAGGTGAGCCTTTTGCGCTTCCTGCAGGAGGGCGAGGTGAAGCCGCTCGGCGCCGATCAGACCATGGTCTGCGACGTGCGCATCATCGCCGCCTCGAACCGGCCGCTGCGGGCGCTGGTCAAGGCCGGCGCGTTCCGCGAGGATCTTTACTTCCGCCTCAAAGGTTTTGAGCTCGAGGTGCCGCCGCTGCGGGCGCGGCCAGCCGACATACCGGCGCTGACCGAATTTTTCGTCGGCAAGCATGGCGGGCTCCTCGGCAATCGCGTGCTCGGCGTCGCCAATGACGTGATCGAGACCTTCAAGGCCTACACCTTTCCGGGCAATGTGCGCGAACTCGAAAACGAGATCCGCCGCATGGTCGCGGTCGCCAAGGACGGCGAATATCTGACCCGCCGGCATCTCTCGCCCGAGCTTGCGAAACTGCGCGCGGTCGCGCCGCCGGCGGCCAAGCTCGGCCTCACGGCCGACGGCAAGACGCTGAAGGAGATGGTCGAATCGCTGGAGCAGCAGCTGGTGCTGCATACGCTCGAAAAGCAGCGCTGGAACCAGAGCCGCGCCGCGCGCGAGCTCGGCCTCTCGCGCGTCGGCCTCGCCAACAAGATCCGGCGCTATGCGCTCGACGAGAAAGGGCGCCATACCGGGTGAAGGCGATGTGGCGAAGCGCGCTTCCGTTCAGCCTGCGGGCTCGCGATGGACGGCGAGCGCCGCGAAGGCCTGCGTCACCGGCATCATCTCGATCGAGTTGATATTGACGCGCGCGGGCAGGCTCGCGACCCAATGCACGGCTTCGGCGATGTCGTCCGGCGTCAACGCGTCGGCGCCCTCGTAGAGCTTGGCCGCCCTCTGCGCGTCGCCGAAGCGGACCGTCGAGAATTCCGAGCCGCCGACAAGGCCGGGCTCGATATCGGTGACGCGGACTTTCGTGCCGAGAAGGTCGGCGCGAAGGTTCAGCGAGAACTGCCGGACGAAGGCTTTGGTCGCGCCATAGACATTGCCGCCGGGGTAGGGGTAGAGCGCCGCGATCGAGCCGAGATTGACGATATGGCCGCGGTTGCGCGCGACCATGCCGGGCAGAACCGCGCGGGTGACATACATCAAGCCCTTGACATTGGTGTCGACCATCGTCTCCCAATCGTCGAGATCGGCCTCCTGCGCCGGCGAGAGCCCAAGGGCGAGGCCGGCGTTGTTGACGAGAAGGTCGATCGCGGCGAAATCCGCCGGGAGGTTTGCGATGGCGGCCTCGACGGCGGCGCGGTCGCGCACGTCGAGCACCAACGGGTCGATCGCGCCCGGCTTGAATTCGGCGGCGAGGGCGTCTAGCCGCTCGCGCCGGCGTCCCGCGGCGACGATTTTATGTCCCTCGGCCGCGAAGCGCCGCGCGATGGCGGCGCCGAAGCCGGCGGTGGCGCCTGTGACGAGAATGATCATGCTGCTCTCCTCAAAATGTCGGTTGAACCGGGCCGAAGCAGCTTAAAGCTCCATTGCGCCGGTTGCGATTCCGTGAGCCCGAAAGCGAGCCGGCGCGACGCCGATCGGCGCATGCGCAAGGCTCTTCGTTTTCAGCCATCCGCGCTCTTGGGCGGTCGCGGCGGCTCCGAGCTCTCAAAGGCGGCGGCGACGGCGTCGTCGATGCGCTCCAGCCAGATGAGTTCGAGCCGCTCGCGCGCGTCTTTAGGTATGTCGTCGTAATCGCGCCGGTTGCGCGCCGGCAGCATGACTCGGGTCAAGCCCGCGCGGGCGGCCGCGACGACTTTTTCCTTGATCCCGCCAACGGGCAGCACCTGCCCGCGCAGGCTGATCTCGCCCGTCATCGCCGTATCCTTGCGCACAAGGCGGCCGGTCAGAAGCGAGACCAGCGCGATGAACATCGCGACGCCGGCGCTGGGGCCGTCCTTTGGCGTCGCGCCAGCCGGCACGTGAACATGGATGTCGATCTTGTCGAATAGCTGCGGGTCGACGCCGAGGTCGGCGGCGCGGCTTTTGACGAGACTGAGCGCCGCCTGCGCGCTCTCGCGCATGACCTCGCCGAGCTGGCCCGTGAGGATCAGCTTGCCATGGCCGGGCAGGCGCGCCGCCTCGATGAAGAGAATGTCGCCGCCGACCGGCGTCCAGGCCAGTCCGGTCGCGACCCCCGGCACGCTGACACGCATCGCAACTTCATCCTCGAACCGCGGCGGCCCGAGGATATCCGCGAGGTCGCCGGGGCCGATGCGGACATGGCCGGCGCTGCCGTCGGCGATGCGCACCGCGACATGGCGCAGCGCGCGGCCGATCTCGCGCTCGAGGCTGCGCACGCCGGCTTCGCGCGTATAGCCGCGAATGATCGCGGCCAGGGCGGCGTCGTCGATCTCGGCCTGATCCGGAGTCAGCCCGTTGGCCTCGAGCTGGCGGCGGACGAGATAGCGCCGCGCGATTTCCAGTTTTTCCAGGTCGGTGTAACCCGACAGACTTATGATTTCCATGCGATCGCGCAGCGGACCCGGGATGGTGTCGAGCAGATTGGCGGTGGCGATGAACACCACGCGTGACAGGTCGAAAGGGACGGCGAGGTAATTGTCGCGAAAGGCGTTGTTCTGTTCCGGATCCAGCACTTCCAGCATCGCAGAGGCGGGGTCGCCCTGAATCCCCGCGCCCATCTTGTCGATCTCATCCAGCATCATGATGCAGTTGCGCGCTCCAGCCTTGCGGATTGCCTGAATGATGTTGCCGGGCAAGGCGCCGACGTAGGTGCGCCGGTGGCCCCTGATCTCGGCTTCGTCATGCACGCCGCCTAGGCTGACGCGGACAAATTTGCGGCCCATGGCGCGGGCGATGGATTGGCCGAGCGAGGTTTTGCCGACGCCCGGCGGTCCGACGAAGCAAAGGATCGGCGCCTTGCCCTGCGGCGCGAGCTTGCGGACGGCGAGATATTCGACGATGCGCTGTTTGATTTTTTCGAGGCCGAAATGATCCGCGTCGAGGATGCGGCGCGCCTCGGCGATGTCGATCGGCGCTTCGTCCGCCGGCGCCCAGGGCAATTCGATCAGCCAATCGAGATAGGTTCGAATCATGCCGTATTCGGCGGAGGCGTCGGGCATGCGCTCCAGCCGGCGCAGCTCCTTTTGCGCCGCCTGTTCGACCTCGGGCGGCATGTTCGCCTTGGCGATCGCTTCGCCCAGCTCGGTTATTTCCTGCGCCTTGCCGTCGCCTTCGCCGAGCTGGCGCTGTATCGAGGCCATCTGCTCGCGCAGCAGCACCTCGCGCTGGCGCTCATCCAGCGCGGCCTTGGTCTGCTGGCTGATTTCCTGCGACAGGCGCAGCACCTCGATGCGCTGGGCAAGCAGCCGCGACACCAGATCCATTCGCGCGGCGAGGTCGATGGTTTCTAGAATATCCTGCTTCTGCTCCGGCGTCGCATCCATATAGGCGGCGACGAGGTCGGTCAGGGCGCCCGGCGTCGGCGCGTTGTTGACGGCGGCGATCAGCTCGGGCGGCGTCTGCGGCATCAACTGGAGCGCCTCGACCGCTTGGCCGCGCAGATGCAGGAAGCGCGCTTCGACATCGGGCGAGCGGACGTCCGGATCTTCGATCCGCCGCACCCGCGCCATCAGAAAAGGCTGCTCCTTGACGAAGGATTCGACATAGAATCGCTGTTCGCCTTGGCAAATCAAATGATGGCCGCCATCCTGCGCCGTGATGTAGCGCAGGATATTGGCGACGGCGCCCATGCGATGCATGCCGAGCGGCGAGGGATTTTCCTCGTTCGCGTCGCGCTGCAAGAGGAGCCCGACGGGGCGGCCTTGCCGCACCGCCTCCTGCGCCGCGGCGATCGAGGCCGGCCGGGCGATCGTGACCGGCATCACGATGCCGGGGAACAGCACGAAGCCGCGCACCGGGACGATGATCAGAGGGTCTTTTTCGGCATCCGTCGCAGAAGGGCTTTGAGCCCCTGCGGCCAGGGCGTCCGGAGCGGAGAAGGCTTGCGAAGAGAGCGGGCGGATGAGGCGGGACATGGGATGATCACCGACTAGAGAAGTTTGCGCAGCACGATCGAAAGGCAGCCATTGACCATCGAGGGCCGCATGATCTCGTAGCGCCCCGGCGGCAGCGGCACCGCGCGCTCGAAACGGCCTTGCGGCAGTTCAAGCCGGTGGATGGCGGCGCTTTTGAATTGCGGCGGCAGCAGCCGGTCGCCGGCGATAATCAGCAGGCCGCCGTCAATTGCGACCTCGATGTCCTTTGGATCGACGCCAGGCAGCGCGGCGAGCACGACGACCTCCCGCTCCGTCTCGACCATGTCGACGGGCGGCTCCCAGCCTGGCTTGCGGCTGCGCACCGAGATGGGCTGAAACAATTGGCGATGCAGCCGGTCGGCGCGGGCCAGCGTGTCGAGAGCGTTGGACCACATCCAGGCCCGCGTATCCGGCTTTTTCACGCGAAATCCTCCTTGATCAGCATTGG
This sequence comes from uncultured Alphaproteobacteria bacterium, assembly GCA_963715715.1. Classification (GTDB taxonomy): domain Bacteria; phylum Pseudomonadota; class Alphaproteobacteria; order Rhizobiales; family Beijerinckiaceae; genus Methylocapsa. The sequence goes on along the minus strand of OY970269.1, from coordinate 2,159,161 downwards.
GACCGGTCGTCGGGGCCCGCTGCATTTTCGCCGCCGCCGGCCAATCTTGCAATTCGGCCGCTCAATTGGCATGAAAAACATCTGGAGCCGAATGTCGCGGCCGTTCGGCGACAGGATCGCCTCGACGTCATCGGAGCGCGGGCCAAGGTTTTCGGCGAAGCGACAAGCCTTGCGGCGCCGCGCGCTTTTGTTCGCGTCTCAATATGCGGGTTTCCTCACCAGACGTAGCGGATGCCGCCCGCGCCTTTGACGCCGTCGCGCCTGGCGTAGAGCGCGTCGCCGACGGCGAATTGATAATAGCCGTTGGCGTAAAGGCTGGTATTGGCGTTGATTTTGGCCGTAACGCCGCCGCCGACCTCCAGCCTCTGGCCATCTTCGCGCAACTGCGCCTCGTCGATGCTGCTGTAGGTTACGGTCGCCTCGCCGTCCCAGTCGCGCCAGAAGTTGGCGCTCAGATAAGGCTGCCGTATCTCGCCGTCGCTGGTCGCGATCGTCCATCGGGCGCGCAGGCCAGCGCGTGCGCTGACGCCTGTCGACCTGCCCAGCGCGACCGAGCCGAACATGTCGGAGGTCTCGTCGAAATGCACGCTCCGCCAGACGGCCTGCGCCTGCGGCTCGATCGGAAAGGGGGGCTCGGGCGGAAAGGGCGGGCTCCGGCGGCACGGTGAAGCTCGAACGCAGGAACCAGTCCTGTGGGCTGCTGCCGTTGACGCCGCCAGCCGCGTTGACTGTGCTGTTGGCGCCCGTCGCCTGCAGTCCTTTTTCGCCATTGCCGTTGCTGAAGACCGAGACGCGGCCGCCCGTCAGATTTATCGCCGCTCCGCCTTGCGCCCTGGTGCCGGCGTCATTGTCGACGGTGGGAGGATTGGTGAGCGCGCTGGGGTCCTGCATCGTGACGATCACATTATTCGCTGTGATCGAATTGCCGGCGCCATTTGCCAAAAGGCCTGTGTTGCCGCTGCCGACCGCGAGAATATTGACGGCGGAGTTCGTCAGCGTGACGGTCCCGACGCTGCCGCCATTGCCGATCGCTTGCACGCCGATATCGTTGCCGCCGTTAAGGGACGTCGGCGTGCCGAGATTGAATGTCGTGCCGGTCGCCGTGATCGCGCCGCCGGCCGCCGAAGCGCCGATATTGCCGCCGCCTGTCCCGCCGATCGTGACCGCGCCGCCGTTCAAGGTAACAACGCCGCCGGGATTTGCGAGCACGCCGGTATGGCCGCCGCCGCCGACGCTATACTGGAGCGTCACGTTGGTTGCCGTGATTGTGCCGCCGCCGCCGCCGGCGGCGCCCGCCACCAGGCCGTTGTCTCCGCCTCCGACGCTGCTGGAAATCGAAGTGTTTTGCAAAATAATCGTTCCGCCGTTGATGGCGTATACCATCCCGTTGCTGGTTTGGCTGGACCAGGACAAGGCGAGGTTGTTGGCTTGAATCAAGCTTCCCGCGCCCGTGGCCTCAAGGCCGGCGATCGTGCCGCCGCCGCCGCTGATCGCGATGGTCGAACCCGGTCCGTCCGGAAAATCGAAATTGATCGCGCCGCCGCTTTGCGCAATCGCGCCGGCGCCGCCGCCGTTATTTAAAACGTGCAGCGACGTCGCGCTGATCAAGGCCCCGCTTGATGCCTGAAGCGATATGGGCGGAAAGACGGTCGGCGCGTTGAGCGCGCCGGTGATCGTGCAGGAGGCGGCAACGCCGGTGACGTTGACGGTATTGCTCGCTACCGGGCAGGTCTGTGCGAGCGCCGCGCCCGCGCCGATTGAGACGAAAGCGCATCCACCGGCCACCATCTGGACCAGACGCCAGGAAGCTGCAAGGCGAGGACGGATCCGAGTGCCGGGCATTGAACGACCATTCCAGGTCCAATACGGCGCTTAAAACTTAGCACGAGCTCAAATAAAATCGCCCCTTCGAAACGGAGCGTTCAAAGACGCGTTTGTCACTCGGCGCGATCAGCTGACTCGCGATCCTCCCGCCCGATTGACGACGATAAACGTGAAGGCGCGGAACCCGATCAACCGGGGCATCCACTCGATCTTAAGCTCATTGAGATCTATTATAGAAACGAAAAACTCACAATCGCCAGAGCCGGCAAAAGCGAACTCAGCCGGCCGCGCGCGGACGCTATCGCGGAGCCATGAGAGTAATGGTTCGCGAAACGGCCGAGGCTTTAATCGATTGAAAATACGAACAGTTCCGATGCGGTAATATGGCGCGGACCGCCCTTTGACCATTCCTTTTGACGATCCCTCGCCAGATATTTTGTCCGTGGGTGTTGCATCGGCGCACAGTGAAGGCCGTCGACAAGCGTCGGCGCCGTCGCACACAACTGACTCAAGGGGCACGAAAAGCCTTTGGCAAGCCTGTCACGGACACTGGCCACCGGCACTAGCCGGTCGCGCCGCAAGCCGGCCGGATGGCGGCGCTATTTCCCGGCCGCGACGTCGCGCCGCCAGGCTGCGATCAGACGCCATGCCTGCCGGTGAAGCGCGATCGCCGCTGGCGGCCCGCCGCTCGCTTTCCGCCTGAGATGGTGAGCGATGCTGTGGGCGAGGCTAAGCCCCAGAAAGGCGACAGCTTTCGCGGGCCTGCGTTGGGCCGCGAAATAGGTCTTGAACGTCACATAGATTCGGGCGGTTTCGGTGTGCGGCTGATAGTAATCGCGATTCTTCGGCGAGGGATAATGATAATTGACCGCCTCCGGGCAAAGGAGGATCTCCCATCCAAGCGCCCGCGCCCGCGCGGCGATATCCACTTCGTCATAGCCGTAGACGAGGCGCGGATCGAACCGAATTTTTCTCAGTAGATCGGCCGGAAACAACGCTGCGTTTATGATCAGCGTATCAAGCGCGTCGCGCGCGCCATATGGTCTCGTTTGAAAGCCCAGAAAGTCCTGGCCGCGGGGGAAGATCGGCCCCTTGTCCTGCTGTTCGATGCCGCTGAAGATGATGCGTTGGCCGCGCCTCGCGGCGACGACCGGCGCGAGCGTCGCCAGAAACTCTTCGCCAAGGCGCGCGTCGTCGTCGAGGAAGAGGATCCATTCGCCCGAGGCCGCCGCGATCGCGCTATTGCGGTTTGGGCCAAGCCCGAGCCTTGGGCCTTCGACATATTTCACGTCCGGAAACTGCACGGCCACCAGCTCGCGCGTGCGCGCGTCGGTGCTGTCGTCGGAAACGATCGTCTCCGCCACGCGCACGGAGGAGGCGGCGATCGATTTCAGGCATTCGGCCAGATCATCGGGCCGATTTCTGGTCGTGATGCAGACGGTAACGTTCATCTGGCGCCCGTGTTGCCGGAGCGCCCGCTGGGCGAGGCCATCGCCCGCATGATTTGCTTCTCTCCGGTCCACAGCTCCGCCATCAGAACGACACGCGTTGGTCCGCGCGAAAGCCTCCGAACGGCGCGCGCAAGGCGTTCGATGAGGCTGATGATCTGGCCAGCCTGAGACACCACTTGACCGACAAATAGATGGTGAACAACGAAAATACCGCCTGAGTCCCGGCCAGCCAATAATCCGGCGAGAAATGGAAAAGCTTCGTGTAAAGGTTGAGTGCGACAGCCTTTCCGGCGTTTGCGTCAAGCCCGACTCTGTACTCGGCCAGCTGAAACAGCTTTCCGGCCCACGGAATGATCGACAGCAACAGGCAATCCAGCGCATCGGCGCCGTTTTGCGCGATCGCGATCACCAACGGGAAGATCAACATGAAGTACTGCGGATTTACATGGTAGAACAGTGAAAAAAACAACATGACCGATGCGGAGACGGCGAGCGGAATTGACATCCTGTCCGTGAACTGAATGCCTCTCGCCAGGACGATGCCGGCGGGGATCATCGCCGCGGCCAACGCCAGCACGCCGGAATAGGACCCGTATTTCGCCAGGTTCAGCCCGCCGTAGGTATGCAACAAGATCCAGAAGTTCGTGCCAAAATACGGGTCGGGGTGAAATCCCAAGAGCGGAAGCGGAAAGCCGTTGGCTAATCTGTGCAGGGACAATCCCGCATAAACCACCAGAATCGGGGCGAAAGCGATGGCCGCCGATGTGAGCCGCCGCGCGCGCGGGCAGAACGCGAGAAGCGTCACTAGCTCCAGCATGACGAACAGCTTGGCCGCGAGCACGCCGAGGCCGCAAAGGAAAAATGCGGCGGTCAGCCGCCCGGACATCGCCAAGATGATTGGAATCAAGATGGCCACGGCGCCGATCGAATCGTCCTGCGCCATGACGACGGAGGTCATCCAACCCATCGGCAGAAGAACATAACCGGCGAGACACAGCCCTTTGCGCGAGCCTTGCACCCCGAGCTTTCCGAGCAGCGCAAAGAGCAGGCCGCCAGCTATCACATCATAAAAAATCATCACCAGCCGGACGGTGACGAAATTCGGAAAAATAAAGTGGAGCGGATAGCCTATCGCAGCTTCCAGCATCGGCAGGAATGGCGGATATTGTTCGTATCCAGGAAACTGATAGGAGAGGACCGCGAGCGGCGAGCCGAGGAAAGCCACATGCATCTTGGTGTCGTTGCTGAGCTCCTGACCGCCGCTGACGAAAAACAGCAAAACGAGCAGGATCAGGCGCGACGCCGCGAGGGCGAACACGAATTGCCTCAGGCTCGCGCCGCCAAGCCCCGCGCCGAGGCGCGCGAAAATCTTCCACTCCAGCACCAGACAACCTCCGTAATTAAAATTTTTTTACGCAAAAACCGCCAAGTCTAGAGCTCGCGCGACGATGACCCAAGAAAATGAGGCCCGGCGTGGCCGACGGCGTTGTTCGCCGCCGTCAAGACGTCAGCTTGCGCCAGCCACAGGCTCCGCCGCCGATTTTCGAGCGCCTTCAACATCTGCGCCCTGATTGCGATCGCGCTCGCATAACCGGCGCTAAACCAGATCGTGACGCCCTGCACGCCGATACTCATTGTGAAAATGCTTGAAGCAAGACCGGTCAGCGCCACGATCGCCAGCATCAACGCGGCCGACGACTGCGATTTCCGCGCGGCGAGGAAGGCCTGCGCTACGATCGTGAATGAACCGAAGATGTAAATGATGCCGCCGATCCAGCCGAACGCGACGAACGGCGCGATCACGCCTGAATTGAAATCGTCCATGCCTTCGGCGCCGCCGACCCTGACGCCCTTGCCGAGAGCGCCGATGCCGAGGCCTAGGGGATTGTCGCTGATCAGAGCGGGCGCGGTCCGGTAGAGCTGTTCGCGGGCCTGCGCGCTGCCATCATTTTGAAGGTCGCCGACGGTCGAGAACCGGGCGACGAGCCCGTCTGTTACTTGAGGATCGAATGTCGCTATCGCCGCGAAAGCCGCGACCAGAGCGACAAGCACCACCAGCAGCGAGCGCCGCATGCGCCACTCGCCGAAGAGCGCTGCAGCCGCGAGCCCCAAAGCGACGGCTCCGGCCGTCATGCGGACCTGCGTCAACGCCAGAAACAGGATCGCGGCCGGCATCAAAAGCGCCGACATCCGTGTCCGGAAACTCAATGAAAAAAGGATCAGCGCGCCGAGCCAAACCGCGCAGGCGCCTGTCGAGTTGAGCACGCTGAAGGGATTCATCTGATTCGGATGTTTGCCGAAAGCGCCCTCCGTCCACGCGGCGTCCCACGGCGTCGGGTAATAGAACGCATAGAGTCCGTAAACCGCCACAACGAAGATGTTCAGCGGGATGAAGGCCCGGAACGGGGCCTCCAGCTCGTCGATGCGGGGCGCGCGATCGATCAGATAGAAATAAAAGAGGAGCGGAATAAGCCAGTCGAGCGAGGCGACCGCGCCGGCGAAAGCCTCGCCCTTGGCGAAACTTACGGCGAGACCGTAAAAGACGGGACCAAGCAGCAGCATGCCGCTCGCGGCTTCCGGCCTTCGCCACAGCGTCCGGCTTGTCAGTATAGGCCTCAACATCAAAAGCGTGACGAGATTCGGCGTCAACAGAACGATGTTGGTCGCCTGAAACCCGGCGTAGAAATCAATGACGCGGCGGACAAAAGGCGAGATCGTCCAGAACCATAGAGCCGCGGTGAGGTACAGCCACGGCGAACGGCGGATGTAGAACAGCGCGATGGCCAGCGCGCCCGCGACGAACAATGGCCGCGCGATGACGCCAAGATGCAGCGCCGCCAGAAGCCAAGCCCCGCCGATCAGGGCGGCGATCAGCATCATCTGCTTTCGCGCGGCGGCGAAGGCGTCGTCGCCGTCGTGCGGCAGCCATCTCTCCAGGATCGTCGGCAATCGCGGCATCTGAGGCCTCATCCCGCGCGCGCGAGCGCTTTGTCGATTTCGCCGATCATTCGCTGCGGCGAAAACAGCGAGCGCGCCCGGGCATAGCTGGAGTTGGTCAGGGCGCCGCGTTCCGCCGGACTTAGATTGCGCACCTTCTCCACCGCCGCCGCCAATGCGAGTGGATCGCCGGGCTCGAACAAATGTTGATATGCGTCGCCGAGAATTTCGCGCGAGGCGCCGTCCGCCGCGGCGATCACAGGTCGGCGCGCCATCATTCCCTCCACGATCACGCGGCCAAATGGTTCAGGCGAAACAGAGGCGTGCAGCACTGCATCGACCGACCGCATCAAGCGCGGCACGTCATGGCGAAAGCCGAGCCAACGCACGCGATCGGCGACGCCGAGGCTCTGCGCCAGCCGCAGCAGATCGGCGCGGTAGCTTTCCTCGCCAAACAGCGCATCGCCGACGATCAGAGCGTGAACGCCGTCGAGCCGCGCCAGCGCCTCGATAAGCACATGCTGGCCCTTCCATGGCGTGATGCGGCCGAACAGGCCGACGACATAGGCGCCGTCCAGATTGAGTTCGCCGCGCGCCGCCGTCGCCTCCGCCTCCGGCACCGCGTCGAATGGCGCGGCATCGATGCCGCAGGGCGCGATCGAGCTGCGCCGTCTGTCGCCGCCGCAGGCGACGAAAGCATCGAGGCTGCTCTGCGAGTTGGTGAGCACCCAACGTGTCGTCCAGTTGGCCAGCGTCACGACCGCACGCCGATGAAGGCCGCTGAAATGGTCGCGCGAGAGGATATCGTGCAGATACCATATCACCGGCTTGCGCAGCATCGCGCCGGCGAGCATCGCGACCACCGCAGCCTTCTGCGAATTCGGATAGAGAATGTCGTAACCGCGCGCGGCGTGGGCGACGCGACAGGCTGTGAGCAGCACGGCGGGGCCGGCGCCCAGCGCCTGCAGGCTTCCGCCCTTTCGCGCCACCCGCAACATCTGACGGTGGCCGTCCATGAGGTCGACCGGGACGCCGAGCGCGGCGAGCCGCGGCCGCAACGGACCATCCGCGAGCAGCAACACGCGGCAGCGGTCGCGGTATTTTCGGGCGACCGACAACAGCATGATCTCGGCCCCGCCGAGCTGGCCGGTATGACTGACAAAAAGAATGCTTTTGGTCAATGAACCAGCTCCCGATAAACCGCCGCCGTGCGCGATGCGGCCAGCGCGCGGCTGAACCGCGACGCGGCATAGGCCTCGCAGGACGCGGCGTCAGGCAGATGCAGCTCGCCGCGAAGCGCGCGGATCAAGGCGTCGGCGAGCCCATCCGCGTCGCCGGAAGGGAAAACGAGATCCGGGGAAAGATCGGCGACGACTTCGGGCAGTCCCCCGACCCCCGTCACCATTGACGGCGTGCCCGCGGCGAGAGCCTCCGCCGCGGTCAACCCGAACCCCTCAAGAGCGACGCTGGGGACGACGTTGATGTCTGCCGCGCGATAGGCGAGCGGCAGATCGCCGTCCGAAACGAACCCCAGAAGACGAACGCGATGCGCCAGTCCCGCTTCGTCGATCTGACGCAGCAGGCGCGCCTTGAGGCGGCCCTCGCCGGCGATGAGCAGCTGAGCTTCGGGGACCGCGCGGGCGATCGATTCCATCGCCTTGATCAAAAGGTCAAGCCCCATCCGCTCGGTCAGGCGGCGCACGGCGAGCAGAACCGCCCGGTCGGTTGGCCACCCGAGCGCGCGCCGGGCCTCGATGCGGGTCAGGCCGGTGTTGAACCGGGAGAGATCGACGCTGCCTGGCACCACGCGTATGTTCTCTCCGGCCACCCCATAGCGCCGGCGCAGAATGGCCGCGAAGGCGTTGGAGAGCACGATGAAGCGATCCGCCCGACGGTAGGCCAATTTCTCGACGGCGCGTTTCGCCGTCACGCTCGCCCATCCTTGCCCTTCGAAGCGCGACTCCTCCGCCCAGGGCCCGTGAAAATGCATGACAAGCGGAAGCCCGCGCAGCCGGTCCAGCGCCATAGAGATATGCAGGGCGAAATGCGCCGCGACGAGATCGACATCGCCGGCGTCAATGAGGCGGCTGATCTTTTCGCGCGCGCCCATCGCCCGTTGCAGAAAATTGGCGTCCGCGGCGGCGAAGGCCCGGATTCGTCCGTCGGTCGCCGCCGCGACGTCGGCGGGCCCGGCGACAAGGCCGCGGACCTCGACGCCGCAGTCAGGCAATGCATTGAGGAGGTCGAAGAACACGCGGTCAAGGCCGCCCGAACCTGGGCCCGGCCAGCGAATTCCCGTCTGCAGCGTCCGCAGCGAACGCGGGCGCCCCGGGACTGCCGGTGGCGCCGCGACGGCGGCGGGCGTCGCTTCGCTGGTGCGCGCGTTCAGCATGGCCGGGCGACCGACCTGTAGATTTCCGCATAGCGCGCGGCGACGCTTTCCGCGCTGAACGCTTTCGCCCGGCCGAGTCCCTTCTCGGCGAAGCGGCGCCTCTCCTCGTCATTGTCCAGCGCTTCGACCAGCCTCTGGCCGAATTCGTCGTCCTCGCAGATGACGCCGAATTGGCCGTCGCAGAGGACTTCGACCGCGCCGGCGTTGCGCGTCGTCACGATCGAGGTGCCGCTCGCCATCGCCTCGATATAGGGAATGCCGAATCCCTCGTAGGAACTCGGGTAGCAGAACACCCAGGCCTGCGCCAAAACCTTCGCGAGATCCTTTTCAGGAAGATAGCTGCTCCATACGACGTTCGGATGCGCCTCCGCCCGGTCGCTGATCATGTACAACTCGGCCTTGGGGAAGCGCGGCAGCACGAATTTCTTGAACGCATCAAAGGCGAACGCGCCGCGCTTGCGTCCCTCCCAGGTTCCGATGAACGCGAGCAGCGGGACGGACGCCTTCTGGCAAGGCGTGAAGTGGGCGAGGTTGACGCCATTGCCGACCACTTCGTCGCAGCGATAAAGCTGGCTGGTGTCGCTGCCTACAGCGACGGAACGCGTCGCCAGCCGGACGGAAAGATGCTCCAGCGGATAGACCAGATACTGCAAAAGCTTGCGCTTCAGTGTGGTTGCGGTTTGCGCCTCGCGCAGCGCCGAGCCATGCATGGTCCGCACCGTCGGCACGGCGCGCCTGAACCAGAACCAGTCGTCGCCATGGGTGTGAACGACGTCGAAACGGCTGAAATCAATGAAATTCAGCAGCGCTGGCAGCGCCAACAGCCTGGCCAGACGATTGCGCAGCGCGTAGGGGAAGATGCGCTGGTGGCGATAGGACGCGTCATCCGGCGCCGCGTCGCAGCTGATGACCGTAACCTCGATCGATGGATCGCGGGCGAGCGTATTGGCCAGCCGGTGGACCGCTGCTTCAACGCCGCCGATCTTTCGCACTTGAGAGGGCAGGGAAGTGTGAAAAATTGCGACCCGCAACGGCATCAGCTTCCTTTTACTACGCGGTCACGCCGATCCGCCGGTTTCGGCCGTTGCGCGAGATTCTCACGCAAACGGCCGCCGGTTGGCGTGAAGACAATGCGCCGACGACGTCTTAGGGCCGTCCCTCGGTCGGCCTTTGCGCCGTCAGCACGAGATAGGCGGCCGCCTTGCCGCACTGGGCGGACCAGAACCGTCGCCAGGCCGTGAACCCGAGCCGCCGCGTATAGCGCACAGCCTGGACCAAACCCGGCTCGGCTCCGGTGCCGATCAGCACAGACCAGAGCGCGAATGAGACCCGCCGCGGCAGCGAGAGCTCATTCCAGAGGGCGACGACAATGTTGAAGGTGGCGTCGCGCAGCTCGTCGGGCTGGACCATCGCGCTGATCGAGCTGTAAGCGCGCTCCGCCGGGCGCCCGGCGAAATGATAGACGAGCACCGCGGGATCATAGACAAGTTTCCAGCCCCGCCGCCGAACCGCGAGCGAAAAGGCGAGATCGTCGTGCGGCTGCGTTGAGCGGCCGCGCAGACGGCTGTCGAAGCTGAGGCCGGCGAGAGCCTGCGCGCGATAGCTCATATTGGCGCCTTTGAGCAGGTGCACCTCGCGCGGTCCGCCGTATCCAAGGTGGTGATTGCCAATGACCCGCCCGAACCATTGAACCACCCCGACCGGCGCCGCCAGCCGCTCGTCGAAACGCTCGCCGTCGTGAATGTGATCGCGTCCGCCAACCCCGCCGAGGGCTGGGTCGGCGACGAAATGCTGGTGCACGCGACGCAGCCAATCGACGTGCGGGACGACGTCATCGTCGATGATCGCGAGCAGGTCGGTGCGGCAGGCGCCAAGACCGACATTGCGCGAGGCCACGAGTTCCGGCGAAGCCACCGTAACCGTCCGCACAGGCAATTCGTCGTCTTGCCGCGCGTCGAGCCAGTTGCGCGTTTCCTCGTCGTCCTCGCGGTGGACGACGATCACGTCGTCCGGCCGGCGGGTTTGCAGGGCGAGGCCCTCGAGGCACCGCTTCAGGCTGGCCGGGCGCCGATAGCTGCTGATGAGCACCCCGACCGATAACGGATCCGACGTCGCATCATCGTTGCTGAGCGAACTCATTTTGTTACCCCGGCTCTCTGAGCGACAGGCGACGGGCGGCGCCGCCCGCTGCGTGGGATCGATCATATTTGCCGGGATATTCGTGCATTCCGCTGGCGCGGGCGTATTTGCGCAGGTCGACCTTGCTGAACACGACGCCGGCGGTCGGGGCGCCTTGCCGCCGCAACACGTCGATCGCCTCCGCGACGGCGGCCCGCGTCGTGCGCCGCCATTCCACCACCAAGATGACGCTATCAGCCAGTCCCGTCAGGGAAAAGGCGTCGATCGTCGCAAGCACGGGCGGCGTATCCAACAGTATAAGATCGTATTTCTTGCGCAGATCGAGCAAGAGTCGCTTCATCTTCGCGCTGCCCAGCACAAGGTAGGGCGTATAGGAGCCGTCAGCCGACAGCGGCAGGATGTGCAGCCCCAACTCCGGCTCGACCAGCAATCCTTCGGTCAGGCCGCGCTCCTCGAATGAACCGGCGCCAGGCGCGACCCGCTCCAAATCGGAAGTCGCGTCCGACCAGACTGAACGACGCAACGTCGAAACGACAGCCGGTCTGCGCATGTCGCAATCGATCAGCAGGGTTGAAAGACCCATCTGCATTGCGGAACGGCCGATGGCGACCCCGCAGGACGTCTTGCCTTCGCCTTGCGCCGCCGACGTCAGCAGCACCACTCTTCCTAGACCGCCCTGCCGCTCAGGGCGCGCGCCGAGAACGTCGACCAAAACCTTGTGCAGGCATTCTGCTTCAAGCGAGAAGGGATGGTCGAGGGAGATCCGGGCCGGCTCGCCGCGCTCTGGCGCGCGCGGGAAGACGCCGAGCAGACGCTGCCCGGTTTCGCTCTCCAGATGGCGCCCGTCGCGGAACAGCGACGAACGCAGGCTGAGCCCAAAGGCGAGGATCGCGCCAAGGCCCAGCGAGGCCGCGAACGAGCCGGCCAGCATCATCGACTTCAACGGATAGCTTGGGTATGGGGGCGCGATGGCCTCGCTTACCACCTGCGCGTCCGATCGCGCAATTCCTTCATCGACCTCGATCTCTTTGGTTCGGGTGAGGGCAGCCTGATAGACTTGCCGAGTCAATTCGACGTTGCGCAGCAGTTCCTGCAGTTCGACATTCTCGTCGCCCTCCTGGCCGAGGCGCGACTGCAGCTCCTGCAACTGCGCATTTATCATGACTTTTCGCGCGTTGAGGGCTTGAAGCTCCTTGGTCATGCTTCCCGCCCAGTTGGGGCCGAGCTGGGACACGAGAGCCTGCTTGCGCGCAATGTCGTTATTTAGCGCTGTCAGCTCGGAATTGACTTCCGCCAAACTCTGAGAAACCAGCGTCTCTCCATGCAATGGAAGCAGATGATGCTCGCTCCGGTAGCGCGCGACGGCGGCGTCGGCGGCCAGCACCTGACCATTCAGCTTGGCGACGTAGGCATTGAGCCAGCTCGACGCGTCTTCGGCGATTTTCCGTCTTTTCGCAAGCCGGTCGTCGACATACGCGCTGGCGTAGGCATTGGCGATCGCCGCTGCGAGGTTCGCATTGCCGGCCTCCGCCTGGATGCGGATGACGTAAGATTTGCCATCGTTGCTGACGGAGACGGATTTGAGCAATTGCTCGGCGGCATGCTGCACCGAGGTCTCGCAGGAGACGGGCGCCGTCGCTGTCGCGGCGCCGTTCCCAAAGCGATCAAGCCAGCCCCGCCAGCTCCACGCCTGCCGCGGCGGCGCGCAATATTCCGGAACCTTGTTGAGGCCGAGTTGGCCGACGACCGTCCTGGCGAGCTCGATGTCCGCGAACTCCTCCATGAAGGTGCGCACCTGCGGCTCGTCCATCATCTGGCTCGTCAGCAATTGCTCGGGGCTGATCATGTGCACCTGGCGGGCGTCGATGGTCAGCGCGGCGGCTGCCGCGTAGCGCGGCGGAATGCTCCAGATGACCAGCGCCGCGAAACCCGTGAGAATCGCGGCGAAAACGAGGATTCGCCATTTGTAGCGCGCAACGATTTCGATCGGATTCGGGCCGCCTTCCGCCGACCCGGCATCGTTTGGCCACGGTTCGCCGGCCGCCGCGGCAAAGGGCGCCGCGCGATAAGCCGCGGCGTGGCCGCGCCGCGACGGATCGGGAGTCAAATGCGTCGTCATTGGATCATACTGACCTGGCGTTCCGGCTCGACCAGCGCAACGCCAGCTTCCGATTGGCCGGAAAAGCTGGCTTCCGTCGGCGCGAGATGGCCATTTCCCGCGTTTGCGGGGTAGCGGTTATCCGCGTGCGCAGGATAGCGGCTTTCTGGTTGCGCCGTCTGTGCGAAAAGTTCCGTTTCAAGCGCGATCCAGCGGTCCTCCACGAAGGCCTTGAAGGCCGCGCCGAAACGATCGGCGCTGAAGCGCTGGGCGTTGCGGTGCGAGTTCGCCCTGGAAAAGCGGGCCTCGTCGGCGATGAACCGCTGTACGGCGGCGGCGATCAGCTCGCCCGTCGGCTCCGAAAAAAACAGTCCGGTCGGAGCGGGTCCCTCGGCGACGATGCTCTCGCGCGCGCCGCCGCGTCCAAGGGCGATCACCGGCGTGCCCCGCGCCTGAGCCTCGACGACGACAATGCCGAAATCCTCCTGCGCCGCGAAGATAAACGCGCGAGCCGCCGCCATCAACCGATAAAGCTCCTCGTCGGGGACAAAACCAACAAAGCTGACATTCGGGCCGGCGATGCTCTTCAGCCGGTTGAGTTCGGGCCCGTCGCCAACCACGATCAGCTTCTCGTTAGGAAGTTTGCGGAACGCTTCGACGATTTTGCAGGTGTTCTTGTATTGGACCAGGCGGGAGGCCGTGACGAAGAACCGCTCCTTGGGCACCTGCGGAAGCGATGGCGGCACGAAAACGGGCGGATAAATCACGGCGGCGTCGCGACGATATAATTTCTGTATCCGTCGCGCGACGAATTTCGAGTTTGCGATATAGGCGTCGACGCCGTTGACGGTGCGCAGATCCCATACGCGCATCCAGTGCAGCAGGCTGCGCGCGAATACGCCGCCGATCCCGCGATTGAGGCGGGCTTCCTCAAGATAAGTATGCTGCATGTCCCAGGCGTAGCGCATCGGCGAGTGGACGTAGCTGACGTGCAGCTGATCAGGCCCCGTGATCACGCCTTTGGCCACCGCAAAGCTGCTTGAAATAACGACATCGTACTTGCGCAGATCGGTCTGTTCGATCGCGATCGGCATCAGCGGCAAAAACAGCGTGTGCCGGCGGATGCCGGGTATGCGCTGAAGGAACGAGGTCTTGCTGGTCACATATCCGATTCTGCTGCGATCCGCCTGTGGAAGCAGGTCGAACAGGCAATGTACGTCGGCCTCGGGAAAGCATTTGAGCATGCCCTGGAGGACTCGCTCGGCGCCGCCAAAAACATAAAGCCAGTCATGTACGATGGCAACGCGCATTCTAGTTCCCAAATCTATGACGGATAGAAAAAAACAATAGTTGCAAAATATCATGGACCACGTGCAAGCATCATATGTAATCATGGCGGAAAAATTACTTGGCATCAACGAAAACTTTGTACCATAATCGGATAGTGTTTAGAGATGTCGCAGGTGAGCCGCTTGCTCATGACATCTTATTATTTATTGAATAATGATGAAAATGAACGAATGTTACCCAAATAGGTATCAAACTGGGAATGCGGTCGACGGAGCTGCGTCGCTGGCGCGCGTAGACGCCGTCGCATCGCCCGCCTTGCATGTGCTATCTCGTCGAGCGCGGCGCCCCGGCGACGCGTTTACGATCGGCCTCGTCAACAATATGGCTGACGCCGCGCGCGACGCGACCGAGCGGCAGTTTCGCGACTTGCTCGAGCAAAGCGCGGGGCCGGTAGCCTTCCGTCTGCATCAATTCTCGCCGAGCCTCGACGCCAGCGCGCGCGACGACCCGAACTGCCGCCATTTCGAGTTCAGCGATCTTTGGGACAGCCGGCTTGATGCGCTGATCGTCACCGGGATGGAGCCGCAGGCAGTCGACTTGCGGGACGAGCCCCGCTGGAGCCTGCTGCGGGAATTGTTCGACTGGGCCGAGCGCAACGAGGTTCCCACCGCGCTGTCCTGCCTCGCCGCGCATGCCGCCGTTCTGCACCGCGACGGCGTCGTCCGGCGCCGGCTGCCGGACAAGCGCTTTGGCGTATTCCGGCACGCCGTCCTCGCCGAACATCCGCTGACACGCGGTCTCTCCCGCTCTCTTTGCGTTCCCCATTCCCGGTGGAACGAGCTCGACGCGAACGAACTCGCCGATTGCGGCTACCAAATTCTGACCGCCTCGCCCGAGGCCGGCGTCGATCTGTTCGTCAAGCAAAGGCGTTGCCTTTTCCTACATTTTCAGGGGCATCCGGAATATGGCCTGGAAACGCTGCTGGCCGAATATCGAAGAGACGTGCGCCGTTTTCTCTGCGGCGCTCGCGACATCTATCCGGCGCTCCCTGTCGGTTACTTCAGCATGCAGGCCGAGCAGCGGCTGACGGCCTTCCGGGACCGCGCGCTGCGCGAACGCAAGCAGAAGCCCTGGGAGAAGCTGTGGCTGCAGTTTCCAGATCGGATCGCGCCTGCCGCCCGCGCCGCGCCGTGGCGGGGCGCCGCGACGACCATCTATAATAACTTCCTGACGTATGCGAGGTCGTGGAATGCTTGAGGCTTCCAGCGTCGTCGCCGAGAAGGCGCCGGCCGCGTCGACCGATGATCCGGACCGACTCAAAGCAGGCCTCGCCGAAATCTTCGCGCGCGTGTTGCGGCGCGGCCATGTCGATGAGGAGGCGGATTTCTTCGATCTCGGCGGCGATTCCTTGCTAGCCGTGACCTTGCTTCTGGAAATCCAGAAGCTCACGGGCCGTGAATTGCCGATCACGGCGATTTACGAAGCGCCGAGCGTCAGGTCGATCGCCGCCATCCTCCGCGACGGCGCGACGCAGCGCGAATCCGATTTTGTCGTGCTCAAATCCGGCGCGCAGGAGAAGCCCCTGTTTTTGGTGCATGGACTGGGCGGAACCGTCATCGAGTTGCGCGAACTGGCCAATCGCATCGACGCCGAGCAGATGATTTATGGCATCGAGGCGCGCGGCCTCGACGGCGCCGCCGAACCTTTCGATCGGATCGAAGACATGGCTCGGTTTCATGTCGGCGAGCTGACGCGCGTTCAGCCCGAGGGGCCTTACTTTCTGGCTGGCTACTCGTTCGGTGGTCTCGTTGCGCTCGAAATGGCGCAGGTTCTATCAAGGGCGGGCCGGAAGGTGGCGCTGCTGGCGCTTGTCGACACCTTTCCGCATGACCGGTTCTGGCCGCCGCTCTGCCGCCTGATGGCGCTGCGCAAATTGCTCATGATTGAGGCGTCGGGCGGCGCGTGGACCCAGGCGATGCGGCACTACGTCGCGGCTTTGCGCGCCATGCCGCTCAACAAGGCTGTTGGATTTCTGTTCAGTCGGGCGGCGCGCGCCGCCCGGATGCCGTTTAATTTGTTCCGATTGGGCGCCGTGCTGTATCCGTTCGCCAATCGCGATGCAGTCGAGTCGGCGGCGACCGCGCCGGCCGACGTCTTTTATCCAGAGTCGCTGGTGCGGGTTCATCGCGCGGCGGCCGCCGCGTTCGCGTCATATCGCCCCAAATTCTATGCCGGCGAAATCATTTTCATCAAATCCGAAGACCCCGTTCCGATTCCATTCGACGCGCGGCTGCTGTGGGGCAGAATGTGCGATCAATTGACCGTTGACATCCTGCCGGGCGATCATTTCACCTTGGTCAGGGAGCCCGAGGCGCTCGCGGAGCTGCTCTCGGCGCGCATCCGCACGGCGTCGAAGACCGGCGCCGATGCGGCGGCCACGCCGTGACGAAGATCAGGCCGGAGCTGGCCGGCATACCCGAAACCATGTTGTGGACGCTCTACGCCCGCGCCGCCGAGGCGAAGCGAACTGACGGCATTCTTCGTGATCCCGAGGCGATACGGGTTCTCAACTCGATCGATTACGACTTCGAAAGACGCTTCGGCCAGCCCAACCCCCTCTTCGCGGTTCGCGCGGCGGTGATCGATCGCATCTTGCAGTCGTGGCTTCGACGCCATCCCGGCGGCCTTGTCGTCTCGCTCGGGGAAGGCCTGGAGACGCAGGCCCGGCGCGTCGACAACGGCCGCATGCGCTGGCTTTCCGTCGATCTTCCGGAGGCCGTGCGCACGCGCGAACTGTTCATCGCGCCGAGCGAACGCTTCCGTCACCGGCCCGCGAACGCGCTCGACCCCGCGTGGATGGCGGGACTTGATCGGGAGTCGGAGCTTTTCATCGTGGCGCAGGGGCTTTTCATGTATCTGGAGCCGGCGGCCGTCGAGCGTCTCTTCACGACCATTGCGTGTCGGTTTCACGGAGCCGAGATTGCGTTCGATGTCGTGCCCCGTTCGATGTCGGCCCACACGCTTGCGGGATACCAACAAACGCCATCTTATCGCCTGCCTCCGATGCCGTGGGGGCTCGACCGCAACGAAGTCGCACCGACGCTCCGGCGCTGGCATCCGGGCCTCCGCAGAATTCGGTTGCTGCCCTACAACCGCCCCGGCCGGCGGCCACAGTTGATCGAAGAACTCCTCGATCTGGCGTCATGGCGCAGGAACGGTCTGCAGAGTCTCGTTCACGTTTCAATCTAGAAGATCAGGCCGGGCAGAACGAAAATAAAGCGGCGGCGCGGGCCAGAACCCGCCGCTGTAGACCCCGCCGGACCCCGGCATCTTAGAGCGCCCTGCTAACCTCCGCCTTATCGCTGACATCGCCATGCGTTGCGAAGTTAACCAGTTGGGAGCATTTGCGCGACCAGGCCAAATTGGTCTATCCAGACACATTACATACTATTCCGCCCCCCGATACAGATTGGGCGGGCGCCGTCGTTCGCCGCTATCGTCAAGCTGGCTGGCGCCGCTCATCGTCCCGGATCATTTCAGCTATGCGCGCCGCACCGTAATATAATCAAAAATATAACCCAAACCGGCTATAGCGCCAATGGCTCACGTCAGGTAGCATTTGAATTCTATACTACATGCGATTAGCGGTACGACAAATTGCGGAACAAGCTTTAGCTATAAATCATTCTTTTTTGCACATGCAACTGGAGCGTGCGCGTGTGATTGGAGCTTAAATGTCAAATTTGATCTTGATTGAGAACGCGGCGTCGGCTGAGCTTGCGCCAGCTCCGATAATGCCAGACTGGATCGTCGCCGGCGCGCCGAAGGCGCGGAACAGGACCCTGGCGACGAGTAAGGACCGCACTCAGCGGACTGTGGTTTGGGAATGCACCGCCGGGTGTTTCAATTGGCATTTCAGCGAGGATGAGACAATCTGCATTGTCTTCGGCGAGGTCGTCGTGGTGTTTGATGATGGTGAAGAGAGACGGCTCGGGCAAGGCGATGTGGCGTTCTTTCCCGCAGGAGGCTCCTGCATGTGCCGTATCGATCACTACGTCAGAAAAGTTGCCGTGCTGCGCAAGGACCTGCCTCCGCTCTTCAGTTTTGGTGTGAAAGTCCGGGACAGGCTACGCCGCAGTTTGGCGAGCAAGGCTCGCGACTTCCCTCGCTGGATCCGCTGCAGGATGCCGAACGAGCCAATTGGCGACGAGGCTTCGTCTTGTCAATCCGGCGAAGCGCGGCTTTGCGGAGCAGGGTTCAGTCCCAATTGCCCGAGGGCGTCGTCTCGACCTTGAGCGCGTAACTGTGGCTCCCCTAGTTTCACAGCGCTATGCTGTGACGATCTGCTATGATGGTTATGGGTTTGCCCAGCAACGTATCGGCGGAAGGAGAAGGCGATGGTCGGCGGCGCCGGGTCGAAAACCTGGACGTTCTTTGACGGTGACTGGCGCGAGGGGAACATCCCGATCATGGGTCCTCGCACGCACGCGGCTTGGCTTGGCTCCTCGGTGTTTGACGGCGCCCGCGCCTTCGAAGCCGTGACGCCCGATATCGACCTTCATTGCGCGCGGGTCAACAAATCGGCCTTAGCGCTTTATCTGAAGCCGAAGGTTTCGATCGAGACCTGGGTCGGCCTCGTCGCGGACGGCCTCCGGCGTTTCGACGAGCGGGCCGAACTCTACATCCGGCCGATGTATTGGGCCGAGAACAACGGCTGGCTCGCGGTCGCGCCGGACCCCGAAGTCGACGCGTTGGTGTCTGACGCTATACGAAGTCCCGATGCCGAAACCTGAGGGCTTCGCGATTACGCTCTCGCCGTTTCGGCGTCCGACGATGGAGATCATGCCTGTCGACGCCAAAGCCGGCTGCCTCTATCCAAACAGCGCGCGCGCGCTGTTTGAGGCGCGCTCGCGCGGATTCGACAATTGTCTGCTCTGCGACATGCTTGGCAACGTGGCCGAGCTTGCGACAGCCAATATCTTTATGGCGCGCGACGGGGCCGTGTTCACGCCGGCGCCGAACGGCACCTTCCTCGACGGAATCACGCGCCAGCGGGTCGTCAATCTGCTGCGCGACGCCGGCGTCCCGGTCATCGAGACGACGCTGCGGTTTGCAGATTTTAAAGGCGCGGACGAGATATTTTCGACCGGGAACTACACCAAGGTGGCGCCGGCGACCCGGATCGACGATCGCACGCTGCCGGTCGGGCCATTCTACCGCAAGGCCCGTGATCTCTATTGGGCGTTCGCCCACGCATGAGGTTTTGATCCGGCATCCGTTCCGGCGCGCGATCACGCGGCGGATCGCGCGGCCTCTATGGGCTGCGGCCGCCGGCCGCATCGGCGATCAGCGCCTCGGCGAGAGGTCCAAGCTGGCTTTTCAGGATCTTGCCGGTAGCGCTCGCGGGCAACGTCGGAAGCAAAAAAATTCGCGCCGGCCGTTTATATGGCGCCAGCCGCGCCGCTGCGAAATCGGCGATTTCGTCAATTGCGACCGGAACGCCAGGCACCGGCTGCACGAAGGCGATAACCTCCTCCTCGCCTTTCGACGGCCTGCCGATGACCGCCGATTGCGTCACTGCTGGATGCGCGTTCAGCACGGCCTCGATTTCAGACGGGTAAATATTGAAGCCAAACCGGATGATCAATTCCTTGGTTCGCCCGACGATGTAGAAATTGCCCTGCTCGCGGCGCGCCAGATCGCCCGTGTTGAACCAGCCGGACTGATCGATGACGGCGGCAGTCGCCTCGGGAGCGCGGTAATAGCCCTTCATAAGATTAGGTCCGCGCGCCCATAGCTCGCCGACTTCGCCTTCGCCCACGTCCCTGCCATCGAACCCGACCAGTCTAACTTCGACGCCAGGGATCGCGGGACCGACGGAGCAGTCGGCGCGAGGCTCCTCGACCCGCGTCTGCGCAATGTTCGGAGAGCATTCGGTCACGCCGTAGCCATGGTGGAGGGGCAGGCCGAGCAGGCGCTCGGCGGCCGCCTTGACCGCCGGATCGAGCGGGGCCCCCGACGTCGAAATGATGCGAAGCGCAGGAGCAGGCACAACATCGATCCCCTTCAGCGTGGCGTATTCCGCGATGAGCGCAAACATCGCCGGCACGCCAAGGACGATGGTCAGCCGATCCCGCGCGAGCGCCGCGACCGCAGCCGCCGGATTGAATCGCGATTCGAGGTAAAGCGTGGCGCCGTGGAGCAACGTCCCTAAAACAACCACAGACAATCCGACGATATGGGCAATGGGCAAAATGCCATAAAGGCGGTCGTCCGGACCGAGCGAGCGAATCGTTCCGGAAATCCTCGCGATGAAGAGCAGGTTACGATGCGTGAGCATGACGCCCTTGGGCTGGCCGGTGGTGCCAGAGGTGTATATAAGGGCGGCGACGCGCTCCGCGGTGTTGTCTTCGACCGGCTCGGGCGCAGCCGCCTCGTTCAATGGACCGAGGCTGATTTGTCCGAGCCACAAGTGATCATGCTCCGCGGCCCCATGCCGGGCCGCGTGAGCCTTCGCCGCAGAGGAGGCCGCCGAAGTGTAGACAACGCGGCGCGCTCCACTGTGGTCGCGGATCTGGTCGATTTCGCGGTCCGACAGACGCGCGCTGACGACAGCCGGCCAGGCGTCAAGCTCCGTTGCCGCGAGCCAGAGGGCAATCAGGGCGCGGCAATTCTCGTTGACGATCATCACGCGATCGCCGGCGCGGATTCCCTGATCGGCGAGCCAGCCGCGCGTAGCGGCGACGGCGTCCGCGAGTTGCCCGTACGTCCAGGCCCCGCTTTTTTCCACGATCGCGGGATGGTCGGGCGATCGGCTTGCCCATGGCTCGAGGACATCGCCGATCCTTTCCGGACGTTGCCCAGGACCGGCGTTAAAATGGCCCTCGGCGACGGGCGTGGCTTCGTCCATTCCGCGAAACTCTAGCGAAGTCATGATCAATCTCAATCAGCAAGCGCGGCGGGCTTCGGATCGGCGTCGCCAACCGCTTGAAAACAAGATCATACCTCATGAGCCTCCTTTTGTCAGCGGCGCGCCCGGGGGCAGGCCGAGGCGCCGGAACGACGACGAAATATATGTCGCGATGAACGATCAGGTCTTAAACTGGGAGTGGCGCGTTCCTTTTTATCGGGGGCGTGCGGTCGAAGCGCCCGAAGGCCCACCGCGCAACAAGATTGGAAGCGAAGCAATGAACGGAGCCGAAAGTCTTGTGAGGACATTGGCGGGCGGCGGCGTCGAGGTCTGCTTCGCCAATCCGGGAACAACCGAGATGCACTTCGTCGCCGCGCTTGACCGCGTCCCGCGCATGCGCTGCGTTCTTGGCCTGTTCGAAGGGGTCGTCACCGGCGCCGCGGATGGATACGGCCGCATGGCGCGAAAGCCTGCGAGCACGCTGCTTCACCTTGGACCCGGCCTCGCCAATGGGCTCGCCAATCTCCACAATGCGCGCCGCGCGCAGACGCCGATCGTCAACATCGTCGGCGACCATGCGACACGCCACAAGCGCTATGACGCGCCGCTCACCACCGACATCGCGGCGATCGCGCGCCCCTATTCGCAGTGGCTGCGCGAGTCATGCAGCGCGCTGGATGTCGGGCGGGACGGGGCGGACGCCATCGTCGCCGCGTCCACCGCGCCGGGCTGCATTGCGACGCTGATTGTTCCTGCTGACGTGGCCTGGACGGAAGGCTGCGCCGTCGCGAACGTCGGATCGATCCCGTCGCCTCCCACGCCGGCCGGCGCGGCGGTGAGCCGCGCCGCCGATATGCTGCGCTCCGGGACGCCGACCGCGATGCTGCTTGCCGGCGGGGCGCTTTACGGCCCGCCGCTGATCGCGGCCGGCCGCATCGCCGCCGCCACAGGCGTCCGGCTTCTCGCCGCTTACGCGATGACCCGCATCGAGCGCGGCGCCGGAAGACCCGTCGTGACGCGGGTTCCGTATGTGCTGGAGCAAGCCGCCGCCCTCCTCAAAGAATTCGGGCAGCTCATTCTCGTCGGAGCCGCGCCGCCCGTCGCATTCTTCGCTTACCCCGATAAGCCGCCGGCGCCCATGCCAGAGGGGTGCGACATCCATGTCCTCGCGCGGCCCGGGGAAGACTGCGCTGGCGGGCTGCAAGCGCTGACTGATGCGGTGTCCGCGAACGCGGCGCAACCCATCGTCCAAAAGGCGGAACGGCCTGCGGCGCCAAGCGGCGAGATGAGTTTGCCGGGACTCGCCGCCGCGGTTGGCGCGTTGCTGCCGGAAAACGCCATCGTCGTCGATGAGTCGATGACCTCGGGCCGCGCCATGCTGGCGATCACCAAGGGCGCGCCTCCACATGACTGGATGGTCAACACCGGCGGAGCGATTGGCATCGCGATGCCGATGGCGGTCGGCGCTGCGATTGCCTGCCCTGATCGCCGCGTCCTTTGCCTCTCGGCCGACGGCAGCGGCATGTATACGCTGCAGGCCTTGTGGACGATGGCGCGCGAGAGCCTCAACATTACGACGGTCATATTCGCCAACCGCACCTATGCGATCCTGCAGGGCGAGTTTGCGAACCTGGGCGGCGGCGCCGCCGGACCCTCGGCCAGGGAGATGCTCGAGATCGGCCGCCCCGACCTTGATTGGGCGGCGATGGCGAAAGGGATGGGCGTGCCAGGCGTTCGCGTAACGACGCTCGACGCCTTCTCCAGCGCGCTTGAGGCCGGGTTGCGGACCGAAGGACCGTCCCTCATCGAAGTGATGCTGTAGACGGGCGCTGCAAGGACCCTGGCGAGCCGGACGATTTCTGCGAGCGCGAGAAGGCGACCGAAAGCCGATTAGACCAAGGGCAGGTTTTTCTGGTCGGATGACGGCGGCCGCCCGCATGCAGAAGAGATCTCGCTTGCGCCGCGTAACGCGTTGGGAAACTGCCGGGGTGATTCGGCGTCGGCCCTGAATCTCGCCACCAGCCGGGCGAGCAGACCGCGATCGGGCCATGGCTGCTTGACCAGTTCGCGAACCAGCTCGGGCTCCGACCACGGGACGTCGTGATAGGCATTGTGCAGCAAATCGCCGCCAGGCTCCAACATCCAGGCTTGCGGGAAAAAAGCTATCACATCATTGGTGGTCGCCGCAGGCGTCGCCGTCGCCGGAACGCCGGACAGCCGGGCCGACAGCGCTGCGACCAGATCGCGGCCTTGCCCCAACGCGAGGTGGGAAAGCGGCGTGGTTCTCGGGTTCATTTCGATGAGATGCGCGAGGCCGGTCCCGCTTTCGATCAGAAAATCGAAACCTTGGAAGCCGGACAGACCTAATCGGCTGGCGATTCTCTCGGCTGCAATCGACATTTGCGGGTTGTCGATGAGGCGCACGATCGTCGAATTGCCGATTTGGGCGCGAGCCTTCAGCACCTCGACCTGGATGCTCGCCTCGACCTTGCCGTTCCAGCAGGCTACAGCGGAATTCGCGGGCCGCCCGTGGACGAAACGCTGCACGTTAACTGTTGGCTTGCGGCCGCTCAGCCAAGGTGAAAGCTGAAACGGATCACGGTCGATGATCAATCGCTTGAGCACCCTTGTCGTGTCCATCGGACGCGAAAGCCTTCGCAAGGCCCATTCCGCCTGCTCCGGCGTCTGGGCAATGATGACGCCAAGGCCGCCCCAGGTGCCGTCGGCCTTCAACACAGCCGGCAGGCCAACCCGCTTCAACGCGTCGCGCAACTCCGCCGCCGTAGCGACCTGCACCATCTCCGGAGCCAGCACGCCCTCGTCGCGGGCGATCCTGATGAACTCACTGCGCCGTTCCGATACGGCGAACTCTTCCGGGCTTCCGAGCGACCGCCTGATCGTCTCGGCGGCGGGCGAAGCGGCCGGGAGCGACGCGTAAAGCGCATGTAGATGCGCAACCACGCGGTCATCGCATGGAACGACAAGAGCCGCGTCGGAATGCGACAGCGCAGCCGCGAGCGCGGAAAGCGGTCTCAGCGGCTGATACTTATGCCAGCGGGCAATCGAGCTGACCTTCAGAAGCGGGTGATGATCAGGGCACACCGCCTCGACCGGGCATCCGGCCGCGGAAAACGCCATCGCGAGACGGGCCGGAAAAGCCCACCAAGCCGAGCTCGCGATCAGCACTTTGTTGCGCTGCGCCTTGCCGAAGGGCCGGTCTTCTGAAATTTCCACCATCCAATTACTTCAACAGAAACTCACTGATGCGGATCGAACGGCCCAACGGATACATACGGGCAGGCGGGAACAGAATCAATTGCGTCGCTCCATCATGCCGCGCCGGCCATAACCGTCGCTGCCAGCGCGCCATCCAAGTCCCCAATTATATCGTCAATATGCTCAATTCCGATGCTAAGTCGAATGGTTTCCGGCGTGACGCCGGCGTTGCGCAGCTGTTCCGGCGTCAGTTGCCGATGCGTTGTCGATGCGGGGTGGGTCGCCAGCGATTTCGCATCGCCCATGTTGACAAGACGCTTGAACATCTTGAGCGCGTCCAGAAAATTCTTGCCGGCCTCAAAACCTCCCTTGACGCCGAAGGTCAACAGCGAGGGACATTTCCCCTTGAGGTATTTCTGCGCGGCGAGATGGTAGGGATTGTCCGGGAACCCGATGTAATTGATCCAGGCGACGCGATCGTCGTCGCGCAAAAAATTCGCCACGCGCCTTGCGTTCTCGACATGCCGCTCGACTCTCAGCGCCAACGTCTCAACGCCCTGCAGAATCAAAAACGCATTCAGCGGCGAAAGTGTGGCGCCGGTGTTCCGCTGATGGACTGTCCGGCAACGCGCCACATAGGCCGCCCGGCCATATTGCTCGGTGTAGACCACGTCATGATACGAGGGCTCCGGCTTTGTGAACATCGGAAATTTGTCGGCGTAGTCCAGCCACGGAAAGTTGCCGGCGTCGACGATGACGCCGCCCAGGCTAGTGCCATGGCCGCCCATGAACTTCGTCATTGAATGCACGACGACGTCGGCGCCGAAGTCGATCGGTCGCAACAGAATCGGCGTCGCCACTGTGTTGTCGACGATCAGGGGCACGCCGTGGCGATGGGCGACTTTGGCCAGAGCTTCGAGATCGGCGACGTTGCCGGCTGGGTTGCCGACGCTTTCGCAATAGACCGCGCGGGTGCGCTCGTCGATCAGCGGCTCGACGTCCTTCGCGCGATCGCTCTCGGCGAACCGGACGGCGACGCCCTGGTTGCGGAAAATATGCGCGAGAAGGGTATATGTCGCGCCATAGAGCTGATGCATCGAGACGATGTTGTCGCCGCATTGCACGAGGTTTGCGAGCGCGTAGTGGATCGCCGCCGACCCTGCGCTGACGCTGAGCGCCTCTACGCCGCCCTCAAGCGCCGCGATTCGCCGTTCAAGCACGGCATTGGTGGGATTGCCGATCCGCGTATAAATGTTGCCGGGAACTTCAAGGTTGAAAAGCGCCGCGCCGTGATCGGCGCTGTCGAACTCGTAGGCTACGGTCTGGTAGATCGGCACAGCGCAAGCATGGGTCACCGCGTCGCCGTCATAGCCAGCATGGATCGAGATCGTCTCCGCTTTCATGCTTCGACCGTCACCCGGCCCGATTGCAGGTCCGAACCGGCTGTCAGGACGTTTTTCGTCCGGCGCGTCCGCGCCAGATGGCGCGCCAACCGGCGCGCCGTATAGCTCGCGCCGAAGGCGAACCGCATCATCGGCCCAAAGCTCGCCGCCGACGAGACCCCGACAAAATAGAGGCCCGGGACGGAGGACTCAAATCTCGCGGACAGCCTCGGGCTGCCTTCGGCGTCGCTGATTTGCTTACGCAGCTCATGATCCAGAAAAGGCAGCCGGGCCAGATCAACCTTGTATCCGGTCGCCGCGATGACATGATCGCCTGACGCCACAGTACGGCCGCCGCCTTCATTCTCCAGATCAAGCTCGACGCGATTGTCCCGACGCGCCGCGCCGCGGATCTGCGCGCCAAGGCGAAACTGCGCTTTGCCAACCACTTGATCCTTTGTCCACCAAGTCGGCGCCGGCCCCAGATGGCGGCTGACCACATAGAGGCGGAAACGCTCCGGCATGACATGGAACAAGAGCGGCGCGTCGGTGCAAAGGCGCGAGCGCCAACCTGGACCGAGCCCCGACATCGGGGCGCGGATGCGATCAAGCAACGCCCGCGGCTGCCCGGATGGCGGCGCCTGGAATTTGAGCTCGTTATCGCGAGCCACCAGCTGGACGGACGCCCCCGCCGCCAGCAGGAGCGCCGTCATGTCGAGCGCAGATGCGCCGGCGCCGACGACGATGACGTCCTGACCCTTGAAGCGGCTCGGATCGTTCTCCTGCGCAGCGTGGGAGACAAACGACGTCCCGGCCGACACAAGCTCATCCGGCAGATAGGCGTAATGGGAGATGCCGGTCGCGACAATGACGCGGCGCGCGAAGACCACGTCGCCGGTTTCGAGCGTAAGCTGGAACCCATCGGGCAAACGATCGAGCCGCGCAACGTCGCGCTGATCTAGATCGGGAACGAAGCGCTGCTGAAATTCGACGCCATAGCGCCAAAAGGTCTCAAGCCTTACCGGCAGACCGACGTCGGCGTAGCCAATTCCGTTCGCGGTGCAGTAATGGGCGAGGGTGAATGCGCCGTCGGGATCGGAAAGGCTCGATGCGAAGCCTTCCGACTTCAGATGCATGCCAATCGGCATTTGAGTCCGCCAGGTGCGCATCGGGGCGCCGAAAATGCGATGCTCGACATTATGGGATTTCAGATGGGCCGCGAGTGAGAGTCCGTAGGGACCCGCGCCAATGATCGCGACGTCTTCGAAAGTCATCACTTAGCTCCAGAAGCGTTTTATTATATAATATAACAAACAATATTTGTCAGACCCGAATAGCGAGCCACGCTATCCTATCTTCCTCACCATAGAAAGAATGTCAACAACAAGGCGATCGATCCCGAATGTCGCGGACATCCGGAATCGACGCGAGAATCAGTCGATCTGAATAGATCAGTGTTGAAAAAATCGATCAGGGAGCGAAAGCGTAAACTTGGGTATCCCAGCGGCTTAACGTTTGCGTCATTGAGGCGGCGCCATTGGTGAACAGGACGGAGCCGGTTGCGCCCGTGAGCAGGTTCACCCACTTATGCCACCCGTTTGAAAATCCTGTCCCCGACATTCCGATCGCTCCGGTGCTGCTCGACGCCCCCGGCGCGGTCGAAGGATTGCTGGCGACGACGATCAGCCGGTTCGTCTGGTCGAAGAAGCCAAAGCCGGTCATCCCTTTGGCGAAGGTGAGAGGCTGGTTGGGGAGCGCGGCCAGCGCGGCGGCGGAGGTGACGACAGGTGCGATGGCCGAGAGCGAAGCGTTTTCCGAGGCCGGCAGCAGGGCGCCTGGTTCAAGGACGACCCAGGCGGATGGCGCATTGGCGGATCCCTTGCTGATCTTGGCGAGCGCCGCGTCGGAAACATAATAGCCCGCCGCGGAGCCGCTATCGAGAAACGCCTGAAGCGTGGGCGGCTGCATGTAAGTAAGATATGGCCCATAGAGTTGCGCGCCGGCCGACGCCGCCGCGGTTTGCTGGGTGGCGCGTTCAATGGCGACGGAATAGTAAATCGCCGGGCCAAATGGCTTGGCGGGGACAACGGATTGGATCGAACTTTGGAGCTGACCCAGAGCGACGTTGGTCAGCGTTCCCGCGTCCCAATAATCTCGGCTGACAAAGGCGAGCGCACGGCGGACGTCGCCCGAGCGATCGGCGATATGCGCCCACGCTTGCCAGGTCCATATTCGCTTGAGCAGCTTA
Source organism: uncultured Alphaproteobacteria bacterium (assembly GCA_963715715.1). Taxonomy (GTDB): domain Bacteria; phylum Pseudomonadota; class Alphaproteobacteria; order Rhizobiales; family Beijerinckiaceae; genus Methylocapsa. The sequence goes on along the minus strand of OY970269.1, from coordinate 2,131,274 downwards.
TAGCCGACCTCCGTCCGGTCCGCCGCCGACAACGTGGGATAGAATGAGGCGATGGCGGACCAATAGTTGGAATCATCGGCTTCCAGATTGGCGCCATTGCGAATTAACGGCTCGCGGGCGGCGGCCACGACAGCGCCGGCGAGTTCCTGGGCAGGAGGCTGCTGCAAAGGCCCGCCGCGCCCCACCTGGATGGTCTGATCGTCAAATTCGCAGATGTACTGTCCGGCGGGAATTGACGACGCGATAATTCGCGCGTCGGTTCCAAACAGGCGCCGATTTCCGGCGGGGCCGCCGCACTGATCGATGGTGAGGCCGGTTCTGCCCGCGGCTGCGCCGAGGCGTGAGGCCAGCGCGCCGTAGTACTTGGCGTAGGTTCCGCCGACGAAATCGACCCAGCGATTGAAATCGTTTGTGACCAGGTAGCTGGCCTTCGCCTGCGTCGTCGCGCCCGGTACGCCATTGGGATAGATCGGCTGCCCGGCGCTGTTCGGCGACGCCGCGTAAGCCGCGAGAATGCGCGGATTGAAATCGTGCGTGTTCAGCATGCTCCTTGGCTCGCTGTCGGTAAAGTCCGACAGCATGACGCCATAAGCCCCGGACAGCGCAGCGGTCTGACCGTAGCGATAAGCGAGCCAATCGCCCCATGTGCAGGCCGACATTCCCGACGGGCAGTCAGCGGCGTCAAGCGGCATGCCTGGGTCGATGTGTCCGTATTGGCCGCCCCAGGAGCGGAAGTAATTGGGATCGGCCGGCATTGTGCCGCCGTCATAGGCGACGTCCCAGTATTTGGGATGGGTAGTTATGTAATTGCGCCACGCCACGAACTCGGGCCGGTTGGGAAAGCCGCCGCTGGCGCGATCTCCCTGGATCCAGGACGGCTCGCTTGGGAATGTTCCAGCTGGAAAAGACGCTTCGTAAGTATCCTCCCAGCGTTGTGCGCCGACCGCAGGAATAAGGCCAGACGCCTCGAGCGAGGCCGCACTCCCTTTTGCGCTCTTCATGTCCGTCGCATTGTAATATATGGAATTTGGATAATTCGAGGAAAAAAACAACTGCATCGGCGTCAAACCCGCCGTGCTGCTAAAGCTTTGTTGATAAATCTTACTCTGGAACGGCAGCGTAACATAACTCGTCGCGCCGGGATTTCCCTCCGCATCGAATGCCTCCGCCGCAGCCAATCTCGCGGGAGCGACCGAAAGGCCTGTCAGCGTCAAGGCCACCAAATATCTAATCATGGATTATCTCCATTTTCCGGATTTCGTCCCGAATTGCAGATCCAAACAAAGCGGCCAGATCGGTAACTGGTGATTATGTCAATATGTTGTAATTATTGCGGCCCATCATGCGTCACAGTTATGTTTTAGCCTTTGCTCCAGCTTTGGCTGCATAAGAATTGTTCACTGGTGTGATAAACATATTGCGTTATCAGCTATTTACAGTCGTTTATCCCACTCGTTAAAATCAGCTGTTTCGCGCTTTTTTCGAACCGTCGAAAAGGTTATTTCTGCGATGAAGCGGTAAAGTTGTATAAAATCAATCCCATTTGGTCATGCCGCTCTGGCCGGTAAGGCGCCGGCTCGGCGAAGCTTAAGTCCGTCCGGATGAAGACCGATGACGCTCGCCGACGGCCGCGAGGCGCCGAAGTCGCGCGCGCAGGCGCGCGGCCGCCGGCAAATCCGGCGCTCTCATAGCGAGAGGTCGCCCGAAAAGATGTCGCGGCTTGGCGTTACGACAAAGGGTCTAAATGCCGGCGTATTTTCGCCGCTGGTCGCCGGCGCGCTTCGCCCGATGCGCCGTTAAAAGGACCGGCGGCCGGAGCACGCGCTCTTCGTTCGACAATGGCGCTGATATTCGGTCGCGACCGCTGATCCGCGTGGCCGCGCTCAGTTTGGCTGGATCTTTTTCGCCGAGCTTCGATAAAGATCGGAGGTCGCCGCAATCATCGTCGCCTGACTCAAATGCTTCATCGCGTGCCTGGCCGCGTTTTCGCCCATCGTCGCGCGCCGCGCTTGATCGGACAGCTCCAAGATGCGATCGGCCAGCGCCTGCGGGTCGTTGAAGGGAATGATGAAGCCGGTTGTTCCGTCGACAATCTGATCCTGCCAGCCGCCGCTCGGCGTGCGAATGGGAACGCAGCCGCAATTCATCGCTTCAGCGATGAAAATTGGCGAGCCTTCAAAGCGGCTGGGCAACACCGCAATATCAGACCCCCAGTAGATCGTTCTCAAGGCTGTAGCGTCGTTGATAAAACCAAGAAATCGAAATGTCGCCGCGTCCTCGTCGTCTTTGAACGCGTAAGCCTTGATCTCGCCGGCTTGATCGCCGGCGCCGGGAAATAGACAGGCGAAGCGCAATTCGGCTCTTTTTTTTCGCACGATTCTCATCGCGTCGATGATCACGTCGTGTCCCTTGACGAAATTCAGCCGACCGGAAAGCACGCAGGCGATCATGTCTTCCGGAATGCCAAGCGCAGACCGCGCGTCTTTCCGTTCGCTCTGCGTTGGCGGTCGGTAAAATGAGGTATCCACGCCATTGACGATATAGGCGATGCGACTCTCGCTGACGCCGCAGTCCCGACGGTAAAACTCGACGATATCTTTGGATATTGCAATTATGCGTTCAGGAGCGAACAGAGTTGTGAGCACCCTGTAGCTTAGTCTTGTCGTGAACGAGCGTTTCGTCGCCACGCTGGTCGCGGCAACGCCGCCCATTGAAGGATGATAATTGGCGACGACCGGTCGGTCGCCCAGCTTCGATAGCAGGAACGAAAGGGGCAGCAGAGAAAGCCCTTGTGGGCTTATGACCCCGACCGAATAAGCCCGCATTATAGCCAGAAGCTGCCGGATGACAGCGAGCTTGGACCAGTTTGCCTCGAGGTCGTCAATAACCACCCAATTGAGCACGCCCTTGGAGATGGCTTCTCGCCGCGTCGAAGACCCATAAAGCTCGGTGACCGGACCAGACACAAGGACAACGCGGTCGCCCCGCGCGTTCAGCCCTTTAATCAGCGTCTCGCAATATGAAGCGACCCCGTCATTGCAGTCCACTCTCCGCAACAGCAAAAGAACTATAATCGGGCTGCTCACTGTTGTCCGCCGAGGTTTAATTTTGACATCGTGGCGAAATCCTCAATGAAGTGTAATCCGAACTATCATTTGCTCCCTTGAATTTCAACAAATTCGCCTGCAGCGTGACTCAAGATTTTCGTTGCGCAATCGCGACCCGGCCTCTTGTTGCCAAAGAAGGCCGATGGTTTGCGCAAAACCATACTAATCTTGGTGATCCCACGACCATTGGTTACAACACAGAGCGATTCCATTCAGCCATAAGCCAACCCCGGCAAGCACCGAGCAATCTTTGAGTAGGCGAGAGCCAGCGCGTTTTCGCGCCGAAGCTGATGCCTCTTCCTGTCCGTCGCTCTTCTTAATGCGCTTTTGGCGAAGAGCGTCCGGCGGAATTTCGTTCGCCGTCTGCGCTGGGAAAATAGCGCGAAATAGGAAGTTAGAGCTTCCGGAAAACCCGGTTGTGCCCAATGTTGAGGATGTTGGTGAAGCCAAGCGAAGGCAGCAGGTCGCCAGCCTTGCTTGGACCAGGAAGGCCGCGATAGGGCAGGTCGCTCTCAAGCGAGAGCGCGGCGTCGTCCATCACCAGGATGCCGCCGGGCGCCACCTTAGGAGCGAAGTTTTGCACGTCTTGCGCGGCCACTTCCTCGGTATGGTCGCCGTCGATGTAGATCAGGTCAAAGACGCGCCCCTCCAGTGAGGCTAGCATGGCGGCGTCAGTCGAAAGGCCGCGGGTCACCTCGACTTGGCCGAAATCCAGGCCGAACTGAGAGAAGACGCGCTTGCAGTCCGCCAGATAGTCCCGGTCCGGGTAGATGTTGCCGGCGATCGCCTCGTTGCGGAACCGGCGACTCACGATCTTGAGCAGCTTATTGGCCAGCCGATTCTGGATCACAGGGAGCCCGCTGCCCGAGAACGGACTGAGCGCGGCGATGCTGACCGAAAACCGTCGCTGCGCCGCGATCAACGCCCACAGGCTAATAATCTGCCCTCTGAACACGCCGATTTCGAGACAGGCGACGCAGCGCTTGCGCGCAGCGAGGTCCTCCAGCACGAGATGCCACATATGGTGCAGGGCGCGGTCGCCGAATCCCCACTTGTTCGCCTCGACCCAATCGCGATGCGCCGCCAGCCAGTCCGGCTGGCGCGCGAGGTCGTCAAACTGCCAGTAGATCCCGGTATTTGCGGCGCGCTCGTTGCGATAGGCGGCGATCCAGTCTTCAAGGCGCCGGTCACGCGGGGGGACAGCGCCGCCTTGCAGGGTTGTCATCGTGATATCCATTGTCCTTCAGTCTCCCCTCGAATGGGCCGTCAAAGTCGGGCGGAGCGGTCGCGCCCTGTCGCTGGAATGATAGAGCAGCGATAACCGCGCGCCTAACTTCTCAGCACGCGCAGGATATCCGCCCGGTTCAGCATCAGCCGCGGCACATTGACGTGCAGAATCAGCGGAATCCCGACCAGCACGCAGCCGAGCCGAACAGTCGACATCAGGAGCAGCGACCAGGCCGCCCCCATCATGCCGAAGTGTGGCACCAACACCAGCATGCACACGCCGGCGGCGACAACGCCGATCAACTCGAACGCGGTGATGATCTCCGGCCGTCCGACCGCGCTGAACGCTTGGTAGAGAATCCGCGCAAGGTTATCCACGACGGCCTGCGCCAGCAGCACCCGGAACGGGTCGATCGCTTCCGCGAACCGCGGTCCGTAAAGCAGGTGTATCAGATAAGGGCCGACCAGGCTGAACGCGGCCGCCGCCAGCGCGGCGATAATGCCGGTTACCCGGGCTGCGAGGCCAACGATCTCGACGGCGTTCGACGCCGAGCGGGCGGCGATGGTGGGGAAAAGCACCGCTAGAACCGACATCGGGATCATATTGATGATGCGCGCGGCGCTGAGCGCAACCGCGTAGATTCCAACGTAGTATGGAGCCAGAAACAGCACGAGTAGAAGCTGATCGAGATAGGTCCCGACCGACGCCAAAAGGTCGATGCCATAGAAGCGCAACCCATAGCGCAGCAGCCGGCGCACGAACGGCGCGGAGAGGGTCGGGCGCGGCGTCACCACGCGCCGCGAGCAGAGCCAGGCAATTAAGCAGATCGGCAGAGTGGGCAAAAGGCTCGCCATCGCCGCGGTGGTTGGTGTGAGCCGTCCCAGCGCCCAAAGGACGCCGACGCTGACCAGCGTCATCAGCGTGAAGAGGATGCCAAGCACGCTGACCAACGAAAACTTGCCGTGCGTCTCCAGCGTCCCGATGAACAGGTGGAAGATCACGCCGATTGGCACCACGACAAGCAGCAGTCGCGAAGTCAAGATGGTCGCTGCGGGGTAGTCGTGCAGCCAAAGCGGGATCAGCAGCCAGGCGATGGCCGCGCCGGTCAGTCCGGTCAGCAAGCCGAGCAGCAGTGCGCAGCCGACATACCGGTCCTCGTCGGGCGGATCCGCCTTGACGTTGTAGATCATCGAAGCGTGCAGCCCGAATTCCGACACGCCAGACGTAAACACCGCGCCAATCCCCATAGCGGATTGGACGCCGCGCCCCTGCGGGCCTAGCATCGCAGCCAAAATCAAGCCGGTCGCCATGTTGGCCGCGAGCACGAGCGCCCGCGCGGTCATCACCATCGCGACCGAGCCGAGCTTGCCCTGGCGGGATGGCGCCCAACGCGGCATTTTCAACACGGCCCACCCCGCGCTGCGCGCGCCGGAGGCCGTAAAAACCACGCTCTAGGGTCCGGCAACAGAATGCCTCGCGTTCGACGAAATTCATTCGACAAAATATGGGCAAACAAGAACCAGGCCCGTCGGTGCACCGCGAACCGCCTCAAAAATACCGACAGAACGCCGCCAAACTAGCACGCGCTCTAATCGATCTCAAGTAATGAAAAACACAATCAAGCGTAGCGCCTTGTTAGACTACGACGCCGGGGCCCTCATGTTGCGAAAATCTTCAATCATCAGGCAATGCTCGCTGAAGCTTCGCGAGGTCATTGCGCGAATGCGCGGCGCAGAAAGCTTGCGCCGGCGGCCATGCCAGCCGGATCCACGGCGTGGCCCAGCGCCGGTCTGAACAGAGCTTCCACCGGGACGCCAATGTCCCGCAGCGATCGTTCTGCTTCACGGGATTTTGAGGCGGGCACGACGTGATCGGTCTCGCCATGGATCAGCAATACCGGCGCATAATTTCGAATTTCGCCTTTAAGCGCGGCGGGATAGATGAGGCTGCCTGAAAAAGCGATGATCGCGCGCGGCGCGACCGGCCGGCGTAATCCGGCAAAGAGCGCCATCATGGCGCCCTGGCTGAAACCGACAAGCGCGTAAGCGTTCGGCGGCAACGCCGCGTCATGCAACTCGGCGTCGATGAAGCGGTCGAGAACGCCCGCTGCGGCGCGAACGCCCGATTCCTGCACCGCCAGTGAGGAGGCCCCCAGCGCGTACCATTGCCGGCCATCGGCCCTTATTCTCAACGGCGCCCAACGCGCCAGGCGCCTGGTATGCCGGTGCGGTGCATGAGGGGCCACAAAGGCGGCGTCTGGCGCGACATCGGCCCAGGCGTGGGCAAGCTGGAACATTTGGTTTCCATCCGCCGCTATGCCGTGACACAAAACGATCAGCTGCCTTGGGCGCTCCGAGTTAGCGCGACCCCAGTGCGCTTTGTCCATCATATGGCTTTCTTTAATCAACAGTTCGTCGCAATGGCGCGGCGGTCCGGCCGCATTCGCCGTGTTGGCGCAACATAAGCGCGGAACCTATCGGCTATGCGCCGCCAGACTTCATTGGGCGAGAAGCTATAGCAGTCGAGCGGCGCCGATGGTCTCGGGTCTTACCGGGGGCGGGAGGAGCAGCGGAATGTGGCGTGAGCCTCGCGGAAGCCGAGATAGTTGGCGGCGGCCACGACCGCGTCGATCGCGGGCCACACCCGGGGCGGACCGCCTCGCCCGGTGAGCAGAGCCAGAGGCAGCTTAAACAACAGGGAACCGGCGACGCGCCGCATGGTGATGAACAGAACGCGCCATGTGGCGTAGTTTCCGGTTACGTCCCCAAATAGGTCGGGATATTTTTGCGCGAGCGTGAAATTGAAAATCCCGTATTTCCACCGGTGCCGGAAGATTTCCCGCCAGGTCGCCGGGTTACGGTGCTTCACGATCGCGTCCGGCGCAAATTCTATGCGAAAGCCCGCCCGCTCGAGCCTGATGCCAAGATCGGCGTCATCGAATCCGAGCGCGCCGTCGAACCCGCCAACGGACCGCAGGGCGGCGGCGCGAAAGGCCGCGTTAGGCGTTTCGGCGTAACGGATCGGGCCTTCGCCTTTGCGAAGATTAGCCTGAGCGATCCAGAAAGCCTCGCATTGCTCGATTGGCCTTGATCGCGAGTATGGCTCTATCATCCCGCCAATCGCCGCTACGTCGTCGCGCGCGCTCTCGAACGCGGCGATCAAACTCGCGATCCATTTGCGGTCGGCCACGCAGTCCGCGTCGATGCTGAGCACGATGTCGCCGCGCGCCGCCTCAATTCCTGCGTTGCGCGCGTAGCCTGACCCCTTGCGCGACGCTTGAACAACATGAACTTTGGGAAAGTTGCGGCGAATGAGGTCAGGTCCGCCATCCGTCGATCCGTTGTCGGCGACGATCACCTCATATTGGTCGGCCGGATATGTTTGATCCTGCAGAGAGGCGAGGCACTCGCCGATCGTCCCGGCGGCATTGTAGCAAGGCACGACTACAGATCCGAAATGGGTCATCCAAATGACTTTCTCAATGGCAATTTCGGTGCGTTCCTGGCCGGTATAATACTTGATGATTGGTATAAATCTTCAACACGAGACGATGGGCGCGCATATATCAATCTACAACGCACGAATTGATACACGAACCGCCGTGTTCCGACAAGGTTGCTGGGTCGATTTTCGGCATTCGGGATCCTATATTGAAAAGAAGATTAAAAAGGCCGCCCGCGCCGTCCGGTCGCCCCGATGCGGATGTTCGCGTCGCGAAAATGCAGACAAATAAGTGCTCGGAGCCTCGCGCGAGGAACTTCGGCCGCCATCCGGGAGCTTTGAATGCGCGACTACGTAAAATTCTTCATCGATGGCGCCTGGGTCGATCCGATCGAGTTGAAGCTGATGGACGTCGTCAATCCGGCGACCGAGGCGACGGTCGGGCGCATCAGCCTCGCTTCCGCCGCCGACGTCGATCGCGCGGTGCGGGCGGCGCGTCGCGCCTTCCCAACGTTTTCCCGCACGAGTCGGCAAGACCGCCTCTCCCTGCTCGACCGAGTGATCGCGGAATACGAGCGTCGCATCGACGATCTCGCTGACGCCGTAACGGAGGAAATGGGCGCACCGGTCCTGCTCGCAAGGCAGGCGCAGGCGCCGGCCGGCCTCGCCCATCTGAAAATCGCTCGTGAGGCGCTGAAAAACTACAGTTTCGAAGAGCCGCTTGGCGCGACCCGCGTGATCAAGGAAGCGATCGGCGTCTGCGGCCTCATAACGCCTTGGAATTGGCCACTGAATCAGATCGCGTGCAAACTCGCGCCCGCTCTCGCGACGGGTTGCGCGGTGGTGCTGAAACCATCGGAGGTCGCCCCTTTCTCCGCCTATATTCTCGCCGAGGTCATTGAGGCTGCAGGGGCGCCCGCGGGCGTATTCAATTTGGTGAACGGCGTCGGCTTCGTCGCCGGCGCGGCTCTCGGGTCGCATCCGCTCGTCGACATGGTCTCGTTCACGGGCTCGACGCGCGCGGGAGTCGAAGTCGCGCGCGGCGCCGCGCCGACGGTCAAGCGCGTCGCCCAGGAACTCGGCGGCAAATGCCCTGTGATTGTGCTCGATGACGCCGATTTCGTCAGCGCGGTAGGCTGGACCATCAGAGCCGCGATGCGCAATTCTGGCCAGTCGTGTAACGCGCCGACGCGTTTGCTAGTCCCGGCGCGCCGCATGGCGGAGGTTATGCGATTGGCCCAGGCGGCGGGCGCAACCCAGATCCCTGGAGATCCGCGCGGCGGCGCGAATGTCGGCCCTGTCGTCTCTGATCGACAGTGGAATAGGGTGCAGGCGCTGATCCGCAGCGGCGTCGAAGAAGGCGCCGAGCTGGTGCTTGGCGGCTTGGGCAAGCCCGAGGGGCTGGACCGCGGCTATTATGTGAGGCCGACGATCTTTGCGAATGTCACCAACGACATGACCATCGCGCGGGAGGAAATCTTCGGACCCGTGCTGGCGATCCTCGGCTACGAGACCGAAGCCGGCGCGGTCGAGATCGCTAACGACACCGACTATGGATTGTGCGCCTTCGTACACGGCGAGATAGGCCATGCGCGCGCCGTGGCCGCGGAACTGCGGGCCGGCCAGGTTCTCCTGAACGGCGCGGCTTTCGATTTCGCGGCGCCTTTCGGCGGCTACAAGCGGTCAGGCAATGGGCGCGAATGGGGCGCCTACGCCTTTAGCGAGTTCCTGGAAACCAAGGCTATCGTGGGCTGGCAGCCTGCCGAGGCCGGGTGATGCGGCGCTGTCAACCAAAGCCGCCGCCGGCGAACGATCGCCGTCGTTAGCGCTAGCGCTTCTCTGGGCGCCATCGGCGCCTCTGGGATGGTTGCGGGGGCGCGAAGCCACCTATACCGAACTGGATTCTCTGCCCTCTCCACGGCGAAAACGGGGGTTCGATTCCACTAGGTGTAACGCCTGTAGAATCAATAGCTTAGTCTACATCGGCTCTTGATCTCACACAGCCGTCTCACATAAGCGTGGCGCTCGGATGCCGATAACCTCAGCGCCGTAGGGAGCGCCCTTTAGCGAACTTTCACGGCTCTCATACCAGCGGCTCCAAATTCTGACTTATATGGGATTCCGCGATTGGCCGGATTTTAATTCATTGGCGCGGGAAGGATTCGCGCCATGCCAGCAGCGGTGAAACCGCGGACGGACTATTCGGTCGACGAGCTTCGGCGGCTTGCGAAGAGCTCGAAGGAGCCCAATCAGAGCCGCCGGCTATTGTCACTGGCGGCGGTCCTGGACGGAATGAACCGCGCCGATGCGGCCCGGATCGGCGGCATGGATCGGCAGACGCTGCGCGACCGGGTTCATCGGTTCATACGGGGCCGTTCCTGATGGACTGCGCGACGCCTGGGCGAGCGGACCGACGCCGCGGCTCTGGCGGCCCAAAAAACCCAGCTCGCCGGCATTGTCGAAGCGGGTCCCGACCGGCGCGTCGACGGCGTTGTGCGATGGCGGCGCATCGATCTCAAGCGCGTCACAGCCGCGCGTTTCGGCGTCTATTATCACGAACGCTATGTTGGAACGCTGCTGAAGAAGCTCGGCTTTTCGCGTATGAGCGCGCGCCCGCGTCATCCTGGCCAGAACGCCGAAACGATCGAGGCTTTCAAAAAAAGCTTCTCACGCACGTTGAGCGCCCATCTCGCCGATCTGCCGCCCGATGCTCCCGTCGAAATCTGGTTCCAGGACGAAGCGCGCGTCGGCCACAAGAATGGCCGCGTCCGGCAATGGGCGAGGCGTGGATCGCGACCTCGCCAGCCGGCCGACCAGCGCTACGAAGGCGCCTATCTCTTCGGCGCCGTTTGTCCTGCGCGAGGGACAGGCGCGGCGCTGGCTCTGCCTTATGCCGACACGGAGGCCATGCAGCTTCACCTGGACGAGACATCCTGACGGCGCGGGGCAAGTCGATCGCCGAGGCGGTGAGGACCATCGCGGTGACCGAGACGATTATTTTCGCTGGCGCGCGGAGTACGGCGGGATGAAGAGCGGCCGGGTCAAGCGGCTCAAGGCGCTGGAAGTCGAGAACGCCCGCTGCAGCGGGCGGTGTCGGATCTGACCCTGGACAAGCTGATCCTCAAGTAGGTCGCACGGAGAAACTTCTAAGCCCCGCCCGTCGCCGCTCCTGCGTGCAGCACGTCAAAGCCGAGTCGCCCGTAAGCCACTGTACTGTCCAATAGCCGCTTTTGGCGGGCGGAATGATCCCTATACGGCCCCGGACGGGCTGGATCCTACTCCAATCGGTCGATTTGACCGAGTTACGAATTGGTTGGTGGCGCATCCACATCTCGTTCACGTTCACATATATGATATTAATTATAAACGAGGCATCCTCGCGCCGCGGCTCAACCATAACACGACTGCGGCCACGAGAGCGATTTCGATTGGAATCCAGAAGACGGGACTTGCGAGAGGGCTGCTATCGGCGAAGAGTACCGGAGGGGGCCGGCACCAGCCGCCGGATGGATCGATCGGAAACAGAACGGACGGAACGTCATTGGGGGCCAGGGCGGGGTCCCCCGGGGGAGCCACGTTCGTAAGAGGAGTTACCGTGAACTCGTCCTGCGGCAATTGCGCTGACACGGCGCTTACAACTTGGGTATTCCAAAACGTTCCGCCAGCTTGCAGCTGCTGCGGAAGCTGACTCCTGCAAACCACCGGAATGCTCACGGGGGCCACCCCGATGATTTTCGCCGCTGGGCCCTGGCCAACACTGAAGTCCTCCGTCTCGGTCGGCACTGCGCCATAAACCAGTTCGGTGGTCACGGGATCAACGAGTTCGGTCGCCACCTGTTTGGGGCCGTTCGACCCAGGGAGCCCAAGTCCCACGGCGTTCGGAAACGGGGGAGGGGGGGTAAAGGTGCTATTGAGGGTTGTCGCGCCTGGCTGGGGTTGCTGCGGCAACAGCCCGATCTCGCTCAGCTCCGTGTTCCGCAGCAATGTTTCGATTCCGCTCGGCTGCAGCCAGCACGGGGAACCTCCGTCGAACTGGTTCGGCTGAGCTGCGATTCCAGGCATTGCGATCGCAGCCAGCGCGCCCGCGACGCAATTCAGCCTCGGCGCCGACCGGCATGCGCTCCGCCACATCGTAACGGCAGGCATCACCACCATGGGATCTTCTCCCAGACATGGTCTGGGACATACGGGTGCTTTGCGCCGATGCGGACAAATTCGCAAACCTCGGCATACATGTTTGGAATCCGCAACGACAGGCTGTAGAAGGGGAACAGAAACAACAACCAGAAATGCGCCACCTGCGGTGTGTTGGACAAATCTCTGGCGATCAGCATTCTGATCAAAGTATTCATTAGATATATCCAGTAGGTGGCGGCCAGGAGCATCGGCACGCCTAGCGGGCCCTTGTCGAACAAGGCCACGAGGAGCCCGATCACGAATACCCATGGTACTAGAAGAACAAGCAACGTGTTCAGCGCGATCAGCGCATTCGCGAAACCGTAGCGCCCCAGCAGAAACTGGTCGCGATGCTTGCTGATTCGGATTTTGATGATGTTGCGTGTCCAACGCTTTCGCTGGCTCCAGAGGTGCTTTCGTGTCTGTGGCACAATCGTCCAGACGACCGCGTCGAGCGAAAAATCAAGTTTCCAGCGTTGCTTAAGCAGATTCATCGACAAGTCGGTGTCGTCACCAAGGCCGGTGTCATAGCCGCCGAGGCGATGAACGATCTCAGCCCTGAACATACCGCCCATGCCTGGTATGATGTTCAAAATGTTCAGGCGGGCCATGGTCATTCGTTTCACCGTGAACTTCAGCGCGTATTCGATTTCTTGCAGCCGCGTGAGGAGATTTGTCGTGCTGCCCAGCACCCGAATGTTAGCTGAGACGGCGCCGACCCTAGGATTGGCGAACGGCAGGAGCCAGTGCTGTATCGCCCCGTATTCGATCGACGAATCTGCATCGAGAATCGCGATGAACTCGCCCCGCGCCATCCGGATTCCAATATTGAGCGAACTCACCTTTCCGTTGCGGCGCGGCGACGGGAAGACCCGCAACCGCTCACCGTCCCGACGGTCGCCGGTGAGACCGAGCCCGGCCCGCCGGGCAACGGCAACACTGCAGTCATCGGAGTGGTCATCGACAAAAATGACTTCGAGATTGTGGTAGCCGCACTGCAGGGCTGAACGGATACACTGGCCGATCGAGTTCGATTTGTTACGGCCGGCGATCACCACCGAGACGAGCGGCTCGGCTTGTCCTGGCCGCTTGGGCAATGAGGGGCGTATCCACGCGGGCTTCACTACATAGACCAGCCAGACGGCGATAGAAGGGAGGAAAAAGATCGCGGTTATAAACACAAGCACGGGCATTATCCGCCACGTCGACAACACCTCGGGCAGGGCCCGGGAGAACCCGAAATTCTCCATCGGATTGATGACGCTTAAGAAGTAATGGAAAAAACCGTTCATTGTTGCCTCCCCGGGGCATCTTTGCGGGCGAGTACCGCCGCCACATGACGCTGCTCCGTAATCTCGACAACTGTGAGCGCAAGCGGCGACTGCGGGCCTAGCTGAGCTGCGATGCTTTTGCGTAAGGCTTCCGCCTTATTTTTTTTGGTCTGCGGCAGAACGACGACGTAGAACGAATTGGCAAGTTGTCCGATCCGGTCGATTTCGCGCAGACATCCGCTGAGCCTTTTCAGCCACTCAGAGGCCAGTTTATCGTTCCCCTGATCGAATTTTGCGGAGCCGCACTCGACCATAAGCACCGAGAATCCGCTTTTGAAATGCTCGAGCCGTTTCACCTCGTGATTGAGAAATTCGAGAAAGATCGCGCGTCGATAGACAGGGGCGTCGGCGAGAGAGACAGGTTTGTCGTCGCCGTCGTTTCGCAACGATCCGCAGTGGATCGCCTCGGCGCCGCGCGAGGTCAACACATATCTGAAGACCTCTGTGCTCACCAGATCATCGGCCGGGGTACGCTGGCCGCACGCGAGGCAGACGGCCTCAACCGGAGGATTGTCGGAAATACGGGCGCACCCATGGCAGACGAACGCCTTGCCGAGCCGGTCGTATTCGGTGCCGAGATGATACATGCTGCGATTGCATTTCGGGCAAACGTAGCTTCCGTCTTCACGGGATGCAAACTCCGATGGTAGGCCAACATAACCGCAGCGAAAGTGATGCAGGAGCCCTTCGCTCGTTAGATGCGAGCTTCTGCAGCCTGGGCAGATCTCGCGTACGTTGAGGTGATGACTCCTGCATTTGGGGCAGAGGCTCACGCGATCAAAGAAGCGCGCTTCGAGATAACTGCGCTCGGCGAGAAACTGCAAATCCCGGTCGACGTCGTTGTCCAGAGCCGGGTATTCGTAGCCGAGCCTAGCGAGCGGATTGGCTGCGGGCGCGATAGTTCCTCCAGCCTTGGCGATTTGACGCAGCAGGTCAACGCGTTGCTCCTCAGCGCCGGCGCGCTCGGGGTTTTCGGGCTTGTCGCCGTGTCTCAAAATTGCTTTCAATTGAGCACCTGAGTCTTGGCGCTCAAGGACAAGACATTGCGCTGCAAGGAGGCGACCAGTTGCCGAACCCATCGCAACGGGGCCGAATGCCAGAGCTCCGCCGCTACAGCCGGCAACCCATTATCCTGAGTGCGCGATGCGGAGAGCTGCGCCCAGGCGAAAAGCTGGCCTTTTTGAGTCAGACTCAGCTCATCGAAATCAAGTCGCGCCGGGGCATATTGCGACCACGTCTCCTGTTGCCAGAAAAAACGAGTGAGCGAGGCGGGCAACGCCGACAGCTCGGGGTAGAAACCTGTGATCCGGCCGGTCGCGGTTCCCGCGACGCCGCCGATCTTAATCGAAAACGACTGCCCAATGGCCAGCCGGGGGACTTCGTCCGCATCAAAAAATACGATAGCGTAGACGTCGTCGGGATTGAACAGCTGGAAAATCGGCGCCCTCGCGGCGATCACCTCGCCGTTGTGGGCGGTGCATTCCGTGATGACGCCATCTTTCGGCGCCGTCATGTAGAAATGGCCGTTGAGCTGGGGAGAGTTCTTGTAGCTTGAGATCTGATCCTGCAAGGCCGAGACCATGAGTTCGGCCTTTTTTCGATCCGACATTTTGGTCTGATAGACAAATTCAGCTGCGGAGGTCTCCGCTTCGGCTTGGGCAAGATTGGCCTTGACCTGCTCCCGCTGGAGTATCGCGACAAACCCGCTTTTCATCAATTGGTCCATTGCTTTCAACACAGTCACCAGCTGGTCGCGCAGCGAGGATTGCGCGTCGATGAGCTTGCGCGCGGCCTCCGCTTGACCTTGCGCGATATCGATCTCCGCGCGCGACTCCGTTAGCTGAAGTTGAAGCTGCTGCAACTGCTGCGCCGACGACTCGACCGTCGCCTCATTTTCAAACTCGGCGAGACGCTGGCCGCGAGTGACGTGATCGAGGCAACGGACGAACAGCTGCTTGAGGCGGGACTGCACGATCGGGGCGACAGCAGTAAGCTCCCCGGCGACCAAGCCGTTACCTCGCGTCCATGTCCGGTCGGCGGCGAAGGCTGCGAGGATCGCTAGGCCGATCGCGAACAGCATCGTGCGCGGTCGAAGCGACCAAAGTCGCCGGGGCGACGTGCGTGGGCCTACCGGTAGCATGGCGGCGCGGACCTTAGGTCGAAATCATGATCGCTCAAGCCGATACGTCTTTATGGTCCTGCAAGACGGCGCAAAACCTCGATAGCGATGTCTGGGCGGAAGTCATTGCAGTTCGGGCAATGGACCCCCGGCTCCGGAATATTGAGCCAATAGCCATCGACGATGGCGCGCGTGCCAGCGATGGCGCGAAGAACGTCATCGGCGGTCACATGCTGGCCGTTTGGATTGGTGCTGAGGCCGGCGAGCACCACGATCTTCGGATTTGCCTGCCGCGCCTGCGCTGAGGCCTCGCGGACGAAATTCGTGTAAACTGCGGTATCGAGCTCCGTGCTTTGCGCCTGTATGTCGATTATGTCGGCATACTGCGCGGCCTCAGCGGCAAGCCCCAAGCGAAGATAGGTCTCATAGCGCCGCTGGTGGTCCTCCGGCGCCAAGATCGCTACGAGATCGAGCGCGGGCGACGCCAGCAGGAGCAAGCCGTGCGCGTGCGCTAAATCGGCGGTCATTTTAATATAGTAGGCCGGATTTCGCTGCTCTTCTTCCGGCGTAAAAGACCACTTCTCATTGTCGTAGACGATGCCCTTCACGCCCGGCTCCAGCGTCTGCTGTTCGAGCGCGATCTTGATGTCGCCGAAGCTCTTGAAACTGACAAGGGGGATCGCGTTCCAGCTCGGCGGAACGTTTGCAACGCTAGCGCGTCCGATGATAACAAAGGGCTTCGCATCGAGGAGCAGCTTTGACGTCCCGGCATCTTCAGCAAGCCTGCTAACTCCCGGGGGGCTAAACAACCAACGGATCGGCCGGTCTGAAGCGGCGCTCGCAGAAGAAGTGGACACCGACATTAGCAATCCTTCCGCGCATAAGGAAGCCATCAATCCGCACACGATGACCAGCATCAATTTGAGAAGGAGAGGCTTCGGTTGAAGTGGGAATGGCATGGCATCTCCGAATTGCTCTTTAATAACAAGACCAAGCAACTTTAGCGGTCGGGGCGGGGAACGATCTATTCTAGAAACTGGATGACGGCGGTCTGAAAACACGGCCTCAGCTTTAGCAAAACCAGAAGCCTCTGCAGCCTTCCACGATTTGCTTACAGGATCACGACTTTATAACTGGATCTCCGCTGAAAGTTAGTGCGGAAATACCACAGGAGAGAGCGCTTGCAACGAGTTTTATTTTGATATCCGATCCCTTGTTGAAGTTCAGACATCTTTACGCGGCGAACTTTAGATTGGGGTGACCAGGCTTTTCTTCTGAACCCAAGTTGACAGACATGGAATCTTGGACTTGTCGCAAAAATGCGCATACTTTTTTGCGATATCGACAACCTCTTTCATAAGGCCGTCGGCAAGCAAGGTCGGGTTCAATCCCAACGCCAAAAGCTGTTCATTTTTTACGATGAGATCGTTCTCTTCGGCCTCGTTGCGCGGATTGGCGAGATATTGGTGCTGCGCCCCAGACATTTCGCAGATGCGTCTCGCCAAGTCTATGAGTCGATGCGTCTCTGTCATCTGGTTGAATATCTTGACCCGTTCGCCTTGTTTCGGGGGATTTCGCAAGGCGATCTCGATACAACGCACGCTATCGCTAATGTGGATAAACGCCCGCGTTTGCCCGCCGGTGCCATGAACTGTCAGAGGAACACCAATGGCCGCCTGCATTAGGAATCGATTTAGCACCGTGCCGTAATCGCCGTCGTAATCAAAGCGGTTGATCAGCGCCTCGTCCAGACTAGTCTGATCCGTCTGTGTGCCCCAGACAATGCCTTGGTGTAAGTCTGTAATTCGAATATGATTGTTCTTGTTGTAGTAAAAGAATAAAAGTTGGTCCTGTGTCTTCGTCATATGATAAACGCTGCCCGGATTGGGCGGATAGATTATATCTATTACGTTGGGATTGCCTTGGCTCTCGTGCGCGATGCTAACGGACAAGTAACCTTCCGGAATTGCGATGCCAGCGGTTCCGTAGCCGTAAACACCCATTGTGCCAAGATGGATGAGGTGGGCGTCTAAATCAGTTTCCACCATCGCGCATAGAACGTCGTGGGTCGCGCATATGTTGTTTTTTACAGTATAGCGTTTTGTGTCCGCCGACTTCATCGAATAAGGGGCGGCGCGCTGCTCTGCAAAGTGTACAATCGCGGTTGGTCGAAATTTGGAGAATAGGGCCACTAACTCGGCAAATTGTTCGCCGATATCGATTTGAAAAAACGGGATCGTCTTGCCGGTTAACATTTTCCAAGTCGAGAGGCGACTCTCGATAGGCCGAATCGGCGTTAGAGAATTGGTTCCCAAGTCTATATCAATTTTTCGACGCGATAAATTGTCTACAATGATTACGTCATAACCCAAACTCGAAAGATAAAGTGAAGTGGGCCAACCACAAAAGCCGTCTCCCCCAAGAACCACCACTGTGTATCGAGACGTTGTGCTTTCGCGTGCGCCAAACGACATTATTATCTCCAAAAGATAAGAGAGGAAATCAATCCGCACACGTTCTGCCGGGAGTGATCGCTCGCCTGCTTAATTCGCCACGATCTAGGGGGGCGAAAGCGCGCGACTTTTGGATGGGACTTTTACGATGATAAGGCTCGACTCTCCCGTGCCCTCCGGGTTCAATTCGCGCGGAGGTCCTGAGTGCTAGCAGGTCCGTTTGTCGGGCCGCAAATCAAATCCGGCGGACCCGCTCAATTGACGGCCCTTTGCGCAGAATTTCATTTTGCTGCTTCGAAGTTCTCCGCCAGAGCTTTGTACCCTGGCGGTTCGATCTGCGCCTTGACCCGCAGTATGGAACTGTCGAACGACACCTATGTGAAACGAGCCCCGCAATTGTTCGCACCCTCTTCGGCAGTTCTCTTTACGGCGTGCGAGAGGCGTGGTTGCGCCTCTCCATTGGGCTGGCCGAGCTGGTCGTCCGTTCCGAGCATGGCTCGGAGGGTATGGTTCGACACAGCTTCAGCTTCAACCGCGCGCTCTTGCTCATGAGCGAGCCTAATTTTAGCGCCTTGCCGAGCGAGGAAAGGGAGCGCCGGCGAGCAAGATCGGAGAACGGTCTCGCGCGCGAGCTAGGATATGAAACCCCGCTCCGCGCGCCCGCAAAGAAAGTGCGACGCAACCTGACGGCGTTGGTCGGATAATTCGGCGCTTCCCGATCCTCGCATCCTCGGCGCCCTCATGCACCCCGTCAATTCGAAACGACGATCGATCGCACCACTGCCGAGGCCACGCAATTCCGCGTGGCCTTCAAGTCTAAGGATCGAATCAACTCTAACAATATCTCGAAGCCAGGGAGGATCCGGCCTTCGAGTTCAGCTAAATGGTACGCGCTGAAGATTTAAACTTGGCGCAACTTCAGCCGTCGCAATGTGTTGTTTGCACAGACGGCCTGGCGGACAAAAAAGCCAGGCCCGCCCGCCGAGCCTGGCCTTCACGTTGGGAGTCGTCAGCCGCCCTGATCACGGCTGACGAGTAGCGGATAATCCCAGCGCCCCGTGCGCGCCCCTAAGCTCGGCTTAAGTTTCCATTAAGTTTTCGCGCTGTGAAAGGGCGCCATGGCCTTCAGATATTGGCTTTCCGGCCCCGAATCGCTGATCGGCCGTCGGAAGCGGCGAGGCTGACGCGGCATGCGCCGAAAGCCGCTGACGTAGCCGCCTGCTGGCCCAATTTCTGACCGCTGCGGACCGCTGGATCTAACCTGCACTAATGACCTGGCGGCGCCGCAGCCGGGCCGGAGCCCGGCGCCGGCGTACCAGGGCTAGGCGCCGCACCGGGCGGTGCTTTTCCATGCCCGTTCAGCATCCGGTCGGCTAACGCAATCTTGCAATCCGGGGATAACTCCGCTTTGTGCGCTCTTAGGCACTCCGTGACGGCGCCGGGGCCTGGCACTAGACCGACACACAAGGTCTGAACATGACAAGCGGCGTTGACCTGGTCAGCGGCTAGGGCCGCTCCTGGCAAAGTCAACCCGATAGCAATAGTCAGCACGCGAGTCGCCCGCATGATCCCCTCCAACGAAAGAGCCAAGCTTCACTGACTTCAATGTGAGCCGATTTTAAGGCCACGTCGTCCATGACAATGCCGGCCCGTTATCTGGGAAATCGACGCCATGGAAATTGCCTCGAATCGACCGGCTGCCGCCAACCGTTCTTTACGGTGCAAAAATTCTAGATTGTTTCGGGAGACGATCCATAGTCTTTGCTATGCGGCGCGCCTGATCGCCGGTGAGCGCGACTGGCGATGGCTAACCGCGATCAAAGCCCGGCTCCTCGCCCGCGCCCGGCCAACCGACCGCTTTGATCGGCTGACGCCGCCCTGTCAAACTCTCGACTTCGGCCTCGAACTGATGGACGAGGCGCTCGCCATGCCGGCAACCGGCAACAGGATGCGCGAACTGCAATACCGGGACGCGGCTCGTCGCCATCAGGACCAGCGGCCCGGTCGCCAAGGCCCGCGCCACCGAGTTCTGGACCCGCCGTCGTCCGCGCCATCAGCTAACTGGAAAAGCGCTCTGCGGCGTTTGCGGCGGGGCGGCTGCGCCGATCGGCAAGGACTATATCGCCTGCTCAACCGCCCGGAGGCAGGGAACATGCGTCAATCGCGCGAGCGTGCGTCGCAGTGAAATCGAGACCTGGATTATCGACGCTCTGCAGCGCCAGCTAATGGCGCCAGATCTCGTCGCGGAGTTTGTCCGAGCCTTCAACGAGGAGATCAATCGAGGCCGTCGCGATCGCGATCGCCGGCGCGAAGCGCTCTTGCGGGAACAGAAGGATCTCGATCGTCGGATCGATAGCCTCCTCGACGCCGTCGCGTCCGGGGATCTGCTGGAGGCTTTCGAGGAACGCAAAGGCCAGGTCGCGGAAGACTTGGCGGGACTTGTGGACGAGCCGGTGCGGCTCCCTCCCAATCTCGCCGACGCCTACCGGCGCAAGGTCGCGTCATTGCAGACCCTCTTGCAGGAAGAGGCCACGCGCACCGAGGCCGTGGAAGTCATTCGCTCGTTGATCGCTCAGATAGTCTTGCGGCCGACCGCAGAGGGTCGCCTCGATGTCGAACTCGTCGGCGACCTTCCCAGCATGGTCCACCTGGCAGCGGGGAGCCCCGGCGCCGCCGGCTGTTCACGAAGAGTTCGTTCGTTCGGTAAAAGTGGTTGCGGGGGCAGGATTTGAACCTGCGGCCTTCAGGTTATGAGCCTGACGAGCTACCGGGCTGCTCCACCCCGCGCCGGTTGTGTAGCAGCGCCGGCGGAGAATGGGAAGCTTTATATCGCTTTCGTGACGCGGCTTCGCCGTCACGCACTACGTCTTTGTATTTTCTTTGGCTTCGTCTACCAGGCGCGCGGCGTAAGCCGGCGTTTCCAGTGCTGGCCCGGCGGCAGCGCGGCGGCGTCTTCGCGGCCGCGCCGGCTGAAGACGCGGCTGCGGGCGCCGCGCGCGGCGGCGCTGGGGCGCGCGCCATTGGCCTCGGCCGGGTTTTGCGCCGGCGGGGGGCTCTCCGGCGCGAGGCCGCGCGCCGCCGCGGGGCCGCGTTCGGCACGCGGCTCGGTCGCCTCGGCGGGTGCGGCGTCGTGCGCGCGGCGCTTGGCCGAAGCCTTGGCTTTCCCGGCGCGGTCGGCCTCCGATCTCCTTGGCTGGCGCGCGGCCTTGACCTCGGGGTCCGGACCTGGGCGGCGCGGCGCTTTGGCCTGCGCCTCGAAGGCGGCGTCCTGAGGCGGCGCGAGACTCGGCAGGATGCGCGGCTGCGGGCGGATTTCGGCGCCGGGCGCAGGTTCTGACGCCGCGGCCGGCCGCGGCGCGAAAAGCTGCGCGGCTTCGCGCGACAGCTCGACGCTGCGATGCGGCGCGGTTTGCAGAAACGCCGGGACAGAGAGCTCGGCGGCGCCGGCTTGAGCCTGACCTTGATGGATAAGATCGGCGCGCCTTGAAAACAACGCGGCGCCCGACCCGTTGAGCGCGGCGCTTTCCTTGCCGAAAAGCTCCGCCGGCCCGGCGGAGGGCGGGCGGCGCGAGCGCTTGATTTCGATGGCGAAAGGCTTGGGCGGTTGTTTCATGCGATGTCCGATGGAGGTCCGAAGAACTGTCCGAAGAGAAGAACTGTCCGAAGATTAACGTGCGAATGTCCGAGGGGAGCCGCCATGCGCCGGCCGATTTCCGCTTGCGGGGCGAATCCAAGGGTCCCCCAACGAGGGCCAACACCAACCAGTTCTAAAACGGGCGCCCCGCGCGAAGATGTTGGCCGCTGCATCAAGACGCAACCCTACGGTCGGGTCGGCGCGAATTTGCGAGGCGTGAAAAGGCGATCGGCTAAGGCTGTCGGGCCGACGACCCGAATCAACACGGCTTTTACTATATCAGCGGCGGCCGCGACTCGCAATTCTGTCGAATCCGGTAGTTTTGCTACACAGCGGCGCCGCTGCATTATGCGCGATGAAGTTAAACCCCTCGACAAAATGAGATGAACCGACGAATGCGGTATTTGCAAGGCGAAGCTGAAGCGAAGGCGCCGTATGCGTCGCGCCGTGCCCTCGCGATCGAGCGTCCGGCCGCTGGCGCGACCGGACAGGCATCATTATGTAAAAGATATCCGGTTTGTTTAGATACGATTTGATATAAATATATCTATACTAAATAGATACATGTAAACGCGGCCTGCATTGATGATTTATTCAATATTTAGCCCGATCATAACCCTGCGTGACCTGGCGGGGCCTGATCCGGGCGGACTCAGCTTCCCCGCCGATGGCGCCCCGCGGCGATGCGCGGATCGCGATCGCACGATTTCGAATTGAACAAGCTGAGGGCAGCATGACGCTTGCAAATATAAAGATAGGACAGAAACTTGGCGTCGGCTTTGCTTGCGTCCTTATCATCGTCGCGGTGATGAGCGCCAGTCTTTTCGCGACGCTGAAATCGCTGGGCGCCGCCGCCGCCGTCAGCGCGGCCTCGTATCGGGCGGTCGACGACGTCGACCTCGCGATCGACAGCATGCACGAACAATCGCGCGCTTCCCTGCGCTTTATCATGACGAGAAGCGACCTTTTCGCCAGGATCTATGACGACGCGATGAAATCCTTCGCTGACAACATGGCCGCCGCCCGCAAGGACGCCGCCGGGCACGCCGTCATTCTCGACCTTATCGATAAAATCCAGGCGAGCGGCGAATCATTCCGCCGCGACTTCGGCGACGAGACGATGCGTCTTGTGCGCGACAACCCGACCTCCGACGCCGCCGCGAAACTGGCCGGATCGGACGCCGAGATTAACGCTTTCACATCGTTCAAGACGGCCGCGGCCGACGCCCGCGTGAAAATCAACGAATGGTCCGACGACACACAGGCGCAGTTCGACCGCCTGATGTCCGTCCTCAATGCGACTGTTGTCGTCGGCGCCGCCGCGAGCTTCCTGCTCGCCATGCTGATCGGCTGGTGGATGGCCCGCATCATCGCCGCGCCGGTAACGAATATGACGGGCGTCATGAGAAAACTGGCGCAGGGCGATCATTCGATTGAAATTCCAGGCCTTGGCCGCAAGGATGAAATCGGCCTGATGGCGGCGGCCGTCGAGGCCTTCAAGAACGCAGCTGTTGCGAAAGTAAAGCGGGACGCCGCCGAGGCCGCGGCGGTCAAAGTCTGGCAAAAGGAGGACGAAGAGCGCGCCGCCAAGGTCGCCGAGGAGGCGCGTCAGGACCAGCTGGCGATAACGGGCCTCGCCGACGGGCTCGGCCGGCTCGCCGGCGGCGATGTTGGTTATCGCATCGAGGCGGAATTCGCGCCGAAGACCGCGCAGCTCCGCAGCGATTTCAACGCCGCCGCCGAAAAGTTGCAGCAGACCCTGATGAGCATTCGCTCCAGCACCGACGTCATCGCCTCGGGCAGCGGCGAAGTGGCGACCGCCGCCGACGATCTGTCGCGACGCACCGAGCAGCAGGCGGCCGAGACTCGAGGAGACCGCCGCGACGCTCGACGAGATCACAGCGACCGTCCGCAACACGGCCGAAGGCGCGGTGCGGGCGCAGGCCGTCGTCACCACCGCGAAGTCGGAGGCCGATCACGGCGGCGACGTCGTGCGCGAGGCGATCACGGCGATGGGCGAGATCGAGCGCTCCTCGAAGCAAATCGGCCAGATCATCGGGGTCATCGACGAGATCGCCTTCCAGACCAATCTGCTGGCCTTGAACGCCGGGGTCGAGGCGGCGCGCGCGGGCGACGCCGGCCGCGGCTTCGCGGTGGTCGCCTCGGAGGTGCGCGCGCTAGCGCAGCGCTCGGCCGAAGCGGCGAAGGAGATCAAGGGCCTGATCTCGGCTTCGACGACGCATGTGGTGCAGGGCGTCGACCTCGTCGGTGAGACCGGCAAGGCGCTCGGGCGCATCGTCGCCCAAGTGGCCGAGATTAACGCCGTCGTGGCGACCATCGCGGCGAGCGCGCAGGAGCAGGCGACCGCGCTGCATCAGGTCAATACGGCGGTCAACCAGATGGATCAGGTGACGCAGCAAAACGCCGCCATGGTCGAGCAAACCACCGCGGCCGCGCATGCGCTGGGGCAGGAGAGCGCCGAGCTCGCGCGCCTCGTCGGCCTGTTCCAGCTCGGCCAGGCACAGGGTCCCGGTCAGCGCGGCCAGGCGAGCCGCAGCGCAGTCGCGCCAGCCCCGCGCAAGGCCGCGCCCCGCCCGGCCCTGAAGACGCTCGCCTCCGGCCGCGGCGGCGCCGCGCGCAAGCCTGAGGCCGCGAGCGCCGAAGACAGCTGGGAGGAATTCTGATGAGCGCGCCGCCTGAAGCTGACCCCGCCGCCGCCCGCATCGAACTGCCGGCGATCCTCGATCTCAACGCGGCGACCCCGCTCGCCGTCGAATTGCTCGCCCGCCGCGGCGAAGCGGTCGAGGTCGACGCCTCCCGAGTCGAGCGCCTCGGCGGGCAGTGCCTGCAGGTGCTGCTCTCCGCCGTCAAGACGTGGCGAGCCGACGCGGTCCCGCTCGCCATCGTCGATGCGTCGCCGGACTTCATCGAAGGCGCGCGCCGCCTCGGGCTGACGCAGGCCGAACTGGCCGACGAGGAGATGGCGCAATGACCAAGACGATTCTCACCGTCGACAATTCGCGCACCATGCGCGACATGCTGCGGCTCGCGCTGTCCGACGCCGGCTACCGCGTCCTGCAGGCCGACGACGGGGTGCACGGGCTGGAGGTTCTCGCCGGCGAACAGCCCGACGTCATCGTCACCGACATCAACATGCCGCGCCTCGACGGCTTCGGCTTCATCGAGGGCGTGCGGGGCGATGATCGCTATCGCTCGGTGCCGATCTTGGTGCTGACGACCGAGAGCGACGCCGCGAAGAAGGAGCGCGCGCGCCAGGCCGGCGCCACCGGCTGGATCATCAAGCCATTCGATCCGGCCAAGCTCGTCGCCGCCATCCGCCGCGTCGCCGCGTGAGGCGTCTCTGACCACCCTGGGCGGAAGCCCGAACGAGGATCTGAAATCCATGGATGCGATGGCGGAGATCAGGCAGACCTTCTTCCAGGAATGCGAGGAGCAGCTGGCCGAGCTGGAGACGGGGCTGCTTGCGATCGACGACGGCGATCGCGACCCCGAAACGGTCAACGCGGTGTTTCGCGCGGTGCACTCGGTAAAGGGCGGCGCGGGGGCGTTCGCGCTCGACGATCTCGTCTCCTTCGCCCATGTGTTCGAAACGGCGCTCGACCATCTGCGCGCGGGCCGGCTGACGCCGACGCCGGAGATTTTGAAAACTTTGCTGCGCGCGGCGGATGCGCTAGCCGACCTCGTGCGGGCGGCGCGGGACGACGCGGCCGCCGATCCCGCCCGCATCGCGACGCTCGCCGCGGAGCTGCGCGCGCTCGACCCGACGCGGGCCGCCGGCGCGGACGCGGCTGAGGAGGACGAGTCATTCGCCTTCAGCCCGGTGCCGATGGACGAGTCGATGTTCGAGGACATCGACGCGGACGCGCCGACGCGGCAAAACGAGTTCCGCATCCGCTTTCGGCCGCACGCCTCGCTCTACGCCAAGGCGAACGAGACCGCGCTGGTGCTGCGCGAACTTGGCGCGCTCGGCGAAATATCGCTCGTCTGCGACCAGTCGGAGCTGCCGCTTCTGTCGGAACTCGACCCTGAAGGCGGTTATCTGACGTGGATCATCTCATTGCGCACGGGGGAGGGCGAGAGCGCGATCCGCGACGTGTTCGAGTTCGTCGACGGCGACTGCGACCTCGATATCGCGGCAGCGGACGCGGATTTGGACGCGGCAGGCCTCGACATCACCGCCCTCATCGGCGCGATGCAGGCGAGCGTCGAAGCCGAACTCGCGCGCGTCGGGCAAGGCGCGGCGGAGCCGGACGAAAAGGGCGCGACGGAGCCGTTCACGACGCCGGACGCCAGAGCCGACGCCGACAGGGCCGAGGGCCCGAGGACCGACGCGGGAAGGTCCGACGCGGCCAAGTCCGACGCGGGGAGAGCGGATCACGCCAAGGCGGATCAGCCCGCCGCGTCGATCCGCGTCGATCTCGACCGCGTCGACCGCCTCATCAATCTCGTCGGCGAACTCGTCATCAACCAGGCCATGCTGGCGCAGCAGGTGCAGGAGGCCGGGCTCTCGCGCGCGTCGGGCGTCGCGAGCGGCCTCGACGAACTCGAACAGCTGACTCGCGAAATCCAGGACAGCGTGATGGCGATCCGCGCGCAGCCGGTGAAATCGGTGTTCCAGCGCATGCCGCGCCTCGTTCGCGAGGTCGCCGCGCTGACCGGCAAAGCGGTGCGCCTCGTCACCGAGGGCGAGCACACCGAGGTCGACAAGACGGTGATCGAGCGCATCGCCGATCCGCTGACGCATATGATCCGCAACGCCATCGACCATGGGCTTGAAACGCCGCAGGCGCGCGTCGCCGCCGGCAAGCCCGAGGAGGGCGTCGTGCGGCTGCTGGCGCTGCACCGCTCGGGCCGCATCGTCATCGAAGTCTCCGACGACGGCGCCGGCATCGACCGCGCGAAGGTCAAGGCGCTCGCCGCCGGCAAGGGCCTCATCGCGGCGGACGCGCCCTTGAGCGACGAGGAGATCGACAATCTCATCTTCCTGCCGGGCTTTTCGACGGCCTCGACGGTGTCCGACATTTCCGGACGCGGCGTCGGCATGGATGTGGTGCGCCGCTCTGTGCAGGCGCTCGGCGGGCGCATCTCGATCCAGTCGCGGCCGGGGCAGGGCTCGACCTTTATCCTCAGCCTGCCGCTGACGCTCGCCGTGCTCGACGGCATGGTGGTGACGGCCGGCGGCCAGACCCTCGTCGTTCCGCTCACCGCCATCGTCGAAACGCTACAGCCCAAAATCGACGACGTGCACGGCTTTGGCGGCGGCGCGCGGGTCATCGCCATCCGCGAGGAGTTCACGCCGCTGATCGACGTCGGCCGCGAACTCGGCTATCGCGCAGAGCACGCCGACGCCGTCGGCGGCGTCGCGATCCTCGTCGAATCCGAAGACGGCGCGCGATTCGCGCTGCTCGTCGACGCGATTCTCGGCCAGCGCCAGGTCGTCATCAAGAGCCTTGAGGCGAATTACCAGCACGTCGCGGGCATCGCCGCGGCGACCATTCTCGGCGACGGACGCGTCGCGCTGATCCTTGACGTCGACGCCGTCGTCGCCAGCTCGCGGGCGGACGCGCCGGCCCTCGACCATCTTCTCGCAACCTGAGGACAATCCATGACCGCCGCACATGTGAACCAGGGCCGCCGCACGACCGATCCTCAGCGCGCGCGCGAACTCATCTCATTCCGCATCGGCGCGCAGGAATTCTGCGTCGACATCATGTCCGTGCGCGAAATTCGCGGCTGGACGCCGGCGACCGCGCTGCCGCAATCGCCCGCCTTCGTGCGCGGCGTCGTCAACCTCCGCGGCGCCGTGCTGCCGATCATCGACCTTTCGGCGCGGCTTGGCTTTTCAGCCGCGGAGCCGACGGCGCGCCACGTCATCATCGTGGCGCAGATCGGCGATCAGTCGGTCGGCCTGCTGGTCGACGCCGTGTCGGACATTCTTTCGGTGACCGACAATCTGTTGCAGCCGACACCGGACGTCGCCTCGGAAATGGCCAAGATCTTCGTCAGAGGCGTCATCGCCATCGACAACCGCATGATCAGCCTGATCGCGCTCGACCACGTCCTGCCGGGCGCGGAGCGGGACGCCGCATGAGCGAGACCCAGATGGCCGGCGCCGCGGTCGCCGCGGGCGCGGGCCTCGCGCCCGGCGAATTCGTGCTCTCGCGCGAGGACTTCCGCCAGATCGCCGCCATGCTG
Organism: uncultured Alphaproteobacteria bacterium; assembly: GCA_963715715.1. GTDB lineage: Bacteria > Pseudomonadota > Alphaproteobacteria > Rhizobiales > Beijerinckiaceae > Methylocapsa. The sequence continues at coordinate 2,103,569 of OY970269.1, read as the reverse complement.
CACGCCGACGCGGGCATTCATCTGCCGGAGAGCAAGGCCGCGCTGGTCTATTCGCGCCTCGCGCGGCGCCTGCGCGCGCTTGGCCTTGCCAGCTTTCGCGACTATTGCGCCCTCGTCGCCGGCGCCGCGGGGGCCGACGAGCGCCAGCAAATGCTCGCCGCGCTGACCACCAACGTGACCAAATTCTTTCGTGAGCCGCATCATTTCGAGCATCTCGAACAGGTCGTGCTGCCGCCGCTCGTCAAGGCCGCGCGGCAGGGCGGGCGCGTGCGGCTGTGGTCGGCCGCCTGCTCGAACGGCCAGGAGCCCTATTCCATGGCGATGGTCATATTATCCTTGATGCCGGACGCCGGCCGGCATCGACGTCAAAATCCTCGCCAGCGACATCGATGCGACGATGCTGGCCGAGGCGGACAAGGGCGTCTACGCGGAGGGCTTCGCTGAGGGTGCGCCCGCCAAGCTGCGCGCGCGCTGGCTGCGGCCGGTCGGCGAGGGACCGCGCGGCGATCGCGGCCGCTACGTCGCCGTCGCCGACGAACTGCGCGATCTCGTCGTCTTTCGCGAACTCAACCTGTTCGGCGACTGGCCGATGCGCGGCGGCTTCCAGGCGATTTTCTGCCGCAACGTCGCGATCTATTTCGAGGAGGCGACGCAGCGCAAGCTGTGGAGCCGCTTCATTCCGATGCTGGAGCCGGGCGGCCGTCTCTACATCGGCCATTCCGAACGCCTGGCCGGCCCCGCCGCCGCCGCCTTCGACGGCGAGGGGGTCACCTGCTATCGGCTCAAAGGGAGCCGCCGCACATGAAGTCGGTGCGCGTGCTGATCGTCGATGATTCCGCCACCGTGCGCAGCCTGATTCGCATGCTGCTCGGCCGCGACGCCTCGATCGAGGTCGTCGGCGAGGCCGCCGACCCGCATGAGGCGCGCGCCGCCATCAAGGCGCTCAACCCCGACGTCATCACGCTCGACGTCGAGATGCCGAAAATGAACGGGCTCGATTTCCTCGACAAAATCATGCGGCTGCGGCCGATGCCGGTGATCATGGTCTCGAGCCTGACGAGTCGGGGCGCTGACGCCGCCATCGCGGCGCTTGAAATCGGCGCCTTCGATTGCGTCGGCAAGCCGGGCTCCGGCCAGAACGACCGCTTCGGCGAACAATTGCTGGCCAGCGTCAAGGCGGCGGCGGGCCGGCGCGTGCGCGTCGTCGAGGACGCCGCCGCGGCGCCGGCGCAGCGTCCGTATCAGAGCGACGGCCGTGTGGTGGCGATCGGCGCCTCGACAGGCGGCGTCGAGGCGCTGATCGCAGTGGTGTCGCAATTTCCGCCGAATTGCCCGCCGACGGTCATCACCCAGCACATGCCGGCGACGTTCACGCGCACCTTCGCCGAGCGGCTCGACCGCCTCAGCCGGGGCGGCCGTATGCGAGGCCTTCGACGGCGCGCCGCTGGAGCCCGGCCGCGTCTATCTGGCGCCAGGCGGCGTCGCGCATCTGCGCGTCGAGGGCGATTCCCAGCCGCGCTGCCGCCTTGGCGCGGCGAGCCCGTCAACGGCCACCGTCCCTCGGTCGACGTGCTGTTCCATTCGGTCGCCAAAGCGCTCGGCGCGCGCGCCTTCGGCGCGATCCTGACCGGCATGGGCCGCGACGGCGCCGAGGGGCTGCTCGCCATGCGCAAGGCCGGCGCCGCGACGATCGGTCAGGACCGAATCCAGCTGTCTCATCTATGGCATGCCAAAGGCCGCGTTTGAAATCGGCGCAACGCAAAAGCAGGTCCCCTTGTACATGATGGCGTCTGAAATCTTGCGCGTCACCGCCGCCGCGCCGATCCAATAGGAGAACTCCGATGCCCTTCGCAGCAGCCTTGCGGGTCCTGATCGTCGACGACCAGTTGACCAGCCGCCTCCTCATCCGCGGCGGCCTGCAGGAGCTTGGCGTCTCCGACATCGAAATGGCGGCCGACGGCGAGCAGGGCTTCAAAACCATGATGGCGAAGCCAGCCCATCTCGTCATCTCGGACTTCAACATGCCGAAGATGGACGGCCTCGCCTTCCTGCGCGCGGTGCGCTCCTATCCGCCGACCCAAAAGGCCGCCTTCATCCTGCTCACTGGACGCGGCGATAAGGAGCTGATCGAACGCGCCCAGAAGCTCGGCGTCAACAATGTGATCGCCAAGCCCTTCACCCTTCCCGTTCTGAAATCGCAGATCGAAGCTGTCGTGGGGCGTCTCAAATGACCTTCGTCGAAGCCGATTTCGGCGCGCGGCAATTCGCCGGCGGCGAACGGCGCATCCACATCATCCAGGGCGAATATAACGTCAGCGACGATCCCGAGGCGATGCTGACGACGCTGCTCGGCTCCTGCGTCGCCGCCTGCCTGCACGATCCCGTCGCGGGCGTCGGCGGCATGAATCACTTTCTGCTGCCGGGACAGGAAGCGGGCGAGGCGCAGCGCAGCGACGGCGAGACCTATGGCGTTCATCTGATGGAGCTGCTCGTCAACGGGCTCCTGCGGCGCGGCGCGCGGCGCGACCGCCTCGAAGGAAAGCTGTTCGGCGGCGCGCGGACGATGGACGGCCTCGCCGATATCGGCGCGCGCAACGCGGGCTTCGCCGAGCGCTTCCTCAGGCATGAAGGCATTCGCCTGACAGGCGGCAGCCTGCGCGGCGAGCGCGGCCGCCGCATCCAGTTCTGGCCGGTCTCGGGCCGCGCGCGCCAGGCCTTCCTCAGCCCGACCCAGACGCCGGCGGCGCAGGCCCTCGCCCCAAGAGCGGCGGACGGAGGATCCGTTGAATTCTTCTGAACGATTCTCCGCGGCGCGGCGCCGCTCTCGGCTTCATGATCTCGCCTCGACGGACCGCTGGCCATGACAAAACGATGCACGCCGGCGGAGGCGGCGCGACCGCTGCATGCGCCGATGGGCGATGTGCTCGCGCGGGTCGCGCATGAGCTCAGCCATCTCTCCGGGCGCATCGGCCATGTCGAGGCGCTGGTCGGCCCGCTCGTTCTGGACGCCGCGCCGCGCGACGCTGATCTCGTGCGCCACATCCAGGACCTCGACCATATCCGGCAGAAGGCCGAGGGCCTCGCCGATTTTCTCGCGGCGCTGGCCCTCGTCGCGCCGGACGATTGCCTCGTCGATGCGCATGGCGCGGCGCGGCTTCTGACGCTGGCCGATCTCGCCGCGCGCCTCACCCTGTCCGATGAAAGCGCGGCGCCCGGCGCGACCTTCGGGGATTTCGAGCTTTTCTAGGCGCGCGGCGAGCTATTGGCCCGCCAGTTAGAAATTCTCGGGAAGACGCTCGTCATTCCAATGCAGGGCTTTGACGATCGCTTGCGCTGTGGCGGCGCGACCTGCCTGGCGCAAGCCGCCGGCGATAGAGTTTCGGGACGACCGATTCGCCCCCGGGAGCCATCGATGACCAAAACGCTGCGCAGCATCTTCGAGCATATCGACATCAGGAAGGACTACAGCGACGTCGATTTTTCTGGCTTCAATGTCGATCTTCAGGGCTGGGGCAGCGAACATCAGATTTTTCATGAAGCCATCAGCGCAAGCAACCCTTCCCTGATTATCGAAGTTGGATCCTGGAAAGGGGCGTCCGCGCATAATATGCTCAAGATCTGCAAGACGAGAGGCATTAAAACAGAAATCATCTGCGTCGATACACGGCTCGGCTCAAATGATACGTTGTGGATTGACCCCGCTTACCGAACCGCCCTGCGCTTAAAGAATGGATATCCCGGCATATTTTGGCAGTTCATTTATAATATGATCAAGACCGGCGTCATCGACTCCGTGTATCCGCTCCCGATGACGTCAACCGCGGCGTATTATTTGCTCAGGCGATTCGAGATCGCCGCCGATTTAATATATATAGACGCCGGCCATGAACACGACGAAGTCTATACGGATTTATCCTTATATTATAATCTTCTTCGCCCAGGCGGCGTTATGGTCTGTGACGATTACAACTCCGGCTGGCCGGGCGTCGTTTCCGCCATAAATCAGTTTGTGGCGGAGAAGAAATTGCCGATGACGGCATTCCAGGCGAAATCCGCCTTCGTGAAGCCCGCGGCCGCCAATTGACAGCGACGATTTTGGAGGGAAAGCCGCCGTCGTCATTCCGCCGCTTCGACGCGCCGCGCCGGCGACCTCGCCTCGCGCAGAAACGCCGCCAAGGCGCTCGATAGATAGCTGTCGCGACGGCGGATAAAGACCGTCTCCACCCCGGCCTCGGCCGGCCGCAGCGAATGGATCGCGACCCGCCCCGCAGGCCACACCGAACCGATCAGCGCCTTCGGCAGCAGCGAAACGCCAAGCCCCGCCGCGACGCAGCCGAACACCGCTTCGAGAGAGCCGAATTCGAGCAGGCGCAGCCCCACCACGCCGCGCCGGGCGAGGATATCCTCGAGGCGCTGTCGGTAGGCGCAGCCTGCGCGCAGCACGACGATGCGCAGGTTCGGCTGACGCAACAAAGCATCAAGGCTGCGCGCGGTCGGCGCCGCCATCACCGCCAGCTCCTCGCTGAAGACGGCTTCCTCGATCAGTTCGGGGTGATCGACCGGCCCGCAGACGAACGCGCCTTCCAGCGCGCGCCGCAGCACCGCCTCGATGAGTTCGCAAGTCGTACCGGCGCGCAGCGTAATGTCGACCTCCGGATACGCGGCGACATAATCGGCGAGAATCGGCGACAGGCGCACCGCCATCGTGGTCTCGAGCGAACCGATCGTCATCGGCCCGCGCGGAACGCCGTCGTCGACGACCGCGCGGCGAGCATTTTCAATGTCGTCGCGCAGCTTATGGGCGTAGGGCAACAGCCGCTGGCCGGCGGCGGTCAGCGCGACGCCGCGCCGGCCGCGATCGAACAGGCGCGCGCCCAGCTCCTGCTCGAGCAGCCGCAGGCGGGTCGTGACATTCGACTGCACCGTATGCAGCTCCGCGGCGGCCCTGTTGATGCCGCCGAGCCGCGCCACGGCCTCGAAAATTCTTAAGTCAGATGCGTCCATTTGCGCCTCCGGCCCTCTAGGCGGGGTAGGAATGATATCTCTGAAACAGAACTAAAATATCAAACATTGTCATTTTTCAAGATCGCTGACCCGCTTTAAGGTGCGCGACATTCGCCGCGTCGGCGCGGCCAAGCGCTTGGGGAGCAGGATCGTGCCAGCGCGGGACATTGTGTCGGCTCTCGTCTCGGCGCTCGCGCTGGGGCTCGCCTTCATCGCCATCAAGATCGGCGTCCACGCGGCGCCGCCCTTGCTGCTGACGGCGCTGCGCTTCATCTTCGCCGCCGTTCCTGCGGTGTTTTTCGTGGCGCCGCCAAGGGCGCCGGCCCTGCTTGTCGCGCTCTACGGGCTGCTGATCGGGGTCGGGCTGTTCGGCCTCGCCTTCCTCGCGATCGCGCAGGGGATGCCGGCTGGCCTCACCTCGCTGGTCATCCAGTTGCAGGCCTTCGTTACGGTGTTTTTCGCCTGGGCGTTCCTGCGCGAGCGGCCGACCGCGATCCAGCTTGGCGCGGCGGCTCTTGCGCTCGCCGGCATCATCGTGATCGGTTCGGATCGCCTTGGCGGCGCCAGCCTTGGGCCGTTCCTGTTGGTCGTCGCGGCGGCGCTCTGCTGGGGGGCGGCGAATATCGTCGGCAAGCTGGCTGGCCGCGCGAATATGTTCGCCTTCACGGTCTGGTCGAGCCTCGCCTCGCCGGCGCCTCTGCTCGCGCTCTCGCTTTATTTCGAAGGCGCGCGGACGATCGAGGCGCTGTCGCATCCGAGCCTGACGCTGGCGCTCTGCGTCGCCGCGCTCGCCTATGGCGCAACGCTGCTCGGCTTTGGCCTCTGGAGTCGGCTTCTCGCGCGCTATCCGGCGAGCGAGGTCGCGCCCTTCGCGCTGCTGATCCCGGTCGTCGGCATGATCGCGGGGTCGGCAGTGTTCGCCGAGCCGCTGAGTCCGGCCGAATGCGCCGGCGCGCTTTTGGTGATGGCCGGACTGAGCTTCAATATTTTCGGCGAGAGGTGGATGGCCCAGCGCCGCCTGCGCCAGGCTGAATGACCGCGACAGGTCGAATAAGGCCCAGCGCTTCACGCGGTCGTGCGCGGCCGAGCCGAAACCTTGGCCGGGATATTGCGTTGATCGGGTCCACCGCCGCCGCAGGCTAAAGCCCGCCGGCTGGCGCTCTCCAACAAAGCCGGGCTGAATTGACGCCGCGTCTCAGTCTCTTTCTGGCGATCGCCTGCGGGCTGGTCGTCGCCAATCTTTATTATGTGCAGCCCGTGGCGGGGGTGGTCGGCTCCGAACTCGCGATGGATCCGTCCACCGTTGGGCTGCTCGTCACCTTCACGCAAATTGGCTATGGGCTTGGGCTTATTCTCGTCGTTCCGCTCGGCGACATTCTCGAAAGCCGCCGCCTCATAGCCGCGTGCCTCGCGGTGTCGGTCATCGCCCTGCTTGGAATGGTCTTCGCGCCTTCGGCTGGCGCCGTGCTCGCGGCATTATTTCTGATTGGCCTCACCTCTGTCGCAGCGCAGATCATCGTGCCTTTCGCGGCGCATCTGGCCACGGATTTGACCCGAGGCCGCGTCGTCGGCGACACCATGAGCGGGCTGATGGTCGGCATCATGCTGGCGCGGCCGGCGTCGAGCTTCATGGCCCATTGGTTCGGTTGGCGCGCGATTTTCGTCATGTCGGCCTGCATGATGGCGGCGCTCGCCTGGGTGATATTGCGCGCGCTGCCGCGATGGGGCGCCCATTCGGCCCTGAGCTATTTCGCCACCTTGCGTCTTTGGCCGCATTATTGCGCAAGACGCCTGTGTTGCGGCGGCGCATCCTTTACCACGCGCCGTTGTTCGCGGCCTTCAGCCTGTTCTGGACGGCCTCGCCGCTGTTGCTGGCGGGACCCCGTTTTGGCCTTTCGCAACAGGGCATCGCGCTATTCGCGCTGGTCGGCGCCGGCGGCGCGATCGTTGCGCCGATCGTCGGCCGCGCCGCGGACCGCGGCGGCACCCGCGTCGTCAATGGCGCCGCCATCGCCGCGGTCGCCGTTGCTTTCGTCATCGCCTGGATCGGCGGCGCGGCGCGATCGGCGACGCTACTTGCCATCGCCGCTATCGTGCTCGACATGGGCGTCACCGCCAATCTCGTGCTGAGCCAGCGCATCCTGTTTGCATTGGGCAGCGAAGCGCGAAGCCGCCTCAACGGCATTTTCATCGCCGCCTTCTTCCTTGGCGGCGCGGCGGGCTCCGCCGTATCGAGCCTCGCCTTCGCCTGGGGCGGGTGGCCGCTGACGTCTGCCGTGGGTTTTGCTTTCGCCTTCGCGGCGCTCTGCTTATACTTCACCGAGCCGCGATTGTTTCGCAAGGCCTGACGCGCCAACGCATTGTTGGCTCAGGCGCTCCATTTCGCGGCGGCGGCTTCGTCTTCGTCCCGCGCCGCGACCCAGCCGGCGTCGGCGCCGCCGGAAAGCCGCTGCTTTTTCCAGAACGGCGCCTCGGTTTTGAGGAAATCCATCAAGAAAGAGGCCGCCGCGAACGCCTCGTGACGATGCCGGCTCGCCGCGGCGACGAGCACGATCGGCTCGCCCGGCGCGATGCGCCCGAACCGATGCACGACGAGGAGGCCCTGCAGCGGCCAGCGCGCCAGCGCCTCGCCTGCGACGCGGCCGATCTCCTGTTCCGCCATGCCGGGATAATGTTCGATTTCGAGCGCGGCGAGCGCGCCGCCCTCGTCGCGGCAGAGCCCCGTGAAAGTCACCAGCGCGCCGATGTCGGTGCGCCCCTGCGTCAACCGCGCGGCCTCGCGCGCGACGTCGAACGGGGCCGCCTCGACGCGCACGATGGCCTCCGCAGTCACTTTCAGCCTCCGGTCATCGGCGGGAAAAAGGCGATCTCGCGCGCCTCGCCGAGCGCCGCGTCGTGGCGCGCATGGGTCCGGTCGAGCGCCGCGCGGATCGCCTTTTTGTCGGCGAAGGCCGCGGCATAGCCCTCGCCCCTGCCGGCCAGCCAGTCCATCAGCCCGGCGACGGTGGCGACGCCCGCCGGCGGCGCGATCTCCTCCTCGGCGAGGCCGATGCGCTCGCGCACCGAGGCGAAATAAAGCGCCTTCATGAGTTGTCCTCGACGATGTGCCTGATCCCGGCTCTGAGATAGTCCCAACCGGTGTAGATGGTGAGAAGCGCCGAGAGCCAGAACAGCGCGAGGCCGATCTGCGTGGTTCCGCGCAGCACCCGGTCGCCGGCCGGCCCGGCGATCAAAAAGCCGAGAGCGACGAGCTGCAGCGTCGTCTTCCATTTCGCGATGCGGCTGACTGGCAGGGGCACCTTGAGCTCGGCCAGAAATTCGCGCAGGCCCGAGACCAGAATTTCGCGGCATAAAATGACGATGGCGGCGCCGAGCGTGTAGCTCGCGATGGTGTGGTCGGCGACGAGCATCATCAGCACGGCGGCCACGAGCAGTTTGTCGGCGATCGGGTCGAGCATCTGGCCGAGGGCCGATTGCTGCGCCAGCGCGCGCGCCAGATAGCCGTCGAGAAAGTCGGTGATGCCGGCGGCGATGAAGACGCCGAGCGCGACCCAGCGCATGGTGTCGATCTGCGGCCAGAACAGGCAGCCGACGACGATCGGCACGGCGGCGACGCGGCCATAGGTCAGGAGGTTCGGCAGGCTGAAGGCGCGGCGCGACCCTCGCAAAATCGTCGTCGTGACCATGATTTGAAGGAACATCCTCTGAACGGCGCCGTCAATAGGCGCGGTCGCGACGAAATTGCACGGAAGCCGGATATCAAACGGCTTTTTTCGACGGCTTATCCGCTGCCGTCATGGAAGTAATCATAAACCAGCCGGGCCGTCGCCGCATTGACGCCCGCGACCTTCTCGAGATCGGCGAGCGCCGCTTTGGAAATCGCCTTCGCCGTGCCGAAGGCGTGCAGCAGAGCGCGCTTGCGGGCGGGGCCGACGCCGGCGATCTCGTCGAGCGGACTGCGGGTGAAATCCTTTTTGCGGCGCGCGCGATGGGTTCCGATGGCGAAGCGATGCGCCTCGTCGCGCAGGCGCTGCACGAAATAAAGCGCGGGATCGCGCGGCGCGAGCCGGAACGGCGCTTTGCCGGCGACGAAAAAGGTCTCGCGCCCGGCGTTGCGGTCGGCCCCCTTGGCGATCGACGCTACGGCGACGTCCTCGACGCCAAGCTCGGCGAGCACCGCCCGCGCGGCGTCGAACTGGCCTTTGCCGCCGTCGATCAGGATAAGATCCGGCCGTTGCGGAAAGGCGTCCGCGTCGGCCGCGCCCGCCGTCGCCTCGGCGCTGCGCCTGCTCCTTCGCGAGGCGCACGAAGCGACGGCGCAGCACTTCGCGCATCATGCCGATATCATCGCCCGGCGTCAGATCGTCGCCCTTGATGTTGAAGGTGCGGTAATGCGCCTTCATGAAGCCCGCCGGCCCCGCGACGATCATCGGCGCCGACCGCCTGCGTTCCCATGATATGGGAATTGTCGTAGACCTCGACCCGTCGCGGCGTGCGTTCGAGGCCAAAGGCCGCGGCGAGGGCTGCCAGAAGCTTCTCCTGCGAGGCCGTCTCGGCCAGTTTGCGGCTCAGCGCCTCGCGCGCATTCTGCGCGGCGTGATCGACGAGCTCGCGCTTTTCGCCACGCTGCGGCGCGGCGATCTCGATGCGATGGCCGGCGCTTGAGGCACAGCGCTTCGGCGAGCAGGGCGCGGTCCTCGATGTCATGCGAGAGCAGGATCAGCCGCGGCGCCGGCCTGTCGGCGTAGAACTGCGCGAGAAAGGCGCCGAGCACCTCGGCCGGCGCGAGGCTCTTGTCGGCGCGCGGAAAATAGGCGCGGTTGCCCCAGTTCTGATAGGTCCGGAAGAAGAACGCCTCGATGCAGAATTGCCCGGCCTCCTCGACGATGGCGAAGACATCGGCCTCCTCGACGCTTTTCGGATTGATGCCCTGCGCGCCCTGGATGGCGGAGAGCGCGGCGATGCGGTCGCGCAGGCGCGCGGCGCGCTCGAACTGCGAGCGCCTCGGAGGCCTCGGCCATTTCGCTCGGCGAGCAGGTCGCGCACGGCGCGGCTCTTGCCGGAGAGGAAGTCGCGCGCTTCGCCGACCAGCCTCGCGTAATCTTCGCATGGCTGATTTCGCCGGTGCAGGGCGCCGAGCAGCGCTTGATCTGATGGAGCAGGCAGGGGCGCGTGCGGTTCTCGTAGAAACTGTCCGAGCAGGAGCGCAAAAGAAAGGCGCGCTCCAGCGCGTTCATTGTGCGATTGACCGCCCAGAACGCTGGCGAATGGCCCGAAATAATCGCCCTTGCGCTGGCGCGCGCCGCGATGCTTGGTGATCTGCGGTGCCGCGTGATCGCCGGTGAGAAGAATATAGGGAAACGATTTATCGTCGCGCATCAGCACGTTGAAGCGCGGCTTCATCTGCTTGATGTAATTGGTTTCGAGCAGCAGCGCTTCGGTCTCGGTCTCGGTCGAGACGAACACCATCGAGGCGGTCAGCGCGATCATTCGGGCGATGCGGTTATTGTGGCCGAGCGCGCGCGCATAGCTCGCGATGCGCCGGCGCACGCTTTTCGCCTTGCCGACGTAAAGCACCTCGCCGTCGGCCGCGATCATGCGGTAGACGCCCGGCCCGAGCGGCGCGTCGCGGCAGAAACCGCGGATGACGGCTGCGCCCTGCCGCACCGACGCGGGCGCGGCCTCGTCTTCGGCGAGGTCGAGGCCGGGCAGATCGAGGGTCTCCGCCTCCGCGTCCGCGGGCGCGTCGTCCAATTCGGCGCCGGGCGGCAGATCAGCGTCGGCCGCGCCGGCGCTCAACACTTTCTTTGACGCGGGGATCATGCGTTGAGATTTAAGCGATCGCCTGCGCCAAGAAAAGGCTGCCTCGGGGACAGGCGCCGCAAGGGCGGCATCCCGAGGCTGCGGCCGTCAGCGCGCCCGCCTTATCGCGGGCGCGACGCCAGCGCCCGCGATCACAGCAGCTGCAATTGCTCGCCTTGCCGCGCTGGCCGATCGAACAGGTCGCAGCGCAAGGGGATGCGGCTCTTCGACAGACCGAGCTTTGCGGCGGCGGCCTCGAAGCGGCGTCCGATCATCCAGGCGTAGGGGCCAGATCCCGTCATGCGCTTGCCGAAGGTCGAATCATACAACTTGCCGTCGCGCACGGAGCGGACCAGAGACAGGACATGGCGCAGCTTGCCGGGGTAGTGGGCCATCAGCCATTCGGCGAAAAGATCGCGAACTTCGAGGGGCAGGCGCAGCATGACATAGCCGGCCTCGCGCGCGCCCATCGCCTGCGCCCTGTCGAGAATGGCTTCGATCTCCGCGTCATTTATCGACGGAATAATCGGCGCCACCATAACGGCGGTCGGAATGCCTGCGTCGGTCAGGCGCCGCATGGCGTCGAGCCGGCGCGCCGGCGAACTTGCGCGCGGCTCCATCTTGCGCGCCAGCACAGGATCCAGCGTCGTCACCGACAGCGCGACCTTGACGAGGCCTTTTTCGGCCATCGGCGCGAGGATATCGATGTCGCGCGCGACCAGCGCCGATTTGGTGACGATGCCGACCGGATGATTCGCGCGCGACAATACGCCAAGCACCTGCCGCATCACTTTCTCGTTGCGCTCGATTGGCTGATAGGGGTCGGTATTCGTCCCGATCGCGATCGTTTTTGGCTGATAGCCAGGCGCAGACAGCTCGCGTTCGAGCAGCGCCGCGGCATTGGTCTTCGAAAACAGCCGCGTTTCGAAATCAAGGCCGGCGGAAAGCCCGAGATAGGCGTGGGTCGGGCGCGCATAGCAATAGACGCAGCCGTGCTCGCAGCCGCGATAGGGATTGATCGAACGGTCGAAGGAGATATCAGGCGATTCGTTGCGCGTGATGATCGTTTTCGCGCGCTCTGGCGTCACCACCGTCTTTAGCGGAGGGAATTCCTCGGGCAAATCCCAGCCATCGTCTTCGCGCGAGCGCGTTTCAGGCTCGAATCGCCCACCGGCGTTGGTCAGCGCGCCGCGTCCGCGCAGCGCCGCCACGGCTACGGACGCCGCGTCGCCGAGCCCAGGCGAAGTTGCGAACGGCGCCGGCGCGCCAGCGCGTATAGATCGCATTCTAATTGTCTTCGCCGCCAGCGCCGCCATGGCATATCCGGTCGTTGAGAACGTAAGTGGCATTAATGCGGAACAAATAAAGAACAATAGGCGGGTTGTCAAATGTTCCTGTGGATAATTTGCCGGACGTTGAGGCGAACGCGCTGGCCGACGGCGGGCAAGGCGCGCCACGCCTGCGACGGCCCGCGTTCATAAAATTAAGTTAAGAATAGTAACTGAAAACTTTAAGCTTAATCAAAGACAGCTTTTAAATCGACTTGCATTGGCCTGATTTGGATTTATGTTCGTAGTAAGCAGCCGATGTAAAGCAAATCTACGGCCGAAGAGCGAGAAAGAGTTGCGACTACGAACGTCGAAGTGGCGGTTCAGGCTATTAGGCGCGTGACGTAACTCTGCATAGCGTTGCTGACCTTATCTGGTCAGCGCCATTGCGGCCGAAGATGAAGATGGAAAGCAGCCGGTTCTACATGTTCGTGACGTAGAAGATTCCGCCATTTCGCGGGCGGGTGCATATCCGGCGAAAAAACAACTGGACGTGCGTCAATAAGATTTTGGTTGATCGCATCATAATTACGTCATATTCGAAGCCGCGTTTGCCTTCTGAAACGATCAAAACCATGGTTTCCGCTTCGGTTTCGGCGGCCATTTGCACATCCGCTGTGCGTTTAATCCGCTGTGCGTTTTATCACGGTGCGGCGAAGCCGAGGCGCGGCAAGGTCTGCACCAGCAAATATACTCTAGCGTCAACTTCGGGCCACAACTGAAGACGAGATGAACTCATGCTGAATAAATTGGGAGTTTTGCTTTGGATCGCGGTCGCGGCGCAGACGGCGCCGCTTTATGCCCAGGAGGCCTCGCGCTCGCCGCAGGTCCAGAGCTCACAGGCCCATGATGCGCAGCTCCGCTGTCAGTGCGTCGCCCCGCAGAATGGACCGGCGCCGGGTGACGTGACCGGCTCCATCGACAAAGGCGCGCAGGGAAAGGTGACCGTGGCTCCGGTTGACGCCAGCCGCGTCGCGCCGCCGGCGCCGCCCGCGCCTCAGGGCAAACCGCCTGTCACCTATGAGCAGGCGTTCCGCGACTGGCGCGCCTGCGCGGTCACGCATCAGGGCATTGGCAATCCGCCGCCTCAGTGCGAGCCGCTGCGCCTCGCCCTCCGCAAGGCGATCTCGTTGCGGCCGCGCGGCGATCAGAGCGCGGACGCCGGCCCGCGCAGCTGACGCCGACGTAAAAGAGCCGGAGCATTGCCGAAGATGAACGCGCCGCGCCCGTGAGAGCGCGGCGTCAGTTTGCGCCGCCGCTCCGCGGCCTTTTGGCGCCCGTCCTCGCAGTGGCGATCGCAGCATGGCGAATCGACGAAAATAAACGCGCCCGCCCGCCGGCGCGCGCGTCGCCGCATAAGATGATCGCTCCTGCCGGCGAGCAACCGCGGGCTGGTGCTGCGAGAGAGGATTGAACTCTCGACCTCTCCCTTACCAAGGGAGTGCTCTACCACTGAGCTACCGCAGCCCTTGCCGAGCGGGTCGGAATGGCTGCGGTATGTGCCATAGGCGCGCAGGTTAGGCAAGGCCAAGCCTTTTTTCAGCCGCAGCGCCGCTCTAAAAGCCTTGCTTTCACGCCGCGCGCAGGCGGCCAAACGGGGATGATCGCATGGGGGGATCGGGGGCCGACGCGCGTTCGCTCGCCGATCGCAAACAGACCGAGCGTCGACGCCTCGCCGCGGCGCTGCGCGCAAATCTCAGCCGGCGCAAGGCGAAAAGCGGCGGTGGCGGGCGTCCCGGCGTCGCGTCTGATGAGCCGGCGACAGACCCTCCGGAAACCGGGGACGCGGCGTCGGTCGAGGCGAATGAAACGGCCCTGCGGCAATCCGGCGAGGCCGATCAAGGCGCGGCGGCAATTGAGGGCGCCGCGGCCCATACGGGCGGCGCGGGTGAAACGCAAACGGGGGATTGATGGATCGCATTCGCATCACGGGCGGCCAGACGCTGAACGGCGTCATCCGCATTTCCGGCGCCAAGAACGCGGCCCTGCCGCTGATGATCGCCTCGCTGCTGACGCCCGAGACGCTGACCCTTGAAAATGTGCCAAGCCTCGCCGACGTGCGCATGCTGCTGCGCATCCTCGGCCATCTTGGCGTCGATCATTCGATCGACGGACGCCGTCATGGCGCGGCGCCTGACGCGAGCCGGCCGATCCATCTGACGGCGGGCGACATCGTCGACATCATGGCCCCCTATGAGCTCGTCTCGAAAATGCGAGCGAGCTTCTGGGTCGTCGCGCCGCTGCTGGCGCGCATGGGCGAGGCGCGGGTCTCGCTGCCCGGCGGCTGCGCCATCGGCACGCGGCCTGTCGATCTCCTGCTGATGGCGCTGGAAAAGCTCGGCGCCGACATCGCCATCGAGGCCGGCTATGTTCACGCCACCACGCCGAAGGGCCTCGTCGGCGGCGAGATCCATTTTCCCAAGGTGACGGTCGGCGGCACGCATACCGCGCTGATGGCTGCCTCTCTCGCGCGGGGCCACACGCTGATCGAGAACGCCGCACGCGAGCCGGAGATCGGCGACCTCGCCGCCTGCCTCATCAAGATGGGGGCGAAGATCAAGGGCGCGGGCCAGTCGCGCATCGAGGTCGAGGGGGTCGGCCGCCTGCATGGCGCGCGCCATCGCGTGCTGCCCGACCGCATCGAGGCCGGCACCTACGCCATCGCCGCGGCGATGGCCGGCGGCGACGTGATGCTGGAGGGCGCCGAGGCTGGACTGCTGCAAAGCGCGCTCGACGCCATCGAGGCGGCCGGCGCCGATGTTGGCATCACCAATGAGGGAATCAGGGTTCGCCGCAACGGCGCGGGACTGATGCCGGTCGACGTCGAGACGCAGCCATTTCCGGGCTTTCCGACCGATCTGCAGGCGCAGTTCATGGCGCTGATGACGAAGGCGAAGGGCCAGTCGCGCATCACCGAAACCATCTTCGAAAACCGCTTCATGCATGTGCAGGAGCTGGCCCGGCTCGGCGCCCATATCCGGCTTGAGGGCGACGTCGCGCTGGTCGACGGCGTCGAAGAGCTGCAGGGCGCGCCGGTGATGGCGACGGATTTGCGCGCCTCGGTCTCGCTCGTCATCGCGGCGCTGGCCGCGAAGGGCGAAACCATGGTGAACCGCGTCTATCATCTCGACCGAGGTTTCGAGCATCTCGAAAACAAGCTCGGCGGCTGCGGCGCCATCATCGAGCGGATTTCCAATCCGGGCTAGTCATGACGCGCGGGCGGCGTCGCCCGTGACGTCAACGCTTCGGCTGTCGGAGTGGCCAGTATCCCGATGGCGGTCGCGCCGCAGCGACCGGCGCCGCCGCGGCGGGCCAGAACGCCAACGCGACCGGCGTCAGCGCCACGGAGATCGGCGTTCACGATTTCGGATTGATTAGAATCCGGAAGCATCGTGATCTGGCGTTGGCGCGCAGCCATTGCCGCGCGGGCGCGACGCACTAGATTATGGCTAGCTTGGAAAGGATCAAACCGTTAGGCATGGCGTTGGTTGATGGGATGCTCCGATGAGCGAGACGCTGCTTCGCCTGGTCGCGTTCGATAGCGACGATCTCGACGTCATATCGGCCAATCTACAGGATTGCCTCGTCAAGGTCGGCGACATGGCGTTTTTGCCGCGCGAGAAGCGATTCGCCTTCCTCGCGGCGCGCTTCGACTGGGTCAAGGCTGCGAGCGGCTCCCTCGAGCGTTGCCGCGCCGGCGTGCATTTCGAACGCGTTCTCAAGGTCTCCTGCGCCGGCTTTTCGCCGCGCGATGCTTCGCGCCTTCTGGAACTTCTTCACATCGGCTTCCGCGAGACCGCCGCGCCGGCTGGCGAAGTCGACCTCATCTTTTCCGGCGGCTGCGCGCTGCGCCTTGAGGTTGAATGTCTGGAAGCGCGGCTCGCCGATCAGGGCGAGCGCTGGAAGGCGAAATGCCTGCCCGGCCATCCCTGCGACCAAGGGTAACGCGCAGCGAGGCTCCGCATGGCCCTCGCTGAAACGCTGGCGGGTTGCCGCGCCGGACGCCAGCGCCTAATCTGGATTCATGTTTGAAAGCGTCTTTCAGTCCTTCGAGGATCAGGCCGACGCCTCGAAGGGCGCCGCGCGCGTCAGCGCCCTGCGCGCCGAATTGCGCCGTCTTGGCCTTGATGGATTCATCGTTCCGCGCGCCGACCGGCATCAGAACGAATATGTGCCCGCCTCGGAGGAGCGCCTCGCCTGGCTGTCGGGCTTCAGCGGCTCGGCCGGCGTCGCCATTGTGCTGCGCGACCGCGCCGCGATTTTCGTCGACGGGCGCTATACGCTGGCCGTCAGGGACCAGGTCGATGCGGCCGTCTTCGAGCCGCTGGGGCTTGCCGCGCCCGGACCCGAGAAATGGCTCGAAGCCAATCTGCGCAAGGGCGCGCGCTTTGGCTATGACCCCTGGCTGCATACCCCCGATCAGGTCGAGCGGCTGAACAAGGCGATCCGGAGCGCCGGCGCCGAACTGGTCGCCGTCGAGCCGAACCCCATCGATGCGCTCTGGACCGAGCGCCCGGCGCCGGCGCTGGGTAGAATCAGCCTGCATCCGCGCCGCCACGCCGGCGAAGACGCATCGCGGAAATTCAGCCGGCTCGCGCCGCTTATCGCCGACAACGACGTGCTTGTCGTCAGCGATCCGCATTCGGTCGCGTGGCTGTTCAACATTCGCGGCGCCGACGTCTCGCATACGCCGCTGCCGCTCGCCTACGCGCTGATCTTCAAAATCGGCAAGGCCCGCCTTTATGTCGATGCGCGCAAGCTCGATGGCGCATTGCGCGAAAAGCTTGGCGCCCTCGCCGATTTGAAGGAGCCGCAGCATCT
The DNA here is from genome assembly GCA_963715715.1 of uncultured Alphaproteobacteria bacterium. Classification (GTDB taxonomy): domain Bacteria; phylum Pseudomonadota; class Alphaproteobacteria; order Rhizobiales; family Beijerinckiaceae; genus Methylocapsa. Next base: position 2,086,614 of record OY970269.1, on the reverse strand, counting down.
CGAACGCGATCTCGAAGAGCTCGGCCGCAAGGGCCGGCGGGTGATGTTCGACGCGGCGACCGCGCCCGAAAAGCTCGCCGCCATCGTGCGCCAGGCGGGCGGCGTTTGCGACATCACGGCCGATCCTGTCGTTCTCATGAAGGCGCGCAAGAACGCCGCCGAACGCGCTGGCGCGCGGACGGCGCATCTTCGCGATGGCGTCGCCGTCGTACGCTTTCTGCACTGGTTCGCGCTAAATGCGCCGAAGGGGAAGCTGACCGAGATCGACGCGGCGAAGGCGCTCGAATGCTTCCGCCGCGAGTTCGGGCAAATTGAAGGATGTCTCGTTCCCCTCGATCGCCGCGGCGGGCCCCAACGCCGCTATTCCGCATTATCGCGTGACGGAGAGGTCCAATGCGCGCATTGGCAAGGGCATCTTCCTCATCGATTCAGGCGGCCAGTACGAAGACGGCACGACCGACATCACGCGCACCCTCGCGGTGGGGCGTCCGACGGCGCAGATGCGCGACCGCTTCACGCGCGTTCTGAAAGGCCATATAGCCATCGCCCGCGCGGTGTTCCCGAAGGGCACCTCCGGCGCGCAAATCGACGCGCTGGCGCGTCTTCCGCTGTGGCGCGCGGGCCTCGATTTCGACCATGGCACGGGCCATGGTGTCGGCTCCTATCTGTCGGTGCACGAGGGGCCGCAGCGCATCTCGAAGCTGGGGTCGACGGCGCTGGAGCCGGGCATGATCCTCTCCGATGAGCCGGGCTATTATTACGCCGGCCATTGGGGCATAAGGATCGAAAACCTCGTCGTCGTCGAGCCGCGCGCCATCGCCGGCGCCGAACGCGAAATGTATGGATTCGGAATCCTGACGCTGGCTCCGATCGACCTGTCGCTGGTCGAGCCGAAGTTGCTTGACGCCGATGAAATCGCCTGGCTCAACGCCTATCACGCGCGGGTGCGCAAGGCGCTTTCGCCGCTCGTCGAGCGCGCCGTGCGGCGCTGGCTGGCCGCTGCGACGAAGCGCATCAGTCTTTAATGTCGCAACGAGATCATTCCCGCATGGCCGACCTCAACGAACTTCAAACGGCGATCCTCGCCGACATCGCAGCCGCCGGCGACGAGGCCGCGCTGGAGGCGGTGCGGGTCGCGACGCTCGGCAAAAAAGGCTCGGTCTCCGCGCTGCTGTCGGGCCTTGGCAAGATGACGCCGGAAGCGCGAAAGACGGAAGGAGCGGCGATCAATGCGCTGAAGGACGCCGTCAACGACGCCCTTGTCGCGCGCCGCGCGATCCTCAAGGAGGCGGCGCTTGAAACGCGGCTGAAGACCGAGACGGTGGACGTCACTTTGCCGGCGACCGCGCGGGGCCTCGCGCAGGGGCGCATCCATCCGGTGACGCAGGTGACGGACGAACTCGCCGCGATCTTCGCGGATATGGGATTTTCGATCGCCGAAGGACCCGATATCGAATCTGATGACTATAATTTCACCAAGCTGAATTTTCCGCCGGACCATCCCGCGCGAGACATGCACGACACTTTCTTTCTAAATCCCGGCCCCGACGGCGAACGCAAGGTGCTGCGCACCCATACGAGCCCGGTGCAGGTGCGCGTCATGCTGTCGCAAAAGCCGCCGATCCGCGTGATCTGTCCAGGGCGCACCTATCGCTGCGATTCCGACCAGACGCATACGCCGATGTTTCACCAGGTCGAAGGCCTCGTCATCGACCGCTCCGCGAATCTCGGCCATCTCAAATGGATTCTCGAAGAGTTCCTGAAGGCTTTCTTCGAAGTGCGGGATGTGAAGATTCGATTCCGGCCGAGCTATTTTCCGTTCACCGAACCTTCCGTCGAAGTCGACGTTCAATGCGCGCGCAAGGATGGCGAAATCCGTTTCGGCCAGGGCGAGGACTGGCTCGAAATCGGCGGCTGCGGCATGGTCCATCCGAATGTGCTGAGGAACTGCGGCCTGGATCCCGACGTCTATCAGGGCTTCGCCTGGGGCGTCGGCATCGACCGCCTCGCCATGCTGAAATATGGCATGTCGGATCTTCGCCCCTTCTTCGAGGCGGACGTGCGCTGGCTGAAGCACTATGGTTTTCGGCCGCTGGATTTGCCGAGCCTCGTCGGTGGCCTCAGCGCGTGAGGCACGACGAGCCTAGAAATCGCAGGCGATGCCGTTGACCTCCCAATCGCCATAGCGCGCCGGGTCAGGGCCGTCGCGGCCATCGATCTCTCTTGGCCGCGCCCGCTGCGCCTCCGCATGGGCGCGGCGGCGCGCCTCGGCATCGGCGAGTGCGCGCTGCGCGGCGGAGGTCAGCGCCTTGACGGGGAGCGCCGCGTCGGCGACGGGCTTTGAATCCGTCTCGCTCATATCGAGGCTCTTTCCTCTTGTCCCCAGCTTTTCGCTCCGAACGGCTGAAATGCGGGTTCGGCGGCGGCGCGAGCGAAACAAAACAGCCGCGCGCATCGCCAATCATGATATAATCATTTTAAATCAGCGGGACGCGCAATGAAACCCCCCGCCTTTTCGGTCGTCGTCGAGGCCCTGAGTAGAGAATGGATTTGAACGCCCCTCCGCGCCGGCCCGAGCGACCACGCAGCCGCAAGGGGGCGCTCAATCGGCCGGGGCAAGGCGGGTCCGCGGAGGCCGCAAGACTTGAGGCCGAGCAGCATCCAGGACTCGCCGCGCGTCTCGCCGCCGCCGCCATCCTGAGCGACATCATCGCCAAATCCCACTCGCTCGAAGACTGTTTTTCGGCGGGCGCCATTCCGGCACGGCTCGGCGGCCTTGACGCGCGCGATGTCGCGCTCGTGCGCTCGATCGTGACCGTCGCGCTGCGCCGGCTTGGCTCCATTCGCGCGGCTTTGGGCGAACTCATCGATAAGGGTCTGCCGCGTCCGGCGGCTCATCTCGAATGGACGCTGATTGCCGCCGCCGCGCAGCTCCTGTTTCTCGATGTGCCCGATCACGCCGCGGTCGATCTCGCCGTGCGCGCGACCCGGCTCGAAGCGAAGACCGCGCCCTTCGCGGGACTGATCAACGGCGTGCTGCGCAATCTCGCGCGCGGGCGCGAGAAGATATTGGCAGAGAGCGATCCGCTCGACCAGGACACCCCGCCCTGGCTCGCCGCGCGCTGGCGCAAGACATATGGCGAAGAGGTGGCGCGCGCCATCGCCGCGGCCAATCGCGACGAGCCGACGCTCGACCTCACTGTCAAGTCCGATCCCGCTTCGTGGGCGAAGCGGCTCGGCGGCGTCGTGCTGCCGACGGGTTCCGTGCGGCTCGTGACGCATATGCCCATCGCCGAGCTCGATGGCTATGCGGATGGCGAATGGTGGGTGCAGGACGCGGCGGCGGCGCTTCCCGCGCGGCTTCTTGGCGTCGGGCCCGGCGTCAGGACCGCGGATTTTTGCGCCGCGCCCGGCGGCAAGGCGGCGCAACTCGCGGCGCTTGGCGCCGACGTCACGGCGATCGACCGGTCGGCCGAGCGATTGAAGCGGCTCGCCGCTAATTTCCAGCGGCTAAACCTGCATGCTGACGTGATCGTCGCCGACATCGCCGGCCTCAAGGCGCAGCCCTTCGACGCCATCCTCATCGACGCGCCGTGCCTGTCCACCGGCACGATCCGCCGTCATCCGGATATCGCTTGGACCAAGAAGCCGACCGACATCGCCGCGCTCGTCGCGGTACAGGCGCGAATGCTCGACAAGGCGGTGGAGCTTGTAAAGCCCGGCGGCGCGATCGTCTATTCCACCTGCTCGCTCGAACCGGAGGAAGGCGAAATGCAGGTCGCCGCGCTGCTGCGGCGCAACCCGGATGTGACGCGTTGGCCGATCGCGTCGGCCGAGGTCGGCGACGTCGACGGCGTCATCAACGAGAATGGCGAACTGCGCACGCTGCCCTGCCATCTGCCGGCGGCGGATCCGCGCCTCTCGGGTCTTGACGGATTTTTCGCGGCCCGGTTGAGTCGGCGTGGTTAACAAAGCCGAGAGGATTCTCGCGGATGATTAACCTTGCGGGAACCCGGAGCGCGTCGCGCGCCGGCGCCGATTCGCGTGCGCAACCACCGCGGCGCGGCCGCGGCGGAGCGGCGAATTTCCTGAATCGAGGAGTCGAAAGCGGTGGCCGGCGCGATTTTCAGGGACCGGCTGCGCGTCGTGGGCCTCATCGCGACGCGCGGCGCCGCCGGCTTCGGACGCAAGGTCACGTCGCCCTGGCGCGTCCTCAAAGGGCTGCGGCGGCGCCCCCTGAGCGGCTGTTGATCGCGCCGCAGGATATCAGGACCAGCGATCCGACGCTCGCGGCGGATATTTACGCGGGCTATTTCGCTTTCGGCGGCAAAATCGTCAACGCGCATGGGCGGTCGCCTTTTGAGCTCGAGCCGCGCACCGAGGCCTGGGCGCGCGCGCTCTCGAGCTTCAGCTGGCTGCGCCATCTGCGCGCCGCCGATACGGCGATCGCCAAAGCCAATGCGCGCGCGTTGGTCGAGGATTTCCTCGCCGCCGCCGGCACGCCGAGTCGCGGCCCCGCCTGGGAGACCCGCACCGCGGCGCGACGCCTGCTGGCCTGGCTTTCGCAATCGCCGATCATCCTCTATGGCGCCGACCGCGTCTTCTATCGCCGCTTCATGAAAGGCATCGGACGGACCGAGCAGTTCCTCGAGCGCAAACTTGCCGAAGGGGTCTCCGGCGAGGACCGCCTCCTCGTCGCCATCGCGCTCGTCGAACTCGGCCTTTGCGCGGAAGGCGCCGCCAAGCTGCTGCAAAAAAGCGGCAGGCTGCTGGCCGAGGAGCTGCAGCGTCAGATTTTGCCGGACGGCGGCCATGTCAGCCGCAATCCGCAGCTCCTCATCGACCTTTTGCTCGACCTTCTGCCGTTGCGCCAGGCCTATGCCGCGCGCGGCGTGCAGCCGCCGCCGCAGCTCCTCAACGCGATCGATCGCATGATGCCCATGTTGCGGCTGTTCCGGCATGGCGACGGCGCGCTGGCGCTATTCAACGGCATGGGCGTCACGCCGCCCGAGCAGCTCGCCACAGTGCTCGCCTATGACGACACCCGCGCGCGCGCGCTGACCAATGCGCCGCATTCCGGCTACCAGCGTCTTGAAATGCAGGATGCGATCATCGTCTCCGACGCGGGCCGGCCGCCGCCGCCGTCATTTTCGACGCGCGCCCATGCGGGCTGCGCGTCCTTCGAATTTTCGGTTGGCGCGCATCGCTTCGTCGTCAATTGCGGCGCCCCGGACGCAAACCGCGCGCCGGCGCAGCGGGAGGCCGCGCGCATGACCGCCGCGCATTCGACCCTCGTCGTCGGCGACAAATCCTCGTGCCGCTTCGCCTTCCACGCGGGACTGCGCAACTGGCTCGGCGACGAGATCATCTCGGGGCCGGACCGCGTCGAGGTCGAGCGCGGCGAAGGGGCGTCGGGGGCGAGCCTCGTCATGGAGCACAATGGCTATGAGCCGCGTTTCGGCCTTATCCATCAGCGTCGCCTCGCCCTGCGTCGGGATGGCCGGCGTCTCGACGGCGTCGATCGCATCCGCGCCGCGGCCGGCTCGATCGCGCGGCGCCCGTTCGCGCTGCGCTTCCATGTGCATCCGAACGTGCGCCTGAAGCGCGTGCGCGAGGGCCACGCGATACTTTGCCTGCTGCCCAATGGGCGGCGCTGGCTGTTCGAGAGCGCATGGGCGGCCGATATCGCGGAGAGCATTTTTTTCGCCGCGCCCGAGGGTCCGCAAGCCTCATCGCAGATCGTCATCAATGGGGAAACCGAAGACGGGCTCGAAATCGAATGGAGCTTTCGCTATGTGGAGAGACGGACGCGGGAGGCGCCGGAGTCCTGAGACGCCGAAAAGCCGGTCAGGACGCGAAGGCGCGGGTCGCCTTCGCCCAGTCGCGCGCGCGTTGCTCGGGGTTGGCGTTGAGCGTGATGTCCGTCACCACAGCCGCGCTGTCCGCGCCGGCGTTGAGGACGCCAGCTGCGCGCTCCACCGTGATCCCGCCGATGCCGACGAGGGGAATGTCGCCGATGCGCCTTCGCCATTCGCCGAGTCGCGCGAGGCCCTGCGGCGCAAACGGCATCTCCTTCAGGATGGTCGGGTAGATCGGGCCCAGCGCGACATAGTCGGGATCTGTTTCGAGAGCGCGCTCGAGCTCTTTTTCGTCATGCGTCGAGACGCCGAAGCGCAGACCCCCGCGGCGGATGGCGGGAAGATCAGCCGTATCGAGATCGCTTTGGCCGAGATGGACGAAGTCGCAGCCGATGTCGATGGCGCAGCGCCAGTAATCATTGACGACGAGTTGCGCGTCGGCCGCCGCGCAAAGCGCTTTGGCCTTTCCGATTTCGGCGCATAGAAAATCGTAGGGGGCATCCTTGACGCGCAGCTGCACGAGCCGCACGCCGCAGGGCAAAAGCCTCGCAATCCAGTCTGAGCTGTCGACAATCATATAAAACGGATCAAGCACGCGCCAGATCCGAGAAAGCGCGTCCGATCACCGGCGTCGAGGGCGCGGCCATGTCGCGCGGCGTCATGGCGCCGGCGCGAAAGCCGGTGCGTCCGGCCTCGACAGCCAGCGCGAAAGCGCGCGCCATGGCGGCGGGATCGCCGGACTTGGCGATCGCGGTATTGAGCAGGATGGCGTCATAGCCAAGCTCCATCGCCGCCGCCGCATGGGAGGGGGCGCCAAGCCCCGCGTCGACGATGAGCGGCGTTTGCGGAAAATGCGCACGCAGCGCGCGCAGGGCATAGGGGTTGTTGAGGCCCCGCGCGGTGCCGATCGGCGCGCCCCAGGGCATTAAAACCTCGCAGCCGGCGCGCAGCAGCTTCTCGGCGACGACAAGATCCTCCGTCGTATAGGGAAACACCTGAAAGCCGTCGCGGCTCAAATCCGCCGCCGCCTCGACGAGGCCGAAGACGTCGGGCTGCAGCGTATCCTCCTCGCCGATGACTTCGAGCTTGATCCAGCTTGTGTTGAACACCTCGCGCGCCATCTGCGCCGTCGTCACCGCTTCTTTCGCCGTGCGGCAGCCGGCGGTGTTCGGCAGCACGCGGACGCCGAGCTCGCGAATCAGCGCCCAGAATTTTTCGCCGGCGCGGTTTGCGCCCGCTTCCCGGCGCAGCGAAACGGTGACGATTTCCGCCCGCGCAGCTTTGACCGCCGCGGCGAGGATCGCGGGCGAGGGATATTGCGCGGTGCCGACGATGAGGCGCGAGCGGAGGACGACGCCATAAAGGCTGAGGACGTCGGCGCTGGATGCGGCATCCTTCATTTCAGCCTCCCTGCCGCGGGCTGACGATCTCGATTCGGTCGCCGTCCTTCAGCTGCGCCGCATCGCGATCCGCCTTGCGGACGAAGCTCTGATTGAGCGCGGTTGCGACATGACGGTCGTCATATTCAAGTTCGCGCAATAGGGCAGCGAGCGTCTCTGCCGCGACCTCACGCCTCTTGCCGTTGACCTCGATGCGCATGCATCGCCTCCTCGACGCTGGCGCCCTCAAGCGCGATGGCCGCGGCGCGACGGGCTAGAGCGGGCGCGGCCAGAAAGCCGTGCCGGTAGAGGCCGTTGACGTAGATTACGCGGCCTTCGACCCGCAGGGCCGGCAGATTGTCGGCGAAGGCGGGACGAACGCCGGCGCCGGTTTCGACGATCTCCGCCTCGGCGAAGGCCGGATGGACGGCGTAGGCGGCGCCCAGCAGTTCGACCATGGCCCGCGCCGTGATCCGGCCCGCCTCGTCGTTTTCGATCATCGTGGCGCCGATCATGAAGCGCCCGTCGCCGCGCGGCACAATATAGACGGGATGGCGCGGGTGGATGAAACGGATCGGCCGCGACAGCGTCACGTCGCGCGTAAAAAGCACCAGCATCTCGCCCTTGACGCCGCGTAGATCCGCCAAAGCGTCGCGCGCGTCGAGGCCGCGGCAGTCGATCACCCAATCGGCCGCGCCTTGCGCGTCGGCCGTATCGACGCCATAGGCCAGCGAAACATTGTCCATGGCGGAAAGGCGCGCGGCGAGCGCCGCCGTCGCTGCGCGCGGATCAAGATGCGCCTCGCGCGGAAAATAGAGCGCCTCATCAAAGCGGCCGGCGAGGTCAGGCTCCAGCGCGGCGAGGGCCGCGGCGTCGATACGTTCGCGCTCGCTGGTCAGGCGCTCGAAGCGGGCGAGCTCCGTACGGTCGCGCGCGGCGGCGAGAACCAGCGAGCCACGCGTGGTCGCGACCGGCACGGTCTCGGTCCAGTAGCACAGCGATTCGACGCCAAGTTCGACAACGAGCGGCTCCGCGCCTTCCTCCTCGCACCAGGGCGAGATCATGCCGCCGGCAAGATGCGAGCAGCCAAGGGCCGGCCCCTCGCGCCGCTCGACGACGTCGACGCAACAGCCCGCGCGGGCGAATTCATAAGCCGCCGTAAGGCCTGCGACGCCGGCGCCGATGACCCGCACGCGCATGGTCACAGCCCGCTCCAGCGCGGCGCAAGCTTCGAATCGATCGGGCAAAAAATCATGTTTCACCATCCCTACGCCAGTACGAGCTGGATCAGGTTCAAAGGGTCGCCGGGCCGCTTTCGAAAGCGCTGCCGGCCTCTCAGCCCCCTGGCGGGGATCCCCTAGGCGAGTCCTAGGTAGGCCCGGGGGACGCCGTCGTCAAGCGCAAGGCAGGCGGCGGGCCCGCCGTCGGGTCAGGATTGGAACGGCGGTTGAAGCGGCTAAATGTTCCTGTTACGTTCGCCGTGGCGAAAGCGCCGTTGGATTGGAATGCAACATGGAATCGCCGCTGAAATCAAGCGCCGCGCCGCCGAACGCGAGGGGCGGATCATGCGTCGCCTTCGGCGCTTCGTTCGCGGCGGAGCAATCAGACCTGGGACGGCGGAGGCCTCACGCTTTCAGCGCCGCTTCGGTCTGGGCGTAGCCTTCGGCGGCGCGCTTCTCGATGGTTTCCGGCGAAAAATCGCTGGCGCCAATGCCGCCAATCTGCTCCGGCCGCGTGATCGAGACGATGCGCGGGACGCGGACATAGTGGCGGTTCGCTACTGTCTGGTAAGCGGCGTCATTGGCGAGAGGATTGCCGCCCGGCAGGCTTTCCAGCGCATGCATCAGGTCGGCGACCTCGTCGATCCGGACCAGCATTTTGACGTCCTCGGCCGTCCTGTTGGCGAATTGCAGATTTTGTGTGCGGGTCGAGACCTCCAGCATGGTTGTCGGGATCGGCGCCGCGTTGGGAAAGAGGTTGACGACGTAAATGGCGCGGTCGACGCCCGAAGCGGGATCCAGCCTGTCGAGGACGGCGCCGAGCGGCGTGTTGTCGAACAAGCCGCCGTCCCAATAGGATTTGCCGTCGATGACCGTCATCGGAAACGACGGCGGCAGGCTGCCGCTGGCGAGGATGTGGTCGAGCGAGAGGGCGTGGTCGCGGCTGTAGAAATATTCGATCTGGCCGGCCGCGACATCGGTCGCGCTGACCAGCAGCCCGGGCGACGCCGATTGATCCGAGAGCGCGGCGAGGTCGACGAGCTGCGCCAGCGTTTCGCGCAGCGGCGCGGTGTCGTAAATATAGGTCCAGCCCGGCAGCGCGAAATAGTCGAACCGCGGCGTGAAGAAATGGGGGTTGCCGAGAAGGGATGCGTAGGGCCGCAGAGGCGGCGGCAGAAACGAGCCGGGAACGGCGACCTTGCGCCAGAATTCCTCCAGCGCTTCGAGCGGCTTCAGGCCCGCCGCCGGCCGCGCCAGCAGCACCGCGGTGATCGCGCCGATGGAGACGCCCGCGATTACGTCGGGCGCAAAATCGGCGTCGCGGTAGAGCCGCCGCGCCGCGCCGAGCTCATAGGCGCCGAGCGAGCCGCCTCCCTGTAGAACCAACGCCGAGCGCGCGTGCGACATGTCGATCTCCGGCGATTTGCCGTCCATAGCATCACGCCCTACGCACCATGCTCCGGCGGTGCGACAAGAGCAAGAAGGCCGGCGGCGCTGGCCGGGCATCGCGCCTGAGCGCGGGCCGATCGGCGGCTGTGGAAAAGTCGCGCGGGCGGTATAAGCAACGACCCCCAAGGCGCATGTTCGCCGCCCCTCGACGTCAAAGGTCTGCGTGATGCAGAAGATCTTCACCATCGCGCCCGGCGCGCCGTTCCTGAATACCTTCGCGGCGGCCTTTCTCGACGGGCGCATCGTCGCGGGGTTTGCACGCGAACTCGGCCCGCTCGTGCTTGCCGATGCGACCATCTATGTGCCGACGCGGCGTGCCGCGCACGCGCTCACGGACGAGTTTGCGCGCGCTCTCGGCGGCGGGGCGACACTGTTGCCGCGCATATTGCCGCTCGGCGCGCTGGAGGAGACCGAGACCGGCCTCATCTTCGACGAGGCCGCCGGGGACGAATTCGGCGGCGCGCTCGGCCCGCCGGCTGCGATGGCCGAGATCGAGCGGCGCATGCGGCTCGCCGAACTGATCCTCGGCTGGGCGAAGGCGCTGCGTGGCGCGATCGTGCGCGTCGACGCGCGTGGCGTTCCTGTCGTCGACGCGCAGGAATCGCTCCTCGTCGCCGCGACCGCGGCCGACGCCTGGCATCTTGCCGGCGAACTCGCCGGGCTGATCGATGAATTGATCATCGAGGACGTCGCGTGGCGGCGCCTCGATTTTCTGGCGCTGCCGGAGTTCGATCCCTATTGGCGGATCACGCTCGATTTTCTCAATATCGCCATCGAGGGCTGGCCGAAAATTCTCGCCGCGGGCGGGCTGGTCGACAAGGCGACGCGCCAGGTCGCGCTGATTGAAAGGCAGAGCGCGAAACTGCGCGAGAGGAGCGGGGAGGGACCGGTCGTCGCCATCGGTTCGACAGGCTCCAATCGCGCGACGGCGCGCTTCCTCAAGGCCATCGCCGCCGCGCCCTTGGGCGCCGTGGTGCTGCCCGGCCTTGATCTCGAACTCGAGGATGTGGCATGGGCGATGATCGGCGGCGACGGCGAGCATGAGGCCGCGTTCACGCATCCGCAGGCGGCGCTCTGCCGGCTCCTGCGCACGCTGCAGGCCTCGCGCAAGGATGTGGCGGAACTCGGCAAGATGACGGCGCCGCAGCGCCTGCGCGCGAACTTCATATCGCAGGCGCTACGCCCGGCCGATTGCACGGATCAATGGATCGCCTGGCGCGCGGAGCAGGATCGCGTCCGGCTCGACGAGGCTCTGGCGGGCGTCAGCCTCATTGATGCGGCGGACGAGCGCGAGGAGGCCCTCGCCCTCGCCATCGCGATGCGCGAGGCGTTGGAGACGTCGGGCGCGACGGCGGCGTTAGTGACGCCGGACCGCGAACTTGCGCGGCGCGTCGGGGCCGAATTGCTGCGCTGGGACATCCGCGTCGATGATTCCGGCGGAGATCCGTTGAGCGCCAGCCCGGCCGGGGTTCTCGCGCGGCTCGCCGTCGCCTGCGCCGCCGAACGGTCCGCGGCGGCGAGCCTCATCGCCCTGCTGGCGCATCCTGGCGTTGCGCTCGGGCTTTCGCGCGCCGAGGTCATGCGCCTCGCGCCGCTGCTCGAGATCGGCGTCTTGCGCTCCGCCGCCATAGGCGCCGACGCGGCCGATGTTTTGGCCGATCCCGCGTGCGCCATTTCGAAGGCGAAATCGCGAGCGCGGGACCGCTTCGCGCATCCGGCCAGGCAGCGCATCGTGGAGCAGGATTGGGCGCGCATCGAGGATCTTTTGCGCCGCCTCGCCGATGCATTGCGGCCGCTCTTCGCTCTCGCAGGTGAGCACGATCTGAAAAACTGGATCAGCGCGCATCGCGCCGCGGTCGCCTTGATTGTCGCCGGCGGTGACCGAGCCGCCCAGGGCGAGGACGACGAGACGCTGGAGGTGCTGTTCGATGCACTTGCGGCGGCGGCCGGCGCGGCGATGCGGTTCGACGCTGAATCCTATGCGTTCTTCTTCGCCGCGACCGCGCGCGAAGCGAAGCTGCGCGGGCCGAGAAAGGCGCATCCGCGCCTCAAAATTCTCGGGCTGCTCGAGGCGCGCCTGATGGACGCCGACCTGATGCTGCTCGGCGGCCTCGACGAGACGGTCTGGCCGCCACAGGCGCGCACCGACGCCTTTCTCAATCGCCCGATGCGGGCGGCGCTCGGCCTCACCCCGCCCGAGCGCAAGCTGGGCCAGACCGCGCATGACTTCACGCAGGCGATGGGGCGCGCCAGGGTGATCCTGAGCCGCGCGCAAAAACGCGGCGGCGCGCCGACCGTCGCCTCGCGCTTCCTGCAGCGCCTTTCGGCCCTCGGCGACGAGATATTTTCCGCCTGCGCCCGACGCGGACGGAAATATGTCGATCTCGCGCGCCTCATCGACCGGCCGCCGCAAGCGCCGCGCGAGATCGGCCGGCCGCTGCCGAAGCCGCCGCTCAATCTGCGGCCGCGGAGCCTCAGCGTCACAAAGATCGAGACTTTGCGGCGCGATCCTTATGCGCTTTACGCCGAGGCAATCCTTCGCCTCGTTCCGCTCGATCCGATCGCGCTGGCGCCAGGTCCCGCCGAGACCGGCAGCGCGATCCACGCGGCGCTCGACGCTTTCGTCAGGGCGCATCCCGGCGGCGACTTGCCTGCGGGCGCGCGCGATGAACTTTCCGAATTGCTGCGCGAGGCGCTAAAAGCCAGCCTCGACGATGTCGATTTTTGCGCCTTCGCGTGGCCGCGCCTTGAAAAGACGATCGATTTTTATCTGCGCTTCGAGGCGGAGCGGCGCGCGGCTTCACCGGAGATCAAGACGGAAATCGCTGGCAGGCATGAGTTCACGCTCGCCGATGGCTCGCGGTTTGCCCTGACGGCGCGCGCGGACCGCTTGGAGATCGGGCAGGGCGGCGCCGTCACGCTGGTCGATTACAAGACCGGCCAGCCGCCGGGACGAGACGAGATCCGCGTCGGCTTTGCGCCGCAGCTGACGCTTGAGGCGGCGATGGCGCGGCGCGGCGCCTTTGGCCTTCCCGCCGGCCTTGCGGCGATCGACGCGCTCTATCTGAAACTCGGCGGCCCGGACGGGGGAAAACAGAAGCCGGTCGCCTTCAAAAACGAATCCTTCATGGATGTCGCCGAACGCCACTTTGTGGACCTCATCGACTTGCTTAACCAGTTCCGCGATGCTGAGACGCCCTATCCGCCGCGGCCTTTTCCCAAATTCGCGAAGGCCTACAACGCCTATGATCATCTGGCGCGACTGAAAGAGTGGTCGCTCGGCGGCGAAGCGGAGGGCGGCGAATGATGGCGCTCTCTAACATCCCTTCGCAAACGCTGGAGAAGCAGCGGCGCGCCTCCGATCCGGCGGCCTCGGTCTGGGTTTCCGCTAATGCGGGATCGGGCAAGACGCATGTGCTGGCGCAGCGCGTGGTGCGCCTGCTGCTGCGCGGTGCGCCGCCTTCGAAAATTCTTTGCCTCACCTTCACCAAGGCCGCCGCCGCGAATATGGCGATGCGGGTCTTCGATACGCTGGCGCTCTGGACGCGGCTCGATGATGCGGCGCTGCGAGACGCCATCGTCGCGACCGGCGCGCCGGACCCGAGCGCGCGCGACAGAGTGGAGGCGCGAAAGCTCTTCGCGCGCACGGTGGAGACGCCGGGCGGCCTCAAGATCCAGACCATCCACGCCTTTTGCGAAAGGCTGCTGCATCTGTTTCCTTTCGAGGCGAATGCGCCGGCGCGCTTCAAGGTCGCCGATGAGATCGCAGAGGCCGAACTTATGGAGCGCGCGCGTCGCGACGTTCTGATCAGGGCGCGCGTCGACCCTGGCCTTCGCGAAAAGCTCGCGCGCGTGACGCAGGATTGTTCGGCGCAAGCGTTCGAAGCTTTGATCAAGGAGGCGATGAGCCGACGCGCGCGCGTCCGCGACCGCTGGCCGAAAGACCATTCGGCGGGCCTTCGCAAAGCTCTTGGCCTCGCGCCCGGCCGCGACCTCGCCGCCATTCGCGACGAGATGATAGAGCGAGGCATCGCGCCGGCGCGCTGGGGCGAGATCGCGGCTTTTCTTGAGTTGGGCGGCGAGAAGGACCGCACGCGAGCGCGCGCGTTCAGGCAAGCGGTTTTGCATCGCGCGAACGGCGATCTCGATTCATGTCTTGGCTCCTATCTGCAGATTTTTTTCAATCAGTCGGACGACGAAAAGACCAAAAGCCTGATTGCCAAGGCGCTGGCGAAACAGCGTCCCGACATCGAGACCGAACTCTGCAGCGAACAGGAACGCCTCGATGCTCTGCGTGCGGAGCAAAAAGCCGCCGCGACGCTTGAGCGCACGGTCGCGCTGGCTGGGCTTATCGATGCGATCTTCCGGCGCTATGAAGCGATGAAGGCGGCGCGCGGCATCCTCGATTTCGACGATCTCATCGCAAAGACGTTGGCGCTGCTCGAGCGCTCCGAGGCGAGCTGGGTGCTCTATAAGCTTGACGCCGGCATCGACCATGTTCTCGTCGATGAGGCGCAGGACACGAGCGCGGCGCAATGGCGAATTCTCGAGCGGCTGACGGGCGATTTCGCGGTCGGCGCCGGCCGCGCCGCGGGGACGCGCACGTTTTTTCGCGGTGGGCGACGAGAAGCAGTCGATCTTTTCGTTCCAGGGCGCGGCGCCGGACATGTTCCATGTGATGCGGCGAGAATTCGAACGCAAATTCATCGGCGGCGGCGAGCAACGTTCGCGCATGTGCGGCTGACGCAGTCGTTTCGCTCCGCACCCGGCGTGCTGTCGGCGATCGACAGGGTATTCGCGTTGCCTGAGACATCAAAGCGGTCTTGTCGCCGAATTCGATGTGTGGATGCCGCACGAAGCGTTGAAGGAAAAGCTCCCCGGCCTCGTCGAAATCTGGCCGCCGGTCGGCGCCGACGCCCGCGCCGGCGCGAGCGATTGGCGCCTGCCGCTCGATATTCTGGACGAGAGGGATCCGGCGAGCGTCGTCGCGCAGCGGGTTGCGCAGAAGATCGCGGACCTCATCCGCCCGGATTCAGGCGAGCGCGTTTACGACGGCGCGCGCGGCGGCGAGAGGACGATACGCGCGGGCGACATTCTCATTCTGGTGCGCACGCGCGGGCCATTCTTTGATGCGGTGATCCGCGCGCTGAAGCAAAAAAGGATTCCTGTCGCGGGCGCCGACCGGCTGCAACTTGACGATCATATCGCGGTGCTCGACCTTGTCGCGGCGGGCCGCGCGGCGCTGCTGCCCGACGACGATCTCAATCTGGCGGCGGTTCTGAAATCGCCGCTGATCGGCTTGGACGACGAGGATCTTTTGATGATCGCGCCGGGGCGGTCGGGCAGCCTCATTCGAGGCCTTGACAGCCGCGCCGGCGGCGAAGTTTCAGGAGGCGCGGCAAAAGCTCGACTCGTGGCGCGCGCGCGCCGCGCAGAGCCCTTTTTCCTTTTATTCGAGCCTGCTCTGCGAGGATGGCGGCCGCCGCGCGCTAGAGGCGCGGCTTGGCCCCGAGGCTGCGGACGCAATCGACGAGTTTTTGCGTCTCGCCCTCGCACATGAGGCGGAGGCGGCGCCGTCGCTCGCCGGTTTCCTGGCCGATTTCGAGACGGTGGAGCGCTCGATTCGGCGCGACATGGAGAGCGGCGTCGACGTCGTGCGGGTCATGACCGTGCATGCAGCGAAAGGCCTCGAAGCCAAAATCGTCTTTCTGCCCGATACCTGCGGCGCGCCGGGGCATCAGCATGATCCGAAGATCTTTGCGCTCGACGACGCGAAAACGGGCGCCTTCGCGATCGCCTGGTCGCCGCGCAAGGACGCCGATTGCAAGGCCGTCGCCGATGCGCGGGAAGCTATGCGCCGCGCGGGCAGGGACGAGTATCGGCGCCTTCTCTATGTCGCCCTGACGCGGGCCGAAGAACGTCTCTATATCGCCGGATTTCATGGCGCGAAGCCGCCGGCGGCGGACTGCTGGGCACTGATGATCGCGGCGACGCTGGCGAGCGAACCTGACGTTGAAACCGCGCCGGCGTTCTGGAGCCCGAACGAGAGCGTTCTACGCCTGATTTCGCCTGGCGCGGCGAATCCGGCGGCGCCGGCCCGTGATTTGGGCGCGGGCGCCCCCGCCGTCGCGCCGGCGTGGCTGACGCGGCCCGTCGCGCCTCCGGTCGAGGCGCCGCCGCCGATCCGGCCGTCGAGCGCGCTCGCCGCCGCGGATCGCTGGACCGAAGCGGCGCTGACGCCAGCGCGGCGGGAGGCGCTGCGCATCGGCGCGTTGACGCATGTGCTGCTGCAATATCTGCCGGACCTGCCGCCGGAGGGCCGCTTCCGGGTCGCGGTGGCTTTTCTCGAAACGAAGGCCGCTGATCTCACCGCGCAGATGCGCGCGGGTCTGATCGAGGCGGCGCTGCGGGTCATCGACGCGCCGGAACTCGCCGCGCTGTTCGGGCCGCAGTCAAAGGCCGAGGTTGCGGTTGCTGGCCGGGTTGCATTGCCGCGCGGCGGCTCGATCGAGGTCGTCGGCCGGATCGACCGGATCGGCGTCGCGGCGGATGAAGTGCTCGTCGCCGATTTCAAGACGGGCGCGCCCTGCGCCGAGGCAGATATCCCGCATAGCTATCTGGCGCAGATGGCGCTCTACCGCGCGGCGCTGGCGCCGCTTTGGCCGGGCAAGCGCCTGCGGATGCTTCTGGTCTGGACGGCGGAGCCCCGGGTCGTAGCGCTCGACGATGTGCGGCTCAATGAGTTGCTGGCGGCGATCGAGGCCGGAGCGGCGGCGCGGGCCGACAAAGTCGCCTGAGGAGAGATGCCTTGACGCGACTGCCGCCGCTTCTTACTTTCGCGATGATACGCACTGGGATTTGCCCGCGCGAATATTGCTTTAGAGAGGCGCCATGTCGACCGTCAAAGTCACCGATGCGAGTTTCAAGGCCGATGTGGTTGGCGCGGCTGGGCCGGTCGTTGTGGATTTCTGGGCGGAATGGTGCGGTCCCTGCAAGATGATCGGCCCAGCGCTTGAAGAGATCGCCGATGAGCTAAAGGGCAAAGTCACCATCGCCAAGCTCAATGTCGATGAAAATCCTGGCGTCGCCGGCGCTTACGGCATTCGCAGCATTCCGACCCTGCTTTTGTTCAAGGACGGCAAGCAGGCCTCGATCAAGGTCGGCGCCGCGCCGAAGGGCGAACTGAAAAGATGGATTTCCGAGGCCATCTGACCTTCAGAACATTGCGTCGCTCCATGAGAAGGACCTCGCAAGGGGTCCTTTTTGCTTGCGCGCGCCCCAGTCGCGAAAAATTGCACGCGACAATTCGGGCGCGATGATGGGCGGCTATGCGGTCAAGGAAATCTTTGCGACGCTTCAGGGCGAGGGCGCGCAGGCCGGACGCGCCGCAGTGTTCTGCCGCTTCGCCGGCTGCAATCTGTGGTCCGGCCGCGAAAAGGATCGCGCCGAAGCGGCCTGCCGCTTTTGCGACACGGATTTCGTCGGCGCGGATGGCGAGGGCGGCGGCTCTTTCGCTTCGGCCGGGGCGCTCGCCGAGGCGATCGAACAGGTCTGGCGCGGCGGCGCGAAGGACCGCTTTGTGGTCTTCACTGGCGGCGAGCCCTTGTTGCAGCTCGACGAAGCGCTGATCGAGGCGGCGCATGCGCGAGGGTTTGAAGTCGCCGTCGAGACCAACGGCACGCAGGAGACGCCGGCGGGCGTCGACTGGCTATGCGTCAGCCCGAAGGCGGGGGCGCCCTTGCTGGCGAGGCGCGGATCCGAGCTGAAGCTGGTGTTTCCGCAGGCCGACCTCGATCCCGAAACGCTGCGCGGCCTTGATTTCGCGCATTTCTGGCTGCAGCCGATGGATGGCGAAGCGCTGCGCGAAAACACCGCCGCCGCGATCGCCTATTGCCTCGAACATCCGCATTGGCGCCTCAGCGTCCAGACCCACAAGCTCATCGGCATTCCATGAAAATCACCCAAGCGTTTCATTTCGAGGCGGCGCATCGGCTCCCGAATGTGGGCGAAAAGCACCGGTGCTACAGGCTGCACGGCCATTCCTACCGGGTCGAACTGAGGCTTGAAGGCGAGGTTGATCCGAGGACGGGATTCGTCGCCGATTTCTTCGATATCGAGGACGCCTTCGGGCCGCTGCGCGAGACCCTTGACCATCATTATCTGAATGAGATCGAGGGCCTTGAAAATCCGACGGCTGAAGTGATCGCGGTGTGGATCTTCAACCGCATCCGACCAAAACTTCCGGAGCTTGCGAGCGTCAAGGTATTCGAGACGCCGGACTGCTGGGCCGAGTATGAGGGCGCCTGACGACCGTCAAAGCATGACGGTCGTCATTTATCTAGTTCAGTGTTTTCGCGCGGCTTGACGCCCAGACAAAGGCGGCGACGGCCTTGACATCGGCCGGCGAAAGCTCCGAGCCGCCAAACGGCGGCATGGCGCCCGGATGCTCCTTGGGTTCCGGCACGCCATTGATGATCGTCTGTGTGATCGCGCCAAGGCTGCCGTCGCCCCACAGCCATTTGCCGCCCCTGAGGTCGGCTCCGACCGGCGTGCCCCTGCCGTCCGACCCGTGGCAGCCGCCACAGGTTCCACCGGCGGCCTCGCCGCGGAAGATGCGCCCGCCCAGAGCAACCTGTTCCGGCGTCGCGCCGGGAGGCGTCGGCAAGGCGGCGTCCCCCGCATTCGGATGAATCCCTTCCGGCGGCGGCTCGGCGGTCGAGCTCGACGCATTGGCGCTCACGACAGGAGCGGCCTCGACGCCTTTGATGTCTGGTCCGCCGACGAAGGTTACGCGCCAGATGCGCCCGTGGACGTCGTCGCTGACATAAAGCGCGCCGTCCGGCGCGACGGCGAGACCTGAAGGTCTGAACGCCGCGCGGCCGGGCTCTTTCACGGCGCCCGCGAAGCCATCCGCGAACACCACAAAGGAACCCGAGGCCTTTCCATCGGCGAGCGGCTGGAACACGACATTATAGCCGCCCTGCGGGCCGGGGGCTCTGTTCCACGAGCCATGGAAAGCGATGAAGGCGCCGCCGCGATAGGCCGCGGGAAACTGCGCTCCATCGTAGATTTTCATGTCATTCGGCGCCCAATGAGCGGGGAAGAAGGCGATTGGCGCGCGCTTATCCGCGCAGATGCCGATTCTCCTGCCACCGTCGCCGCCATATTCGGGCGCCAGCACCTGCTTTTGCTGATAGCCGTCGAAATAGCACTCCGGCCATCCATAGTCGCCGCCGCGCTCCAGCAACACTATCATTTCGGCGGGCAGGTTGTGGCCTTGTTCCGGCGTGTAGAGGTTCGGCCAATCCTCATAAAGCTGGTCGCGGCCGTGCTGGGTCACGAAAAGACGGCCTGAAGCGTCGAAAGAAAAGCCTTCGCCGTTGCGTATTCCCGTCGCGAAGCGCTCCGCCGGCGAGAAGATCTGGCCGGTCTTGTCAGCGTCGTAGCGCCAGGTGCCGCCGCGCGTCTCGAGTTCCGTACACGGAACTCGTCCCGGCGACCCTGGCATGCGGTTTTTCTCCTCGCATGCGTTGGTCGCAGAGCCAAGATCGACGAAGAGACCGCCTTTGGCGTCGATCGCGAAGGGATGCATCGGATGATCGCCCGTCGTCGGCAGGCCGGACACGATCGTTTCCGGCTTCGCTTTCGGCGCGACCTCGCCGCTTTCGAGGGGGTAGCGGACGATGCGGTCGTTGATCTCCGCGAAAATCGCGCCCTTGTATAGATCGATGCCAGTGCCGCCATGGCCGCCGGAGGCCACCGTCTCGCCGAAGCGTTCGATGACGTCGGCGTGGCCGTCGCCCTTGGTATCCTTGAGCGCGACCAAAAAGCCGCCTGGCGGCGGCGTGTCGTTCTTATAGTAAATGCCGCTCCAGGTGTTGACATAGACGACGCCATTCGGCGCGACGACCAGTTGACGCGCGTGGCCGATGTTGTCGGCGAAAACTGTCGCGCAAAAGCCGCGTGGCAGGACAATCCCGGTCGCTTCGCCGCTGCAATTGGCTGCTTTGGCTGCGGCCCCGGAGTCCTGCGCGGATGCGCCGGCGGGGTGAAGGGCGGTGATCAGCAAAGTCGCAGCCGCGGCGGGCAGGTTTCGCGCGTGCTGCATGTTGCGGTGTTTCACGAGGCGACTCCATGATGGTTTCGATCGCATTGTATCGATCGGCGACCGCCCCAACGCGGCGCCAATGGGAACGCTCGACGCGGCCGGAGGATCATCAACGCGGGTCGAGCGGAACGGCATAGACCCGGAACGGCAAGCGCGGCGCTTCGCCGGAGTTCGGATAGCCGAGGCTATCGAGCTGGCCCTCAGCGACCCATGCCGTGCGGCCGTCCAGCGTGACGCCTGTCGGGTGCCGGAAGCCGTCCTTGAGCGTCTCGACCGCGGCGCTGTCGCCCGAGACGCTGACGCGATCGAGGCTGCCGCCGCCTTCGATCATCAGAAAGCTGTTGTTTTCGAACGGCCGCAGGCCATCCGGCATATCGAGCGGACGCGAGGTTTCAAGCTTTGTGACCTTGCCCGCCGCCGCGTTCTTGACTTCAACGCGGAACAAATCGCCGCTTGTGTAGGTGTTCACATAAATGTTGGCGTCGGAGCCGAAGGCTATGCCGTCGAGGCCGCCGCCATTTTTCGGCGGCTCGAACCGCGGGTCGGTCAGCCAGACTTCCAGCCTTTGTCCGCTCGGCGGTAGACGCAAGATCTCGGGCGCGAATGTATTGGTCACATAGAGAGACCGGTCGGGGCCGATGGCGATATCGTTGCAGAGCGTGCGCGGGCCGGGCAGGGCCGCGCTGAATTTGCCGGCGCCGGTCGTGAGGTCAAATCCCTTCAGGAAGCTGCCTTTGATCGAATTTGGGCCGGGCACGCCGATCGCCGAGGCGTCGTTCGAACACACCCAAAGCGTATTCGACGCCTCGTCGGCCAGCACGCCGAAGGTCGAGCGCGTGTCGTAAGCGCCGGGCTCGATCCAGGGTTCGGCTTCGGTTGCGCCGGGGCGGATGCGCAGGACTCCGCCGCTGGCGAGGCTGCTGACGTAACGCGTCCCGTCGGCGGTGGAGGTGATGCTTTCTGGAAAGGCGCGCGCGCCAGGCAGATCGACCGTCTGCGCCGCTCCGGCGGCCGGCGCGGCGCCGCGGATGGCCACGGCGAGGAAAAACCATCGCGCCAGGCGGTTCGCTCTCGTCCGATTTGCTTTCGTCATGGGCATCCGCGTCCCCTTCGTAGAGATGTTGCCGGCGCCGACGTCGCTAACATAAGGATTGATCGGATCGATGACGACGGCTTGCCCGCTATTTGGGGGGCGTCCCGTTCAGCGCCAGCACTTCGCCGGCGAGATAGAGGCTGCCGGCGATGAGGATGCGCGGCGGCCGGCGCCATTCGCGCGCCGAGAGAAAGCGCAACGCGGCTTCGGTGCTTTCGCAGGCGGCGGCCTTGAGGCCCTCGGCGTCGGCGGCGGCGGCGACGTCCCGCGCCGGCTTGCCATAATATTGCTCCGCCTTGACCGGAACGGCGAGAACCTCCTGGGCGAGGCCCTTGAAGGGGCGTAGAAAAGCGCCGGTGTCCTTGGTCGTCAGCGTGCCGCAGATGATGATCAGCGGCTTTTCCGCCCTGTCGGCGAAATCGGCCATGGCTTCGGCGAGCGCGCGGCCGCCGTCCTCATTATGGCCGCCGTCGAGCCAGATTTCGGCGCCTTTGGGCGCGATGTCGCAGACATGGCCCTTGACCAGATTTTGCAGGCGGGCGGGCCAGTCGACCTGCGTCAGCCCGCGCTCGAAGGCGTGAGAGTCAAGCTCGGGCTCGACGCAGCGAACAACCGCGATGGCGGTCGCCGCATTGTCGAGCTGGTGGCGGCCGGGCAGGCGCGGCAGCGGCAGGTCGAGAAGTCCGCGCGCGTCCTCGAAAATCAGGCGGCCGTGCTCTTCGCGGGCGGAAAAATCGCGCGCCGCGTCGATCGCCGGCACGCCGGCGCGCGCCGCCTCGAAGCGCAGGACCTTATGCGCATCGTCATGCTGGACGGCGAGGATCGCCGGAACGCCGGCTTTGAAGATGCCCGCCTTCTCATAGGCGATATTCGCGATGGTCGGGCCGAGAAACTCGGTATGGTCGATCGAGATCGAGGTCACGACGCTCGCCCGCGGCGATGCGATGACGTTGGTCGCGTCGCCCCTGCCGCCGAGGCCCACTTCGAGCAGCAGATAGTCGGCGGGATTTTCGCTGAAGATCTTAAAGGCGGCGGCGGTGGTGAACTCGAAGAAGGTGATCGGCGCGCCGGCGTTGACCTTTTCGCAATGGCTCAGCGCGGCGTAGAGTTCGTCGTCGCTGACCAGCTTGCCGCCACCCTTGGCGCCAATGCGGACGCGTTCGTGGAAGCGCACGAGATGCGGCGACGTATAGACATGCACCCGCTTGCCGGCCGCCTCCAGCATGGCGCGCATGAAGGCGATGGTCGAGCCCTTGCCGTTGGTGCCGGCGACGTGAATGATCGGCGGCAGCTTCGTTTCGGGCGATCCGAGCGCCGCGAGCAGCCGCTCCATGCGGCCGAGCGTCAGCTCGATGTCCTTGCGATGCAACAGGAACAGGCGCGCAAGCAGGGCATCGAGCGAAGTCATCGTGCGCGTGTTCCTGCGTGCGTCAGGCGGCGCGCTCAATGCGCGGCGTGCGGGTCAAAAGCGCGCAAACGCGCGCGAGCGTCGCGCGCATGTCGTGGCGATGCACGACCATGTCGATCATGCCATGCGCTTCGAGATATTCCGCGCGCTGGAAGCCCTCGGGAAGCCGCTCGCGAATGGTCTGCTCGATGACGCGCGCGCCGGCGAAGCCGATGACGGCGCCGGGCTCGGCGATATGGATGTCGCCGAGCATGGCGTAGGACGCCGTGACGCCGCCCGTCGTCGGATTGGTGAGCACCACGATATAGGGCAGATTGGCCTTGCGCAGGCGCTGCACGGCGATCGTCGTGCGCGGCATCTGCATCAGTGAGAAAATGCCCTCCTGCATCCGCGCGCCGCCCGAGGCCGTGAAAATGATGAACGGCGTGCGCCGGTGCACGGCGGCCATCATGCCGGTGATGATGGCCTCGCCCGCCGCCATCCCGAGCGATCCGCCGAGAAAATCGAAATCCTGAACGGCGACGACGACTTCCATGCCCTCGAGCCTGCCGCTAGCTAGCTTGACGGCGTCCTGCGTTTCGGTCTTCAGGCGATATTCCTTGAGCCGGTCAATATAGCGTTTGACGTCGCGGAATTTCAGCGGATCGAGCGGCGCCTCGGGGGTCGCGATCTCGTCGTAAACGCCGCCATCGAACAGATTGGCGAGGCGCGCCTTCGGCTGCAGGCGCATGTGATAGCCGGAGCCCGGCACGACGAACAGATTGGCTTCGAGATCCTTGTGGAAGACGAGTTCGCCGCTTTCGGGACATTTGACCCAGAGATTTTCAGGCGATTCGCGGCGCAGGAACGACCTGACCTTGGGCGGAACGACGTTCGAGATCCAGTTCATGCGAGATCCTGATTTCGGGCGCGCCTCAGGCTTCGACCCTATACGGGCTTAAGCTGCGCCCTTCCAGAGGGCGCAAGTCGCGGGGCCTCGGTTATTTAGAGGCTTCATAACCCATTTGCGACAGAAATAATGCGGCCGCGAAAGCTGGCCGTCCGCGGCGACTACCCCGCCAGCGCCGCCTGACGAACGCCTCCGGCGATATCGGCGACGAGGTCCCGCACCGCCGCGACGGTTCGCGGCGTCACCTTTCCGGCGGGATCGAGCGAGGCGCGCAGCGCCTCGACGATGGCCGAGCCCACCACGACGCCGTCGGCATGGGCGGCGATCGCCGCGGCGTTGGCGGCGTTCTTGACGCCGAACCCCACAGCGACCGGCAAATCGGTGTGGGCCTTGATCCGCGCCACGGCCGTCGCCGTGGCGGAAAAATCCGGGGTCGCCGCGCCGGTGGTGCCGGTGATCGAGACGTAATAGACGAAGCCCGAGGTGTTCGCGAGCACCGCCGGCAGGCGCGCGGCGTCCGTCGTCGGCGTCGCCAGGCGGATGAAATTCAGCCCCGCCCGCAGCGCCGGCAGGCAGAGTTCGGCGTCCTCCTCCGGCGGCAGGTCGACGACGATGAGGCCGTCGACGCCTGCCTTTTTGGCCTCGACGAGGAAGGCCTCGACCCCATGAACATAGATCGGATTGTAATAGCCCATGAGGACGATCGGCGTCGCCTGGTCGCCGGCGCGGAAATCGGCGACGAGGCGCAGCGTTTTGGCGAGCGTCGTTCCGGCGCAGAGCGCGCGCAGCCCCGCGGCCTGGATCGCCGGACCGTCGGCCATGGGATCGGTGAAGGGCATGCCGACCTCGATGACGTCGGCGCCCGCGCCTGGCAGCGCTTGCAGAATTTCGAGGCTCGTCGCGAGATCGGGATCCCCCGCCATCACGAATGTGACCAGCGCGGCGCGGCCCGCTCTGGCGAGTTCGGCGAAACGGCGGTCGATGCGGGTCGGCGACATATCTGGCATTGGCGGTCTGCGGCGCCCTGAAAACAGCGCCGGGGCGGGCGCGAAGGCAGGGCAATAGAGGATTTTTTGCGCTGGGGGAAGATTTTTGGGCCAGCGGCCCTGGCGCGATTGCGCTGATGCTCGCCGCGGGGAAGCGCGCGGCGCTTGAGTATTTGCGGAACTCTAGCTGCTGAGGGCTTGGAGTTGTTCGGTCTCAAAAAATGGACGCTGCCTAGAGGATCAGCCGGCGACCGGCCGAACATGCGCTTCGCAATATGATCATTATGCGGGACCCGATTCAATGGCCCTGATCGCCGTGCTCACGACTGGGCTATCCGGCACCGCGCGCAACTTCAGTGCAGGGCGGGGCGCCGCAGCGGCCTCTTTCAAGCTTATTTCGTGCTCCTCGGCGGACGAATTGCGCGCCAGCGAATCAAGAAGCTTGCGGTTCGAAGCTTCAAGGTTGCCAATGTGGTCGAGATGGCCTCGCAAATCCTCGCGCAGGCGCTGGTTGGTCCGCATGAGAAAATCGACCTTCGACTCCAAGGCGGACCGCTTGATCTCGGAATCATAAAATTGTTTTTCTTTCAGGGACAAAGCATCCATCAAATTTCTCTCGCGTTCTTCGATTTGGTTGGTCTGCGCGGAGTTGTTTCTGCGGAATTGATCGAACTCGCTCTGCAGAGCGTCCAAAGCCGCGTTGGCTCTGCGATTGCCATCGAGCTCCGCCGCATATTTGTCGGCGAGAGACTTCGCCTCCAGCTCCGCGCGCTCGAGATCGCCGCTGATCGAAACCGTCTCAGATTTGAAGTGAGCCACGTCGCGCAGCAGCGCCTGGATGTTGAAGTCATGCTCGCTCAGCTTCTGAGTCAGCGCTGAATTTTCCTCGGCGGCGCGCTGACGCGCCATCTCGGCGGACGACATTTTCTGAAACAGCTCGTTCGTAGCGCCTTGAGCCTTGACGTAATCCCCTTCGAGAGCGGCGAACTTCCGGTCGGCTTCGGCGACCTGAGCGCGCGCGATCTGAAGATCGTCCTCCAGCTTGATCGCAAGGGGCCGGTAGCAGGCGACGGCGCGCTCTGCCTCGGCCAGCTTCCGCTTGTACTCGTCATTCGAAACCGTAAGCAGGCCAACGGAGGCTTCATTCTTGCCGTTCGCCTCCACCGCTTTCGTCAGAAGCGGCTCGATCGTCGCAAGACGACTGGTCAATAGGTCGAAGTTCAACGACAAATTGGAAACGATTTTGGCGTGCTCGCACCGCAGCTCGACGGCTTGCTCCCGCACCGCCGACATCAAAGACTGTAAATCCACGCTGTCCTCCATAGCCGCTGCGCAGGCTTCCGATGCTTCGATGCTGGTTGACGTCGCGTCTTGGTCCGAGTGCGGCGCGGACCCGTTTGCCATGTCCGTTTCGCGCGATTCGAGGCGCGTGGGAGCGGCGGATTTCCGGACCCGCTCTCGCCGCGGCTGGATGATCAAAAAATAGATGAAGGCAGTGACCAGCGCGATAAAAGCCAGAACGACCAAATCGGTCCGTCCGCCGCCGATGAAGCTGATGTCCTTTGAATGAGTGAACATCATTTCCCGCCCCGACGCGCCCGGCGTCCGATAGCAACAGTAGCAATAGCCGTTCGGCGATGACGATTTTGCGTCAACTTTGCTAAGCTCACGAAGCTTTGACCATTTTGTTCATCTGGGGTTCCCCGACGCGAGCACGGCGCTTGAGTAAACACGCGTCGAAAGTGCACCGTTCGCCCATGTTCTGAAGCGCGCTTCAGACGACCATGAGGTCGCGCATCGGCTGGGCGTACGGCGGGTGACGCCTCGACGCCGTATCTGCTAAGCTTTCAGGCTGACCGTCCGCGCATTTGAGAGAGCATGCCGCTACGCCAGCCGCCACACGGACAAAGACCCGGCTGACCGATGCTCTGGCGCGCGCTCTCCCGCATCCTCGCCTCGGCGGCGACCCTCCTTGCCGTCATCGCGCTCTCTTTCTTCCTGATGCGCCTCGCGCCGGGCGGCCCATTCGACGCCGAGCGTCCGCTCGACCCGGAGATTGCGAAAAGCCTGCGCCATATCTACCGGCTTGATCTGCCGCTTGGGCGACAGTTCCTCCTCTATCTACAAAGCCTTGCGCACGGCGATTTCGGGCCGAGCCTGCACTGGCGCGCCTTTTCGGTGAATGAGCTCTTCGCCCATGCGCTGCCGATTTCGATGCGGCTCGGCGCCGAGGCGATGATCGCCGCGCTTTTGATCGGCGGCGCGCTCGGCGTCGCCGGCGCGGCATCGCGGCCGGGCTGGCGCGCCGAACTTGGCGGCGTCGCGGTTAATGTCGCGGCGTTCGTCGGCGTTCTCTTGCCGCCCTTCGTCATTGCGCCGCTGTTGCAGCTTTTCTTCGGCCTTACCCTCCACGCCCTGCCGGTTGGCGGCTGGAACGATGGCGCGTGGAAAAATCAGATCCTGCCCGCGGCGACCCTCGCCCTGCCGCAGATCGCCATCATTGCGCGGCTGATGCAGGCCGCGTTGCGCGATGCGCTGAAGGAGCCCCACATGCGGACGCTGCGCGCCTTCGGCCTACCGCCCTGGCGCATCACGGGGCATGCGATGCGCGCCGCTATCCTGCCGGTCGTCTCCTATCTTGGCCTCGCCGCCGCCAATGTGCTGACCGGCTCCGTCGTCGTCGAGACGATTTTCGGCATTCCCGGCGTGGGCCGCTATTTCGTCGACGGCGCGCTCGGGCGCGATTACACGCTGGTCATGGCGACGGTCGTGGTGGTCGCCGCGCTCGTCATCTCCTTCAATCTTCTCGTCGATCTCGCCTACGCCTGGCTCGATCCCCGCATCGCAGACGCCGAGGGTCGATGAGCGACGCTCTGGCGAGCCTTTATCCCGGCGCCGGAGCCCCGCTGCGCATCCCGATCAGCCTTGCGCTTCTCGCGCTGATCGCGCTCGCCTGCATCATCGGTCCGATGGTGTCGCCGCATCCTTACGATCGCGTCTATATGGATTATGTTTTCGCCGATCCTTCGCTGGAGCCGCATCCAGACGCGGATGAGGCGCGCGGCGCGATCGAGGACATCGCGCGACAGATGGGGGCGGTCGTCGCGTCGTTGCGGCAGGATCGCGAACGGCTCGATGTTACACTCGTGAGCGAACGGCCGATCGATGCGCGGGATCTGCGAATATTCGATGGCTCAGACGTTTTCGCACCGGCTCGCGTGGCGGCGAGCGCGAACGGTGGGCGGCGACTCACGCTCGAAATCCCGCGGCAAAGAATTCTCTTCCTGCTCGGAACCGACGGCAATGGACGCGACCTTCTGACGCGGACGCTGATCGCGGGCCGCGTGTCGCTCGCGGTCGGACTGCTCGCTTCTCTGGTCGCGCTCGTCGTCGGCGTTTCCTATGGCGCCATCGCCGGCTTTGCTGGCGGCGCCGTCGACGCCGTCATGATGCGCATCGTCGAAATCCTCTATGCGCTGCCCTTCATCTTTTTCGTCATTGTTCTCGTCATGGTCTTTGGCCGCAATTTCGCGCTCATTTTCGTCGCCATCGGCGCGGTCGAATGGCTCGACATGGCGCGGCTGGCGCGGGGACAGACGCTGAGCCTCAAGCAGAGGGAGTATGTCGTCGCCGCGCGCGCGCTTGGCGTCTCGCCAGCCGCGATCATCCGGCGCCATATCCTGCCGAACGCGAGCGGGCCGATCATCGCCTTCCTGACGCTGCTCGCGCCACGCGCGATTCTCATCGAAAGCTTCATCTCCTTTCTCGGCCTCGGCGTCGAGGAGCCGCTGTCGAGCTGGGGCGTGCTGATCGCCGACGGCGCCCGCAATATCCAGGGCGCGATCCATCTGCTCATCGTCCCGGCCGCATTCCTTGGCGTGACGCTCGCCGCCTTGCAAAATCTCGGGCAGGGGCTCGAACAAAAATTCGCGGCGCGCTCCGGCGACAAGGGGCGGCTCGAATGAACAGCTGCATCCGATCCTTGAATTCCGCGATCTTTGCATTTGCTAAAATTTCTTAAAAATTCGCGTCACATTTATACGATATCGCCTATAAGGCAGCCGTTCCCGACGGAATTGGGCGATGGCGCGAAAACTACCTTTGGATGACAGCGCTTGCGGATCGCGTCCATCGGCCGGCCTTCATAACGAGCCGTCAACCATGAAATACAGGTGACACATGCTTTTTGACGGCGACGCTATCAAGGTTGAAGATCTTGGCGAGGGACTGGTCGAGCTTCGCTTCGAGCGAAAGGCTGAATCCGTTAACAAGCTCGACCGGCTGGCCTTCAACGAACTGCGCGGCGCGCTCGACATCGTCGCAAAGGCCCCGGGCCTCAAGGGCGTCCTCGTCACCAGCGCCAAGGACGTCTTCATCGTCGGCGCCGATATTTTCGAATTCGTCGAGGTTTTCCGCCAGACGCCCGAGGATGTCGCGGCCTTCTCGGCGGGCAATGCGGCGATCATCGCCGCGCTCGCAGATCTGCCGGCGCCGACGGTCGCCGCCATCAACGGCCTCGCGCTCGGCGGCGGCTTCGAAGTCGCGCTCGCGGCGGATTACAGGGTGATTTCCCCGACGGCGAAAGTCGGTCTGCCGGAGGTGACGCTTGGCATCTTCCCCGGCTATGGCGGCACGGTCCGCCTGCCGCGCCTCATTGGCCTTGCCGAGGCCGCGCAATGGATCGTCTCAGGCGCGCAGCAGGCGGCGCAAACCGCGCTGGATCAGGGCGCCGTCGATGCGGTCGCAGCGCCTGAAGAGTTGCGCGCGGCGGCGCTCGCTCAGCTGCGCCACGCGGTGGCCAGCCCTGCCGAATGGCAGGAGCGGCGCCGGCGGGCGCGCGCCGGCCTCGCCCTTCAGGAGAAGAGCGCTGGCGATCTTTTAAAGACCGCGCGCGCGACCGCGGCGAAAGCCCTGCCGCATTATCCCGCCGCCCATGACGCGGTGGACCTGCTGGAGGCCGCCGCGGCGCTCGATCGCGACGCCGCGCTTGCCCTTGAGGCGCAACAATTCGCCAGAACCGCGGCCTCGCAGGCCGCCGGCTCGCTCGTCGCCATTTTCGTTAATGAGCAGGCGCTGAAGAAAATCGGCAAGCAATACGCCAAGACGGCCGCGCCGGTGCGCCAGTCCGCTGTCATCGGCGCGGGCGTCATGGGCGCTGGCATCGCCTATCAGAGCGCGTTGCGCGGCGTTCCCGCGATCCTCAAGGATGTCTCCGAGCAGGCGGTGCAAGGCGGAGTCTCCGAGGCGAAGAAGCTGCTCGCCAAAAGCGTCGAGCAGGGCCGCCTCACGCAGGAGAAAGCCGATGCGGTGATCGCCGCGATCACGCCGCAGCTTGACTTTAAAGGCTTCGACAAGGTCGATGTCGTCATCGAGGCGATCGTCGAGGATCTCGGGGTCAAGACAAAAGTCTTTCGCGAGATTGAAGGGCTGACGCGCGCGGATGCGATTCTCGCCTCCAACACCTCGTCGCTGCGCATCGCCGATCTCGCCAACGGGCTGACACGGCCCGAAAATTTCATCGGCATGCACTTCTTCAATCCGGTGCCGCGCATGGCGCTGGTCGAGGTCGTGCGCGGCCCGAAGACGGCGGAGAGCACGGTCGCGACCATCGTTGGCTACGCCAGCACGATGGGTAAGACGCCGGTCGTCGTCGGCGACTGCCCCGGCTTCGTCGTCAACCGCGTGCTGACGCCCTATCTCATCGCCTTCCTGCTGATGGTCCGCGAGGGGGTTGATTTCCATCAGATCGACCGCGTGATGGAGAGCTTCGGCTGGCCGATGGGGCCGGCCTATCTCATCGACGTCATCGGCCTCGACATTTGCCAGCATATCATCGAGATCCTTTGGCAGGACTTCCCGGATCGCATGGCGGCTCCGAAGCCGTCCGCCATCGAACTTCTGAAAGCGGATGGCCGCCTCGGCCAGAAGAACGGCCATGGGTTCTATCTCTATGCGAAGGATCCAAAGGGCCGCCCGCATAAGGATGCCGATCCCGCCGTTCCCGCGCTGCTCGCCGCGGGGCAAACCGGCGCGGGCGAGGTCATTTCGGACGCGGATATCGCCGAGCGCATGATGCTGCCGCTGATCTTCGAGGCCGCGCGATGCGTCGAGGACGGCATCGTCGGCTCGCCCGGAGAGGCCGACATGTGCCTGCTGCTGGGCTTAGGGTTGCCGCGCTATCTCGGCGGCGCGCTGAAATACGCCGACTATCTCGGCCTCAAGACGGTGGTCGAACGCGCCGCCAAGTGGGAGAGCCTCGGCGCGATCTACAAACCGAGCGAGAAGTTCCTGGAGCGCGCGGCGAGCGGCAAGGGGTTCTATGGCGCGTGAGGGGGCCTGCTGCGGTTTCCCCGTCGCGGTCCCATGGCGCGGCGGTTCGCCGCTATCAATTTCGCGAAGCCGCCGTTACTGTTTCGCGAATGGGCCGCAAGTTCGCCTCGCTTCATCCTGACCTGACGCCGCTCCATCCGGGCCTCGCCGTTCTGCGTCTCGCGTCGCTGCTCGCCGAGGGCGGCGAACTTGATGCGGACGCGCAGGACGCCATGGTTGCGCAGGTCGCCGCGGGGGCGCTCGATAGCGCCGCGCGGGCCGGCGTTGCGCCGTCCGAGGCTTGGCCGGAACTGGCGCGTGGCCTGATGGCGCCTTTTCCCTCCGGAATGATCCTCGCGCTGCGCGGCTGCGGCGCGCTGGCGGCGGTGCTCCCGGAGGTCGCGGCTCTCTCGGGCGTTCCGCAGATCGCCGACGAACCCGCGCCCGTCGACCTCGGCGAGCATCTGTTGAAGGCGCTCGACGAGGCGGCCCGGCGCGAGGCGCCGCTGGCGGTGCGCTTCGCGCTTCTGGTCATGAATGTCGGCAAGGCGGATTCGCCGCCTGAGCATCTGCCGGTGCATTACCGCCATATCGAGCGCGGGCGCCCGCGCATCGAAGCGATTTGCCAGCGCCTAAAAACTCCTGAGGACTGCCGCGAGCTGGCGCTTCTGGCGCTGCTCGAATGCGAGCGCGTGCACCGGGCCTCCGAGGTGCGCGCCGGACCCATCGCCCAGATGCTGGAGCGTCTCGGAGCGTTCGACGCGCCGGAGCTTTTCGTGCGGCTGATGCAAGTCTGCGCCTGTGACTACTGCGCTTACGGCGACCGCGCCGGGCAAGCCTATCCCAAGGCGGCGCTGCTCGAGGCCGCGCTCAAGGCCTGCGCCGGAATTGGCGCGGACGCCAGGGATTCAGCGGAGGCGCGCGCGGCCGCGATCGCCAGGGCGTTCGGCTCGCGGCGTTGGTCCAGGGAAGGACAAGACTGAGTCTTCGCCCGCGGCCGTCGCGTCACCCTCAATGCGCCTCGTCCCAGTTCTGCGCGGCGTGGGCGTCGACCTGCAGCGGGACCGATAGTTCGAGCACCGGATGCGGCGCCTCGACCATCACGCGCCGCACCACATCGATCGTCGCATCGATCTCGGAATCGGGCGCCTCGAAGACCAGTTCGTCGTGCACCTGCAACAGCATCTGCGCCGAGAGCCCGGCGCGCTCAAGCGCTGCGTCCATGCGCACCATGGCGCGCCTTATGATATCGGCGGCCGAGCCCTGGATCGGCGCGTTGATGGACGCGCGCTCGTTGAAAGCGCGCTCGGACGGGTTTGAGGCCGTGATGCGCGGGTAGTGGCATTTGCGCCCGAAGATCGTTCGCACATAGCCGTTGTCGCGCGCGAATTTCCTTGTTGAGTCCATGTAGGCGCGAATGCCGGGGAAGCGCTCGAAATAGCGCCTGATATAGGCGCCCGCCTCCTCGCGGGGGATGGCGAGCTGGTTGGCGAGGCCGAAGGCCGAAATGCCGTAGATGATGCCGAAATTGATCGCCTTGGCGCGGCGGCGCACTTCGGCCGGCATGCCTTCGACCGGAACGCCGAACATTTCCGACGCCGTCATGGCGTGAATGTCGTGGCCCTGCGCGAAGGCCGCCTTCAGCTGCGGGATTTCGGCGATATGGGCGAGCAGGCGCAGTTCGATCTGACTGTAGTCGGCCGAAATCAGCTTGCGGCCGGGCGGAGCGATGAAGGCTTTGCGAATCTTTCGGCCCGAACTCGTTGCGCACCGGAATATTCTGCAGATTGGGTTCGGAGGAGGAAAGCCGCCCTGTTGTCGTCGCCGCCAGCGCATAGGAGGTGTGCACGCGCCCCGTCGCCGGATTGACAAAGCCGGGCAGGGCGTCCGTGTAGGTCGATTTGAGCTTCGAGAGCTGGCGCCAGTCGAGAATGCGCGCGGCGAATTCATTGCCTTGTTGGGCTAGGTCTTCGAGCACGCCCGCCGCCGTCGACCAGGCGCCGGTCGCGGTCTTGCGCGCGCCGGAAAGGCCCATCCTGCCGAACAGAATATCGCCGAGCTGCTTTGGCGAACCGAGATTGAAGCTCTCGCCGGCGAGTTCGAAAATGACGGCCTCAAGCCGCGCCATGTCCTGCGCGAATTCGCCAGAGAGACGGGACAAAATGGCGCGGTCGATCGAAACGCCGCGCCGCTCCATGCGCGCCAGCGCCTCGATCATCGGCCGCTCCAGCGTCTCATAGACCGCGCTCATATGCTCGGCGGCGAGGCGCGGCTTCAGGGCGCGCCAGAGCCGCAAGGTGACGTCAGCGTCCTCGGCGGAATATTCGGTCGCCTTGTCGATCGGAACGCGCGCAAAGCCGATGAAGGTCCGCCCCGAGCCGGCCACCTCGCCGAACTGGATCGGTTTGTGGCCGAAGTATTTTTCGCTGAGCACGTCCATGCCGTGGTCGCTGCGCCCGGCGTCGAGCACATAGGAGAGCAGCAGCGTGTCCTCGACGGGATCGAGCTCGATGCCGCGCTGGGCGAAGACGAGCCAGTCGAATTTCATGTTCTGCGCGATTTTGAGGACGTCCGGCGCTTCGAGCAGCGGTTTCAGCCGGGAGAGAACGTCGTCGGACTCTAACTGGCCGGGCTGAAGCTCGCCGCCGCCGAAGAGGTCGCCGGCGCCTTCGCCCCTGTGATGCAGCGGGATGTAACACGCCCGCCCCGGCGCGACGCAAAGCGAGATGCCTATGAGATCGGCCTGCATCGGATCGAGCGAAGACGTCTCGGTGTCGACCGCGACGACGCCCGCCTCGAGCGCCTCGGCGATGACCGCGTCGAGCCGGTCGAGGCTCACAATCGTCTCATAGCTCTTGACGTCGAATTGTTGCGCGCGCGCCTCCGCGGCCCGCGCGGCGGCGAGTTCGCCGGGGCCCGTCGCGATGGCCTTCTGCGGCGCTTGTTCGCCGTAGCGGGCATTGCGCGCCGGCCCTTGCGGCCCCTGCGGCGGCGCGCCCCCCGTCGGCGCGGCCGCGGCTGGGGCGGGCAGGGCGGCGCCGTCGCGCCCGCGCCAGCCGGCGGGACCCGAAAATGCGGGGTCCGGCTCGATCAGGCCGGACTCGATCCCATAGGCTTCGGCGGCGCGTTTGGTGATGGTCGTAAATTCCAGCGCCTTAAAGAAAGCGACCAGAGTCTTGCCTTGCGGCGGCGCGAGGCGCAGATCGTCGAGCGGGGTCTCGAGCGCAACGTCGCAGACGAGCGAGACGAGCTGCTTGGAGGTTTTGATCAGGGCGACGCTATCGGGATCGGTCAGGATCTCGCGGCGCTTCGGCTGCTTGATCTCGCTTGCGCGGGCGAGCAGCGTATCGAGATCGCCATATTCATTGATCAGCTGCGCCGCGGTCTTGAGGCCGATGCCGCGCGCGCCGGGCACATTGTCGGTCGAATTGCCGGCAAGCGCCTGAACATCGACGACCTTTTCAGCCGGCACGCCGAAATAGGCGGCGACTTCGTCGGGACCGATGCGGCGTTCCTCGCGCGCGCCCTTGGCGCCGGCTTCG
Organism: uncultured Alphaproteobacteria bacterium; assembly: GCA_963715715.1. Classification (GTDB taxonomy): domain Bacteria; phylum Pseudomonadota; class Alphaproteobacteria; order Rhizobiales; family Beijerinckiaceae; genus Methylocapsa. The sequence goes on along the minus strand of OY970269.1, from coordinate 2,052,373 downwards.
CCCGACGCCGGGTCATACATGGCGACGCCCGGACCGATCAGCTGCATTAGATCCTTGTCGGCGGAAATGATCAGCACATCGGCGCCTTTCGCGCGCGCCTCCTTTGCATAGCTCGCGATGAGGTCGTCGGCCTCATAGCGGTCCTGCTCGACGGGAAGCAGCCCGAAGGCGCGCACGGCGGCCCGCATCAGGGGAAATTGCGGCACGAGATCCTCCGGCGGCTCGGAGCGATTGCCCTTATAGGGCGGATAGATTTCCTTGCGAAAGGAGTGCTCGGATTTGTCGAAGATGATCGCGAGATGGGTCGGCTTGATCCCCGCCGCGCCTTCCCGGATGAACTGAAACAGCTTGGTGCAGAACAACCGCACGGCGCCGGTCGGCAATCCGTCGGAGCGGTAATTATATTTCGCATCCTGCCGGATCGACTGGAAATAGGCGCGGAACACGAAAGAGGATCCATCGACGAGGAAAACGTGATCCCCGGCCTTGATGGGTTCTGGAGCAAGCGGCATTGCGGCGACATCCCGAATGAAAGGCGGCGGCACCATAGGCGGGGCGCTCCGGCGGCGCCACCGTCTTGAATGCCCCGCTTCGCCAAAGCCCGCTGGCGGCAGCCCGAACGCGACAAAGCTGAGCGGTTGGCGTGCAACCAAAGAATGCTTCAACCGTTATGGCTTGGCGGCCTCTATGGCCTATACGAAGATATTGATATGGAAGTTCGTCCTGCGCGCGATCGCCGTGAAGTCCGCCCTTGGCGCGATTTGCGCTTCCCCAAAGTCGAGTTCGGCGTCGCTTGATCAGTGAAAAGCGCTCGATGCACTCTTCCGGCTCCAGTCCCTCCAGCGACCGCGACCCATAGCTCATGATTTTCGGTGAAACAGTCAATCGCATGGATTTCGAGGCGGTTTTCAATAGCCTGCCAGTTCCGACGATGATCATGGACGCCGATTTCACCATCGTCGCAGTCAATGAGGGGTATCTCGAAGTCACCGGCCGGGAGCGCGACAGCCTGATCGGCTTCAACGTATTCAAGGCTTTTCCCGCCGAAGGGGAGGGCCGTCGGCGGCTGCAGGAGTCATTCGAGCGCGTGCGCGATCAGGGCGTCACCGACGTCTTGCCCGTGCTGCATTATCCGATCCCGGGCGTGGGCGGCCCCGAGCAGCGCGCCTGGAGCTGCACCCATGTCCCGCTCCTCGGCGCCGACGGCAAAGTCGCGTTCATCATGCAGAATACGCAGGACCTCTCGAAATTTCATTCAGCGCCGGATGCGGATCCCGGGCCGCGCGGCGAGACCTCGAAGCGCGGCGGTCAGACGCCTCTGGAAATGGTCGAAGTCCTCAATCACACCCTTCTGGCGACCGCCCATCATTTGGACCGCCTGTTCATGCAGGCGACCAATTTTATGTGCGTTCTGCGCGGCCCCGACCATGTTTACGAAATGGCCAACATCGCCATGCGCGAACTTCTCGGCGGCCGCGACGTCATCGGCAGACCGGTGCGCGAGGCGCTGCCGGAAATAGGGAACCAGGGTCATATCGAAATTCTGGACAATGTTTTCGCCACCGGCGAAGCGTTCGCCAGCCGCAAGATGCGCTTCTTCCTGCAGAACGACAAAGGCCGCATCGAGGAGCATTTCCTTGACGTCGTCTGCCAGCCGATCCTCGGCGAAAAGGGTGAAGTCAGCGGGCTTTTCGTCGAGGGCTGCGACGTGACCGCCTCCGTGCGCGCGGAGCAGCGCCAAGCGCTGCTGATTCGCGAGCTCCATCATCGCGTCAGAAACACGCTGGCCACCGTGCAGGGCGTGATGAACACCACAGCGAAAAGCTCAGCGACGATCGAGGACTTTCAGGAGGCTTTCGCCGGCCGCATCGCGTCGCTGGCCAAGACCCATGCGGTCATGACGGAGGAGCTCGATCAGTCCGTTTCGTTCGAACAATTGCTGAACCAGGAGCTCGGCTTTTACGCCGACGGCGCCAGTCAGCGGATCAGGCTCAGCGGCCCCGCCGTCGATCTGCCATCCCAGATCGCCGTTCCGCTCGGCATGGCGGTTCACGAACTCACCACCAACGCCGCCAAATATGGCGCTCTCGCCACGGAGGCAGGCCGCATCGCGGTGGACTGGAGTCTGGCGGAAAGCCCCGTCGGCGTCGCGCTGCGCTGGGAGTGGAACGAGATGGACGGGCCGACAGTGTCGCCGCCGGGGCGAGAGGGGTTCGGCTCAATGCTATTGAAGCGCGTCCTGTCGCAGCAGATCGGCGCGGAGGTCAATGTCGCCTTCGAACCGGAGGGATTCCGGCTGCGCATGCTGGTTCCCCTGCCGAGCGAGCGCTGAGGGTGCAGGCGGACACCACGGAAGGGACGAGGGATGACTGGAAAATCGGATTTTACGCCCGACGAATGGGCCAAGCTGCTGACCGCCCCGCTGCTGGCCAGAATTGCGGTCACGCTCGCCGAGCCGACCGGGTTTTTCGGGATGCTGAAAGAGGGCATGGCGAGCGGCGCCGCCCTGCTCGAGGCGCGCAACGATCCGGGCGCGAGCGCGCTGAGCAAGGCGGCTGCCGAAGATTTCGGGACTTCGGAAGGGCGAACCGGCGCCCGCGAAGCGCTTCAAGCCGAATTGTCGGGCAAGAGCCCGGCGGAGATCAAGCAAACGGCCATTTCAACCCTCGGAGAGGTTGGCGCCATCCTCGACGCCAAGGCGCCGCAGGACGCCAAAGGATTCAAGGACTGGCTGACGCATATTGCCGAACGCGTCGCAGAGGCGTCCGCCACCGGCGGATTTCTCGGCTTCGGCGGCGTCGATGTCTCGGCGGCGGAAAAGGCCACCATCGCCGAGATCGCTGCGGCGCTCAAAATCGCGGCTTCCTGAGACAGTTCGGAATCAGCTGCCCGCGGCGGCCGGATCATATCTGCGAAGAACTGCGCCGGTAGTCCTACCTCAATTGGGGCCGCCGGCGTCTGCGCCAGCATCTTCGCCTGCATCGTAATCGGCGGGGCGGCCGCCATGCGGACCCATCGCCGCCAGCCCATGCGGCTGAATGCCGTGCAGCAGAAACGGCAGCCGGTGCTTCTGATCGTCGGTGAGGCTGTTGTACAGCGGCTCGGCGGCGTCGGCGAGCGCCTTCAGCGTTTCGCCTTTGGCGATATCCTCGTCGCTCAATTTGCGCAGCCAGGCGATCGCGTTGGCCGGATGGGGTCCGTTGTGCGCGCTCTCGATGCGGTCTTCGGCGGCCTTCGCGCCAGCGCGCAACGCGGCCTCGACGGGCGGCCATAATTTCTCCTGATCCGGCGTCAACGTCAGCCCCGCGTGCAGCCCGGCGAGATGGGCGTCGAAAAAGGCGGCCCGGTCGGCCGGCGAGAAACGTGGATGCGGCTGCATATGGCTCTCCATAGCCGCCCCCATGTCAGGCGCCGGCGGCGCGCCCGGGTGCGGCTCCTGCGCATTCACGTTAAGGCCGCCGAGGGCGAGGCCGGAGCTCATGACCACGGTCATCAAGAGGGACAGGCGCGCTTTCATTATTTTTCTCCGTTGGCTGCTTTGAGCCGGCGATGGCGTGGTCCCGGCATGGGAAGCCGGCAAGGGCTCGTTATCGTCCAGGTCCGGGCGGGGCTGATGCCATCCTGCCACGACAATCCCGACGAATTGTTGACAACGCGGCGGCCGCTCTCCCCGCTCATCTCTGAGGACCTTTTAACGTTAATTCAACCGCCTGCGCGCAGACTGGGAAGCGAGAGACCGAACGGCTCGACAGGAGCGATCAGCGGCCATGGCCAGCACGAAGAAGACCAATCCGCCGGCCTTTGGCGAGATCCTGGCTGAGCTTGACGCCGGCGCCGATCCGGCCGGCAGCCCTGCCGCGCCGCAAGCTGAGGCGCGGCGAGCCCCCGCCATGGATATCTCCTGGATACAATCGGCGCGGATGCGCGCATCGGCCGTGCAAATGGCGCACCGCGTCGCGGCGGAGGAGGAGGCGAGGCGAAGCGACGCCGTCGACCGGCCGCGCTGGAAGCAGGAGGAAAAGGCGGGGAGCGCCGCCAGCGAACAATCGCCGTCGTTCGAAGCCTATTTCGCCGAAAGCGATGCGAAGGACGCCGCCGGTCCTTCAGGGGCGGAGTCCGCCGCAGCGAGGGTCGGAACGCCGCCGAGGGCCGTCAAAAACCGCGCCGATGTCCCCGCCGGGGTCGGGTCCAATCCGGTGCACGCCTTGTGGCGGCTGCTTGGTCAGGTGCCGAAAGGATGGCGCGCCGGCGCCGGCGCCGTCGCCTCGGCGCTCGCCGCGGCCCGCCCGTCGCGAAAACAGGCCGAGGCCCCGCAGACAGCCGCGTCAGCCGCGCCAGGAGCCCCGCGGCCCGCCGCCGCGGCGCACGGAGCCATGGCGCAAAAGAGCGAAGACGAGGCGATCGCCGAAGAGCTTGGGCTCCGCGCCGATCTCGCTATCGTCGATCTGCGGCGCATCCGGCGCGATTTCGCCAAGAAGAACCACCCGGATCGCTTCGAGCCGGCCTTGAGGCTTGGCGCGGCGCGGCGCATGACGATCGCCAATATGCTGATCGATGCGCATATGAAACAAAGGCCGCCGTCGCATTAGCTTCGACGCCCGGGCTTTTAGCGCCGGCCCGGCTGCGGCTGGCGGTCTGACCCCGGCATCGCCGCCACCATTGCCTTCGCACCCGCCCTGCGAGAAAATCGGCTGGAAAATCAAAAGGAGCTGGCGGATGCCGTGCGCGAGCCCCCCAATGGGGCGGAAATCGACCTCAATCTTCAGGCCGCGAAAGGCCTGCGCAAGTCGCTCGCGGCCAATATGGATTCGACGATGATCGGCGCGGCGCGCATCGGCAAAATGCCCCTGGAGGTTTACCCCAACGGCGTCGCGCGTCTTGCGCGTAACGAATTCGTGGAAGACAGGCAAAAGCATCGCGAGCGCGCGCGGTGACCGGCGCGACGCTCTCCGTCGATCTCAATTGCGACTGCGGCGAGGGGTTCGGTCCCTATGCGATCGGCGACGACGCCGCCATGCTCGCCATCGTGACGAGCGCATCCGTCGCCTGCGGTTTCCATGCCGGCGATCCGGAAATCATGGCGGCGATCTTCGAGGCGGCGCGGGCGAAGGGCGTCGCCATTGGCGCGCATCCCGGCTATCCAGATCTTTGGGGTTTTGGCCGGCGCGCCCAGCAGTTCAGCGCTGGCGAAATCGAGCGGCTGATCGCCTATCAGGTCGGGGCCGCGCAGGGCCTCGCCGCCTACGCCGGCCACGCTCTCGCCTACGTCAAGGTTCACGGCGCCCTCAGCCACCTTGCGACGCGCGAGCCGGCGGTCGCGCTGGCGATCGCCCGCGCCGTCAAATCCGTCGACTCGCGCCTCGCCTTTCTCGCCATCGCCGGCACGCATCTGGAGTCAGCGGGCCGCACTGAGGGGCTGAGCGTCGCGCGCGAGGTCTACGCCGACCGCGCCTATACGGATGCGGGGCTTCTCGCACCCCGCTCTGCGCCGGGCGCGGTTCTGCACGACGTCGCGGCGATCGCCGACCGCGCGCTCGCCATGGTCAAGGCCGGCGCGATCATCGCGCTCTCGGGCGAACGCATCGAAGTCGGCGTCGATTCAATCTGCGTTCACGGCGACCATCCGGACGCCGTCGCGATGGCGCGGGCCGTGCGCGGCCGCCTTGAAGCCGCGGGCGTGAAGCTTGCGCCCTTCGCGCGGGCGCCGGCGTGAGCGGCGCACCGCGTTATCTCGCCGCCGGCGAAAGCGCGCTCGTCGTCGAATTCGGCGAGACCATCAGTGAGGCGATCCATGACCGCGTTCTCGCGCTCGATGAAGCGGTTGCGTCCGCAAATCTCGCGGGCGTGACCGAGACCGTGCCAACCTATCGCTCGCTGATGATCCATTTCGACCCGAGGCGCACCTCGACGCCGGCGTTGATAGAGGCCGTAAAAAGACTGCGACCCGGCGAGGCCCCGCGCAAGCCGCCGCGCCATTGGCGCATTCCGGCCTGCTATGATCCGCCCTTTGCGGAGGACCTCGGCGAGGTCGCGGCGGCCTTAGGTTTGGCGCCGGAAGATGTGATCGCCTTGCATAGCGGCGCGCTGTACCGGGTCTATATGTTCGGCTTTGCGCCGGGCTTCACCTTCCTTGGCGGTCTGCCGGCCGCGCTCGCCATTCCGCGCCGCGCACGGCCAAGGGCGCCGGTCCCGCCCGGATCGCTGCTTATCGCCGGCGGACAGGCGCTGATCGCAAGCCTCAGCATGCCGACCGGCTGGTATCAGATCGGCCGCACCCCGGCCCGCGTGTTCGATTGGCGGCGCAAGCCGATGACCCTCGCTGGCATTGGCGATACGATCCAATTCGAGCGGATTGACGCAGCGGCCTTCGTAGCCCTGGCGGTCGAGGCCCCAACGAAGGCGGACGGCTAATTTGGCGCGGCTGCGGATCCTTTCCGCCGGTCCCGGCGCGACCATTCAGGACGCTGGGCGCCACGGCTATCTGCGCTATGGCGTGACGCCCGCCGGGCCGATGGACTGGACGGCGTTTCAAACGGTCGCTTTCGCCCTAGGCAACGATGAAAAAGCGACGGCGATCGAGGTTTCGGTCGGCGGCGTCAGCGTCGGCGCCGAGGACGGACCTCTCGTCATCGCCTTCGCCGGCGGCGCGTTTGACTGGCGCCGCGACGGGCAAGCGCTGCCGGCGGCGGCGCGGCTGGTGCTGAAGCCCGGCGAAATCCTGTCGGCGCGGGCGGGGAGCCGCGGCGCCTGGACTTATCTTGGCGTCGCGGGCGCCATCGACACGCCCATCGTCATGGGAAGCAGGGCGACGCATGTGCGCTCCGGGATCGGCGGATTCGAGGGCCGCATGCTGCGCGCCGGCGACATCCTGCCGGTCGGGCCGCGCGCTGCGCCAGCGCTCGACGCGGCGATCGACGCCGAGATCGACGCCGAGATCGACGCCCCCTGGCTCGGCGCCGGCAAGGGTCCTATTCGCGTCATCCCCGGCCCTCAGGACGATTATTTCTCCGTCGAGGCGCTCGCGACCTTCTTCGCGGAAAGCTTCACGCTGACGCCGGCGGCGGACCGCATGGCCTATCGCTTCGAGGGCGCGCCGATCGCCCATGCGCGGGGTCACGACATCGTCTCTGACGGGATCGCGCTGGGCGCCATCCAGATCGCCGGCGATCAGGCGCCGCTCGTGCTGATGGCCGACCGGCAGCCGACCGGCGGCTATCCGAAGCTCGGTCATGTCATTTCGGCCGACATCGGCCGTCTCGCGCAGATGCGTCCCGGCGAAACCTGCCGGTTCAGCCGCGCGAGCCTTGAGGAGGCCCGCGCCGCGCTGCACGCAATCGATGCCGAAATCGCGGCGACGCCTACCCGCCTGCGACCGCTGGCGCGGGAGATGACTTCGGCCTGGCTGCTCCAGAACAACCTGATCGACGGCGTCGTGGACGCGGGAAACGAGCGCTAAGGCGCCGACGTGCGCGTCCTCGCCCGGGCGTCAGCGATGGAAGCCATGGTATGCGCCGCCGCGATAAACGCCGCCCCGGTAGGCGGGATATACGCCGCGATAGCCGCCGCCGTGCATCACTTTGCCGACGTTGAGCGTCAATCGCTCGGCCTCGACTAACCTTCAGGACGGGTATACATTGATAATTCGTCCGGCGGATCATCTGCTCTGCTGAATCTCGAGTTTTTCCTGCAGTTATGAGGACCAACGCCATGCGAGTTTCTCTTACTACTCTTGCGCTGAGTGGTCTCCTTGCTGTCCCGGCTTCAGCCGGCGAACAGGTTATCGAGTTTAGGTACGTCATTCATCCGCTCGAGGTGAAGACCTTCGAAGCCCCGAATATCGAAGGCCAGACAATGGTTATGGGCAAGGTGTTCGGCGTCGTCGCCTTCAAGGACGGCCGCGTCGGGACGAAGGAGTTCATCTATCAGGCTGAGCTTCTGAACGGCGACGGGCCGATTCACGGTTTTAGCACCTACAGGTTCGAGGACGGCTCCTCGATCACGGCGAGCTTCGCCGGTGAGATCAAGGGTGGCCAGCGGCACGGGGTCTATGCGATCCTGTCGGGCACCGGTCTCTATGCAAATGCCACCGGTACAGGCACCTTCGAGAGCCTGCCGAGCAAGCTCGAAGGCGCCACCATCTTGAACACAAAGCTCAACGTCAAGACGCCGTGACAGACCTCCTCAGGACTCGACGCGCCCGCGCCGGCGCGTCATGTGGGTCGACGCCCATGTTTCGTCGATGAAGACGAGACGTTCGGGATCGAGGTCGAGCTGGCCCTTCTCGATATTCAGGATGCACCCGCGTCAGACGTAGGGCGGCGGTTTGAGCCTTATCGTCGATTTGTTTGGGGATGCGGCAAGTGGTCTATTTCCCAGACATCACTATACCCCGCGATGAACGGAAGATGATCGCGCCGGCGATCCGGCGCATCAGGGAAATGGCTGGCGCCCGCGCTATCGTTTTCCGGCGATTTTTTGTGCCCTTTTGCCGAGCGTCCGAAGGCGAAGCGCATTCAGTTTGATGAAACCCCCCGCGTCGCGGTGATCATAGGCGACGGCGCCTTCCTCGAAGGTCACGAGATCCTGATCATAGAGCGAATAGGGGCTGGATCTGCCGACGACGGCGGCCGAACCCTTGTAAAGCTTGAGGCGCACGCGCCCGCTGACGAATTCCTGGCTTTTGTCGATCAGCGCCTGCAGCATCTCGCGCTCGGGCGAAAACCAGAAGCCGTTGTAGATGAGTTCGGCGTATTTCGGCATGATCTCATCCTTGAGATGCGCCGCGCCGCGGTCGAGCGTGATCGATTCGACGCCGCGATGGGCGTAATAAAGGATGGTGCCGCCGGGCGTCTCATACATGCCGCGCGATTTCATGCCGACAAAGCGGTTTTCGACGAGATCGAGCCGCCCGATGCCATTGGCGCGCCCGAGTTCGTTCAGCCGGGCGAGGAGGGTCGCCGGCGACATCGGCTCGCCGTCGAGCGCGACCGGATCGCCGCGCTCGAAGTCGATCTCGATATAGGTTGGCCGGTCCGGGGCGTCCTCGGGATTGAGGGTGCGGGAATAGACGTAATCCGGCGTCTCCTGCGCCGGATCCTCCAGCACTTTGCCTTCGGAGGAGGCGTGCAGCAGATTGGCGTCGACCGAGAACGGCGCGTCGCCGCGCTTGTCCTTGGCGATTGGAATCTGATGCTGCTCGGCGAAGGCCAGGAGGGCGGTGCGGGAGGTCAAATCCCACTCGCGCCAAGGCGCGATGACCTTGATGTCCGGCTCCAGCGCATAATAGGAGAGTTCGAAGCGGACCTGGTCGTTGCCCTTGCCGGTCGCGCCATGCGCCACCGCATCGGCGCCGGTCTGGCGCGCGATCTCGATCTGCTTTTTGGCGATGAGCGGCCGCGCGATCGAGGTGCCGAGCAGGTAAAGCCCCTCATATTGGGCGTTGGCGCGGAACATCGGGAAGACGTAGTCGCGCACGAATTCCTCGCGCAGATCCTCGATGAAGATGTTCTCCGGCTTGACGCCGAGCAGAATCGCCTTGTCCCGCGCCGGCGAAATCTCCTCGCCCTGGCCGAGATCGGCGGTGAAGGTCACAACCTCGCAGCCGTAGGTCGTTTCCAGCCATTTGAGAATGATCGACGTGTCGAGGCCTCCCGAATAGGCGAGGACGACCTTTTTCACGTCTGATCTTGGCTGTGGCATCTGGAGCTCTCGGGGCGGGCCTATGGGCGGCAGGGCCGCTTCATACGCCATAGCGGCGAATTTGTCAGTCGGCGGAAGATTTAAGACAGCGGATCGACGGACGCAGTGAATTTATGGCGGCGGGCGCAGCTGTTTTGCCGCTGTCGCCTTGACGTCGCGTGAATCGCCGCCTAGTTTCGTAACCGGGACACCCTTCCCCAACGAAGGGCGCCCATCTGTAAGGATGGCGATATGAAAACGACGATTCCCGCCGCGCGGCCTGCGCGGCCCTATTTTTCGTGCGGCCCGGCGTCGAAGCACCCGGGCTGGAGCCTCAAAAGCTTGGGGAATGTTCCGGCTGGCCGCTCCCACCGCTCGGCGATCGGCAAGTCGAGGCTGAAGCTCGCGATTGAGCTGACCCGCGAGGTTTTGCAGGTTCCGGCCGACCACCGCATCGCCATCATGCCCGGCTCAGACACCGGCGCCGTCGAGGCGGCCCTATGGTCGCTGCTCGGCGCGCGGCCCGTCGACGTCATCGCCTGGGAAGCCTTCAGCGAACATTGGGTCATCGATATCGTCGAGCAATTGCGGCTCAAGGATGCGCGCGCAATGGTTGCCGACTATGGCGATATCGTCGATCTTTCAAGCCTCGACTTCGACCATGACGTCGTCTTCGCCTGGAACGGCACGACGTCGGGCGTCAGCGTCCAGAACGGCGACTTCATTCCGGCCGACCGCAAGGGTCTGACGATTTGCGACGCGACCTCCGCCGCTTTCGCCCAGAAGCTCGATTGGGACAAGCTCGACGTCGTCACCTACTCCTGGCAGAAAGTGCTGGGCGGGGAAGCGGCGCATGGCATGCTGATCCTCGGCCCGCGCGCTATTGAGCGGCTCGAAACCCATACCCCGCCCTGGCCGATCCCCAAGCTGTTCCGCCTGACCGAGAGGGGCCGGCTGATCGAGGCGCTGTTCGAAGGCGAGACCGTCAACACGCCCTCGATGCTCTGCGTCGAGGATTACCTCGCCGCTCTCAATTGGGCGAAATCGATCGGTGGGCTTGGCGGGCTGATCGCCCGCGTCGAGGCCAATGCGAAGGTCATGACCGACTGGGTCGAGCGCACGCCGTGGATCGACTTTCTCGCCGCTGATCCGGCGATCCGCTCGACGACCGCGATCTGCCTGAAAATCGTCGATCCGCTGATCCTCGCCCACGGCCGCGACGCCGATGCGGCGTTTGCGGCCGAAATGGTGAGCTTTCTTGAGGAGCAGGGCGTCGCCTATGACATCGGCGCCTATCGCGACGCGCCGCCGGGCCTGCGCATCTGGTGCGGCGCGACGGTCGATGCGGACGACCTCGAGGCGCTGACGCATTGGCTCGATCATGCCTATTCGAAGGCGAGATGCGAATTTTTCGCGGAGGCGGCCTGAAAGTTCCGTTCGCGAGCGCGCCGTTTGGGCCGGGCGTTCTTCCTTCCAGGGAAGAACGCCCGTCGCGTTTTGGGCGCCCTGCGGCTTTTGGCTCGCCTGGCTGACCCTGGACTTTGGAGAAAGGCCCGAGCGGCGCGTCGCCCGGAGGCGACGCCTTAAAGCCCGGCTGGCCCCACAATAGCTTTTGAGCAAATTCTGATTATATCCCTTGACGATCTATTGGCGACCGGCCTCGCCATATTACCTGGAGAAGCCGCTTGGCTCCGCGCGTCCTGATTTCGGACTCCCTGTCGCCCGCCGCCGTCGCCATTTTCAAGGCGCGCGGCGTCAAGGTCGATTTTCAGCCGGAGATCGGCAGGGACCGACAGCGCCTCGCCGAGGTCATCGGCGGCTACGACGGTCTCGCCATCCGCTCGGCGACAAAGGTCACCGCCAAGGTGCTGGAGCGCGCCGCCCGCCTCAAGGTCATCGGCCGCGCCGGCGTCAGCCTCGACAATATCGACCTCGCCGCAGCGACCGCCCGGGGCGTGATCGTGATGAACACGCCGTTCGGCAATTCCATCACCACGGCGGAGCACGCCATCGCGCTGATGTTCGCGCTGGCGCGCCATATCCCCGCCGCCGACGCCTCGACGCGCGCCGGCAAATGGGAGACGAACCGCTTTCTCGGCGTCGAGATCACCGGCAAGGCGCTCGGCCTCATCGGCTGCGGAAATGTCGGCTCGATCGTCGCCGATCGCGCCATCGGGCTGCGCATGCGCGTCATCGCCTACGATCCGTTTCTGTCGCCGGAGCGCGCCTTCGATCTCGGCGTCGAGAAAGTGGAGCTTGACGATTTGCTCGCCCGAGCCGATTTTATCTCGCTGCACACGCCGGTGACGCCGCAAACGAAAAACATCCTCTCGGCCGAAAATCTCGCCAGGACAAAGCCGGGCGCGATGATCATCAACAGCTGCCGCGCCGCTCTCGTCGATGAGGATGCCCTGCTCGCCCTCCTTGAGGCGGCCCACATCGCCGGCGCGGCGATCGACCTCTCCGAAAAGGAGCCGCCGGGGCCGAAGCCGTTGCTTCTCCATCCAAATGTGATCTGCACGCCCCATCTCGGCGCTTCGACAAGGGAGGCGCAGGAGAATGTCGCGTTCCAGATCGCCGAGCAGATGTCGGATTATCTGACGCGCGGGGCGATCTCGAACGCGGTGAATTTTCCCGCCATCACCGCGGAAGAGGCGCCGAAACTGAAGCCCTTCATCGCGCTCGCCGACCGTCTCGGCTCCTTCGCGGGCCAGTTGATCGACAGCAATGTGAGGAAAGTCTCGATCACCTACGAGGGCGAGGTCGCCGATCTCAACATCAAGGCGCTGACTGCCTCCATGGTCGCCGCGCTTTTGCGTCCGCTACTCGCCGACGTCAATGTCGTTTCGGCGCCGGCCGTGGCGAAGGAGCGCGGCATCGTCATCGACGAGGTGACCCGCGCCGCCGAGGCCGATTTCGAATCGATCGTCACCCTCTGCGTCGAAGCCGGCGGGCGGGCGCGCTGCGTCTCCGGCACTGTTTTCAACGACGGCAAGCCGCGAATCATCTCGATCAACGACATCAAGATCGACGCGGCGGTCGGACCGTCGATGATTTACGTCACCAATGAGGACAAGCCGGGGTTTATCGGCCGATTCGCCAGCCTCCTCGGCAACGCCGGGATTAATATCGCGACCTTCGCGCTCGGCCGCGATCGCGAGGGCGGATCGTCGATCGCCCTTGTCGAGGTTGACGGCGCGGTTCCCGACCAGGTGCTCGCCGACGTCGAAAAGATGCCCGGCGTCAAGGAAGTGAAGGCGCTACGGTTCTGATCCGGCCGTCCGCCAAAGGTTCATTGAGGGCTGGTCTGCCGATCCCTCTGTCGAAGGACTTCGTCTTCGCCCGCGCGCCGAAAATGACGCGCTGAAAGGGACCGAGGAGAGCGAGCGCTGCCGCCTGATTTCGAGGCGGCGTACGATTCATCGCCGAAACATGCGCCCCGGTCGCCGCCGATCGCGCAAATCGCTGACTTCGGCCCATTATCGACTGGCGCTTCCTTAGGCAAACTGGATTATTTGCGGTGCAATTTGGCCAGCAAAAAGCCTAAGTGTGACATGGATGCCGCGCTGCGCCAGGAAACAATTGCACGATGCGATCATAGATTGAAACGATCCCGGGCTTGTGTGCTTCTTAAGCCTAGTCAGAGGCTTGGATGGAAGGAGCCGCACTAATGTCACGTCGATCGATCTCTCTCTCAACTCTTGCTGCGGGGCTCCTCTTGTCGACCGCTATGCAAGCTTACGCTGCCGATGTGGCTCCGGCCAAACCGCCGCCGGGCTGGTGGGACACTTTTTCCGTCTATGGCGTGATCGAAGCCGGCCTGGTCGTCAATCCGGATTATCCGTCGAACGGGCTGAACTTTGGCAGCCTGTTCACCGACAAAGCCAATTCGCTGATGCTCAACCAGTTTCAGGTAACCGCCATCCGCCCGATCGATTCGACGTCGAAAGACTATGATTTCGGCTTCAAGTTCCAGGGCATTTACGGCTCGGACGCCCGCTACACCCACTTCCTCGGCGAACTCGACTACGCGATCGATGGCCGCTATCAGCTCGACGTCGTCGAAGCCAACGTGCAGGCCCATCTGCCATGGTTCGCCGGGTATTTGTCGGGCGGCATCGACGTCAAGGTCGGTCAGTTCGTGACCCTGCTCGGCGAAGAAGTCATCGATCCGACCGGTAACCCCTTCTACTCGCACACCTATATCTTCAACTTCGGTCTTCCCCTCAAGCTGACCGGAGCCCAGTTCGTCGCGCATGTCACTCCCGAAATTGACGTTTACGCCGGAGCCAACACCGGCAACAACACCGGTTTCGGCTGGCCGGGCGACAATAACAACGCCGCCGGCTTCGAAGGCGGCATCGGCCTCAACCTGCTCGGCGGCAAACTGACCGTTCTGGCGGCGACGAATATCGGGCCGCAAAATCCGGCGACGCCGCTCGGCGACCTGACATGCCTCTGCTATCCGAGCGATACGTTCCGCTATTACAACGATGTCGTCGTCACCTACAAAGGGATCGATAAGCTCACCCTTATCGGCGAGGGCAATTTCGTCCATGACGACACGCATCAGTTTTCGAGCGGCGCCAGCGGCTACGGCGCCGCGGGCTACGCCATCTATGCCCTTACCGATTGGCTAAACGTCCAGGGCCGGGCTGAAGTTTGGCGCGACAACGAGGGCTTCTACGTTTCTTCGACCGGCGTCGATGGCAACTTCAACTTCGTCAACGCCGAGCACGGCTTTCCCAACTATGGCGCAACCACTTTCCCCGGAGCGATCGGTTTCTTTGGCGGATTCCCCCCGGCTGGAACCTTCGCTCCGCCGACGACTTATCTCGAGTTGACCGCGGGCCTCAGCATCTCCGCGCCGCCGATCCCGAACTACTTCAATATTCCGAAGGATTACTGGATCTCGAGCGTGACCGTGCGGCCTGAAGTGCGCTACGACTCGTCACTCAATGACACGGCGCCCTTCGATGTCAGCACCAAAGGCCATCAATGGACCTTTGGCGGCGATATCCTCGTCAAGTTCTGACGCCAGCGGTCGCCAACTCGGCTGTTCCGAGAGCATAAAAAACGCCGCCACGGTCTCGTGGCGGCGTTTTTGTCTTTGCGAGCCTCGCCTGGAGCGTCGAAGCAGGAACCGTCGCGAAGAGACGATGCGTAAACAAGGAAATAGAGCGTCAGCTTCGATTCTATCCGAGTTGGCGCTCTAATTCTTTAAATCAAGCGGCGACGGCGGCCGGCTGCGCATCTACGACTTCGGCGTCGACTTCGCCGGCGAATTTCACGAAATTGGCGCGGAACATCTCGACGAGCTTCGCCGCCGCGGCGGCGAATTCCTCCGGCGACGTCCAGGTCTCGACCGGGTTCAGGATCTCGGATGGCGCTCCGGGCGCCTCCAACGGGACCGACAATCCAAAGAATGGGTCCGTACGATAGGCGGCCTTCGCCAGCGAACCGTCAAGCGCGGCGGAAAGAAGCGCGCGCGTCACCGCGATCGGCATACGCCGCCCGACGCCATATTTGCCGCCGGTCCAACCTGTATTGACGAGCCAGCAGTTGACGCCGTGCTTCGCAACGAGGTCGCGCAGCAAATTGCCATACACGCTCGGATGCCGCGACATGAACGGGGCGCCAAAGCAAGTCGAGAAGGTCGCCTGCGGCTCGCTGACGCCCTTCTCCGTTCCCGCCACCTTGGCGGTGTAGCCGGACAGAAAATGAAACATCGCCTGGGCCGGTTCGAGCCGCGCGATCGGCGGCAGAACCCCGAAGGCGTCGCAGGTCAGCATCACGATGTTCTTCGGATGACCGGCGCGCCCGGAAGCGGAGGCGTTGTCGATGAAATCGAGCGGATAGGCGATGCGCGTATTTTCAGTCTTGGAAGCGTCGTCGAAATCCGCCGCGCGGGTTAAGGGGTCAAGAACGACATTCTCCATGATCGAGCCGAACCGCTCGGTGGTCGAGAAGATTTCGGGCTCCGCCTCCTTCGACAGCCGGATCGCCTTGGCGTAGCAGCCGCCTTCGAAATTGAAGATTCCGTCAGGGCCCCAGCCATGCTCGTCGTCGCCGACAAGCGTGCGCGAGGCGTCGGCAGAGAGCGTCGTTTTGCCGGTGCCGGAAAGGCCGAAGAAGAGCGTCGAGACGCCATCCTGCCCGACATTGGCCGAGCAATGCATCGGCAAGACGCCCTTCGGCGGCAGCACGAAATTTAGATAGCTGAAGACGGATTTCTTGATCTCGCCGGCATAGCTGGTGCCGCCGATGAGCACGATTTTGCGGGTGAAGTCGATAGCGACGACCGTTTCCGAGCGGCATCCGTGGCGCGCGGGATCGGCCGTAAAAGAGGGCAGGTCGAGGATCGTCAGATCGGCGGCGAAGGCGCGAAGCTCGGCTTTCGAGGGCCGGATCAGAAGGTTGCGGATGAAAAGCGAATGCCAGGCGTATTCTGTGAAGACGCGGACGTTGACGCGATTGGCCGGGTCGGCGCCGCCGTGAAGCTCCTGGGCGAAAAGGCTGCGCGCGGCGGCGTGGACGCACATGTCGGCGTGCAGCGCGTCGAACTGGGCGGGCGTCATGGCGCTGCTGTTGTCCCACCAGATCGCTCGATCGGTGAGGGCGTCGCGGACGATGAATTTGTCTTTGGGCGACCGTCCGGTATGGGCGCCGGTATCCGCGACAAGGGCGCCGCCCCGCGCCAGCCGCCCCTCGCCGCGGCGAATTGCTTCCTCATAAAGCTGGGGCGCCTCGAGGTTGTAAGCGACGCTTTTCAAACCTTCGAGGCCGGATTTGTAGACCACGGATGAAGCATCAAAGAAATCATCGTCTTTCGTCATTGTCTCTCCCGCCTCCGGCGATGCGGCGACGCGATCGCGCCAACCGCCACAGTGGCTTCCGGGGCGCCCCGAACGAGGATCAGGCCAGCTCAAGGAGCGTTCGGCTGTCTGGTTGCAGGGCCTCCCCGGCTGGCGTCAAGCGCCGCAGCCTTCCAAGACGGCGCGCTGGCGGCGCCTACCTCAGCGCCGCTATAACGCGGCTATATAGGCGAGTCAAATCGCACAATAGATAAGTTAAATAATAAAGCGCTCGCCTTGCCGGCAGCGGGGCTGCAGGCGCCGTTGAGCGCCCTCCGTCGCTCCTCATTCGGAGTCAGCGTCCGCGATCAGCGAAGGTGAGCCGGCGCCTGGGGGTTATTTGCGGGATTGGTGTCGTGCCGCGACAGCTTCGTGATCAGTTCGCCGCCGACGAGTGGCTGCAGGTCGGCTTCGAGCGCGTCAGCTTTCTCTTTCCCATAGACTTCATCGCCGTCGACATAAAGCGTGAACGACTTGATATATCTCGCTTTCTTCGCGGGATCTTCGATCGTCGCGCGGGTCCATTTATAGAGCGGGAAATGTTCGACGCCGCTTCGTTCAGCCTCGGCGACATAATCGACGAAGGCGTCGTACTGGCACTTCAGGAGCGCGTTGTGTTTTATCAGAATATCGGTCAGCAGGCGGATCGCCGGATTGTGCGGATCGCGCCGCGCCGTCTCGGCGAATTCGTGGGCAAGATTAATTCGTAACTGATGCGCCCATTCCTGGCTCATGCATGATCTCCCTTGGCTGTCGGGCCGGGCCAACGGGCGAGGAGCGCCTTCGTCGCCGCGCCCCACCCTCGCCTGCGCCGCATGCGGATAGAGGAGCCATTATCATAGCATCGGATGCGCGCCGCCCGCCTGATTCGCTTCTCCGGCATCGAAACGCTTTTCTCCCCGGCAAAGGCGGCGCTATAAATAAGCAAGGCGAGCTGTTGGAAGGCACGTCTATGTATAGATACGCGCACCAGCCTTGACGCCAGCCGTTAGCTCAAAAAAATTAGTGCCAAAGAAAGTATAGGAGCACAATTATAGGGATCGGCACGCCAACAAGCCATAATAGAAGACTGCGACCCATGGGTTTCCTCCGCGAATAAACTCTATTCACGGGCCTAACGTCAGAATTTACCGAAAGTTCCGATAGGCCGACGGGAAGGCGCGTCGCCAGAAAGCGCGAGGAGGAGGCGCTCAAGGCCTTTCAGGCGCGCCGAGCGCGCCTTGAAGACGTTAGTGAACGCTCACCATCTCCAACTCCTGCTGCATGGCGTTGGCCACCGCCGCGTCACGCGAATTGGTGACGATGATCGGCGAGCCGTCGGCGCCGAGCAGCGCGAAAAGCTCCAGGCCGGGCTGCAGCGCAGGGGCCGCGGGAAACAGCCTGTTTACCTCTTCCGAGCGCATCGCCTTAAGATAGGCGACGCGCCCGCCACCGAGGCCCGCGAGTTGTTCATTTGTCATCATGAGGCTTCCGCCGTCTTCATTTCCCAACATGATATTTGCTCCTTTCCATCCTCAATTCATCCCTGTTCGGCTTCGGGCGGCGCGCAGCTCCACCGAGAGAAGCCCGCGCTCGAGCGTCGCGCCCGCCACCCGCATCGCCTCGGCGAGCAGGAAAATGCGTTGGAACTGCCGCGCCGCGATGCCGCGGTAGAGATGCGAGCGCTCGCGCTCGTCAGTCCGCCGCCCGCGTATGACGAGCTGTCCGCGCTCCTGCACGATCTCGATCTGATCAGCGCTGAAGCCGGCCACCGCCAAGGTGATTCGAAGTCGCGCAGTCTGCGCGCCCTCTGCCGGAAGCCGCTCGACATTGTAGGGCGGATAGCCGTCGGAAGGCGACTTCGCGACCCTCGCGGAGCTTTGCGCCGCGATGCTGAAGGCGAGCACGAAAGAGGTATCGGGATTCGATCCGCGCGCCATAAGCGAAGCTCACAAAAGCCTTCGACAAGGGTCCCTCAACGAGGCGACCCGCGGCTAACGCCGTAAACACGATATGGCGAGGGATGGCGCCAATTCAATAGGCCGTCAATGCCGCGCGGCGACGGGCTTGAAGCGATGTTTTGCGGCCGATTGCGCGCGGAAATCTCTCGCACGCACGGAGGTCGGCGCCTCGGGACCCGGCGTGTGCGGCCCGACGCAGCAAACGGACGCGTCTCGAACGCGGACGGCCCTCAAAAACGAAGGCCGCCGGTCTTGAAGGACCGGCGGCCGAGGCTCAGGCGGCCTCTTCGATTTCGGCTTCGACGTCGTCGGCCTCAATCTCTTCGGTCTTGCCGCGCCGGGGGCCTTTTTGGAGCTGAGCTTCAATCGCCTTCAGCGTTTCCGTTTCGGTCAGCTTTTGCACAATGACGACTTCGCGCGCCATGCGGTCGAGCGCGGCCTCGTAGAGCTGGCGCTCCGAATAGGACTGCTCCGGCTGCGCGTCCGAACGGTAAAGATCGCGGACGACCTCGGCGATGGAGATGAGATCGCCCGAGTTGATCTTGGCTTCATACTCCTGCGCCCGGCGCGACCACATGGTCCGCTTGATGCGCGCGCGGCCGGTCAAGGTGTCGAGCGCCCGACGGACGATGTCGGCATCTGCGAGCTTGCGCATGCCGACGCTCGCGACTTTCGGAGTCGGAACCTTGAGGATCATCTTGTCCTTGACGAAAATGATCACGTACAGCTCAAGCTTGAAGCCCGCGACTTCCTGCTCCTCGATCGCGACGATCTGGCCGACGCCATGAGCCGGATAGACGATGAAATCGCTCGGCCGGAAACTCTGCCGCGGCGCGCTCGGCGATTTGGCGGCTTTGACGATCGGCACGGCCTTGTCGCCCGGCTTCAACTCGACCGGGACCGGCCCGGCATCGGCGGGCGCGGCTTCCCGCGCGGTCGCCACAGGCTGGGCCACGATCACCTCAACTACAGTCGCCTCGGCCATAGCCGCATCCACCCGCCGGCTGGCGGAGGGAGACCCGACGGAGGTTTTCTTTTCTATCTTCTTCGCCACTCTTTTTTGCTCATCTTCGGCCGGGATCGCATTAACGGGCGCCGCAACAGTCCGCCCCGGTGCAACTACGCGGCTAATTGTCTGTCGTTTCGAGACCTCGATCAGATCGATCACTTCAGGCGCCGGGACGCTGACCTTGCGAACGACGCTCTCGTCCGCGGCCCGCTTTTTCGCGGCGGCGCTAACCGCAGCCGAGGCGGCCTGCGCCGGTGACTCTTTCGACGCGACTCCTTGTCGCCGCGCCCGCAGCTTCGCGTTTAACCGCGCTCGACTTGGTCCTTTTCGCCGCCGCGGCGGGACGCGATGCTTCAATGGCCGGCCTGCTCGGCGGCGCCTTTGTCAATGGCTTGCTCCTGCTCGCCGGCCGAACCTCGCTCGGCCGCGGAACCGGACGCGCGCTCGCCACCTTGCTGCGCTCCGCCGTGGCGCCCACGTCTGAAACCTTGCGCCGCTCGGGAGCCTTGGCTTTCGTCGCAGACTTCACCGCAGCCGCAGTCTTGATAGCGGCCGAAGCCTTGACCATAATCGGAGCCTTGACCACAGCCGCAGCCGACGTTTTGCGCACGCGCGCGGATTTCCGCGTCGCGGCGCCGGTCGGAGCGACGGGTTGCGCCGCGCTCTTCCGATCGGTCGCGCGCTTACCCGCGCCCAATGCCGCGGTCTTGCGTTTTGCCGTCGCGTCAGCTTTCTCAAGCGTCGCTTTGCCGACGGGTTTGACCGCTTTCGTCGTAGCTTTTCGAATTTGCGTTTGCTTCATTTGGCGGCGGGTAGTATTCGCTGATTCTGCCTTTGACGGCTTGACGGCCTTCTTAGCGGACCTCATAGGCGCTCCCTTTCATGTTCCGCTTTGGAGACGGAACGAGGCGTCGTCGGCGGACCGGGAATCCGCCGCTCTCCATAATTCACGGCGAAACCGTGAACGTCCCTCTCGGGGCTGCTCGTGATCGATGATCATCCATTTATGATGAGGCGAACTGAAAAGGGTGAGCTTTCAACCCGGGGGCAGCATCATAAAAAATGTCCTGGCGCATGGCGACCAGAACGCGGATGACGGCGAAGTTTCAAAGTCCCACATTAGCGACTGATAGAAAAAAGTATAACATGGAAAGTCGCAAGAATCAAAAGATTTGATGTGTCTGTCACGCTGCGGTGGCCAAAAGTCGGTGGACGCCGCTTCCGCTCGAGTTCAATTGATCCCGCTCTCGTCGATGAAGGCGCCTTTTGGCCGCCTTCAGCGACGCCGCGCGGGAGGTCAATCCCCGGCGCCCGGATTCGGCGAAAAGAAATCCTCGAATTTGTTCGGTCGGCCATCGAATTCCTTTGCGTCAGGCGCCGGCTCGCGCTTTACGGTCACATTTGGCCATGATTTGGCCATGTCCGCGTTAAGCTGAAGCCATTGTTCAAGCCCGCGCTCGGTGTCGGGCTTGATCGCCTCCGCAGGGCACTCGGGTTCGCAAACGCCGCAGTCGATGCACTCGTCAGGATGGATGACGAGCATGTTCTCTCCTTCGTAGAAGCAGTCGACCGGACAGACTTCGACGCAATCCATATATTTACACTTGATGCAGTTTTCCAGGACCACATAGGTCATTGAAAAGGCTCCTTGGCGGGCAATGCCCGCGCCGCCGCAGACGTCTTGGGATTTCACGCTGTGCGACAGCCCGGCGGCGGCGTGGCGGACGTATCCTCGCGCCCGATCGGCCGTAAACAGCGGAAAGTCAGGAACCGGCGCGATCCCCGCCGGGCGGAAGGCTCCCTAGCGCTTTTGCGCCCTATAATCAAGCTGCGGCGAGCAGCGCGCCACCTCGAAGGCGTCGACGCATCAGCAGCGCGCCGCCGCGTCGTCGCTTAAATCTTCAAACAGCAGCCGCGCCTGCCGATAGCCGTCCCGCCGGGTTCCGGGATTGAGCACCCGCAACACTCGAACCTCCTGTTCGAGCGCGATGGTCAGGACGTCGCCCGGCGCAACGGCTTTTGCCGGAGCATCGATCCGCCGGGCGTTAATCCGCACGTGGCCGGATGCGACGAGCTGAGCGGCGCGCGTGCGAGTTTTTACGACTCGCGCGAACCAAAGGCATTTGTCTAGCCGCTGCGTTTCGGCCATCGCTCTCCCTGATTGACGCTTCTTTGCGATCAAACTGGCTATTTAACTGGTTATAGCCTGCCGCGTATTCAAGCCAGCAGGCCGCCGGACGTCGGGGCCAGCGGATTGCGCCCAAGCGCAGCCGCGTCGGCGCGATCGACGGCGGGCGGCCCGGCGAAGGCTTTCCACAGGCCATCGACGAAAGCCGGCTCCATATCGCGCAGGATGAAAACGATGCGCGTCGCATGGTCGTCGTCTGGCCAGGTCGGCAGCCGCGCCGGCGGGTGAAAGACGTGCTGGACCCCGTGGATCACGACGGGGCGGGCCGGATCCTCCGCCAGCGCGACGATCCCCTTGACGCGCAGAAGGCTAGGTCCGTGCGCATTGCGCAAAAGTTCGAGGAAAAGGTCGAATGCGGCGCCCGCGATCGGCGCCTCCGCGCGCATGCAGAAGGCGCGGATGCGGGCGTCATGCCGGTTGACGTCCTGGTGGGCATGGGCGTGGTTATGATGACCGTGGCGGTGGCCGTGGTCGTCGCCGCTTCCAGCCTCGAAGCCTTCCGCGTTCAGCCAGCGGCGGACGTCGAGCGTCTTGCGTTCGGGATCGTAAAGCCCGGCGTCGAGTAGGGCCGCCGCCGACGCTTCGCCGCTCGCCGCATCGAGGATCCGCGCCCCGGGGTTCAGGCGCTGAAGCCGCGCGCGAAATTCGCCGAGGGCCGCCTCGCCGCTGACGAGATCTGTCTTGGCGATGACGATGCGATCGGCCATGGCTGCTTGTTTGACAGCTTCCTCATGCGCGTCGAGCGTCGCGGCGCCATTGACGGCGTCAATGAGGGTGACGACGCCGTCAAGGCGAAACCGCAGCATCAGATAGGGGTGATACATGATCGTGTGAAGCACAGGCGCCGGGTCGGCGAGACCCGTCGTTTCGATGATGACGCGCCTGAACGGCATAATGCGGCCGTTGTCGCGCCGGCGCAGCACATCCTCGAGCGTTGCGATGAGATCGCCGCGAATCGAGCAGCAGAGGCAGCCCGAGGTCATGACCAGCGTGCCGTCGCCCGACTGTTCGACCAGCAGATGATCGAGGCCGATTTCGCCGAATTCGTTGATGATGACTAAAGTGTCGGCGAGAGCCGGGTCTTGCAGCAGGCGATTGAGCAGGGTGGTCTTGCCGGCGCCGAGAAATCCGGTGATGACGGTGAGCGGCAGCGGAGGCGGCGGCCGCCGCGGCTCGCGCGCCGAATCCGGCTCATTCATCGCGCGAAGCGGCCTTTTTGGCGTCGGCTGGACCCTTCGCGGCGCCGGTCGCGCTATGCGCTTTGCCGGACGCGCCCTTCGCGGCGGATTGCTTCGCCGTCGATTCTTTGGCCTTCGCCTCTTTGGCGGCCGGTCCTTTTGGCGTCGATCCTTTGGCCACGCTTTGGTTCGTATGAGCGTGGCCCTTGGCGGCCGTTGCGGCCGGCCGACGCAGATGCGCGGACTTTCCTTTGGCTGGGGCCGGCGCGACGGTCTTGCCGTCGCCTTCCTCGCTCACGACCTGCTGCGTATGCGCCTGCAGGCGCGCATGCGCCAGCGCGGCTTTCGCTTCGAGAGCGCGGGCGCGTCGAGCGGCTCTCGAGCGTCCCCTGAGGGGCAGCGCGTCCTTCGCGGGCGCCAGCGCCGCGGGGGCCGCGATGTTTTCTTTGGTCGCCGCATAGGCGCTCACCGATTCCGGCGGCGCCTCGGAATCGCTGCCGGCAGTGCGCGGTTCGGCGCCAGCGCCGGGGTATCCGGCGATGCGGATCGGGACCGGCTCGAAACTTGGCGGCGGAACCAGCGTGATGCGGGTGGCCATCGGGGCGACCCTTGAAAGCGCGCTTGAATTATAGAGAGCGACGCCTTGCGGCGAGGCGAAAGCCTGATTTGCGGCGACTTCGAGCGGCGCGATCAGCTTCTCGTTTTCCGCGTTGAACGCGGCGATCGCCGGACCGCGGCTGCGGCAGATGGAATTGCCTTCGTCGGGCGGCGCGCCGCCTTCGATCGGGAGCGCAGCAAGGGAAACGGTGGGCTTATCGATGCCGGCGAAGCCGCGGTCGAACAAAGCCGCGGCCTTGATTGTGCGCAGCGCGACATTGGGGGCGCCGAGAATGACGGCGATCAGCTTTCTGCCGCCCTGCGTCGCGCTGGCGACGACATTGAAGCCAGCCGCGCAGGTAAAGCCCGTCTTCATGCCATCGACGCCTGGATAGCGCCCAAGCAGGTTGTTGTGATTGGTGATGACGCGGCCGTTGATCTCGAGCGCCCCGATGCTGAAGAGGCCAGCCTGTTCCGGAAAGGTCTGGTAGAGGGCGCGGGCGAGTATGGCGAGATCGCGCGCCGATGAATAATGCTGCGGGTCGGGCAGCCCGTTTGGATTGACGAAATGCGACTGCTGCAGGCCGAGCTCGGCGGCGGCGGCGTTCATCTCGCCGGCGAAGGCCTCGACCGATCCCGAAACGCCTTCGGCGACGGTGATGGCAACGTCATTGGCCGATTTCACCATCAGGATCTTCAGCGCTGCGTCGAGCGGCACATAACTGCCCGGGCGAAAAGCCATTTTGGAGGGCGGCATCGCCGCCGCCCGCGCCGTGACGAGTAAAGGCGCGTCAGGCGCGAGGCGATGGTCGCGCACCGCTTTGAGCGCGACATAAACCGTCATCAACTTGGTGAGCGAGGCGGGATACCAGGGTTGCGTCGCGTGATCCTCATAGAGCACCGCGCCCGAATCCGCATCGATGAGAAGCGAGGGGGCGGCCTCGGCGCAGCCGGCTGCGAGGCAATCCAGCGCCGCCATGACAAGGGCGGCGACGACGCAGGCCGCGACGCGCCAGCTCCCGCACTCAGGTCGGGCGGGCGAGGACGTTGGCGAGAGCGCCGGGATCGGGGTCATTAAATTCATTAGGCCTGGCATTTGCTTGAACTTAACAGAGTTCGAACCAGCTTTCGCGGGGTAGCTTACCCTCTTTTTTTGCCGTCCAACCCGGTTTCGCGCAACCCGCGCGGCGCAAATGGAACGCGCCGCGCTCAGGCTGCCACACTGCCGCAACCCTGCAACCAGATTATGGCGCGAGCCCGGCAGAGCGATGAATAACGAAAATCAACGAATAATGAAAATTACCGTTGCGACGGCGGCGACACCGATGGGGAGTGGATCCGTTCGGGCCTGACGCCGAGACCGACGAGGCGTGCGGGCAAACGCCGTAGCAACGGAAAAATGGCGAAAAGCCGTAGCAGCGCCGGCGGCTTCGTCTTGCCGGCGCCTGCGAGGGCGCGCGTAATCACCTTGTTCTGAATCAGGACCTGCGCCGCTTGCGTCGCCCTCGTCGGGAACTCCCGCCGCGCCTGGACGCGGGCGAGACATTCGTCCGGCGGCCTCGGCTGACTTATCAGGGGCGTCGACAAGAGGTTTGCGGCAGCGATGGCGTCCTGAATCGCGAGATTAATGCCGACGCCGCCGACCGGGGACATGGCGTGGGCGGCGTCGCCGATGCACAGAAGTCCCGGCTTATGCCAGAGCGGCAGACGGTCCACGGCGACGCTGAGGAGCTTCAGGTCGTCGACGCTTTGAAGCTCCAGCAGCCGGTCGGGCGGAACCGGCGCGAGCCCCGCGATTTTGGCGCGCAAGGCCGCGATGCCGGCGGCTTTGAGGGCGTCGGCGGAGCCCTTGGCGATGATGTAGGCGCATTGCCAATGATCGCCGCGATTGATGAAGATGAGGAACTGGCCGGCGTCGATGCGGCCGAAGGTCTCGCTCGAGTTCCTCCGGGCGGCGCGACAATCTGAACCAGAGCACATCCATCGGCGCGCCGATGTTCAGCGGCGTGAAGCCGGCGGCCTCGCGCACGCGCGAATGGCGCCCGTCCGCGCCGATGGTCAGATCCGCACGGATTGCTAGTTCGCTTTCGGCGGTCTTCGCCGTGACGCCCGCGATTTGGTCGCCTTCCTTTAGAAGGCCGACGACCTCCGTCGACATCAAAAGGCGGAAGTTCGGGTAAAGCGCCGCCTTGCCGGCGAGGAAATTGAGAAAATCCCATTGCGGCATGAAAGCGATGAATTTCGCGTGCGTCGGCAGATGCGAGAAATCGGCGAATGGAATGGTCGTATCGCCGATCCGAACTTCGATCTGGCGGGCCTCCTGGTGCGGCAGCCGTAGAAATTCATCGAGAAAGCCAAGATCGTTGAGCGCTTCGAGCGTCGAAGGATGGATTGTATCGCCGCGAAAATCGCGCAGGAAATCGGCGTGCTTTTCGACGACGATCACATCGATTCCGGCGCGGGCGAACAAAAGCCCGAGCATCATCCCGGCGGGGCCGCCGCCAACGACGCAGCACCGGCAGCTCAGCGTTCGCGTAAACTCATCTCGCGGCGCAGGGGCGGGGACCATGGCCTCTTCCAATTCGGTTTGGACGTTCGGGAACGCGCGCTACACAGATATTGCGCTTCAATCTTGAGATAGGCTTACGTCGTTTGACAGCGAGGCGTCGGGCCGTTCCGTCGAATCGCGGGCGCCGATGAAAGTCTCGACGCGCGCCATCGCAGCGGCGAAACGCGCGACTGCATCCTCTGGTTCGACGGCCAGGTCGACGTGAACGCTGTTTGCGTAATAAAAGCCGAATTCGGCCGGATTTGTCGATTTAAACAGCGCCACGCCTGGAATGAGATGCGCATCGGCGACATGCAGCATGCAGGAGTTGACGCCCGCAAAGGCGTCGCAGCGCGAAACGAGGCGCATCGCGGCTTCGATCGGCAATCCCAGCAAGGGCACGATCTGCGCGGAGACGTCTTGCGGCACGGTATCTGTCGCATGGGACCCGACAATCAGACCAAAATGGTTCGGCCGGCTTGAAAAAAATAAAGCGAGGGTCGCGCGCCAGTCTGCGTCATTCCACATCTTCGCGGGCGCGGTGTCAAAATGCAGCGCCCACTTCACCGCGTCCGCCGGCAGCGGCTCGAGAAGCGAATCGACATAGGCGCAAATCGGATCGGAGAATTGCGGCGGCCTGCGCGGCGCGCGTCCTTTTGCTTCGCCAAAGAGGCTCGCGAGGCGGAACGTCAGCTCGATCGTGTTGATGGCGGCGTCGAACGGCACATGGATGTCGTAATCGGCGAAGTGTCCGACCGACAGGCGCGGCTCGAGCGCGCTTTTCAATCGTCTGAGCGACGCCGTCGCCCAAGGCACGGCGGCGACGAACCCGCCGCCGCGCTGCAGGCGGCCGACAAGCGCCGCGACGTCGAATTCCCTGCCGTCCGCGCCGCGGAGCATGTCGACGGCGACGATCTCGTCGAAGCCGAGATCATGGATCAGGAAATGGGCGCCCCGATGACAAATGAGCGTCTTTCGGCCGGGAAGAGAATGCGCCAGCGCGTACAGTGCTGGCCTCGCCGATAGCGTGTCGCCATAGCCGTTCGCGAAGAAGACGACCCAGTCCGCGATGTCCTGCATCGGCTGCCTAGCAGGCTTCGGCGAGCAGCCGGCCTTGAACATGATCGCAGAATATCTTCAAATCTTCGCACCACGCGGACGGATTGCGGAAGCCGTTGGACCTTGAATATCTGTGGGGCATGTTGCCGCCGCCGCAGACGGCGAGGTGACGGCAGGCGAGGCATGTGGGGGAGGGGGAAATCGCGCCCTCCATGGCCGCGACGATGAAAGGCGATCCTTTAGCCAGATCGCCAAATCCGTCGCGCTGAACATTCAGCTCCGTGTCGCATAGTTTTGGTTCGCAGATCCTGAGCGCATCGTTGCCCTGTATGTTGCCGTCGGTATCGACGACGACATAATTGATCGACGGATTGCCCATCAATTCCGTCCGCGCCTTTTTCCCCCACGCCATCGAGATTACGTCGCGAAACACGCGAACGACGACTTTCGGATTGTCTTCGGCGAGCCAGGCGTCGAAGGCGCCGATGAGATAGGCCGCGCAGACGCCGTCCTTGTAGCCGGGAAACCATTCTTCCTTCGTTTCGTGTGTCACGTCGGGCAGCAGGAAATCCATGCGCTCGATGCCGATGTCGCGCAGCGCTTTGTAGGCCGCCGCCCCGTCGGCTCCCGGCTCGATGACGCAAATGATGCTTGGAAAAATGTCGGCCGCATGCAGCCGCTGAATGCCGGCGACGGTTCGCTCGTAGGATCCCGCGCCGAAGTGGTCGACGCGGTATCGGTCGTGGCTCTGTGGAGAGCCGTCGAGGCTAACGCCGATCTCGATGTTCAAATCCTGGAAGATTTTGGGCCAGCCATCGTCGAGCAATGTCGCGTTGGTCTGTATCATGAGCCCCGAGAGGCCTTCGCCAAGTCCTTCGCGAATTGTTTCCGCGTAGCGGCGAAACCGCTTCTGCCCCACCAGCGTCGGCTCGCCGCCGTGAAGGGTCACCGAGAGCTTGTGCCCGGGATGCTGGTCGAGATATTCGCGGGTCCGCAGCAGGGTCGCCGCGAGGATAGCTTCCGACATCACCGGCGGTTTGGACTTGAAGGACTGGTCGACGTGTTCGTACATGTAGCAGTACGAGCAGGCGAGGTTGCACCGCTGCGCAATCTTCACGATGAGCCCGTCGATGATCATAGAGCCGCAGCTCTCCGCGTTCGGTCAAAGACGCGATTGAACCAGGCCAAGCCCGGTTCTCGTCATATTATCCACATTTCGGCGCAACACCTCGCGCACGTCGTCCAGATCATAGGCGGGAGCGGACGGACCGCCGGCGAAGTTGGAGGATTCCTTCGCTGCGTCGAGACGGTCGTATAATTCGCGAACGTTGCAGAACGCGTGGAAACCGAGCATCAGTTTCGAAAGCGGACGCTCGCGCTGAACGAAGGGCGAATAAAACTGCTTATCGTCGCGATAAACGGCAGGCTCGATGTCGCACGCCAGAAGGAAGAATTGATGCGACGCCTCGTGAATCAGCATTTCCGCGACGTCGACCGGATCATCGGAAACGGAGAAATAAAAAAAGCCTGGATAGAAATTGAAACTTCCGCTGATCAGCCGCTTCGGCGGCCCCCTCACGATGGAGATGTTTTTGGCGACCAGCGCGATCCATTCCAGCGCTTCCGGCCAATATTGGCGCAACAAGGACAACGCCGACTTCAGCGGCATTATATCGATCGCGCCGGCTTCGAGCGCATTTTTCACATCCGGACCGCCAATCCTCGCCAATCCCTCCAGCGGCCAGATGACGAGTTCCGAGCGCGTCCGACGCCGCCCTTCAACGCGCGCGGCGAAGAAATCCGCCAGACGAATCGCGCCAAGCTGTTCGACGTCAGCCGAGAGCATCGTCGCGAAACGTTCGATGTCTGCGGCGCGACCGCCGCTCGAGAGCGTCGAATGAAAGTTGCTGAGTGGCAGGATAAAAAGTCCAGCCAGCTCATCGCTGCGCCGACGCAAATTCGACAGCGCGGATTTCAGGTCTGAACTATCTGCAGATTTGTCGAGGGTCTCTTCGAGAAGATCGAGAACCGCTTCCATACGGGCGACCGCCAACGTGTCCACATTTGCAGCCACGCTCTCGGCATTTGCGGGAGGACGATCAAATCCCTCGAACACTTCGATCAGATTGTGCCGCTTTGATAACGGGCGTGGCCGGGGCCGCTGTCGTAGCCTACCATGCCCGGCTCCTCTCCGCGAACCATATCGGCTCTGATCTTCTGGAGGATTTTCGACTTGATCGACTGAATTTCGCCGTGGCTTTCAGCCGAGGAGACTTCAGAATTTTCGGCGCTCGACGTGGGCCCAGGCTGGTCCATGTTTCCCCCCATATTTTGTTACAATATTGGACGCTGTAATGGTTAGTAAGTTGGCGTATTTCCGCGCAAGCGTCAAGCTGCGCTGGAGAGCTTAAGGCCCCGCTAAAGCATTGAGCCGCCTGCTACATCGCGACAATTGACGCCGGCTCCGGACGCCGCGCGGCGTCCGATAGGCAATAGAAATCCCCCCGTCTGCGAAACGGCGCCGCCTCAGTCGTCGCCGTGCGCCGATTCATTGATGGTGATCGTCTTCATTTTCGAGAAATCGACGGCGACCGGCATCTTCTCTTTGATGATCATCAACTGATAGGTTTTGATCACATGCTCGAGCCGGCGATAAGTGTCCTTATAAGCCTCCGATCCCGTATCAAGGCCGAGGGGTTTCAGGCAGAACTCGATAATTTCGCGCGGTCGATCGAACTTGTCCATTTGCAGGCTCCTTTGGAGAAGGCTTGATTATTATACAGAAGCGCGCCCCGAGTGAATGCCAATCGAGCGCCATCGCCTCGCCGTCGCATCGAATCACCGCACAAATTCGCGTCGCCCCGCCGAAGAAATTCGCATCCAGGACCTCGCGCTCATCGTGACGCCGGTTTTTCGCAGGGCCGCGCGAGAGCCGTCACCAGAACGGCGACAGCGATATTCGCGGCGAGAGCGAGCAGGCCTGAATAGACGGCGAATTTCGAGCCGTCGTAGGCGAATGCATGGAGCGGCTTGAAATTGTCGAGCCAGGCGAGCGCCGTGCCGCCGACGAAGCCGGTCGCCCAGCCGGCGAGAAGGCCCGGCGCGTGGAACCAGTTTGTGAACAGTCCGAAGATCAACGCCGGAAACGTCTGCAGGATCCAGAGGCCGCCGAGCAGTTGCAGATCAAGCGCGAACTGGGTCGGCAGAAACAGGATCACCATAAGCGCGCCGACCTTGACGAGGGTCGACGTGATCTTGGCGACCTTGGCCTCGCCGGCAGGCGTGATGGCGGGATCGACATAGGCTTTCCAGAAATTGCGGGTGAAGAGGTTCGACGCGCCAATGCTCATCACCGCCGCCGGAACCAGCGCGCCGATCACGATCGCTGCAAAGGCGAAGCCGGCGAACCAGCCCGGAAACAGCGTCTTGAACAGCATGGGCACGACGTCATTATTGTTGGTAAGCTTCAAGCCCGCCGCATGGCCCATGTAGCCGAGCAGGGCGAGCAGGCCGAGCAGCAGCGTATAAGCCGGCAGCAGCATTGCATTCTTGCGGATGGTGTTCGCGCCGGAGCTCGCGAAAATCGCCGTCAGCGTGTGCGGATACATGAAAGCGGCCATGGCTGAGCCGAAGGCGAGGCTCGCGTAGGCGACATATTGGTTCGGCGCCAGCAATATGCCGCCCGATCCCTTGGCCTTGAAGGCGGCGTCGGCGGCGTCGAACACGGCCCTGTAGCCGCCAAGCTTCAGCGGAATCAGAGCGATCGCCGCGAACACCACAATGTAGATCATGGCGTCCTTGACGAAGGCGATCAGCGCTGGCGCGCGAAGCCCCGCGGAATAGGTATAGGCGGCGAGGACGAGGAAGGCGGCGATCAGCGGAATCTCGCCCGGCACGCCGAGCGCGTGGATCGCCGTCGCCATGCCGATCAGCTGCAGCGCGATATACGGCATCGTCGCGATGACGCCTGTGACGGCGACGGCGATTTCGAGCCAGCGCGATTTATAACGGCCATGCACGACATCGGCGGCGGTCACGTAATTATTGTCGCGCGCGACTTTCCAGAGCAGCGGCATGACCGCGAAGACGAAGGGAAACACGATGATCGTATAGGGCAGGGCGAAGAAGCCGAAAGCTCCGACCGCATAGACCAGCGCCGGCACAGCGATGATCGTATAGGCCGTGTAAAAGTCGCCGCCGACCAGGAACCAGGTGATCCAGGTGCCGAACTGTCGCCCGCCAAGGCCCCATTCGTCGATATGGGCGAGGGTTTTGGGCCGGCGCCAATGCGCCGCCACGAAGCCCATGGCCGTTACGAGAAGGAAGAAAAATAGAAAGACGGCAAGCGCGGGATAGTCGATTTCAGCGCCCATCGCGCACCCGCCGATAGACGAGATAAATTAGCAGCGACGTAATCGGCACGAAAAGCAGCTGGTACCAATAGAAAAACGGGAAGCCGAAAAGATCGGGCTCGAGGCGGTTATAAAAGGGGACCCACAGCAGGCCGATATACGGAATGAGAAGAAGGAGCCAGACGGGGCGCATGAGGTCTCCTCCGACGCGCTTTTTTTGCAGCTTGTCTTATTGACGTTTTCGAAATGCTACCGCAGCGGCGGCCAAAATCAATCGGCATCGCCACCGGCGCCATAAAAAGAGGCGAAGGCGGCCGCGTTATTCTTCCTCGACGATGATTTTGTAATTTTCGCCTGGCTGCAGCTTGGCGTCGGCCTCAAGGCCGTTGATGAGCAAAAAGACGTCGAGCTGACGGTCGGGCTCCGCCATCTTTGTTGCGAGGTCGCCCGGGGTTTCGCCGGCGTTCGCCGTCACGATCTTGATGCGCAGCGGATGAAAAGCGCGAATCTCTTCCGGCGTCGCGCGATGGAAAGAGTTAAGCGCAGCGCGAAACCGTTTTTCGCTTTCGTCGGTCAGCGCTCTGGTGGCGAAAATCAGACGATAGATTTCGCTCGGCTCGAAGCGAATCACCGCAAGACGGAAATTCCATTCGCCGGCCCGCGCGCTGGCGATGACGGTCGGCGAGCCGTTGACGTCAATCGACTCGATCGAACTCTGCAACAGTCCGTCGATCCAGTCGGACGCCATGTAAGCCTCAAGCGACATGCCCGGCGGCGCCTTGACGCTGTCGAGTCGCAGCGCTTCATTGCCGTTCGCCGAGACGCCAAGCAGCGCTTTCGTCGCGCTCTCGAGGGTAAATCCCTCCGGGGCCATAAAAGCGAAGCCGAGGCGCGCGTGCAGGAATTTGCGGCCGCGCACCGAGCCTTCCGAGGGGCTGTCGCCAAAAATCATGCCGTCGATGGCGGCGAGATAGGCGGCCCGGTCAGTGACGCCGATTCCCGGCGCGCCGATCTGGCGGGCGACCGCGATCGCCTGCGCCACCCGCTCCGGCGTCGAGGGGTGCGTCGCCAGAATGTCAGGCTTGTCGGCGCTTGCGTTCTGGCCGATCAGCGAGGTGCGCATGGCGGCGGAACGCCCGAGCGCGGCGAGGAAGCGGGAGGCGCCATAGGGATCGAACCCCGCCTTCGCCGTAACCTTGATGCCGATTTCATCAGCGTCGAGCTCCTGCTGGCGCGAGAAGGTCGCAATGGTGCGGCGCTCGATCGCCTGAATCTCTTCGCCCTTCTGCTTGTTCTGGATGACGCTGGCCGCCTGGCTGATGACCGCCGCGCGTTTTTCCTCTTCCTCGCGCCGCACGGCGTGCTTTTCGGTGAGATGGGCGATCTCATGCGCCATCACGGCGGCGACCTCGGAGCCGTCATTGGCGAGCGCCAGCAGGCCGCGGGTGACGAAAAGGTCGCGCGGCGGCAGGGCGAAGGCGTTGACAATCGGCGAATTGAGGATCGTCACCTTGTAAGGGTCGCCCGGCTGGTCCTCGGCTTTGGCCAGCTTGACCAGCACGTCATTGAGATAGGCCTCGGCGGCAGGATCCTTATATTCGCCGTCGAACAGCGCGACCATGCGGTTGTGTTCGGCCGACGCCTTGTTCTCGGCAGGCGGGCGCGGCGGCAGCGGCGGCGAATCCATTTTGAAGGACTGGTCGCTCGGCGGCTCGATCGAGGCGCAGCCGGCGAGCGCAAGCGCCGCAGCGAACGCGGCGGCCAGCGCGCATGCGCCTTTCGCGGCGCGACGGCGCCGGGAGAGCGCCCGCAACAGGCGAGCCATATCCGCGAAAAGCTTCATAGCGCGACGAAGACCTGTCTCAACGCCGCGGGGCCGAAACGGGCCCGGCTTCGTCTTTTCCCTGCGTTATCGCCTCGATCTCGTCCGGATCGGCGATCTCGACCTGCGGTCCGAAGCGCATGTCGAGAAGGCCGCGCACGCGTATCATCTGGCCCTTGAAGCTGTCGAAATTCAATCCGGCGGCGGTGAATATCTTTTTGTTGCGTTGCAATATTGTGACCGAAAAATCCCATCCCCGGCGCGGTCCGAACAGAAGCGTCGTGCGATACGGGCCCTGTTCAACTCCGGTCACGCGGCCTTCCACGATGACCGAGGTTGCGGCTTTCTCGGCGAAGGCGTCATGGTCGCCGGCGGCGATGACCGCATAATACGGATCGGCCCAAAGGCCAAGCGCCGCGGCTCTGGCGCCGGCTTCGGCGGCGAGGAGCTCGGCGCGGCAGGCGCGCGCAGCGGCTTCCGGCGCGAAACGCCCGAGGCCGGCCTCGATCGCAGCTTGCGCGACAGGCCGCTCCGGCGCTGCCGCCGTCGCGTCGGGAGCCGGCGCGAACACCTGCGCGACGAGCCGCCCCCAGCGATCCGGCCGGGTCTCCAGCAGGCGGAAGGCGACATTGCGGCCGACCAGCCAGTCGGCCAGCTTGACGCTCGAATCGACGTCGAGATCGGGATCCTTCGGAGTCGGACGCGGCGGGTCGAGGCCGGAGACCTTGAGCAGCCGCCCGTCGTCCAGAGTGAGTTCCAGCCGCTCATTGACGAATTTGACGCGGCCGGTCCCGATCGAGGGGTCGGCGGGATCCCCCAGCGCAGGGGCGCTCGCGCAACTCTGCTGCGCTCGGGCCGCGCCGCCGACGAACAGCGCGAGAGCGCCGACGCAGGCGCGGAGAAGGGCGGCGCGCGCGAGCATTTGCGTCGCGGCCCGGCAAATGCTCATGACCGCGCCGGAGCCCGGCGCGGCGCGCGCGATCTCCGCGTGGCGTACGCCCGCCGGCGGCCCGGCTCAGGCATGGCCTCGACCGCCCATAAGGTCATGAAGGCGAAGCCATGAAGGCCCATTTTTTGCTTCGACGACCCTCCAGACCGAATTAAATCCCGCGTTCGCCCGATCCCCGATGACAATGATCTCGCCTTGCCTCTAAATGACCGCGCTCCCGACCTTAGCCGTCCGTCAAAGGTCTTGCACAGACGGGAACGCTTGAATCCCACATAAATAGCGAGCAGCCATGGCCCGAATTCGTCGTCTATTGGTCGCCAACCGGTCCGAAATCACCATCCGCGTGTTCCGCGCGGCGACAGAGCTCGGCATCCGCACGGTCGCGATCTATGCGGAGGAAGACAAGCTCTCGCTGCATCGCTTCAAGGCCGATGAAGCCTATCAGATTGGCGCGGGCAAGGGCCCGCTCGAGGCTTATCTTTCGATCGAGGACGTCATCCGCGTCGCCAGGGAGGCGAAGGTCGACGCCATTCACCCAGGTTACGGATTCCTGTCGGAAAGTCCCGAATTCGCCGACGCCTGCGCCGCCGCCGGGATCATCTTCATCGGTCCTTCGCCGCAGACGATGCGCGACCTCGGCAACAAGGTCGCGGCGCGCAATATCGCAGTCGCGTCGGGCGCGCCGGTCATGCCGGCGACGGCGCCGCTCCCCGACGATCCCAAAGAGATCAAGCGCCTCGCGCGCGAGATCGGCTATCCCGTCATGCTCAAGGCGTCATGGGGCGGCGGCGGGCGCGGCATGCGGCCGATCGAGAGCGAGGACAAGCTTATCGACGCCGTGATCAGCGCCAAGCGCGAGGCGAAGAACGCGTTCGGCAAGGATGAAGTCTATCTCGAAAAACTGGTGCGCCACGCGCGCCACGTCGAAGTGCAGATCCTCGGCGATGCGCATGGCAATCTCGTGCATCTCTTCGAGCGCGACTGTTCGATCCAGCGCCGCAACCAGAAGGTGGTTGAACGCGCGCCCGCGCCCTATCTCGACCAATCGACGCGCCTTGGCCTATGCGAGGCGGCGCTCAAGATCGGCCGGGCGACCAATTATGTCGGCGCCGGCACGGTCGAATTCCTGCTCGACGCCGATACCGACAAATATTACTTCATCGAGGTCAATCCGCGCATTCAGGTCGAGCATACGGTGACCGAGGTCGTGACCGGGCTCGACATCGTCAAGGCGCAGATCAGGATCGCCGAGGGCAAGCATATCGGCAAGGTCGAAGAGACCGGCATCCCTGAGCAAAAGGACATTCGTCTGCTCGGCCACGCGCTGCAATGCCGCATCACGACGGAAAATCCGGAAAACAACTTCATTCCCGATTACGGCCGCATCACCGCCTATCGCGGCGCTATGGGGTTCGGCATCCGCGTCGATGGCGGCACCGCCTATTCCGGCGCGATCGTCACGCGCTATTATGATCCCCTTCTGGAGAAGGTCACCGCTTGGGCGTCGACCCCGGAAGAAGTGATCCGCCGTATGGATCGCGCCCTGCTTGAGTATCGCATCCGCGGCGTCGCGACCAACCTCGCCTTCCTGCACAACATCATCACCGATCCGCATTTCGTCGCCAACGACTACACGACGCGCTTCATCGACGAGACGCCGTCGCTGTTCGATTTCAAGAAACGCAAGGATCGCGCGACCAAACTCCTCACCTGGATCGCCGACGTCACCATCAACGGCCATCCGGAAACGCGCGGGCGGGCGAAGCCGCCGGCCAGCGCGCGCGCGCCGGTCGCGCCCTATTATCCGGAGAAGCCCATTCCCGACGGCACGCGCCAGCGTTTCGAGAGCCTCGGCGCCAAAGGCTTCGCCGAATGGATGCGCAACGAACAGCGCGTGCTCGTCACCGACACCACCATGCGCGACGCGCATCAGTCGCTGATCGCGACGCGCATGCGCACGCGCGACATCGTCGCCGCCGCCGACGCCTACGCCAAGGGTCTGCCGCAGCTGCTTTCGCTCGAATGCTGGGGCGGCGCCACCTTCGACGTCGCCATGCGCTTTCTCTCCGAAGATCCGTGGGAGCGTCTCGCCCTCGTGCGCGAACGTGCGCCCAATCTTTTGACGCAGATGCTGCTGCGCGGCGCGAATGGCGTCGGCTACACCAATTATCCCGACAATGTCGTCAAATATTTTGTGCGCCGCGCCGCCCAGGGCATCGATATCTTCCGCATCTTCGATTGCCTCAACTGGGTCGAGAACATGCGCGTCTCGATTGACGCCGTCTGCGAGACCGGCAAGCTGGCCGAGGGCGCGATCTGCTATACCGGCGATATTCTGGATCCCGACCGCGCTAAATTCTCGCTCGACTATTATGTCGGCGTCGCCAAGGAGCTTGAGCGGGCCGGCTGCCACATCCTCGCCATCAAGGACATGGCCGGGCTGTTGCTGCCCGCCGCCGCGCGCGTACTCGTCAAGACGTTGCGCGAGGAGGTTGGCCTGCCGCTGCACCTGCATACGCACGACACCTCGGGCCTTTCGGCGTCGACTGTGCTCGCCGCCATCGACGCCGGCGTCGATGCGGTCGACGCCGCGATCGAACTCGATGTCCGGCATGACGTCGCAGCCCTGCCTCGGCTCCATCGCCGCGGCGCTGCGCCACAGCCCGCGCGATCCGGGCCTCGACGCCGAAACCATCCGCCAGTTGAGTTTCTATT
The DNA here is from genome assembly GCA_963715715.1 of uncultured Alphaproteobacteria bacterium. Lineage (GTDB taxonomy): Bacteria > Pseudomonadota > Alphaproteobacteria > Rhizobiales > Beijerinckiaceae > Methylocapsa. Next base: position 2,015,484 of record OY970269.1, on the reverse strand, counting down.
GGGAGGCGGTGCGCCAGCAATACGCCGCCTTCGAAAGCGATCTCAAGGCCGGCACCTCGGAGGTCTATCTGCATGAGATGCCGGGCGGACAGTTCACCAATCTCCGCGAACAGGCGCGGGAACTCGGGCTGGAGACCCGCTGGCACGAGGTCGCCAAAGCCTATCGCGCCGCCAACGATCTTTTCGGCGACATCGTCAAGGTGACGCCGTCCTCGAAAGTCGTCGGCGATATGGCGCTGATGATGGTGAGCCAGAATCTCACCCCAGAAGACGTGCTCGATCCAGACCGCGAGATCGCCTTCCCGACCTCGGTCGTCGACATGCTCGCCGGCGATCTCGGCCAACCGCCTGGCGGCTGGCCCAAGGCGCTGCAGGCCAAGGCGCTGAAGGGCGAAAAGCCGATCGACGGGCGTCCCGGCGCGCTGCTGCCGCCGACGGATCTTAGCGCCGCGCGCGTCGCCGCCGAGAAAGCCTGCGGGCGCCAGCTCGGCGACGATGATCTCGCTTCCTACCTCATGTATCCAAAGGTTTTTACCGAGTTCTGCGCGACGGTGCGTCGCTTCGGCCCGGTCTCGGCGCTGCCGACCCCGGTGTTCTTTTACGGCATGCAGCCAAACGACGAAATCGCCATCGAGATCGAACCAGGCAAGACGCTCGTGCTGCTGCTGGTCACGATCGGCGAGACCGACGAGGAGGGTCAGGCCAAAGTCTTCTTCGAACTGAACGGCCAGCAGCGCATCATCAAGGTGCAGAACCGCTCGGCGGCGGTGACCAAGGTCGCGCGGCGCAAGGCGGAGGACGGCAATGAATCGCATGTGGCGGCGCCGATGCCAGGCGCCGTCTCGACCATCGCCGTGCGCCAGGGCCAGGAGGTCAAAGCCGGCGACATCGTCGCGACGCTGGAGGCGATGAAGATGGAGACCTCGCTGCACGCCGCCCGCGACGGCAAGATCAAAGAGATCCTGGTTGCGCCCGGCCAGCAGATCGACGCGCGCGATCTGTTGATGGTGCTGGAGTAGGGGCAAAGGGCGCCGTTTGGCGTGGGGCCCTGTCGAACACGCGGTTACGCAGTCTCCGAAGTGGAAATCGCGGCTTTTTGCGCTCTTCCGATGGCTGTCGTCAAAACGGCCACAAGGATATTCGCGGCGAGCGCCACTAGGCCGGAATAAACAGTGAAGTTGGCGCCGCCATAGGAAAACGCATGCAAGGGCTTGAAATTATCGAGCCATATTAGCGCCGTGCCGCCCATAAATCCGGTCGCCCAGCCGGCGAGAAGGCCCGGTGCGCGGAACCAGTTGGTGAACAGTCCAAAGACCAGCACCGGAAAGGTCTGCAGGATCCAGAGGCCGCCGAGCAGCTGCAAATCCAGGGCGAAATGCACCGGCAGAAACAGGATCACCATAAGCGCGCCGATCTTGACGAAGGTCGAGGTGATCTTGGCGACCTTGGCTTCGCCGGCAGGCGTGATGGCGGGATCGACATAGGCTTTCCAGAAATTGCGGGTGAAGAGGTTCGCAGCGCCGATGCTCATCACCGCCGCCGGAACCAGCGCGCCGATCACGATCGCTGCAAAGGCGAAGCCGGCGAACCAGCCCGGAAACAGCGTCTTGAACAGCATGGGCACGACGTCATTATTGTTGGTGAGCTTCAAGCCCGCCGCATGGCCCATGTAGCCGAGCAGGGCGAGCAGGCCGAGCAGCAGCGTATAGGCCGGCAGCAGCATTGCATTCTTGCGGATGGTGTTCGCGCCGGAGCTCGCAAGTATCGCAGTCAGCGTATGCGGGTAGAGATATAAGGCCATCGCCGAGCCCAATGCGAGGCTCGCAAACCCCGCGTATTGGTTCGGCGCCAGCAAGATCCCCCCGGATCCTTTAGCTTTGAAGGCGGCGGCGGCGGCGTCGAAGATCGCATGGAAGCCGCCAAGCTTCAGTGGGATCAAGGCGATCGCGGCGAACACCACGATGTAGATCATGGCGTCCTTGACGAAGGCGATCAGCGCGGGCGCGCGAAGCCCCGCGGAATAGGTATAGGCGGCGAGAACGAGGAAGGCGGCGATCAGCGGAATCTCGCCCGGCACGCCGAGCGCGTGGATCGCCGCCGCCATGCCGATCAGCTGCAGCGCGATATAGGGCATCGTCGCGATGACGCCGGTCAAAGCCACCGCGATTTCGAGCCAGTGCGATTTGTAACGACCGTGCGCGATGTCGGCGGCGGTTACGTATCCATTGTCCTTCGCGACCTGCCAGAGCAGCGGCATGACCACGAAAACGATCGGATATTCAAGAATGGCGAAGGGCAGAGCGAAGAAGCCGAAAGCGCCGACGGCGTAGACCAGCGCCGGCACGGCGATGAAGGTGTAGGCCGTGTAAGCGTCGCCGCCGACGAGGAACCAGGTGGTCCAGGCGCCGAACTGCCGCCCGCCAAGGCCCCATTCGTCGATATGGGCGAGGGTTCGTGGCCGGCGCCAGCGCGCCGCGACGAAGCCCATCACGGTGACGAGGAGGAAGAAAAACAGAAAGACTGCGAGGGCCGGATAGTCGATCTCAGCGCCCATCGCGACCTTCCGCTGAAATCCGCCGCCGGTCCTGAACCCGTCGCCGCCGCCAAAACCCCGTCTTCGCGCTCGCTGTAGCCGCCCTGCATGACGTCCGAAGGGAGCAGGCGATTTCGACTATGAATTAACACTAGCTCAGGACCGATGCGGAGGCTCGCCCCGAGGCTCCTGGCGCGCAACTCCGTAGCCGGCGCCGGCGGCTAACGGGGACGGCAAGCGCCATAAAGCCCATAAGCATAGGCAGAGTTATAGCCGTTCGGAAAGCAAGGGCTATGGAAACTGCCCAGGATGCGCCTCCATTGACGAGGCGATCGACGCTCACGCTGCGACCCTCGACTAGACTAGCGCCGGGTGCGGGGGCGCCGCCTTCAACGACATTGTCGCCATCTCCGACGATTACGCGGCCCTCGATGCCGCTGTCGCCGCCGACGCCAGCCAACACAAAGGCAAGACCGCCGCAAAAGGCGGCGGCGCTAAGCGCGATGGCGCTTGCCACTATGTTTCGGCGCCTCATAGCCACAGCTCCCCGTTAAGTCTTCGTCAACTCTCCCGGCGCGCGCCAGTTCCATCCGAAAGTCAGTTTGCGGTTCAAAGAATGCGTCGACCGGGCCTTATCAGACCGAGAGGCGGCCTCGAGAGCAGTTCGCGGGAAGAACCGTTCAAGCCAATCCCGCCGGGCCGGCAAAAATCTATTGCGCTCTAAAACCCTCCGCCGGTCCTGAACCCGTCGCCGCCGCCAAAGCCGTCGCCGCCGCCAAAGCCCCCGCCGCCGCCGCCGCCGATCCAGCCCCCGCCACCGCCCCCCAGGCCGCCGCCGGGGAAATTGAATCCGCCGCCGCCGCCAAAGCCGCTGTCGGCGCGGCGCGCGCGTTCGCTATAGCCGCCCTGCAGAACCTGCCCCAGCACCGCGCCCTGCACGACGCCCTGCAGGATGCCGCCGAGAACATTTGAGATGGCCGCCTCATTGCTGAACTGGCCCATCGGATTGTCATAGCCGCGCCGGTAGAATTGCGCGCGCTGCGCCTCGATCTCGGAGCGGCGCTGCGCCAGCAGCTGCGCTTTGGAGATGAGATCCGCGCGCTTGCGTTCAGCGGCCGCGATGGTCTTGTCGCCCGCCTCGATCTGCCGCACGACGGCGTCGTCCTGCTGCGACATCGTCTGCGTCGCTTTGTAGTAAAGTTTGCTGACGCTCTCTCGCGCGTCCGCCTCGGCGAGAATCTCGACCGCCTTGGCATAGGCGCCCTCGCTCTCGCGCTTCAGCGCCGCGTCGCGCTCGCGGTCGAGCGCGAGCAGCTTTGCGTCCGCGGCCTTGAGGCGCGCGTCGGCCTCGCCCAGCGCCGTCTCGGCGGGCCGGAGCTTGTCTTCAAGCGCGCCGGACCCAGCGGCGACGAGGCCCGCCTTTTCGATCTCCTGCAGCTTTAAGCGCTCGGCGTCGAGGACGGCGCGGCAGCGCTCCTCGTGCGCGCGCAGGCGCAGCGGAATTTCATTCAGCATGGCGTAATTGGCGCGCGCGCCCGAAAAGCCGACGAGCCGCGCGATCTTTTCGTCGATGAAGCGCACGAAAAAGTTAGAGCGATATTCCGAAGTGCCAAAGCCGCGCGACCAGAGATATTTGAACAGCGGGTCGTCCTCATAGGGCTTGCCCTTGGCGGCGCGGTCGGCTTCGGCGCGATCGGCCTTGGCGTCGGCCGCTTCATAAACCCGCTGGGCGCGGTCGACGATCTCTTTCTGACCGATCCACTCGGACGAGCCGCGCACCTTCGGCTCGACGCGGGCCTGTAGATCCTCGAGTTCACCGAGGATCGCGGCGACCGCCTGCGCTTTCGCGGCGCGATCCACTTCCGCCGCCGCGCGCGCGGTCTGCGCCTCGGCGAGCCGCGCGCCAAGCGCATCGAGCGAGGCCTTGCCCCTGGCGATCAGCGCCAGCGCCTGGGCTTCGGCGGAGGCGAGTTCGCCGCTTATCTTCTCGCTCTGCATGGCGTCGAGCCGGGCCGCCGCGAGCTGGCGCAACAGCCCCGTGCGCGCCGCGCGCAGCCGCGCCAGATCTTGATCCGCGCCCTGCAGCTGCGCGGCGCAGTCGGATTCCTGGCTGCGGATGGCGACTGTCGCCTGCTCGATCTCGCGCAGCGCCTGCTGGCCGCTGATCATGCGCTCACCACTCCGTTATCGCCGCGCCCGTCGTCGGGATGGCGTAGTCGACGTCGAGGAAGCCGCGCCGCTTTTCGCCGACCTTCCGGTTCTGAATGATGCCGTCGGCCGCCTTGTCGGCGGCGACCGCATCATAGACCTTCTGGTCGACCCTTAAGCCCCATTTGGTCACCGTTTTCGCGGCGCCATTCTCTTCGCTTGCAATCGGTAGCGCGAGCGGCCGCCCATCCGGGCCGATCGCCTCGACGATGAGATAATAGTTGCGCGCGCCCGTATTGCGGTCGGGAATGCGGAAGACGCCGCTGCGCTCGCCGGGCCGCGAGACGATCATGAGCTGATAGTTCTGGCGCAGATCCGCGTTGAGCTGCTCCAGCCCACTGAGCGCCGCCGCGCCGCCCGCGGCGTCGCCGCGTGCGAGCGCGCTTTTGCCGTCGGCGAGGAGCTGTTCGGCTTTCGGGGCGGCGGCCGGCGTCCTGGCCTCGGCGAGAACCCCGGCATAGGCCGAATTCGAGCGCCTTCGGCAGCGTCTGCGTGAGTTCAACCTCGGCGCGCTCGGCGCGCAAGGCGGCGGGGCGCTGCACTGCAAAGTAATAAGCCATCCAGGCGAGGCCGATGGCGCCGATGAGGCCCGCGATTATGGAGCCGATTTGCCCGCGCGCGATCCAGAGGCGCGCGAGAGCGACGCCAAGGCCGGGACGCGGCGGCGTATAGACGAAGCGGCTCTCTTTAAGCGCCTTGACGCCTTCTTCGATGGTCTCGTCCGAGACCTCGATGCCTTGATCGCGATAGATTTTGCGCAGACGCGCGACTAGCTCCCGCTCGCGCGCGTCCTCGTCGAGTTCGCGCGCGACGAAGGATTCCTGATGGCGCAGCGTATCGACGACGTCCATGGCGAGCATGAGATCGTCGAGCTTGATCGGCTGCGCGGGCCCGGCCCCCGCCAGCGCCGGGGCCAGTGGGTCAGCCATCGACCCCGAGCGCCTTGCCTTCCGTCACGAGGCGAGCGATGCGTTGGTTGCCGGCTTCCACAGCGTCGCGGATTTCGGCCGAATTCTTGGTCGCCATGTCGCGCATTTCGGCGACGATGTTCAGCGAATGCTCCTGGAAGCTGATGACGCTGTCGACCAGTTTCTTCACCGCATCGGCGCGAATTGTCGGGCCATAGCCGCTGCGGATCGCGGCCTCCTGCACCTTGCCGCCGACATCGGCGAGAATCTCGATCGATTTCGAGACGCCCTCCTTCATCGCATCGAGCGAGGCGGTCGATTTCATGCAGACCGAACAGGCCCGTGAACGAGGCTTTCAGAGCCGTCAGCACGCTGTCATTGGTGGAGAAGAAGCTGACAGACTGCGCATAGACCCGCTCCTTGGCGTTGGTCGTCTGCATCAGCCGCGCCATGATCACTTCGGAAGTATTGTAGCTGATGGTCAGATTATCGGCGAGGTCCTTGGCGATCTGATAGCGCTTCTCCTCGTCCTGAACGCGGCGCAGATGCTCGTCGCGAGTGAGTTCGAGGTTGGCGCGATCGGCCGGGTCGCCGCCGGCGAAATTGGCGACGGCGTCGGAGGCGGTCTTGAGGCCGGCCTTGGCGGCGTCAAGCTTCGCCTCCGCCGATTTCAAAACCTGAAGCGCCAGCACCTCGGATTGCTTCAAGGCGCCGCGATAGTCGCGATAGGCCTCAAGGATGCGCGCCTCGCGCTGGATCTGGTCCTTCGTCGCCGAGGTCACCTCAAGAAAGGTGGCCTTGATTTTGTCGAAGCGCACGGCGATGTCGCCGCGGCTGACTTTCATCCAGACATTATTGACGCGCTCGAAGAAATCGATCTTTCCGTCGTCGAGCTGATCGACCATCATTTTCGCGTCGTCGCGGATCGAATTGAAGCCGCGCGCGATATCCTGGTAGCGCTGGCCGATCGACATGGCGGCGGTCTGCTCGCGCACCACCTCGTTGAACACGGAGGACTGGCCGAGCGTCTTGGCGATGACAGCGATCTTGTCGGGCTCAAGATCGGAAATCTTCTCCAGCAGAGCGTTGATCGGCGCGTCCTCGACCTTGGCCGGCATCAGTCCGAGGTCGCGCAATGCGCCATTGGCCTTGTCGAGATATTGCATCGGCGTGCGCACAACGACGTCGCTCATCACATCCTCCCTGAATCGGCCGCAATCCGGACGGGAAAAATCCATAAACCAAAAAGGCGCTGGCCGAAAGCCGCCGGGGCGAAGGGACGGCGTTTGACGAAGGAGCCGCTTCGAGGCTATGGGCGGGTGCAGGCGGGCTCCGCCGCGCCGGTCGCGACGCTGATTCGACGCTTTGACGTCGCGGGGCGCCAGACCTCGCAATCGACGCCGAAGCAGCAGGTTAGGCCATTTGTTACGTTTTGTAACTTGAATTGACTAATGAGAGTAAGTCTTTGAAGTCTAGAATTTTATTGACTTTTTCCTTAGCCGCCGACGGCGGCGGCGCGGCGCGCGCCGCAGTTCGCTTTTGCTCCGCCGAAGTCATGATGCTAAAGCTCGTTTTCAACTTTCAGGATCATTTTGGTCCGTCGCAGTTGAAACGCGCCCTGCATTCGGGCGTTTCTTGAACAGTTTGGAAAACCCACATAAGTGTCAAAGATCAACAGCCTCGAAGATCATGCCACGCGGCGTTTCCGACTGGCCGGCAAGGCCTATCTGGAAAGCGGCGATCCCTTCTTCGCGCCGGTCGATAGCCTGCGCGACGAGGCCGCCGCCAGCGGTCGCTCGTTCACCAGTTTCGCCAATTACGACTATCTCGGACTGTCCGCCCATCCCGAGGTGAAGCTCGCCGCGTCCGACGCGCTGGCGAAGTTCGGCGTTGGCGCGCTCGCCTCGCGTCTCGTCGGCGGCGAGCGGTCGACGCATCATCTTCTGGAAGAAGGGCTGGCGAAATTTCTCGGCGCCGAGGCGGCTTTGACGCTGGTCAGCGGCTATCTCGCCAATGTCACGACGATCGCCCATCTGCTTGGGTCGCGGGACGCGCTGTTTATTGATGAGCTGTCCCATAACAGCATCGTCAGCGGGGCCAAGAGCGCGGTCGCCGAGACAATCGTGTTCCGCCACAACGATCTCGACCATCTCGCCTTTTTGCTGAACGAGCGGCGCGAAAGCTATCGCAACGCGCTGATCGTCGTTGAGAGCCTTTACAGCATGGACGGCGATATCGCCGACCTCAATCGCCTTGTCGAGCTGAAGGAGGCCAATAACGCCTGGCTGCTCATCGACGAGGCGCATTCGCTCGGCGTGCTCGGCGACGAGGGGCGCGGCCTTTGCGAATATTGCGGCGTCGATCCGCGGCGCGTCGACCTCATGATCGGCACGCTGTCGAAGGCGCTCGCCTCCTGCGGCGGCTTCATCGCCGGCAAGGCGGCCGTCATCGAATGGCTGCGCTACACGCTGCCGGGATTTGTCTATTCGCGTCGGGCTGTCGCCGGTCATTTCCGCCGCCGCCACGGCCGCCCTGCGCCTGATGCAGGAGGAGCGCTGGCGGCTCAAGCGGCTGCGCGACAACGCCGAACTGTTCGTGCGCCTGGCGCGCGAGGCCGGGCTCGACACCGGGCCGGCGATCGGGCGCGGCGTCGTGCCGATCCTCTTTACGGATAGTCTCGAAACTCTGGACGCCTCGCGCCATCTGATGGCGAATGGCTATTATGTGCCGCCGATCATTCAGATCGGCGTGCCGAAGGATCAGCCGCGGCTGCGTTTCTTCATCTCCGCCGCGCATAGCGAGGAAGAGATCAAGGGCGTCATTGATTTCCTCGCGAGGCGGCAGCCGCTCGCGGCGGCGCCCGCACAGGCGCTTGGCGCGGCCACCTGAACGCCGCGGCGGGCGGGCCAGCCTCGCCCCCCGAATCCAGATCGCCCGAGGAGCGTTGTTCATTGGACGCCAAAGTCGAAGCCACGGCATCGGGCGCGATCGACGTCGTCCCGGTCAAGGGACTGATGAACTTTCTCGCTTTTTGCCGCCTGCCGCGGCAAATTTATAAGGACCGCGAAGGCTTCGCGCCCCCGCTTGACGTCGAGCGTTGGACGTTGCACGCGGCGAAGCTCAATCCGCATTTCAAAGAAGTTGATTGGCAGGCCTGGATCGCGCGCAAGAACGGAAAGCCGGCCGGGCGGATTTTCGCGCAAATCTATAAACCCGCGTTCCCGACGCCGGTCGGCGCCTCGAAGGCGCAGTTCGGCGCGCTCGACGCCATCGACGATCCCGCCGTGGTCGCGGCTTTGACGCAGGCGGCGGAAAAATGGCTGCGCGAAAGGGGCGCGGAGACGATTTACGGGCCATTCACGCCTTCGATCTGGGGCGAAGTCGGCCTGCTTGTTGAAGGGTTCGATGCGGCGCCTATGGTGTCGGTGCCCTGGAACCCGCCCTATCTTCCGGCGACGCTCGAAACCTTCGGCTATGCGAAGGCGCGCGATCTGATCTCCTACCGTTATGATGCGAGCGACAAGGACCGCGAGGCCAAGCCCGGCATCCTGGAGCGCCCCGAATGGCGCGATCGCCTGAAAATTCGTGTGCTCGATCTCAAGAGGCTCAGCGACGAAGCAACGATCATCATCGATATCTTCAATGACGCCTGGAGCGAGAACTGGGGCTTTGTTCCGTTAAGCCACGAAGAGTTCATGTCGGCCGCCGAGGGCCTTAAGCTGATCATGCCGCCGGAAGGCGGCTTTATCGTCGAGCTCGATGAGGCGCCGCAGGCCTTCGGCATCGTGCTGCCCAATCTACACGAAATCACTTCCGATCTCGACGGTCGGCTGTTGCCGCTGGGATTACCGCGCCTCATCACGCGCATCAGGAATCATAAGTTCAAATCGGGGCGTCTGTTGCTCTTTGGCATTCGGCGCGCCTTGCAGCGGAAAGCCGCCGGGGGCGCGGTCATCCTCGCGTTCATCGAAGAGGTGCGGCGGCGCAGCACGAAAACCTCGATCACCCATGTCGAATTCGGCTGGGTTCTTGAGGATAACCTTGGCATGCGGCGGCCGATCGAACTCTCGGGCGCGAAAATCGACAAGGTTCATCGCATCTACGAAAAAAACCTCGCCGCCTGAAACAAGGCCGACCGCTGCATTCACACTCGACCGCGATGAAATCGTCGGGCGCAAGTTAGAATAACTAAAGCGTCTCTAGATTGCCGGCTCCGATCAGGAAGACTAAAATAGCGCGAAATTTTGTCGCAGACATGCGCTGGATCAGATCGACATGACATGGGATCGCTTAAATCTTGAGCTGGTCGACTTTGAGGAGACGAATTCATGAGTTCTTCAGGCAGCTCCTTCCCGCGCCGCTGAACCGCGACAGGCCGTCGCCGGGCCGAACGGCTTCCTTTTGACGGAGGCGCCGCGTCCGCATCCGCCGCGCCGGCGCGCGATCCTCAAGGCGCATCCGGAGGTCGCATCGCTGATCGGCCATGATCCTTTGACGGCGGCGATCACGCTTTGCGTCGTCATCGGCCAGGTCGCGATCGCCGGCTTTCTCGGCCATCTCGGCATTGGTTATTGGTGGCTCGCCCTGATCGTCGCCTTCTGCGTCGGCGCCTTCGCCAATCACGCCATGTTTGTCGTCATTCACGACGCCTGCCACAACGCCATCTTCCAGAAGCCGGTCTGGAACAAATGGGCCGGCATTCTCGCCGATCTGCCGAACGGCGTGCCGACCGCGATGGGGTTTCGCTACTATCACATCAAGCACCACTCCCATCTCGGCGATTATGATTACGACGCCGATTTGCCGAGCCATTGGGAGGCGCGCACCTTCGGCCAGAGCTGGTACGGCAAAGCCGCCTGGATGTTTTTCTTCGCCGCGTTCCAGCTCGCCCGGCTCGGCCGCCTCAGAGGCACCGTCCCGATGTGGGGCCGCTGGACTTTCATCAACGCGGTCTGCGTCATCCTTTTCGACATCGCGGTGCTGTTCCTGCTTGGCCCCAATGCGCTGCTCTATCTGCTCGCCTCCTTCTGGTTCTCGGTCGGCGGCCTGCATCCGCTCGGGGCGCGCTGGGTGCAGGAGCATTTCACTAATGATCCGGCGCAGGAGACCTTCGATTACTATGGCCCGCTGAACATTCTGGCGCTCAACATCGGCTATCACAACGAGCACCATGATTTCCCCGACATCCCATGGCGGCGGCTGCCGGAGCTGAAGCGCATGGCGCCGGAGTTCTATGATCATTTGAAGACGCATAAATCCTGGTGCGCCCTGCTGGCGCAGTTCATCTTCGATCCGCGCTACACGCTCTATACGCGCGTCGACCGCAGCGCCGCGAATACGCCGGCGCCGCGACCTGAAAAGGCCTGAGCGCCGCTCAAGCCATTGCCCGTATGGGGATCCATTGGCTGGCCTGACGCGTTACGCCAACGGTCCGCCGCGCCCGGCCTTAAGGCGGGGCCGCCACAGCGGGCGCTGACAGGGGAGAAGCGGATGCGTTTGCGGCTTTGGCTGGTTGGCCCGATGGCGCTTTTGCTGATGATCGCCGGGGGGCCGGCCGAGGCGCAGGCGCAGACAAAGCCGCCGCAGCCTCTCGCCGTATTCCCGATCGAGCTCTGGGACACCAGCGGCGAGGGCGCGAAGCCCGATCAGGCGGAAAAGCTGGCGGATGCGACGGCCATCCTCGCGAAGTCGCTAGAGCAGACCGGACGCTATCGCGTGGTTGATCTTACGCCCTATACGGACGCCATCGAAAACGAGGCGCCGCGCTATGCCTGCAATGGCTGCTGGCGCGACATCGCGAAAAAAGCAGGGGCGACGGTCGCGGCGCTCTCGACGATCCACAAGGTGTCGAGCCTGATCTCAAGCTTCTCCATAGCTATCAACGATGTCGACACCGGAAAAACGGTCGCTTATGCGAGCGGTCAATTCCGCGGCGATACGGTCGAAATCCTATACGCGGTCGATCGCCTTCCTCGTGAAAGAGGAGCTGTTCAAGGCGGAGGCGGGGGCCGCCTCCGCGCAATAGGGCGCAGCCGCCGGACCAAAGCCTATTCGACGGAATCGCCCTTGGGGCCGTCGGCCTCGGCGTGGCGCCAGCGACGCTCGCCCCAGCCGCCTTCGCGATGGCCGCCGCCCAAAGTCGCCAATAAAAGACGCCCGAAACGGCTCTTCTGCGCATCGTCGAGGCTGGCATAGAGCGGTTTCGCCGCTTCCGAGAGGGTCTTCAAATTCGCCGCGCGGGTCGCCAGCCTGTCGGAGATGCGCTGCAGGCGCTGCAAGGCGTCGCGTTGCTCGCCGCCTTCCTTGCGCTGCGCGCGCCATTCGGCGAAGCGTTCGATTCGCTGCTTCGCCAGATCGCGGAGGGTGGTCTCCAGCGACGACCAGTTCTTTTCCTGGTCGGGCGTCAGCTCAAGGCCGGCCTTGAGCGCGGCGATGCGCGCATCGGTAAAGGCTTTGGCGTTCTCCGCGAAATATTGCGGCGTTTGTTGAGCCTGGTCGTCGTCCGCAGCGAAAGCGCCGCCGGCGAAAGAGGATATGGCGCAGGCGGCGGCGAGGGTCGAAACGGCGAGAATGATCTTCTTCATGGCTTGCCCCGAATGAACGCAATTGAGGTCAAAACTATTGAGTGCGCTCAGATAAGGGTCAAGTAACGTCGCCGTCATGCCGCGCCGCACGCGCTTTCGTCTTCTTGCTTTACAGCATCGAGACGCGCTTCAACTTTTTGCGATTATGCCTCGGGCTCGAAACCCTCGAAAATCATCTGATCCGCCCAGGTCGCCGCGCGCGCGCGATCGTCGTTCGAACGCACCGTCCATGTCACGACCGGCAGGCCAAGGCCGTTGCGGCAGAGTTCGGGCGTCGCGTGGGGCAGGTCGCCGACATGCCAGGACAGGAAATCCGGCCGCACGGCCGAAAAATCGCTCAAGGCGGCAAGTTCGAGTCGCCGCGGCGGCGCCAGCTCCGGCCATTCCGCTAAATCATAGCGCGCCTGCGCCACCAGTCCGAGCGGGCGCTCGAAGCCCGCCGCGCGGAGGAAGGCCAGCGGAGTGGGATCGAAGCTTTTGAGGGCGGCCGGGCCATCGTAGCCGGCGAGGATGGCGCGCGCGCGCGCGGCGAGCCGGAGATCGCCGTCGAAGGCGCTCTTGATTTCGATGATGAGAGGCGTCTTGCCGGCGACTTCTTCGAGAAAGTCGGAAAGCTTTGGAATGGTCTCAGCGCGGGCCCTGAATGCAATGCCCGCAAGTTCGTCCCCGGAATGCTGATCAAGGCGACCCTTCCCCTGCGTCAGCCGATCCAGCGTGAAATCGTGGAACACCACCGCCTCGCCGTCGCGCGTGAGCTGGATATCGCATTCGATCGCATAGCCCCGGGCGACTGCGGCCCGCGCCGCCACGCGTGTGTTCTCGACGACGCCGCGGGCCTTGTCATGCAGGCCGCGATGGGCGATCGGCCGCGCCGTCAGCCACGCCGGGGCATTCGGGCGGCTTATAGAGGCGCCGCCCACGCTTAAGGCGCGATCTCGAAGATCGCCTCGACTTCGACGCTGGCCTCAAGCGGCAGTTCGGCGACGCCGACCGTCGAGCGCGCGTGGCGGCCGGCCTCGCCGAGAACTTCGACAATAAAGTCCGAGGCGCCGTTCATGATGGCCGGAAGCGCGGAAAAACCCGGCGCCGCGTTGATGAAGCCGCCGAGGCGGACGCAGCGGGTAATTCTATCAAGATCGCCGAGCGCTGCCTTTGCCTGGGCCAGAACATTGATCGCCGCGAGGCGCGCGGCGACCTTGCCGGCCTCAGCCGCCACTGCGCCGCCAATCTTGCCGGCATGGGCCGGATCGAGCTTGCCGTCCGCGCCGAAAGGAAGCTGGCCGGAGATGACCAAAAGCTGGCCCGTGACGACGAAGGGAGCGTAATTGGCGACCGGCGCCGCCGCCGAGGGCAGCGTAACGCCAAGGGCCGTCAGCCGCGCTTGCGTTTTGCTCATCGACGATAACCTTCTTGGCTTAGCCGGTCTGGCGAGGGGAGAAGATAAAGGGAAACGCAACAGCGCCCGCGCCGCCAGCATCGCTGCGGAGCGGGGGTTCGCCCGCGCAGCTGAGCGAGGTCGGACGCGCCTACCAATAGCAGCCGTTTTCGATTTTCTTGACGGTCCGCGGCGTCTCGGTCTGGTCCGGCCGGATCCAATGCTCATTGATGAAGCGCTCGAATTCCGGATTGTCTTTCCAGCGACCGCCGTAAACGCCGAACAGAAACTGCGTCGTGCCGCCAAGGTGAACGCCGATCCTGCCGCGCGCCTTCGCATGCGCGGCCAGCGGCAGCGAGAACGCGCCGGCGCCGATCAGCGCGACGTCGTAATCGAGGGCGTCCATCTGCGCCTTCAGATCGTCGAGGGCGGCGATCCAGTCCCTATGGCGCGGCGCCACGAGTCCCGCGCTCAAGGGCGGCCTGACGGTGTGCAGCGTGAATTCCGGCAGGATGCGCGGATCTTTCCAGATCAGCGTTCGCCGCGAATATTGCCGCCTGATCGAGTCGGTGAAGGGCGACACGACGACGACGCGCTTGCCTTCGAGCGTCGACGTCCACGGGGCATCCGAATAAAACGAGTTGAGACTGACCCTTGGCACCAGCGCGGCGTTGGCCGCGAACCGATTGAATATCGTCAGTTCCTTCGGCAAATCCCACGAACACAGAATGTCCATCTGCTTGACGGAATCACGAAATATGGCGCCGAACTGGTCGAATATTTCGTCATCGCGCGGGAATACGCCTGCGTTCAGGTAAAGCAATTCGGCGATGTAGCGGGGATAGCCCGGCTTTTTGCCGTTGCGTTGATCCGCCCTTTTCAAAAAATGCAGGAAGCCCTTGAGTTCGGACAGTCCCATTTTGCCCGCCGCGAGGGGCCGCGCCGAGCGGACGGCGTTGGATAGGATGGGGGCCGCTTCGACCAGCGGGCGGCGCGCTTCGCCGAAGGTCTGCGCGCGCCAGATGGCCTTTCGCGTGCGCCAGACCGCCATTTGCAGCGCGCGCGACTTTCGCATCATGTCCCGGGCGGCGACCGTCAGCTCATAAAACATAGGCATCCCGCGGGCGCGTCATGTCGCAAGCATTCCTTCGCGGCGCAGACCGGGGCGCGCCTTTGCTGGACACAGCAAACCAGCGCGCCAATTGCGTCATGAATAGAATTACCTGTGGACATTGTGGGTTGTCGTTTCAATTCTTAGCATATTGATCTGCGCCTGTCTTCCGCCCCGCTTCCGGTCCGGAACCCGCGCCGGCGAAATTCCTCCGGCCACCGCCGCGGGCGGCTTGCGACCATAGGTCCCTCCCCATCGCGCAGCGCGGTCTGCGCCTTGCGGGTTGCCAGCGCCGTCCGTTAACTTTAGGTTTAACCAATTCGGTAAGATTCGTTTCTGGGGGGAATTTGCTCGGCCGCCGCCCTGACGCTCAAGGATCATGATCATGTCTCACGCGCGCTTGCTGATCTCCGGCGCCTTCGCTTGCCTCTTCGCTTTCGGCGCCCGCGGAGCCAACGCGCGCGAGGATGCGGCGCAGGTCAAGCCCGATCAGATCAAGATGGATCAGCTGAAGGCTAATCCGGGCGAGGCGATCGAACTGACCCCTCATCGCGCCATTTACGAGCTGTCCCTTTCGAAATCGGTTGGAAGCAAAAGCCCAACCGCGGCGCACGGCCGCATCGCTTTCGATTTCGGCGGCTCGCCCTGCCAGGGCTATGTGCAGAATTTCCGGCAATTGACCGAACTGCAGCCGGCCGAGGGCCCGACGCGCGTATCGGACATGCATTCGGCGACCTTTGAAGATTCAGACGGCAAGAGTTTCGATTTCAAGATGCAGACGAAGGTCGACAATGACAGCGCCGAGTCGATCGACGGCAAGGCGGTCAAGGCCGGTCATGGCCCCCTGCTCGTCAATCTCGACAAGCCGAAGCGGAGCCAGTTCGACCTCGGCGACGACGTCGTTTTCCCGACCGAACACCTAAAGCGCATCATCGCGGCGGCCGAGGCCGGCCAGAACATGCTCGAGGTCAAGGTCTTCGACGGGTCCGACACCGGCGACAAGCTTTATGAGACGACCACCTATATCGGCCACCCGACGACCGCGGCTGTTGCGGAGAAGGCCGCGCAAATTCCCGAACTCGCCAATATGGAGCGCTGGCCGGTCTCGATCAGCTATTTCGAAGCCGGGAAAAAGGACGAAAGTCCGAGTTATGTCCTCTCCTTCGATCTGTACCAAAACGGCATCTCCCGCGCGCTGAAGCTAGATTATGGCGACTTCGTCCTCTCCGGCGAGCTATCGAGCCTCGAAATCCTCAACGAGCCCGCCTGCCCCAAATAAGCGCCGCCGTCATTTTGGCTTTTGTGCCGCATGCGATAATCCCACCTGCGCCGCGCAGGTGCGATTGACGCGATCCTTTGCGTGTGGGCGGAGCTTCAGTCATGCGCATTCTGGTCACCAACGACGACGGCGTTCACGCGCCGGGACTCGCCGTTCTGGAGCGGATCGCGCGGACCCTTTCGGATGACGTCTATGTCGTCGCGCCGGAAACCGACCAGTCGGGCGTCGCGCATTCCCTGTCGCTCAATGATCCGCTGCGGATGCGCAAGATTTCCGAGCGCCGCTACGCGGTCAAGGGAACGCCGACCGACTGCGTCATCATGGGCGTGCGCCGCATCCTTGAAGGCGCGCCCGATGTCGTTCTCTCCGGCGTCAATTCCGGCCAGAATGTCGCCGAGGACGTTATCTACTCAGGGACGGTGGCGGGGGCGCTGGAGGGCGCCATATTGCGCATTCCCTCGATCGCGCTGTCGCAGGCCTATGGCCGGCGCACGACGCGCGAGGGGGCCTTCTGGAGCTGCGCCGAAACGCATGCGCCGGCGCTGATCGACAAAATCCTCGCCGAGGGCATCGCGCCCAATATCGTCATCAACGTCAATTTTCCCGATTGCCCGCCGGAGGAAGTCGCGGGCGTCGCCGTGACGGTGCAGGGCAGGCGCGGCTATATCGTCAAAATCGACGCGCGGGCGGACGGGCGCGGCAATCCCTATTACTGGATCGCCTTCGATCGTCCGCAATCGGCGCCAGGGCAGGGCACCGACCTTGAGGCGCTGGCGCAAAACCGCATCTCGGTCACGCCGCTGCGCCTTGACCTCACCGATACGCCGACGCTGACCCGCTATGCGCAGGCGCTGCGCTGAAGCGGCGATAATTCGAGCGGGATGCGAGCGTAAAAGTGGGTTCCGCTTTTCCTCATCGCGCTCTAGCCTCGCGCCATGTCGCGAATTGCATCGCCGGCCCCTGACCCGACGTCCGGCGAATCCGCCGAGGTGGCGCAGGCGAAGGCGGCCTTTCTGCTGACCATGCGCGCGCGGGGGATTCAGGACGTCAATGTGCTGCGCGCGCTCGAAACCGTGCCGCGCGAGATTTTCGTGCCGCATCGCTATCAGGATCTGGCGCGCCGGCATCTGGCGCTGCCGCTGCGCTGCGGCCAGACGCTGCCTGAGCCCTTTCTCGCCGCCCGGATGATCGAGGCGCTGGAGCTCGCGCCGCATCATCGCGTGCTCGAAATCGGCGCGGGCTCCGGTTACGCCACCGCGCTCATCGCGCGCATCGCCGGCGTAGTGATCTCGGTCGAACGCTTCCAGAGCCTCGCCATCGAGGCCGCCGCGCGGCTGGCGCAGCTCGGCTTCGCGCGCGCCGGCGTCGCCTGGGGCGATGGCCTCGCGACGCCGCCAGAGGCTGGGCCGTTCGACCGCATCATCGTGCAGGGCGCGCTCGCCGAGGCGCCGGCCGGCCTCGTCGCGCTGCTCGGCGCCGGCGGGATCCTCATCATGGCGCGCCCGGACCCGGACGATTCGCGGCGTCAGCATGTCGTGCGCCTCGCGCGCAATGCGGACGGCGGGCTTGACGCCGCGTTGGTCTGTCCCTGCCGGCTGCAGCCGATCGTGGCCGGCGCGTCGCAGGCGCTTTAGATCTGGTTCAACGGGCATCCTCCGGTCAAATCTAATGTTTTAGGGTTTTTGCTGAATATCCGTTCATCTTAAACTCTCCCTTAACTCACAGCGCCTTTAATGCCGGCTCAGCGGCTGCGTTGGTGGATTGCGTCATGAGTCATATTGTTCCGGTTTTTTGCGCACGCATTGGGTTTCGGCTCGCCCTGATCGGCGTCTCGGCGGGCTTGCTCGCGGGTTGCGCGGGATCGGAGCGGATGTCCGATCCGTTCAGCAATCCGTTCCAGACCTCGCAGACCGATCCGGCTCCGACGTCGAGAATCAATCCCTCGGCGCCCGTCACGCCGGTGCAATCGCGTCCGCTCAGCGCGCCGGCGACCGGCGCGCCGCGCCCGGTCGCAGTCGCCGCCCCGGTTCACGTCGCGCAGGGTCCGGCCGGATGGTCGGCCGTCGGCGGCACGCCGATCTCCGTCGCCCAGGGCGAAAACGCCGAAATCATCTCGAAGCGCTATGGCGTCCCGACCGAGGCGCTGCTGAAGGCCAACGGCCTCGCCTCGGCGGCGCAGGTGCAGCCGGGCGCCCGCGTGGTCATTCCGGTCTATAACGCCGTCGGCGCCCCGACCAAGGTGGCGCAGGCGAGCCCCGCGGCGCCGGCGCGCCCGGCCGCCGAGGCCCATGCGCAGAAAATCAAGCTGCTCAAAGGCGGCGTCGGCGCGCCGACCGCGACGGCCTCGGCCGCGCCGGCAGTGGGCAAAACCGTTGCGCCGGCGAAGGTCGCCGCGCAGGCGCCGAAAACCCTCGCCGCCAAGGCGGACGCCGCGCAGCCGGTCAGGACGGCTGTGCTGACCAGGGAGGACGCGGCGAAGCAGGCCAAAGCCGCGGCTCCCGAAAGCGCCGCGCCGCAGGCTGAAAAGGCCGCGCCCGAGGAAGACGCAAACGCCGCCGATGGCGCGAAAGCCGGCGGCGCCAACCCCGAATTCCGCTGGCCCGCGCGTGGGCGAATCATCCAGGCCTTCAAGGCGGGCGGCAATGACGGCATCAATATTTCGTTGCCAGAGGGAACCTCGGTCAAGGCGGCGGAAAGCGGCGTCGTCGCCTACGCCGGCAGCGAATTGAAAGGCTATGGCAATCTGATCCTCATTCGCCACCCGAACGGCTTCGTGTCCGCTTACGCCAACAACAGCGACATCGAGGTCAAGCGCGGCGAAACGGTGAAGCGCGGCCAGGTCATCGCGAAATCGGGCCAAAGCGGCAATGTCGCCTCGCCGCAGCTGCATTTCGAATTGCGCAAGGGCGCGACGCCGGTTGATCCGACGCTCTATCTGGCCGGACTGTAATCGCGATCTAAAGCCGCGCGGCGAATGCGAGGTAAAACAGGATTTCTGCGAGCTGCTGCGCGGCCCCTGCGACGTCGCCGGTCTGGCCGCCGATCTGGCGCCGGGCCAGCGTGCTGACCGCGCCGCCCGCGCCAGCTGAGGCGGCGAGGGCGATGGCCACGCGCGCCGGCCCCGCGCCCGCCAGCAAAGGCGCGGCGGCGAAGATCGCCGAAAGGCAGGCCGCGGTCAAAAGCGCGCCCGTCTCAGGGCGTCCGGCCGCGAATCCCGCGCCGCCCGTGCGCGCGGGCGGCAGCAATGCGAGTGGAATCAGCGCCGCGCCGCGCGAGGCCGCCGCCGCGCCGACAAGCACCGCGCCCGCGATGACGAGACTTTGCGTTGCGATCATCGCGAGCGCGGTGATGCGCAGATAGAGCGCGAGCACAAGCGCCAGCGCGCCGAAAACGCCGATCCGGCTGTCCTTCATGATTTCAAGCTTGCACAGGGGCGTCGCGCCGCCGCCGAAACCATCGGCGCAATCGGCGAGGCCATCCTCATGCAGCGCGCCGGTCATCGCGATCAGCGCCGCGATGGCGAGCGGCGCAGCGAGCGGCGGCGGCAGTCCAAGAGCGGCGGCGGCGAAGAGGATGAAACCGGCGCCGGCGCCGAGCATTGCGCCGACGAGGGGAAACAGGCGCGCGGCCCGCGAAAACCCCTCAAGGCTCTGCGGCTTGTCTTCCACCGCCAGCGCCGGAGCGGGCAGGCGGGTCGCAAAACGCAGGCAAATCCAAAAATCGATGAGGAGCGACGAGCCGAAGCGCATCGCTCCTCATCCGTTATCGCTGGGCGCTTGTCGAGCCCTGTCGATGAGCCGGTTCAAGAACGTAAGCTAAACGTTACTGATCGCCATGCTTCTCGTCGGCCGGGGCGGCTTCGCGCTGGCAGACCCAGCCGCGGCTTTGCATCGCCGGCGTGCCTGTGACGCCGCTGAAGCAATAAATGCGGCTCGACGGTTGCGCGGTCGAGACCGGCGTGGCTGCTGACCGGCCTTGATCGGCGCTCGAATTGACCGTCGCGATGGGGCCGGCGTTGGCGCCGCTGATGATCGCGGCCGCGCCGATGAGGCCGGCGGCGAGAGCGTTGAAAATGGTGGTCATGTTATGTATCTCCAATTCAGATCGAGTGCCTTGAACCGCTTCCTCCCCGATGAAACGATGACGCCTTTCATGATGCGTATATACTTTATAATGTATCGCAGTGCAACATGGCTATTATTGGACAAGTTGACGCGCCTCGACTTTCAATAATCGGTCATCTCAGCTTCAAATAACCTTGAACTGCGTCAATATGGGACAATTATAGCTTTCTATGGCTCGATCTTGTTTTTCTATTGCGGCGCACAAATTTGTGCGTTGCGGCGCAGCGCAAAAGCGAATTCGTCATCTGGAAAGGTGGGGGGCCGTGGCGCGCCCCAATCAGCGCCGCGTGGCGCGCTCAAAGACCTGCACGCAGCAAAAGCGCGCCGGCCGTCCGGCTTCCGGAACTGGCGCCTTGGCCTGAACCCACCGCAAGGCCGAAGCGCGAGGTCGGCGCGTTTAGATTAAGATCCGCGCGCGGCCTCGGGACAGTTCAGCCCCGAGGCATTGAGTCAAATGCTCAGCTGTTTTCCGGGATCGTCTCCTGCTGGCAAACCCAGCCGCGATGCAGCTTCGCCGGGCGCCCGTCGCGCTGTCGCCAGTCGCGCCGATATAGCAATAGACGCGGTCCGACGACACGTTCCTCAGCGCGGGATTGGCCTGCTCATAGGCGTCCGCCGCGGCGAGAGGGCCGGCGACGGCGCAGCCGATAATCGCAGAAGCGCCAAGAAGGCGGCCAAGGGAAGAAAGCCTGGGGGTCATGGTTGTTCTCCATATCGCCTCCGAGCGCGTTCTCCCCATAATTTCGCAAACTGATTCTTCGTATTCGAGATGTAATCCCCACGGCCCGGCCCGGCAATGCCAGATTAATGGACAAGTTGCCGCAGTCGCGGCAGATTAATTTGATGATGATCCTAAAATCTCACCACCAAGAAAATAATATTTACTTCTGATTAAGAATTTTTTGCTGAACGGCGCCGCGCGCATCGCGCGGTTGATCGCGCGACGGCGAGGATGCATGAATGCCGGGCCAACTTCGTTTTCTCTTAAAGGCCGCCATGCGCGCTGAACCCTCGCCCTTCGATTCGATCCGCGACCTGATCGCCCAAATGCCGCCGCCCTCGGAGGCGGCCGTCGCGGCGGTCCGCGCGCGCGAAGCGCAGCTCACCAAGCCGCCGGGCGCGCTCGGGCGGCTCGAAGACATCGTCGCCTTTCTCGCCGCCTGGCAGGGCAAGGCCGAGCCTTCGCTGGATCGCCCGCTGGTCGCGGTCTTCGCCGGCAATCATGGCGTCGCCGCGAAGGGCGTCTCCGCCTATCCCGCGTCGGTGACGCGCGCCATGATGGAGAATTTTTCGGCGGGCGGCGCCGCCATCAACCAGATTTGCGCCGCCTTCGGCATCGGGCTGAAAGTGTTTGAACTCGCCCTCGACATTCCGACCAAGGACATCACCGAGGAGCCGGCGATGGAGGCGGCGGCGGCGGCGGCGACCTTCGCCTTCGGCATGGAGGCCATCGCCGGCGGCGTCGATCTCCTTTGCGTCGGCGAAATGGGCATCGGCAACACCACTGTCGCCGCGGCGATTTATTATGGACTTTACGGCGGCGCCGCGGCGGACTGGGTCGGCCGCGGCACCGGCGTCGACGAGGCAGGCCTTAAACGCAAGATCGCGGCGGTTGAGGCGGCGGTGGCGCTGCACCGCCCCTTTCTCGGCGATCCTCTCGAGCTGATGCGCCGGCTCGGCGGGCGCGAGATCGCGGCGATGGCCGGCGCCATCGTCGCCGCGCGCATGCAGAACATTCCGGTAATCCTCGACGGCTATGTCGCTTGCGCGGCCGCCGCCATCCTGCATGCGATCGCCCCGCGCGCGATCGACCATTGCCTCGCCGGCCATGTCTCGGCGGAAGCCGCGCACGCCGAAGCGCTGCGCCGCCTTGGCAAGAAGCCGCTGCTCGATTTGGGCTTGCGGCTCGGCGAAGGTTCCGGCGCCGCGCTCGCCGTCGGCGTCCTCAAGGCCGCGCTCGCCTGCCACATGGGCATGGCGACCTTCGAGCAGGCGCAGGTCGCCGGCAAACTCGAGGGATAAGGCCTACTTCCCTTCGATCAGCCGGCGCGCGTCCTCGCGCAGAGCGGCGCGGGCGGCGTCGCGTAGATAAAGCATATGGCCGCCGCCATAGACCTTGAGCCGCACCCGCGCCGGATCGCCCATCGGCGGGATTTGGTCGATCAGCAGCTTCGATGCGAAATAGGGCGTCACCTGATCGGCGAGCCCATGCGCGATCAGCACGCGAAAGTTGGGGTCGAGAGCGAGGGCCTGCTTCAGATCGCTCAAGGCCTGAGTTTTGCCGCGCCCGCCATCATAGTCCCATTCGTGGCTGACGCTCTCGTTGAGGATCTCATAGCGCGCATCGACCGGCCAGCCGAGCCGGCTCGCGGTCAGATCCGCCATGGCGCTGGCGAGCGGGGTCTTCACCGCATCGAGCACGGGATCGGAATATTCGCTCGTCGCGGCATGGGGCGAAGGATCGAAGCCAGCGGCGCCGGCGTCGTAAAGGCTTGACACCTTGCCCTCGGCCCGCGCGCGCTCGCGCGCAAAGCTCGCCGGATCGATGCGCCCGCCGAGCCGGCGTACGAAGGCGGGATCGAGCCCGGTGAAGCGCGCCACGGCCTCGCTGATGCGCGCCAGCGCCGCCGGATCGCGCTCGCCGCGCAACAGGTCGGTCAGATAGGGGCCGGCGGCATAGGCTTCGACGTCGGCGAGCTTTTCGCGCCCGTCCTCGCCCTCAAGGCCGCGCGCGGCGGCGGCCTGCGAGGGCAGCCTTGTGGCGAAGGTCAAGGGGTTGTCGGCCCCCTCGAACCAGCCGAAGTCGATGACCGGCGAGATCATCACGAGACCGCTGACGCCGACGCCCTCCTGATCCTGCAGCCGCCGCGCAAGCTTTGGCGCGCGAAAGCCGCCGTAGCTCTCGCCGACGATGAATTTCGGGCTCTCCAGCCGCTTGTTTTCTGCGAGCCATTTGCGGATCGCGACGGCGAGGGCCTCGATGTCGCCCTCGACCGAATAGAAATGGCGGCGCGGAGCCTCGCCCTTGGCGACGATCCGGCCATAGCCGGTTCCGGGCGGATCGATGAAGACGAGGTCGGTGAAATCGAGCCAGGTATCGACATTGTCGATCGGGATCGACGCCGCCGAGGGCGAATAGGGCGGCGCGCCGAAGTTCAGCCGCCACGGGCCAAGCGCGCCGAGATTGAGCCAGGCCGAGGCCGCCCCCGGGCCGCCATTGACGACAAAAGAGATCGGACGCGTCGCCGCATCGGCGCCGTCGAGAAGGAAAGCGACAAAGCCGACGTCGGCCTGTGGCTCGCCGCTTTGGGCGTCGACGAGCGGAATGGCGCCGGCGATGGAGTGGAAATGCAAACTGCGTCCCGGCAGTTCGAGCACATGCTGGGTGGTGGCGGGCGCGGGCAGGGGATGCGGCGGCGTCGTGTCCTGCGATGGCGCGCGCTCCGCATCGGCTTTTTGCTGCGGCGTCTTTAGCGGGGCGGCCTCGTCGGCGCGAGCCATCGCGCCGCCGGCGGCTGCAAAGGCAAAGGCCAACAGCGCCGCGGCCAGCAGTGCTCCCGACCGCTTAACCATGAAAATCCAGCGCGGCGTCGTTTTGCGGCGCGGGGACGGCTTCCAGCCGGATTGCATCAAAGAACATCGCGCCGCTTTCGATCGCAACCTGCATCAAGCCCGCCAGGCGCGATCGCGCCGCCGCGCATTGTGGCCGCTCCGCGCCTTTTCCGCAAATGGCCTCGCGCGAAGTTGACCCGACGAGACGCCCGCGCGTTTAGGCGATAAAATCACGTCGACGAAAGATGCCGCTTGGCGTTGACATGAGGGCCGAAAAAGGAGGCGAGCGATGCTGCCGAGAATCAGAGTTTATTTTGCGATCTGCCTTGGCCTTGCGCAAAGCCTCGGCGGCATCTGCGCCGTGGCGGCGGATTCGCCGGCGCGCCATTTGTTGCAGGACGAGCTGAAAGCGCGGACGCCAGCGAACTGGCAGGTGCACGTGTCGGACCGCGGCGATGCGCTGCTCGCCTTCGTGACGCCGCCCTACCAAGAGGCTTTCGACCTCTGGTATGAGCCGGCGGCACTGAAGGAGCGGATGCTCGGCCTTTGCCCCGCCGCGGGCGACGCGGTGTGGAGCGAACTGCCGGCGCAGCAATCGATCGTGATTCAGCCGACGGTCGGCGGCAAATCCGCCGACGGCGTGCGTTTAATTTGCCCGCGCGGCGAGCTGCGCCCGCCGGCCTGATCGATCACGCCGCCGAATGCGCCTCGCGCCGCGCGCGACGGCGCATGCGCGCCGCGTTCAGGTCGGCTTCGGGATTGGCGCTCTGCTCGATCACGCGTCCGGGCGGAAACATCACAATGACCTCGGCGCCTTCGCCGGGCTTCGATTTGAGCGCGAAGGCGCCGCCATGCAGCTCGACGAGGCCCTTGACGATCGGCAGGCCGAGCCCTGAGCCCTCGTCGGCGTTTTTCTGGGCCAACGCGCCGCGGCCGAAGGCGGACATCACGATGGGGATTTCCTCCTCGGGGATGCCGGGGCCCGTATCGCGCACGGCGAAATATTGCCCGCCGCTCGTCGTCCAGCCGATGCGGATGCGGATCGAGCCGCCCTGCGGCGTGAATTTGATGGCGTTCGAGAGCAGGTTCAGGATCACCTGACGCACGGCGCGCTCGTCGGCCCAGATGCGCGGCAGATTGGGCTCGACCGCCTCCTCGATGGTGAGGTTGCGCTTCTTTGCGCGCAGCGTCAGAAGGTGGCGGCAATCCTCGACCAGATGATCGAGCGCGACCGCCTCCTCCTTCAGCTCAAATCGCCCCGCCTCGATGCGCGACAGATCGAGGATCTCGTTGATGAGCGTCAGAAGATGCGTGCCGCTGGCGTGAATGTCGCTTGAATATTCCTTGTAGGAAGCGACGACGTGCGGGCCGAACAATTCGCCCTTCATGACCTCGGAAAAGCCGAGAATGGCGTTGAGCGGCGTGCGCAACTCGTGGCTCATGGTGGCGAGGAAGCGGGATTTGGCGAGATTCGCCTCCTCTGCGCGCCGGCGCGCCAGATCGCTGTTCGCCTTGGACTGTTCGAGCTCGGCGATGAGCTCGTCCTTTTCGTCGCGAAACGACAGCGCTTCGAGGGCCGCCTTGTGCAGCTTGCGGGCGAGCAGCACAAAATAGAGCTGCGCGCCGCAGCCGAGCGCGACCAGCGGCAGGGCGCCTTCGCTGCCGGCCTCGCGCAGAAAGGTGAGAATCGTCAGCACGAGCGGCGCCGTCGCGCCGAACGCCGCGGCCGGAATGCAGGGGAGAATGGTGGCGTTCATGGCCGCGACCAGAAGCGCCATGACGACGGCTGAGGCGAGCGCCGCCGGCTCGCCGGACTGACCGACGAGCCCGACGAGAATTGCGAAGACCGCGCCCTGAATCGTCTCCGCGATGATGAGATCGCGGCGCCAGCGGCGCGCGGCGTGGGGCGAGACGGGCGTTTTTGAGAATCTGCGCGCGACGAGCACGGTCACAGCCAGCGCGGCGAGGTTGAGGCAGAACCAGACCAGAACCGCGGAAAGGGTGAGCCAGGCGAGGGCGATGACGGCGAAGACGACGCCGATCGCCGCCGTCGCCGCGCCCGAGGTTCGCCGCGCGCCGGCAAAGAGCCGCAACAGGGCGACGTCGAAATCGCCGGAAGCGTCCGCGTCCGGTCTCCGCAGCCGCTCAAGTCGCTCTCGAGGCCGCGCGGCGCGGCGATCGGGACCTCGCCCGCGGGCGGCGTCGCGGACATTTCTGCGGCGGCGTCTATCATCCTCGCAAGGATCCGGCTCGCGTCGATAAGGTTGCACGCCGGCGGAACGCTGCCGCAAATCAGTTAACGACGACCTCCGCGGCCGTTTCCATTTTGACCCTTTGAGCTGGATCAAGGCTGACGTTTCGACTGCCCAGGCGCGCCCGCGCGGCGCCGCGTCCACAAATATGTGTGAAAGCGCACAGCGCGGCGCCGGCGCGCGGCGTATGCTGAGCCTTCCTCTCTCGATCTTGCTCTCCGGCAAACCCACACTCTTCGTCAATCGGCTTTCCCGCGGCGGCCTGCGTGGCGCTTCCGGACCGGGCGGCGCAAGGACATGTCTGTTGAAATGGCGGCGCGAGAAATGCACGCATTAGGTTATGGCGGCAGTCCGGCGCCGCGCCGGCTGATTCGTCGGGCCGGCCTGGAATGGGCCTCGCCCAACGGTTTGGGTCGCAAATGAAAGTCACCATCGTCGGCTCTGGCGACGCATTCGGCTCCGGCGGCCACGCCCATACCTGTTTTCGCATCGATTTGGGCGGCGCCGCCGCGTTGGTCGATTTTGGCGCCGCCTCCATCCCGTCCTTCAAAAAGCTCGGCCTCAGCTTCGACGCCGTCGACATCGTCGCGATCTCGCATCTTCACGGCGATCATTTCGGCGGCATTCCGTTTCTGCTGCTTGACTGCCAGTTCGTGGCGCGCCGCACGCGGCCGCTGGTCTTCGTCGGGCCGCCCGGGCTGCGCGACAGGCTTTTTGGCGCGCTCGACGTATTTTTTTCCGGAACCGCCAAAACGAACTGGAGCTTTCCCTGGCGCGTCGAGGAAATCGAGCCGCCCGGCGCGATGGCGTTCGGCGTCTTCCGGCTGGAGACGTTTTGCGTCATCCACTCGGCCGGCGCCGTGCCGACCGGCCTTCGCCTCAGCGACGGCGACGCCGTCTTCGCCTATTCGGGCGACACCGCATGGACCGATACCCTGTTCGAACTCAGCGCCGACGCCGATCTCTTTATCTGCGAATGCTCCTCGGGAGATCAACCGATCAACAATCATATGGACTGGCCGACCCTCAAGGCCAATCTACCCGGCTTCTCGGCGCGGCGGTTCGTCCTCACCCATATGGGCGCGTCGGCGCTGGCGCGCCGCGACGAGATGGAAGCGGCCGGACTGACGCTCGCCAGCGAGGGACTGGTGTTTGAGCTCTGATCTCGCCGCGGTGACGGCGCAGATCCGGGCGTGTCGCATGTGCCGCGACGCGCCTGCCGGCGCAAGGCTGCCGCATGAGCCGCGTCCGGTGCTGCGGGTCTCGGCCGCCGCGCGTCTCCTCGTCGCCGGCCAGGCGCCGGGCGTTCGCGTGCATTTGAGCGGCCTGCCGTTCAATGACGCCTCTGGCGATCGTCTGCGCCAATGGATGGGCGTATCGCGCGAGGTTTTTTACGATGAGGCGCGCATCGCCATCGCGCCGATAGGATTCTGCTTTCCGGGCCATACCGCGCAAAAGGGCGATCTGCCGCCGCGCGCCGAATGCCGCGCGCTCTGGCATGACGAACTTTTCCGCGCGCTGCCGCAAATCGAATGCGTTCTGGCGGTCGGTCGTTATGCGCAGGATTATCATTTCGCGCGGCTGGGGCGCCCCTTGCCGAAGGGCGCGTCTCTCGACCAAATCGTGCGGAGGGGCGACGAGTTTCCCGGCGCGAAAACGCGGATCGTCGCGCTGCCGCATCCGTCCTGGCGCAACAGCGGCTGGCTGAAACGCAATCCCTGGTTCGATGCCGAGGTTTTGCCGAGGCTGCGCGCGACCGTGGCGGAATTGATCGGATAACGCGCGGGCGCCTGCCCATTCAGACACCGTTCAGCCGCATTGCTTCTCTCTAACCCGCACAAACTCCGGGTGCGGATCAAGGGACGGCGATGCTGAGAGCGCTTCTTCACAGATTTCTCGCGACGGCGGTCGCGGCCTGCCTTTGTCTCGGCGGCGCGGCGAATGCGCAAAACGCCGGGCCGCGACTTGCGCTCGTCATCGGCAATGCGCAATACGCCGATCCGCTTGCGACCGCCGCCAATGATGCGGGCCTCGTCGCCGAGACCTTGCGTGGGGCCGGCTTCGACGTGACCGGCGCCGCCAATCTCGATCAGGACTTGCTGCGCCGCGCGTCTCAGGATTTCCTCGCCAAAGCGACGCAGGCGGGTCCCGACGCCGTCGTCTTCGTCTATCTCGCCGGCCGCGGCCTGCAATATGAAGGCGAGAATTATTTCGCGCCGGTCGACGCGATCCTCGCGCATGACACCGACATCCCGCTGCAGGCGCTGCGGGTTTCCGATTTCACACGCGCGCTCGCCGCCGTCCCGCTGCGCGCGCGCATTATCGTTCTCGACGCCGCGCGCGGCAATCATTACGCGCCCGGCGGCAATCTCGCCGGCGGCCTCGCGCTGGTCGACGCCGACCCCGGCGCGCTTTACGCCTTCAACGCGGCGCCGGGGACCATCGCGCCGGACGAGCCCGGCCCCTACGGCGCCTATGCGCAGGCGCTGGCGGAAATGCTGCGGCAGGGCGGCGTTCCGATCGACGTCGCTTTCGCGCAGGCGCGGCTGCGCGCCAATGAGGCGACGCAAGGCGCGGTGACGCCATGGGACGCGGCCAATATCGCCCCGCCGCTGGTCCTGCTGGCAGCCGCGCCGAATGCGCCCGCCGGAGCTTCGGTCAGCTACGCGGCGGCGCAGTCGCGCCCGATCGCCTCGTTCCCGGCCGGCGACGCCTACGCCGCGGCGCTGGAACGCGACACGCTGCAGGGCTATCAGGACTTCCTCGTCGCCTATCCGAATGATCCCCTCGCCGGACGCGTGCGCGCCCTGCTCGCCGCGCGGCGCGAGGCGCTGACCTGGCGGCGCTCCTGTGCGGCGAATACGCCGGGCGCTTACTGGAGCTATATGCGGCGCTATCCGAAGGGGCCGCATTTCTGGGACGCGCGCCGCCGGTTGGTCTTTCTGTCGGCGCCGCCGGAGCCGCCACCGGAATTCGACGTCTATGACTTCGGCGGCCTGCCGCCGCCGTCGCCGACTGAAGTCGTCATCATCGAACGCCCGGTGCTCATTTTCGATCCCGGCTTCTATCCGCCGCCGCCTCCACCGCCGGTCTTTTTCCTGCAGCCGCGCCCGGTCGCCTTCGTCGATTTGCCGCCGCCGCCCCCGCCGCAGGGTCAGGGCTTCCTGCCGATCCCGATCCCGATTCCGGTTCCCGTGCCGTTCGGACATTTCAGCGGGCCGGCCGGCAGGGTCGTGCAGCAGAATTTCGGCCAGCAGGGCGCCCCCGGCGGTCCTGGCGCCGCGCCCGGGCAGGCCGCCCCCGCCGCCGGTCAGCCGACGACGCCAGCCGCGCCGGCGGCGCCCGCCGCCGCTCCCGCCGCGCCGAATCATGTCCTGCCACAAGGCGCTGGCCTTCCGCCCGTCGCGCCGCACGCACATACGCCAGGCGCGGCCGCCCCAGCGGCGGCGCCGGCGGCCAACCCCGCCACGCCGGCGGTTGCGCCTCCGGCCGCCACGCCGCCCGCCGCCGCGCCACATGCCTTGCCGCAAGGCGTGAGCCTGCCGCCGGTTCCGCCGAGCATGCACGCCCCGGCCGCAACCGGCGCGGGCGCACGGGCGCCGGGCCTTCAGTCCCCGGCGCTGACAGCACCAAAGCCAGCGTCCGCCGCCAAACCCGGCGCGCCTGAGGCGGCGCCCGCCGCGTCGCCGGCAGAGCCCGCCCCGCCGAAGCCAGCGGCTCCAGCCGCTGCCGCCCCGCCGGCGGCGCCGAAGCCGGCGGCCGTGAAGCCTACGCCCTCCACGGCGACGGCGCCCAAGCCGGCAGGCCCCGCGGCAGCGGCCCCCACGGTAGCGGCGCCTACGGCGCCGAAACCTGCGGCGCCCAAACCCGCGGCGCCAAAACCTGCGGCGCCCAAGCCGGCCCCGAAACCGCCCGCGCCGCCGGCCGCATCCGCGTCGCCGCCCGCGCCAAAACCGCAAGCCACGGCCATTCCGAAGCCGGCGCCGCAACCGCAGGCGGTGCGGCCGCAAAACGCCGCCGCGCAAAACGCTGGGCCGCCACCGCAGCCAAAGCCCGCGGCCAAGCCCGCGCCTGCTCCCAGCCCCGCGTCAGCTCCCAAGCCTCCGCCGGCGCCCAAGCCCGCGCCCGCTCCGAGCCCCGCGTCAGCCCCCAAGCCTCCGCCAGCCCCCAAGCCCGCGGCAGCTCCCAAGCCCGCGCCGCAAAAACCCGCGCCTAAAAAGCCCGGCGAGGAGCCAGCGCACCCGTAGACAACGCCGGTTATCGGGCGGCGCTTGCCTGGTTTTTTGGCGCGCACTTGCCGCGCTTTTGCCGCTCTTGGCGTTTCGTCAAGCTATTGTTACACTTGCAATGCAGCGGAGCCCATCGGTCCCGTTAAAGCTTGCGAGTGCGAAGTGGGACCATTGGAAAAGTCTGGATGCCGCCGCCGCCCAACCGGGCGAACGATCGGCGTCCGGTCTCGCCGTCGTCCCTGCTCCCCCTCCCGCGAGACCCGACGAGCGCAGCGCGGGCGGATCGTGGCCGCTCCGCCCCGCCGCGCGTCTTGACCGCGAGCTTGGCGGGCGGCTGCGCAGGCCAGCCGAGGACCGCGTTTACGCCGCGCTCGATCTTGGCACCAATAATTGCCGCCTGCTGATCGCGCGGCCAGCGTTCGCGCCCGGCGGCGGCGCCGGATTTCGCGTCATCGATTCCTTCTCCCGCATTGTGAGGCTCGGCGAGGGCCTGTCCCGCACCGGCCGCCTCAGCGCCGCCGCGATCGATCGCACGCTTGAAGCGCTGGCCATCTGCCGTGGCAAGATCGACGCGCGCGGCGTGACGCGGGCGCGCTTCATCGCCACCGAGGCCTGCCGGGCGGCGGAAAACGGCGCCGAATTTCTCGAACGCGCGCGCGTCGCCACCGGCCTTGACCTCGAAATCGTCGATCGCGAGACCGAAGCGCATCTCGCCGCGGCGGGCTCGGCCTCGCTCGCCGACGCCACGGCCGCCAGCGTCGTCCTGTTCGACATTGGCGGCGGCTCGTCGGAAATCGTCTGGCTCGGACAGCCCACTGGACGAACCCTCAGGTCGGCCGCCGGCAAGCATGGCGCCCGCCTGTCGGCGCCCGACGCCGCGCTGCGCGAGCGGGTCCGCTTCTGGGTTTCGCTGAAACTCGGCGTCGTTACCCTGGCGGAGAAATTCGGCGGCCTCGACGTTTCCGACGAAACCTTCGAGGCGATGATCGAACACGTCTCACGCGAGCTCGGCGACTTCGTCGCCATGGTTCGCGCCGAGCGGCGTTGCCGCAACTTCCATCTGCTCGGCACGTCCGGCACGGTGACGACCATCGCCGGCGTCTTTCTCGGCCTTTCGCGCTATGACCGGCGCCGCGTCGACGGCCTCTGGATGTCGAGCGAGGACGTCAGCCGCGCCGTCGTCTCGCTGCGCAAGATGACCTATGCCGAGCGCGCCGCAAACGGCTGCATCGGCGCCGGCCGCGCCGATCTCGTCCTCGCCGGCTGCGCCATCCTCGAAGCGATTCGCCGCGCCTTTCCGGCCGAGCGCGTGCGCATCGCCGACCGGGGTCTGCGCGAAGGCATTCTGATGCAATTGATCCATGCCGACCGCGGCGA
Source organism: uncultured Alphaproteobacteria bacterium (assembly GCA_963715715.1). Classification (GTDB taxonomy): domain Bacteria; phylum Pseudomonadota; class Alphaproteobacteria; order Rhizobiales; family Beijerinckiaceae; genus Methylocapsa. The sequence goes on along the minus strand of OY970269.1, from coordinate 1,983,952 downwards.
CGCCCGCGCCGTCCGGGCCCCGCGATGACCGGGGCCAAGGCGCCTTCGGGGCGCGAGGGCGGCCGCTCGCTCAAGACGCGGGTCAAGACCGCGCGCAAGCGCACGCTCTCCTCGACCCTCTGGCTGCAGCGCCAGCTCAACGATCCTTATGTCGCCAAGGCGAAGCGGGAAGGGTTCCGCTCCCGCGCCGCCTACAAGCTGATCGAAATCGACGATCGCTATCGCTTTTTGAAGCCTGGCCAGAAGATCATCGATCTCGGCGCCGCGCCCGGCGGCTGGTCGCAGGCCGCCGCCGCGCGGATCGGCGCCGATGCGGGCAGGGGCAAGATCATCGGCATCGACCTGCTCGACATCGAGCCGCTGCCCGGCGCCGAATTCAGGGTGATGGACTTCCTTCAGGCGGATGCGCCGGACCTGCTCATCGAATGGCTTGGCGGCAAGGCGGACGTCGTGCTCTCGGACATGGCGGCCAATGCGACGGGCCATAAGAAGACCGACCATTTGCGCATCATCGGCCTTGTCGAGCTCGCCGCCGATTTCGCCTGCCGCGCGCTGGCGCCGGGCGGCGCATTTCTGGCCAAAGTGTTCCAGGGCGGCACGGAGAACGAGCTGCTGGCCCGGCTGAAGCGCGACTTCGCCGTGGTGCGCCATGTCAAGCCGCAGGCGAGCCGGGCTGATTCGTCCGAACTTTACGTGCTCGCTACTGGATTTCGCGGCGGCGCGGACAATTGACCGCGCCGGCTCAATGCGCCGGCTCCGCGCCGGGCGTCGGCTTGGGCGGACGCACGGTCAGCTCGGCTCCGGCGTCGTCCGGCAGGCGCAGGAAGATCGCCGCCGAACTCACGCAAAGAAGCCCCATCAGGATGAACGCAAAGCGGAAGCTTGAGGGTCCAAATACGCCCGCGCCCGGATCGAGCCGCGCCCAGCCCTGCAGCGCGGCGGCGCCGGCGGCGATGCCAAGGCTCAGCGACAATTGCTGCGCGACGGAGGCGAAGCTCACCGCCCGGCTCATGTCCGCATTGTCGATCTCGGCGTAGGCGATGGCGTTGAGGCCGGTAAAGGCCAGCGAATTGATGAAGCCGCTGACGAGCAGCACGCTCATCATGATGAGCGCCGGCGTCGTCGGCGTGAAGAAGCCATAGGTCGCGAAAAGCGCGCCGCTGAGCGTCGCGGCGCCGGCGAGGACGCGGCGGAAGCCGAGCCCGCGCAGGATCGGCGCCGCCGTCGTCTTCATCAAAAGCGCCCCCGCCGAGGCGACGAAGGTGACGCCGCCCGATTGGAAGGCGCTGCGGCCGAAGCCCATCTGCAGCAAAAGCGGCAGCAGCAGCGGAATCGAGCCCATGCCGATGCGAAACAGCGCGCCGCCGACGACGCCCGCGCGGAAGGTCTGCAGCCCGAGAAGCTTGAGGTCGAGCATCGGAAAAGGGGTGCGCCGCGCGTGCAGCACATAGGCCGCAAGCGCCAGCGCGCCGAAGGCGATGAGGGCGATGGTGGCGCTTAAAGGGGCGAGGCCGCCGCCGGCGACGGCGAGCCCGAACAGCAGCGAGGCGAGGCCTGAGCCCGACAGGATGAAGCCGATGATGTCGAGCGGGCCGGGATTGGCTTCCCGCACGTCCTCGATGAAAAGCGTCGCCAACGCGATGCCGACGACGCCGATCGGCGCATTGATCCAGAAAATCCAGCGCCAGTGGAAATAGGTGGTGATAAATCCGCCGACCAGCGGCCCGACGACCGGGCCGAACAGCGCCGGAACCGTGAGATAGGAGAGCGCCCGCACGAGATCGCCGCGGGCGACCGAACGCATCAGCAAAAGCCGTCCGACCGGCACCATCATGGCGCCCCTAACCCCTGCGCGAGGCGGCCGATGACGAGCTGCGGCAGGTCGTGCGCCAGCCCGCAGGCGATCGAGGCGAGGGTGAAAATCAGGATCGCGACGCGGAAAATGAGCCCCGCGCCGTAGCGGTCGGCGACCCAGCCGCTGACGGGGATAAACACCGCAAGCGAGAGCAGATAGGAGGTGAGGGCCAGCTTCAGGGAGATCGGATCTTCATGCAGATCGAGCGCGATCGCGGGCAGGGAGGTCGCGATCACGGTTGCGTCGAGCGTCTCCATGAACAGGGCGCAGGCGACGATAAGGGCGGTGATGGCGTAGCGCGGCAATGTGCTTTCCCGGCGGCGGCCCGCGCCGCCAAGGCCCCGCCGGCGCGTTGGCCGGATCTGGCGGGACGCCGCGACCGGCGGAACGGGCGGGAGACGCGCTTATAGTCGCCTTTTCAGGCGGTTTCCAAACGCGATTTCCCCGCGCCCGGGCGCAGCCGGGATTCGACCGCCTGTTTCACCGCGCCGAGGATGTCGTTCAGCGTCGCCGTGATGAAACCCTCGCCCGCGCCGTCGGCCAGCGCTTCCATGCTCTCAAGACGCGGCGCGAATTCGATCCGGCAGGCGAGTTCGCAGCCCTCGTCCGTCTCGAACACCTGCAATTCGCCGTGATAGCGCTCCGGCTCCAACGCCCCCCATGACATCAGCATGGCGTCTTCGTCGATGTGCAAATGCCCCTCGACCTTATAGCGGCGCCCATTGGCGGCGCCCTTGAGCCGCACGCGATCATCGGGCAGGCGCGTCGCCTTTTCGAGAGTCGGCAGGTAACGCGGCATGTTCTGGGTCTTCGAGACGAAGTGGAACACCTCGGCCGCGGCCGCGCCTATCCCGACCTGGGCGGAAAATCCTGGCATGTCGACCACTATCTTCGTGAGCCAATATTCTGGTCAGTTATCGGCGGCGCTTTTTCGCGCCTCGACCATGATGCGTCTAACGCGGCGCCAGGGCTGTGAGTTTCCTCACAAAGCCGCGCGTCGCCCGTTTGTCGCATCATCGTCGCGCGAGGGCGCCCGAGGCTTGTGCGCGACGAACAAGGCTTGCGCCGGGCGCATCGCGCAGCCATCTCTCGGCTTTCCGTCGCAGCGCCGGCGTGCTATGAGCCGGCGGCAACTCTCGGTCGTCGCGAATTCCCGCGGGAATCTCGCCCGCGGGCGCTTTAGCGGCTTCGCCGCCGGCGGCATTTTTGGAGTTGGCCTTTGACCCTGATCACCCGCCCCTCGCTCAGCGAAGCCTTCACCTTTGACGATGTGCTGCTTCTGCCGGGCCATTCCGAGGTCATGCCAAGCGGCGTCGATCTCAAGACGCGATTGACTTCGACCATCAGCCTCAACATTCCCGTGATCTCCTCGGCGATGGACACGGTGACCGAGGCGAGGCTCGCCATCGCGCTCGCTCAGGCCGGCGGTATCGGCGTGATCCATCGCAATCTGGAGCCGGCCGAGCAGGCCGAGGAAGTGCGCAAGGTCAAGCGCTACGAAAGCGGCATGGTGGTCGATCCGATCACCATTTTCCCCGACGAAACGCTGGCCGACGCGCTCGCCCTGATGCGTCGCCACGGCATTTCCGGCATTCCTGTCGTCGAGCGCGGCGCTGGCGGCAAGCCCGCGCGGCTCTGCGGCATTCTGACCAATCGCGACGTGCGCTTCGCCGACAATCCGCTGGAGCCGGTCTCGCAACTGATGACCAAGACCCTCATCACCGTGCGCGAGGGCGTCAGTCAGGACGAGGCGCGCCGCCTTTTGCACCAGCACCGGCTCGAAAAGCTCGTCGTCGTCGACGAGGACTTCCGCTGCGTCGGCCTCGTCACCGTGAAGGACATGGAGAAGGCGACCCAGCATCCGCTCGCCTCGAAGGATTCCGAGGGGCGTCTTCGCGTCGCCGCCGCCTCGACGGTCGGCGACAAGGGCTTCGAGCGCGCCGAAATGCTGATCGACGCTGGCGTCGACTGCATCGTCATCGACACCGCGCATGGCCATTCGAAGGCGGTGCTCGATCAGGTCGCGCGCTTGAAGCGCAGCTCGAACAAGGTCGCGCTGATCGCCGGCAATGTTGCGACCGCGGCGGGGACTAAGGCGCTGATCGACGCCGGCGCCGATGCGATCAAGGTCGGCATCGGCCCCGGCTCGATCTGCACCACGCGCATCGTCGCCGGCGTCGGCGTGCCGCAGCTCACCGCCATCATGGATTGCGCCGAGGCCGCGCGCGCCGCCGGCGTGCCGCTCATCTCGGACGGCGGCATCAAATATTCCGGCGATCTCGCCAAGGCGGTCGCCGCCGGCGCCGACACGGTGATGATCGGCTCGCTCTTCGCCGGCACCGACGAGAGCCCCGGCGAGGTCTATCTCTACCAGGGCCGCTCGTTCAAATCCTACCGCGGCATGGGCTCCGTCGGCGCCATGTCGCGCGGCTCGGCCGACCGCTATTTCCAACAGGACATCAAGGACCATTTGAAGCTCGTGCCCGAAGGCGTCGAAGGCCAGGTGCCCTATCGCGGCCCGGTCGCGGCCATCGTGCATCAGCTCGCCGGCGGCCTTCGCGCCGCCATGGGCTATGTCGGCGCGCCCGACGTCCAGACCTTTCAGGCCCGCGCCCAATTCGTGCGCATCTCCGCCGCGAGCCTGCGCGAAAGCCACGTCCACGACGTCGCCATCACGCGCGAAAGCCCCAATTACCCGACCGGCGCGTGAGGGCCGGACCCATCGCCCGCCAATCGCGGCGGCAAACGCATCGACCGCCGGGCTAGAACCGGGGTTGCAACGGGTCGGCGGTCTCGCCGCTCGACCGAACTGAGGGGAACGGCCATGTTGGGCATAATTATCTGGTTGCTGATCGGCGCCATCGCCGGATGGCTCGCCGGCGTCATCATGAAGGGCGGCGGCTTCGGACTTGTCGGCAATATTATCGTCGGAATCATTGGGGCGGCGATTGCCGGGGCCATACTGCCGCGGATCGGATTGTATATTGGCGGCGGCGCCATCGGCGACATCGTCAACGCCGTCATCGGCGCGTGTCTGCTTTTGTTCGTGATCGGTCTCATCAAGCGCTAGTCCTACGATCCGTCGTGGGAGCGGCCTTCGCCTGCGGAGCCTCGCGCGAAAGCCGCCCCCACGACGCTGCGCGCGAGATTGCGAACGATCCAACGCGCGCGAGTGTATTTTTCACAGGGAGGCCGTTTGTCCGTCGCAGCTATCCTTCTGCCTGTCTTCGTTCAAGTCGCGCTCGTCTTCGCGATCTGTTTTCGCATGATCTACGCGCACAATTCGAAGGTCGCCGCGAGCGATCCGGACTGCGGCAAGCTCGCGGGCGACTCGTTTCGCAACCAGTTCGAAATTCCCGTCCTGTTCTTCGCGCTGGTTCCGCTCGCGATGCTAACGCGGCAGGCCGATTATCTGTTCATCGTCATGCAATGGATCTTTGTGGCCTCTCGCGTCGCCCACGCGTTCGTGCACACGACGTCGAACCGCCAGCCCGCGCGCGGACTTCTCTGGGCCATCGGCGCCGCCACGCTGCTCGTCATGTGGATCGTTTTCGCCATCCGCATCCTGTTTCCGCCAGCCGTCGCGCCGCTATGATCGCCGGCGCGCGCGTCGCCGCGGCGATCGAAGTTCTGGCCGATATCGAGGCGCGCCGGCGCCCCGCCGCCGACGCCCTGAAAGACTGGGGCCTTTCGCATCGCTTCGCCGGCTCGAAGGACCGCTCCGCGATCGGCGCGCTGGTCTTCGACGCTTTGCGCCGGCGCGCCTCGGCCGCCTATATAATGGACGCGGAGAGCCCCCGCGCGATCATCCTCGGCGCCCTGCGCCTGGTGCGCGGCCTCGGCCTTGCCGACGTCGAGGCGCTGTTTTCCGGCGAAGCGCACGCCCCGCCGCCGCTCGACGAGGCCGAGCGCAAGCGCTTCGAACAAGCGAGCCTCGAGGGCGCGCCGGCGCATGTCGCCGGCGATTTTCCGGCCTGGCTTGAGCCCTCCTTTTCCGCCGTTTTTGGCGCGCGCCTTGTCGAGGAGACCTCGGCGCTGGCCCTGCGCGCGCCCGTCGATCTGCGCGTCAATGCCTTGAAAGCCACACGCGACAAGGCGCTGTCGAGCCTCGCTCATCTTAACGCCGAGCCGACGCCGCTGTCGCCCCTCGGCTTGCGCCTGCCGTTGACGCCGGAAGGCCGCAATCCTGCGCTCGCCGCCGAGGCCGACTACGTCAAGGGCCGCGTCGAGATTCAGGACGAGGGCTCGCAGCTCGCGGCGCTACTCTCGGCCGCGAAGCCCGGCGAGCAAATCCTCGATCTTTGCGCCGGGGCCGGCGGCAAGACGCTCGCGCTCGCCGCCCTGATGCAGAACAAGGGCCAGATTTACGCCAGCGACGACGATGGGCGGAGACTCGCGCCGATCTACAAGCGCCTTGAGCGGGCCGGCGCGCGCAATGTGCAGGTCCGCGCGCCGCGCCGCGGCCAGGACGCGCTCGCCGACCTCGACGGCGCCTGCGATCTCGTGCTGATCGACGCGCCCTGCACCGGGACTGGCGCGTGGCGGCGCAATCCCGACGCAAAATGGCGCATCCGACCAGGCGCGCTGGAGCAGCGCATCGCCGATCAGGACGCAACGCTCGCCGCCGCCGTCCGCTTCGTCAAGCCGCGCGGGCGCATCCTTTATGCGACCTGCTCGCTGCTGCGCGAGGAGAACGAGGACCGCATCGCGGCGTTTCTGGCGGCCAACCCGGATTTTCGCGCGGTTGGCGCGGAGATTATGGCGGCGGCGGCTGGCCTGCCGAAGCTCGCCGCCTTCGCCTCGAAGTTTGGGCCGGGCGTGAGGCTCTCGCCGGCGACGAGCGGCACGGACGGATTTTTCATCGCGTTGCTGGCGCGGGCGTAGAGCACCTCGAAAGTGCTTGCCGGGATTTTTGGGTGGTCGAGGAATTTGGTCATGCACGTCACGATCGAATTGCTTGACTCAATAGTTCGCGGGCCTATACCTAAAATGTCTCTGCAGAGACCGCGCTACGGCGCATTCCCAGGCGCAAGCCATTGGTGTTGTTTGGCAAAAGGGGGCACTGCCCCCTTTTGCTATACATAGGGATGGATGATGCACGGAATAGCTTCATCTTTCTTGCGCGGAGGCAAGAGATATTTCGTCCCTCCGACCGCCTTACGCCTTTGCATAGATGAACAGGGCATTTACAATTTTGCTGAACGACAGGCGTTGATTTCCCGTTATCGCGCCCATATTTTTGATCACTGGACTCCGCCAGACTACATGTACCAATTCCGCGCCGGTGGTCACGCGGCGATGGTGAAGCGTCATGTTGCTCGATCCTTTTTTGCGCATATCGATCTGAAGGATTTCTTCGAGCACGTATCCGACACCAAAGTATACCGGGCCTTGAGGCGTGTCGGCCTGTCGCACCATGCGGCGTATCGGTTGGCAGGAGAAAGCACGGTGCGCTATCGAGGCTCCACAATATTACCCCGTGGATTCCATCAGTCCCAGCTTTTGGCGTCGCTCGTATTTGATCAGTCGCTAGTTGGCTCCGCCATCAGGCGCGGTGGCTTCTCAAGTTTGATTACTTGCTACAGCGATGACGTTATAATGTCATCAAACGATGTCGATGCTCTGACCGATGATTTTTCGGGTCTCATGGAGATAATCGAAAGAGCCAATTTTCCGATCAACAACGAGAAAACTCAAGGACCAAACCGATTTGCGGTCGCATTCAACATTGTCATACGGAAAGGTAGCCTTGAGTTCACGGAGGCCCGACTTTCTCGGTTTGTGGAATCCTGCCGCATTTTTCGGGATTGGTGCGAGGAAACGGGGCGCAAATTTGATCCTCTCTATGAGAGCCTTTTCGGCAGATATGTCGCCTCTATCAATTTGGTGCAAGAAGCTGAATTGCGGTTTGCGCTTGGACTCAAAAATCAGAGAGGAAAACAACGATCTTGAACATAATGCCCTGGCGTCAAAGGCCAAAGGAGAGGCAGAGGCTTTACCTTGGCCGCGTCTTTTCGCATGCGGCTCCGCTCTGCTGGCGCGGAGCGGATAGCGATAATAGAATGCCGGAAACCGCCGAACGGGCGTTTCAAAAAAGGGAGCGGACGCGGAGCGAGGCGCATGCAAACGTCAGGGAGACGAGAGGCTGATGGCTTACGCGCAAATCGGAAAGACCAGCGTTGCGACCGATCTGAAGGACTTCGTCGATCGCGAGGTTCTGCCTGGAACCGGCGTCGCGCCGGAAAAATTCTGGACCGGGCTCGCCGGCCTCGTTACGGAGTTTTCGCCGCGCATTCGCGAACAGCTGCGCCTTCGCGACGATTTGCAGGCGCGCATCGACGCCTGGCATCTCGTTCATCGCGGCAGACCCTTCGACATGGCGGCCTATGAGGCCTTCCTGCGCGAGATCGGCTATCTCGTTCCCGAGCCCGCCGACTTTGCCATCCGCACCGAAAATACCATGGAGGTCGCTCGCGTGTCGGGGCCGCAGCTCGTCGTGCCCGCCTCCAACGCGCGCTTCGTGCTCAACGCCGCCAATGCGCGCTGGGGCAGCCTCTATGACGCGCTCTACGGCTCCGACGTGATCCCGGAGACGGACGGCGCCGGGCGCGGCAAGGGCTACAACAAGCTGCGCGGCGCGCGCGTCGTCGCATATGCGCATAATCTGCTCGACGATTTCGTCCCGCTCGCCAAGGGCTCGCACAGGTACGCAATCAGCTACAAGGTCGCCAATGGCGAGCTGCTGATCGAACTCGACAACGGGCTTGAGACGCACCTGCGCCACCCCGGTCGTTTTTCCGGCTACAGGGCGACCGGGCGAAGCTCCTTCGTCGTGCTGTTGCGCCAGCATGGCCTCCATATCGAGCTCGTCATCGACCCGATGACCGTCGTCGGCGCCGAGAGCAAATCGGGCCTCTCCGACGTCATTCTCGAAGCCGCCCTCAGCGCCATCGTCGATCTCGAGGACAGCGTCGCCGCGGTCGACGCGCCGGACAAGATCGGCGTCTATCGCAACTGGCTCGGGCTGATGAAGGGCGACCTCACCGCCACCCTCGAGAAAAGCGGGCTGCTGGTCGAGCGCCGCCTCGCGCTCGACCGCACCTATATCGACCGCGACGGCGCGCCGAAGAAGCTGCACGGCCGCAGCCTGCTTCTCGTCCGCAATGTCGGCCATCATGTCGTCACCGACGTCGTCCTCGACGCCGACGGCCGCGCGGTTCCGGAGACCATCGTCGACGCCGCCATCACCTCCCTCATCGCGCTGCACGATCTGCACGGTCCCGGCCCCATCCACAACAGCCGCAGCCATTCGATTTATATCGTCAAACCGAAGATGCATGGGCCCGATGAGGTAAAGCTCGCCGACGATCTGTTTGGCCGCGTCGAGGATATGCTTGGCCTGCCGCGCCATGTCATCAAAATGGGCATCATGGACGAGGAGCGGCGCACCACCGTCAACCTCAAGGCCTGCATTCACGCCGCGGCAGACCGCGTCTTCTTCATCAACACCGGCTTTCTCGACCGTACCGGCGACGAGATCCACACCTCGATGGAGGCCGGCGCCATGATCCGCAAGGACGAGATGAAAAGCTCGGCCTGGATCAAGGCCTATGAGGATTGGAACGTCGATATCGGCCTCGCCTGCGGCCTGCCCGGGCGGGCGCAGATCGGCAAGGGGATGTGGGCGGCGCCCGATATGATGGCCGACATGGTGCGCCAGAAGATCGCTCACCCGCAGGCCGGCGCCAACACCGCCTGGGTGCCCTCGCCGACCGCCGCGACCCTGCACGCGCTGCATTACCACATGGTCGACGTCGCCGCGCGCCAGGCCGCGCTGCGCAAGCGCCCGCGCGCGAAGCTGACCGACATCCTGACCATTCCGCTCGGCCAGAGCAATTGGCGCCCGGACGACATCCAGCAGGAGCTCGACAACAATTGCCAGGGCATCCTCGGCTATGTGGTGCGCTGGGTCGATCAGGGCATCGGCTGCTCCAAGGTGCCGGACATCCATGACGTCGGCCTCATGGAGGATCGCGCCACCTTGCGCATTTCGAGCCAGCACATCGCCAACTGGATTCGCCACGGCATCGTGTCGAAGGAGCAGGTGCTGACGACGCTGAAGAATATGGCCGAGGTGGTCGACCGCCAGAACAAGGCCGACCCGTTCTACCGGCGCATGGCGCCGAATTTCGACGGTCCGGCCTTCAACGCGGCGGTGGACCTTGTCTTCAAGGGGCGCGACGAGCCGAATGGCTATACCGAGGCGCTCCTCGCCGCGCGCCGGCGCGAGGCCAAGGCGCTTTACGCCTCGTGAGCGGATGCGACGAGCGCGGATTTACGCCGCGTCGGGCGCGAGGCCGGTTCAAAAATTGATCCAAAGCATCTCCGCCGCCGCCAGGAAGTGCTAGTCTTGAGGAAAGTGGCCCAGAACGGGTCGCGCTGAGGGGAGGGTGTGATGGTTCAAGGGGTTTTTGCCGTTGTCGCGGCGGCGGTCGGCGTTCGCCGGCGCGCCGATTTCATTGACGGGGTGATCGCTCGCATGGGAGAAGGCCGGTGAAGCTCGCCAATCCCGCCCCCCTAGGCCTCTCCGGCTTCGCCCTCACCACCTGGCTGCTCAGCATGCACAACGTCGGCTGGTTCGACGCCACCGCCGTGCCGATGGTCCTCGCCATGGCCTTCGCGTTCGGCGGCACGGCGCAGTTCTGCGCCGGCCTCATGGAGATGCCGCGCGGCAACACCTTCGGCTTCACCGCCTTTTGCGGCTATGGCGCCTTTTGGTGGTCTTTTGCGCTGTTCGTCGAATTCTTCGCCGCCAAGGTTCCGCCCGCTTTCATCGGATGGTATCTGTTCATTTGGGGCTTTTTCACTTTCTTCATGTGGTTTGGAACCTTCCGCGCCAATCGCGGGGTCCAGCTCATTTTTCTGGCGTTGTGGATCACCTTCGTCCTGCTGGCGCTGGCTGAATGGACCGGAAACCCGATTTTTCGCGTGGCCGGCGGCTATGGCGGGCTCGTCACGGCGCTGTTCGCCATCTATGTCGCGGCGGCGGAGGTCATCAACGAGACGCGCGGCAAGGAGGTGCTGCCTCTCGGCGCCTACCAGGGTCCCGTCTAGGCCGGTCGGCCGAGCGGCGGCGGATTCTCCCGCGCATCGGAGCATGGTCGTTGCGGCCATGCTCCGGAATATGCGATCATGCTCGCGGACGAGCTAAGCCGGAGTGCGGGCGATGGTCGAACGCGTGATTGCGACGGATGAAGCCGGGGCGTTGATCGACCGCCTCAAGGCGGCGAATGGCGCGCTTTTGTTCCATCAGTCCGGCGGCTGCTGCGACGGCAGCTCGCCGATGTGCTATCCGCTCGGCGAATTCCGCACCGGGCCGGGCGACGTGCTTCTCGGCGAGATCGCCGGCTGTCCGGTCTATATCGACGGCGATCAGTTCAAGCTCTGGGCGCATACCCAGCTCATCATCGACGTCGTCAAGGGCAGGGGCTCAGGCTTCTCGCTGGAAGCGCCGGACGGCGTGCGCTTTTTGACGCGCGGCCATGTCTTCAGCGAGGCCGAGCTCGCCGCGCTGCCGCCTCTGACGCCCGCCGCCGCATAGGGCCGCCCGCGCGCGCCGGCGGGATGCGGCTGCGGCCATTCTTTGCTTGAGCCTGACCGCAATTTGCCGCAAGACTTGGCGATGACCTGGCCCCGACCCCCGGCGCGCCCATGAAGTGGCTGTCCAATTCGCTGGCGAAGTGGCTCTCCAATTCGCTGGCGCGAAATCTGATCCTCGGCGTCGTCTTCGTCCTGATCGTCTGCGCGCTCGCCGTGCTCGCCTATATGCACAACGGCTGGAGCTTCGGCGACGCGCTCTACATGACCGTGCTGACGATCTATACCGTCGGCTACGGCGAGGTGCATCCGGTCAACACGCCGGAACTGCGCGCGATCACCATTACGCTGATGATGCTCGGCTGCACCGGCATGATCTATTTGACCGCCGCGCTGGTGCAATTCATCACGCTGTCGCAAATCCAACAACTGCTGGGATTGACCCGCATGAACAAGCAAATCGAAGATCTGCATGACCATGTGGTCATCTGCGGCTTCGGCCGCACCGGCAGCATGCTGGCCAAGGAGCTTCGCGCCGGAAAAGCGCAATTCGTCGTCATCGAACCCGATCACGATCGCTACCTCGAGGCGAAGGAGCTTGGCTATCTCGTCATCCATGCCGACGCCGCCGAGGAAGCGGTGCTGAAACAGGCGGGCATCGAGCGCGCGCGCGCGCTGGCGACCGTCGTCGCCTCCGATCCGGTCAACGTCTTCATCACCCTCAGCGCGCGCAGCCTCAACAGCCAGGTTCAGATCGTCGCCCGCGGCGAAGAGCCATCGACCGAAAAAAAGCTGTTCCAGGCCGGCGCCAGCGCGGTGGTGCTGCCCGCGCATGTCGGCGCGGAGCAGATCGCCTCGATGATCCTGTTTCCATCTATTTCGAGCGTCATACAATCGGCCGAGCGGCGCCGCCAGATGGAGCTGGATCTGCGCACGCTCGGACTTGAGATCGAGGTCGTCATCGCGGCCGAGGGCAGCGCCTTCGCCGGCCTTACCGTCGAGGAGATCGAGCGCAAGGCCGAACGCAGCTTCTTCATCGTCGCGGTCCAGCAGGCGGGCGGCGGCGAGGCGGGGCGCCCGCTGCCTTCGACGCGGGTCAATCCCGGCGACGGCGTCACCATCATCGGCCGCGCCGGGCGCGCCAATATTCTCAACAAATTCGCCGAGGCGGCGCGCTAGAGCGGGATAAGGAAAAGTGTGAGCGCTTTTCCGCCCGCATCCCGCTCCAAACTACTGGAATCGATCGCGATGATTCAGGAGCGAACCAATCCAATCAAGACCCCGCCCGCCTCAAATTATCGTCTTGACCGCCAGTAGCACCAGCATCGCGATCCAGACCGTTTCGGCGAGCATCAGCCCGAGCGGGCGCCAGCCGGCCTCAAAGAGCGCCTTGAACGACGTCTTCATGCCGAGCGCCGCGATCGCCGTGACGAGGCACCAGCGTGACACATCATTGGCGAGATCGATCAGAACCTTTGGCAGCAGACCGAAAGAGTTGGCGAGAACGAGCAGGGCAAAGCTGACGAGAAACAGCGGCAATGGCGGACGCGCGCCGGCGCCCGCGTGATGCGTGACCAGCAACGATATGGTGAAGACCGCCGGCAGCAGCATCGCGACGCGCAGCAATTTGACATAGGTTGCGATGTCGCCGGTCTCGGGTGAAATCCCATAGCCGGCGCCGACGACCTGCGCGACATCGTGAATTGTGCCGCCGATGAAAACGCCGGCGTGCTTGTGATCGAGCCCGATGGAGGTCGCGAACACCGGGTAGAGGATCATCGCCAGCGTCGAGAGCGCCGTGATGGTGACGACGGTCAGGATCGCGTCGCGCTCGCTGTGCGTGTCGCGCGGCAGCACCGAGGCGATCGCCAGCGCTGCCGAAGCGCCGCAAATTCCGACCGCGCCGCCGGAAAGAACGCCAAACATTTTTGTGAGACCAAGGCGCGGAGCGACCAGCAGGCCGAGCGCGATCGTTGACGCGACGCCAACCGCCACCGTCGCCACCGGCGCGATGCCGAGCGAGGCGATCTGGCCGAGCGTGATGCGCACGCCGAGCAAGGCGACGCCGACGCGCAGCACCGCCCGCGACGAGAATTCGATGCCGGCGACGCAGCGGCCTTCCTCATGGAGGAAATGGAACGCCATGCCGAACAGCAGCGCGAACAGCATGACCGGGGCGGTGTAGTGCTGCGACAGCCAGGTGGAGGCCAGCGCGATGGTGCCCGCCGCGAGCAGGCCCGGGTAAACGGCGTGGATGAGCCTCGCATGCGGCCATGAGGTAAACCAGCGCGGCGGCGCGCTCGTCTCGATGCCGGCGATGCCCTCCATGCTATCGAAAGAATCATAAGCGACGGGCGACTGCTTCATCGGAATTCCTCCGGTCGATAAGGCGGGCGGCAAAGGAGCCGCGCGACCGCCGTCGACGTTGGAGCCGACGATGACGTCACCATATTGCGCTGCAGGAGCGCGTCAACATCGGCCGCATATTCGCCGGGACGCCGCCGTCGAAGCGTTTGATCATATGCTTCGAAGACGAACCGCGTCCCGACGGCGGAGTGCGTATGACCTCGTCGACCAACGCATCGCGGGGACGAAGCGATCGCCCGAGCGTTACGATGCAAAGATAGAGGCTCCTTCGAATCGCGCTGTCGTCAAGGCGCAGACCTCATTCTACCTCTCGCTCTACCTGCTGTCGCGCTTCGCCTGCGTGTTCTTGTTGTGTTGACTGACTTCGCCAAGTTTGGCGCGGTTGCGCAGAAAACCGTTGCCGCTGCTTTTGACGCGCATGCCCTCATTCGCCGTCTGCGAGTCGGGGCGCGCCGTCCGCGCCTCACGCGCGCGCCGCATCTCCAGCGCGCGCGTCAGGCTGTCCTTCATGGAATCGCGCGCGGCTTTCTCGGCGCGCCGCGTGGTCTCGGCGTTGAGGCGCTGCATGGCGGCGGCGAGCACGTCGCGCTTCTCGCGCGATCCGGCGTCCTCCGCGACAGGCCGCACACCGTGCGGGGCGGCCTTGCCGCGCATCTCGCGGCGCTGGCGCGCGGCGATGTCGCGGGCGCGGTCGCGCCGCTCGCGCACATGCTTGCGCAGTTCGGCGAGATCCTTGTCGGAGAGGGCGCCGAGGCCCGGATGATGCGACGCCTCGACCAGCGCGATCTCGTCGGCGTTGAGCACCCGCCGTTCGTGCCGCAGGCTTCGACCCATTTTTCCCTCCGTTTGATCCGCGGCGCGTGGGGCGCGTCGCCATCGGCCCTTTGTGCGGCGGCGCGCGGGCGCTGGCAAGACCGCGCCAGCATTTAAGGGCGGATTTGAAGCGACCGGACAAAGTCAAGGCTCGGATAAGTCGAATCAGGCACATGACAGAGATCCGCAATCGCCTGAAACACAAAATGGCCGCATTTCACGCTTCGCCCGCCATGGGCCTCGCCCTCGCCCTGCTCGCGATCGGCGCTCCGACGCCGGCGCCGACGCAGACCTCGTCGATCCATTACGCGCCGTCCGAGAATCTGGAGCGCATCGACGTCGCGCTGATCGATCAGGCCAGGGCCAACATCGACATGGCGGCCTATGTGCTGACCGACTGGCCGGTGATGCAGGCCCTGAGCCGGGCGGCGGCGCGCGGGGTCAGGGTCCGGCTTTATCTTGACAGCGGCCGCATCGGCGAGCGCGAACCGACGGCGGCGTTCGAAGCGCTGCTCGCCAACCCCGAAATCCAGATCGGCCTGAAACGCGCCGGGGCGCCGCTGATGCATCTCAAGGCCTACCAGATCGACGGAAGGTTGCTGCGCACCGGCGCCGCCAACTTCTCGGCGTCCGGCCTGAAGCGGCAGGACAATGATCTCATCATCATCCAAAACGCGGTCGCGGCTGGCGATTTCAGGCGCCATTTCGAGGCGATTTTCGCCGAAAGCGAGCCGCTGCCCGGCGTCGGGGAATAGCGCGTTTTGCAGGGGTGTTTCACGTGAAACAGGGGGGTGTTTCACGTGAAACAGGGGCGCAGGCGTTTCACGTGAAACAGTTTTTTGACCGATTGCGGGGACGGACCGGACAAGCCGGGGGCGCGATCTTACCAGCCTCCGGGCAGAGGCGGTGCGATCAGCCTTTCAGCTCCGAAGCGCCGCCATGCGCGGCCGACCATTGCGCCGGGGCGCCGAGGAATTTCTCGACCTCGTCGAGCGTTTGCGCCGCGAAGTAGCCGCCGCCCCGCGCGACGCCAAGTATATCGCGCCAGGTGGTGAGATAATGCAGCGTGACGCCAAGCTCTTTCATGATCGCCGCCGTCTGCGGGAAGATGTCGTAGAAGAAAAACACGAAGGCGTGCTCGCAGGACTGCCCCAACTCGCGCAGCGCCTCGCAGAAGCTGACCTTGCTGCGCCCGTCGGTGGCGAGGTCCTCGACCAGCAGCGCGCGCCCGCCCGCATGAATATCGCCCTCGATGCGGGCATTGCGGCCGAAACCTTTTGGTTTCTTTCGGATATACTGCATCGGCAGCATGAGTCGGTCGGCGAGCCAGGCGGCGTAGGGGATGCCCGCCGTCTCGCCGCCGGCGATGACGTCGAGGCGCTCATAACCGATCTCGCGCTCGATCGTCGTCACCGCGAAGTCGATGAGGCGCGCGCGTAGGCGCGGATAAGAGATGAGCTTGCGCATGTCAGTATAGACGGGGCTCGCCCAGCCCGAGGTGAAGATGAAAGGCTTTTCCGCGTTGAACAGAATGGCCTCCACCTCGATCAGCATTTTGGCGGTTTCCCGCGCGATGATTTGCTTTTCGGGCGAAGGCGCGCTCATGATCGGCTCCTCTGGCGTGGCGGCGGACGCCCTGTCCTAGTTTATCCGCGCGCAATGGCCAAGGCCGGCCGGCGCGCCAGTTTGGAATAAATCCAGCAGCGCCTTTTGAAACAGATAGATGCGTTACATCATGAAACAAAAATTGCGGTGATTTCGGGTAAATTCATGCGTTAAATCAAATCGCGGCAGGCCGATCCGGTAAAAGACAATGCATCCGGGTTCGCTCGCCATTTGCGTTCGGGCGCGGCGGCGGGATAGACCAAAGCAGGACGACCAGGGACGACTGATGACGCTTCAATTGCAAGAGGGATCCCGCCGTGACTGACGCAAACGGCGCCTTGCCCGCCTGGCTTCCGCTTTCGGTGCTCGCCTTCGCCGTTCAGATGCTCGCCTATCATGGCGTCGGGCTCTGGTTTGAATGGTGCGACCGCACCGGCCGGCTCTCCGACTTCAAGATGCGCGCGGTTGAGCGCATGAGCTATTTCGAACTGATGCCGCGCGTGCTGGCCAATCAGTTCCTGATTCTTCTGCCGTCCATGATGGCGGTTCAATATCTGGGGCTCGCCTTCGTCGGCGCGCCACATCTGGCCTGGTGGCATTTTCTCGCCGCCCTCGCCTTGATGGGCGTCGGCCACGACATCGTGCAATATATCTCGCATCGCGTGCTGCTGCATCGGCCGACGCTGATGCGCAAACTCGGGCACAGCGTGCATCATACCACCGTCGCGAGCCGCGCCGTCAGCGCCTGCTACATGAGCGCGGCCGATTTCTTTCTCGAAATCGTGCTGCCCTATCTCGTTCCGCTCGTGCTGGCGCGCGCCGGCGCCGACATTACCTTCCACTGCCTTGTCGCCGCCCTCGGCGCTATCGGCGGCCTTTACGAGCACTCCGGCTATGATTTCTCGGTCAAGATCAGGCGCGGGGCAGGCGGCCTCAAGGGGCGCTTTTTCGATGCGCTCGCCGGCATCGTGACCAGCAAGGCGCATGCGGAGCACCACCGCCGCGGCATGGTCAGCTTCAGCGACGGCTTCGGCAGCCCCGGCATCTGCGACACGGTTTTCGCCACGCGCTGGGACCTCGTCGCCGAGCGCGTCCCGATGCGGACGCGGGGCGCGCGTGAGGACGCCGCGCACTGAGCTCGCAGGAGTCATCGAGTTGGCGCCGTGCGCGGTGAAAAGCCAGTCGTCGCCGGACGCTCTCGACTGTCGTCTGTTGTTACGGGCTAGACTGGATAACCTCGAACCCCTCGAATTCGGGGTGGCCGAGGGTCTTCGGCTTCTGATCGCCGGCGCTTTTGTGCGCGTCGCGGAACTGCTCCGATTTCGTCCAGGCGATGAAATCGTCATAGCTGTCCCAAATCGTGTGCGAGGCGTAGAGCACGTGGTCCTCGCGCTCGGGGCCGCGCAGCAAATTAAAACTGCCAAAACCCTTGACCTCGCCGAGCCGCGACTGGCGGTTCGCCCACATATCCTCAAAGGCCTTTTGCGCGTCCTTGAGGACTTTGAAACGGTTCATCGCGATGTACATGCGGTTTTCTCCGGCAGCCATTTCGGCAAAAATCTTAACTTGCCATTTATCTCATGGCGGCGAGTGTGGCGAGCGGATCGATCCTGTCAAGGACGCGCGGCGCCGGCTTCGAGCTCGCATCCTTGACAGGACCGAGTCCGCCTCGCCGAGAATGGCCGCCGTGAGATGAATGGCGAAACCTGATCGGTTTCTGGTCATGGCCGGGTTTGGCCCGGCCATCCAGACTCGCGAAAGATCGCCACTTGGATGCCCGGCTCAGGGCCGGGCATGACGACGCGGGGTTTGCGCGGGCGCGCCGCTATGAGCATCATGTCTGATCGCCGGATCAAGTCCGGGGATGACGCGGCCATCCAGGCCAGCAGCATCGGTGACTGGATGCCCGGCTCAGGGCCGGGCATGACGCGCGGCCAAAACGACGCGTGGGCGGCGCGCTTGATGCATGAGGCTTCGATCGCGTTATAGTCGTCGCCACAAAACTCCAGCGTGAGTCCCGTGCCGCGAACGATCAGGGCCAGCCGAGAACCCGGCGAATATGGCGCAAAAGCCGTTCTGCTCGATATCGAGGGCGTCATTTGCGTCGGCGAGGATGTTTTGCCGGGCTCGCTTGCTGCGATCCGCCACATTCGCGATCTCGCGATTCCACATAAATTCATCACCAACACGACGCGCCGCCCGCGCCGCCAGATCGTCGCGGATCTGGCGCATCTCGGCATTGACGCCGCCGAAGGGGATGTGTTCACGCCCTCGATCGCCGCGCGGGAGCTTCTCGTCGAGCCAGCGACTGGCGCCGCTGCTCGCGGTGCATCCGAATTTGCGCGAGGATTTCACGGGGCTGCCGGTTGAAGGCGGCGAATCGCCGGGGCCCCAAGGCTTCGACGCCGTCGTGGTCGGCGACGCGGGCGTCTTTTTCACCTATGAGCTTTTGAACCGCGCCTATCGAATTCTCAACGGGGGCGCGGCGTTTTTCGCGCTGGCGAAAAACCGCAATTTTCTCGATCGCGATGGCGAGTTGAGCCTCGACGCCGGCCCCTTCGTCGTGGCGCTCGAATATGCGTCCGGCAAAAGCGCGACCGTGCTTGGCAAGCCCGCGCCCGCATTTTTCAAGCTCGCTGTCGAGAGCTTGGGGGTTCCCGCCGCGGACGTCGCCATGATCGGCGATGACGCGGAGGCCGACGTCGGCGGCGCCATGGCGGCGGGCCTCAAGGGCGTGCTGGTGCGCACCGGCAAATATCGCGCCGGGCAGGAGACGCATTTGGCCGCGCCGCCGACCTTCATGGCCGATGACCTCAAGGGCGCGATCGACCGCCTGTTTGGCTGACGCCCTCTCGGCCGACGCGGAAAAGTCCGCGCGATACAATTTTCTCGCCGATCGGTGTAAAGCAGCGGCAACCCCGGAGGCGTCGCGGGCGACGCTCGGCGAAGAGAGACCGCTGGCGCATGAAATCCCGATTCCGTGCCGCCTTCCTCTGCTGGCTGGCGCTGCTCGCCGCGCCCGCGTTCGCCGAGGATCAGGCCAGGCCCGCCGAGGCCGCGTTCGTCGGCGCCGCCGCCTGCGCGGGCTGTCACGCGGATCAGACGCAGAGCTGGGAGATCTCGCATCATGCGCAGGCGATGCAGAAGGCGACGCCAGAGACTGTGCTCGGCGATTTCAACGGCGCGCGCCTCGACCATCATGGCGTGACGACGACATTCAGCCGTAGCGGAGACGCTTTCATGGTCCGCGCCGAAGGGCCGGACGGAGCCCTGCATGATTATGAGATCGCCTATACTTTTGGCGTCTATCCGCTGCAGCAATATCTGATCGCCTTTCCGGGCGGCCGCCTGCAGGCGCTCGGCATCGCCTGGGATGCGAGGCCCAACGATCAGGGCGGCCAGCGCTGGATGCACCTCTATCCGAACGAGACGCTCGCGCCCGGCAGCCCGCTGCACTGGACTGGCCGCGACCAGACGTGGAACTATCAATGCGCCGCCTGCCACTCGACGGATCTGAAAAAGAACTACGACCTCGCCGCCAACGCCTATGCGACGAAATGGAGCGACGTGAATGTCTCCTGCGAGGCCTGCCATGGGCCGGGCTCGCGCCATGTCGACTGGGCCAAGGCGCGGGCGGCGGCAAGCGCAGAGTCGAAAGCGGCCGATGATCCGCATATGGGGCTGACGACCTGGCTCGAAGCGCCGGCGAAAGGCGTCTGGCGCATGAATCCCGACACCGGCGTCGCCGAGCGCACAGAGCCGGCGGACGGCCATGAACTTGATATTTGCGCGCCCTGCCATGCGCGGCGCAAAGTCATCGCCAGCGACGCGCCGGTCGGGACGCCCTTCCTCGACGCCAATCTGCCGGCGCTGCTGGAATCCGGCCTCTATCACGCCGACGGGCAGATCGACGGCGAGGCGTTCGAATATGGCTCTTTTTTGCAGAGCCGCATGCATCATGCCGGGGTGACTTGCTCGGATTGCCATGACCCTCATAGCCTCGCCCTGCGCGACGAAGGCAATGCGCTATGCGCGCAATGCCATCCGCCGGCCAAATTCGACGTCGTCGCTCACACCCATCACGGGCCGGGCGGCGCCGGCGCGCAATGCGTCAACTGCCATATGCCGGCGAAGACCTATATGATCGTGCATGAACGGCGCGATCATAGCCTGCGCGTGCCGCGCCCCGATCTGACGCTCGCCATCGGAACGCCGAACGCCTGCGCATCGTGCCATGCCGACAAAGGGCCCGAATGGGCCGCGCGCATGGTCGCGCAATGGTTCCCGGACGGGCGGCAGACGCAGGGCCATTATGGGTTGGCGCTCAACGCCGGCCGCACCGGCGCGGCGGACGCGGAGGCTCGCCTCGACGCGCTGATCGCCGACGCTGGCCAGCCCGCGATCGCAAGGGCCAGCGCGCTGGCGCTGCTCGGCCCCTACGCCACGCCGCGGTCGCAGGGCGCGATCGAGGCGGCGCTGAACGACAGGGACCCGCTGGTGCGCGCCGCCGCGCCCCGCGCGCTGCCCGCCGCTCCAACGCCGGCCATGGTCAAAGCCTTCGCGCCGTTGCTCAGCGATCCCGTCCGCGCCGTCCGCGTCGAGGCCGCGCGCGCGCTCGCGGGCGCCGACCAGAGCGCGCTGACGCCGGAGCAGCAGACCGCGCTCGCCGCCGCTTATCTCGAACTCGTCGACGCCGAGATGACCGACGCTGAGCGGCCCGAGACGCATCTCAATCTCGGCCTCATCGAGATGCGGCGCGGGCAGGGCGCCGAGGCCGAGGCGCAATATCAGACGGCGCTGCGCCTCGATCCCGCTTTCACGCCCGCGCTCGTCAATCTCGCCGATCTCGACCGCGCGCGCGGCGAGGACGACGCCGGCGCCGAGCTGCTGCGCAAAGCGATCGCGCTGGAGCCCAATAACGCCGACGCGCATCATTCGCTCGGCCTCGCGCTGGTGCGCGAGAAGAATTACGCGGGGGCGCTCGCCGAGCTGCGCAAGGCCAGCGAACTTGCGCCCGACAATGCGCGCTACGCATATGTCTACGCCATCGCGCTCAACACCGTCGGCGGACATCCAAAGGCGATGGAGCTGCTGGAAGAAACGCACCGCCGCCATCCGACGGATCGCGACGTGCTGCTCGCGCTCGTCTCGATCGCGCGCGATGCGGGCGACGCGGCGACGGCCCTGCGCCACGCGCGCGAACTCGCCGCGCTTAATCCAGGCGATGCGCGAATCGGCCTGCTCGTGCGCCAGCTCGAGCAAGGCCAGGCGCAATAGTAGCCGCGCCTTTGATTTTTGCTGACAAGTCCCGAGTGCGCATGTTTAATCGCCCTTGCGCGCGGGACAGGCGCGCGTCAGGTCAGAGTTGAGAGAACGAGGCGGCGTGCGCATGCGGACGAATCCGGTTGGGCGGTCAGCCGCATGAAGCCTCTCAAGTTCGCTGGCCCCGGCGAGAGGCTGTCGGTGCTTTGCCTTGGCGCCCATTCCGACGATATTGAAATCGGCGTCGGCGCCACCCTGCTCGGCCTCATCGCAAGCGGCGTTTATCTCGACGTTCACTGGTGCGTCCTCAGCGGCGAAGGCGAACGCTTCCATGAGGCCAAGGCCTCGGCGCAGGATTTTCTCAAAGGGGCCAGCAGCGCGCTGATCGAGGTCGCCGATTTCAGGACGAGCTTTTTCCCGGAGCAGAGCGAGGCGATCAAGAGCTGGTTCGAGGGGCTGAAGCCGCGCAGCGGCGCCGACATCATCTTCACGCACCGGCGCGACGACGCGCACCAGGACCACCGCGAGATCAACCGGCTGACCTGGAACACCTTCCGCGATCATTGCATCCTTGAATATGAGATCCCGAAATGGGACGGCGATTTCGGCCAGCCCAATCTCTATGTGCAGGTGACGCCGGCGGCGCTGCAGCACAAGATCGATCTCCTCATGGCGCATTTCGGCACGCAGCGCTCGAAGCACTGGTTCGATGAGGAAACCTTTCGCGGCCTGGCGCGACTGCGGGGCCTCGAATGCGGCGCGCCGGAACGCTACGCCGAAGCGTTCTTCGCGCGCAAACTGACGGTGACGTGAGGCGCCGCGAGGCTTCGCTCCCGAAACCGCTATCGTAGCGAGGCGACGTCGTCGCGGACGACCACCCCGGCCGCGAGCGGAGCGCTGTCCTGCGCGGCGGCGTGTTGCGCGGCGGTCGGTAGCGCTGCCTGTTGCGACGCGTCATCGCGCAGTGCAAGTTCCGGCGGCCCGATCGGCTTGTCGCCCGGCCGGAAAAACAGACCGCTGACGATCGCGCGCATGATCGTCGCCGCGCGCAGGATCCGATGGTCCTTGGCGAAAAGAGCCTCGATTGCTTCGGACGCCGACTTGCAGAAAAACAGGAAGGCGTTGGCGAATCCGTAATATTTCCGCCGGACATAGATGAGATTTCTATAGTGATAGAAAAAGCTCTCTATGCGCGCAGGTTCGGTCTCGCGCAGGATGCTATATCTGCCGCTGACCTGCCGAAGATGCGCGACGATGCTTTTGCCGACCAGATAGCTGGGAAGCTCGTTCGTGATGCGAAGGGTGAAGTCGATGTCTAGCTGGGCGCCGTAGAATTCAGGGTTGATGCCGCCGCATCGCGTCAGGGAATTGCGTGGAATGAGCACCGAGGACAGCGTCGACCAGCGCAGTCTGACAAGGCCCCGCGCGAGCAGGACCGCCCACACCGGATCCTGCCCCGGCGGCCGTCGCATTTCGATTTCAGGAACGTTATTGGGCAGCCCGTCGCCGGAGACGATCGCGCTGGCCAGAAAGCCGATCTGCTCTGGCGCCTTGAAATTCTCGGCGAACGCCTCAAACAGCATCTCGAGCGCGGTCGGGAACGGGACGACGTCGTCATCCATGACCCAGACCGATTTGCAGCCGGCCTGCCAGGCGAGACGGACGACCTCGTCGAATGCGGCCGCCGGCCCCACATTGGCCGCCACCGAGAAATAACTGACGCGCGGATCGCTTAAATAGCCCCGGTCGCGAAGCTGCTCTTTCGTGCCGTCAGTGGAGGCGTTGTCGAAGATGAAGACGCGATCGGGCGTCGCCGTTTGCGAAAGGCACGCCTCGACGCAGCGGCACAGCAAATCCCTGCGATTATAAGTGACGATAGCTGCGACGACCGGACGCAATGGAGAAGCGGCCTGCGAAACCTGTGCGCCGACAGGTGAATTCTGGTTCAAACGCCGCCCCTCGGATTTATCGGCAAAATCTGTTCATCGCCGGGACACTTGTTCAGGGCCAAGACAGGTTCAGGGCCAGCACATGCGCAGTTTCAGTTCAGTCCTTCTAAATCCAGATATGATGCAAATATAGAAATTAATGAGTTTGTATAAGAATTCGCTTATAGCATCAGCGGGGCAGGGACCATAAATGAAACTTGCGCTTCATTTCCGCCTTCTGGAACTCGCGTAAAAATCATTGATTATGAGAAAACCAATTAGTCCACTTTGGCGCGGCGGTCAAATGCACAGGACCGCCCTGTCGAAGACAATTGACTCCCTTAGCGCGGCGCCGCGCGACGGCAGGCCGAGGCTGCGGCCCGTCCCGCCGCGGCTGACGGAGCCGCGTTCGGATGCCGGCCCGATCGCGTGCGCCATCTCGCGCGAGATCCGCTCGATTCCGGCTGCATGGACGCGCCAGGATCTTGGCGGAGGCGCTTCGGCGGCGCGAAGCGGGTCATTGTAGCTTTTCCGACACGTCCTGCGCCACGAAAGGAAACCTGCGTGGGTCCGGCTTCGATCCGCCGCGCCCCGCGTCAGGCGCGCGCTCTCGCGGCCGACCGTCCCGGAGCGTTTGGCACGATGCGTGCTGTCTAGCTGATAAAGGCCGTCGGCTAAGGTCTATTATGATGGAAAGCCGACAAATTTGCGCTGGCGAGGATCCCCGCCGGCGCCCATTTTCGAGGTTGTCGCCATGTACCCGTCCGCCACGCGCCCGCCGAATTGCCGGCCCGCGATCGATCCAAACGCCCGCGCGTTTCAGTCGGCGTTGCGCGCCAGATTGCGCAGCGTCGGGCTGCGGCCGACGCGCCAGCGCATGCAGCTCGGCGCGCTCCTGTTTCGCGACGGCGACCGCCATGTCACCGCGGAAAAACTGCACGCGGAGGCGCAACAGGCGCGCCCGCCGATCTCTCTGGCGACGATCTACAACGCCTTGAACCAATTTACGACCGCCGGATTGCTACGCGAAATCGCCGTGCAGGGATCGCGCGCCTGGTACGACACCAACACCGGTCCGCATTATCATTTTCTGGTAGAGAACGAATTATTCGACATCCCGGCGGAGGCGGTCGGCGTACTCAACCTCCCCGAACCGCCAGCGGGCATGGAGATCATCAGCGCCGACCTTATCGTCCGGGTCCGAAAGGTTGATCAATGTCAATGAATCAGGGCCAACGCGGCCTGTAGAGGATGAGGAGTTGAAATTGCAATCGATCATGCTCTTCGCCGCCTTCGTCTCGATGCATGATCTTGTCCGGAACATCCTGTCCGGAAGTTGGATCTTGGCCAGAAGCCCCGCGGCGGCATACCGGCCGGCCAGGGGTGTTCGGCCGGCGCGACCGAGGGCCGTCCCGGATCGGATACGGGTCAGGTAAGCGCGCTGTCAGGGCGCCAAATCGCGACCATAAACCCGGCCGCGGCGGCGCGTTTTTCGAATTTGATTGGCCTGACCGCGAAGGCCTTTGGTTTCACCACGCATGCAAGTCAAGGTTCAAACACAACGCAGTCCGGACTTCGACGAGATCGGCGGCGATGCGGGCGTCGATCGCCTCGTCGAGGCCTTCTATCGGAACGTGGACTTGCGTCCCGAAGCGCGAAAGATCCGCGCCATGCATGCGCGCGATCTCGGGCCGACCAAGGCGGTCCTGAAGCTCTATCTGCGCGAATGGCTTGGCGGACCCGCCGAATATTCGGCGCGGCGCGGCCATCCGCGGCTGAGAATGCGGCATGGCCATTTGCCGATCGGTCCAGCCGAACGCGATGCCTGGCTCGGCTGCATGAACGCGGCGCTGGACGAGGCGGCGTCCGACCCGATCCTCCGGGACAGATTGAAAGGCGCCTTCCAGAAACTCGCCGATTGGCTCCGCAACGACTTGGGAAATGAACATGACAAGCATCACTGATACGGCGTTCGCTTCGCTCGACGCCGAAAGCCGGCTCCTCAACGCGGTTCTTAAAGGTCCGACGGAAAAGCCCGGCCGCTTCGGCTTTCGCGGCGAAATCGCCTTGAAATTCGCGCAGCAATTCGCCGACGAGAAGAGGCCGCCGGAACTCACCACGGAGCAGGTCATCGCCATCGCCGAAGCTGGCAAACCGACCATTCCGTTTCTGGCCGCCTATCTGCTCTCCTTCGAACATCTCGAGGCTTTGGCGGAGGTGCTTCAGGGCAAGCTTGCCCCCGACGGCAAATATTTCGCCTTCTGCAACAACATCGATCTTTTGAGCAAATATCGGGTCGAAATCGGCGGCGTTCCCTTCTACGTGCTGCCGCTTGACGAATTGACCGTCTACAATGAGCTGCTCGAATTGCTCAACCTTGACAAGACCAGCCTCAAAAAGCTTAGCGTCGGCGGCAAGACTGACGCTGTGGCGGACGCCGCGCTGAAATTCGAGGGCAAGTTCGATCCGATAAGCTTCGCGCAGGGCGTCGAGCGGATGGGGCCAGTCAAGAACCGCTACGAAAACCGGCCGGTCTGATCGATTCGCAGCCGCTGCGAATCGCCGCTGCCGGTCGCGCGTCGTGAATTGCCGAAAAGGCTTCGAGGGCAGCCGAAGGGCTTCACGCGGCTAAGGGCGGGATGAACGAAGCGCTGTGCGCTTTTTCTCATCCCGTCTAGAACTTTTTGACCCGGATATTGTGCTTGCGCAGCGCATAGCCGATTTGCCTCGGGGTCAGGCCGAGAATGCGCGCCGCCTTGGCCTTGACCCAGCCGGCCCGCTCCATGGCGTCGACGATTTTCTCTCTGTCAGAGCGGTGATCTCCCCCTAAGCCGAAAGCTTCGGAGGCCGGCGCCGCCGCGGGCTCCGGGGAACGCGCGACGATCTCGGCGGCCTCGCGGGCCTCGCGCGCAACGGTCGGCAGCGGCGCAATCGGCAGCGGATAGAGGATCCCGTGCGTGGCGTGCGGCGTGTCGGCGCCCTTCCAGAGAACCGCGGACAGGCATCCGTCGTTCTGACAGGCGAAGTCGCCGGCTTCAATATCATGGCCGGGCGCAAGCGTCGCCGTGCGGCGCACGCAGTTCTCAAGTTCGCGGATATTGCCGGGGAACTTGCAATGCGAAAGCACCTCGATCGCCGAAGACGTCAGCGTCAGATCGGATCGCTGCTCGGCGTTGAACCGCCGCAGAAACTCATTGGCGAGCGGGATGAGGTCGCCCTCTCGCTCGCGCAGCGGCGGCAGGAAAATGGGCACGACGCTGATGCGATAGTAAAGGTCGGCGCGAAACTCGCCGCGCTCCACGGCTTGCTCCAGGTTCTTGTTGGTGGCGCAGACAAGCCGCACGTCGACCTTGATCGGACGCATGCCGCCGACCCTCTCGAACTCGCCTTCCTGCAGGACGCGCAGGAGCTTCACCTGGAAGGCCGCAGAAATGTCGCCGATTTCGTCGAGGAACAGCGTGCCGCCGTCGGCGAGTTCGAAACGCCCCTTGCGCAACGCCTGCGCGCCGGTGAAAGCGCCGCGCTCATGACCGAACAACTCGGATTCGAGCACGCTCTCCGGGAGGGCGGCGCAATTCAGTTTGATGAAGGGCTTGGCGTGCCGGGGCGATAGATTGTGGATCGCCGCGGCGAATAATTCCTTGCCGGTGCCGGATTCGCCGCGCAGCAGCACGGTCGAGCGGCTCTTTGCGACGATCTTGATTTTCTTGACGACGCCGCGCACCGCCGGGCTGTCGCCGACGATTCCCTCGATTCCGCTAAACTTCATCTCCGGCAGGCGCAGGCGATTGTTCTTTTCAAGACGCGCGTTTTCCTGCATCAGCCTTTCGCGATCATGCGCGACCAGCTTATGCAGCCGCAGCGTCTGGCCGACGAGATTGGCGACCATCGTCAGAAAGCGGACGTCATGATCGAAGCGCACATGCGAGTGGCCCGAATTGACGCGGTCGACGGTCAGCGTGCCGACCACCTCCTCGCCATCCTTGATCGGCACGCCGATCAAGGAAAACGGCTGCCCGTCCCTGGGGCCCCAGTCGGAAATGTCCGAGCCGGCGAACAGGCGCGACGTGTGCACGTTTTCAATGACCAGCGGCATTTTTGTCGTGACGATCTGGCCGATCGCGCGTTCCGGCAAGCGATCGAAATAGATCTTGGCGGTATTTTCAGACCAGCCGGAGCCGACGACGATTTCCGGCGTGCCGCTTGCGTCGAGCAGCGCGATGAGGCCATGGCGCATGTCGAGAAAACTCGACAGCAAGGTCAGAACGCCGGCGAGATTGATCTCGAGCCGGTTGACCGAGGCCAGCAGCTTCGAAATTTCGTAAACGCCGACAAGCGCCGTCTCGCCAGGATCGTTTCCGCGCGTTTCCAGCGCGTGCGCCTTGGGCCTTGGCTGTTGGACCATCGCAATCCCTCTCACTTAAAATCGTGGATGGTAATCGTTCTAATCAGCAAGTCGCATGCCGTGATGTAGAGAATCCGACATGCCAAACAGAAGAGTCCTCGCAGTTTGAGCTGAAACAGACATTAAAGTCGATTTGTCGTTTTTCTGACACATATATTTTTCAATGGGTTATGCTGTTATGTCGGTTTGTTCTGTTCCCGCTTGGATATAGCGTCGCCTGTTTTGCGACGGCAGCGCCATAAAGCCGCACTGCAACAGAAAACGGCGCCGCGCCGCAAAAACAGCAATGGCCCGCCGTTTGCTAGGCATTTGGCGGAGGCCTTGGCATGAGCGACGGCTCGCAACTTCAGGCGCGCGATCCGTCGCCGAAACCTTTTGCCGTGATTCTCGGCACAAACGAGATCGCGTCGGCCATTGCGGTTTTTCTCAACCGGGACGGCTGGGGCGTCGTCCTCTCCCACGACCCAAGTCCGCCTGTTTTCAGGCGGGGCAGGTCCTTTCACGACGCCCTGTTCGGAGACCGCGCCGCCATCGACGAGGTTGTCGGGCAACGCGCCGAGAGCGGCATTGAGGTGCTCTCCGCGATGGCGTCGGCCAATACGGTCGCGGTGACGCCGCTCGGGTTGCTCGATCTCCTGGTTCTTCGCGGCCTAGATCTCATCATCGACGCCAGATTGCAGGAAACGGCGCAAAGGCCTCATCTCAAAAATCTGGCCGGGCTGACGATCGGACTTGGACACGGCTTCGCCGGCGGCGTCGACTGCGACCTGGCCGTGCCTGTTCATTCCGGCAGGCTCGCCTGCGTGATCGGCAGCGACAGCGAGGAGAGGCGGCGCGCGCGCGACCGCTTCGTCTGCGCCGACCGGCCGGGCGTGTGGCGGACGGCGGTCGATCTCGGATCGCGCGCTTTCCGGCGCCTCGTCGTCGGCCACGTCAGCGGCGCGCCCATCGCCGCGGAGGGCGACGGAATTCTCGTCGGCATCGTGCGCGACGGCGCCGAAGTCGTGGAAGGCGATATCCTCGCCGAACTGGAGCCGCGCGTCCGCCAGGCGACATGGACCGGGATGGACCGCGCCGGACGCGCCACGGCGCGGACAGTCATGCGCGCCATCGTCGCCGCCATGAGCGAGCCTTCACGCAGCAGCCGGTCAAAGCGCCTGACGCAGCACATCAATCCAGGCGATTGACCGATTATCGAACGGGATTTTATCGTCTCGATCGCTGGCGGCTTTCGACGCGGGCGGGACGCCTCGCGGGGATGCGCCGATGAAAACGCGCGCCTATTGAATGTCGATTTAGCGACACGCGGCTTAGCCGTTTCCAGACAAGTGTCCGCATCGCGACATCTCGCCGCCTGATTAGAATTATTCTTCACAATCAAACGCTTGCGGCGCCAGGAAGCGTTGGCACGCTTGTTGCGCAAACCGCCCCGCAAAGCGTTGCTCACTGGCGACCGCCGCGCGGGCTCCGGCCCGCGATCTTGAGATCTTCCGCCGCAGAGCCTACCGCGAGGAATCGATATGGAAGAGGCCTATCACCCGAATGAATTCGATGTCGCCAACGCCGAGGGTCTCGGCGACATCCTGCAAAAGATCGCCGAGCACAAAGGCTGCGGCACTTCCGGCGGCAGCGGCAAAGCGAGCTGCGGCACGGCCGCCGGTCCCGCCGATATGGCCCCCGAGGTGTGGGAGAAGGTGAAGAACCATCCCTGCTACAGCGAGGAGGCGCATCACCATTACGCGCGCATGCATGTCGCGGTCGCGCCCGCCTGCAACATTCAATGCAACTACTGCAATCGCAAATATGACTGCGCCAATGAATCGCGCCCCGGCGTCGTCAGCGAGAAGCTGACGCCCGAGCAGGCCGCCAAGAAGGTTCTCGCCGTCGCCTCGACGATCCCGCAGATGACCGTGCTCGGCATCGCTGGCCCAGGCGATCCGCTGGCCAATCCGGCGAAAACTTTCAAGACTTTCGAATTGATTTCGAAGACCGCGCCCGACATTAAATTGTGCCTTTCGACCAACGGACTCGCGCTGCCCGATCACGTCGACACGATCGCCGGCTACAATGTCGACCACGTGACGATCACGATCAACATGACCGATCCCGAAGTCGGCGCCGAAATCTACCCGTGGATTTTCTGGAAGAACCGCCGCGTCACCGGCAAGGAAGCGGCGAAGATCCTCACTGACCGCCAGCTTCAGGGTCTCGAAATGCTGACCGAGCGCGGCATCCTCTGCAAGGTCAATTCGGTAATGATTCCGGGCGTCAATGACCAGCACCTCGTCGAGGTCAACAAGGCGGTGAAATCGCGCGGCGCGTTCCTGCACAACATCATGCCGCTGATCTCCGCGCCCGAGCACGGCACGGTGTTCGGCCTCAACGGCCAGCGCGGGCCTTCGGCGCAGGAGCTGAAAGCGCTGCAGGACAGCTGCGAAGGTGAGATGAATATGATGCGGCATTGCCGCCAGTGCCGGGCCGACGCCGTCGGGCTGCTCGGCGAGGACCGCAGCGCCGAATTCACCACCGACAAGATCATGGAGATGGAGGTCAAATACGATATCGACGCGCGCCAGGCCTATCAGAACAAAGTCGAGCAGGAGCGCATCGCCAAAGTCGAGGCGAAGAACGCCGAGCTGCAAACGCTCGCCGGCGAAGCGAGCGACGTTTCCATCCTGATCGCCGTCGCGACCAAAGGGAGCGGGCGCGTCAACGAGCACTTCGGCCACGCCAAGGAGTTCCAGATCTACGAGCTCAGCACCAAGGGCGCGAAGTTCGTCGGACATCGCCGCGTCGACCTTTATTGCCAGGGCGGCTACGGCGACGAGGACAGCCTCGAGACCGTGATTCGTGCCATCAATGACTGCGCCGCGGTGTTCGTCGCCAAGATCGGCGGCTGTCCGAAGGACTCGCTGCGCGCCGCCGGCATAGACCCGGTCGACCAATACGCCTTCGAGTTCATCGAGCAGTCCGCGATCTCCTATTTCAAGGAATATCTCGGACGGCTCAATCGCGGCGAGATACAACATGTCGCCCGCGGCGACGCCGACATCCGTCAAGGCGCCTATATCGAAGTCTGATTAAACCAGCCCTCTAGAGCGGGATGAGGAAAAGTCCACAGCGCTTTTCCGCCCGCATCCCGCTCTGGGCCATTGAACCGACCACGTTCATGACATTGGATCAACTGATCCAATATCAGCGTGGTTTAAAGGCCGGGAAAGGAGAATCTTATGACCTACAAGATCGTCGCCTCGCAATGCACGTCATGTTCGGCGTGCGAAGCCGAATGCCCCAATGTCGCGATTACCGAAAAAGGCGGCACCTTCGTCATCAACCCGAAAAAATGCACCGAGTGCATCGGTTATTTCGACGTGCCGCAATGCGTCGCCGTCTGTCCGGTCGACAACACCTGCGTGATCGACACGTCGCTTCCGCGCTACCATCCTGCTGGAGGCGTGGCATGAATATCGTTCTAACGCCGGCGGCGCAGAAGTTCATCCGCCGCCTCGTCATGTTCGATGGCGGTCCCGGCGCGGGCATGCGCCTGCTCGTCAGCCCGGGCGGATGCTCTGGCCTTTCGGCTGAATTCAGCGTTGAGCCCGCCCCTATCGCCGGCGAAGCGGTGTTCGCGCAGGACGGCGCAATGCTGTTCCTGCCGGCGGAAAGCCGCATTCTTCTCGACGGGATCACGATCGATTTCGTCGATACGCCGGCGAAGACCGGCTTCGCCTTCATCGATCCGAAGAAGGCCGCTTGCGGTTGCAGCAGCGCCGAGTCGCCGGCGTTCGCCGAACCCGCGCTCTCGTCTGCGAAATAGGACCCCGCATGTTCGCCATGGATGACTTCGGCGCGCCGCCGACGGCTGGAACAGAGATCGACGCCATCGCCGCGTCGATCCTCGGCGCCGGGCTGCCGGCGGGCGCCGAGCGGCATCTGCGCGCGGCCGGCGCGGCGTACCATCAGGACGATGTCGCCGAGACACATTTGCTTGCGGCGCTGCGGTTGGCGCCGGATCATCCGGCGGCGCTGATCGGCCTCTACCGGTTCTACTTTTATAAGGGCCGCCTCGACGAGGCGCTCGACGTCGCGCGCAAGTGCCTCGCGATGGCGACGCGGCGGCTTGGCATCGGCGGCGACTGGCGCGACGTCGACGCCGCTGACGCGGATTTCGGCTCCTATGCGGCGATCCTGCCGCGCTTTTTCATGTTCGCGCTCAAAGGCTACGCCTATCTGCAGATGCGCACCGGCGCGCTCGATGAGGGACGCGCGGCGGTGCGGCAACTGCTGGCTCTCGATCCGTCCGACAAGATCAATGCCGGCCTGCTCATGACCATCGCCGGCAGATTTGGAGTCGAGGATGATGACTGACATCGACGAGGCGCTGGACTGGCGCGGCGAGGCGGTGGATTGCGCCGTCTGCGCGCATCGCGATCTGCTGGCCTGGCAGCGCTGTCAGCCGCTCAAGGCCTGCGTCCACGACCGCTACGCACGGCGCGTCGATCGCTTCTTCGACTGGAATCCGAGTCTGGCGCAATATTATCTGACCCATCCTTATTTCGAAGTGCGCGCCTGCGCCGCGAAAGCCGCGGATGTGTTCCATCTGCCGGCGCTTCTCGACGACCCTGAGGAAGCCGTGCGGTGGAGCGCCGCGCGGCGGCTGCCGACGCGCTATCTTCTTCGCCTTCGCGCCGACCCGCATCGCGAGGTCCGCATCCGCGTCGCGCAGCGGCTTGAGGGCGCCGACCTCATGCCGATGATCGAGGACGTCGACTATCTCGTCCGCCAGACCGTGGCGCGCCGAATCCCGGCCGATCTTCTGGTTCTGATGATCGGCGATCCCGACGCCGAAGTGCGCCGGGTCGTCGCCGTGCGCATCGGCCTTGGCCAGCTCGCGCGCATGGCGGGCGATCCCGAGGGCTCCGTCAGGCTTGAAGTCGCGCGGCGTCTTGATCCTGCAAATCTTGGCGCATTCGCGGCCGACGCCGACTGGCGCGTTCGCTACGAGATCGTCCTCAGGGCCGATGTCGAGGTTGTGCGCCAGCTCCTCAACGATGAAGACCCGATCGTGCGCGAGGCCGCGCGCGAGCGGGTTTCGTCAAGCGTTGCGAACTTCACCTCGCCTCCCGCAGCGGCCGACCCGCGGGAGCGCCCAGCCGCGGAGGATGGAAGATGACCAACATCAGCCGGGACAGCGATGTCGTCGAACTGAACAACCCGCCGCTCTATAACTATGGCGACAAGGTGCGCGCGCGTCGGACCATACGCAATGACGGCACCTTCATGGGCAAGGAGATCGGCGAGATTTTGTGCAAGAAGGGTGACGAGGGCTATGTCGTCAGCATCGGGACCTTCCTGCAGCAATTCTACATCTATGGCGTCGAGTTCGTCTCCACCGGCTACCGCGTCGGCATGAAACGCAAGGAACTCGATCCGATCGAGGCCATCACCGAAGCGAAAAGCGAGAAGACGGCATGAGCGATCAAGGCGCGGCCAAATTCGAATGGGGGCAGCGCGTGCGCGCCGCCGCCGATCTTTTCAATGACGGCTCTTTTCCGGACCAACCCGCCGACGCCCTGCTGGTCAAGGCTGGCGAACCCGGCGAAATCGTCCAGGTCGGCGCTCACGCCGAAACCGAAACGCCGATCTACCTCGTCGAGTTCGGCGAACGCAAGGTCGTCGGCTGCTTCGCGGAGGAGATCGCGCCGATATGAAGCGCGGATCGTCTTTGCGGCCGATGTCGTTAAGGCCAGGCCCTGGCCATTCAACCAAACCCCATAAGGCGCACAGTGAAAATCATGATCAGAAGAAGCCACGAAGGAATTCTCTCGGCCTATGTGCCCAAGAAGGATCTCGAGGAGCCGATCGTCGATTGCGAGCGGCCGGAAATGTGGGGCGGCCGCATCACGCTCGCCAATGGCTGGCAATTGGCCCTGCCGGAAATGAGCTCGGACACCACGCTGCCGATCACCGTGGAAGCGCGGCGGTTGAGTGGAGATTGAGCGAGCGAGAGACGGGCGAAAGAGATGAGCCTCAGCGAACAAAGCCTTGCCGCGATCGGCGAATTGCTGGCCTCGGCTGACGCCGATGCGGCGACGATGGCCGAATTGCGGCGGCGCTTCCCCGGCATGCCGCTGAGCCGCTGCGACGCCCATGACGTCGCCGACGAGACGCCGTTCCGGAGCTTCGCGCGCTGCAATCTCTACCTGCTCGACGCGCGCGACCACTGCGTCAGGATCACCTCCGATCCGAACGCGGCGACCGGGCTTGTGCTGGCCGCGAGGGAGGCGGGCGCGTGAAAACGACCTTTCTGCCGCTCTGCGATCCGGATGTCTCGGAGATCGAACTTGAGGCGGTGCGCGCGGCGCTGGTTTCGCCGCGCCTGTCGGCGGGCCCCATCGTCGAGGAGTTCGAGGCGGCTTTCGCGCAATATCTCGGCCGCAAGCACGCCATCGCCGTTGCGAGCGGCGGAATCGGACTTCTGTTGACCTTGCAGGCCTATGGCATCGGGCAGGGCGACGAGGTCGTCACTTCGGCCCATTCGTTTCGCGAAACCGCCCACGCCGTCGCGCTAACCGGCGCGCGTCCGGTTTTCGCCGACATCGACTATTGGGCCGGGACGATCGCCCCGGACAAGGCCGCCGCCTGCCTCACCGAATGCACGCGCGCGATCATCGCAGCCAACGCCAACGGCCATCCCGCGCCCTGGGACGCCCTACGCGACCTCGCGAAAGGCGCCGGCGTCGCGCTGATCGAGGATTCCACCGAGGCGATCGGTTCGGTCTACAAGGGATCGCGCGTCGGCTCCTTCGGCGACTGCGCCATCTTCGACTTCTCGCAACCGGGCGCGCTCGTCTGCGGCGAAGGCGGCATGATCGTGACCGATGACGACGATCGCGCCAGCGCGATCCGCCGCTTGCGCTCGCGCCGGATCGAGGAGCGGTCGTCCGTAGTGATCGGCGCCGTCGCGCCGCTGCAGGCGAACCTCAGCGATCTCGCCGCCGCGCTGGGCCTGGCGCAATTGCGCCGCATCGAGGTGCTTCTCGCGCGCCGCAAGCGCGTCGAGGCCTGGTATTATGATTACCTGCGTTCTTTCGAAGGCATCAAGGATCCCTATATCGCGCCCGATGTCGACGAGGTGCACTGGTTCCTCTACGTCGTGCATCTCGGCACGCGCTTCTCGCGCTCGAGCCGCGATTCCATCATCGACGATCTGCGCACCGAGCGGATCGAATCGGCGGCCTATTCGCAGCCGCTGCATCTGCAGCGCCGCTACTTCGAGATGGGCTACCGCCGCGGCGATTTCTTCGTCACCGAAAAAGTCGCCGACCGCGCCCTGGCGCTGCCCTTCCACGCCCATCTGACGGAGGAGCAGGTCGCCTTCATCGTCGGCACCACCAAGGACGCCTCGATCAACGTCGGCGCGGGAACTGCCATTTACTGATCGAGCCGCAACTAAAACCAACAGGAGCATGACATGCCAGTTCTGACGATTACGCCTTCGGGAAAGACGGTCGACGCCGTTGAAGGCGGCACGCTTCTCGACGCGCTGCTCGCCGCCGGCGAAAAGATCACCAGTGAATGCGGCGGCGAGGCCAAGTGCGGCGCCTGCCATATCTTCGTGCTGGAGGGCCGCAAGGGCATCTCGAAGATGAGTAAGCTGGAAAATGAGCGGCTCGATTCGATCGTCGGCGTCGGCTCCAAATCGCGCCTCGCCTGTCAGGCGCGTTTCGGCAGCGAGAACGTCACCGTCGAAGTGCTGAGCTTCGTCTAGCTGCGAGGGTTCGATCCGCCGCGGTCGAACCTTGCTCAAGGGATCGCGGCGGCTGAACGAATGGAAAGGCTAACACCATGGCTTCTGATGGCAAACAACTCATACATGTGCGTTTCGCGCCGGACGGCACGGTGACCGAAATCGCGGAGCGTCCCGCCGGCCTTGATGCGCAGCAATGGTTTGCAAAGCTCAGCAACACAGCCGGCTCCTCGTTTGAGAGCCTTTCGGGCGGACGCGGCCTGTTTCGTCTCGCGCCTGAGGAAATCGCGGCGCTGAAGGCGTCCGCGCAACAATGATCGCGCCGGGTGGACGCCGTCTGTCACAGGGAGTTTGACTCGATGCTTGGTGAAATTCACGCGGCCTTCGATCGAGGCGAAGTCGTTCCCTATCTTGGCCCCGGCGTCATCGCGCTGGCCGGCGCGGATTGCGCTCTGCCCTATTCGCCGGAGACGCTGGTCGGAAAGCTGACCGCCGCCGCGACCGTTCCGCACAAGATTCGCAACAATCTGACTGCCGCGGCGCAATTCATCGAAAACTTCAAGCACCGCAAGACGGTCACCACCGTCATGACCAAGACGTTCGACGATCCGACGCCGCCGACCGCGCTGCATCGGTGGCTTGCGGCGCGCCCCAGATTGCCGCTGCTCGTCAACGCCTGGTACGACGATCTACCGCAAAAGGCGCTGGCCGGCCGCAGCGCCTGGGGCATGGCGCAGGGCGTCAGCCAAGCCGAGCATTTTGGCGCCTGGGTGCATTATTTCCGTCCCGACGGCTCCCGCATTGAAGGCTTCACGCGCGTGCCGGACAGCTCGGGCGCGAAGGCGCCTGCCGATGCGCCGGACGAGACGCTCGGCTGGACGACCTTGCTGTACCAGCCGATCGGCTCGGTTGCGCCGGCGAGCAATTTCATCATCTCTGATTCCGATTATGTCGAGATCCTCACCGAGATCGACATTCAGACGCCGATCCCCGAGGCGGTCCGCTCGATCAGGCGCGGCAAGAGCTTCCTCTTCCTCGGCTGCCGCTTCTCGACACAGCTTGAACGCAGCTTCGCGCGCCAGATCATGAAGCGCTCGTCCGACCGCCATTTCGCCGTTCTGCCCGAGCCGCTGACGCGCAATGAGGCGAGGTTCCTGCTTGAGCAGAACATCGTCCGCATCGAGACGCCGCTCGACAGCTTTGTCGCAAAGCTGACAGCGGACGGCCAAAGCGGCCAGGGCGCGACGCAACTCGCCTCAGCCGCCGAGGCGTAATTGAGGGGCCTGCCCGGACAGGCGACGCGTCCCCGGCGCCCTTAAGAGGCCGCCCGGGGACGCCTTCAACGCCGGTCAGGGCGTCTTGAGGACGGTGAGCGGAATCGCAAAGCCGGCGCGGCGGCCCAGAAGCACATCGACCCGTTCCCGCACCCCCTCGATCGTCAGCGGCTTGGCGATGACGGAATGCGCGCCTGCCGAGAGGCACTGGCGGGCGATGTCGTCCTTGGCCGAGTTGGCGACCACCAGGATCTTCACCCCCGGAATGCGCTCGCGAATTTGCGACAGCGCGCCGACGCCGGTGCCGCGCACGATCGACGCCGCGAGCAGGATGAGATCCGGCTTCCACCCGGCCGCCTTGGCGAAGGCGAGATCGAGGCTCGCCACTTCATGCGTCTCGTTTTCATCGTGCAGCATGAATTGCAGGGCGGCGCGAATGATCTCGTCGTCGTCGACGACGAAGATGCGCTTGTTCTCGACCGCCCGCGATGTCTCTACGCCTATTTGCATGTCGCCCTCTCTTTAGCGTCTTCCGCCGGCGAGATTGCAAATTATGTACCGGCCCCTGTGCGAAACACCGGCGCATCCCGGCGCCTTCCCGTCGGCGCTTTGGGCCGTTGTTTTCTTTCCTACGGACACGGACACGAATGTTACGGACGCAGGTCCGAATGTCGTCTTTGCTACACGTCGCCCGCGCGTGCCATGTTTTCGTAATTTTGTAAATAAATCAAATAGATATATGGCGCTACAGCGGCTGGCACGGGGCTTGCGAAATAACAGGCGCGTAAGGTGAGCGGTTGCCGCGAAGGCTGCATCCTCCAGAAAGCGCATCCTGGCGCCTTGGCGCCCTGCGCCGCGCGACGTCATCACGAATTAAGTCTTCGGCCCGCATTTCGGGGCGTTGATGGGAACTAACGGGATCTAAGGAGCAAGCAATGTCCTCACTGCGACAGATCGCATTTTACGGCAAGGGCGGCATCGGCAAGTCGACCACCTCGCAGAACACCCTCGCGGCGCTCGCCGCCATGGACCAGAAAATCCTCATCGTCGGTTGCGACCCCAAGGCGGATTCGACCCGCCTGATCCTTCACGCCAAGGCGCAGGACACCATCCTGAGCCTCGCCGCTGAAGCTGGCAGCGTCGAGGACCTTGAGCTCGAGGACGTCATGAAGGTCGGTTTCCGCGACATTCGTTGCGTCGAGTTGGGCGGTCCGGAGCCAGGCGTCGGCTGCGCCGGCCGCGGCGTCATCACCTCGATCAATTTCCTCGAGGAGAATGGCGCTTATGACGGCGTCGATTACGTCTCCTATGACGTGCTTGGCGACGTGGTCTGCGGCGGCTTCGCCATGCCGATCCGCGAGAACAAGGCGCAGGAAATCTACATCGTCATGTCGGGCGAGATGATGGCCATGTATGCGGCCAACAACATCTCCAAGGGCATTCTGAAATACGCCAACTCCGGCGGCGTGCGCCTCGGCGGGCTCGTCTGCAACGAGCGCCAGACCGACAAGGAATATGAGCTCGCGGAAGCTCTTGCGAAGAAGCTCGGCACCCAGCTGATCTATTTCGTGCCGCGCGACAATATCGTGCAGCATGCTGAACTGCGCCGCATGACCGTCATCGAATACGCGCCGGACTGCAAACAGGCGGAACATTACCGCACGTTGGCGACGCGGATCCACGCGAACAAGGGGAACGGCATCATCCCGACCCCAATCACGATGGACGATCTTGAAGACCTGCTGATGGAGCACGGCATCATGAAGGCCGTCGACGAGTTCGATGGTCGGCAAATCCGCCGCCGAACTCGCTGCCCTCGGCTAAGGCGTCAACCGGGCGCCGATCTCTCAGCGGGATCGGCGCCCACCCTTCCGATCAAAGATTTCATCTGCCGATCAAAGATTTCAAAAGGTGTACCCATGAGCCTGGCGCCAGCTGAATCCCTCGAAGACATCAAGGCCCGGAACAAGGAGCTCATCGCTGAGGTCCTCAAGGTCTATCCGGACAAGACTGCAAAGCGACGCGCCAAGCATCTCGGCACGTTCGAAGAAGGCAAACCCGACTGCGGGGTTAAATCCAACATCAAGTCGATCCCCGGCGTCATGACGATTCGCGGCTGCGCCTATGCCGGATCGAAGGGCGTCGTCTGGGGCCCGATCAAGGACATGATCCATATCTCCCACGGCCCTGTCGGCTGCGGGCAATATTCCTGGGCCTCGCGCCGCAACTATTACATCGGCACGACCGGCATCGACACCTTCGGCACGATGCAGTTCACCTCGGACTTCCAGGAAAAGGACATCGTGTTCGGCGGCGACAAGAAGCTCGCCGCGATCATGGACGAAATTCAGGTGCTGTTCCCGCTGAATAAGGGAATCACCGTTCAGTCGGAATGCCCCATCGGCCTCATCGGCGACGACATCGAAGCCGTCTCCAAGGCGAAATCGAAGCAATACGAAGGCAAGACCATCGTTCCGGTCCGCTGCGAGGGCTTTCGCGGCGTGTCGCAGTCTCTTGGCCACCACATCGCCAACGACGCGGTTCGCGACTGGGTGTTCGACAAGCAGGAAGGCAAGCCCGCGCGCATCGAGCTGTCGCCCTATGACGTCGCCATCATCGGCGATTACAACATCGGCGGCGACGCCTGGTCTTCGCGCATCCTGCTCGAGGAAATGGGCCTGCGGGTCATTGCGCAATGGTCGGGCGACGGCACGATCGCCGAGCTTGAGGCGACCCCGAAAGCCAAGCTCAACGTGCTGCACTGCTACCGCTCGATGAACTATATCTCGCGCCACATGGAAGAAAAGTATGGGGTTCCGTGGGTCGAATACAACTTCTTCGGACCGACCAAGATCGAGGAATCGCTGCGCAAGATCGCCAGCCACTTCGACGACAGGATCAAGGACGGCGCCGAACGCGTCATCGCAAAATATCGCGCGCTGACCGAAGGCGTGATCGCGAAATACCGCCCGCGCCTCGAAGGCAAGAAGGTGATGCTGTTCGTTGGCGGCTTGCGGCCGCGCCACGTCATTGGCGCCTATGAGGATCTCGGCATGGAGGTCGTCGGCACTGGTTACGAGTTCGGCCATAACGACGACTACCAGCGCACGACCCACTACGTTAAGGACGGCACGCTGATCTACGACGACGTGACCGGCTATGAGTTCGAAAAATTCGTCGAGAAGATCCAGCCCGATCTCGTCGGTTCCGGCATCAAGGAAAAATACGTCTTCCAGAAGATGGGCGTACCGTTCCGGCAGATGCACTCATGGGACTATTCGGGCCCCTACCACGGCTATGACGGCTTCGCGATTTTTGCTCGCGACATGGACATGGCGATCAACTCGCCGGTCTGGAAGCTGACCAAGACGCCTTGGGCCGCCTGAACACATCACGCCGCGCGCCTCGCCTGAGCGCGCGGCCCCGCCTGCGGGCCGATTGAGGGTTTTTCAACATGCCACAGAATCCCGAAAACGTTCTCGACCACATGAACCTGTTCCGCCAGCCGGAATATACGGAGATGTTCGAGAACAAGAAGAAGAACTTCGAAAACCCGGTCGCGGACGACGAGCTCGAACGCATCCGCGAATGGACGAAGACGGATGAATATCGCGAGAAGAATTTCGCTCGCGAGGCGTTGACCGTCAATCCGGCCAAGGCGTGCCAGCCCCTCGGCGCCGTCTTCGCGGCGGTGGGCTTCGAGCAGACGCTGCCCTTCGTGCATGGCTCGCAGGGCTGCGTCGCCTATTATCGCAGCCATTTCTCGCGCCATTTCAAGGAGCCGACTTCCTGCGTCTCCTCGTCCATGACCGAAGACGCCGCCGTGTTCGGCGGCCTCAACAACATGATCGACGGCCTCGCCAACACTTATAATATGTACAAGCCGAAGATGATCGCCGTCTCGACGACCTGCATGGCGGAAGTCATCGGCGATGACCTCAACGCCTTCATCAAGACCGCCAAGGAAAAAGGATCGGTTCCGCAGGAATTCGACGTTCCCTTCGCCCACACCCCGGCCTTCGTCGGCAGCCACATCACCGGCTACGACAATGTGATGAAGGGCATCCTCGAGCATTTCTGGGACGGCAAGGCGAGGACCGTGCCCGCGCTGGAGCGCGTTCCGAACGAAAAGATCAACTTCATCGGCGGGTTCGATGGCTACACGGTGGGCAATCTTCGCGAAATCAAGCGCATCTTTAATGTGATGAAGGTTGATTACACCATCCTCGGCGACAACAGCGACGTCTGGGACACGCCGACTGACGGCGAGTTCCGCATGTATGACGGTGGCACGACGCTGGAGGACGCGGCCAACGCCTTGCACGCCAAGGCCACCGTTTCGATGCAGGAATACAGCACCGAAAAGACCATCAAATATATCGAGACGAAAGGTCATGAGACCGTCTCGTTCAATCACCCGATCGGCGTGCGCGGCACTGACGAATTCCTGATGGCCATCTCCCGCATCACCGGCAAGCCCATCCCGGCCGAGCTGACCAAAGAGCGTGGCCGCCTCGTCGACGCAATCGCGGACTCGAACGCGCATATCCACGGCAAGAAATTCGCGATCTACGGCGATCCCGATCTCTGCCTTGGCCTCACGGCCTTCCTGCTGGAGCTCGGCGCCGAGCCGACGCATGTGCTCGCGACGAACGGCTCGAAGCCCTGGGCGGAAAAAGTCGAGAAGCTGCTCGCCGGCTCGCCCTTCGGCAAGAACTGCCACGCTTATCCGGGCAAGGATCTCTGGCACATGCGCTCGCTGCTCTTCACCGAGCCGGTCGACTTCCTCATCGGCAACACCTATGGCAAATATCTCGACCGCGACACGGGGACGCCGCTGATCCGCATCGGCTTCCCGATTTTCGACCGCCATCACTACCACCGCTATCCGGTGTGGGGCTATCAGGGCTCAATGAATGTGCTCGTCTGGATCCTCGACAAGATCTTCGACGAGATCGACCGCAACACCAATGTGGTCGCGAAGTCTGACTACAGCTTCGACATCATTCGGTAAATTAGAAGGCGCGGCGGCCGCTCCGCCGCGCCGTCGGGTCCGCCGCCTCGCGCTTTGAACGCGAAAAGCGGCGAATCTGGAGCCGGCCCTTGAAGTCAGAGGACCGCGCGGCGAACTGATTCGACGGGACCCCGCGCGGGCTCTGCTGAAGCGCCCTGGATCGGCGAAGCAGCTCCGAATTCTGAAGGAGGTCCGCATGACATCGCTTGCGAATACAGTGCAGGAGGTCTTCAACGAGCCGGCCTGCGCAAAGAATCAGGCGAAGTCGGAAAAGGAACGCAAGAAGGGCTGCACCAAGCAGCTCGCGCCGGGCGCCGCGGCCGGCGGCTGCGCGTTCGACGGCGCGAAAATAGCCCTGCAGCCGATCACCGACGTCGCCCATCTCGTGCACGGACCGATCGCCTGCGAAGGCAATTCCTGGGACAACCGCGGCGCGAAATCCTCCGGCTCGCAGCTCTATCGAACCGGCTTCACGACCGACATCAACGAGACCGATGTGGTGTTCGGCGGCGAGAAGCGGCTGTTCAAATCGATCAAAGAAATCATCGATAAATATGATCCGCCGGCCGTGTTCGTCTATCAGACCTGCGTGCCGGCGATGATCGGCGACGACATCGGCGCCGTGTGCAAGGCGGCCAGCACGAAATTTGGCAAGCCGGTCATTCCGGTCATTTCGCCGGGCTTTGTCGGGCCGAAGAATCTTGGCAATAAGCTCGCCGGCGAAGCGATCCTCGATCACGTCATCGGGACGATGGAGCCGGAATACACGACCCCCTACGACATCAACATCATTGGCGAGTATAATCTCGCCGGCGAGCTGTGGCAGGTGAAGCCGCTGCTCGACGAACTCGGCATCCGCATCCTCTCTTGCATATCCGGCGACGGCAAATATCGCGAGGTCGCCTGGTCGCACCGGGCGCGCGCGGCGATGATGGTTTGCTCCAAGGCGATGATCAATGTCGCCCGCAAGATGGAGGAGCGTTACGAAATCCCCTTCTTCGAAGGCTCTTTCTACGGCATTGAGGACACCAGCGATTTGCTGCGAGAGATCGCCCGCCTGCTTATCCAAAGGGGCGCCCCGGCTGAGCTGATGGAGCGCACGGAAGTTGTCATCGCGCGCGAAGAAGCGCTCGCCTGGAAGGGAATCGAGCCATATCGCGCGCGGCTCTCCGGCAAGCGCGTGCTGTTGATCACCGGCGGCGTCAAATCATGGTCGGTCGTCGCCGCGCTGCAGGAAGCCGGATGCGAGATCGTCGGCACCAGCGTCAAGAAATCCACGAAGGAAGACAAGGAAAAGATCAAGGAGTTGATGGGCCAGGACGCCCATATGATCGACGACATGACGCCGCGCGAAATGTACAAAATGCTCAAAGACGCGCGCGCCGACATCATGCTCTCCGGCGGCCGCTCCCAGTTCATCTCGCTCAAGGCGAAAATGCCTTGGCTCGACATCAACCAGGAACGCCACCACGCTTATGCCGGCTATGTGGGCATGGTCGAACTGGTGCATGAGATCGACAAGGCGCTGTTCAATCCCGTGTGGGCGCAGGCGCGCCGCGCGGCGCCATGGGAGACTCAGCCTTCGGAGAGTTTCGCCGGCCAGGAGTCCCAGATCGCGACAGCGATCGCGGCGGAATAGGCCGCGGCCATGGCGATCGTCCAGAAATCGAAGAAGGCCTGCACGGTCAACCCGCTGAAGATGAGTCAGCCGATGGGCGGGGCCATGGCGATGATGGGCGTCGGCGACTGCATGCCTGTGCTGCATGGTTCGCAGGGCTGCACCTCGTTCGGTCTTGTCCTGCTCGTGCGGCACTTTCGCGAGGCGATTCCGCTGCAGACGAC
This sequence comes from uncultured Alphaproteobacteria bacterium, assembly GCA_963715715.1. Taxonomy (GTDB): domain Bacteria; phylum Pseudomonadota; class Alphaproteobacteria; order Rhizobiales; family Beijerinckiaceae; genus Methylocapsa. The sequence continues at coordinate 1,940,240 of OY970269.1, read as the reverse complement.
GGCGATGAGCGAAGTTGCGACCGTGCTCGGCGGATTTGAGAATGTTGAGCAGGCGGTGCTCAATATCGTAAAGCGGGCGAAGCCCGCGATCATCGGCATCTGCTCGACCGGCGTCACGGAAACGAAGGGCGACGACGTCGAGGGCTTTATCCGGCTGATCCGCGCGCGGCATCCGGAACTCTCCGGAGTTGAAATCATCTATGTCTCGACGCCGGACTTTAAGGACGCCTTTCAGGATGGGTGGACCAAGACGGTCGCCAAACTCATTGAGGAGTTAACGCTGGAGCGGCCCGCCGGCGCGCCGCGCGATCCGGACCGCATAAACATACTTGTCGGTTGTCATTTGACGCCGGGCGACATCGACGAGCTGCGCAATATTGTTGAGGATTTCGGCCTGAAGCCGGTGTTTCTTCCGGACCTTTCAGGTTCGCTCGACGGGCACATTCCCGATGACTTCACGCCGACAACGCTCGGCGGCACCTCGCTTGGTGAGATCGCGGCGCTGGGCAACGCGGCGGCAACCCTCGCCATCGGCGAGCAGATGCGCCTCGCCGCCGAAACGCTTGAGAAAAAGACCGGAACGCCTTTCGTTCTGTTTGACCGGATGACGGGGCTTGCGCCGAACGACGACCTCATGACCTTTCTCGCGCGGACGAGCCGGCGCGAGGTTCCGGCGAAATATCGCAAGCAGCGTGGCCAGCTCGTCGACGCCATGCTTGATGGACATTTTTTCTTTGGCGGCAAACGCATTGCGATCGGCGCCGAGCCCGACCTGTTGTGGAACACGGCCGGCTGGCTGGCCGATCTCGGCGCCGTCATCGCCGCCGTGGTCACAACGACGGAATCGCCGCTTCTCGAAAGGCTCCCGATCGAAACTGTCCAGATCGGCGATCTCGAAGATCTCGAGGCCGCGGCGAAGGATTGCGACCTGCTCATCACCCATTCCCATGGCCGGCAGGCGGCGGAGCGGCTACGCATCCCTTTCTTCCGCGCCGGCGTGCCGATGTTCGACAGGCTCGGGGCAGGGCACGAAACGTCGATCGGCTATCGCGCGTCGCGCAACCTCATCTTCGAGATCGGCAATCTCTTTATCGCCAGCGCGCATGAGCCGGATACGGAGACCTGGCGGACCGAGCCGGCGCAATCCGAGGCCCGCGGCGTGAAGGCGTGCGGGCCTGAATCGAAACCCGCCCCATCGCAAGAGTTAGCGAAATCTGAACCGGTAAGGATCGAGGCGCTATGAAAGTCGCGTTCGCAACACAGGATTTGAAGCGGGTCGACGCCCACTTTGGCTGGGCGAAGAACATCGTCGTCTATGAGTTGGACGAGGAAGGCTCCAAGCTCCTTGAGACGTTCGAGTTCGCCGGCGATCTGCAGGAGGACGGCAACGAGGACAAGCTGGCGCCAAAGCTCGACGCCATCAAGGATTGTGCAATTCTCTATGTCGCCGCGATCGGCGGCTCAGGCGCCGCCCGCGTCGTCGCGGCCAACATCCATCCGATGAAGGTCAATCAACCGGAAGAGATCTCGGTCCTCCTCGACAAGCTCAAGGAGGTTTTGAACGGCGTGCCGCCGCCATGGCTGCGCAAGGCGCTCGCCAAAGGACGCGAGCGGAAATTCGATTTTGAAGAAGAGGTGGAGCATGGCTGAGGCATTGACCGTTACGGCGGAAGCGGCGATCGATTCGCCCTTCGTCAAGGAGTTGATCAAGCAATGGCGCGCGCAGGACATGCATGGCTCCTGGGACGGCAAGAGCGATCTTGATCTGATCGCGCCCTATATCGTCGACAAGGAAGCGCGCAAGCAGTTACCGATCATCGGCGATCCAGATCCCGAAGTGCTGTGGCGTGTCGAGCTCTTCTTCAACGCCGTCGGGCTCGCGATCGAGCGCGCCACCGGCTGCATGGTGTCGCCTATGATGAAGATGAGCCATGAAGGCTTCGGCCGCCAGGTGCTCATGGCCGGCCGGCTTGTCGTCGTCAACAAGCAGCTGCGCGACGTGCATCGCTTTGGCTTCCTCTCGCTCGAGAAGCTGGCTGAGGAAGGCACGAAATATGTGCAGCAGGGAATCGAGATGATCGAGAAGTTCCCTGAGGTCGCCAAATACTGAAGCCCGCTTGCGATGCTTCGGAGGGCCGAAGCTTCGGAGCGCGCCAACCCTGGAGGAAGACGTGAGCTCCATCGACGAAGTGAAGGCCGAAGTGAGGAAGCTGCAGTCAAAGGCGGCGAACATGAAGATGGCTCTTCACGATCTATCGGAAGATTTGCCGATCAACTGGACCACAATCATGACGGTCGCGCAGCAGACGCATGACGCCTACGCGGTGTTGGAGGCGGCCCGTCAGCGGCTCAAGGCTCTGGAGGACGCGTGATGACGCATAAGACCCGTGACGGCACCGAGTGGACGCCGTCCTACCTCACCGCGATCGATCCCGTGACGTGCATCGGCTGCGGGCGTTGCTTCAAAGTGTGCCCGCAAGGCGTGATGACCCTCTATGGAGTTGACGAGGAGGGTCAAATCCTCGGCGCCGTGACGCAGGACGACGAGGATGACTTCGACGGCGACCTCAACCGCAAGATCATGGCGGTCGAGCATCCAGGCTCCTGCATCGGCTGCAACGCATGCTCCAAGGTTTGCCCCAAGAATTGCCAGACCCATGAGACAGCCGACCGGCTGGTCGCGGCCTGACGCGCCATGACCGCGATTTTGGATCAGGGGCTGACATGCGCGCCGCGGGCGCGGCGTTCGCATGATCCGGTCGCGCTTAATCCCGTCGCGCTCTACCATTCGCTTCGCAGCGAACCAACGGCGCGGGCGCGGGCGGCGCCCTTCACGGCGCATGTCTTTGCCTGCATCCTGTCGATCGGATCGCTCGACGCGCGCCGAACCGGATCGTCGCTCGGCTACGCCATCGGGCTCGGGCGCTACGAACTCGAAGATCTCGTGCGCGACTGGCTGCCCGGCGCGGAGGCCGCGATTGATTTAGCAGCCGAGCCGGATGTGGCTGCGTTCGACGACGAGGAAGAGCAGCTTCGCCTGCTTCTCTCGGCGCATCAGGCGAACGCCGCGCCCGAGGCGATCTGGCTGACGGCGATGATCACGCGGCGCTCGATGTCGGGCGATCATCTCTGGCAGGATCTGGGGCTGGTCGACCGGGCCGAGCTGAACCGCCTGATGCGTGAGCGCTTTCCCGGCCTCGCCGCGCGCAACGTCGCCAATATGAAATGGAAAAAGTTCTTTTACCGCATGCTCTGCGAGCTCGAAGGCTTCACGCTATGCACGGCGCCGAGCTGCCGCGAATGCTGCGATTTCGACAATTGCTTCGGCGCGGAGACCGGCGAAAGCGCCCTCGCCCGCATTCGGCGCGGCGAATTGATCGCGCGCTGATCGCGCTCTTCGACACGCCGATCCGCAGCTTTCGCTCTTTGTCGCAATCCCGACAATTGACTGAATTCAGACAACCTGCCGGCGATGCCGCAGTGCAAGCGATTTCAATCGTTTATTGCATGGCACGCGGCTTGCGATCAGCCTTGTGAAGGCATCTGCAAAACGCAAAGGAATCCCCCATGATCCAGTTGACGGACGGAGCGCTGAGCGCGGTGCGGTCGGCGATCGAGGGCGCGGGGCAGCCAGTCGAAGGGCTGCGTATCATGGTCGAGGCGGGCGGCTGCGCCGGGCTGAAATACATGATGGGGCTCGTCGCCGACGTTAATCCGAGAGACCTCTTGGTCGAGCGCGAAGGCGTCAAGGTCTTCGTCGACGAACCGAGCCTGCAGCATCTCGCCGGCACAACCGTCGATTTCGTCGTAGGCCTCGAGGGCGCGGGTTTCACTTTCGACAATCCGCAGGCCACGTCGAAATGCTCGTGCGGCAAATCGTTCGGTTGAAAAAGAGCGCGGGCGATGTGGCAATACAACGACAGGGTCAAGGACTATTTCTTCAACCCGAAGAACGCCGGCGTTCTTGAGGGCGCCAATGCGGTCGGCGAGGTTGGCGGAATCGGCTGCGGCGACGCGCTGAAGCTGATGCTGAAAATAGACCCCCTGACCCAAGTCATCCTCGACGCGCGGTTCCAGGCTTTCGGATGCGGTTCGGCGATTGCGTCCTCGTCCGCCCTGACGGAACTCGCCATCGGCAAAACCGTCGAAGAGGCGATGGCGCTGTCGAACGAGGACATCGCCGAGTTTCTAGGCGGATTGCCGCCGGAAAAAATGCATACCTCGGTGATGAGCTATGAGGCGCTGCAGGCCGCCATCGCCAATTTCAGAGGCGAGGCCTGGAGCGGCAGCCTCGACGACACGGCGCTGATCTGCAAATGCTTTGGCATCAGCGAAGGCGTCATCAAACGCGCCATCAAGGCGAACAAGCTGACCAACATCGAACAGGTGACCGCCTTTACGAAGGCCGGAGGCGGTTGCCTCACCTGCTTCGACAAGATCGACGCGATCCTGGCGCGGACGAATGAAGAGCTCGTCGCCGAGGGGGTGATCGCGGAACGCGACGCTTATCGTTCTGAAACCGGCGTGGTCAAGGAGCTGAAAGCCAAGATTCGGGTCGCGGCTCGGATAGAGCGCGCGAAATCGGAGGCGCCTGCCGTCGTGCAAATCTCGCCGGTCGCGCCCGCGACGGCGCCGTCGCTCGGTTCCGGGATGACCAACCTGCAGAAGATCAGGCTGATCGAAGAGACGATCGAAGAGTTGCGGCCGTTCCTGCGCAAGGACGGCGGCGATTGCGAACTCATTGACGTCGACGGCTCCAACGTCTCGGTGAAGATGTCTGGCGCATGCGTGCTGTGCAAGCTGTCGAGCGCCACCATTAGCGGAATTCAGGACCGGCTGGTTGCCAAGCTCGGCGTTCCGGTGCGCGTCATTCCTGTCGGCAGGGGCATGTTCGGCAAGAGCGGACATTGAGGACAGAGGCATGAAAGTGATCTATCTCGACAACAACGCCACGACGCGCGTCGACCCTGTCGTGTTGGAGACGATGCTGCCGTTCTTCACCGAACAATTCGGCAATGCGTCGTCGACCCATGTGTTCGGCGCCAGCGTCGCCGGCGCGCTCAAGACTGCGCGCAAGCAACTGCAGGAGCTTCTCGGCGCCGCCCACGACCATGAGATCGTCTACACGTCTGGCGGCACGGAATCGGACAACGCCGCAGTCCTGTCCGCCCTCGAAGGGCAACCTGGCCGCGATGAAATCGTGACCAGCGCCGTCGAACATCCGGCGATCCTTCAGCTTTGCCAGCATCTCGAAAAGACAGGCCGCGCCAAGGTTCACTATATCGGCGTCGACTCGTTCGGCCGCCTCGATCTCGACGCTTACCGCGCGGCTTTGTCAGACAAAGTCGCCCTCGTATCCATCATGTGGGCGAACAACGAGACGGGAACAATCTTCCCGGTCGAAGGCCTCGCCGAACTCGCCAAGGGCGTCGGCGCGCTGTTCCATACCGACGCCGTGCAGGCCGTCGGCAAAACGGCGGTCGCCCTCAAGGACAGCGCCATCGACATGCTGTCGCTCTCCGGGCATAAGCTGCGCGCGCCGAAGGGCGTTGGAGCGCTCTATGTCAAGCGCGGCGTTCGCTTCAAGCCGCTGTTTCGGGGCGGCCATCAGGAGCGCGGCCGGCGCGCCGGAACCGAGAATATTCCCGGCATCGTCGGCCTCGGCAAGGCGGCCGAACTCGGCCTCCAGCGCCTTAGCGTGGAGCAAGGGCGCGTCAGGGAATTGCGCGACAGGCTGGAGCAGGCGATCGTGCAGCGCGTGCCGAATTGCGTCGTCAACGGCGATCCGCATGACCGGCTGCCGAATACCTGCAACATCGCCTTTGAATTCGTCGAGGGAGAGGCCATTCTGCTGCATCTCGACCGCGCCGGAATCGCCGCCTCGTCGGGTTCCGCCTGCACCGCCGGCTCGATGGAGCCGAGCCATGTGCTGCGCGCCATGAATATCGCTCCGACAGCCGCGCATGGCGCGATCCGCTTTTCGCTTTCGTGCGACAACAGCGTCGAAGATGTCGACCATGTGGTCGGGGTTCTGCCTTCGATCATCGAGAAGCTGCGCGCGTTGTCGCCCTTTCCGGCCGAGTCCGACAAGGGCGCTCCCGAACTCAAGCCGCTTTACGCATGAGGCGATGATGTCGGCCGAGTTCCCCCGCATATTCATCAATGATACGACGCTGCGCGATGGCGAGCAGGCGCCCGGCGTCGCCTTCTCGGCGCGCCAGAAGCTCGCCATCGCGCGCGAACTCGCCGCGGCCGGCGTCGACGAGATCGAGGTCGGCACCCCGGCGATGGGCGCCGACGAGATCGAGGCGATCGCCGCCGTCGTCGCGGACGGCCTGCCTTGCCGCAGCGTCGCCTGGTGCCGCCTGACCAAGGCCGATGTCGACGCGGCGCTCGCGGCCGGCGTCGCGCAGGTCAATATTTCCGCGCCAATGTCGCGCCTGCAGATGAAGGTCAAACTCGGCGCCGACGTCGACGACCTCGCCCTTCGGGTCCGCTCCGTTATTGGCTACGCCATCGACCGCGGCCTGTCCGTCGCCCTCGGCGGCGAGGATTCCTCGCGCGCCGATCCGCGCGATATCGGCCGCATCGCCCGCGCCGCGGCGGCGGAGGGCGCGACGCGGCTGCGCTTCGCCGACACGCTTGGGCTGCTCGATCCGTTCAGCGCTTTCGAGGCGGTGCGGCGGGTTCGCGAGGAGACCGACCTCGCCCTCGAGTTCCATGGCCACGACGATCTTGGCCTCGCCACCGCCAACACGCTCGCGGCGCTGCGCGCCGGCGCGAGCTGCGCCAGCGTGACGGTGCTGGGGCTTGGCGAGCGCGCCGGCAACGCCGCGCTCGAGGAGGTCGTCATGGCCCTCGGCCACGCCGCGCCCGGCCGCACGGGCGTCGATCCGCTGCGCCTGCGCGCTCTCGCGCGGCTCGTGGCGGCCGCCGCCGGCAGGTCTATCGCGCCCTCCAAGGCGATCGTCGGCGCCGATATCTTCACCCATGAGTCGGGCATTCACGTCGCCGCGCTCATGAAAGATGTCCGCACCTATCAGGGCATTGATCCGGCGACACTCGGGCGCCGCAACAAGGTCGTCATCGGCAAGCATTCGGGCCTCTCGGCGATTACCGGCCTTTGCGCGGAGCTTAGCGTCGATATCGACCGCGAGCAGGCCGCTCAGGTGCTGGCGCTCGCCAAGCGCCGCGCCCGCCTGAACAACAGGCCGCTCGGGCGCGCCGACGTCGCGCGGCTTCTGGACGAAGTGCTTGGCGGACTGCGGCCGGCCGCCGCGCCCGACGCGATCGGAGCGCCGGCATGAGCATCGTCTCGCTGACCCACGCCGAACGTTCCGCCCGGCGCGGCCTGTGGCGCACCATCTGGCAGGATGTGGCCTGCGTCCATCAACGCGATCCCGCTGCGCGAAACACCCTTGAGGTGGCGCTGCTCTATCCTGGCGTGCACGCCATCGTCTGGCACCGGCTCGCGCATCGCCTGTGGACCGCGAACTCGAAGTTTCTCGCGCGTAGCGTCTCGTTTCTGGCGCGCTTTCTGACCAACGTCGACATTCACCCGGGCGCCGCGATAGGCGAGCGGTTCTTTATCGATCATGGCGCCGGCGTCGTGATCGGCGAGACAGCCATCGTCGGCGACGACGTGACCCTCTATCACGGCGTCACGCTCGGCGGCTCGTCCTGGTCGCCCGGCAAGCGCCATCCGACCGTCGAGGACGGCGTGCTGATCGGCGCTGGCGCGAAAATTCTCGGCAATGTCACCGTCGGCCGCAATGCGCGCATTGGCGCTAACTCCGTTGTCATCGAGGACGTGGCGCCGGAAGCCACCGTCGTCGGCATTCCGGGCCGCCTCGTCCGCAAGGCCCGCAGAGGCTCAGGGCCGGACGGACGCATCGATCTGGAGCATCACCTCATTCCCGATCCCGTCGCCGACGCCATGAGCATTCTCATCGACCGCATCGCATTTCTCGAAGCGCGCCTCGGCCATCTGCAGCAACGCGTCGTCGCCGCCGCGCCGGTCAAGGCGCAAACGCGCCGGCAACATGGGGAAGAAGTCCTATGAACGCTCTTGAGCAACTTCGCAAACTCTCTTCCGCCGAGGATTTTTTCGAGACGCTGGGCGTCAGCTACGATCCGGCGGTGCTGCGCGTCGCGCGGCTGCATATCCTGCGCCGCATGGGCGAATACCTCTACCACAGCGGGGCCGGCGCCGGCAGCGACGACGAGGTGTGGCTGGCCTGCCGCGTCTTTCTCGAAAACGCCTACAATGATTTCGTCGCCTCCTCGCCGATCGAGCAGCGCGTGTTCAAAGTTTTGAAGGATGCCGTCAAGCCGAAGGAGGAGCCGAAGAAGCCGTTCGTCTCGCTCACCACCCTCACTGTCGCGCGCGAGCCCGAACAATCGGAATCGCTCTGATCGCGTTGGAGATTGTTCGTCATGCATATTCTCGTCTGCATCAAGCAGGTTCCCGACAGCGCGCAGATCCGGATCAATCCGGTGACGCAGACGATCATGCGCCAGGGCGTGCCGACGATCATCAACCCTTATGATCTGTTCTCGCTCGAAGAGGCGCTGCGCCTTCGAGACAGCCTCGGCGGCGAGGTCACCGTGTTGACCATGGGACCGCCGATGGCCGCCGATTCGCTGCGCAAGGCGCTCGCCATCGGCGCCGACCGCGCCGTGCTGCTGACCGACCGCAGCTTCGCCGGATCGGACACGCTGGCGACGAGCTACGCGCTGGCGCAGACGATTGGCAAGATCAGCGAGCTGTTCGGCGCGCCGGACCTTGTTTTCGCCGGCAAGCAGACGATCGACGGCGACACCGCGCAGGTCGGCCCCGGCGTCGCCAAGCGGCTCGACCTTTTGCAACTGACCTATGTCGCGAGAATCGTCGAATGCGACGCCGCGGCGCGCGAGATCACTGTCGAGCGCCGCTCCGAGGGGGGCGTGCATGTTCTGAAAACGAAGCTGCCCTGCCTCATCACCATGATGGAGGGCTCGAACGTGGTTCGGCGCGGCGCGATGAAGGACGCGCTGCGCGCTGCGCGCGCCGAGATTTTGACCTGGAGCGCCAAGGACGCCGGCATCGCCGATATTACCAAATGCGGGCTGAAAGGTTCGCCGACCGTGGTCAAGAAAGTGTTCGCGCCGCCGCCGCGATCGGAGCGCGCCATTCTCGTCGAGCCTGGCGAGACGGCCGGGCAGGGCGCTGAAGCCCTGATCGAGATTCTGTTCAAAAGGCAGCCTTCGCTGGAACAGGATCTCGTCAAATCGGCCGCCGGATTTTGAGGAGATCGACATGAACGACAAGCCTGCCGCGCCGGCGCCGAGCCGGGCCTCCATGAAGAAGGAGTTGCCCGAGCATTTCCGCGGCTACAAGCACGTCTGGGTTCTCGTCGAGATCGAGCGCGGCGTGGTCCACCCGGTCTCTTTCGAACTGCTCGGCGCTGGCCGCAAGCTCGCCGACACACTTGGCGTCGAGCTCGCCTGTGTCGTGCTCGGCGCGCCGGGCGAGGGGACCGATGCGGCCGCGCGGGAGGCTTTCGCCTATGGCGCCGATGTCGCCTATCTTGTCGAGGACGACATCCTCGCCGATTATCGCAACGAGCCCTATTCCAAAGCGATGACGCAACTCGTCAACGCGCATAAGCCCGAGATTTTGCTGATGGGCGCGACGACGCTCGGACGCGATCTCGCCGGCTCGGTGGCGACGACGCTGCTGACCGGCCTCACCGCAGACTGCACGGAGCTCGCGGTCGACGCCGACGGTTCGCTGGCGGCGACGCGGCCGACCTTCGGCGGATCGCTCCTTTGCACCATCTACACGCTGAACTATCGCCCGCAGATGGCGACAGTCCGCCCGCGCGTGATGCCGATGCCGGAACGGGTCGAAGGGCGCGAGGGACGCATCATCAAGTTCAAGCCCGATCTCGACGAGGACAAGATCCTCACCAAGATCCTGAAATTCATACCGGATCGCGATAACGCGAAATCCAACCTCGCCTACGCCGACGTCGTCGTCGCCGGCGGCCTCGGCCTGCAGAGCGCCGAGAACTTCCAGCTTGTGCGCAATCTCGCCAGCGTGCTCGGCGCCGAATTCGGCGGCTCGCGCCCGCTCGTGCAGAAGGGATGGATCGGTTCCGATCGCCAGATCGGCCAGACCGGCAAGACGATCCGCCCGAAACTCTACATCGCGGCCGGCATTTCGGGCGCGATCCAGCATCGCGTCGGCGTCGAAGGCGCGGACTGCATCGTCGCGATCAATACCGACAAGAACGCGCCGATCTTCAGCTTCGCCCATGTCGGCGTCGTCACCGACGCCATGCGGCTGCTGCCCGCCCTCGCCGAAGCCTTCCGCAAGCGCCTGTCGCCGCATAGCCGCGACCGGCTCGCGGGCTGAGCCCTGAGGAGATTGAAATGATCGAGGAAAAATTCGACGCAATCGTGATCGGGGCCGGCATGGCTGGCAACGCCGCCGCCCATACGATGGCCGCGCGCGGCCTCAAAGTGCTGCAGCTCGAACGCGGCGAATATCCGGGTTCTAAGAATGTGCAGGGCGCGATCCTATATGCGGACATGCTGGCGAAGATCCTGCCGGATTTCCGCGAGGACGCGCCGCTGGAGCGCCATCTGATCGAGCAACGCTTCTGGATGATGTCCGACCGCACGCACACGGGCATGCATCATCGTTCGGAAGACTTCAACGAAGAGAAGCCCAACCGTTACACCATCATCCGCTCGCAGTTCGATCGGTGGTTCTCAAAACAGGTCCAGGCGCAGGGCGCCGTGGTCATCTGTGAAACGACGGTCACCGAGCTTGTCCGCAACGCCGAGGGAAAAGTGATCGGCGTGCGCACCGACCGTGATGGCGACGTGATCTTCGCTGACGTCGTCGTTCTCGCTGACGGCGTCAGCGCTCTCGTCGGGACCCGCGCCGGGTTGCGCCCGACGCCGAAGCCGGATCATGTCGCCCTCGCCGTCAAGGAAATGCATTTCCTGCCGCAGGAGACCATCGAGCAGCGCTTCAACCTTCGCGGCGACGAAGGCGTCGTCATCGAGGCGGTCGGCTCCATCTCCAAGGGCATGACCGGCATGGGCTTCATCTACACCAACAAGGAGAGCCTGTCGCTCGGCATTGGCTGCCTCGTCTCCGACTTCGCCGAGAAGGGCGAGACGCCCTACGGCCTGCTCGAAGCGTTCAAGAAGCACCCCTCTGTCGCCCCACTGATCCAGGGCTCCGAGGTCAAGGAATATGCCGCCCATCTCATTCCGGAGGGCGGCTACAAGGCGATCCCGGAACTTTTCGGCGATGGCTGGGTCGTCGTCGGCGATGCGGCGCAGCTTAACAATGCGATCCACCGCGAAGGCTCGAATCTTGCAATGACCTCGGGACGTCTCGCGGGCGAGGCCATCTTCCAGGTGAAATCGCGACGCGATCCGATGACGAAAGCGAACCTCTCTCTCTACAAAAAATTGATCGACGACAGCTTCGTCATGAAGGATCTGAAAAAGTACAAGGACATGCCGGGTCTGTTGCATACCAACTCGAAGAACTTCTTTCTCACCTATCCGGAGCTCGTGTCGAAGGCGATGGACAATTTCCTGCGCGTCGACGGCGCGCCGAAGATCGAGAAGGAGAACGCTTCGATCCGCTCGTTCGTCAAGCAACGTTCGCTCATCGGACTTTTTGGGGACGCCTTCAGGCTGGCGCGGGCATGGCGCTGACAAAACATTGTTAAGGGAGATTGATCATGGCCACGGAACTCGCGCGGGTCGAAGAGAAGCTCTACCAAAATCGCTACATCGTCGACGCCGGCAAACCGCATATCGCCGTCGAGCCGCACACCACGCCCTCGAAGAATTTGCTGGCGATGACCAAGGTCTGCCCCGCTGGCTGCTATGCGCAGAACGATCTCGGCCAGGTCGAGATCACAGCCGACGGCTGTCTCGAATGCGGCACCTGTCGCGTTCTGCTTGAGCCGACCGGAGAGATCACCTGGAGCTATCCGCGCGGCGGATTTGGCGTGTTGTTCAAATTCGGTTGAGCGACTGCGTCGATTGATGACGCGTCGCGCGCCTTGACGCTGAAGACCGCCCGGCCAGCCGCTTGCCGACGGCTTACGAAATGTGATTGCGCTACAATTTTGATTATATTATCTCGTTCCAAAGCATAGCTCTATCGAAGAGACAGCGTGGCTTTCGGGTGGCGACCCAAGAGGCTGCGCGCCCATTCGAGAACCATCCGAGGCGGCCGTCGCGCTCGCCTATCTGTCAATGTCGTCGCTCGCAGCTGGATTGGCTGGTCGCCATTGAATGTCATCTCGTCAACGCGCTGCTCGAAACCTCCGATCATGCACGACGTCCAGCCGTTAGTCTTGTAATTGGCGGTCATGTGGTTGGAGCTGTGTCACCTTTGGTTACAACAGCGCAAGTTTGCGCAAGGTCAATGCAACAGGCGCAGGATGAGCGAAAATAGAATTCGCATCACAGGAAAAAAGCATGCCCGTCGTTACTTTCAGATCGCCGATAGCCAGAGACAAACGCGTCTATGCGACGGCGGGAGACACGCACACGATTCTCGCCGTCGCCCGTGCCAATGGCGTCAAAATTCCCTATGAGTGCGAAGAAGGCGAATGCGGGTCGTGCCTGATCCGCGTCGAATATGTGGACGGCAGGCCGAAAATGGCGATCGCGCTGACCGAAAGGGAAAAGGTTAAGCTTCGCGAAATCGGCAAGATCACCCAGGAGCAAATCAAGGACGCGGAAGTGAACGACGTCGCGCCGCCCTATCGTCTCGCCTGCCAGTTCATCGCCCGCGAAGAGGAAGTCATCATTCATTATACCGGCGAACCGGGCGGCGCCTGACTCCTGGAGTTGAGTTCTGGAGTCAGCCGTTGCGTCGTTCGCGGCAGGCTTCACGACATGCAAAGCGCCATGAGCGGGGGTCGGCGGCTGCACCGCGTCGGCGCGGCTAACTGTGCAACAAAGGCTGCGACATGCAATCAGTCGAAGAGTTTCTCGCCTACGCCGTAAAGCTCGAGGAAGAAGCCGCGCTCCGCTTTGGCGAACTGGCCGACGTGATGCAAACCTGCGGCAACAGCGACGTCGGCAAGCTGTTCCGGCGTTTGTCAGACTATTCGCGGATGCATCTTGCCGACGCCAAAGCAAGGTCTGGATATCGCGATATCCCGCATTTGAAGCCGAATGAGTTCGACTGGCCGGACTTCGAGAGCCCCGAATTGGCTGCGATCTGGGCTGCCGATCCGTTCATCGGCCGTGCGCAGGCGCTGGAGATCGCGCGCGACGCGGAGCAGGCGAGCCTCGATTATTACCGCAAGATCTTCGAAACGACCGCCGATCCGGAAGTCAGGGTTCTGGCGAAGGAGTTCGTCGAAGAGGAAACGGGACACGTCGCGGAAATTCAAAAATGGATCGCGGCCCAGAAACTCGGAAAGCCGCTGCCCGTCGACCGCTAAGCGCCTTAACCCAGCCGGTCTGGTCGACACGCAAGAGCGCCTGCGCCGTAGTAAACCGGCCTTCCCGCGTCATGTCAGGAAATGGGCCTTGAACAGGGCTTTCTTTTCCGCCGTATCGAGGCCCTGCTCCATGCGCCAGTTGTTGCGCGACAGGAAGACCCGCACGCTGGAGGTGATCTCCTTGCCGCGGATATACCAGCGCTCGACGCCATCGGGGGAGATGACGGCCGGGCCATCGGCGCGATGCGCCAGATCGTCCTCGAGCCAGAGCCGCGTGTTGGTGTAGAGGAAGCAGCCCGTCCTGCGCGACATGTCGTCCTGATTGAACTCTTCGACGATGATCATCTGCGACATTGGGTTGGCTCCGCTGCTTTTCGCCGGGATTGATCGTTTTGGTCCGAACGCCCGCAGGCGGATGTGCAAGAAACGCGCAACCGCAGGAATTGCGCAGCCGACCCTTCCAAGTCGCCGCGCCGCGCAGTTGGCGGCATGCTTCGTGCTACTCGCAGGATCAATGGCCGCGCCGGGCGCCCCGCGCGGCGATCTCGTCCGGTCTGTCCGGTTCATGACAGGGATGAATATGACAATCGATCTGAACGGCCCGTGGTCGGCGGCGGAGATCAGCGCCTTGTTGGCCTCCGTTCAGGACGACAGGAGCTGGCGTCTCGAAGTCACGGCCGACGGGATCGCGCAACTGAACGATCTGACGAAGCTGCCGACGGCGGCCTACGAAGACTCGCTGCATTGCTTCTTCGAAATCTGGGACCAGGGCACGGATTTCGTCGGCGCCGGCGCGTCGAAAGACGCCTCTTTGTGTAAAATGCTTGAACGCAAACTCCGCGAGAATTATCCAGCCCTCAAAGGGCCTCGGACGCTTTCGGCGCTCTGATGATGGCGAGCGAAGCCCCTGTGGCGTTGCTGCGGCTCCAAGGAATGTTTGTAGAGCGGCCCGCGCCGCGCTACATTGCGCCGTCGCGCTGCGACAAACCTCCAGGGAGTTGCGATGGCGGCGCAAACGCAAGAAAACTGCCGGTTCTTCATCTCCTACAGCGGGGTGAAGTTGCCATTGAACCTCGTCAATCCGATCGCCGCCGACGCGCTGGCGAACCGCAACACATTCATCCGCGCCTATTTCGACGAGGCCGGCGCGCTGATCGGCTTCGACAAGCTGGTCTATGGCGAGATCGAACTCTCCCACCGCTATCAATATGACGACAACGGAGTCCTGCGGCGCGCCGAGATCGCCATGGTCGACGAGGACGTCGCCGTCCTGCGCTTCGACGCCGCCGGCGCGCCAATTTGAACGCCGGCGCCGGCCGCGCCGCGCCGTCCGGGATTTAACGCAATGACCGTCGCTCAACTGCTTGAACAGCTCGCCAAGTTGCCGGGCGACGCCGTCGTTTTGATCGACAGCGGCGGCGGCCTGTCGCTCGTGCGCGCGCTCGACTTCATCGCGGCCGGCGGGCCCGGCGCGCCGGCCGAGGTGATCCTTCTGCCCAGCATGGACGAGTAGCGCTTGGGTTTTGGCGGCCGTAGCGGGCGCCGCTAGCGCCCCCTGGAGGAGAGGTCCACGATGAAACAGCGTATGCCCTTCCAGCGGATCGGAGTCGAGGAGGCGCAGGCTCTGCTTGCGGCCGACGGCGCGATGGTGTTTGACGTCCGCGCCGCCGACGTGTTCCAACGCGGGCGCATCGCCGACGCGCGCAATGTCTCCGTCGCCAATCTTTCCGCCGCGATCGAGGGCGCGCCGAAAAACGCGCCGATCCTGATCTATTGCTATCATGGCCACGCCAGTCAGGAATATGCGCAGATCTTTTCCGATTTCGGTTTTACTCGCGTCTACAGCCTCGACGGCGGCTTTGAGGCCTGGAACAGAAAGGTCGCCCGGAAGAGCGGCGGCGTTCTCGACGACGGCCTGCGGCAATGGCTCGTCGAGAACGGCTTTGCGTCCGACGACGTCAACGCCGTAATCGGCAACGCCTCGACGCCGCTGATGCAGGCGAGCCACATGGGACAAAGCGACATCGTGCGCGCGCTCCTCGGCGCCGGCGCGCGGCTCGACGCGCGCAACGCCGACGGCAATAACGCGCTATGGCTCGCCTGCCTCGCCGCGGCGCCCGATGCGATGGACGCGCTGATCGGGGCTGGCGTCGATATTGACAATCAGAACGACAATGGCGCGACCGCGCTGATGTACGCCTCTTCGACGGGCAAGGCCGCCGTCCTCGAGCGGCTGCTTCTGGCGGGCGCGAACGTCGCGCTCGAGACGCTGGACGGTTTTACCGCCCTCGACATGGCGGCGACGGTCGAATGTCTCGCCTTGTTGCGGCCGGCGTCCCGGCGCGCTGCGGCCGCGCCCGCATGAGACGCAAGGCGGCGCAGGGACCCCCGCGCGCCGTTTGAAGGCGGCGGGGGGCAGCTCCGAAAAGCTACCGAAGCGCGATCGTTGGGCCTTAGGACAGATCGGGGGTCTGTCTCAAGGGGGTGGCGAAACGGTTCCGGTCCCCGCGCGGAAGACCGCGCTGCGTTGCGGGCCGGGCGATCAGGCCGACCCACCGCTGGATTACGAGTAAGCGGCCGAAAAAGTTTTGGCCGCACTTGCGGGTCAGTGCGGCGAAGTTTCCCGCGCAGCGAGCCTATTGCTTCTGAGACGCCGTCCAATCCTCGATAAAACTCTTCAACGTGTCGTCGACCGCGTCATTGACGCAGCGGCCAAAGTCGCTTGGCGCGCACTGGATAAAGCCATTTTTCTTCCAGACCGCATATCGGGGCCACCAGACCAGCACATCCGTCTGGACTATTTTGGTATTTTCAAGAAACACCTCGACTGTCGCTTCAAAGTCAGCGACGCAACGCCCATTCACCTCAAATATATCAAGGTTCAGCTCTAACGATGGAAGGTATAGTATACTTTGCGGGTTCAGGCGTCCTCGCTCTATTTCTTCATCGTTTGTAAGAAACTTCGGCGCGTCGGATCGATTTGCCGCTAATTGGACAGAATTGGCAATCTGTGCCGTTGAGACAGCGCAGGCTGCGTCGCCCTTAGGGTCATTATTGTCGGCATGGACGTGCCAGGCGATCTCCTTCACGAGTTTTAGAACATGCGTGTCGGCGCAATACTCACTGGCGCCGGCGGCGGCGAAAGTCGCGAAAAAACACGCCGTACCGGCGAGACGCGCCCGCATCACTGATTCCCTGCGCCCTGCATGGCGGCGCGCATGGTTCGCGCTTTGCGTCGGGCGGTCAATAGAACAATCAGCGGTTCGCATCGCGCCTGGGGCCGTGGAGTGAATTCGCCCGCTTTCGCTGATCCAAAACGGGCGTCGACGACTTAAGGGCGTCAGGGACGCTGCTTGACTGTCCGGCCGATGGTTGGGATGGTCCCGAAGGAGCGCACGCCGTGTGTGTTGGCGCCAGGCGCGGACAAGGCGCGAATGCCGGCGCATCTGCGCTCTTCTCGCGCCGCGCCGCCAATGCCGACGCTCTGGGCCGGGCCGCTTTTCCATTGCAATCGGGTCTCGACGATCCGAACATGGGCCGCGAACCGCCTCGGATCCTGAAGACGCGCTCTGGAGACCTTAGTTTTTCGCTTGGCGGCTGATGCGGCGGATACCGAAAGAAACCTATGGCCGAAAAGCTGCGCAAACTTGCTTTCGAAGGGTTTCTCCTCGACCCGGCCAACGCGCTTCTGACGCGCGGTGGGGATCGCATCGCCCTTCCGCCCAAGCCGTTTGGGGTGCTTTGCCATCTTGTCGAGCGCGCTGGGTCCCTCGTGACCAAAGACGAACTGCTTGACGCGGTCTGGCGCAATCTGCACGTTACTGAATCTAGCCTGAGCGTGTCCATCAATGCTCTGCGATTGGCGCTCGGCGACGATCCCAAGTCGCCGCGTTTCATCGAGACCGTGACGCGACGGGGCTACCGGTTCATCGCGCCGGTGACGCTCGACGCCGAAGCGGAGTCGGACCGGCGGCGGGACGCGATCGCGTCATTGCCGGCGAACCGCGCGACCCAGCGTCCGCGCCGGTGGGCCGGACGCGAGAGGGCGCTGCGCGTGATGGATCATTGGTTTGAGCTGGCGGTCGGCGGCGAGCGCCAGATCGCGTTCCTTACCGGCGAGAGCGGCATCGGAAAAACCACATTGACTGAAATGCTGGTCGAGCGGATAGGCGACCGTCGCGTCGGCGTATTGACCGGCTGCTGCGTGCAGCATTTCGGCACCGACGAGGCCTTTTTGCCGCTCAACGACGCTTTGGCCGCGGGATGCGCCGGTCCGAATGGGCCTTTGTTGCTGACGATGCTTCGCAACCATGCCCCGGCCTGGCTGGCCCAGTTGCCGGGTCCGATCGACGCGCGAGACAGCGCCGCGTTGCAGAGCGAGGTTTTCGGCGCCTCGCGCGAGCGCATGCTGCGCGAGTTCTGCGAACTGCTCGAAGCTCTGAGCCGGGAGCGCCCATGGATCTTGATCCTGGAGGATCTGCACTGGAGCGATTACGCCACGCTCGATGTGTTGTCCCGGTTCGCGCTGCGCGATCAGCCGGCCGCCGTGCTCATCGTCGCCACCTACCGCCCGGGCGACGTCAAGGCCGCGAGCCATCCGCTGCGCGCCGTACATCATGAACTACAGATCCATGGGCGCTGCGCGGAACTCGCCCTGGACACGCTCAGCCCGATCGAGGTCGAGCAATATCTGAGGCTGCGCTTCGACGCGGCCGAACTGGCGCGCTCGCTGACGCCCATCGTCATGCGGCGGACTGGAGGCCTGCCGCTCTTCGTCGTCTCCCTTGCTGATTTTTTTGTCGACCGGGCGGAAATTGTCGCGCTCGACGGCTGCTGGAGTCTGCCGCCTGGAAAGACCGTGTCCCAGGAAGGCATGCCGCGCGATCTCCACGAAATGATCGCGCGTCGGATTGATCGGTTGCTTCCCGACGAGCAGCGTCTGCTCGAGGCGGCGAGCGCGATTGGCGTCGAGTTCTGCGCCGCCGCCGTCGCCGGCGGAATGAAACGCGACGCCGGCGAGGTCGAGCAGGCCTGCGCGGATCTCGCACGCCAGGGCCAGGTCCTCAGCGCCGACGGCATCGCGGAGTGGCCCGACGGGACGGTGTCAGGGCGTTATTCGTTCCTTCATGCCTTTTATCAGGAAGTTCTGTACGAGCGGCTCCCGCCTGGACGACGCGCGCAGTTGCATCGGCAGCTCGGCGATACGCTTGAGGCCGGATATGGCGCGCGGACCGCGGAGATCGCGCCCGTGCTTGCGCTGCATTTCGAGGAGGGTCGCGATTTTGAAAGGGCGGTGCGCTATCTCGCCGAGGCGGCGGAGAACTCGACGAAGCGTTTCGGCAATCACGAAGCCGCGGTTTATCTCAGCCGGGCTCTTGGCCTCGTCGATAGGATCGCCGATGGCGACGCTAAAATAACGACGCGCCTTGACCTGCTACGGCAACGCGGCTGGGTTCTGCGCGCCGCCGGCGATTTCTCCGGCTCGTTCGCCGACATCACCGCCATGATCGCCCGCGCCGACGAGGCTAACAAGCCGCTCGTCGAGGTCACCGGATTGCTCGATCTTAGCCGGTTTGGCCTCTATGTCGACCGCCGCCAGTGCCTTGAACTCGCGCGGAAGGCTCTGGTCGAGTGCGAGAGGCTCGACGACGACGTCATAAAGGCTCTGGCGCAAGGCAATAACGCGAACCTCAACTTGCTTCTGAATGGGTGGAACAGCGAGGACGCCGAACTCTGCCGCCAGGCCCTGCGCACATTGGCCGCCGCGGAGGACCCGAAAATCGTCTTGCGGCGCTGCTCGATCGAGTGCGTCCTGCACTATTTGACGTCGAATTATCGCGGCTGCTGCAACTCAGCCCGGCTTGGACAGGAAATGGCGCGCGCCATCGGCGACGTATACTACTTCGTCCTGTTCAACCTGCTTGAGGCGTTTGCTTATTTGCATCGCGGCGAATGGCGCCTTTTGCAGCAAAGCGTAACAGCGGCTCTGGCCATGACCGAGAAAAACGCCAATCGTCAGGCTATGGTCCTGTGTCAGTTGTCGCTCGCCTTTCTCGAAACCGAGGCTCTGGACTTCGCGGCCGCGAAGCGGCGCGGCGAGACGGCGCTGGATCGCGCCGTCGAAGCAAATCCGTTCACTTTTTTTCTTGGTCACAATCTGCTGGCCAAGGCGCATCTTGGCCTGCGCGATTACGACGCCGCGCGGGCGCAATTCGAGCAGATCAAACATAAGATCGAGGTCGAGGGCGTCAGCATCGATTCGTCGATGTATCCTCAATATTACTACAATCTCGGCGAATTCTGGCTGGAACAGGGAGATCTGGAGCGTGCGCGGGCGCAGGCGCTTCAGCTCAGCGCATGCGCGGCGGAGCCGAAGGAACGGACCTATCTCGCCCTCGCGCAGCGCCAGCTGGGCGACATCGCGCGGCTGGAGGCGCGTCTTGACGACGCCGGCGCGCATCTCGCCAACGCGGTCGCGATTATCGAGGCGGCGGAGGTCCCGCTCGCGGCCTGGCGCGTCTATGCGAGCGCGGCGCAGCTCCATGAGGCCACCGGCGAGATGCGCGAGGCCGCGGCCTCGCGGGCGCGCTGCGACGACGTTGTCGCCTCCCTTGCCGGTAACTTCGCCGAGGACGATCCGCTGCGCGCGTCGTTCCTCCAAAACTACGCCGCCGAGGCGCGGCGCTACGATCAGGTCAATCCGGCAACTCGGAAATATCGCGCGGCTCCGCTCGCGGGCTTGCATTCATCGCATGGCGAAATCGGCTCAACTCTTCATAAACCTTGAGGCGGAGCCGCATGATCGACCCCAGTGGACGATGCGCCTCAAGACAGCGCCACGCCGTGAAGGAGAGCGCGTCGTCGGCGTAGACCCGCCGCGCCGGACTATATGCTTCCTGCGGCGGCAGGGTGATCTTTCCAACCGGCTGTTGCGGCGAGAGCTCATCCGGCCATTTGACCGAAGCGTCCTCGACAGGCATTCGTTCGAGGTCGGCGCAGAGCTGGGCGTGGATCTCATATTCGGCGGTCTGGCTCCTGAAGAATTGCACGACGAGATCGCGCAGCACGCTGTTCGAATTATGCGCGGGAATTCCGGTCAGATCGCGCACCGATTGCGAAAGCGGGGCGGCGCTTAGTTTGGCGATGTAATCGCCAAAACGCATTGCCGCCATCGAGTGAAAGGTTTCGCCGAGGATATGATCGCCGGACGCGGCGAGGGCCGTTAGCAGGACGGGCGGCGTGGCGCCGACGGCGCCGAGAAAAGCCTTCGCGCCGCGCGCGACGAACTCCACCGCCGCCAGAATTTGTTCCGGGCTGCCGGTCTGTTTTTCGATAATCTGCTGGGCTGCCCAATACGCAGCAACGTCGCCGAAATAGATCGGGCTGTTGACGAGGAGAATGTCGTGGTTCTTGGTCGCGTCGGCGGGATCGGCCTTGGGCCCGTCGACGCCGAGCGTCTTGATGGCCATGCCGCAATTGGAGCGGACGCAATCGCTATGGATGTCGCCGGGAGCGGTTGAGAAGCGGACGATGATCGGGTAGGTCTTCGGCGTTGCAAAAAGGCCCTGCCGCAAATGCGGCGGCAAATCCGGGTAGACGGTGAGTTCGCCCTTCAGAACGCCATGACTCTTGGCGTGCGCCTGACGCAGGGCGTGACGGCGCAAGTCAAAGATTTCAGTGTTGATGCGCGCGATGGAGGCGAGGATTTTGTCGGCGAGCGCGTCTTCGTCGGGTTGCTTGACCTCCACGGAGGGGTCATAACGGACATAATCGTCGTGCATCGGCGTCCATTGATTAATTCGGTTTGAAAAGACAAAAATTAGCGTGGGAACGCCCGCCGGAGCGGAATATCATCATGCGATTAGAGCAGCACTTGCCTGCGCCGGCAAGCTGGTTAAACGATGCGGTCTTCGCCCCCGGCTTTGACGCGCGTCGCCATTTTGGCTTTACGCTCTCGTAAATTGCTTGAATGAAAGGACATTGCAATGCGCGTTTTATTTTTTCTGCGCGCCGCCGCGTCCGCGGCCGCGTTTTGCGCCGCCGGCCCTTCGATCGCCGCCCGAGCCGACGAACAAACCCTGATCTGGGCTGATCAGGGGCCGGCCTGGAGCGCCGAGGCGCGCGCCGAGTTCTATAGCCAGGATCAGGGTTCGCGGATCATGCCGCTGGCCTGGCTCAAGGCCCTGAAGCAGGCGGACGGGCAGGCGTTTCTGGCCGATGGGCTTAGCCGCTACGGCTATCTGCCTAACCCAGCCAACGGCGACGGCCTGCCGGTAGGATTTACGGCCTCCAGCTGGCAGGGCGATCAGTTCGTCGGCATGAGCTGCGCGGCATGTCACACGCGCCAGATTTCGGTCGCAGGCAAGGCTTACCGGATCGATGGCGGTCCGGCGATCGCCGACTTTCAGAGCTTCCTCGCCGACCTCGATGCGGCGGTCGCAGGGGTGTTGAGCGACCCCGCCGCGTTCAACGAATTCGCCGGCGCGGTGCTGGGACCTGCGCCGCAGCCGGCCGGCGCCGCGCAGTTGCGCGACAGTCTGAGCGCCTGGCAACTGCGCTATCATACGATCATGGCGCGCGCACTGCCGAACCCGCCCTGGGGATACGGCAGGCTGGACGCCGTATCGATGATCTTCAACCGGCTCGCCGGCCTCGACCTCGGGCCGCCGCCGAGCCATCTTATTCCCGATAATATCGAGCGGGCGGACGCGCCGGTGCGCTACCCGTTCCTGTGGAACGCGGCGCTGCAGGACAAAACGCAATGGCCAGGCTTTGAGGATAATGGCACCGACACGCTGGCGATGCCACGGAACGTCGGCGAGGTCATGGGCATGTTCGGCGTCTTCGAGCCCGACAGGAGCATGTTGCGCCTCCTTGGGTTCAACTATCTCAACAATAGCTCGATCAATTTCAACGGATTGAAAAAGCTCGAAGGGCTAATGAAAGAAATCGGTCCGCCGCGCTGGCCGTGGCCGGTCGACGCAGGGCTCGCCGAAAAGGGCCAGGCTATCTTCGAGCGTCCGGCGGCGGAGGGCGGCTGCGCGGATTGCCATGGCGCCAAACCGGGGCGCGTGCAGTTTCCAGACCAGCAGACGTGGGCCACTCAAACTCTCGATGTCGGCACCAATTCGCGGGAATATGCGGCGCTCGGCCGGAAAGCGCATTCGGGCGCTCTTGAGGGCGCGCGGATTCCGATCGTGGTCAAGCCGCTGCAAGAGACGGACTATATCGTCAACATATTGGCCGCGGCCACGCTGGGGTCCATCCTGCAAAACCTCGAAGTTTCCGCCATCGTCGATCCGGCGTCGCAGCTCGAGCTGCTGGTGAAATTTCACGTTCCGCCGTCGCTGGAAGGGCTTGTCGGAGTGTACCGCTCGATGCAGGACATCGCCGATCTCAGCGCCGCGGCGGGCGCCAAGCCGGCCTATGAGGCGAGGGTCCTCCAGGGCGTCTGGGCGGCGGCGCCTTATCTGCACAACGGATCGGTGCCGACGCTGGCCGAATTGTTGAAGCCCGCCTCCGAGCGCGCGCCCGCCTTCCGCATCGGACCGGCCTATGACATCGAAACCGTGGGGCTCGCGGTCGATCAACCGGCGGCCAGCTCGATGCTGAAGACGACCGATTGCAGCGACCGCAATTCGGGCGTCAGCCGCTGCGGCCACGAATATGGCGTGCAATTGCCCGCCGAAGACAAGAAAGCTCTGCTCGAATATTTGAAGACACTGTAAGCGCGTTGGGGCAATCGGCATGGCCTTGAAGAATGCGATTCAAGGCCATGAAATTCTGTTTGTCGAACGCGCGGCCGAGGGGCGGCAAACCTAAAGTTAGCGTAAGCTGTCCTTAAGGACTTCCGCCGCTCTTCAAGCCATTCATTCTGCGTCAGCTCGCGATCAAGGCTGATGACTCCCAAACGTGACTTGAAGGCCAGGCAATTGCGCCTGGCTTTTTTTGCGCCTTGTCCATCCAAACGTGGAAAATTGCCAAAAATCGGATCCCTCTCGGTTAGGCCAGGCGTCCCCGCTTTCCATTCCGATCGCCTCCATGGAGGAAAGCCGATCGGCGGCGAAAACCTAAGAACATCTTAATGGTGGCCTTAAGACTTCGCGCGGCGCCGCGCGCGATTATGCCTCGACCTTTTCGATAGGAGCGAAACATGTACAAGACCAACTCGTGGTCATCGCACGCCACCCTGCCGGCTCAGCCGCGCTGGCCGGATTTTCTGAGATTGATCCTCGGCTTCGGCATCGCCCTCGCCGTGACCGGCCTCGTGCTTTATGCCTCGGTCTGGGTGGTGCAAAAAAATTTCATCGAAGTCACGGCCGCCGAGTCTGGACTTTGATCAGCGGAACGCTCCGCGCCAACGCTCGCGCAGCTTGACGCCATCCGATGCGCATTTTGCGGCGGGAGCCTAAAGTCGCTCGTCGGCTGCTTCGGGCGCAGCATTGACTCGATGCCGGCCGCGCAGGCCCCAGCGCTTTTCGCCGCTAACGAAGGCGATCCAGCCAAGCAACGCGCCCATATGGCGCAGCACCTGAAAGCTGAAGGGTTCGGCGAGCGATGCGAGAAGGGCGCGGCTTGGCCGGGCTGCCGCGTCGGGATCGACCCAACGGCGGTGGAGATGAATCGACCAGATATGAAACGAATAATCGACGGCGATTTTGGCCAGTATGACGCCGCCGACCGGCGCGAGCATCCAATAGCGTCCCGTCGCGAGGTAGAACAGCAAAAGCGCGAAAGCGGTCAGGCCGTAGATCGGCTGCAAGGCGTCGAGCGCCTTGACCGGAAGCATCAGGAGCCCCAGCCGGCCGAAGCGCGGATCGCCGACCATGTCGCGATACCAATATTGGGTTTCAAGAAATCCGCCGAACCAGCGCCGGCGCTGACTGAGGAAGGCTTGCACGGCGCCCGGCGCTTCCGTGATGGCGCGCGCGCCGCCAACGACGCCGGTCGTCCATCCGAGCCCATGCAATGCGCCGTAGCGGCGCAGACGATGGATCAGTTCATAGTCCTCCACCATGCAGACAGGGTCGAACCCGCCGACGGTCAGCACAGGAGCGCGGCGAAATCCAGCGAAGGCGCCTGAAATCAGCAGCAGACAGTCGAGCCGCGCCCAGGCGTAGCGCGCAAGAAAATTGCGGATGTATTCGTAGGTCTGGAACCACTGGAACAAGCGGCCGCACAGGGAGGGGCCGCAAACCGGCGTCAACACGCCCGTGGCGGCGACAAG
Organism: uncultured Alphaproteobacteria bacterium; assembly: GCA_963715715.1. Taxonomy (GTDB): domain Bacteria; phylum Pseudomonadota; class Alphaproteobacteria; order Rhizobiales; family Beijerinckiaceae; genus Methylocapsa. Next base: position 1,915,538 of record OY970269.1, on the reverse strand, counting down.
CGAGCAATCAGCTGAAAAGGCCCGGCGCATCGCGCCGGTCGCCGCGGGGGCGAGCAGCGTATCGCCATCGACGGTTATGACGAGATCGGTTTCGATGGCGGCGATGGCGGCGTTTAGCGCGCGCGCCTTGCCGCCGTGCGAAAGCCTCAGCCATCTTAGCGCCGGATAACGGACGCTTGGCGCGCTCAATCCGCCGCGCGCCGGCGCCTGCAATCCGAAATCGCGCGCAAGGATCGCCGCCGTTCCATCCGTGGAGCCGTCATCGGCGATGATGATGACATCCGCCGGCTGGTCCTGGCTCAGCAGTGCGCGCAGCGCGCCGGGCAGTCCGCTCGCCTCGTTGTAGGCGGCGACGATGACGCCGAGAGTCAATTGCGCCGCGGCAGCCGGCGCTTCGACTCCGGGTTCGCGAACGAGCGCCAGGGTCTGGACGAACACAAAGGCGATCAGCGCCGTATCGTAGAGAATGTAGACGATGCCGGCCGACCAGGCGAAGACGTCGTTCGTTCCGAATGCGCGCGCGAGCAGCGCGATCCACAGCGCGGCGGCGATGCCGTGGACGGCGATGCTGCGCCATGGCGTCGGCGACGGCGCCAACCGCGGCGACGCGGCGGCGAGCGCCCGGTCGAGATCGGCGAGCGCTCGGCGCGCTCTTTTCTCGAAGCCATCTTCGCTTATGTCGGCCTCGGCGCCGCCTTCGCATGTCGTCATCGGCTCATGCGCTCCCGGGGCGGCCGGGCAGCATGCGCTGCAACTCCGCATGGCGATCGAAAAATTGGTGTTTCAGCGCCCGCACAATATGCAGGGCGAGAAGCAGGTAGAGCGCATAGGCGAACCAGACGTGCACAGCAAAAAACAGGCTGTGCAGCCGCTCTTTTTCGACCGGTTCAACCTGTTCGATCCAGCCAATGCGCGGCCAAGGGACGAGGCCGTAGAGCGACATCGGATGAGACGCCGCGTCCTTCCATGCCGAATCGTGCATCCATCCCGAAATCGGCAGAGCGAAAATAAGCACATAGAGAGCGCCATGCGCGGCAAGGGCCGCGAAACGCTCGAATGGCGAATAGCATTGCGGCAAATCCGGCGGCTTATGCGAAAATCGCCAGAGGATCCGCAATATGGCGAGCCCAAGCACCGTTATGCCGATTGATTTGTGCGTGTCGACAAGTGTGCGGACAAAACCGTCGGGGACGAGGTTCGCAGCATAGCCAAATCCGATATTGGCGAGGATCAGAACCGCGATGATCCAATGCAGCGCGATCGCCATATTGGTGTAGCGGGCACTCCCGCCATCGCGCGAAATTGAAGCGGTCATGCTCAGCTCTCCACAAAACCCGTCACGATTTCCGGTCTCCAGAACGTTCGGCGAATGTCGTCGCGATGCGAGGGCGTCATTCGATCTGCGCCGTGCTCCGTTTCTGGCATTACCGTCAACCTATGGCTTCTGGGTGACGATGGAGAAGAATTTCGAGAGCGCATGGCTCATGTTCAGCCGGCTCGCGCCGAGGCCGGATACGCCTTCGGTGTTATGGCAACTGAAGCAATTCGGAGAACTGTTGCTGGGCTGCGTAAACGATTCCATCGACATGTTCGAAAGGCGGTCCTCGCCGCCGAAAAGCGGCTGCTTTCTGGGTTTTGCCGCCTCCGCCTGGAAATCGACGCCCGCCTTGAAATCGTCTTGAGGCGTATTAAGCCAGATGCCTCCAACGAGTTGATAATTGCTTCGGACATCGTAGCCGCCGAGCGACTGGAAGTGCGCCTGCATATCGGCATTAAGGCTGGTCACTGCATCGTCCTCTTCGGGGTCGTCGGACTTCGAGCCCGGAAATACGCGATAGACATTGGAGTGCGGCGAGAAGGTCTGGGTTTTCTCATCGAGTTTCAGGCTGTAAAGACTTTCTCCGTCATTGGCGTCGCGCGCCGGCGTAGCCCCATCCTTCGCGTTGACCTTTGGATAGAGCGTATAATTTTCGGGCCCGCTCTCGACGATAGGCGGCGCCGACCCGCTCGGATTCGCCTTGGCCGTGGGGGCGAGATCGCGCTGCCACGGCCCCGTCCCCTCATGAAGCACGTGCTCAAACGTCGCCCAAATAAATTCCGGGTGACCTTCGATCGTGCCGACCACGTGAAGGCCGAGCAGTGCGACGGTGACGACGCGGGTCTTGCCGCCGTCCCTGACGATGTCGCCCGATTGGTCCGTCTTGAAGACCGGGATGACCGCTCTCGTCGTGATGTAGTTCTTCGGCGGCGGGCCCTCGATGATCTTCCAGGCTGATTTCAGCTCGAGGCTTCCCGTCCGGAACTCGAGATCCTTCGGCAGGTTTCGCAGCTTCTCGACATCGAGAAGACCGTAATCCTGGACGAAGCTCTGAAATGTCTTGTTGAGGTGAATCGCGTACCACACCGCATTGCCTTGCTGATCGACGAGAACGTCTCGCGATCCGGCCTGAAGCATGTCGCGCATTTTAAATAGCGCCGTCCCCGCCGCGCCGCCGGCTTTTGCGCGCTGGGGCGCGAGGCTCAGAAGGCCTGGCTGCTGATCGGCGAAAAGTCGCGATTCCTTGACCTTGAAAACGTCTTCAAAGGTCGCCAGCGACAGGAGGGCGGTTTTGCCGTCCGCCGGCTGCGTCGCATATAGAAAGGCTTCCCACGCCCATTTGTAGAAGCCGCAGTCGTCGGGAAGCGCTTTGCCCGGCTCGGCGAGAGGCTTGAGATTGCGCGGCGGCGCCGTCCTTGGAAGCAGCGCTGCGCTTTCGGCCTGCGTGAGCTTGCAGGCCTCTTCTGCCAGGGATGAAGCCGGCGCGGTGCAAATCACGCCGGCGGCAGCGATCATGGCGGCGCCGAAGCGCCGGGCCGCAAAGCTCTTCCGCGGCCGCTCAAAACAGGGGAGGTCGGTCATGGGACGCCTGTTCTTCGCCGGCTATCGCGCGAGGACCAGCTGGTTGGTATCGTCTTCCACGTAGTAGAAGCCGGCGCCGTCCAGCGTCATCGCCAAGCCAAAAAGGTTGCCGTTTCCGGGCGGGACCTGCGCCCTGTTGACGTCGATCCAACGCGCGACGAGCTGGTGGCCGGATGCCGGCTCAACCTCGACGACCAGACCGTTTTGTCCGTTGAGGACGAGGAGATTGCCGTTTGGCGCGATCGCCATCGCCAGCGGACGCTTGAAAAATCCATCCTTGGCGATTTCAGCGCCTGTGCCCGCGCTCGTCTTGCGCGTCAGCGCGTCGGGAATGGCGTGAACGCTGTTTCCGATGGCGTCGGACACGTAGAGCGTCCCATTTTTTCCGAGGGCCAGGCCAGTTGGACCAATGGCGAAAACGTCCTTGTCGGGCTGCGAGGCGAAACCATCGGCCACGATCTGCTCACTGCGAACGATCGGGGCGCGATTTGGCGGCAGCGCTAGCTCGATGCGCAGGACATTGGCTTTTTTTACGGGATCCTGGCCCGGGGACTGGAGATCGACGCCAATGTTGGTGACGAACAAGGTTGCGCTCGATCCGCGATCGACAACCGCCATATTGCTCCACGGTCCGTTGATGTTCTTACTGACGATGGTGCGGACGAATGCCCCGTTGGCGTCGAACACGATCAGGCAACCAGGCCCTTTCGATGTGGTCGTCCCATCGTTGCTTGGCATGCTGCCGACGATGACATAGCCGGAGCGCAGCATCGTCATCGACGTGGTCAATCCGACCCCGCCGGGGCATTCGGCAAAATGCCGCGGCGCCGACGCGAATAGCGCGATCCTGCTAAATGTCCCCGGACGATACTGCACGATCGTCGTGCCAAGTCCCTGCAGATTGTGGGTGTCGTTGAAGTTGCCGACAAGAACGTCGCCCTGCTGGATGCGCCCTATCGAAACCGGCGCGACGACGACAGCGTAGGGATTGACGTCGCCGTTGGCGGGGATCGTCGAGGCGACGGCGATCTCGTCATGGAGGCCCTCAAGGAAAGTCGGCCCCTGCGCCATGACTGGCGCCGTGAGTAGGGCTGTGACGGCGCAAGCCGCGAGGAAGGCGCTTCGATTGCGGCGCCCAACGCTTCGAAGTTCAAACATTTTTTCCGTCCCGGTGATGCGCCGATGCGCGATTAGAAGGTGATGGTGGTGCGGACGCCGAATACCGCCTCGTCGCCAACCCGCTGCGTCGGATTGCTCGGATTGGGAATGCCGCCGCCCGGACGGAACACGTATTGAAAGTCCGGCTGGACATTCCACCATGGCGCGATCTGATATTGGTAGGTCGCTTCGATGAAGGTTTCCTCGGTGCGGATCGGCGTGTACCAGGCGGGGCCCCCAAAATTGACGGCATCGCCATCGAGGGCCGTGACCTCTCCCGAAAGCCGCCCATAACCGAAGCCGAGACCGACCGTGTCGTTATCGCGGCCTTCAAACGGCGCCTTCAGCGTGATGCCGCTGTTGACGCTGAATTGGATCAGGTTTCGATCCTCCGGCGATCCCATCAGGCGGGCGAAGATCGAAACGGCGCGCGGCTCTGTTGGATCCGGGCGATAGACGACCTGATCGAAGACGCCATAGATGCTCCAATTGCCGCGTTCTTCGAGAGCCGCGCCGCTGCTCAAAGGATTGGCGAGCGACAGCCCTGTCGTATCGACGCGCTGATTGAAGAAGGGCCCCGTGTCGTACCAGAAGCCGAGCTTGTAGAGTCCCGGCAGGCCCTGGTTATCTTCATGCGCGATCTCGCCGAGGGACGGCAGGTTGTAGGCATACTGCAGTTCGCCCATGATCAGCGCGCCGGTTTTGAGGCTGAAACGCGTTCCCAACGCCTCCGAGCCGCGGGTTTGCGAATTGTCGTCAAACGGCCCTGCCGGCGGGTTGTCGTCGTAAACGCCGAGCAGCGCTGTGAAATGAGGATAGATCTCGCTGCGAATGCGGACGCCAAGCGAAGAAAGGGGATAGGCCGGTCCGCCCGCATAAAGATTGACCGAGGGCACGAGCGGCCAACCCATCATCGTGTTGACGAACAGCGCGGAATTCTGGCTGGTGATGAATTCTTGGTCGACGCTCTGCTGCCCGATCTTGATGTCGAAGGCGCCGTTCAGAAAGCTCTGCTGGTACCAAAGCTCCCAAAGGCGTGTGGTGGGATTTGCTTCGATGCCGCTCGCCGTCTGCAGGGTCAACAAATTGTTGGTGCTGAGGTTGGCGCCGTGGATCTGCAGCATGCTTGCGTTGAAGAGGCCGCCCTGCAGGGCGAACGCCCGCAGCGTGTCGAGCTGTAAGGTCGCGGTGGTGAGGCCGTCATAGTCGGCGCCCCGCTTGATGCCGCCAGTCGCGTTGCCGAGCACTTCGCTGACCTCGTTGACTGACAGGGTGAGGCCGAAATTGCCTAGCAAGGTGCGCAGCCCGCCGGCGTCGCCGAGCAGGGTCGCGCGAGAGCTGGCGAAGAGCCCGGTCGTGAAGGTCGGATCCGGCGGAATGGCCGACGCCGGGTTGGCGCCGGCGTCCGAGGCGGATTGGGCGAAAGCTGGCGCCGCCAGAATGGCGGCCATGAAGCCGCCGGCCATCAGATCAAGACGCCGCCTCATGAAAAGGGTGCGATCAGTTAAATGCGACATTTGCCGACCCTCAATATGTGCCATGATAGACGAAGCAACGCCGCCGAAGATCAGGCATGGAATACCGCGCCTTGCGACAGCACATCATTTGGCGATGAACAGAAACTCACGACATTGGAATGCAGCGCGCTAAGCGTGATCAGCGCGTGCTTAGTTTTGTCGGGTGGAATACGTGTTCTGCTTGAAAATGATCGTAGATATAGCGACATTGGTAGTCAATACAACGTAAACACATTAGAACTAGAGTAGATAGATGTAAAGTCGATGCTATATTCAAACAAGACTTATTATAATAAGAATAGATTTTATGGGTAAATGCGGCGTCTTACGCCTGACCAATATCGAACGCTGATTCAGTCGTCCGATGCGCTCGCGGCGTCGGCGGCGTTTCAGGCGAGCGCCGATCGAAAAAACGGAAACCGCGAGTTGTAAAAATGCCACGGACCGCTTAGGTCAGGCTCTAAAAGGAGCGCCGATGCTCAACGGGACAGAGCGGGAACCCCCGCGGTCGTCATCGTCGAAAAGATGGCGCCGCCGCCTCGTGGAAGTGGCTTTCGCGGCGATGCAGGCTTTTTCTGTCTCTCAAGACGGAGAGAATCCGACGCAAGATCCAGCGTCCTCGCGCTCCCGTCAGAGCCGCGCCGATGGTGGGTCTGCAGCGCCTGCCAGATGGGATTGGCGAACAATTCATTCTGTAATCTCAGCTCGGCGGCGCGCCTTAGCGCTTGCGAAAGATGACAGCGAGGTTATCGCGGGCATGTCATGGGTCTCTTGCAGCTCGAATCCCGCGGATGCCGCGAGAAGCGCGACATCCTCTAGGTTGCGGACGCCCCATTCCGGGTTCCGGGCCCTTAGCAACTCGTCGAAGGTCTTGTTGCCGGCCGAGATATGCCGTCCTTGCCGCTGGAAGGGGCCGTAGAGAAACAGTATTCCGCCGCGAGCAATGACGTCGCCTGCGCCGCGCAACGATGCCTCGGTTGCCGACAGAACGGCGATGTAAATCATGTTGATGCAGACGACAGCCGCGACTTCAGCGACCGGCCAGATCTCGTCGTGTACGTCGAGATGGTGTGGCGCGTCGACGTTCAGCGGGGTCGTTTGAGCTGACCAGCTCGCGATCGATTTCAGGCAGTCGGCATCCCGCTCCGTGGGATGCCAGCGGATATAAGGCATTGCCTGCGCGAAATGCAGGACATGCTGACCCGTTACCACTGCTGACCTCCAGAACGTCGCCTTGCACTGGCAATACGCGCATGAGGATCTCGGCGATGGGTCCCTTGTTTCGTTCAGCCGACGGACTCACAATCCGGCCGTCGGCCAATACGTCCACGATTTCGCGACGCACGGATTACTCCTGGATTAAAAGCTCATTGGCCTTTTGGGGGGCGGCCAGGGCGCCCGCACTCGGCGCCTGGACGAAGTCGCTCATCTGCCTTGGTCTCGAATGGCTTTTACGTCGGCGGATGAATTCCCATTTTGGTGTTATGATCTCACCTCGCTGGTGTGAGGTGGGCGCCGATGCTCGATCGCTTGACCGGAATGGAAGTGTTTGCCTCGGTCGCAACCCTGGGCAGTCTTTCCGCAGCGGCTCGCAAGCTCGACATCTCGCAGACGATGGCCACCAAACATGTCACCGCTCCGGAGGCCCGGCTTGGAGTGAAGTTGTTTTATCGAACGATCAGGCGCCTGAGCCTCACCGAGGCCGGGCGCAGCTATCTTGAGGCCGTCGAGCAGATTCTGGGCGATGTGGCCGAAGCCGATTCGAAAGCCGCGGCCGGCGCGGTCGAGGTGCGGGGCACATTACGCCTTAACGCGCCAGTTTCGTTTGGCGTCCGCGAAATTGCGCCGTTGCTTCCCCAGTTCAGGCGCGCTCATCCGGCATTGACCATCGATCTCAATCTGAGCGACCACTATGCGGACCTTGTCGAGGAAGGCTTGGACCTTGCCGTCCGTATCGGCGACATCCAAAACTCGAGTTTGACCGTCCGCCGACTGGGGACCTGCCGAAGCGTGGTATGCGCCGCTTCGTCTTATCTCAGGCAAAGAGGCATACCGAAGACGATTGCCGACCTCGCCAGCCACAATTGCCTTGGATATACGCTGCTGCGAGCACCGGGCGGCCGCTGGCTCTTTGGCCATGACCGCAAGACAGGCGTGCAGGTCAATGGGAACCTTCGAGCAAACAATGCGGATGCGCTCGTCGCCGCCGCCATTGGCGGCCAGGGGATCATTTGCCAGCCCGTCTTTCTCGTGGCCCGGGAAATCGCGGCGGGGTCACTGGTTCCGATCGAATTCGATCAGCTGGCGGCGCTCGTGGATGGAATTTTCGCACTCTATCCCGGCGCCCGCCACCCGCCCGCCAAAGTCCGAGCCTTTATCGACTTTCTTGTCGAGCGCTTCCACCCTGCGCCACATTGGGATCGTCAGTTCTTTGCCCGAGCGCCGCCCCGTTAAAATCGCGCTCGGACTTGGAGGTGCGTGCCGAGGTCATGGAGCGTCGTCGCATGCCGGTTGATCGGTTCGGAATCGGTTCGCAGCAGTGTGGCCATCGGTGGGCGCAGGCGCACGAAAGCTGGCGCGATCGGCCGAGGCATTGCACGCGCTCCGAGAGCAGGTGAGAGCTACTGGAAAAATGTGTAATCGGTCACGGGACTGGCGCGTCGCTTCTAATAACGGGTGCCTGACACGGAACAGACTTCTACCCACCCATCCTAGCCGCCTATCCTCCGAGCCGGATGTCCGCCACGGAGTAGCGGCTATGGCCGGCTGGACGGCCCAAATGGGCGCGAAACGGAAGCAGCGGGCCGTAAGCCGAACGACGGTTTTCGGCGAACCGCAAGTGAAAGCAGACGTCAGAAACCGTCATGGGCGCTTCCGCGAGGGCGATCTGCTGCGCCGTCTCTTCGAACCCGTGGTCGCGCGCTGCATGGCGGAGGGACTTGTGGGCGGCGAAGCCTTCGCGGTCGACGCGAGCCTGATCGTCGCCGACGCTCAGCGCCGTCATGGCGTAGCCCAAAGTCGGCGATCTGGATCCGACGTCGAACCGCGCCTTCGCCTCGTTGAAAACCGTCGCGGGCGCACATCGCCGCCCTCAGCAAACAGGGTTCTTCAACGCTATCGACCCAAAGCCGGCATTGAGCCCCGGGGCTAATTTTGCGGGGGCGGGCTTCGAGCGCCCCTCGACGTGACTGCGGCCACACGGAGATTGCCATCACGGCTGCGTGTGCATGTCCATCATGTCGCTCGGGATCATCATATTGGCGTTAAGGTGATACATGATCCACGCCGAGCCGGCGATGACTATTCCGACGATCAGCACGCCGAAGGCGAGCGCCAGTGCATTGTTGGTGTTGTCCGGCCCAGTGGTGATATGCAGGAAGAAGGCGAGGTGCACGCCCATCTGCGCGATAGCCAGCGCCGCAAGCGCCATCTGAACGCCCGGCGCATAGATAAGGCTCGTGCCGCTCGCGACCCAGAACGAGCCTATTGTGAGCCCGGCGGCGAGCAGAAGCCCGATCAGATAATTTCGCACGCCTTCCGCGGTGCTATGTTGCCCGGCCTCCTCGCCCGGAGCCGTGTCGACGTCCCACTCCTGCGCATGATCATGTTCACTCATGAGATCGTCCCCAGAAGATAGACGTTGGTGAAGATGCCGACCCATATAATGTCGAGCGCGTGCCAGAATAGCCCGAAGCAGAGCCCCCGCCGCATAATGTCGGCGCGGAACCCCTTGGCCCAGAACTGCGCCATCATCGTCCCAAGCCAAAGGAGGCCAATCGTCACGTGCAGCCCATGCAGACCGACCAGAGCGAAAAACGCCGAGAGAAACCCGCTGCGATCAGGACCCGCGCCTTCCGCGAGCATTCTCGCGAACTCGCTGACCTCAAGCGCGAGGAATCCAAAGCCCAGAAGCCCGGTGACCAAATATGCGGTTTGGGTCCAGAGCATGTTTCTCGCATTGCTCGCAAGCGTGGCCATGCCGCAGGCGAAACTTGAGAGCAGGAGAAAGGCGGTTTCGAATGCGACAATCCTCAGGTCGAAGAGCTGCTGCGACGTTGGGCCGCCCGCTGTCGCATGCGAAAGCACGGCGTATGCGGCGTAGAAGCCCGAGAACAGGATGAAGTCGGAGAGGAGGAAGATCCAGAAGCCATAGGCCGTGATGATGCGTTTCGACGCGGGCCCCTTGTGGCCGCCGTCCGGCTCGGCGGGCGCGCCGAGTTTTTTCGGGTCACGCTCGGGTCGGTTATAATGCTCGACGGGCGTTATCCCGGGCTCGCGACCCTCTACAAGGGCGACTCGCGCGCGGCGTCGTTCGCCATCGATCCTCGCGAGCTCTTCTGCGGTCAGCCCATACTCGTGTTGGTCGCGCCATGCGAAGACGACAAATGTCGCGAAAGAGCCGAGCAGCCCAACGGCAACCAGCCACCAAATATGCCAGATCAGCGAGAATCCTGTGACCACTGCGAAGAAGGCCGTGACGAAGCCTGTCGGGCTATTGCGCGGCAACTCGATGGGCTTGTAATCGGGCAGGTCGGTCAGCCGGCGCTCTTCGATCGCCTTCTGCTTGATGCCCCAATAGGCTTCCTCTCCGGTGACTTTCGGCATGACCGCGAAGTTAAAGGCCGGCGGCGGCGATGCGGTGATCCATTCGAGCGTACGGCCGTCCCACGGGTCGCCGGTGAAATCGCGCAGCGCGTCGCGGTTACGGATCGAGACTACAAGCTGCGCAATCTGGCAGCCGATGCCGACGAGGATCAGCGCCGCGCCGCCTGCCGCGACGACGAGCCAGGAGCGCCATTCGGCGACATCATAATGTTGCATGCGCCGCGTCATGCCCTCGAGCCCCAGCGTGTATAGCGGCATGAAGGCGACATAGAATCCGATCAGCCAGAACCAGAAAGCGGCCTTGCCGAGACGTTCGTCGAGCCGGAACCCGAACGCTTTTGGAAACCAGAAAGTGTAGCCGGCGAATGCTCCGAACAGGACGCCGCCGATGATGACATTGTGGAAATGCGCGACGAGAAAGAGCGAATTGTGCAGCACGAAGTCGGCCGGCGGGACTGCTAGAAGCACGCCGGTCATGCCGCCGATCAGGAACGTGACCATAAACGCGATTGACCAAAGCATGGGCACCTGGAACCGCACGCGCCCGGTCCACATTGTGAAGAGCCAGTTGAAGATTTTTACGCCTGTTGGCACGGCGATAATCATCGTCATGATGCCGAAGAATCCGTTGACGTCGGCCCCCGCCCCCATCGTAAAGAAGTGATGCAGCCACACCAGGAAAGAAAGGATGCAAATCGCCATGGTGGCGACGACCATGGAGCGGTAACCAAAGACGGGCTTGCCGGAAAACGTCGAGATCACTTCGGAGAAGATGCCAAAGGCCGGCAGAATCAAGATGTAGACCTCCGGATGCCCCCAGGCCCAGATTAAATTGACGAACATCATCTGGTTGCCGCCAAGATCCGGCGTGAAGAAATGAAACCCGAGGTAGCGATCGAGCAGGAGCATCGCGAGGACGGCGGTGAGGATCGGGAAGGCGGCGACGATGAGCAGGTTCGAGGCGAGCGCGGTCCAGCAGAAAATCGGCATTCGGGTATAGGTCATGCCCGGGGCGCGCACCTTGAGGATCGTCGTCACGAAATTAATCCCCGTCAACAGCGTGCCGATGCCCGATATCTGTATCGCCCATAGGTAGTAATCGACGCCGACGCCCGGCGAAAACTTGAGTTCTGAAAGCGGCGGATAGACCAGCCAGCCAGTCTTCGCGAATTCGCCGATGACAAGCGACATGTTGACGAGCAGCACGGCTGAGGCGGTCAACCACAGACTGACCGAATTAAAGGTCGGAAAAGCGACGTCGCGTACGCCAAGCTGAAGTGGCACGGCGAAATTCATGAGGCCGATCATGAACGGCATCGCGACGAAGAAGATCATGATCGTGCCGTGCGCGGAGAAGATTTGATTAAAATGTTCCGGAGGCAGATACCCGGGCGCGTTATAGGCGACCATCTGTTGCGTGCGCATCATGATCGCGTCGGTAAATCCGCGGATCAGCATCACCAGCGCAAGAGCGCAATACATAACGCCGATACGCTTGTGGTCGACCGAGGTGATCCACTCGCGCCAAAGATATGGCCAGTGGCCTTTTAGCGTGACCCAGGCGAGGACGCCGAGGATGACGACGATCATCATTACCGAAGCGGCCATCGGGATCGGCTGGTCAAACGGGATGGCGGACCAGCTTAATTTGCCGAACATCAGATCCCTTTCTTCGGCTCCGGGGGCCTATCCTGGTCGCCTGATTCGGCGCTTCCGGGCGCGGTCTGGTTGACGATTGAGTTAAAAAGCTCCGGGTCCACGGACTTATATGTTGAGGGCGCGGCGGGCACGCCCGGCCGCGCTAGCTCGGCGTAGGCCGCCCTGTTGAGAGTTGGTCCATTGGCTTTAGTCTCGGCGACCCATTTGGCGTAAGCATCGGTGGGCACGGCATGGACATCGAAGCGCATGCTGGCAAAGCCGTCGCCGCTGAATTGGGCTGAGAGGCCGCGATAGGTCCCGCCCTGATCGGCCTGCAGGTTCAGCTGCGAGGTCATGCCCGACATCGCGTAAATCTGGCTGCCGAGTTGCGGCACGAAGAAGCTATTCATGACGCCAGACGAGGTAAGCCGGAAATGAACAGGCGTTCCCACGGGCATCACGAGCTGGTTGACGGCGGCGACGCCCTCGCCGGGGTAAATGAACAGCCATTTCCAGTCGAGCGAGACGACCTCGATCTCAAGCGGCTGCGTCGTCGATGGCAGCGGTTTAAAAGGATCTAGCGCATGCGATCCGTACCAGGCGATACCGCCGAGAAAGGTGATCACGAGCGCCGGGATCGCCCAAACGATGAGTTCGAGCTGGCCCGAGAACTCCCAGTCAGGCCTGTAAGTGGCGCGGCTGTTCGAGGCGCGGAACCACCAGGCGAAACCGAGCGTCGCGAGAATGGTGGGCACGACGATTGCGAGCATAATTGCTAGCGAATCGATGAGAATGAGCTTTGCCGACGCGCCGACCGGTCCGCGCGGATCAAGCACGCCGCCGCAGCCTGCGAGAGGCAGAACGAGAAGCGTCGCCAAACTGCTACGATTTAAGCGCATGGTCACTCGGAGCGAAACCCGTGCCAGTTCCCAGCTGATTCATATTGGCCTCATCGCGGGCCAGTAAAATCGTCGAGAACAGCGATCGAGGCCTTTGACGCCATAGCGGCGCAAAGACGATGCGGGTCGCCGACGCAACCAAAGGCCAGCGATGATTGCCTCAGCGTAGCAGAAAGAGAGACGACGCGGAAGTTGGGGGTTCGGGGATGACCCCGCGCGATGCCCACCTAAAGTGCTGGAAAGAGGGGGCCGATTCCTGGAAGTGGCGGTGCGGACTTGGATAACGCTAAACGGTGGAATCTGACGCCTTGTGAGACTTTGCTGCAAGCCGACAAAGCAATGTCGGGGATTTACGGCGGGCTACGATGGCGAGCGCCTCGCCGGGTTGCGCCCCCTACCAGCCCCGACCTCTGGCGCCTATTCCTCTCGACGACCAAAATAGGTTACTTTCAGCAACGACGGACCCCATCGTGTGCTGTCCGAGTTATACGACGCTTTGCGCCGCGAGCTAAGTAATAAAACCCGATGGAGCTGGCATGGGCAGGACAATTAAGTTTATGGCGGGCGGAGCCCTGGTTGTGGCAGCCATCGTGGCGGCGACAATTTACTTTAATTGGAATGAAGCTGTGCAGATTGTGGCGATGGGCGTTAATTACGTCCGTTATGCGGGCGCGCCGACGGGAACAATTTCCACCGAGGTCGCGACACAGTCAAAGCAGCCATCGCCCGGTCGGCAAAACCCGCTTCCGCCGGCTAGTGACGCCGGTCCGGAACAGGACGACTGGTCTAGCTACAATAAGACGCTGACGTCAAACCGCTTCTCGCCGCTGAACCAGATCACGGCCGCCAACGCCGGCGATCTGAAGGTTCTGTGCACCTATGACACGGGGCAATATACCGGATTTACAAGCGGCCTCCTGGAGGTCGGAGGCTCTCTTATTTTTACGACCGAGTACGACATCTTTTCCATCAACCCAAATGATTGCTCCCAGAACTGGCGCACCCACGAAGACTATCAGGCAGCGACCCCGCAAGGCGTGAGCCGAGGCGCCGCCTATCTCGACGGCAGACTTTTCCGAGGCACGCAGGATGGACGGGTTCTCGCCTATGATTTCAGAACCGGCAAACGGCTTTGGGAAACGGTCATCGCAGACCCCAAAAAGGGCGAAAGCGCGCCCGCCGCGCCGATTGCATGGAACGGTCTTGTCTTCATAGGAAATGCCGGTGGCGACATTAAGGGCGTCAAGGGCCGCATGTATGCGATTGACGCCAAGACAGGAAAGATCGTGTGGGAGTTTTATCTCGTCCCGAGGGTCCCAGGGGATGTCGAGCGTGGGCCGGAAGGCAAATCGCCGCTTGACGATTCCAGCTGGGAGACTCCGCCCGGCTCGCCTATTACGGGCGGCGCGACGTGGACGTCTTATACGCTCGACCCAGCCAGCGGGCTGCTTTATGTCCCAGGCGGCAATCCCGGCCCTGACTTTGCGGCGGGCATGCGCAAAGGCGCCAATCTCTACACGGGGTCAGTCGTCGTTCTCGACGCCAAAACCGGAGACTACAAGACCGATTACAAGGTCGTTCCGAAAGACTGGCACGACTGGGACGTCTCGGGCGCACCCGTCCTCACTCATACGGCGGCCGGTAAGAACGTGATGCTCGTGGCTCCAAAAGACGGCCATCTTTACGCCTTCGATCTTTCAAATCAGGCAATGCTCTATCGAGAGCCAGTTACGAAGGTCGAGAATGCCGGCGCCGAATTCTCGGCCGGCCAACCGGTCCATTTTTGCCCCGGCTCGATCGGCGGAGCCGAGTGGAACGGGCCTGCTTACGATCCGCGGAACAATCTGGTCATGATCGGCGAAGTGCAGTGGTGCACCACGGTCACATTGCAAAAACAGGAACAGATAGAGGCCGCCCCGCTAGGACAGCCGTGGTCCGGCGAGGCGTCGCTCAATCCTTTCAACATTTGGGGCAAGCAGGATTCGTTCGGCGACTGGGCCGGCTGGGTCTATGCGGTCGACGCCGATAGCGGCCAATGGCAGTGGCGGGCGAAGACCAATTATCCGATCCAGAGCGGCATGACGCCGACCGCCGGCGGCGTGGTTTTTTTCGGCGACATGGGCGGCAATTTTTATGCGCTCGACGCCAATGACGGGCATAAATTATGGGGCCAGAAGATCGGCGGCGCCGTCGGCGGCGGCGTCATTACCTATATGGCGGGCCGATCGCAACGCGTCGCTGTAGCGACGGGCCTTACTGAAATCCTTTGGCCAACGGAAATCACCACCGCAAAGGTTTCCGTTCTTGGGATCGATAAGGTCCCCTAATATTCGACCTTGTTTGAACGAATGCCAGGCCGCCGGAGTCGTCTAACCCAGATTACGAGGTCGCGGCGGACCGCGCGCCTGGAGTGGAGTGAAGCCAATGACCGAATCAGCTGCGAAGCCGGCCTGTATTCTGGTGCTGCAGGGCGGCGGCGCCATGGGCGCCTATCATGTTGGCGCCTATCAGGCGTTACAAGAAGACAGTTTCGAGCCCGACTGGGTCTGTGGCATCTCGATGGGCTCAATCAACGGGGCAATAATTGCCGGCAACGTCGCTGAGCGACGCCTTGAAAAGTTGGATGCGTTCTGGGCCGCGATCTCGCGACCATCGGTCATTCCGGTATCCGGCGGCGCAAAGTTAAAAACTTGGGAGCACGATCTAAGCTTTGCCACAACGCTTTTGGAGGGACAGCCAGGTTTCTTTAACCCTCGTGTCGTGAACCCATATTTCGCCTCACCGGGCATCGCGGCGACGAGCTTTTACGACACGGCGCCTCTATTTGAAACACTCTCAGAGGTGGTTGATTTCGATCATCTTAATGATAGGACAACTACGAGACTTTCGGTCGGCGCTACCAACGTCGAGACCGGTATGTTGAAATTCTTCGACACCCTTGAAAAAGGCATTCGCTTCGGCCCGGAACACATCGTGGCGAGCGGCTCACTGCCGCCGGGCTTCCCTGCCACTCCTATTGGCGGCGGGATTTACTGGGACGGAGGATGCGTCTCGAACTCACCTCTCGAGGCCGTTCTAGACGACATTCCGCCCGGCCACAGCATTGTTTTCGTCATCGATTTGTGGAGCGCCAACGGTCCCGCCCCGGAGACTATGGAGGCCGTTCTCTGGCGCGCCAAGCAAATTCAATACGCAACCAGAACCCCTCTGCATGTTGATTGGCTGGCGACCAAAGTAAATCTACGCCACACACTGCAATTGCTTGAAAATCGAGGGGTGGCGCAGCCTGAGCAGCGCCTCGACCTTGTCCATATCATTTATCATCCAGATGAAGACCAGATTCCTTCCAGCGACGCCGAGTTTTCGCGTGCATCGATCGCTCAACGACGTTCAGCAGGCCTTGCAGATATGCGGCGCACATTAGCTGAGAAGCCCTGGCGTCGAGTAGATAAACCCCCTCATGTCGGCTGTATGGTACATCGTGTTACCCGCGACGGGGTCAAAACGATTAATAGCGGCGCGTCACCCGGCCGGACGTAACCCGCAACAAATAGAGGTAGTGCGCAAAGCGCCGTGCCTATGAGAGAGACCGCAGTGGCCGCTGGCTTACCTGGCGCAGCCCAAGGTCGCGTAACGCAGGCAACTTTTTGTTAGAATTTATGTTGCTTTTTGGAAGGGCTGCGGTCTGAGCGCCAGAATATGCCCCGGCGAGCCCATCCCAGCTCCGGTCGGAGCTACCAACTGATCGTTGGTCGTCAAGCGACCTTTCTGCTTTTGGCCGGCGGCGCTCGATTTGACGCTCAACTGGAGTTGATGTCTGAACCATTGCGGCGCCTGCAAGAACCACGTCCGCAAGGGCGAGCGCATCCTCTATGTCGACGCCCAGATAGTGGCCGCCGGCGTAGGGGCGTTCAGCGACGTTTTGAAAGAATCCATTGCCTTGCCAGAAGAGGACTTCGGTCCCGGCGGCGGCGCCGTCGAAGCGTCCCACCGCGGGGAGCGTTCGGCAATGCCGCCCGCCCCGGCGCGCGCGTCGGATTGGCGCGCGCATTCAGCGAGATTTGCCAGGCGGCGCCGGTCGTGAACGCGATGTCGGTCGGCGCGCGCGCACTCCCGTCGCCGTTGAAATCGGCGGCGAAGGCGCCCTTCATCGTGTCGTTGAGCTTCGGCCGCAGAGGCGTCCACGCATGCGCGCTTAAGCCCGGCGCGAACATTCACTGATGGTCGACGACGCCGATGACTTCCGTTTTGCCCGAACCGTCGAAATCGCCGAACGCGATGTCGGCCCGCCTGAAGCTCGAGCTCGCGTAAGCGACGAACGGCTCGGCCCGTCCGAGACCCACCACGTCTGCCCGTCGGCGAAGAACACGTCGGCGCGCGTGTCGCCGACGAAATCGCCGATCACATAGGAAGCGACGCCGGGGTCCGAATTGATGGTGACGCCGGATCCCGGCGGCGAAAACCGGGTAGCGTGGCGCGCTGTCCGCCAGGAGGGCGCCCGAATTCAATGATCCGAACGCGAGGCCGGCAAGCACGACGGAGACGATTTTGCGCCGCGCCGCAATGCGAGGCGACGACGATCGCGACGCGACCTCCGGACGAGCGCGCATTGGCTTCTTCCTCTTCTCCGGCGAACCCTCAGGCCATTCCGACGCGGGACGCCTCAGCCCGCGCTGTAGCCTCGGCGCAACGCATCCGGTGGCGACATGGTGCGACACTCAATAGATCGAACGCCCTGAGGTGCCGTAAAAATCTCGTAACTTATTGATTTTATTGGTGCCGGTTGCAGGAATTGAACCCGCGACCTTCTCATTACAAATGAGTTGCTCTACCAGCTGAGCTAAACCGGCTTGGTGCTCGCCGGCGCGGCGCGCGCCGCGAGGCTGCGCGACGGCGTCCGACGCGGCGCGCCTCAACGCCACTAAAGCGGCCGCACCGGGGCCCGAAGCTTGAACGCGCATCCTCCCGGTTTCGTATGTGGTTGATTCAACGCGTGATCTATTCGGAATTGGCGCATCGAGGCCGCAGTTGATCTAGCAGCGCGCCGCCGCTTTGGCAACCACGCCTTGGCCGCATCGGGACGCGTCGCCGCTAACCACCTGTTTGTTTTTCGACCCTAATATTGTCGTGAAGAATTGGCAGGGTCAGGGTGACTCGAATTGCGCCGCGCGGCGCCAGATGCGGAGAGATCAATGCGGACGAATTTTGTTAAGGCGATCAGGATCGGTTTGGCTCTTAGCGTCGGCGCGGCCTCGCTGGCTGCGATCAGCGCGCCCGCGCAGGCCCAGGACGGGGGCGCGGTCGCCGCCGGCCTCCTCGGCGGCCTCGCTGTTGGGGCCATCGCCGGAAGCGCCATCGCCGGCTCCGCGCTGCCGCCGCCTCCCGGCTATGGCTATTACGCGCCGGTCTATGCGCCGCCGCCGCCCCGCTGCTGGTTCGAGCCGCAGCAGGTCTGGGACGGATACGCCTGGGTCATCCGCCGGGTTCGCGTCTGTTACTGAGGCGCCCCGAAGCCGGAGAGGGTGGATGCACGAAAACCCGGGCGCGCAGGCGGTTCGCCGCTTGCGCAATCCGTCGCAAGAGCCCAAATCAGCAATCGGGCTCCCCTCATCAATCGCCGCGATATCGGGCGCCGTGCGGAGGCATTCGCCATCCGGGAGATGTTTATGAAACGCCTTTGCGCGCCGCTGGCCTTGCTTTCCTTCTTCGCCGTCGTCGCAGCAGCGCGGGCGGACCACGCGGGCGTGCCGAAGCTTGATGTCCAGCAATCCTGTAAGGAAGCCCAGGAATTCGGCGGCTACGACAACAGCACGCTCGCCTATAAGGGCTGCATGCAGGATGAGAATGACGCCTTTAAGCAGCTTCAGCAGAACTGGTCGCGCTACAAGGAAGAGAACCGCTCGACCTGCCTCGCGCAGGGCCTCTCGCCGATGCCAAGCTATGTCGAGATTTTGACCTGCATCGAGATGTATGACAGCGCCGGCATGCTGAATAAGGGCGCGGCCGCCGGGCAATTGAATAGTCCACCGCCCCCGGCGCCCGGCAATCCGACTGCTTCGCCGCCTCCGGCGCTCGATAATCCGGCCGCTTCGCCGCCGCCGGCCGGCGGCAAATAATAAGGCGCAGCCCGCCGCGAGCCTCGCTTCGTCGCGTGGCGCTACAAATCTAGCCGAAACGCCTCCATTGCAGCCCTGGATCGCCCGGCCTCCGAAGCGGCGACGATTGCGATCCCTCGCTGGCGCCGCCGCCGGTTTGCTATAAACTGTCCTTGAAGGCGACGCCCGCGGTTGGCGGCTGCGTTCCGCCGGCGCGCCTTGATCGCGGCTCTTTTTTTGCGATGTGCCTTTCTTGCGATGCGTCCGTGCGGCCGCTCAGGCGCGGCGCGGCCGGAGCATGATCGGGAGTATGCGGCCGGGAGCCTTGCCGGGAGGCCGGGGCGCGCGCAGCGAGGGGTGGGAGAACCATGACGCAAATTCCACCGCAAGCCGGCGCGCCTGCGCCGCTCGCGCGCGGGCCCGGCCTCGGCGCCCGCGTCCGCAACTGGTTCCTGACCGGCGTCGTCGTCGCCGGTCCGCTCGCGGTCACCGCCTATATCGTCTGGTGGTTCGTCAACACCATCGACAGCTGGGTCCGCGGTCTCGTGCCAAAAGACGCCCTGCCGGACGCCTTTCTGCCGTTTCGCGTGCCCGGCCTCGGCGTCGTCGTGGTTTTTCTCGGCCTGACGCTTCTGGGCTTCCTCGCCGCCAATCTCGCCGGCCGCAGCCTCATTCGCCTCGGCGAGTCGATCCTCGCGCGCATGCCTGTGGTGCGCTCGATCTACAAGAGCGTGAAGCAGATTTTCGAGACGGTCTTCTCGCAATCGGGCACGACGTTCCGAAAGGTCGGCCTCATCGAATTCCCGAAGGGCGCCTGGTCGATCGTTTTCATCTCGACTCCGCCGGGGGAGAGCATCGCCGGCCATCTGCCGTCGGACGAAGCCTATATTTCGGTGTTTTTGCCCTGCACGCCGAATCCGACCACCGGATTTTATTTCTTCCTGCCCGCGCGCGAAGTCATTGAGCTCGCCATCGCCCCCGACGACGCGGTCAAGCTCATCATGTCCTGCGGCGTCATCCAGCCCGACGCGCCGACGGTGCTTCTGGCGCAGCCGCAAGACCCCGAATCCGCCGCCGCCTGAAGCGCGAAGCCGCGCGGAATCGGTCCTGCGTCAAAACCTCGCCGAAATTGACCTGCCGCGGCCTTGTGGCTACCACCGCGCTTAACGCCCGGCGCGACGCCCTGTCCGGGATCGAACTCCTTTCCGCAGCGGATGCCGCATGGCCGTCTACACCGAAGTCTCCGACGCGGATCTCGCCGCCTTTCTTGAAACCTATGACATCGGCCGCGTTCGCGCGCTTAAAGGCATTGCCGAAGGCGTCGAAAATTCCAATTTCCTGCTCCATACGGAGAAAGGCGGCTTCATCCTGACCCTCTACGAAAAGCGGGTCGAGGCGGAAAACCTGCCGTTCTTTTTAGCGCTCCTGGATCATCTCGCCGAACGGGGCATCAGTTGTCCGCGTCCGGTGCGGGCGCGCTCCGGCCAAGCGCTCGGAAAATTATCGGGACGGCCGGCGGCGATCGTGACCTTTCTCGATGGCGTTTGCCGCAACCGGCCGGGCGTCGGTGATTGCGTGCGGATCGGCGAGGCGCTCGCCGGACTCCATCGCGCCGCCGCCGATTTCAGGGGCGGGCGCGCCAACGCCCTCGACCTTAAGGCCTGGCCGCAGCTCTTCGCGCCGGTCCGCTCGCGCGCCGACGACGTCCAGCCAGGGCTCGCCGCCGCCATCGCCGCGGAGCTCGATTTTCTCAAGACGAGATGGCCGCGGGGCCTGCCGCGCGGAATCATTCACGCCGATCTCTTTCCAGATAATGTGCTGTTCCTGGGCGATGAGGTGTCGGGGCTCATCGACTTCTATTTCGCCTGCGCGGACGATCTCGCCTATGATCTCGCCATCTGCCTCAACGCCTGGTGTTTTGAGCCGGACGGCGCCTTCAACATCGCCAAGGCGGCGGCCCTGTTCGAGGGATATCAGCGCGTGCGCCGCCTCTCCCCCGAGGAGGCCGCGTCGATGCCTCTGCTGGCGCGCGGCGCCGCCCTGCGCTTTGCGCTGACCCGGCTGATCGACTGGCTGAATGTCCCGCCCGGCGCGCTCGTGCATCCGAAGGATCCGCTCGAATATGTCGGCAAATTGCGCTTCCATCAAAGCGTCGGCGCGCCAGCGCAGCTGGGTCTTTCCGCATGAATGAAACGAGCCGCGAAGTGACGATCTTCACTGACGGCGCCTGCTCTGGCAATCCGGGCCCCGGCGGCTGGGGCGCGGCGCTGAGCTTCGGCGATCATAAAAAGGAGCTGTTCGGCGGCGAGGCGGCGACCACCAACAATCGCATGGAGCTGATGGCGGCGATCATGGCGCTCGAAGCGCTGACCCGCCCCTGCAGAGTTCATCTCTACACCGATTCAAATTACCTCAAGGGCGGCATTACCGGCTGGATCGCCGGCTGGAAGCGCAATGGCTGGCGCACGGCCGATAAAAAGCCGGTCAAGAATGTCGAGCTCTGGCAAAGGCTGGAGGCGGCGGCCGAGCGCCACGACATTGACTGGCGCTGGGTGCGCGGCCACGCGGGCGACGAAATGAATGAACGCGCCGACGAACTCGCGCGTCAGGGCATGGCGCCGTTCCTTGGCCCCCGCAAGGCAACGTCCGCGCGCTAGCGCGCCGGATGCTTCGACCGCGGTGCGGCGCTCAATAGATCTGGTTCAGCAGCGTCTCGGCGCTCGAGGCGTCCGCCTTGCCCGGGCTCGCCTCGATATTGAGCTTCCTGATGACGCCATCCTCGACCAGCATCGAATAGCGCTGCGAGCGCACGCCAAGCCCGCGCTCGGAGAGATCGAGCGTGAGGCCAAGCGCGCGCGCGAAATCGCCGCTGCCGTCGGCAAGAAAACTGATCCCGTCCGCGGCGCCTGTATCCTTGGCCCAGGCGGTCATGACGAAGACGTCGTTGACGCTGGTGACGGCGACCTCGTCGATGTTCTTCGCCTTGAACGCGTCGGCGCGCTCGACGAAACCCGGCAGATGCAGGTTGCTGCAGGTCGGCGTGAAGGCGCCCGGCACGCCAATCAGCACGACCTTGCGGCCCTTGAAAACCTCGTCGGTCGTGCGCACCGCCGGGCCTTGCGGGGTCATGACGGAGAAACTGGCTTTCGGGATGCGGTCGCCAACTTTGATCGTCATCGCGTCTTCTCCAAATGCGCATCGATCGGCGCGGGCGTGACCGGTCTAGCGAGGCTCCGGAACCACGGCGAGATCTAGCGTAAACTCGTAGCTTTGTCGCGGTTGCGCGACCGTCACGGTCACCGGGATTTGCGCGCCGCCCGGCGACGCGCCCGTCGCCGCGGCGGCGACCGTCGGCTGCGGCGCCTCCGCTTCGACGATCAAGAATTCATTAGGATCATCGGTCTTTTTCGACTCGAACCACCAGCCTTCGGGCGCCTCGACGAAAATATCTGTCCCGGCGCGATCCGCCTCGCCCGCCTTCGCCGCGCCATTGTCCGGTTCGGCCTTGATGCGCACGCGCCATGTCGGCTTTGCGACGCCGGCGTCCCGCGCAATGGCGAATTTCGCGTCGCGCGCGGCGGCGTCGAGGCGCAGCGGCGTTTTTCGCTGCGCGGCTTCGAGGGCGATCTCTTCGGGCGGCGCTGCGTCCGCCGCCCCGGCGCCGGGCGCGACGCTGCGCTTGGGCCTTGCCGGCAGCGCGAGAGAGACCATGGCCTTAACTGGCAGGCAGATGTCGGCGCACACCGCATAGTCGAGCGATAAAGCGAGAACGGCGGGGCGGCTGTCGTCGGCGAGCTGGACCTCGACCGGAAAGACGACGTCGCCGCGATAACCGAACGCGTCGAAGCCGGCTTCGTCAATGCGCGCGGGCGCGGGCCAGGACACCGCGGCGCTCCTGATATTGTCCGAGCCCTTGAAGTCGAACGCCGGCGGCGCGCCGGCCTCGCCAGGGTTGCGCCAATAGGTCGACGCGCCGGGGTCGAGGCGGATTTCGACGCCCGCCCCGTAAGGCCCGGCCGCTGGCGCGGGCGCGGCGATGAGCCGCGCCGCCGATTTCCGCCCGACGCTCCACGCGCTTGCGTAGGGATTGCCGCCGGCGGAGGGGGCGGGGCCGGCGCCCGGATCGGCGCGTAATTCAGCCATGAATCCCAGCAAGACTATGCTGGCCGCTCCGCATGCGCGACTTCGCCGCGCGGCGCGGTGCAGAAGCTGGAAAGACATTTGCATGACAATGTGACGATCGCGGGATTCTCGAGAAAAGGACGAAGGCTATTTGGCGGGCGGCGGGGTCGCAACCTACATTGAAGTGACCGGAATCGGAAATGTCCGGGAACGAGGTCGGGGTTTCGCTGCGCGGAGGAATGGGGCAGGCCGGCGCTTCGGTTCAGGCGCGATGAATGCAAAAGAAGAGGCGATGAGATGGGATCGATGATGCCTCCCGAGGGCAGCCGGCAGTATCTGGACGGGCAGTTGCTCGTCGCCATGCCGGGCATGCCCGACGACCGCTTCGCCCGCTCGGTCATCTATCTCTGCGCGCATTCGGAAGAGGGGGCGATGGGCATCATCGTCAACCGGCCGGCGCGCAAGGTGATGTTTTCCGAACTTCTCGTCCAGCTCGACGTGATCAAGCCCGACGAGGCGATTCGCCTGCCGGCGCAGGCGGGATCGGTGCAGGTTCTGAAGGGCGGCCCGGTCGAGACGGGCAGGGGCTTCGTCCTGCATTCCAATGATTTCTTCATCGACAATTCGACGTTGGCGATCGACAGCGGCGTCTCGCTGACCGCGACGATCGACATTCTGCGCGCCATCGCGCGCGGCGCCGGCCCCGACCGCGCGCTACTCGCGCTCGGCTACGCCGGCTGGTCGGCCGGTCAGCTCGAAGACGAAATGCAGGACAATGGCTGGCTCAACTGCCCCGCCGATTCCGGGCTGATCTTCGATGACGCCGCTCGGCTCGAAATACGAGCGCGCACTGCATAAGGTCGGCATCGATCTGAAGCGGCTGTCGTCGGATCTCGGCCACGCCTGACTGCTCGCGGCTCGCGGCGAGAACGCCGATTCTTTCAAGGAAGCGGATGCGGGTTCGCGTGAAGAAAACGTGATAAGGCCCTATAAGGCAAAAAGAATTAGGCCGCGATGGTCGCGGCGCCGACGAGCTTGCGCGCTTCGGCCGCGCTGATCGGATGGCCGAAGGCGATAGCCCTGCGCATATTCGCAGCCGAGCTGATAGAGTTCGATCGCGTCGGACTCGGTCTCGGCCCCTTCGGCGACCACCTCCATGCCAAGATCATGCGCGAGCGCGACGATCGAGCGCAAAATGACCGGCCGCGCGCCGACGCCATTCTGGCGCACGAAGGAGCGGTCGATCTTGATCGTGTCGAAGGGGAAGCGCTGCAGATAGGCGAGCGAGGAATAGCCGGTGCCGAAATCGTCGAGCGACAGGCCGGCGCCGAGCTCGCGGATGCGGGTCAGAATCTGCGCCGCATATTCCGGATTCTCCATCACGAGGCTTTCGGTCAGTTCGAGCTTCAGCGTGCCTGCGGCGACCTCGACGCGCGATAAGACGCGCTTTCACGTCCTGCAGGAGATCGTGGCGCAGCAATTGCCGCGACGAGACATTGACGCTGGCGAAGATCGGCGGATCGACGTCGAGCGCGCGCTGCCAGGCGGCGAGTTCGCGCGCCGTGCGCTCCATCGCGAAAACGCCGAGATCGACGATGACGCCGGTCTCCTCGGCGACCGGAATGAATTCGGCCGGGTTCGAGCCGCCCGAGCCGCGGATGGTCCCAGCGCAGCAGCGCCTCGAAGCCGGCGACGGTGCGGTCTTCGAGCCGGACGATCGGCTGGAAATAGACCTTCATCTCGCCGCGATCGAGCGCGCGGCGCAGATCGGCCTCAAGCGCCGAGGCGGTCCGAGCGCAGGCTGCGCATCGACGGGCCGGAACACTTCGATGCGATTGCCGCCGAGGCGCTTGCCGTGGCGCATGGCGATTTCGGCGTCCTTCAGCATGTCCTCGCGCTTGGCGTGCAGTTGCGGATCGAAAAGCGCGACGCCGATCGAGGCGGTGAGCGGGATCTCCTGTCTCGCCGAAAGTGACCGGCGTCGAGACGGCGCGGCGCACGACATTGGCGAGCGCGATGATCTGTTCGGTCTCGGTCTCCGAGATGACGACGGCGGCGAACTGATCGCCCGAAAGGCGCGCCAGCGTATCCTGCGGCTGCAAAATGCGGCCGAGCCGCCGCGCGACGCGTGAGCAGGATCGAATCGCCGGCCGACAAGGCCGATCTGTCTCGTTGATCTGCTTGAAACGGTCGATGTCGATGCAGATCACGGTCGGCCGGATCTGCGGGTCGCGCCTGCGCCAGCGCCAGCGCCGCGTCGAGCCGGTCGAAGAACAATTCGCGATTGGGCAGGCCGGTCAGATTGTCGTGCACGGCGTCGTGCAGCAGGCGCTCCTGCGCGGTCTTCTGTCTCGGTGACGTCGGCGAGCGTGCCGACGACGCGGATCACCTCGCCGTCCGGCCCGACGACCGGGCGCGCCTTGCAGGCGGAACCAGAAATAATGGCCGTCGGCGGCGCGCAGCCGGAAATCCTGATTGATGCGCCCGCGCCGCTGCTCCAGCACGGTGTCGAGGCAGGCGCGGTAGCGATCGCGCTCGAACGGGTGCAGCACGTCGAGCCAGTTCGAGGCCGGCCCTTCGAGCTCGCCGCGCGCAAGGCCCGAGCTGCGCCTCGACCTCGGGACTGACGATAGACGCGGTCGGCGTCGACGTCCCAGTCGAAGATGATGTCGCCGCAGCCGGTCAGCGCCAGGGCCTTGCGCTCGACGTCGGTGATCGCGCCATGGGCGAGACCGCCGCCGGCGAAGGCGTTCTGCATGACGGTGAAGCCGATCAGCATGACGATCAGCACGAGGCCGCCGATCAGGGCGGGCGAGACGAGATCGTTGGTGAGCGAGCCGGTGACCGTGAAGCCGGCCGCGCGATGACCCAGACCAGCAGCAGGAACCAGGTCGGGATCAGCATCACCGCGCGGTCGTAGCCGTGCGTCGGCGAGATAGAGCACGAGAATGAAGCCGACGGCGGCGATGGTGGCGAGCGAAATGCGCGCGACGCCGGCCGCGACCGGCGCGTCGATAGACCGCAAGTCCGACGAGCGCGACGAGGAAGGCCAGCCAGACCGACCGCGACATGCGAGGCGCGCACATGCCAGCGGTTGAGGTTGAGATAGGCGAACAGAAAGACCAGCAGCGTCGCCGCCAGCGACGTCTCGGCGCCGGCGCGCCAGATGCGATCGGCTTGGCCCTCGGTGCCGAAAATCTTGTCCCAGAAGCCGAAGTCGATGCAGACATAGGCGAGCACCGCCCAGGCCAGCGCCGCGGCGGCGGGAAAGATCACCGCGCCCTTGACGACGAAGACGATGGTGAGGAACAGCGCCAGCAGGCCGGCGACGCCGATGACGATGCCCTTGTAGAGCGACAGGCTGGTGATGCTTGTCCTTGTAGGCGTCGGGTTCCCAGAGATAGAGCTGCGGCAGGTTCGGCGTGCGCAGTTCGGCGACATAGGTGACGGTGGTGCCGGGATCGAGCGTCAGCCGGAACACGTCGGCGTCGGCGCTCTCGATCCGCTCGGGCGGAAAGCCCTGGCTCGCGGTGATCGCGGAAATGCGCGTCGGCGCCGAGGTCCGGCCAGATCACGCCCGAGCCGACGAGCCGGAAATGCGGCGCGACGATCAGCCGCTCGATCTGCTCGTCGGTGTCGTTGGTCAGCGCGAAGACGATCCAGTTCGGATGCGTGCCGGCTTCCGGGCGCGCACCTCGATGCGGCGGACGATGCCGTCGGAGCCCGGCGCGGTCGAAACCAGCAGGCGGTCGCCCTGTCGAATTATAGCTCTCGACCGCCTTGGTGAGGTCGATCGCCTGCGCGTCGAGCGGCACGCGCACCGATTCGATCGCCGCCGCCGGGCCGAGGCCCGCCGCGAGCATGGCGAGCGCGAGCGCCAGCATCAGGCGGCCCGGGATCGGGCGGCCGGGAGCCAGGCGGCGCCCGATCAGATGGCGAAAAAGATGCGCAATGCCCGGCAAAACTGCTCGCCTAAAGGAATGGATCGCCCCGGACGGTTCGAACCTGGAAGAGAAGGAGTTCACGCTTGAGCACGAGAGTTACAATCATTCAAGTCGGTTTTGAGACCGCCGGCGGCCCGCAACCCTTTTGAAAAACCAGCAAAAACCGTCACAGGCCATCGTTCGGGCGCCGCCCGGCCGGCGCCGGCGGCGTGGTGCGGTCGGTTTCGAGAAGGGCGTAAAGCAGGTGGTCCTGCCCAGGCGCCGTTGATGCGCAGATAGGCGCGCGCATAGCCTTCGCGGCTGGAAGCCGACGCGCTCCAGCAGCTTCAGCGAGGCCGTGTTATGCGGCAGGCACGAGGCCTCGATGCGATGCAGGCGCAGCGCGCCGAAAGAGAATCCGACCGCGGCGCGGACGGCTCTCGTCATGAAGCCGCTTTGCCGCAAAGGGCGCGCCGACCCAATAGCCGAGCGTCGCGGCCTGGACGACGCCGCGCTTGACCTGGCCGAGCGTCAGGCCGCCGATCAGCGCCTCGTCGCCGTCGCGGAAGATCGAGGAACGGGATACGCCTCGTCGCTCTCGATTTCCTGCTGGTGGCGGCGGACGCGGCGGCGGAAGGCGGTGCGGGTCAGATCGTCGCCCGGCCAGGTCGGCTCCCAGGGCGTCAGGAAGGCGCGGCTTTGCTCGCGCAGCGCCGACCAGGCCTCGAAGTCGCGCATTTCGGGCGGCCGCAGATAGACCCCCTCGCCGCGAACGAGATTGGTGTTTTCGCTATTGGGGCCGATGCGGAAACAGCGCCACCTCGCTCTCTCCCTAGCAGGCGCGCAGACGTTGCGCGACGCGGTCCGGCGCCCAACACCTTGCCGACCGGGCCGATGGCGGCGACCGTCGGCGCCGAGCGCAACGCGCGCGCGCCGGCGGCGCGAATATCCTCGATGTCGAGACCGTCGATCTTGGCGATGATTTCCTCGCGCGAGAGCACGCGGCCAAAGGCCATCATCTGCCGCGCGATCTGCTCGCAGCGCGGCGAGGGCGATTCGAGCGCGGCGAGCAGCGAGACTTTCATCTGCGCCTTGGCGCGCCGCGACCTCCGCCTCGCTGAGATCGTGCGCCGCCTGCGCCGAGGCAGTCGAGCGCGACCGGCACAAGCTCGTCGCGACTCGCGTGCGCCGGTCGCCGCATAGAAGCCGAAGAGGCCGGTGTCGGAATAGCCCCAGTGGAAGGCGTGGATAGCGTAAGCAGAGCCCGCGCGTTTCGCGCACCTCCTGAAATAGCCGCGAGGACATGCCGCCGCCGACCGCATTGGCGAACACCTGCAGCGGCGTAGAAATCCGCGTCGGCGTAGGAAAGCGCCTTCGAAGCCGATCACGATATGGGCCTGTTCGAGCTTGCGCTTCAGACGCAGTTCGCCGCCGACATAGCGCGCCGCGGCGCAGCGCCGTTGCCGCGGCCGGCCGGCAGCGCCGAAAAGCGCCGTTCCGCCTCGTCGCAGATCGCGCGCGTGCTCGACCGCGCCGGCGGCGGCGATCGACGGTCGCGCCGCTGCTGTAATGGCTGTCGAGATAGTCGCCGATCGATTCCCGGCTCGAAGCGGCGCGACCTGTTCGGGCGTGCCGAGAATTGGCCGGCCGATCGGCTGGCCAGGAAAAGCGGCATGCGTTGAAGAGGTCGAAGACGAGATCGTCGGGCGTATCCTCGACCGCGCCGATCTCCTGCAAAATGACGTCCTTCTCGCGCTCCAGTTCGTCGATGTCGAACATGCTGTCGGTCAGGATATCGGCGAGGATGTCGATGCGCGAGCGGCGCGTCCTCGGCGAGCACATGCGCGTAATAGGCGGTGCTGCTCGATGCCCGTCGCGGCGTTGAGATCGCCGCCGGCCGCTCTCGATCTCCTCGGCGATGGCGCGCGCGCGTGCGCCGCCGCGTGCCCTTGAAGGCCATATGTTCGAGCAGATGCGACAGACCGTGCTCGCGCGGCGCGCTCGTGGCGCGAGCCGGCTGCCGATCCAGACGCCGAGCGACGGCCGTCTCAAGATGCGGCATGGCGTCGGTGACGACGCGCAGGCCCGACGGCAGCGTCGTCACGCTCGACGCTCATGAGGCCGCCTTCTGGCGCAGCGCCGC
Organism: uncultured Alphaproteobacteria bacterium; assembly: GCA_963715715.1. GTDB lineage: Bacteria > Pseudomonadota > Alphaproteobacteria > Rhizobiales > Beijerinckiaceae > Methylocapsa. The sequence goes on along the minus strand of OY970269.1, from coordinate 1,886,539 downwards.
ACGCGCAGATGAAGCGTTCGATCTCGCCCTGATCGTTGGGCAGCAGCGTGAAATGCTCCGGCCGTTCGTTGAGGTCGGCGAGATGCGCGGGCAGTGCGGGGCGGACGCCAGTCGCGGCCTCGATCGCGTCGGGGAATTTCGCCGGATGGGCGGTGCCAAGCACGATGCAGCGGCGTATGCGTCCCGCGCAGCTCGGCTTCGCGCCGCGCGGCGCCGACGCCGACCGCCGTATGCGGATCGAGCGAGATAGCGCGCCTGCGCGCCACAGCCTCGCGATCTCTTCGCGCGTCTCCGCCTCGCTGGCGCTGCAGGCGTCGAATTCGGCGCGGATCGCGGCCAGCGGCGCGGCGGATCGATGGCGAACGCGCCGCGATTGCTGCGAGCGCCGCCATCAGGCCGCGGATCGCCGCGCGCGTCGCGGCCATAGGCTTCGAACAGCAGCCGTTCGAAATTGGACGAGACCTGAATGTCCATAGAGGGCGATTGCGTCGCCTGCGACCTCGCCGATTGCGTAGCGTCCCGCTCTCCAGCGCGCGCGGCGAGAATGTCGTTGGCATTGGTGGCGATGACGAGCCGCTCGATCGGCAGGCCCATGTGCTTGGCGATGTAGCCGGCGAAAATATCGCCGAAATTGCCGGTCGGCACGACGAAGGAGACCGGCCGGAACGGCGCGCCAAGCGCGGCGGCGCTGGTGAAATAATAGACGATCTGGGCGACGATGCGCGCCCAATTGATCGAATTGACGCCGCAAAGGTTCAGCTTCTCGCGCAAGCGCCTGTGTTGCGGAACAGCGCCTTCACGGCGGCCTGCGCGTCGTCGAACGTGCCTTCGAGGGCGATGGCGTGGATATTGGGCGCGCCGACCGTCGTCATCTGGCGGCGCTGCACGTCGGAGACGCGGCCGTGCGGATAGAAGAATGAACACATCGACCTGCGAGAGGCCGCGAAAGGCCTCGATCGCCGCGGCGCCAGTATCGCCCGAGGTCGCGCCGACGATGGTGGCGCGCTGGCCGCGCGCCTTCAGCGCATGGTCCATCAACCGCGCCGAGCAGCTGCATCGCGAGGTCCTTGAACGCCAGCGTCGGCCCGTGAAACAGCTCCAGCATGAAGAGATTGTCGTCGAGCTGGACGAGCGGCGCGACGGCGGGATGGCGAAAGCCCGCATAGGCCGCCTCGATCATGGCGCGAAGGGCGGCCGGGGCGATGTCGCCGCCAAGATAGGGCGCGATGACAGCTTCGGCGACCTCGGCGTAGGATTTGCCGGCGAAATCCGCTATCGCGTCGCGGCCGAGCCGCGGATAGGCCTCGGGCAGATAGAGGCCGCCATCGGGCGCGAGGCCCGCGATCAGCGTCTGCGTAAACGAAAGCGGCGCGGCTTCGCCGCGTGTCGAGATATATTTCAAGCGGCGAAGTCCACGTCCTGCGACGGCGAGCGATCCATTTCATCTACCATACAGCAGGAAACGCTGATTCCAGAGCGCGATCAGAAAAGCATGGAACACTTTTCCGGTCGCGTCGCGCTCCAGATAATATCGTCTATCGAAACCAGTAGAATATGGCGCAATTAGAGCGTTTCGCCACGAGCGGGCGCCGCTCCGCGCAAGTAATATCATTGAAAACAGATAGTTAAAGTTAGCGGTCAAAGTTAGCGGCGCTGCATCGCAAACACCGCGAAGACGACGGCGAGCGCCAGCGCGAGGCCAAACCACGTCAGCGCGTAGGCGAGGTGGTTGTTGGGGAATGTCAGTTCGCTGGCGCCGCCGCGCGGCCAGCCGGCCGCCGACCCGGCATCGGCGTCGACGCTGAAAGGCGCGGCCGGCGCCAACCCGAAATGCGCCGCGATCAGCGCCGGATCGCGGGTGAAATACTGCCCGCTCGCCGGATCGTCCGTCGGCGTGAAGAAATTGCGCGATTCGGGCTGGCGCATCAGCCCGGTCACATGCGTGCGCCCCTCGATCTCGCCGCGCGCCGCCGGATCCTTGAGCTCGACCGGGACGAAGCCGCGATTGACGATGACGAAAGCTCCCGAATCGAGCTTTAGCGGGGTCAGCACCAGATAGCCCGGCTCGCGCGCGAGACCGCCGGCGGGGCGGAACACCAGCGCCTCATCATTGTTCTGGAACGCGCCGTCGAATTCGACATGGCGGTATTCGTAGTCGTCCGGCCGCAGCTGCGCCCATTGGCCCTGCGGCGGCAGCGGCTGCGGCGGCGCCTTGGCGCGCGCGGCGATCTCGGCGATGAGCTGCTCTTTCCAGGCGAGGCGCTGCAATTGCCAGACGCCGAGAGAGGCGAGGAAGGCGCAGCCGATCAGGGTCGCGACGGCCGGCCAGAGCAGGCCGCGTTGGGGCCGAGGCTGTGCTTGCGCCGCCGTCAATGCTGAATCCGCCCCTCTTCCGCCCGGGTTTCATATTGCCGCGCGACGAGCAGTCCTTTGAGGGGCCGCAACAGGCCAAGGCAAACGATCACCGTCAAGGGCAGGAACACCACCATATGCACCCACATCGGCGGCTCGAACACGAGTTCCGTCCAGAGCGCGGCGCCGAGCACGATAAAGCCGCCGATCAGCGAAATAAAGACCGCCGGGCCGTCGGCCGAATCGGCGAAGCCATAATCGAGGCCGCAGGCCGAACAGGCCGGGGCGAGTTCGATGAAGCTCTTGAACAGAGGGCCGCGCCCGCAGCGCGGGCAGCGCCCTTTCAATCCGGCGACGAAGGCCGAGGTCCGCGCGCTATCGCCGTCGCCCATGGCAGTCTATTCCTCTCCTGAAAGTCGCGCGGCGCGAAAGCCGATTTGCCGCAGCGCGCACCGCTCCTTACACCCTCGCCCGGGCGAAGGACAGGTTTGCCGCGATGCGTCAAATCCGCTTTCCAGCGCGGCGACGGATCGCGCGCAATGATGTCGCCTTGATAAAATCTGGAATCAACGCGCCAAAATCATCGCGATCCATGCTGCAATGGGCAACAAGGCCGTTTTGAGGAGAGGCTTGCGTGACGTCGAGACTGACCGCCGTCTACAGGGTGCGCGCGCCGGCCGCCCTGATCGCGGCGCGGGCCGAGGCCATCGCGGTCGAGCAGAGCGTCGAGATGCCGCTCGGCGCCATCGCCGATGCGCGCATTCGCGCCGATATCGTCGGCCGCGTGGCGGCCATCAGCGCGGCAGGCGAGGGCGCTTTCGAGGTCCGCGTCGAGCTGTCCGCCGCCACCGTCGGCGATGACGCCGGCCAGCTCATCAACGTGCTGTTCGGCAACACCTCGCTGCATGACGACGTGATGCTGACCGACGCCATTCTTCCCGATTCGCTAGCCGGCTCCTTCGCCGGTCCCGCCCATGGCCTTGCGGGCCTGCGCGCGCGCTTCGGCGCGGAGGGCCGCGCCATGACCGCCTCGGCGCTAAAGCCGCAGGGCCTTCCCGCCGCCGATCTTGGCCGGCTGGCGTTCCAGCTCGCGTGCGGCGGCCTCGATCTCATCAAGGATGATCATGGCCTCGCCGATCAGGCCTACAGCCCCTTTACCGAGCGCGTTCGCGCCTGCGCCGCGGCGGTGCGGGCCGCGCGCGAGCACACGGGGCGGCGGACCCGCTACGCGCCGAGTCTGTCCGGCTCCTATGCTGACATGCAGCGGCAGATCGCGTTGGCGCGGGCGGAGGGGCTCGACGCCGCGCTGATCGCGCCGATGATCGCCGGCCCGTCGAATTTTCACGCGCTGCGCCGCGCCAATCCGGATTTCGCCTTCATCGCGCATCCGACGCTCTGCGGCGTGCAGGTTTCGCCAGCCCTTTACGCAAAACTGTTCCGGCTATTCGGCGCCGACGCCGCGATCTTTCCGAACTACGGCGGCCGCTTCGGCTATTCGAGCGCTGCCTGCGCGGAGATCGCCGCGGGGCTTCTGGCGCCTTGGGGCGCGGTTGCGCCGGCCGTCCCGACGCCGGCCGGCGGCATGAGCCTCGAGCGGACCGCCGAACTGCTGGATTTTTACGGAAGCGACGTCATGCTTCTGATCGGCGGCGCCCTGCTCAGCGCGGCGCCGAGCGGGCTGACGGCTGCGGCCTCGGCCCTCGTGCGCGCCGGCGCCGAACATGACTATCGTCCGCGCCAAGCACCTAGCCAGGAGCCTGTCGCGAAGAGCCTTTGAGGAGCGAGCATGTCCGACGGCCCCTTACACAAATCAGACGGCGCCTTCGGCTGGGCGGGCGTCGCGCGCCAGCCCTACAAGGAGGCGGGCGACGCGCCCTTCCGGGCGATTTCGCGGCAGACGCTTGCGTCCGATCCGCGCCTTGCCGGCGAATTGCGCTATTTCGAGATCGCGCCGGGCGGCTTCTCGACTCTTGAGCGCCATCAGCACATGCACGCCGTGATGGCGCTGCGCGGGCAGGGCCGCTGCCTTATCGGCGCCGGCGTGCATCAGCTGCGCCTCCACGATCTCGTCGTCATCGAGCCAATGACCTGGCATCAGTTCCGCGCCGGCGCGGGCGAGCCGCTCGGCTTCCTCTGCCTCGTCGACGCCGCGCGCGATCGCCCGCAATTGCCGAGCGCGGAAGATCTGGCGGCGCTGCGCGCGATCCCGGCGGTCGCGGCCTTTCTCGACGGCGCCGCCTGACGCGGCCAAACGAAAAAGGGCGGCTAAAGCCGCCCCATCGCGATGTCCGCCCGAAGCCCGCGTCAATGCTCGAAGGCGGCGCCCCAGGTGCCCCACACATAGATGCAGGAGAACAGGAACAGCCACACCACGTCGACGAAATGCCAGTACCAGGCGGCGAATTCGAAGCCGAGGTGATGCTCCAGCGACAACTGGCCGATGAAGGCGCGAAACAGCATTACGGCGAGGAAGATCGAGCCCATGATGACATGGAAGCCATGGAACCCCGTCGCCATGAAGAAGGTCGAGCCGAAGATCGAGCCTTTGAAGGCGAAGGGCGCATGGATGTATTCATAGGCCTGCACGGAGGTGAACAGCAGGCCAAGCGCGATGGTGAGCGCGAGGCCCTGCTTCAAGCCCTTGCGGTCGCCATGCAGCAACGCGTGATGGGCCCAGGTCACCGTGGTGCCGGAGGTCAAAAGGATCAGCGTGTTGAGCAGCGGCAGATGCCACGGATCGATCGCCTCGATGCCCTTCGGCGGCCACACGCCGCCAGTAAAGTCCTTGCGCAGATATTCTTTCGTGAAGTCGGGAAAAAGACTCGAATCGAAGAAGGCCCAGAACCAGGCGACGAAGAACATCACCTCCGACGCGATGAACAGGATCATGCCGTAACGAAGGCCGATCTGCACGATGCGCGTATGATATCCGACGGTCGATTCCTTGGTGACGTCGACCCACCAGGACGCCGCCACGAACAGCAGCGCGATGACGGCGACGCCGAAGATGAGCCCGTGCGGGGTGAAGCTGCCGAAGGAGAAATGCTTGATCCAGATGAGGCCGCCGACCGCCATGCCGAAGGCCGCGGTCGCCGCCAACGCGGGCCAGGGGCTCGGATCGACGAGGTGATAATCATGGTTGGGCTTCGCGTGCGCGTGGGCTTCCGACATCAGATCCGACCTTCTCTTCGCCTTCAGGCTCTTTCGGGCCTAAAGAAAACATCACCGCCCCGACGGGGTCTCTCGCCTGGCCGCGGGGGCGTCGCAGCCTGTATCTTGAGCCCCGCTCGAATTCGCGCCGTCAAAGCGGCTTGCCCGCCCCTTGCCCGCCGTCGCCGACCGCCACAGGACCTGACGGCTTGGCGGCGAAAAATGTGTAGGACAAGGTCACCGTATCGACATCCTTAAGGCCCTTATCGCGCTCCAGCGCCGGATCGAGGAAGAACACGACCGGCAGCTCCGCACTCTCATGGGCGCCGAGCTTCTGCTCGGCGAAGCAGAAGCAGCTGATCTTGTCGAAATAGGCGCCGGCGCTGTCGGGACCCACATTATACATCGCCTGCGCCGCGCCGGGGCGGTCGGAAAGATTGGCGACCCTGAAAAAAACCGTGGCGGTCTTGCCGGTGCGCAGGGTGATCTGCGCCGTTTCAGGCGTAAAGCTCCAGTCGAGGCCCGGCGCTACATTGGCGTCGAAGCGCACGGTGAGATCGCGGCGGCCCTGCTGCGTCGGGGCCGCCTCGGCCCTTTGCGTCGTGCCGCCATAGCCGGTCGAGGCGCAAAACATCCGATAGAGCGGAACGGCGGCGAAGGAGAGCGCCAGCATGGCGAGGCTCGCCCCGGCGGCGACGGCGGCGATCGCGCCGCCGCGTCCCCTGTTCCGATCCTGCGCGGGTTCGGTCATTGTCGCCTCAGAGCGGACGGTTGAGCACGGCGGGGCCGAGCTTGACGATCGTCACGATGTAGACGAGCAGCACGAAGGCCCCGATGGCGAGGCCGATCGCGATGTTGCGCTGTCGCCGGCTCTTTTCCTGCGCCGTCGTCAGCCTGATCCCTGGCGGCTTTTTGTCGAGCGTCAAAGGCTTCACCATGGCAGGGACAGCGCCGGCAACAGCAGAGCCAGCGTGCGCTCGACGACGATCTCGGCGAAGAGCAGGAACAGATAGAGGATTGAAAAGCCGAACATCCGCATGGCCAGCCGGTCAGCGCGCTCGCCGTCGCGGACGAGATAGACGCGCACCGCGTGAAGGATGAACAGCGCGCCAAGTCCGGCCGCCAGAACGCCATAGACCGGCGAGGCGAATCCGATGAGCCATGGCGCAAGGCCAAGTGGGGCGAGGACAAGCGCGTAAAGCAGGATGTCGCGGCGCGTGCGGTCCGGCCCCTTGACGTTGGGCAGCATCGGAATGCCGGCGCGTTCGAAATCATCCGCCTTGACCAGCGCGAGCGCCCAGAAATGCGGCGGCGTCCACACGAAGATGATGGCGAACAGCGAGAGGCTCGCGAGGCTGACATGGCCGCTGGCGGCGAGCGCGCCGACCATCGGCGGGAAGGCGCCGGCGGCGCCGCCGATGACGATATTCTGCGGCGTCGAGCGCTTAAGCCACATGGTGTAGACGGCGACATAGAAGAAAATTGTGAAGGCGAGCAGCGCCGCCGCCGCCCAGTTGGCGACGAAGCCGAGCGTCAGCACCGAGAGGACGGCGAGCACAAGGCCAAAGCTCAGCGCCTCCTGCCGGCTCACCCGGCCGGCGGGGATCGGCCGCCTGCGGGTGCGCCGCATCACCGCATCGATGTCGGCGTCATACCACATGTTGAGCGCGCCGGCGGCGCCGGCGCCGACCGCGATGGCGAGCAGCGAGGCGAAGCCGATCACCGGATTGACCGGCGTCGGCGCGATCAGGATGCCGGTCAGCGCGGTGAAGACGACAAGCGACATGACCCGCGGCTTCATCAGCGCGATGAAATCGCCGGGCGTCGCCGTCGAAATGGCGACGCCGCGGCCGGCCGCCTCGCTGTCGCTGATGAAGCTCATGTTTCAGACTGCTTCCGGTTTTTGGTTTTGTTCTTGTTTTTGGCTTTGAGTTTTGGCGCCGGCCGAGGCCTGAAAGACCCCCGGCCGGCGATCGGCGTCAATGATCCGAGCCGGCGATCTGCGGCAGCGTCTCGAAGGTGTGGAAGGGCGGCGGCGAGGGCAGCGTCCATTCGAGGGTGGTGGCGCCGATGCCCCACGGATTGTCTCCGGCGAGACGCTTCTTCGCGAAGGCTTCATAGACGACGTAAAGGAACAGGATCACGCCGGCGAAAGAGATATAGGCCCCGAACGACGAGATGCGGTTCCACAACGTATAGGCGTCGGGATAGTCGATGTAGCGGCGCGGCATGCCGGCGAGGCCGAGGAAATGCTGCGGGAAGAAGGTCAGGTTGACGCCGATGAACATCAGCCAGAAATGGATGTTCGCCAGCTTCTCGTCGTAGAGGTAGCCCGACATTTTCGGGAACCAGTAATAGAAGCCCGCGAACAGCGCGAACACCGCGCCAAGCGAGAGCACGTAGTGGAAGTGGGCGACGACGTAATAGGTCTCGTGGAAGGCGCGGTCGATGCCGGCGTTGGCGAGCACGACGCCGGTGACGCCGCCGATCGTAAACAGGAAGATGAACCCCACCGCCCAGATCATCGGCGTGCGCAGCGAGATCGAGCCGCCCCACATGGTGGCGATCCAGGAGAACACCTTGACGCCGGTCGGCACCGCGATGACCATCGTCGCGAAGACGAAATAGCGCTGCGTGTCGAGCGACATGCCGACGGTGAACATGTGGTGCGCCCAGACGACGAAGCCGACGAGGCCGATCGCCACCATGGCGTAGGCCATTCCGAGATAGCCGAAGATCGGCTTCCTCGAGAAGGTCGAGACGACGTGGCTGATGATGCCGAAGCCGGGCAGGATCAGGATGTAGACTTCCGGGTGGCCGAAGAACCAGAACAGGTGCTGGAACAGCAGCGGGTCGCCGCCGCCGGCGGGATCGAAGAAAGTGGTGCCGAAATTGCGGTCGGTCAGCAGCATGGTGATGGCGCCGGCGAGCACAGGCAGCGACAACAGCAGCAGGAAGGCGGTGACCAGCACCGACCAGGCGAACAGCGGCATCTTGTGCAGCGTCATGCCCGGCGCGCGCATGTTGAAGATCGTCGTGATGAAGTTGATCGCGCCGAGGATCGACGAGATGCCGGCGAGGTGCAGCGACAGGATGAGGAAGTCCATCGCCGGACCAGGCGAGCCGGTGAGGCTGGAGTAGGGCGGATAGAGCACCCAGCCGCCGCCGAAGCCCTGCATGCCGGGCGCGCCGTCCATGAACAGCGAAGTGAAGCCGAGCGCGAAAGAGGCCGGCAGCAGCCAGAACGACAGATTGTTCATGCGCGGGAAGGCCATGTCCGGCGCGCCGATCATCAGCGGCACGAACCAGTTGCCGAAGCCGCCGATCAGCGAGGGCATCACCATGAAGAAGATCATCACGATGCCGTGCATCGTGATGGTCACATTGTAGAGGTTCTTGGCCGCGTCCGTGGCGATGTCGGGCGAGACGCCATAGACGACCTCGGCGAGGCGGTTGAACACCTGGATGCCGGGCTCCTGCAGCTCCATCCGCATCAGCACGGAAAGCAGGCCGCCGAAGACGCCGGCGGTGATCCCGAAGACGAGATACATCGTGCCGATGTCTTTATGGTTGGTCGAATAGACATACCGGCGCCATCCGGTCGGATGCCCATGTTCTTCGTGCTGGGCCGTGGCTCTCGCATCCATCGCGGGTCTCCTCGAAATTTGTCGCCGCTTCGCCTAGCGAAGCGCGGCGGATGGCGCGTTGTTATCGGCCAGGTGAACGGAAGTCGGGGCGGTTGAGGCGAATTTCTTGGCCGCCGTGGCGAGCCAGGCGGTGTATTGCTCAGGGCTCACGACGCGGAAGGCGATCGGCATGTAGGCGTGATTGCCGCCGCAGAGCTTGGAGCACTGGCCGTAATAGACGCCTTCGCGCTCGGCCTTGAACCAGGTGTCGTTCATGCGGCCGGGCACCGCGTCGATGCGGATGCCGAACGAGGGAATAGTGAAGGAGTGGATCACGTCGGCGCCGGTGACCAGCACATGGACGACCTTGCCCAACGGCACCACCGCCTCGTTGTCGACCGAGAGCTGGCGGATGTCGCCGGGCTTCAGATCCGAATCGGGGATCAGATAGGTATCGAACGAGAATCCGCCGCCCTGATCCTTCGGATAATCGAGCGTCCAGTACCATTGCTTGCCGGTCACCTTCAGCGTGATGTCCGGCGTCGGCACGACCAGCTGATGCGTCAGCAGGCGGAACGACGGAATGGCGATGATGACGAGGATCATCACCGGCAGCACGGTCCAGGCGACTTCCAGCGTCGAATTATGCGTCGTCTGCGCCGCGACCGGATTTTTCGTCTCGTTGAACCTCAACAGGACATAGACGAGGAGGCCAGCCACCAGAAGACAGATCCCGATGATGATCGGCAGCAAAATCCAGTTGTGGAAGAAATGCATCTCGCGGGCGATCGGGGTAACCGCTTCCTCAAAGGTGATCTGCCCGGGGCGGGGAAAGCCGTCGGCGCGCGCGGCGCCGGCGGCCAAGGCGGTCAGGGAAAACGCGGCGGGGAAAATGAGCGGGCGCGGGTTTTGGCGGAGACGCCGGGCGAGACGCGCAAATTGGCTGGCGAAGCTCATCAAAATCGACTCTCCCGTTACGCGGCGGACCCGCGCCTGTTCATTATTCGATTCGCCCGGCCAAAGTTAAGCCGGACGCCGGCTTGAATAGTTCCAAACCACAAAACCGGCATTGACGCAATCGACCCCGCGCGCGCGGCCCTTGCGGCATAATCGCGCGTAACGCCCGGCCGCCGGCCGCCATGCAAGGAGGGCCCGCCAGAGCCCGCGCGCTTGACAGCCCCAAGCGATTTGCTAGGCAGCAGCGTCGGCGCGGAAATATCACGAGGAATCGGGCGGGACGCGCAGTTCGAGTTCGGAGACTTCATGGCCGTCGATCAAACGCCCGCCCACGCCTTTTTCTCTCGCGCCTTTCTCGCCTGCGCCTTGCTCGCGACGGCTTTCCTGGGGCAGAGCCCGGCGCGCGCGCAGGGCGTCGTCAAGGCCAAGCACGGCGACTGGGAGCTGCGCTGCGAGACGCCGCCAGGCGCCGCCAAGGAGCAATGCGCGCTGTTGCAGAGCGTCGCCGCCGAAGACAAGCCGAACATCAATCTCGTCGTCATCGTGCTGAAGACGGCGGACGGCAAAAGCAAGCTGTTGCGCGTCATCGCGCCGCTCGGCGTGCTGCTGCCGTCGGGCCTTGGCCTCAAGATCGACGACGCCGACGTCGGCCGCGCCGGCTTCGTGCGCTGCCTGCCGACCGGCTGCGTCGCCGAAGTCGTGATGGAGCAGAAGCTGATCGATCAGATGAAGGCCGGCACCAACGCGACCTTCATCATCTTCCAGACGCCCGAGGAAGGCATCGGCATCCCGCTGGCGCTCGCCGGCTTCAAGGACGGCTTCGACGCGTTGCCCTGAAACGGGAGCGACAAAATCATCGTGATCAGGGCGCGCTATTCGGCGGCGTCGCGCAGCAGGGGCAGGCGCGTCGCCGCGGCCGCCAGCGCGGCGCTGACCTCCGTCAGCGCGTCGCGGACCGCGCCGAAGCGGGCCGATCGCGTCACGCTCTGCTCGTCCATGTAGAGCGCGCGGCTGACCTCGATCTGGATGGCGTGGCGGCAGGCGGCGGGATTGCCGTAATTCTCGGTGATGTAGCCGCCGGCGTAAGGCTTGTTGCGCGCGACGTTGAAGCCGAGGCGCCGCAATTCGCGCTCGGCCGTCTCGACGAAGACGCCGGCGCAGCTCGCGCCATGGCGGTCGCCGAGGACGAAGTCCGCGCGCGGCTTCGTCTCGCCCAGTGGCGCGCGGCTTGGAACCGGCGAAAGCCCGCCGGCGGCGCCGAGGCCGGGCGGAAACGCGCCGGACGGCATCGAGTGGCAGTCGATCAGCACCGCCTGGCCGAAACGCGACAGCGCGCGATCGAGCAGGGCGCCCAGGCGCGCGTGATAAGGCTTGTAGTGCCTCTCGATGCGGTCGAGCGCCTCGTCGAGCGGCAGCCGCGCGGCATAGATCTCCTGCGCCTGGCCGACCACCCGCGGAATGGTGCCAAGGCCGCCGGCGACGCGTATCGAGCGCGTATTGGCGAAGGACGGCAGCCGGCCGTCGAACATGCGCGGATCGAGCTCATAAGGTTCGCGATTGAGGTCGAGATAGGTGCGCGGAAACAGTGCCCGGATCATCGGCGCGCCAAGGCCGAGGCCGCCGTCGAACAGGGCGTCGACGAAGGCGTCCTCCGAGCGGCGCAGCTGCAGCGGGCTCAGGCGCGTGCGTTCGAGGAACCGGCGCGGATAGACGTCGCCCGAATGGGGCGAGGAAAACACCAGCGGACAGCCAAGCGCGGCCGGCTCCAGCACCTCGAAGCCCGGATCGAGCTCGGGGTCGTGAAATTCAGAACGCTGGCCGGATGGCTCCGATGTCATGCTTCCCCGTAGCTTTCGCTCGATTTCGCTTCTTCCCTTGGGCGTCACCGGGTTCTCGCCTGGATTTCGCCCGCGCGAAAAACCTACGGCGCCGCCAAGGCTTAGCGCGCGCCGGAGCACTCCCAGCCGACAACTCTGCCAAGGACGCCGCCCGCTGTCCACAGCAATCATCGCGGCCGGATTGGCCAGACCGTCTTGCGAACGCGGGCGGGACAAATTTGTCACGGCGCGCGGGAAACAGCGCGCAACTTTACGGAAACCGCTCGGGTTCTGTTTGCCATTGCGGATTTTCATGGGATTTTTACCAAATGGGCCTTTCCTTGGCGGGCATTGCGAGGCTCCCATGAACGACATGAAAATTCCGACCGAATCCAAGGTCCTGCTCGGCAAGATCCTGCTCGCCGAGGACGACAACGACATGCGCCGCTTCCTCGGCAAGGCGCTGCAGAACGCCGGCTTCAATGTCGCCGCCTTCGACAACGGCCTCGCCGCCTATCAGCGTCTGCGCGAGGAGCCGTTCGAACTGCTGCTGACCGACATCGTGATGCCGGAGATGGACGGCATCGAACTCGCCCGCCGCGCGACCGAGCTCGATCCCGACATCAAGGTGATGTTCATCACCGGCTTCGCCGCCGTCGCGCTGAACCCCGATAATAACGCGCCGCCGCAGGCGAAGGTGCTGTCGAAGCCCTTCCATCTCAAGGATCTCGTCAACGAGGTGCAAAGGCTGCTCGCCGCTTGAGCGCGCCGTCGGGCCGCCGACTGTTTCCGTCGGCGGCGCGCCCTGCTATGCTGACGCGCATGAACGAATCGCGCGCTTATATCGACGCAGCGAACGCCAGTTCGCCGGCCCGGATGGCGGCAGCCGCCAAAGCGATCCCACCTTCGCATCAAAACCCGAATTTGCGCCGCGCAATCCTCGCGCCGCTGGCCGCCGCCTGCCTCGCCGTCGCCGCCGGCGGCGCCCGCGCCGACACTTTCGAATCGTGCCTTGCGGGAATCCGGGTCTCCGCCCTTTCGAACGGCGTCGATGCGGCGACCTTCGACAAGGCGACGCAGGGGCTGCAGCCCGATAACAGCATTTTCGCGCTGGCCGAGGCGCAGCCCGAATTCAAGACGCCGATCTGGGACTATCTCGCCGGCCTCGTCGATGAGGAGCGCGTCGCCGACGGGCGCGCCATGATGCAGAAATGGGGGCAGGCGCTGGCGGCCGCGCAGGCCCGCTTCGGGGTCGATCCCGCCACCGTCACCGCCATCTGGGGCGTCGAATCCGATTTCGGCCGCAGCTTCGGCACGCGGCCCATCATTCAGTCGCTCGCCACGCTCTCTTGCGGAAACTATCGCGCCGCCTATTTCCGCACCGAATTCCTCGCCGCCCTCAAGATCCTGCAGCATGGCGACATCGCGCCGGAGCAGTTCGCCGGCTCCTGGGCGGGCGCCTTCGGCCATACGCAATTCATGCCCTCGACCTTCCTGCGCACCGCCGTCGATATGGAAGGCAATGGCCGGCGGGACCTCATCAATTCGGTCCCCGATGCGCTCGGCTCGACCGCCAATTACCTGCGCAAGGCCGGCTGGACGCCGGGCGTCGAATGGGGCTTCGAGGTGCGCCTGCCGGCTCATTACGCCGGCCCTTCCGGGCGGACCCACAAGGAGCCGATGGCGGCCTGGGCGGGGCGAGGAATCACGCACATCGACGGGTCGCCGCTCGGCGGCGGACCCGGGGCCGGCCTGCTGATTCCCGCCGGGCCGGCCGGGCCGGCCTTCCTCGTCACGCATAATTTCGATGCGATCTATTCCTATAACGCCGCCGAATCCTACGCGCTCGCCATCGCGCTGCTGTCCGACCGGCTGCGCGGGCGCCATGGCCTCGTGACGCCTTGGCCGACCAACGATCCCGGCCTCTCCCGCGCGGACCGCCGCGAGTTGCAGACGCTGCTGATGCAGCGCGGCTACGACCTCGACGGCAAGGCCGACGGCGTGATCGGGACCAAGACCAAACAGGCGATCAGCGATTTCCAGACCAAAGCGGGCCTCACCCCGGACGGGCGCGCCAGCGTCTCGGTGCTGACCGCCGCGCGGGGCAAATAAGCGTCCGGCGCGGCGTGCTCTACGCAAAAACGCCGGTCCCGAACCGGGACCGGCGTCATGTTTCACCAGGGGCGCTCGGCTGTGTAGCGAAGCCGAAGATTATCGCCGGGCTAGTGGTTGAAGTCGAACATGTCCATCATATCGCCGATCGCGGGCGAGTTGACAGGAATATAGGGGTCGGACTTCGTCAGCGGGTTCGGCAGATTGTCCCGGCTCCGGGTAGTGATCGGGCCAAGACCCCAGTTCGCTTCGATGAACTTCAGGGTCGAGACATGATCCGTGTAGCTGTGTGAAATATGGCCGCCCGTGCTGTATTTCGACACCACGATCATCGGGATGCGAGTGCCGTCGCCAAAGTAATCGAGCGGCTGGACAGGACCCGAATCATAGTATCCACCGCCTTCGTCGACGGTGATCATGATCGCCGTGTTGGCCCAAAGCGTCGGGTTGGCTTTCACGAGATCGACGATCTTTTTGACGAAGCCCTCGTACAGATCAAATTTGGACGAACCGGGGTGGCCATCGACAAAGCCGCTTGGCTTGACATAGGACACGGCCGGCAGCGTGCAGTCGCCCTTGGTGCACGCTTCGATGGCCTGGTAGAAATCGGCCGCGTCTTTGAGATGCTTCTCGCGCTTCGCTTTGTTGGTCATGATCGAGGTCGAATACTGCGCCCAGTTGCAAATGTTGCAGTACGCATCCTCGGGACTAATATCGTAAGGGTCATTGAGATAACGGTTGAATTGATCTCCGTAATACGCCCAGGAGATCTTGTTGTCGTTGAGAACGTCGCCGATATTGCGCACGCTCGACGGCGGAATCGTGAACACGTAATTGTTTGGATTGGTGTCGGTGTAGGCGTTGGAGCCGTCGCCGAAATAGCCCGGATTGTAGTTGTTGAGCAGGTAGTAGTGGTTTGGCTCGCAATTGGGGTTGACCTTGCGATCCAGCGAGTTGAGGTAATTCAAGATCGGCGGGACCCCGGGCGCGTTGGCGATGGAGCAGTCCGTGTAGGATCCGCCGCCGTAGTTGGCGTTGGGCGCGACCGCGGTTGGCGATCCGGAGCCGCCGCCATAGCCGTCCTGTTTGTAGAAGTTATTGGTGCCCGGCTGAGGGTCAGGATTTTCAATTTCGCTTAGCGCGCTGGTATGGCCGATGACCGGCGTCCCAGGCATCTGTGGATTGACCGGGTTGTGGGGCGGAGTGGCGGGGTTGCCTTTACCGTCGCTGAACCAGAGCGGATCGGCGGTGCCGAGCATGTACGAGTTGGCGCCGGTGCCGCCTTTGAACGGCTGGTGGTAATTGTCGCTCATGGTATAGGTGTCGGCGAGCTGCTTCAGATAGGGCACATCGCCCTGCTGGACATTGAAGAAGCCCATCGCGGTCGAGCCTTCGCCCGCATAACCGACCGGTCGAGCCTTGCCGTTCGAGCCGGCGCTGACAGTCTGTTCCACCCAGGCGAAGAGATCGGACTGGCAACCCCACCCATTCCCTTTGCTCGATGCTTGGGCGGCGCAATCGAGTTGCTGGAACATCTGATAGAAGCGATGCACCGGGCTCGCCGCATAGGCGTCGTAAGGGTAGGTCTTCGAGGTGATCTGATAAGGGCCGGGCGGCAGAGAAGAGGCGTCGTGCCCGTCATAATGGATGCGCGTATCGGGCTGCCCGGAGGGCTGCCCCGTCCCGCCGGTGAGCAGATACTGGTAATAATCGTCGGCCAGGCCGTTTTCGAGCTGGCGCGCGATCGCCAAATTTGCCGGGGTGACGCAGGACGTGCCCGAGAAGCTGGGGTTGATGCCGACGCACACGGATGGCGAGCCGTTCGAAGCCCCGCCGCCGGACAAGGCTGGCGGCAACACGACATATGGGGATTTGGGTGGCGTCAGCTGATACTTGCCAAGGTCGAAGGCTTGGTATTGGAGCGCCTCGCCGTAGTTCGGTCCCGGAGTGCCGTCGGCCTTGACGATCTTCTCCGACAGCAGGTTCAGGACTTTTTCGCCTGCGTTCACGGGTTTGTAGGTAGCGAAAAGGTGATCGAAAGTGCGATTTTCGCCGACGATGACGATGACGTGCTTGATTGGCGTCAGCGTTCCGTTCGCCGCGCTCGCCGCGACCGGCGCGGCGACGTTAGCGGCCATCGCGCCGAGCGCGACGCACGACAGCAGTCGCCGCTTCAGCGTTTTATTGTTCACATCCCTCATTTGCATAGTCCCCCTTTTGCGTGGCGGTGAGATCGCCCTGCATGCAAAAGGGTAGGCGTCGAAGTTCTCGGTGAAACGACGTTTCCGTATCAATTGCTTAAAAAAAGCATAGAACAAATGGTGGTTTTTCGTTCATAAAATCTTCACGTTAAAGTATAGCTATAAGTGCCTTACGTATTTATCTGCGCTCAGGGGGTACGACTTGGTAACAAAAATTGAAGCGTGACGTTTCATCAAAGGCGTCGCTCCAGCTTTGCTCTTTTGAGCCGAAGCGAAACGTTGGGGCTGCTTTTGGCGCCGCCTTTAAATCACATAGATCCGGTCTGGCAATTCATCGACGGCCCCGCTCGCGGGAAAGTGACTGGCAAGCACCTCGCCGCACTGTTCGACCGCCGAAATGAAACCCGTCGCCATGTCGCCGTTGCGGATATGCAGCAGCAGCACGTCGACCGCGCCGCGCCATACCGACTGGTCCACCTTCGCCGCGATGCCGTCGTCGGCGACGATGCGCACGTAATGCTCCGCCAGCGAGACGAAGATCAAAACGCCGGCGCGGTTTTTCTTGCGCGCCATGCCGCGGATCATGAACTGCTCCATGGCCGCGCGATGCGCCTCGGCGCGGCGCACCCGGCGCGGCACCAGCTTGTGGCCGAGGCCGGACGTCGAGAAGACGAGATAGAGCGCGGTGAAAATAAACACCTGCACGAGCAGGATTTGCTGCACGGTGAGCTGCGTGGCGGCGATCAGCGGCCAGGGCGAGGCG
Source organism: uncultured Alphaproteobacteria bacterium (assembly GCA_963715715.1). Taxonomy (GTDB): domain Bacteria; phylum Pseudomonadota; class Alphaproteobacteria; order Rhizobiales; family Beijerinckiaceae; genus Methylocapsa. Next base: position 1,869,561 of record OY970269.1, on the reverse strand, counting down.
AGCGCGATCAGCGCCGACCAGGCGACGGCGTAAGTCAGATAATCGGACGAGCTGCGCGCGACGACGCAGACGATCTCGCCGTCGGTGCGCGTTTCGGCCGCCTTGATCGCGGCGTCGACGCGGCGCTGCTCGTCGATTGAAAGACTCATCACCAGCTCCCGGAGGCGCCGCCGCCCCCCGACGATCCGCCCCCGCCCGAAAAGCCGCCGCCGCCGAAGCCGCCGCCATCGCCGAAGCCGCCGCCGCGCCCGCCCGAATTCATCAGCATGCCGAGGATGAATGAGAGAAGATTGCTCCAGAAATAATCGCGCTGCGGAGCCTCGCGCAGCGCGCCCTTGCCCCAGCGCGGATCGCCCGGATAATCGCCGGCATAGCCCGAAGAATAGCCTTTCTGCGCGCCGACGCGGGGCGCGCGCAGCAGCAAAATGACGACGACGGCGAACAGCCCGAGCACGATCCAGGGCGTCAGCGAATCCGCCCCCAAATCGCGGTGGTCGAGGCGCAGATCCGGCCGCTTCTGCCATTCGGAGGCGTCCGTCGTCAGCACCGTGATGATGTCGTCGACGCCGCGCTCGACGCCGCCGCCGTAATCGCCCGCCTTGAAGCGCGGCGCGATCGCATTGGAGATGATGATCTTGGAGAGCGCGTCGGTCAGCGTGCCCTCCAGACCGTAGCCGACCTCGATGCGGACCCTGTGCTGGCTCGGCGCGATCAGCAGCAAAACGCCATTGTTTTTGTGTTTTTCGCCGAGCTTCCATTCGCGAAAGAGGGCGTTGGCGTAAGGCTCGATCTCGTCGCCGTCGAGCGAGGGCACGGTGGCGACGACGAGCTGGATGCCGGATTTCTGCTCAAGATCGGCGAGTTTTGGCTCCAGCGCCGCCTTTGTCGCGGCCGGGATGACATTGGCGGCGTCGACGATGCGCCCGGTGAGCGGCGGGAAATTATAGGCGAGCGCCAGCCCGGCGAACAGCAGCGCGGCGAGGAACAAAAGGATCGCGCCCGCGCCGGCCGCGCCCGGCCGGGTCCGGGATGCGCAGGGAAGGGCGCGCGCGCGGGTCAGGGTATCACCCTAGAACTTCACTTGCGGCGGGGTCTGCGCGGCGTCGCTCGCGGTGAAGGCGGCCAGCGGCTGCTTGCCCGAGAACAGGGTTTTGGCCCACAGAATGGTCGGGAAGGTCCGCAGCGCGGTATTATAGGCCTGCACCGCTTCGATGTAATCGCGGCGCGCGACGGCGATGCGGTTTTCGGTGCCTTCGAGCTGCGACTGCAGGGCGAGGAAATTCTGGTTCGATTTCAGGTCCGGATAATTCTCGCTGACCGCGAGCAGCCGGCTCAGCGCGCCCGACAATTGCCCCTGCGCTTCCTGGAATTGCTGCAGCTTGGCCGGATCGGTCAATTGCGAGGCGTCGATATTGACGGAAGTCGCCTTGGCCCGCGCCTCGGTGACGGCGGTCAGCACGTCCTTTTCCTGCTTGGCATAGCCCTGCACGGTGGCGACCAGATTGGGGATTAGGTCCGCCCGCCGCTGATACTGGTTCTGCACGTCGGCCCAGCGCGCTTTGGCCTGCTCCTCCAGCGTCGGGATGGTGTTGTAGCCGCAGCCGGCGAGGCCAAGGCTGACCAGCGCGAGGGCGAAGAGGGCGGCCAGCCTGCGCCACGCGCCGGCCGGCTTCGCCTGCGCCAGAGACGTCGAATTTGCTGAAAAAACCATGCGAGGGGCTCCGGCTTCGGAATGGCGGCCCGCGTTGCGCGGGTCCTTGAACTGCGGGGTTCTTAAACTGAATGTGATCCCGTCGAAACAGCGATGGCCGCCTTTAGGCCCCGTCGCAACCCAAGGGGGTAAAAAGGATTTGACTGGCGCGCGATGGGGCTTTCTTTAAGAGTCGTCCGCGCGGATCACTACTACTACCACAGGCCGCCCAGGGACAACGGCGCAAACGATGCAATTTTTCAGGCGCCCATTCGTCGCCTTCACTGGATCGGTCTCGCCGCCTTTGCTGCGCGCTTCGGCGATCATCATCTCCTGCTGCGGGCTCAGCGCCGCCTCGACCCTGCCGACGCCGGTCACCTCGGTTGTGGAGCTTTTCACCAGCCAGGGCTGCTCGTCCTGCCCGCCGGCCGACGCTCTGCTGGCGACGCTGGCGCGCAATCCCGACATCGTCGCGGTGTCGTTCCCGGTCGATTACTGGGACTATATCGGCTGGAAGGACACGCTGGCCTCGGGCGCCTTCGCCGCGCGGCAGAAAGCCTATGCCGCGGCGCATGGCGAGGAGCATGTCTATACGCCGCAGGCGATCATCGACGGCCTCGTCGGCGTGGTCGGCAGCGCCCGCGCGGACATCGAGGCGGCGATCGGCTCCGGCAAGGGGCGCGATGGCGCGGTCTCGCTGCCGGTGAAGCTCTCGCATGCCGATGGCGCGCTGGTCGTCGACGTCGGCGCCGGCGACGGCGGTCCCGCCGCCGTTCTCGCCCTGCGCGTCGCGCGCTCGAAGACCGTACAGATCGGGCGCGGCGAAAACGCCGGCCGCGAGCTGACCTATACCAATGTCGTGCGCTCCATCGACAAGGTCGGCGACTGGACCGGCGCCACGGCGACCTATACCCTGCCGCAGGCCCTCGCCGAGGATGAAGGCTACGTCATCCTGCTGCAGAAGGGCACGCTGCAGAAGCCCGGCCCGATTCTCGGCGCCGCCAAGACCAGCGGCCTCTGAGCCGCCGCATCGCCGGCGCGTTTCCTCTCCAATAGAGCCAAACTGGCCCCGGCCGCGCGGGATCTCTTTCGCCGGCGCGAAGCGCGGCCTATAAGGCGCGACGAATTTTACGCGCCGGCATGGCTTGCGAAGCGGCGGCTCGCGGGCCATGACAGGCGGCGCCGTCCCGCAAGCGGGCGCGCGCGTCGACAGGGAGCCCCATAGGCCGATGATTCGCCGTTTTGTCCCGTCCGTGGCGGTCATCGCCGCGACCGCCCTCGCCGCGGCCGTCCCCGCGCCCGGTTTCGCGGCGGGCGCCGATGCGCCGGCCGGCTGGCGCGTCGCCGCCGGCGATCCGCCCGACTCCGCAACGGCCGCGAGCCACAAAAGCAGCGCCAAAAAGGCCAGTAAGGCCGGCAAGCCGGCCGCCGGCGAAGCCGCCGCCGAAAAATCCGCCGCCAAAAAGGCCGCCGACAGCGAGGGCGAGCCGAAATCCGGCAAGCCGGTCCAGGTTGGCTCCTTCGGCGACTGGGGCGCCTTTCTCGCCGAAGGCGGCAAGGAAGGCGGCAGGCCGGGCAAGGACAAGACCTGCTACGCGCTGACGACGCCGAAGGAGCGCGCCCCGGCCAAGCTGAAGCGCGATCCGGCCTATGTCTTCATCTCCAACCGGCCGGGCGAAAAGGTGCGCAACGAAGTCTCCGTCATCATGGGCTTTGCGATGAAGGACGGCGAGGCGGCGCACGCCGATATCTCCGGCGAGAACTTCGACCTCGTCGCCAAGGGCGCCAACGCCTGGATCAAGAATCCGGCCGAGGAGACGCGCTTCGTCGAAGCCCTGAAAAAGGGCTCGAAGCTGATCGTCAAGGCCCCCTCCGTCAAGGGCAATGTCACGACCGACACCTATTCGCTGGCGGGCATCTCCGAGGCGCTCGATAAAGTTCACAAGGATTGCCCCTAAAAAAACTTCGCTGAAGACGGCGCCGCGCAAAGATGGCAAGAAACGATTGCGTTAAGATGCCCTTGTTCGCGCGCGCGCGCGGCGCATAATGGGATTGAAATTCAGGAAGACGCGGCGAACGCGCCTCCGGGGAGGACTAAGCAAATGTCGGACAAAATCTACTCAGTCGCTCCGAAATGGGCGCATGACGCTTATATCGACGCCGCTCAATATAAGGAGATGTACGCAAATTCCGTCGCGCACAAGGACCAGTTCTGGGCCGAGCATGGCCGTCGCATCGACTGGATCAAGCCCTTCACCAAGGTCAAGCACACCTCCTTCGACCCGCATAATGTCTCGATCAAATGGTTCGAGGACGGCATCACCAATGTGGCGCTGAACTGCATCGATCGCCATCTCGCCGACAAGCGGCGACCAGACCGCCATCATCTGGGAGGGCGACGACCCCGGCGAAACCAAGCATATCACCTATAAGCAGCTGCACGCCGAGGTCTGCCGCCTCGCCAATGTATTGAAATCCTTCGGCGTCGAGCAAGCGGCGATACGGTCACGATCTATCTGCCGATGATCCCTGAGGCCGCCTACGCCATGCTGGCCTGCGCGCGCATCGGCGCCATCCATTCGGTGGTGTTCGGCGGCTTTTCGGCCGATTCGCTGGCCGGCCGCATCGAGGGCTGCAAATCGAAGCTCGTCATCACCGCCGACGAAGGCCTGCGCGGCGGCCGCAAGGTGCCGCTGAAGGTCAATGCCGACGCCGCCGTCAAGAAGACCGGCGACATCGTCAAGACCGTGCTTGTGGTCCGGCGCACCGGCGGCAAGGTCGCCTGGACCGACGGGCCGCGATGTCTGGTACGACGAGGCGCTGGCGAAGGCGTAGCGAGGCGTGTCCCTGCGAGCCGATGAACGCCGAGGACCCGCTGTTCATCCTCTACACCTCGGGCTCGACCGGCGCGCCGAAGGGCGTCGTCCACACCACCGGCGGCTATCTCGTCTTTGCGTCGATGACGCATCAATATATCTTCGACTATCACGACGGCGACATCTACTGGTGCACCGCCGACGTCGGCTGGGTCACCGGCCACAGCTATATCGTCTACGGCCCGCTCGCCAATGGCGCGACGACGCTGATGTTCGAGGGCGTGCCGAACTATCCGAGCATCTCGCGCTTCTGGGACGTCGTCGACAAGCACAAGGTCAACATCTTCTACACCGCGCCGACCGCGATCCGCTCGCTGATGGGGGCGGGCGACGGGCCGGTCAAAGCGACCAGCAGAGCCTCGCTGCGCCTGCTCGGCTCGGTCGGCGAGCCGATCAATCCGGAAGCCTGGGAATGGTATTACCGCGTCGTCGGCGATTGCGCGTTGCCCGATCGTCGACACCTGGTGGCAGACCGAGACCGGCGGCATTCTGATCACGCCGCTGCCGGGCGCGATCGCGCTGAAGCCGGGCTCGGCGACGCTGCCCTTCTTCGGCGTCGAGCCGCAGGTCGTCGACGCCGCCGGCGAGGTGCTCGAGGGCGTCTGCGCGGGCAATCTCGTCATCGCCGATTCCTGGCCGGGCCAGATGCGCACGGTCTACCAGGACCACGAGCGCTTCGTGCAGACCTATTTCCTCGCCTATCCCGGCAAATATTTCACCGGCGACGGCTGCCGGCGCGACGAGGACGGCTATTACTGGATCACCGGCCGCGTCGACGACGTCATCAACGTCTCCGGCCACCGCATGGGCACCGCCGAGGTCGAGAGCTCGCTCGTCGCCCACGCCAAAGTCGCCGAGGCCGCCGTCGTCGGCTATCCGCATGATCTCAAGGGCCAGGGCATCTACGCCTATGTGACGCTGATGACCGGCATCGAGCCGAGCGATGATCTGCGCAAGGAGCTGGTCGCCTGGGTGCGCAAGGACATCGGGCCGATCGCCTCGCCCGACATCATCCATTTCGCGCCGGGGCTGCCGAAGACGCGTTCGGGCAAGATCATGCGGCGCATCCTGCGCAAGATCGCCGAAAACGAGTTCGGCTCGCTCGGCGACACCTCGACGCTGGCCGACCCCTCCGTCGTCGACGATCTGATCCGCAACCGCGCGCCCTAGAAACATAGTTGATCGGCGCCAACGGATTAGAGCGGGAGTGGGGAGAGTGGTCTCCACTTTTTCCGCCTCCCGCTCCAAATCGGCTGGGCAGCGATTTGACCTCGATCGTCAGCGCCGAGGCGGCTGCGCTCTTCAGGCTCCTTTTCGAAGCGCGATTTGCCGGGGTTTGGGTGCTGGCGCGAAGCAACAGGAATAATAACGCGGGAAGGAAAAAACTTTGATATCGGCTTATCGTTATTACACCGAAATCGCGAAGCCAACGGCCGAAGAGTTCTTTAGAAATAACAAAGATTTGCGTCTAGCAATGCTCGCGTGCACAATAACGTATCACGTGTTAGATTATCTTGCTCAAAACAAGGCCAGCAATGCAAAAGAAGGCGATAGAGCCGCGCGGAATCTCCGAGCAAACGCAAAGGCTAAGTTTTTCTTCGAGGTGATCGAAGGATTCGCTTTGGCCTCCAAGCATTGCAACCTGGTATCGCGAACTGGATTCGATTCTGGAAAATACACGGTAGCATACCCTTCATATGTCGGTGTCATGAGAGCAGGCCAAACTTTTTTGGGTGATATGACAGGCGGGATCACGGTCGAATGGTCAGAGCAAAAATATGTGAATTTGACAAACGCTTTGAAGCAAACGCTGGAGTATCTTGAGTTCGAATTTCCAGAATTGAGCGCGACACCAAGTTCCGAAGAAATTGGCGAAATGCGCGATGCGAATTAGGATCTGATCCGCAACCGCGCGCCTTAAAGGCGCGGGGGAACATGTTCGACCGCGGCGAAGATGCAACAGCCGGACCAAATTTTCGCCGCGGCGGGCCAATGTTAGAAATTGGTTAATGCCGTCCTTCTATTGTCGATTCGACCGCCTCGCAGAGGCGCGGCGGCGAATCCGACAATAGTGGTGAGCGGCCATGACCAAGATTTTTCGCAACGGCGGATTTTCCCCAGCGTGTTTTGCGTCTCTTGCGTCCTTTGCGTCCCCTGTCCCCAAATTCATCGCAGCGCTGGCGCTCCTCGCCGGCGCTGTCGCGCTCGCGCCGGGCGGCGCGCGGGCGCGAGAAAGCGTCGCCTTTCCGCAGAGCTACCGGCCCGGCACCATCGTCATCAAAGAGAGCCAGCGCCGGCTTTATCTCGTCACCGGCGCCGGCTCCGCCATCAGCTATCCGGTGGCGATCGGCAAGGCCGGCAAGGCCTGGCAAGGCGAGACCTATGTTCAGGGCAAATACGTTCGCCCCTCCTGGTCCGCCCCCGACGTCGTGCGCGCCGATCATCCCTATCTGACCGGCGTCATTCCGGGCGGCTCGCCGCGCAATCCCATGGGCGCGCGGGCGCTGACCCTCGGCCTTTCGGAGGTCGCCATCCACGGCACCACCGACAGCATGCGCCGGTCGGTCGGCACCGCCGCCTCCTATGGTTGCATCCGCATGCTCAACGAGGATGTCGTCGATCTCTACGATCGCGTGCAGGTCGGAGCCCCGGTCGTCGCCATTCCCTGAGCCGCGGCGCTCGCCCTGAGCCGCGGCGATCCCCGAAGCCGCGGCGCTTGCCCCGAGCGCAGCGGCTCAGCGTGATCACGCCGTGCGACGGAGGCGTCCACAACGTGATCGCCTGCGGGCGGGAGGAACGGGGAAGGGGCGCCCCGCGCTCTTTATTTCCGCGCCGGATTGGCGTAACCAACGCAGACGCCCTGGCGGAAGCGCCGCCGAAAGGCGATTTCGCGCCGCCTTGAAGAGTCCTCGGCTGGAGGATTTGAGGCGTGGAGTTGACGCGGCGCCGCCGCCTATGCTCGACTTGAGGCGCACGTCCCGCATTCGCCCGCCGCGCGCGGATGCGATCGACGCGCAAGCTCGTCCCCGAGGCGCCAGAGACTCCCTGATGCGCCAGATCGCTGATGGGGCGAGTTGCTGGAGGGGGCAAGCCGCTTGATGACTGCCTGAGGGGGCGACGCGCCTTACGGCGACGTTGAGCGGCGCCGGATTGAAACGCACGGCTTGAGGAGGAACTCGGTGGAAACGAAGGCGCTCGATCAAACCGAGCTGGTCAATCAGATCATCGACGTCATCGTCAAGGAAGGCATGATCGATCGCGAAAAGGTCACTCTGGACGCGACCATCGAAAGCCTCGATCTCAAATCGATCGACATCGTGATGATATTGACGGCCATCGAAGACAAGTTCGACGTTTACATTCCCATGGATGGCCCTTTTCACGAAGCGAAGGACATCAAAAGCCTGATCGACGCCATCGCGGCGTATATCATCAAAGAAAAATCATAATATGACTTCTGCGCGTAGGGTCGTCGTCACAGGCATGGGCGCGGTGTCGGCGGCGGGAATCGGCGCCGACGCGCTCTGGCGCGCCGCGCGCGACGGGCGCTCCTGCGTCGGCGAGACGCAGTTCAGCCGGCCCTATCGCGGCCGCATCAAGATTTCGGCGCAGGTGCAGGGCTTCGACCCCGCCGCCCATCTCGAGGAAAGCCTGCTCCCCTTCTGCGATCCCGTCACGCAATATCTGCTGACGGCGGCCGACGAGGCGATGGCGCAGGCCGGCCTCTACGCGAGACCAGCCGCTCGGACTGCGCACCGCCGCGATCATCGGCACCGGCGCCGGCGGCATGCATACAACCGAGGACGGAATGTATCTCGGCATGGTCGAACAGGGCCGCCCGCCGCCCTTGACCATACCGCGCGGCATTTGCAGTTCGCCGCCGTCCAACGTCAGCATCCGCTATGGCGCGCAGGGGCCGTGTTTCGCGGTGGCCAGCGCCTGCTCCTCGGCGACGCAGGCGATCGGCATCGGCGCGCATTTGATCCGCTCGGGGCTCGTCGACCGCGCCATCGTCGGCGGCACCGAGGACACCATCACCAATTGCATCATGCTCGCCTGGGAGGCGCTGCGGGTGCTCACCCCCGATGTCTGCCGGCCTTTCTCGAAAGGCCGCAACGGCATGATTCTCGGCGCCGGCGCGGCGGCCTTCATCCTCGAAGCCGAAGAGGTGGCGAGGGCGCGCGGCGCGCGGCCTTTGGCTGAACTCGCCGGCTATGGCACGACCGCCGACGCCAAGGACCAGGTGCGGCCCGACGCCGCCGGCGCCGCCTCCAGCATGCGGCTGGCGCTCGACGACGCCGGCGTCGCCGAGGAGGAGATCGATTACGTCAACGCCCACGGCACCGGCACCACCGTCAACGACATCACCGAATCCGAAGCGCTCGGCCTGATTTTCGGCAAGCGCCTGCCCGGCCTGCCGGTATCCTCGACGAAGCCGATCCATGGCCATGGCCTTGGCGCGGCGGGCGCGTTCGAACTCGTCGTCACCATCGGCGCCATCCGCGAGAGCGTCGCGCCGCCGACCATCAACTGGCTCGAACCCGACCTCAAATGCCCAATCGACGCCGTGCCGAACGAGGCGCGTCCGATGCAAATCCGCACCGCCCTCAGCAACTCCTTCGCCTTCGGCGGCATCAACGCCACGCTCGTCGTGCGCCGCGCCGAGGCGGCATGACGGCTGCCGACGCGGACGCCGCCTTGCGCGACGCCGGCGCCGGCGCGCGGCTTGAGATCGCGGTCCGCACCGACGCCGGCCGCGTCGCCGCCTTCGCCGCCGCGACAGGCGCGCAGCCCTGCGCCGGCGTGCCGCTGACCTATCCCTTTTGCTGGATGACCGCGCCGGAGGTGCGCCCCACGCTGGAGCGCATAATCGGCGATCCGACCCTGTTGCCGATCCACGAGGGGCAGAGCTTTACGCAATATCGCCCGCTGGCGCTCGACGCCGACTATCGCGTCGCCTTCGCCTTCGCCCGCAGCGCCGGGCCGGAGCGCCTCACCGTCACGGCGCGGGTCCTGACCCCGGCCGGCGAGACCTGCGCCGCCTTCGAGACCGTGCTGCGCCTTGTCGCGCGCGCCGGCGCGCCGGCCGCCGATGCCTGAGCCCGCCGCGCCTCTGCCGGAGGTCGGCGAGGCCATCGGCCCGGCCGATTTCGGCCCCTTCGGCGCGGCGCAGCTCGGCGCCTACGCCGAGGCCTCGGGCGACGACAACCCGCTGCATCTCGATCCCGCCGCCGCCGCCGCGGTTGGCCTTTCCGCGCCGCCGATCCATGGCATGCTGATGATGAGCTGTTTCGAGTTGGCGCTGCGGCGCTGGCGCGGCGATCTCGTCATTTCGAGCCTCTCGGCCAAATTCATCCGTCCGATCCCGGTCGGCGCCCCGATCCGCGTCACTGGCCGCGTCGCGCGCGTGAGCCTCGCGCCGCGGCCCGAGCTGCTGTTGCGCCTGAGGGCGCTTGGGCCCGACGGAGATCTCGCCATCGTCGGCGAGGCGACGCTGCGGCCCTGCGCCGCCGCGCCCTGACATGGCGCCCTGACATGGCCGGCCTGAAGCGCCCGCCCCGCGCGATCCTCATCACCGGCGCTTCGAGCGGCATCGGCCGCGCGCTGGCGCTCGCCTATGCCGCGCCCGGCGTCGCGCTGGCCCTGACCGGGCGCGACGCGGACCGGCTTGAGGCGGTCGCCGCGCAGGCCCGCGCGCAGGGCGCCGCGGTCGAAGCCAGCCGCCTCGACGTGCGCGATCAGGCCGCCATGGCGCGCTGGATCGCCGACGCCGACGCGCGCCTGCGCTTCGATCTCTGCGTCGCCAACGCCGGCATCACGACCGGCCTCGGTCCGGGCGAACTGCGCGAAGACCCGCAGGCCGCGCGCGCCGTGCTCGGCGCCAATCTCTTCGGCGTCCTCAACACCATCGAGCCGCTGCTAGAGCCCATGCTGGCGCGCGGAAGCGGCCAGATCGCCGTGATTGGCTCGGTCGCAGGCCTGCGCGCGCTGCCTTATGCGCCGGCCTATTGCGCCGCCAAGGCCGCCGTCCACGCCTGGACCGAAGCGCTGCGCGGGCGCCTCGAGCCCGCCGGCCTTTGCGTCAGCCTCGTCATCCCCGGCTTCGTCAAGACGCCGCTGAACGACAGCATCGAGGCGATCAAGCCGTTCGAGATCAGCGACGCGGAAGCCGCGCGGCTGATCCGCCGCGGCCTTGATCGCGGCGAGGCCGTGATCGCCTTTCCCTGGCCGCTCTATTTCGCCGCCCGGCTTGGCAGGATGCTGCCGCCCCGGCTCGCCGACAGGATCCTCTCGCGCTTTGAGGTCAAGGCGCCGACGACGCGCGAGCGCGTCGATTGACCGCGTTCGCACAACGTAAAGTTGCATCGCGCGGCGAAATCGCGCCGGACGAATTTTGGCCGCGGCCGCGCCCGATTTTGGCGCCGTGTTGATCCAATAACGCCACCGGCAGGGCTCGTCTATACAGGAATGAGGCGCTTTTAAGACTTTGTTAATGTTAAAAACTTCTACGTTTCACTTGCTCAATTCCTGCAACAAACTGTTGCAATTTGTTGGTTGTTTAAGAGGCCGATTTGTTGATTTATCAGGATCGAGAGTTTCCGCCCGAGGGAAGCCTGACGGCGAAGGGGCGGATGGTTGTGGCGGGCGAACCGCGAAAGCCGCCGCCGCGGACCATCGCGGCGCCGGCGGACGGGTAAGCGGTCACATGCGGGGGCAGGGCGCTTGACATATTTCGACCTCTTGACGGCGCTTAGCGACTCCAGCCTGATCATAGCGGTATGCGGCCTCATCTTCGTCGGCGGCGGATTTCTCACTCTCATCGGCATCAATATTTTCGAGCGCGCGCGGGGCAGGGCGCTGGGCAAGCCGCTGCGCCGGCTGATCCTCACCGAGGCCGACCTGCCGCATGTGCTGGTGCAGATCCCGGTCTTCAACGAGCCTGAGACGGTCGAAGGCGCGCTGGCCGCCGCCGCCGCGCTCGACTGGCCGCGCGACCGGCTGCACATCCAGCTTCTCGACGACAGCTCCGACGAGACCATCGCCATCGCCACGCGCGCCATCGGCGAACTGCATGCGCGCGGTTTCGACATCCTGCATCTGCGCCGGGGCGACCGCTCCGGCTATAAGGCGGGCGCGCTCGCCGCCGGCCTTCTCCATTCCAATGCGCCCTATGTCGCCATACTCGACGTCGATTTCCGGCCGCCGTCGAACTGGCTGCGCAAGGTCATGCCGGCCCTCATCGCCGACCCCAAGGCGAGCTTCATCCAGTCGCGCTGCGAATTTGCCAACGCCGGCGCCAACTGGCTGACCCGCGCGCAGGGGCTGATGCTCGACGCTCATTACGTGCTGGAGCAGGCGACGCGCTATCGCGCCGGCTGGCTGTTCCAGTTCAACGGCACCGCCGGCGTCTGGCGCCGCGCCGCCATTGCCGCCGCCGGCGGCTGGTCGTCCGATTCGCTGTGCGAGGATCTCGACCTGACCGTCCGCGCCGAAATCGCCGGCTGGCACGGCCTGTTTGCGATGGAGCCCGCCGTTCCCGGCCTCGTGCCGGATCAGGTGCGCCATTGGCGCGTGCAGCAGCGGCGCTGGTCGAACGGCTTCGTGCAGGTCGCCCGCAAGCTGCTCGGCCAGATCTGGACCTCGGACTGGTCGAAGCGGCGCAAATGCTCGGCCAGCCTGCTCATTCTGGTGCAGGCCTTCTATCCCTGCGCCGCCATCGCCATCGCCTCGCTTCTGACCAGCGTGACCCTGCGCGCCGGCGATTCGACCGCCTATTTGCCGGTCATCGATCTCATCGCCGTGCTGGTCGCGATGGTCGCCATCGGCATGACGCTGACGCCCTATGTCATTTTGCGGCGCGGCTCGCTGTCGCGCTATATCGCGACGGTCGCCTCGCTGACCCCGCTGATGATCTTCGTCAGCCTGTCCAATGCGCCCTCGATCCTGAAAACGGTGTTCGGCGCCGGCGACGACTGGACCCGCACGCCAAAGGCGGTCGTCGTCTCCCCCATCGCCGCCCCGACCGAGCCGCTCGGCCGGTTCTAGCCTCCCGCAGCGAAGCCGAAACAGTTTCGGGTAGCGCCTCAGTTTGAAATTCGAGGCTCCTGACCGGCGCTCGCGTCGCCTCGATCTCCCTGCTATGCTTAGCGCAAAGCAGGACGAGAGTTGATGAATGACAGTTGTTGCCGCCCCGAGAGCAGGAACGCCGCCGCTCATAGGCGGGTTCTATGGATCGTGCTCGCCATCAACGCCGCGATGTTCGCGGTGGAAGTCGGCGCTGGATTGGCCGCCGGTTCCGTATCGCTCCAGGCCGATGCGCTAGATTTTCTGGGGGATGCGGGCAATTATGCGATCTCGCTTTTCGTGGTCGGCATGGCGCTGCAATATCGCGCGGCGGCGGCGCTCGCCAAAGGCGCAACCATGGGCGTCTTCGGCCTTTGGGTGCTTGGCGTAACCGTTTGGCATCTATGGCGGGGTGCGTTGCCCCAAGCCCTCCCGATGGGCATGATCGGCCTCACGGCGCTTGTCGCCAACGCCGCTTCGTTTGGCCTGCTATGGGCATATAGAGGCGGGGACGCCAACATGCGCTCGGCGTGGATTTGCACGCGCAATGACGTCCTTGGCAATCTCGCCGTCCTGATCGCGGCCTTGGGCGTGTTCAGTACCGGAACCGGTTGGCCCGATGTGATCGTGGCGACGATTATGGCGACGCTTGCCCTGCAAGGATCATGGGCCGTCATTCGGCAGGCATGGAGTGAGCTGCGCTCCCGCCTCTCGCCTCTTGCGGCGGAGTAGAAGCTGAGATGCCGACCAGACCTAAAGGCGAAAAGCGCCCCGCCGACGTTGTCTGCAATGCCGTAAAGGTCATGCGCATTGCTATGGGCGAAGAAACTGGAACCCTACCCAGTTGCGCTTCATCTGGAGCTTTTGCGCGCAGTCATGTAGAGCAAATGTTTCGCATGATCTGAGCAGGAGCCGTTTTCATGCAACTCAGCAGTTTGATCCGCGGGGCGGGCCGCTTTCTCGCCGCCGCAACGGCGCTCGGGCTGAGCGGCCTCGCCAGCGGCGCCGTCGCCGATTCGGGCGGCCTCATCCCCGGCCTCGGCAACCTTCCCAATCTCGACTGGAAAGACTTCTTCACCCTGCATGATTTCGAAAAATCCGAAGGGGGACCAGGGTTCGCAGGGGCATCATCTGTTCTGTCCCGAGATCATCGTCCTCGAAGGCACCGCCGCCGCGCAATTCCATGCCGGCGAGCCGGCGACCAATATGAACCTGCGCTACCAATATTCGGTCGGCGAAGTCGTGCGCCAATGCGAGCTGCAGGGCGATCAGCTCGCCGTCAAGGTCGGCATCGCCGGCAATGTGCTGCTGGGCCCCGCCGGAGCGCCGGCGAGCTTCAGCGTGCCGCTGCGCGTCGCCATCGTCAGCACCAAGGACAATGAGCCGGTCGTGACCAAGCTCTACCACGTCGCGGCGACGATCCCCGCCGGCGAGGCCCACGCCGATTTCCAGCTGGTGACCGAGCCGCTGATGGTGCCCTTCGTGCAGGACCATACGGAAGACGACTACACCATCAAGGTCGGCATCGACGAAGGTCCGGAAAAGCCGGCCGGCAAGCATAAAGCCGAGGACGCCAAATCCGAGGAGAAGTGACCCCTAAAGCGGTTTTGCGGCCCGCGAACGCGGCCTGAAACCGCATAATTTCGGCCGGGGAAGCGGCGCGATTTCCCCGGCGGACGCGGGCCGGCGCCTTTCGCCGCGGCCGGCGCCCATGTTCCGCCTCGCGCGAACAGGCCCTGGTGCGCCCGATGCCGACCACGCGCTACACCGACAACCACGAATATATCAGGCTCGAAGGCGAGGCCGCCGTCGTCGGCGTCACCGATTACGCGCAGGGCCAGCTCGGCGAGATAACTTTCGTCGAGCTTCCCCTCGTCGGCAGGCGCTTCGCGAAGGGCGCCGAGGCCGCCGTCGTCGAAAGCGTCAAGGCGGCCAGCGGCTTCAACGCCCCGGCGTCGGGCGAGGTCGTCGAGGTCAACCACGCGCTGGAGCAGACGCCCGATCTCGTCAACGACGATCCGCGCGGCAAGGGCTGGTTCTTCAAGCTGAAACTGAGCGACCCGGCCGAGCTCGAAGGCCTGATGGACGAGGCCGCCTATGAGGCTTTCGTCGCGACGCTCGACTGAAAGGGCGGCGCGGGCGATGCGCATAGCCGATGCGCCAGTGGTCATGCATGCATGAGGGCGTGGCGCAGCGGAGCATTTTCAGGCGAGAGCGACAGACTGGCGACGTGTCCCGCGCGGCTGGCGTTATCGCGGCGAAAGCCCGCGGAAGGCGAGGCCGTCGGCGCTGGCGGGCAGCCCAGGCGCGGTCGCAACCGGCGTCAGCGATCCGTCATAAGCGATCTTGAACGCGCTGATCGAATCCTTGGCCGTGTCGAGCACGTAGAGAAACTGGCCATCGGAACTGACGGCGCTGTCGATCGGATTGCCCGCGCCCGCCGTGCTGCCGGTCACGCCGTTCGCGGTGAGCAGGCTGAGTTCGCCCGAAGGACTGACGGCGAAGCCGCTGATCGACTGGCTCGCCGCGTTGCTTGTATAGGCGTAGCGTCCGTCCGGCGTCACCGCGACCCAACAGGCGGCGGATTGATGCGTCGGGACGCCGCCGGCGACCACGACGGGAAGCTCGCGGCGCTTGAGACGATAGGATGTGATGGCGCTGCCATTGGTTCCGCCGCCCGCATTGGAGACGAGCAGGGTTTTGCGGTTGCTGAAAGAGAAGCCAAACGGCGTCGGGGCGGGGGAGGCGACGATCTGCGGCGGCGCGCTGGGCAGGCCGTTGTTATCGACGTCGAAGACCGCGAGCTGGTTGGCGGTCTTCTCGGAAACGATCAGGCTCCGGCCGTCCGGCGTGAAGGCGATCTCGGCGGCCCCGACCGAAGCTGCGCCGAGGGTGCGGGTCGAGCCCGCGATGGGCGTGAGGCGGCCTTCCGGCGTGAGCTTAAATCCGGCGATCGCGTTGCTGTTCGCATTGAGCGCATAGACGAGTTCATCGTCGACGGCGATGCTAACCGGATCGGCGCCGCCGCTTGGGGTTTTGGAGGCGAAGGTGAGGCCGCCATCGTCTGCAACCGCGAAAACCGAGATCTCATTGCTGCCGGCGTTGACAGCGAACAACCAACGCTGGTCGCCGCTCAGCGCGACGCCGCCGGCGTTGCCGAGCGCGCCGCCCGTGCCAACTCCCTTGGTTGGAAACGAGCCTGCAGGCGAAAGCGCGCCGTCACTTGTCTGGCGGAACGCCAGTATGGCGTTGCCGTTGGCGGCGTTGCTCATCGTATAGACGGCGCCGACGGGATTGTCTCGCTCCGCCTGTGCAAGAGCGGCTGACGAGAGTGGAACAACCGCGGCGAGCGCCGTAAGCGCCCATCTTGATTTTTGCAAAATTGATCTCATGCTTGATCCCCAAGAGAAGGCTGTTGCGGGCGCGAAATCGCGCCGCATGGGGAATTCGTCTTGTTGGATACAGCTGTTACGAGGATGGCTTACACGTTATTGTGATTTTGAAATGCTGTTGTATCAATATTTTTGTCATAGCATTGCCATATCAATGGTGATTTGAGCCAACCGAACTGCTAAATTAGCTGAGTCGGTTGTGGGCGCCAACGCCAACAACCGAAAGCGCTCCGTACAACCGCCGCCAGTTCCGCGCGGCATGCCTTTGCATATCCGGACGCAACCCTGCGGCGAAGACGGTTTCGACAATTGGCGATAAGCCGACAAGCATGATGGATGGAAAGCGTGGTTGGCGCGCTCAAAGGAGCAGCGGGCGCCGGAAAAGTCGGGCTCTTGGTTCTGGCGCTTGCGCTGGTCGCGCTCGCGGTCATTGCGGCGCGGCCGCGCGAACCGCAGGCGTTGTGCCAGGGCCTCCGGCATAGGCTGACATCCGTGGCGGGAGGCGCCGCGCCCTATGTGCGGCTCGAAGCAGGCGGCCGTTCCGGCGACTTCCTCATCGATTATGGCGCAACGCAAAGCTCGCTGTCGGCGCGGGCCTTCGCGGCGCCCGAAGGGGCCGTGAAAAACGCCGATGTTTCATTGCCCGGCGTCAGGGGCGCGCCCTTCGTCCTGCGCGCTTATGACATGCCGCTCGCGCCCTCCGGCGGCCAGCTTGGCGTCATCGGCACGGATTTACTGTCGCGCCTCAGCGTGCAAATTACAAAAGGCGTCGCTTTCGTCGGCGACGCGCCCTGCGCGGCCGACGCGCTCATCGCCAAAGGCCTCGCGCCAATATCGCAGCGTGGCTTCTTCGGCGCTGACCCTACATTAAATGACGATCATCATCCAAATGTGCCTGTGGTGTTCATCAACATCGGCGGCGCGCGCGCCTTCGCGCAGGTCGATACCGGCTATGACGATGTGCTCTACACGCATTCCGTCGATATCAACAGACCGATGTTCGATCGGCTTGTGGAGAGCGGCGTCGCGCTCAACGCCGTCGCCAACATCGACGTCGCAACATGCTCCCGCCGCGAGAGCCGCACCGTCTACAGGGCCGATCGCCCGCTCGCGATCGAAACCGACCAGGGGGCGCCGATCGCCAGCATCGACAGTTTCTATCTGATCCTGAAAGGCGCCAATGGGTGCGGCGGCATCGGCGCCATGACGGCGCCAGCGACCCAACTCGGCGCCTCTTTTCTGAAGGATTTTGCGAACATCGTGTTCGATCCGAAGCATCAAATTGTTTGGCTGGAAGGGGCCGCGAAGGCCCGCTGAAGGGGGGTGTTTCACGTGAAACACCCCCTAAAAAGTCGCGCCGACAGCAGCTGTTGGGTGTTTCACGTGAAACAGTCTATTGACTGGTTTGACGGTAGAATCGGTCAAAGCGATGTCGCGATCTTACAGGCGGGATGCTGTATAAGCGCGAGGCCGCGCCTGGCGAGAAGAGGGAACGGGACTGTGCATAAGGAACACAATCATACAGAAGCGCCGCGGCGATCGGTGGGATTCGACTGGCGCAGGCCGCATCATTCGCCGCTGTTTTGGGTCGGCGCGGCGCTGTTTCTGGCGGCGATTTCGATCTACCTTTGGTCTGAAGACCTCTCCTGGCGCCCGCGCCAGCATCAGCAGTGAGCATTTTGGCGCGAAATCAGCGCCGTTTGCGTGCAGAAAATGCGGTAAAACAATAGAGTGGAGCTGCTTTCGGGAAAACGCTTCAGCCGTTGTTTTTGCGATACTCTTCGAGCCGCGCGCGAAAACCTTCGGCGTCGCCGTAATCGAGAAACTTTAAATAGCGCGGATGCGGGTCGCGGATGCGCAGCGCATGCTTGATCGGGCACCAGTGCTGCTCGGTGCGGCTGGCAATTTCGCGCGCATAGGCGATGACGCCGTTGGCGTAGCCGCAATAGACGCAGTTGAAAGCTTCGATGAGATTGAGATAGCGCAGATGATTGCGGTCGATGATCACATATTCCGACCTTTTGACTCGCGAAATGCCGTAAGCGCGAAAGCAGATTTCCTGGAAGACGGTGACCCAAAGGTCGAGCAGGGCGAGCGGAACGCCGAGCGAATAGATCACCGGCGAAGTAAGGAAGTTCAGCAGGGGGGTTTCCCGAAAGAACTGAATCAGCCCCATCTGGAGGCGGCGGTGCCGCGCCAGAACGTTTTCTTCGAACTCCGCCACGTTTTCTTTAAGGCCGGGGCCATAGGCTGCGCGTCCCTTTGCGACCTCGCGCTCCAGCTCTTCCTCAAGACCGCGAATGCGGGCGAGGATCGCGTCGATTTCTTCGCTCATGGGCCAGGCTTTCCGCTGGAGGAGCGTCACGTTACGACGCCGCCGCGCGATGTGAAGAGAAAAAGCAACGCCGGCCGCGAAGATCGCCGCCTTCATGCATCGTCCGCCCGCGCGCCGCGTTATTACTGCATGACCGTTCGCGCCGCGCTGATCGCACTCGCCGCCCTCTGCCTTGTGTCCGAAGCCCGCGCCGGCGCGCCTGAGGCCGAGCCCGCCTATGGCCCCGAGCTGCAGGGGTTCGATTATCCTTTTCCCGTCAAAATCTTCGATTTCAGCTCGCAGCGGCAGGGCCTCCACATGGCCTATATGGACGTCGCGCCGGCGCAGCCGAACGGGCGCGTCGCGGTGCTGCTGCATGGCAAGAATTTCTGCGCCGCGACCTGGGAGGCGACCATCAAGGCGCTGAGCGAGGCGGGCTACCGCGTCATCGCGCCGGACCAGATCGGCTTTTGCAAATCATCGAAGCCGGAGCGTTATCAGTATAGTTTTCAACAGCTTGCGCGGAACACCCACGCGCTGCTGGACTCGCTCGGCGTCAAAAGCGCGACCATCATCGGCCATTCCACCGGCGGCATGCTCGCCATCCGCTACGCCCTCATGTATCCGCAGGACGTCGAGGCGCTGGCCCTGGTCAATCCGATCGGCCTCGAAGACTGGAAAGCCAAGGGCGTCCCGGCGCAGAGCGTCGATCAATGGTACGCGCGCGAGCTGGCGACCACGGCCGACAAAATCCGCGCCTATGAGAGGGCGACCTATTACGTCAATGAGTGGCGCCCTCTTACGAGCGCTGGGTGTAGATGCTGGCCGGCATGTATCGCGGCCCCGGCAAGGCGGAGGTCGCCTGGAGCTCGGCGCTGCTCTACGACATGATCTATACGCAGCCCGTCGTCTATGAGCTTGGCCTTCTCAAAGTCCCGACTTTGCTGCTCATTGGAGACAGGGATACGACGGCGATCGGTAAGGAGCTGGCCTCGCCCGAGGCGCGGGCGCAGCTCGGCGACTTTGCCGCGCTTGGCAAAAGCGCGGCCGCCGCGATCCCCAATTCGAAGCTGATCGAATTCCCCGATCTCGGCCATGCGCCGCAGATGCAGGACCCCGCCGCTTTCCATAAGGCGCTGCTCGACGGGCTGCAGAGTTTGGGCGGCGCGAAATAGATCGGCCCGCGCGGGCTTGTCAGTCGCCGGACGGTGCGCGGCGATGCTTTTCGCCGATTCGCCCGATGAAACAGACAATTAGGCTATGGTCGCCGAATTTCGGAACGAACCCGGGCAGTCCCCGTTTAAGTCTCGCTTGATTTCGAGGCCGGGCGCCTCGCGAAACATAGACCAATCCGCATCAGCGGCCGGGCAAGGGGTATGCAAATGCTTAAATGGGCTTTGTTTTTCTTGATCGTTTCGATCGTCGCGGGGGTTTTCGGCTTCTCCGGCGTCGCGGCGGCGACGGCGGGAATCGCCAAGATCCTGTTCTTCATCGCCATTGCGATCTTCCTCGTTTTCCTCGTGCTCGGGCTCATGGCGGGCGAAGCCATCTTCTAGCCGGGCCGAGGCTTTCCTCCGCGAAATCAAGGGGCTCCGCGCCGGGCGGAGGCCTTGCGCCGTTAGCGCCGCCGCCGCATTATCGACGGGGCGGCCACGCGGCGAATCGGGCCGGGAAGCTCTCATGAGGCCCTGTTTGACGCTCGTCGCCGCTCTGGCAGCGCTCCTGGCGCAATGCCCGAAGCAGATGGCGGCCGAGGCGGCGGACTCTTCCTATGGCGGCGGCGGCATCGCGCCGGCGCCCGGCGGCTCCGATGTCGAAAAGGTCGGCCAGTTCATCCTCGGCAAGGTCGCTGGTCGCAGCATTGATGAGATCGTCAGCGACGCCAAAGACCGCAAAGACCCGCTGGGCCTGCTGCGGAAGCCGCTGCTCAAGGCCGCCGGCGTCGCCTCGTTCGGCCGGTTCGATCGCGAGGCGGCGGAGGGGCAATTCTCGACCGATCCCGTCTTCAGCCTGCCGCCCTTCGGCGATAACGACCAGTACGCCTTCGATCGGCAGGACCCGAGGACGCCGCCGGCGCTGATGTTCGCCTTCCGGCGCGCGGGCGTCTGCCAGGGCGGCTTTGTCGCCGGCTATCCCGCGCCCGACAAAATCTTCGTCGTCGACATGCACGGCAGGCCATGCGAAGCCGCAAGCGTGCAGAGCGCGATCGAGGCGGCCTATCTCGCGGCGCTCGGCGCGGCGGGTCAATGAGGGTTTTTGCGCGGAGGCCGGCGCGGCCTCGCGATCGGGAGGGGTCGATGGCGAAACGGGAGGCGGGCCTCGCAGTCGCTCTCGCCGCGATGCTGGCGGCGCCGGCTTGCGCCAGAGCCGACATGCTGTGGCGCTGGTCCTACGTCAACGCCGACAGCAAGGTCTCCGCGTCAGGCACGCTGAAAACAAAGGATGTTTCGGCCGGCGCCTATCAGATCGTCGCCGTCGCGGGCTCATGGAACGGCGCGTCCATTACGGGCCTTGAGCCCGTCAAATCCTGCTGTTCGCCGCCGGGCTGGAACAATAATCTGCTGATCGGCGGCGATCCAAAACTCGACAAGGGCGGCTTCGCCTTCAGCGCGCAGGGCGGCGTAAAGGTCAATCTCTTCTTCAAGGACGGCCGCTACGCCTATGAGATCGAGCGCGGCTCCGAGGCATTCGGCGGCGCTTTTAGCGCGACGCCGGGCGGCGCGCAGTGACGAAGCGGCTCCGGCGGGTCGCGACGTCACCGCCGCGGCTTAAAGGCGCAGACCGCGCCTTTCCGCGCTTTGCCGTCCGGTCCTGGCGAGCAATCGCAAAGATATGAACAGTGTCGGGCTCGCCAGCGGCCGCTGGGGCGCGATAGGAAAGCGCTTAGCTCCCGGTTTCGGAAGGATCGCCAGATGCCAGCCTTGGACCTCTTTTCTCCCGGAACGATCGGCGCCATTCCGGTTTCGAACCGGATCGCCATGGCGCCGCTCACCCGCGCGCGGGCGGACATGGCTGGCGTCCATACGCCGCTCGCAATCGAATATTATCGCCAGCGCGCGTCGGCGGGCCTCATCATCAGCGAGGCGACCAATATCTCGCGGCAGGGCAGGGGCTATGCTTTCACGCCCGGAATCTATACTGACGCGCACGTCAAAGCATGGCGCCCCGTGACCGAGGCCGTGCACGCGGCCGGCGGCCATATGGTGCTCCAGCTCTGGCACGTCGGCCGCATCTCACACGTCAGCCTGCAGGAGGGCGGCCAGCCGCCAGTAGCCCCTTCTGCGATCCAGGCGGGGCAACTCACCTTTATCGAAACCGGCTTCGAGCGGCCGTCGATGCCGCGGGCGCTGCGCACCGACGAGATCCCGGGCCTGATCGAGGACTATCGCAACGCGGCGCGCAGAGCGAAGGAAGCCGGCTTCGACGGCGTCGAGGTCCACTCGGCCAATTGCTACCTGCTCGAGGAGTTCATCCGCGACAGCACCAACAAGCGCGACGACGCCTATGGCGGCTCGGTCGCGAACCGCACGCGGCTGCCTTTCGAAGTCGCGCAGGCCGTCGCCGAGATCTGGGGCGGCGACCGGGTGGGGGTGCGCCTGTCGCCGCTCACCAAATCCGCCGGCGACACGCCTCTCGATAGCGATCCCCCCGCGACCTACGGGTTCCTCGCCGAAAGGCTGGGCGGGCTTGGGCTCGCCTACCTCCATTGCATCGAGGGCCAGACGCGCGCGGATAACGCCAAGGGCGAATTCGACTTTCAGGCCCTGCGGCGGGCCTTTGGCGGCGCCTATATCGCCAATAATGGCTATGACCGGACGCTCGCGACCGAGACGATCGCTTCGGGGCACGCGGACATGATCGCCTTCGGCCGGCCCTTTATCGGCAATCCGGACCTCGTCGAGCGGCTTCGCCGCGACGCGCCGCTCGTGACGGCGCCGCAAGAGGCGTTCTACGGCGGCGGCGCCAAGGGCTACACGGATTTCCCGACGCTGGAGGCCACGGCGCACGCCTGATCGGGCGGGGCGCTTTCGGACGTGGGATGCGAGGAGAGGCAGTAGGATTGCGCGCGCGATGCGCGGAAAAATCCATTCAGCGCATAGCAAAGGGAAGCCTGAGGCTCCTCGGCGAGCGAAGCGTTTGCGAAGCAAACATCGAGGAGGCGCGCGGCCGGAGGCGGCAGAAAAGCGCATTTTTGTGCTCAAGGAGGGGCCGCCGCCAAGGCGGTCTGCGATCTTTGACTTCAAAATCCGGATGCGCTTGGGACCGGCAAATTTAACTTAGGCCCGTCAGCCAGTGGATGATTTTTGTTGCGGCTTTCTTTGAGGCCTCCGCAATTATTCCATCACTGAACTTTGTAATCACCCAAGTCAGGGGGCCAATCAAGCTCGCACGTATCTGGGCTTTCGTCGGAGTTCTATTGGTGATCCATTCGAGGCCATCCTTGAGTGTCTGAAGAATACCGGCTCGCTCTTCAGGGAAATGGACTGCTAAGCCATTGTCTTTTTCGATGACTTCGATTGCCTCAACGACCGAAGAACGCATGGTGACAAAGTCGGGGCTTTCCCGGTCAATCGGGAGAGGTTTCCAAGACTCCGCTTGCGCACGTTCTTCATCTGTCATGAATTGGCTGTGAATTCCAGCTACGGTCTCTAGGTCACTGGTGGCGCTATAATATGCGATCGGCGAATTTGTTCGCCTTAGCTCGTTCTGGATTTTCTCGATTCCGGCTAGTGAAATATCGTAGCGATAATCACCTTTGGTCCCCTTACGCCTCATCAGACGATTCGCTTCATAGGCACCCTGCCGATTGATCTCTATCGCCGATCTAATTAGATTGATTGGTACTTTATGTTCGAAAAAACTCGCAATTTCGCGAGGTGTCAGGTTTAACTCTTCATCTGAAGATACGTGTTTTTCGTATAGCTTATATAGTAGGATGTCAGAGAAAATATCTATGCGATACATTTGCTTTTCTGCTGAATGAATTCAGATAACGAGTGCTGCATTGAAAATGTTTGACATCCATTTTTCAAAGATTTCAACTACTCCCGGTCGTCGCCCCACCGCATTTTAAACAAGTCCCATTCTGGACCAGTGTGAAATTCCCGCATTCCGCGCAGGCTTCTCCGGGCGACTTATCCCGCGCGCTTCCGTCGTCTCGCCGCGTCGGTCAGCGGGGGCTTCATCGTCTGGTCGCGGCGGCCGGCCAAAAGGCCGGCGACGGAAATATCCTCGTCGATGGCTTCCCAGTGCAATCCCAAGCGGCCGATTTCCACCGCCCGACGCTGCTCGGGCGTCGCGTTCAGCAGGCGCGGGAACCACGCATAGGGCACGCCAAGCGTGCGCCCGTCGGACAATTCCACCCACATGGAATCATCGTCAAACCGAACCGTCCTGGCCGAAGCGCTCATTCCGAGCCCTTTCGATGCGCGCGCCTCCGTCATGAACACCCCGTCGTGCTGCCGCACGTATCGCACTTCAGACACGTTCCGTTCCGCACCAGCGTAAAATTCCCGCATTCGGCGCAGGCTTCGCCGGTATAGCCTTTCATGCGCGCCTGGCTGCGCTTTTCGGCGATGGTCTTGCTCTCGTCGGGGGTCACCCAGTTGAGGCCGCCGAGTTCGGCCTCGATGTCCTGTTCGAGATTTTCCTTCAGCGCCGTCGCCTGATTGCCGCCGCCGCCCTGCACCAGCATCAGCTTGTCGCCCTTCGAGCGCACGAAGCCGCTTGAGACGAATTTCGACGTCGCGCCGGCGCCCTGCGGCGCGCGGCCCTGCGTCTCGCCCTTGCCGAGCACGTCATGGCCGATGTCGGTCGGATCGACATGGGCGAGATCGTTGCGGCCGAGATAGGAGATGGCGAGTTCGCGGAAGATATAGTCGAGGATCGAGGTCGCGTTCTTGATCGCGTCATTGCCCTGCACGAGGCCCGCCGGCTCGAAGCGCGTGAAGGTGAAGGCGTCGACATATTCTTCGAGCGGCACGCCATATTGCAGGCCGACCGAAATGGCGATGGCGAAATTGTTCATCAGCGAGCGGAAGGCGGCGCCTTCCTTGTGCATGTCGATGAAGATCTCGCCGATGCCGGCCGTCGATATATTCGCCGGTGCGCAGATAGACCTTGTGGCCGCCGACGACCGCCTTCTGCGTATAGCCCTTGCGCCGGTCGGGCAGTTTTTCGCGCTCGCGGCGCCGCTCGATGCGCTCGACGATGCGTTCGACGATGCGTCTCGGCGACCGCGCTGGCGCGCGCCGGCGCGTTGGCGGCGATCAGCGCCTCGACCGCCTCCTCGGCCTCGTCGTCGTCATCCTCGATCAACTGGCTGTTCAGCGGCTGCGACAGTTTCGAGCCGTCGCGATAGAGCGCATTGGCTTTCAGACCGAGCCGCCAGGAGAGCATGTAAGCCTCCTTGCAATCCTCGACGCGTTGCGTCGTTCGGCATGTTGATCGTCTTCGAGATCGCGCCCGTAGATGAAGGGCTGCGCGGCGGCCATCATGCGGATGTGGCTCTCGACCGAGAGATAGCGCTTGCCGGTGCGCCCGCATGGGCTGGCGCAATCGAAGACGGCGTAATGCTCCTGCTTCAGATGCGGCGCGCCTTCGACCGTCATGGCGCCGCAGACATAGACGTTGGCGGCGTCGATTTCGGCGCTGCGAAAAGCCGAGGAAGGGCCAGGAGGTCGAAGTTCTGGATCGTCCAGCTTCTCGGCCGGCACTTTCAGCGCGCCGGCGAGAAAATCGGCGCCGAGCGTCCATTTGTTGAAGACGAATTTGATGTCGAAGGCGCCGGCCAGCGTCTTCTCCAGCTCGTCGAGCTTTGCTCGTCGGTGAAGCCCTTCGCCAGCAGCGTCTCGTGATTGACGCCCGGCGCGCCTGCTTCAGCGTCGCGTGGCCGACCGCGAAAGTGCCTCGATCTCGGCGATCTCGCGCGCGCCATAGCCGAGCGCGCGCAGCCCTTCGGGGACGGCGCGGTTGATGATCTTGAAATAGCCGCCGCCGGCGAGCTTCTTGAATTTCACCAGCGCGAAATCGGGCTCGATGCCGGTGGTGTCGCAATCCATGACGAGGCCGATCGTGCCGGTCGGCGCGACGACGCTGACCTGCGCATTGCGATAGCCATGCGCCTCGCCAAGCTCGACCGCCCTCTCCCAGGCGGCGATGGCGCGGGCGCTCGAGCGCCTTGTCGGCGCAGCGCCGCATGGTCGAGCGGCACCGGCGCGATCGCGAGGGATTCATAGCCGAGGCTTCGCCATTGCGCGGCGCGGCGTGATTGCGCATGACGCGCAGCATCGGCTTCGGCGTTGGCGGGGTAGTCTTCGAAGGCGCCGAGTTCGCGCGGCCATCTCGGCCGAGGTCGCATAGGCGATGCCGGTCATGATCGCGGAGAAGCGCGGCGCAGATGGCGCGGCCTTCGTCGCAATCATAAGGGATGCCGGACGACATCAAGAGGCCGCCGATATTGGCGTAGCCGAGCCCGAGCGTGCGGATATTCATAGGAATGCAGCGCGATTTCCTTCGAGGGAAACTGCGCCATCAGCACCGAGATTTCGAGCACGATCGTCCACAGCCGCACGGCGTGCTCGTAAGCTTCGATGTCGAAGCGCGCCGGTCGCCGGATCGCGGAACTGCAGCAGGTTCAGCGAGGCGAGATTGCAGGCGGTGTCGTCGAGGAACATATATTCGGAGCAGGGGTTCGACGCGACGATCGGCGCCGCCGCCGGGCAGGTGTGCCAGTCGTTGATCGTCGTGTGATATTGCAGGCCAGGATCGGCCGAGGCCCAGGCGGCATAGCCGATCTTCTCCCACAGCGCGCGGGCCTTCAGCGTCTTATGCGGCTTGCCGTCGAGGCGGCGCGTCAGCGTCCAGTCGCCGTCCGTCTCGACCGCATTGCAGGAAGGCGTCGGTGACGCGCACCGAATTGTTGGAGTTCTGGCCCGAGACGGTGAGATAGGCTTCCTTGTCCCAATCGGTGGTGAATGTCTCGAAGTCGATGTCGGTCATAGCCCTGGCGGGCGAACTGGATGATCTTCTTGATGCATGGCGTCGGGCACGAAGGCGCGGCGCGCCAGCTTGATCTCTCTCTTCAGCGCCGGATTCTTCTCCGGATTGAAGCAATCGTCGCCCGGGCCTTCGCAATTGACGCAGGCGCGCAGAATGGCTTTCAGCGCCTTCTTGACGATTTTCGAGCCGGCGACGAGCGCGGCGACCTTTTCTCCTCCTTCACCTTCCATTCGATGTAGGCTTCGATGTCGGGATGATCGACGTCGACGACGACCATCTTGGCGGCGCGCCGCGTCGTGCCGCCGGATTTGATGGCGCCGGCGGCGCGGTCGCCGATCTTGAGGAAGGACATGAGGCCGGAGGATTTGCCGCCGCCCGAGAGCTTCTCGTTCTCGCCGCGCAGTTTCGAGAAATTCGAGCCGGTGCCGGAGCCATATTTGAACAGGCGCGCCTCGCGCACCCAGAGATCCATGATGCCGCCCTCGTTGACGAGATCGTCGGCGACGGACTGGATGAAGCAGGCGTGCGGCTGCGGATGCTCATAGGCCGATTAGCGATTTGACGAGCTTGTCGGTCTGCGGATCGACGTAAAAATGGCCCTGGCTCGGGCCGTCGATGCCATAGGCCCAATGCAGGCCGGTGTTGAACCATTGCGGCGAATTGGGCGCGGCGATCTGCTTCGCGAGCATGAAGCGCAATTCGTCGAAAAAGGCGCGCGCGTCGGCTTCCGCATCGAAATCGCCGCCCTTCCAGCCCCAATAGGTCCAGGTGCCGGCGAGGCGGTCGAACACCTGTTTCGCCGAGATTTCCGAGACGTAGCGCTCGGCCTTGGGCAGGGCGGCGAGCGCCGCCTCGTCGGGCTCCGAGCGCCACAGGAAAGAGGGAACGGCGTTTTCCTCGATGCGCTTCAGACGGGCCGGGACGCCGGCCTTGCGGAAATATTTCTGCGCCAGAACGTCGGACGCGACCTGGCTCCAGACGGCCGGCACTTCGATGCCTTCGAGCGCGAACACGACCGATCCGTCGGGATTGCGGATCTCGCTGTTGGTCGCGCGGAACGCGATTGAGGCATAGGGGGACTGACCTTCCTGGGTATAGCGGCGCGCGATCTGCATTTTCGTGTCCCCGAGCCTCATTACCACTATATATAGTGGCCAAGCGATTAAGATGCCGTAAATGTCGTACATATTTCGTTGAACGACAACGGAGAAATTGGCCAATCCCCGATTTAAACCGGCTTGTATAGAGGCCCCATTTAGGTCAGCCGAATCAGCGCTGCGACGGTCTTGAAGCCGCGGCGCCGGCGTCAGGCTGGACAGCGCGGCCGGCGCCAGCCATAAAGGCCGCCGGACGCGACGAAACCGCGAAGCCAAAGGCGCCGCCGATGAGATGGCTTACCCTGCTCTTTACCTGGTGGAACGGTCAAACGTTGAACACCATGCTTTACACCTGGTTGCACGGCGTGGCGGTCGGCAAGGACGAGTTCGGCAATGTCTATTATCGCGGCAAGAAGATCGATCCGGCGCTCGGCTTCGAGCGGCGCTGGGTGATTTACCCCGGCGTCAGCGAGGGCTCGACGACGCCGCCCGGCTGGTACGGCTGGCTGCATCACACCGTCGATACGCCGCCGACGCAGGAGGATTACAAGCCGCGCGCCTGGCAATTGCCGCATCTGCCCAATCTGACGGGCACGCCGGAAGCCTGGCGCCCGCCGGGCTCCACGCTGCGCGCCAACGCCCGTCCGAAAGCGACCGGCGATTACGACGCCTGGACGCCCGAAGGCTGAGGTTCCGTTCTGGCCGCACAAACGCATTTCCAGCGCCTCATCTTACGCTCGCCGGGGATCCGGCGAAGCTGGCGCGCCCTCTTCGCCGCCGCTCTGCTGACGCTCGCCGCCGTGACGCCTCAGGGCGGCGCGTTGGCGGATAAGATCAGCCATCCGGGGGCGATCTTCACCGGCCTCGACAAGATCACCGGCCGAATCATCTCCTTTGAGGTCGCGACCGACGAGACGGTGCAGTTCGGCACGCTGCAGATCACCGAGCGGGCCTGTTACACGCGTCCGGCGACCGAGGCGCCTGAGACCATTACCTTCGTCGAGGTCGACGAGGTCGACGTCAAAAACGAGTACAAGCGAATCTTTTCGGGCTGGATGTTCGCCGCGAGCCCTGGCCTGCACGGCATCGAGCATCCTGTCTACGATATCTGGCTGACCGATTGCAAAGGCGCCGGCGAAACCGTCGCCACCACGCCCGAGCCCGGCGCCGCCACGCCTGAGCCCGGCGCCGCCGAGGCTGCGCCGCCGCCACCGCCGAACGCCAGCGCAACACCGAAGAAGCCGGCCACCAAGCCCCGGCGCGTGCAGCCGCAGACGCCGAAGCCGCCGGTCGATGATTTCGGCGAGGCGCCGCCCGAGCAGTCGCCAGCTCCGCAGGCCCCGGCTTCGCAAAACTCGGGTCCCGTCGAGGTCGGACCGCCGCCCGGATTTACGGCGCCGCGCCCGCGCCGGCCGCCGACCGATCCCGACGCGCTGTTTCCTCCGGCGGATATTCCAAACGGACGTGGCGCGCCGCAGGGCAACGTCCCCTAATATCCCTCGCGCGATTTGTCGTCAGGCGGGCGGGGCCGCGACTACGCCCCGGCTTGAATCCGCGCGTCGCCAGGAAAATCGTTGGCAAATCGACGGGCAGCATTGACGGCCATGCAGCGCGCCGCAGCGGCGCCTGTAAGTCGCCGCAAACCTTACGTAAGTTTCATTTTGCCGAAACAGCGACGTAAGCCGGGGGCTCCCATCTTGATCGCGTAGCTTGCTCCCGCAGCCGCAGCGCTTCCAAAATATCCACGATGGAGATATCGATCAATGGCTCTTCCCTTGCTTAACGGGTCCGACCAGACGCCGCCGCCGGGCCGCCGCCCTGGCCTGCGCGTCGCGCTGCTTGGCGCGGTCGGCGCCGCCGCGCTGGCCGGCGCGCTGGCAAATGGCTTCGTTTCGCCGCATCAGGCCTTCGCCGAGACCTCGGTTCAGGCCGCGCCGACGGCGCCCTCCGCCTCGCCGGTGTCTTTCGCCGACGTCGTCGATCATGTCCGCGACGCGGTGGTTTCCGTCAAGGTCAAGATCGCCCAAACCGCGGACGCCACCGACAGCGAGGACGACGACAGCGGGCAGGGCCAAAGCCAGATTCCGCATTTCGCGCCCGGCGATCCGCTTGAGCGCTTCTTCAAGCGTTTTGGCGAGCAGGGCATGCCGCATCAATTCGGTCCGGCCAAGCCGCATATGGAGCAGGCCCAGGGTTCCGGATTCATCATTTCGTCCGACGGCTATGTCGTGACCAATAACCACGTCGTCGACAACGCGACCGACGTGACCTTGACCACGGACGAGGGCAAGACGCTGCATGCGTCAAGGTCGTCGGCACCGACAAGAAGACCGATCTCGCGCTTCTGAAGATCACCGAGGCGGGCTCCTATCCGCTATGTCGGTTTCGCCTCCAAGACGCCGCGCGTCGGCGATTGGGTCATCGCGGTCGGCAATCCCTTCGGCCTCGGCGGCACGGTGACGGCGGGCATCGTTTCGGCGCGCGGCACGCGACATCGGCGCCGGCCCCTATGACGACTTCCTGCAGATCGACGCGCCGGTGAACCGCGGCAATTCGGGCGGCCCGACCTTCAACACGCAAGGCGAAGTCGTCGGCGTCAACACCGCGATCTATTCGCCGTCCGGCGGCAGCGTCGGCATCGGCTTCGCCATTCCGGCGGAGACCGCGCAGACGATCATCGCCGCGCTGAAGGACAAGGGCTCCGTGGCGCGCGGCTGGATCGGCGTCCAGATCCAGCCGGTGACGCACGACATCGCCGACAGCCTTGGCCTCAAATCGAACAAGGGCGCTCTCGTCGCGGAGGCGCAGGACAATTCGCCGGCCACAGTCCGCCGGCATCAAGTCCGGCGACGTCATCCTCGGCGTCAATGGCGAGCGCAGTCGACGGCCCGCGCGAACTCGCGCGCAAGATCGCGCAGCTTGGCCCCGGCAAGCAGGCCGATCTCATCTATCTGGCACGACGGCGCCGAGAAGACCGTCTCGGTCAAGCTCGGCACGCTGCCGGATGACAAGGAGGCGAAGGCCAAGCCCGCCGCGCTACGCGGACAATTCCGCGCTCGACGGCCTTCGGCCTGACGCTGGCGCCCGCCTCGATCCGTGCACGGCGCCGGCAGCGACGGCGTCGTGGTCGCCGACATCGATCCGGACGGCGCCGCGGCGCAGAAGGGCCTTCGCGTCGGCGACGTGATCCTGGAAGCCGGCGGACAAGCCGGTCAGCAAGCCGTCGGAAATCTCGTCCATCCTGTCCGACGCCAAAAAGGATGGCCGCAAAGCCGTTCTGCTGCGGGTGAAGGGCAGCGAGGACACACGCTTCGTCGCCCTCGCCACCAATCCGGCGTCCTGAAATCCTTCAGAGCGCCGGAATTCGGGGGTCCGCGATGGGTCGCCCCCCGCCCCTTGGCGGATCCACGATGCGGCAGGCGGGAGTCCAACTCCTCGCCTGCCGTTTTTTTTGGAAAGCGAGTATATGTCTTTCATGCGCATTCTCATCATCGAAGACGATTCGGAAGCGGCCAATTACCTCGCCAAGGCGTTTCGCGAGGCGGGGCATGTCGCCGATCACGTCGGCCGACGGGCTCGAAGGCTACGCCACGCGCCCGCGAAGAGCGATTATGACGTTCTCATCGTCGACCGCATGCTGCCGAAGCTCGACGGGCTGTCCCTGATCGGCGGCCTGCGCGCGCAAAAAATCGAGACGCCGGTGCTGATCCTCTCGGCGCTCGGGCAGGTTGACGACCGCGTCAAGGGCCTGCGCGCCGGCGGCGACGATTATCTGGCCAAGCCCTATGCCTTCTCCGAACTGCTGGCGCGGATCGAGGTTCTGGCGCGGCGCAAGCAGCTCGGCGCCGGCGAGGAGACGGTCTATCGCGTCGGCGGCCTCGAACTCGACCGCCTCGCCCACAAGCTCACCCGCGACGGCAAGGAGATCCATGCTTCAGCCGCGCGAATTCCGCCTGCTCGAATATCTGATGAAGCACGCGGGCCAGGTGGTGACGCGCACCATGCTGCTCGAAAATGTCTGGGACTATCACTTCGATCCGCAGACCAATGTCATCGACGTGCATATTTCGCGGCTGCGCGGCAAGATCGACAAGGGCTTCGAGCCGCCGCTGCTGCAAACCATACGCGGCGCGGGATACATGATCCGTGACGGCTCTCGCTAAGCTTTTCCGCACGACGGCTTTCAAGATTTCGCTGGCCTATCTGATCATCTCGGCGATCGGCGCGGGACTTGTGCTCGGCAGCGTCGGCTGACAATGTGAAGATGCTGATCGACCAGCAGATTTCGCAGACCGTCGATGCCGATATCAGCGGCCTCTCCGAACAATATGCGCAGGGCGGCATCCGCCGCCTCGTTCAGAGCGTCGAGCGTCGCACGCAGCGGCCTGGCGCCGATCTCTATCTCGTCACCACCGCGGCGGGCGAGCCGATCGCCGGCAATATCGCCAGCCTGCCGCCCGGCGTGTTGGAGCGTCCTGGCGTCGTCGAAACGACCTATGAGCCGGCCGGCGCGGCCGGCAAGCAGCACCGCGCCATGGCCCGCATCTTCGCGCTGCCGGGCGGTTTCCGCCTGCTCGTCGGCCATGATCTCGAAGAAGGCGATAGCCTGCGCCAGATTCTCGGCCAGGCGCTGCTCACTTCGCTGTTCTGGCTCGTCGTCATCGGCACGCTCGGCGGCCTCTGGGTCGCGCGCCGGGTGCTGCATCGCGTCGACTCGCATCAACGCCAACGCGCAGAACGATTGTCGCCGGCGACCTTGCGGGCCGGCTGCCGCTCGCCGGCACCGGCGACGAACTCGACCGGCTGGTGCAGAACCTCAACGCCATGCTGGACCGCATCGGCGATCTCATGGCCGGACTGAACGAAGTCTCCGACAATATCGCGCATGATCTCAAGACGCCGCTGACGCGCTTGCGCAGTCGCGCCGAACAGGCGCTGCAATTCGGCAAGACGCCGGAGGATTATCGCGCGGCGCTCGAGAAGGTGATCGAGGAATCCGACCGCCTGATCCGCATTTTCAACGCGCTGCTGAACGATTGCGCGCGCGGAGGCGGGCTCGGGCCGCGAGGGCATGGTCGATTTCGACGCCGGCCGTCGTCGCGCGCGATGTGGCCGAACTCTATGAGCCGGCCGCCGAGGAGCGCGGTTTTGCGCTAGAGGTCGATGCCGAGCAAAACCTCATGGTTCATGGCAACCGCGAACTGATCGGCCAGGCCATCGCCAATCTCGTCGACAATGCGCTGAAATACGGCGGCGGCGACAGCGCGGCCGGCGGCAAGGAAGCCGAAGCGGCGGCAACCGAGCGGCGCGTGCTTTTGTCGGCTCATCGAAATGGCGCGTCGGTCGAAGTCAGCGTTTCCGATCGCGGCGCAGGCATCGCCGAGGCCGATCGCGCGCGGGTCCTAGGCCGTTTTGTGCGGCTTGAGAATTCGCGCTCGCGGCCGGGCTCCGGGCTCGGGCTTTCGCTCGCGGCGGCGGTGGCGCGACTGCACAACGGCGCGCTGCGGATCGAGGACAATGCGCCGGGGCTTCGCGTCGTCATCGCGCTGCCGGCGATCGCACTGTCGCGCGAGGCGGCGCAGCAGCAGCTTCTGCTGCCGCCGCCACCCGTGGCCGCGGCGTGACCGCGAGGAGGCCGGCGTGATTCGGCCGACGCGGCCTCCTGCTCGAGCGGCCGCCGCCTCCGCCGATAAAATGCCGCTCTACCGGCGCTTGCGCAAAACGCCGCGCCTCGCCGATCCAGGCAAGGCGCGCGCGCAAGTCGGCGAATTGCTCGCCTCCGACGCCGCCGCGGAGCTTCGGCCCCTTGTCGGCAAGCCGCGCGTAAAGCCTCTGCTCGAAGCGCTCGCCGATCATTCGCCCTTCCTCTGGCGCCTCGCGACCGCCGATCCCGCCCGTCTCGCGCGTTGCCTTTCGAGCGATCCGCAGTCGCGCCTCGCGGCCTGCCTCGCAGACATGAAACTCGCGTGCGACGCCGCCAAAAACGAGGCCGCCGTCATGCGCGCGCTGCGCCGCGCAAGGCAAGAGACCGCGCTCCTCATCGCGCTTGCCGATCTTGGCGGCGCCGCCGACGTCGTCGCCGCCACGCGCGCGCTTTCAACCGCCGCGGACGCCTTCATCAAGGCGGCGCTGCGCTTCGCGCTGCGAGAGGCCCATCGCGCGGGCGATCTTAAGCTCGCCTCAACGAGCGATCCGGAGGCGGGCTGCGGGCTGACCATTCTCGCGCTCGGCAAGCTCGGCGCTTTCGAGCTCAACTATTCGAGCGATGTCGATCTCGTGATTTTCTTTGATCCGGGGTCGCCGACGCTCGCCGACTCCACCGATCCCGCAAGCGTCTTCGTGCGCCTGACCAAGCGCTTCGTCAGGCTGCTGCAAGAGCGCACCGGCGACGGCTATGTGCTGCGCGTCGATCTGCGGCTGCGGCCAGATCCCGGCTCGACCGCGATCGCCATCTCCCTTCCCTCGGCTTATGACTATTACGAGACGCTCGGCCAGAATTGGGAGCGCGCGGCCTATATCAAGGCGCGACCCATAGCGGGCGACATCGCGCTTGGGCGCGCCTTTCTCGAAACGCTGACGCCTTTCATCTGGCGCAAATATTTCGACTATGCGGCGATCGCCGACATTCATGCGATGAAGCGCCAAATCCATGCGGTGCGCGGCCATGCCGAGGTCGTCGTGCCCGGCCATGATTTGAAGCTCGGTCGCGGCGGCATTCGCGAGATCGAGTTTTTCGTGCAGACGCAGCAACTCATTTTCGGCGGCAAGCGCGCCAACCTTCGCAGCGCGCGCACGCTCGAAATGCTGGCCGAACTTGGCGCGGACGGAAAGGTCACGCAGGATGCGGTGAATGATCTCAGCGCCGCCTATCTGGTTCTGCGAGAGTTCGAACACCGGCTGCAGATGATCGCCGACGAACAAACCCAGCGCCTGCCGGACGATCCCGCGGAACTGCAGCGCTTCGCGCACTTTTGCGGCTTCGCGCAGGAAGCCGATTTCGAATGCCTGCTCATGCATCACATGGGGCGGGTGTCATACCATTATGCGCGCCTGTTCGAATCCGCCCCCGCGCTTGACGACGAGGCCGGCAGCCTCGTCTTCACCGGCGCCGAGGACGATCCGGAGACGCTCGAAACCCTTTCGCGGCTCGGCTTCAAGGACGCGCACGCCGCGGCGGAGACGATCCGTGGCTGGCATTTCGGCCGCCGACCGGCGGTGCGCACCGCGCGGGCGCGAGAAGTGCTGACAGAACTCGTGCCGGCCTTCTTCAGGCCTTCGCCAACTCGGGCGATCCCGACACCGCGCTCGCCGGCCTCGACGCCGCGCTCGCACGCATGCCGGCGGCGGTCGAGCTGTTCTCGCTGCTCAAATTGAATCCGCGCATCTGCGAGCTCTTCGCCGATATTCTCGGCGGCGCGCCGCGCCTCGCCCGCATGGTGATCAACCATCCGCATCTTCTCGATGCGACGATCGACCCGCGCATCCTCGAGTCGCGCCTCGACGAAAGCGGCTTTGACGCGCGCGCCAGCCGGCTGCTGGACCGCCCCTCGCAACTTGAGGAATTTCTCGATGCGCTGCGCGATTTCGCGCAGCGAGGAGACCTTTCCGATCGGCCTCAAGCTGCTCTCCGGCGCGATCGGCCCGACGGAGGCGGGGCGCGACTATTCGGCGCTGGCGGCGAGCATCGTCAAGACGGCGCTGGCCTTCGTCGAGCGCGATTTTTCCGCCGCGCACGGGCGCGTGCCAGGCGGCCGCTCGATCGTTCTCGGCCTCGGCAAGCTCGGCTCGCGCGAGATGACGGCGGCCTCCGATCTCGATCTGATCCTCATCTATGATTTCGATCGCGAGCGTCCCGAATCCGACGGC
This sequence comes from uncultured Alphaproteobacteria bacterium, assembly GCA_963715715.1. Classification (GTDB taxonomy): domain Bacteria; phylum Pseudomonadota; class Alphaproteobacteria; order Rhizobiales; family Beijerinckiaceae; genus Methylocapsa. Next base: position 1,834,261 of record OY970269.1, on the reverse strand, counting down.
GCGCGGCCGCTGCACGCCGTGCAATATTACACGCGCGTCGCGCAGCGCCTCGTCTCGGCGCTGACGGTCGCGACGCGGCGCGGGCCGCTCTACCAGGTCGATATGCGCCTGCGCCCGTCCGGCAATCAGGGTCCGCTGGCGACACAGCTGCGCAGCTTCGTCGAGTATCAGAACGGCGCCGCCGAGAGCTGGGAGCATATGGCGCTGACGCGCGCGCGCGCCATCGCCGGCGACGCCGGACTCGCCGAAGAGACGCAGGCGGCGATCGAGGCCGTGTTGAGGCGGGAGCGCCCCAAAGGGCTCGCGCGCGAGGTCGCCGCGATGCGGAAGCTGATCGCGAGCGTCAAGGGCGATCAGGACCCCTGGGATTTGAAGCTCGCCGCGGGGGGGCTCATCGACATCGAGTTTCTGGCGCAATATCTCTTGCTATGCCACGCCCACGACCATCCCGCGCTGATCGACGTCTCGACCTCAGTCGTCATCGAGGCGGCGGAAAAACTGCGATTGATCGCGCCGGACGACGCGCGGACGCTGCTTTCGGCGCATCGCCTGATGACCGACGTCACGCAGATGCTGCGGCTGACGCTCGATCCCAGCGCCGATCCAAGGGCGGCGAGCGAGGCGGTGAAGCGCCGTCTCGCCGGCGTCGCGGGGCTGCCGGGCATGGGCGCGCTTGAGGACGCCCTCAGTGAGGCGCGCCACGAGGCGCGCGCGATTTTCAGGCGTATCCTAGCCCCGGCCTAGCGCGCGCAGCTTTGGCGCGGGCGGTTGCGGGCGGCGCGGCGCGCTCGTCGCCAGCAACAGCTTTTGGCGCGGCGCATCGCGCGCCTGCGGCAGATGCACGCGAACGATGGTGCCGGCGCCGACCGTCGAGCGTATGCGCATGGAGCCGCCATGCAGATCGACCAGCGAACGGGCGATCGCGAGGCCGAGCCCGGAGCCTTTCATGCCATTGTCGAGCGAGTTTTCGAGCTGCTCGAACGGGCGGCCGAGCCGCGCCAGCGGCTCCGCCGCGATGCCCGCGCCGGTGTCCTCCACATAGACGTTGAGGGCGCCTTGAATCAGTCGCGTGCGCACGCTGATGCGTCCCTCGTTGGGCGTGAACTTGACCGCGTTGCGCAGCAGGATCGTAAGGATCTTCTCGAGCGCCGTGTGGTCGGCGTGGATGCGTTTGCCCGGCAGGCTTTCGGCGACGACGGCGATGCCCTTCTCGCGGGCGATGGGCTCGATGGCCGCAATGGCCCCGGAGACCGCGGCGTCGATCTCGAAATCGCTTTTTTGCAGCCGTACGCGGCCGGCCTCGAGCCGCGACATGTCGAGCACGTCCGAGATGACGCCGAGAAGATATTCGCCGCTCTGCTTGATGTCGCTCGAATAGTCGACATATTTCTGCGAGCCGAGCGGTCCGAAGGTCTCCTGCTGCATCAGTTCGGAGAAGCCGATGATGGCGTTGAGCGGCGTGCGCAGCTCATGGCTCATATTGGCGAGGAATTCGGATTTCGCCCGGTTGGCGGTTTCCGCCTCGGCCTTCTGCTCCAGATACTTCTCGGCGAGATCGGCGAGCTGCTGCGCCTGCAATTCGAGGGTCTGGCGGGATTTGCGCAGATCCGCGACAGTCGCCATCAGGCGCCGTTCGCTGTCCATCAACTGTTCTTCGTGCCGCTTCAGCGCGGTGATGTCGGTGCCGACGGAGACATAGCCGCCGTCCTTGGTGCGCCGCTCGTTGATCTGCAGCCAACGCCCGTCGCCCAGGCGCGCTTCATAGGTGCGGGCGCCCGCCTGTGGCCGTTCGCCAAGCGCGGTCTGGGCCTGGATCAGCGGCGGCGTGCCTTTCTCCATCACCTGCGCGTAAGGCGTGCCGGCCGCGACGGCTTCGCTCGACAGATTGTGAAATCGCTGGAACTTCGAATTGCACATAACGAGCTGATTGTCGGCGTCCCAGAGGACGAAAGCCTCCGACACCGATTCGATAGCGTCGCGCAGGCGCATGTCGGCGGTGGCGGTGCGCTCGGCCAGCGCCTTCTGTTCGGTGATGTCGACGGCGATGCCGACGAGATGCGGCGTCGCGCCCGGCCGCTCGCGGACGAGTTCTGCGCGCGCGCGCAGCCAGACCCATTCGCCGTTGACGTTCTGCATGCGAAAGGCGTGATCGACTGAATTGGCCCTGGAGGCGGTCAGCGTCTCGGCGATGGCGGCGAGATCGCCATCTTGCGGATGCACCAGCGCATTTACGTCGCCGAAGGAGAGGAAATTGCCGACCGGCGTCAGGCCGAGGATTTGATACATCGAATCCGACCAGTAGATGCGGCCGCGCGCCAGGTCCCAGTCCCAGAGGCCGCAGCGTCCGCGGCTCAGCGCCGTGTCGATGCGTTCGCGCACCCGCTCGCAGACGCGGTCGGAATCCCGTGCGCGCGAGGCCTGCCAGAAATAGGCGAGGGCGAGGGCGCCGAGGACGAGCGCGGAGAGGCCGAGAAGAACGGCGCTGCGAAAGGCGTTGGCGCGCCACTCGGCGACGACGGCCGCCATCGGATAGATGATCGCGACCTGGCCGAACGGGCCGCGCAAGGTGCGCACCGTCGCAAGCGCGTCCGAGCCGTCGCCGAGATTGATGCGCAGCACCCCCGCTTTTTCGGCGAATACGGTGAGCGGCTGGGCCGGGCCGAGGTAGTCGGTGAGCGAGCCTTTGACGCCGAGCGAGGCCGGGGCGGTCGCGACGATGTCGCCCGCGAGGTTGGCGACGAGCACCTGCTCGCCACGGGCGAGCGCGCGCGACGGCACCGCGTCGGCGAGGCTCGCCTCGACGTCTGCGCCGGGCGTTTGCTTCAGCGTATCGCGCAGATCGTCGGCGACCACGGCCGCGAGAAGCTCGAGGTCGGTCAGGGCGTCGGATACCGTGCGATCGTAGGAATCGCGCGAGATCGCCGCCGTCGTGGCGACGAGGGCGCCGATGAACAACGCCACCATCGCGGGGACGCCGCGCCGCACCCAGATATCGAGAGATTTGAATCCCAGCGGGACCGGCCCCATCGCTGGAGCATTAATTTCCGCTGCCCCGGCAAGTTCACGCTGCGCCCCTGCATGCGCAGCGACGCCAGCCGCGTTTGCACGCGCCATGTCAGGCCCCCTCGAAACTGACCTGGAGTCGATGTGCCGCATCTCCCCGAGTCAGAGAATCATGAGAACTCCGACTTGGGATTTTTGTCCAGAGGAAATGATTAAAAATGAATGTAAATTTTTGCGCCGCGCGGGGCGTTTGGCGCCCTATCCGCAGGAAAATCGCATCCGCGCGGCCGCGCGCGCAGCTAGGCGTCGCCGGTCACGAGCGCCAGCGCGAAGCCGTCATAGCCCTTGGCGCCGACCGTCTGGATCGCCGTCGCGCTGACGCGCGTCTCGCGGGCGACGCGCTCGTTGAAGCGGCGCACCCCCTGAACGTCGGGATCGGCGCTCGCCGCATCGATGACGGCGCCGTTGCGCACCACATTGTCGACGATAATGAGCGCGCCGCGGCGCGCAAGGCCGAGCGCGAAGTCGAAATAAGCCGGAATATTGGCCTTGTCGGCGTCGATGAAGACGAGATCGAAAGGCGGGCCGCCCTCCCCCGCGAGCCGCTTCAGCTCGCCCAGCGCGAGGCCGACGCGAAGGTCAATCAGGCTATCAAGGCCGGCGCGGCGGAAATTAGCGCGGGCGACTTTGGCGTGCTTCGGGTCGGCCTCCAGCGTGATCAGCGCGCCGTCCGCGGGGAGAGCCCGCGCGAGCCAGATCGTGCTGTAGCCGCCGAGCGTTCCGATTTCGAGTATGCGCCGGGCGCCGACGAGGCGCGCCAGAAGCTGCAGCAGCTTGCCCTGATTAGGCGCGACCTGGATCGCCGGCAGGCCGGCGGCTGCGCTCGCCTCGAGGGCGGCGTCGAGCGCCGGATCGCTCGGCGCGAGAAGGCCGCAGATATAAGAGTTGACCGCGCTCCAGAGTTGCTCGCTCATATGATGATCCTGATTTATCCTGCTTCTCAGCCGAGAGAGCGGTCGACGATGTCCTTGACGTCGGCGGAGAGCCCGGCGCGCGCCGCGACGCGGCGCAGGGCCGCCTCGGCGAGTCCACGCCGGCCCGGCTCAAGCGAGCGCCAGCTCTTGAACGCGCCAAGCAGGCGCGCCGCGACCTGCGGGTTCTTCGCATCGAGATCGAGGACGACGTCGGCGACAAAATCATAGCCGCTGCCGTCCGGCGCATTAAAGCGCGTCTGGTTGCCGGTGGCGAAGGCGCCGATCAGCGCGCGCACCCGGTTCGGGTTGCCGAGCGAGAAGGCCGGATGGCCCATGAGGCGTCTGATCCGGTCCAGCGTATCGCTCGACGGAATCATCGCCTGCAAGGCGAACCATTTGTCGATGACCAGCGCCTCGCTGGCGTGGCGGCGATAGAAGGCCTGGAGAGCGTCGTCCCGCGCGGAGCCTGGCGTCAGAGTCAATGCGCCAAGCGCGGCGATCTCGTCCGTCATGGTGTCGGCCGCGTCGAACTGGCGGAGGGCGAGCCGGCCGCCTTCAATGGGATCGCCGGCGCAGTAAAGGTCGAGCGCGGCGTTGCGCAAGGCACGCCGGCCCGCCGCCGCGGCGTCCGGCGAATAAGGCCCATTGCCGGCGCAGCGCGCATAGGCGTCGAGGAGGGCTGGCGCGAGCCCGTTGCCGAGGCCGCGCCGCAGGTCGTCGCGGGCGGCGTGGATCGCGTCGGGGTCGACGTCCTCGCCAATGTCGCGCGCGATGTCCGCCTCGCTCGGCAGGGTGATCATCTGCGCCGCATAGGCCGGGTCGTCGGCGTCCGCGACGACGGCCGCGAGCGCGTCGATGAAGTTCTGGTCGTGCTTTGGCTGGCCGCCGGCGCGAATGCTGGCGACGGAGCGCAGCAGAAGGCGGCTGGCGTAGGTTTGCGCCGCCTGCCAGCGGTTGAAGCTGTCGCCGTCGCGCGAAATGAGCGCGATCAGATCGGCCTCGCTCGCCGCGTAATCGAGCCGCACGGGCGCCGAGAAGCCGCGCAGCAGCGAGGGCACCGGGCGGCTTGGCACGTCGTGAAAGACGATCCGCCGCGTGGGCGCGGCGAGCTCGAAGACGCCTGCCGCGATCTCAGCTTCGCTCGCCTCGCCAGGGTCGACTTTCAGCGGCAGGTCGCCGCCGGGCCCGACGAGGCCGAGCGCCACCGGAATGACGAAAGGCTCCTTATGCGCCTGACCCGGCGTCGGCTTGCTGCTTTGCGTGAGCTCCAGCGCGAATGTGCGGGCGGCGGCGTCATAGGTCGCGGACGCCTCGACAAGCGGCGTTCCCGCCTGATGATACCAGCGCGAAAACGTGGTGAGGTCGCGCCCCGAGGCGTCGGCGAAGCAGGCGATGAAGTCCTCGACGGTGGCCGCCGTCCCGTCATAGCGGTCAAAATAAAGATCCATGCCTTTGGCGAACGCCGCATCGCCGATCAGCACCTTCAGCATGCGGATGACCTCCGCGCCTTTCTCGTAAATGGTCGCCGTGTAGAAATTATTGATCTCCTGATAGGTCTCCGGCCGCACATTATGGGCGAGGGGCCCTGCGTCTTCGGGAAACTGCGCGGCGCGAAGGGCGCGCACATTGGCGATGCGCTGCACTGCGCGCGAGCGCATGTCGCTGGAGAATTCATGATCGCGAAAGACCGTGAGGCCCTCCTTGAGGCAGAGCTGGAACCAGTCCCGGCAGGTTATGCGGTTGCCGGTCCAGTTATGAAAATATTCATGCGCGATGACCGCTTCGATATGGGCGTAATCTGCGTCCGTCGCGGTGGCGGGCGAGGCGAGCACATATTTGTCGTTGAAGATGTTGAGGCCCTTGTTCTCCATCGCGCCCATGTTGAAGTCGGAGACGGCGACGATGTTGAAGACGTCGAGATCATACTCGCGGCCGAAGGCGCTCTCGTCCCAGGCCATCGAGCGCTTCAGGGCGTCCATGGCGTAGGCGGCCTGCGGCTCCTTGCCATGTTCGACATGGATGCCGACCTGGACCTTCCGCCCGGATCGCGTGATGAATTCATCGTGAACCGAGCCGAGATCGCCGCCGACGAGGGCGAACAGATAGCAGGGCTTTGGGAATGGATCGCGCCAGACCGCGTAATGACGACCGCCTTTGAGGTCGCCCGCCTCGATCCTGTTGCCGTTGGACAGAAGCAGCGGCGCCTCGGCTTTCGAAGCCTCGATGCGCACCGTATAGAGGCTGAGCACGTCTGGCCGGTCGAGAAAATAGGTGATGCGGCGAAAACCCTCGGGCTCGCATTGGGTGCAATAAGCCGAGCCGGAGCGATAGAGGCCCATCAGACGGCTGTTCGCCGAAGGGTCGATTTCGGTTTCGATTTCGAGCGTGAACGCCCGTTGCGGCGCGTGCGCGATGGTGAGGCGGTCCGGGTTGATGAAGCTGGAAGCCGGATCGAGGCCGGCGCCGTCGAGCGCGATCCGTTTTGCGACGAGGTCGTCGCCGTCGAGAACGAGCGCTACGTCCGGCCGTCCCTGCGGATTGGGGCGAATATGGAGCTTTGCGACGACGCTGGTCGCCGCGGCGTCCAGCTTGACATTAAGATCGACCTTGTCGATCAGATAATCGGGAGCCCGGTAGTCTTTCAGGCGAACGGGCTCGGCGCTGTCGGTACGCATCAAAACCTCAATCTCTGCAACGGGAAACAGGGCTGAAGGGTCAGAAAATCGAGCCGATCATAGGGCTTGGATCGACGAAGCGTAAAGGCCGGGGCGTCGCCGCCGGCCGGCGGGCGAAACATTGACGAGGGACGCGGGATCAATGGCTCAACGGATTTTGAACTCAGCTCTAATTGGATTGGCGCTGATCGGCTCGGCTCTGCCGGGCGCCGCATGGGCCCACGGCCCGACGCGGCAGAAGGTGACCGAAACCATCCAGATTAATGCGCCGCCGGCGAAGGTCTGGGCGGTGATCGGCAATTTCCAGGATTCTGAGCTGGCTTCCGATCGTCAAGGCGACGACCGGCGAGGGCGGCAATACGGCCGGCTCCGCCAAGCGCCATGTCGATCTCGGCGGCGGCGCGGGGCTTGACGAGGAGCTCACCAAATATGACGCCGATAAGTTCAGCTATTCATATTATGTGCCCACGGTCGACGTGAAAGTTCTCCCGGTGAATAATTATTCGTCCACGATCGACATCGTGCCGAGCGACGACGGCAAGACGAGCACCGTCGAATGGCATGGCGCCTTCTATCGGGGCTATCCGAACAATGATCCGCCGCCCGATCTCAATGACGAAGCCGCGATCAAGGCCGTCAGCGGGGTCTACCAGGCGGGCCTCGCGGCTTTGAAGAAGAAAATCGAGTTGACCAATTAAAGCGTTTCGCACGCCGCGCGCGGCGCTGCTCGCCTGCGCCGCGCTCCGCCTCACTTTCGTCGAAGGACCGGCCCGCGCCGACGAAGCCTTTATCACCGAGCAGAACGGCGACGGCGTCAGCGTGCTCGACCTTACCGCCGGCAAGGTCGCGGGGCGCATCGCTGTCGACGGCAAGCCGGCGGGCATCGCGATGTCCCGCGACGGCAAAACCGCCTTCGTCACCAGCACCGAGGGTAAATTCGTCTCGGTGATCGACGCCGCCTCGCGGACGATCAAGGCCAAAATCGCGATGCCCGACACGCCGCTCGGCGTCGCCGTCGACCCGTCCGGGTCTTTCATCTATGTGTCGGGCTTCTATAAGCCTTTGATCTACAAGATCGACGTCGCCGCCGCGGCTATCGTTGACACGGCCAGCGTCGGGGCTTCGCCCTCCGGCGTCGCCGTGTCGCCGGACGGCGCGCTCATCGTCGTCGCCGACCGCGACGACGACGCCCTCTCGATCATCGACGCGGCGAGCTTCAAGGCCAAAGCCACGGTCAAGGTCGGCGCGCATCCATTCGGCGTCACCATCGACGCCGACGGCCGGCGGGTCTATTGCGCCAATGTCGAGAGCGACGATGTTTCGGTCGTCGACCTTGCGACGCAAAAGCTGGTCGGCACGGCGCCCGCCGGCAAGCGACCCTATGTCGTCGCCCTCGCCAATGGGCGCGGCTTTACCAGCGATCAATATGGCGGGACGGTTTCCGTTTTCGACCTCGAAACCCTGAAGCCGGTCGGGCGGGTGCCCGTCGGCGACTATCCCGAAGGACTCGAGGCCAGCGCGGATGGGCGCACGATCTATGTCGTCAACTGGTTCTCCAACGACGTCTACGCCATCGACGCGCAGACGCTGAAGGTGACGGCGCAAATGACGGTCGGCGACGGCCCGCGCGCCTTCGGACTTTTCCTGCGCAAGACTCCCTGATCGCGCGCTCCGACGCCGTGCGGCCATGCTGGCGCAAGCGTGATGGAAGATCGTCGCGGCGCTGAAGCGCGGGCGCGCCCCGGCGCAGCGTGGGATTCTGATTTTCATGGAGCACCGTGTCTTCGTTTCCGAGGACGAGGCGGCGCAATTTATCGCGCGCATCAAAGCGCTCGATCCGTACGACGATTTTATTTATGTGATCTCCACCGATCCATTGGATTCCAGACAGTTCATCATCGAGATTTTTGCGCCTGACGGGCGCCACATCGGGCGCGTTTGATGTGCGCGCCTGCGTCATTTGCAGCCATGTCCGGATGTCAGCGCGCCACATAGCGACGAACGTAAAAGGCGCAGCCAAGCGTCAGGACGCCCAGCGCGGCGAGAAGAACCGGCTCTGAGAGGCCGACGAATTTACTCTGCAGCGCGGCCGTCGCGAGCACGCCGATGACGATGAAGCCGGAGTTCAGGACATTGACCGCGCCGACGACTCGCGCCCGCCAGGCGGGGGGCGCGTCGGCCTGAATCGCCGTGAACAGCGGCACGACGTAAAGACCGCCGGCGCAGGCGAGTCCCAGCACGTCGAAGGCGGCGCGAAGACCGCTTGTCGAGGCGAAAAAAGCGCCGAGGCCGATTTGCGAATGCGCCGCTGGAAGGCGGGCGGTCGAAACGCCAAGGTCGATCAGGAACAGCGCCATGCCGATCGCCGCGAGCGGAACCGGACGCAGCAGGATGCGTCCTTTCGCCAGCAGCGCCGCGCCGATCGAGCCGACCCCGACGCCGATTGCGAAGACGGCGCTGATCGCGGTCTCGACGGCGATGCCAGCCCCGGTCTTGTCGCGCAGCGCGACAGGCGTCAGCGACAGCGCGACCGCGCCAGCCATCCAGAACCAGGACACCGCCATGCTGCGGCTCAGCAACTGGCGGTCTCGCCCGATTTCGCGCAGCAGCGCGCCGGTCGAGCCGAGTACATTCGGGTTGAGGCGCAGGCCAGGATCGGCTCTGGGGGTCGCGGGGATGAACAGGCTGAACGCCCAGCAGGCCAACGCGATCAACATCAGTTGCAGCATGACGCCCTGAGGCGCGCGCGCCGCCGAAAGGCCGCCGGCGATCAGCCCGAGAAAAATGGCGGCGAAGGTCGCCGCCTCGACCAGCGCATTGCCGGCGACGAGCTCCTCCATTTTCAGGAGATCAGGCAGGATGCCATATTTCATTGGGCCAAACAGCGCGTTGACGACGCCAAGGCCAAACAGCGCCGTGTAGAGCAGCGGCAGGGAGGCGAACCACAGCCCGATGGCGGTGACAAACTGGACCAGTATTTCGGTGGCCTTCAGCGCCCGCGCAAGCCGCGACTTGTCCCATGCATCGGCCATTTCGCCGCCAAGGCCAGACAGCGCGAGCGAGGGCAGCATGAAAATGCCGACCGCGAGGGTGATCAGCGCGCCGGCCTCGCTTTCGCCGAGCCGAAAGAGAATCAGCGTGGCGAGCATGTTGCGCACGAAATTGTCGTTGAAGGCGGAGAGGAACTGGCACCAGAACAGAGGCGCGAAGCGGCGGCTGCGCATGAGGCGGACGAGCATCGCCGCGGCCCCGCGGGCCGACGCGGCGGCAAGGTCCGGCGCCGTCACGGCGCCGGCTCGGCGTGGCCGACGATCCGGCTTATCGTCTTGAAGGCCGCGCGAATTTTGCGCTCCAGCGCGTCGACCTGATCATGCACCTCGTCGACGCTGAGCGCGGGATCGACGCGGCAATGATAATTGACGACGAGTCCTGAGGGCGTGCGCCGCACCCGCACATTATGGATGTCGAGCAGGGCGCCCTGGTCGCGCGCTTTCTGAACGAGGGCGCTTTCGATCTCCGCGCGCACGTCGGGGTCCGCGTCGTGGCCCGGCAGCTGCCGCGGCTCCAGCGGCTCGATATGGCTTTCAACTTCGATGTCGGATCCGAATTCGCGTCCGATCTCGTCTTCGAGCCCGGAAGCGATCTCATGCGCGCTTCCGAGCGGCATGCGGCCGTCCACCTCGACGTCGAAGCTGATCGCCGTGCGCCCGTCCACTTCCTGGACTGTGACGTGATGGACAGGCGCATGGCGGCGCGCCGCGATCAGCAGGATCCGCTCCAGAATGGTTTCGCTGTCGACGGCGATCGGCTGTGTCGCGATGGTGACGGAGACGTCCGGATGCTTCTGCCTGATCGCCGCCGCGACATTGACCTTGATCGCCGCGACCTTTTCGAGCGGCAGCGTTCGGGCGACGGTGATTTCGAGATCGCCGATGACCTCGGGGCCCGCGGGCCGCAGCCGCACCGTTTCCACCTTGATGACGCCGGGCACCGCGGCGCCGATCGCCACGACGTCGTCGGCGAGACCTTTCGGCGCGGCGTCGACCAGCGTATCGATCGTGCGCCGCCCGATCTCGTATCCCGCAACGGCGATGAAGCCGGCGACGCCAAGCGCGGCCAGCGCGTCGCCTTGCGGAAAGCCAAGATGCGCGGCGACGAGGCCCGCGATCGCCAGCAGGGACGCGATCATGTCGCTCGAAAAATGAAGCGCGTCGGCGGCGAGCGCTTCGCTCTTCGTGGTTCTGGCGATGGATCTGAGCCGGCGCCAGCGGACGAAGTCCACTGATATGGAGGCGAACAAAATTCCGAAAATCAGAGGGGTCGCCTCGATGTTGGCGGGGCGGCCGCCAAGGCGCCGCAGCGCTTCGACCAGGATGAAGGCCGCAAGGGCGAACAGAAATCCCGTTTCGATCAGCGCCGCGAGGGCTTCGACCTTGGCGTGGCCATACTGGTGCTCGTCATCGGCGGGCTTATGGGCGACTTTAATGGCGAAATAGGTCAGCGTCGTCGCGCCGACGTCGGCGAAATTGTGCGCCGCCTCGGACAGCACCGCGAGCGACCCCGACAACAGGCCGGCGACGAGCTTGGCCGCCGTCATCAGCGAACTCACGGCGATCGAAGCCAGCGCCGCGCGTTCCTTCAATTGCTGGTCGCCATCCTTCACTTCGAAACTCTCGCGCGGCGTAAAATTTCGGCGCTGACCGCGCGCCGGCGGCGGCGGGGCGACGCGGTTCATGCTATATGCTCGCCGAACCTCAGTTGCGCCGTCCGGGGAGAAGGAAACATGGAATACCTGCATACGATGGTGCGGGTCGCGGACCTTGGCAAATCGCTTGAATTCTATATGGAAAAACTTGGCCTCGTCGAAATGAGGCGCACCGACAGCGAAGCCGGCCGTTACACCCTTGTCTATCTCGCCGCTCCGGGCGACGTCGCTCACGCCAAGGCGACGCAGTCTCCGTTGCTTGAACTGACCTATAATTGGGACAGCGAGGTTTACGCGGGCGGCCGCAATTTCGGCCATCTCGCCTTTGCCGTGGACGATATTTACGCGACCTGCGACAGGCTGATGAAGGCCGGCGTCGCGATCAACAGGCCGCCGCGCGACGGCCATATGGCCTTCATCCGTTCGCCAGACGCCATTTCGATCGAGCTTTTGCAGAAAGGCGGGCCGAAGCCGAAGCAGGAGCCCTGGGCGTCGATGACCAATACGGGAGTTTGGTAGCCTTGCCGGAGGCTTTGGCCCCCGGCGCGCTGGCCCGAGTTCGCGCCGCCGTCGGGGAGCGCTTTTTTCCTTGACGTCGATGGCACCCTCCTGGAGATTCAGCCGCGTCCGGAAGATGTCGCCGCCGATGCGCCGCTGCGCAGCCTGATCGCGGCCACGGCGGCGGCCGCCGGCGCGGCGCTCGCCCTCGTCAGCGGCCGCATGATCGAAGATCTCGACCGGATATTCAGCCCGATGATTTTGCCGGCGGCTGGTCTGCACGGGGCCGAGATTCGTTTTTTCGACGGCGCGCGAATTCTTGCGCGGACAGGCGCGATGGACGCGGCGCGGCCCAAGCTGCGCGACTTCGCGGCCCGCTATCGCGGCCTCATGCTGGAGGATAAGGGCGCGACGCTGGCGTTGCATTTCCGGCAGAGGCCCGAGCTCGCTGATGAGGTTCTGGCGATCCTCCAATCGGTCGCGCAAGCGCCGGACCTCGCCGTGCAGCGGGGGAAAATGGTCGCCGAGCTGAAACAGGCCAGCCACAGCAAGGCGACCGCGGTCGAGGCTTTGATGCGAAGCGCGCCTTTCGCGGGGCGGACGCCGGTCTTCATTGGCGACGATCTGACGGATGAGAGCGGCTTTGCTTTCGTCAACGCGCAGGGCGGCGTCTCGGTCCGCGTCGGCGCGGCGAAAGGCGCGACCGTCGCGCGGTTTCAGCTCGATGATCCGGCGAGATTGCGATTGGAACTGGCCGGTCTCGCGGCCTGAAAGTCAAGCCGACTGCTCCAGCGATATCCAAGCGTCAAATCTCGCAGGTTACTTGGGATGACGCAAAGAAAGCGCGACTTCAGTAGCGCGCGCGGACGGTCCCGCCGCCGCCGCAGATCCAGTCGAGTTCGATGCGCGGTCCGTCGGGCGTGTCCACGGGATGCGCCTCGTAGCATTCAGCCGGCGGCCGGTGATACACGTAATAATAAGGATAAGGGCGCCCGAAGAAGGGCAGGCCATCGACCGTGCCCAGCGAATTGGCATGAGCTACGGCCGGCAACGTGACCGCCGCAAGGCCGAGGCCGATGAGGGAGAAAACAAGTTTGACCTGCGGCATCGGACGGAACCTTGTCGAGCGTTATAGACCATATTTATCCCACGATCCAAGATTTATCCCACGATCCAAGCCGCGAAGCAAGCCAATTGCCTAGCTTGCCGTCGCTCGTCCGGCTTCAGCCCGACACTCGCGAACGGCGAAGCGCTGCGCAACTGATAATCACTCCGCCCTAAATTATGGCCTCGGGGCAGCCAGACGAAGCCGCCGGAAGCATGGCAGTCGCTGCCGCCGCCTCCGAAAAGGGCGCGACGTGGCGATTGCCGATCCTGCTGTGGGGCTGGCATGGCGATTGCTTTAACTGCAGCGTTCAATGGCAGGTCCCCAACTTTAGTGACGCCGCCTCCGTCCCGCCCATTTGGGCGAATCGGAGAGCGGCGTTTTTTTATCAGGCGGCATGATGTTTTATCAGGCGCATCAATTTTTGTGCGAAGCGTCCGAGCGCTGAAAGCTTCAATCGCGCCGTCTGAAACTTGGCGCCGTCCCTCGTACTTCGCTGTTCGCCTGACGCCCAGCCATCCGAGGGTGGCGGCCACCCAATGGCGCATTTAACTCTCCGCCAGCAATGAGTTTCCACCGGCGATAACTGGTTTGCTCCAGCCTTTGCGCAAGTTCGCTTTCGCTCGCTTGCGTAAATTAAGAAAGTGAATAAGCGATAATATTCATTTAGTATAGCATAGTTGAATTTGTTTACATATCGATATCATGCCGCAATTATACTTTTATAAATTTGTAATCTGCAACAGCTCGCCCGCGCTGCTGAACTAAATTTTGCAATGCCGTCATACGTTCGTGACTTGCCTAAGTTAGATTTCCATCAAAGACGGGTTAACGCGGGATGGGCTTGCCGTGCAGAAATATATTCTGCAACGCTAGCCGATTAAGTTTGCGCCTCTCTTTGTTATAATGTCTTGGAAGTCATCAGTATTTTGATGGCTGTCGCATTTTATTGCCTCAAATTGGATTGCCGCCATGAAGGTCGCCGTGAGGCTTAATAATATTCAGGCTTTACGCGCTTTCGCCGCCGTTGCCGTGGTCGTCTTTCACACCGGCTTCGCCTTTCCGCACATGCGGCAGTTCGGTTCGTTCGGCGTCGATGTCTTCTTCGTCATCAGCGGCTTCATCATGGCCCGAATCCTCGACCCGGCCACGCCTGCGAGCGGTGACTTTTTCTTCCGTCGCCGTCTCCTGCGCATCGTTCCGCCCTACTGGTTTTTCACCCTGCTGCTCTTCTTCGTCGCTCTGCGCGCGCCGCAACTCATGGGCGCCACCCGCGCTTCCGTCAACGAACTGCTTGAAAGCCTTTTCTTCATTCCCTTCCCCAAGGTGAACGGCGTTATGGAGCCCCTCCTTTTCGTAGGCTGGAGCCTCAACTACGAGATGCTGTTCTATTTCGTTCTCGCCGTCGGATTGCTGATCAATCGGCGCAATGCGGTCTGGATTGGCGCGGCCATCGTGGTCGCCGCCATGCTCGCTTTCGCGCCGTTCGCCGCGGACGATCCCCTCGCCCGTTTCTATTCCCGCGCCATCAGCGTCGAGTTTGTTCTTGGCATCCTCAGCTATTATCTCTGCCGCGCCATCCCGCCCGACCACGCCCGCGCCTTGCGTCTGCCTGCGCTTCTCGTCTGCATCGCCAGCGCGGCATTGCTGATCGCGGTCCAGGGCGTCTTTCCGCCATTCAGATTTCCGTTCGATCTGCACCGCGTTCTGACTTTCGGAGCGCTTTCCTTCTTCCTCGTAACGGGCGCCGGCCTGCTGTCTCAGGCCGGCTGGGACACCGACCTCGCCTGGCTCGTGCTCATCGGCGACGCCAGCTATATTCTCTATCTCGTCCACGCTTATTGCGAATACTCTTTGGAGCGGATCTTTAGCGGCCGCCTGCACTGGCTCAGTCTCAGCACGGCCTCCGGCGTACTGATCAGCGTCACCGTCTCCATCCTCGTCGCAGTTTTCATCCACCTCTATGTCGAACGCCCTGTCCACCGCTACCTCAACCGCAGGTTTGGCGGCGCGCGCAAAGTCGCCCGGACCGAAGGCTCTGTTGTCGCGACCGCGTCGCTGGCGCGACCATAAAGGCAGCGAAGCCGCTGCGCGTGGCCAGGATGGAATGCAAAGCGACGCGCCGGAGCGCGGCCAGAGTGCTGCGAACGAGGCTCTGCCGGGCCGGCTGAGATATGCTGTCGCTTCAATTTTTCGCCGGTGGCGTCAACGGAAATGGCGCGCCTTCGAGAAAGGCGCGGATCGCCGCGACCGTGTCGCCATAAAACTTGCGATAGACGTTCTCCGATACATAGCCGATGTGCGGGGTCGCGAGCACATTGTCCATGCTGCGGAACGGATGCGCCGGCGTTAGCGGCTCGTCATCGAAAACGTCGAGCGCAGCCCCGGCGATCTTGCCCGCCTGCAGCGCCGCGATCAGCGCCGCCTCATCGACGATCGGGCCGCGCGAAGTGTTGATGAGCCGCGCCGTCGGCTTCATCAGGGCGAGTTCGGCGGCGCCGACGAGGCCGCGCGAGCGCGCGCCGAGGACAAGGTGGATGGTCAGGAAATCAGCCTGCCTGAACAGCGCCTCTTTGGCGACGAGGCGGGCGCCGGCGGCCGCCGCCTTCTCTTGCGTCAGGTTCTGGCTCCAGGCGATCACGCTCATGCCGAAGGCCGCGCCGATCCGCGCGACCTCTGCCCCGATATTGCCGAGGCCGAGCACGCCCAGACTCTTGCCGTTGAGATCGGCGCCGATGGCGCGCTGCCAGCCGCCGCCGCGCAGCGACGCGTTTTCGCGGGCGATTTGGCGCGCGCTGCCAAGGATTAAGGCCCAGGTGAGTTCGATCGTCGGCGACGAGGAATAACCCGTGTTGGCCACCTGAATTCCGCGCTCGGCCGCCGCCGCGGCGTCGATCGAGGCGTTGCGCCGTCCGGTGGAGACGATCAGCTTCAGCCGTGGCAGCCGGTCGATGATCGCGCGCGGCAAAGGCGTGCGCTCGCGCATGACGCAGAGGACGTCGAATGGCGCGAGCCGCGCAATCAGCGCGTCGGGGTCAGAGATATGATCGTTGAAGACCGTGATGACAATCCTGTCCTTGAGCTGAGACCAGTCGGCCATATCTAGCGCTACATTCTGATAGTCGTCGAGGACGGCGACGTTCAAGGGTTCGTTTATTGATTTCATGTCGAACGTCATCCTATGGTCGGGCGCGGCGGTCAAGCCCGGTGACTGACGTTGAGCGTCGCCGTCACGCAACGCCTCGAAAGGAATGATCATGCAAGACAAGAGCACGCTGATCCATCTTGAATATTTGAGCGAGCGGCCGTTTGACGAAGTGGTCGCCGCATTCGAGGGCGCGACCGGCGTCGTCTCCAGCGATGAATTCCGGCAGATCGTCATCGCTTCGGCGGGCAACGCGGATGAGTTCGTGAAGCGCGTCCACGCCTTTGAGGGTCGGAGCGGCTTCATGCGGTTTCTCGACATCGATCATGGCGCCTGGATGGGCATGCTCGGTATAGCAGGACGCGCGAAGCTTTATATTCTCGGCAATCCGCTCCTCGCCGCGACAATGATGCGCCACGATCTTGGCGCCGCGCTAAATGTCCCTGTGCGCGCCATGATCGTCGAGGATCCGCAGACGCGCCGCACGCGGCTGGTCTACGACCTTCCGTCGTCGCTGATGGCGCGGCTTGGCGACACGGAAGTCGATGCGGCCGCCGTCAAGCTCGATCAAAAGCTCGCGGCGCTGGCCGAGGCGGCCACTGGCGCGCAGGCGTAGACGCGCAGGATGGAGCAGATTTGCCTGCGGAAACTCCTTGATTCCGCGGTCCGTTGCTGCGCGGCGCCATATCCGGAGGCGCGTGACGATTTTGCTCGCCTCCTCTATTGGCGCGGCGGGCTTATGGCCGGAATGGCGCTGCTGGTCCCGGCGACGTCGTTTTGCGAGTGGACCTACGGTCGGCCGAGGGTCACGCACTGGTTTGCGCTTGATCAAGGGCGGCCGCTGTTCGCCTTGGCAGGCGAGCGTGGCGCTCCGAAGAACGCCAGCGCCCTGCGATGCCAGGGAGCCGCCGGCGCCGCAGCGAGCAGGAAATTCTGAATTGCGTCAGCCGCCTGCGCCATCGTGATGTCGCGCATCTGAGAAAGCGAGTGACGCCGTCCCCACGCGGACGCTCGGCCCAGAAAAAGGCCGGAGAGCGCCGGCGAGAAAAAGACGGGCGCGCAAAACTGGCTGTGATAGGCGTTGATCTGCCCACAAATGCAGCTGTCCCAAAACGCCATATTGAAAGGCCGCAAAGGTGTCCCGGCGCGCAGATCTCGCATTGTCGCAATCAACCCTTCGCGCTCGTCTTCGGTGATATGAAGCTCGCCGGCGGTCTTGTAGGGGTCGACATGTTGCATGGCGCGTCCTTTTTCGGTTGTTAGCCTTCACTGCCGGGTCCGATCGATCGCGCGCTGGCGGCATGGTCTCCGCGAGCCGGGGAGTCATTCGGCGCTCCCCGGCGAACCCAGCGTCCGCTACGATTCAAGCGGCGCAAGCCAAGCCGGGTCTGGCGGACAAAAACCATCGGCTCCCGCTTTTGGCCGTTTCGGGCGCATCACCTATACCTTGCATGATACAGCTTTAAATGAAATTGGCGCGAATGGAATTGTTTCGAATCAACCGGTCGCCGCCGGCTGTTCTCGATGGTGCAAAAATGCTAGATTTCGAGCGAGTACGCGTAATGGCGTCCGTCGCGTTGCCCAGCCGAAATTATTTCTTCAACTAAGAAGTTAACTACCATTGATAATAGATTGATTTTATTGGTGCCCAGGGGCGGAATCGAACCACCGACACTGCGATTTTCAGTCGCATGCTCTACCAACTGAGCTACCTGGGCGCTGGCGCGGGCCGAACCCGGACAGGAGCGGTCTTATAGAGGAGCGCTCCCGCCATTGTCCAGAGCGCCGCGCCGCCAAATGCGAGGGCGGAGCCTGAGCGGTTCATCGCGCCGCGTCGCGCGCTTCTACTTCGGCGACGAAATCAGCGATCCTTTGGACGGACTCGTCGTCGATCAGGAGCGGCGGGTGGCCCTGGCCCTCGACGATGTGGATTTCGCTGCCCGGGTGGCGCTCCGCCATCTCGGCGAGCGTCTCGGGCGAGAACAGGTCCGAATTGCTGCCCCGGATAATGAGCAGTGGCGCATCGCGCAGGGCGTCGAACTGCGTCCAGAGGGAAGGCATCGGCTGCGCAAGGTCGAAGCTTTCCATCGCCTTGCCGAGTTGGGGATCGTAACGCATCCCGATGCGTCCTTCGTCGTCGGCGAAAGTCATTCTGGCGTAGGTCGCCCAGTCCGCGTCGCTGAGGCTGGTGAAATGCTCGCTCATCAGCTTTTTGAGGAGCGCGACGGCGTCGGCTTCGCAACCCGGCGCCGAGACCTTGCCAACATAGCTGCGAATGCGCGCCATGCCGCGCGGCTCGAAGACCGCGCCGATATCGTTGAGCACGACGCCGGCGAGGATCGAAGGCCGCGTCTCCGATAGCAACATCGCGTGCAGGCCACCGCGCGAGGTCCCGATAATTACCGCGCGGTCGACGCCAGCCTCATCGAGGACCGTGAGAATGTCTCCGTTCTCGACCGGCATGCTGTAGTTCTTCCAGTCCGGATCGTAATCGGAAAGGCCGCGGCCACGGTAATCGAGCGCCAGAACCCGCCGCCGGGCGCCGGCGAGGCCGCTCGCCAGCGCGCTGGCCAGCGGTCCGAAATCGGCCGATCTGCGCGACAATCCGGATAGGCAAACGACCGGCAGTCCCGGCTCCCGCGGCGAACCATATTCGCGAAAATACAGCCTGAGGCCATCCCGGGCGGTGCAAAAACGGCCTGTGAAGGAAGATTCTGAGGAGGGGCATGCGAATGCGAATCCTTGGCGTGTTCGAGGTCCGCCGCGCCCGCGTTTTGTAGCGTTAAAGCACAGAGATAAGACAGATTTTCATCAAAGAGATAACGGCCCGAAGCCAATTTCGCGCGGCTTCAGAACGCGGCGCATTGTCAGGGATTTGCGTCCGCCTTGCGGATCGGAGCCTCGGCGAAACGGAGCCGGTAGACATTGAGATTTTCGATGACGCGCTGAACATAATTGCGTGTTTCGGTGAAGGGGATGCGCTCGACCCAGTCGATCGCATCGACGCCGGGCTTGCGCGGGTCGCCATAGGCGTCGAGCCACTCCTTCACATGCTTGCCGCCGGCGTTATAGGCCGCGAAGGCGAGAATATAGGAGCCGCGATGCTCGGCGAGCAGGTCGCCGAGATGGGCCGCCGCGAGCTGCGCGTTGAAGGCCGGGTCGCCGAGCAGTCGGCTCTCGCTGAACGCGACGCCGGCGCGCTCGGCCGTGCGCCGCGCTGTCGAGACGATCATCTGCATGAGGCCCTTGGCGCCGGCGCCCGACTGCGCGCTGGCGTCGAACGCGCTTTCCTGGCGGGCGATCGAATAGACGATCGAGGCGTCGGCGGAATTCTGCAAAGGCTGATAGTCGGGCACGCCATAGGTCGGGAAGGCCAGCTCGTCGAGCGGGATGCCGCGCTGGCTCGCCAGCTTGCCGATGGTGAGCGAGACATGGGCATCCTGCTGTCTCGCGACGACGCGCGCGAGCGCCGCGACCTGCGCCGGATCGTCGAGATGGCGCACCGCGTCGACGGCCAGCGGAGTTGCGAGGCCCTTTTCGCCGATCGCATAAAGCAACTCCACGACCTTGATCGAATCATCCCGCGCATCGCCGGTCGCCTCGGCCGCCGGCGCCGGGGCCAGCGCCGCGGTGAGCCCGAGCTTGTCGCGGGCGAGCTGGCCGTAATAGGTCGAAGGATAGGCCGCAGCCTGTTGATAGAACGCGCGCGCGGCGCCAGCTGCGTCCGCGTCGGCTGAGGCTTCCGCGGCCCTCCCGCGCCAATAGGCTGCGCGCGCCCGCGACATCGGCGTCGCGGCGAGCTTGCCCACCGCCTCGAAATGCGTCGCCGCAAGGGCTGGATCGTTGAGGAAGCGCAGAGCGATCCAGCCGGCGTGGAACTCGGCCTCGATCTGCATTTCGCGCGTCGCGGCGGAATGCTCAGCGCAGAGCTTGTAGGCGGTTTTGGCGTCGCCTTGATCCAGCAGCTTGCGGGCGAGCAGGCGGCGCTCGACCCACCATTCGTCGCCATTGACGAGAACGGCGGGATCGCGCGGCGATGACAGCATGACGCTGACGGCGGCGCTGATCTTGTCCGCCCGCCGCAACTTCTGGATCATTGCGAATTTATAGCTAGGGTCAGTGCGAAGGGCCAAAGGCACTGCGGCGAACAGCTTCTCGCTTGGGGCTTCGGCGATGACGGATGCCCGCGCTTTCGCCAGCGCGAGAACATCGGGGCCGGCAAGCGCCGCGGCGCGCAGGGCGTTGGCGGTCTGCTCCTTGTAGAGCAGGCGATCGGCGCGATATTTGTAATCGGATTTCTGGAGATATTCGCCGAAATCCGCCGTTAGCCGCGCTTCAAGCGCGGCGTTGAGGTCGGCGTCGCGCCAGACGCCGCGGGCCAGCGTGGCCGCCTCGGCAGACTTTCCGGCGTCCTTTAGCGCGTGGGCGAGGGCGAGCTTGCCGGCCGGCGTCTGCGGCTCGGAGGTCGCAAAGTAGGAGGCGATGAGCGCCGGGCTTTTGTGGTCGCCGAAGAGCGCCTCTTCGGTGCGGCTGCGTAACCAGTCCTGCGCTGGCCAGCGCGGATGGGCTGCGATGAAAGCCTGGATTCGCGCGAAGCCTGATTCGCGCGGAAAGCTCCATAGCGCCGCCCATTCGAGCGCCGTCCTGACGATCGGGTCGGTTGCGGCCTTAGCCGCCTCGTCGCCCGGAGCCAGCGCGCCGGATTTATAGAAGGCGATTGCCTCTTTAAGGCCGCTGAAGTCGCGGCCAAGCGATTGAGCCGCCTTGGCCAGATCGACAGGCGGCGTCGCCTCTGGCGCAGCGCCGGGGAGCGGGCCCTCGCGCAGCGCGGAATCCCCCTCGTTATCAGTTTGTTCGCGCAGGAACGGGACCGCGGGCGGCGAAAATCGCACTTCCGGCGCGATCAGGAAACGGATTGCGGGCGGCCAGTCGGGAAAGCCCGCGATCAGCCCTCTCTCCTTGACGAAGGCCCCGCTGAGGCCGATCGCCAGCGCGCCCGCGGCGAGCGCCAGCTTTGAGCCGGCCAGCGACGGGGCGAACGGGTTGAAGCCGGCGGGCCTCGATGGATAGGACCTCGGAAACATGCCGTGTTTAATCCCCGATCGTCGATCCTACGAAGGGTCAGCCTGAACCCTTTATTGTTAACAAAGGACGAATCATCGCGAATTGTTGGCAGGCTTTGTTAACTCGTGGGCCTTTTCCAAAGCCGTTTTGCCGTCTATGTACGGGGTCCGCGCAGGCTCGACTCTTAGGCCGGACTCAGCCTGCGAATTGCGGCGTTGATCAGGCGGTCCCGTGAATACGAGGAATAAATGACGAAAAAAGCGGCTTTCAGAGGGTCGATCACCGCTCTCGTCACGCCTTTCCGGGACGGAAAATTCGATGAAGCGACCTATTCCGCGCTGATCGACTGGCAGATCGAGAGCGGCACGCACGGCCTATCGCCGGCCGGCACGACCGGCGAGGCGCCGACCCTGTCGCATGCGGAGCACCGCGCCGTGATCGCGGCCTGCGTCAAAGGCGCGCGCGGCCGCGTGCCGGTCATCGCCGGGACCGGCTCGAACAATACGGCCGAAGCGATCGAGCTGTCGCGTTTCGCCGAGTCAGCCGGCGCCGACGGCCTGCTCGTCGTCGCGCCCTATTACAACAAGCCCTCGCAGGAAGGCCTCTATCAGCACTACAAGGCGATCAATGACGCGGTCGGCCTGCCGATCATCATCTACAACATCCCGCCCCGGTCGGTCGTCGACGTCACCATCGACACCATGCGTCGGCTGTTCGAATTGAAGAACATCGCGGGCGTCAAGGACGCGACCGGAAACCTCGCCCGCACGGCGCAGCAAAGAGAGGCGCTTGGACCAGATTTCATCCAGCTTTCGGGCGAGGATCTGACCGCCGTGGCGGTGATGGCGCTCGGCGGCCATGGCTGCATTTCGGTCACCTCAAACATTGCGCCAAAGATCTGCGCCGACCTGCAGCAGGCCTGTCTCGACAATGATTTCGCGCGCGCCCTGAAGCTGAACGACCGCTTAAGCCCTTTGCATCAGGCGCTTTTCGTCGAGCCCAATCCGGCCGGCCCGAAATACGCGCTCGCGACGCTGGGCAAGATAAACGAGGAGCTGCGCTTGCCGATGCTAAAGGCGAGCGAGAAGGCCCGCGCGCCGATCCGCGCCGCCCTCGTTCACGCAGGGCTCCTCGTCGATGCGTGAAGCTTCGTCGCTGTGCGGGGCTCCCTGAGTGGCCGCAACAAAAGAGAGCCATTTCAAGATTGCTGCCGAAAACCGGCGGGCGCGCTACAATTACGAGATCGGCGAGGTGTTCGAGGCTGGCCTGATGCTAACCGGCACCGAGGTGAAATCCCTGCGCGCCGGCAAGGCTACGATCGCGGAAAGCTACGCCTCCGTCGACCGCTCCGGCCAGCTTTTCCTGCTCAACGCCAATATCCCTGAATATCTGCAGGCAAATCGCTTCAACCATGAGCCGAAGCGGCCGCGCAAACTGTTGCTGCATCTGCGCGAGATCGCCAAGCTCGCGCAGGGAACCGAGCGCGAGGGCATGACCATCGTGCCGCTGAAAATCTATTTCAACGACAAGGGCAGGGCCAAAATCGAGATCGCGCTGGCGCGCGGCAAGCAATTGCACGACAAGCGCGAAACCGAGAAAAAGCGCGACTGGAGTCGCGAAAAGAGCCGTCTCATGCGGGAGAAGGGCTAAGCGCTCCTCTCCCCGATCACCTTGGCGCACGCCCATGTCCCACAACAGCTTTGGCCATCTTTTCCGCGTCACAACCTTCGGCGAGAGCCATGGGCCGGCGATCGGCTGCGTCATTGACGGCTGCCCGCCGCGGATCGAACTGACCGAAGAGGAGATCCAGTGCTTTCTCGATCGCCGCCGTCCCGGCCAGAACCGCTTCACGACGCAGCGGCAGGAGACGGACAGGGTGAAGATCCTCTCGGGCGTTTTCGCGGATCCCGAGACCGGGCGGCAGGTGACGACGGGGACGCCGATCGCGCTCCTCATCGAGAACACCGACCAGCGCTCGAAAGACTATGACGCGATCAAGGATGTCTACCGGCCGGGCCACGCCGACTATGTCTACGACGCCAAATATGGCGTGCGCGACTATCGTGGCGGTGGGCGTTCATCCGCGCGCGAGACCGCGACGCGAGTTGGCGCGGGCGCTATTGCCCGCAAGATCATCCCCGGCGTCGAAATTCGCGGCGCCCTGGTGCAAATGGGGCCGCACCAGATCGACCGGGCCAACTGGGACTGGGACGAAATCTCAAAAAACCCGTTCTTTTGTCCTGACGCCAAGGCCGCCACGTTCTTCGAAACCTATCTCGACGGCATCCGCAAGGCGGGCTCGTCTATCGGCGCCGTCATCGAGATTGTGGCCGACAACGCGCCGCCCGGCTGGGGCGCGCCGGTCTACGGCAAGCTCGATGCGGACCTTGCCGGCGCTCTTATGTCGATCAACGCGGTGAAGGGCGTCGAGATTGGCGATGGTTTCGCCAGCGCCTCACTCACGGGGGAGGCCAACGCCGATGAAATGCGCGGCGGCAATGCGGGCGCGCCCTTCTTCCTCTCGAACCACGCCGGCGGCGTTTTGGGCGGCATCTCGACGGGACAGCCGATCGTCGCACGCTTCGCGGTCAAACCGACCTCCTCGATTTTGCAGCCGCGCCGCACCATTGACCGCGCCGGCGCGGAGACGGAGATCGTCACCAAAGGGCGCCACGACCCATGCGTCGGCATCCGCGCCGTGCCGGTCGGGGAGGCGATGGTCGCCTGCGTGCTGGCCGACCATTTCCTGCGCCATCGCGGTCAGGTCGGGCCGAGCGGCGCGTGAATTCATCTGTGGCGAACCCTTGAAGAGGCGCCGCGTTTAGCATAGCTAAACGCTTGGATGCGCCATCAAAGGTCCTCGCAAATGAAGCTCAGCGACTGGCTGAAACGCAACAATATGAGCCGCGCCGAATTCGCCCGCCGCATCGGGCTCTCGAAAGGCGCGATCTCCCAGTTCTGCAATGAGGAGAGCGCCTGGGTCTCGCGCGAAAGCGCCGAGCAGATCCTGCGCGAGACGGGCGGGGCCGTCACCCCGAATGATTTCTTGAAAATCTGCGAAACCAAGGAGGTCGCGGCCATGAGCCAGTCCGTCTCACAGGCGATCGAGGCCATCGCGCGCGGCGAAATCGTTATCGTCACGGATGACGACGACCGCGAGAATGAAGGCGACCTGATCTGCGCCGCGGCGCTCTGCACGCCTGAAAAAATGGCCTTCATCATCCGCAACTGCTGCGGCATCGTCTGCGCCCCGATCACCCAGACCGACGCGAGGCGCCTCAATCTGCAGCCGATGGTGGCGCAGAACGACGCGCCGCACGGAACAGCTTTCACCGTTTCCGTCGACGTCAGCCACGGGCTGACGACCGGCATTTCCGCCGAACAGCGCAGCAACACCGTGCGCGCGCTCGCCAATGGCAATATCGGCGCGGGCGATTTCGTGCGCCCCGGCCATGTGTTTCCGCTGATCGCGCGCGAAGGCGGCGTGCTGATGCGCTCGGGCCATACCGAAGCCGCGGTCGATCTCGTGCGCCTCGCCGGCCTGCCGCCAGTCGGTGTCATCTGCGAGCTCGCCAATGACGACGGCACGGTCATGGCCGGGCCGCAGATCGAGGCCTTCGCCAAACAGCACAAATTGAAACGGATTTCGGTGGCGGACCTTATCGCCTACCGGCAGGCGCGCGAAAAGCTCGTCGAGCGCGTGAGCACCTTTCATGTCGAGGGGCCGAGCGGGCCACTCACCGGCTATGCCTATGTGACCCGCTTCGATCCGGTGCAGCATTTCGCTTTCGTCGAGGGTGAGATTGGCGACGGCCGGGACATGCCGACGCGCCTGCATCGCGCCGATATCGTCGCCGACGTCATCAAAGGCGGCGAGAGCATTCGAAAGAGCTTTGCTGCCTTCAAAAGGGCCGGGCGCGGTGTCTTCATCTATCTGCGCGACGGGACCGCGGGCGTTCCGGTCACGATCGCCGGCGCGCCGCCCCCCGAATCCGAGGCGCTGCGCACCATGGCCTGGCGCGAGGTCGGCCTCGGCGCCCAGATCCTGCGCGATCTCGGCGTCTCGTCGATCCGGCTGCGCACCTCGCGGCCGATGACCTTTGTCGGCCTCTCTGGCTTCGGCATCGAGATCGTCGCCAGCGAGGGCGTCGAATAGCGATCTGATTAGCCGCCCATCAGCGTCTGCACATGGGCGGAGGCGCAGCGGGCGAGCGCGACAAGATCATAGCCGCCTTCGAGGATCGAGACGATGCGGCCCTGCGCCCGCCGCTGCGCAATCTCCATGAGCTGCGTCGTCACCCAGGTGAAATCCGCGACTTCGAGATGGAGGCCGCCGATCGGATCGAAACGATGCGCGTCGAAACCAGCTGATATTATGAGGAGATCTGGCGCGAAGGCGTCGACCCGCGGAAAGATCCGCGTCGTCATCGCCTCGCGGAAAAGTCGGCTGCCTGCGCCTGCGGGCAGGGGTGCGTTGACGATCGTGTCATACGCGCCGCATTCGCCCACGCCGCCGGTGCCGGGATAGAGCGGCATCTGATGCGTCGAGGCGTAGAGCACCGATGGGTCGGACCAGAAAATCTGCTGCGTGCCATTGCCATGATGTACGTCGAAATCGACGATTGCGACGCGCTCCGCGCCGTGAACGGCCTGCGCCTGCCGCGCCGCGATGGCGGCGAGATTGAAAAAGCAAAAGCCCATCGGGCGCGCGGTCTCGGCATGATGGCCGGGCGGGCGCATTGCGACGAAGGCGTTATTCACTTTGCGGCGCATGACTTCGTCGACGGCGGTCACAGTCCCGCCGATAGAATGCGAAATCGCTTGCCACGTTCCGGGGCTCATTACGACATCTTCGGCGATATCGATCAGTCCGGCCTTGGGAGCCGCAGCCCTGATGCGCTCCACGTAATCGGCCGGATGCACGCGAAGCAGCGCCGCGTAATCGAGCTCAGGCGCCTGCTCCCGGTGCAGCATCTGAAATATTTCGCTCTCGAACGTCCGCTCAAGGACCAGAATTCGGTCGGCGCGTTCGGGATGCCCGGGGCCGGTGTCATGATCTAGGCTGGAAGGGTGGCTCACGAAAAGCGTCGTCACGCAGAAGGCTCGATCCATTCCGGGTTGCGCCGGCCGCGCAAAAATCACGCAAGCTTCCAGATATGGCCTTCCGCGCGCGCTGTCCATCGGGGACGATGGGGGCGAGGCGGACGCCTAAAGCACGGCCATTTGTTCGGCCGGGGCGCCGATCGTCACCGTGACCAGTTCGGGCGGGCGCAGAAAGCGCACCGGCGCATGGCTCGTGCCAAGGCCGCCCGAGACGATCAGGTTGCGGTTGTTTTGCACGATGTGACCATAGACGAGGTCGCGGAAGAATCGCGTCGTTCGCGTTTCGGCGAAAGGCAGATTGATCTGGCCGCCATGGGTATGTCCCGACAGGGTCAGCGCGACCCGGTCAGGCATTTGCCGGAATATGAAGGGCTCGTGAGCCAGCATGAGGACGGGCGCGGAATCGGCAATCAGCGCTAGGGTCCCCGGCAAATCGGCGACGCCTTTGCGGCCGCCCTCCGGGCCGGCGAGCTGGTCGCCAAGACCCGCCACCCAGAAGGGCCGGCCATGCTTGGCAAGGCGCACGGCATCGTTTTCAAGCACCCTGATATTCGCGCTGACCAGGGCGTTGCGGACGCCGACGGCTCCATCCGCTGGCATGTTCGGCAGCGGGCCATGCAGCCAGTCGTGGTTGCCGAGCACGGCGTAGGCGCCGAGCGGCGCCCGGAGGATGGAAAGCGCCTCGCCCCACTCGTCGGGCATCACCGGACCGGACAGGATAGAATGGCCGCCGCTGAAATCGCCGAGCAGGAAAAAAATGTCCGGCTCGAGCGCATTCGCCAATTCGGCGATGGCGCGGACCCGGGCGGCGGGCATCCAGGGCTCGCAGGCGTGAATGTCGGCCAGCACGACGGCGCGGAGCGTCAGGCCGACAGGCCAGCTCGGCGGCGCGACGCTGTAGGACGTAACCTTGAGCTGCAGCGCCGGCTCAAAAGCGAATGCGTAGGATCCGAGCGCAGCCGTCGCCCAAAGCGCGCCGGCGGCGCTTTGCAAGAAAGCCCGTCGGCCGATGCTGCTCATGCAGCATGAATACCGCAGAATGGCGCAAGAGCCAACCTTCAGCCGGAACCTGCGCCGTCACGACGACCGCGCCGGTTCTACGCGGCCTTTTCTTCGCGAAGAACGGCGGGATTCTGGCTTGGTTCGATCGGCTTGTCTTTCGGCCGCCGCGTGTATTCGAGCGCCGCGGCCACGGCCGAAATACCGATCTCACGATAAAGTTTGAACAAAAGATCGCGCGCGCCGCCCGGCTGCGGCGCATTGGTTTGCTGATTTATGTCAATCACTCCGCCTCGATGGAAAAATCCCCGACTTCGCCCTGGTTTCGCTGGCGCCCCCGCTTGGAAAGGCCTGACCCGCAAGCAATGCGCTTTGACGCGCTTCGGCTGTGCGTTATCGCGTGGCGCCGGCATGTCGTCTCCGTTTTTCTGACGCGCGCCGCTAGTCTTGAGCCGATCGGCGGCGCCGATGATTAAGGTTAGGCCGAAACGCTTGCGGGAAGGTTAACTTAAGTGTTGCGGTCCGGCCTCAAGGAGCGAGGGGCGCTTTTCGTTGGAGCGGCAAGCTTCTAATGGTCGAAATCTCGCGTTTGGCCTTAATTCGGTCGAGATCGCGGCCCGTTTCAAGGCTCCGGGCTGGAATTGTGCTGGCTGGGTGCGTAGATGAGGTCCTGATGGCGCGTCGCCGGCGCCATTCTGACCGGACGAATATTTATCGATTTCGATAGCGTCCGCGCCGCGGCGAGCGACGCTGCGGGCAGGGGCGCCAATTTGGATCAGGAGCTGATGCACAAAAGCATAGGGCCGGAGTCTGACGGCGGCGGCTCGGGCGGCTTGCCGAAAAAAACGCCCGAGCTGGTTTTTGGCCTCGAACGCGACGGCCCCGATACGGAGATCGCGCTCGCCGTTACGGCTCGGCGCCGCGCCATCGGGAGGAGGCTCGCCGCCGCGTTCAGCGTCGCCATCGCCGGTCTTTCGATTTATGTTCTCATCCGCACCCTTTCAGGCGTCAGTCTGCCTGATTTGCAACGGGCCATTGAGGCGACTGGCGGCGACCAGATCGCGGCGGCGGCGACGCTCACAGCGGTGTCGTTCCTCGCCTTGACCGGCTATGACGCGCTGGCGCTGCGCCAATTGCGTGCGCGCGTGAAGTACCGGACAACCGCGCTCGCTTCTTTTACGAGCTACGCCATTTCATTCGTGCTCGGCTTTCCGCTGATCACCGCCGGCACGGTGCGTTACTGGATCTACTCGCAAGTCGGGCTGGCGGCGGGCAAGGTCGCAAGCCTCACCCTCATCGCCGCGGTGACCTTCTGGTTCGGCATGATCTTCATGGTCGGGGCGGGACTTACGTTCCGATCAGAGCCGATCAGCGCGATCAACCATTTTACGCCGGCGCTCAATCTGCTGATCGGCGTCGGTCTTCTCGGCGGCATTCTCTGTTATCTCGTCTGGGTGAGCCTACGTCGGCGCGTCGTCCGCGTGCAGGGTTTCCGGCTGGAGCTTCCAGGCCTCTGGCTTTCGCTTGGCCAGATCCTGCTCGGCGTGATCGACCAATGCGCCGCCGCCGGCGTGCTCTACGCGCTATTGCCGTATGGAACGCATCTCAACTTCCTGACCTTCGCCACGATCTACGCCTTCGCCTGCATTCTTGGCATCGCCAGTCATGCGCCGGGCGGGATCGGCGTCTTCGAAGCAGCCATGCTGAAGGCGGTGCCGGGCGTCGCCGAGGGGCCCCTGCTTGCTTCGCTGCTTCTGTTTCGCGTGATCTATTACATCGCGCCTTTCATAATGGCTCTGGCGCTTCTCGGCGCGCATGAAGCGTTCCGGCGCTGGAAGAGCCTTCGCGAAGAGATGGACCGGAGCGAAGCGCAGATCGACGATCTCGGCTGACGTTCCGAATGGAGCTTGCTGGCCGGCGCGCCTCGGGTCACGGTGACGCGATCTGTCAAAAAAGAGTTTTAATCATTTGCTTCAATACCTTGTTCGCCCCGCGCCGATTTGCCCTTGCGATTGCGCGATTTCGGCGGCGCTGCCGTCGCTTCCCGCCGAATGCGCGCCCTGTCGCGATGGATAGGTTTTGATGAAAACGCTCGCCGACGCCAAGCCGCTGCCGGCCCGCGATCGCCACATCGTCGCCAGGCTCATCGACGCCTTGCCGGAGGCGGTCATCGTCATTGACGCCAGCGATCGCGTCGTCGCCGTAAACGCGCCGGCCCTGACCTTATTCCCGGCATTGCGACCCGATCTCCTGCTGGCGCGGGGGCTGCGCGCGCCCGACGTTCTTGACGCCATCATGCGCGCGCGCGCCTCCGGGCACGCCGAACGCGCGACCTGGCTTGACCGCGTGCCAGTGGAGCGCTTCTTCGAACTGCATGTCGCCGCCATGGACGGCCCATCGGGCCCGGCGACCATGATTTTGACGTTGCGCGACCTCAGCGAGGCGCGCCGCGTCGAGCGGATGCGGGTCGATTTCGTCGCCAACGCCAGCCATGAACTGCGAACCCCGCTCGCCTCCCTGCTCGGATTCGTGGAAACATTGCAGGGTCCCGCACGCGACGATGCGGGGGCGAGGGTCAAATTCCTCGGCATCATGCGCGAGCAGGCGCGCCGCATGACCCGGCTCGTCGACGACCTTTTGTCACTGTCGCGCATCGAGCAGAATTTGCATCTGCTGCCGCAATCGCCGGTCGATATGGTTTCGATCGTGCGTCACATCGCCGATACGCTTACCCCGATGGCGCAGGAAAACAATGTTTTCCTCAAAGTCGAGGCGCCGGCTTCGGTGATCGTCGGCGGCGACCGCGACGAACTCCTGCGCGTCGTCGAAAACCTCGTCGAAAACGCGATCAAATACGGCGCCAGCGATTCCTTGTGCGCGAACCGCCAAGTCGACATTACGCTCGTCGCGCAGGAGCGCCAGTGCGTTCTCAACG
This sequence comes from uncultured Alphaproteobacteria bacterium, assembly GCA_963715715.1. GTDB lineage: Bacteria > Pseudomonadota > Alphaproteobacteria > Rhizobiales > Beijerinckiaceae > Methylocapsa. The sequence goes on along the minus strand of OY970269.1, from coordinate 1,804,055 downwards.
TCAGCGATTATGGGCCTGGCATCGCGCCCGAACATCTGCCGCGCCTGACCGAGCGTTTCTATCGGGTGGACGCCGGACAGAGCCGGGCCAAGGGCGGCACCGGTCTTGGCCTCGCCATCGTGAAGCATATCGTCGCGCGCCATCGCGGCCGGCTCGGCATTGAATCGCAGCCGGGGCAGGGCGCGACATTCAGCGTGACGTTTCCGCTCCAGACAGGCTGAACGCAATTAGGACGGAACAGTCATGAAGCCGTCACGTTGGCTTCATACAGACCACGTCAAGCGCGCCTAGTTTGCCTGCAGTCGGCCGAAGCCGCTCTCTGCTTTCGGCCCTCCAAAGAGCGGTGGCGCACGGCCCGGCGACTTGCGGTCCGGCGTCTTCGGGCTCTCCATAGCTTCAGTCAATGAAGAGGCATGCCATGAATTTTACGTTCCTGCGAACGGCTTGCGCCGCAGCTGCGATCGGCCTTTTCGGCGTTTGCGCCGACGCGGCGGATATTACGGGCGCCGGCGCCACGTTTCCCTTCCCGATTTACGCGAAATGGGCGCAGACCTACAAGCAACAAACCGGAAACAACCTGAACTATCAGTCGATCGGCTCAGGCGGCGGCATCAAGCAGATTAAGGCGAAGACAGTAACGTTTGGCGCCACCGACGCGCCGCTAAAGCCAGAAGATCTCGCTGAAATCGGGCCTCGCGCAATGGCCAATGGTCATCGGCGGCATCGTGCCCGTCGTCAATGTCGAAGGCGTCGCCGACGGCCAGCTCGTCCTGGACGGGCCGACTCTGGCGAAGGTCTTCCTCGGCGAAATCAAGAGCTGGGACGATCCTGCGATCACGAAGCTCAACCCGTCGCTCAAACTGCCGTCCGCCGCGATTGCGATCGTACATCGTTCGGACGGATCCGGCACGACCTTCAATTTCACCAACTATCTGTCCAAGGTCTCGCCTGACTGGAAAAGCAAGGTCGGCGAGAACACGTCCGTCGAATGGCCGGCGGGCATAGGCGCCAAAGGAAATGAGGGCGTCGCCGCCAACGTCCTGCAGACGAAAAATTCGATCGGCTACGTCGAATACGCCTATGCGAAGCAGAACAAGATCACATCGACCAAACTCGTCAACGCCGCCGGCGCGACGGTGTCGCCGACCGTCCCGGCCTTTCAGGCCGCGGCCGCGAACGCGGACTGGGCCCATGCGCCCGGTTTCTATCTGATCCTGACCGACGCGCCGGGCGCCGCCTCCTGGCCGATTACTGCCACGACCTTCATCCTGATGCCGAAGCAGCCGCAGGATCCCGCCGCCGCTACGGAAGCCCTGAAGTTCTTCGCATGGGCCTTCGCCAATGGCGCGAAGGAGGCTGAGGAGCTGGATTACATTCCGCTGCCTGATTCCCTCGTCGCGCTCATCAAGCAGACCTGGGCGAGCGACATCAAGGGTCCCGACGGGAAAGCGCTTATAAACTGAGCAACCAGGCGCAAGGGAGGGGCGAGTTGGCCGCTCCCTTGCGAGGGCCGTCCGGCGCTGGAGCTTCGGGGTCGCGTCGCCTATTGGTTGTAGGAACAGAGGGATGGAGGAGCGGTGGCGGACGTAGCAGTGGACAGCGTTGCGTCCGACCAAGCGCGCGATCGCTTCAGGATGCTTGGCTGGCTGAGGCTCCAGGATAAGGGATTCCGCCTGCTGACGCTTTCGGCCGCGGTTGCGGTTTTGCTGATCCTCGCAGGGGTCATTGGCTCCCTGGCGATTGGCTCCGTTCCGGCCTTCAAGGTTTTTGGGGTCGCGTTCCTCACGACGCAAGTGTGGAACCCGGTTACGAATCAATTCGGCGCGCTCGCGGCGATCTACGGCACGCTCGTCACATCGGCGATCGCCATGGTTTTCGCCGTGCCGATCGGCCTCGGCATCGCGATTTTTCTGACCGAGCTGTGCCCGCACATGCTGCGCCGGCCGATCGGGATCGCAATTGAGCTGCTCGCCGGCATTCCTTCGATCATTTACGGCATCTGGGGCCTCTTCGTGTTCGCGCCCTTTCTGCAGGAGCATTTTCAGCCCGCGGTGATTGGCGCCTTCGCCAATATGCCCGTGCTGTCCTCCCTGTTCGCCGGGCCGCCCTATGGCATTGGCATTCTGACCGCCGGGTTCATCCTCGCCATCATGGTGCTGCCTTTCGTCACCTCGGTTTCCCGCGATGTATTCGACACCGTGCCTGCGATTTTGAAGGAATCGGCTTACGCCTGCGGTTGCACCACATGGGAGGTAATGGGGTCCATCGTCATCCCCTATACCCGCGTTGGCGTCATCGGCGGCGTCATGCTGGGTCTTGGCCGCGCGCTGGGTGAAACCATGGCCGTGACCTTCGTCATCGGCAACGCCCACCGCATCTCGCCATCCCTGTTCGCCCCCGGCACCACGATTTCGGCGAGCATCGCCAACGAATTCACCGAGGCGGTCGGCGACCTTTACACCTCCGCCCTGATCGCGTTGGGCCTCATCCTGTTCCTCATCACCTTTATCATTCTCGCGATCGCGCGCTATCTGCTGATGCGGCTCCAACGCCAGGCGGGGGCCTGAGTATGGCGCTCTACGACAAACGTCGTCGCACCAACGCGATTTATCTCGGATTGTGCTACGTCTCGACCGCGTTCGGCCTGGGCTGGCTCGGCGTCATTCTCCTCGATCTCTTCATACAAGGATTTCGCGGCCTGTCCGTGTCCGTCTTCACGCAGATGACGCCGCCGCCTGGCTCAGCCGGAGGCCTTCTGAACGCCATCGTCGGCAGCCTCATCATCACCATCCTTGGCGTCGCCATCGGCGCGCCGCTCGGCCTGCTCGCCGGCACCTACATGGCCGAGTACGGACGCTTTACGAAGCTCACCTTCGTCGTGCGCGTCATCAATGACATTCTGCTCAGCGCGCCCTCGATCATCATCGGACTGTTCATCTATGAGGTCATGGTGGCGCGCGTCGGCCACTTCTCCGGTTACGCCGGCGCCTTCGCGCTCGCTGTAATCGTCGTTCCGGTCGTCGTGCGCACCACCGAGGACATGCTGCTTCTCGTTCCCGATTCTCTGCGGGAAGCCGCGAGCGCGCTCGGCCTGCCGCGCGCGTTCGTCATCGGCAAGGTCGCCTATCGCGCCGCCCGCGCCGGCCTCATCACCGGCGTCCTTCTGGCCATCGCCCGCGTCAGCGGCGAGACCGCGCCTTTGCTGTTCACCGCGCTGAACAATCAGTTCTTCAGCACCGATCTGAACGCGCCGATGGCGAGCCTGCCGGCAATCATCTTCCAGTTCGCGCTGAGCCCTTACAAGAACTGGCAGCAGCTTGCCTGGACCGGCGCCCTCATCATCACATTGGCCGTGCTCGCGCTTTCCATCGCGGCGCGCGCGCTCGGCGCGGAAAGGACGCCCAAATGATCACGTTGGACGCCAGGCTACCGCAGAAGGACGCCAAGCTGGCGCAGAAGGTCAGCGTTCGCGGGCTCGATTTTTTCTATGGCGAGGTCCAGGCGCTTAAAGAAGTCTCCCTCCCACTTTATGCCAACAGAGTGACCTCGTTCATCGGGCCGTCCGGTTGTGGAAAGTCGACGCTGTTGCGCGTGCTGAACCGCATGTACGACCTTTATCCGAACCAGAGAGCGGAAGGAGAGGTCGTCCTCGATGGGGAAAACATCTTACGCCCGAACCAGGATCTGAACATTCTGCGCGCCCGCGTCGGCATGGTGTTTCAGAAACCGACTCCATTTCCGATGTCGATTTACGACAACATCGCCTTTGGCGTCAGGCTTTACGAAAAGATCAGCAAATCCGAGCTCGACGACAGGGTCGAGGCCGCGCTCGAAAGCGCCGCCCTCTGGCCGGAGGTCAAGGACAATCTGCGGGCGTCCGGCCTGTCGCTGTCCGGCGGCCAGCAGCAACGCCTTTGCATCGCCCGCACAGTGGCGATCAAGCCCGAAATCATCCTTCTCGACGAGCCGTGCTCGGCGCTCGATCCGATCTCGACCGCGAAAATCGAGGAGCTAATCGACGAATTGAAAGAAAATTACACGATTGCGATCGTTACCCACAACATGCAGCAGGCGGCCCGCGTATCGGATTATACGGCGTTCATGTATCTTGGGGAGCTCGTTGAGTTCGGCGTCACGGCGCAGATGTTTACGTCTCCGGCCAAAAAGCAGACGCAGAACTACATCACGGGCCGGTTCGGCTGATTGCGGATGCTGATATGACCGACCACACCGTCAAAGCTTACGACACTGAGCTCGAAGGGCTTGGCCAGAAAATCGCCGAGATGGGCGGCATCGCCGAAAAAATGCTGTCCGACGCGATGGACGCCCTCTCCGATTTCGACATCAAACTGGCGCAATCGACGATCAACAGCGATCCCCGCCTCGACGCCCTGCAGCGCGAGATCGAGGAGCAGGCCATTTTGACCATCGCGCGGCGCCAGCCGCTCGCCGTCGACCTGCGCGAAATCATCGCGACGATCCGCATTTCGAATGATCTCGAACGCGTCGGCGATCTCGCCAAGAATATCGCCAAGCGCGCCATCCGGGTCGCCGCCGACGTGCGCATACCGCGCGCCATCGTCGGCCTGCGTTCCATGCATGATTCCGCGGCGATCCTGCTTAAGGACGTGCTCGACGCCTATTCGCAGCGCGACGCCGAGCGGGCGCGCGAGGTCTGGGTCTATGACGCCGACCTCAACTCCCTCGAAGACTCGGTTTTTCGCGATCTCCTGACCTTCATGATGGAGGATCCGCGCAACATTTCGTTTTGCGCGCATCTCCTGTTCTGCTCGAAGAATATCGAGCGGATCGGCGACCACGCGACCAATATAGCGGAGACCGTCGTTTACCTCGTCAGCGGCGAAACCATGCCGACCGACCGGCCGAAAGGCCGCGGCCTTCTGTCCGATTCACCCTCTGTCACTGGTTGAGAGCAATGAGCGACATTCAAACCTCCACCGAAACTCGCACAAACGGCGCGCGTGGCGTCGCGACGACCCCCGCGCCGCGCATCCTCGTCGTCGAGGACGAGGCCGCCCTCAGCCTGCTGCTCGCCTATAATCTCGAGGCTGAGGGGTTCGTGGTCGACCGGGTCGAGCGCGGCGACGAAGCGGAAGTCAGACTGAGCGAAGTCATTCCCGACCTCGTCATCATCGACTGGATGCTGCCCGGCGTTTCGGGGCTCGAAATCTGCCGGCGCATGCGCGCGCGCGAAGCCACCCGCAGCCTGCCGGTCATCATGCTGACCGCGCGCGGCGAGGAGAGCGAGCGCGTGCGCGGCCTTTCGATCGGCGCCGACGACTATGTGGTGAAGCCTTTCTCCGTGCCGGAACTGATGGCGCGGGTTCGCGCCCTTCTGCGGCGGGCGCGGCCGGATCGCGTCGCCGGGCTCCTGCTGGCGGGCGATCTCGAACTCGACCGGCAAAACTGGCGCGTTCATCGCGGCGGTCGCGACGTGCATCTCGGGCCGACCGAGTTTCGCCTGCTCGAACATCTGATGGAGAAGCCCGGCCGCGTGTTCTCGCGCGCGCAGCTGCTCGACAGCGTCTGGGGGCTTTCGGCGGAGATCGACGAGCGCACCGTCGACGTTCATGTCGGGCGGCTGCGCAAGGCTTTGTCGAACGCCGGCGAAAAGGATCCGATCCGCACCGTGCGCGGCGCCGGCTATTCCTTCGACGAGACGTTTGGCAAGGATTAGCCGGCGCAAGCGGCATACCCTGGCTGATCGCGCGGGTTAACCTGACGGCCGAGCGTCGCGTGGCCCGACCGACGGCGTTTCGACTTTTGGCGCGCTTGGTCGCCCGCGTAGGACTCCGCGAGCGAGCCTTGGGTCACGCCGCGTCGCGGTCCTTGGCGGCCGGCTCGGCGCGCTCATAGAAGGGCGATGAAATGCCCCGGCTCGCGCTTTCGACCACGTCTCCGTCGAACAGGCGCACGGTAAGGCTGCCGCCGAGCTGTTCGGCGGCCTTGGCGAGATAGCCCACCGCGTAGGCCTTTTTGTACGCGGAGATTCAGGTTTCAACGCCGGAGACCTGGCCCGATCCGAAAGATCGGCTCTACGACGCCATTTTCGTCATCAACATCTTTCAGGTGGCGCCCATCGCCATTATTGATGGAATTGCCCAGGTGGCGGCCCGGCTTCTAAAGTAGGATGGCGTGCTGGCGATCTATGGGCCTTTCAAGCTTGATGGGCGTTATACGACGGACTCCAACGAGGCCTTCGACAAGGAGATCCTTGCGGCGAACGTCCCGGAATGGGGGCTAAAGGACGTGAAGGACCTCGAGACGATCGCAAGCAAGCATGGCGTCGTTCTTCAAAGGCGCGTGGATTCGTTGCCTTGCAACAATTTTGTTCTCGTGTTCCAAAAGCGTTGAGTTTTGCCTGGCTCGGCTGGCGAGCCCGTTTTTGCTGAAACGGCGGGCGGGCGGCGCGGTGGCGAGCATCAAAGCAAACGTATGAGAGACGCATTGAGCCTGGGCACGGCGGTCGTCGTTGGAGTTGGCGCCCCGCGCGGTCTGGGCGCGGCGCTCGCGCGCCGTTTCGCTAAAGAAGGCCTGCGGGTCATCCTCGCCGCGCGTAGCGCGAAGCGTCTCGACGCCATCGCGGCGGCGATCAAGGACGCGGGCGGCCGCGCCCTGGCGCACGCCGCCGACGCGACGCGCGAGGCGGACGTCATCGCGCTCTTCGATTCCGCGGCGGCCGAAGGCGATCTGCGGCTCGTCGTCTACAATGTCGGCGGCAACGCGATGACGCCCTTGTTGGAGACCGAAGCCGCGGTCTTTGAATCGATCTGGCGGCAGAACGCGCTCGGCGGCTTTCTCGTCGGTCAGGCGGGGGCGCGAAAAATGCTGCCGAGCGAAGAGGGCACGATCCTTTATACTGGCGCGACGGCCTCGCTGCGGGCGCGGCCGCCCTTTGCCGCCTTCGCCTCCGCCAAGGCGGCGTTGCGCGCTGTGGCGCTGGGTTTCGCGCGCGAATTCGGCCCACAGGGACTTCACGTCGCTCATGTCGTGATCGACGGCGTCATCAAAGGCGATTATGCGCGCCGTAACTTTCCCGATTTCGTTCGGGCCAAGGGCCGTGATGGATTGCTCGACCCCGACGCTATCGCCGATGCTTACTGGGCGCTGCATCGCCAGCAGAAAAGCGCGTGGACGCATGAACTCGATCTGCGGCCGTTCAAGGAGCCGTTCTGAGCGCAGGCGCTCGTTGCGAGGCCCGTGATTTGGGAAATTAATCACCTCGATAATTTTTGGATCCGGTTTAATCCAAAATCATCGCGATCCAGAGCTCAGCCGGCTTTTTGCGGCCTGTGGCGGCGCCGATCCTGCTGCGGCTGGTAGGCGATCGCCGCATGACAGCTGCAATAGGGGCCTTCGCCAGGCGTCTTGCGCGCCCCACAGAAGCGGAAATCGGCTTGGGTCGGGTCGCCGATCGGCCATCGGCACATCGAATCGCGCAGTTCCAGAATTGTGACTGGTTCGGCGATCGGAACGACGACATCGCTGTGGCGCGCGACATCCTCGCGCACCGCCGGCGCCTCATAGGCGACGGGCCGGACCGCCAGCGCGGTATTGCCCCGAAGGATCGCCGCGCCGCCCTGCGCGCGTGCGTGCGTGCGCTGAGTCGATGACCGCGCCGGCGGACGCGTTGCATGTTTGTGCAGAGGTTGCGGGACGCCGGCCTCGGCGCCCGCTTCTTTTGGGCGTCCCGAAAGGCCGAGTCGGTAGACCTTGCCGATCACCGCGTTGCGCGTCAGCCCATTGGCGAGTTCGCGTGCGATGCGGCTGGCGCTCATGCCCTGCAGCCAGAGCTTTTGCAAGAGATCGATGCGTTCGTCTGTCCAGGACATCGGGGTCTCCGAGGATTGAAGCTGTGTTCCGCCGCACGACATCTCGTAGTCTACTCCTCAAAGGCTACACTAGCTGTTAAATCGCGCGCAAGCTTCGCGGCGGCCTCCGAAATGTTTTCAACAGGAGCTTGCGCCCTCCGCCGCAGAGATCCCGGCTCCCTGCGCGCCATATTTGCGCCGCGCGCTCATAATTTTCGCGTCCCGCTTGGGCGAGGTCTTATTGATCGGCGACGATCGGGCCTCCCGCGGCGCCCAACCTCTCGCCAGCCAGCCTTTCGCATCAACCATGGCATCGCGTCTCTGTTAGTCGGTCTCCCTTGCGCTGGGCTGGCGTGTCCGGCAAGCGGGCGAGACCGCGCCGCCATTCGAATTGACCGCACCCGGGGGAATGCCTAGATTAAGAGATGCAGTTCTGCCGCCCCATCGGGCGGCATTTGATTTTGCGAGGCCGCTTGCGAGCTTTGATCGCGACCCTCGCGCCGCGAAACTGGAGCGGAACCGTGGCATCATCGCTTCTGCCGACCTACGCCCGCGCCGATCTCGCCTTCGATCATGGCGAAGGCGCATGGCTGACTGCGACGACCGGCGAGCGATATCTCGATTTCGGCGGCGGCATCGCCGTGGCCTCGCTCGGCTATTCGCATCCTCACCTCGTCGCAGCCCTGATCGCGCAGGGCGGCAAGCTCTGGCACACGTCGAACTTGTTTCAGATCCCGCAGGCGGAGCGCCTCGCCGCGCGGCTTTGCGAAGCGAGCTTCGCCGACTATGCGTTCTTCACCAATTCCGGCGCCGAGGCCGTCGAAGGCTCAATCAAGACCGCGCGCAAATATCAGTCGGCGAGCGGGCATCCGGAAAAATTCCGTATCGTCACCTTCAAGGGCGCATTCCACGGGCGCACCATCGCCACCATCTCGGCAGCCGGAAACCAGAAATATCTCGATGGCTTCGGTCCTCCGCTCGAAGGCTTCGACACGGTCGAGTTCGGCGATCTCGAAGCCGTCAAGGCGCGTGATCGGACCGCAGACCGGGGCGATCCTGGTCGAGCCGATCCAGGGCGAGGGCGGCATTCGCGTCGGTGCGCCGGAATTCCTGCGCGGCCTGCGCGCGTTTTGCGACGAGCAACGGCCTGCTGCTCGTTTTCGATGAAGTGCAGTCCGGCGTCGGCCGCACCGGCAAGCTGTTCGCCTACGAACTCTACGGCGTCGCGCCCGACATCATGGCGATCGCCAAGGGCATCGGCGGCGGGTTTCCGCTTGGCGCCTTTCTCGTCACGCGCGAGGCGGGCAAGGGCATGGTGGTCGGCACGCATGGCACGACCTACGGCGGCAATCCGCTGGCGACCAGCGTCGGCAACGCCGTGCTCGATATCGTCCTGGCGCCCGGCTTTCTCGACCATGTCGCGCGCGACCGGCGCCAAACTGAAGCAGGGGCTCATCGGCCTGCGCGACGCGCATCCGGGCGTCATCGCGGAAATTCGCGGCGAGGGCTTGATGCTCGGCGTCGCGCTCAGCGTCCCCGTCGCCGATTTCGCCGCCGCAGCGCGGGCCGAACACATTCTGGTCATTCCGGCCGGCGACAATGTTGCGCGGGTGCTGCCGCCGCTCATTATTGGCGACGAGGAGGTCGCCGAGGGGTTGAAGCGTCTCGACGCGGCCTGCGCGCGCTTCGAGCGCAAGTCCGCCGACGCGCTGAGCGAGGCTTCGGGATGAGCCGCTCCAACCCCGACGAAAGGGCCGGAGCAAGGCATTTCCTCGATCTGTCCGAAATTTCCGCCGCCGATCTTGCGCCGCATCCTTGACGATTCGGCGGCGGTCAAGTCGGTGCGCCGCAAGGGGCGCCGCGCCGCCGAGCAGCCTCTCGCCGGCAAGGTTTTGGCGATGATTTTCGACAAGCCCTCGACGCGCACGCGCGTATCGTTCGACCTCGCCATGCGCGAACTTGGCGGCGAGACGGTGATGCTCACGGGCAAGGAAATGCAGCTCGGCCGCGGCGAGACCATCGCCGACACGGCCCGCGTGCTGTCGCGCTTCGTCGATGCCATCGTCATCCGCGTTCTCGAACATGACGACCTCATCGAACTCGCCCGCCACGCCGACGTGCCGGTGATCAATGGCCTCACCAAGCGCTCGCATCCCGTGCCAGGTCATGGCCGACGTGCTGACCTTCGAGGAGCATTGCGGGCCGATCAAGGGCCGCAAAGTCGCCTGGTCGGGCAACTCCAACAATGTGCTGGCGAGCTGGGTTCACGCGGCGCAGCGCTTCGATTTCTCGCTCGCCGTCGCGACGCCGGCGGAGCTTGAGCTGCCGCGCGAGCTGATCGACTGGGCGGGCAGGTCAGGCGCGCGCCTCGAGGTCACGCGCGATCCCTTCGAGGCGGTGGCGGGGGCCGACGCCGTCGTCTCCGATTGCTGGGTGTCCATGGGCGACCGCGACGAGGCCTTCCGGCACAATCTGCTGGCGCCCTATCAGGTCAATGCGCGGCTCATGGCCGCCGCCGCCCGCGACGCGATTTTCATGCATTGCCTGCCGGCGCACCGCGGCGAGGAAGTCACCGACGAGATCATCGACGGCCCGCAATCGGTCGTCTTCGACGAGGCGGAGAACCGCCTGCACGCGCAAAAGGGCATTCTCTCCTGGTGCCTTGGCGATGGGCTCGGAGACGACAAGGCATGAGCGACCGGCCGCGGCCGGCCGAGCCGGCCTCCCGACCCGTGTCTGATCGCGCCCGCGACGACACCGTGCTGCCCTTTTCCGTCGAGAGCCTCGACGTGCGCGGGCGGGTCGTCCGGCTCGGCGCCAGCGTCGACCATATCCTCGGTCAGCATGGCTATCCCGCGCCGGTCTCGCGCGTCGTCGGCGAGGCGCTGGCGCTGACTATTCTGCTCGGCTCGTCGTTGAAGATTGAAGGGCGGTTCCAGCTGCAGACGCGCAGCGACGGCGCAATCGACATGCTGGTCGTCGATTTCGACGCGCCCGACCGCCTGCGCGCTTTCGCCCGTTTCGACGCCGCGCGCCTCGCCGGCGCCGCGCGCGGACAGGATCTCCTTGGCAGCGGCCATCTCGCCTTCACCGTCGATCCCGGCGAGGGCGCCGCGCGCTATCAGGGCATCGTCGCGCTTGAGGGCCAGGGACTGGAGGCGGCGGCGCATCAATATTTTCGTCAATCCGAGCAAATTCCGACGCAAATTCGCGTCGCCGTCGCGCAAAGCGTCACCGCTTCGGGATTCAGCTGGCGCGCCGGCGGTCTGATGATTCAGTTTCTGCCCGGCGCGGGCGAGCGGTGGAGGCGCATCGATCTCCACCCCGGCGATATTCCGGAAGGCGCCTCTTTTCAGCCGACGCCCGAGGACGACGCGTGGATGGAGGCGAAAACAATCGCGGCGACGGTCGAGGACCACGAACTCGTCGATCCAACTTTGTCCAGCGAGCGGCTGCTCTACCGTCTGTTTCATCAGCCGGGCGTCAAAGTATTCGAGCCGAGAAGCGTGCGCGACGCCTGCCGGTGTTCGGACGAAGGCGTCAAGGCCATGCTGCGCGGATTTTCGGCTGAGGACCGCGGCGAGATGGTCGGCGACGATGGCAGGATTGGCGTCACCTGCGAATTCTGCTCGACCTTCCGCGCGTTCGATCCGAAGGAATTCGAGCCGTAAGCCTAGCGCTTGGGCCCAGCCGGGAGGGGCGCCGCCCCTCCCGAACGCGCGATTATCTCGTCTTGTGTGACGCCTCGCCGCCTCGCCGACCGGCCTCGGCGGCGCGTTCGCGATCGTTGGCGAAGTTTCCGCCTGACGACTGGCCGCCCTTACGGCCCGCCTCCGAGGCGAGTTCGTGGTCCTGCGAGAAGCTGCGCTTTTCGGCGGGAACGCTTTCGCCGCCTTTCCGACCCGCCTCGGAGGCGAGCTCGGGATCCTGCGAGAAGCTGCGCTTTTCAGCCGGAACGCTTTCGCCGCCCTTGCGGGCGATTTCGCGCTGCTTGTCCTCGTCCATGGAGGCGAAGCCGCGACTGGATGTATGACGATCTTCAGGCATGGTTGGTTCTCCGTTTAGACGCTGAAACTCAGGGGAGCTGTCAGCAGGCCTGCGAACGAGACTGTGATGTATTTGTTCCAGCATCAATAGAATAAAATATCGATCGTGAAGCCTAAGGCTCGCTCTATTTGATAATATACTGCTTAGCTCCGGAATAAAAGCTTGGCTGTATTTGTATCGCCGCAACGAGCGCGGCTTGCGGCGCGCTTTACTCGATAAACCGTAGGATACGCTTGCGCAGATCCGGTCCGGACCGCGGCAGGCCGAGCAGGCGCGTCACCGCGTCAGCGAGGCCGGCGGGTCCAGGCGCCGCGCTCGCCCGGGCAAGGTCGATTGCGGCCTTGATCTCGATCGGCGCGATCATGTCGAGCCGTCTGAGGGTCGCCGGCGCGCCGGCCCTGTGCCGTACCGGCGGCGCTTTTCTTTGCGTCCGCGTCGCCCAGAATCCGTCCTCGCGGCAAAGCTCCGGCGCCTTGATCGTCAGAAGCTCGAGGGCGTCCGCGATCGCAGCGGCGACGCGCGCGCTGCGTTCACCCTGGCCGAAGAAGGAGCGGACGCGCCGCGTAATCTCGTCGGTATGGACCGGCCCTTCCTGTTCGATCACCGAGCGTGCGATGACGGCGAGCCTTCGCGCCTCCGCCCGCTCGATTTTCTCACCCTCCGCGACCGTGCATTTCGCCAGCGCATAGGGCTGCGCGCCGTTGGCGGCGCTCTCCGCCTTCGCCGCGTCGTTGCGGTCGGCCGGCGCGGCGGCGGCCGCAGCCTTTTCCGCATCGCCGCGCGCGGTCTCGAGCGCCGCCTTCAGTTTGCGCAGCTGTTCGTCGCGGCGGTAGAACCAGTCGGTGCTCCAGATGCGGTGAATGCGCCAGCCGAGCCCCTCCAGCACCTCCTGCCGCAGACGGTCGCGTTCGCGCGCCCAAAGCGCTGAATGATAGGTCGCGCCATCGCATTCGATCGCCAGGACGAAGCGCCCCGGATTGGCTGGATCGCGCACGGCGAGGTCGATCCTGAAGCCGGCCGAACCGATTTGCGCTTCGACGGCATAGCCGAGGCTCTGGATCGCCGCGGCGACGTTTGCCTCGAAAGGCAACTCGAAATCCGCGCCGGTCGGCCCCGGCTCGTCGAGGACGCCGGTCTCGGCGAACTGAAAAAAACGCTTTAAAAGGCGGGGCCCGGCGCCGGTCGCGCGTTCGAGATTGATGTCGCCTGAACCGAAGGATGCGAATATCTCGCAGCGCGCCCGCGCGCGCGTGAAAAGCACGTTGAGACGCCGTTCGCCGCCCTCGCTCGAAATCGGACCAAAGGCCATGCTGTCGAGCGGCTTGCCGGGCTCGCGCGGGCCGTAGCCGATCGAGATCAGGATCACGTCGCGCTCGTCGCCCTGCACATTTTCCAGATTTTTGACGAAAGCGTCCTCGCGGCCGCGTTCGCGCAGGAATGCGTCGAGCAAAGGATCGACGCGCCGCCTCGCCTCAAGGCGATCGCTGATGAGATCGCGCTGCGCAGTCGAGAAGGTGATGACGCCGAGCGAGAGGCCCGGGCTGACGCGGGCGTGCTCGGCGACCGCCGCGACGATGGCGTCGGCCTCGATGGCGTTGGTGCGCAGCCCGCCGCGATCATAGGCTCCGGCGACGCGGCGGAGCCGAAGGCCTTTGTCGGTGCGCTCCGTCGAGGGCGCCGGCGGCATCACGAGGCGTTTGTAGAATTCGGCGTTCGAGACCTGGATCAGGGAAGGGTGGCGCGAGCGGTAGTGCCAGCGCAGCATCTGCCTTTCGACGCCGCGCGCTTCGCAAAGGGACAGGATGCTTTCCAGGTCGCTGACCGGCGCGACGCCGGCCCCCCGGCTTGGCTCCTCCTCGTCCGGCGGATCGACCTCGTCCGCGATCATGCGATCGAAGAACTGCGTCGGCGGCAGTTGCTTCTTGTCGCCGACCACAACCATCTGGCGGCATCGCGCGATAAGTCCCAACGCGTCGCCCGGGCGAACCTGGCTTGCCTCGTCGATGATCAGAAGATCGAATTCGACCGCCCCCGGCGGCAGAAACTGCGCCGCCGAAAGCGGGCTCATGAGAAAGACCGGCTTGATTTTCTGGATCGTATCGCCCGCCGTCTTCATCAGCTTGCGCAGCGGCATGTGATTGCGCTTGCGGCCGATCTCGCCGCGAATGACCCCCATCGCGCCAAGCGCGCCGCGCGGGATCGAGGCCTGATGGCGGGAGCGCACGCTCAGCGTCGCGGCCCGGCGCCGCCGCGCCTCAAGCTCTCTGAAGGCCGCGATCAACGCATTGTGCCGCTCGCCGTCGAAAGCGGCGAGTTCGGGATCGGCGGCGATGGCCTGCTTCCATGAAGCCTCCGCGAAAGCCGTCTCGACGCTGGCGCGCGCGCGCTCCGGGCGCAGTTGTCCCGTGGCCAGCGCGTCGGCGATCGCGATGGGACCTATCGCGCGCAACTGGGCGTCGGCTTCGAACAGACGCGCCCACTCTTCGAACCGGGCGGGATGGACGGCCCAGCGTCCCGCCCTGTCGGCCAGCCGTTCGAGGTCGACCGCCCCGATCGATTTCACCCCGAAGATCGCAGCGACGTCGAGGTCCAGCGCCTTGACGGCGGCGGCGAGCGAATGGCCGACGCTGGCAAGGCGGCTTTCAAATCCGTCGGCGAAGCTGGCGGCGACGCCTTCGCGCGCGAGGTCGATCACGCGGCCGAAATCGAGATCGGAATCGAAGGCGGCGAGGTCTTTGATGGTGCGGGCGATCTTGTGCAGGAGCGCGAAATCGGTCGCCGAGCCGCGCCAGGCCTCGCCGAGAAGCGGGGCGAGAAAATGCGAACTCGATCTCAAGCGCCGAGGAAAGCGCCTGGCCGCTCAGGAGGGAATCGAGCAGCGCGAGGCGTTCGCTTGGCCGCCTCGGCAGCGGCGCCGATGCGAGGCTGCGCAACAGACGGTCGGCTTCGCGGTAGGATCGGGTAAATCGCGCTGGCCAGAACGCGACGCCTCTGGCGAGAGCGGGGCGCAGGCGCGCCAGCGGTGTCCGCCAGACCCGCGGCTCGAACGATTTCGCGCAGCGCGCGCGGCGGCGGCGCCATTCGATGCCCTTCGCGGCCGCGTCAATGATGCGTTGCGGGGCCTGCGCCTTCGCGACTGCGGCGGCGGTCACAGTGCCCTCGCGCGGAATCAAGGCGATCGCGCGCAGCAAAATGACGAGCCGCTTGACGCCGGCGATGGTCGGTTTCTGCCGCAAGCCAAGGTATCGCCCGATCTCGGTGGCGTTGGAGGCCAGTGCAGCGGCGTCGTCGGCAAGGCTCTGCAGCCGATGCGCGAGACGCTGAAAATCGGCCGGCTGCAGGGCCATGCGTCCGACGCCGAAAAAGACATGTCGGTGCAGCGGTCCGGTCCGCGCGGTAAGATCGGCGAGGCGCTGGACGCGACGCGCCTTCTCTTCGTAATCCTCGCGCGTCCATCTCGCCGCGGCTTCGACGAGGCCGATATCGGGCGTGATCTGTCGGCTCATGGCGGCGATCTGGATCGAAAGCGCCTGATAGGGCGTCATTCCGGTCTGCGCGATGGGGGCGTGAAGCCGGCCGGCGACATGGTTCAGGGCGTCGCGGGCGATCCGCAGTTCGTCGGCCGCTGCGTCGTCCTCAAGTTGATAGTCCACGGCCGACTGCAGCGTCCGGTCGAGCCGGTCCGCGACCACCCGCTTGTTCGCCGTGTTGCTATGCAGTTCAAGGCAGAGCTCTTCGAGGCCGGCCGCGCGCAGCCGGTCGTAAACGACATTGAGCGCGGCCATTTTTTCGGCGACGAAGAGGACCGACTTGCCTGCATGCACGGCGGCGGCGATCATGTTGGTGATCGTCTGCGATTTGCCCGTGCCGGGCGGGCCGTGCACAATAAGATTGCGCCCGGCCCGCACGCTCTCAATGACGCGCGTTTGCGATGAATCGGCGTCGACCACATGCATGAGGTCGGCTGGCTGGAGAAACGCGTCGAGCCTCGCGTCGTCTGGCAAAAGGGGCGGCTCGCTGGCGAGGCCCTCGAAGAGCAGGCCGCGCACCAGCGGATGGCCGACCAGCGCATTGCCCGGCCAGTTGGCGGGCTCGAGGTCGCGCGTGATCAGGAACTTCGACGAGGAATAGAAGCCGACTTCGACGCCGTCCGTGTCGATCGACCAGCGCCGCTTCGACGAGATCGACGCGGCAACGGCGGAGAAATAGGCGCCTGGCAGCCAGCTATCCGTTTCCGGAACGTCAGGAAGGCTGATGCCGAAATCGCCGCGCAGCCGCTCCTGCAGGGCCTGGTTCGAAGCGAGGTCGTCGTCGCGGAGGGCAAGGTCAAACGTCGATCGCTTGCCGTCGCGCACCAGATTGACCGGCAGCAGGATGAGAGGCGCCTGGCGCAGCGCATCCGATCTTTCGTCCTCATACCAACGCAGGAAGCCGAGGGCGAGAAAAAGGACGTTGACGCCTCTCTCCTCCTCGGCGGTCCGCGCGTCGCGGTAAATTGCGTGAAGCCGCTTTTGCAGAAGCTCGGGAGCGAGCGTCGTCTGCAATCCGTTGCGCCCGGCGGGCCCCGGCTTGCGCCCGACAGGGTCCGGCTCGGTGGCGATAAGGCGCGCGATCTTTTCCGCGTCCGCCTCCGGCGCCTCCTCGGCGTGGCTGTTGGCGGCGAGAAAGCGCAGCAGCCTCCCTTCACGCACGAGATTGCTGAAGACGGCGTCTGGCCGTGCGTTCACGATCGGCAGGCATCGCGTCCGCTTCGCCCCACGCGGCGTATGGATAAGACGGTTGCGGGTGCCGGTCTCGATCAGCTTGAGACGCGCCTCGTGGAGCAGCTTTTCGATCCCGCCTTCATGCGGATCGAGGCGCTGCCTTCGCGCCGCCGTGATTGATGTCACCTCGCCCATAAGCACTCTTCTGGTTGAGGCCGAGCTGGCCGACGCCTGCCAAAAAAAAGCCGCTATCTGTAACGTAGCTGTGTATTGACTGTTACGTAAAGGTAGTCATCATTTAACATTATAAATATGATGAATTTAAATTTAACCGAGGATCGGCTGCACGAACCTCGGCAGTTGTCCGGCGCCCGAATTCGGACGATCATCATTGCGGGGCGGCGGCGATCAGGAGTTGTCGCCCCGGCAAGGATTCGTGATGAAATCGATCCTGATGCCGGTCGAGGACCATGCTCTGATGGAGCCGGCGATGCAGGTCGCCCTCAATCTGGCGCGCGCCTTCGATAGTTATATCGAG
This sequence comes from uncultured Alphaproteobacteria bacterium, assembly GCA_963715715.1. Lineage (GTDB taxonomy): Bacteria > Pseudomonadota > Alphaproteobacteria > Rhizobiales > Beijerinckiaceae > Methylocapsa. The sequence continues at coordinate 1,786,935 of OY970269.1, read as the reverse complement.
GGGGTCGCCGTGGGCCCCGACATCGCCGAGTTCGTCGCCGCCGATTTCGCGCTGAGCGGCGTCGTGCTCGACGATCGCACCCGGCGCGATTTCGTCGACCACAGCCGCGCCCTGTTCGAAGGGTTCATGGCGGCCCATCATGTCGAACGCGCGCGGGAGGACGCGGCGCGCCCCGCCTATGGCTGGAGCGGCGAGGCCCTGATATCGGACACAGGGGTCGGCGAATATGGCCGCGTCTTCGACGTCATCGCTGTTGGCAGGCCGGGGCCTGGGCTGCGGCTGCCGCGCAAATCGACCCTTGAGGCCGTTCTCTTCGAGAGCGGCCGGCCGGTTCTGATCGCGCCGCCGGAGCCGCCCGCGACGCTCGGCGAGCGCATCGCGATCGCCTGGAACGGCACCACCGATACCGCCCGCACCATCGCGCTCGCCATGCCGCTGCTGAAACGCGCGCAGGACGTCGTCATCCTCACCGTGCCCGGGCCTGCGTTGCCTGGTCCGAGCGACGAACAGCTGGCGAGGAGCCTTCGCCGGCACGCGGTCCCGGCGCGGGTTGGCCTGGTCGGCGAGGCCGGTAATTCTCCCGCCGCCGCGCTGCTCGAAACCGCCGCCGTGCTGGGCGCAGATCTGCTGATCAAGGGCGGCTACACGCGGAGCCGGCTGCGCCAGCTCTTTTTCGGCAGAGTCACCAGCGAGATCCTGGCCGAGGCAAATCTGCCGGTGTTCATGGCGCATTGACGCCGCGCCGCGCCCGATCGCCAATCTGGACGGCGGCATATCGGCCGCCCAGCCGGAACGATGAAATCCTAACTTGACATTGATCTTGGTCCCATGTCGGTTGTGCTGGCGCAGCCCGTCGGCGTTCTTTATGATCATCGCGCCGGAAGGGCGAAATCGAGAAATAGTCGCTATCAGGTCGGGAACTATTCTAGATGTTGGCTGAATTTCACATGGCTGGCCCGATCGGCGGCCAGCGCGGTCGCTTTTGCGCCCGTCGCGCGCCGCTCCGGAAAATGCTGGCGGCGGCGGGTTTAAGCCTCGCGCTCGCGACGGCCGCATCGGCGCAAGCGCCATCGGCAAACCCCGCGCCGGCAGCGCCTTCGTCCGCCGCCGCTTCGCCTGACGCGGCCGCGCCCTTACCGGCATCCGCGGCCAGCCCCGCGCCGACGCCCGTGGAACCGGACAACGCCGCAAACGCGCCGGCCGCGTCGGCCAATGCGCAGGCGTCTCTCCCCTCCGCCGTGCCGAGCAATTTGTCGCCCTGGGGCATGTTCCTGCACGCGAATTTCGTCGTGCAGATCGTCATGACGGGGCTGGCCTTGGCCTCCCTCGTCACCTGGACCATCTGGCTTGCCAAAAGCATCGAACTCTGGAGCGCGCGCCGCATTGCGCGCCGCGGCCTTGAGACGCTCGCCAATGCGCAGAGCCTCGGCGCGGCGCAGAAGGCCCTTTCCGACTCGACTTCGCCGGTCGCTCTGTTCGTGCGCGCCGCCGCGGGCGAAGAGGAGCGCTCCGCCGGCCTTCCGGCCGAGGGCGTCAAGGAGCGCGTCGGCGCCCTGCTGTCGCGGCTTGAGGCGCACGCCGGGCGCAAGATGGCTCGCGGCACGGCCGTCATCGCCACCATCGGCGCGACAGCGCCCTTCGTCGGCCTGTTCGGTACGGTGTGGGGCATTATGGACAGCTTCATCGGCATCTCGAAAAGCCACACGACCAATCTCGCCGTCGTCGCGCCGGGCATCGCGGAAGCGTTGCTCGCCACCGCGATGGGACTCATCGCCGCCATCCCCGCGGTGATGATCTACAACGCCTTCGCGCGCTCACTCACGGGCTATCGGGCCCGCCTCGGCGACGCCGCGGCGGAAGTGTTGCGCCACGTCTCGCGCGATCTCGACCGCGAGGCGTCTTCGCGGTCGAAGGAGGCTTCGCATGTGATCGCCATGCGCCGGCCGGCGGAGTAAGCCGGTGGCCCTGCGGCTTTCGTCGAGCGACGACGATCTTGAGATCAATCACGAAATCAACGTCACGCCGTTCATCGACGTGATCCTGGTTCTTTTGATCATTTTCATGGTGGCGGCGCCCTTGTCGACGGTCGACGTCAATGTCGATCTGCCGGCGTCCACGGCGCAGCCGGCGCAGCGGCCGGATAAGCCGCTGTTCCTCACCATCAAATCCGATCTCAGCCTCTCCCTTGGCGAGAACGCCGTCGCCCGCGGCGATCTCGGCGCGGCGCTCGATGCGCAGACGCAGGGCGACAAGGCGCAGCGGGTTTTCGTGCGCGCCGACAAGGCCGTCCCCTATGGCGACGTGATGGAGGCGATGAATCTTCTGCGGGCGGCCGGCTATCTCAAGATCGGCCTCGTCGGCCTGGACGCCGGATCTTCCGGCGCCGCAGCGCCGGATTCCCATTCCTGACGCCTCTTTTGTGAAATCGCCCGCATGACGATGCCCGCCCCTCTTGTTCTGCCGCCGGACGATAGAGGGTCCCTCAGGCGGTGGATTATCGCGGCGGTCGTGGTCGTGCTCATCCACGCCGGCGTCGTCTTTTGGCTGAGCCGCCGCGTCGAGGCGCCAAATCCCGCCGGAGAGCCGGAGGCGGCGGTGATGATCGAGCTGCCGCCGATGGCGGTGGCGGCGCCGGCGCCCGCGACCGAGGTCCCGCCGGGACCGTTGATGAAAGAGGCCGCGCCGGAGCCTGAGGCGGCGCCGCCTCCGCCGCCACCGCCGCCGGAGCCCGAGCAAGTCGAGCCGCAGCCGACGCCTGTCCCCGAACTGCCGCCGGAGCCAAAACCGGACGCCGTGCTCGTCGCGCCCACAAAGCCGGCGCCACGGCCGCCGCCGCCGAAGGTTGAGACGAAGCCCCGGATTGACGAAGAGAAGATCGAGAGGCAGCGACTAGAGAAGCAGCAGCTGCAAAGAGAAAAGATCGAGAAGGAAAAACTCGAGAAGGAAAAAGCCGAAAAGGAAGAGCGAAAAGCGGAGGAAAAGGAGCGTGGGGCGCGCGCGGCGCGGACCAGCGCGCCGCGCGCGAGCGCCGGGGCGCCCGGACGCGCGTCCGAGGCGACGCGCGGGTCGGCCGGCGCGTCGGCGGCGTCGGCGGCCGCCTGGCAAGCCGAGATTTCGGCCCGCGTCAACGCCAATACGAGCTACCCCTCCTCGGCGCAGGGAGCGACCGGCGCCGCCGCCGTCGCGTTTTCGGTCAGCGCATCCGGGCAACTGACCTCCGTCGGCCTCGCGCGCAGCTCCGGCTCCTCGATCCTCGACGCCGCGGCGGTCGCGACAGTCCGGCGCGCGAGCCCGTTTCCGCCGGCGCCGGCCGGCGTGCCTGGCGGCCGGTTCTCAAAGACGATCAATTTCCGCCACTAGGCAAGAAATACAACACCTTGGCCTCGACAATTCGAATGTCGTCATGCTATAAAATGACATGTCATCGCAGGGCTCGCAAATATACGGAGTAGTTAGATGCTTCATAAAAACGCGAATATTGGAAAGATTGCTTTCTTCGGCGTGCTGACGGCTGGCCTCGTCTTGTCTTCCGCGCCGGCTGCTTTGGCCGCCTCCGACGTTGTCACAAAATATGACACGGACAAGGACAAAACGCTTGACCTCGCCGAGGCGAAGGCGGCGGCGGGCGCCGAATTCGACAAGCTGGACAAGGACGCCGACAAAACCGTCGATGCCAAGGAAGCCAAGGGCTCGCTCGGCAAGAAGGAGTTCAAGGCTGGCGATCCCGATGATGACGGCACCCTGACCAAGGACGAATACCTCGCTATCGTCGAGCAGCTGTTCAAGAAAGCCGATGTCGATAATGAAGGCACGCTCACCGCCAAGGAGCTGAAATCTAAGGCTGGCCGCGCCTTGCAAAAGCTCATCGATTGACCGGCAGGCGAAACGTGAGCGTTCACGGCTAGAGGGGTCGCGTCGCGCGACGGATCGACGGGACCCCTTGAGGTTAGAATTTCTGCGTCAGCGTGGCGAAGAGGCCGCGGCGCGGGCCATATTGCGGCGCGAAGCCGCCAATGCCGGTTCCGCTCCTGAGAAGGTAGAGCGTATCGAGGAGATTGACGACGCTCAACCGCAGATTGAGCGGTTTTTCATTCTGCCAAACGTCGAAGTCTCGGGAGAGCGACAGGTTTACCTGCGTATAGGGCTGCACGCTCTGCAAATTGGCGAAGCCGGCGGGCAGCCCGCTGCCGAAGATGAAATCAGCGCTTGCGAGCATTTTATCCCAGCGGTAGGAGACCCCCGCCGAAGCAGTGATCAGCTGGGCGTCGTCCGTGAAGATATAATGATTTGAAATATAAGCGAATTCGTCAGGATCGAACAGATATTGATTGGAGACCAAATCCTCCGCCTTGGTGCGGATGGTCGAGAAATTCGCGTAGGCCGTGAAGCCTTCATTATGATATTTCGCCTTGAATTCGAGCCCTTCGCTGTAGGCGCGGGCATAGTTGAGCTGGGTCAGCATGATGCCCTGGCCGAATTCGCCGTCATCGATAAAGTCGGTCGCGAGCTTTAGGAAGGCATCGCCCCCGATGACGAGATTGGGGCCGATTTTCTGGTCCATGCCGACATCGAAATAATGCGATCGCTCCGGCAGAACGGGGCTGTCGGCGTTAACGCCTGGCTGCAACGTGGTGTCGTTGAACAGGGCGAGATTGGCCGGCGTCGCCAGAGCCTGCATCGGCGGCGTGAAATAGCGAGCATAGCCGGCGTGCAGCGTTGTGTCCGCGGAAGGCTTATAGACAAGCGCCAGGCGGGGGCTGAGCTGGCTCGCCGCAACGAACTGATAGAGTTGATCAAATCGCAGTCCTGCGTTGAGCGTCAGCGCATCGGTGACTTTCCATTCGTCCTGAACATAGCCGCCAAGGTTCCAGCCAAGCTTGGCGTTATCGTCGTTGATCGGGAAAGGGTTGGGCAGGGGCTCGCCGCTCGCATCGAGCGGCAGGACGACGGACAAATTATTGACATCGGTCTGCTCCGCGGTGACTCCGAACCCGCCCCGCAACGTATGCGCGTCGTTCAGCCGGTAGGCGCCGTCGAACTGGGTTCCGCCGAGGAAGCTTTGCCGCGTGATATTCGACGCGACGTCGTTGAAGACGAGGTCGCCATAAACATCCGGGATGAAATGCGCCGTCGCGGAGCGTGTGAAGACGGACAGTTGCGTGTCGAAATTTGCGCCCTTGGTCTGCAGCGCCACAATGTTGAAGAGATAATTATCGACCTCGTTTTCGTTGAGATCTGCCGAGCTGAAACTCGTGCCGCCATAATCGCCCAAGGGCTGCGTTCCGACGACGTTCGGAATCTGGAACTGGCTGAAAGCCGCGCCGGTCATGAAGGTCAGGCGGTTCGAATCCCCGAGCAGCGTCGATATATAGCCGAAGTATTTCTCCTGATAGGTCTGGTCATGGATCGGATCCGGGGTGGGCATCGCATTTTCGATTCCCTCATTATTCGCCATATAGCGACCGGTGAAGAAATACTGCGTATCGCCGGAGGCGCCGCCATATTCAAAGCTTGGCGAGACGGTTCCGAGGCTGCCGCCGTAAACGGCGACGTTGCCGCCCTGCTCGAACTGGCTTTTCGCCGTTATGTCGACAACGCCAGCAGTGCGCAGCCCATATTGGGCTGGCAGCGCGCCGTCGAGCAGGTTCAGGCTGCCGATAAAGCCGGATTCGAGGATCGGGCCAAGCCCCGCGACGCCTTCGGGAAGCAGGATGCCATTGATCCTGTATTGGACGTTCGAATATTCGTTGCGGACGTGGAAATCGGGATTGCTGATCGCTGAATCATAGGAAACGCCGGGCGCCTGTAGCAGCAGTTTGTCGAGCGGCGTCGCCGCTCCCTGCGGAAGCGCTTCGATCGCCTGCTGATCGAAGACGTAGGAGCTGGCGCCGAACTTTGGCATAAGGAAATTGTCACGCGACTGATCGAAGTCGTTGATTTTGCTTTGCAAGCCTTGTGGCGCGACCGCGCCGCCGCCCGCTTCGACATCGACCTCGGGCAGCGCGACGACGCCGGACGCGTCCGCGGGTGAGGCCTCCTGCGCCAGGGACGCTTGAGCCGACAAGAAAGCGGCGCCGGCGAAGACCGCGAAAAGACCTGCGCGCATAGATGCTTGGGATCTTGGCCGGACGGGGTCCTTGCGCGAGCGGCGTTGCGCTTTTTCGCCAGGCGAGGCGACCCGCGACGGCGAGGCGCCGGCTAAGTCCCGCGCCGGACGATCGCGATTTTCAGAAAAACTCATAAGGCGGGGCAAAGTCCGGCGGCGACCAGCCGTAGTAACAAGGCAATTATAATCGTTGTGTGATACTAATATTACTTTATGAAGTCGGATGGCTAAAGGAGGCGGGAGTGTCGTTTCGGCAACAGATTACGGTTTTACCGAAGTCCTCTTTCCGCGTTCTGCAATTGCCCGATAAGGCCGTGAGCCTCAATGAAACGATGCATCGGCGCTGTCGTTCGGCTATAAGGACCGCCTCGCGTCAAGCCGGACCCGCGCCATGCCCTCAAAGCTCGATCAACTGAAAACCATGACCACGGTGGTCGCCGACACCGGCGACATGGAGGCGATCCGCGCCTTCGCGCCGGTCGACGCCACCACCAATCCGACCCTTATCCTGAAAGCCGCCCAGCTTGAGGCCTATGCGCCGCTGGTTTCCGAGGCGATTGTTTGGGGGCGCAGCCACAATCATCTGACCAGCGAGATCGCCGACCGGCTGACCCTCAATTTCGGCGAAGAGCTGACCCGGATCGTGCCGGGCCGGGTCTCGACCGAGGTCGACGCGGATCTTTCCTTTGACGTCGGGGGCACTGTCGCAAAGGCGCGCCAGATCATTGAAGAATACGAGAAGAGAGGCGTCGAACGCGAGCGTATATTGATCAAGATCGCCGCGACATGGGAGGGGATCCGGGCGGCTGAAATACTTCAGCGTGAGAGGATAGACTGCAATATGACGCTTGTCTTCTCGCTGGCCCAGGCGGCGGCCTGCGCCGACGCCGGAGCGTTTCTTATCTCGCCCTTTGTCGGGCGCATCCTCGACTGGCACGTCAAAGCCGGCGGCAAAGGTTTTACGGCCGAGACCGACCCCGGCGTCGTCTCGGTCCGGGAGATTTATAACTACTATAAAGCCAATGGAATCAACACGGTCGTGATGGGCGCCTCGTTCCGCAACAAGGGCGAGATCGAAGCGCTCGCCGGCTGCGACCGGCTCACCATCTCGCCGCAGCTGCTCGACGAATTAGCCAATGATTCCGGCAATTTACCGCGTCGGCTTGACCCTGTGGCGGCGGCCAAAAGCGCCGTCGCGCGCCTCGATCTCGATGAAAAGACGTTCCGCTTCGTGCTCAATGAGGACGCCATGGCGACCGATAAATTAGCGGATGGAATTCAGGTCTTTCTCGCGCGATCTTCAAGCTCTGCGCGAACTTGTCTCGGAGCGGCTGCTGGCGTTCGCCTGAGCTGCTCGCTCAGAGGTTGAGTTTATCCGCATAGTGAATTGGGAAATATAAATAATATCGCGGCATGCACGCGAATGCCGCGGCGTTGGGGCGGGGGCGCCACGTGGTTTTCACGTGAAACACCCCGCGCGAACGCGTTTGCGAGCCCAGAAGATTCAGTCGCAAGCCTTGTTCGGACGACGACCGCCGCGCCAACTGCGGCCAATCGCGCGCTCAATTCTCGCCCCAAGGCTAAGCTCAAGGCCCTATTGAACCCAGGTTCAGGCGCCGGCCGCCGCGCGTTCTCGGCCAATTGGCGGCCAAACGCGGCAATCGTACAGAAACCCTCAGGCTTCCTTGTCTTTTTGCGTAAAAACCTGTCGGCCGCGATACATGCCGGTCTTCAGATCGACATGATGCGGGCGGCGCAGCTCGCCGGAATCCTTGTCTTCGACATAGGTCGGGGCCGCGAGCGCATCGGCGGAGCGGCGGAAGCCGCGCTTCATTGGGGAGGTCTTGCGTTTCGGAACGGCCATCGGTCTATCTCGGGGTCTGGGCGCGCGCGGCGCGCATGAAAATCAAGGGGAGGGCGGCTTCTACAATGAAACGGCGCACTTGGCTATGGCAAAACGGCGCCGCGGCGCGGGGGCCGAAAACCGGAGCCGCTTCAAGAAAAGATCCGCTACTATAATAAAGAAAAAAGAGGGGGGGGGGGAACACCGGTGAATCCGAACAAGGCTCTTTGGGAGAAGGGCGACTTCACGCGCATCGCCGCGAGCATGCGCGAAAGCGGCGAGGCCCTGGTCGAAACGCTCGGGATTGCGCCTGGGCTTAAAGTTCTGGATCTTGGCTGCGGCGACGGCACGACGGCGGTCCCGGCGGCGAAGCTCGGCGCCGACGTTCTCGGCGTCGATATTGCGGAGAACCTTGTCGCGGCCGGCAACCGGCGGGCCGAGGCGCTCGGCCTCAAGAACCTGCGCTTCGAGGAGGGCGACGCCTCAAATCTGGCGGCGCTCGCGGACGATCGCTTCGATCTCGTCGTCAGCATGTTCGGCGCTATGTTCGCGCCAAAGCCCTTCGATGTGGCCAAAGAGATGGTGCGCGTGACGCGCCCCGACGGGCGGATCGTGATGGGCAACTGGATACCCGGCGATCCGACCCTCGTCGCGCAGATTTTGAAGATCAGCGCCGCCTACACGCCGCCCCCGCCCGAAGGCTTCGTCAGCCCGGTCACATGGGGCGTCGAAGGGAATGTTGTGGAGCGCTTCGCCGCGGCCGGCGTCGCGCGCGAAAATATTTCCTGCGTCCGGGATAGTTGGAGGTTCATTACCTCCAGCCCGCCGTCAGAGCTCGCCGAGACGTTCATGACATATTATGGCCCGACCATGAACGCGGTCGAGACGGCGGAGAAAAACGGCCGCGCCGATGATCTGCGCAAGGGGCTGATCGCGTTGTTCGAGAGCCAGAATGCGGGCGGGGACGCAACCTCGATCCCGGCGACTTTCCTGCGCGTGACGGTGGTCAAGAGCGAGACAGTCTCGGCTTAGGGCGATCCGAACTCGTTATCGGGATCGGGAAAATGGCGGGGGTTATGGCCATGTGGTCAAGGCTTTTTTGCGCGAAAGCGCGGCTGATCGGCGCCAGGTTTGCCTTTGCGCTCTTGTCGGCGGCGGGCGTGGCCGCCCCATCGATGGCGCAGGGGGGCGTCAGCGAGGATTTGGGGATCGTCAGAGCCTGCGCAGGCGACGTCTTGAGTCTCTGCTCGGACGTGCTGCCCGATGTCGGACGCATCAAGAGCTGCGTACAAAACAAGATGGGCCAGCTTTCCAAAGGCTGCCTCGATAAGCTGCTCGACGCGATGGCTGGCGCGCAATTCAAGATCTGCAAGGATCAGACTTACGCGCTTTGCGCGGCGGCGCGCTGCAATGTGTTCGACGGCGTCGCTTACTGCCAGTGCGACGTGAAGCATGGCGACAGCATCAGCCTGCCGTTTCCGATGGGCAAGGACGAGGATGTCTGTTCGATCAACGCCGCGGGCGCAGACAACAAATACATGGTTAGCACCTACAGCCTGCCTGAATCAGTCGCCTCTCCGCAAGGAGGCGGCGCGGCCTACACCTGCCAGGGCGAGGAAGGCGGCGCCTACGCTCAATGCGACGGCGGCCTGTGCTTCAGAAGCACTGAGGGGACGACGTTCCCGGGCTTCGACAAACCGGCGCCGAAAGGGCAGATCATTTGTTCCTGCCCAATTACCAAGTCCAACTCCGACAACGCCCAAAGCTACCAGATCCTCGGGCCTTTTCCATGCGACAAGTCTTTCTTCAAATATTGCAAAGGCGCCACCGCGAACAGCAAAACGGGTTCGACGATCTACGTCGGCGCCCCTGTAGGCACAGCAGCTGCTCTGGCCGTCCAGCTCAATGGAAAGGTCCCGCCCCTTAACGAGTGCTCGCCTTGAAGCGCTACGAAACGATATCGATAGCGGTCGCCGCCGCGATCGAAGCGGGGACGGGGCTCGTCGTAGTCAGTTTCCCGTCCCTGTTCGTTCGTTCGCTGTTGGGGGTTGAGGTCTCCGAGCCCGGGCGGATCGTCGGCCGGCTTGCCGGGTTCGCCCTCATTGCTTTGGTGTTGGCCTGCTGGCCTCATGGAGGGACTGAAGGCGCAGACGTTTGGTCGCTTCGAGCGCTGCTGGCGTTCAGCGTGCTCGTCGCGCTCTATCTCGTCTATCTGGGGATCGGCGGCGGCTTTGCGGGGCCCTTACTCTGGCCCGCGGTCGTGCTTCATTCGGTCGTCGCGATTGTCCTTGTCCGTGCGTGGCTCGCAATTCGCGAAGCGGGGGAAAAGCGCAACGGACCGATTTGACCGGCGCAGCCTGATCGCCGCCGGCTGCGTCACGCGAAGTAGCCGTTCTCCCGCATGTTCGTCAGCAGGTCCGGCCCCTCGGGGCGCCAGTCCAGCGACTGGTGGGTGAGGTCGCATATTGTTTCGGACGAGTGCCATCCGCGCCCGCGCAGGGCGAAGCCGCCGTGACGGCGGCGACTACGGTTTGGATGCGAGGGACGGCGGCGCTGTTCGTGAGAGAACGTTCTATTTCGATCGGGACGTCGTCATCCTTTGCGTCCGCTGGTATTTTGCGGTTCGAACTCCGCTTCGTTCCGATGCTTGTGGCGTTGGTTCCGAAAATCGCGGATGTCAACCGGAAGGAGAATTCAATGGCGGCTACCACCTCTACAGCGAGCGGGCTTCTGCGCGGCAAGGCGGCGGTGATCACAGGCGCCGCGCGCGGGATCGGCCGCGCCACGGCTGTCGCCTTCGCGCGCGAGGGCGCCGACGTCATCGGCCTCGACATCTGCGCGCCCGTTGACCCTCGCTCGGGCGTTGAGCCATCGACCCCGGAGGATTTGGAGGAAACCGGGCGACTGGTCCGGACCCATGGCCGCCGTTGGCTCGGCGTCAAGCTCGACCAGCGCGACCTGCCCGCGCTGCGCGCGGCCGCCTTCCGGGCCGAACAGGAGTTCGGCGGCGTCGACATCCTTTTCGCCAATGCCGGCATTCAAAGCTTTCATCCCTTGCTCGAGATGGAGGATCCGGATTGGCGCATTACGATCGACGTAAACCTGACAGGCGCGGCCAACGCCATCCGGGCCGTCGCGCCGCATATTGTGAAGCGCGGGGGCGGGCGCATCATCCTGACCTCCTCGACCCAGGGCCAGCATGGCACGAAGTATGGAGCCGCCTATTCCGCGTCGAAATGGGGAATTGTCGGCTTGATGAAGTCGGCGGCGCTTGAGCTTGCGCCTTATAAGATCACGGTCAACGCGCTCATTCCCGGCCTGATCGATACGCCGCTGACCCGCCATGAGGAGCGCTACGCGCAAGTGCTGGAAGACGCCGGCAGGACGCCGGCGGGATCGACCGCGGACGAGGAAGAGGCCCGAAAGATTCTCGCCGCCAGGACGCCGCTCGGCGTGCCCTGGATCGAACCGGAAGATGTCGCGCCCGTGGTGGTGTTCCTCGCCTCCGACGCCGCGCGTATGGTTTCGGGCGCGACCTACGACGTGACCGGGGGCGACAGCGCCCGCAACACGGCGTGATTGCTCATTGGCGTCTCGGGGCAATCGACGTCAGACGACGAAAGAGCGCAAGCGTCGGCGAGCAGCGTTTCCAATCGTGTGACACCGGCGGCGTTCTTAAATCCCATGGTCGAAACGTCCCTAATCGACGCAGCTCGTATCCTCGTTCTTGACCCGCGCCGCGATGGTCCCGGCTCTCCGGGCGAGATTGCGCGTTGGATGCGCCGGATCGCGCACATGCGGATTGGGCAGCGCCGAGGCGAGCAGGGCCGCTTCCTGCAGTGTCAATTGCTTCGCGCTCTTATGGAAATAATGCTGCGCGGCGGCCTCGGCGCCGAAAATGCCGTCGCCCCATTCGGCGATGTTGAAATAGACTTCAAGCACGCGCCGCTTGCCCCAGAGAAAATCGATGAACAGCGCCAGCGGGATTTCGAGCCCCTTGCGGATCGCCGAGCGCCACGGCCAGAGAAACACGTTTTTCGCCGTCTGCATGGTGATCGTCGAGGCGCCGCGCGAGGGGCCATCCTCATCGGCCTCGTCGATGACTTCCCGCAGGGCGCCCCAGTCGACGCCATGATGCTTGCAGAACAGCGAATCCTCCGAGGCGATCACCGCGCCGCGGAGATTTGGCGAAACGTCCGCGAGCGGCACAGTGATGCGCGTCGTCGGCTCGCCCTGGAGATAGCGCGCGAGCATCAGCGTCGATGTCGGCGGGACCGAAATATAGGCGAGCGCGAGGGCGACGACGCCGAGGCCCAGCGCGACCGCGAAACAAAACAGAAAGAATAGGATTTTGCCGAAAAGACCCCTTCGGCGGTTGCGCAGCGCCATGCGCGAGCCTTGACCGATCTCGTCCGATCGGGCAAGCCGGGCCTCCACTTTATCGGCGGGGTTTTACCCGGCGAATTCGTAAAAAGGTCGAGGCATGGGCGTGGCGGAATTCGAAATGCGGCTCAAGGCGGTCGCCGGGGCGATCGAGGGCCTGCTCGACCGCCTGCTTTCGGCGAAAACGCTGCCCGGCGAGATCGCGCGCCCGCCGCGCCTGCTTGAGGCCATCCGCTATTCGAGCCTTGGCGGCGGCAAGAGGCTGCGCCCGTTTCTGCTCGTCGAGACGGCGCGGCTGTGCGGCGTGGAAGGCGAGGGGCCCTTGCGCGCGGCCGCCGCCGTCGAGATGATCCATTGCTATTCGCTGGTGCATGACGATCTGCCTGCGCTCGACAACGACGATCTGCGCCGCGGCCGGCCGACGACGCACAAGGCCTATGACGAAGCGACCGCGATTCTCGTCGGCGATGGACTTTTGACCTACGCCTTTGATGTCGTGGCCGATCCGCTGACCGACGCGGATCCGGCGATCCGCGCCGAACTGGTGCTGGCGCTGGCGCGCGCGGCGGGCTTTGGCGGCATGATCGGCGGCCAGGCGCTGGATCTCGAGGCCGAGCAGGCGCGCGAACCGCATACGGCCGAGGCCGTGATCAGGCTGCAATCGATGAAGACCGGCGCGCTGTTGCATTATGCGGTGATCGCCGGCGCGATCCTCGGCCGCGCCGACGCCAGGGCGCGCGCGGCGCTGTCGGCCTATGGGCTTGCGCTCGGGGCGGCGTTTCAGGTCGCCGACGACATTTTGGATGTCGAGGCCGATGAAGCCGCGCTCGGCAAAAAGGCTGGCAAGGACGCCGAGCGCAACAAGGCGACGCTGGTCGCGGCGCTGGGGCTCGAAGCCGCGCGGGCGCGGCGCGATCGCCTCGTCGCCGAGGCCATCGCCGCGCTCGACGCGCTTTCACAAGGCTGTGACGCGTCGATCCTAAAAGAGGCGGCGCGGTTTGTCGCGGCGCGGGCGAACTGAGCATTTGACGGAGCGGGCGATATGTCGCTGAGAAACTATCCCTACGAGACCGTCCGCGGCCATCCGCGCGTCTTCATCGGCCTGTTGGTTGGCCTGTTGGTTTATGTTTTTCTGCCGCAGTCGATGCATTTCGCGGTGCGCATCCTGATCGCCTGGAACGTCGGCACCTGGCTCTATTTCATCCTCGCCGCCATCATGATCTCCAGAGCGACCATCGAATCGATCCGCGAGCGCGCCCGCGACAGCGACGAGGGCCGGTTTTTCATTCTCGTCTTCACCAGCATCGCGGCGATCGCCTCGCTGGGCGCCATCGTCGCGCAGCTCGCCGCCACCAAGGATATGACGGGGCTGCCCAAGGGACTGCATATCGGCCTCGCCGCGGCGACCATCCTCAGCGCGTGGTTCTTCATCCATCTGACCTATGCGCTGCATTACGCGCATGAATATTTCGACGAACTGGAGCAGGTCCCCGGCAAAGACCCTAAAGACGCCGGCGGCCTGCATTTTCCCGGCACCGACGATCCCGATTATTTCGACTTTCTCTATTTCTCCTATATCATCGGCGTCGCCTCGCAGACGGCCGACGTCGAGATCACGTCGCCCGAGATGCGCCGCGTGTCGCTGGCGCATTCGATATTGTCGTTCTTCTTCAACAGCGCTGTGCTGGCGCTGACCATCAACATCGCGGCCGGGCTGATCTGACCGCGCCCGTCGCCGCCGCGAAGGCCGACGTTCAGCGGCAGATCGTATAGGGCGCGTTCATCAATGTGTTGCCGTTCGCGACCGTCACATATTGCGTCCAGCACGACGGCGCATAGGACGGCATGACGTAGGACGGCCCGGCGCCGTCGTTGAGCGAAGCCTGCCCCGCGACGCCGAGGCCCTGAAGGCCAAACTCGCTGAAGGCGTTGGCGGCGCGGTTGGCCCCGTCATTGTCGAAGGCGTTGGCGGCGGCGAATGTCAGCGGCAGGGAGGCTAGCGCGATAAGTGCAACCTTGAACATTGCGGGACCTCGCGAATTTCGATGGCGCTCCACTTGCGCCTGTCCGGCATAACGCGCGCGACCTGCATGGCGGTCCGCGCCTTTAATCACATAATCAAAATGCGTAGCACGGCGTCGACGCCGCGCGCGTGTGCGCCGGCACGCAGCGTCGATATAGCGGGTTCGCAGCGGACTCCGGCGGGGCAGGGCGGGAATTGCCAAGCTGCCGCCGGCTCCGACGCACAAGGAGAGATGGTAGTCCGGCGCGCGCGCGGCGCAAGCCTATTCAGCGGAAACGTCAGCGGAGCCCTGTAGCCGCAACCCGCTGACGCAAACCGCGCAGGGCGACGCGCCCCTCAGGCCAGGAGGCCGGATATGTCGACCCAGGCGATGCCCATCGTCTTCGGCGTTCCCTCGGGGTGGTGGATGCAGAGGATGAGTTTTTTGCCGCAGGGGAAGAATTTAGCGTGCTGGCCGCCAAGGCTCGGGTTGGTCACCTGCGCAATCGCGCCGCTCGCAAGGTTGTAGAGATAGATCGCGTAATTGTCGCCACCATTGGTCTGGCTGCCAAACGGCCTGTTGGATTCAAACGCGATGGTGTCGCCATCCGGCGACCACGCCTGCGCGCGGCCCTGATAGTTGGGGGAAAAATTGGTCAAGGGCGCGTCGCTCTCCATCGGCGCGCTGGCGAAGCCGCTATCTATAGCGCTGTTGAGGAAGATGTAGTTGAGGCTTTGGCTGTAGATCGGATTGGCGATGTCGGTCCCGGCCCATCCGGCGAGCTTCGGTTGTCCAGCGAAGGCGATCTGCGGCAGATCGTTCGGCCCGACCGTCGGCATGCCGCCGAAAAGCGGCGTCGATATCGAGTCGCCGCCGTCGATGTTCAGGTATTTGACCGTACCGGCGGCGATGTCGAAGACCGTATTGCGGGGTTCCGGCTCGTCGGCTGGGGCCGAACTCTCGGAGACGAGCAGGCTGCCGTCAAGACTTCCAGGTCGGATAGCAAAACCCCGTCGTGTTCTGCATCTGCTGCGGGTCGGCGCCGCCCGGCCCAACCTGCCAGACGGTCAAAGCTCCGTCGTTGGAATCGGCGCCGTTGAAGGCGATCTGACCGGTCGCCCAGCACCAGTCGGGCCGCGTCTGCGAAGCGGGGGGCGCGGGATTTTGGCCGGACAGAAACGGCGCTGGATTGGGCGAGCTGAAATCGGTGATCTGGTAGAGCGCTGTCAGGCCACCGGCGGCGGGCGTCCGCTCGAAAACCACGACGTCGCCCGTCGAATTGATCGCCGGGCGGTAGTCGGTCGCGTCTTCGTCGCATGTCAGGAAATTCAATACAGGCCAGGAACCGCTCATCTCGCCCCCGACGAGTGCTGTCAAAGACGAGTCCCATTAGAGCAAGGCGCGCCTACTCCGCCGCGCTTTTGGCGCCGCCGAAGCGGCGCTCGATGTAGTTTTCGACGAGCGTCTTGAATTCGGCGGCGATGCCTTCGCCGCGCAGCGTCATCGCCTTCTGGCCGTCGATGAAGACGGGCGCGGCCGGCGTCTCGCCGGTGCCGGGCAGCGATATGCCGATGTCGGCGTGTTTCGATTCGCCCGGCCCGTTGACGATGCAGCCCATCACCGCGACGTTGAGCGTCTCGACGCCGGGATAGCGCGTTTTCCAGCCCGGCATCTCGTCGCGGATGTAGGTCTGGATGTCGCGCGCGAGCTCCTGAAACACGGTCGAGGTGGTGCGGCCGCAACCGGGGCAGGCGGCGACCAGCGGCACGAAGGTGCGAAAGCCCATGGTCTGCAGGATTTCCTGGCCGACCTTCACCTCAATCGTACGATCGCCGCCGGGCTCCGGCGTCAGCGAGACGCGGATGGTGTCGCCGATGCCTTCCTGCAGCAGCACGCCGAGCGCGGCCGAGGAGGCGACGACGCCCTTCGAGCCCATGCCGGCCTCGGTGAGGCCAAGATGCAGCGCGTAATCGCTGCGCCGCGCCAGCGTGCGATAGACCGCGATGAGCTGCTGCACGGCGGAGACTTTGGCCGAAAGAATGATGCGGTCGCGGGGCAGGCCGATGTCCTCGGCGCGCGCGGCGGAGAGCAGGGCGGATTGCACCATGGCCTCGCGCATCACCGCGTCGGCGGCGGCGGGCGCGGCGCTTTTGGCGTTCTCGTCCATGAGGCTGGTCAGCAGCTCCTGATCGAGCG
The DNA here is from genome assembly GCA_963715715.1 of uncultured Alphaproteobacteria bacterium. Classification (GTDB taxonomy): domain Bacteria; phylum Pseudomonadota; class Alphaproteobacteria; order Rhizobiales; family Beijerinckiaceae; genus Methylocapsa. Next base: position 1,770,404 of record OY970269.1, on the reverse strand, counting down.
AGCCCCAATTGGCGCCGATGCGCACGGTCTTGCCGTGCTTTATCGCCATTTCGACGATGGCCGAGAACTGGCGGTCGCGTTTGTCCCTAAAGCCGACATTGCCGGGATTGATGCGGTATTTATCGAGCGCCTCGGCGCAGGCCGGATGGTCGGCGAGGAGCTTGTGGCCGATGTAATGGAAATCGCCGATCAGCGGCACGAAGCAGTTTTGCCGCGCCAGCTTTTCGCGGATGTGGGGCACGGCGGCGGCGGCCTCGTCGCGATCGACCGTGATGCGCACCAGCTCCGAGCCCGCGCGCGCGAGGGCGGCGACCTGCGCGACGGTTGAGTCGACGTCGGCGGTGTCGGTGTTGGTCATGGATTGCACCACGATCGGCGCGCCGCCGCCAACCATGACCGCGGCCTTGCCGGCGCCGACGAGCACGCCGACCGAGCGCCGGCGCGGCGCGGGGCCGGCGGCGAGTTCTGAGGCGTAGTCGGGCGAGCGCGGCGGGGCGGCGGCCTCAATGTCATGGGTCATGCAGGTTCCCGAAGCTTTGGCGCGGCGCGATATTATCCGGCGCGCGCGGGCCTGTCGTGGCCAAAAACGGGCGGCGGGTCAAGGCGGGCGCGCCGCAACGCCGCCTGCGCTTCAGATCGTTGGCGGAACGCCTCCGAAATTTAATAAAACCTTAACAATTCGCTAGGACCGGAACGTAGACTTTGGCGAAAATATGGCTAAGGTTAGAGATCACGAGATAGTGACCGCGCAGAACCAAGCGGAGGCTGCGCCGATGGCCGACGATCCGAGTTCGACGAATTTCGCTAATAATGGCGCTATTCTAATGACTCTCCTGTCGGCCGGCGCGCTGCTTTTCGCGCATACCGCGCCGCTTCAGGACGCGCGGCCCGAAAGCAAGGAGCTGCAAATTCATGAAACCGCGTCAGGCCAGGACGTCGATGCGCGGCTGTGGCAGGACCCCTTCACTGCCGTGGCGCGCGAATTTGGCGGAGCCAAGACGGTGTTCGACTGTTCGCAGGACAGGCACTGCGACGCGCCATTCGATCAATTAGGGCTTTCAGATAAAAAATCAGACGTTCCGATCATCGTAGCGACCGAGTCGGCCGCGCCGTACACGGAAGACGAGGAAGCGCGCCGCCGCGTACGATATGCGCTGGTTTCGGGCCTCGACGCGGCGGATTTCGTGCCGGCGGACCCGCTACACATCGGCTACTACCATCCTAAGGACGAGGAATCTGTTCACAAGGTTGTTCCTTCTGAACTTCCGAACGTCATTCCTTTTGAATTGTTCCGGGGAAAAAGGGATCCAGGCCGCAAGATACTGGTGCTTTGGCTGGACGAAGATATGTTGGCCGAACATCCGCTAAAAAAGCTCAACAGGCTGGCCAGGCTGATCGGCGACGGCAAGCCTGCGCCGGTCATGCAAGTCATCGGGCCTTCAACGTCGGACACATTGCGCGATCTCATGATCGAGGCTTGTGACGCGCAGGACCCGACGACCGATGGCGACGTCGCCTGCAATCCGCGTGAAACCACTGTTGGTCATCCAGGCGAAGATTGGCCCTCCCTCGCGCGCACCATATTCTACGCCTATCGCGCGACGGTGAATGATGCGTCGCTTTTGACCGAAGTTCGCGGCCAAACCGACCCGGCGGTCCAAGCTCTCTGTTATCAGACAGGCGCATGCCCGTCCAAATATTCGACGGTTCATGATTTTCTGGAAAGTAGAGGCGTTCACCTGTTACGGACGATCGCCACCGACGATTTGCTGGCGAGAGCCGTCATCAAGGAACTCTATCTTCGAGGCGTCTATCCCGGCCCAAAGCAGCATATCGCTTTGATTTCGGAGTGGGACAGTTATTACGGCCGGACGCTTCCGCAGCTCGTGCAGGATTGCGCGGTCGAGGGATATGATCCGAAACTTGACTCCTTTCCAGAGAAACCGTGCCCTCATTTCGGAGACAAGCCGCTCGAGTGGGTTCACAAACGCACTTATTTGCACGGGTTGGACGGCGCGCTGCCGAAAAATCAGAAAGACGAGGCCAAAAAAGACGAGCCGGCGGACTCGAAAGACGGCTCGGGCGGCGGCGCCTCGTCCACCGACTCGGAGAAGGATGCGGAAAAAAATCAGCTCGATTCGAAAGTATCCGAGCGGGCCTTTGGCCAGGGGCAATATGATTATCTGCGCCGTCTCGCGAGCGACCTCAAAGAGGAGGATGACCAACTCCAGCGCCATGGCGGACGATCGATCGGCGCGATTGGCGTCGTTGGCGGCGACGTCTTCGACAAGCTGCTTGTTCTGCGCGCGCTGAAACCCGAATTTCCGCGCACTGTTTTCTTCACCGATAATTTCGACGCATTGCTCACGTTGGACAGCGAACTGAGCTGGACGCGCAATCTCCTCGTTGCGTCAAGCTTCGGTCCGAAGCTTAATGATAATTTGCAGAAAGACCTTCCGCCGTTCCGCGATGTCGCGGAGACCTCCGCCTTTCTCGCGACCCAACTGGCGGTCAGGGACATCGCCAAGCTTAAGCCGCAGGAGGAAGCGCCCAGGCCGCCGCAGATCAGCATGCTGAAGCCGACAGCGTGGCCTCTTCTGGCGAACATCTCCAACGATGCTGAATTGAACGGTAGCGCGACCGAGCAAATGGGTGGATCGAAAAAGGCTAGCGGGATTGAGCTGGCGAGCCTGGCAGGAATAGAAGAAGCATTGGGGGGCGATCGATTTTACTGGACAGCTTTATTTGGTCTTGCAGAAGGGCGCGCCGCGGCGACAGGGACGTCGCACGGAGCGGGGTATCCGCCGGACGCATTGCGCGGTGAGCAAAACAAAATAACCGAATGGCTACAGAAGCCGCGGATTTTTGAAGTCGAGCGGACCGGCGGCATGCTGGCTCTAACTGAAGAACGCGGTCACGATTGTCGGAAGGAACCGCTGACGTGCCTGTCTATTCACGACTGTCGGGAGGACCCGCTAAAATGTAATTCCATTCAACCTTCGGACCCGCCTCTCTTTCCGGAGATGGATAAATGGGTCAAAATCATTCTCGGGGCGATGTTCACGCTCGCTTGGGTCTACGGTTGCGCCAAAATGGCCGCTCAACTACGCATCATGCTTGGCGAGCGAGAACGTTCCTACGAGATCAAGTCAGGCAGACTGACGTTTGAGCGCGTCGCATTTTGGTGTTTCGCCCGTTTGTTTGCCGCCGTCGCGCTTGCGGGACTTTGTGCGCTCGCTGTCTGGGGGTCATGGCCCGCGCCAGCAGAATGGATCACAAATCAGGGCGAACCGATGAGGCTCTTCGAGGGCGTGAGCCTTTGGCCGTCCGTTCTGATCCGCACCTTCACGTTGGCCCTGGCCGGTTGGCTGATATTCACGGCGTGGCGGAAACTTGAGGCCAATCTCGCTAAAATTGGCGAGAAATTCGCGCTCCCGCCTGCCGATGAGGTCATAAGCGCCTATTACGAGGCGACCCGCGGCCCGCTGTCGCTGGTTAAACAATTTCCCAGCTATTTTTCCTACAGACTGACGGGCGAGTTGCCTGGTCCCAACAAATCAGAGCGCACATTCGATGTAGGCGTGGCGTGGAGACGCTACGTCGTTCAGAGTCGTTCCGTCGCGCGCTTTTGGCGCATAGTTGCGTGCGTCCTAATCTACTATTTTGCATTGCACGGCATCATCAGAGGAATAGTGGGGCATCACCCATATCGAGGGCGAGGCGAAATCGTGCGGAACATATATCATCTCTTTGCCTGGCTCGACGTCATAACGATGTTGTTCCTGATATTTTTTGTGGTTGACGCGACGCTCCTTTGCCTCCTGTTCGTTACTAAATTGGCCAAAAGCGATACGGCATGGCCGGAACAGACGCGGAAATGTTTCATGTCCGAGCTTCGGCTTCGCTCAAGCGACGCGCGCAGCGCTCTCGACGACTGGATCGATGTTAATTTCATTGCGCGGCGCACAAGCTGCATTGCGGGTCTCATTTATTTTCCGTTGCTCATCCTCGCCCTGATGATCGTCTGTCACAGCTCCATATTCGGCAATTTTTCTTTGGGACTTCCAAACGTCATCACGACGGGGATCGGCGTCGCATTCGTCGTCGGCTGCGCAATTATGTTGAATTTGAGCGCAGAGCGAGCGCGAAAGATAGCCAAGAAACATTTGGCGGACGAAATCGTAAGGGTGCAGGGTTCGCGCAACGAGGCCCGGGCGGGCCAATGGCAGATGTTGCTGGATCGCGTCACAAACATGCGGGAGGGCTCATTTCTTCCCTTCCTGCAGCAGCCCGTCGTGGGGGCGGTGCTCCTGCCCCTCGGCAGCATTGGCTGGACCGCGCTGTTTGAGGGTGGCCATCTGTTTGGCCTTTGAGCCTCATGCCCCCGCGCACAGCCGGCACAGCCCGGTGACTTCCATGACCTGGGCGCGGGGGGAGAAGTGGGCTTCGCTGGCGAGGGCCTTGAGGCTGCCGCGCAGGGCGCCGGACTCGGCTTCGACGACTTCGCCGCAGGATTTGCAGATTAAAAAGGCGATCGGCGTCTCGCGCGCATGGCCGTGGCCGCAGGCGAGATAGGCGTTGCGCGAAGCGAGCCGGTGCACGAGATTGTTCTCGAGCAGGAAATCCAGCGCGCGATAAATCGAGATCGGCGCCGGGCGCTTGCCGGTCAGCGCTGCGACGCGGTCGATTAGATCATAGGCGCCGAGCGGGCGGCCCTCGCGCGCGAGAATTTCGAGAATGCGCCGCCGGCTCGGCGTCAGCGCGATGCCTTCGTCGCGGCAGAGCGCGAGCGCGGCGCCAAGCGCGGCCTCGCCATGGGCGCGCGGCTCAGCCCCGTCGCCATGTTCATGCGCGGCGCGCTCCTGCGCCGCGGCCCCGGGATTGCGCAGAGGCGCACGCGAAACTTTCATAAATCCAATATATCGCAAAGACGCGCGGACACGAAACCCGGACGAAACCGCGCCGCCTTCTGGCGCGTTCCCCGCAAGCCGGTGTAGAACGGGCCGAGGCGGGAACTCCCGCCAAGTTTCCGTCTTGAGCCTTAAAGCTTCCCGCGCGCCTGCGCCACCTCACGGAGCCCCCCATGTCCCTCAAAACGCGCAACGCCATCGTCACCGGTTCGACCAGCGGCATCGGCCTCGCCATCGCCAGAGCCTTCGCCAAGGAAGGCGCCAATGTCGTCATCAACGGCTTCGGCGACGCCGCGGCGATCGAGACCGAACGCGCCAACATCGAAAAGGATTTCGGCGTCAAGGCGCAATATTGCCCGGCCGACATGACCAAGCCCGATCAAATCCGCGCAATGGTGGCGGACGCCGAAAAAAGCCTCGGCAGCGTCGACATCCTCGTCAACAACGCCGGCATCCAGCATGTCGCGCCGATCGAGGAGTTTCCGATCGAGACCTGGAACCTCATTATCGCGATCAACCTCAGCGCCGCCTTCCACGCCATGGCCGCGGCCATCCCCGGCATGAAGGCGCGCAAATGGGGCCGCATCATCTCGACCGCCTCGGCCCATTCTAAGGTCGCTTCGCCGTTCAAATCGGCCTACGTCAGCGCCAAGCACGGCATCGACGGGCTGACCAAGACGGCGGCGCTGGAGACCGCCAAATTCGGCGTTACGGTCAATTGCATCTCGCCCGGCTATGTGTGGACGCCGCTGGTCGAAAAACAGATCCCCGACACCATGGCGGCGCGCCATCTGACGCGCGAGCAGGTCATCAACGACGTGCTGCTGACGGCGCAGCCGACCAAGGAATTCGTCACCGTCGACGAGGTCGCGGGGCTCGCGGTGTTCCTCACCTCGGACGCGGCGAAGCAGATCACCGGCGCCAATATCTCGATCGACGGCGGCTGGACGGCCGAATGACCGCGAGCGAGGCGGGCGCGCCGGCGCCGATCGACTGGACCGGGCAGAAGCAGATCAGCCTCGCGCTGCAGGGCGGCGGCTCGCATGGCGCCTTCACCTGGGGCGTGCTCGACGCCATTTTGGAGGATGAGCGGCTCGACATTGAGGCGATCACGGGGACGAGCGCCGGCGCGATGAACGCCGTCGTGCTGGCCGAGGGCTATCTCGAGGGCGGCCGCGCCGGGGCGCGCAAGAGCCTCGAAAAATTCTGGCGTTCGATCAGCGACGAGGGCGCCTTCACGCCGGCGCAGCAGAAATTCGTCCATCTGTTCTTCCAGGACTGGCCGCTACAGGCCAATCTCGCCTATTGGTGGGCGGATTTCCTGACGCATTATTCGAGCCCTTACGATTTCAATCCGCTGAACATCAATCCGCTGCGCGACCATCTCGTCAAAATGATCGATTTCGACAAGGTGCGCGCCTGCGAGGAGCTGAAGCTCTTCGTTTCCGCGACAAACGTCCATAATGGCCGCATCGCGGTGTTCGAACGCCATGAGCTGACCGCCGATCATGTGATGGCCTCGGCCTGCCTGCCGTTTCTGTTCCAGGCGGTCGTGATCGGCGGCGTGCCTTATTGGGACGGCGGCTATATGGGCAATCCCGCGCTTTTTCCGTTGTTCTACAAGACCGAGACTCCCGACATATTGATCGTGCAGATCAATCCGATCGAGCGCAACGAATTGCCGAAGACCGCGCGCGACATTCAGGATCGGCTCAACGAGATCACCTTCAACGGCGCGCTGATGGCCGAATTCCGCGTCATGGACTTCGTCAACCGGCTGATCGACGACGGCAAGCTTTCGGGCGACGACTATATGCGCACGCGCGCGCACCGCATCGAGGGCGGCAAGGCGCTGGCGCCCTTCGCCGCCTCGACGAAAGTGCGGGCGTCATGGACCATGATCGAGCAATTGCGCGACTATGGCCGCGCTGCGGCCAAGGAATGGCTCGCGGCGAACTACGACAAGATCGGCGTCGAGAGCACGCTCGACCTGCGCATGGCCTATAAATAGCCGCTACCCGCCCGCCTGGACGAGCCTCTGGTAGATCAGGAGATCAAGCTCGGGCGCGGCCCCTGCGATGCGCGTCAGCAGCGCGTGGACCTGGCCGCGATGATGCGTCTGGTGGTTGAAGAAATGGCTGAGCGCCTGCCACAGCGGCTGCTCGACGAGCTTTGGCGAAGTGACGCCGCGATAGGTGATCTTGCGCTGCAGTTCGTCGTCGCCGAGCGATTCGACATAGACGCGGATGCGGCCGTCCTCGGCTTCGCGCGCGGCGCGCAGTGGCGCGAATTCGTCGAACAACAGGGCGTCGAGCCGGTCCGGCGCGGAGCCTACGCCGGTGAAGCGCTTCATCCAGATGCGGTCGGCGACGAGCAGATGATTGAGCGTGCCGCGCACCGATTTGAAGAAGGCGCCATGGTCGGCGCGATAATCCGCCTCGCTCAGCGCCGCCGCCGCGTCATAGAGGCGGCGATTGGCGAAGGCGTTGTAATTCGCCAGCATGTCGAACTGGGTTTTGAGCGCGGACGCGCCTGCAACAGCCATCAACCTTCTCCAGCCTCTCTCTTAAGCGCCTCGATCGGCCATGGCGCCGCGGGGCGTCGTCTTCCGATTGTAACCTTGCCGTGATTTTTTATCGGCGTCGCGCCTGAAACGAAATGGCGCGCGCTACGCGCCGCCAGAAGGAGCGCCGGCATGAGCCTGACCCAATCCTCCCCGGCGGAGCCGTCGGCGGCGCTGCGCGCGCGATCGGTGCAGACCTATATCGACGAAACGCCGGTCTGGTCGGACGGCACGGCGCTGCGGTCGACGCCGATGACGGCGATGCAATGGCGCATCTGGACGCTCGCCGCCGCCGGCAAATTCTTCGAGGGCCTGGTCGTTTTCATGACCGGCGTCGCCTTGCCGCTCATCGCGGAGGAATTCGCCATCACGAAAACGCAGCATGGCGTGATCGGCGCGGCCAGCCTGTTCGGCATTCTCGTTGGCGCCATCGGGCTCGGCGGCCTTTCGGATTACTTCGGTCGCAAGACCATGTTCATCGTGGAAATGATCATCTTCATCGTTTTCCTTTGCCTGCTGACGATCAGCCCCAGCTATCTCTGGCTCGTCGTTTTCCTGTTCGGCCTTGGCGTCGCGCTCGGCTGCGATTATCCGACCGCCCATCTCATCATTTCCGAAAGCATCCCGAGCCGCGCGCGCGGCCAGCTCGTGCTCGCCGCTTTCGGCTTTCAGGCGCTCGGCGCGCTGACCGGCACGGTGGTTGGCTATCTGGTCCTCAAGAACATTCCCGAGATCTCGGCCTGGCGCTGGATGTATGCGACGGCGATCATTCCGGCCTTCCTCGTCATCATCGGCCGCCTGACCATCACGGAAAGCCCGCATTGGCTGCTTGCGCGCGGGCGCGCGGAGGAGGCGGGGCGGCAGGTCAGCCGGCTTCTTTCACGCGAGCCGGCCTATCCGAAAGAGGTGCGGCTCGCGCCGCCGGCCGCGGCGCGGTCGGAGCGCAACTTCAAGGCGCTGTTCGACAAGACCAATATCCGCGCCACGATTCTGGCCTCGGTTCCGTGGTTTCTGCAGGACCTTGGCACCTACGGCATCGGCATCTTCACGCCGACGATTCTGGCCGCCTCGATCGGCCACAAGACGACGCATGTGCGCAGCCTCGCCGACCTCATCGATAATGACGCGCTGGCCGCCAAGGGCGCCGGCTTCATCGACCTTTTGCTGATCGTCGGCATCGTCTGCGCCATCCTGCTGGTCAACAGGGTCGGCAGCATCAGGCTGCAAATTCTGGGCTTCATCGGCTGCGCCGCGGGGCTCGCGACCGCCGCCGCCTCCAGCTACGCCGCCGGCGGCCAGCAGATCCTGCTGATCTTCGCCGGCTTCATGATTTTCAATTTCATGACCAATCTCGGACCGAACGCGCAGACCTACCTCATCGCCGGCGAGGTTTTTCCGACGCGCGTGCGCGGCATGGGCGCCGGCTTCGCGGCGGCCTTCGCCAAGATCGGCGCGGTCGCGACGGCCTTTCTGTTCCCGATCCTGCTCGCCGACATCGGCACGCAGGCGCTGCTCTATATCCTGGTCGGGACTTCGCTGCTCGGCGCGGTCATCACCTTCCTGTTCAGGATCGACACCACCGGCGTCAGCCTCGAAGAGATCGGCGGCTGACCTGGCGGCGATTCCTGGCGGCGATTCCCGGCGGCGCGACGAGGCCGGGCGCCTCGCAGACGGCGCGCGCGCAGGCGCCAAATTAACCGTGCGCTCTGATAGCGGCGAGCGCAAATGCGGCCGCCGCGCGACGACCGCGCGGGGACACGGCGGATTTTCCTGAAAATTTAGACGGCGGCGTCGCCGCGCGGCCTGTCGCCGCGCCTCGTCGCGTTATAGGGCGACGTCGGCGCCGTCGGGCGTGCGCCCGCGCCGCGTCCGGAAAAACCATGCGGGCGCGCCGCGGCTGCGCCAGGGCGCCGCTCCTGCTGGTGGCGTTCCTGCTGGTGGCGTTCCTGCGGGTGGCGCTCCTGATTATGGCGCTCCTGCTGCGGCCGGTCCTGATAATGCCGGGCGGGCGCCGCGGCGCGCGCGGGAGGCCTCGACTCGGGCGAGCCCGGCGCCGCGCGGCGATCCTCGGTGGGCAGATTGATGCGGGTCAGCCGTTCGATGTTGCGCAACAGGTCGCGCTCGGCGCCGTCGCAGAGCGAGATGGCGACGCCCTCGGCGCCGGCGCGCGCCGTGCGCCCGATGCGGTGCACATAGGCTTCGGCGACCTCGGGAAGATCGAAATTGACGACATGGGTGACGTTGTCGATGTCGATGCCTCTGGCGGCGATGTCGGTTGCGACGAGGGCGCGCACGCGGCCCGCCTTGAAGGCGTCGAGCGAGCGTTCGCGCTGGCTCTGGCTTTTGTTGCCGTGGATGGCGACGGCGGCGATGCCGGCGGCGTCGAGATGCTGCGTCACCTTGTCGGCGCCGCGCTTGGTGCGCGTGAAGACGATGGTGCGCGCCATCGCCTTGTCGGCGAGGAGTTCGACCAGCACGTCGCGCTTGCGATGGGTCTCGACGAACAGCACCTGCTGATTGACGCGGTCGGCGGTCTTCGCCACCGGCGTCACCGAGACCTGCACGGGATCATGCAGCAGCTCGGCGGCGAGCTTTGCGATCTCCGCCGGCATGGTCGCCGAGAAGAACAGATTCTGGCGCTGCTTCGGCAGCGTGCCGACGATGCGGCGGATCGATTTGGCGAAGCCGAGATCGAGCATCTGGTCGACTTCGTCGAGCACGAAGAATTCGGTCTTGCCGAGATGGGCGATGCGGCTGTCGAGATGATCGACGAGGCGGCCGGGGGTTGCGACAAGTACGTCGAGGCCGCGCGCGAGCGCCCGAATCTGCGCGCCATGCGGCACGCCGCCGAACACGACGGCGACGGAAAGATGCATTTGCGAGCCGAGGCTGCGGAAACTTTCGGCGATCTGGCTGGCCAGTTCGCGCGTCGGGCTCAGCACCAGGACGCGGGCGCCGCCGCGCGGCGGCTGCTGCGGATTGGCCAGCAGATAATTGAGAATTGGCAGGGCGAAGGCGGCGGTTTTGCCAGTGCCCGTCTGGGCGATGCCGACCAGATCGCGGCCGGCGAGGATTTGAGGAATGGCCTGCGCCTGAATCGGGGTCGGCTTGGCGTAGCCGAGCTTGTTCAGGGCAAGGAGAAGGGGCGCGGCAAGGCCGAGTCCGGAGAAATCTTGCAAGTGGGATTCTTTCGATAAGCCTGATATGCGCCGCCATGAGGCGGGAAACGGGCTGAAATGGTTGGACGCCCTGCGTGGCCTGGGCTGTCGAGCGGAATGCGCCGGGCGTCCGACAGGAGGATAGAAGTCTATCCTTCACGCAACCGGCGCGCCAACATCTACGTTTAAGCAGATGAGGCTGTATCGCTGCTTTACGCCGCAAAGTCAAGGCGCCTCATTTACAGAACGGAATGAAATCTTGAACGTTTGGGCGCTGCGGGGTTTGCTTGCGGCGACCTCGGCCGCCGGCGCAAAACGCCAGGGGCTAAAACGATCAAGGGCATTGACGCGGCGCGGCGTTCGTGCGCGAAGGATTTTGGGCGATCATGTGGCGGGGAGGGTTTACAGTTCAGCTTCAGCTAATTCGCAGGCGAGCATTTTCGTATCGTTCTAAAATGAGATTATGATTGAAGGAATAAATTTGCCGTAATGAATGCGGAAAGACGGCGGCCCGGGATGGCCGCGTGAACAAAGGGCCGGGCGCACGAGCGCTCGTTGGCGACCGAGGGGCCAGCGGTCAGACCATGATAATCGCCGATACGCTTTCGAGGGGAGACTATTGCTTGGGATTTGCGAGTAAGATTTTATTCATATTCAGGTCGGGCGTTTTTGGGCATGCGGATTACGCGGAGCGTTATCTCGGCTGGCGAAAGCTGTATTATTTTTCTTTGCTGCATTATCTCCTGATTGGAGAAAAAAAAGGCAATTTGCCCAATCCGTTTTTCGATCCAGACCATTTCGAACGGGAGTTGGGCAGCCGCTGCCTCGCCGACTATCTGTGCGATGAAAGCTTCCAGCGATATTCGCCGTCGAGGTTCTTTGATACGCAATGGTACGCGGCGCAGAATCCGGATTGGCGAGCCAGCGCCCCGCATCCTTTCGTGCATTTCTGGGCGAAGGGATTTGACGCGGGGCGCGATCCTGCGAAAAATTTCGACATCGGCTTTTTCAAACAGGCGGTCATGCGCGACCGGCCCGACAAGAAAGCGTTCTGCTTCGAGCTTTTCGCAGCCAAGGACGCGGATTTGCCGACCAACGCCGCGCAGCTGAAAGATCGCCGCAACCTGTTTTATTCGCAGATCGAGCTTGAGGTCTTGCGGCAGGCGGACAAGGCGAGGAACAGGTTTCTCGTGTTCATCCAGGCGAGCCGGTCCTCGGTCCTGCGGTGCCTCGGCAAGAGCAGCGTATTCGATGTCGCGGTCAATTATTACGATCGGCCCGAGTCCGTCTCGTGCAACGCCGATTATGTTCTGCGCCAGCTCGGCACCAAAACGACGGCCATCCGCAAAGTTCTGGAGCAGCGCCCCGAGATTTTTCTGCGCTATGAAGCCGTGCTGTTTCTCGACGACGACATTTACATTTCGAATGCCGACATCGAGAAGCTGTTCACCACGATGTCGACGTTCGGCCTCGATCTCGCGCAGGCGTCCCTGTCGCCCGATTCGAGTTGCCATTTCGAGATTCTGAAGCAGCCCGGCGCCGGCAGCGCGTTGACGCCGCTGTCCGCCGTCGAAATCATGATGCCAGTCATCTCCAATCGGGCGCTGCGCGAATGCGGCTGGGTCTTCGCCGAAGGGGTCAGCGGCTGGGGGATCGATCTGCTGCTCAGCGCCAAGGTGCGCGAAAGATTCGGCAATACGATCGCGCTCGTCGGCGAGGCGGTGGCCCGCCACGAAAAAGAAGTCGATACGCTGAACGGGCGCTATTACAGATTTCTCAAGGCGAATGGCATCGACGCGACGATCGAGGCCGGCGATATCGCCAGCCGCTTTCATATCGACGACACGCGCGACGTGATTTCGGCGCACCCCGAACCCCTGCGCGACGCCATCGGGCGGCACAGCGCCTGACCGGCGGGCCATGGCCGGGGCGCGGCCATGGCGAGGATCAGGCCAATCAGACGTCCGAGCTGCCGTCGTCGCTATAGTCGCCGGCGTCCTGCGCGTCGTCCTGATCCTGGTCGGCGTCCTGCTGATAGTCGGCCTGGCGCACCGCGTCGTCGCCGTAATAATTATTGACGACGGTCTCGCCGCCGCCAAGGCCGGAAAGCCCGCCAAGCCCTTGGCCGACGCCCGGCACGCCGGCGCCGATGCCGAGCGAATTATTAGCGCCGCCGAAGAGGCCCTTGATCGAATCGGCGAGCAGCACGCCGCCGGCGACGCCCGCCGCCGCGCCAAGCGCGCCGCGCAGGAAGCCGCCGCCCTGTTGCGGGGGACCGCCGAAAGGTCCGCCGCCGAAGCCGCCGGGGCCGCCCTGTGGCGCGCCCCACGGGCCGGGCTGGCCGTAATTCTGTTGCGGCGGCTGATTCCAGCCGCCCTGCTGTGGCTGCTGGTTCCAGCCGGGCGAGGGCGCGTGCGGCGCGGACTGCGGCGCGCCGCCGCCGAACAGCGAGCCGAGGCCGCCCAAAAATCCGCCGCCGCCCTGCTGCGGCGCATGCGCTTCGAGATCGCGCACCTGCGCCTCAAGCTGCTGCAGGCGCTCGTTGGCGGCGCGCAGCGCCTGATCCTGAACGATGACGGTCTGGGCGAGGAGATAGGGCGCATAGGGCAGCGCCTTGACGGCGTCGGCGATGAAGGCCTCGGCGTCCTTGTCGCGCGGCGCGGAGCCCGCGTTCTGGATTCGCTCGAACAGGCCTTGGAGCAACTGGCGTTCCTCGGGTGACATGGGCCTTCTCCGATGAAGATGGCGCGTGGGCGCGCCGCCACATAAATAGCGCTGTTTCCAGTCCCGCCAAGGGGGCGTCGGGCGGACGTCGCTTGCCGCGCGGCGCCGCGCCCCGTAAGAAGCGCTACGGTTACGAGGATTTAATGAACGACGAGACGAAAAATGCGCCGCGCGCGAGCGCGAGGCTGCCGCGCGGGCTCGGCGACCGCGGCCCGGCCGAGATCGCCGCGACCGAACGAATGCTGGCGGAAATCAAGAAATCCTACGAGCTTTACGGCTTCGAGGCGGTCGAGACGCCGTTCATCGAATATACCGACGCCTTGGGGAAATTCCTGCCCGATCTCGACCGGCCGAACGAGGGGGTTTTTTCGTTCCGCGACGATGACGAGAGCTGGCTGTCGCTGCGCTATGATCTGACCGCGCCGCTGGCCCGCTATGTGGCGGAGAATTTCGACAGGCTGCCAAAACCTTACCGCAGCTATCGCGCGGGCTATGTGTTTCGCAACGAAAAGCCGGGACCGGGACGGTTTCGCCAGTTCATGCAGTTCGACGCCGATACGGTGGGGTCAAGCTCGGTCGCGGCGGACGCCGAGATGTGCATGATGGCGGCGGACACGCTGGAGCGGCTGGGGGTGAAGCGCGGCGATTACGTCATCAAAGTGAATAACCGCAAGGTGCTCGACGGCGTGCTGGAGGCGATCGGGCTTGGCGGCGAGGCGAACGCCGGGCGGCGACTCACCGTGCTGCGGGCGATCGACAAGCTGGATCGGCTGGGGCCGGACGGCGTCGCGCTGTTGCTGGGTCCAGGGCGCAAGGACGAAAGCGGTGATTTCACGAAGGGCGCGGGACTGGACGCCGCGCAGGCAAACGCAATTTTGAGCTTAGTTAACATCGCCAGCCATTTTTCTCACGACCGAACATTGCAGGGGGAAATACTAGCCACCGGGACACACAGTAACATCCAGACAATCAACGATATCTTCGATGTTGCCCTCGCACCGCTTTGGGACAACTTCCCAAAGAGCGACGTTTTGTATTCGGGTGTTCGCGAACTCGACGATATTTGGCGCCTCTGCCAGATCGCAGGTTACGGACCAGATCGCGTTCGGGTTGACAGTTCCGTCGTGCGCGGCCTCGAATATTACACCGGCCCCGTGTTCGAGGCCGAACTCACTTTCGAAATTGACGACGAAAATGGCAAGCCCGTCCGCTTCGGTTCGGTCGGCGGCGGCGGGCGCTATGACGGGCTTGTCGGCCGCTTTCTAGGCAAGAACGTAGAGGCCACCGGCTTCTCCATCGGCGTCTCGCGCCTGTATGCGGCGCTGAAGGCGGTTGGCTCGCCGATTGTCGGCGCGAAGGCGGAGCCGGGGCCGGTTGTCGTGCTCGCGCTCGATAAGGATCGGCTGCCGCGCTACCAGGGCTTTGTCGCCGCGCTGCGGGCGGAAAGCATCCGCGCCGAACTCTATCTCGGCCAGTCGGGCATGAACGCGCAGCTGAAATACGCCGACAAGCGCGGCTCGATCTGCGCCGTCATTCAGGGCTCGAACGAGCGCGACAAGGGCGAGGTGGCGATCCGCGATCTTGTGCTCGGCGCGGAGCTTGCCGCTTCGACCAAGGATCGCGCCGACTATCTGGAGCTGCGCGCGAAGGCGCAATTCACGGTTCCAGAAACCGGGCTGGTCGCGGCGGTGCGCGAAGTCCTCGCGCGACACGCGTGAGTCCCGGCCCTTGGCAGTACTCAACGTCATGCCCGGGCTTGACCCGGGCGTCCCCGCGCCACCGCTGCTGGATTGGATGGCCGGGTCGAGCCCGGCCATGACGACGAGGGGCGCTGCGGAATCGGGAACTGGCCTGCGCCGCCGCGTTCACCTTTCCGGGTAAAACCAGTCGCGGCCTTGGCTTTCGCCTGCTAAACAGCTTTCGCTCGTTAATGTTAAATCGAGCGAAAGCATGAGCTGCGCGTGATGTCCAACTGCCCCGCTGACCTTGTCGCGACGCATCTCGTCCGCGCGGGCTATGCGCGTTGCGAGCCGGCGATTTTGCAGCCGGCCTCGATCTTTTTCGATTCCGGCGAGGATCTGCGCGGCCAGCTTTATCTGACCAGCGATCTTTCCGGCGCCGAATATTGCCTGCGGCCCGAATATACGATCCCGGTCTCGCGGCATTATCTCGGCACCGGCGAGGCCGGGCGCATCGCCGCCTATTCCTATTGCGGCCCCGTGTTCCGCTACGCCGCCGGCCAGGCGGCCGAATTCGCGCAGGCCGGCGTCGAGAGTTTCGGCCGCGACGATTTCGAGGCGGCGGACGCCGAGATTTTGACGCTCGCGCTCGATGCGGCGGCGAGCGCCCGCGCGCTCGATCTCGCTGTCCGCATCGGCGACGCGGGGCTCTTTTCGGGGCTGCTCGCCGCGCTCGATCTTGCGCCGGAATGGCGCCGCCGCATCGCGCGCGGCCACAGCCAGGGCAAGTCGGTCGCGGCGATCCTCAACGCCTCGCGCATCGGCGCCGGGCGCGATCATTCCGGCGTGCTCGGCATGCTGGAGGGCGCCGACAAGCAGGGCGCGCGCGCTTTTGTCGAGGATCTCTTGTCGATCGCCGGCATCGCCTCGGTCGGCGGGCGCACGCCGGGCGAAATCGCCGACCGGTTCCTCGAACAGGCGGCGCTGCGCAATGGGGCCGGCGTCTCGGCCGAAAAGCTCGCCGTCATCGAGCGCTTCCTGCGCATCGAGGGCGAGCCGGACGCGGCGCTGGCGCAATTGCGTCAGCTCGCCGGCGAGGCTGATCTCGATCTCGCCGCGGCGCTCGACGCGCTCGATACGCGCATCGGCTTCATCGCCGCGCTCGGCCTCGACGTAGCGGCGCTGCGCTTCGAGGCGAGCTTTACGCGCAATCTCGATTATTACACCGGCTTCGTCTTCGAGGCGCATGACCGCGCGCGGCCGGATCAGAAGCCGGTCGTCGCCGGCGGGCGTTACGACCAGCTGCTGCAGACGCTTGGCGCCGATCGCGCCATTCCCGCCGTCGGCGCGGCGATCTGGGTCGACCGGCTCGGCGCCGGCGCAGGAGGGTCGGGCGCATGAGCGATGCGCTGGTCCTCGCGGTGCCGTCGAAAGGGCGGCTGCAGGAGAACGCGGCGGCGTTTTTCGCGCGCGCGGGCCTCGACATCGTGCAGGGGCGCGGCGCGCGGGATTACCGCGGCCAGCTCGCCGGCTTGAAGGATGTCGAGATCGCCTTTCTGTCGGCCGCCGACATCGTCGCGCAGCTTGCGACCGGCCAAGTCCACATGGGCGTCACCGGCGAGGATCTCGTGCGCGAGACGCTGGCCGACGCCGACGAGAAGGTGGCGCTTTTGACGCCGCTCGGCTTTGGCGGCGCCAATGTCGTCGTCGCCGCGCCGCGCGCGTGGATCGACGTGCGCACCATGGCGGACCTTGAGGACGTCGCGGCGGGCTTTCGCGCGCGGCGCGGCGAGCGCATGCGCGTCGCCACCAAATACATCAATCTGACGCGGCGCTTTTTCGCCAAGATGCATGTCAGCGACTATCGCATCGTCGAAAGCTCGGGGGCGACTGAAGGCGCGCCGGCGGCGGGACAGGCCGAACTCATCGTCGACATCACGACGACCGGCGCGACGCTCGCCGCCAATGCGTTAAAAGTGCTCGACGATGGCGTGATCCTGCGCTCGCAGGCCAATCTTGTCGCTTCGCTCAGCGCCGACTGGAGCCAGCCCGCGCTGGAGAACGCGCGTGTCATCCTGTCGCGCATCGCCGCCGAAGAGGAGGCGCGGACGACGCGCGAGGTCTCGACCGCGCTCGCCGCCATAACGCCGGCGCTCCTCGCCGAGGCGGAGGCGCGTTTCGCCGCGCGGCTGCGCCATCGCGCGCAAGACGGCCGCCTGACGCTCAATTGTCCGCAGGACAGGGTCGCGCCGCTCGCCGACTGGCTGATCGCGCAGGGCGCCGATCATGTCAGCGTCGCAGCGCTCGACTATGTGTTCGCCGCGGCCAATCCGCTTTACGAGAAACTTGTCGCGCGTCTGGCCGGAGCGGGACTAAAATGATGGAGAAAATCTGATGGGCGCGCGCATTATCGTGGAGCTTTCTGACGGAAAAATCGCGCTGTTCGGCGGCGCCCCCGAGGCCGGCGAGCCGGACGCCGGCATCGCCGATGGCTTTACCCGCGCCAGCGCGGATGAGTTCAAGGCCGGGCTCGCTTCGGTCGGCGAACTTGTCGGTTCGTTGCAGGCCTCGATCGACGCCCTGCCGAAACGGCCGGACAAAATCGAGATCGAGTTTGGCGCGACGCTGAGCCAGGAATGCGACCTCTGGGTCGTCGGCGCCGAAGCCTCGCCCGAATTCACGATCAGGCTCGCCTGGGGCAAGAACGACTAGAGAATTTCGGGCGAAGCGGACGCCTCGCCGGTTCGCATGAAGAAAATGCGATAAAAAATAAAATGGAAGCTGTTTTCCGATTCGATGGGAAATGCTTCAGCGCGGATTTCAAAACAGGGGGGCTCGCGTGGGGAGAGCTTAGCCAACATGATCTTTTTCCTGACCACTCGGCCGCTGTGGCTGTCCGCCCTCCTTCTTGTCGTTTTGCCTGTGCTGGTCGCGATGAGCGGACCGGTTCTCGTGCGCCGGTTCGTGGCGCTTGACAGGCTGAAGACCAACAATGAGGTCGCCGGCTTCAAATTTGCGACGGTCGGCGTTCTCTACGCGGTGCTGCTCGCTTTCGCCGTGATCGTCGTCTGGGAGAAATTCAACGACGCCGACAAGAGCGTCGCGCAGGAGGCGGGCGCGGCCGCGACGATCTATCGGCTCGCCGAAGGGATCGGAGGCGAGCCGGGCGCGGCGCTTAGCACGGCGATGACCTCCTACCTCAACGCTGCGATCAATGAGGAGTGGCCGGCAATGGAGCGCGGTCGGGCCAGCCTCGCCGTGACCCGCGCCCTCGATGGCGTCTATGACGCAGTGTTGACCTACAGGCCTTCCGACGCGCGCGGCGCGGCGCTGTTGACAGAGGTTCTCTACCAGCTCGACCAGGTGACGCAGGCGCGCCGCGGCAGGCTCGTGCTGGCGTCCGGCATCGTTCCCGGCGTCATTTGGTGCGTGCTGTTTGGCGGCGCCGCCCTCACCGTCGCCTTCACCTTCTTTTTTGGCACGCAAAATATTCGCGCGCAAATGGTGATGGCTGGCGCGCTCTGCGCCATGATTTTCTCAGGCCTGCTCGTCATCGTCGCCATCGACCATCCCTTCGCGGGCACGGTGAAGGTGGGTCCGGGGGCGCTATCGGCGATCCTGGAGGAGGCTGGCGCGAAGGCGTTGTGAACGCGATTTCGCGTTGCGCCGCCGCATCCTCGCGCACGAGGATGAGGGGACGATAAAGCGCATCGCCGTCTATGCCCGCACGGGCTCACATACACGTCTCTTCGAGATCTTCGAGAAGGGCGAGGGTCGCCGCGTCGCCGAGCTCTTCAAGCAGCTCGCGCAGCGTTGGCAGGAAATTGTGCAGGACGCGCAAATCATCGAGCCCGCGCGCGTGGGCGAGCTCCCTCTGGCGCTGGAAATAGGGCCAGAATGCGCTGTCGCCGGCCTCGATATGGGCTTTCAGTCCGGCCATGACGCGATCCGATCCGCCTTGCCAGTCAGCGTTCTTGAAACTCACATAGCGGTCGAATTTGCCCATCGCGCCCTCCGGGTGGTCGCCATGGGTTTAGGCGGGGCCGCGCGGCGCGTCTGTCAGCCAGCCGACAGCTGATCATTTTCGATGCCGGCGATCGCCTGAAGGCGCTTCGGATCGAGCAGGGCGAAGCGTCCGCGGTCGCGCCGCTCGATGACGCCGGCGCGGATCAACGCGTTGAATTCCGTCGACGCCGTCTGCCGCGTCGCGCCGAGAAGGGCGGCGATCTCCTCCATATTGAGATCGACGCGAATGAGCCCGCCCGCCTGGATCGGAGCGCCGTTGCGGCCGGCGTAGCGCAGCAGATAGCGCGCGATGCGGCCGCGCACGTCGTGGAAGGCGAGGTCCTCGATCACCGTCATCGTCTGGGCCAGCATGCGGGCGAGCACGCGGATAATGGCGGCGCGCAGCGCCGGGTAGCGGCCGAGGTCGCGCTCAAGCGCCGAACGGTCGGCGAGCAGCAGCGCCGTCGGCTCGACCGCGGCGAGATGCGCCCGCGTATGGGTGCTGAAAATATCGTCCGGGCCGAGATAGGACAGGCTGAGTTCGCGCTCCGGCGTTGAAAGATAGACCCGCACCCGGCCCGAGCGGACGACAAGCACGCGGTCGCGCCCCTCCTCGTTGCGAAACAGCGCGCCCTTGCCGAGCGTCCGTTCCGAAAAGCGCGCGCGAAGCTCGCTTCCCTCTTCGCTTGCGAGAAAATCGAGCAGCGATGGGCCGAGCGCCATGCCGGCCGGCTGCGTCGGTGTTCCGACCGTCGCCGCACGCCGTCCGCCGTCCGGCCCGTTCAAGCGACGACCGTCTTCTCTGAGATTTTCGAACCGCCGGCGCCGTCCGGCTGCAGCTCGATGTGACGCTGGTGGATATCGAGCAGGCTCGAGCGATGGCCGATCGAGACGATCGTCGTCCCGTGCAGTTCGGTGAACAGAACGCCGTAGATTTTCGCCTCCATGGCTTCGTCGAGCGCCGTCGTCGCCTCGTCGAGAAACAGCCAGTCGGGCTTCGCCAGCAATGCGCGGGCGATGGCGAGGCGCTGCGTTTCGCCGCCCGAAAGGCGCTGTCCCCAATTGTCCTCGACATGCAGCTGGTCGACGAGGTCGGGCAGGTTCGCAGAGCGAAGGGCGGCGCGCACGGCGTCTTCGCCATAGGTCTCGGGCGGGGCCGGATAGGTGACGGCGGCGATGAGAGCGCCGATCGGAATATAAGGCTTTTGCGGCAGCAGCATCACGCTCGCGTCGGCGGGCTTGGCGACGGCGCCGTCGCCGAACGGCCAGATGCCGGAGATGGTGCGAAGCAGGGTCGATTTGCCGGAGCCGGAGGGGCCGCTGACCAGCGTCGATTCCCGCGCGGCGAGGCGCAGCGTCGCATCCTTGAGGATGACGCGCCCGTCGGGCAGGCGCACCGTCACGGTTTCGAGGCCGATATGCTCGTGCGCGCCGGCGTCCGCCGCGGCGGCGGACGCCGCGGCTTCGGCGGGCTTCTGCGCCGCCTCGATCGAGGAATCGAAGGAGGTGAGGCGATCGAGCACGGCTTTGAAATCGGCGAGCGAGACGTAATAATTGACGAAGAAGGTCAGCGCTTCGTTGACGCTGCCGAAGGCGCGCGCGGTCTGCGTCATCACGCCGAGGGTGATCTTGCCGGCGAAGTAAAACGGCGCCGCGACGATATAGGGAATGATCGGGCTCAGCTGTCCGTAGAAGGAGGTGAAGCCGATCAGGTTTTTGCGCACGGCGACGATCTGGAAATAATTTCCGATGATGGCGGCGAAGCGCTCGCGCAGCGAATGTTTTTCCGAATTCTCGCCCTTCAGCAGCGCGACCTGCTCGGCGTATTCGCGTAAGCGCGCCAGCGAGAAACGGAAGTCGGCCTCATAGCGCTGCCGCGTGAAGGAGAGCTGAACCAGCGAACCGCCGATGAGATGGGTGACCCAGGTGCCGACGCCGGCGTAGATCAGCGCGACCCAGAACAGGAAGCCGGGGAAGGCGATCGTCGTATAGGGCAGGGTGAAATTGGCCGAGAGCACCCACAGCAGAATTGAGAACGACACCAGCGAACTCAACGTCGAGATGAGCAGGATCGAAAAAGAGTAAATGCCGTAGCCGCCGGTTTCGCCGCCGTTGATGAAGCGGTTGACGTCCTCGGAGATGCGCTGGTCGGGGTTGTCGGCGCCGCCGCCGAGCGACATCCGGTAGTGCGTGTGGCGATCGAGCCAGCGGCCGACGTAGTCCTCGGTCAGCCAGCGCCGCCAGCGGATGATCAGGGTCGAGGCGATGATGAATTCGAGAATCGCCGAGCAGATATAGATGAACGCCCATGGGATGAAGACAGCGAACAATTGCGACCAAAATGTCGCCTGATCCTTGTTCTGGATCGCGTTGAACCAGTCGCGCGAGAAGAAGGACAGCCGAAGCTGCATGCCGACCTGCGCCTGATTGACGACGACGAGGAAGACGACCATCGCGATCGCGAGCACGCGCTCGTCGATGCTGAAGGACGGCAAGGGCTTGATGCGCGCCGTGGTCGGTCCCGCGAAGTCGAAATAGCGGTCGCCGATGCGCGTCATCTGCCGCACGACGGGGACGAAGGAGATCGCATAGACGAGAATGGCGAAGATCGCGACGGTCAGCGGCAGGCTTTCGGGCAGCGCGTAATCCTGCAGCGAGGCGGGCCAAAGGCCGACCTGCGCAATCAGGAAGACGACGCCGAAGAGGACCGTCTCAATCGCGAAGATCGCCGCGAAGATGCGCAGGAAGCTGGAGATTTTCGGCGTTTGATAGGTGGTGTAGGCGCACAGCAGGCCGGTCGCGGCGAGGAGCAGGATGATCCCGTCTTCATGCGTCGCGCCGATGACCGCGGTGGCGACGGAGAAGATGGCGACGACGGCGGCGAGAACATGCATGGCTTGCCTTGTCTTTGCGGCTCCGCGGCGCGACGGCGTCGCGGCGGCTCCGGGTTGAAGATGCGCAATTCTGTCCGGCGTCGGGTCGACGAAGCGTCCGCTTCGCCGCGGCCTCGCCCCGGGATTGACGCGAAGATCAACGCCAGAATGAGCGCCCGCCGCCGATCCGGCGCGATCGACGCCGCGGCTGGCTCCCGAGCGCTACAGGTTTCGGCGCGCGACCTCACCTTAAAAGTCTGTAATGGTTTTGGAAGAGCCATTGCGGGCGCAAGCCGAAACCTGTAGCGCCCCGGGGCGCAAACGCCATTCGAGCCTTTTATGCGGGGCGTGCGGGCGCCGCAAGTCGCGCGGCTCCGCTTCAGTCGGCGGATTTCTCGTCCGCAGCGAGGCCGTTGACGCAGGCCGACAGCACCGGCGAGGGCTTGAAGGTCAGCACGCGGCGCGACTTGATCGGCGCCTCGACGCCGGTGCGCGGATTGCGGCCGACGCGCTCGCGTTTGGCGCGCACCGTGAAGAGGCCGAAAGAGCGCAGCTTGACGCATTCGCCGCGCACCAGCGTTTCGGCGATCTCCTCCAGCGCCATCTCGAAGATGTCGCGCGCCTGCGCCCGCGAAAGCTCCGGGCACGAGGCGTAGACCGCATCGAGCAGCGCCGCCCGCGTCGCCGTCCTCCGGATAATGGCCGCATCCGGTTGCGGCTCCGACGCCTGTCGCACCTCTGTTTTCCCCCGCTCCCGTAATCTTGCGGACAGAGCTTAGAGCATATCCTGATCGCTTGGAAAGCGGGGGCGCGCCAATAACAGCGATAATGCGCCGTCGCGGGCAAGCGGCTGCGCCCGCGACGAAAAAAACCCCGGATCGCTCCGGGGTTTTCGTTGTTTGGATTGGGGAAGGGATCGGGAGGATTTCGATCAGAAATCCATGCCGCCCATGCCGCCCATGCCGCCGCCGCCAGGCATCGCCGGAGAGTCCTTCTTCGGCTGCTCGCTGATGATCGCCTCGGTGGTGATCAGGAGGCCGCCGACTGAAGCCGCGTCCTGGATCGCCGTGCGCACGACCTTGGTCGGGTCGATGATGCCGAGCTTGACGAGATCGCCATATTCGCCGGTCTGGGCGTTGTAGCCGTAGCCGTAGGCGGCGTTCTCGATCAGCTTGCCGACGACCACCGCGCCATCGGCGCCGGAGTTGTCGACGATCTGGCGGGCCGGGGTCTGGATCGCCTTGCGCACGATGTCGACGCCGGTCTTCTGATCGGCGTTCTCGACCTTGACGTTGTCGAGCGCCTTGATGGCGCGCAGCAGGGCGACGCCGCCGCCTGGCAGCACGCCTTCCTCGACCGCCGCGCGGGTGGCGTTGAGCGCGTCGTCGACGCGATCCTTCTTTTCCTTGACCTCAACCTCGGACGCGCCGCCGACGCGGATCACCGCGACGCCGCCGGCGAGCTTGGCGAGCCGCTCCTGCAGCTTCTCGCGGTCATAGTCGGAGGTGGTGTCGGCGATCTGCGCCTTGATCTGGCCGATGCGGGCCTCGATTTCGGCCTTGGCGCCGGCGCCGTCGATGATCGTCGTCGATTCCTTGTCGATGCGGATGCGCTTGGCGCGGCCGAGCAGCTGCAAGGTGACGTTTTCGAGCTTGATGCCGATCTCCTCGGAGATCAGCGTGCCATTGGTGAGGATGGCGATGTCTTCGAGCATGGCCTTGCGGCGATCGCCGAAGCCCGGCGCCTTGACCGCCGCGACCTTGAGGCCGCCGCGCAGCTTGTTGACGACGAGGGTGGCGAGGGCTTCGCCTTCGACGTCCTCGGCGATGATGACGAGCGGCTTGCCGGACTGCACGACGGATTCGAGCACCGGCAGCAGCGCCTGCAGCGACGACAGCTTCTTCTCGTGGATCAGGATGTAGGGATCCTCGAGCTCGGCGATCATCTTCTCGGCGTTGGTGATGAAATAGGGCGAGAGATAGCCGCGGTCGAACTGCATGCCTTCGACGACGTCGAGTTCGGTGTCGAGGCTTTTGGCCTCTTCAACGGTGATGACGCCCTCATTGCCGACCTTCTGCATCGCCGTCGAGATCATCTCGCCGACCGACTTGTCGCCATTGGCCGAAATGGTGCCGACCTGGGCGATCTCCTCGTTCGAGGTGACTTTCTTGGAGTTGGCCTTGAGGTCGGCGACGACGGCCGATACGGCGAGGTCGATGCCGCGCTTCAGATCCATCGGGTTGAGGCCGGCGGCGACCGCCTTGGTGCCTTCGCGTACGATGGAAGCGGCGAGGATGGTGGCGGTGGTGGTGCCGTCGCCGGCGGCGTCATTTTGCTTGGAGGCGACTTCGCGGATCAGCTGGGCGCCGAGATTTTCGAACTTGTCGGAAAGCTCGATCTCCTTGGCGACGGTGACGCCGTCCTTGGTAATTCGGGGGGCGCCGAAGGATTTCTCGATGACGACGTTGCGGCCCTTGGGGCCGAGCGTGACCTTCACCGCGTTATTGAGGATTTCGATGCCGCGAAGAAGGCGGTCGCGCGCATCCGAGGCGAAGCGGACGTCTTTAGCTGCCATGACTTTTGAACTCCTGAAACTGAAAACTTATTCTGGCGAGGCGGTCAGGCGACGATGCCGAGGATGTCGCTTTCCTTCATGATCAACAGGTCCTGCCCGTCGATCTTGACCTCTGTGCCGGACCATTTGCCGAACAGAATCTTGTCGCCGGTCTTGACGTCGAGCGGCGTCAGCTTGCCGCTGTCGTCGCGACCGCCGGGGCCGACGGCGACGATTTCGCCTTCCTGCGGCTTCTCCTTGGCGGTGTCGGGGATGATGATCCCACCCTTGGTCTTTTCCTCACCCTCGAGACGCTTGACCACGACGCGGTCGTGCAAAGGACGAAAGCTCATGTCTTAATCCTTCTTGGGGCCGCAAGAGGCGCTCTTTTTGGCGCTTGTTCCGCGCGCGGACGCCTCTTAAAACGGCGGCAGGTTTGAAACGGCGCCCTGTTAGCACTCTCACCGGGTGAGTGCCAAGAGCGCCCCGTAGATAGGCGGCCCTCCGACAACTGTCAAGGCTGCCCTGACGAAACTGGAAAGCCGAATGCGCCTGGCTGAAAAGTTGAAGCTTCCCCAGATGCGCGCCGATGCGGGCCGTCTCGGATCGAAACGCAACAGATTCGCGGGCGGCGCGTGGGGCGGGTCGCCAATGCGTCACTTTTCGTCGACGCCCCACTGGATTTTCGCCCAGATCCTTTCATGAAAAACGTAAGCGATCGACGTGTAAACGTTGCTGACGATCATAAATCCGACTGCGACATGCACCGCGCCGGTGAAGATGTAAATCGTTATGAAATCGAGAGTCATGATGACGACACGATAAGTTATCGCCTTTGTTAGCGATCGGCGGCGACTGACGACGCGCATCGGCATATCCTCGAACGAACCCGGAAGTCGGCCAGCCCAATTTCGCCGGCGCCTTCGCCTTGATGGCGGCATGTCCGCCCGGCGTAAAGAGAAGCTTATGCAGCCGCCATTACGAAGCGTTTGCGACGCATGATCGATCCGTTGACCGGCCCGGTTGCG
Source organism: uncultured Alphaproteobacteria bacterium (assembly GCA_963715715.1). GTDB lineage: Bacteria > Pseudomonadota > Alphaproteobacteria > Rhizobiales > Beijerinckiaceae > Methylocapsa. The sequence continues at coordinate 1,744,910 of OY970269.1, read as the reverse complement.
CCCGCGGCGCTCGTCACCGGCGGCGCGCGGCGCATTGGCCTTCGCATCGTCGAGCGGCTCGCCGGCGCCGGCTACGCCGTGGCGCTGCACTGCGGCCCGGGCTCGAAAGAGGAGGGCGCGCGCGCCGCCGCGCGGATCGAGGCCGGCGGCGGCAGGGCGGCGGCCGTGAGCCTCGATCTCGCCGACGCGGCGGCGGCCGGCGCGCTGATCGCCAAAGCCGCCGCGCTGATCGGGCCGCTGACGCTGCTCGTCAATAACGCGGCGCTGTTTGAGGAGGATTTGGCGCTGGGTTTTTCCGCCGAGGGTTTCGACCGGCATTTCGCGGTGAATTTGCGCGCGCCCGCGCTGCTTGCGCGCGACTTCGCCCGTCAGGCGCCGGCGGGAGCTTCGATCGTCAATATCATCGACCAGCGCGTGTTGCGCCCGACGCCGAAATTCTTTTCCTATACGCTGAGCAAGGCGGCGCTGTGGATGGCGACGCAGACCATGGCGCAGGCGTTTGCGCCGCGGGGCGTCCGCGTCAATGCGGTGGGCCCGGGTCCCGTGTTTCCCAACGCCAGCGAGGGCGAGGCGGGTTTTGCCCGCGAGGTTCAGGCCCTGCCGCTGCGGCGCGCGGTCGAGGCCGACGACATCGCCGACGCGGTGCTTTATCTCGCCGGCGCGCGCAGCGTCACCGGTCAGTTGATCACCGTCGACGCCGGGCAGCACCTTGCCTGACCGGCGCAGAGGGAATCGAAGGGCCGTTTTGGCGGAGCGGCCCTGTTTATTTCGAGAACCGATACCTGAGCGGTTCGGGCGGTTCAGCTCCGGCGACCGACCAGGGTCGCCCTCAGTATTTGTTCACGGCGACGCTGCGGCCGGTGACGACGGGCGCGGGCGCGGCCGCCGGGGCCGGCGCGGTAATAGCGTTGAACGGAACCGATACGATTTCGACAGGGATGGAGACGATCGCTGTGAGGCCGGCGCCGAGGGCATCGATTGGCGTTTGGACTATAGCCACCGGGGTTGTCGTCGCTTGCTGGGCGAGCGCCGCGCCGCCGAACAGGAAGGCGCCGCCGAGCGCCGCCGCCGATACCAGAAGAGTACTGTTTTTCATCGAAAACTCCTTTGCCATGACCAGCCTCGACGAATCGATTATGAGCCCGCCGGGCTTAAGGTAAAAACTCATGGTCGGCGATAACGTTCCAAACCGGCGCCGGATTTGGACTTCAAAGCGCGTTCTCAATCGGCGCTGGGCAGGCGGCGCATGGTGAATTCGATGCGATCGTCGGCAAGCTCGCGCCAGGATTCGATCTCGGTCATATAGGCGGCCTTGGGGAAGCGCGTGAACCATTCGCGCGCCTTGTCGCGGGCTTCCGCGCGCGGCAGCGTAAACGTCTCGCGCCGCCAGGAATCCTTGCGCCCGGGCGCGTCATCGGCCTGGGCGCGGGCGCGCCGCGCTAGCCGCTGCGCGACGTCCGATGGCTTGTTCTCCCTTGCGCTCACGGCGCAGCTCCTGAAGGATCGCGCGGCATCATAGCGCGCCGAACGGCCTGCTAACACCTCGCGTTCGTTTTTACTGAATTTATTGAAGCGATTACGCGGCCCCCGCGTAAATCATCGCCGAAGCGGTTAACGCAGGACTTCTCGCGCGTTCAATCGGCGCCGGACGCAACTTCGTCGAGCATCAGCGCCAGTTGGCCCGGGTCATCGGGAAAGCCGGCGCCGATCCAGCGCCGTTTCAGGGCCTCAAGGGCGGCGCCGATGGCGCGCCCGGCCGGAACCCCGCGCGCGATCAGATCATCGCCCGAAAAGGGCAGCCGCGGCTCCGGTTCGCCGCGCAAGAAGGCGAGCGCCTGCAACCATTGCGCGGGATCAGGCGCCCGCGCGGCGGCGAGCAGCAGCGCATCCAGCGCGGCCTCGCGGCCATGGACGAAGAGCAGGACGCGCAGCGCCTCCGTCGGCGGCGGGCTTTGCGCGCCATGCAGTTTCAAGAGCGCGGCGCCGGCGCGCGCGAGACGCTGACGCTCGCTGTTGGAAAGGCGAAGAACGTCTCCGAGGCGCTCGGCGTCCTCCGGCACATCGAGGCAGAGCGCGGCGAGGCGCAGCAGCGGATCACGCGCGCCGTCGTCGGCGATGTTCGCGAGCGCGCGCAAGCGCGCCGGATTAGGTGCCGAGGCGAGCAGGAGGCCGATGAGGCCAGCGTCGGTCATCGCCTGCGCCGCCTCCGCCGCGCGCCGCGCCGCGAGGAGCTTCAAAAGCTCCGCCCGCACGCGCTCGCGCGAGAGCCGTGCGAGTCCCCCGCGTTCGCGCATGGCGGCGAGCAGCCCTTCGGCGTCGAGCGGGCCTTCGGCGTACTCGGCCGAAAAGCGGAAGAAGCGCAGGATGCGCAGATAATCCTCGCGGATGCGCCGCGCGCGGCTCGCCGATGAAGCGCACCCGCCCGGCTTTAATGTCGTCGAGGCCGCCGACATAATCGAAAATGCGCCCGTCCTTGTCGACGGACAGGGCGTTGATGGTGAAATCCCGGCGCTGCGCGTCGGTCTCAAAATCGCGGCCGAAGCGCACCTGCGCATGGCGTCCGTCGGTATCGACGTCTTCGCGCAGACTCGTGACTTCGAAGGTTTCGCCATCGGCGACGAGCGTCACCGTGCCATGCGCGAGGCCGGTCGGGATCGCGCGGATGCCTTCGCTCTCCGCTCGCGCCAGCACCAGTTCTGGCGTCGCAGTGGTCGCGAGGTCGATCTCCCTGGCGGCGCGTCCGGTGAGCGCGTCGCGCACGGCGCCGCCGACGATGCGGGTCTCGTCGCCGTCCTGGTCGAGCGCGGCGAAGACGCGCGTCAGCGCGGCGTTGTCGAGCAGGCGCGCCAGCGCGCCCTTTTGGACCTGCGCCGCGCTCACTGGATGCGACCGGGCACGATCTGGCCGTTCTCCACATGCGCGGGGACATAGGCGCCCTGATTGCGCGGCGCGAAGATGCCGAAGACGAAAACGCCGGCGACGGCGATGGCGAGGCCGGCGAGAACCAGCGTCGAGACCGCGCTGCGGCTCCAGTGTTCGACCTCGAAGGGATATTTTTGGCGCAGCGCGAGATAGGCCGCATAGGCCGCGAAAGGCGAACCGAAGAGAAGCGTGGGCTCGAGAATCGCGCGCCACATCAGCCATAGAGCCTTTCGTAAAGCTTGCGCAGAATGCCGGCGGTGGCGCCCCAGATATAGCGATCGCCATAGGGCATCGCATAGAACCGCCGCAGCCGTCCGCCGAAGGCGCGCGAGTCGAGCGTGTGGTTGGCCGCGTCCATGAGGAAGGCGAACGGCGCCTCGAAGGCGTCGGCGACTTCGCCCGCATTGAGGCGCAGCGAAAAGCCGGGCTCAATGCGCGCGACGACGGGGACGACGCGAAAGCCGGTGCCGGTGATATAAGGGGAAAGATAGCCGAGCGGATGCACGAGGCGGGGCGCAAGGCCGATCTCCTCCTCGGCTTCGCGCAGAGCGGCGGCGGCGGGCGTTTTGTCGTCGGGCTCGATCTTGCCGCCGGGAAAAGCGATCTGACCGGCGTGAACCCTCAATGAGGCTGCGCGCTCGGTCAAAAGAACGCTGACCCCGCGCGGATGGGCGATGAGCCCGACGAGCACGGCGGCGGCGCGGGTTCCCGTCGTCGCCGGGAATGCGTCGGCGCGCGGGAATTCGTCGTCGATGACGGGATCGCTGAGGGGAAGTTCATCGCCGCCGGGATCTGGCGCGAAGCTGAGCCGCCCGCTGATATGGGCGAAGACCTGCGCGGGGGCGAAACGCTCGTCCTGACGCTCTTCGTGGCGCGGGTTCCCGGATGCGGTCAAAGGCCTGCCTCTATCGCGGCGAGTTCCTGCGCGTCGGCCAGCGGAAAAAACGCGCCGGCCGAAGCGACGCCAAAGCTTTCCCCGCCCTCATGCGCTCGCAATTGGCAAAGCGCAATGAGGTCGATCGCCACCGCCCGCGTCGCCAGCGCCCAAAGGTCGCCGCGCACATGGACATAGGGTTTGACGCCGCCGCCAGCCTCCCGCTCGAATCGCAGCGGATGCGCCGCGCCGGCGCCGACCCAATCGTCGACATTGGTGCGAAATTTTAAGGTTTGCGCGGGTCCCGATCCCGCGACCTCCATTTCGACGGCGACGAAAGGCGCATCCTCGACGAGGATGCCAACGCGCTCGACCGGCGTCACAAGAACGTAGCGCTCGGGGTCCTTGCGCAGGATGGTCGAGAACAGCCTGACCAGCGCCGGGCGCCGAATCAGTGTTCCCTGATAGAACCACGCGCCGTCGCGGGCGATGCGCATGTCGATATCGCCGCAAAATGGCGGATTCCATTGTTCGACCGGCGCCGGCGAAGCTGCCAGAGCCGCGAAACGCGCGAGCGCCTCGTTACTCTCGCTTTTATCGGGGAATTCCTCAGCCATCGTCGTCCCGCGCCCAGCTATCGAATGGAGCCATCAAAAAGAGCCAATCACAATGATTGTGACAGGCGCCAGTCGAGGCGATGTGCAAAGACCATTTTCTTGAAAGACGGCCGAGTTGACTATCGGCCGGGGTCGTTGACACTAGAACGAGCGAAAATACTGTGTCCGCGCCGGCTCGCGAAGAGTTAAAAGGGATCATATGGCAGAAGCAGCAGCAGCCTCATTCGAAGCCGCCATGGAGCGCAGCGCAGAAACCGCGCTGGAGCGCATCGCGGCGGCGCGGGCGGCGATCGAAACCATCATTTTCGGCCAAACGCAGGTGGTCGAGCAGGCGCTGGTCACGCTGCTGTCCGGCGGCCATGGCCTCCTCGTCGGCGTGCCCGGCCTCGCCAAGACCAAGCTGGTCGAGACGCTGGGCGCCGTGCTCGGCCTCAATGCGCGGCGCGTGCAGTTCACCCCCGACCTGATGCCGGCCGATATTCTCGGCTCCGAGGTGCTGGAAGAATCCGGCGGGCGGCGCAGCTTCCGTTTCGTTCAGGGGCCGATCTTCGCCCAACTGTTGATGGCCGACGAGATCAACCGGGCGAGCCCGCGCACGCAATCGGCGCTGCTTCAGGCGATGCAGGAATATCACGTGTCGATCGCCGGCGAGCGGCACGACCTGCCCCAACCGTTCCATGTGCTGGCGACGCAGAACCCGCTGGAGCAGGAGGGCACCTATCCGCTGCCCGAGGCCCAGCTCGACCGCTTTCTGATGCAGATCGACGTCGGCTATCCCGACCGCGCCGCCGAGCGCCGCATCCTCGTCGAAACGACCGGCGCCGTGCAGGCCGAGGCCAAGCATGTGATGAGCGCCGAGGAGCTGATGTCGACGCAGCGGCTGGTGCGCCGGCTGCCGATCGGCGAGAGCGTCATCGAGGCGATCCTCGACGTCGTGCGCTCGGCGCGTCCCGGCGATGGCGATCCCGCCATTACCCAGCATATCGCCTGGGGGCCTGGTCCGCGCGCGGCGCAGGCGCTGATGCTGGCGACGCGCGCCCGCGCCCTGCTCGATGGGCGCCTGTCACCCTCGAACGCGGATGTCGCGGCGCTGGCCGTGCCGGTGCTGAAGCATCGCATGGCGCTGACCTTCTCCGCGCGCGCCGAAGGCGAGACGGTGACCGACCTCATTGGCAAGCTCACCCAGCGGCTTGGCTGACCATGTCGGAGGTCGCGCTTCTCGATCGCACGGAGAGCCGCCTCAACGGGCAGAGGCAGGATCAGGCGCTCTCGCTGGCGCGGCGCTTTCCGAGCCTCATCGTCGCCGCGCGGGAAGTCGCGGCCAGCGTGCTGCATGGCGTGCATGGCCGCCGCCGCGCCGGGCTCGGCGAGACCTTCTGGCAGTTCCGCCCCTTCGTCGCCGGCGAATCGACCAGCCGGATCGACTGGCGCAGATCGGCGCGCGACGAGCGGCTCTACGTGCGGGAGCGCGAGTGGGAGGCGGCGCATACGGTCATGCTGTGGATCGACCGCTCCGCCTCGATGCATTTTTCCTCGAAGCTGGCGCTGCAGCCGAAGATCGACCGCGCGCTTGTGCTCGGCCTCGCCGCGGCTGATCTCCTGATCCGCGGCGGCGAACGCGTAGGTCTCCTTGGCCTCACAAGGCCGCTCGCCGCGCGCAACATCGTCGAGCGGTTCGGCGAAGTGCTGCTCGCCGAAGAGCGCGGGCAAGGCTATGAGCCGGCCGAGCTCGCGCCCCTCGACAGCCTGCCGCGCAACGCGCAGGCGGTCCTCATCGGCGATCTTCTGAGCGAGCCCGCCGACATCGCCACGATGATCAATTCGATCAGCCAGCGCGGCGCGCGCGGCCATCTCATCATGATCGCCGATCCGGTCGAGGAGACGTTTCCCTTCGCCGGCCATGTGGAGTTCATCGACGTCGATTCGCCGGCGCGCCTGCGCGTCGGCGAGGCCGAGGCTTTCCGCGCCGATTACATGCGAAGGCTTGAGACGCATCGCGACCGCATCCGGGCGGCGGCGCGGGCGCGCGGCTGGACCTTGATGCTGCACCGGACCGATCGGCCGGCTTCCGAGGCTTTGCTGGCGCTGCGCATGCAGCTTGAGGCCAATTCCCCCAACGCCGCAGCGGGCCTTGCAATCTGATGTTCGGCATCCCGCTCGCCTTCACCGCGCCGCTCGCCCTCGCCGCCCTGGTCGGCCTGCCGCTGCTCTATTATCTCCTGCGCGTGACGCCGCCACGGCCGCGCCAGGTGCCGTTTCCGCCGCTGCGGCTGTTCCTCGATCTCATTCCGGTCAGCCAGAACTCCGCGGCGCACGCCGCTCTGGCTGCTGATCCTGCGCCTCGCCATCGCCGCCTGCATCATTCTGGCGATGGCGGGACCGGTGCTCAATCCGGTCGCGCCCGCCGCCGGCTCGGGGCCGCTGCTGATCGTGCTTGACGATGGCTGGCCGGCGGCGCCGAGCTTTGCGCGCCGCGTCGAGGCGGCGGCGCAGCGCATCGAGGCGGCGGGGGGCCGCGCGCGCCCGATCGCCGTCATCGCCGCCTCGGACGGCGCGCGCGAGGTCGCCCCGACCAGCGCCGCGAAGGCGCTCGACCGCCTGCGCGCGATCAATCCCGTCGCCTATAATCCCGATCGCCGGCCGGCGCTGGGCGCGATCTCGCGCTTCGTCGCGGCGAATCCCCACGCCTCGATCGTCTGGATCGCCGACGGCGTCGAGGCCGGCCACGCCGAGGATTTCGCGCGCGGCCTGGCGGCCCTTGGCGTCAACCTCGATGTCGTCGGCGGCGGCGAGCCGGCGCGGGCGCTGGCCGGACCGCAGAACCTCGCCGCCGGGCTCGAAGCGCGCGTGCTTCGCGCCTCGGTCGGCGGGCCTGAGCAGGGCGAAGTGCGCGCGCTCGACATGAAGGGCCTCGCCATCGGCTCGGCGCCCTTCGATTTTTCCGGCAAGACCGAGACCAAGGTGAAATTCGATTTGCCGGTCGAGTTGCGCAACGAGATCATGCGCCTTGAGATCGTCAACGAGCATTCGGCGGGGGCGGTTTCGCTGCTCGACGCGCGCTGGCGCCGGCGCAGCATCGGCCTTGTCAGCGGCGAGGCGGCCGACGTGTCGCAGCCGCTGCTGGCGCCGAATTACTATCTGAAAAAGGCGCTCGCGCCCTATGCCGACGTGCGCGAGGCGCGGCCTGGAACGATCGATCCCATTCATGAGCTGCTGGGCGACCATGTCGCCATCATGATCCTGGCCGACGTCGGCGCTGTCACGGGTCCCGAGCATGACGAACTGCGGCGCTTCGTCGAGGATGGCGGCATCCTGTTGCGCTTCGCCGGCACGCGGCTCGCCAGCGCCTCGGACGACCTCGTGCCGGTGCGGCTGCGCCGCGGCGGGCGCGTGCTTGGCGGCTCGATGTCGTGGGATACGCCGAAGACGCTGGCGCCCTTCGAGCGCGCGAGCCCCTTCTTCGGCCTCAAGCCGCCCGCCGAAGTCACCGTTTCGCGTCAGGTGCTGGCCGAGCCCGACCCTGGCCTTGCCGACAAAACGCTGGCGCAGCTCTCGGACGGCACGCCGCTGGTGACGGCCATGCGCCTCGGCAAGGGCATGACCATTCTGTTCCACGTCACGGCTGACACCACCTGGTCCAATCTGCCGATTTCGGGCCTCTTCGTCGATATGCTGCGCAAGATCGTCGATCTCGCCGGTCAGACGCCGGCCGCGCCTGATGCGGCGCAGGGCGCGGGGGCCGCGGATGCGCAGAAGAACGCGGCGGCGCGTGGCGCGGACCAGGCCAAGACGGTCGCGCCGACCAAAACCCTCGACGGCTTCGGCGTTCTCGGCGCGCCGCCGGCGAGCGCCAAGCCCATCGCCGTCGGCTTCGACGGGGCGGCGGACGCCGAGCATCCGCCGGGAATTTACGGCCCGCCGGACGCCTTTGTCGCCGTTAACGCGCTGCAACCGGGCGATAAGGTCGAGGCGCTCGATTTCGCAAGGCTCGGCCTCTTACCGCATCCCTTGCGCGGGGCGGAGCCCGTCGATCTGAAGCCATATCTGATCGCACTCGCCTTCCTGCTCTTCTGCCTCGACGCGTTGGCTTCGCTTTGGCTTGCCGGACCGCTGCGTCCGGCGCGGCGAGCCGTCGCTGGCCTCGTCCTCGCGGCTCTGGTCGGCGCCGGCGGCTTCATCGGCGCGCCGTCGCGTGCGCTGGCCGAACCGGCGGCGGGCGGCGAAGCCATCGCGATTGCGCCGCGCGACCTCAATTCGGCGCTGTCGACGCGGCTCGCCTATGTCGTCAGCGGCGATCCCAAGGTGGATGAAGCGACGCGGCAGGGCCTCATCAGCCTGTCGCGCGTGCTGGCGCGGCGCACCTCGCTGACCCCCGGCGAGCCGATCGGCGTCGATCCCGCGCGCGACGAATTGAGCTTTTATCCGCTGCTCTATTGGCCGATCGTCGCCGACCGCCCGCAGCCGTCGCAGGAGGCGGTCGCCAAAATCAGCGCCTTCATGAAGCTTGGCGGAACCATCGTTTTCGACACGCGCGACGCCTTGACCGCGAGTGCCGACGGACCGCCGACGCCCGAGGCGCGCTGGCTGCGCCAATTGCTCGCCGGCGTCGACGTACCGGAGCTGGCACCAGTGCCGGCCGACCATGTCGTCACCAAGACCTTCTATCTGCTCGACGGCTTCGTCGGCCGTTACGCCAGCGGAACGACCTGGATCGAGGCGCTGCCGCCGGCGCCTGCCGACGGCGGGGCGCGTCCGGCGCGTTCGGGCGATGGCGTCTCGCCGGTCATCATCACCTCGAACGATCTCGCCGCCGGCTGGGCGAGCGATGCCGATGGCGAAAGCCTCTATGCGCTGACGCCCGGCGGGGGACGCCAGCACGAACTCGCCCTGCGCGGCGGCGTCAATCTCGTGATGTACACGCTGACCGGCAATTACAAGGCCGATCAGGTGCATGTGCGCGACCTGCTGGAGCGCCTCGCGCACTGAGCGGAAGCTTTGCCTTTAGGGCCATTTGTTTCAGCTCAATGATCTCGTCGACGGAGCCTGCGACTTTGCCGGCCGGCTCGAGCGATTCGGTCGCCTCGGGGCGCAGATGATTTTCCTGACGCCGACCCTTCCCCGCGCGCGGGCCGCGCAGGCTTTGCACAAGTTTTATGCCTCCCATGGCAGGCGCAGGTTTGAGAAAAAGCGGCCCCGTTCAAGCTTTTGTTAACTATTTCTTAAGGCTTGATTCTGCTCGCCAAAGACGCTCTAACCGCCGGGCGTCGAGCTTTGACTGAGCAGGCGATTCGGACGGAAGGCCCAACTAAGGCCATTAACCTTTTGTTAACCATTGGGCCGATTACTCAAATGCCACGGCGCCTCACAAGCTTCAATCAAGGTTGACGGAACCTTCTCTTAACAGTCGAAGCCTTAGAAATCATCCTGTCCTGCGATCAACCAAGGAGTATTGGGATGAGCTTTCTCGAACGGAGGGGCGGTTGGAAAATCGCCGCCGTGTTGGGCGCCGCCCTCGCGATCGCGGCCTGCGCCAAGAGCCCGGATCCGAATGCGCTGGCGAACGCCGGCGCGGCGACGCCGGGCAGCCCGCAGGATTTTGCGGTGAATGTCGGCGATCGGGTTTTCTTCGATAGCGATTCCAGCGAACTGAGCCCGACCGCGCAGGCGACGCTCGACAAGCAGTCGACCTGGCTGCTGCAATACGCGCGCTATAATTTCACCGTCGAGGGCCATGCCGACGAGCGCGGCACGCGTGAATATAATTTCGCGCTCGGCGCGCGCCGCGCGGAAGCCGCCAAGGCCTATCTGGTCGCGCGCGGCATCCCGGCCGCCCGCATTCATACGATCAGCTATGGCAAGGAGCGGCCCGTCGCCGTCTGCAACGACATTTCCTGCTGGTCGCAGAACCGCCGCGCCGTCACCGTGCTCGCCGGCACGCAGTCCTGAGCCGGGGCCGCGCGGCGCCGTTCGCGGACGTCGTCGCGGGGCGGGCTACATCCGCGCCGCGAACCACGCGACCGCGGCGCCAACGGCGAGGGCGAGGAAGGAAAGAAGGGCCATAACCGGCACGGGCGGGGCAGGCGGGACAGTCGCGGCGCTCCCGTGGTCCGCCATCGCCGCCGCCATGCCCGGGCCAAGGTGAGCGTCCATGGCCGCGTCCGCAGGCGGCTTCGCGCCGGCCGGCCGCACCGTCATCATTCCATGCTTGAGTTTATTGGCGACGAGCCACCAGTTCATCGGATAGGCGACGATGAAGCCGGCGAGCAGCGCCATGGACATCACGAACCAGAAGGCCGGCGCGTCGGGGCCGGCCGCGGGCGCCAGCGCCGATCGCAGGATCATCATCGTCGGCAGCATGCCGGCCATCAGCAAATTCATCGAGAGCAATTCGGGGATGAAGGTCATCGAGAGCGAGCGCGCATAGGAGCCGCCCGCCATGTCGCGCATGAACAGCGCCTGGAAGATCGTCCAGCCGAAGGCGAAACCGAGGATATATTCGAGCGCCGCTTCGACGGCCCCGTGCAGCCCAAGGGCGCTGGCGATCACGGCTCCCGCGAGGATGCCGACGCCATCGCCCGCGACGCAGTGCATCGTCGATCCGAGCGCCTGACGCCAGCGTACGGCGACATAGCGCTCATGCAGCCCCGGCAGCGGCTCCCGGCATCCAAGGACGTAAAGGAAAGCGCCGATAGGTCCGGTGTAGGCGGTGAGGAGCACGAAGCCCCATTTCAAAACTGCCGATGCGGGCGTGGACCTTATGTCGATCGCGACAAATGCGACAGACGTCGCCGTCAGCAGAAACCAAAGCAGCATGACCCCGTTCAACATCGGCGCTTCCCGGCGCAATGAGAAACTCTCCGGCGAGCTTTGGACGCGGATCGTGAACTGATGACGGCGGAGGCGGGCGCTGAGGCAATTCGCGTTGGGATTGAGTTAGTCGCGATCGTCAGCATGCCGAGATTAGCCGATCATGTGGCGGGGTCAATTGTCCGATCGGCCTGCCGTCACGGGCTGATCGGCCTTCGGGGGGCCATTGAATAAAAAGGCCGCCTTGCTTGCGCGAGGCGGCCTCAATTCGTTACAGCGACGTGCGAGACAATCAGGCCTGCGGCTGCGGCTCAAGGCCGCCGGGCTCTGGCCCCGGCTTCGGCCTGAGGCCAACGCCGGTCGTTGGCACGGGCGAGCCGCGCAGCGGCGTCGTCGCGTCCTCGGGGTTTTCGCGAACGGGCCGGCGCCCCTGCAACAGCCCGATGATCTCGTCGCCCGGACAAGGTCTCGTATTCGAGCAGGCCGCGCGCCAGCGCTTCGAGATCCTGGCGCTTCTCGGTCAGGATGCGGCGCGCCTCCGAGAGGCCGAGCTCGACGAGGCGGCGCACTTCCGAGTCGATCTTACTGCGCGGTTTCTTCCGAAATCGTCTGCTGCTTGCCCATCGAATAGCCGAGAAAGACCTCTTCCTGGTTCTCGCCATACATGACGGTGCCGAGCTCTTCGGAAAAGCCCCAGCGCGTAACCATGGCGCGCGCGAGCTTGGTCGCCTGCTCGATGTCGCATTGGGCGCCCGAAGTGACCTTGTCCTTGCCGAAGATGATCTCCTCGGCGACGCGCCCGCCCATGCAGACTGCGAGGCGCGAGGTCATCTGCTCATAGCTCGTCGAGAGCTTGTCACGTTCGGGTAGCTGCATCACCATGCCGAGCGCGCGGCCGCGCGGAATGATCGTCGCCTTATGGACGGGGTCGGTCGCCGGCACGTTGAGCGCGACGATGGCGTGGCCGCCTTCGTGATAGGCGGTCAGCATTTTCTCCTGCTCGGTCATGACCATGGTGCGGCGCTCGGCGCCCATCATGATCTTGTCCTTGGAATCCTCGAACTCGGCCATCGTCACGACGCGCTTGCCGCGCCGCGCCGCGAGCAGCGCGGCCTCGTTGACGAGGTTCATGAGATCGGCGCCGGAAAAGCCGGGCGTGCCGCGCGCGACGACCTTCAATTCGACGTCGGGCGAGAGCGGCACCTTGCGGACATGAACTTTGAGGATGCGTTCGCGGCCGACGACGTCGGGATTGGGCACGACGATCTGACGGTCGAAGCGGCCCGGCCGCAGCAAGCGCGGGATCGAGCACGTCCGGGCGATTGGTCGCGGCGATCAGGATGATGCCCTCATTGGCCTCGAAGCCGTCCATCTCGACGAGCAGCTGGTTCAAGGTCTGCTCGCGCTCGTCATTGCCGCCGCCGAGCCCGGCGCCGCGATGGCGCCCGACTGCGTCGATCTCGTCGATGAAGATGATGCAGGGCGCGTTCTTCTTGGCCTGCTCGAACATGTCGCGCACGCGGCTCGCGCCGACGCCGACGAACATTTCGACGAAGTCGGAGCCGGAAATGGTGAAGAAGGGCACATTGGCTTCGCCGGCGATGGCGCGCGCCAGCAAGGTCTTGCCGGTGCCGGGCGGTCCGATCAGCAGCACGCCGCGCGGAATGCGCCCGCCGAGCCGCTGGAATCGCTGCGGATCGCGCAGGAATTCGACGATCTCCTGCAAATCCTCCTTGGCCTCGTCGACGCCCGCGACATCCTCAAAGGTGACCCTGCCATGCGCCTCGGTCAAAAGCTTCGCCTTCGACTTGCCGAAGCCCATGGCCTTGCCGCCGGCGCCCTGCATCTGCCGCGACAGGAAGATCCACACGCCGAAAATCGCGATGAGCGGCAGCCCGTTGACGAGCAGCGTCAAAAGCCAGTTATTGCCGTCGGACGGCGGCTTCGCCGAAATCGCGACGTTCTTTTTGTAGAGACTCTGCACCAGCGTCGGATCATTCGGCGCATAGGTCGAGAACGCGCGATTATCCGAAAAATGGCCGGTGATCTCATTGCCGGCGATGGTCACTTCGCGCACATGGCCCGCGTCGACCTCGGTCAGCAACTGGCTGAAGCTGATGTCCTGCGAGGCCGTGCGCTGTCCCGGGTTCTGGAACAGCATCACCAGCGCCACCACGAGCAGGATAATGATCACCCACAGTGCGAAGTTACGAAAATTCGGATTCATTTCCAGGTCCTGATGCAGGCGAAGCAAGCCAGGAGGCTGATCGCCTGTCGATGAAACGCACTGTGAGTCCTGCCGTCGCATTGTCAATGTAGGCGTCGCCCGCAGCGTTGCCAAGGGGAGCCGCAAGAGCGCGCCGTGGAACCGGCAAAGAAGCGACGGCTCGGATCGCGATGATTTCGGCGATGATCTTGGATTGAATCGGTCCAAAATCGGGAACGTATTCGATTCCAGCAGTTTAGAGCAGTTGTGGACGGAAAAATGGAGCGCCGATTTAGATCATCGCTGCTCTAGCTGTCGCGGCGCTTTTCCGACCGCGCCGCGGCGCCGCGGCGGCGTGGCTTTTCGGCTCGAATGGTCAACACATGATCGCGGCCGAGCTTGAGCGCGGCGCCGCCGAGCGTGCCGCTATAGGGCGCGCCCGCACGCAGCGCTCCCTGCATCGCGAGCGCGAGCGCCTCGAGCCGCTCGAGCCGCAGCGGCCGCACTGGATCGGGAGAGGGATCGACCAGCGGGATGATGGCGCCGGCGAGTACGCGCAGAAAGATTTCGTCCGGCTCCCCGGAAAGGGCGGAAAAATCGGCGCGGTAAAGGCCCGGCTCGCGCTCGGGCGCGAGAGCTTCGGCGACGGCCGCCGCGCGGGCCGCCAGCGCCAATTCCGCGCGCGCGGCGCGCCGCCCAAGCCGGACCAGCGCGGCGCGGTCCAGCCCCTCCTTCGCAAGCAGAGCGCCGAGCGCCCGCATTGTGGTGCGGGCATAGGCCGGATCGCGATTGGAGGGATCATCGAAAAAGCCATGGCCTCTCGCCTCGCAGAAAGCGACCAGCTCGGCTTTGCTGCATTGCAGCAAAGGGCGCGCATGGGTGAGGCCCTGGCGCTGGCGCGACGCCGCCATGCCGGCGAGGCCGCCGGGGCCGCTGCCGCGCAGAAGACGGAACAGGATCGTTTCGGCCTGATCGTCTGCGTGATGGGCGGTCGCGACGACATCCGCGCCGATGCGGGCGGCGTGCGCGAAGAGGAGGTCATAGCGCGCTTGCCGCGCAACCTCCTGAATTCGCGTTTTCGGCTTTTCGCCGGTCCAGACCAGCACATCGTGCGAAAGCCCGAGGTTTCGCGCCCATTCGGCGACCTCGTTGGCCTCGGCGCGCGCTTCAGGACGAAGGCCATGATCGACGGTCGCGACGTGGAGAGCCGGCGCGCGGGCACCCATTTGCGCCCAGTCTGAAGCGAGCAGCATCAGGGCGACGAAGTCGGGGCCGCCCGAGACGGCGAGCAGGATTTTTTGTGCGCCTGCGAAGGGCTCGAACAGCTGCGCGATCCGGGCGGGCGGAAAAGCGCTCGCGATCGCTGACGCAGCCTCCTCGCGCCGCGGCGGCTCGGGGGGGCTTTGAACGCGCGGCCCGCGCTTGGCCCGGACCGGTCCTTCCTCCGCTCCGCTCAGCATCGCCTCCGCTGCGCTCAGCATTGCGCGCGTTTCGCCTCCCTGTCCGCTTCCGCTTTTACGCCGGCCGCCGCGTTCGGATATTTGCGCGAGATTTCGGCGAAGGTGGCGCAGGACTGCTCCTTGGCGCCGAGCGCGTTGAGCGACTGGCCGAGCCGCAGCATGGCGTCCGGCGCGCGCGGCGAGGTCGCATATTGCGTTGAAATTTTCAGATATTGCTCGGCGGCTTCGCGCGGCCGGTTGCGCTGGTAAAAGCTCTCGCCGAGGTAAAAGGTCGCGTCCGCCGCCAGCTTGCTTTTCGGGTTCTCCTGGATGAAGGCCGCAAAGCTCTTTTCGGCGGTTTCATACTCCTTTTGCCGATAATAGCCGTAGGCGACGTCGAATTCCTCCTTGACCGGATTGACCGGCGCGCCGCCGGCGGCGGCTGCGTTCGGCGTGGTCAGCGCGGCGATGGTGGAATTGCCCGGCGTCGCCGGCGCCGTGGCGGCGCCGCCCTGTGGGCTCGCGTCGCCGTCCTGCGCGGCGCGCCATTTCGAGCCGGCGAGATCGAGCGGGGCGTCGGGACCGCTGGCGTCGGCGCGATTTTTCACCGGCGGAGGGGCCGCCGAATCGGGGCTGCCAAGCGGACGCGGCGCACCGGGGGCATTTGGATCGCTGGCCGGATCGAAGGCGTCGGCGCGCCTGCCCGGACGCGCTGGGGCCAAGGCCGCCGGCGCCGCGCTGTCGACCGCATTGTCAGGCGCCGCCGCGGCGGCCTGATCGTCGGGAGCGGCGAGGCTGTCGATCGCATCGCCGCGCTTTTGCGGCTTGGCGGTCGAGGGGCGCGCGCCGGCGCGCCGCCGCGGCCGCTATCCTGGAAGCGAAAATCGACATCGTCCTGGAATTTTTTTAGCTGATCCTCGAGTTTGTGGTTTTCGAACTGCAACTGCTCGATCTCGCCGTTCAGCTGGCGCATTTGCGCCTCGAGCCGGTCGATCCGCACCAGCAGCGACGAGGAATCGGGCGCCGCCTGGCCGTAACCTTCATCGCCTGGCGGACCGACGTCGGCCGGAGGCGCGCCGTAATTTTGCGCCAAAGTGAAGCGCCCGTCGGCCGTCGCGGCCTCGGCGCGCGCCGGCGCCGCGCCGGGGCGGAGGGCGGCAAAACCGACGCCGCCAAGAGAAGCGCCGAAAGTGGCGCCGATGGCGGCGACGGCGCAGGCGCGGCGAAATCTCGCAAAAAACCTCATTGAGCAGTCCCTGTAAAATTGGCGCGGTCCGGGGTAATCGAATATTCTCGAATGTAATCCGATGATCTCTCGAAGGCGCTATCGAGATCGGCGCCCCGTCCGGGCGCCTCGCGCAAGCATGCTTTTGTTATCTTTAATCAAGACATTTTCGTGTAAAAGCAAACCGGCGGCAAATTACAAGTTAGATAGAGGCCGCGAGCGAAAATCTGACGATCGCGACCCGGCCTTGCGAAGGACGGCGACGCGGGGCTTTGAGCAATGCTGGCGGCGGCCGCCGCCGACCGGCGCGGGGACAGGTGCAAATGGCGCGAAAGCATTTCGGCACGGACGGGATCAGAGGCGAGGCCAATTCGGTCATCACGCCAGAGCTGGCGATGAAGGTCGCGCAGGCGACAGGCGTCCTGTTTCAGCGCGGCGACCATCGCCATCGCGCGGTGATTGGCAAGGATACGCGGCTTTCGAGCTATATGATCGAATACGCCATGGTCGCCGGCTTCGCTTCGGTCGGCATGGACACGCTGCTGCTTGGACCGATGCCGACGCCGGCCGTCGCCATGCTCACGCCTTCGATGCGGGCCGACGTCGGCGTGATGATTTCGGCCTCGCACAATTCATTCGAGGACAATGGAATAAAACTGTTCGGCCCCGACGGCTTCAAGCTGTCGGACGAGGCCGAAGCCAATATCGAGGCGATGCTCGACCGCGATTTCGCGCTGAAACTGTCGAAGCCCGCCGACCTTGGCCGCGCCATGCGCGTCGAGGGCGATCGCGCCCGCTATATCGAATTCGCCAAACGCACCCTCGCGCGCCATCTCTCGCTGGAGGGATTGCGCATCGTCGTCGATTGCGCCAATGGCGCGGCCTACAGGGTCGCCCCCGAAGCGCTGTGGGAGCTTGGCGCCGAGGTTTTCTCGATCGGCGTTGAGCCCGATGGCTTCAATATTAATCGCGGCGTCGGCTCGACCGCGCCGCAAGCGCTGATCCGCAAGGTGCGCGAAGTGCGCGCCGACGTCGGCATCGCACTCGACGGCGACGCCGACCGCGTGCTGATCATCGACGAAATGGGCAAGCCAGTCGACGGCGACCAGCTGATGGCGGTGATCGCGCAGAGCTGGAAGGAGGACGGCCGCCTGTCGCAGCCGGGCGTCGTCGCCACCGTCATGTCGAATCTCGGCCTTGAACGCTATCTCGAGGGGATCGGCCTGCATCTGGCGCGGACGGCGGTCGGCGACCGCTACGTGCTCGAACATATGCGCCAGCACGGCTATAATCTCGGCGGCGAGCAGTCCGGCCATGTCATTTTGTCGGATTATTGCACGACCGGCGACGGCCTTGTCGCGGCGCTGCAGTTGCTGGCTGTGGTCAGGCGTCAGGGCAAGCCGGTGAGCCAGGTCTGCCATCGCTTCGAACCCTCGCCGCAGGTTCTGAAAAGCGTCAAGATCGGCGCTGGCGGCAAGCCGCTGGAGGACGCCGCCGTGGTCCATGCGATCGAAGCCGGACGGAAAAGGCTCGGCAATGCGGGGCGGCTCGTCATTCGGGCGTCCGGCACCGAGCCTGTGATCCGCGTGATGGGCGAGGGCGACAATCTCGACCTCGTCGAGCGCATCGTCGATGAAGTCTGCGACGCCGTCGCCAGTTTCGCGCGGGCGGCCTGACGGCGCGCCAGCGAGCCGCCGGGCGCCAGACGCTTAGGGCAGTCGATCCATCTGGCGCGGCTTGCTCCGTGCGGCCACGAAGCGCGCGATGCTTGGGCCGGCGAATATAACGAACAAGGCGCGCGAAATTTGCATCGCCATGACGAAGCCGACGTCGACATTGCCCGATGCCGCGATGATCGCGACCGAATCGGCGCCGCCGGGGCTCGTCGCCAGATAGGCGGTGAGCGGATCGACCCTGGCGGCGTAGGTCAAAAGCGCGGCGAACAGGCCGCAGATCGCGATCAGCAGTAAAATCGAGCCGACGACCCATGGCAGCGCCCGCGCGGCGTAGATGGGGGCATTGCGCGTAAAGCGAAGGCCGATGCTCCAGCCGATGACAGCGTAGGTGACCGCAAGCAGCACGGGCGGCAGTTCGATTTTGATGACGGCGAAGCCCTGCAGAAGCGCCGCGACGGCGAGCGGAATCGAGAGGGCGCCGCCTGGAATTCTGACGAATTGCGCGGCGAGGGCGCCGAGCGTCGCGAGACCCACAGATTCGGCGAATGGAAGCCAATGGACCGGCGGCAGCTATGTAATGCCGGGGGTCGCATGCGCGCTGCTGGTCCAGTTCCGCGCGATGACGGAGGCGATGATGGCGACGAGCACGACGCGCAAATATTGCATGAAGGCGACGAGCCGGATATCGGCGCCATGGGCCTCGGCGACCAGCGCCATTGCCGTGGCGCCGCCCGGCGCGGAGCCCCATATCGCCGCGGTTCCGGGAAGCGCCTCGAAGCGCGCGAGCAGCCAGCCAAGCCCGCTGCTCGCTGCGACAACGGAAAAGACGCCGGCGGCGAAAAGCGGCCAATCCTTGGCCATCTCGCTGAACATCGAGGGCGTCAGGCTGCGCGCGATCATGCAGCCGACGAGCGCCTGGGCGAAAATGAACAAGGGTCTCGGCACGCTGACCGATCCGTCGGCCAGGGCGACGAGGATCGCCGCCGCCATCGGTCCGAGCAAAAGGGCAGCCGGCAGCCGAAGCATCTCCAGCGCAATGATAAAGGGCGCCGAAAGAATGATGAGGACGGCCCACCGGACGCTGGTTCGCGCGCCTTGCAACGACGGCAAGGGCTTGGCCGGGGAGTCGCTCATCGCGCGCCTCGACCCTTTGCTTCGAGGATGAGGTGTGCGCTTTGAACCACCCGCGCGATGCGTAGGAGGATATATTGGATCGCCATGGCGTGCAGGTCCGCCGATACGCCGCGCCGCCGTAGCCGCAGATCGATCAATACGAGGGCGGTGATGCGCGGATCGAGAGACAGCATTTAGCTCGTTTCTATCTTGGCCGCGCTTTGCGCAAGCGCGATGGTGCCCTGGATGAGTCGATCGTTTCGCCGCGCTCCGGCCATGTTCGGCGACAATTGTGGCGCCCGGATGCGAATGCGACTCGACATGCGGCCTGCGCGGCGAAGGAAGGACGCAATGAAAGTCGTCCCGCTTACGCTCGCCTTCGCATTCTCCTTGGCATTGTCGTGTCCGGCCCAAGACGTCGCGCAAGGCTCGCCGCAGGCGTCCCCGCAAGGATCTCCGGCGCAACCGCCGGCGCCAAAGCCCGTGGACGCCGGCGACGCGCTCAGCGGACGCCGGCTCGAACTGCGCGGCATGGAGAATACGCTGCAGGCCTCGCAGGAGCAGCGCGCCAAGATGGAGGCCGAGGTCGCCGCCATCAGCGCCGACCGGGCGAAGCTCGAAGCGGCTTTGGTCGATCTCGCCAAAACGATCGATGGACGCCAGCAAAAGATCGCCGAGGCCGAGGCCCGGCTCGACGAGCTGACGGGAAGCGAGGAGGCGATCCGGCATTCGCTCGACGGCCGCCGCGCGGCGATCGCCGAGATCCTCGCCGCGCTGCAGCGAATGGGCCGCAAGCCGCCGCCGGCCCTGCTCGTCGCGCCGGAGGATATGCTGGCCGCCATCCGCACCTCGATGATGCTTGGCGCGGTGCTGCCGGAGATGCGCGCGGACACCGAGGCGCTCGCCTCTGACCTTTCCGACCTTCTGGCGTTGCGCCGCTCGATCGCGGCCGAGCGCGATTCGCTCGCGGGCGACGTCGCGCGGCTCGGTCTCGACCGGCAGCGGCTCGCGGCGCTGATCGACGCCCGCCAGTCGGCGCTCAGCGCGGCGGAACAGGCGCTAAGCGCCGAGCGCGACCGCGGCGCCGAACTCGCCCGCCAGGCGGCGAGTCTTAAGGACCTCATCGCCCGGATGGAGACCGAGTTGGCCGCCGCGGCGCGCGCGGCGGAGGCGGCGCGCAAGGCCGACGAGGCGCAAAAGGCGGCCGCGGCGGCGGCACCCGAAGCGCAGCGCAAGATCGCCATGGCGCCGTTCAAGGATCCGGCCCGCCTCGCGCCGGCGAGCGCTTTCGCCGATACAAGGGGCCTGCTGCCGATGCCGGCCGCGGGCGAGCTTCAGCGCGGCTTTGGCGCGCCCGACGGGTTCGGCGGAACCGAGAAAGGCATGCTGGTCGCGACCCGGCCGGACGCGCTCGTCGTCTCGCCCTGCGACGGCTGGGCCGCCTTCGCCGGCCCTTATCGCAGCTATGGACAACTCTTGATCATCAACGCGGGACAGGGCTATTATATTGTCCTTGCGGGAATGGATCGGATCAACGTAAACGTAGGTCAATTCATTCTGGCTGGGGAGCCGGTCGCCGTAATGGGCGAAAGGTCTGCGAAGACGGCTGCCGCCATCGCCATCGGGGCGGCGCAGCCCATTCTTTACATCGAATTTCGAAAAGACGGGGCGGCGATTGATCCGGGCCCATGGTGGGCGAAACCGGAATTGCAAAAGGTTCGCGGATGATGCGGAAGGTTTCTCTGGTCCTGCTTGGCGCCGTTCTCGGCGCCTCGATTGTTACGGTCGGCACGCAGACGCGGCTGCTGTCCGACGGCATGGCGCGCGCCGCCGCGTCCGATACCTATCGCGACCTCAATCTGTTCGGCGACGTCTTCGAAAAAATTCGCTCCGATTATGTCGAAAAGCCCGATGAGCAGAAGCTGGTCGAGGCGGCGATCAACGGCATGCTGACCTCGCTCGACCCGCATTCGAGCTATATGGACGCCAAGAGCTTCCAGGACATGCAGGTGCAGACGCGCGGCGAGTTCGGCGGCCTCGGCATCGAGGTGACGCAGGAAGACGGGCTGATCAAGGTGGTGACCCCGATCGACGATACGCCGGCTTCGCGCGGCGGGATTCTGTCAGGCGACATCATCTCGGCGATCGATGGCGAGAGCGTGCAGGGCCTGACGCTGAACCAGGCCGTCGACAAGATGCGCGGCGCGCCGAACACGACAGTGACGCTGAAAATTATGCGCGGCGCCAACAAGGACGGGCAGGACATCAAGCTGACCCGCGCCGTGATCCAGATCAAGTCGGTGCGCGCCCATCAGGAAGGCGACGACATCGGCTATATCCGCATCACCCAGTTCAATGAACAGACCGGCGATGGCGTCGTCGACGCGATCAAGAAGTTCCAGACCGATATCGCGGGCGACAAGTTCAAGGGCTATATCCTTGATCTGCGCAATAATCCGGGTGGGCTTCTCGACCAATCGATCGCCGTGTCCAACGCCTTCATCGACCGTGGCGAGATCGTTTCGACGCGTGGGCGCAACGCCGATGAAATCGATGCGCTACAACGCGCATCCCGGCGACATCTCGAAAGGCAAGCCGCTCGTCGTCCTCATCAACGGCGGCTCGGCGTCGGCCTCCGAGATCGTCGCCGGCGCGCTGCAGGACCACAAGCGCGCGACGATCCTGGGCACCCGCTCTTTCGGCAAGGGATCGGTGCAGACCATCATCCCGCTCGGCCAGAACAATGGCGCGCGTGCGCCTCACCACGGCGCGCTATTACACGCCGTCGGGGCGCTCGATCCAGGCCAAGGGCATCGAACCAGACGTCGTCGTGCTACAGGACGTTCCCGACGATCTGAAGGGCAAGGACGACACCAAGGGCGAGGCCTCGCTGAAGGGTCATCTGAAGAACGGCGATGACGAAAAAGGCGGGTCGCAGGCCTATGTGCCGCCCAACGAAAAGGATGACAAGCAGCTGGCGGCCGCCGAGGATATTCTGCGCGGCGTGACGCGGACGTCGCAGAAGGCGCCCGACGCGGCGCCGACGCCCGACAAGGCCGACCAGACCCAGACCGATCACCCCGCGGATCACCCCGACCAGCCCGCGAAGGTTCCGAACTGAGGCCGGACGGCCAAAACATCGAATAAGGAATGGAGCGACGCCGCTTTCCGGCAAGAGAAAGCCGCGCTCCATTCCGTCACGGAAACGCTTGGGACAGTCTGATTATCGATGCGGGCTTTGCGTTGGCGAAGGTTCCGGCGGCAGTGCAAGCGGGACAAGCTTGACGCCACCTCGGTCTTCAGGAGCGGGGAGGGTTTCACGTGACGCAATTCGGCAATTACCGCCCCTGCGTCGGCATCATGCTGATCAATCGCGACGGCCTCGTTTTCGTCGGACGCCGGCGCGGCAAGAAATCCGCCGACCAGACCCGCCTCGCCCATGAATGGCAGATGCCGCAGGGCGGCATCGATCCCGGCGAAGATCCGTTCCGGGCCGCGCTTCGCGAGCTGCGCGAGGAGACCAACGTCTTTTCGGTCTCCCTGCTGGCCGAGGCGCCGGAGTGGCACAGTTATGATTTGCCGGAGGAGTTCTCGCGGAAATCCTGGAAAGGCCGGTTTCTCGGCCAGCGGCAGAAATGGTTCGCCCTCCGTTTCGACGGCGATGACGATGAAATCAACATCGATACGCCGGCTGGCGGCCAGAAGCCGGAGTTCGACGCCTGGCGCTGGGCGCCGATCGACCACCTTGTGGAGCTGATCATTCCGTTCAAGCGGCCAGTCTACGAAAAGGTGGTCAATACCTTCGCCCATCTCGCTGCGCCGGCGCCGGCTTCCGCAGCCGATCACGGCGGCTAGCTGACGAGGAAAGCGGCGGCTGCATTCCACCCGCGTCCACGCGGAGTTTTCGCGGGCCACGGACGCTCAGGTTCGCGCGCTGAACGAAAGCAGCGCCGAAAGCTACCAATAACATTGTGCTTTCAAGTTTTGCGGCGCGAGCTTCCGCGCGCGCCGGACCGCCGGCGCAACGGCCGTCGCGCCTATTTGGGCGCGAGCACCATCACCATCTGGCGGCCCTCCATCGAGGGCTCGGCTTCGACCTTGGCGACCGTGCCGCGTCTCGATCTTGACCCGTTCGAGCAGCCGGAAGCCAAGATCCTGATGGGCCATTTCGCGGCCGCGGAAGCGCAAGCGTCACCTTGACCTTGTCGCCTTCCTCGAAAAAGCGGCGCACGGCCTTCATTTTGGTGTCGTAGTCATGATCGTCGATGCCGGGGCGAAGCTTGATCTCCTTGATCTCGACGATCTTCTGCTTCTTGCGAGCCTCGGCGGCTTTCTTCTGCTCCAGGAAGCGGAACTTCCCGTAGTCGAGGATTTTGCAAACCGGCGGATTGGCGGTGGGAACGATCTCGACGAGGTCGAGGCCTGCGTCATCGGCTATTTGCTGGGCTTCCAGCGCGTCGACGACTCCTCGATTTTGGCCTTCTGCGTCGATCAACTGAACTTCACGGGCGCGGATATCGCGGTTGATGCGTGGCCCGTCCTTCTGCGGGACCGGTGGGGCTTTCATTGGACGGCGAATGGCTTCATCTCCTTCATGGTGATTGATCTGATCCGGCGTTGCGCGAACGCGTCGAAATACGGTCGCGCCGGCACGGACCCAGCTAAAACATCGGTTGATTGCCGGCCGAAGTCAATGCGCGTCGCCCTGAAGTATTGCAAGTGCAACCGATATCGGTGCGTGCGCCCAAATATTCTGCAAAACTGGTAAAATCGGCGATTAACGCGCAGCGGCGCGCGCCGCCGTATAGGCAGCGAGAGTCTGCGTCCACGTCTGCTCGATCGAGAAGGCCGCCTCGACATGCGCGCGCGCGCGAAGCGAAAGCCGGTCGCGCGCAGTCGCGCCAAGGCTCAGGGCCGCGCGCAGCGCCTCTGCGAATGGCCCGGCGCCCGGCGCCGTCCGCCACCCCGTACGCGCGGAATCGTCGACGTCGGGCGGCGCGAGCACCGTTTCGGAGGCGGCGCCAGCCTCGGCGACGATCACCGGCGCGCCCATCGCCTGGGCCTCAAGCGCGAGTCCCGCGAGCGACCGCGGCTCCGCCGGCAATGCGACCACGACGGCGGCGGCGAGCAGCGCGGCCGGTCGGTCAGGACTTGTCGCGGACGTTCGCATGAGTTGTTGCAGGCCGGCTTTTGTGATCGCGGCTTCAATTTCCCGCGCGCCTGCGCCGCCAGCTTCCTCGCAAGCGATGACGAATTTCGTTCCGTCGAGGGCGGAGCCCGAGTCGGGCTGTTCGGCCAGGCGCTGTACGGCCTCGATCAGAATGGCGCTGGCGCGGGCGGCGCGACCCGCCGGCACGAAATAGACGACGCGCTCGTCCTGCGCCGCGCCCCAAAGGCGTCGGATGGCCTGAACGCGGGCCGGCCCCACGGCTTTCGGGGCGAAGAGACGGCAATCGACGCCGCCGACCACGATATGAATCTTTTCCCGCGCGGCCGGAAAGAGCCGCGCGATCTCGCCGGCGGTAAAGGCCGAAATCGGCGATGATGACGTCGCCGCGCGCCATGATCGAGTTATAGCGAAGGGCCAGAGGCCCCCCCTGTGCGTAGCTGCCGCGGAAACTGGTGACGAACGGCGTTTTCGTGAGGCGGGTCGCGCCGAAGGCGACCCAGGCCGGGGCGCGCGATCGGGCGTGGACGATGTCGACGCGCTCGGCTTTGATGAGCTGGGCGAGACGGCGAATGTTCATCGCCATGCTGACCGGATTTCGCGCATGCGCCGGGAAGGGCGTGAAAAGGCCGCCGCGCGCCTGCAGTTCGCTGACCAGCGGGCCGCCGCGGCTGGCGATCAGCGCGATGGCGCCGGCGCGGCTCAAGGCGGCGGCTGTGCCGATCGCGGCGAGCGCGACGCCGCCCGGCTCAAGGTCGGGAACGATCTGCAGCACGGTCACGCCGGCGAGGGGATGCGCGGCCCTGTCGCGGAAGGGTGAGCCCGGGCCCGGCGGCATCAGGCGCGGCTGCGTTCGAGAGCGGGAGGCGGAAACGCGGAGCCCTTTTTTCCGCCGGCATCGCAGTCTAGCCTTCCGAAATCGCGCGCGTTCATGATTTCGGACTGAATCAATCCGAAATCACCGGGATCTGGGAACGGCGGCTGCAAAGCGAACTCGACCAATTCGAGAAATGATTTCAGCAATCAAGCATAGACGGGCGCGTCAAGGGGTGGAAGAGCAGGCCTTGCAATTCGAGCCTCCGGCCGCGTCGGCGGCCGGTTTTCTCGACATCGGCGTCGGCTCAGCCGCGCGGCGCATCGCCTTTTTGCGGCGCGCGGCCAGCGCGGCCTGCGATCGCGCCGGCCTTGTTTGGCTCGGCGGCTTCCGCTCGAACATGCGCGGCGAGAAGGCGTCCTTTCTCGATCGCGCCGCGGCGGCGGCTGGCCGCGCCTGTTTGCGCTTCGACTATTCGGGACATGGCGAATCCGGCGGGCTCTTTGCGCGCGCGACGATTGGCATGTGGTTGGAGGAGAGCCTCGCCGCCTTCCGCGCGCTGACCGAGGGGCCGCAGATTCTGGTCGGCTCGTCGATGGGCGGCTGGCTCGCGCTGCTCGCCGCGCGCGCCCTCGCTGAAAGCGGAGAGAGCGGCCGGCTCGCCGGACTGTTGCTGATCGCGCCGGCCGCCGATATGACCGAAAAGTTGATTTTCGAAAAGATGAGCCGCGCCGCGCGGACGCAGCTTGCGCGCAAAGGCGTCTTTATGCGCGCGTCGCCTTATGAGACGGAGCCGCATCCAATCAGCCGCGAATTCATCGAGGAAGGGCGCAGCCACCTTTTGTTCGGCGGGACCATCCGCAGCCATTGCCCGGTCCATATCCTGCAGGGCATGCGCGACGAGACCGTCCCCTGGCGCTGCGCCCTCGCGCTGGTCGAGCATATGCACGGCGATCCCGTCACCCTGACGCTGATCAAGGACGGCGATCACAGGCTGTCGCGGCCGCAGGATCTGGCGCGGATATGGGCGGCCGTGGAGGGGCTGGGCGATCATCGTCTCGACAAATCCGCCGGTCTCGTGTAAGGGCCACCCCTCAACTGAAAACAGCGTGTCGAAACGCTCGCCGGACCAATCCGGCGGAACGGCAAGGTTTTAATCCCATGAACATCATCGCGGAACTCGAGGCCGAGCAGATCGCCAAACTCGGCAAGACGATCCCGGAATTCCAGCCGGGCGACACCGTCGTCGTCAACGTCAAGGTGAAGGAAGGCGAGCGCACCCGCGTGCAGGCTTATGAAGGCGTCTGCATCGCCCGCACCGGCGGCGGCCTCAACGAAAGCTTCACCGTCCGCAAGATTTCCTATGGCGAAGGCGTCGAGCGCGTCTTCCCGATCTATTCGCCGAACATCGATTCCATCAAGGTGATCCGGCGCGGCAAGGTGCGCCGCGCCAAGCTCTATTATCTGCGCGATCGCCGCGGCAAATCGGCCCGCATCGCCGAAAAGATGGAATCGCCGGCCGCCAAGGCGGCGCGCGAGGCGGAGAAGAAGGAAACCAAGGCCGCCGGCAAGGCCAAGAAAGCCGCTCCGCCCGCCGCCGAATAGGATTTCGCGCGTTCCCTAGAGCGGGATGAGGAAAAGCGTAAGCACTTTTCCGCCCGCATCCCGCTCTAAACTATTGGAATCGATCACGTTCATGATTTTGGATCGATTCGATACAAAATCGTGGTGATCTAGAGCGGTCCGTTCAGGATCCAGCGATGGCCGAACGGATCGCGAAAAGTCGCGAACCGTGTGCCCCAGAAGGATTTCGTTGGACTGGTCTCCGCCTTGCCGCCAAGGCCGGTCGCCTTGGCGAAAACATCGTCGACCTCCTGCGCGGTCGGATATTCGAGGCTGACGGAGGTGGTGACGAGTTCGCCTGGCACCGACATGCGCGTATAGCCGAGCTCAGGAAAGGCATCGGCGAGCATCACCGAGCCGCCGTTGATCAAAAGCTCGCAATGCATGATGCGCAGGCCGTCGAAGGCGGGCACGATGGTTTTTTGCTGCGCGCCGAACACGGTCGTGTAATAGGCGATCGCCGCCAGCGCGGGTGAAACCGTCAAATAGGGCGCAACAGACGGGCGCATGGGCGGCTCCGCACTTATATGAGGGATCGGGAACAAGTACTTCCCCATAGCAGATTCTGCGAGTAAGAAACTCTGATTCCAGCCCTTTTTTTCCAGAAAACGCGCATCGGGCGCGATCAAGGTCCGGCAGAAATGGCTCATCCGCGTACGCTTTACGACAAGATCTGGGACGACCATCTGGTGCATCAGGCGGAAGATGGTTCATGCCTCATTTATGTCGATCGTCACCTCGTGCATGAGGTGACGAGCCCGCAGGCGTTCGAAGGCCTGCGCCTGAGCGGGCGCCCGGTCCGGGCGCCCGGCAAGACCCTCGCCGTCGTCGATCACAACGTGCCGACGACCGATCGTTCGCAGGGCATCCATGATCCTGAAAGCCGCGTGCAGGTCGAGCAGTTGGCGACCAACGCGAAAGAGTTCGGCATCGAATATTTCCATGAGCGGGACCTGCGTCAGGGCATCGTCCACATCATCGGCCCCGAACAGGGCTTCACGCTGCCCGGCGCGACGATCGTCTGCGGCGACAGCCACACCTCGACGCATGGCGCCTTCGGCGCGCTCGCCCATGGCATCGGAACCTCGGAAGTGGAGCACGTGCTCGCCACCCAGACGCTGATCCAGTCCAAGGCGAAGAACATGCGCGTCATCGTCGACGGCGTGCTGCCGGAGGGGGTTGGCGCGAAAGATATCGTGCTCGCCATCATCGGCGAGATCGGCACCGCCGGTGGCACCGGCCATGTCATCGAATACGCCGGCGAGGCGATCCGCGCCCTCTCCATGGAGGGGCGCATGACCGTCTGCAACATGACGATCGAAGCCGGCGCGCGGGCGGGCCTGATCGCGCCCGACGAGAAGACTTTCGCCTATCTGAAGGGCCGCCCGATGGCGCCGAATGGCGCGGCGTGGGACGCGGCGATGGCGCATTGGGCGAGCCTCCATTCCGACGAAGGCGCCCGTTTCGACAAGGAGATCCGGCTCGACGCCGGCAAGATCGAGCCGATCGTCACCTGGGGCACCAGCCCCGAGGACGTCGCGCTGGTGAACGGAACGGTCCCGCGCGTCGCCGACGGCGCCAGCGAAGCCAAGCGCGCCTCGATTGCGCGCGCGCTCGACTATATGGGGCTGAAGGGCGGCGAGAAGATCACCGACATTGAAATCGACCGCGTCTTCATCGGCTCCTGCACAAATGGCCGCATCGAGGATTTGCGCGCCGCCGCGAAGATGGTCGAGGGCCGCCGCGTCGCCGCGCGGGTTTCCGCCATGGTCGTGCCGGGCTCCGGCCTCGTCAAACAGCAGGCGGAGGCCGAGGGTCTCGACGCGATCTTCAAGGAGGCTGGCTTCGAGTGGCGCGAGCCCGGCTGCTCGATGTGCCTCGCCATGAACCCCGACCGGCTTGAGCCGGGCGAACGCTGCGCCTCCACCTCGAACCGCAATTTCGAAGGCCGGCAGGGTTTTCGCGGGCGCACGCATCTCGTCTCGCCGGCCATGGCGGCGGCGGCGGCCGTCGCCGGCCGGTTCGTCGATATCCGCGCATGGGGCGAGGCCGCGCGTCCGCCCGAGGTTGCGAGGAAAAGCGCAATCCGCTAACGGAGTGAGGCAGGCCTTCCCGGCGGGGCGAGCCTCTTTGGTTGCGGCATGATCTGGTCCGGAAGGCTTCGCCTTCCTGGGATCGTGTCTTGCGGGCGTGGCGGAACTGGTAGACGCGCCGGACTCAAAATCCGGTTCTGGCGACAGAGTGTCGGTTCGATTCCGACCGCCCGCACCATTTTACTCGGGTCATAATGGCGAGCCCTCAATCAACGCCCGAGCCGCCAGGGTCGATCGGGCGCGGGCCGCATGTCATCGCGATCCAGAGCCAGGTGGTCCATGGCCATGTCGGCAATAGCGCCGCCCTCTTTCCCATGCAGGCGCTGGGCGTCGAGGTCGCCGCCGTGCCGACGACATTGCTGTCGAATCATCCGATCTATCCGACATTGCGCGGGCGCGTGCTCGAGCCCGCCCTCGTCGCGGATCTCTTGAAGGGACTCGAAGAGCGCGGCCTTGTCGAGGCGACGGGCGCGGTGCTCACCGGCTATCTCGGCTCGGCCGAAAACGGCGCCGTCATCGCCGACTTTCTAGCTCGCGCAAAAGCGCAAAATCCCGATCTGCTCTACGTCTGCGATCCCGTCATCGGCGATGAGGAGCCGGGCGTCTTCGTCGCCGAGGGCGTCGTTGACTGCTTCCGCGACCGGCTGGTCCCCGCAGCCTCGATCGCAACGCCGAACCTGTTTGAGCTGGAGCTTCTCGCGGGCGTTCCCGCGCGTAGCGCCGAAGCCTTATGCGCCGCAGTGGCGCGCCTTGGCGCGCATGGCCCGCGGCGCCTCGTCGTCACCGGTTGCGTTCTCGTCGATACGCCCGAGGGCGCGATCGAAACCATCGTTTGCGAGGCGGGCGCCCTTCACCGCATAGCGGCGGCGCGCCTGCCGATAAAGCCCTATGGCGCGGGCGATCTCTTCGCCGGGCTGCTCGTCGCCTATCTCGTCACAGGCTGCGATCTTATCCCCGCCGCTGAACGAGCCTCGGCTGGCGTCGTTGCGGTTCTCGAACGCACGATCGCCGAAAAGTCCTACGAACTGCGCGTTGCGCTCGCTGACTTTCTTCCGCCGGGCGCGTCGCCCTGAAGGCGCCGTGATCGCTTTGCGAAGCGTCTATAGGCCGCCCGCCGCGAGGATCAGTTGCTTCACCTCGGAGAGCTCCTTCGCCGCCATCGCGTGCAGGCCGGGGTCGGCGCCGTTCTGGACAAAATCCTCATAGATGGCTTCAAGATGCTGCAGGCACTCCTTTTCAGCCGAGACATAGAAAACGTCGAAGTCGCGGCCCTGCAGGCTGGACAGGCGCTGCAGAATGTTGAGCTGTGACGGCTGCATGCGTGGCGTCTCGAACGGCGCGGCGAGGGCGGCGTCGGCGGATTGGCCGGCTTCCCTATGTCTGGGCGCATGGACCCATTGCATCAGGGAAAGGCCGGTGGTCGTCTCGTCCCGCGCGACCCTCAGCGCGAAATCGCGGACTTTTTCGTCCGTCGCGTGAGCGATCGCCATGCGGCTTGCCTGGTTGAGAAAATGAACGTCGGGAAAGGCGTCCCCCACAAAGTCCGCAGAGCTTTCAAGGTCGTCCAGCATTGTGGTAGTAGGCGCCTGGGCGGCTCCGGCGGGGGCGATGGCGGCCACGGCGGCTTGGGCAGGCGCGGCTTGAGCCGTGGCGGCGGCGGCTCGAGGCGTCTGGGCCGCCGCGGGCGCTGCGGCGAAGACCAAGGCTCCCGTCGCGAGCGCGCAAAAACGTTTCGCTTTGATGCAGGTCATGCTCGCCTCCTCATCATGGTCACGGCCCTGGCGTTCCGCGCGACGCTGATCACTACCAACGTCCGCCCCAACGGCTCCTCCATCCGCCGCCTCCGCCGCGGATGAGCCTGAGCGCCAGCAGCAGCACAAGCGCGCCGATGGTGGCGTTGACGATTGCGGAGAGAGGACCCGTACCGAGGTGAACGCCAATTCGCGGCAGCAGCCAGTCGCCAATGAAGGCGCCGAGGATGCCGACCACGAGGTCGCCGACGAGTCCGAGGCCCGCGCCCTGCATGATCTGGCCGGCCAGCCATCCGGCGATCAGGCCGACCAGCAGAATGATGACAAGACTCTGGTTCGACATGACGTCCTCATTGAATCGGGCGTCGCGGCCACCGGGCCGATCCGCCAAAAAGCATCATAGGCTTTTGAAGCCTCAACGGGTAGATCGTCCTTTGGGGTCGCGCCGACGCCTCCGAAACCGGCGCGCGGTTGCGAGGGCGCGATATTTCGGGCATGCCGGCTATCTCTCGCCACCGCCCACTCAAATCGCAAGCGAATCCATGACCGGCGCCGGAACCGACCATACAAAAACGAGCCTGACCGGCGGACCGGCGATCATTCTGGTGCGCCCGCAGCTCGCCGTGAACATCGGCAGTTGCGCGCGGGCGATGGCGAATTTCGGCCTCTCGGATTTGCGCCTCGTGTCGCCGCGCGAGGGCTGGCCGCGCACCGGGGCGCTGAAAAAGGGCGCCAACGCCGCAGCGGCGGGCGCTGTCCACCTGCTTGAAGCCGCAAAGCTGTACGATTCGCTGGCGGAGGCCGTCGCGGACTTAAATTTCGTCTACGCGACGACGGCGCGGGAGCGCGGCCAGTTCAAGCCGATCGTGACGCCCGCCGAGGCCATGCCGGAAGCCGCGCGCGCCATCGCGGCGGGGCAGAAGCGCGGCGTTCTGTTCGGTCCGGAGCGCACAGGCCTTTCGAATGATGAAGTCGCGCTCGCCGACGTCATACTGACCTTTCCGGTCAATCCGGCCTATGCCTCGCTCAATCTGGCGCAGGCCGTGCTGCTGGTCGGCTACGAGTTCTTTCGCGCCGGCGGGGCGGCGCAGGCGCCCTTCGCGGCGGATCCCGGCTCGCCGCCGGCGCCGCGCGAAATGGTGCTGTCTTTCTTCGATTATCTCGAGGGGGAGCTTGAGCGCACGGGCTTTTTTCGCCCAATCGGCAAGGCCCCCATGATGCGGCGCAACCTCCGCAATATCTTCCACCGCCTAGCTCTGAGCGAACAGGACATCAGCACGCTGCGCGGCATGTTCGTGCGCCTCGTCGAGGGGCCGCGGGACAAAAAGGCCGCGCCTGAAGCCGAGCCTCAATCGGTCGACGACGAGAGGAGCTGAGGGACCTCGCCAAGCGGGGAGGGCGAAGCGACTCCAGGCCGCCGCCATCTTTGGGTCTTGTTTGTCCCCGATCAAGGGTTCGTTAAGCATTCGCGCGCGCTTGCCTCGTCCGGGCGCGGCTCATTTGCGGGTGATCCCGCGGCCGAAACCGGTTAGGAAAGTGCAAAGACCTCGCTGCGGTTCCCTCCATGTCGCGTGCGCCGAAAATTCTCGTGTTCGACTCGGGGCTTGGCGGGCTCACCGTCTTCGCCGAAGTGGCGCGGCTGCGGCCGGACGCGGAATTCGTCTACGCCGCCGACGGGGCGGGCTTTCCCTATGGCGCCCTGCCGGAGACCGCGCTCGCCCCGCGCGTGCTATCGGTCATCGAGCGGCTGATCGAGAAGCATGCGCCCGACATCGCCGTGATCGCCTGCAATACGGCTTCGACACTGGTTTTGCCGCATCTGCGCGCGGCGTTTCCGAAGCTGCCCTTCGTTGGCACCGTGCCCGCAATTAAACCGGCCGCAATTCAATCGCACACAAAGATGATCTCGGTGCTGGCGACGCCCGGAACGGTTGCACGCGATTATACCCGCGATCTCGTGCGCGCCTACGCCGCCGATTGCAGCGTGACGCTGGTCGGCTCGACCCGGCTGGCGAGTCTCGCCGAGGATTTCATGCAGGGCGCGGCGCCGGCGGATGAGGGTGTTTCACGTGAAACAGGCGCCGCGTTCGTCGAATCGGACGGCCGCCGGACCGACTGCATTGTTCTCGCCTGCACGCATTATCCATTGCTGATCGACCAATTGAAGCGCCTCGCGCCCTGGCCGGTGGCATGGATCGACCCCGCGCCGGCCATCGCGCGGCGGACCGATCGGGTTTTGAGCGACCAGATTGGCTTTCCCACCGGTCGCGGAGGCGATCAGGTACGATTGGCGCAGGCGGTCTTCACGGGTTCGGAAATGCCGGGCGCAAAGCTGCGCGCGGCCCTGCGCCGGTTTGGTATCGACGCGGTGAGCCTTGAGCCGATGCCGCTCGTCTTCGCCTGAACGACAGCCCTATGACGTCCATCATTTGATATGGCGTCCGTCATTTCAAGTTCAGGCGACCGTCCAGGCGCCGTTGTTGACGTCGACCGTCGGGCCAATCAGCGCGATGACGGCGCCTTTGCCGTTGGCGATCGAGATGCCGGCGTCGCTGATCGAGATCATTGCGCCGTCCGCGGTTTGCAGCAGGATGCCGCCCGTGGCGCCCGGTGCGTCGGACAGCATCAAAGCCGCCCCGCCCGGCGTCTGCAGCACGATCGCCGCGCTTGGCGCCGAACCGGCCGCCGCGAGTGTGGGAACGTCTGCCGCGGAGGCCCAGCGGCAGCCGGACCAGATCGGATAATCGGGATCGCCGCGCTCGAACTCTATCCAGACGCCGGCGCCGATCTGCGGCACGAGCCAGAACTCCGCTTTGCACGCCGGCGAGCGGCGCGCAGGCCTCGGCCCATGCGCCTGGAAGCATGCCCACGTCGGCGACTTCGGCCTGTATGCGGCCACGGCCGATGGGATCGACATTGTTCAACACCGTGCCGCGATATTTGCCGTAATGTTGGCCGCTCATGTTTTCGAGTCCCTGACCTAAGGCGTGTCGAAGCTGGGCGGCGGCGGCGGGACGACCGAAGCATCTCGCTCCCAGCCCTCATTCTCAAGCACCAGCGCCTCTATGGCGACGGCGCCGCCGTCGGCGTCGAGATCGGGCAGCGCCTGAAACGCCGACGGCCAGCACTGGTAAATCTTGTAGGCGCGCACGAGCTGCCCCGCGTCATTGTAGAGTTCGAGAAATATATCCTTGCGAAAATCGGCGAGCGACACTTCGGAGCCGAGCGCCGCGCCGAGCGTCCACACCTTGTTCGCCCATTGCTCGAATGCGGCGTCCTCGGTGACGCCGCGCTCCAGCGTAATCGATTCGTATTGCGTACGGCCGGGCGATTTGCGCGATGTCGACGGATCGCTACCCTCGCGATGCTCCACGACCTCGGTCGTTCGCTTCAGCGCGCTAACCTTCGAGACGCCGGCGACGTAGCGACCGTCCCACTTCAGGCGAAACTTGAAGTTTTGGTACGGATCGGGCGGTTGGGTGACCGGCATGAAACCCTCCATGAGACGCTGCGCTCTCTGATCGAAGCCTAAAACAGCGAGCCCTGTTCGCGCTTTTTCAGAGCCCTTTTGGGAGATGGCTTCTTCGTCTCGGCGGCGCCGGCGATCGCGCTCCTCCGGCCGTCGGCGAATTCGATGTCGAGACGCTCGCCGTCGATCACTTCCGCTGCCCGCCGAATGGGCTTGTCGTCGGCGTCGCGCACCAGGGCGAAGCCGCGCGCGAGCACGTTTTTGTAGCCAAGGCTGGCGAGCAGCTGATCGAGACCGCGCAGGCCCGCGCGGCGCGATGCGATCTCCGCCCGCGCGGCCTGCCGCATGCGCGCGTCGAGGACTTCGAGGCGATGCCGGCAGGTTGCGATGCGCTCGCGCTCCATGCGGACGTGGACGAGCCGCGCATTGACGAGGCGGCGGCCGAGGCCCGCGATCCTCTCGCCGCGCCGTTCGGCGGCGGTGAAGAGGGCGCGCTTCATGCGCGCTTCGCAGGCGTGCAGCCTTTCCGATGCGCGGCCCAACCTTGCCTGGGGAGACTGCCGCGAGAGGCGCTGCGCTGCGCGCGCCAAAGCGATGCGGCTGCCGTCCTGCCGGCGCTGAATGGCGTTGCCCAGATGGCGGGCGGCGACGTCGATGCGCTGGCGGGGCAGGGCGAGGATGTCTTCGGGGCCGGGCAGCGCGCGGAACAGCGCGCGCGCGTCAGACCGGCGGCGCTCGATCAGGCGCAGCATGGCGCCGGCATGGCGGCGGCCGAGATCGGCGAGGCTGGCGAGGAGATCGAGCCGCACCGGCACTGCCTTTTCGGCGGCGCCGGTCGGCGTCGGCGCGCGGAGATCCGCGGCGTGGTCGATCAATGTCCAGTCGGTTTCATGGCCGACCGCCGAGATCAGCGGGATGAGGCTCGCCGCCGCCGCGCGGACGACAATCTCCTCGTTGAAGCTCCAGAGGTCTTCGAGCGAGCCGCCGCCGCGCGCGACGATGAGCACGTCAGGCCTCGCCAGCGGACCTTCTAGCGGCAGCGCGCTGAAGCCGGTGATGGCGGCGGCGAGCTCGGCTGCCGAGGTCTCGCCCTGAACCCGCACCGGCCAGACCAGCACATGCCGCGGAAAGCGTTCGGCGAGCCGATGCAGGATGTCGCGGATGACGGCGCCGGTCGGCGAGGTGATGACGCCGATGCGCACGGGCAAAAAGGGGATGGCGCGCTTGCGCGCCTCGTCAAAGAGGCCCTCCGCGGCGAGGCGGCGGCGGCGCTCCTCGAACAGCGCCATGAGGGCGCCGACGCCGGCGGGCTCGATCGATTCGACGATGATCTGATAGGTGGATTTGCCGGGATAGGTCGTGATCTTGCCGGTGGCGATAACCTCAAGGCCTTCCTCGGGCTTGACCCGCAGGCGCGCCAGCGCGCTCTTCCAGATCACGGCGTCGATGCGCGCGCCGGCGTCCTTCAGACAGAAATAAGCGTGGCCGGAGGAATGCGGACCGCGGTAGTTGGAGATTTCGCCGCGCAGACGCACGAAGCCGAAACGATCCTCGATGGTGCGCTTCAGGGCGTTCGAGAGTTCCGAAACGGTGAGTTCCGGCGCGTTGGTGGCGGTCTCAGACATGGCGCAGGGAATTTAGAGCATCGGACCCGAAAGGGGGAGCCGCTTTGGCTGTTTGGGCGTCATAGCCGCGGGCGACGTCGTTCGACGACAGCCGCAGAAATCCGCGGCGCAATGCAACACACAGCTTGTCATAGCCATGACTTTTAGGACTGATAGTTGTTGCGTTGCACAATCTAATTATAGCCAAGCATTGGCTCGGTTCAACCCCAAAAGAGGAGGCCGAAATGGCCGGTAATTCGGAGGCGGTTCAAACATTTAGCAAGACGCAACTCGAGTCGGTGGCCGTGACGTCTCAGTCTTTCGCCAAGAGCCTGCAGACGATCGCAGCCGAAACGACCGAATACTCGAAAAAATCGCTGGAAGGAGGCACTGCTTTTTTTGAGCGGCTGCTCGGCGTCAAGTCGCTCGAGTTCAGCCATTCAGCTACAATCGGAATATGCCAAGGCCGCCTATGCGCACTTCGTCGAGTATGTGACGAAAATCAGCGAGCTCTATTCCAACCTCGCCAAAGAGGCTCTGCAGCCGCTCGAAGCCGTGATCGCCAAGGCTCAAAGCGGCGCGAACTGGGACGCTATCCAGGGTAACTGGACGCAGTTCGCCGGAAAGATCACCGAGAAGTGGGGCAAGTTAACGAGCGACAATCTGGCCCAGATCAATGGCAACCGCGAAATGCTCGAGGGCAAGCTGCGGGAGTTATATGGCTACGATAACGTTCAGGCGAGGAAGGAAATCGATAACTTCCTCGGCGGCCTTAAATAGATGCCGCGACGAACGCGGTGAAAACGTGGAGGCGCCGAGAATCCGCGCCACCGCGATTTTCAGGCTGGGACCTTCCGCCAGGGTTTGCGGAAACTCCAGCGCTGAACAGGAAAGCGAGCGGGGAGAGCCGGTCCTCTACCGCGCTCCTTGCCCGCGTTTCATTCCCGGACGAGCTGGCCTGAATAGACGACGGGCCCGGTCGGATCGCCCGTCGGCGAGCCGCCCGGCGGCTCAAGCGTCACGGCGAAGCTCGCCTTCTCCGGCGAAAGGCCGGCCGGCAGCGGCATTCTGATCGCCGCGTCGCCGACGACGCCCATCGATTTCGGCGGCTTGCCCGCGCCGATGTACCACAGCTCCAGACTCTTGCCACTTGGCGCCTCGGCGGCGAGCGGGCGCACATAGATGGCGCCCTCGGCGAGATCGACGCGAATGATCAGCGCCGGCTGATCGCCGCCGCGATTGACCACCGCGACATAGGAGGGCTGCACGCCCGGATGGCGGATCAGCTCGCGATCGACGACGAAGATCGCGAGCCCGGCGGCGAGCAGGCTCGCGGCGACCGCCGCCGCCTTCCAACGCGCCAGAGAGCGGCGCAAGACGGCGCTGTTCGATAAGCCCGCGCCGCCCTCGATGAGGCGCAGCGCCGGTTCGGCCGGCGGCAGCTGGCGCTCGATGCGGCTCCAGACCGCCGGCGGCGGCGGGACCTCGGCGACGGCGGCGTTAAGCGCGGCGAACCGGGCTTCCCAGCGCGCGACCGCGGCCTGCGCCTCGGGGTCCTGCGCGAGCACGCTGACGAACAGCGTGCGCTCGTCAGCGTGCAGCGTGCCGAGCACATATTCCGCCGCCAGAATTTCGCGGTCCTCGTTCATGACCTTTGTTCCAGACACGCTTTCAGGGAGAGCAGGCTGCGATGCAGCCACGTCTTGATCGTATTCACCGGTTTGCCGAAGCGGGCCGCGAGCTCATCGCGCGAGTAGCCTTCGTAATAGGCGAGCAGCACGCAGCTTCGATTGGGCTCCTCGATGGCGCCGAGACAGCGGCGCAGCGCGGCGACAGTGACGAGATCGGCCTCGGGGTCGCCCGGCGCGGCGATTTTCTCGTACCAATCGACGCCATCCTCGGCGACAGGCGGCGTCGCGAAGCTCTTCTGCCGCAAGCGATCGATCGTGCGGTTCCGGGCGATCGAATTCAGCCAGGCCAGCGCCGGACCCGCCTCGCGCGAATAGCTTGCCGCATTGCGCCAGATTTTGAGATAAACATCCTGTAAAATATCTTCCGCCGAAGATCTGTTGCGGATGATACGCAAGATGACGCCGAAAAGTTTCGGCGAAGTCTCGTCGTAGAGCGCGCGAAATGCCTCGCGATCGCCGCCGGCGACGGCGACGAGCAAATCCGCGATCTCGTCGCTGCTCCGCAAGGCGTTTCTCTCCCGCGCATGGCCGCCGCGGCATGCGATGCGCGAACTCTAGCAAAAAACCCCCGGCGCGCCAGCCTGAGGCCGGCATTTCGCCCGTTCAGGCGCCCCGCGCCTGCGCCTTGTCGCGGCCGAACCGCTCCAGCACGTGGCGGATCATGCTGCGCGCCAGCTCCTGCTCGCCCAGAAACACGACGCCGGCTTGCTCCTGGCGCAACAGGGCGGCCTCTTCTTCATTATGGGTGCGCACCACCGTCTCGATCGCCGGATTGATCTGCCTTGCGACAGAAATGATCTTGCGGTCGTCGAGCGAATCGGGCGTCGCGATGACGAGGAGGCTCGCTTTCGATACATGCGCCTGGATCAGCACCGCCATGTCGGCGGCGTTGCCGCAGACGGCGGGAATGTCATGCGCGCGGCAGCGCTCGACAAGCTCGCGGTTCTGGTCGACGACGACGAAAGGGATCGCGGCCTCCGCGAAGGCGGCGGCGATGCGGCGTCCGACGCGGCCGTAGCCGACGAGGACCACTTGTCCGGCGAGATATTTATCATCCGTCGCCATTGGCAGCTCGGCGAGCGGATCGTCGGCGTGTTTGATGAAGCGCGCGAGCAGCGGCTTCGACAGGACCCACGCCTCGATCGGCGCGATCGCGCGGAACAGCAGCGAGTTCAGCGTGATCGAGATCAGCGCGCCGGCGAGGATCAGGTTCTGGCCTTGATGCGGCAGAAGGCCGAGGCTCATGCCAAGGCCGGCCAGAATGAAGGAGAATTCGCCGATCTGCGCGAGGCTCGCCGCGACGGTGAGGGCCGCGTTGAGCGGATAGCGAAACACCAGCACGAGAGCGGCGGCGGCGAGCGACTTGCCGAAGATGATGATGGCGACGACGACGAGAACACGGCCGGGCTCCGTCACCAGCACGGAAGGATCGAAAAGCATGCCGACGGATACGAAGAACAGCACCGCGAAGGCGTCGCGCAGCGGCAGCAATTCTTCCGCCGCGCGGTGGCTGAATTCGGATTCGCGAATCACCATGCCAGCCAGGAATGCGCCAAGCGCGAAAGAGACGCCGAATAATTCGGCTGCGCCATAGGCGAGGCTCACGGCGGCGGCGACGACGCAGAGCGTGAAGAGTTCGCGCGAGCCGGTCCGGGTCACCTGCCATAACAGCCAGGGAAAGACGCGCTTGCCGACCAGCAGCATCACCGCGACGAAGGCGGCGATCTTGGCGAGGGTGATTTCGAGCGTGTAATAAAGGTCAGGCGCGGAGATTTTCGCGCCCTCGCCGCCGAGCGCGCCCGAGAGCGGCGGCAAAAGCACGAGAACCAGCACCATGGCTAGATCCTCGACGACGAGCCAGCCGACGGCGATGCGGCCGCTGACGGTCTTCAGGCTGCCGTTGGCCTCCATCGCCTTCAACATCACGACGGTGCTGGCGACGGAAAGGGCGAGGCCGAAGACCAGCGCGCCGCCGAGGCTCCATCCCCAGAGCCGTGCGAAGGCGGCGCCGAGCAGCGTGGCGACGGCGATCTGCAAAATCGCGCCGGGCAGCGCCACGCGACGCACGTCCCAGAGGTCTTCGAGCGAGAAATGGAGGCCAACGCCGAACATCAGTAGCATGACGCCGATTTCGGCCAGCTGGTGCGCGATCTCGCTATCGGCGGTAAAGCCGGGCGAGTAGGGACCGATGATGATGCCGGCGAGGAGATAGCCGACCAGCGCCGGCAGTTTCGCGCGCGCGGCCAGCATGCCGAGGATGAGGGCGCATCCGAAGGCGGCGGCGATGGTCGTGATGAGCGGGACTGCGTGATGCAATGTTGCGGCTTTCCTTGCTGCTTTTCGCGCCCGGTGCGCCTGAGGCAAATTCCCTGTGGCAGCAGATCGCGGTTTGAATGCCTGGGTCAAGCCCGCACGATGGGACCATGCGCCCTCAATCGACGTGATGGCGTTTGCGCAGGCGCCTCACGTTCCACCAGACGAAAGCGAAAATGAACGGCACGGCGAGCGCCGTCGCCAGCGTCGGGTCGAGCCATTCGGCCTGCTTGTGGATGCCTTCGAGCATCAGATGCGCGATCGAGGCGATGTAATAGGTGATGGCGGCGACGGAGAGGCCCTCGACGGTCTGTTGCAGGCGCAGTTGCATGCGCACGCGCTCGTTCATCGAGCGCAGCACGTCCTGGTTTT
Source organism: uncultured Alphaproteobacteria bacterium (assembly GCA_963715715.1). Taxonomy (GTDB): domain Bacteria; phylum Pseudomonadota; class Alphaproteobacteria; order Rhizobiales; family Beijerinckiaceae; genus Methylocapsa. The sequence continues at coordinate 1,705,134 of OY970269.1, read as the reverse complement.
GGCTCTCAAGCTCGACCTCGACGCGCGTGCGCAATAATTGCGCGGCGCGTACGAGTTTTTGCGAAAGATTGTCCTGGCGCGCCTCGACCGCGGCGCAGGTTCTAATCGCTGGCGCGAGACGGCGGGCGAGGAAGGCGGCGAGCGTCGGCGCATCGGACAGGGCGCGCTCGCCGATGGCTTCGAGCCGCCCGCGCATGACCTCATCATAAGCCCGCGTCGCGCCGAAGCGGTAGAGGCTGCGCGCGGCGCCGGTTTCGAGTTCGGCGGCGAGCCCGTTGAGGCGATGCAGCAATTGCCGGCTCGCCTCAAGGCCTTCGCTGTCGCGCATCTGGCTGAGCAGAGAGGGAAGCTCGGCCTCGATGCGGGCGATGCCGGGGCTGAGCTCCTGCGCGACGGGAAGGCCAAGAAGGGCCAGCGTGCGATAGGTTTCAAGTTCCAGCAGCCGCTGCGTCAGCGCGCCGGCCTCGATCGCGCTGAGGCTGCGGTCGAGCACGAGGATGCGCACGAAGCCGAAGACGTCGGCGTGAAAGTCGGTCGCGGCAATGGCTGCGCCGTCCGCGACTTCGGAGGCGGCGAGCTCGCTCGGGCCGAACAAATGGCGCCAGCTGTCGCCGACGCTGGCCTCCGGCAACACGTCGAGATCGACCGCGACGAGCAGCGGCCCCGGCTGCGGCAGCATGCGCATCACGCGGGCGAGATCGCCGGCTTCGGGCCGAAAAGCGATCCTTTCGGCCTCGCAGGCGCCGGCGGCGATGTCCTGCGGAAACTCCCAGGTGTAGGTGACGAATTCGCCATGGCGCTCGAAGCGCAGCACGGCCGGGGCGAGTTCGACGCGATGATGCTTGGCGCCGGGCGCGGGCAGCGGCGCGGCGCGGTCGAGGCAGAACTGCGCCAACGCCGCCTGCGCCCGCTCCGCCGCCTCGTGATCGGTGATGAAGGCGAAATGCAGGATGCGCATTGCGCCGGACATCGGCTCGAACGGCCGCGCGTGCACCTCGGCCAGCACGCGGGCGCGTAAGGGATGCTCCCCGAAGCCGGGATTTGCGGCGTTGTTTTGATCCAGCACGCCCTCGTCCCCGCATGCGTTGGCTTGGCGTTGGTCTAAAGCATGACACGCGCGTTTTGCAAAATCACGCGTCGGCTTCCTCGGGCAAAGCGAGGCGGTTCGCCTCGGCGACAAGGGCGCGGGTCAGCGGCGGCATCGGCTCGCGGCGCGGCAGCACGAGGCCGATCCTTTGCACCTCCTGCGGTTCGACGATCGGTATGGAGCGCAGCGGTTCGCTGAGGCCGAGCACCTCGGCGAAGGTCTCGGGGATGATGCTCGACCACAGTCCGGTGCGAACGTGGGCGGCGAGAACCACCATGGAATTCAATTCCAGCATCGGCGGATGCGGCGGCGCGCCGCCGCCGAGAAGGCGGTCGATGATGCGGCGGTTCTGCATGTCAGGCGTCAGCAGGCAGAGCGGGATTTGCGCCACCTCCTTCCAGGTTACGCTGGCGCGGTCGCCGAGCGGCAGATGCGCCGAAGTGAGCAGCCGGTAGCGCTCCCAATAGAGCGGCAGCGTGCGGATTTGCCCAAGCGGCTCATTGTCGAGATAGGTGAGGCCGGCATCGATCTGGAGGCCGTCGAGCATGGCGAGGATTTCGCGCGAGGTCTGCGAGAGGATGGTGAAGCGCACCTCGGGATGCTTCTCGCGGAAAGGCGTCGTCAGCTGCGTCGCCATGGCGGCCGCTGTCGGCACGGCGGCGATGCTCAGATGGCCGACGAGCGCGGCCTTGGGCGAGCGGACTTCCTGGCGCATCGCGCGCGTGTCGCTGACGATGCGCTTCGCCCATTCAAGCACGCGTTCGCCATCGGCGGTGAGGCCGTGAAAGCGGGAACTGCGGTTGACGAGCAGAACGCCGAGGCTGTCCTCGAGCTGCTTGATGCCGGCCGAGAGCGTTGGCTGGGTGACGCCGCAGCTTTCCGCGGCGCGGCTGAAATTGCGCTCGCGGGCCAGCGCCAGCAGGAATTCGAGCTTGTCGATCATGGCGCGGGGCCTCCGGGTCGAAGCGCGGCGGCGCGGCTCGAACAGGCGGTGATCAAGGCCGCATGGCTCCAGGCGAGGTTTTTCGCCGAACTCTGGGCGCCGCTCGTCTGGTCGAACTGCTCGGAAAGGTCGCCGCTATCCGGCGTAAATGCCGCAACCGTCGCCATGAACATGTCTCCGCGTCGAAAAAATGCGTCGAACGAATTTATATGACTATCGTCATGCAAACCCGCAAAGGTCCGCGAAGCCGCCGCCGCCTTGTAGTAAAACTCCGCCGCGCCGAGCGTCGAGAAATAATAGGCGCCGCCGCTATAATAGCGATCGTTCGCATAGCGGCCCATCGCCGGCGCGCGGCCTGTCGGCGTCTGCCGGTTGATCTTATAGAGGCTCGCGAACAAATCCTCCAGCCGCCGCGCGGTGGCGAGCGCCTTCGGATCGCTGACGCTATGAGACCCCGCGCCGCGTCCGGCATGGACCATGGCGAGCAGCGTCGCGATGTCGAGTTCCTTTTCACTGTCGCCGCCGATCCGGCTGCGGGTAAAGCCCCGCGCCTCGCTCCAATAGTCCTGCAGCTCAGCCTCGATCTCCCGCGCCGCCTCGCGGCAGTCCTCCGCCCTACGGGGATCGCCGATCCTGTCCAGCCATTGCGCGCCCTGCGCTAAAGCTTCGCACTGCACGAGCTGCGTATAATAGTGGCGGCCCAGTTCTTCTTCCCAGATGTCGAAGGAGGGCGTTCGCCAACGCGCCAGCGTAAAGCCGAGATCGCGGCGCAAAAGTTCGTCCGCCAGCGCGGCCGCCTCCGTATCGGCCGCCGCGATGGAACGGAATTTGAGCACAGTAAGGACGCGCAGCGCCGGTCCGTCATGCTGGGGCCGCGACCATTTCAGAATATCGATCGAGCCGTCCGGGTCAAATCGCGGCTCGCCGAGAACATCATCGCCTGCGAGCGCGCGGATTTCGTCGTCTGGACGCAGAAACTGCAGAAAATCCGGCTCGACCTTCGACCGGAAATCGCCCGCTTTTGCGAGGAAGCCGCGGCCGTCGAGCGATGAAACAGCAAGGCTGAAGGCGAGAAAATCCCTGAAGACTTCGAGACCCTTCCCTCGGGCGACGGCGCCGTCGTCGACGAGACAGCGCAGCGCGTCGATGACGACCGCGGAATCGCGCAGCCAGTGGAAGAAATAATCAGGATCGGGATCGTAAGCCGCCATAACCGGCGACGCGAGAATTGAGCCTTTCGCCGGGCGCACCAGGCGGCCGAAGCCGTGGCGCGTCTTGACGAGATCGGTCCGCGAAATTGCGCCGAGCATGGCTTTGGTGGAGAGCGCATATTGGCGCGCCATCCAGCGGCCGAGATCGTCGCCGGAAGGCCCCACGTCAGGCGCTCAGATGGGGCGATTTGAAGCCGAGCCGCGCGAGGCCCCGCCGCACGTCTGGATCGGCCATGAAGAGATTCCATAACAGTTCGCTGCGGTGGTTCTCGATCATCGCCACGATCGGTCCCTGGTCGATCGCGAGATAGCTCTCGGCGCGCCAGCCGTGCCCTTCGCTGAACGCGTCGACGAAGCCGAAGCGGCCCCAGATGCGCTCGCCGAGATCATCGTGGAAATGGCGCAGCGCGCGCATGGCCTGCTCCGGCGCGTAAGGAAAACTCGACAGGGCGGCGGTCGGCGAGATGACGCCATTGTCGTGGTCGGGCGCATGCGTCCGGTAGCCGGCGGGATCGTCGCTCGCGGAGAGGCCCCAGCAGGACGGGCCATAGCCCTTGTGGCCATGCGGGTTGCGCGCGCAATGTTCATAGTTGATCAAGACGTGCTGCACGTTCTGGCGCCAATAATCGGCGTAGTCGTCGACAAGGCCGCGCGGATCGAGGCCGCAGAAGGAATAATGCGCGAAGAACAGCGGCCCGCCGAAATCGGGTCCGAGCGGCAATTCGAGATCATAGAAGCTGCGGCGATTGATGAAAGTGCGGCTCTGCGCGAAGCCGCCATGATAGGCGGCGGGGTCGATGCAATAGCGCGGCGCGGCGGCCGCCAGCACATAGGCGATGAGGCACTCGTTCCAGCCGCGCACCTCATGGTCGAGGGCGAAGCCGTTGTTCGGGCTCCAGTGCCAGGTCAGGACCTTGCGGCCGCCCTGCGTGTGCCAGCTCCATTCAACTTCGCTCCACAGCCAGGTGACGCGGTCACGCAGGCGCTTTTCGCCGGGGGCGTCTGCATCGAAGAATTGGCGCGCGCAGAGCAGGCCCTGAAACAGGAAGGCGGTCTCGACGATGTCGCCGCCGTCATCCTTGCGGCCGAAGGGAATGGTCGCGCCGGTGCGCCCATCGAGGAAATGCGGAAAGAGGCCGTGATAGGCGGGCGTGCGTTCGAGGAAAGCGAGCATGGCGGTCAGCCTTTCGACCGCCGCGGCGCGTCCGATCCATCCGCGCGCGACGGCGACGATGATGGCCATGACGCCGAAGCCGCAGCCGCCGACGGAGACGAGATCGTCTTGCGGGTCGGCGTCAAGGCCGGTGCGGTCGCGAGCGAGAAAGCTGACCGGGTGGGCGCCTTCCCAGAAGAAGGCGAAGGTCCGCCGCTGCACGAGATCGAGCAGCGCATCATCCGAGAGGCGCTGAGGCTGGGGCCTCGTCAATGAAGATTTTCTCCTCGCCGCGGCCCGTTCGCTGACGGCGAGGCGGGCGCTTTCCCCACAACCGCTGGGCGGAAGTAAAGGCCGGCGCCGCGGGCAGAGCAAGCGCGACGGCGACTTTACCCACGTATTATTCGAGGGTTTGCGTGCGGTTCGATGTCTGCGTCGCCCGCGCAGGATCGCTGCGCGGGAATGCTGCGCAGCATTGTTGCGCAGCATTTTAGTGCGTTCGCGAAATCCGGCTGAGTCGAGCGGATTTCGCATCCTCGAAACCGCCTCCGCCGCGGGAGCGCAGAGAGAATCAGGCCGCCTTTGAGGCCTCGCCGGGAGCAGAAGCCGCCGGCGGGCCGGCCTTGATCTCGATCGATTTTTTCTCTTTGGCGGATTCGGACGGCTTGCTGACCTTGACGTGCAGCACGCCCTTATCGAAATGCGCCGCGACCGCGCTTTCCTTCGGCTCGAAGGGCAGGGCGATGGCGCGATGGAACGCGCCGTAGCTGCGCTCGACGACGCGCCATTCCTTGTCGTTGCGGTCGCTCTCGAGCTTCTTCTCGCCGGAGATGACGAGGCGGTTGCCGTCGAGGCTGACGTTGATGTCTTTCTCATCGACGCCCGGGAGTTCGGTGGTGATCTCGACCGCGTCCGGCGTCTCGGCGATGTTCAGCGCGGGGATGCGCGCGCCGACTTCGGCGAGCGCCGGGAAATCCCGACCATAATCGGAGAAGAACGAGTCGAGATCGCGCCTGATCGCCGCGAAGGGATCGGCGAGGCTTTGGCTTCTGGTCCTGAGGCTTGGCAAAAGTGGCATGGCTTGGCTCCATTTCAGGCTGTCGCCTTGCGCGGGAGGTCAAGGCGCGCCGCCGCGCGCAAGACTAGTCTTCGAATTTGCCCTCGGTTTTGATCAGGGTCAAGCATTGACGCTTTAAGATAAAAGCTCTCCCCTCGCCTTGACCTGAGCGAATATCATATGCTTCGGGACGCGTCGTCGTCGAACATTTGCCTACGGATAACGAATTGGCCGCACACAAGCGGGTAACCTAGGGGTGACTAGCTTACGCTTTGGGGAATATTACTAATTGATGACAGGCGGGGTGCTCAAGTGTGCGAGGTTCGCCGCGCCGGCTCCAAGAAAAAGTGGCCAAGCGCTGGCGCGCGGCGCGCGCTATGAGGGAGCATGCTGACGGCGTAGCTTGAGGTTTTTGGCGTTTGTCGCGTGAATCACAAAGATCGCCAAAACAGGTCGGTTAAAATAGCAACCTTTGATCGCCTCCCCGAGTTGGTCGACGCCCGAGAGTGGTTCTATCGCGTTCCTGCGGGCTTCAATTCGTTCGTCTCATGGAGGTTGCCAATGATCATCCGATTAACAAGAGGCCTCGGCCTCGCTGGCGTTCTCGCCCTTCTTTCAATGCCTTGCACAGTGCAGGCGCAGGGCGTCGTCGGCGGCGCCCAGCATGGCGCGGCCGAGGGCGGGCATGTCGCCGGTCCGGTCGGCGCCGCGGTTGGCGGCGTGGTCGGCGGCGTCACTGGCGGCGTCGTCGGTGGCGTGAGAGGCGTAGTCGGCAGGCCTTATTATCATCACCACCACCATCACTATTATCATCGCCACTACTATTGACGCGCCCTAGCTGAACAAATCTGCGTCCGACGCCGCTTTGACGGGCGGCTCCTCCAGCGGACTCGGGAGGACGGCGAGCCGTTCCCCGGTGGGGTCATCGATGAGGTGCAGGACGCGCGTGAAGAATCCCCTCTGCACATCCGTCCGGCCGAGATTGAGGATGGCCGCATCGGCCAGCTCCAGGGAGAAAATGTCGAGCGCGAGCGCACGGTTTTCCTCGTCGAGCGAGTCGAGGGGTCCATTGATCAGGACCCAGCGCGGCCTGTGCAGCAGCAGCCGCGCGAAGGCGAGCTTCTGCAGCTCATCACCGCTGAGTTCGCGGCCCCAGCGCGGGCCGCGGTCAAGCTCCGGCTCGAGATGGGACAATCCCATGCGCTCCAGCGACCTGGCGAAGGCTTCGTCCGGGAAGGCCGCGACGGCCGAGGGATAGGCGAGCGCCGCGCGCAGGCTTCCCGCCGGCAGATAGGGACTCTGCGACATGAACATCATGGTTTGGCCCGCCGGCCGCGCGATGCGGCCCGACCCCCAGGGCCAGAGCCCGGCGACAGCGCTGAAGAAATTGGTCCTCCCCGCTCCGCGACGGGCGATGATCAAAACGCGCTCGCCTGGCAGGATCGTCACATGGCGCTCGCTGAGCCTCGTGCAGGCGGCGGGCGACGCGACGGCGAGATCGTCGAACTCCAGTCGCTCGTCCGGCGCGGCGATGAGTTCGATGCGGCGCGCGCCGTCGCCGAGATTGTCGATGTCGAGCAGCGCGCGGCGGAAGGTCGCAACCCGCAGCAGCGTCGCGCGCCAGTCGGCGATGGTGCTGAAATTGTCGACGAACCAGCGCAGCGCCTGCTGCACCTGATTGAAGGCGCCGACCACCATCATCAATTCGCCGAACGACAAATCGCCGCTGAAAAATCCGGGCGCGGCGACGACGATCGGCGCGACGATCGCGAACCAGCCATAGCCGGCCGTGACCCAGGTCAGCCGCGTAAGGCCGGTGACGAGGCGACGCATGACGGCGAGCACCGGCTCGAGCTCCTGGCGCAGACGCTGCCTTTCGTCCGCCTCGCCGCCGTAGAAGGCGATGGCGTCGGTGCCGTTGTTGGCGCGCACGAGAGCCGAACGCAGGTCAGCTTCGCGCGCGTAGCGTTCGGCGTTGAGGCCGATCAGCGGGTGGCCGACGCGCCAGCTCATCCAGGACGCGCCGCCGGCGTAGACCAGCGCGGTCCAGACCATATAGCCTGGCGCCGAGAAGCGCCGGCCAAAGAGCGAGAACGTCATGCCCTGGGACAGCATCCAGAGAACGCCGATGAAACAGGCGAGTAGAAGCGTCGCCTGCAAAAGGCCGATGCCGAGATCGGTCGTCAGATCGACAAGGTGGCGCACATCCTCGTGAATGCGCTGGTCGGGATTTACCCCGATCTCGCCTGCGTTGGCGAGGCGGAACGCGCGCGTCGGCCCGAGCCAGAGATCAATCAGATCGCCCGTCAACCGCCCGCGCAGCTTGACCCGGGTCATTTGGTTGAGCCAGGTCTGTGCGACGTTCAAAATGAGGAGGCCGCTGGCGATCAGGGTGAAGACCCAGAGCTGGTGCAGGAATTCGGCGCGATCCTTATGCGCAAGCGAGTTGTAAAACGGCTGGTTCCACGCGTTGAGCCGAATCTGGCCGAAGGCGGTCGCCGCGACCACGGTGCATATGGCGAAGGCGAGCAAAAAGAACTGGTGGCGCTCCGGCGAGGCGATGAGGGCGCGGATCATCATCACGAGTTGAGCCGCAAAGCCGTCCTGACGTGGGTCGGTTGCGGCCTGTTTATTGTCCTGGTCCATCATCGGCCCAAAGCTTCGCTCGCAAGCGGCGCGGAAGTTCCCCTTTTAATCTCAATCACGCTCCATTTCGCCACTTAACGCATGATCCAATCGTAAAAGCAGGCATGGCTTTGGCGAATTATCCGCGGAAAACATTGTGATGCGGGAAACGCGGCGCGGGCGGGGTCGATCTCGATCATCTTGATTCGGGCGAAACTCTCCGCGGGTGTCCGCCGTTGCGGCGCGGGCGAAGCTCAAGCACGGCGCCGATTTGTCGGCGGACATTTGAACGCCTAACATGGTCAGGGCTTCCATTTGCGCCAGCCCCGGCGCGTCCGGGGCCGGTCAACATATCGCGCGCAAGGGAGCGGCCGATGGATAGGATCGCCGGGCTCATCGCAGCCATGACGCTGGAGGAGAAGATCGGCCAGCTCACCATGGCCTCCGGCGGCTATGCGGTGACTGGGCCGTCCGTTTGCGCTGACGTCAGCGCCGACGTCCGCGCTGGGCGCGTCGGCTCGCTTTTGAACCTTTGGGGCGCTGAGGCGGTGCGCGCGATCCAGAGGACGGCCGCGGAGAGTTGCCTTGGCATTCCTCTGTTGATCGGCCTCGATGTGCTGCATGGGCACAGGACCATATTTCCAATTCCGCTTGGCGAAGCCTCCGCCTTCGATCCGCAGCTTTGGGCGGCGACGGCCCGGGCGGCGGCCGCGGAAGCCGCGCACGACGGAGTTTCGATGGTTTTCGCGCCGATGCTCGACGTCGCGCGCGATCCGCGCTGGGGCCGCATCGCCGAGGGCGCGGGCGAGGACCCTTATGTCACGGCCGAATTCGCGCGGGCCAAGGTGCAGGGCTTCCAGGGCGACGATCTCACACTTGGCGACGCCGTCGCCGCCACGGCCAAGCATCTTTGCGCCTATGGCGCGGCTCTGGCCGGGCGCGACTACGCCTCCGCCGACGTTTCCGAGCGAACGCTGCGCGAGGTCTATCTGCCGCCCTTCGAGGCGGCGCTCAAAGCCGGCTGCGCCGCGATTATGCCGGCCTTCATGGACCTCGCCGGCGTGCCCATGACCGCGCACCGGGCGCTACTTTGCGGCTGGCTGCGCGGCGAACAGGACTTCGACGGCGTTGTCGTCAGCGATTACAATTCGATCGTCGAACTGCTGCGCCATGGCGTCGCCGCCGATCTTTGCGAAGCCGCCGCGCTGGCGCTGAAAGCCGGCGTCGATATCGACATGATGGGCGGCGCCTTTCGCCAGGGGCTGCCGCAGGCGCTCGCCGAGGGGCGCGTATCAATCGCCGACGTCAACGCCAGCGTTCGCCGCGTGCTGACGCTGAAGCAGCGGCTCGGCCTCTTCGACGACGCCTTTCGCCGCATGGGCGGCGGCGAATCCGCCACAGCGGCCCGCGAACTCGCCCGCGTCGCGGCGCGACGCTCCATTGTGGTGCTCACAAACGACGGCGCGCTGCCGTTGTCGGCGAATTTGCGCAAGATTGCCGTCATCGGTCCCCTCGCCGCCGCCAAACGTGAGATGCAGGGGCCATGGGCGATGGGGGCCGACCGCGAGGATAGCGTCTCCATCCTCGACGGTTTGCAGCGCGCGTTGCCGCAGGCGGAAATCCTTTTCGCCGAGGGCGTCGGCATCGACGGCGAGGACGACTCAGAAATTCCGGCCGCGCTCGCAATCGCCTGCGGCGTCGATCTCATCCTGCTTTGCCTCGGCGAAGCCGCCGCGATGAGCGGGGAGGCGGCCTCGCGCGCCGATCTTGGGCTGCCCGGCCGCCAGAAGGCCCTCGCAATGGCCGCGCTCGGCCTTGGCAAGCCCGTCGTCGCGGTTCTGTCCAGTGGACGTCCGCTCACGCTGCCCTGGCTCTTCGAAGGCGCCGCGGCGGTGGTCGCGACATGGTTCCTCGGCGCCGAGGCGGGGAGCGCCATCGCCGATGTTCTGACCGGCCGCTTCAATCCGATCGGACGGCTGCCGGTCACCTGGCCGCGCGCGGTCGGCCAGATTCCGATCTTTTATGCCGTTCGGCCGACGGGGCGGCCGTTCGACCCCGCCGACCCCTACACCAGCAAATATCTCGATATTTCGGTCGAGCCGCAGTTCTGGTTCGGACATGGTCTGTCCTATAGCCGCTTCGCGCTGTCGAATTTTCGCGCCCTGCAGCGGGATTTCAGTTTCGCCGATATGATCCGGTTCAGCGTCGACGTCGCCAATGAAGGACCGATGGACGGCGAGGCGACCGTCTTTCTGTTTGCGCGCGATCTCGTCGCGTCGATCGCGCGGCCGGTGCTTGAACTGAAGCGATTTAAGAAGATCGCGCTGCGGCCTGGCGAGACGGACGTCGTCGATTTCGCGCTTCCCGGCGCCGAGTTGGGCTTTCCGGGCGCCGATCTGAAACCCTGTTTCGAGCCCGGCGAATTTCAGTTTTCGGTCGGCTTCAGCGCCGAGCCGAGAAGGTTGATGACGACCGTGGTCGCGATAGATCTCTGAGGCTTGGAGTTCGGGTTGAAAACTTTCCCCGGCTCGCGTCACGGTTCGGTCGGCGGCGGGAAGGCGAGTACTTCACTCGTGTAGCGCTCGACCACTTCGCTGAATGGCGTGCCGTCGGGCAGGGTAAGGACGGCGCGATGCTCGAGCACGATGTGTGGAATCTCGAGAGGTTTGCTGTCCGCTTGTGGCGCCGCCGCGCCCATTTCCCAGCCTGCCGGAAGCGGCGACCATATCAGCGTCGCCTCCAGCGTGTGACGCTGGAAATGCAGCGGCTGCACGGCCCGCCCAAAGGCGACGTTTGTGGTCTCCAGCGCGCCATTTATCTCTGGCGTCAGGCGGGCGGGCACGTACCAATTGTCCGCTTCCGACAGAATATGTTGGCCGCAGGCAAGCCGCACCCTGCGATAGCGGACCGGTTCGGCTTCGTCGATGTTGAGCAGCTTGCGCGTCTCCGGCGTCGGCGGCTGGTCCGCTCCCGCGACCTTTTCGGCGACGATCTTCGCCGGCGAGGCGAGCCGGTGCTCTTCGCACCAATGATCGAGCGTCAGGGTCGCGCTGTCATTGACGGCCAGCTCGGCGCTGAGGGTCTGGAGCAAGGCGAGAGCTTCGACGCGCGTCGTGAAACTCGCGGTCCATGTCGGCGCATGGTCTTCGGCGGCGGTTGCCCCAGCCAGAATGGAAAAGGCGAAGCAAGCGCCGAGGATCGAGCGAAATTCCATTTGGGGCGCCTTTGCAATTGCGCGGCAACGCGCCGCGGATTCACGGACGTCGGGCTCGCTGGCGATCCCGCGCGATCCGTCTCAGTTTGGCTCAGAAAATCGTAACACGCGGTCTTGTGGAAAGTCATAAAGCTTGCCGGTCTCGGTCCATTCGGGCGAGCAGATGGCGGCGATTTTGGGCGCGAGCTCTTCTGGCGTTCTCAAAATCATAGGATTTTCGCCTGGCATGGCCTGCGCCCGCATCTTTGTGCGGATCTGCCCCGGATTGACGGCCATCACCCGGACCGGGGTGATGTTTCGCGTCTCCGCCGCATAGGTGCGCACCAGCGCTTCGAGCGCGGCTTTCGAAGCGGCGTAGGGTCCCCAATATGGCGGGATGATAGCAGCGTGGGCGACGCCCGCCGTGAGGAACACAGCGCGGCCCGCGTCGGAAGCGCGCAGCAGCGGATCGAGCGAACGGATGAGCCGCCAGTTGGCGGTTACGTTGACCGCGAATGTGTCGTCCCATTGGCGCGGCTCGACATGGCCAAGCGGCGTGACAGGCCCCAGCGCGCCAGCGTTGCCGACCAGAATGTCGAGCTTGCCCCAGCGCGCGAAGATCGCCGCGCCGAGCCGGTCGAGCGCGTCGAAATCCTTGACGTCGCAAGGCGTGACGGTCGCCGCCTCGCCGCCTTCCGCGCGGATCGCGTCATCGAGATCCTCAAGGGCGCCCTGCGTGCGGGCGAGGGCGATGATGTGCGCGCCTGCCCGCGCAAGTTCGAGAGCCACGGCGCGGCCGATGCCGCGCGAGGCGCCCGTGACGAGAGCGACGCGGCCGTGAAGGGTAGCTGGCATGATGGGTCTTGTGCCCGGTGCGCGAGAAGGCTGCGAAGTTAAAGCGGTTCGGCGAAATCGGAAATCGCAGTGATCAATCTTGTCCGCGGATCAAGCGAGGATCGTCTGACGCCGTCGCAAGCAGCCGCTCATGGAAATCGTCGATCCCCATGGCGCGGTGTCGGCTATTCCCGCGACCCGGTCGATGTTCACTGTGTAAGGCGGCGCTCGACTTCGCCGCCGAATTGCGGGATGCGACGCAGCGCCGGGATTACAGCAAAGGGATCTAACTGGCTTCAGCGAGCAGCGAGAGCTGCGCTTTTGGTTTCGCCGGTGAGATCGGTGAGGTGGGTCGGATAGTCGCCGGTGAAGCAATGGTCGGTGAATTGCGGCCGCACCGGGTCGCGCCCGTTTTCGCCCATGGCGCGATAAATGCCGTCGACCGAGAGGAAGGCCAGCGAATCGCAGCCGATATAGTCGCGCATCTCGTCGAGCGTATGGGTCGCGGCGAGCAGCTTTTCGCGCTCCGGCGTGTCGATGCCGTAATAATCGGGATGGGTGATCGGCGGCGAGGAAATGCGGAAATGCACTTCGCGCGCGCCGGCCTCGCGCATCATCTGCACGATCTTGACGGAGGTCGTGCCGCGCACGATGGAATCGTCGATGAGGATGATGCGCTTGCCCGCGACGACGGCGCGGTTGGCGCTGTGCTTCAGTCGCACGCCCAATTCGCGCACGGACTGGGTCGGCTGGATGAAGGTGCGCCCGACGTAATGGTTGCGGATGATGCCGAGTTCGAACGGAATGCCCGAAGCCTGCGCATAGCCGATCGCGGCGGGCACGCCGGAATCGGGGACCGGCACGACGACGTCGGCTTCGACGCCGGCTTCCCGCGCGAGCTCGGCGCCCATGGCCTTGCGCACATCATAGACGGGGCGGCCGTGCACGATGGAGTCGGGCCGCGCGAAATAGATATATTCGAAGATGCAGGGCCGCATCGGGCGCGGCGGGAAGGGCCGCAGGCTCTCGACGCCCTCTTTCGAAATGACGACGATTTCGCCGTTTTCGACGTCGCGGACGAAGCGCGCGCCGATGATGTCGAGCGCGCAGGTCTCCGAGGCGAGGATATAATGGCCGTCGAGTTCGCCGATCACCAGCGGGCGGATGCCGAGCGGATCGCGGGCGCCGATCAGCTTGTTGTTGGAGAGGGCGACGAGAGCGTAGGCGCCTTCGATCTGCGCGCAGGGCCTCGATGAAGCGCTCGACGATGCGCGGGCGGCGGCTGCGCGCCACAGATGCAGGATGACTTCGGTATCGGAGGTCGACTGATAGATCGCGCCGCTCGTGGACGAGATCGCGGCGCAGGGTCAGGCCGTTTGTGAGATTGCCGTTGTGGGCGACGGCGAAGCCGCCGGAATTCAGTTCGGCGAAGAGTGGCTGGACATTGCGCAGAATGGTCTCGCCGGTGGTCGAATAGCGGACATGGCCGATCGCGGACTCGCCCGGCAGTCGCTCGATCGTCGAGGCTTTGGAGAAATGATCGCCGACGAGGCCGAGGCGGCGCTCTGAATTGAAGCGCCGCCCGTCGAAGGAGACGATGCCGGCGGCTTCCTGGCCGCGATGCTGGAGGGCGTGAAGCCCGAGCGCGGTGATAGCGGCGGCGTCGGGATGGCCGAAAATGCCGAACACGCCGCATTCTTCGCGCAGGCGATCGGCGTCCAGGTCGAGATCCGTCCAAACTTCCGATTGGTCCGGATCGGATTGGCCCGCGGCATCCATAACCGTCTCCTGCGATTGTCCCGGTCCGGCCGCGCTGCGTCTCAAAGCGTTCCGGAGCGGAACCTTACGTCAGCGGCGCCTCTGATGAAAAAGCGGCGCCGGCGACATAAATTCTACATAGTGCAACTTGCGCGATTTGTCGACCCCGCGCGCGACAATCTATTGTCGCACCCACAGCATTACTTTTGTTTCTAGCTGAACGCGCGGTTTCCGGCGCCGGGCGACTTTCAGGTCTTCTTGCCGTCGGCGGGCTTATCGGCGGGCGCGAGCGGCGCCGTTTTCGGCTCGACGTCGCTGTCGGGCGCGGCCTCCTCGCTGGGGGCCGCGGCTTTGGGCTGTTTCAGCTTGGCGAGAATTCCTTCGGGATCGTTCGGCAGCATCGCCATGAGCTGATCGCCGGTCGCCTGCAAAAGGGGCCGCATGCGGGCCGCCTTGACCCACTGCGGCTGCGTCTTCTCCGGCACCAGCCAGTTGAAAAAGATAAAGGCGATGACGCAGAGGAACAGTCCGCGCGCCGCGCCAAAGACGAAGCCGAGCGAGCGGTCAAGCGCGCCCACCTTGGAATTGAGAATGGCGTCGGAGAGTTTGATCGTGATCAGCGAAACGACGAGCAGGGTCGCGAAGAAGACGGCGGCGGCGGAGATCGCGAGCGCGACGACATCCTTTTCGATGTGCAGGTATTCTTTCACATAGGGCAGCACGAGAGGGTAGAGGTAGATCGCGGCGACTGCGGCGCCGCCCCATGATGCTATGGCGAGCACTTCGCGGGTAAAGCCCCGCAGCATGGCGAGAAAGGCGGAAATCAGCATCACGAGGATCAAGCCGAGATCAAGATAGGATGGCATTATGTCTGGCCTTTCGCGCCGAATCCCGCGCTCCGATGTTCGCCGCCCCCGGAAAGCGCCGCAGCTATCGCCTAAACCGGCCGCGAAATCCAGAGGCGAAACAGGCGATTCCCGATGATCGCGGCGGCCGTGGCGCGCTTTCTTATAGCGGCGCGGCAGGATTCAGTCATCCGCACGCGCGTCCGCGCCGCGCGGCTTGCGCCCGGCGCCGATTTCCGCGACCAGATCGGAAATGTGCCCGCAATGGCGCAGGACGAGATCTTTCGGCGCGGCGATCTCCTTTGCGGCGCCCCGCTCGGAAGGTCCTCGCGGGATGATCGCCCGGCGAAAGCCGAGCTTCGCCGCCTCCTTCAATCGCGCGAGGCCATGCGAGACCGGCCGGATCGCGCCGGAGAGGCCGATCTCGCCGAAGAACACGCAGTCCGCGCCAAGCGCGATGTTGCTCAGCGATGAAATGAGCGCCGCGGCGGCGGCGAGATCGGCGGCGGGCTCGCCGACCCGGAGGCCGCCGGCGACCGTGAGATAAATGTCGTGCTGGCCAAGCTTGAGGCCGGCATGGGTCTCGAGCACGGCGACGATCATGGAAAGGCGCGCGGCGTCCCAGCCGACGACGGCGCGGCGCGGCGTGCCGAGCGAGCTTGGCGCGACAAGGGCCTGAAACTCGACGAGGAGCGGGCGCGAGCCCTCCATGCCGGCGAATACGGCCGCGCCGGGCGCTGCCAGATCGCGCGCGGAGAGGAACAGCGCGGACGGATTCTCGACCTCGGCGAGGCCGCGCCCGGTCATTTCGAAGACGCCAATTTCGTCGGTCGCGCCAAAGCGGTTCTTGACGGCGCGCAGCAGGCGGAGATCGCGGCCGCCTTCGCCCTCGAAGGAGAGCACGGCGTCGACCATATGCTCGACCACGCGGGGACCTGCGATCTGACCGTCTTTCGTCACATGGCCGACGAGGATCACCGCCGCGCCGCTGGTCTTCGCGAAACGGATCAGCGCCTGCGCCGCGCCGCGCACCTGGCTCACCGTTCCAGGCGCCGATTCGATGAGGCTCGTCCACATCGTCTGGATGGAATCGATCACGACGAGGGCCGGGCGCGGGCCGGCCGAGAGCGTCGCGACGATGTCCTCGACGCTGGTCTCGGCGGCGAGTTCGACGGGGCTGTCGCCAAGGCCGAGCCGCTGCGCCCTGAGCCGCAGCTGATCGACCGCCTCCTCGCCCGAGATATAGACGACGCGCCGGCCGGACGCGGCGAGCGCGGCGCAGCCCTGAATGAGCAGGGTCGATTTGCCGATGCCGGGCTCGCCGCCGAGCAGAAGCACCGAGCCCGAGACGAAGCCGCCGCCGCTGACGCGGTCGAGTTCGCCGATGCCGGCCTTGATGCGCGGGGGCGCGGGGCTTTCCGGCTCGATCAGCTTCGAAAGATGGAATACGCGGCCCTTGCGCGCCCCGACGGCCGCCTGCGCGCCGATGCCGGCGGCGGCGCTCTCCTCGACGATGGTGTTCCATTCGCCGCAGGCCTCGCAGCGGCCCTGCCAGCGCTGGGTCAGCGCGCCGCAGTTCTGGCAGGCGAAAGACAGGCGCGCTTTCGCCATCACATCTGATCCGGCAGGGCGTCTTCCCGCGCGAGGTTGGAGAAGCGGGTCATTTCGGCTTCGAAAGCGAGCTCGACGGTTCCGGTCGGCCCATGGCGCTGCTTGCCGATGATGACCTCGGCGCGGCCGTGGAAGCGTTCCATGTCGGTCTGCCAGGCGATGAACTCCTCGGTGCCCTCGCGCGGCTGCTTGTTTTTGAGATAATATTCCTCGCGGAAAACGAACATCACGACGTCGGCGTCTTGCTCGATCGAGCCGGATTCGCGCAGATCCGATAATTGCGGGCGCTTGTCGTCGCGGCTCTCGACCTGCCGCGACAATTGCGAGAGGGCGATCACCGGCACGTTCATTTCCTTGGCCAGCGCCTTGAGGCCGGTAGTGATCTCGGTCACTTCCTGCACGCGCCCGTCGCTGCGGCTCATTTTCGAGCCGCCGAGCAATTGCAGATAGTCGATGACCAGCACGTCGAGTCCGCGCTGGCGCTTGAGGCGGCGCGCGCGGGCGGTCAATTGCGCGATCGAGAGGCCGCCGGTCTGGTCGATGTAGAAGGGGATTGACTGCATCAGCCGCGCCGCGTCGGCGATGCGGTGGAATTCAGCCTCCGAAATGTCGCCGCGCCGGATCTTGTAGGAGGGCACGCCAGCCTGTTCGGCGATGACGCGGGTGGCGAGCTGCTCGGCCGACATTTCGAGCGAGAAGAAGCCGACGACGCCGCCGTTGGTCGTCTCATGCGAACCGTCGGGACGGACGCTGAACTCATAGGCTTTCGCGATATTGAAGGCGATATTGGTCGCGAGCGCTGTCTTGCCCATGCCAGGGCGGCCGGCCACGATGACGAGATCGGAGGCCTGCAGGCCGCCCATATAGCGGTCGAGATCGGTGAGGCCGGTGGCGATGCCGGAGAGGCGTCCGTCGCGCTGGAATGCCTTGGCCGCCATGTCCACGGCAATGGTCAGCGCGTCAGAGAAGCGCTGGAAGCCGCCCTCGTAGCGGCCCGTCTCGGCGACGGCGTAGAGTTTGCGCTCGGCCTCTTCGATCTGCCCACGCGGCGTCGCGTCGACGGGGGCGTCATAGGCCGAATTGACGATATCCTCGCCGATCAGGATGAGATCGCGGCGGATGGCGAGATCGTGGATGGTGCGGCCGTAATCCTCGGCGTTGATGACGGTGGTCGCCTCGGCGGCGAGGCGGGCGAGATATTGCGGCACGGTGAGGCCGCCTAGGTCATGGTCGCCAAGGAAGGTTTTGAGCGTGATCGGCGAGGCGAGTTTTCCGGCGCGAATCAATTGCGCCGCGACGTCGAAGACGCGCCTGTGGACGTCCTCGGAGAAATGCTCCGCGCGCAGGAAATCCGAGACGCGGTCGAAGGCGTCATTATTGACCAGGATCGCGCCAAGGAGAGCCTGCTCCGCCTCGATATTGTGCGGTGCGAGGCGGAAGGCGGGCGTCCTGTCGTCGGAGGCGCTTTGGAGGAATTTCTCGATTGTTGGCATGAAGGCGGTCTCGAAGCGTGGCGCCGAATCAGTCGATGCGGGACCCTTCTTTTGGCACGCCGGGTCGGCGCGTGGGAACAAAAGGATGGACCGGGCGGCCGGGGTCCCGCTATCCACACGCGTTGAAAAAATCAAAAAAGAAGGCTGGACTCGGGCGGACTATCGGGCTGTTCAAGAGCGCGTCTCAAACCTGCCCGCCCCATCCTGAGGAGCAGGCGAAGCCTGCGTCTCGAAGGATTCCCTGTGGGGCTTACGCCGATTCTTTCATCAGCTTCGCCGCGCGGGGCGCATAATAGGTCAGCACCGCGTCGGCGCCGGCGCGCTTGAGGGCGAGAAGGCTCTCCATCATCGCCTTGTCGCCGTCGAGCCAGCCATTGGCGACAGCGGCCTCGATCATCGCATATTCGCCGGACACCTGATAGGCGAAGGTTGGCAGGCCGAACGCCTGCTTCACGCGGAAGATGATGTCGAGATAGGGCAGGCCGGGCTTCACCATCACGATGTCGGCGCCCTCCTCGATGTCCTGGGCCACCTCGCGCAGCGCCTCGTTGGAATTGGCCGGATCCATCTGGTAGGTGCGCTTGTCGCCGACGAGCGTTTTGCTGGAGCCGACGGCGTCGCGAAACGGGCCGTAAAAGGCCGAGGCGTATTTGGCGGCGTAGGCGAGGATCTGCACGGACTGGAAGCCTTCCGCGTCCAATGCCTCGCGGATCGCGCGGACGCGTCCGTCCATCATGTCCGAGGGCGCGATCATGTCGGCGCCGGCTCTCGCCTGGTTCAGCGCCTGCTTGACCAGCGCCTCGACCGTTTCGTCGTTGAGGATCTCCTCGCCGCGCAAAAGCCCGTCATGGCCGTGGCTGGTGTAGGGATCGAGCGCGACATCGGTGATGAGGCCAAGGCCCGGCGTCGCCTCCTTGATCGCGCGGACGGCGCGGCAGATCAGATTGTCGGGATTATGCGCCTCGGTGCCCGCCTCGTCGCGCAGCGCCGGGTCGGTATAAGGAAACAGCGCAATCGCTGGAATGCCGAGGGCCTTGGCCTCGCGCGCGCTATCGACCGCCGCGTCGATCGAGAGCCGCTGCACGCCCGGCATGGAGGCGATCGGCTGGCGGGGATTATCGCCCTCGCAGACGAAGATCGGCCAGATCAGATCGCCGACGGTCAGCACGTTTTCGCGCACGAGCGCGCGGGCCCATTCCGATTTGCGGTTGCGGCGGAGGCGCGGAAAAGGCGCCTGCGCCGCCGCCGCCGGGGGCGGCGGCTCGGCGGCCGGGCGGGGTTTCGATTTCGGGTTGAGCGGCCAGATCATGCAAAATTTCCGCGGCGCCCTTGCCGGGGCGGGAACGCTCTCTTAGGCCGCGCGCCGCGTCCTCACAAGCAATGCCGGCAGTCTCAATTCGCCGCGCTCGGGGCGGGTGAAGGCGGAACGGCGAGCGTAATGCGCGCGACGAAAAGCGTTTCCATCGACAAGTCGCAGGCGATCCGGTTCGATCCGAAAGACAGCCGGCGCTCCAGCGATTCGAAAGCGCGCGTCACGATGAGCGGGGGCTGCGCGCCGAAAAGCGTCTTCGCGACTTTTTGCGCCGGACGCACGAGGGCGGCGTGCAGCGACAATGCCGTCGCCAGGCGTTTGCGCCACTGCTCCTCATTATAGGGGATTGAGCGCAGAACGCTCCACTCGCGCTGGAAAAGCTCGACTTCGCCGAAGCCTGCGCCATGCAAGGTTTGATTGAGGTCGGAAAAGTTCGTCTTCCACGGATGGCCAAAATTCAGCATGAACACATCCATGGCGCCGAAACTATCGGGCGATTCGGAGAGTTTCCGAAGAGAGTCCTTGAAGGCGACGTCGCCCTGGCCATCAAGGGGAACGGCGGAAATGAACGCGCCTCCCGGAGCGAGCAATTCGCGGATCTCGGCGAGCGTCTCGTCGGGCGCATAAAGATGCTCGATGACGTGATTTGAAAATATCACATCGAAATTCCGTTCCGGGAATTCCCGTATTTTTGTCAAATCCTGAATGCTAAACTCGACGCCCTCGACGTCGCTGAACTCTGGCCTGAGCGCATTGCCCCAGTCGGCCGCTTTGATCGTCGCATTCGGCGCGCGCAGACGCAGAAAAAACAGCTCGGCGCCGCCGCCGCAGCCGATCGACAGAATTCGTTTGGCGTCGTGGGGCACCGCCTTCATTTTCCACGAAAACTCGCTCCACAGCACATCCGCTTCGGCGTCCGACAAGCCTTTGGCCTTGAGAACCCGCTTGGCGCGATCCTCCTCGTCCGTCCACCATTTAACGTCCTGTTCGTTGAGACGGGTTATCTCGACGTCGGAAGCCGCGGTCCGGACAATGATTGCATCGCGCGCGTCACGAACGCGGCTCAGGGCCGTCTTGCGGGCGACGGCGTCGTCGCCGTTCAGAAAGGGGTATCTTTGCATGAAGGGATGGAGAGACGAATCTTTCACCGCGACCAGAATGGCTGGCTCTTTGGCTATCTGGACTTTCTGCATATGAACCGGCTCCAATGATGGCTTTTAGGCTTTGCGCGCTCAAACGGGAAGCTACGCGCAACCGTGCGGACATGGCTTTGCGATGGATTTCAGCTTTAGCGGCCGGCTCAACGCCGCCGCGCGTCAGGGTGGCGTCCGGCCGGGCGCTGACGGGCAGCGTCTTGTGAAGGCGATGGTCTCGGCGCGGTGAATGTGGCGCCTGCACGGATTTTCGGCAATCGCATTTCTCCTTTCGATAATTGTCTCTCTTCGTCGATTCTCCAGTCGCGCCCTATTTTGCCCGAACCGGGCGCCGCCGGCGGGAACTGGCCAAGGGGCAATTATAAGGTCAAATCCCCGCGTCGCCGTCGAGGATTCGCCGCGCGCGCTCGATCGCCGCCGGATCGCGCCCCGCATTGGCGGCGAAGGACAAGAGCAACGCTTCGTTGGAGGCCAAAAAGTCCAGCACGCCGAGGAAAAAGCCGGGCTCCGCCGCGGCTCTGCGCAGATCGCCGACGTCGAGGCCGGAAAGGCGCATGAACCGTTCGAGATTGGCGGGGTCGGCGGCGAGATAGGATAGAACCTCGATCGCCAGCGCCCGCGCCGATTCGGCGGAGTCGCCCGCAAACGGCCGATTGCCTCGACTTTGCATATTGGCGATATCCCTTTCGTCAATTTCTATCCGTCAAAGCTTATGCCTATGATCGGATGGCTCGCAGCCGAGGACGGTCCGCCGTCCGCAATGGGCGGAACAGGGTCTCCAATGCAGAAAACCATTCTGATCGTAGAGGACAATGAGTTGAACATGAAGCTGTTCAACGATCTCCTCGAAGCGCACGGCTACAGGACGGTCCAGACCCGCAGCGGCGTCGAGGCGGTGGGGCTTGCGCGCGAGCACCGGCCGGACCTCATCCTGATGGATATTCAATTGCCCGAGGTGTCCGGGCTCGAGGTCACGCGATGGCTGAAACAGGACGAAGCGCTGCGCCATATCCCGGTCATCGCCATCACCGCCTTCGCGATGAAGGGCGACGAAGAGAAGATCCGCCAGGGCGGCTGCGAGGCGTACCTCTCGAAACCGATTTCGATCGTCAAATTCCTCGAAACCATCCGCATCCATCTGCACGAGCAGTGAGCTTCGCGCCAATTCCGCCCGCCGCGGTGGACGGCCAGGCGCGCCTGGGCAGGGGCGCGCCATGACCGCGCGCGTTCTCGTCGTCGACGACATCATCGCCAATGTCAAATTGCTCGAAGCGCGCCTCACCGCCGATTATTTCGACGTCGTGACCTGCACCAATGGCCCCGACGCCCTGAAAATCTGCGCCGAAGGCGGCTGCGACATCGTTCTGCTCGACGTCATGATGCCGGGCATGAACGGTTTTGAGGTTTGCCGGCGCCTCAAGGCCGATGCGGCGACGGCGCATATCCCGGTCGTCATGGTGACGGCGCTCGATCAGACCGCCGACAGGCTGGCTGGCCTTGAGGCCGGCGCCGACGACTTCCTGACCAAGCCGATTGACGAAATCGCGTTGCTTGCGCGGGTGCGTTCGCTGTCCCGCATGCGGCTCGCGCTCGACGAATTGCGCACGCGATCCCAGCACGCGGCGCAGCTTGGGATCAACGGATCGATCGCGGCGGCCGCGGCGGCCGAGGTCGCCACGGGCGGCCGCATACTCCTCGTCGACGATCGCCGTTCCTCGAGCGAAACCATCGTCGGCGCGCTCAAGAGCGCCCATGAGGTCGAGCTCGAACCCGACGCGCTGGAGGCTCTGGTCGAGGGAGCGGCCGGCGCCTATGATCTCTTCATCGTCAGCCTCACCCTCGCCGCCTATGACGGGCTGCGGCTCTGCAGCCAGATCCGCGCCGTCGAGGCCACGCGGCAAATCCCCATTCTCGCGATCGCGGAGCCCGAGGACCGCGCCAGGATGCTGCGCGGCCTCGAACTCGGCGTGAATGATTATGTGGTGCGCCCGATCGAACGCAACGAACTCATCGCGCGCGTGCGCACGCTGATGCGCCGCAAGCGTTACGCGGACATCCTGCGCCAGAATGTCGAGAGTTCGATCGAGATGGCCGTGGTCGACGCGCTGACCGGCCTCTACAATCGCCGCTATCTCGACGGCGTCCTCGCTGGCCTCGTCGATGAGGCGCGGCGCAAGGGCGCCCGCTTTCCCTGCTGATGTTCGACATCGACCACTTCAAGACCGTCAACGACGTCTATGGCCACGCGGCCGGCGATCAGTTGCTGCAGGCTCTATCGGCCCGAATCAAGAAATTGATCCGCGGCTCCGATATTTTCTGCCGCCTCAGCGGCGACGAATTCGTCATCGTGATGCCTGACACGCGCCTTGAAGTCGCGGTCAAGGCCGCCGATCGGATAAGGGCTGCAATCGGGATCGAGAGTTTCTCGCTCGCGGCGTCGAAGAAGGCGTTGTCGGTAACGATTTCGGCCGGCCTCGCCGAGAGTGGCGAGGACGCCGAGGATGTGATGCGGCGCGCCGACAAGGGACTTTACCGGTCGAAACAGGCGGGGCGCGACCGCGTCTCCGTCGATGCGCCGGCGGCGCCTCAGTCGACCGCGCGCCGGGCGCGAGGGCATTTCGAGCCGCTCGGATTCGCGAAACGAAGCCGTTAGCGCGGCGCGCCGAAACCATAAAGCCTGTTTCGCCCGCGTCCACTCGAAAGGTCTTCGCCGCGTTAACGAAACCGGATGGAGGCCGCAACAAGTCATTGCATTTATCCGCCGCCGCGCGCTAACGTTCAAAGGCCGAGCCCGGAGCAGCCGGGTGCGGCGCGGGAGGGGTTCCTGCAAGAAAATTCACCCGCGCCCCTGCGCTGATTGCGCATCTGGCGACTTGAATGGAAGTTACCCTACGGAGTGCTCAGGTCCGCCGCATCTCCTGGGTCCGTAGGGTCGGCCGGCGCGCAGGTCGTTTAGGAGTGGCCTCCTCGAAACGCGACTTGCCGCCGGCCACCTTCGCCGCGCGATATTTCCGATTTGAACACGGTCCGGCTTCAGACGACCACCAGCTCCGCCGCGCTGGCGAAGGCGGCCCGCTCCTGGATGAAGGCGAAGCGCGCCTCCGGCCTGTTGCCCATCAGCCGCTCGACCGACTCCGAGGTGCCTTCGCGATCTTCCGCGAGCACGACGACGCGCAGGAGATTGCGCTTGGCCGGATCCATTGTGGTTTCCTTGAGCTGGGCCGGAAGCATTTCGCCGAGGCCCTTGAAGCGGCTGACCTCCACCTTGGCGCGTCCGGTCAGAGTCTTGGCGATCAGCTCGTCGCGATGGGCTTCGTCGCGGGCGTAGAGCTGGCGCGCCCCTTGAGTCAGCCGGTAGAGCGGCGGCACAGCGAGATAAAGGTGGCCGGCCTCGATGAGCTTCGGCGTCTGCCGATAGAAGAAGGTGATTAGCAGCGAGGCGATATGCGCGCCATCGACGTCGGCGTCGGTCATGATGATGACCTTCTCGTAGCGCAGCTCGTCTTCCTTGTAATTGGCGCCGACGCCGCAGCCGAGCGCCTGAATGAGGTCGCTCAATTGCTGGTTCGCGGCCAGCTTGTCGCGCGTGGCGCTGGCGACGTTCAAAATCTTGCCGCGCAAAGGCAAAATGGCCTGATTGGCGCGGTCGCGCGCCTGCTTCGCCGACCCGCCCGCCGAATCGCCTTCGACTATAAATATCTCAGACCCTTGCGCGGAATTGTTCGAGCAATCCGCGAGCTTCCCGGGCAGCCGCAGCTTACGGCTTGCGGTCTTGCGCGCGACGTCCTTTTCGGCGCGGCGGCGGAGCCGCTCCTCGGCGCGCTCGACAGTCCAGTCGAGCAGCTTCAGGGCATGCGAGGGCGCCGCCGCCAGCCAGTGATCGAAGGCGTCGCGCAGAACGGATTCGACGATGCGCGAGGCTTCGGCCGTCATCAGCCGGCCCTTGTTCTGGCCCTGAAACTCAGGCTCGCGAATGAACACCGAGACAAGGGCGGCGCAGGACGCCATGACGTCCTCGCTGCTGATCGCCGCCGCGCGCTTGGCCTGGCCGATCCGCTCGGCGTGATCCTTGAGGCCGCGCAGGAGGGCGGCGCGAAGCCCCGCCTCATGCGTGCCGCCGTCGGGCGTCGGGATGGTGTTGCAATAGGAATGCACGAAGCCATCGTCGACGCTGAGCCAGGAAAGCGCCCATTCGAGCGAGCCATGGCCGCCCGGCTTTTCGATCTTGCCTGAAAAGATCGGCTCGATGACCTGATCCTTGCCCTCGATGTCCTGGGCGAGATAGTCCTTGAGGCCGCCCGGAAAATGCAGCACCGCCTCGGCCGGCGCGCTGGAATTCGGCTCCAGCCATTCCGGCGCGCAGCGCCAGCGGATTTCGACGCCACCGAAGAGATAGGCTTTCGCGCGCGCCATCTTGAACAGCCGGGCCGGCTTGAAATGCGCGCCCTTGCCGAATATCTGCTCGTCGGGTTTGAAGCGCACGCGCGTGCCGCGCCGGTTCGGCGCCTTGCCGACCTGTTCGAGCTTCCCCGTCGGCGCGCCGCGGGCGAAGCCTTGCCGATAAAGCATCTGGCCGCGCGCGACTTCAACTTCGAGATGCTCTGAAAGGGCGTTGACGACCGAGACGCCGACGCCATGCAGGCCGCCGGAGGTCTGATAGGCGCCGGAGTCAAACTTTCCGCCGGCGTGCAGCGTCGTCATGATGACTTCGAGCGCGGATTTCTTCGGAAATTTTGGATGCGGATCGACCGGGATGCCGCGGCCATTGTCGGTGACGCAAAGATAGCCTGAAGCCTCATAGCTGACGTCGATGAAGGAGGCGTGCCCGGCCACCGCCTCGTCCATGGCGTTGTCGATGACCTCGGCGAAGAGGTGGTGCAGGCCCGCCTCGTCGGCGCCGCCGATATACATGCCGGGCCGACGGCGCACCGGCTCTAGCCCTTCCAGAACCTCGATGGAGGCGGCGGTGTAGCCTGATTCGCCCGGGGTCGCGCGCGGTTCGCGCGGCGGCTGGGGCGCAGCGCCGGAGTTTTTCGGATCGGACCGGGTGGGGGCCTGCTTGCGCGCCGCGCCGCCGAAGAGATCGCCGTGATTCGCCATGAATTTAAGTCGTTGCCTCGTTTTGCCGTGGCCTTATGCCACGAACGCCGCGTGAAAGGAACGGAACGAAAACAGTTTTCGGTTCATAGATCAGGGGAGGAAGGTTTGGACGGCCCCCCGGCCCAAGGGCGACTCGATCAACAAAAAGGGCGGCCGCAAGGCCGCCCTTCAATCTCGATTCGCCGGAAGAATGCGTTGCGACGGCTTGGGTTACGCGCTGGCCACTTTCAGTTGCGGCGCGGAATCGGCAGCCTTCGGCACCGAGGCGATCGTCTTCAAAATAATGGAGGCGATCTGGTAGGGGTCGCCTTGCGAGTTCGGACGACGGTCTTCGAGGTAACCCTTGTAGCCGTTCCTTACGAAACTGTGCGGCATACGGATCGAGGCGCCGCGGTCTGCGAGTCCATAGCTGAACTTATCGATGGATTGGGTCTCATGCAGGCCAGTGAGGCGCATGTGATTATCGGGACCGTAAACCGCGATGTGCTCCGCTTTGGCTTTATCGAAGGCCTCCATCAGCTGCTCGAAATATTCCTTTCCGCCGACTTCGCGCAGGTAAGCCGTCGAGAAATTGGCGTGCATTCCGGAGCCGTTCCAGTCAGTATCTCCGAGCGGCTTGCAATGATATTCGATGTCAACGCCATATTTTTCGCAGAGTCGCTGCAGAATGTAGCGAGCGACCCACATCTCGTCGGCGGCCTTTTTGGAGCCCTTACCGAAGATTTGAAACTCCCACTGGCCTTTGGCGACCTCGGCGTTGATGCCCTCATGGTTGATGCCGGCGGCAAGACAGATGTCGAGGTGCTCCTCGACGATCTGGCGGGCGAGATCGCCGACATTCTTGTAGCCGACTCCGGTATAATACGGCCCTTGGGGGGCCGGGTAGCCACTTTCCGGGAAGCCGAGCGGGCGACCGTTTTTATAGAAGAAATATTCCTGCTCAAATCCAAACCAGGCGCCCGAATCATCGAGAATCGTGGCGCGGGCGTTTGAGGGATGAGGCGTGACGCCGTCCGGCATCATCACTTCGCACATGACGAGAGCCCCGTTCTTGCGGGTGCTGTCGTAAAAAACGGAGACCGGCTTCAGAACGCAATCTGAGCTTCTTCCCTCAGCCTGCTGGGTCGAACTGCCGTCGAAACCCCACAGCGGAAGATGCTCCAGGTCGGGAAACTCGTCGAATTCTTTGATGAGGGTTTTGCCGCGAAGATTGGGGACGGGTTTGTAACCGTCAAGCCAGAGGTATTCTAGTTTATATTTGGCCATTTTTCGCTAGCCTCCTTCCATTGGCGATGCCGTAGCGTCGCGGTTATTTCAAACGCTACTGACGTAACGCCTTATTCCCGACTTTAAGGGCGCGGGTGCGGGGCCGACTTGCATCATCCATGCCAAAGCTAGAGGGAATTTCCTTCCCTCCGCCGTCGATCACCCTAAACAAGGCAATGGTCCGGCCTGACACGCTTTTTCGGTCCCGTGCTTTTGTCGGCCTCAAAAACCGCCGTCCGCGGTCCGGCTTGGCGCTCGCCTGCGCGCTTGAAGGCGCCGAGATTTTAAGCAGGCAAAACCAACGAACAATAATCAATAGGAATAGTAGAGGTCGAACTCGACGGGATGAGGCGTCATTTCGAAGCGAATCACGTCCTGGAATTTCAGTTCGATATAGCTGTCGATAAAATCATTGTCGAAAACGCCGCCGGACTTCAGGAAGGAGCGGTCCCTGTCGAGATTGGCGAGCGCTTCGCGCAGCGAGCCGCAGACGGTCGGAATCTTCTTCAACTCCTTCGGCGGCAGGTCGTAAAGATCCTTGTCCATCGCCGGTCCCGGATCGATCTTGTTGACGATGCCGTCGAGCCCCGCGAGCAGCATCGCCGAGAAAGCGAGATAGGGATTCGCCATCGGGTCGGGGAAGCGCACCTCGACGCGTTTCGCCTTCGGATTGGAGGCCGTCGGAATGCGGCAGGAGGCGGAGCGGTTGCGCGCCGAATAGGCGAGCAGAACCGGCGCTTCAAAGCCGGGAACGAGGCGTTTGTAGGAATTGGTCGACGGATTGGTGAAGGCGTTCAGCGCACGGGCGTGCCGGATGATGCCGCCGATGTAATAGAGGCATTCCTGGCTGAGGTCGGCGTATTTGTCGCCGGCGAACAGCGGTTTGCCGCCCTTCCAGATCGATTGATGGACGTGCATCCCGGAGCCATTGTCGCCGAAGATCGGCTTCGGCATGAAGGTGGCCGTCTTGCCGTAGCTCTGCGCGACCTGATGGATGCAGTATTTATAGACTTGCAGATGGTCCGCCATCGTCGTCAGCGGCCCAAATTTGAGGCCGAGCTCATGCTGGGCAGAGGCCACTTCATGGTGATGCTTTTCGACCTTGGCGCCCATCGCGGCCATCGCGGCCAGCATTTCGCCGCGCATGTCCTGCGCTGAATCTTGCGGCGGCACCGGGAAATAACCGCTCTTGGTGCGGATGCGGTGGCCGAGATTGCCGCCTTCATAGGGCGTGTCGGAGTTTATCGGCAGTTCGGCTGAATCGATCACGAAACCCGTATTATAGGGGTCGGCGCGGAAGCGGACGTCGTCGAAGACGAAGAATTCGGCTTCGGGCCCGAAATAGACGGCGTCGCCGATGCCGGATGATTTAAGATAGGCCTCGGCCTTCTTGGCGATGCTGCGCGGATCGCGGCTGTAAGGCTCGCCACTGCCAGGCTCCAGAATATCGCAAACGATCACCATCGTCGTCGCGGCGAAGAAAGGGTCGATCGAGGCGGTCGAGGGATCGGGCTTCAGCAGCATGTCGGATTCGTTGATCGCCTTCCAGCCGGCGATCGACGATCCGTCGAACATGGTTCCTTCTTCGAAGATCTCTTCGTCGATCAGGCTGATATCGAAGGTGACGTGCTGCCATTTGCCGCGCGGATCCGTGAATCGGAAATCGACGTATTTGACGTCCTTGTCCTTGATCTCTTTGAGCACGTCATGGACCGTCTTCGTCATTTTCAGAACCTCTTCGTCAGGTTGGACGCGGTTTTTCGGGGCGACGCAGGGGCTGCTATCTCAGGGTCGAGCGGACGTCAAATGGCGTCCGCGCCGGTCTCGCCGGTGCGGATGCGGATTGCGCCCTCGATATTTGAGATAAAAATCTTGCCGTCGCCGATCCGGCCGGTCTGGGCGGCCTTGCGGATCGCCTCGACGGCGCCGTCGACGATCGCGTCGGGGACGACAACCTCGATCTTAACCTTGGGCAGGAAATCGACGATATATTCCGCGCCCCGATAAAGCTCCGTGTGGCCTTTCTGGCGTCCAAACCCTTTCGCCTCGGTCACGGTGATGCCGGCGACGCCAGCCTCGTGAAGCGCTTCTTTCACTTCATCCAGTTTGAATGGCTTGATGATCGCCTCGATTTTTTTCATTGGCGTTTCTTGCGTCGCATCGTTTGGAGCCTCGCGGTTGGGGAGACTCGCGCGGAATGGAGGGGCATTAGCACCCGCCGCGCAAAAACACTACGTCCAACAAACAAAATGGCGGTGTTGGCCGCCATTTTAGCGCTTTCGCAGCAGGTTTCCCGTCGAAGCAATCGTTGGGCCAAAAACCCAACAAACATGATGAAAAGCCGGGGTCCTCCGCGCGGCGATGGACCGATGGGGACTAGCGAATTTTGACATGCGCGGCGCGGGATCCGGCTGGGAGATTTCGGGCGCGGAGGCAAAAGCACTGATCTCCGCTTCCGGCAAGATTAAAAAAACTGCGGACGTGCTAAAAAAAGAGGCTTTTGGGCGAAGGGAATTTCCGCCAACGAGAAACCCGCTCCGGCAATGCGGAGCGGGTCGTCGGCTGAGCTCAGTTAGGATTTCAGCTTTATTCCGCTGGTTCGAAAACCCGCTCTTTTTGCGGCGAGGCTTCGGGCGTGGCCGCACGGGCGGCGACGAGCGTGACTCCGACCCCGGAGCCGAGAAGCTGGAGCGAGATCTCCTTGCCGTTTCCGAATCTCACGCCATCGCGATAAGCGCCATGTTCAAGCCGGGCGAACACGACCTGTTCGGCCGGTTGCACGCCAAGTCGCGTTTGCAGGTCGCTCGAAATGCCTTCGAGGTTGAGTTTGGTGTCATAGAGAACGCAGACGGCGGTCGAGCAATCGCCGGGGGCGGCGAGGCCGATGCTTCCCGACGGGAAGCGCGTGGTCACATACTTTTCGGCTTCCCGCGCCGGGCGGGAGGCGTACATTTCAAGTGAATAGTCACACATTTGCGCCACTCCTAAATGTCTCGAGACGGGTGATCCCCTTCCGTGCGTAAGCCGTCCGGCCATAGACGCGCGGCAGGCATAAGCTTCGAGCTGTGAAGATAGCAGCCCCCCAAGCGGGAGGGGAATGTGGAAGCCACTCAGGGCCAGCTGGCTCGAACCTGAAAACGCTGGCGCGTGCCTGCGTCGGTCGATGCCACATCCAGCGGTCGCCGGATGTTCCACTTGCGTCGCAAACGTCAAAAACCCCTTAGAGTTTCAAACGTCTCGCGCTTATCTTTGATGGTAGCCCAGCCTTTTGCCGCGTCAAGCTCTTTTGCTGAAACCACGGCGTTTTCCAGCCTCGATTTGTCAGCGCTTCGCAAGTTTCCGACAAGTTTCAGGCAAGTTTTCGGCATTTTTCCGGCGACCTTGTCGGGCGACCTGCGGCGGCGGTCTGAGGCGCGCTTTTAAGCGTCC
Organism: uncultured Alphaproteobacteria bacterium; assembly: GCA_963715715.1. Lineage (GTDB taxonomy): Bacteria > Pseudomonadota > Alphaproteobacteria > Rhizobiales > Beijerinckiaceae > Methylocapsa. The sequence continues at coordinate 1,675,063 of OY970269.1, read as the reverse complement.
TATGCGCTTGACCTGCTGGTCGCGACGGGCAGATCGGGCCGCGCGCCCCATTCGCTCCAGGAGCCGTCATAAAGCACGACGTCGGTCTTGCCGATGCTCGCGAGCGCCAGCAGCAGGATGGCCGCGGTGACGCCCGAGCCGCAGGTCGTAATGATCGGACGGTCTAGATCGACGCCGGCCTCAGCGAAGGCGCCTGCGACCTCGACCGCGGGCTTCAGTCTTCCCTCGGCCGCGACCTTGTTCCAGGGCACATTGCGGCTGCTGGGAATGTGGCCGGAGCGCAGGCCCGCGCGGGGTTCGGGGACTTCGCCAGTGAAGCGGCCGGCGCTGCGCGCATCAACGATCTCGGCCGCGCCGGCCTCGCTCGCACGCAGTACGTCGGCCGTGGCGACGACGCCGGCGGCGTCAAAGCGCGGCGTGAAACTCCGTGACGCCGGAGTGGGCGCTCCGGTCTCAAGGGGGCGACCCTCGGCGCGCCATTGCTGCAGACCGCCTTCGAGCAGCTTGACGTTCGCCGCCCCGAAAAGGCGCAGCGTCCACCAGACCCGGGCGGCGCCGACGAGCCCTGAAGCGTCATAGACGATGATCCGCATGCCATCGCCAATGCCGAGTTCGCCGGCGGCGGCGGCGAAGTCAGCCGGCGCGGGCAGCATATGCGGCAGGCTCGTCGAATGATCGGCGATGGCGTCGATGTCGAAAAAGACCGCGCCGGGAATGTGGCCCGAAAGATATTCCGCTCGCGCGTCGCGATTTTCCGCCGGCATATAGAAACTGGCGTCGACGATGGCGACATCGGGCGCGCCGAGATGCTCGGCGAGCCATGCCGTCGAAACAAAGAAATCCGAATTTGAGCCCGTCGCCATATCGCCGTCTCCCGGCGCCGGAGCGCCGGCGCGAAAGCCTCAACTACGCCTTTTCCCGAGCGTGGCCCGGAGCCGAGGTTCGGCGAGGTTTTTTCATATCCGGCGTCGACATGGAAGAGGCCGCGACTCTGAAATGCGCCTCGCGCGGGGCGCGAACCTTTTGTCCGGCTCCCCGTTAAGGTCGCGCGGCGCGGCGGGGCCGCTACGGCGTTCGCCTGATCGCCCAATCCGAAACGTTGCAAGGAGGATGATGCCTCGACCAATGGCCACGGCGGATGCGAAGTCAGTCGCCCCGGTTTCGGAAAACGGCGATACGGTGATGGGAAACCTGCGGAATCCCGGAATGGGCCGGTCCGCCGCATCCTATGGCGCTGTCCCGACGGGCCAGCGTCCGGGGCAGAGCGCCTGCGAGAGGTCCAACGTCGTCCTCGAGCGGGGCCGGAAGCCACTAATTCAGGATCGGAGCGTCGCGGCGATTGCATCGCCGTGACGCTCGGCTCTGGAGCCAGATCGTTCCATATCTAAGGCCACGGCGAGAAAAAGCTTATTGCGCATGACGATTTATTTCGCAGAATAAATTCTTAAAGCGGCGGCCGGACGCCCCCGTCGGGGACTGCCCACGCCACGGCGAGGATCCAAAGCGTGAGAGCGGCGGCGAAGGGGACGGCCGCGCCATTCATGCGGCATTCAGCGCCGCGGCGCGATGGTTGCTCGATGATACTGTTGATTTTCGCATTGGCTCTTGCGGGTTGCCTCGGCTTTAGCGTCGTTGCCTCGGCGCAGCCGGCGCAACAGAACCAATGCTTCTCAACAGCCGAGACGCGCGACAAGATCGCGGCGCACGGGCTGAGCGAACCGTTGCGCTCCGTTCAAAAGGCCGCGACCCACTTTCAGGCCGAGGCGCTCGGCGCAAAACTTTGCCGGCAGGACGACTCTTTCGTTTATGAGATCAATCTGTTGCGCCGCGACGGCAAGATTGTTCGCAGCCTTTATGACGCCAAGACCGGACAGATCATCGAAACGAAGGTGGCAAAATAGCAAGGTTCGGGCTGCGGCTTTGCTGAATAGTCGTCGGTTCGACGCATGGTCATGCGGCCCAACGACAGGTCTGGAGCGGGCCGATCTGGTTTTTTTAAATCGTGGGCTCCTTGGAATTCGGCATGCGTGTGCTCGTCGTAGAGGACGACAAGGATTTGAATCGGCAGATCGCCGATGCGCTGGCGCGGGCCGGCTATGCCGTCGATCGCGCTTTCGACGGCGAGGAAGGCGGCTTTTTCGGCGATACGGAGCCTTATGACGCCGTCGTGCTCGACCTCGGCCTTCCCAAGAAAGAGGGCGTCGCGGTGCTGACCGAATGGCGCAAGGCGGGGCGCGCCATGCCGGTCCTGATCCTGACCGCGCGCGACCGTTGGGGCGAGAAGGTGCGCGGCTTTGACGCCGGCGCCGACGATTATGTGACGAAGCCCTTTCACATGGAGGAGCTGCTGGCCCGCCTGCGCGCGCTGATGCGCCGCGCCGCCGGCCACGCCTCGAGCGTCTTTTCGTGCGGCCCCGTCGTCCTCGATGCGCGCGCCGGGAAGGTCGCCGTCGACGAGGCGCCCGTCAAGCTTACCTCCCACGAATACAGGCTTCTCGCCTATCTTATGCATCACCAGGGGCGGGTGGTGTCGCGCGCGGAGATCGTCGAACATCTCTACGATCAGGATTTCGATCGCGACTCGAATACGATCGAGGTTTTCGTCGGCCGGCTGCGCCGCAAGCTCGGTGTCGACGTCATCCAGACCGTGCGCGGCCTCGGCTATGTGCTGGCGCCGCCCGACGCGAGGCCCGATCGCGCCCTCGCCGGCCGCTCCGATCCCGGCGGTTCAAGTTGACGGCGCAGGCGCCAGCGGATCAAAATTCGGGCGGCGGGGCAGGCGGCAACATCTCGATCGCGAAGCGGCTCTTTCTGTCCGCGACGATCCTCAGCGTTGCGATTCTACTGATCGCCGGCATTGTCCTCTCGCATGTCTATCAAGGCGCCTCGGAGGCCAATTTCGACGAGCGCCTCAGCGTTTATCTCCGCGCCCTCGTCGCCGATATCGCATCTCCCGCCGAGAACGGCGAGACCAATGTGGAGGAATTGAGCGATCCGCAATTCGCATTGGCGCTATCCGGATGGTACTGGCAGATCACGCGCCTCGACTCCGGCAAGCCGCAGATCAGAAGTTCGCCCTCGCTCTTCGCGGCGCGCCTGCCGCGGCTGGCCGATCTTGGCGTTTCCACTGGCGTCGGCGGCGCCCGCCAGGGTTATGCGATCGGCCCCGACGGGCGGCGTCTTCGCATCGTCGAGCGCGTCATAGACGCCGGCGACAACGGCGTGTACCTCGTTCAGGTCGCGGCGACGACCGAAGAGATCGAAGCGGCGATCGCGCGCTTTGACGCCTATCTACTCGTCACCTTCGGCTTGCTCGCCATCGCGCTGATCGCCTCGTCCGTGGTGCAGGTGCGCTATGGCCTTGCGCCGCTGAGGCAATTGCAGGAAGGCGTCGCGGCCATCCGGCGCGGCGAGGCTGAATCGATCGCAGGCGAACTTTCGCCCGATCTCGCGCCGCTTGCCGGCGAACTGAACCTCCTCATCGGCGCCAATCGGGCGGTCGTCGAGCGCGCCCGCACGCAGGTCGGCAATCTTGCGCATGCGTTGAAGACGCCGCTCAGCGTCATCATCAACGAGGCGGCGCTGGAATCAGGGCCGGTTGCGGGCAAGATTCAGGAACAGGCCGCGCTCATGCGCGATCAGGTCGCCTATTACCTCAATCGCGCCGTCGCGGCGGTGAGGGTTCGCGCCATCGCGGGCGCGATCGATGTCGGACCTGTCGTAGAATCGCTGGCTCTGGCTTTTGAAAAGATCTATGCGGAGCGCGCAATCGGCTTCGCGGTCGATATGCCGCAGCCGGCGCGCTTCCTCGGCGAGCGACAGGATCTTGAGGAAATGATCGGCAATCTCGTCGACAACGCGGGAAAATGGGCTTCGCGCGAGGTCAAGATCGCCGTCGCGCCCGAAATCGCCCAGAGCGGGGCCGGCCGCGCCTTTTTTCGCGTGACCATCGAAGACGACGGGCCCGGCCTTGCGCCGGAGCTACGCGAGGCCGCGCTAAAGCGCGGGCGCCGGCTTGACGAAACCAAGCCAGGGTCCGGACTCGGCCTCGCAATCGTCGCCGACCTCGCCTCCCTCTATGGCGGCGATCTGGCCCTCGACGCCAGCAAAATGGGCGGTCTTCGCGCCGATCTCAGGCTGCCTTCGACGCCGAACGCGCCGCCGCAAACGCGCGCGTGAACGGAAAGATGTTGCAAGCCGGACCGCTCTGACTATTAAAGCGCCTATGCAATGGTTCGTTTTCGCCGTTTTGACGGGCGTCGCGGTTCTGAGCGTGCTGTGGCCGTTCGTGCGGACGCCGCGCGGGCCCTCGCGCAGCGCCATCGACGTCGCCTTCTACAAGGATCAGCTTGAGGCGATCGACCGCGACGCGGCCGAGGGTCTCGTCGCCAAGACCGACGCCGAAGCCGCGCGGGCCGAAGCGGCGCGCCGGCTCCTCGCCGCCGGGGACGACCTCCTCCCGCAGCCCTCCGCCGCGACGGGCCGCGCCGCCCGCTACGCCGCGTTCGCAGCCGCCCTGTTCGCTCCCGTCGCGGCGCTGGGCCTGTACGCGCTCGTCGGCCATCCAGGTCTGCCCGATCTGCCCTTGTCGGCCCGGCTCAAGGAGCCGCCCAGTCCCCGCATGGATCTGATGGCGGCAATCGCCAGGATCGAAGCCCATCTGGCGCAGGATCCGAATGATGGCCGCGGCTATGAGGTGCTCGCCCCGGTCTATCTGCGTCTCGGACGCTACGACGACGCCGTCAAGGCGTCTGAGGCGGCTGTGCGGCTCAATGGCGATACGCCAGAGCGGCAGGCGCGCCTTGGCGAAGCTCTTGTCGCCGCCGCCAATGGCGAGGTGACGCCGCAGGCGAGGCGCGCCTTCGAGGCGGCGAACGCGAAGGAGCCGGCGTTGCCGCTCGCCCGTTTCTATCTTGGCCTCGCCGCCGCGCAGGACGGCGATGGGGCGCGCGCCAAAGAAATCTGGACGGCCCTTTTAAAGGACGCTCCCGCCGGTGCGTCATGGGCCGAGGCGGTGCGCCAGCAGCTCGCCGCGCTGACCGGCGCGCCTTCGCCAGGGGGCGCAGCCGATGCAGCACCGCAGGCCGGCCCCGCGGCCAATCCCGCTCTCGCCGCTAAAATCGAGGCGATGTCGGGCGCGGAGCGATCCAGCGCCATAAAGGGCATGGTCGACAATCTCGCCGCGCGTCTGGCGCAGAACGGACAGGACGTCGAAGGCTGGCTGCGGCTCGTGCGCGCCTATTCTGTGCTGCATGAAGAGGACAAGGCGAAATCGGCGCTGAGCGACGCCAGGCGGAACCTCGCCGGCGATGCCGCCGCGAGCGCGCGCATCGAGGCGCTGGCGCGCGAACTCGGGCTCGAAGGGTGAGCGCCGGGATGACCCGCAAACAAAGGCGTCTCGTCCTTATTTCGTCCGGGCTCGCCGTCATCGGCCTCGCCGTCGGCCTCGTGCTGTTCGCGCTGCGCGACAATATCGTTTTCTTCTACGGACCGAGCGAAATGGCGCAAAAGGCGCCGCCGCCCGGAGAGAGGCTGCGCCTCGGCGGCCTCGTCAAGCAGGGTTCGCTCCAGCGCGAAGGCGGGGAGAGCGTCCGCTTCACCGTCACCGACCTGAAACAGGATGTGCCGGTGACCTATGTTGGCCTGTTGCCGGATCTTTTCCGCGAAGGGCAGGGCATCGTGGCGGAAGGGACCCTTGGCGCCGATCATGTGTTTCGCGCCGACAGCGTGCTCGCTAAGCATGACGAGCGTTATATGCCGCGCGAGGTCGCCGACGCGCTGAAGAAGCAGGGCGTCTGGCGCGAGGGAGCCGGAGCTTCCGCGCAGGACGGCGCGCAGGCCGCGACTGCGAAATAGAGCAGGGGAAGAGGCAGGAGCGCCGCATGATCGTCGAAACCGGCCATTACGCCCTTGTGCTTGCGCTGGCGCTGGCGCTCGTCAATTCGGTGCTGCCGATCTGGGGCGCGGCCATCGGCGACCGGCGGCTTATGGGAATTGCGCCCTCCGTCGCGCTGGCGAGCTTCGGCTTCATCGCCTACGCCTATTTCGCGCTGACCTACGCGCATGTGACGTCGGATTTCTCGCTTCTGAACGTCGTCGAGAACTCGCATTCGCTAAAGCCGCTCATCTATAAAATCAGCGGCGTCTGGGGCAATCACGAAGGCTCGATGCTGCTCTGGGTGCTGGTGCTGGCGATCTTCGCCGCCGCCGTCGCACTGCTGTCGTCGAACATGCCGGCCGATCTGCGCGCGAACACGCTCGCCGTGCAGTCCTGGATCAGCGCGGCGTTCCTTCTGTTCATCCTCTTGACCTCCAATCCCTTCGCGCGGGTCGCCAATCCGCCGATCGAGGGGAACGATCTCAACCCGCTGCTGCAGGACCCTGGCCTAGCGATCCATCCGCCGCTGCTTTATCTCGGCTACGTCGGGCTATCCATCACCTATTCCTTCGCCGCGGCGGCGCTGATTACGGGCCGGATCGACGCGGTCTTCGCGCGCTTCGTGCGACCGTGGACGCTGATCGCCTGGACCTGCCTCACGCTTGGCATCGCGATGGGCTCCTATTGGGCCTATTACACCCTTGGCTGGGGCGGCTTCTGGTTCTGGGACCCGGTCGAGAACGCCTCGTTGATGCCCTGGCTCGCCGCCACCGCCCTCATTCATTGCACGCTGGTCATGGAGCGGCGCGAGGCGCTGAAAATCTGGACGATCTTTCTCTCGATTCTCGCGTTCTCGCTGTCGCTCATCGGCACCTTCCTCGTCCGCTCCGGCGTTCTGACCTCCGTGCACACCTTCGCCAGCGATCCGCTGCGCGGCGTCTTCATTCTCGTCATTCTCGTTCTTTTCATCGGCGGCTCGTTGACGCTGTTCGCCGCGCGCGCGGGCGGCCTGAAGCCGGGCGGCCTTTTTGCGCCGATCTCGCGCGAAGGGGCGCTCGTCGTCAATAATCTGCTGCTTACGGCAAGCTGCGCGACGGTCTTCGTCGGCACGCTCTATCCGCTGGCGCTTGAAGCTCTGACAGGAGAAAAGATCTCGGTCGGCGCGCCCTTCTTCAACTTGACCTTCGTCCCGCTGTTCATCCCGCTGTTCATTCTGATGCCGATCGGCCAATCGCTCGCCTGGAAGCGCGGCGACCTTCTGGCCGCGGCGCAGCGATTGGCTTACGCGGCCGGCGCCGGCCTGATCATCACGCTGGCGCTCGCCGCCTGGCGCGGCGGCCCGGCGCGCAGCGTCATCCTTTGCGGCATCGCCGCCTATGTGATTTTCGGCTCCTTCGCCGACATCGGCCGGCGGCTCTTCGCCGGCGGAGCATCCTTCAGCGCCGCGAGGACCCGGCTGTTCGGGCTGCCGCGGCAGGCTTTCGGTTCGGCCTTCGCTCACGCCGGCATCGGCGTCACCCTGCTCGGCCTCGCCGCGACGGGTTGGGGCGCCGAGCGCATCACCTCCTTGCGACCGGGTGAGAACGTCGAGATCGGTCCTTACCAACTCACGCTGGACGACGTCTCGCAGCGCCAGGGTCCGAACTATTCCGAGATTTTCGCACGCACGACGATCCGTTCCGGCGGCGTGGTGGTCACCGCCATCGAACCGTCGATGCGCGCCTATCCCTCGCGCAAGTCGAGCCGATCGGAAGCGGGCATTGCGACGCTCGGCCTCGGCCAAGTCTATATGAGCGTCGCCGAGTTCGCGCCGGACGGAAAGCTCGACGCCCGGATTTATTGGAAGCCGCTCGTCACTCTGATCTGGCTCGGCGCGCTTATCATGGCGTTCGGCGGCGCGCTATCTTTGAGCGACATGCGTCTTCGCGTCGGCGTCGGCCGGCGCGCCCGCAAGGGCGTGGCGGTGCGCCCGCTGCCGGCGGAGTGACGATGAATATGCCCCGGTTGCGGAAACGGGCAATCGAAGCGGCCATTTTCGTCGGGCTGTGGCTTTGCCCCCTGAGCGCACGGGCCGTGCAGCCGGACGAAATCCTCGCCGACCCGAAGCTCGAGGCGCGCGCGCGCGATCTTTCGGCGCAATTGCGCTGCATGGTCTGTCAGAATCAGTCGATCGACGATTCCAGCGCGGAGCTTGCGCGCGATCTGCGTCTTCTTGTCCGCGAACGGCTGAAAGCCGGCGACGGCGACGATGCGATCCGCGCTTATCTCGTGCAGCGTTACGGAGATTTCATTCTGCTGAAGCCGCCCGTCAAACCCGAGACGCTCCCCCTCTGGGGTGCGCCGATCGTCATTCTTCTGCTCGGGGGCGGGGCGATTCTTCTCAATTTGAGACGCCGCGTCGCGGTTGTTCCTGAAATTCATGGCGAACCGCAGGGCCTCAATGAGCGCGAGGCCTCGAGGCTCAAAACTCTGCTCGAACGGGACTCAGGCTGACCCCGCGGCCCGGTCCCTTTTTGGCAGCGCGTCCAACGCTTCGGCGCCCGAAACGGCGCGCTCCTTGGGCCAGGCCCAGAAATCGGCCGGGCGCGCCACAGCCTCCGCGAGGCCGCGCCGATAGGCTTCCTTCGGCACCTCGATCGCGCCGAGAGAGGCGAGGTGCGGCGTGACGAATTGCGCGTCGAGCAAAGTGAACCCTCCCGCCCGCAGCCGGGCGGCGAGATGCAGCAGCGCCACCTTGGACGCATCGGTCTTCCGATGGAACATGCTTTCCCCGAAGAAGGCCGAGCCAAGGCGGACGCCATAGAGCCCTCCGACGAGCACGCCGTCGCGCCAGGTCTCGACCGTATGCACGCGGCCCATGTCGAACAGCTGCCGGTAGAGCCGCCTGATGCGATCATTGATCCAGGTCTTCTCGCGATCGCCATAAGAGGCCGCGCAGCCGTCCATCACGGCGTCGAAATCATGATCGATGCGCACTTCGAAAACATCAGAGCGGACGGTTTTCGCGAGGCTTTTCGAAATGATGATCTGATCGAGCGGGAAGATGCCGCGAACCTCAGGCTCGACCCAGAACAGATTTGGATCGTCGGCGCTTTCCGCCATGGGAAATAACCCTATCGAATAGGCGCGCAGCAGAATATCCGTCGTTATTTCAAGTTGGTCGCGCAATCGGCTCATGGGCTGTCCACTGTAAAATGGCGCTGTCAGGCTGAACTCCGCCATGCAACATTTGTGCTGGACGACATCGAACGCGCGATTGACTGCTTTGCGAAGAAGCGCGCGCGATTTTACGGCAAGTCGGCGCTTTCGCGATGCGTGCGCAGCTTTCAAAGAGTAACTACAAATCGGAGAAAGGGAAGCGTCTTCGGAACATTAATCCGTCCAGTCCTGGCGTCCAAGCGCTGGCCGCTCGCAACAAAGCGCCAAGCAACGACAGTGACGGCGGTCCTTGGCTCCGCCGCCTTTTGGCAATTTTTCGTGAAAAAGCGCGGTGATGGCCGCATTTTACGAAAGACCGCAATTGCCCTATTCCAACTGTGAAAGGCCGGCGCCAAAGCTCAGCCACGAAGCTTGCCTCACTCCAGCGCGCGCAGCGGCCCCGATCATGCTCTCAACCATCGTCTTCTGCGAAAGCTCCGGTCAATCCGGACGCATCGACCCTGCGGAGCTGCTGGTGCGAAGCCTGAGTTCGTTGATCCGCGCGAATGTCGAGGGCTTGCTTGGCGACGTCGCCATCGCGGGACCCTCTGGGCTCGGTCTTGGCCTCATCGCCGATCAGGCCGGCTGCGGTCTGATCGAGGCTCCGGCCGAGAGCGAGTGGCTGCGGCGCGCGATCGAGGCGGCGCGCGGACCCGACCTTTTCCTGCTTCGGTCTGGCTTCGCGCCGCAGGCCGGCTTCATCGAGGAAGCTGGCGATTTTTTGCGCGCGGCAGGCGATGGCGCGGGCGCCGCAGGAGCCGCGCCGCTGCGCGCTGCGCCCGAAACCTTGGCTGAGCGGCTTTTCCCTCGCGCGGCGCCGCTCGCCGGACTCATCGCGCCGCGCTACCGCTGCCTCGAAACATTCGCCGCAAAGCCTGCGGCGACATTCGCGGCGCTGGCGCAACTATTCAGTTCGGCCAAAGCCTTGCGCACCGATGCGCGGCGGATCGGCTGAGCGGTAAGCAAGCCTTATCGCGCGAACGTGTTGCAGGCGTCGACCTGGCCCGATTGCAGTCCCGCGTTCAGCCATTGCACGCGCTGGGCCGCCGAGCCGTGCGTGAAAGAATCCGGCACGACATAGCCGCGCGATTCCTGTTGCAGGCGATCGTCGCCGATGGCCTGCGCGGTCGAAATCGCCTTCTCGACATCGCCCGGCTGGAGAATCTGGTATTTTTTCTGAGCGTTCGCGGCCCAGACGCCGGCGAGACAGTCCGCCATCAACTCTATCCGGACGGACAGCGCGTTCGCCTGCGCCTTGCTGTCGGCCTGAAGCTGCGCCTGCTGAACGCGCGGCAGGATCCCGAGCAGGTTCTGGATATGATGGCCGATCTCGTGCGAGATCACATAGGCGTAGGCGAAATCGCCGCCGCCGCCGAGGCGCTGCTTCATATCATTGAAAAACGAGGTATCGAGATAGACCTTCTGGTCGTTGGGGCAATAGAATGGGCCCATCGCGGCGTTGGCGCCGCCGCAGCCCGATCGCGTCGAGCCGCTGTAGAGAACGAGCTTCGGCTTGACATAGGCGACGCCCTTTTGCGCCGGCAGGATATCGCTCCAGACGTCCTCGTTTTCGGCGAGAATCGCGGCGACGAACTGCCCCATCTGGTCGGAAGGCGTGCCGGTCTGGGCCGACGGCGCCGGCGCGCTCTGCGTGCGGCCGCCCGAACGCAGGCCATTCACCATTTCGGCGCCGCCAATCAGAACCGCGGGATTGATGCCGAGCATCCAGCCGATCAGACCGAGCACGACGACCGCGCCAAGGCCAAGATGGCCGCCGCCAACGCCAAGGCCCGTTCCGCCGCCGCCGCCGAAGCCGGGATCGCCGCGCCGGTCTTCAACGTTGTCGGACCGGCGGAAATCTTCCCATCTCATGAGCTGCTCCCGGCTTTTGGCGAACTGCGGAAAGGCGAACCTTTGTCCGCGCGCGCTATCTAAAGGCCATAAGCCGCCCCGTTTTCAAGCGGAGTTTTCGGGCGATGGTTTGTGAAGGCGCGCGACTTCCTTTGCGAGAAGCCGCAGATCCTGCCAGGCCAGCTTCTTGTGCGCCGGCTGGCGCAAAAGATAGGCCGGATGCAGCATGGCGATCGCCTTGATCGTCGCATCGGCCGCGCCATAACGTAGCCAGCGGCCGCGCAGCCTGGTGATGCCCTCTTTCGAGCCGACCAGCGTCTGGGCCGACGGCGCGCCGAGACAGACCAGGATTTTTGGCGCGACGAGTTCGATCTGCCGCCGCGTGAAGGGCAGGCAGGCCGCCGTCTCCAGCGGAGTCGGGGTTCGGTTGCCGGGCGGGCGCCAGGGCACGACATTGGCGATATAGACCTTGTCGCGGCCGAGCCCGATCGAGGCTAGCATCTTATCCAGCAACTGGCCCGCGCGGCCGACGAAAGGTACGCCCTGACGATCCTCGTCGGCGCCCGGCGCCTCGCCGACGAACATGACCTCGGCGCCCGCTTCGCCCGAGCCGAACACGAGCTGGGTCGCGGTGGCTTTGAGGCCGCAGCCCTCGAAACGCAAAAGATGATCGCGCAATTCCGCCAGTGTCCGCGCCGACGTAGCCGCCTCGCGCGCTTCCTGCTCCAGAGCCGCGGCGGGGGCGAGAGCGGAAAGCGCCGCGGCCGGCGGCCTTGCCTGCGTCGGGACCGCGCGCGGAGCGCGGCGCGCCTCATCTCCCGCGTCGTCGCGCTCGTGTCGAGACGCCGGGGCCAGCGCGGCTCCGGGTTGGCGCGTGCGGTCATGTGGAGTTGGATCGAGTGCGATGTCGACGCCCATGTCGGCGTACCAGCGTAGAAGTTGGACGAGGCTATCGGGCACGTCGCTGGTCCGTTTCAGGTTGACTTAACCGCGCGGCGCCGCGGCGCGCTGCAACCGGTCATTGATCGCCTCGCCAAGGCCGCCATGCGGAATCGGCGCGACGGCGATGCGGTCCGGACCCCGCGCGTCGAGTTTGCGCAGAAAAGCGAAAAGCCGCGCCGCAGCCTCCTCGAGGTTTCGCGTCGGCGATAAATCTAGGACGTTTCTGGAAGGCGCAAAGCGTCCGCCGAAGTCGAGGCCGGCTTCGCCCGCCTCAAGGCTCAGCGCGTCGAGCCGCAATTTTGCGCACGGCGCGTAATGCGAAGCGAGCGCGCCCGGCGCGATGATTGGCCCCGCGCCCGCCGCGCCCTCTAGTCTGGCGGCGAGCGTTTCTTCGATCAGCCTCGTCGGAACGCCTCCCGGACGCAACAGTCGCGGCGGCCCGTCGAGACAGGCAACGATCGTCGATTCAACGCCGACCGGGCAGGCTCCGGCGTCGAGGATCAGATCGATTTCGCCCGCGAGATCCTCGGCGACATGGGCCGCCGTCACCGCGCTGACCCGGCCAGAGAGATTGGCCGAAGGCGCCGCAAGTGGCAGGCCCGCGGCGGCGATGAGGCTCAAAGCGGCCGGGTGCGAGGGCGTGCGAAGGGCGATCGTCGACCGCCCCGCCCGTACCCCGGCACAAACCGTGGCGCCGGCGGCGAGCGGCAGAACCAGCGTCAAAGGCCCCGGCCAGAAACGCTCGGCAAGCCGCAGGGCGTCCGCCGAAAAAACGCCGTGCGCCTTGGCCGCCGCGATGTCCGCAACATGGGCGATCAGCGGATTGAAGGCGGGGCGGCCCTTCGCCGCATAGATGCGGGCGACGGCTGCTTCCGACGTTGCGTCCGCGCCGAGGCCGTAGACCGTTTCGGTGGGAAAGGCGACTAGCCGTCCCGCGCGCAGCAGGCGCGCGGCCTCGGCGACGCCTGCTGCATCCGCCGACACTATTCGCGCGCAAGGGGCGAGGGCGCTGGAGGCGGGTTGGCTCATCATCTGACAAAGCTCGCGCCGGAGGCCGGAATCGGACGCGGGCCGAGGGCGTTTTCGCGGGATACGTCATCGAAGCGGCGCTGCGCTTCTTCTATGGCGCCGGCGTTCTGCACCGCCCAGGCGCCGAGCGCGCGCACAGGGACCAACAGCGAATGACCGAGCGCGGTCAATTCGTAATCGACGCGCGGGGGCACGGAAGGGAAAACGGTCCGCGTCAGATAGCCGTCGCGCTCCAGTCCGCGCAGGGTCAAGGTCAGCATCCGCTGCGAGATGCCGCCGATGCGGCGGCGCAGCTCGTTGAAGCGCATCGGGCCATCGCCAAGCAGCGAAACGACGAGAATGCTCCACTTGTCGCCAATGCGCGCCAGGATCGGCGCGACCTTGGCGCAATCGCCGGGCACATGCGTGTGACCCTGTTCCAAAAAAGTGCCTCCTTGCGCGCTCGCAGCAGGCACGCATAGTGCCTTGGTAACAAATCTATACCACGAAAAGGATTTCGTCCATGACGCTTCTGCACGTCGATTCCAGCATTCTCGGCGTTTATTCGGTCAGCCGGCAATTGTCGGCCGAGATCGTCGCGAAACTGCGCCTTAACGCGCCCAATCTCGAAATCAAATACCGCGATCTGGCCGCCGAGCCGGTGCCTCCCTTGTCCGGCGCCTATCTCGCTGCGCAACAGCTGGACGCGCCGCCGCCAGATCCCGAAGTACAGCGCGATCTCGCTCTTGGCGCCGAGCTTCTTGACGAATTCGTCGCCGCCGACGTCGTGGTGATCGGCGCGCCAATGTATAATTTCGCCATTTCAAATCAGCTGAAGGCCTGGATCGATCGCCTGCTGATCGCCGGAAAGACTTTCCGCTATACGGAGAACGGCGTTCAGGGCCTCGCCGGCGGCAAGCGCGTGATCATCGCTTCATCGCGGGGCGGAATTTATTCGGAAGGCGCCCCGCGGCGGGTTTTGAGCATCAGGAGACCTATCTCAAAGCCGTGTTCGGATTCATCGGCGTCTCCGATATCGAGATCGTGCGGGCCGAAGGAATCGCGATTGGCCCCGAGGAGCGGGCCGCGGCGATCAGATCGGCGCAAGATGGAATCTCGAAGCTCAAGGCGGCCTGAGCGGCGAGGCCTAAGCCGCGGCGGCCGGCTCTATTTCGCCAGCACCTCGACGTCCCTGTCGATCGTCGATTCGACCTTGAAATTGGTCTGATAGACATTGCTGTCGTGCCGCGCGATGGCGACATATTCGCCCTCCGCGAGCACCAGCGACGGGAATGCCCCGATCATCTCGCGAATGACGTCGCCGCCGGGGGTGAGGATCGTGAAGGACGTATTGGCGAGCGCTTCGCCGCTGGGTCCACTGACGAGCTTCAGGGTCATCGTCGCGGCGCGGTGGCGGAGGGTGGCGTCGGTGAGTTTTCCGGCCTGCACGCGAAGGTCGGCGCTGACGACGGAGTTGGTCGAATTGACCGAGCCGTTGCTTTGCGGATCGAGCAGCGTCGAGACGACGTGGTAATTACCCTCAGGCAGGCCGATCGTATCGCCGGATTTGCCGTTGGCGACCAGCTTCGCTTCGGAATTGTTGCGCTCTGGAACGTAAATCGAGATCTGCGTCTTCGCCGGAGGGATTGGCGCGTCTCCGAGCATGCCGACGACTCGCAGGGCGCCGGCGTTGAGAACCAGCCTCTCGCTGCCGCCGTTGGCGTCGATCGTCACGCGCTTGGTGGCCCCGGCGAGGCCAAAGGCGGCGTGCACAATGAAGCTGCCGTCACGCAGCGTCAGCGCCGGGGTCGCATCGAAGGATTCGGCGACAAGCGCATGCGATCCGTCGAGTTCGGCCTTCTCATCGAAGACGCGCCACCGCAGGCCGCCATGCAGCGGCTGCGAATCCGTCGCGCTGAGGACGGCGGACAAATGCAAAATGTTCCCTTTGGGGACTTCGGGCTTTGCTGGATCCTGGCCGGCCGGCAGGCGCAAGGGCGGCAAAGTTGAATTGGGCGCCGCCGCGCCGCCGCCTGAATTCGAGAGCGTCGAATTGTCCTGCGGCGCGGGCGGCGATTGCGCAGCCGAAGGATCGACCAGCCAGACGCTCGCCGCCAACATGGCGGCGCCTGCGATTGTTCGCGTCACGCCGCTGAGCATCGTTCGCCCGTCAGGGGTCACGCGATCTCCTAATCATCGGTCCTGTTCAGGACGGACGCCAGTGCCGCCGACAGATTGGCGAACGAGAGCGGATGAAAGGCGAATTCGATCCGATGGCGCCCCGCCGGCGTTTCGACGCCCCGGAAAAGGAGATTGGCCTTTAGCATCGGCTGAAGCTCGCCGTCCACCCGCACCTCCCAACCCGGGTAGAAGAGATCATGAAGCACGACGACTCCGGCCTTTTTGGCGTCGACGTCGAGCGTCACTGCATTGTCCGAATATTGGACGATTTCCACGTGCGACGCATCGGCTGGCTCCGCCGTCGCGGGCGCGTTGAAACTCGCATCCGCAACGCGGTCGCGAACCTGCCGGAGATCGGCGAGACTGAACTGATCGATCAGCGCTTCATGCGTGCGGTCGAACTCGGGCAGAACATGCAGGTCAAGAACCCGCTCGCTGTCCACGGCCTTGATGTCGGATGCGAAATAGGCGCGCGGAGCCGCCTTGCCGAGCCGATATACATACATTGCGTCGCTTGAATAGATCAAGATCGCCTTTGGCCGGGGAACATGGCGGGGCAGGCCCGTCAATGGACGATCGAGCACGAGATATTCGAGGCCGAGCAAAGCCGCGAGCTTGCATTTATAGCCCCGGAAGGTGCCCGGAAAATGGCGCAGATTGGGGTCGCCCGCATTGTCGCCGGGACCGACAGCGCGCTCGTAGCCGTCGATGCGCAGCGGATTATAGCCAACCGTATTTTCGAGTTTCAGCACCATCGAGGCGTTTTGCCAGGGTCCGGGAAGGCCGAGAATTTCGACGCGCGGATGATCGCCGTCGTGCGTCTTGGCGGCGATTTCCCGCCGCAGCAAAGCGATCCCGGCGGCGTCGCCCGGCTTGATGCGGGCATAGATGCTGTAGCGATCGATCGGCTCGGCGTTGAGCGAGGAGGCCGCGTTGCGCCACAGGATCTCGGCGCCGCTGATAAGGACGAGGAGGCCGGCGGCGAAGGCGCGCCGGCGCGGGTCGCGCAGCGCGATGAGCAGCGCCGCGCCGCCGATTGCGATCGCGGCGGCGACGCCAAGCCGAAGAAACGAGGTCGGCAGCCGGCCTTCCCGGAAGGAAAAGACCAGGCCCGCGCCAATCAGAACGGCGATTGTGAGCGCAGTCGCGATCGCAATCACGAGGCCAAGCCGTCGCGGCGCGAGGAGGCGTGGCGGGCCTTCCGCGATATAACGATCGAGCAAATAGCCGGCGCCGAAGGCGAGGGCGATGTTGACGATGAAGGTGGCGTCGGCCGGCCGGCGGTAGAGCGAGACGCCGGGAATCCAGTCGAACGCCAATGAAAAGAATGGCGTATAGCGGCCGAGCGAATACAGTACCGCAACGCAAAGTACGAGCGAGAAGAAGCGGATGCGGCGCGCGAACAGGCGCCCGGCCCCGATCCCATGCCAGACGAAGAGCAGGATCGGCAATGTGCCGACGAACAGATAATCGACGGCGCGATCGGTCCAGTCGGCGCGGGCCATGGTGTCGTAGTCGGGGCCCCAGTAATCGTACAGATGGTCGAGCGAGCCAAAGAAATTCGGCGCGAACAGCGTAATCAGATTGACGGGCGCGAGCGAACCCGCCGCCGCGACGCCAAAGGCGATGCCGGGCCGGTTCGAATCATCGAGAAACTGCATGGTGAGCAGCGCCGGAACGAAAAGCATGGCTCCGATGACGAGCGCGCCAAGCGCCAGCGCACCGAGCCTCGCACCAAAATAGGCGAGGGGAGACTCGGAGCGGGCGACGGCGAAAGCCACGCGTCCGGCGAGGACCATGCAGAGCAGATAGGCGACCTGGTCGCGTCCGAGCGCCATCAACGCGGCGAAGAGGCCAAACAGCAGGGCGAAGCGCAAGGAGCGCCGCTCCAGCGTGGCCTCAAGACTCCAGAGGGCCGCCGGAAAAAAGGAATAGGAAATGATCATGCCGGTATGCTGCAGGCGCGCGGACGCCGCGCCGCCGAGCATGAAGATCAGCGCCGCGAGCACCGCGCCGGCGGGGGCCCAGCGCCATCTGCGGAAAATCCCAATGACGCATAGCCCGCCAAAGGCGAGATGGGCGAGGATGGCGGCGTCGAACAGCTGCATGGAGGCGTCCGGCGCCATCAGCGCAAATAGAACCATGGTGGGCGTGAAAAGGAGGGACTGCGGATCGGCGACGGCGGGATGGCCGGCGAAATGATAGGGATTCCAGAGCGGGATCTCGCCGTGGCGCAGGGCGTCGGCGAGAAAGCGGAACATTGGATAGAAGTGATTCTTCGAGTTCCATGGAACAACGGTTCCGCTGATCAGCCAGCAGGCGAGGGCGAGCGCCAAAAATCCGATCAAGGCCGAAACCGCCGCCACAGTGGCGCGGCCGGTCCAGGCTGGAGCCTGAAGCCGCTCAACCGCCTCGGATAAGCCTTCACGCGCATGGCCGCCGCCAAGTGCGCGAGAGGGATAGCCGAGCGTATCGAAAAGCGACATTTGTGGAAAAATCCGACGGAGGCGTTCCAGAGGCGACCGACTGTTCAGCAGATCCGAAATCCGCAGTCGTACGGCCGGAACGATGTGCGAATACGCACGCGACTGCGCATATTTCCCGCAATTTGCTAAATTATACGGCGTTTTCAAGGATGCGACCGGACCAGCGCATGTAACTTCGCGGCCCCGCGCCGCCCTTTTAATGGGCCGGGGCGCCGCCAGGCTGGATCGCCCAGCAGTACTAAAGCTTATGTGATTCCGGGCCAATGCCACTGGGAAAGGCTGCTTGTGTCTTCGCGCCGCGCGCGCTTTGATGAGGTCGGTCCCTATGCCGGAGTCAGAACCGCCGCGATGAATCCCACAATCGAATTGCTGAAGGGGCGGCGCTCGGCGCCGCCGGCGACCATGTCTGGTCCGGGCCCCACCGCGAGCGAAATCAGCGCCCTGCTGCAGATCGCCGCACGCGTCCCCGATCACGGCAAGCTCGCCCCCTGGCGTTTCATCGTTTTCGAAGGCGAGGGGCGGGAGAGGGCAGGCGAGATCGTCGCCGAGGTCTACGCCAAGCTTCATGCGGAAGCTGACGCCGCGCGCGTCGAGACTGAACGAATGCGCCTGCGCCACGCGCCGCTCGTCGTCGCCGTCGTGTCGCGCGCGGCGCCGCACGTCAAAATCCCGGAGTGGGAGCAGGTTCTATCGGCAGGCGCCGTCTGCATGAATCTCGTCGTTGCGGCGAACGCGCTTGGCTTCGCTACGGCGTGGCTGACGGAATGGTATGCCTATGACGCCGAAGTTCGGGAGCGCCTCGGGCTTGGCCCGCAGGAAAGAATCGCGGGGTTCATACATATCGGCTGCTGCGGCGCGCCGCGCGAGGACCGCGCCCGCCCCGCTCCGGATGACATCGTCACGCGGTTCTAGCCGCGCCGGCGAGACTGCGGCTTGCAACGCGGCGCATATGGATTAAGGCTGCTCGCATGAAGGTCAACGCTGATTTCTCGCAACGCGTCGTCGTGCGGCCGGGCGACGCGCAATGGACGGCGTCGCCGCAGCCCGGCGTCGATCGTCTTATGCTGGACCGTATTGGCGAAGAGGTCGCGCGGGCGACAAGCTTCGTTCGCTTTGCGCCGGGAAGCGCCTTTCCGCACCATATGCACGGGGGCGGCGAGGAGATTTACGTGATCGAGGGCGCATTCGAGGATGAAAACGGCATTCACCGGACCGGCGTCTATCTTCGCGATCCGGCCGGCTCGGCGCACACGCCGTTCAGCCCGGATGGCTGCACGGTGTTCGTCAAACTGTGGCAGTTCGACAAGGGCGACACCGACCGCGTCGTCATTGACACGAAGTCCGGCGAATGGCGCGAGGCGCCCGAGGGCTTCGCGATCCAGCCGCTGCATTATTTCGCCGGCGTCACGACCTTCCTGGTGCGCCTTTATCCGGGCGCGACTTTGAGCCGCACCATCCATCCGGACGGCGAGGAAATCGTGGTTCTGGCCGGCGCCTGCTCCGACGCGCAGGGCGCTTACCCCACGGGGGCCTGGATCCGCGATCCGGGCGGACATGGCCAGGACCTTTTCTCCGCGCAGGGATGCACGCTTCTCGTAAAGACGGGCCATCTGGGGTCCACCGCGGCCGAGGCGCCGGGCCGCGACGACGTGCGGGCGACAAGCCGCTGACCGAACCGCCGGTCAACCGACCGCGATATTGACGCTTGGCGAATCCTTCTCGGCTTCAGTCTTTTTGTTCAATGCGCCGCCAAAGCCTTCGCCAAGCGCCTCGACGCCGAGGATCTGGATTTTCTGCGGGTCGGCTGCCGGCGCGTTGAAGAAGCCGTGCGCCTTGACCTGTTTGAAGATCTCGAAATGAAGGTCGCTGCGCACGCGCGCCAGGGTTTCGACATCCGAAATGAACGCCGCGAGTTCAAAGGTGAGCGCCGAGCCCGACATGCCCGTAAAGAAAATTTGCGGCGCCGGAATCTTCAACACGCGATCATTGCCTTTCGCCGCCGCGAACAACACCTCGCGGACCTTTTCGGGATCGGCCGCGCCTGCGACGGTGACGGGGATGACGATGCGGCCGGTGCGGTCGTTGCGGACGAGATTTTTCACGACGCCGGTGATCAGGCTTGAATTCGGGATGATCACCTGGGCGCGATCGATCGTCTCGATCTCGGTCGAGCGGATGTTGATGCGGCGGACGAAACCCTGATCGCCGCCGACAATGATCCAGTCGCCGACGCGCACGGCGCGCTCCCACAGCAGGATCAGGCCCGAGACGAAATTATTGATGATCGATTGCAGGCCAAACCCGATGCCGACCGAGAGGGCGCCGGCGACGATCGCGAGCTTGTCGAAACTCAGGCCGAGATAGCCGAGCGATAGGCCGGCGGCGAGGATGAATCCGACATAGCCGAGGCTGGTGGTGATCGAATTGCGCAACGCGGCGTCAAGGCCGGTCCGCGGCAGCAGGGCGCCATCGAGCCAGCGCTGCAGCGCATGCACCGCCGCCGAGATGAGGCCGAAAATGACGATGGCGGTGACGACGGAGCTCGGTGAAATGAAGACGTCGCCAACCTTGAAGCCAAAGAAAGCGGCGCGGACGTCAAAGGGAACCTCGGCGTTTTGCAGACCCCAGGGCGCCAGGGCCGCGGCTACCGCGACGAGGAAAAAGGCGAGCCGCAACAGGCCGGACAAAACGACGCCGAGCAGCTCCAGCGAATTGCGCTGCAGACCCACGCGGTTGACCAGCCATGCGCCGAATCGCGCCGACGGTTTGAAGCCGGCGGCGATCGCTTCATCGACGAGGAGGCTCGCCATGATGAAGACGGTGACGACGCCGCTGATCCAGATGACCTGATCGAGGAAGAAACTGGCGAAGGTCGGATAACCGGCCAAAACGGCGACGACGACGACGATGGCGGCCGCCAGCGCGAGGCCGCGCGCGAGGGCGAACAAGTTTTGCCGCCGAGTCACCTGCGGCCCGAGGCAATCTGCATCCGTCGCATCGCCGCCGACGCGCCACAGCCCTATGGCGAGCGCCGTCGCCGCCAGCAATGCGCCGAGACCGCGCGTCGCCACCGAAAATGCGAGCGAGGCGTCGATGACGTCGTTCAAGGCTTCGCAAAATCTGGTGATCAGGAGGATCGCCGCGACGCTGATGGCGACGCTGACGAGCCGCGACGCCGCTGCGTCGCTTATTTGCGGCAGCCGCCAGTTGGGGCGCGTCGGGGCGAACAGGCCGCGCGCGAGGCCGAACGTCAGCGCCATGCGCGCCACGTCGCCGCCGACCGCGTTGAACACCGACTGAATGCGCAAACTCGTAAGATTGGCCGCGTCCAGGCCATAGATCACCAGATAGGTCAGCGCGATCGGCGGGACGGCGATGACGATCGCGACCCACCACGCGCCGAGGATCTTCAAAAGGCGGCTTGGCCGTTCGACCGCCGCGCTGCGCGCGAGAAGGCGCAAAGAAAGCCGCGCAAACGGAATATAGACGAGAAAGATTGCCGGAAGGCCGAGCCAGAACGCCAGCCGGGCCCAGCCGTCGAAGCGCGCGTTGATCCTTGCGCCCCAATCGCCGAACAGTCTGACGACGTCGTCGATATTGCCCGGCGCCTCGCGCCAGACGTCGCGCCAGAGCCCGGCGTCAGCGATGCTGGTCGAGCGCTGGAACAGGGATGTCGTGAACAGGGCGCGCCGCCGCGCGGCGATGCTCGTCTTCATCTGCTCGGCGCGGACCGAGAGCAGCTTATCGCGCTTCAAAAGCTCGTCGGCGTTGCTGAAGCTCTGCTGCTGGGCGGTGCGCTCCTCCGTGACGGTCGGATTTTCGGGCGGCGCCTTGTCGTCCGGGGGCGGTCCCAGCTGGTCGAGCCGGGCCTTGATTTCAGTCAAGCGCGGCGAAATGCGCTCGGCGGCGGCGCCGACGGAATCGGCGATCGGCCCGATCTGCTGACGCGCGGCGGCGAGATCGGCGTCGATCAGATTGTGACGCTGCAGATTTGTCTCGATGTCGTTGAGCGCGGCGTTAGCCTTGTCGAGCGTCTCGCCGATGCGCGCGAGGTCTGGAGAGGGGGGCGGCGCGGGCGCAGCGGCCGGCGCCGGAGCGAGCTCAGCAGGCGTGGCCTTGGCGGGCGCAGCGGCGGCGGGCGCAGCGGCGGCGGGCGCCGCGGCAGCCTTGTTCTGGGCCGGAGCAGGAGCGGGGGACCGCGGGGCGGCCGCCGGCGCCTTCGCCGAAGGCGGCGTGGCGGGCGTTTGCGCGCGGGCGGCCGCGACCGCCACCAGCGCTATCATTCCGAAAACGAACGCGACTGATCTCAACAGGACGTCCCCTTCAAGGACATGGGTTTGCTGGACTTCCGGCCGGCGCGCGTGCGTGAAATTGGCGAAGATCGAATCGCCGACCGCCCGCTTCGGTTCGCTTTAAAGCACGATCTGGTCCGAAAGCGGGGCGAATTCCGGGCGTTCCTCATCCGGCGAAGTTTGCGCGGCCGGCGGGTAGAGGTGCGATAGGCCCTGGAAATCCTTCACCCTGTAGCCCGCCTCGATCCCGGTCCGGTCGAGGTAATCAGGCCCGATCGGCGACTTGCCATAACCGCCTGGAATATCGAGCATGTAAGTTGGCTGACATAGGCCTGAAAGGCGTCCGCGCAACTGGCGCATCAGCTCGCGGCCGCGTTCAATTTCGACCCTGAAATGCGCCGTGCCGGGCGCGAGATCGAGCTGATGCAGATAATAGGGCTTGATTCGCGCCTCGACAAACCCGCGCATCAGTGCGCTGAGGGTTTCGATATCGTCATTGACGCCGGCGAGCAGCACGCTCTGGCTCAACATCGGAATCCCAGCGTCCACCAAGCGGGCGCAGGCGGCTCGCGCGGCGCCGGTCAGCTCGCGCGGATGATTGGCGTGCAGCGCGACATAGACCGTCTTGCCAGACATTCCGAGGCTCTCGATCATCGCGGCGTCAATGGCGCCCGGATCGACGCAGGGCACGCGCGTATGAATGCGAATGATTTTGACGTGATCGATGGCCTTGAGGCGCAGCATGATTGCGCCGACGCGACGCGGCGACAGGGCGAGCGGATCGCCGCCAGTCAGGATGACCTCCCAGATCGTCGGCTGCGCCGCGAGATAGGTGAGAGCGCCGTCGAGCGCGCGCGGCGCGAGATGGGCCGGGCCGCCCGGTCCGACGACCGTTCGGCGAAAGCAGAAGCGGCAATAGACCGGGCAGCTGTGCAGAAGCTTCAAAAGGGCGCGATCGGGATAGCGGTGCACGACGCCCTCAATGGGACTGAAGGCCTGGTCGCCGATCGGATCGTCGCGCTCCTCAGGGCGCCGCAGCAGCTCGGCTGCATCGGGTAGGAACTGGCGCGCGATTGGATCGCGGGGGTCGGCGGGGTCGATCAGGCTGGCCATCGTCGTTGTCAGGCCAATAGCGTAGGCTTTCGCGATCGCTTCAATTTCCGCCTGGCGAGCAGCCGGGGCCAGTCCCGCGTCGATAAGGTCGGCGGCGGTGCGCAAGGTCGAGGCGGGCTCCGTCATTTCGCCCAGACGCCCTCGGCGACCGGCGTCCAGATCACCTGCTCGATGTGGGTCGCGCCGGTCGCCAGCATCACGACTCGGTCGAATCCGAGCGCGACGCCGCTCGCCGGCGGCATGATCGCCAACGCCGCGAGAAAATCCTCGTCGATCGGGTAAGCCTCGCCGTAAAGGCGCATGCGCTCCGTCATCTCCGCCTCAAAGCGCCGGCGCTGTTCGCGAGGATCGGTCAATTCGCCGAACCCATTGGCGAGTTCGACGCCGCAAGCATAAAGCTCGAAACGCTCGGCAAGCCTCTGGTTCTCCATCAAATTCGCGAGAGCG
The DNA here is from genome assembly GCA_963715715.1 of uncultured Alphaproteobacteria bacterium. GTDB lineage: Bacteria > Pseudomonadota > Alphaproteobacteria > Rhizobiales > Beijerinckiaceae > Methylocapsa. Next base: position 1,651,667 of record OY970269.1, on the reverse strand, counting down.
GCTTCGCTCGCGGGATAGTCCATGAGAATTGTCGCGCGGCCGTGTCCGAGATGAGGCTCGAACTCTGGCCGAAAGGATTTTGCTGAACAGATCGGACCAGCTGTCGTCCTCGACGACCCGGACGCCGCATCTGCGCGCTTTGTCGGCGAGCGCGTCGCGGTTTGGCGTCAAACCATCGAAAGTCGCCAGAAGATCAACGCCGGCATGGCGATCGAAGGCCTCGGCGACGCTGAGAAGCTCGAATTCCGCAAATGGATCGGCGACGCAGCCCGCGTAGCGGAGCAAGTCGCTGCCCGCGGCCTTCGCCGTCGCGGCGAGAATCCCGGCGCAGTCCTCGATGAGCCGCTGCCAGGGCGCATGCGCCCGATACCATTCCAGCAGGGTGAATTCGGGATGATGCAGCCTTCCGCGCTCGCGATTTCGGAACGCGTGCGCGAACGTAAAAATCCGCTCCTCGCCGGCCGCAAGCAGTTTTTTGGCTGCGAATTCAGGAGAGGAATGCAGGTAAAGCCTCGATCCCGTTCCTGTTTCGTCCTGCATCTCCGTGGCGAATGCGCTGATATGGGCTTCGTTGCCGGGCGATATCTGCAAAATCGCCGTATCAACCTCGACGAACGACATGGCGTTGAAAAAGGCGCGCACGGCGGCCGCCATCTTCGCGCGCGCCCTGAGATACGGCCGCCTGTCGTGGTGGATATCCGGCCGCCACCAGGGCGCGGCGGCGCTCATGGCGCTATTTCGCTTGAAAAGCGCGGCGGAACATGGCTAGCGATAGGCCGCAAAATGGATGCGCGTTCAAGCGCGAGGTTTTCTTCACGCCGCGTGCATGGACTTCCGCCCGCGGGCGCGGTGGGGCGAATCCGCAAGATCATCGCATCCGTTCCGATCATTTCCGGAATTCAGGGCGCCGCGCAAAGGGCGTTGGCGTCGCCGCGCCGCATAGTTAAGGGAAAAACAGTGAAAGTCATCGCCAGTTCGATTCGCAAGGGCAATATCATCGAGCGGGAGGACGGTCAGCTTTACGTCGTCCTGACCGCCGAAAGCTTTCACCCTGGCAAGGGCACGCCGACGACGCAGATCGACATGCGGCGTCTTTCGGACGGCGTCAAGACGACGGACCGCTACAAGACGACCGAGCAGGTCGAGCGCGCCTATGTGGAGGACTCGACCTTCAGCTACCTTTATCAGGACGCCGATGGCTACACCTTCATGAACGGCGAGAATTTCGATCAGGTCATCGTTCCGCCCGAGGTGATCGGCGACCAGTCGATTTATCTGCAGGAAGGCATGAATTGCGTGCTGTCTATGTTCAACGGCGTTCCCGTCGGCATCCAGTTGCCGGCACGCGTGACGTTGGAAGTCGTCGAGACTGAGCCGGCAATGAAGGGCCAGACGGCGTCCTCCTCCTATAAGCCGGCGAAGCTCTCCAATGGCGCGCGGGCGATGGTGCCGCCGCATATCTCACCCGGCACGCGCATCGTCGTGCAGACCGAGGACGGCTCATACGTAGAGCGGGCCAAGGATTGACGGAAAGCGCGACGCTTCAGCTCTGTAGCCGAAATGGATTTCAAACAAAAAGGCCGCCCAATCGAGCGGCCTTCCAATACTGCGGCGGATCGAAGCGGGCGCGGCGCCAGCGGCCGCTTCAGCGCCTGGCCTGCAGCTTTGCGTCGATCTGCTGCAGCAAGCTCTGAAATTGGTCGGGCTGAGTTTCGGCGCAGGGCACCTCAAACACCCGGCGCAGGCGGCTTCCGAACTGGACGCACATCGTCGGCGTTCCGAAGAGCTCCGCTTCCGGCTTTTCAAACCGGTTGCCAAACAGCGTCGGGGCTTGATTAAAAAAGCTGCCCTGATTCAACATCTTGTTCATGATCACTACTTCTTGACCACCCTGTCGTTAAGGATTGATTGATGACTTTGACCAAACTACGGTCGCACCGCGGCGAAATTCTTTCCGACGTGCGCTGTGGCCTCGTTACCACCACAACCTCAATCGCACGTTTTTGTTCCATGCTTTATCAAGACGAATCAAGCTTGCCTCAGGCGGGACAGACGATTTCGTTCTGAAAAGCCGACGCCTCGCTACGGCAATTGATTTAAATTGGACGCGTCATGCTTTCAATTCTGCTTCAACGCCTGCAGTGACGTGAATAATCCGTAATTTTTCCAAATTCATGCTTTCGAAAGTCTAAACAACGCGGCCAGCTCGAAGAGCATTGCTTTGCCGTCCCGCCGCTCAATTTCAGCTTGCATGCGAGCGGCGCTTTGGCGATGTCATGACCGCATCCGGGTTTGGCGGACTTGAAATCGGTCAGGAGAAAGAACGACGGTGTTAGATGACGTAGAGTTTTCGCCGCTTGGCACCATCGCCATAGTCGGCGCGGGTCAGGCGGGAGCCGAGGTCGCGACGCTGTTGCGCCAAAACCGGCATCAGGGACGAATTGTTCTTTTTGGCGAAGAAGGTCGCCTTCCCTACATGCGGCCGCCGCTATCCAAAGCCTATCTTGCTGGCGAAATAAGCGCCGATTCGCTGATCTACAAGGCGCAGGCCGCTTATGATAAGGCCGGGGTCGAATTGCGGCTCGGGAGTTGCGTCGCCGCAATCGACCGCGGCGGCAAGGGGCTGTCTGTCGAAAGCGGCGAAAACGTCGCCTGGGACAAGCTCGTCATTGCAACCGGGGGCCGGGCGCGCAGACTGAAGGTTCCAGGCGGCGACCTCGGCGACATTTTTTATCTGCGCACGATCGCCGACGTCGAACTATTGCGACCGCAACTTGCGGAGGGCCGGCGCCTCGTCATTGTTGGCGGCGGTTATGTCGGACTCGAGGTCGCCGCCGTCGCCACCAAGCGCGGGCTCAAGGTCACGGTGCTGGAAGCCGCAACGCGCGTGCTTGCGCGGGTGACGGCGCCTGAAGTATCGGCCTTCTACGAGCGCTTTCATCGCACCGCCGGCGTCGAGATCCGGACCAGCGTCGCGGTCAGCGGATTTGCGGCCGATCGCAGCGGCGCGACGGTCGGCGCCGTGCAATGCGCCGACGGCTCCGAGATTCCGGCCGATTTCGTTCTCGTCGGCATTGGCCTTGTCCCCAACACCCAGCTCGCCGAAGCGGCCGGGCTTGATGTCGACGACGGCATTGTGGTGGATGCTTTCTCGCGCACGAGCGATCCCGATATTTTCGCGATCGGCGACTGCGCCCTCCATGCCAAGCATGGCTTTCTACAACGCAGGATCCGGCTCGAATCGGTTCCGAACGCGCTGGAGCAGGCGCGCGCCGCGGCGGCGTTCATCGCGGGTAAGCCGGTTCCGGCGGCGGTCGCGCCCTGGTTCTGGTCGGACCAATACGACCTCAAGCTGCAGATGGCTGGCCTTTCGGAGGGTTACGACGAGCTGGCGATCCGCGGCGCGACAAATGGCTCGTCCTTCATCGCCTTTTATCTGCGCGACGGCGTGGTGATCGCGGCGGACGCGATCAATCGTCCTTCCGAATTCATGGCCTCCAAACGCCTCATCGGCGACCGAGTCAGGGCCAGCGCCGCGGACCTCGCCGACGAGGCGGTCTCGCTGAAAGCCCTGATCGCGGCGGCGGCTCCGGCGTGAGCCGCTTCGGGGCATTGCTAGATCTCCGGATCGAACACCGGGCGCGTCATGCGCGTCGGCCGCGTCATATTTTCGATGCCGAGCAGATCGCCAAGCTGCGCTTCCGTCGTCAGGCCTTCTTCCAGGACGATTTCGGCGACCTTGCGTCCCTCGTCGAGGGCTCGGCGCGCGATATGGGAGCAGGTCTCGTAGCCCAGCATCGGCGCCAGCGCGGTGACCAGGCCAATGCTGTTTTCGGCGAGCTCAAGGCAGCGCTTGCGATCGGCTTCGATGCCGCCGACGCAACGTTGATCAAGCGTCTGGATCGCGGCGGTGAGCATGCGCAGAGAGGTCAGGATCGAATAGCCGATGGTCGGCTCGAACGCGTTGAGCTGCAGCTGGCCGGCTTCGGCGCACATCGTGACGGTGAGATCATGGCCGATGACGAGATAGGCCACCTGGCTCACGACCTCCGGGATGACCGGGTTGACCTTGCCGGGCATGATCGAGGACCCCGCCTGAACGGCGGGCAGGCGGATTTCGCCAAATCCGGCCCGCGGACCGGATGACAGCAGACGCAGATCGTTGCAAATTTTCGATAGCTTGACCGCGACGCGCTTCAGCACGCCTGAAAACAGGACGAAGGCGCCCATGTCGGAGGTCGCCTCGACAAGATTGGCGGCAAGAACCAGCCGCTGCCCGGAGAGGCGGGCGAGCTCTGCGACGGCGAGAGAGGCATAGCGTGGATCGGCGTTGATGCCGGTGCCGATCGCGGTGGCGCCGAGATTGATCTCGCGAAACAGGTCAGCGGCCTCATGCAACCGGTCGACGTCCTCCTTGATGGTGACATGGAAGGCGTCGAATTCCTGCCCGAGCGTCATCGGCACCGCATCCTGCAGCTGGGTGCGGCCGATCTTCAATACGTCGGCGAATTCCACCGCCTTGGCCTTGAAAGCGAAGGCGAGATTCTGCAGCGCCTCGATCAACGAACCTGTCGCGAAGATCACGCCGAGGCGGAGCGCGGACGGGTAGGCGTCGTTGGTCGATTGCGCCATGTTGACGTCATCGATCGGATGCAGCGCGCTATAGTTGCCGCGCGGGCGGCCCATCAGCTCCAGCGCGACATTGGCGATGACTTCATTGGCGTTCATGTTGGTCGAGGTGCCGGCGCCGCCCTGGACCGCGTCAACGATGAACTGATCGAGAAAGCGCCCATCGCCGGCGATGAGGCCACAGGCGCGATCGATCGCTTCGGCCTTTTCGGGGGACAAATGGCCAAGCCGCCGGTTGGCGCGCGCCGCCGCCTGCTTGACCAGCGCGAGAGCTCGTACGAGTTCGGGGAAATGCCCAACCGGCACGCCGGTTATCGGGAAATTCCGCACCGCCCGAAGCGTATGGATCCCCCAATAGGCATCGGCCGGTACATCGGCCTCGCCGAGGAGATCGTGCTCGCGCCGCATCGTCGCGGGCTGAAGCCAGAAAGAACGGGGTGGGACGAACTCCAGCGTCGTCTCGGACGCTTCCGCGACGGGCTGGTCAAAACAAGCCTCTATCATAGCGCAAATCCGTCTATTTGAGTTGCGGAGCCGATCCTCTCGCCTCCGATCCGAATTCTAGACGCTCCGCCGCTTGGGTTTCGAATCGATGAAGATTTGCCTTTTATATATGCACATCAGCGGCCGGAACGATGGCCATCAGTCCGTTCGGGGCCGAAATTCCCAATGGAATCACCCGAAAACGAGCAGGCCACAGCTGCACGTGACTTTGCGGAATGCGCCGCTCAAGGCCGGCGTTAGAAACTTGCGCAAGGGTCCGGCCAAGGCGCGCGGCATCCCGTCTTCGCCGGTTGCGCGCGCCGCGCGGAACATTATAGTGCGCGCTCTTTCGCGATGACGCCGTCGGGGCTACCGCCGGAGCCGGCCGGAACGGACGTCCGTCCAGTCCTTTTAGCGAAAAATGCGGAGGGGTGGCCGAGTGGTTGAAGGCGCACGCCTGGAAAGTGTGTATGCGGGAAACCGTATCGCGGGTTCGAATCCCGCTCCCTCCGCCAACGCTTAGGCTGCGACGCGTCCCCATTTTTCGATCAGCGTGATCTTATCCAAACAATCCCGGCGTGCGAGGTCTCATCCCTCGTGGAACTTGGCGAAGGCCTCGAGCCGCTCGCGATCTGCGCGCAGCTTATTCGCCGGCGCCTCGGGATCTTCGCGTCCGAGCGCCATGCCGCAGATCACCATCTCTTCTTCAGACAGCGAGAGCTCTTCGCGGATAATCGCGTGATAATGCGCGAAGGCAGCCTGTGGGCATGTATCAAGGCCGAAGGCGCGGGCGCCGATCATGACGTTCTGCATGAACATAGCAAGATCGAGAAAAGACGCGATGGCCAGCCGCCGATCAAGGGTGAAGATCAGTCCAACCGATGCCCCGAAAAAGCGGAAGTTCTGATCCTGCCAGGCCCGCGAGGCTGCGCGGTCGCCCTTCGCGATGCCAAGGAGGCCATAAAGCCGCCAGCCGAGGGTCCGCCGGCGCGTCAGGTAGGGCTCCGGCCATGCCTCCGGATAATATGCGTATTCCGGCGCCGGCTCGTCGGCTCCGGCCGCGCGCCGGGCCATAATTGCGGCGGTGAGGCGCTCTCGCGTCGCGCCCGTCAGCACATGGACGCGCCAGGGCTGCGTATTGGTGGCGCTCGGCGCATGGGACGCCGCAACGAGGATATCCTCGATCGTCGCGCGAGGAATGGGGGTGCCAAGATAGCCCCTTACGCTGCGTCTACCCGCGATGGCCGCGAGCACGGTCGGCCTATTCGTATCATCGCTCTGGTCCTGATCGTCTCGCATGTCCAGCCTTTGATAGCACGGAGAAAATCGCGCGCGCCATGATACAGTCACTTTGCGCCGCCGCTTGTGAGACGACAGGTTGCCCCCGAACTCGCCGCGCCAGCGGCGCCGCCAGAAGGCTTGATCCGCCGCGATGACCTCCGAGGAAGAGAAGGCCTCCCCCACAGAACAGGCCGAGCAGATCGATTCCCTGCTCACAACGCCGAATCTCGCGAGCGCGCTTGAAAGCGAGCAGTTCAGGCGCTTTCTCGATCAGGTCCCGATCGCCCTCGTCGTCGCCGCGATCCAGGGCGAGGAGCGCATCGTTTACGCCAATCCTGAGTTCGAAAAGCTTTCGGGCCAGAGCCTCGGCGAGGTCGAAGGGCGCCCATGGAGCGCCCTGCGCGGGCATGAGTCCGGCGGCGACGGGCGGCGGCTTCTTGGAGCGGCCATTGCCGAGGCGAGTGATCAGGTTGGCGCCTTCGCCATCGAACGCTCCGGCGCCGAGCCTGTGATCGTCGAGGCTTATTCCAACATCATCGAAGATGACGACGGAAATCAGGTTTTCCGGCTCGCCGCCCTTGTCTGCGTCCGCACAGCCGCTGAAGGCGCCGCCGCCGATCTCGAGCGCCAATTGCGTGAGAAAGACACGGCGCTGCGGGAGATTCAGCACCGGGTCCGCAATAATCTGCAGATGATCACTGCGCTGATCCGGCTTGAGGCGAGGACTGCGAAGGTCGGCGCCGCGAGCGGCCAATTCGACGAAATCGCTGGCCGAATCGAAGCTCTGCAGCTGCTTTACAATTCGCTGAGCGAAGACGGGCTCGCCCAAGAGGTTGATCTTGGCGCCTATCTTAGCCAGATCGCCTCGGCGGTGATGAAGGCCCATGCGACGGAAGGCGTGCGCCTCGACCTCAAGGTCGACGCCTGGCCCGTGTCCGTCAACGTCGCCATGCCGACCGGCCTCGTCGTCAATGAGCTTCTCACCAACGCGCTGAAACACGCGTTTAATGGCCGCGAGGCCGGCACGATCTCATTACACAGCCTTGTTGACGGCGAGGGCTGCCGCGTCGTGATCTCTGACGACGGCAATGGTCTCCCGGAGGGTTCTGCGTGGCCGCAACCTGGAAAACTTAGCGCCCTGATCGTTCAGTCGCTGCGCGAAAACGCCAGGGCCCGGGTGGTCGCCGAATCGAATCCCGGCCAGGGGCTTCGCGTCATGATCGTCTTTACGCGCGCAGCCGCCGCACCCGAACCGACGCCGGATTCGGCGCCGACGGCCAGTGTCTGAATACGCTGCGGGTTCAGGTTGCGTTTATGCCGAACAAGCAAATCCTTTTCGACGGCGCGCCTTGAAAAGGCGACCTCTTTCCTTGTTTTTGCTGCCGCAGAGGCATACGTTCGGCGCGCAGGCGGTGCGCCTCGCGCAGAGCTTCAGAATGAAGGGTTTTTGGCCATGGGCGGTTTTTCGATCTGGCATTGGCTTATCGTTGGGGCCGTCGTGCTGCTCGTTTTCGGCGGCAAGGGCAAAATCTCGGACATCATGGGCGACGTCGCCAAAGGCATTAAGTCCTTCAAAAAGGGCCTCGCCGAAGATGATGAAAAGCCGGAGGCGCAGCGTCCGGCCGAGCCTCCGTTGCGCGGGATCGACCATCAGGCGGCCGCCGACGCGGCCAAGGTTTCCGATACCCGCAGGGTCGGCTGAGGCGGACGGCGTCATGCGCCAACCCGGCGCCCCGAACTCGTCGCGGCGGGAATAGTCGGGTAGAAATCCCGCATGTTCGATTTCGACGCTGGCAAGCTCATCTTGATCGGGATCGTGGCGCTGGTCGTCATCGGCCCCAAGGATTTGCCGCGCGTGCTGCGCGAGCTTGGCCGGGCGGTCGCCAAAATGCGGCGCATGGCGACCGAATTCCAGGGCCAGTTCATGGAGGCCGTGCGCGAGGCCGATATGGCCGATGTCCGCGACGAAGTTGCAAAGCTCGCGGATAGCGCAAAGCTTGACGTTCCATCGTTCAATCCCGTTGCCGATGTAAAGAAGGAGCTCATGGGTGCGGTGGAGAAGGCTTCGCCGGCCGCCGCTTTGAGCGCCCCGCCGCCTGATTCGGTTGCGACCGCCCCGCAAAACGCGCCGTCCGATGAGCAGGGCACCGCAGAGGCGGTCGCCAGCGCTGGCCCCTCCGAGGCCGCGGATCCGGAGCAGAAGCTCGGCGGCGGTGGCGCGGACAAGGGGATCGACGCCGAAATGCAGGCTCTCGCCGACGCCCTCAAGGCCGAGATCGGGGCTGCGCCTCAGGCCGGCGCCGCGCTCGCGCCGAGCCGCGTCTCCACCCTGCACGATAATGCGTGATCGCCTCGCATCGGCGGATGCGTTCGCGCCGCGATTGACGCCCGGTCAAGCGCTCTCGCAGAGCCGCCGATGACCGACGCCGAGATCGAGGCGAGCAAAGCGCCCCTGCTGGATCATCTGATCGAGTTGCGCGCGCGGCTGATCAAGGCGCTCATCGCCTTCCTTGCGATGTTCTTCGTCTGCTTCTTCTTCGCCAGGGACATTTACAATATTCTGTTGGTGCCTTTCGAACGCGTCGCCGGCCCCGACGCGCGGCTGATCTATACGGCGCCGCAGGAATATTTCTTCACCCAGATCCGGGTCGCGATCTTCGCCGCCGCGGCGCTGTCCTGTCCGGTGGTGTTCTCGCAGCTCTATGCTTTCGTCGCGCCAGGCCTCTATCGGCACGAGCGCCGAGCCTTCGCGCCCTATCTTGTCGCGACGCCGATCTTTTTCGGTTTCGGCGCGCTGCTCGTCTATTTCGTGGTGATGCCGAATCTTTTGCATTTCTTCATCGGCATGCAGCAGGCGAAGGAGCCGGGGCGCCCGCAGATCGAGCTTCTGCCGCGCGTCAGCGAATATCTGTCCCTGATCATGACCTTGATCTTCGCTTTTGGCGTCACTTTTCAGTTGCCGGTGGTTCTGACCCTTCTTGGCCAGGTCGGGATCATCGATTCGGCGTTTTTGCGCGACAAGCGGCGCTACGCCATCGTGCTCGTTTTCATCATCTCGGCGGTGCTGACGCCGCCCGACATTTTTTCGATGCTCGCGCTTGCGGCGCCTGCGCTGCTTCTCTACGAGCTTTCCATTCTGGCTGTCGGGTGGATGGAAAAAAGGCGCGCGGCCGCGGGGTCGGCGCCGACGACCTGAGACGACATCATCGATGCCGGGCTCCGGCCCACCAGGCAATTGGAAGTTCAATGTACGATATCAAATGGATCCGCGATAATCCGGAGGTCTTTGACAAGGGCCGGAAAAGGCGCGGACTGGAGCCTCTTTCAGAAAAACTGCTGGCGCTGGACGATGCGCGGCGAGCGGCCATCGCCGCCTCGCAGACGGCGCAGGAGCGACGCAACGCGGCGTCAAAAGAGATCGGCCGCGCTCTCGCCGCGCGGGACCAGGCCGCGGCGGACCTCTTGATCGCGGAGGTCGGCGAGTTCAAGGCGTGCCTGCCTGCGCTCGAAGAGGCTGAACGCACGGCCACCGCGGCGCTCGACAAAGCGCTTTCGGAAATCCCCAATCTGCCGCTCGAAGACGTGCCTTTCGGCCGCGACGAAAACGACAATCGCGAGCATCACGCCTTCGGTGCGCGCCCGCGCTTTTCCTTCGATCCGGCCGAGCATTATGAGCTCGGCGAGGCTCTGGGCCTCATGGATTTCGAAACGGCGACGAAGCTTTCCGGCGCGCGCTTCGTCGTGCTGAAAGGCGCGCTTGCGCGGCTGGAGCGCGCGCTTGGCCAGTTCATGCTCGATCTGCATACGGGCGAGCATGGTTATACGGAGGTGAATCCGCCGATTCTCGTTAAGGACGAGCCCATGTTCGGCACGGCGCAGCTACCGAAGTTTCGGGAGGATCAGTTCGCGGCCGTTCGAGAGGTGGCGATTCAGGAGCAACTCGACCGAACCGAGGCTGAGCGAGCACACGATCAAAAGCTTACGCCACTCGAAGGCCCGACACGGCGAGACACTCTCTGGCTCATCCCCACAGCCGAAGTCCCGCTCACAAACCTCGTGCGCGAAAAAATCCTCGACGAAAAAGAGCTTCCGATCCGCGTCACCGCGCTGACGCCCTGCTTCCGCGCCGAGGCTGGGTCGGCCGGGCGCGACACGCGCGGCATGATTCGCCAGCACCAGTTCACCAAGGTGGAGCTCGTCTCGATCACGACGCCGGAGCAAAGCCTCGCGGAGCATGAACGCATGCTTGGCTGTGCGGAAGAAGTCCTGAAACGTCTCGAGCTGCCTTACCGTGTCGTCACCCTCTGCACCGGCGACATGGGCTTCGCCTCGCAAAAGACCTATGACATCGAGGTCTGGCTGCCGGGGCAGGACCGCTATCGCGAGATTTCCTCAGTCTCCGTCTGCGGCGAGTTCCAGGCGCGCCGCATGAACGCGCGCTATCGCCCGGAAGGCGGCAAAAACACGCGATTCGTGCATACGCTTAATGGCTCTGGCGTCGCCGTTGGCCGCGCTTTGGTCGCAGTTCTGGAGAATTACCAGAATGAAGACGGCTCGATCGCCGTCCCCGAAGCGCTGCGGCCCTACATGGGCGGCCTCGCGCGCATCGAGAAAACGCGCTGATGACGCGAGCAGAATTTCCTTTCGAAAGGGGTTGACGGAGGAGTCCGACCTCACTAAGTTCCGCCCACCTCAGGCAGGCAGTAGGTTTTTACGTTTCGGGGCGTCGCGCCCTGAACCCATTGAAACCTAAACGCTGTCGGATCAAGCGACTGCAATGGCACTATAAGATCAAGGGCCCGGAGAATTCGGGAGCCGCCCTGGATCGTCGAGAGGCAAGAGCGCGGCGCGCCGCGGTCCTCTGCGTAAACCCAGCGCCGAAAGCCTTAAGCGGCTATTGGCGCTGACTTTTTCGCGTTTTTGCCCGCCCGCAGGCGGATAGCGCGCGAACTCCGGGCGATATCGCGTTCAGGCGGGAGCATTCGCGCTCCGGCCCATAATTGTTTGGAAAGACGAAGCATGCCGACGATCAGTCAGTTGATCCGCAAGCCGCGACAGGAAAAGACCTATCGCGAAAAGGCGCGCCATCTCGGCGCCTCGCCGCAGAAGCGCGGCGTCTGCACGCGCGTCTATACGACGACGCCGAAAAAGCCGAATTCGGCGTTGCGGAAAGTCGCCAAGGTGCGCCTGACGAATGGCTTCGAGGTGATCGGCTATATCCCGGGCGAGGGCCATAATCTGCAGGAGCATTCGGTGGTGATGATCCGCGGCGGCCGCGTCAAGGATCTGCCCGGCGTGCGCTACCACATCCTGCGCGGTGTGCTCGACACGCAGGGCGTCAAGAACCGCAAGCAGCGCCGCTCGAAATATGGCGCGAAGCGGCCGAAGTAGGGCCTGCTGATAAGATTTAAGAGCCGGCCGCTTGGCCGTGGTTTTTTGAAGTGAAGTTTGACGGAGCCTAACGATGTCTCGCCGCCACAGCGCTGAAAAGCGGGAAGTCATCCCGGACGCGAAATTCGGGGATGTCATTCTGACGAAGTTCATGAACTCGATCATGTACGACGGCAAGAAATCTGTCGCCGAGACGATCGTCTATGACGCTTTCGACATCATCGAGAAAAAGGCCAGAGCCGAGCCGTTGGTCGTTTTCAAGCAGGCGCTGGAGAATGTCGCCCCCGCGATCGAGGTGCGTTCGCGTCGGGTCGGCGGTGCGACTTATCAGGTTCCGGTCGAGGTCCGCATGGAGCGCCGTCAGGCGCTGGCCATTCGCTGGATCATCACGGCGGCGCGGGGTCGCAACGACAAGACCATGGTGGACCGGCTGTCCGCAGAGCTGATGGACGCGGCCAACAATCGCGGCAACGCGGTCAAGAAGCGCGAAGACACGCACCGGATGGCGGAAGCCAACCGTGCCTTCTCGCATTATCGCTGGTAGGGAGTTTTGAGCGTTTCGCGCTTGAAAGGATCGCATTATGCCGCGCAGCCATAAAATCGAGGACTACCGAAACTTCGGCATCATGGCCCACATCGATGCGGGCAAGACGACGACGACGGAGCGCATCCTCTATTATTCCGGCAAATCGCATAAGATCGGCGAAGTGCACGACGGCGCCGCGACCATGGACTGGATGGAGCAGGAGCAGGAGCGCGGCATTACGATCACCTCCGCCGCCACGACGACTTTCTGGAACGGCAAGCGCCTCAACATCATCGATACCCCCGGCCACGTCGATTTCACCATTGAAGTCGAGCGCTCGCTGCGCGTGCTTGATGGCGCGGTATGCGTGCTCGACGGCAACCAGGGCGTCGAGCCGCAGACGGAAACCGTATGGCGCCAAGCCGACAAATATCATGTTCCGCGCATCGTTTTCGTCAACAAGATGGACAAGATCGGCGCCGATTTCTATCGCTGCGTCGAGGAGATCCGCACCAAGGTCGGCGGCCGGCCCGTATGCATCCAGCTGCCGATTGGCTCTGAGTCCGATTTCAAGGGCGTCATCGATCTGGTCCGTATGAAGGCCGTGGTGTGGGAGGATGAGGGGCTTGGCGCCAAATTCGCCGACGCCGAAATTCCCGCGGACCTTCGGCAGAAGGCCGAGGAATACCGGCACATCCTGCTCGAATCAGCCGTCGAACTCGACGACGACGTCATGTCCGCCTATCTCGATGGCGTCGAGCCTGACGAAGAGACGCTGAAGCGGCTCATCCGCAAGGCTGTCCGTTACATCACCTTTATTCCGATTCTGTGCGGCTCGGCCTTCAAGAACAAGGGCGTGCAGCCTCTGCTCGACGCCGTCGTCGACTATCTGCCCTCGCCGATCGATCGCGAGGCGATCAAGGGGGTCGACGTGAATACCGGCGCGGAAGTTCTGCGTCTGCCGCGCGACGAGGAGCCCTTCTCCATGCTCGCCTTCAAGATCATGGATGATCCCTTCGTCGGGACGTTGACCTTCGCGCGTGTCTACTCTGGCCATGTCGAATCCGGCACGACCGTGATGAATTCGACCAAGGACAAGAAGGAGCGCATCGGCCGCATGTTGCTGATGCACGCCAACAACCGCGAGGACGTGAAGGAAGCCTATTCGGGCGACATCGTCGCGCTCGCCGGCCTCAAGGATACGCGCACGGGCGATACACTGTGCGATCTCAACAAGCCGGTGATCCTGGAGCGCATGGAGTTTCCGGAGCCCGTCATTGAGATCGCCATCGAGCCGAAATCCAAGGCCGATCAGGAAAAGCTCGGCGTGGCGCTGGCCAAGCTCGCGGCGGAGGACCCTTCGTTCCGCGTTTCAACCGATCAGGAATCCGGCCAGACCATCCTCAAAGGGATGGGCGAGCTCCATCTCGACATTAAGGTCGATATTTTGCGTCGTACCTACAAGGTCGACGCCAACATCGGCGCGCCGCAGGTCGCCTATCGCGAGCGGCTGACGAAGCGCGTCGAGAAGGATTATACGCACAAGAAGCAGACCGGCGGCACCGGCCAATTCGCCCGCGTGATCATTGTCTTCGAACCGAATGAGCCTGGCGCAGGCAACACCTTCGAATCAAAGGTCGTCGGCGGCTCGGTGCCGAAGGAGTTCATTCCCGGCGTCGAAAAGGGTATCAACAGCGTGATGGGGTCTGGCGTCCTCGCCGGGTTCCCGGTCGTCGACGTCAAGGCGACGTTGATCGACGGTGGCTTCCACGACGTCAACTCATCGGTGCTCGCCTTCGAAATCGCCGCGCGCGCGGCTTTTCGCGAGGCGTTGCGGGAAGGCGGCTCGGTGCTGCTCGAGCCGATCATGAAAGTCGAGGTGACGACGCCGGAAGATTACACCGGCTCGGTCATGGGCGATCTGCTCGGCCGGCGCGGGCAGGTGCAGGGGCAGGACATGCGCGGCAATGCGGTGGTTATCAACGCGATGGTGCCGCTCGCCAACATGTTCGGCTACGTCAACCAGTTGCGGTCCTTCAGCCAGGGCCGCGCCAACTACACGATGCAATTCGATCACTACGAACAGGTCCCCGCGGGCGAAGCGGCGAAGGTGCAGGCCAAATACGCTTAGGCGGCCGCCGAAGCTTCGAACCAGGCGAAAAGCGATCCTAGAGGAGCCAGACGATGGGCAAGGAAAAATTTCAGCGGAACAAGCCGCATTGCAACATTGGCACGATTGGCCATGTCGATCACGGCAAGACGTCGCTGACGGCTGCGATCACAAAAGTCTTGGCCGAAACGGGCGGGGCGGTCTTCACGGCCTATGATCAGATCGACAAGGCGCCGGAAGAGAAGGCGCGCGGCATCACGATCTCGACTGCGCATGTCGAATACGAGACGAAGAACCGCCACTACGCGCATGTCGACTGCCCCGGCCACGCCGACTATGTGAAGAACATGATCACCGGCGCGGCGCAGATGGATGGCGCCATTCTCGTCGTTTCCGCGGCGGACGGCCCGATGCCGCAGACCCGCGAGCACATCCTGCTGGCGCGCCAGGTCGGCGTTCCCGCGCTTGTCGTGTTCATGAATAAGGTCGACATGGTCGACGACGAGGAGCTTCTGGAGCTGGTCGAGCTCGAAGTTCGCGAGCTTCTGTCGAAATATGATTTCCCCGGCGACGACATTCCGATCACCAAGGGCTCGGCGCTTTGCGCGCTGGAAGGCAAGCAGCCGGAAATCGGCCATGACGCCGTGCTGAAGCTGATGGAGACGGTGGACGCCTATATTCCGCAGCCCGAGCGCCCGATCGACCAGCCCTTCCTGATGCCGGTCGAGGATGTTTTCTCGATCTCCGGCCGCGGCACCGTGGTGACCGGCAGGGTGGAGCGCGGCGTCGTCAAGGTTGGCGAGGAAATCGAGATCGTCGGCCTGAAGCCGACCGTCAAGACCGTCGTCACCGGTGTCGAGATGTTCCGCAAGCTCTTGGATCAGGGTCAGGCCGGCGACAATATCGGCGCGCTGCTGCGCGGCACCAAGCGCGAGGACGTCGAGCGCGGCCAGGTGCTGTGCAAGCCGGGCTCGGTCAAGCCGCACACCAAGTTCAAGGCCGAAGCCTACATTCTGACCAAGGACGAGGGCGGCCGGCATACGCCATTCTTCACCAATTATCGTCCGCAGTTCTACTTCCGGACGACGGATGTGACGGGCGTCGTCACGCTGCCGGAAGGCACGGAAATGGTGATGCCCGGCGATAACGTCACCATGGATGTCGAACTGATCGTGCCGATCGCGATGGAGGAGAAACTGCGTTTCGCCATTCGCGAGGGCGGCCGCACCGTCGGGGCCGGCGTCGTCGCTTCGATTACCGAGTAACGCATGGAAATGAAGGCTCCCGGGCCTGCGCTTTGGCGCAGGCCATGTGGGGAAAGACAGGATTTAAGCCGGCCAGCCGGAGTTTCGGCGCGAGGCGACAGGGATTGAATTGATGAACGGCCAGAACATCCGCATTCGCCTCAAGGCGTTCGACCATCGAATCCTCGATTCGTCGACGAAGGAGATCGTCTCGACGGCGAAGCGGACGGGCGCGCAGGTTCGCGGACCGATCCCGCTGCCGACGAAGATCGAGAAGTTCACGGTGAACCGTTCGCCCCATGTCGACAAAAAGTCGCGCGAGCAGTTCGAGATCCGCACGCATAAGCGCGTGCTCGATATTGTCGATCCGACGCCGCAAACGGTAGACGCGTTGATGAAACTCGATCTCGCGGCGGGCGTCGATGTGGAGATCAAGCTTTAGCGCGAGCGAGCTTAGTGAGACGAACCCTGCGCCCGGCGGCTGATTGGCCGCCTCGCGTCCAGGACTTTAAGGATTGAACCATGCGGTCAGGTGTCATCGCACAAAAGCTCGGCATGACGCGCGTCTTCAGCGACGTCGGCGAGCATGTGCCCGTCACGGTTTTGAAGCTCGACGGCTGCCAGGTCGTCGCGCATCGGACCAAGGCGCAGAACGGCTATACGGCCGTGCAGCTGGGCATTGGCCTCGCCAAGGTCAAGAACGTATCGAAGGCCGAGCGCGGCCGCTTCGCCATCGCGAAAGTCGAGCCGAAGCTGAAGCTCGCTGAATTCCGCGTCGAGGAGGATGGCCTGCTGCCGGTCGGCGCCGAGATCACTGCGGACCATTTCGTCGTCGGCCAGTTCGTCGATGTGACGGGGACCAGCACGGGCAAGGGTTTCGCCGGCCCGATGAAGCGCTGGAACTTCGGCGGCCTCCGCGCGACGCACGGTGTCTCGCTGTCGCACCGCTCGCATGGCTCGACCGGCGGCCGCCAGGATCCGGGCAAGACTTTCAAGAACAAGAAAATGGCCGGGCATATGGGAACCGACCGCGTCACGACGCTCAATCTGCGCGTTGTGCAGCTCGATATCGAGCGCGGGCTGATCCTCGTCGAAGGCGCAGTGCCGGGAACGGCCGGCGGCTGGATCTATGTGCGCGATGCGGTGAAGAAGACGCTTCCCAAGGATGCGCCGAAGCCCGGCAAATATCGTCTGGCGAGCGAGCCAGAAGGCGTAGCCGCCGAAGCCGAGACGGGAGCGCAATCGTGAAGATCGACATCACAACGCTGAGCGGCGAGGCCGCCGGGTCGATCGACCTCGACGACGCCATTTTTGGCCTCGATCCGCGCGACGATCTGATCGCGCGCATGGTGCGCTATCAGCTCGCCAAGCGGCGCGCCGGCACGCACAAGACCAAGGGCCGCGCCGAGATCGCGCGCACCGGCAAGAAGCTTTACAAGCAGAAGGGCACCGGCTCGGCCCGCCATGGCTCGGCGCGGGTGCCTCAGTTTCGCGGCGGCGGGCGCGCCTTTGGCCCGGTCGTGCGCTCCCACGCACATGACCTGCCGAAGAAAGTGCGCGCGCTGGCCCTGAAGCACGCCCTGTCAGCCAAGGCGCAGGACGGCGGCATCATCGTCTGGTCCGAGGCGAAGGCGCCCGACGCCAAGACCCGCGGCCTCAAGGCGAGCTTCGCGCATATCGGCCTCACCAACGCCCTGATCATCGATGGCGCGGAGCTTGAGGCCAATTTCAGCCTCGCGGCGCGCAACATTCCGCAAATCGACGTGCTGCCGGTGCAAGGCATCAATGTTTACGACATCCTGCGCCGCGACAAACTCGTTTTCACCAAGGCGGCGATCGACGCTCTGGAGGCGCGCTTCAAATGAGCCCCGCGAAACTCGCGCTCGACGCGCGCCATTACGACGTCATCATCGCGCCGGTCATCACCGAAAAGGCGACGCTCGCCTCGGAGGCGAACCAGGTGATCTTCAAGGTTCGCAAGAATGCGACCAAGCCTGAGATCAAGGCGGCGGTCGAGCGGCTGTTCGACGTCAAGGTGACCGGCGTCAACACCCTCATCCGCAAGGGCAAGCGCAAGACGTTCAAGGGCACGCGCGGCGTTCAGTCCGACGTGAAGAAGGCGGTCGTGACCCTCGCCGACGGCCACAAGATCGACGTCACGACGGGTCTTTGAGTTTTAAGGTTTAGGAATTGCGCCGATGGCACTGAAGACGTTCAAACCGATCACGCCGAGCCTTCGCCAGCTGGTGATCGTCGATCGCAGCGACCTCTACAAAGGCAAGCCGCTGAAGCAGCTGACCGAGGGCAAGCCGTCGTCCGGCGGGCGCAACAATAATGGCCGCATCACGGTGCGCTTTCGCGGCGGCGGCCACAAGCAAAGCTATCGGATCATCGATTTCAAGCGCCGCAAGCTCGACGTGCCGGCCAAGGTGGAGCGGCTGGAGTATGATCCGAACCGCACCGCTTTCATCGCGCTGGTGCGCTATGCGGATGGCGAACAGTCCTACATCATCGCGCCGCAGCGGCTCGCCGTCGGCGACGAGGTAGTCTCCTCGCTGCAGGTCGGACGTGAAGCCCGGCAATGCGATGGCGCTCGCCAACATGCCTGTCGGCACGATCGTGCACAACATCGAGATGAAGATCGGCAAGGGCGCCGCTATGGTGCGCTCGGCCGGCGCCTTCGCGCAGGTGGTCGGCCGCGACCAGGGCTATGTCATCATTCGCCTCAATTCCGGCGAACAGAGATTGATCCATGGCCAGTGCTTCGCAACGGTTGGCGCGGTGTCGAACCCCGATCATATGAACGCTTCGATCGGCAAGGCGGGGCGCAGCCGCTGGCTCGGCCGGCGCCCGCACAATCGCGGCGTCACCATGAACCCGGTCGATCATCCGCACGGCGGCGGCGAAGGCCGCACCTCGGGCGGGCGCCATCCGGTGACGCCCTGGGGCAAGCCGACCAAGGGCAAGAAGACGCGCTCGAACAAGTCCACCACAAAATTCATCGTGACCTCGCGTCACAAGAGCAAGAAGAAGGGCTGATCAATGGCTCGGTCGATCTGGAAAGGCCCGTTTGTCGACGGCTATCTGCTGAAAAAGGCGGACGCCGCGCGCGGCTCGGGACGTTCCGAAATCATCAAGATCTGGAGCCGCCGCTCCACCATCCTGCCGCAGTTCGTCGGGCTGACCTTCGGCGTCTATAACGGCCACAAGCATGTTCCGGTCAGCGTGACCGAGGAGATGATCGGCCACAAGTTTGGCGAGTTTTCTCCGACGCGGACCTTCCATGGCCACGCGGCGGACAAGAAGGCCAGGAGAGGCTGATCATGTCCAAGGAGAAGGCGCAGCGGACGCTTAAAGAGAACGAGGCGAAGGCGGTCGCGCGGATGCTGCGGGTTAGCCCGCAGAAGCTCAATCTTCTGGCGCAGCTCATTCGCGGCAAGAAAGTCGACCGCGCTCTGGCCGATCTCGAATTTTCGCGCAAGCGCATCGCATTCGACGTCAGGAAGACGCTGGAGAGCGCGATCGCCAATGCAGAGAACAATCATAGCCTCGATGTCGACGATCTCGTCGTCGCCGAGGCCTATGTCGGCAAGGCTCTGGTGATGAAGCGGTTCAGCGCCAGTGCGCGCGGTAGGTCGGGCCGGATCGAGAAGCCGTTCTCGCATCTGACCATCGTGCTGCGTGAAGTCGCGGCCGCGGCTGAGGCCTGAGGAGAGAAGATGGGACAGAAAGTCAACCCGATCGGCCTTCGGCTCGGCATCAACCGGACCTGGGATTCGCGCTGGTTCGCCGGCAAGAATGAATACGGCAAGCTGCTGCATGAGGATATGGCGATCCGCGAGGCGCTGATGAAGACCCTGAAGCAGGCGGCGGTGTCGAAGATCATCATCGAGCGGCCGCACAAGAAATGCCGCGTCACGATCCATTCGGCGCGCCCCGGCGTCGTCATCGGCAAGAAGGGCGCGGATATCGACAAGATCCGCAAGCCCGTCGCCAAGATGACGGACAGCGAAGTTCTCATCAACATCGTCGAAGTGCGCAAGCCCGAGATCGATGCGACGCTGGTAGCCAATTCGATCGCGCAGCAGCTCGAGCGTCGCGTCGCCTTCCGGCGCGCCATGAAGCGCGCGGTCCAATCGGCGATGCGGCTTGGCGCGGAGGGCATCAGGATCAATTGCTCTGGCCGTCTTGGCGGCGCCGAAATCGCGCGGCTCGAATGGTATCGCGAGGGACGCGTGCCGCTGCATACGCTGCGCGCCGACGTCGATTACGGCACCGCGACGGCGCATACGGCCTATGGCACCTGCGGCATCAAGGTCTGGATCTTCAAGGGCGAAATCCTCGAGCATGATCCGATGGCGCAGGACAAGAAAATGGCCGAGCAGGACCATGGCGGCGGCGAACGACGCCGGCGCGAGCGCGACGCGGCCTGAGAAGCGAACATAAAAGAGTCTTTGCATCATGCTGCAACCAAAGCGCACCAAATTCCGCAAGGCCTTCAAGGGCCGCATCCGCGGCGCCTCGAAAGCCGGCTTCGACCTGAACTTCGGGCAGTTCGGCCTGAAGGCGCTGGAGCCCGATCGGGTCACCGCGCGCCAGATCGAGGCCGCGCGTCGCGCCATGACGCGCCATATGAAGCGCGCCGGCAGGGTCTGGATTCGCATTTTCCCGGATGTCCCGGTGTCGAAAAAGCCGACCGAAGTGCGCATGGGCAAGGGCAAGGGCGCGCCGGAATTTTGGGCTGTGCGCGTCGCGCCCGGCCGCATCATGTTCGAGCTCGACGGCGTGCCGGCGGAACTCGCGCGCGAGGCGCTGCGCCTCGCCTCGGCGAAACTGCCGATCAAGACGCGCTTCATTCAGCGCATTCAGGAATAGGGAGGATCGGTCATGAAAGCCAGACAACGTTTGTCCGACCTCAAGGTGATGACCGGCGATCAGCTTGAGCAGGAGATTTTGAACCTCAAAAAAGAGCAATTCAATCTTCGCTTCCAACGCGCCACCGGGCAGCTCGAGGACACCGCCCGCGTGCGCGTCGTTCGCCGCGACATCGCGCGGCTGAAGACGATCGCCGCGCAGCAGCGCAGCGGTTCCGCGAAATAAGGTCAAAGGCGGCGGGTTTCGCCGGGTCGGACAGAACGGGTTTTAAAGATTATGCCGAAGCGAATTCTCCAGGGCGTCGTGGTTAGCGACAAGCAGGAAAAGACCGTCGTCGTGAAGGTCGAGCGCCGATTCACGCATCCGCTCTTGAAGAAGACGGTGCGGCGCTCGAAAAATTATCACGCGCATGACGAGGCGAAAGCCTTCAAGATCGGCGATACGGTGTCGATCGAGGAGACGAAGCCGATCTCGAAGTTGAAGCGCTGGATCGTGCTGCCGGCGAGCGGCGGCTGAGGCTCTGGTTTTTTGTTTAGAAGTTTTGGAAATTCAAGGAGGCTCACCTCCTTCGGGCAAGGTCCGGCGCGCGGCGGGCGCGGCGGAAACCGGTCTGACGAGAAAGGTTAAGAACGATGATCCAGATGCAGACCAACCTCGACGTCGCGGACAACTCCGGCGCGCGCCGCGTGATGTGCATCAAGGTGCTCGGCGGCTCGAAGCGGAAATACGCCGGGGTCGGCGACATCATTGTCGTGTCGATCAAGGAGGCGATCCCACGCGGCCGCGTCAAGAAGGGCGACGTCATGAAGGCGGTGGTTGTGCGCACTGCGAAGGACATCAAGCGCGCCGATGGCTCGGTGATTCGCTTCGATTCCAACGCGGCCGTGCTGATCAACAACCAGTCGGAGCCGATCGGCACGCGCATCTTCGGGCCGGTGCCGCGCGAATTGCGCGCCCGCAACCAGATGAAGATCATCTCGCTCGCCCCGGAGGTGCTGTGATGGCCGCCAAGATCAAGAAAGGCGACAAGGTCGTCGTGCTGGTCGGCCGCGACAAGGGCCGCGGCGGCGAAGTGCTGAAGGTGATTCCGAAAGAGGGCCGCGCCATCGTTCGTGGCGTCAACCTCGTCAAGCGGCACCAGCGGCAGACCGCCAAGCAGGAAGCCGGCATCGTCTCGAAAGAGGCGACCATCCATTTGTCGAACCTCGCGGTCGCCGACCCGAAGGACGGCAAGCCGACGCGGGTCGGCTTCAAGATTCTCGATGACGGCCGCAAGGTCCGCTTCGCCAAACGTTCTGGAGACGTGATCGATGGCTGATTCCAAAGCAGGGAAGGGCGGCAAGGGCGCCCCGCCCAAGGGCGGCAAGGACGCCGCCAAGGGCGCGCCCAAGACCGGGACCAAGGCGAAGCAGCCGGGCGAAGGCGGCGGCGGACGCGAGCGCGCGGCCGGTCCGACGGCGTCGGCGGCCGATCTCGCCGCGCCGAAGGATTACGCGCCGCGGCTCAAGAAGCATTACGACGAGACGGTCCGCCAGCAGCTGATCGAGCAGTTCGGCTACAAAAACGTGCTCGAAGTGCCGGCGATCGAGAAGATCGTCCTGAATATGGGCGTCGGCGAAGCGGTCAACGACACCAAGAAGGTGACGCTGGCGGCGGCCGACCTCGCGCTCATCGCGGGCCAGAAGCCGGTCATCACCCATGCGCGCAAGGCCATCGCGACCTTCAAGGTGCGCGAGAACATGCCCATCGGCGCCAAGGTGACCTTGCGCAAGACCCGTATGTACGAGTTCCTCGACCGGCTGGTGACGATCGCGCTGCCGCGCATCCGCGACTTCCGCGGCCTCAATCCGAAGAGCTTCGACGGGCGGGGCAATTACGCGCTTGGGATCAAGGAGCACATCATTTTCCCCGAGATCAATTATGATCAGGTGGAGAGCGTCGTCGGCATGGACATCATCGTCTGCACCACGGCGAAATCCGACGACGAGGCGCGCGCCTTGTTGCGCGCATTCAACTTCCCGTTCCGGCAGTGAAACGCGACCGTTTCAGACGCGGCGACCAGAAGGCAGAGGTTTATGGCCAAGAAAAGCTCGATTGAGAAGAACAAGCGCCGGATCAAACTGGTCAAGCAATATGCGGCGCGGCGCAGCCGGCTGAAGGCGATCGCCAATAATGAGAGCCTCAACGTCGAGGAGCGCTTCGCCGCGCGCCTCAAGCTGTCAGAGCTGCCGCGCAATTCGGCGGCCGGGCGCATCCGCAATCGTTGCGAAGTTAGCGGGCGTCCCCGCGCGTTCACGCGCAAGATGAAGATGTCGCGCATCGCGGTGCGGGAACTCGGGTCGCAGGGCCTGATCCCAGGTCTCGTCAAGTCGAGCTGGTAGGAGGGACGGGTCATGGCAGTCAACGATCCGTTGGGCGATATGCTGACCCGCATCCGCAACGCGCAGATGCGCCGCAAAGGCAAGGTGCAGACGCCGGGCTCGCGGCTTCGCGCCCATGTGCTCGACGTTTTGCAGTCGGAGGGCTATATCCGCGGCTATTCGACCACCGAATACGGCAACGGCCGCACCGAGTTCGAGATCGAGCTCAAATATTTCGACGGTCTGCCGGTGATCCGGGAGATTCAGCGCGTATCGAAGCCGGGACGGCGAGTCTACGCCGCGGTCGACGCCATGCCACGCGTCGCAAATGGTCTCGGCATCACCATCGTCTCGACGCCGAAAGGCGTGATGGCGGATCACGCCGCGCGCGAAGCCAATGTCGGCGGCGAAGTTTTGTGCAAGGTGTTCTGACCGAAAGATCGGGGAAATAGAGTTATGTCTCGTATCGGAAAGAAGCCGGTCGCGATTCCAGCCGGCGTCACGGCCAAGATCGACGGCCAGCTGGTCTCGGTGAAGGGCGGCAAGGGAACGCTCTCCTTCGCCGCGCCGGAGGACGTCGCCGTCGTTTTGGGCGATAGCGGGATCGAAGTGTCGCCGCGCAATGAAACCAAGCGCGCTCGCGCGCTGTGGGGCATGACGCGGTCGATGGTCAACAACCTCGTGACCGGCGTCTCCAAGGGCTTCGAGCGCAGGCTGGAGATCACCGGCGTCGGCTATAAGGCGGCGGTTTCCGGCAGGAATTTGCAATTGTCGCTCGGCTTTAGCCATGACGTGACCTTCCCGATTCCTGAGGGAATCGCCGTCGCCGCGCCGAAGCCGACGGAAGTCGCGATCAGCGGCATCGACAAACGCCAGGTAGGGCAGGTCGCCGCTGAAATCCGCGCTTTGCGTCCGCCGGAGCCCTACAAGGGCAAAGGCGTCAAATACGCCGGCGAATTCATCTTCCGCAAGGAAGGCAAGAAGAAGTAATTTCGAGCTAGGATCAGGAGCCAGTCATGGCAAAGGACAATTTGGCCACAGCCCGCCGCCAGGCGCGCGTCAGACGCGCGCTGCGCGCCCGCGCCTATGGCAAGCCGAGGCTGTCGGTGTTCCGCTCGTCGAAGCAGATCTATTGCCAGATCATCGACGACGCCGCTGGGCGCACCCTTGCGGCGGCTTCCTCACTCGAAAAGGCGAACCGCGAGAGCCTCAAGACCGGCGCCGACGTCGAGGCGGCGAAAGCCGTCGGCAAGCTGATTGCCGAGCGCGCGGCGCAGGCGGGCGTCAAGGAAGTCGTGTTCGATCGCGGCTCTTACATGTATCACGGACGCGTCAAGGCGCTGGCCGAGGGCGCGCGCGAGGGCGGCCTCAGCTTCTGAGGCGCA
Source organism: uncultured Alphaproteobacteria bacterium (assembly GCA_963715715.1). GTDB lineage: Bacteria > Pseudomonadota > Alphaproteobacteria > Rhizobiales > Beijerinckiaceae > Methylocapsa. Next base: position 1,627,383 of record OY970269.1, on the reverse strand, counting down.
GAATCGATTTGGAAACCGGATTGAAAATGGAACAGACACATGGCGCGTGAAGGTGAAGGCGGCCGCGGCCGCGACCGCGAGGAGCGCGACAGCGAATTCATGGATCGCCTCGTCCACATCAATCGCGTCGCCAAGGTGGTGAAGGGCGGCCGCCGGTTCGGCTTCGCCGCGCTCGTCGTCGTCGGCGACCAGAAGGGCCGCGTCGGCTATGGCCATGGCAAGGCGCGCGAGGTCCCCGAAGCGATCCGCAAGGCGACCGAGTCGGCCAAGCGCGGCCTGATCCGCGTGCCACTGCGCGAGGGCCGCACGCTGCATCATGACGTCAACGGCCGCCACGGGGCGGGGCGCGTCGTCCTGCGCGCGGCGCCGGCCGGAACCGGCATCATCGCCGGCGGCCCGATGCGCGCCATTTTCGAGACGCTCGGCATGCATGACGTCGTGGCCAAGTCGCAGGGCTCGTCCAATCCTTACAACATGGTGCGGGCAACATTCGATGCGCTGCAGCGCGAGGATTCCCCCCGCGCCGTCGCCGCCCGCCGCAGTCTGAAGGTCTCGACCCTTCAGGCGCGCCGCCAAGGCGGCGAGGCCGAAGCCGCCAGCGAAGGCTGAAGGAGCCGATGATGACCGCCAAAACCCCGCAGTTCGCCGCCATGGTGACGCTGGAGCAGATCAGGAGCCCAATCGGACGCCCCGCGGAACAGCGCGCGACGCTGATCGGCCTTGGCCTCAACAAGATCGGCCGCCGCTCGTCCCTTAAGGACACGCCGGCCGTGCGCGGCATGATCGCCAAGGTCGCTCATCTCGTGCGCGTCGTCGACGCGCCCTGAGCGCGCGGCTCGTTTTAGGATAAAGACATGAAACTCAATGATATTCGGGACAATCCCGGGGCCGCGAAGTCCCGCATGCGGGTCGGGCGCGGCATCGGCTCCGGCAAGGGCAAGACCTGCGGGCGCGGCGTCAAGGGCCAGAAGGCCCGCACCGGCGTCGCGATCAAGGGGTTCGAGGGCGGCCAGATGCCCTTGCATCGCCGGCTGCCCAAGCGCGGTTTCTGGAATCCGTTCTCGACCAACTACAATGAGGTCAATATCGGCCGCATCCAGGCTGCGGTCGACACCGGCAAGCTCGATCCGGAAGGCATTGTCACCAACGAGGCGCTGATCGCCAGCGGCGTGATCTCGAAGCCGCGCGACGGCGTCAAAATTCTCGGCGTCGGCGCGTTGACGGCGAAGCTCACGTTTGAGGTCGCCGCGGCGTCGAAAAGCGCCGTGGCCGCCATCGAGGCGGCGGGCGGCTCCATCACGCTCACGGCTGCGCCCGCCGGGGCTCCGGAGGCGACGGACGCTGGCTGAACTGCGCGACCCGGCCTTGCAGGATGTTGGCCCCTCCTGCCTCCTTGGAAGCGCGCTCAAAGGAAATCGGCTGCCGTCGGGCGCGGGCGTCCGAAAGGCTTTCGATCGCCTTTCGCCTGACCTATAAGGAATTCTCGGGGCGTCGTCCGGTCCGCCAGACCGCCGCGGCGCCAGGGTGGCGGATCCGCTGCGTCGATCCCACGTTGATGCGAGCCGCTGGCTGACGCCGGAGATGGCCGCCTGACCAGCGCCGGATTTGCGCGCGGGGCCTGAATTCAAAAGCATTCCGGCGCTTGAAGCGCCTGAGGAGCACCAGATGGTATCGGCGGCGGAACAGCTTGCGGCAAACGTCAACTGGAGCGCCTTCGGCAAGGCCGAGGAACTCAAAAAGCGCATCTGGTTCACCCTCGGCGCGCTGATCATTTATCGGTTCGGCACCTATATTCCCCTGCCGGGCATCGACCCGGCCGCGTTCGAGGCGAATTTCACCGGCAACAAGCAGGGCGTTCTCGAGCTCTTCAATATGTTCTCCGGCGGCGCCGTGCAGCGCATGGCGATTTTCGCGCTGAACATCATGCCTTACATCTCTGCCTCGATCATCATCCAGCTTCTCACCTCGGTGTTTCCGACGCTTGAGGCGCTGAAAAAGGAAGGCGAGTCCGGACGCAAGGTCATCAATCAATATACCCGTTACCTGACCGTGGTGCTGGCCGCCTTCCAGGCCTATGGCATCGCCGTCGGACTCGAAAGCCAGGCCGGCGTCGTCACCGAGCCGGGATGGTTCTTCCGGCTGTCGACGGTGCTGACGCTGATGGGCGGCACCATGTTCCTGATGTGGCTTGGCGAACAGATTACTTCGCGCGGCATCGGCAACGGCTCGTCCCTGATCATCTTCGCCGGCATTGTCGCCGCTTTTCCGGCGGCTATCATCAATACGCTGGAGCTTGGTCGGCAGGGCGCGATCTCGACAGGCGTCATCATCGCCGTGCTCGCCATGTCGATCGGCGTCATCGCCTTCATCGTTTTCATGGAGCGGGCGCAAAGGCGGCTTCTGATCACCTATCCCAAGCGGCAGCAGGGCAATAAGGTCTATGAGGGGCAGACCTCATTCCTGCCGTTGAAGCTGAATACGTCCGGCGTCATTCCGCCGATTTTCGCCTCTTCGCTGCTTCTGCTGCCGACCACGATCGCCAATTTTTCGCAAAACCAGACCGGCGTCCTCGGACTGATTTCAAGTTATCTCGGCCACGGCCGGCCGCTCTATATGGTCGCCTATGTCGCCCTGATCGTGTTCTTCGCCTTTTTCTACACGGCGATCGTGTTCAATCCGGTCGAAACCGCCGATAATCTCAAGAAGCACGGCGGCTTCATTCCCGGCATTCGTCCCGGCGAGCGCACGGCGCAATATATCGATACGATTTTGATGCGCATCACCGTGATCGGCGCCGCCTATCTCGCGGTAATCTGTCTTTTGCCGGAAATGCTTATTTCCTATGCGGCGCTTCCGTTCTATTTTGGCGGCACTTCGCTGCTCATCGTAGTGAGCGTCACCATGGATACGGTCGCCCAAATTCTCGGGCACCTCCAGGCGCATCAGTATGAGGGGCTCGTCAAAAAAGCAAAATTGAGGGGGAAACGCAGATGAGGCTCGTGTTTCTTGGTCCGCCCGGGGCAGGGAAAGGGACACAATCGACGCGTCTTCAGGACAAATACAAGATCCCGCAACTTTCGACGGGCGACATGCTGCGCGCGGCCGTGAAGGCCGGAACCCCGGTTGGTCTCAAGGCCAAGGCGATTATGGATGCCGGCGGCCTCGTGCCAGACGAAACCGTCGTCGGCATTATCGCCGAGCGCATCGACGAACCAGACGCGAAAGCCGGCTTCATCCTCGACGGATTTCCGCGCACGGTAAAGCAGGCTGAGGCCCTCGCCGCGATCCTGCGCGACAAGCATATGGAGCTCGATGCCGTGATCGAGCTCGTCGTTGACGACAAGGCGCTGCTCGCCCGGATCGAAAAGCGCGCGGAAGAATCGCTCGCGCGCGGCGAGCCGGTTCGCGCCGACGACAATGCGGAGGCCTTCAGAAAGCGCCTCGAATCCTACCACGCGCAGACGGCGCCCGTGTCCGCATTCTATGCGGCGAAGGGCGCGCTGAAGGCCGTCGACGGGATGGCGGCGATCGACGACGTATCGGCCGCGATCGAGCGGGCGCTGGGCGAGGGCGAAACGCTCGCAGCTTCGCGGGCTGGCAGAGTTCTGAAATCGCAGCCGGAACGGTCTGCCTTCAGATATAGTACATGAGATGCGCGGAATCGCTTTCGGTCAGGGCGCGCATCTCCGCCAGCGTCCGGTTGTCGAGCACCGTCGAGATCGCGTTGCGCGCCTCCAGCATGATGAGCCGCACGCTGCAATGTCTCTCGTCGCTGCAGTCGTCGCAGCGGCGATAGGAGGATTTGCTGGCGCATTGGATGGGGGCCAGCGGTCCGTCAAGGACGCGAACGATGTGGCCGACCCGGATCTCATGCGCCGGCCGCGCCAGCGCGTAGCCGCCGCCTTTGCCTTTTTTCGAATTGACGAAGCCGGCGTTGCGCAATTCGCCGAGAATCGTGTCGAGGAATTTCTTGGGGATTTGGTTCGAAACGGCGATATCGGTGACGAGCGTCGCCTCGCCCGGCGGCTGGCCAGCCAGATGGACCATGGCCTTCAGGCCATATTTGCCTTTTTTCGTGAGCATGCGAACTCCGTCGGCGATTTTCGGGGCGACGGCCCTTCGATATCGATTCGGCTTCTCAGGAAATATGAAGCCTTTAGGTTAATGTCCATCATTTTTGTAGGCTTCCAGACATTACGCCCCGTTTTCGGCGTCCCGGCCGCCAATGGGACGCGACAAAAGCGCCGCAATTGGAAAATATCAAAGGCCAGCGCGCCGCGAACGCAGGTCCAGAATGCAAACGCATGAAAACATATCAAGCTTCCGTAAGGTCGTGCTTGGGTCAAACCGCAAGTTCGGCCTGAGTTTCGCAGCTATTTTCGCGCTGATGGCGGTATGGCCACTTTTTCACCATCATTCGCCGCGATGGGCATTCCTTGTGGCGGCCGCTATCGCCGCGACCCTCGCATTGGTCGCGCCGGATCGGCTGACGCCGCTCAATCGCGCCTGGTTCAGGCTCGGACTGCTGCTGAACCAGATCGTTAACCCGATCATCATGGGGCTGATGTTTTTCGCAGCCGTCACGCCGCTCGGCTGGCTCATGCGTAAGACGGGCGCCGACCCGCTTGGGCTGAAAATCAAGCCGGAGGCGCGGAGCTACTGGATCGCCCGCGAGCCGCAGGCTCCCGGGCAAGGCGCAATGACGAAGCAGTTTTGAGGAACGCAAATGTCAATCTTTGCTGAGCTTTTCGAGTTTCTGGGCGCGCGGAAGAAATTCTGGCTGCTGCCTCTGCTTGCTCTCTTCCTTATTTTTGGCGGCCTTTTTGTGCTGAGCCAGGGCTCGGTCGTCGCGCCCTTCATCTATACGCTGTTCTGACGGCGCCGATGCTGGTTCTGGGGATTTCGGCTTTCTATCACGACAGCGCCGCCGCCCTTGTCCGCAACGGCGAAATCATCGCGGCGGCGCAGGAAGAGCGCTTCACCCGCAAGAAACACGATCCGGATTTTGCCGCGAACGCAATCGCTTACTGTCTCAAAGAGGCGAAAATCGAAGCCGGCGCCGTCGACCGGGTGGTCTTCTACGAAAAGCCCTTCCTGAAATTCGAGCGGCTGGTTGAGACCTATCTCGCCTTCGCGCCGGACGGCTTCGCTTCGTTCCGCAAATCCATGCCGCTCTGGATCGGCGAAAAGCTGTTCCAGCGCGATCTGCTGCTGCGCGAATTGAAGGCGATAGACGCCGCGCTCGGCGACAAGGCCAAGCTGCGCTTCTGCGAACATCATTTTTCGCATGCGGCTTCCGCCTATTACCCCTCGCCGTTCCAGTCGGCGCTGGTGCTGACGATGGACGGCGTCGGCGAATGGGCGACGACCTCCGCGGCGATCGGCGATGGTTCGGACCTGCGAATTACGCGGGAACTCCACTTCCCGCACTCATTGGGGCTGCTCTATTCAGCCTTCACCTATTACACCGGATTCAAGGTAAACTCGGGCGAATACAAGGTGATGGGCCTCGCGCCCTATGGCGAACCGAGGTTTGCGAAGCTGATTCTCGATCGGCTTGTCGACGTCAAGGACGATGGTTCGTTCCGGCTCAATCAGGATTATTTCGGCTATTGCACCGGCCTGACCATGACCAATGGGCGCTTTAACGAGCTGTTCGGCGGGCCGCCGCGGCGCGCCGACGAGAGGCTCGAACAGCGTCACATGGACCTCGCGGCCTCGGTTCAGGCCGTCACCGAAGAGGTGGTGCTGCGGCTAACCCGTTCACTTTCCAGCGAAACCGGGCTGCGCAACCTCTGCCTCGCCGGCGGCGTCGCACTCAATTGCGTCGCCAACGGCAAGATTTTGCGCGACGGACGCTTCGACGAAATCTTCGTGCAGCCGGCGGCCGGCGACGCGGGCGGCGCCCTCGGCGCGGCGCTGGCGGTTTATTTCGAGGAAAATCAAGGCGCTGCGAAGAACGTCAAACGGCCCGACGCGATGCATGGGGCCTATCTTGGCCCGAGCTTCGCGCAAGCCGACATCGAGGCGCGGCTGACCGCCGCCGGCGCCATATTCAACGTCGCTGATGACGCGCAACTCATTGAAAAGACTGCCGCTGCGCTGGCCGCGGGGCAGGCCGTCGGCTGGCATCAGGGCCGCATGGAATTCGGCCCGCGCGCGCTCGGCAATCGCTCGATCCTTGGCGACCCGCGCTCGCCGACGATGCAGAAGGCCTTGAATTTAAAGGTGAAATACCGCGAGAGCTTTCGCCCCTTCGCGCCTTCCGTGCTGCGTGAGAAGGTCGCCGACTGGTTCGATCTCGACGCCGACTCCCCCTATATGTTGTTGGTCGCGCCCGTAAAAGAGGAGCGATGCCGCAAGATGTCGGAGGCCGAACTCGCCCTTTTCGGCATCGACAAGCTGAATGTGCAGCGATCAGACATTCCGGCTGTCACCCATGTGGATTATTCGGCGCGGGTGCAGACCGTCCACGCCGAGACCAACCCGCTCTATCATGCGCTGATCACGCGCTTCGAGGCGCTGACCGGCTGCCCCGTGCTCATCAACACAAGCTTTAACGTCCGCGGCGAACCTATTGTAAATACGCCGGAAGATGCCTTCCGCTGTTTCATGGGCAGCGAGATCGAATATCTCGCGGTCGGCAATTGCGTGCTTCACAAGGAACGTCAGGATCCGGCCCTCAAGCTCGACTATAAAAACGCTTTCGAACTTGACTGACGCCCGTCCGATGTAAGATGGCCTCCCCGGTTTGACTGGTTCAGGCCCTCAATCGGTCAAAACTGTTTCACGTGAAACACCCCTGGCGCGGCGCCAGAACTACCTGTTTCACGTGAAACACCCTCCAAAATCCGCGCGGGCGACGCTTTTTTCTTCTGAACTATTCAGTTCTGCTTCAGCGATTTCGCGTCATTCGGCGCATTGGACGCCGCGTCGGGCGGCCCTTTAAGCAAAACATATGCCATGTGTTGTACAATATACGCACGCAGCATTTCGGCGCGCAGCCGGTTCGCCAGCGCGGTCGGATGCCCGTCGCCGACGATGCTGATTTTGGCGCCCTCCAATTCCTCCTTGGCCAGTGAGGCGTCGACGACCTCGGCGCCGCCGTCGCGCAGGCGCTGCATGATCTCGTCATTGGTGAAGCCGGTCCCGCGCAGATATTCGTCGGAGCCATCCATGAACGGGATCAGGGTAGGCACGCCATATTTGGTTCTGGCGAGATCGACGGCGGCGAGCAGGATGCGGATATAGAGCTCGATGTCGTCGTGGCTGGCCTTGCCGCGATCGGGATCGAAGACGAGATGATAGGCCGCCGAGTTCCAGAAAAATTGCCGCAACTGCAGGGCGAGCCCTTCGAAGCAGGCGCCCTTGAAGGCGATCTTGCCGTCCTCGAGCGCATAGCGCGGCGCGTCGATGACCCAGGAGGCCTTGCAGGAGGTGCGCTCGGCGTGCCAGGGCGCGGTCAAGAACACGAACAGCCGCGGCTGGGGGCCGATCACGGAGTCGAACAGGCCGGTCTCCATTTCGCGCAGGAAATGCTGCGGGCCATAGCCGGTAAAGCCGAGGTTGATGACGCGCTCGCCGGGGTCGAGATCGGCGAATTGCTGCGGCAGCGTGTCGGCGTCGTTGAGGCCGACGCCGAAGGTGATGGAATCGCCGAAGAAGGCGATGGTCGGCTGCGTTGCGGCCGAAACGGTCTGGCGCAACAGATTTGAATCGATGGTGTAGTCGGCGCTGTAGATGAGCGCGCCGGTTTTCGGATCGCTCTTTTCGGAATGGAAGCGGCCCGCGCGCTGGGGTCCCCAGCCGATGATCGGGCGGCGGACAGTGGCGCCCTCGCTCGAAACGATGACCTGGCCCGGTTTCATCACATAGGCCGCCGCCTCAATGACGAAGAGCCCGAAAACCACCGACGCCGTCACCAGCAGAAAATCGCGCGTGCGCCCGCGCAGCAGCGAAGCCGCGTCGGCGACTAGGAGAAAGGCGAGGGCGAGGCTGATAAGGCGAAAGAAGCCCGGCTGGCGGCTGATCTCGACATAGGCGATAAGGGCGGCGAGGACGGGAAGGGCGGCGAGGCGTAGGAGCCGCGATCTGGCGTTCGTTCTCTCTGTGTGCGCCGAGTCTGGCGCAGGCGGCGGCGCGGAAACGTTCAGGATTCTTACTCCAGCTGCGTCAGGATTGTTTCCGGCATGTGCTCGGCGATATAGGCCTTGATCAGCGCCGCCCTCAGGCGGTTGGCGAGCGCTGTCGGATGCCCGTCGCCGGGGATCTCAATGGCGGCGCCGGCGGCCTTTTCCTTGTCCAGCGAGGCGTCGATGACGATCGCGCCGCCATCGCGCAGGCGCTGCATGACCTCATCGTCGGTGAAGCCGGTGTTGGCGAGCCCGCCGGGCGCCCGCACATAGGGGATCAGCGTATCGACGTGATATTTTTGCTTGGCGAGCGCGACCGCCGCGTTGAGCTCGCGGATATAGAGTTCGACGTCGTCATGGTTGATCCGCCCCATATAGGGCGCGACAAAATAGCGGTAGGCGGCCGTATCCAGCAAAGCGCGATGCGCCTGCAGCCGCCAGCCTTCATAGCAGCGGCCCTTGAAGACCAGCGCGCCGTTCTCCAACACGTAGCGCGGCGCGTTCACGCCCCAGGTCGGCTTGCAGGCGGTTCGCTCCGCGTGCCACGGCAGCGTCAGGAAAATGAACAGCTTGGGATCGCGGCCAATGACGTTGTCGCGAAACCCGGTTTCAAGGGCGCGCAGGAATTGTTGTGGGCTGTAGCCGCCGTCGGCGAGATTGAGAACGCGCTCTTTGCCCTGCAGCAGATCCGCGAAGGCCTGCGGCAGCGTATCGGCGTCGTTGAGGCCAAAGCCGAAGGTGAAGGAATCGCCAAAAAATACGAAAGGCCGCCCGCTCTCGGCCGAAACCGTGCGGCGCATCAGCTTATCGTCGAAGGTGTAGTCGACGCTGTAGATCGGCTGCATCGTCCTGGGATCGAAGCGCGTCGCGTGATAGGTCCCGGGGCGGCTCGCGCCCCAGCCGAGCGTCGGCTCAAAATCCGCCCAGCCCGAGCTGACCTCAAGCACCGTCTTCGATTCAAGCAAGGTCGCCGCGGTCTCGATGACGCAGAGCCCAAAGGCGAGCGAGGCCAGCGCCGCCAGCAGATCGCGCGCGAGCCCGCGCGCGAGCGAGGCGAGCGCGACGAGGCAGAGGAAGCCGAAAACGAAGCTGAGCAGCCGAAAAAAAGGATAGGGCTGCTTGGTTTCCGCCCAGTAGATCAGGCCGAGAAGAACCGGAACCGCCGCGATCTGCAGCGCTTTCAGGATCCTCACGGTCATCGCAGGGCGAAGCTGTTCGACCATCGGTTGCTCATTTGCGCTGGAGGCGAAGGTCGACAAGTCCTAAAGGCCAGCGCGGTCCTTTTCGGGCCGAGTTTTGTCCTTTTCGAGGCGACCCCTTTAGCGCGCGGCGCCGCGATCATTTGGCGTCCGCGAGCAGGGCGTCGGGCAATTTCTGCTTGATGACGGCGTCGATCTCCCGCGCCCGCAGGAGATGGGCGAGCGCCGTCGGATGCCCGTCGATGGGAAAGGTGAGGACGGCGCCGGCGGCCGCTTCCTTTTCGAGGCTGGCGTCGAAGACGATTGCGCCGGCCTCCTCAAGCCGCTTGATCACCATGTCGTCGGTGAAGCCCGTGCCTTCGAAATAGGACGGTCCCGACATCAGATAGGGGATGACGGTTGGGGCGCCATATTTCGATCTGGCGAGCTCGACAGCGGCGGACAGAACCCGAATGTAAAGCTCGATGTCGTCATGGTCGACCCTTGGCCGATGCGGCGCAATGAAGGCCCGATAGGGCGGCGAGTTGACGATCCATTGCCGCGGCCAGAACGCGAACGAGTTAGCGCAGCGGCCCTTATAGACAACCGCGCCGCCTTCGATCGCATAGCGCGGCGCCGCGGCGGTCCAGTACGGCAGGCAGGCGGTGCGCTCGGCGCCCCACGCCTCGGTCAGGAAAATGAAGGCGCCGGGCTTCGGTCCGATCAGGGAATCATAGACGCCGGTCTGAAGCTCGCGCAGGAACTGCGCTGGTCCATGCGCGCCGCTGGCGAGATTGACGACGCGCTGTCTTGGGTCGATCAGATCGGCGAATTGCTGCGGCATCGTGTCCCGGTCATCGACGCCGACGCCGAATGTGACTGAGTTGCCGACGAAAGCGATGACCGGATCGGCCTCGCCCGACCGCGTCAGTCGCAGCAGATTGGAATCGACGGTGTAATCGGCGCTGAAAATCTTCTGCCCGGTCTTCGGGTCGACCATCTCGTCGTGGAAGACGCCGGCGCGGCCAGGTCCGACTCCGGCGACGGAATTGCCGTCGAACAAGCCCTTGGTGAAGCTGCGCACGGGAGGCCGGTCGGTCATGATCCCGGCGACCTCCGCGGCGCAAAGTCCAAGCGATGCGAATGCGAGCAGGATGAGCAAAGCCCGCATGCGCGCCCGCGCCAGGAAAGCCAGAACGCGGAAAAGAACAAAGCCGAGCGCGAAACTGACCGGCTGCGAAAAGGGCGGGTGAATGAGATAGGTGCGCTCATTGACGACGATCAGCGCCATCAGGACGGCGACCGCCGCGAAGGCGCGCCGCCGCGCCTGATCGGGCGCCGATTTCGCCGACGCAACGCGGTGCGGGGGCGGCGACGTCAGCACGGCGTCGCCCGGATCATTTCGCATCGGACAGCAGCACGTTGGAAAAACTGTCGCCAATGGCGGCCTTGATCTGCGTGGCCCTGACGCGATTGGCGTAGGGCGTCGGATGGCCGTCGATCCGGATGCTGATCTGATGGCCCGCGGCCGCTTCATCCCGAAGCGAGGCGTCGATGACGATGGCGCCCGCGGCCGCGAGCCGCTCCATGATGGCGTCGTCGGTGAAGCCCGAAGCCTGCAGATAGTCCTTCGGCACGCGAAGATAGGGGATGATGGTCGGAACGCCGTATTTTTCGCGCGCCATTTTGACCGCCGCCTCAAGCTCGCTGACGTAGAGCTCGACATCGGCGTGGCTGACCTTATGGCGCCAGGGATCGATCAGCGCGCGATAGAAGCCGAAGTTGTCGAGCCATTCGCGCAGCAGCAGGCTGGCTCCCTCATTGCACTCGCCCTTGTAGACGACGCGGCCGTTCTCCAGCGCATAGAGCGGCGCGTGAGCGGTCCAATAGGCCTTGCAGGAGGTCCGCTCGGCGTGCCATGGCGAGGTGAGAAAGACGAACAGTTTCGGCTCCGGGCCGATCACCTTGTCGAAGCGGCCGGTCTCCATTTCGCGCAGGAACTGTTGCGGGCCGTAGCCGGTGAAGGCGAGGTTGAGGACGCGCAGCTTGCGGTCGTAGAGATCGGCGAAGGCCTGGGGCAGGGTTTCGTCGTTCCTGACGCCGTCGCCGAAGGTGAAGGAATCGCCGAAGAAGGCGACCGTCGGTCCGGAGTCGGCGGAGATCGTGTGGCGCAGAAGATCGCCGTCGAACGCATAATCGGTCGCGTAAATGATCGAATTGTCGCTTGTGTCGCGCATCTCGGCGTGGAAAATTCCGGCCTTTTCAGGTCCCCAGCCCATGATCGGCTGGCGCTGCGACCAGTTGCGTTCGATGTTCAGCGCCGCGCCTCCGCGCACGCCGTTTGAGGCGGCCTCGGCGACGCCGAAGCCGAAGGCGAGCGAGGCCAGCACGATCAGCGCATTGCGCGTCCTGCCCGCGGCCGCGACGGCGAGGTTGGCGAAAAGCGCGAAGAGAAGGGCCAGGGCGACGAGGCGGAATCGCGGAAAAGGATGCTTCAGCTCAAGCCACAAAATCGCCGTGGCGAGGGCAGCGGCGAGAACCAGCGGCGCCGCGGAAAAAATCTTTTTCGCCATCGTCAGAACCAGCCTCCCTTGGCGGAAAAGCGCTGATAACGGCTGGTTCCTTAAGTGTCCAGCCAAGTTCAAATAAAGCGGCGGGAGCTTGCGGACCGAACTGCGCCGTTTTTGTGAAGCGATCGGCGCTTCGCCGCCGGCCGCGCGGGAGGCCGAAGACGGTCGCCCCGTAGGCGGGCGCGCCGCGCCGATGAAAGTCATCCACATCTTACTGAGCCAAGCTGCTTTTGCCGCAAGGCTCCGGTGCTATCCTGACGATGAAAGGCGCGGCGGGTGATTCTCCGCGCGTTGCGAGACCGCGCCGGACGCCGCGCTGGCGGAGGACATGTCCGTGGATGAAAAATCTTTCGCTGATCGGATCAGCGCGGCGCGGCGCGAGGTCGCTGGCGCCGCGCCTCAGTCCGGCGGCGATCCGCTCGTCGAAGTATCGGGCGAGGTCAAATGGTTCGACCCCGTCAAGGGCTACGGCTTCGTCGCGCCCGATAATGGCGGCGCCGACGTGCTTTTGCATGTGACGACGCTGCGCAAGGACGGCTTCCTCTCCGCGCCGGCTGGCGCGCGCATCGTCTGCGAGGCGGTGCGCGGCGCGAAAGGGCTGCAGGCGCTGAAAATCCTCTCGATGGACGCGGCGACGGCGCATCCGGCCGAAAATGCGCCGCGCACCCACGCGCAGGTCGCGCCGACGAGCGGCTTTGAGATCGTCGTCGTCAAATGGTTCAACCGCGCGCGCGGCTTCGGCTTCGTGACGCGCGGCGGCGGCACCGAGGATATTTTTATTCACATGGAGACGCTGCGGCATTATGGGGTGGCGGAGGTGCGTCCGGGCGAAAGCCTGCTGGTGCGCTTCGGCGACGGGCCGAAGGGCTTGATGGCGGCGGAAGTGCGCCTGCTCACGGCGGCCGGGCCGCGCTCGCATTGAGCGGCTGCGCCGGGAGGCGGACCGGGGTCGAAAGTGTCGCGGGCGGTGATGATTTGGCGATTTTTCTGAGGCGCGGCCAGGACCTTGCCGGCGCAAGGCGGCGGGGCATTGGCGCGATGCGGGGCGTCCGCCTGTTCGCCGCGCTGCTCTGCCTGCTCTGCGCGGCAATCGCGACGCCGGCGGCGCGGGCGCAGGAGGGCGTCGGGGCCGGGCAGGGGGCCGCGAGACTCGATCGGCTCGACATTGTGACGGCCTCGGGGGACCACGCCTTTCTGGTCGAGGTCATGCGCACCGAAGCCGAACGCGAGCGCGGCCTCATGTTTCGCCGCAGCCTGCCGCAGGATCGCGGCATGCTGTTTGATTTCGACAGCGAGCGCCCGGTCGAGATGTGGATGAAGAACACCTTCATCCCGCTCGACATGATCTTCATCTCGCGCAGCGGCCGGGTGGTCGGTCTCGCCGAGGACGCCGAGCCGCTGTCGCAGCGGATCATCCCGTCGGGCGCGCCGGCGGCCGGCGTCATCGAAGTGAACGCCGGCGTCGCGGCGAAGATCGGCCTCAAGATCGGCGACGAAGTGCGCGATCCGCTGTTTTCGAAATGAGGCGTCGCCGCGCCGGGCCGGCCTTGTTCGCGCCGGCGCCGCGTGATAGCGAGGGCGCGCTGGGACCTTCCCACGCGGGGTATAGCGCAGCCTGGTAGCGCGGAAGTTTTGGGAACTTCAGGTCGCAGGTTCGAATCCTGCTGCCCCGACCAGTCCGTTCGCCGCGGCTGAAAAAAGGCGCTGACTTTTGCGATCGGCATGGGGCATGATCGACCGAGCTAAACCGGAACGCCAGACATGACCGCACGCATCTATCAGCCGGCCCGAACCGCGACCCAGTCGGGCAGCGCCCGCACCAAGCTGTGGGTGCTCGAATTCGAGCCGGAAAAACCACGCGAGATCGATCCGCTGATGGGTTGGACCAGTTCGGCCGACATGAAATCGCAGGTGCGGCTGAGCTTCGGCGACAAGGAGGAGGCGGTCGCCTATGCGCAGAAGCATGGCATCGTCTATCGGGTCGAGGAGCCGAAGCCCACGGCGCGCAGGATCCTCTCCTATTCGGATAATTTCAGATCGACGCGCCTTGGCCAATGGACGCATTAGATCACGATGATTTTGGATCGAATCGATCCAAAATCATCTTGATCGATTGCAACAGTTTAGAGCGGGATGCGGGGGGAAAAGCGCCTATACTTTTCCTCGTCCCGCTCTAGCGCGGGCGGCCATCGCCGATCGACCCCGTAGCTCAGCTGGATAGAGCAGCCGCCTTCTAAGCGGCAGGTCGCAGGTTCGAACCCTGCCGGGGTCGCCAGGCGAAATTGATCGCTGAGGAGCCTAACCCTCCGAGGGGGCTTTTTTTAATGTCGCATAGGCTGCGCCGGCGCCAAAACGCGTCGGCGGCGGCGCGACTTGCGGGGCCGGCGCAAAGCCAGTTGGCGGGCCGCCCATTGAGTTGCTTTGCTGCTTGAGCCAGGCTTCGGACTCGCCGGCGATCCAGACGCGAGCCTCCGATTCTGTCCTGAACTCATAAACGTGGCGGGCGACGCCATCCGGCCATTCCACGAGGACATACCAGCCGAAACCAGACTTCAGCGGCCGCGGCTTCAGGGTCGGACCGAGGGGTTTTTCCTTTTCCAGAAAGGACATATCTACTCCCGCCACTCAGCGTTGATTAGCAACAACATAACCTATCTGATAGAAATATCAAATATTATCACCTAGAATTCATCACAGCGCGCCTTGGCAACCCTATCGTTTGCCGCGCGATCCTGCGCCGCGCCGCCTTTTCTTGACGCGGCGCGAGCGAAGATGCGCGGCTCCTGAGAATACTCGATAATTTCGGATTGACGCGCCCTTGGCCAATGGACCCATCGAGGCGGCTGCATGGCGGCGGCCGCTGTGCGGCGCCGATCGATCCTGCACTCAGCTGAACCGGGCCGGGCCTCACAAGCGGCGCGTCGCAGGTTCGAACGCTGACGCGGCCGCCAGCCGGCCTGGGCGAAGATGCCCCGCGACAGGCGTTTGAAGAGTCCCCGTCGAGGTTGCCTAGGGGGCTCGGCGTCGCGGTCCCACGGACAGCGAAAAAAGCTCTTGACCCGGCCCGTCACATCCGCCGGAGGCTCTGCGCTGAGGGAATTTCGGACGCGCAGCCCGATCTCTCCCCCCGCCTCCTGAAGGATAACATTGAGTTCGAGGGGATAGTGCTTCAGTCCAAAGCTAAAGATGTCCGGCTTCGATGACTGACGGCAGGTGAGCGTGAAGGGCTTGGTGAGGGTTTCCAGCTCCTTCGCGCCGGTGAGGTCGATATCGAAATCAAAGTCGCGGAGAAAAGGCGCGGCGGCCTTTAGCGACTCCGGCTCGATTTCCAGAAACGGATCGTACCGCGCGCGCGACTCGTCGAGATCTGCGAAAGCGAAACGGTCGCGGCCAAGAGAAAGCGGCGACGTCAAATGCGTCATCGGCGTCGCGGCGTGCGCGCCGGCGTCGCCCATATTCGTCGTCATCGAAAAGCGCGGAAAAACGACATAGCCGCCGGTTTCCGCCAGAAATGCATTGAACGCCTTTTTCCAGGATGACGCGCTCGGCCAGGCCCGACCGATCGGCGGCAGGGTCGCGCTCATCTGAGGGTTCGTGCGTGAAAGCCAGGTGCGAAAACGCGACCATTGCCGCGGCGTCCAGATGGCGCCCCAGGAACTGCCCGTCTGAGCGAAATAAGTGTCGAAACCATCGTCGATAGGCAAGAAGGGCCTTAAGGCGAACTCGTTGTAGATCAGCGAATAGAGAGAAACTCCCGCGACGCCAGGCGAATCGCCGTATCGCTCCAGAGCGCCTTCGGCGAACCGCAGCGCCATGGGCGATAGCCCCACGTCTTCTTCGAGAAGAACGACGGCGCCGAGTTGCTCGGTCAAATCTCCGCAGGACAGGATGTGCGCCTTCAGGCCAAGATTGCGATCATGCGAAATGACGCGCTTTTCACCCTTCCAGCAGAGGCTCGCGGCGCACGCAACGCACGCGTCTCTTTCCGCTCCCGCGCCGCCGTCGACGCTTATGACGAGAGTCGGGCGTTTGCTTACGTTGCGCGCGGCGGCCTCAAGCGACCGCAGCAGCCTTTCGAGGCTATGCGGCCTCTGAAACGCCGCCACTACAATCGCGAAATCGGACATTGGACTTTAAAACGCCTCTGGGGACAGATCCGTCGAAGCTAATTGGGAGGTAGGCGGGCGGGCATAGCGGGGCCGTTGATCGACGAGCCTCGGCGGGGAAGGATCGTTTCGACTCAGTGGACTGTATGAGAACAAGTATCTGGCAATTTCACCAATCAAATCAACGTTAACTCATAGAATAGGTCATAAATAAAATAGACATTTTCCCACAATTACTGTATTTATATCCATCTGCGCAGTATTTCGTCTCAATCTCCTTCGCGGAACAGCCTCGATCGCGCGCGTTCGGCGCATGCCGTGGAATGATCGACGCCTTGTCGTCCTTGTGGAAAAGCGATCGCCGCGCGGTTCGACTCCGCCGCGCCGCTTGTCATGGCGCGGCGGCGACGCAATAGTCCCGCAAGCCCGGCGCGCTTCGCGCATGTCGCCGAACGGCGGGGCGGGAGCGAAGGTGCGCGGCTTTTACGAATTCTTCGCGGGCGGGGGCATGGTCCGCGCGGGAACTCGGGGCGGGCTGGACCTGCCTCTTCGCCAATGATTTCGATGCCCGCAAATGCGCAGCCTATCGCGCCAATTGGGGCGAGGCGGAGCTTAGGGCCGGCGACGTCGGGGCGCTGACTCCCGATGATCTGCCGGGGGCGCCGCGAATCTCGCCTGGGCTTCGTTTCCGTGCCAGGATCTTTCGCTCGCGGGCGCGGGCGCCGGCCTCAAAGGCGCGCGCAGCGGAACCTTCTTCGCCTTCTGGTCGCTGATCGAGGGGCTGATCGAAAGAGGTCGCGCGCCGGAGCTGATCGTGCTCGAAAACGTCAAGGGCGCGCTGACCTCGCATGGCGGCGCGGATTTTTCCGCCCTTCTGGCGCAGCTCGATCGCGGCGGCTACGATTTCGGCGCGATGGTGATCGACGGCGTGCTGTTCACGCCGCAGTCGCGGCCCCGCCTCTTCGTGATCGGCGTGCGCAGGGGCCTTTCCATCGCGCGCGGCCTCGCCGACGGCGGGCCGTCTCTATGGCATCCCGCGGCGGTCGCGAAGGCCTATGCGGGGCTTTCCGCGGGCCTGAAGCGCGGCTGGATTCTGGTGGGCCATGCCGGCTCCGCGCGCGCGGGCGGCGACGCTGGCGGATCTGATCGAGGACGATGGCGGCCTCGATTGGCATAGCGAGGCGCAGACCCGGCATCTTTTCGGCCTCATGAGCGCGGCGAACCGGGGCAAGCTCGAGGCGGCCCGAACGGAAGGGCGACGCATCGTCGGCTGCCTCTATCGGCGCACGCGCATAGACGGCGCCGGCGTCCGGCGCCAACGCGCGGAGGCGCGCTTCGACGGGCTTTCGGGATGCCTGCGCACGCCCGCCGGCGGATCGAGCCGGCAGCTCATTCTGGTCATCGAGGGAAGCCGCGCGCGCGCGCGCCTCATCACGGCGCGCGAGACTGCAAGGCTGATGGGCCTGCCGGATGATTACAGGCTGCCGGAGAATTACAACGAGGCCTATCATCTGACCGGCGATGGCGTCGTCGCGCCTGTCGTCCGTCACCTCGCGGCGCATCTGCTGGAGCCGCTGCTCGCGCATCGGCAGGCCGGCGCCGAAGCCGCCGAATAGGAGGCGCCATGACCGAGGCGCCGAGCGAAGCCCGCAGCGCCATCATGCGCGCGGTCAAATCGACCAACACGAAGCCGGAGATGAAGGTGCGCGCTCTGGCGCATCGACTGGGATTTCGCTTTCGCCTGCATCGCAAGAGCCTGCCGGGCTGCCCCGACCTCGTCTTCGTCGCGCGGCGCAAGGCGATCTTCGTCAACGGCTGCTTCTGGCATGGCCACGACTGCAGGCGCGGCGCGCGCATGCCGAAAGCCAATGCGCCCTACTGGCGCGCCAAGATCGCAGCCAATCGAAGCCGCGACGCGCGGGTGCGCACGGAGCTCGCGGCGGCGGGGTGGGACGCCATGACCGTGTGGGAATGCGAGACGCGAGATGAAGCGGCCTTGCGCGCGCGGTTGCTCGGGTTTCTGTCTGACGCCGACAGTTAGGGGCATTGCCAGCTATAAAGAACCCTCGGTCGCCGACCGAATGGGTCTTTCCCGGTCGATTTTTCCGCGCGACGCATAGCCACAAAATAAAAAAAGGGAGGCTGCCGTGGATCATCAAGCCGCCTATCTCGCAGCCTTCGACGCCTTCAACGAGCTCGTCGGACCCTTGAAGAAAATTCACCGCGGCGCCGCCGCCCCCGAGATGGCCGAGGTCGCCGCAAAGTTCAAAATTAAACTGCAGCGCGCCGGAGCGCTCAGGGCGGACTTCAGTGATGCGCTGGACGCTGTGCCGATGGAAATGGCATTGGCCGAGCGGGCGCGAAAGGCTGGAGACGCCCTTGACGCGCAAGCCGCGATGCTGCGCGCCTTCGAAAAAATCAACGCCGTCATCAATGAGCTCATAAAGCGCGGCCCGGAAGGGGCGGAGCAATTTCGCGAGGAATAGGCCCGGCGGGACCGCCCGGCCTCAGCCGCCCGCGAGGCGCCCATCGCGTCAGCCTCGCGCGAGGCCCATCCGTTAACCTTGATATTGCAAGCCGATTGAGGTCCCGCGGGCGCTTCGACGTCGTCGCCGAGCGAATCCGCGCGACTGTTGCAGGAATGCACAAGCCCTTGCCGCTGCGTATGTTTTTTGGGATCGGCAGGACCATTCCACGCCGCCGCGACAGGGCGCTCACGGCAAATTCCAGTCGGTTTCTCCAAAACCTCGTGCATAGTGCCGTTAAGGCTTCGTCAACAACGGGGTGCGAAACACCCGGACGGGGCTTTGGCCTTTTTCGCCTTTGCCGCCGCGTCGCGGCGCAAAGCCTCGAAGCAGACGGGACATGCGGATGGTGGTGGCGAAACGCCTTTTGTGTTCCTTTGCGCAGGGCTTTGTTTCCCGCTCGCTCATCTCAGTCGCTTCGCCCGCGCGGCGCAGGATTTTCCTGTTTGCGCTCGCCGGCTGCGCCGCCGGCCTCGGCGGCTGCGCCCAGCAGCCGCAATTCCCGCGCTTCGCGGCCAACGGCAAAGAATATTTCCCGTCCTCGAAATACGGTCCGGCCAGCCCGCGCGTCGTCGCGGACGGCGAAGCGGTCCCGCGCGGCGGCGGAACCTATATGGTCGGCAAGCCCTATTCGGTCGCGGGCCACACCTATTACCCGAGCGAGAAGCGTTACGCCGCCGTCGGCCTCGCCTCCTGGTACGGCGACGCCTTCCACGGCCGCCGCACGGCCAATGGCGAGGTCTATGACCGCGACGGCATCACCGCCGCCCATCCGACCATGCCGCTGCCGAGCTATGCGCGGGTGACCAACCTTTATAACCACCGCTCGATCATCGTGCGCGTCAATGATCGCGGGCCTTTCGCGGCCAACCGCATCATGGACGTATCGCGCAAGACCGCCGAGGCGCTGGACTTCCGCGACGGCGGCACGGCCAAGGTCAAGGTTGAATATGTCGGCGCGGCGAGTCTCGACGGCTCCGACGACGAAAAACTGCTGGCGACGCTGCGCCTCGACGGGCCGGCGACGCTTGATGGCGATGTGCCCACGATGGTGGCCGACGCCGCGCCGCCGCAGCCCGTGCCGGTCGCCGCTCTCGGAGCGCATGACGTGGAAGTCTCCGCAGCCCGCCAGAGCATCGCGGCGCTCGCCGCGGATGACGACCAGCCGACCGCCTCGATCGCGAAGCCGGTCCACTTTGGCACAAGCGCGCCGTTGCCGCCGCCGCGCCCCTATGATCTCGGCGCGCGCTCGACCGGACGCCTGCATGTTGCGGCGCGGACCAAGGACGCGGAATAGGGGCGCCCGGCGGTTGTTCGACCGGATTCTGCGTTGCGCCGGGGCGACCAAGACCCTGCTTTTAAATGACCTATGATGAATTTAACGCGTTTTGCCGCGCGCTTCCCGCTTCGAGCCATGTGGTCCAATGGGGCGGATCGCATGTGTGGAAAGTCGGCGGCAAGGTTTTCGCGATCGGCGGCTCGTCCAACGGAAATCCCGCCTTCACCTTCAAAGTGAGCCGTATCTCATATGAATTGCTGAAAGAGCAGCCCGGCCTGCGGCCCGCGCCATATCTCGCTTCGCGCGGCTTGAAATGGATCCAGCATTATGCCGAGTCGGGGCTCTCGGATGAAGAATTGCGGGATTATATTCGGCAATCGCATCGCATCGTCTCGCTCGGGCTGAGCAGGAAGAGCCGGCGCGAGCTAGGGCTAGACGAGCCCTAGCGTCCGAAACATCGGCTTGATTGCGGCTCGCGGCGGAGCCACATAATCTCTTGGAGACGCTTCGCCTGAAGGCAGGCGCGGAAAGGATCGGCGTGATCGCTCGGCTCAAGGCGTTTCGGATTCCACCATTGTGGGCGCTGCTTGGCCTCGTTGCGGCGCTCGGCGTTGCGCCGCTTGGCGCCCGCGCGCAGACGATCGAGACGAGTGTCCCGCACGCTATCCTGATCGACGCCGGCACGGGCAGCGTTCTCTTCGAGAAAGACGCCGACGCGCCGGTCGTTCCCGCATCCACCGTCAAGGTGATGACCGCCGAGGTTGTCTTTCACGAGTTGACCGCGGGGCGCATCAAGCTCGACGATCAGTTCCTCATTAGCGAGAACGCCTGGCGCACCGGCGGCGCGCCGGCCCACGCCTCGAGCATGTTCGCGGCCCTCAACAGCCAGGTCCGGGTCGAGGATCTCATTCGCGGCCTCGTCATCGATTCAGGCAATGACGCGGCGATCGCGCTCGCCGAAGGAATCGCCGGCTCCGAAGGCGCCTTCGCTGCGATGATGATGAAACGCGGCCACGAACTTGGCCTCACGCGCTCGGTTTTCACCAATCCCTGGGGCAAGGACGATCCCGAGCAAAAGGTGACCCCGCGCGAAATGACGCTGCTGGCGGCGCATGTGATCGCGACCTATCCCGATTACTATAAATATTTCGGCGAAAAAGAGTTTCTCTGGAACAAGATCAAGCAGACCAACCGCAATCCGCTGCTGACCATGGAGATCGGCGCGGACGGGCTGAAGACCGGCAATATCGACGCCAGCGGCTATGGCCTCGTCGGCTCAGCCGTGCAGAACGGGCAGCGGCTCATTCTTGCGCTTTACGGCGCGGCGAATTCGAAGGAGCGATCCGAGGAGGCGCGCAAGCTGTTCCTGTGGGGTTTTCGGTCGTTCGATTCGAAGCAGATTTTCGCCGCCGGCGAAGTGGTTGGCTCCGCCAAGGTTTTTGGCGGCGCGAGCTCCGACGTCCCGCTTGTGGCCGAGCGCGAGGTGACGATTTTGTTGCCGCGCAATGGGGCCGACAAATTCACCGGCCGCATCGTTTATGAAGGCCCCCTGATGGCGCCGGTGGCGGCGGGTCAGCAGGTGGCGCGGCTCAAGATCAGTCGCGGTTCGACAGAGGTGCTGGACCTGCCGCTGAAGACGGCGGCGGCGGTCGAGGTCGGGTCCCTGCAGCGCCGGGCGATGGACGCCGGGCTCGAATACGCCGGCGCGCTGTTCCGCAAATATGTCGGCAGCAAATTCGACAAGAAACTCGTCTCCAGTCAATGAGCGCGGCGGTCCTTGCAGAAAACGCCGACGGCGGGGCCGGCAGGCGGGACCAACGCGCACCGGCGCGCGGAAAATTCATCACGCTCGAAGGCGGCGAGGGGGCCGGCAAATCGACCCAGAGCGGCCATTTGCTGCGCCGGCTGCGCGCCGAGGGGATCGAGGCGGTCGCGACGCGCGAGCCCGGCGGTTCGGAGCGGGCCGAGATATTGCGCAGAATTTTGCTTTCGGGCGTCGTCAAGCCGCTCGGACCGGCGGCCGAGGCGATCCTTTTCGCCGCCGCGCGCATCGACCATATCGACTATCTGATCGAGCCGGCCCTCGCCGTGGGCAAATGGGTCGTCTCGGATCGCTTCGCCGATTCCACGCGGGCCTATCAGGGCGGCGCGATCGATCCGCGCCTCATCAACGCGCTGGAGCGCGTCGCCCTCGGCGATCTAAAGCCCGACCTCACCTTGATCCTCGACCTGCCGCCCGAAGAGGGCTTGCGGCGCGCCGCACGCCGCCGTGCGAAGGGCGAGGAGGCGGATCGCTTCGAGGGGGAGGATTTGCGCTTTCACGAAGCGCTGCGCGCGGCCTTTCTCGCCATCGCGGCGGCCGATCCCGGACGCTGCGCGGTGATCGACGCGAGCTTGCCGGTGGCGCAGGTCGCGGAGGCCATCGGCGCCGTGGTGTCGGAGCGCCTCCTCGCCTCGCGCGCGGAGTCAGAGTATGGCGCCTAGGGCGGGGCTTGGCGACGCGCCGCCGGAGGCCGATCGCTTCGAAGAGGCGCCGCATCCGCGCGAGGCTACGCGGCTCTTTGGCCATGAGGAGGCCGAGGGCGAGCTTCTGCGCGCCTGCGCGGCGGGGCAATTGCCGCAGGCCATTCTGATCGGCGGCCCGGCGGGCGTCGGCAAGGCGACGCTGGCCTGGCGCCTCGCGCGGTTTCTTCTGGCCAACCCCGATTCCGCCGTCGCCCACAGCCTTGACGTTCCCACCGATCATCCGCCCGCGCGGCAGATTTCTGCGCTGTCGCATCCCGACCTCTTTCTGCTGCGGCGCGAGTGGAACGAAAAAACCAAAAAGCATTTTTCGGAAATCCGCGTCGAGGACGTGCGCCGCGCGATCCATCTGTTTCAGCAGGCGGCGGGGCGGGGCGGCTATCGCGTCTGCATCCTCGACAGCGCCGAGGATCTTAACGCCTCCGGCGCCAATGCGCTTTTGAAGCTGATCGAGGAGCCGCCGCCGCGCTCGGTGTTTCTGATCCTCGCGCATCGGCCGGGCCGCGTGCTGGCGACCATCCGCTCGCGCTGCCGCAAGATCGCGCTAAAGCCGCTGCCGCCGGCCGACATCGCGCGTGTCGCGACGAGCCTCGGGCCGCCCTGGTCGGAGGCGTCGAAGGCGGACGTCGAAGCAGCCATCGCAGCTTCCGGCGGGTCGCTGCACGGCGCCCTGCGGCTGCTCGACGGGCGCGGGCTCGAGGTCGACGCTAAGCTGCGAACGATGCTGGCGGAGCTGCCGCGCGTCGACTGGCGCGCCGTCGAGGCGATCGCCGACGAGGCCGCCCCGAGCACGGGCGCAGCCGCCTATGAGGCGCTACTCGCCTGCGTCTACGACTGGCTGCAGGGGCAGGTGCGCGGGGCCGCGCGCGACGGAAGGGGCGATCCGCGCCGGCTTGCGCCTTACGCCGCGGCATGGGAAAAGTTGAGCGAGGCCGCGCGGGAGACGGACGCGCTCAATCTCGACAAGCGGCCGTTCATAATCGCCCTTTTTTCCGAACTGGCCGCGGCGGCCGAGGCTGCCGCAGCCTGAGGCCTATCAAAAAATCGCCGCGTCCGCGCCCGACCCCTCGACCCTTGAGATTGCCCGCCCGCCATGTCCGGCTCTTTCTTCATCACCACGGCCATTCCCTACGCCAATGGGGCGCCGCATATCGGGCACGCCTATGAGCGCATCGCGACGGACGCGATCGCCCGTTTCAAGCGCCTCGACGGCTATGAGACGCTGTTCCTCACCGGCATGGACGAGCACGGCCAGAAAATGCAGCAGACGGCCGCGCGCGACGGGCTGACCCCGCTTCAGCTCGCCGACCGCACGGCGGCGCAGTTCGAAGCGATGGGCGAAGCGCTGAACGCGCCCGCCGACGATATTGTGCGCACGACGCAGGAGCGCCATCGTGAGGCGGCGCAGGAAATCTGGCGGCGCATGGCGGCGGCGGGCGACGTTTATCTATCGAAATATCCCGGCTGGTATTCGATCCGCGACGAGGCTTTTTTCGATGAATCGGAGCTGACGGAAGGCCCGGGCGGGCAGCGTCTCGCGCCGAGCGGCGCGCCGGTCGAATGGGTCGAGGAGGAGAGCTATTATTTCAGGCTGTCGGCCTATCAGGACCGCCTGCTCAGGCATTATCGCGAGCATCCCGATTTCGTGACGCCGGAAAAATACCGCAACGAGATCATCGCCTTCGTCGAGCGCGGCCTCAACGACCTCTCGATCAGCCGCTCGACCTTCAATTGGGGCATTCCCGTCCCGGGCGACCCGAAGCACGTCATGTATGTCTGGGTCGACGCGCTGACCAATTACATCACCGGAACCGGCTTCCCCGATCCGCGAGCGCCGCGCGCGAAATTTTGGCCGGCGGACGCGCATGTGATCGGCAAGGACATCACAAGGTTTCACGCGATCTACTGGCCGGCTTTCCTGATGTCGGCCGGGATCGCGCCGCCAAAGCAGATCGTCGTGCATGGATTTCTGTTTAACCGCGGCGAGAAAATGTCGAAGTCGGTCGGCAATGTGATCGACCCGCTGGCGCTCGCCGCGCATTACGGAGTCGATCCGCTGCGCTATTTCTTTCTGCGCGAGGTGCCGTTCGGGCAGGACGGCAATTATTCGCATGAGGCGATCGTCAACCGCATCAACGCCGATCTCGCCAATGATCTCGGCAATCTGGCGCAGCGCTCGCTTTCGATGCTGGCGAAAAACTGCGATGGCGCGCTGCCGGCGCCGGGCGCGCTGGAGCCGGCCGACGAGGCCATTCTGGCGCAGGCCGCCGCCTTGGCGCCGCAGGCCCGCGCGCTGATGAAAGATTACGCGCTTCACCTTATATTGGCCGATATCTGGCGCGTCGTGGCCGAGGCCAATCGCTATTTCGCCAGCGAAGAACCCTGGGTCAAGCGCAAGAGCGATCCAAAACGCATGGCGACGGTCCTTTACGTGACGGCCGAGGTTTTGCGCATGGTCGCCATCATGGCGCAGCCTTTCATGCCAGGCTCGATGGCGAAGCTGCTCGATTTGCTGGGCGTTTCCGAAGACGCGCGCGCCTTCGCCGACGCCGGGCGCGCTTCGGGTCTTGCGCCCGGAACCGCGCTGCCGGCGCCGGCGCCGATCTTTCCGCGCTACGTCGAGGCGGACGCCGTGACGGAATAAGGCCAGGCCATGCTGATCGACAGCCACTGCCACCTCGATTTTCCCGATTTCACCGCCGATCGCGACGCGGTTATCGCGCGCGCGCGAGCGGCGGGCGTGGCGCGGATGATCTCGATTTCGACTGAAATCGATAAATTCGGCGAGGTTTCAGCCCTCGCCGAGGCTTATCCCGACGTCTTCTGCACGGTCGGCCAGCATCCGCAACACGCGCATGAAGGCGGCGAGGCCGGCGGCGATCGGCTGGTCGCGCTGGCGGCGCATCCAAAATGCGTCGGCATCGGCGAGGCGGGCCTCGACTATCACTATGAAGGCGCGCCGCGCGCGCTCGCGCACAGGGTTTTCCGCACCCATATTGAGGCGGCGCGGCGGACCGGCCTGCCGCTCGTCATCCATAGCCGCGACGCCGACGACGATATGGCGGCGATCCTCAAGGAGGAGATGGGGAAGGGGCCCTTCAAGGCGGTGCTGCATTGCTTCACCTCCTCGCTCGAATTGGCCGAGACCGGGCTTTCGCTCGGCCTCTCGATTTCCTTTTCCGGCATTGCGACCTTCAAGAATTCGCAAAACCTGCGCGATATCGCCCGCCTCGTGCCGATGGAGCGGCTGCTCGTCGAGACCGACGCGCCGTTTCTCGCGCCCGTTCCCCATCGCGGCAAACGCAACGAGCCGGCTTTCGTCGCCGCCACCGCGGCGGTCCTTGCGGAGGTCAAGGGCGTTGCGGCCGCGACGCTGGCCGCGCAGACCAGCGCCAATGCGCTGCGGCTGTTTGATAAAATGCCGCCGCCGGCGGACGCCGAAGCCGCCGCCGCAGCCAGCGCCGAATGAGCCTCGCCATCACGATCCTCGGCTGCGGGTCCTCCGCCGGCGTGCCGCGCGTCGGGCAGGGCTGGGGCGCGTGCGATCCGTCGAACCCCAAAAACAGGCGTCGGCGCTGCTCGATTTTGCTGCAGCGGACCGGCGTGGACGGCGTGCGGACTCAGCTTCTCGTCGATACCTCGCCCGATCTTCGCGAGCAGCTGCTAGCCGAGGATGTCAAAAGGGTGGACGGCATCCTGCTCACCCATTCGCACGCCGACCATATCCACGGCATCGATGACATCCGCCCGCTCGTGATCATGGCGCGGCGCAAGATCGACATCCATATGGACGAACCGACCTCGGCGATCGTGCGCGCCCATTTCGACTATATTTTCGCGACGCCGCCGGGCAGCCAATATCCGCCGCTGCTGACCGAGCGCCGCCTTGCGCCGGGGATTTCGGTGCGGATCGAGGGTCCGGGCGGCGCCATCGAGGCCATGCCGTTCCGGCTTGAGCATGGTGAAATCGACGCGCTCGGCTTTCGCTTTGGCGACATCGCCTATACGCCCGATCTCAACGGCATTCCCGAGGAAAGCCTCAAATTCCTTGAAGGCCTCGATCTCTGGATCGTCGATGCGTTGCGCTATATGCCGCATCCCAGTCACTTCAGCGTGTCTGAAACGCTGGGCTGGATTGCGCGGCTCGCGCCGAAGCGCGCCATTCTCACTAACTTGCATTCCGATCTCGACTTTGAACGGCTGCGGAGCGAGCTTCCGGCCAATGTCGAGCCGGCCTATGACGGAATGCGGATCGAGGCTTGAGGCTGCGGCCTCAAATCGAGGTTTTTATGCGCGGCGAGCGCGACCGACGGCCAAACCGGTTTCTTTATCTGGGGATCATATGATTTAGATAAGCGTTTGATATGTCTTTATTCTCATCTAGGTTCCATAATATAGATTATGCGAATTAAAGGTCTCGATATAGAGCCATGGCCGCAGCCGCCGACGCCCGCGCCGCTTCCCGCCGCGGCCCTTCCCTTGATGACCGATTTGGGTAGCCAAGCGGCCCGTCTATTGCTATGTTTTCAGCTACACGGGGCGTTACGCATTTTTAGAGCACACCATAGGCGAAATTTTGGGCTGGCACCCGTGGGTGACCGGCCTTTAGGCATGCGCGATGCCCGGGCCTTGGCGCGCCCAGGGCGGCGACGTCGGAATTCTGGCGTCGAACTCGAATGAATTGTTCAATCAGGCGGCGGTTATTGGCGGATACGGCAGGCATATCATGAGCAAAGGTAGAGATTTCCGGGGACCGAAAAAGCGCGGCTTCGACGACGACGGGCCGTCCCCCTATGACGCGCCGCGGCCGAGCCGGACGCCGCGTTCGAGCTTTGGCGGCGGCGCGCCCGACCTGCCCCCGCCGACCTCCGGTCCAAGCATCGACGCTGTCGTCAAATGGTTCAAAGGCGACAAGGGCTTCGGCTTTGTCGAACTCGGCAATGGAAGCGGCGATGCGTTCCTGCATATCGGCGCCTTGCAGGCCGCCGGCTATGAAACCGTGCCTCCCGGCGCAAAGCTCAAGGTCAATGTCAGCAATGGCATGAAGGGCGCGCAGGTGACCCGCGTTCTCGAAGTCGACACCGCGGGCGCCTCGGAGCGCGCGCCGCAGCCGCGCTCTTTCGGCGATTCGCCGCGCCCGGCCCGCCGCGCGCCCGATCCGTCGACCGCGGTGTCCGTCTCCGGCACGGTCAAATGGTTCGACGACAACAAGGGCTTCGGCTTCGTGCAGTCGAACGACGGTGGCAAGGACGTGTTCGTGCACATCTCGATCCTTGGGCCGTCCGGCGTGCAGAATCTCGCCGAGGGCCAGCCGGTCAGCATGCGCGTCGTCGATACGCCGAAGGGCCGCGAGGCTCTGTCGATTTCGCTCGAATAGTAGTCTACAATCTGCTCGATCCGGGCCGTGACCCTGGCGTCGCGCCCGGCTTCGCCTGGCGGAGCGCGGCGGGCTCGCGTTTGCGGGCCCTGATTTCCCCGATGCGGCCTCCGCCATGCAGCCCTCCTCCGACATTCAGCGCCTCCTCGACATCATGGCGGCCCTGCGCACGCCTGAAACCGGCTGCGGCTGGGATCTGAAGCAGAGCTTCGAGACCATCGCGCCCTATACGATCGAGGAGGCCTATGAGGTCGCGGACGCCATCGCGCGCAACGATCTGGCGGACTTGCGCGACGAACTCGGCGATCTGCTGCTTCAGGTCGCCTTTCACGCCCGGATCGCGGAAGAAAAAGGCGCCTTCGACTTCGGCGGCGTCGTCGAGGCGATCACGCAGAAGATGATCCGCCGGCACCCGCATGTGTTTGGCGACGCGCGGGACCTGCGCGCCGATGAGGTGGAGGCGCAATGGGCGCGGATCAAGGCTGAGGAAAAGGCGGCGAAGGCGGCGGCGGGCGAAGCGGCGGAGGGGTTGCTTGACGACGTTCCGCTCGCCCTGCCCGGTTTGAGCCGGGCCGTGAAGCTGCAGAACAAGGCCTCGAAGATCGGCTTCGACTGGAACGACATCCGTCTGGTGCTGGACAAAATCCGCGAGGAGACCGGCGAAATCGCAGCGGCGCTCGATAGCGGCGAGCCGGACGCGGTCGAGGACGAGATCGGCGATCTTCTTTTCGCCGCCGCCAATCTGGCCCGTCACGCCGGCGTCGATCCCGAGGCGGCGGCGCGGCGAGCCAACGCTAAATTCGAACGGCGCTTTCGCTTTATCGAAGAGGCGCTGGCGCGCCAGGGCGTCGCGCCCGGAACGGCCTCGCTCGCCGAGATGGATGCGCTGTGGGACGCGGCGAAGTTCGCGGAGAAGTTCGGGCTGAGCGCGCGCGAGGGCTGATCACTACCGCCTTGAGCACGGCGCAGCGGCGAAGCCCCGGCTAGTGGCGCGCCGCATGCTTATGGCGGCGCTTGCGGTCGGGCGCAGCCTCCAAATCCAGCGAAGGTTGTGCATCCGATCCGTTAAAGAACCTGCGCCGCACCGGCTCGGCGCGCTCGGGGGAAACGCGCACCGTGAGAAGCAGCGCGCCGTCCGCGCCGGCGCTTTTTTGCATGACTTCGGTGTTCTCATGCAGCCAGTGCAGGCCTTCGCCATTGTCCGGCCGCAGCGCGATGTCGAAGAGAAGACGGCCGGCGGCGAGCCGCGCTTCGATTCCGGCGGCGAGAGCGTCGAAGCCCTGCCCGGTCAGCGCCGAGACGATGATCGGCTCCGCCTGGCCGCCGTCTTGGCCGGCGCGGCGGCGCGCGGCGTTTTCGACCGCCGCGAGGCTGTCAGCGTCGAGAAGATCGGCCTTGTTCCAGACCTCGATCAGCCGCCGGTCGGCGGGATCGACGCCAAGATCGGAAAGGATCGCCTCGACGTCGGCGCGCTGCGCTTCGGCGTCTTCATGGGCGATGTCGCGGACATGCAGAATGACATCGGCCTCCAGCACCTCCTCGAGCGTCGCGCGGAAGGCCGAGACCAGCATGGTCGGCAGCTCGGAGATGAAACCGACCGTGTCGGAGAGAATGATCTTGCCGCCATGCGGAAGGCTCAGCGCGCGCAGCGTCGGGTCGAGGGTCGCGAACAGCATATCCGCGGCGAGAACCTCGGCCTGCGTCAGCCGGTTGAACAGCGTCGATTTGCCGGCGTTGGTGTAGCCGACCAGCGCGACGATCGGGAACGGCACGGCGCCGCGGCTCTTTCGATGCAGGCCGCGCGTACGCTTGACGCCGTCGAGCTCGCGCTCGATTTTCGTCATGCGCTCCTCGATGAGGCGGCGGTCGGTCTCGATCTGCGTTTCGCCGGGGCCGCCGAGGAAGCCGAAGCCGCCGCGCTGGCGCTCCAGATGGGTCCAGGAACGCACGAGCCGCGATTTCTGATAGGCGAGATGGGCGAGCTCGACCTGAAGCGCGCCTTCGCGCGTTCGCGCCCTCAGTCCGAAGATTTCAAGGATCAGGCCGGTGCGGTCGATGACCTTGGCCGAAAACGCCTTCTCGAGATTGCGTTGCTGCACCGGCGACAGGGCGCAGTCCATGATGACGAGGCCAATTTCCTCGGCGGCGATGAAGGCTGCGATCTCCTCGACCTTGCCTTTGCCGAGGAAGCTCGCCGGACGGATCTCCCCAAGCGGGGCGATTTTGGCGGCGACGATGTCGAGATCAATCGCCGCGGCGAGGCCCGCCGCTTCCTCGATTCGCGCCTGCGGCGATCGCCCGCGGCCCTGCTCCGCCCGCGGCTTTGACGCGGGCCGCTGCGACTTTTCGTTGAGATAGGGGCCGATCACCAGCGCCCGCGTGCGCCCGCCCCCGGCCGGTCCCGACGCCGCATCCTTCGTCAGAGCTTCGATTTGCGTCTCCTCGCTCCATTCGATCCTGCAAGCGCGGCGCAAAGACCGCACGCTTTAATATAGGGCCGGCGCCGGGATCGTCCAGACTCAGGCGGACGGCCCGGCTTCATCGCCAGCTTCGAACATCTGGATCGGCTGGCCCGGCATGATGGTCGAGATGGCGTGCTTGTAGACCAGTTGCGAATGGCCGTCGCGGCGCAACAGCACGCAAAAATTATCAAACCAGGTGACGACGCCCTGGAGCTTCACGCCATTGACCAGAAAGATCGTGAGAGGGACCTTGTTCTTGCGGACGAAATTGAGAAAGGTGTCCTGTAAATTTTGTGGCCTTTCAGCTGCCATCTTGAATATCCTGTCTTGTTATTGGCGCCCGAATTGGCGCGTTCCTTTTTTGTAACAGGGGCGTAACCGCTGTTCCTCCCGCGCGTTCCATGGCGAAGCGCGGCGTTTTCAAACGCCGGTATTAGACCTGCTGGTCACGGCGTTTGCAACGTGTTCTTCGCCTCAGCTCGAATGCGCCGCGGCCTCATGGAAGATGTGGCGCAGTTTCAGCGTCAACCCCCCGGGGACGCCGCCGCCGATTTTTTGCCCGTCGATGGCGACGACCGGCATGACGAGCGTCGTCGCGCCGGTGATGAAGGCCTCGCGCGCGCGCAGCGCCTCGTCAAGGCTGAATTTTCGCTCCTCCAGGCGCAGGCCCTGCGTTGCGATGATTTCGATCAGCGTGGTGCGGGTAATGCCGCGCAATATCGAGTGATCGACCTGGCGCGTGACGAGGGTTCCGGCCTCGTCAATGATCCAGGCGTTCGAGGCCGCGCCCTCGGTGACGAGGCCGTCGTCATCAATGAGCCAGGCCTCATAGGCGCCCTGCTCTTTCGCGCTCTGCCGCGCCAGCACATTGGGCAGCAGCGCAATCGACTTGATGTCGACCCGCTTCCAGCGCAAATCCGGCGTCGAGATGACGGCGACGCCCTTTTTGGCGGCAGCTTCGCCCTTTTGTGGATCGACCGGCCGCGCGGTGACGACAAGGCTCGGCCGCACGGAGGGTTCAGGAAATACGTGATCGCGCGGCGCGACGCCGCGCGTCACCTGGATGTAGAGATAGCCGCTGGCGACTTTGTTGCGCGCCAAAATCTCGCGCAGGATGAGTTTCAGCGCGGCCGGCTTCACAGGCGCCGCGATGCGAAGTTCGGCCAGCGAGCGCGCGAGCCGGCCAAGGTGGCGCTCCTCATCGATCAGCGCGCCGCGAAAGACCTCGCAGACCTCATAGACGCCGTCGGCGAACTGATAGCCGCGATCCTCGATCGGCACGACGGCGTCGCGACCGCCCACATAGGCGCCGTTGACATAGGCAATTCTGGTCACCTGGCTCACCTGCTCAATTCGCCGTTCAGAAGGACGCGCCGAAGCGGCTGCTCGCCAGCGCAAGCAGCGCGCCGCCGGCGATGCCGTATAACGGATTGATCCGCGTCAGGCCGCTGAGGAGGGTCATGCCGAGTGTGAGCGCGATCGTCAAGCCGGAGCTGTCGGCCGCGCGCGCGAGCACGAGACCGCTGGCGCAAAGGAGCCCGACGGCGATCGGCGCGAGCGCGCGCTTCAGCACGGCGACCGCGCGGCTCGCCGAAAAGCGGCGAAAGGCGCGTTCGGCCGAAAACGCCAGCAGAGAGGATGGCGCAATCATGCCGAGGGTCGCAACAACGAGCCCGGGGGGGCCGGCGATATGCCAGCCCATCAGGCTCATGACGATGACGTTCGGCCCAGGCGCCGCCTGCGCCAATGCGACGAGGCTGGCGAAGGTCGCGTCGTCCATATAATGCGCGACATCCACCATCTGGCGGTGCAGCTCGGGCAATGTGGCGTTGGCGCCGCCGACGGCGCCGAGCGACAGCGTGGCGAAGGTCAGCGCGAGCGGTGCGAGGCCGGCGGGCGTCACGGCGCGCGCCCGCCGCGCGCGAAAAGCGCAAGGCTCAACGGTATCGCGAGGGCGAGCGTCGCCAGAAGTGAAATGTGGAGAATCCCGGCGAGGACGAAGGCGATCGCGGCGACGAGAAGCGCGCGCGTGTCGGCGCGAAACGCCTTCAGCAATTTATAGGCGTTGCCGAGGACGAGGCCGGCCGTCGCCGCGGCAGCGCCGGTGAGGGCCGCCTTGACGGCGGGCGCCGCGGCGAATTGATCATAGAGCGAGGCGAGGAGAATCAATATAGAGAGCGGCGCCGCAAGCAGGGCCGCAAGCGCCGTCAGCGCGCCGGACGCGCCCTGGAAACGGTCACCGAGCATGACCGCCAGATTGACCGTATTGGCGCCCGGCAGGACATTCGCGGCGCCGAGCAGTTCGGCGAATTCGCGATCGCCGAGCCAGCCGCGCTCCTCGACGAGGATCGGGCGCACCCAGCCGGAGACGCCGCCGAAACCGCAGAGGCCAATCTTGAAAAACGCGGCGAACAGCTCGCCATGGGACGCGCGCCGCGGCGGCGCATCGGGCGGGCGCATGGCCGCCGGGGATGCGGTCATTTCGGGTCGATCCTCTATTCTGCGCTAATCGACCCGCAGCGACTTCAGCTTGCGATGCAGCGCCGAGCGCTCCATGCCGATGAATTCGGCCGTGCGCGAAATATTGCCGCCGAAACGATTGATCTGGGCGACGAGATATTCGCGCTCGAACACTTCGCGCGCATCGCGCAGCGGCAGGCTCATCAGCTTTTCGCCGCCGCTGCCGTTCGGCGTCGAAGGCACCAGCGCGCCGATCTCCGACGGCAGCATTTCGGCGGTGATTCCGGCGCGGCGGGATCGCCGGCGGCGAGGATCATCAGGCGTTCGACATTGTTGCGCAACTGGCGGATGTTGCCCGGCCAGTCGTGCGATTGCAGCACGGCCATGGCGTCGTCGGCGATGTTGCGCTTCGGCATGCCGGTCGTCGACCGAGACCTGCTCCATGAAATAAGTCGATGAGCTCGGGAATGTCCTCGCGCCGCTCGGACAGCGAGGGCACGCGCACCGGCACCACGGAGAGGCGGTGGAACAGATCCTCGCGCAAAGTCCCGTCGGCGATGAGCGGCGGCAGATCGCGCGAACTCGACGAAATGATGCGCACGTCGACATGGACGCGGGTCGCGCCGCCGACGCGCTGGAAATTCTGATCGACGAGAACGCGCAGGATCTTGCCCTGCGTTTCGCGCGGCATGTCGGCGATTTCGTCGAGATAGAGCGTGCCGCCATGGGCCTCCTCCAGCGCGCCGACGCTTGCGCCCGCGCGCCGTCCTTCGGCTCGACGCCGAAGAGCTCGATCTCCATCGTATCGGGCGCGATCGTCGCGGCGTTGATGACGACGAAGGGGCCGCCCGCGCGGGCCGAGGCGTCGTGGATCGAGCGCGCCGCAAGCTCCTTGCCGACGCCCGGCGCGCCGGTGATCAGCACGCGCGAATTCGCCGGCGCCGACGCGCTCGATGACCTGGCGCAACTGATTGATGGCGGTCGAGCTGGCCGACGATACGGTTGACCGCGCCCGACGCGCGTGCGCAGGTCGCTGCACCTCGCGCTTCAGCCGCGAGGCTTCGAGCGCGCGCTCGGCGACCAGCACCAGACGGTCCGCCTTGAACGGCTTCTCGATGAAATCATAGGCGCCGATCTTGATCGCGGACACCGCCGTCTCGATATTGCCGTGGCCGGAGATCATCACGACCGGCAGATGTGGGATGCTGCGTCCTTGACGATCTTGAGCAATTGCAGCCCGTCGAGCTGCGAGCCCTGCAGCCAGATGTCGAGAAAGACGAGATGCGGCCGGCGCGCCTCGATGGCGGCGAGCGCCTCGTCGGAATTCTTCGCCGTGCGCGTGCCGTGGCCCTCGTCCGTCAGAATGCCGGAGACGATTTCGCGAATATCGGCTTCGTCGTCGACGATCAGAATATCGCTTGCCATGGCATGCCCTCACGATCTCTTCTACTCGCCGAAGTCTCGGCCTGCTCGCAGTCGCGCCGGCCTCTTGCGCCGCCTCGCTTCGCCGCCGGCGACCGGGCGCTTTGCCGTTCAGTCGGGAAATAAAGCCGCACCCAGGCGCCGCGTCCCTCCGGCGCATCGAGCAATTCGATGCCGCCGCCATGATCTTCGAGGATCTTGGCGACGATCGGCAAGCCGAGTCCGGTGCCCTCCGCCCGCGTCGTCATATAGGGCTCGAGCAGCCGTTGCCGGTTGTCTTTCGGGAACCCCTTGCCATTGTCGATCGATGTCGATGAGCCCGTATCGGCGGCGACGCGAGCGTGACGCGAATATGCCCTTCGAAGCCGGCGTCGATCGCGCCTGCGCTTCGATGCCCTCCGTCGCGTTCTTGACGATATTGGTGAGGGCCTGGGACAACAGCCGGCGGTCGAAATGGCCGAGCACCGGCTGGTCGCGGCAGATGATCCTCGAAGACGATATCGGGATGGCCGACGCGCATCAGGAACAGGACCTGGCGGACGCATTCGCCGAGATCGTCGTGTTCGAGCGCGCGCCTTCGGCATGCGCGCGAAGGACGAAAATTCATCGACCATGCGCTTGATGTCGTCGACCTGGCGCACGATCGTGTCGGTGCATTGATCGAAAATATCGCGGTCGCTGCGTGATGAGCCGGCCATATTTGCGCTTCAGCCGTTCGGCCGAAAGCTGGATCGGCGTCAGCGGATTTTTGATCTCATGGGCGATGCGGCGCGCCACATCCGCCCAGGCGGCGGTGCGCTGCGCGCGTGACGAGATCGGTGATGTCGTCGAGCGTGACGACATAGCTCTTGTCGGCGCGCGCCGGTCGGCGCGCTCGTGACGCGGACGTTGAAGATGCGCTCGCGGCCGCCGCGGTTCAGCGAAATCTGGCCGTTGGCGTCAGGCGCGCCTGCCGCAGCGCGCGCATCGGCGAAGGCGTCGCTGATTTCCGGCAGCACCACATCGACCGGCTTGCCGACGATGGCGGTCGCGCCCTCCCCCGCCGGCGGAATCAGCCGCTCGGCCGAGGGGTTGAGGACGGTGATCTCGCCGTTGGCGCCGACGCCGATCGACGGCGACCGGGACGCCCGACAGCACCGCCTCGGTGAACAGCCGCCGCTCGTCGATCAAATTGCTCGCCGCGATCAGCCGGTTCTGCTGCAGGCGCAGTTCCGAGGTCATCTTGTTGAAGGTCTCGCCGAGATGGGCGAGATCGCCCTCCGATCGGTCGCACGGCGACCTGAACGTAGAGATTGCCGGACGAGACCTGATCGGTCGCGGCGATCAGGCGCCGGATCGGCGCGACGAGGCGATTGGCGAAGGAAAGGCCGAGCCAGGTCGCCGACAGCAGCATGATCAGCGCGATCAGAACGAACATCGTCGCGAAGGCGATCTGAATGGCGCGCCGATGCGCATCGAAGCCATCGTAGAGCGCGACGAGGCCGGCGGCCTGGCGCGGGAACTCGACCGCTGAAGGGATCGACCGGCCGCGCGACATAAAGATAAGTGTCCTGAAAGGAGTTGAGGGGGCGCAGCGCGACGAAGGTGCGTCCCTGATCGAGAATGAGGCACAGAGGCTCGTTCTTGCGCGCATCCTCGAAATCGCTGGCGTCGGGCCGCGGGATCGTGTTGCCGATGGCGGCGCCGGCCTCGACCTTTTCGACGATCGAATCGTCCGACTTCAATAAGGCCGCCGCGGTGAAGCCGAGAAAACGCGCGCGCGGAGCTGAAGAAGTCATGGAACAGCGGACGGTCGACCTTGAACATCAGCTTGGCGCGGTCGAGGTCGGACGCCGTCAGCCGCGCCTCCTGCAGCAGCGCCCTGCATTGGCCCTCGCGAAACAGCCGCGCCGCGTCGGTGGTGGTCTGCACGAAAGCGCGCCCGTCATGCATGAAGCTGGGATTGAGCGTGCGTTCGAGGGTC
This sequence comes from uncultured Alphaproteobacteria bacterium, assembly GCA_963715715.1. Lineage (GTDB taxonomy): Bacteria > Pseudomonadota > Alphaproteobacteria > Rhizobiales > Beijerinckiaceae > Methylocapsa. The sequence continues at coordinate 1,591,386 of OY970269.1, read as the reverse complement.
ACGGAGCCGACCCAGGCCATCAGCAGCGCCGGCGCGGCGGCGATGATCGAGAACAGCGCGACGATCTGGATATGCAGCTGCGACCCGGCGACCCCGGCGCGGCGCGCCCTGTAGAGGGACCAGGCCTCGACCAGGATAAAACAGAAGATGATAAAAATGCCGGCCACATTGGCGATGAAGAGGCCAAGGAGGATCGCGTCGGTCGGCGCGACCGGGGTGAGGCCGGCGAAAATAAGGAAGCTGCCAAGCGCGAGCAGCAGCACCAGAATGACGGCGGCGGGGCCGAAACGGACCGTGAATCGACGGTCGCTCGGGGCTCCTGAAATTTTCCGCGCTATGTTTTTCTCGCTCATGCCGCCGGATCAGGACCCGTGCTCTTCCGCCGCCGGGCCGGGCTGGGCGCGCGGCGTGAAAATGCACAATAGGAATGCAGTTCAGCGAATCCCCGTTGCTATTGCGCCACAGTGTTGCATGATTGCGACATTTCCGCGACCCTGTTACGCATCAAGGTCGGGAAGTTGGGGCTGCGGAACGTGATCGATTCGAGCGCGGATTGCGAGAAGGGCTCCCCGTCTCCGGTTAGCTTGGCGAGCGCATCAGCCGGATGTCGAGATCGCGGACCTTCTTGCGCAGCGTATTGCGGTTAAGGCCCAAAAGCTCGGCCGCCTTGATCTGGTTGCCGCGCGTCGCCGCCAGCGCCGCCGAAATCAGCGGATATTCGAGTTCGCGCAAAATGCGGTGGTAGAGGCCAGGCGGCGGCAGGCTGTCGCCATGGCTGCGAAAGAGTTCGGAGAGATGGCGCTCCATGGCGCTCGCGAGGGTCTGCGGGCGCTCCGACTCCGGCCCCCGCGCGGCGCCGCCGGAGAGCGCGAAACCCTGCGTCAGCGGCGGCGCGCTGATGGCGAGCTCGACGTCGATAAGCTGCGCCGTCACGGCGTCCTGCGGATAGAGCGCGGCGAGCCGGCGCATCAGATTTTCGAGCTCGCGGATATTGCCGGGCCAGCGATAGCGCTTCAACCGTTCGAGGGCGTCCGGCTCGATATGCTTCAGCGGCAGGCCTTCATTGGCGGCCAGCGTGAAAAAATGCTGGGCGAGGTCGGCGATATCCTCGATGCGCTCGCGCAATGGCGGCAGCCGCAGGGGCACGACATTGAGGCGGAAGAACAGATCCTCGCGGAAGAGGCCCTGCTGGATCAGCACGAGCAGATCCTTGTTGGTCGCGGCGATGATGCGGACGTTGGTCTTGATCGGCATACGGCCGCCGACGGTCGTATATTCGCCTTGCTGCAGCACGCGCAGAAGCCGGGTCTGCGCCTCCATCGGCATGTCGCCGATCTCGTCGAGAAAAAGGGTGCCGCCTTCGGCCTGCTCGAAGCGGCCGGCGGAGCGCTGATTGGCGCCGGTGAAGGCGCCCTTCTCATGCCCGAACAATTCGCTTTCGATGAGGTCGCGCGGGATCGCCGCCATGTTGATGGCGACGAAAGGCCCCTTCTTGCGCTTGCCGTAATCATGCAGCGCACGCGCGACGAGCTCCTTGCCGGTGCCGGATTCGCCGCTGATCATGACGGTAAGATCGGTCTGCATGAGGCGGGCGAGCGAGCGATAGATCTCCTGCATCGCCGGCGAGCGCCCGACGAGGGGCATGCCCTCCAGCTCTTCGTTGCGCTCGACCTTGACCCTGTTTTTGGGTTCGCTCATCGCGCGGCCGACGATCGAGACGAGCTCGCGGAGGTCGAAGGGCTTCGGCAGGTAATCATAGGCGCCGCGCTCGGACGCCTTGATCGCCGTCATGAAGGTATTTTGCGCGCTCATCACGATGATCGGCAGATCGGGCCGCAGTTTCTTCATCTTCGGCAGCAGTTCGAAGGCGTTTTCGTCGGGCATGACGACGTCGGTGATGACGAGATCGCCGTCGCCCGACTGCACCCAGCGCCAGAGCGTCGCCGCCGTGCCGGTCGCGCGCACGTCATAGCCGGCCCGCGACAGGGCCTGGCTCAGCACGGTGCGGATGGCGGTGTCGTCGTCGGCGATGAGAATATTTCCGGTCGCCATTACATTCCTCTCTAGAAGGCGCGCTGTGGTCGGAGGCGGACGATTGCGGCGGTCGTGCGCGTTGGGTTTTCAAGGCCGCTGACGCGCGGCCGCCGGCTGAAATTGCGTCAACTTCAGCTGCGTTTTTCGCCCCGACCGTGACGCTGCGAATACATTGGCATGAGGACTCGGAATGTCGTGCGCCTCATGATGGATTCACATTCGATAGTGCCGCCGTGGTCGCCGATAATCTTGGCGACCAATGCAAGTCCGAGGCCAGTCCCGCTGGCTTTGGTGGTGATGAAGGGATCGAATAGATAGGGCATTACTTCCTCCGGCACGCCGGAGCCGTTGTCGCGGACGCAGAATTCGAGCGGCAGGCTGACAGGCGCCTTGGACCCTGGCAATTTGCATGCGCACGCCCGGCCGGAACGCCGTCGAGAGCTCGATGTCGCCGTCGCTGTCCTCGCCAATGGCTTCGGCGGCGTTTTTGACGAGATTGAGGAACATCTGGACGAGCTGATCCCGATTGCCGAGAACCGGCGGCAGCGAAGGATCGTAGTTTTCGTGGAAGCGGATATGGCGCGCGAAGCCGGCCTGCGCCACTTTCTTCACATGGTCGAGGACGGCGTGAATGTTGACGCTCTCCCGCTCGACCGGGCGACCGTCCGAAAAGGCGCTCCATGCGATCGACCAGCTTGACGATGCGGTCGGTCTCCTCGCAGATCAGCCGGGTCAGGGCGCGATCCGAATCATTGGCCTCTGTTTCGAGAAGCTGGGCGGCGCCCCTTATGCCGGACAGCGGATTCTTGATTTCATGCGCCAGCATCGAGGCCATGGCGGCGACCGAACGCGCGCCGCCGCGGTGGGTGAGCTGCCGGTCCATTTTTTCGGTCAGCGAGCGCTCCTGCAGCATGACGACGACGCCGTCCTCAAGTTCTGGCAAGGGCGTCACGAAAATATCGACGAGCTGATCCGGCGCGCCGGACCTGCCGAGGCCGAGTTCGACGCGGTAGCTGTTGAAGGCGGTGCCGGTCGCCTTGACCTGTTCGACGAAATCGAGCAGCGCTGAGCCGGGCGCGACCAGCTGGCTGAGGGCGTGCTGGCGCATCGAACTCTCGGCTCATGTCGAAAAAGGTTTCGGCGGCGACATTGGCGTCGGCGATTGCGCCGTCCGGCCGCACGGCGAGGACCGGATGCGGCAAGGCGTCGAGAAGCCGGCCGGCGTCGATCGCGTGCGCGGCGTCAAGCGTGGAGTCATCGCGGCGCGAAATGGAAATGGTCGCCATCAGGCCGCCTCCGCCGCGGGAGGAATCTCGAAACCAGCCTCGAACGTCTCGCGCAGCAGGGATCGAACCATTTTGCAGTTCTCCGCCGTGACGAGACGCTGGCGCAGGGCCGCGGCGTCTGACGCGCCCGACGCCAGCGCATAGGCGGAAAGATGCTTGCGCGCGTGGCGCAGCCCCTGCCCCGCGCCGAACAATTCGATAATGCCGTCGTAATGTTCCAGCGCCGCATCCCTGCGCGCCGCCCGCGTCGGCGCGGTGCGGATCTTTCCGGTGGCGATGTAATAAGCGGCCTCGCCGACGAACCAGGGCCGCCCCAGCGCCGCGCGGCCGATCATGACGGCGTCCGCCCCGGACTGCGCCAGCATCGCATCTACGTCAGAGAGGCTGCCGCAATCGCCATTGGCGACGACCGGGATGGAAACGGCGCCTTTCACCGCGCCGATCGCGCGCCAGTCCGCTTCGCCTGCGTAAAACTGGCAGCGGGTGCGGCCATGCACCGTCAGCATCGCGATGCCTTCGGCTTCGGCGCGCCGGCCAAGTTCGGGCGCGTTGATCGAGGCGGCGTCCCAGCCGAGACGCATCTTGAGGGTGACAGGGATTCGCACGGCGCGAACAGCGGCGCGGATCAGATCGAGGGCGAGGGGCAGATCGCGCATCAGATGCGAGCCGGCGTAGCCGGTCGTCACCTTTTTGGCCGGGCAGCCCATATTGATGTCGATAACCGCGGCGCCCGCTTCCTCGGCGATGCGCGCGGCCTCCGCCATCCAGCGCGGCTCGCAGCCGGCGATCTGCACCATATGCGGAGAGACGCCCGCGCTCTCGGCCTTGAGGCGGTTTGCCGCGTCGCCGCGCGCATAGGCGTCGGCGGCGACCATTTCGGTGACGACGAGCGGGGCCCCGAACCGCCGCGCGATCCGCCGCATCGCGACATCGGTGACGCCGGACATGGGCGCGAGAAAGGCGCGGCCCTCGACCCACACCGGCCCGATGTAAAATCCTACGCCTGTCCCGTCGCTGCCTAAATTATTAGCACCTTCGCTCATGCCTATATCATAATCACTTTGTGCACCGCGACAATGGCATAAATGAAGTGACCTGCCGCGGCGTCCGCCGGAAATTGACGCCGGGGCTGAAAAGAGGGAGGAACAGCGTCCATCCGTTTCGAGCGCTTGCATGAACGTCCGGCCTTTCGAGGCGAGCACAGAACTAGCCATTCTCGTCGTCGCGGCGGGCCGCGGCGCGCGGGCCGGCGAAGGGCCGCCGAAGCAGTACCGCAATCTCGCCGGCCGCACAGTTTTGGCGCATACGCTGGCGGCGCTGCATCGCGCAGCGCCCGAGGCGTTGCTCGCGCCGGTCATTCACCCGGACGACCTTGAACTCTATTGGGCGAGCGTCGCCGCCCTCGACGCATCGGCGGCAAAACGGTTGAAGGCGCCGGTCTTTGGCGGCGCGACGCGGCAGGATAGCGTTCGCGCCGGGCTCGAGGCGCTCGGGGCCGATGGCGAAAACCGGCCGTCCATCGTTTTGATCCACGATGCGGCGAGGGTTTTTGCGGGCAAGGCGCTGATCGAGCGGGCAATCCTCGCCGGCATCGCGCATGGCGCCGCCATCCCGGGCGTCGTCGTGACCGACACCATCAAGGAAATTCACGCTGACAGTTCGATCGCCGCGACGCCGGCGCGGGAAAGACTGCGCGCCGTGCAGACGCCGCAGGCGTTTGCGTTCGATCTCATTCTCTCGGCGCATCGAAAGGCCGCCGCCGCTGGCGCCAATGAGCTCACGGACGATGCCGCCATCGCCGAATGGGCCGGCCATCGCGTCCATGTCTTTGAGGGAGACGAAGGCAATATGAAAATCACCGGCGCCGCCGATATCGCCCTCGCGGAGGCGCGACTGATCCGCGATCTGCCCGATATCCGCACCGGCCAGGGCTATGACGTGCACGCCTTTGGTTCGGGCGATCATGTCTGGCTCGGCGGCGTGAAAGTGCCGCATGATCATGGGCTTGTCGGCCATTCCGACGCCGACGTGTTAAGTCATGCGATCACCGACGCGCTGTTCGGGGCGCTGGCCGACGGCGATATCGGCAGCCATTTTCCACCTTCCGACCCGCAATGGTGCGGCGCCGCTTCGAAGATCTTTCTGGCCGCCGCCGCCAATGGTGTGCGTGCGCGCGGCGGCATGATCGCGCATATCGACGCGACGCTGGTTTGCGAACGGCCGAAAGTTGGCCCGCATCGCGACGCAATCCGCCAGTCCATCGCGGCGATCGTCGACATTCCCGTGGAGCGCGTCGCGGTCAAGGCGACGACGAGCGAGCGGCTCGGCTTTACCGGGCGCGAGGAAGGCATCGCGGCCATCGCCATCGCCACCATTCGCCTGCCGATCTGAAGACGCGGCATGTTCGATGCGGAGCTCAGCGACCACGCCACAAATTTGATCGCGCTCTGCCGCGCGGGCGGCCTCACAGTCGCAGCCGCCGAATCCTGTACCGGCGGCCTCCTTGCCGGGCTTATCACTTCAATCGCCGGCTCATCGGATGTCTTCGAGCGCGGCTTCGTCACTTATTCCAATGCGGCCAAGATCGAATCCCTCGGGGTTGGGGCCGGCCTCATCGAACATTTCGGCGCCGTCAGCGCGGAAGTCGCGCAGGCGATGGCGGAGGGAGTTCTGCGACGCTCCCCGGCCAATATCGGCGTCTCAATCACTGGCATCGCCGGCCCCGGCGGCGGATCGCGCGAAAAGCCCGTCGGCCTCGTCCATTTCGGCTGCGCGCGGCGCGGCGGATCTCTGATCCTCCACGAAAAGCGCTTCGGCGACATCGGCCGCACAAAGGTCCGCCTCGCCGCCGTCGCAGTCGCGCTCGATCTTCTCTTTCAGGCGGCGGGCGCGCCGTAGACGATGTCGGCGCGGCGCTCGAAGGCCTCGGAGAATTTTCGGAAGGCCGTATCGAACATGCCACCCATCAGGAGCGCCAGCGCGCGGCTCCTGAACTCATAGGCGATCTCAAAATCGACGAGGCAGGCGTCGGCGCCGTTGTCGCGAAAGCTCCAGCGGTTTTCGAGATGTTTGAAGGGTCCGTTGATATAGGACACAAAAATCTTGCGCGCGGCGGGATCGCAGACGACCCGCGTCGTGAAAGTCTCCCGGATCGCCTTGTAGCCGACCGTCATCGCGGCGACCTTGGTCATGACGCCGCGCTCCTCGCTTGTGGAGCGCACGTTCAAGGCGACGCAGAGGGGCAGGAACTGCGGATAGGATTCGATGTCGGCCACAAGGTCGAACATTTGCTTCGCGCTGTGGCGGATTTTGCGGGTGGTTTTGAAGGAAGGCATGCGCCGTCGGAATTAATCAAGCGCCGGGCTGGCGCATCGAGATGTTGCGCCGAAGGCGCGAATGGGTCTAGCGGCTCAGCCGGCGGGCTGCAAGGCCGGGCGCAAGGCGAGACGCTCGGCCTTCAGCTGCGCGAAATTCTCGCCCGCATGATGCGACGAGCGCGTCAGCGGCGAGGACGAAACGAGCAGAAAGCCCTTGGCGCGGCCGATCTCGGCATAGGAGACGAACTCTTCCGGCGTCACGAAGCGCGCGATGGCATGATGTTTTTTGCTCGGCTGCAAATATTGGCCGATGGTCATGAAGTCGACGGCGGCGCTGCGCAGATCGTCCATCAGTTGCAGCACCTCATCGCGCTCCTCGCCGAGACCGACCATAATGCCGGATTTGGTGAAAAGGGTCGGGTCGAGCTCTTTCGCGCGCTGCAGCAGCCGGATCGAATGGAAATAGCGGGCGCCCGGCCGAACGTTGAGATATTTCGACGCGACGGTTTCGAGATTGTGGTTGAACACGTCAGGCTTCGCCTCGATGACGATCTCGAGCGCCCCGGGCTTGCGCAGAAAATCCGGCGTCAGCACTTCGATCGTCGTGCCGGGCTCGCGGCCCGGATCGCCGCGATCGCCTGCGCGAAATGATGCGCGCCGCCGTCGGCAAGATCGTCGCGGTCGACCGAGGTGATGACGACATGGGAAAGGCCAAGCTTGGCGACGGCATCCGCGACCCGGGCCGGCTCATTCTGGTCGAGCGTGCGCGGCAGACCGGTCCTGACATTGCAGAAAGCGCAGGCTCTGGTGCAGATATCGCCCATGATCATGAAGGTCGCGTGCTTTTTCGCCCAGCACTCGCCGACGTTGGGGCAGCCGGCCTCCTCGCAGACGGTGACGAGCCTGTGCTCTTTGACGATCTTTTGCGTCGCCGCCCATTCCGGCGAGCCCGGCGCCCTGACCCTGATCCATTCAGGCTTGCGCAGCACAGGCTGATCGGGCCGATGCGCTTTTTCAGGATGGCGCGGCGCTTGCGCTTCCGCGGCGAAGGTCGGATCTGACTGCATCTCGGATTTGGCTTCCTGCAAAAGTGGCGCGATAAACGAACCCGGAAGGCTTATATGGTTTGCATTCGGCAAGGATCATCAACGGCGTCGGCCATGCCCTACTCAAATAGCGAAGACCTGCCCCCTTCCGTGCGCGATCACCTTCCGTCGCATGCGCAGGATATTTTCAGGGCCGCCTTCAACAGCGCCTATGAGGAGCATAACGGCGATCCCCGCCAGGAGGAAGCCGCCTTCCGCATCGCCTGGGCGGCGGTCAAGAAGCGCTACCACAAGGTCGGGACGCGCTGGCTGCCGATCGAATAGGTCCCGCGGGCCGGCCGCCGTTCACATATGGATCACCCTTCCGTAGGCGTCGAGCACGCTTTCATGCATCATTTCGGAGAGGGTCGGATGCGGGAAGATGCTGGCGATCAGCTCTTCCTCGGTCGTTTCGCAATTCATGGCGACGACGAAGCCCTGGATCAGCTCTGTGACCTCGGCCCCGACCATGTGCGCGCCGAGAAGGCGCCCGGTTTTGGCGTCGAAGATGGTCTTAACGAGGCCGTCCGGTTCGCCGAGCGCGATCGCCTTACCATTGCCGATGAAGGGAAAGCGGCCGACCTTCACTTCAAAGCCAGCCTCCCTGGCTTTCGCCTCGGTGAGGCCGACGGAGGCGATCTGCGGATTGCAATAGGTGCAGCCCGGGATCATGAGCTTGTCCATCGGATGCGGATTGAGGCCCTTGATCGCTTCGACGCAGATGACGCCCTCATGCTCGGCCTTATGCGCCAGCATGGGCGGGCCGGCGACGTCGCCGATGGCGTAGATGCCGGCGACATTGGTGCGCCCAGCGCCGTCGATCTTGATGGTTCCGCGCTCGACCGCGACGCCCAAAGCTTCGAGGCCGAGATTTTCGACATTGCCGACGACGCCGACCGCCGAGATCATGCGCTCGGCCGCGAGCGTCTGCGTCGCGCCCTTCGCGTCCTCAATGGTGGCGATCACGCCATCGGGTTTTTTCTCGACCTTCGTCACCTTCGTCGAGGTGAAAATCTTGATGCCCTGCTTCTCGAGGCGCTTGCGGGCGTGCGCCGCAATCTCGGCGTCCTCGACCGGCAGAATTTGCGGCAGCACTTCGACGACGGTGACGTCCGCGCCGATGCTGCGATAGAAGGAGGCGAACTCGATGCCGATGGCGCCGGAGCCGATCACGATGAGGCTCTTCGGGAAGTCGGGCGGCTTCATCGCCTCGAAATACGTCCAGATCAGTTCGCCGTCGGGCTCTATTCCCGGCAGCGCGCGCGGGCGCGCGCCGGTCGCGACGATGATATGCTTCGCCTCGTAGACCCCCTCGCCGAGCACGCCTTTCGGGACCGGGTTTTGCGGCAGGACCGCGGGTTTCTTTGACGCGGCGACGAGGACCCTGCCCGGCTTTTCGATCGTCGCCTCGCCCCAGATCACGTCGATCTTGTTCTTCTTCATCAGAAACCCGACGCCGGCGTTGAGTTGCGCGGAGATGGCGCGGGAGCGCTTCACGACGGCGCCGGCGTCAAAGCCGGCCTTGCCTTCGAGCGTCAGGCCGAAGTCCTTTGCATGATGCATGTAATGAAAAATCTCGGCCGTGCGCAGCAGCGCCTTGGTCGGAATGCAGCCCCAGTTGAGGCAGATGCCGCCAAGATGCTCGCGTTCGACGACGGCTGTTCGGAAGCCGAGCTGCGCCGCGCGGATGGCGGCGACATAGCCGCCCGGACCGCCGCCGATGATGAGGATGTCGTACGGGTCAGCCATGCGCGCGCCTCCGGCTAGACCAACATGCCGACGGGGCGTTCGATCAGCGCTTTGAACGCGTCGAGCAATTGCGCGCCGAGCGCGCCGTCGATGGCGCGATGATCGGTCGAGAGCGTGACGCTCATCAGCGTCGCCAGCGCCGGGGCGCCATCCTTGACGATGACGCGCTTTTCGCCAGCCCCGACGGCCAGGATCGAGGCTTGCGGCGGGTTGATGATGGCGGAAAAATTCCTGATCCCCATCATGCCGAGGTTGGAGACGGAGGAGACGCCGCCTTCATATTCGACCGGTTTCAGTTTGCGCGCCTTGGCGCGCGCCGCGAGATCCTTCATCTCGTTAGAAATGGCCGAGATGCTTTTGATGTCGGCCGCGCGAATGATCGGCGTAATGAGGCCGCCGGGGATCGAGACGGCGACGCCGACGTCGGCATGTTTGTGCCGCAGCATGGCGGCTTCGGTCCAGGTCACATTGGCGTCCGGCACGCGGATCAAGGCGAGCGCGAGCGCCTTGATGATGAAATCATTGACCGAGAGCTTGTAGGCCGGCTTGCCGTCCTTGCCGAGCGGCGCGCCGGCGTTGACGTCCTCGCGCAACGCCAACAGCGCGTCGAGATTGCAGTCGAGCGAGAGATAGAAATGCGGAATGGTCTGGCTCGCCTCGACGAGCCGGCGCGCAATGGCTTTGCGCATCAGATCATGCGGCGCTTCGTCATAGGATCCGGGCTCGAAGAATTTGCGGATGACCTCATCGGAGGCAGGCGCGGACAGCGGCGGCGCGGCGGGCGCGCTCGGCGCCTTGGCGATCTGCGGCCGGGGCTGCGCCAGCGCCGCTTTCACGTCGCGCTCGACGATGCGGCCATGTGGCCCGCTGCCTGCGATCGCCGCGAGGTCGAGGCCTTCAGTCTTCGCTATGCGCCGCGCCAGCGGCGAGGCGAAAATGCGCGGCCCCGCCTGCCCGTTGACCGCGGCGCCATTGCCGGCCCGCGCGGGACTCTCCGGAGCAACGGCGGCTGCTGGGGCGGGACTGGAAGCTGCGGCAGGAACCGAAGCAGCGGCCGGCGGCGGAGCGGGCGGCGCGGGCGCGCCTGCGTCTTCGCCCTCCCCGGCGATGACGCCGATCACATCATTGACCGCGACGTCGGCGGTTCCATCCGGCACGATGATCTTGGCGAGCACGCCTTCGTCGACGGCCTCGACCTCCATCGTCGCCTTGTCGGTCTCGATTTCGGCGAGAATGTCGCCGGATTTGACCGTGTCGCCTTCCTTCTTCAGCCAGCGGCTGAGATTGCCCTTTTCCATCGTCGGCGAAAGCGCGGGCATCAGAATATTGGTTGGCATGGATGGCTCACATTTCGAGCGGAACGCCTGCGTCGATTGCGAAAATCAGCGGTAGAGCGCCGCCTTCGCAGCGGCGACGACATCATCCGCATGAGGCAACGCGAGCTTTTCGAGATTGGCGGCGTAGGGCATCGGCACGTCCTTGCCGGTGATGCGCGCAACTGGCGCATCGAGGTAATCGAAGGCCTGCTCCATCAAGAGCGCGGCGATTTCGGCGCCGACGCCGCTCTGCGGCCAGCCTTCCTCAACAGTGACGCAGCGCCCGGTTTTTTTCACCGACTCGATGATGAGTTTGGCATCCATCGGGCGGATGGTGCGAAGGTCGATGACTTCGGCCTCGATCCCTTCCTTGGCCAGCTCGTCGGCGGCCTTCAGGGCGTAAACCATGCCGATGCTGAAGGAGACGATAGTGACGTCCTTGCCGGCGCGGGCGATGCGGCCCTTGCCGAGCGGCACGAGAAAGTCGTCGATCTTCGGCACCTCGAAGCTATGGCCGTAAAGGATCTCATTTTCGAGGAAGATTACCGGATTGGGGTTGCGGATCGCGCTCTTCAGAAGCCCCTTGGCGTCGGCCGCGCTGTAGGGCGCGACGACGAGGAGGCCCGGCACGTGGGAGAACCAGGCGGTGTAATCCTGACTGTGCTGCGCGGCGACGCGCGCGGCGGCGCCGTTGGGGCCGCGAAAGACGATCGGACAACCCATCTGCCCGCCCGACATGTAGAGCGTCTTGGCGGCGGAGTTGATGATCTGGTCCATCGCCTGCATGGCGAAGTTGAACGTCATGAATTCGACGATCGGACGCAGCCCCGCCATGGCGGCGCCGACGCCAAGGCCGGCGAAGCCATGCTCGGTAATCGGCGTATCGACGACGCGCTTGTCGCCAAATTCCTGCAGCAGCCCTTGCGTGATCTTGTAGGCCCCCTGATATTCGGCGACCTCCTCGCCCATGACGAAGACGTCGGGGTCGCGGCGCATCTCTTCCGCCATGGCGTCGCGCAGGGCCTCGCGGACGGTCATCGAGACCATCTCGGTTCCGGCCGGGAACTCCGGCGCGCGCTCGGCGGCGTCGGGCGCTGGGGCGACAGCCGCCTTGGCGGGATTTTTCGGCGCCTCGGCGGGCGGCGCGGGCGCAGTCGCGCCATTGCCGGACGGCGGCGGGGCCAAGATGGCGGCGGGACTTGCGGCGGGCGCGGCGGCGCTTGCGGCGTCCTCGCCCTCAGCGGCGATGACCGCGATCGGGGTGTTCACCGCGACATTCTCGGTTCCCCCCGGAATGAGGATTTTGGCCAGCGTGCCCTCGTCGATGGCCTCGACCTCCATGGTCGCCTTGTCGGTCTCGATCTCGGCGAGAATGTCGCCGGAATGCACCGCGTCACCCTCCTTTTTCAGCCATTTCGCGAGCTTGCCCTGCTCCATGGTCGGCGAAAGCGCGGGCATGAGAATGTTGGTCGCCATCGAAGTTCCCTAAATTGATTTTTTGCAACAATTCCCTGCCGGCGATCGATGCGGCGCCAAATCCCGCGGCGCGATGCGAGCGCGACCCCTAGTTCAGGACATTCGTCCACAATTCCGCGGGATCGGGCTCCGGATCATGCGAGGCGAAATCGACGGCCTCGGCGACGACCGCGCGGACTTCGCCGTCGATCGCCTTCAGATCGTCCTCGCTGACCTCATGATCGCGCGACAGCCGCGCGCGCACCTGCTCGATCGGATCATGCTCCTCGCGCATTTTCTGCACTTCTTCCTTCGAGCGATATTTGGCCGGGTCGGACATCGAGTGGCCGCGATAGCGATAAGTCTGCATCTCGAGGATGATTGGGCCATTGCCGCCGACGCACCATTTGCGCGCGCGGGCGACCGCGTCGCGGACCGACCGCACGTCCATGCCGTCCACCTGTTCGCCGGGAATATTGAAGCTCTGGCCGCGCATGGAGAAATCGCGCAGCGCCGAGGATCGCTCGACCGAAGTGCCCATGGCGTAGCGATTGTTTTCGACGATGTAGATAACGGGAAGCTTCCACAGCTCGGCCATATTGAAGCTCTCGTAGACCTGCCCCTGATTGGCGGCGCCGTCGCCGAAATAAGTGTAGGACACCGCGCCATTGTCGCGATAGCGATTGGCGAAGGCGAGCCCGGTGCCGAGCGGGACCTGCGCGCCGACGATGCCATGGCCGCCGTAGAACTGTTTCTCTTTTGAGAACATGTGCATCGAGCCGCCCTTGCCCTTCGAGTAGCCGCCGCGGCGCCCGGTGAGTTCGGCCATGACCCCCTTCGGGTCCATGCCACAAGCGATCATATGGCCGTGATCGCGATAGCTCGTGATGGTCTGGTCGCCGGGTCTCGCCGCCATCATAACGCCGGTGACGACGGCTTCCTGGCCGATATAGAGGTGGCAGAAGCCGCCGATGAGCCCCATGCCATAGAGCTGGCCGGCCTTTTCCTCGAAACGGCGGATCAGCAGCATGCGGCGGTAGGCGTCGAGCTCTTCCTCTTTCGTAAAGGGAGGGGGCGGCGTATGCGCGTCATGCGTCCGCTGGCTGGTTTCGGGGGCGGCTGCATTTGTCATGGGGGGCTCCTCTCGGCATGCGGAGCGGGCGACAGGGCGTGGGGCGGCACGGAAACTAGCGCAGCCCGCCGCAAAAAGCGAGCGCGGCAGCGCCCTTAAATCAGGCGCGCGCATCGGTTGGGGAAAAACCGCAAGCTTGGCCTCAACCGGAAGGGAGCCGGCTATTGGGCCGTCTTCGGCAGAAGCACGATAAGATCGTTCCTGTCGGCGCGGCCGAGCAGCGACCTTGTCTCTTCGTCGAGGAGATCCTGATCGATGATGGCGCCATTGATCAGTTCGATCCTGTGCCGCCACATCGCACGGTCGTCCTGCAACTGGCGCAATTGCGTCTCCAGAGCCGCGATTTTAAGCTGGTATTCATCCTGCGTCTTGAGGCCGCGCTCGCCGTTCACCGCATGCCAGACGAAATAGCCGCCGGCCGCGCCGGAGACGCTGTAAAGGAGAAGTGGGTAAAGGATTGCGCGCAGGCGCCGGCGAACGACCATGAGTCACATTCGCCGATCAGCGTTAGCGATTCATTAACGCGCCGCTTCAGGGCGTCAGCCACCAGGCGCCGAAGGCGATGCTAATGAGGGTCAAGGGCAACCCGACCTTCAGATAGTCGAGAAAGGACAGGACGACGCCCGCGCGCTTCGCCCGCTCGGCGACGATGAGATTGGCGATCGAGCCAACCAGCGTCAGATTGCCCGCAAGCGTCGAACTCATGGCGACGACGAGCCATGCCTTGTTGGGGTCTGGCGCAGCGGCGACGAAAGGCTTGAGGACGAGCACCGCCGGCACGTTGCTGGCGAGATTGGAGAGGGCGGCGGTGACGCCGGAGAGGACCCACGCGTTCGCCGGATTAAGCCCTCCGACCGCGGCCAGAACTTCTGGAGTCAGCAGCGCCTTTTGCGCGCCGGCGACGACGACGAAAAGCCCGGCGAACATCAAAAGCAGCGCGCCGTCGATCTCGGCGTAGATGCGTTTCGGGTTGACGGCGCGCGTGACGAGAAGAAGCGAGCCGCCGATCACCGCGGCCTCGGCGACCGGCGCGCCGGCGAAAAAGGCGACGATAACGCCAAGCGCCACGATGACCGCCTTGCCGATCTGGCGCGGATGCCGGCGCGCGCGGGGGCCTTCCCCGGCTTTGGCGAAGCGCGTCGAGAACTCGCGCCGATGCAGTAGCGCGATTAGCCCGAAGGTCAGAACCAGCGACGCGCCGGCGATCGGCGCGAGCCGCAAGGTGAACTCGGCATAGGGAATCTGCGAGGCGACGCCGATGATCATGTTCTGTGGATTTCCGGTCAGCGTCGCGACGCTGCCGGCGTTGGAGGCCATCGCAACAGCGATGAGATAGGGCACCGGATCGCGGCGGAGTCTCCGCGCAACGTCGAGGACGAGCGGCGTCATGGCGAGGCAGATCGCGTCATTGACGAGGAAGGCGGAGAGGCATCCCGTGACGATGACGATGGCCGCCAGCAGCGTCAGCGGACCACGCGCGCGCTTGAGAGCGAATCCGCCCGCGAGTTCGAAAAAGCCCGAGACCCGCAATTGCGCGATGATGATCATCATGCCGAGCAGCAAAGCGATCGTGTCGAGGTCGATCGCTTTCAGCGCGTCTTCAAAGCCAAGCGGACCAAAGGCCAGCATGAGGCCGGCGCCGACAAGAGCGATGCCGGCGCGGTCGATGCGCAATCCGGGCGCGCGTCCGAGAGCGACCCCCGCAAGCGTCGCGAGTAGGATCAAGCCCGATGCGACGCCTCGCCAGTCGAGCTGCGCTGTCATCGCGCCGGCGCCGGCGCGGGGGCCTTGTCCGGGGCGCGGCGGTCGCGTGCACGGGATTGAGGCATGGCGAAAAGATAGATGAGGATCGCGCCGGCCGCTATGCCGGCGGGCGTGAGAGCGTTGAAGGAGGTTTCGTTGCGCATCGATTTCGCCGGGACCAAAAGCTCGACGCTCTAAGTCCCGGACGGGCGGCGCGGTTCCAACGCGGCCGGCTATTTGCGCCTTGGCCGCAGCGACTGGGTCAGGCGAAGGCCTTCAGCGCTTTGCGGCCAGCGTAATGGGCCTGTGAGCCGAGTTCCTCCTCAATGCGGATCAACTGGTTATATTTGGCGATCCGGTCCGAGCGCGCCAGCGAGCCGGTCTTGATCTGCCCGCAATTGGTAGCGACGGCGAGGTCGGCGATGGTCGAATCCTCGGTCTCGCCGGAGCGATGCGACATCACCGCCGTATAGCCAGCCCGCTGGGCGAGATCGACGGCGGCGAGGGTTTCGCTGAGGGTGCCGATCTGGTTGACCTTGACGAGGATCGAGTTGGCGATCCCTTTCGCGATGCCCTGCGAAAGGCGCTCGACGTTGGTGACGAAAATATCGTCGCCGACGAGCTGAATTTTGCCGCCGAGGAGATCCGTGGTCGCCTTCCACCCATCCCAGTCGTCCTCAGAATTGCCGTCCTCGATGGTCGCGATCGGATAGGCCGCGACGAGTTTGGCGAGATATTGCGCCTGCTCCTGCGCCGATCGCGTCACGCCCTCGCCGGAATAGACATAGGCGCCGTTTTTGAAGAATTCCGTCGCGGCGGCGTCGAGCCCCAGCGCGATGTCGGTCCCCGGCTTGAAGCCGGCGCTTTCGATCGCCTGCACGATGAAATCGAGGGCGGCCTCGGCGGAGGGGAGATTGGGCGCGAAGCCGCCTTCGTCGCCGACATTGGTGTTGTGGCCGGCTTTCTTTAGCGCGCCCTTCAGGATGTGGAACACTTCTGAGCCCCAGCGCACCGCCTCCTTCAGCGAGGCGGCGCCGAGGGGAACGATCATGAATTCCTGAAAGTCGATCGGGTTGTCGGCATGCACGCCGCCGTTGATGATGTTCATCATCGGCACCGGCAGGACCTGCGCTTGAACGCCGCCGATATAGCGGTAAAGCGGCAGCGCGGAGGCGTCGGCGGCGGCCTTGGCGACGGCGAGCGAGACGCCGAGAATGGCGTTGGCGCCAAGCTTCGCCTTGTTTGGCGTGCCGTCGAGATCGATCATGATCCTGTCGATCTTGCCCTGATCCTCGGCGTCGAGGCCGCTTAAGGCCTCGAAAAGGTCGCGGTTGACGCTTTCGACCGCCTTCAAGACGCCCTTGCCGGCGAAGCGCGCCTTATCGCCGTCGCGCAATTCGACCGCCTCATGCGCGCCCGTCGAGGCGCCGGACGGCACGGCGGCGCGGCCATGCGAGCCATCTTCCAGCGTCACGTCGACCTCGACGGTCGGATTGCCGCGGCTGTCCAGGATTTCACGGGCGGCAATGTCGATGATCGCGGTCATGGAGGCTCCTTTTTTGATTGCGGCGGATCGGCTAGGCTTTTACGACGAAGCTCCGGCGGACAAAAGGCCCCAAGAGGAGGTCGCGCGGGGATTTTGTCCAGGCCATTCGGCGGCATTGTTTGGGATCTTGGCGGCGGAAACGGATGGCGGTTGTCCGCAACCGAGGATTCCTCTTAATCTCCTTGCATTAAACTGGCGCAATTGAAACGCAAGGGACGGAGGACAGGTGAAGCGCGTGCGGCCAGGCACACTTGGGCTTGCAACCATCGGGGCGCTCTGCGCCGCGCTGACGGCCGCCCGGGCGGACGACGCGCCGCTGGCGGCCGCCCCCCTGCCCGTCGCGCGCCCCGCGGATCTGGGCGCGGCTCTATCGCAAGATTCGGCCGCGGCGGCGAAACCGGCGACTGCAGGAGCCGACAAACCGGGCGCCGACGATCCGACGAGCCCGCGGGCCCAATTTCGCGCGCTGCTGCGGCGCGAATCCGCCAAGGCCGGCCTGCCCTTCGACATCGCCGACGCCGTCATGGCGATCGAAAGCGGCTATGATCCGAGCGTTATCGGCTCGGTCGGCGAGATCGGCCTGATGCAGGTCCGGCCCGAGACCGCCGCGATGCTGGGCTTCGGCGGCGACGCGACCGAGCTCGCCAAGCCCGAAGTCAACGTGCATTACGGGGTCGCCTATCTAGCCGAGGCCTGGCGGCTCGCCAATGGCGACGTCTGCCGCGCCCTGATGAAATATCGCGCCGGCCATGGCGAGGAGGAGATGTCCGAGCTGTCCGCCACCTATTGCGGCCGCGCGCGCACGCATCTTGCCGCCATCGGCTCGCCCTTCGCGGCGGCGGTCTCCGTGCCCGCCGTCGGCGATCCGATCAGTGGTGAGTTCGGCCCCACGTCTCCTCGTGTGGGCGGCTCGCGCGTGGCGCGGATCCGCCTGCCGCGCATCCGCACGGCGGCGGTGAGCCGGGCCTTCTGGGGCGCCGAGGAGGCGCGCGTCGCGGCGTTGACCCGGCGGGTCGAGGCGAAATGGCGGAAGCTGGCCTCGCGCTAGGAGTTGCGCTTGAATCCAGCCGTGCGCGGATGGACTTCGAGCGGGGGTTCGCTCCGAAAGGGTCCCGATCCATGAAGAAAATTGCAACTCTATGCCTGATTGCCTCCGCGTTTACGGTCGTCCCGGCGCTGGCTCAGGCCCGTGGCGGCCATGGCGTGGCGCACGGCGCAACGGGGGTATCGCCCGGATCGGCCATCGGGGCGCCGAGAGCCGCGCCTACGGGCTATGGCGGCGCGACGACTGGCTATAGCGGGGCTGCGACGGGCTATAGAGGCGCGTCGGAAGGCTATTCGGGCTATGGAAGGTCCGGGGGCATCGCTCGGTGAGCGGGCGACGCTGAACGGCCTTTCGATCCGCGGTTGAACTTTTTCCGCGCGTGCCCTAAGGCGCGTCAGCGGAGCGTTTTTGTCGGCGCGAAGGCGATCGCAATGGTCAAGACCAATTTTGGAACCAGCCTGCTTGGCCAGAGCGTCAAGGCGGCGCAATCGCCCGAAGAGGCGATCCTCGAACGCGTCCCCAATCCGCATGAGGATGTAAATTACCTCGCGCGCTTCACCGCGCCCGAATTCACCTCGCTTTGTCCGGTGACGGGCCAGCCTGATTTTGCGATTCTGGTGATCGACTACGTGCCCGATAAATGGCTTGTCGAATTAAAGTCTTTGAAGCTTTTTCTTACGTCCTTTCGCAACCACGGCGCCTTCCACGAGGACTGCACGCTCAGGATCGGTAAGGACCTTGTCGGACTGCTCGAACCGCGATGGCTGCGCATCGGCGGCTACTGGTATCCGCGCGGGGCATCCCCATCGACGTGTTTTGGCAGACCGGCGCGCCGCCGGCGGGGCTCTGGCTGCCGGATCAGGGCGTCCCGCCCTACCGCGCGCGGGGGTGAGCCGACGCTGGCCGGGGTCGCAGCCGCTATTCCTTAAGACAAGCGTAAATAAAACCTAAGGCTCGCCTAAGGATGCCGCCGCGCCAACGCGATAATTTGCTCGCGTGGGCCGGAGACGCTTGCCGCTCTCCTGACCACAATCATTCAGCCGGACCATCATGGCCGCACCCGCGTCCCTCTGAGGTCCTCGGAAGGGAGACGCATCATGGGCGCCGCCATTGGTCTTGGCCTCGCGATCGGCACAGTCGTAGCGATCGGGATCGTCGCTTATTACCTCCATAAAGAAAGTCAAAAAGAGAAAAGGCAGCAGTAATCATTCAGCTCTGGGGATTCTCATGCCACACGATCTCAAAGCTCTTGAACGTAAAATCCGCGCTCTTCATAATGCAAGGGCCGCGAACACGGAGAACGTCGAACTCTTGCTCGCGATCATTCATCGTCCGGGCTGGACGACGCTAATCGAATATCAATTGGTGCTCGCGCAACTCGACATGCTTCAAAACCATGCCGACACGTTTTCGAAGGGACTTCGAGTCGCTCGTCGCGGTTGCCGACAAGATCGGCCAGGTCGAGCTGAACCCCCAGCCCCTGCCGCCGTGAAGGCCCGACGGCGCCGCATCGGTCTCGCGGCGCCGCCTCCCCCTCTTATCCGCTATTTGCCCGGTCTTACACCAGCCGCGATTGGCGCAGCGCCGCCGCAATGAAACTCGCGAACAAAGGATGCGGCTTGAAGGGCCGCGATTTGAGCTCGGGGTGGAACTGCACCCCGATGAACCAGGGGTGGTTCACGAGTTCGATAGTTTCGGGCAAGAGCCCGTCCGGCGACAGGCCTGAGAAGATCAGGCCTTTTTCGGCGAGCCGTTCGCGATAGGCGGTATTGACCTCATAGCGATGGCGATGTCGTTCGAAAATCTCCGTCACGCCGTAAATGGCGGCGATTTTTGAATCCGGGGCGAGCTCCGCGCGATAGGCGCCCAGCCGCATGGTGCCGCCAAGATCGCCCTCGGCGGCGCGGATATGCAGTTCATTGCCGCGCATCCATTCGGTCATAAGGCCGACGACGGGCTCTTTGGTGGGGCCGAATTCCGTGGAGTTCGCGTCTGCGACGCCGGCGAGCGAGCGGGCCGCCTCGATGACCGCCATCTGCATGCCGAAGCAGATGCCGAAATAGGGCACCTTGCGTTCGCGCGCGAAACGCGCGGCCAGAATCTTGCCCTCCGCGCCGCGCTGGCCGAAGCCGCCGGGAACGAGAATGCCATGCACGTGGTCGAGATGGGCGGCGGGGTCATTGCTCTCGAAAATCTCCGATTCGATCCAGTCGATCCGGACGTTGACGCGATTGGCGATGCCGCCATGGGTCAGGGCCTCGATCAGCGACTTATAGGCATCCTTGAGGCCGGTATATTTGCCGACGATCGCAATCGTGACCTCGCCTTCGGGATTGTGGATGCTGTCCATGACCGCGTTCCAGCGCGTCATGTCAGGTTTTGGCGCCGGCTCGATGCCGAACGCCGCCAGAACCTCCTGATCGAGCCCGGCGGCGCGATAGGCGCGCGGAACGTCATAGATGGACGCCACGTCGCGCGCTTCGATCACGGCGCTCTCGCGCACATTGCAGAACAGCGCGAGCTTACGCCGCTCCTCGCGCGGGATCTCCCGGTCGGTGCGGCAAAGCAGGATATTGGGCTGGATGCCGATCGAACGCAATTCTTTGACCGAATGCTGCGTCGGCTTGGTTTTCAGCTCGCCGGCGCTGGGGATGAAAGGCAGTAGGGTCAGATGAATGTAGATCGCATGCGCGCGGGGCAGATCGTTGCCGAGCTGACGGATTGCCTCGAAGAACGGCAGGCCCTCGATGTCGCCGACGGTGCCGCCGATCTCGACCAGCACGAAATCAAAGCCGTCATTGCCCGCGAGGATGAAGTCCTTGATCTCATTGGTGACATGCGGGACGACCTGCACGGTCGCGCCGAGATAATCGCCGCGCCGCTCCTTGGCGATGATGTCCTGATAGATGCGCCCGGTGGTGATGTTGTCGTCGCGCATCGCGGGGCGGCCGGTGAAGCGCTCGTAATGGCCGAGGTCAAGGTCGGTCTCGGCGCCGTCATCGGTGACGAACACTTCCCCGTGCTGATACGGGCTCATCGTGCCGGGATCGATGTTGAGATAGGGATCGAGCTTGCGCAGGCGGACGGTATAGCCGCGCGCCTGCAGCAGGGCGCCGAGAGCCGCCGAGGCCAAGCCTTTGCCAAGCGATGAGACCACGCCGCCGGTGATGAAAATATACCGCGCCATGGGCTTTGAGCCTTATCGGAATTCGCCCGGCTGGGGAAGCCAATTCGGAGGTCTGCTGGCTTCATCCACAGCGCAGGCGATTTCAGCGAAACGGCGCCCGGCGTGATGAAAGCCATGAAAAACAGCGCGCTGGCCTCTTCGGAAAGCGCGCAGCTATGGCGGCGCCGCGACGCCGCGCGGTCTTTGTCCGCCTGCCGGTTGACTATCTAAAGCGCCGGCGTTTCGCGTGAGGCCGGCTAATGCGGCGCCTGGCGCTGGTCCTCGATCTTCTTCAGCTGGTCGAGGAGATTTCCGCCGGCGCCCTGGGCCGGACCCGGCGCTGCCGGCGCCCCGGCGGGTTTTGCCGGCGCGATATGCTGCAGGATCGACGAAGGGGCCTGATTTCATGCGCGCGAGAACGGTCAAGCCAAGGCTGGTCGCAAAGAACAGCGCGGCGAGGATCGCGGTGGCGCGCGTCAATACATTGGCCTGGCCGCGCCCGGTCATGAAACCGCCGCCGCCGCCGACGCCGAGCGCGCCGCCTTCGGAGCGCTGCAGCAGCACGGTCACGACAAGCGCGACGACGATCATGAGATGGATAACGATCAGCACCGACTGCATAGATTAAGCTCTTCTCCGCGGGCGGCATCGGCGAGTTCCGGCGGCCGCAGCGCAAATTGGGATTGATGGACCACGCGTCCTGCGCCGCTCGCCAGCGCCGCGAGGCCAGCCGCAAGCAAGCCTACATATCGCCGAGGCGCGTTCATACACCGCCGCGGATCGAAAGGGCCAGCGAAAAACGCAAGCGGCGGATTTAGGGGGAGCCCGCCGTCGAAAAATGACGATAAACGCCGGCGATCGACATGAAATCGGCGGCGGTGAGGCTCGCGCCGCCGACGAGCGCGCCATCGACGTCGGAAACGCCCATTAATTCCGCCGCATTGCCAGGCTTCACCGATCCGCCATAAAGGATCCGCATCCCCTCGCTCATGCCCGGCAAATGCGCGTCGACGCGCTCCCGGATGAAGCGATGCATGTCGGCGATGTCTTTCAATGTCGGGGTGAGGCCTGTCCCGATCGCCCACACCGGCTCATAGGCGATGACGAGGCGGTCAGGCGTCGAGGTGATCGGGATCGAACCACCCAATTGCGAGGCGACAACCGGCAGGGCGTCGCCGGCTTCCCGCTCGGCCCGCGTCTCGCCGACGCAGACGATCGCCGTCAAGCCGGCCCGAAAAGCGGCGTTGGCCTTGTCGCGGACGCTCTCGTCGCCTTCATTATGGCCGGCGCGGCGTTCGGAATGACCGAGAATGACGTAGCTCGCGCCGGCATCCTTGAGCATTTCGGCGGAAAGATCGCCGGTGAAAGGTCCGCTTGGCTCATTGTGACAGTGCTGGCCGCCAAGCCCTACCCCGGCGGCGGCGCAGATCGGCGCGGCGGCGGCGAGCAGGGTCGCCGGCAGGCACAGCACGATCTCGGCCTCGCCGCCGGCGCCGGCGGCGGTCTCGGCGCAGATCTTCGCGACCTCGACGAGATCCTTGCGAAGGCCATGCATTTTCCAGTTTCCCGCGACGAGCGGACGACGGCGATGCCGCAATGATCTGTCCATAATCAATAAGCTTCCGGCTCCGGCGCTGGCGAAACGCCGGGAGGTTTGCAAGCGCGGGCGCACCTTCTTATAGTCCCGGCCGAATTTGTAAACGCTCGGCTTTAACGTAGCCGCAACGAGACATTAAGGAAGCCCATCCGACATGCTGGAATCCATGCGCGCCGCGACACAAGGCTGGATCGGCCGCACCATCATGGGACTCGTGATGGGCTTGATCATCCTCAGCTTCGCCATCTGGGGCATCCGCACCGATTTCAGCGGCTATGGCGCGAACCGGCTGGCGGAGGTCGGCGGTGAAGAGATCAGCGCGAACGCCTTTCGCGACGCCTATCAAACCGAACTGCAGCGGGTCGAGCGCCAGGCGAAGCGCGCCATAACCAATGACGAGGCGAAGCGGTTTGGCCTCGATCGGCAAGTGCTCTCGCGCCTCATCGGCGACGCGGCCATGAACCAGGAGGCGAATGCGCTCGGCCTCACCGTCAGCGATGATGACATCGCCAAAACGGTCGCCAGCGATCCGGCTTTCAAGGGGGCGGGCGGCGGGTTCGACCGCACGCTGTTCGAGCAGTTTTTGCGCGACAACGGCCTCACCGAAAAGGCGTTCGTGCAGGAGCAGCGCGGCCTGATCGTGCGGCATGAGTTGATCGATCCGCTGACCGCCGCGCTGCAATTGCCGAAGGCCATGCTCGAGGCGATCCATCGCTTTCAGACCGAGGCGCGCAGCGTTGATTTTCTGATCCTCCCCGCCGCCGCCGCGGGGGCTATCGCGGCGCCGCCGGAGGGCGACCTGCGCAAATATTTCGAAGACCGCAAGCTCGGCTACGCCGCGCCCGAATATCGAAGCCTCGTCACCTTGACGCTGACCCCGGAGAGCGTGGCGAAACCCGAGGCCGTATCGGACGCGGATGCGCAAAAGCGTTATGACGAAGTGAAGGACGACAGGTTCGGAACGCCGGAGAAGCGCACCATCGAGCAGGTCCTCTTTACCGATGAGGCGGCCGCCAAGGCGGCTCGCGACAAGCTCGACGCCGGCGCGAGCTTCGAGGACATCGTCAAGGGTCAGGGGCTGAGCCTCACGGATGTTTCGCTTGGAACGGTGACGCGCAGCCAACTGATCGACAAGGACGTCGCGGACGTCGCTTTCGCGTTGCCGGAGAGCGCCGTCAGCGCGCCGGTCAAGACTTCGCTTCGGCTTTGTTCTGATCCGCGTTTCGAAGATCGAGCCGTCGAGCGTAAAGCCCTTCGCCGATGTCGAGGGCGACATCAAGCGCGACATCGCGGCGGCGCGGGCGAGCGGCGAAATCGACCGTCTCCACGACGCCATCGAGGATCAGCGCGCATCGGGCAAGCCCTTGACCGAGGCCGCGAAAAGCGCGGGGCTTGAGGTACGCGACATCGCCGCGGTCGACGCGGCGGGCAAGGACCCGGCAGGCGCGCCGGTCGCCGATCTGGTCAACGGGCCAGCGCTGCTGAAGGCGGCCTTCGCCTCCGACATCGGCGTCGACAACGAAACATTGACGCTGCCCAAGGGCGGCTATCAATGGTTTGAAGTCGCAAAGATCGACAAGTCGCGGCAAAAGACTTTTGAGGAGGCGCGCCCCGAGGTTGAGAAGGCCTGGCGCGACGACGAGACGGCGCGCCTGCTTTCAGCCAAAAGCGCCGACATAACGAAGCGCCTCGAGGCCGGCGAAACGATCGCCGCCGTCGCCGCCGCCGAAGGCAATCTTGCGGTAAAGCGCGCGACCGACGTAAAGCGCAGCGGCGGCGGCAAGGATTTGCCCGCCAATGCCGTCGCGCAGGTCTTCAACGCGCCCGTCGGCGGCGTCGGCTCGGCGCGTCTCGACGATGGGGGACGGGTCATATTCAAGGTCGTCGATGCGGCGGTCCCACCGCTCGATATTGCGGACCCGGCCCTCGCCGGCATCGCCGACCAGGTGAAAAAGACCTATGCCGACGATCTCACGTCGCAATATATCGAGCGCCTTCAGAACGATCTCGGCGTCAAGGTAAACATGCAGGCCCTGGCGGCCGCGTCCGGCGGCGCGGCCGATGCTTTCTGACGCGGGTCCTGCGAACGGCGGCGCCGACGCCGTCTTCGCCGCGCGCTATGCGGCCAATGAGGCGTGTCTGGTTTCGGCGCGTCTCATCGCCGATCTCGAAACGCCAGTCTCGGCCTTTTTGAAGTTGTCGGCGGGGCGGGACGGCCGCCTCTTTTTGCTCGAATCGGTCGAGGGCGGCGCCACGCGGGGCCGCTATTCGATGATCGGCCTTGACCCCGACATTGTCTGGCGTGCGTTTGGCGACCGCGCCGAGATCAATCGCAGCGCGCTGACGCAGACAGAGGCGTTTTTGCCCTGCGAGGCCCCGCCGCTCGAATCCTTACGCGCGCTGATCGCCGAATCGCGCGTCGAGGCGGGCGAAGACCTGCCGCCGATGGCCGCCGGCGTCTTCGGCTATCTTGGCTATGACATGGCGCGGCAGATGGAGAGCCTCGCCGCGGCCAAGCCCGACCCGATCGGCGTTCCCGACGCCATGATGCTGCGCCCGACTGTCATGGTCGTGTTTGACGCAGTCCGCGAGGAGATTTTCGTCGTGACGCCGCTCCGTCCCCTGCCCGGCGTTTCCTTTCGCTCGGCTTACGAACGCGCGCTTGAGCGGATCGAGGCCGTGACGGCGACGCTCGAAGGGCCGCTGCAGCACGAAACGATCGCCGCCGACGCCGGTCTTGCGGCCTTCGCGCCGCAGTCGAACACCAGCGAAAGCCGCTTTCACGAGATGGTCGAGCGCGCCAAAGACTATGTGCGCGCGGGAGATATTTTCCAGGTCGTGCTGTCGCAGCGCTTTTCGGCGCCCTTCGCCCTGCCCGCTTTTGCGCTCTATCGCGCGCTGCGCCGCGTCAATCCGTCGCCGTTCCTTTGCTATCTCGATTTTGGACCGTTCCAGATCGTCTGCTCCAGCCCTGAAATTCTCGTCCGCGTGCGCGACGGCAAGGTCACCATCCGTCCCATCGCCGGCACGCGCTGGCGCGGCAAGACCAGGGCCGAGGACGACGCGCTCGCCAAAGACCTGCTCGCCGACGAAAAGGAACGCGCCGAGCATCTGATGCTGCTCGATCTCGGCCGCAACGACGTCGGCCGCGTTGCCCGGATCGGCTCGGTCCAGGTGACTGAGCAGTTCGCCATCGAACGCTACAGCCATGTCATGCATATCGTCTCGAATGTGGAAGGCAGGCTTGGCCCCGGCTGCGACGTCATCGACGCGCTCTGCGCCGGCTTTCCGGCCGGCACGGTTTCGGGCGCGCCGAAGGTGCGGGCGATGGAGATCATCGACGAACTCGAAACCGACAAGCGCGGCGTCTACGGCGGCTGCATCGGCTATTTCGGCGCCTCCGGCGAAATGGACACCTGCATTATTTTGCGCACCGCGATCGTCAAGGACGGCGTCATGCATGTTCAGGCGGGCGCCGGCGTCGTCTATGACAGCGATCCCGCTTATGAGCAGCGCGAATGCGTGAACAAGGCGCAAGCTTTGTTTCGCGCCGCCGAGGAGGCAGTGCGCTTTGCCGCGCGCGCCGGACGCGGGCAGTAGTCTCAGGTTGCGAGTTTTTCGGCGACGAGGGGATCGGCGCTGGCGGCGCGCACCTCTAGCGGCGGCAGGCCGAAGACGCGCCGGAACCGCTGCAGGCTCTGGATCGTGTGCGGCTCCATTTCCTCAAGAGACCCGGCGATGAACTCGACGACGCCGACGGCTTTCTGACGTTCTGCCGGCTCCGGCAGCAGATCGGCGAGCGAGTCGATGGCGCGCTCCTTCTCGAAATTGACGATGACCGACTGCTCATGGATCAGTTCGGCGCGACGCTCCGCCCCGAGCGAAGCGAAGGGTTCGTCGTGGGCGAGGACATGGGCGGAGCGCTCCAGCCGCGTGCGGCGGACCGAGCCGCGCGCTTCGGCCAGCACGATCAGCATGCGTATGACCGCCTCGGCGAGGCCGCCGCGCTCGATATTGTGCAGGATCGTCCGCACCTCAGGCAGCCATCTCAGCTCGGCGGGATCCTTCAGCGTACGTTGGAAATTATGCGTGCGGCCGACCCATTCCATGAGGGGCGAGGCGTAGAGGCCGTAAAAGGCGAATTCGCTAAAGGCGTCGCGCATGTCCCGATGGAAGTCGATGGCCTCAGCGATCAGTTCGACCAAGAGCGCCTCCGACTGGCGGAAGATATTCTCGGGCGAGGCAGGCTTGCGATGCGCCACGATCTCGCGCGCGGAGGCGGCGACGAGCGCCATCGCGGGATTTTGATCGGAGAACTGGGCGCGCCGTAGCCGCAGCGGGTTCAGCGCGCGCAGCGCCGCCGCGCTCTGCGGCGTGACGAAGGATTGCACCAGCGGCCGCAGGCAAAGGTCGTAGAGCTCCGCGGCAAGCTCCGACAGGCGGTTGACGGCGGCGAAGGGGGCTTCCTGGCGTCCATCGTCGATCGCCGCGATGTCAGCCAGTTTGCGCTCCTGAAAGTTGACGCGGAAGCGGGCGTTGATCCCTTCGCCCTCCTGATCCTCGATCTGCATTTCATAAAGTCCGGGGGCCAGCGCCTCGATGGTTTTCATGGTCGAGCCGACCTCGGCGTGCTCGCGCTTGGCCACCGACGAGGAGACGAAGATGCCGAGATGCCCGACCTTCTCATGGATCATGTAGATGATGCGCTGGCCGCGGATTTTGATCTCGTTTTCGTCAGCGTAGGTGTCGACGATCCAGTTCAGCGCCTGCTGCGGCGGCGTGATGGCGTCGCCATGGCTCGTGAACAGGATGATCGGCGAGCGAATCTGCTTCATGTCGATCTGGCGACCGCGCTCGATGCGGGCCTCGCCGCGCGCGAGACGGTTGCCGACGAATAATTGTTCGACGATCCAGCGAATTTCGGCCTCGGTCATGAAATGATAGCCGCCCCACCAGCGCTCGAACTCGAGGAATTTCGTCCGATCCGTATCGACGTTGCGATAGAGTTCGTAATATTTGCTCCAGAAGTGCCGCGCCGGATTGAGCGACTCGAAATTGGCGACGAGATGGGCGCCGTCGAATTCGCCATGGCCGAGGTCCGCGAGGAACAGCACCGGCGCGAGACCGCCGAGAAGACCGCCGCGGTAGCGCATCGGGTGATCGCCGACGCGGCCCGACCAATAGGAAAGCGGCGCGCCATTGATCACCAGCGGCCCACTGATGTCGGGATTGGCCGCGGCGAGGATCATCGTCGCCCAGCCGCCCTGACAATTGCCGACGACGATCGGTTTCGGCGATTTCGGATGACGCTGCGCGATCGCCTTCACGAACTCCGCCTCGGCGCGCATCACGTCGGCGAGCGTTTGCCCGGGTTCCGGGTGCGGGCGGAAGGCGACGAAATAAACCGGATGGCCATCGGCGAGTGCGACGCCGACCTGACTGTCCGGCTTCGAGCCGCCGATGCCCGCGCCATGCCCGGCGCGCGGGTCGATGATCATGTAAGGCCGCTTCCAGTCGAAGACTTCGACCCCGGCGGGCGGCGCGATCCTGAGCAGCACGTAATTGACCGGGCGCTTCAGCGTGCGGCCGTCGACGATCGTCTCGCAATCATAGATGAGGATCGGCGGCGTGCCGGCGGCTTCATGCGCCGCATCGTTGTTGGCGCGCTCGCGCAGAATATCGAGGGTGAGAACAGTCCGCTCGGCGGCGTCGGTCCAATAATCGAACAATTGCTCGATCATCTGGCCTTTGCTGGAGGGCGAGCCCATGAGATCGGCCAGCGCCCGCGCCTTGCTCACCGCCTGCCGCGCGAGCGCGGTATGGACGCCGCCGATGCGTTCGGCGTGGCTAAGGCCCGCGCGCAGCAAGATAGCGGACTGAAGCAGCCCCGTGTTCGCGGCTTCCGCCGTAATGCGGACCCGGTCGAGAGGACTGAAGGAGGGCTCCATTTCGCTCGCCGTTGATCGCCGCGGCGCGAGAAATTCGCAGCTTGAATATGCGCGGGACGAGGTAGAGCCTAATCTTGGCAAAAGTCGCGGATGTGACGCTGTTTGATCCAGATCACGCCGTCACCTCCAGCACGATTTGGTCAAAGTATTCGCGGCCATATTCGTCCAGCACTCGCACAGTGATGGCGGCAGTTCCGGGGCCAAGGTCATGCGGCAGCCGCGCGATCCAGACATGCGAGGACGGCTCCGCCTTGACCCACGGCTTTATGGTCGGCGCATTGCGGCCGTACAGCTCCTCGATGAACGGATCCGGCCGGACGTCTTTGGTCATGGTATGGGCCGGACCCGCGCCAATCCTGTATTCGACCCTGGTCTTCGGCCCGCCATCGAAAAAATTGACGACGAGAGTCGTCGCTCCGACCGCATCCTGCGCCAAGGGCGAACCGAGCAGCTGGCCCATGCGGAAATCGCGATAAACCTCCTTTTCGCGATGAAACCTGCCGTCGAGGCTGATGCGCATCTGGCGGCCGTTGGGTTCGCTCGCCGACACGAAGCGGGTCGCATAGAGCGCGCCGTCAACGGACAGGATATGGAACCCGTTCGGGCTGCCGTCGCGGCTGTCGGCGCTCGCGATGCCGCGTTTATCGAGGGGCCCGCTCCACCATGCGCCCGAGACCGCGGTCAGCACATGATGATGATGCGCCGAAGCCTCGGCGGACGCGCCGGGACGCGAGAGATAATGGTGCTCGGTGGTATGCGTGTGTCCGGCAAAGCTGACGCTCGGCCGTTCGCCAAGAAGAGCGATGAGATCGGCGGCGTCGGTGGTATTCTGCGACGGGCTTTTGGGATCGACGTAAGTCTCGAGCGGGATATGCATGACGAGGACAACGAGCGTCTCCGCCGGGGTCTGCGCCAGCAGATTGGCGACGAAGGCGAGCTGGCGCTCGCCAATGCGGCCCACATATTTTCCCTTGCCATTGGGCCCGCCAGGATCGGGTCCAAGGTATTCGACATTGTCGAGCATGATGAAAAGCGCGTCGCCATGTGCGAAGGCGTAATAATTCGGCCCGAAAACGCGCTTATAGGTCTCGCGGCTGTAGCGGGCGCCGGGGCTCTCGAAATTGAGGTCGTGATTGCCGCCGACGTTCCACCACGGCAGTCCGATCTGCGCGATGATCCCGTTGTAGCGGGGATAGAGCGAGAGATCGTCGAACATGATGTCGCCGGCCGTGATGCCAAACGCCGCGTTGGCGCCGATAAGATCGTTGACGACGTCGTCGCGGATATAATCGACCTCCACCTCGCTCTCCGGCTGGGGATCGGCGAATAGGATGACGTCGAAACGTTTTGGCTCTGCGGTCCTGATCAGTCCGAAATCGATGGAAGCCGGAAGGGGGCCGGTCGGCGCGAGGCCAGAAAACCTCAGATTGAGTTCGGCGGGGGTGCCGTCCGGCTGATGGATATAGAAAAAGCGAGGCAGCCGGGTCGCGGGCTCGAGCGGAGCGGCGAAGCCTGCAGGCTTGATGACGAAAACCGCCATCCCCGGCTCGATCGGCAGGCCATAGCTTCCATCGGCGCCGGTGCGGGCGACCTCGCGTCCATTCGAGACGAGAACGCCGGCGAGGCCGACGCCTCTTTCGCCGCGCTCGTTGGTCTCGAAGACGAATCCCGTCGCAGTTTCAGCGCCAACGCCCGGCTGCGCCGGCTCTGCCATGGCGCGGGCGGCGGCAAGCGTCGCGGTCGCGGCGGTCGCCATGATGAGATCGCGTCGCGACAGTTCGAGGCCATGCGTCGAATGAGTCGTCTTCGCATCCGTCATGATTTTGCGCCTCCCATTTGGTCTCGCACTCCTTTTGTTCAATTCGCTTGCAGAAAATACGACAGCATCCCCGCCGCCCCGCCAAATCCGCGATCATCCTTGACCTCGACGCCACTGCGGCCCAAAACACCGGCTGCGACGACGAAAAGCGCCCATGACCGCCATCACGCTCATCGACAATTACGACAGCTTCACCTGGAATCTGGTGCATTGCCTCGGCGCGCTCGGCGCCGAAGTGAGCGTCCATCGAAACGACAAAGTGAGCGTCGCCGACGTCATCGCCGCCGCGCCCGACGCGATCGTGCTGTCGCCTGGCCCGTGCGGACCGGCCGAGGCCGGGATTTGTCTCGATCTGATCCGCGCCGCCGGGCCTTCCATTCCCATTTTTGGCGTCTGCCTTGGCCATCAGGCTATCGGCGAGGCCTATGGCGGCGAGGTCGTGCGCGCGCCAAAGCCGGTGCACGGCAAAATCGCGACGATCCACCATGAGGGCGAGACGCTGTTTCACGGCATCAACGGCTCCTTTCGCGCCGCGCGCTATCATTCGCTGGTCGTCCGCGCCGATACGGCGCCGCCAGACCTCAAGGTCACGGCGACGACCGATGGCCTTGTGATGGGGCTTTCGCATCGGCGCTATCCCGTGCATGGGGTGCAATTCCACCCAGAGAGCATCGCCTCGGAGCACGGGCTGCGGATTTTCGAAAATTTTCTCGCCCTCGCCGCCCATTGGAACGAGAACGCGCGGCAGGCCGCGGTCGAGGGCTGACATTGGACGCGTTCAAACCCGCGATCGCCAAGGCCGCCGCAGGCGAGAGCCTCACCGAAGCCGAGGCGAGCGAAGCGTTTGAGCTGATCTTTTCGGGTGAGGTCGCGCCGGCTCAGATCGGCGCCTTTCTCATGGCGCTGCGTCTGCGCGGCGAGACGATCGACGAGATTACCGGGGCCGTGCGCGCGATGCGCGCGCGGATGCTGTGCGTCGAGGCGCCGGCATCGGCCATCGACATCGTCGGCACCGGCGGCGATGGTCATGGCACTTACAATGTCTCGACGCTGGCGGCGCTGATCGTCGCAGCCTGCGGCGTTCCCGTCGCCAAGCACGGCAACCGCGCCGCCTCATCACGCTCCGGCTCCAGCGACGTGCTGGCTGCGCTCGGCGTCAGGATCGGGCTCGCGCCCGCCGAGGTCGAAGCCTGCATGCGCGAGGCTGGCGTCGGCTTCCTGAGCGCGCAGACGCATCACGCGGCGATGCGCCATGTGGCGTCCGCGCGGGCCGACCTTGGCGTGCGCACAATCTTCAATCTTATCGGTCCGCTCGCCAACCCCGCCGGCGTCAAATCCCAGCTGCTCGGCGTCTACGCCGCGAACTGGCTGGAGCCGCTGGCGGAGGTCTTGCGCAATCTCGGCTCGGAGCGTGTCTGGCTGGTGCACGGCGCCGATGGGCTGGATGAAGCCTCCACCACAGGACCGAGCTTCGTAACGGCGCTGGAGATGGGCGCGATCAGCTCCTTCGAGATCACGCCCGAAGCGGCGGGCCTGCCGCGCGCGTCGCTCGCCGACCTTAGGGGCGGCGCGCCGGCCGCCAACGCGGCGGCCCTGCGCGCCGTGCTGGCGGGCGAGAAATCGCCCTATCGCGACATCGCGGTCCTCAATGCGGCCGCCGCTCTTATCGTCGCCGGAAAAGCCGGTGATTTGCACGACGGCGCGGCGCAGGCGAAAGCGGCGATTGACGAAGGCCGCGCGGCCGATACGCTGCAAAAGCTGATTGAGGTTTCGAACCGCGCGGCGCGGCCCGACCTCGCGCCAAAAACCGTCGCGATGGGACCGCGTCCATGACCGACATTTTAAAGGCGATCGAGGCCTATAAGCGGCGTGAAATTGCCCAGGCCAAGGTGCGCATGCCTCTCGAGGCGCTGGCCCGCAAGGCGCACGACCACGATCCGCCACGCGGTTTCGTAAAGGCGATCGCCGCCCAGCACGCCAGCGGTCGCCTTGCCCTCATCGCGGAAATCAAGAAAGCGAGCCCATCCAAGGGCCTGATCCGCGCCGACTTCAACCCGCCTGCGCTGGCCAGGGCCTATGAGGCAGGCGGCGCGGCGTGCCTGTCGGTGCTGACCGACGGGCCGTCGTTCAAGGGCGATCTCGCTAATCTTGACGCGGCGCGGAAGACAACGAGTTTACCTTGTCTTCGCAAGGACTTTATGTTCGATCCTTATCAGGTTTACGAAGCGCGGGCGAATGGTGCGGACTGTATCCTGATCATCCTCGCTTGCGTCACCGATGAGGAGGCGAGCCAACTGACGCGCGCCGCCCATGACCTGTCCATGGACATTCTCGTCGAGGTGCACTCTGAGGAAGAATTGACCCGCGCCCTGCGGCTCGAAACGAAGCTCGTCGGCGTCAACAATCGAGACCTGCGCAGTTTTGAGACGTCGCTTGAGACTTCCGAACGCCTGATCCGGAAAATTCCGTCCGATCGGATCGTCGTCAGTGAGAGCGGGATTTCGACGCATGAAGACTGCCTGCGCCTCAAAGCCTGTGGCATATCGACGTTCCTTGTCGGCGAGAGCCTGATGCGCCAGAAGGACGTGGCGGCCGCGACGCGGCTTCTGCTCGTCGGGGCGTTGCCGCCGGCGCATGGCAAGCACGCGCATGGGCTGCCTTAAGTGACAAAGATAGCCCTCTCGCATCTTTCGGCCGCCGGCGAGGCGCAGATGGTCGATGTTTCGGCCAAGGCCGCGACGCAGCGCGTCGCCGTCGCCGAGGGGCGCATCGTCATGCGCGCCGAAACGCTGCAGCTCGCGCTCTCCGGTAACGCCGCCAAGGGCGACGTGTTCGGCGCCGCTCGGATCGCCGGGATCATGGCGGCCAAAAAAACCCATGAGCTGATCCCGCTCTGCCACCTCTTGCTGCTCGCCAAGGTCAGCATCGATTTTGAGCCCGACGCCAGACTGCCCGGAATTCTGGTGCGCGCCAGAGCCGCGGCGCTGGGTCCAACGGGAGTCGAGATGGAAGCCCTGACGGCCGTCGCTGTGGCTTGCCTGACCCTCTATGACATGCTGAAGGCCGTCGATCGCGGGATGCGCATTGAGGCGGTCGGCCTCATCGAGAAGACAGGCGGCAAGTCCGGCGACTGGACCGCCGGCGGCGCGGCGCGAAAGGATACGCCGCCGGCATGAGCGCCAACGTCGCCATTTCGGTCGCCGAAGCGACGGCGCGCATCCTCGCTGATCTCCCCACCGTCCCGCCGGTCGAGATGATCCCTCTCGCCAAGGCGCTAGGTCGCACGCTCGCGCGCGATGTCGCCGCGAAGCGCACCCAGCCGCCGGCCGCCGTCTCCGCAATGGATGGTTACGCCGTGCGCGCGGCCGATCTCGCCAGCCTGCCGGCTCGGCTGCGGCAGATCGGCGAAAGCGCCGCCGGCCATGGATTTTCGGGGGTCCTTGGCGCTGGGGAGACCGTGCGGATCTTCACCGGCGCTCCGGTTCCGCACGGCGCCGACGCGATCCTGATCCAGGAGGACGCCCGCGCGGAGGCCGGATCGATCGAGGCTTTGCGCGGCGTCGCGGCTGGCCAGCACATCCGTCCCGAGGGCCTCGACTTCGGCGCGGGAGAGGTGTTGCTCCGCGCCGGAACGCGGCTGGGGCCGGCGGCGGTCGCACTCGCGGCAGCGATGAACCACGCTGAACTGCCCGTCGCGCGGCGTCCGAAGGTCGGGATTCTGGCCGCCGGCGATGAGCTCGCGCCGCCCGGAACCGCTCTCGGCCCCAATCAGATCGTCGCCTCGAACGGATTTGCGATCGCGGCTCTGGTCGAGGAGGCCGGCGGAGAGCCGCTCGATTTTGGCCTTGCGGGCGATGACCTCGACGCGCTGGAAATCGGCATCGGAGCGGCGATCGCGGCCGGCTGCGACGTCCTCGCGACAACCGGCGGCGCCTCCGTCGGCGATCACGATCTGATCAGGCCCGCGCTCGAAAAGGCCGGAATGGCGCTGAACTTCTGGCGCATCGCGATGCGGCCGGGCGCGCCGCTTTTGCATGGCCGCATCGGCGGGACGGCGGTTTTGGGGTTGCCGGGCAACCCGGTCTCTGCGGTGGTCGGCGGCCTTCTTTTCCTCGTTCCCCTCGTGCGCGCCCTGTGTGGCGATCCGCACGCCGGGCGCGATCGCAGCGAAGCCGCGGTCCTCGGGGCGGCGCTTCGCGCAAACGACCGGCGCGAGGATTATCTGCGCGCGACGCTTGCCGCAGGACGCGACGGCGTGCCGGTCGCCACGCCTTTCGCGGCGCAGGATTTATCCCTGCTGAGCGTGCTCGCAAAGGCGCAGTGCCTGGTCATCCGGCCTCCACACGCGCCGGCCGCGGAAACCGGAGAGCGCTGCCGAATTTTGCGGCTGCCTGGCGCCTTCAGCTGATCAAATCGGGTCGCGCGCAGGCTCGTGATTCCGCCTACGTCTGACCTCGGATATCACAGGATTTTTCGTCGGTGCAATTGACAATCGCGCCTCGTTTGTAAATGTGAGACGCCTCGATTGCCGCTTCGATTTGAAGGAATATTCCAACTAGACTTTGGTTCGATCTGAGCTGAAGCGGGTCGACGGTTTATCTCTGCGTCGTGACGCATTCTGTCGTGCGCATATTCCAATATCACTGTCAGACAACGAGCCGCCGAATTGTTCGTTCAGCATTCGGTGAAGCGATGCGATGCGGGCGCTGACGGACGAATTTCGGCGCGGCGTCGAGGCGCCGGATAATGGCGCCCGCAAGGGGCGAAGCGAATCGGGCATCACGCCCTATGGAGGGGACTTCCATGAATGCGACATTGTTTCAACGCGTTAGCGCGGAATTTTTAGGTACTTTCTGGCTCGTCTTTGGCGGTTGCGGCAGCGCCGTCCTCGCGGCGGCCTTCCCGGATCATGGCATTCAATTCGCTGGCGTCGCGCTAGCTTTCGGCCTCACGGTTTTGACGGGCGTCTATGCGCTCGGACCGATTTCCGGAGGTCACTTCAATCCGGCGGTGACATTCGGCCTCTGGGCCGGCGGCCGCTTCTCGGCCGACGGCATCGTTCCTTATGTCGTCGCGCAGGTCGCCGGCGCGATCGCGGCGGCTGCGGTGCTCTATATCATTGCCAGCGGGAAGCCCGGCTTCGAGCTTGGCGGCTTCGCCTCGAACGGCTACGGCGACCTCAGCCCCGGCCACTATAGCCTGTTGGCCGCGCTCGTGACCGAATTGCTCCTGACATTCTTCTTCATACTCATCATTCATGGCGCGACGTCCTCATTCGCGCCGGCGGGCTTTGCGGGACTCGCCATCGGCCTCGCGCTGACCCTCATTCACCTCGTCTCGATCCCGGTCACCAACACCTCCGTCAATCCAGCGCGCAGCACCGGTCCGGCCCTTTTCGCCGGCGGCCAGTATATCGCACAGCTCTGGTTATTCTGGCTTGCGCCGATCGCGGGCGGCATTCTGGCGGGGTTCGCCTCCCGCTCGCTTTTCAAAGAGTCGCGCTGAGCGCCGCCGCTTCTGTTTTGGCTGTGGCCTGCCGGACGCCATCCGGCAGGCCATTTCGTTAAATGGACCCCCGCCAAGCCCTTGCGGAACAGCTCGACAGCAATGGTCGATCCGTTTTATGGAGTTTGCAGACTGAAGCGGGGCAACGGAACGATGGCCTATACGGCGAGTGTGATCGAGGCGATCGGCAATACGCCGCTGATCAAACTGAGGCGCGCCTCGGAGGACACCGGATGTCTCATTCTCGGCAAGGCCGAATTCATGAATCCGGGCGGATCCGTCAAGGATCGCGCCGCCCTCGCCATCATCAAGGATGCCATCGCGCGGGGCGTCCTGAAGCCGGGCGGGATGATCGTCGAGGGCACCGCGGGCAATACGGGCATCGGGCTCGCCCTTGTCGCCAATGCACTGGGTTTCCAGACCGTCATCGTCATCCCCGATACGCAGAGCCAGGAGAAGAAGGATCTTCTACGGCTCCAGGGCGCGGAGCTGATCGAAGTGCCCGCCGTCCCCTACGCCGACCCCAATAATTACGTGAAGCTGTCAGGCCGGCTCGCCGAGCGGCTCGCCCAAGAGCATCCGGCCGGCGCGGTCTGGGCCAATCAATTCGACAATGTCGCCAATCGCCAGGGTCATATCGAGACGACCGGCCGCGAGATCTGGGCGCAGACGGAAGGGCGCATCGACGGCTTCGTCAGCTCGGTCGGCACCGGCGGCACGCTGGCCGGCGTCGGCATCGCGCTCAAGGCCGAAAATCCGCAGGTCAAAATCGCTCTCGCCGACCCTCTTGGGGCTGCTCTCTATTCCTATTACACGACGGGTGAACTGAAATCGTCCGGCTCCTCGATCACCGAAGGCATCGGGCAAGGCCGCATCACCGCCAATCTCGAAGATGCGCCGGTTGACGTCGCTTTCCAGATCGCCGACGAAGAGGCGCTGCCGATCGTCTATGATCTCGCCGAACACGAAGGGCTCCTGCTCGGGGGATCGTCAGGCATCAATGTCGCCGGCGCGATCCGGCTCGCAAAGCAGCTCGGCCGCGGCCATACGATCGTGACAATCCTCTGCGATTCGGGCGCGCGCTACCAGTCCAAGCTGTTCAATCCGGAATTCCTGCGGTCGAAAAACCTGCCCATTCCGGGGTGGATCGAGCGCAAGCCGACCATCAAGCCGGATTTCATCTGAACCAAGCGGCCCGCTTCAGGCGGGCTCGGCTTCATCGTCGGCCGCGGCGTCGGCCTCATCGCGGGTCGCCTCGCCCTCGCGGCCAAGGTCGCCCTCAAGCGGATCTTCGTCGGCCGCGAGAACTTCCGCGTCGGACGGCTGCGGAATTGAAAAGCCGGATGGCAGGCCGCTCTCAAACAGGCCGGCCCCTTTAAGCTCTTCAAGACCCGGCAGATCCGCGATCGCGTCGAGCCCGAAGTGAATCAGGAAATTCTGCGTCGTGCCATAGGTGATCGGACGCCCAGGCGTGCGCCTTCGTCCGCGAAGACGCACCCAGCCCGTCTCGAGCAG
This sequence comes from uncultured Alphaproteobacteria bacterium, assembly GCA_963715715.1. Taxonomy (GTDB): domain Bacteria; phylum Pseudomonadota; class Alphaproteobacteria; order Rhizobiales; family Beijerinckiaceae; genus Methylocapsa. Next base: position 1,554,128 of record OY970269.1, on the reverse strand, counting down.
GACATCGAGCGTTCCCTTGGAGATGGCGACGCCGCGAATGTCCTCGATCTCGGCGCGCGTCACCGGCTGGTGATAGGCGACGATCGCCAGCGTCTCCAGCGCCGCCCGCGACAGCCGCTTCTGTTCGCCCTCGCCGCCGGCGAGGAGCCAGGCGAGGTCCGTCGCAGTGCGAAACATCCATTTGCCGCCGACCCGCACGAGATTGACCCCGCGCGAAGCGTAATCCGCCTTGAGCTGGTCGAGCACCGACCCGACCGCGATCCCACGCGGCAGCCGCCTCTCGATTTCCGCTTCGGCGAGCGGCTCTGAGGCCGCGAAAAGCATCGCTTCGGCGATCCGCGCCGCCTCGGCGAGGGCCGGGCTGGCCTCATCCGAGCCGGGTTCGGCCTCGGGGGCTGCAAAAGGGAAAAGTCTCGCGATTTCTCCCAAAGCGAATTCTCCTTCCGGTCTCATTGGACGGCCAGCGGCCGCTCGGTCGATGAAGCGGCCTGAGATTTGATCCAGAGTGGCGCGAAGGGCGCATCCTGACGGATCTGAATAGCGCCTTCACGGGCCATTTCGAGCGACGCCGATAGCGTAGAGGCCCTGATCGTGCGGCGCATTCCCGGGCTCGCGCCGAAGGCTGCGAGGAAGGGATCAAGCGCGGTCCAGTCGAGCGCGAAGCCGGCCAGTTTTTGGATTTCGGCGCGGGCCTGCGCCAGCGACCAGACGAGCCGCTGTTTCAGCGTGACGCGCGTCAGCGCATGTTTTTGACGCCGTTGCGCATAGGCCGATAAAAGATCGTAGAGACTGGCCTTCCATTGCGTCGCACTGCCCGGATCGGCGCTCTCCGGCTGACCGCGCGCAAATATATCGCGCCCAAGGCGCGGGCGGGCGACCAGGGCCTCCGCCGCGGCCCGAATCGCCTCAAGGCGGCGCAGGCGGAATTGCAGCGCGCCGGCGAGCTCCTCGATGGCGGGCTCCTCACCCTTCTCCGCCCGCGGCAGCAAAAGACGCGATTTCAGATAGGCGAGCCAGGCGGCCATGACGAGATAATCGGCGGCCAGCTCAAGCCGAAGGCTTCGCGCGGCCTCGATGAATTCCAGATATTGCTCGGCGAGCGCCAGCACAGAAATTTTCTGCAGGTCGACTTTCTGACGTCGCGCGAGATCGAGAAGAAGGTCAAGCGGCCCCTCGAACCCGTCGACGTCGACGACGAAAGGGCCGCCGCGGCCTTCTTCGTCAGGCCTTTGTTCAAAGTCAAATTCCAACAAGGGCGCTCCCGTGGATTGATTCGATCAAGCCACCGAGTCTGACCCGATCGGGCGGGTTTCGCAACACGCCGATAGGAGGCTGGCGCGTTATCCAAAAGCCGCGCCGGACCGATCGTCGATCAAGCGCGCGCCGCCCCGAACCGCGCGTCGAACGCCTCAGTTTTTGGCGACGAAGCAATTGCCGCCGGTGCTCTGCACTTTCTGGCAGAGAGCCGTGGCCTCTTCCTTGGAAAGCCCAACGGTGCGCACCCGGTAGACCGTCTTGTCGCCGCTTACGGCTCTTCGGATCGCGGGGTGGAAGCCGGGAATGTCGGCGCCGTACTTCTTCATCAAGCGCGCCTGAATGTCGCGCGCCTCCTGTTCAGACGTCGGCGCGGCGAGCTGGACGGCGAAAGCGCCGCCATTGGAATGGGTTGCCGACGCTTGCGCCGCGCCAGCCTCGGCGGCGTCGGCGACCCGGACCGGTTTCGGATTGGCGTCGGTCGCAGCCGCTGCGGCTGCCGGCTTCGGAGTTGTCGCGACCCGCGCCGTGGATTTCGGCGTCGAAGCCTTGGCGGCAGGGGCGCCGGCTGCGTGCGCCGGGGCCTGAGGCGCGACCGCCGGGGTCAGCGGCGCGGCGTCATTCGTCAGAACAGTGCCGTCCGGGCGGACCGAGACCGTCTTGACCTTTTTCGGCTCGATCAGGCCTGCGATGCTTTGTGGCGCCACGGCGGCTTGCTCCGGCGAATAGAGAGGCGCAGGCGCGTAGGCTTGCGCGGGCGAAGGGGGCACCGCAACGGCGGCCGCATGCCCGGGCAGGCGCGAGAGGTCGACGGGTTGTTCCGTAGCGTCGGCGACGGCGACGGGCGCCGCCTGCGGAGTCCGGTCAAGGATCGAGGCGTCCTGATGCGGCGCATCCGCGCCCGCATTGGTTTCAGGTTCGACCTTGGTCGGCCCGTCGGCGGCTTTGATCGTGGCGATCTCTTGTGGCGCCGCTCCGCCCTTGAGGACGTAGCTCGTTCCGATGCCCCCAATTCCGGCGATGATTATTGCGGCCATGACGTAAAGCGGTCGCCGCGATCTTTTTTCCGGTTCATAGCCAAATTCGGGCGCGACGGCGGCCTCGTCCTCATTCTCGTAGCGCCAGTGCGCCGACTGGCCGTCGGCCGTGAATGCGTATTCGGCGCCATCGCGCAGAATCGAGGGCGCGAGGTTTGCCGGCGCCTCGGTCTCCAGCGCGGCATAGTGTCCCAAGCCCTCTTCCGCTTCGAAATCCTGCGGCTCCGCGTCGTCCCACGCATCAGCCTCATATCGATCATGCGCTTCCTCCGCGCCGCCGCCGCGATGGGAGGCTTGCGCTTCGAACACCTGCTTATAGGGATCGTCCTTGTAGGGGTCGTCCGGGCCGCCGACGAGGCGGGCAAGTTCAGCCAGCGGATCCTCGTCGGTCCGGTTCGCCGCGTTTGGCTGGCGCAGACGCCTCTCGAACTGCTCCAGGTCGATCATGGGGCGCCGTTTCACAACAGTGTCGCGCATACTCTTGAACCTCCTGCCGCTTCACGCACGCGGCGGCGATCAGCCGTCGCGCCTGCGGTTTGTCGCGTTCGCTGCGGGCGCCGCCCCGCGAACCTACCCTTACGCCAATATGCGATCGTTGCTTTTGCGGATCAGCGCTTTTACCGACGTCTGGATCCGTATGTTTCGATGCCTGCGACGAAAAACGGATGCGGCCTAACGCATCTCCTCGGGAGCGCCGACTCCGAGAATTTCGAGGCCAGACGACAGGGTATTTGCGACAGCCCTGATCAAACCTAGCCGAGCAATGGTTAGATTTGGCGCATCTTCATTAAGAAATCGTAATTGTGGCTGATCTTTGCCCCTCGTCCATTGCGAATGCAAGGTCGACGCCAGATCATGCAAATAAAACGCGAGCCGATGCGGTTCATGCGCCTGCGCTGCAGCCTCGACGACACGCGGAAATTGCGCCACGAGTTTGATTAAGTCGATTTCACCTTGGTCGCAAAGCAGGCCGAAATCGGCGCGCGCCAATGCCCCGCTTGAGATATCGACTCCGGAGATCGTCGCATCTGCTTGACGAAGCACAGATTTCGCCCGCGCATGCGCATATTGCACATAAAATACCGGATTGTCTTTTGACTGTTCTATGACTTTGGCGAGATCGAATTCCAGCGGCGCGTCATTCTTGCGAAACAGCATCATGAAGCGCGCGGCGTCAACTCCGACCTCTTCGACGACTTCGCGCAAGGTCACGAATTCGCCGGAGCGTTTCGACATTTTCACCGGCTCGCCCGCACGCATCAATTTGACAAGCTGGCACAGCTTGACGTCGAGCGTGGTCCGCCCTTCCGACAAAGCTTCGACGGCGGCGCGCATTCTTTTGACATAGCCGCCATGATCGGCCCCCCAGACGTCGATCAGCAGCGCGTAGCCGCGGTCGATCTTCGTCTTGTGATAGGCGATATCCGAGGCGAAATAGGTATACGAGCCGTCCGACTTCAAAAGAGGCCGATCGACGTCGTCGCCGAAATCGGCGGATCTGAACAAGGTTTGCTCGCGATCCTCCCAATCCTCGATCGGCTGACCCTTCGGCGGCGGCAGGCGTCCCTCGTAGACGAGGCCGCGCTGGCGCAGCGCGGCGATCGCGGCCGCCACCTGATCACCCTCGTCGCCGTGCGTCAAAGACCGCTCGGAGAAGAAAATCTCGTGCTCGATGTTGAGGGCGGCGAGATCGTCGCGGATCATCGCCATCATGCCCTCGATCGCAACGGCGCGGACGTCGTCGAGCCAAATACTTTCGGGAAGGCCCCGAAGCCTGTAGCCAAAGCGCTTCGCCAGGGTAGCGCCGACGCTTTTCAAATAATCGCCCGGGTAGAGGCCCTCCGGGATGTCCCCGATCGGCTCGCCTAACGCCTCCAGGTAGCGAAGATGGGCTGAGCGGGCCAGAACGTCGACCTGCGCGCCGGCGTCGTTGATGTAATATTCGCGGGTCACGTCATGGCCCACGAATTCGAGAAGATTGGCGAGGGCGTCGCCGAAGACGGCGCCGCGCCCGTGGCCGACATGCATCGGGCCGGTCGGGTTGGCCGAGACATATTCGACATTCGTCTTGAGCCCGCCTCGGACGCTATCCGCCTTGCCGAAATTCGCGCCCTGCTCCAGCGCCGCGCGCAAAACCAGGCCGAAGACCCCGGGCTTCAAGCGAATATTGATGAAGCCAGGCCCCGCCACTTCGGCGGCGGCGACGTCGGCGTCCTCCGCCAGCGCGAAGGCGATCTCGCTCGCCAGCTGGCGCGGATTGGCGAAGGCCGCCTTCGCCTCGCGCGCGTAGATCATGGCGGCGTTGCAGGCGAGGTCGCCATGGGACGGGTCGCGCGGGGGCTCGACGACGAAACGGGCGAAGTCGAGTTCGGCCGGCAGCCGCCCCGTAGTGGCGATGTTCCGCAATATCAATGCGATGCGCTGGTGAAATTCGGCGTAAAGATTCATGTCTGACGATGTTCCTGCGACAGCAAATGCGCGTCGCGGCTGTCGTTGGAAGACGCCCCGGTCGCTTTCTACCCACGCGTTAGCGCAAATCCGGCGCATCGCCAAAAATTCTGCGATGTTCCGAAACCGCGTAACGGTCCGTCATGCCGGCGATGTAATCGCAGACGAGACGCGCCCGACGCCCTTCGTCTGCGCCGATTTTCTCGCAAGCCGCCGCCCATTCCGCCGGCATCGACTGCGGCGACTTCATAAAATGCGGAAAAAGATTGCGGATGATGAGGGCGGCCTGATCGCGGACGCGGATCAGGCGCGGATGATGGTAGAGACGATCGAACAGGAACGTCTTTATGTCCCTTTCGATAGTTGCGGTCGCTGGCGAAAAGCCGATGAGCGGCGCTTCGAGCATGCGCACATCTTCAATGCTGGCGACTTTCGTCTCGGCGACACGCCGCCGGCTTTCAGCGATCGCGTCCTCGATAAAACGGGTGATCAGGCGGCGAACCAGCTCGTGAATGAAACGGGACGCCTCAAGGTCGGGGTAGAGCGTCTCAACCTCGGCGCCGAGCGCGCGAAGATAATCGACGGCGGCGATATCGGCGACCGAGATCAGTCCGGCGCGAAGGCCATCATCGATGTCATGGGCGTTATAGGCGATGTCGTCGGCGAGCGCCGCGGCCTGCGCCTCGGTGCCGGCGAAAACGCCAAGTTCGAGGTCGGAGGCCGCATTATATTCGATCAGCGCGGCCGGCAATCCGCGCTCCGCGTAGCGGGCGACGGGAGAGCCGTCTGGCCGCAGCAGCGGGCCATTGTGCTTGACGAGCCCCTCCAGCGTCTCGAAAGTCAGATTGAGGCCGTTGAAAGCGGCGTAGCGCCGCTCCAGCTTGGTGACGATGCGCAGCGTCTGCGCATTGTGATCGAAGCCGCCATAAGGCCGCATCACATCGTCGAGCGCGTCCTCCCCGGCGTGACCGAATGGCGTGTGCCCGAGATCATGAGCGAGCGCGATCGCTTCGGCGAGATCATCATCAAGGCCGAGCGATCGCGCCAGCGCGCGGGCGATCTGGCCGACTTCAAGGGAATGGGTCAGCCTCGTGCGGCAATGATCGCCGTCATGGGGAATGAAGACCTGGGTCTTATGGGCGAGTCTTCGGAACGCCGAGCAATGGATGATGCGATCGCGGTCGCGCTGGAATTCCGAGCGCGATGGCGAGACGGGCTCGGCGATGAGACGGCCGCGGCTTCGCGCCGCGTCGGCGGCATAGGGAGCGCGGGCGCGTGAAAAGGCGGAAATGTGCATGAAGGCTCAATTCGCCTAAGTGTTGCGATCGGCAATCGCGCGACCTATGTTCCCTATTGCGAGGCGAGGCAAGGGATCTGACGTTCCCGGCGGTTCTGCGCGCCCGACGCGAATTCAAGATCTCCGAGGTCCCTTATGAACGATGCCGCAGTCGAACTTCCGGTCGAACTCACCGACAACGCCGCGCGGCGCATCGCCGATATCCTCAAAAGCGAGCCGACGGGCGCTTTCCTGCGCATCGGCGTCGATGGCGGCGGCTGTTCCGGCTTCACCTATACCTACAAGATTGAAACCGAGCGCAGCGACGCCGATCTGGTGCTCGACCGCGACGGCGCCCTCGTGCTGATCGATGATGTTTCGCTGCAGTTCCTGCGCGGTTGCCGCATCGATTTCATCGACAATCTGATGGGGCGGATGTTCAAAATCGAAAATCCGGCGGCGACGGCGTCGTGCGGCTGCGGTTCGAGCTTCGCTGTTTAAGATCAGCAGGGCGCCAAGCTTTAGAGGCGGCCGACGCGTCGTGTGGGCCGCCAATGATTGCTCCGCGCCCGCTGACGCCCGACCGGATCAGTCGCTCGCCGCGATCAGCGAGGCCTTATGAAAGCAAGGACTCTGCTCGCGGGCGCGGGTTTTTGCGTGTTCGTCGTTGTCGCAATTCAGTCGGCGGACCGCTTCCTGTTCCGACGCGGCGCGGCGGCGGTCGCAGCGCACGTCAACGGGCTGACTTTCGCGGCGGTCAGCGCGGCTCCCTGGCGGGCGGAAGCGCGCATCGATGGGGTAATCTGGCGCCGGGCGGGATCGACAATCCATGTCGGCGCCCTGAAATTCGTCGCTCCGCCATTCTTCCCGCTCGCCGGGGCGGCGCTGGCGGGATTTGGGGCGGCGAGCGCGGAGGACGTGACGGTCGAGGCCGGTTTGTCCGTCTATAGGATCAAGCGAATCGAGCTTGTCGGCGCCGCGATTTCGAGCGCCGAACTGCTTCAGATTTTCGATCTGAAAAATGCGGTTCCCGCGGCCGAACGAGTGGCGAAGCTCACGGCTGCTTCAATCGCCATCCCCGAAATGACCGTCGAGACCAAAGCCGGGACATCGACGCAGACCTTCGTTTATCACGACATTCTGCTGAATGGACTGGCCGGAGGCCGCGCTGCGGACGCAAATGTCGCCGGGATCAGCTTCTCCATCGCCGATCCGCAAGGCGATGCTGACGGCGCCTATGGGAAAATCAGCGCCAGGGATGTCGATCTCGTTCTTGCGACGAGGATCATCGGTGAAACGCGGGATCAGCCGGACGCGCCGAAGCTGCCGCTCGTCAAGGCGATCGACATCGACAGTTTCCATCTTGGCGGCGCCAGCGGCGAGTTAGACCTGAGGCGGCTGACCGCCGCGGCGGGTACCGGGCGCCCGCCGGCGAGACCGTGGCGCGAGGCCGCCGCCGTGGCGGGGCGCCGGCCCGACGTCGAGCAGCGCAACGCCCTTCTCGCCGCCTTTCTCGACGCGTTCGGGTTCGACGATCTCGCTGTGACAGACATCCGACTCGGTCTTCGCAAAGAGGAAAACCCGACCCGTTTGACCATCGGCGGGGCATCGATATCGCGGCTCGACGGGCTGCGGATCGAGGGAATAGAGGCGAAAAATCTCGTCTTTGAAAGGCCGACGGGCAGGATCGGCCTCGAAACCCTCAGCGTTCGCGGCCTCGATCTTGCGCCTTTGACGAGCGCCGATCAGGAGCCGAACCTGCTCGGCAAGGGTCTGCGGCCAGATTTTGAGCAGATCGCCCTCTCAAGGCTTGAGGGGCGCTTCGGCTCAAGCGGAGGGGTCGACGCAGCATCGCCACCGGCATTCGAAGTAGAGCGCTTTGCGATCGAAACCTCGGCGAAGGACCCCGCACGGTCGGGTCTCAATGTTTCGCTCGATCATCTAAAGGCGCCGATCGCCGAGGAAGGCGCATTCTCGACTCTCGCCGCCATGGGCTATGCCGACCTCGATCTGTCGAGCCGTCTCGACGTCGACTGGAGCGAAGCCACAAGCGAACTGACAGTGAATTCGTTCTCTCTCAATGGCGCCGATATGGGTTCGCTCAATGTCGCGGCGCAATTCTCCAACGTGACGCCCGACCTCGCGTCAAAGGACGAGCAGGTCGCGGCTATGGCTGCGCATGGCGTGTTGATCAAAAAACTCGATCTTCGCCTCGAGAACGCGGGCTTTATCGATAAGGCGCTGGCGTTCCAGGCGAAGACCGACAAGCAATCGCTCGATGAAGCGCGGCAGGCCGACGTGCTGAGGGCCAGCCTGCTGCTTCCCGCGCTGCTGGGGAACGAGCCGCCCGCCCGCGCGCTCGGCTCGGCGCTGGCCAAATTCATCGCCGCGCCGAAAAACTTCTCGCTGCAGGCTCTGGCGGCGGCGGGCATCGGCGTCGCGGACATCGAACTTGTTCAGACGCCCGGCGCTCTGCTGAAGAAAATCGAGGTTACGGCCGCGGCGAACGAATAGGCGGCGCTCGATAAGGTTTCTGCGCCGTCCAGAGGATAAGGCGTCCGTCGTGATGTTTAATCCCGGTGATAGGGATGGCCGGCGAGAATCGTCGCCGCACGATAAATCTGCTCGGCGGCCATGATCCGCGCCAGCTGATGCGGGAAGGTCATCGGTCCGAAAGAGAGAACCAGCGCGCCCTTGTCGCGGACCTCGGGGGCGAGCCCGTCCGGGCCGCCGATGACAAGCGTTATCGCCGCCGCGCCCGCATCGCGATGCTTGCCGAGCCAGCCTGCGAAATCGCGGCTCGAAAGCAGCTCGCCTCCTTCATCGAAGGCAACAAGTTCGGCGCTCGGCGTCAGCGCCGCGAGAATCGCCTTCGCCTCGTCGGATTTACGATCTTCGGACCTGCGCGCCCGGCTTTCATCCAGTTCGCGCAATTCGACGCCGGAAAAACCGACGCCGCGGCCGGCGGCGCCGGCGCGCTCGATATAGCGTTGCGCAAGCTCTTTCTCCGCGCCAGCCTTCGCGCGGCCGACGCAAAGCAGGATAAGCCGCACGGCGGACCGCGGCTTAGACGGCGCGCAGTTCGCCCGGACGCCCGACGCCCCACATCTTTTCAAGATTGTAGAACTGGCGCACTTCGGGCCTGAAGATATGGACGATGACGTCGCCGCCATCGATCAGGACCCAGTCGCCGGCCTGCAATCCTTCGGCGCGGGGCGCGGTCTGGCCGTCCTTGAACGACTTGATGACGCGCTCGGCAAGCGCCCCGACATGAACGTTGGAGCGGCCGGTGGCGATGATCATGACGTCTGCGAGGGTGGTTTTGCCGTGCAGGTCGATGGAGACGACGTCCTCGGCTTTTAAATCATCGAGTGCCGTCAAGATGGTCCGCACGAGAGTCCCGGACTGCAATGCAGAAGGGCCGGGGCGTTGATGAATTGGCTGAGGCGCCGTTCCGCCAGTTATCGTGGGTATCAGGGCGCGATCCTCTTAAAAAGCGCCGGCCGGTTGGCCCAGCGCCCTAAAAAGATGGCGTAGAACCGCTGTTTTTGCAAACGGGATTATTGCGCCGGGCCCGAAGCCCCCTGCGCCGCCTCTTCGCGCGCCTTTGCCTTTGGCGCATTTTGCGCCAAATATCGGCCGCGCCTTGCCCCCAGTCGAGAAGCGCTGGAAAGAATCATGCTGCTGCGTCGCTCGATGGCTTTCTCTCATGTGATCTACGCCGCGGCCTTCCCTGCCCTCGCGGCCGGGCTCGCGGCGGTGGCCATAGCCATTCTCCTGTTTCGCTTCGTCGAGGCGCCGCATAGGCTGAAGGTCGCGGTCGGACCGCCCGCCGGCGCCGATGCAGAGCTGATCTCCGCTTTCGCGCGCCGCCTCGACCAGGACCGCGCCGCGCTGCAGCTCGTCGTTCAAACCGTCGCGAGTCCGGCCGATGCCGCCAAGGCGCTGCAAAACGGCGACGCCGATCTCGCGGTCGTCCGCAGCGACGGCGCGGTTCCCGGCAACGGCCTGACCATCGCCATCCTGCACAATGACGTCGCGGTGCTGGCGGCGCCGCATGGCTCCGGCCTCACAAAACCGGCTGAGTTCGCCGGCAAGCGCGTCGGCATTTTTCCGGCCGACGCGGCAAATGGCGCGCTGCTCGACGCCGTGCTCGCTGAATACAAGGTCTCTGCGTCGGCGGTACAGCGCGCCATGCTCTCCGCCGAAGATTTACGCCGCGCGGTCGCCGACAAAAAAATCGACGCGCTTTTCGCCGTCGGGCCGCTGCATAGCCCCTTGGTCGAAAGCGCCATCGAGGATCTTACGTTCGGACGGCGCGATCCAGTGCTGATCCCGATCGACGCCGCCGAAGGCATGGAGGCGCGCGGCGAAGCCTACAAGAAGGTCGATCTCCCGAACGGCTTCTTTCCCGGGCGCCGCCGCTGCCGGACGATGATTTCGCAACGCTCGGCGTCGCGGTGCGGCTTGAGGGGCGCCAGAACCTTTCCGATGCGGCGGTCGGCGATCTGGTGAAGCGCCTGTTCGATTCGCGCCGCCTGCTCGAAGCGGAAGCGCCGATTGCGGCGGCGATCCAAAAGCCGGAGGGCGAGAAAGGCTCGACGACGACCGTCCACCCCGCCGCCGCCGCTTATTTCAGCGATAATGAAAAGAGCTTCATGGACCTTTACGGCGACTGGATCTACATCGGCGCTATGCTGCTGAGCGGCATCGGCTCCGGCGCTGCGGCGCTGCTCGGCCTTACGCGGGCGCGGGCGCGCAAGGCGGCGCTCGCGCTGATCGATCGCCTGATCGATCTGAAGCAGGAGGCGCATCAGACGGTGTCCCTGCCCCGCCTCGCCGAACTCGACCGCGAAATCGAGGAGCTCTCGACCAGCGGCCTGCGCTTCGCGCGCGAGCATGATTTCGATGAAGCCGGCCTTTCAGCGCTGCGCCTCGCCATCGACGAGGCGCGCCGCGCGATCAACGACCAGTGCAACGAGCTGCAGGAAAAATCGGCGCTGATCGCCAACGCGGCGGCCATGCGCTCGCTGCCGCACCCGCTGCCCGCGCCGCAGACGCCGTCGTGACCTGCGCAAAAAAGCCCGCGCGAAATCTTTTCGCACGGGCCTTGGCCTCAGTCGCGCTGGAGCGCGGCGGCTAATCCTCTTCCGCCGCGGCTTTCTTCTTCGGCGTGTCGTCGCGCGCTTTCAGCGCCGCGCCAAGAATATCGCCGAGCGAGGCGCCGGAGTCGGCCGAACCATATTGCGCGATGGCTTCCTTCTCCTCGGCGACTTCGAGCGCCTTGATCGAGACCGACACCTTGCGGGCCCGGCGATCGAACACGGTGATGCGGGCGTCGACCTTCTCGCCGACCGCAAAGCGCTCCGGCCGCTGATCGGCGCGGTCGCGCGCCAGTTCGTTGCGCTTGATGAAGGCGGTGAAGTCTGTGCCGACGATCTTGACGTCAAGACCGCCTTCCTTGACCTCGACCACCTCGCAAGTCACGACCGAGCCCTTCTTCAGATCGCCGGCGCCGACGTCCTCGCCTGTCTTGCCGGCGCCGCCCTCGGCCTGCTTGGCCGCGAACGGATCGGAGCCGAGCTGCTTCACGCCAAGCGAAATGCGCTCCTTCTCGATATCGACGTCAAGCACCCTGGCCTTGACGATATCGCCCTTCTTGTAATCTTCGATCGCCTGTTCGCCGGGCTTCTTCCAGTCGAGATCGGAGAGATGGACCATGCCGTCCACGTCGCCGTCGAGGCCGATGAACAGACCGAACTCGGTCTTGTTTTTGACCTCTCCCTCCACCTCCGAGCCAACCGGGAATTTCTCGGCGAACGACTCCCAGGGGTTGGCGAGCGTCTGCTTGAGGCCGAGCGAAATGCGGCGCTTGACGGGATCGACCTCAAGCACCTGAACGTCGACTTCCTGGCTCGTCGCGACAATCTTGCCGGGATGCACGTTTTTCTTGGTCCACGACATTTCGGAGACGTGGATGAGCCCCTCGATGCCGGGCTCCAGCTCGACGAAGGCGCCGTAATCGGTGATGTTGGTCACGCGGCCCTGGAAGCGGGCGTTGACCGGATATTTCGCCTCGATGCCCTGCCACGGATCCTCGAGCAGCTGCTTCATGCCGAGCGAAATGCGGTGGGTGTCGTGATTTATTTTGATGATCTTGACGCGAACCGTCTGACCGATGCTCAGCACCTCGGTTGGATGGTTGACGCGCCGCCAGGCGATGTCGGTGACATGCAGAAGGCCGTCGATGCCGCCGAGATCGACGAAGGCGCCGTAATCGGTGATGTTCTTGACCATCCCCTCGATCACCTGACCTTCTTCGAGGTTGGCGACGATCTCATGGCGCTGCTCGGCGCGGGATTCTTCGAGGACGGTGCGACGCGAGACGACGATATTGCCGCGGCGGCGATCCATCTTGAGGATCTGGAACGGCTGCGGCACCTGCATCAGCGGCGTCACGTCGCGGATCGGGCGAATGTCCACCTGGCTGCGCGGCAGGAAGGCGACGGCGCCGTCGAGATCAACGGTGAAGCCGCCCTTGACCTGATTGAAGATGACGCCTTCGACCTTCTCCTGCTTCTCGAAGGCCTTTTCGAGCTTTACCCAGCTCTCTTCGCGGCGCGCCTTGTCGCGCGAGATGACGGCTTCGCCGAGCGCGTTTTCGATGCGCTCGAGATAGACCTCGACCTCGTCGCCCACTTTCGGGGCGCCTTCGCGGCCGGGTCCCTGGAATTCCTTTAGGGCGACGCGGCCCTCGGTCTTGAGGCCGAGATCAACGACGGCGACGTCTTTTTCGATGGCGACGACGATGCCTTTGATGACGGAGCCCTCAAAAGCCTCGTTCTGGCCGTAGCTCTCGTCGAGAAGCGCCGCGAAATCCTCGCGCGAGGGCGCGTAGGTGGAGGTAGATGCCATTTGTTCTCCTAAGATGCCCGCATTCGGGCGGCGCCGGCGGTTCGAGTTAAGGAAAGCTCCTCGCCGCCGGCGTCCATCGGCTGAGCGATGGAACCCCGCTTGAAAAAGCGGGCCGGCGCAGGGACGGCGGCAAGGAGCAGGTTGATGGCTCTATCTAGCAAGCGCCGGGCGTTGCGGCAAGGCTTCGCCCCGCATTTCGGCTTTGCGCGTTCGAATTCGCCCGCCGGCGCTCCGGGCGCCGGAGAGCCGCGCGCCGCGTCAGAGGCGGGCGACCTTCACCATCGCCGTCCCCGCCGGGATCATGCCGAGGGCGTCCGCCGCGCCCCGCGCGAGGTCGAGACCGCGGCCGCGCACAAAGGGTCCCCGGTCGTTGACGCGCACGACCACCGTCCGCCCCGTCGCCGGATTGGTGATGCGGAGCCGCGCGCCAAACGGAAGGGTCCGGCTTGCGGCAGTAAATCCATCCTTGTCAAAACGCTCACCCGAGGCCGTCAGCGTACCTGACGCGTAATAGGAGGCCTTCACAAAATATTCTTCGCCCGTCTTCGCAGAACACGCCGTGACATTTGAAATAGATGAAATTGTTAGAACGGCTACAGTTACTATCTTCAATTCACCCGCCTTTCGTGATGAGGAGGCGGGGCAGGTATATTTACATTGTGACCATAAAAAGATGCTAAAGAGGCGCTGTTTCGCTGTGTCTAGGTGCACAGCGCCAAATTGTCGCGGAACGTTGTTTGGTTCTTAAGTCGAAGATCTGGCGTCTGACGCCTGTCAGAAAATCATTTCTCCTGACTTTCGGTCCATGTATCTCGCCGAAATGCGATCTTTTCTTCGCTACGGCGATCTGTACGATGCGTCCTCGCGCGACTCGCCGGGAAGGGTTAGCATTGCGCAAGGGGAAATCGAGGATGGCGGGAGCGCCGGCGCGGATCGTTTCGGGCGGCCAGAGCGGCGTCGATCGCGCGGCGCTGGATTTCGCCGCACGCCGCGGCCTCGCCTATGGCGGCTGGTGTCCGCGCGGCGGATGGGCGGAGGATTTTCCGCATCCGCCCGGCGTTCTATTGAAATATCCCGCCCTTCGGGAAACGCCGAGCCGGCGACCGGCGCAGCGGACGCGCTGGAATGTGCGCGACAGCGACGCGACGCTGATCCTCATCGCATCCGAAGCCGCGCTCTCTTTGGGCACGGCCTTTACGCTCTCCTGCGCCGTCGCACTGGCGCGACCGCATCTTGTCGTCGACCTCAATGCGGACGGCGGCGCACGCGCGATGCGCTCATGGGTGGCGCGGGTCCGGCCGGAAACGCTGAACGTCGCTGGTCCGCGCGAAAGCAATTGGCCCGGCATCTATCGCGCGGCGATCAGCTTTCTGGAGGAGATCTGTTTTCCGCGGGAACTGCCGTGAGACATCTCCCGAGCGGGAACGGAATAATTTCAGAGCTCGACCTTTTCGCCCCTCTTCGCCCATTCCTGAAAGCCGCCTGGGTAATGCGCCGTGATGTCCTTGCGACCGGCGAGATGGGCGAGGTCGAGCGCGGTCAGCGAGCGCTTGCCGGAGCGGCATGAAAATACGACGCGCTTGCCTGGCTCATTCGGCAGTTTCGAGGCGTCGAAGCTTTGCAGCGGGTTCAGGATGGAGCCGGGAATGCGGCCCGCCACGAACTCGTTTGGTTCGCGCACGTCGACGATGAGGATCGAGCCGTCGGCAAGACCGCGCTTCAGTTCATCGATGCTCACATTTTCAACTTTATTCAGCGTTGTCGTCATGACGCTCTGATCCCTGTTTTCGCGCCGTCGGTGATCTTGCGACAATATTATAACGCTCGCGCCGCGGGAAGGACTACATATTCCATTTTATTTATCAGGAGAAGAATATTTTTCTCCCCCCACCATCGCTTCCGCCGCGGCGAGATCGGTCGGCTCATTCGCATTGAAAAAAGGATCGAATGGCGCAACAGGCCAATCCGCCTCGGCGAGACGGTATCGGTGGATAAAAAGGCCGACCTTGCGCAAGTCTTCGTCGACGAGGGCATGGCGAAGTTCGGCCCGGATCGCTACGGGCCAGAGGGCGATCGTCGGATGCGCGCGGCCCGCCGAGCGGGCGCAGGCGATGTCCGCGCCGTTTTCGCGCCGCGCAGCCTCAAGCCGCGCCACGAGATCGTGCGGCAGGAACGGCGTATCGGTCGGCGCGCTGACCGTGAAGGCGACGTCAGGGCGATTGGCCGCGACCCAGTCGAGGGCGGCGAGAATGCCGGCGAGCGGGCCCTTGAACCCCATGACATCATCGGCGACGACGGGAAGCCGATAGGCGGAAAAACGCGCGGGATCGCCGTTCGCGCTCAAGACGAGCCCGGCGCATTGCGGCGCCATCGCCGCGACGGCGCGGGCGAGAAGGGTCGCGCCGCCGACGCTGAGCAGCGCCTTGTCGCCGCCGCCCATGCGCGACGCGCGACCGCCCGCGAGCAGGACGCCAAAGCAGCGGCCGGTCACGCCTTCACTCTCCATTCAGGATGTAACGCCAAGGATCTAAAGCTGTTTTTTAATGTAGATTTTTCGGCTCTGGCCGACGCTCAAAAGCGATACCAGATCGCCGCCATGGGGCCAAGTTCGCGGCCGGCGTTGATCCCTGCGACCGTGATGAAAGCTCCAACCTGCGCGGACCAAGCCGGCGTTATATCGTAGACGAGGCTGCCCTGGACTTTATCCCAGGACGATCTCGGAAAGTCGGCGCTCTTGGTCGTCTGCGCCGAGCCGAAACTCTGCAGCAAGAGTTGAAGTTGCGGCACAGGGCGCACGCCGAGGGTCAGATCAAGGCGCCATTCCCCCGGCTGCGCCTGCGCATAAAAGCGATAGCCGGCCGCTGCATCGGCGAAGGCGGCCCATGGTCCGATATTAAAATTTGCGCCCGCCATCGCGCGCAGATCAACCGAGCCGGCGCGGTGCGGTTCGGCGCCATTGAAGGAAGCCCCCGGTGTCAACAGAGTCGCCTGCAGCGAAGCGACGACGGCGTCGGACTGAAACAACCTTAAGCGGGCGCCGACGCCGCTCTCGCCCGGCCCGGTATAGGAAGGCGCCGGCTGAGGCTGGCGAATGACGTCGTAGGCGGGCGTAGCAATCAGCGTCAGCCAGTCCGTCACCCCATATTCAATATAGGCTCCAAGTTCGAATTTTTGGTAGGACGGAACCGGGATCAGCGCGCCATGCGCATCGAACGCGCGGCTTGAGCCAGAGAAGGCGGTCCCTGCGATGATCTGCCCCTCCCCCGGCGGCATCAGCCAGGCGCCCGCGCGGGCTTCGCCCGCCGCGAGGATCGGCAGGATGGCGAGGCAGGCGCCCGCGAGACGCAGCCCGGCGTTCATGACACAGGCGACCAGCGGGCGTTCGAGCGCGCCCTGGCTTTACGCAACAAACGCACGGGAGCCACCCACGGAACGCAAGCGATTTTTAGTTACTTATGAATATCGTCATACGTCAAGCTGCAGTTGGTCTCTTTCAGCGGTTCGCCCGGCTTGACAGGCGCGCCGCGCCAGCCTAGCCGGAGCTGGCCTTTCGGATTCACGCCAGGGCCGGTTGAGCGACGCCGATCCCGCGCGGCGCGGATCCCGGCAATCCGCCTTAGCAGCAAGGACCGCTTGCATTGCCTCGCCTGATCGCAGGCCTCGCCGAACTCGCGGGCCGCTACGACGTCATCCTGTGCGATGTCTGGGGCGTCGTTCACAACGGCGCCGCCGCTTTCGCGCCGGCGCTCGACGCGCTGATCCGCTTTCGCGACAAAGGCGGCGCGGTGGCGCTCATCACCAATTCTCCAGCGCCAAGCCGCATCGTCGCAGCGCAGCTCGATAGCTTCGGCGCGCCGCGCGCGGCCTATGACGCGATCGCCTCTTCAGGCGACGTCACCGTTTCGCTGATGGTGGAGCGCGCCGGGCAGAGCATATTTTACATCGGCGCCGCGGCGGAGACCGGCCTTTTCGAGGAGGTCGCGGCGCGTCTTGGCGCGGCGCCGCGGCTGGCTGGAATTGAGCAGGCGGACTACGTGGTCTGCACCGGCTTCATTGATTTCTGGCGCGAAACGCCGGAAGACTATGACGCCCGGCTGAAGCGCATCCATGAGCGGGGCCTCGACTTTGTCTGCGCCAATCCGGACCTCGTCGTCGAGGTCGACGGCGTCATTTCCTATTGCGCGGGCGCAATTGCCGATCGCTATGAGCGCCTCGGCGGCAAGGTGATCCAGGCCGGCAAGCCCTATGCGCCGATCTACGACCGCGCGCTCGCGCTCGCCAGCGCCGCGCGCGGCGGCGCGACAGACCGCGGCCGCGTTCTGGCCATCGGCGACGCCATGCATACCGATATTCGCGGCGCCGCTGCGCAGGGCTTTGACAGCCTTTTCGTGACATCCGGAATTCATCACGACGAATTGCATGCCGGCGGCTCTGCTCTGGACGCCGCCGCCCTGCGTCAATTCGTCGATGCGGAGGGCCTCGTTCCTACGGCCGCCATGGCGAGTCTGATCTGGTAAAAAATAGCAGCGTCATAGCTTGACGGGCGAAAGCGCGCGCGGCAGACTCGTTCGCGGCGCCGCGAAGAACCACCAGACCGGGCGAAAGCGAGCCAAATTGCAAACATTCCCGTTTGTGCGGCCCAAGCCCGGAAGGGTATAAATGATAGTCCATGACCTCATTTTCGACATTGGTTGTAACAACGGCGACGACACGGACTTTTATCTAAAAAAGGGATTTAGAGTTGTTGCGATAGATGCCGATAAAGCGCTTTGTGAAGACGTCTCGAAGCGCTTTGCCGCAGAAATAAAAGCCGGGCGATGCGAAGTTATTTATGGAGCGGTAAGCGAGAAAGGCGGAGGTATAACGACGTTCTATGTTTGTGACCGACCAGACTGGAATACGAGCGATCCTTATTTCGTTGAGAGAAACGAAAAAGAAGGCATAAAGTATCGAAGTATTGATGTGCCAACCGTCAATATCGCGGATGTGATGGAAAAATGGGGCACACCATATTATGTCAAGATTGATATTGAGGGCGCTGACGCGATCCCGCTCAAAACAATGGCGGGGAGAACACTTGTTCCGACATATATATCTATCGAGATCGCTCTCCATGATTTTTCTGAGGGGATGGAGCAAATTCGCCTTTTGAAGGATTTAGGATATACACACTTCAATTTCTTCAATCAGGGCATGCGGCGTTCCGTAAAGGCTCCGTTCCCGGCCTTAGAAGGCAATTACGCCGCGTTTGATGCGGATACCATTACGACCGGTCTTTTTGGCAAGGAACTTGGCGGTGATTGGCTTGACGTCGCCGGCGCCGAGAAGCGCTTCGCGGGCATTCACAAGCGACATATCCTATATCGGGATAACAAGCTTTACTCGAAGAACGGAGGATTTGGCGGAACATGGATCAGCAAAATCCACAATCGCTTCAGGCGCCATGTCCTCGCCGACCCTGTTGCTTGGTATGACCTACACGCGCGATTTGGATAAGCTGGAATATACGAGATTTCCCGATATGCTGGGACGCCGGCCAATTTTCTGCGGCGGTGATGTATCGAGTTCGACGCATTGAACCGCCCCACAGCTGAAGCTCGGAACGGGTTATTGGCTTCGGCGCCCAGGTCTAGTCTCACGCCATTGGCCGATTTCCCGACCGCCAAAAACTTCGTCGTCGCGATCGATCCCGCCGCGCCCCCCGCTGGGCTCGAACGCGCCGTCGTCGCGATCGGCAATTTCGATGGACTTCATCGCGGCCATCTGGCGGTGATCCAGCGAGCGCTGGCTCTGGCGGCGGCCATCGGACGACCTTGCGCAGTCTTGACCTTTGAGCCGCATCCGGCTGACTTCTTCCGGGGCGCCGGAACGGTCTTTCGCCTCGCGCCCATGCAAACAAAAGCGAAATCCCTGGCGCGCCTCGGCCTCGACGGTATGATCGTGATCACCTTCGACGCCGCGCTCGCGCGCCTCACCGCGGAAGAATTCGTCAGCGAGATTTTGCGGCGCCGCCTCGGCGTCAGCGCCGTCGTCGCCGGCTATGATTTTCATTTCGGCGCCGGGCGCGGCGGCGCGCCGGCCTTCCTGAAGGAGGCTGGCGAGCGCCATGGCTTCGCGGTCGAACTCGTCGAGCGCGTCGCCGGCGAGGGAAGCGATGCGGCGGAGGCCGCCTCCTCGACTGCGACGCGGGCCGCGCTGGCGGACGGCGACGTCGAGCGCGCCGCCCGGCTGCTCGGCCACCCCTTCTCCATCGTTGGGGAGGTGCTGCACGGGCAGAAGCTCGGCCGAATGCTCGGCTTTCCGACGATCAATCTGTCGCCCGATCCGAGCTGCCGCCTGCGTCACGGCATTTACGCCGTCCGGGTCGAGATCGAGGATCGGCTATATGACGGCGTCGCCAGTTTCGGCCGACGCCCGACGATCGATAATGGACCGCCGCTGCTCGAGGCGCATATTTTCGACTTCGCCGGCGATCTCTACGGGCATGTCGTCGAGATCTTCTTCATCGGCTGGATCAGGCCCGAAGCGAAGTTTGCCTCGCTCGAAGCGCTAAAGGAGCAGATCGCCGCCGACGCCGACCGGGCGCGAGACATTCTGCGTGTCCTGGCGCCCCCGGCTCCGTCCGCTTGATTGCGCGCCAATCGGTCGCTGCGCGGAGGCGAAATGACATGATTAGGGTTGCCCCGGACGTGCGCCGTCCCGAAATTTCCTTGTCATCGCAGGGACGTTCGCCTATTTTTCGCCAGCTATCGTTCAAAATGTTTGAGTCGCTTGAGTGAAACTGGGCTTCGCCATACCGCAAACCTGTCGCGCCGGATCGCTCCGCGCGCGCGGCGGCGCTTTGCCCGCGACGGTTTGGCTCCGCGCGGGGATGCTTCTTCTTACCCGCCCCTGAGGGCCGGCCGGGCTTACGCCTGGGCGCTCAGGGGGGACGCGTCGCATTGAAGATCACCCTTTCCGGATAGAGCCATGACTGAATCCAACGTCGTTCCGCACGCCGAGCCGGCGCGCAAAAATTCTGAATCCGTCGTCATTTTCGACACCACGCTGCGCGACGGCGAGCAATCGCCCGGCGCGACGATGTATCTTGAAGACAAGCTGCAGGTCGCCGAGATCCTCGACGCCATGGGCGTCGACATCATCGAGGCCGGCTTCCCGATCGCCTCGGAGGGCGACTTCGAGGCCGTCTCGGCCATCGCGGAGCGCACCCAGAACGCCGTCATCGCCGGCCTCGCCCGGGCCATCGAAGCTGACATCGCGCGCTGCGGCGAAGCCGTACGCAAGGCGCGCCGGCCGCGCATCCACACCTTCGTTTCAACCTCGCCGATTCATCTGCAGCACCAGATGAACAAGTCGGCCGATGAGGTTTTGGGCATCATCGCGCGCACGGTCGCGCAGGCGCGCAATCTCGTCGACGACGTCGAGTGGTCGGCAATGGATGCGACGCGGACCCCGATCGACTATCTTTGCCGCTGCGTCGAAGCGGCGATCAGGGCGGGCGCGACGACGATCAACTTGCCCGACACGGTCGGCTACGCGCTTCCGGCCGAATATGAAGCCATGTTCCGCACCGTGCGCGAGCGCGTTCCAGGCGCCGGCAAGGTGGTGTTCTCGGTGCACTGCCACGATGATCTGGGCCTCGCCGTCGCCAATTCGCTGGCCGGCGTCGCCGGCGGCGCGCGGCAGATCGAATGCACCATCAACGGGCTCGGCGAGCGCGCCGGCAACGCCCCGCTCGAAGAGGTCGTCATGGCGATGCGGGTGCGCGGCGACGCAATGCCCTATCACAGCGCGATCGACTCGACCCTCTTGACCCGCGCCTCAAAGCTGGTCGCCGCGGTGAGTTCGTCGCCGGTCCAGTACAATAAGGCGATCGTCGGCCGCAACGCCTTCGCGCATGAAAGCGGCATCCATCAGGACGGCATGCTGAAGAACGCGCAGACCTATGAGATCATGACGCCCGCGAGCGTCGGCGTCAGCAAGACCTCGCTGGTGATGGGCAAGCATTCGGGACGCCACGCCTTCAAGGACAAGCTGCGCGAACTCGGCTATGAGCTCGGCGAAAACGCGCTTCACGACGCCTTCGTCCGCTTCAAGGATTCTCGCCGACCGAAAGAAGATCGTCTATGACGAGGATCTGATCGCCCTCGTCGACGACGAGATCGTACACGCGCATGAGCGCATCAAGCTCGTCGACCTCACTGTCTTCGCCGGCACCAAGGGCCCGCAGTCGGCGGCGTTGACTCTCGATATCGACGGCGTTCACGCCACCCATCAGGCGACCGGCAACGGACCGGTCGACGCCATCTTCAATGCGATCCAGGCGCTCGTGCCGCATGGCGCCGTGCTTGAACTCTATCAGGTGCATGCGGTGACCAAGGGCACCGACGCGCAGGCGGAGGTGTCGGTGCGGCTCGCCGAGGACGGCAAGACGGTGACGGCGAAGGGCGCCGACCCGGATACGCTGGTCGCGTCGGCGCGGGCCTATATCGCTTGCCTGAACAAGCTGATGATGGTGAAGCGCGGCAAATCCCGCCAGAACGTGCTTGCGGGCTAGGGCGGCAGACCCGAAAGCCAGAGACGGTTTCGGCGCACCCCGCGGCGCGCACTATAATTGAAGCGGCGGCTCCGATTTTATCGGAACGGCCGTCGCTTTGCCGGGCTGCTTTTTCGTGGCGAAGCTTTTGGACGGCTGGACAGGCGCGCCCCTGTTTGTTAAACGGGCCTTCCTTTCGGCCGCCTGCCGGCGAACGAAAGCGAAGTTTTTGATGGGCGCATAGCTCAGTTGGTAGAGCAGCTGACTCTTAATCAGCGGGTCCACAGTTCGAGCCTGTGTGCGCCCACCATCAAAAGCGCAATCCGCTTGTCCTGGCCCCTGATCGGCGCCATCGATTTTTCGGCTGACGGCGGGAATTTTTCCCTTAACAAGGGTTGCCTTTCGCCTGCGGATCCGTCATTAACTTTTTTTAATGATCCTCGGAACGAGGGCGAAAATAATAAACGTTTCAGGGGCCTCGACGCTCCAAGGGGGGAAGCGGCGGTCATATTTTGACTGCCGCTTTTTTGTCGCGCCAACGCCCCCGCCTCGCTCTCAAGCGAACAATCTCGGCAAGACGCGCCCGCTTTTGCCTTCATGTCCAAAAAGTTAATTTATGCCCGTTCGCGTCGATGGTATTGAAGCAATAACCAGAGTTTGGCATTCCCCCCTTTGCTGAGATCTGGCCTCATCAGACTTAAAGAGCCGGCGGATCGCCGGCTCTTTTTTGTCGGCGCGCATGCGCGAACCGTCGAACGCCTCATACCGCGACGGAATGGCGGACAACGCCCGCGCCGAGATAAACGTCGAACGCGGAGGCGACGATCCGCGTGAGATGCATCGCGCCCGGCTCCAGGGCCAGCCCTTGCGTCGTCCGCCGCAGAACGCCGTCGCGCTCCAGTTCGGCGAGCGTGGCTTCCTCGCCGGCGCACCAGTCCGCCGCAAAGCCGAAGGCGCGGCCGGCTGCGACGAGGTCGGCCGCGCCGTCGCACATGATCCGCTCGATGACATGCCCGCGCAGCAGATCCTCGGCGCTGAGTTCATGCCCGCGCGCGACCGGCAGGCGGCCGGCCGCGATGGCCCGCGCCCAGGCGCCGGTCTCTGAAATGTTCTGCACATAGCCTTGCGGCGTTCGCCCGATCGAAGTCGCGCCGACGCCGAGCAGCGTGCGCGCGGGATCGCTCGTATAGCCCTGGAAATTGCGTTTCAGCGTCCCGTTCGCGGCGGCGATCGCTAGCGCATCGCCTGGACGCGCAAAATGGTCGAGGCCGATCCGCCGGTAACCGCCGGCGACGAGCGCCCGCGCAGCCGCTTCAGCCTGCGCGGCGCGCTCCGCACCCTGCGGCAGAGCGTCGCCCGGAATCATGCGCTGGTTCTTCGCCGTCCAGGGGACATGCGCATAGCCAAACAAAGCGATGCGGTCCGGCGCCATCGCGATGCATTGTTCGACGGTGTCCGCGAGCGCCGCGGCGGTCTGACGCGGCAGCCCATAGATGAGGTCGAAGTTGATGCGCCCGACGCCAACGGCGCGCAGACGCTCCGTCGCGCGCGCGACCATGTCCGGCGGCTGGACCCGGTTGATCGTCACCTGCACCTTGGGGTCGAATTCCTGCACGCCGAAGCTTGCGCGATTGAAGCCGAGCGCGCCGATTTGCGCGATCATCGTATCCGCGAGCGTGCGCGGATCGCTCTCAATCGCGAGCTCCGCGCCGGGCGTCAGGCGGAAGCGCTCGCCGATATGCGCCATGATGGCGGCGAGGTCGGAAGCCTCGATCGCCGTCGGCGTGCCGCCGCCAAAATGGAGATGTGCGACCTTCATTCGCGCCGGCAAAGCGGCGGCGATGAGATCGATTTCGGCGATCAGATTGCGCACATAGGCGGCGACCGGGCCATAGCGCGCGGTGAGCTTCATATTGCAACCACAGTACCAGCACTGTTGCTGGCAGAAGGGCACATGCACATAGAGCGAAATGGGCTCGTCCCGATCGAGCCGCCCGAGCCAGTCGCGATAGAGCGATTGGGAAAAATCCGGCGCGAAATGCGGCGCGGTCGGATAGCTGGTATAGCGCGGCACGGTGCGCCGCGCATATTTATCGAAAGCGGAGGACATGGCGGTTTTTGTCAGGCGCCGCCGGCCTCCGCCATGATCCCGCGCAAGACCCCGCCTCCACGATGACGTGCGCAGCCCGGCAAAAAAAAAGCCCTTGGCGAGGGCTATTCTCTTCTAAAATCGACTCCAACCCGTATTGAAGATACAGAACGGCCAGGCGCCCCGCGAACGAGTCGCCCAAGCGCCTTAACGGCGTTACAAACTTCGGAGGATTTGCGCCAATGACGATCGCCAGACAATCGCCGGACAGCCCAAATCCAATATGCGGCTGCGCCGGCTGCGCGCCGCTCCAACCGCGCCGGAAATTCCTCGCCGCCTCGATCGCCGCGCTGGCGCTCGCCGGCGCCGGCCTCGACCTTTTCTCCCCCCGGCCGGCGGCCGCGCAAACCATGCTCGAACCGGACGCCGCGCTGAAAGAGCTTTTCGACGGCAACGCCCGCTTCGTGGCGGAGGAGTTGACCGCTTTCAACGATGATCTGCACATTTTGAAGGATAATACCGTCGCCAAGCAGGAGCCTTTCGCCGCGGTGCTGTCCTGCGCCGATTCGCGGGTGCCGGTCGAATTGCTGTTCGACCAGAGCATCGGCCATGTCTTCGTCGCGCGGGTCGCCGGCAATATCTGCACGCCGGAAATCATCGCCAGCCTCGAATATGGCGCCGGCGCGCTGGGAACCAGGGCGATCGTCGTGCTCGGCCATTCCGGCTGCGGCGCGGTGGAGGCGACGATCGAGGGCAAGGCCGCGCCCGGACAGATCAGCGCCCTCTACGCCCCGATCCGCCCGGCGGTCGAGCGCGCCGGCCCCGATCTCGAAGCGACCATCAAGGCCAATGCGCAAATTCAGGCGGATCTGTTGCAGACCGCCTCGCCGCTGATCGCCGATCTCATCAAACAGAATAAAATCAAGGTGATCGCCGCCTATTACGATCTCGAATCCGGCAAGGTCTCGCGACTCGACTGAACGTTCAGACGAGACGCGGAAATTTGGCGGCGGGCGCGGCGAGAACGGTCTTGTTGACGAATTCGACGACGTCCGTGCGCGGCGGCCGCGAAGCCCTGGCACAATTCAGATCGATATGCGGCGGCTGCGACATGGAGACGACGACGACCCCGGTCGGGTTGTTGCCGAAAGCATAGTCGAGCAGGATCTCGCTCGCCATGAAGGGCGGCCCATAGGCGAGCTGCGAGGCGAGCGAGGCGAGCCGCCCGCCATCGCCGACGAGGAGATGCGACAGCCGCTCATAGGCGCCGCCGAGCGGGTTGCGGAGGATGAAGAAGGCTGCGGCGTCGCCGGGCCTCGCCGCGCGGATGCGCTCAAGAGTCCTATGGAACGGATTATGACGGAACTGCACCATTGCAAACTGGCGGTAAGCGCTCGCCGCCTCGATCGTCTCCGGGCCGCCCTCGATCGAGAGGCAGCGCGCATAGCCCTTGTCGATCATACGCTGCAGCGCGGCGATGAGTGCGGGATTGGCGCAATCCTCCGGACTTGGGTCGTGCAGCGCGAGAACGTCGATGTGATCGGTCTGCAGGCGCCGCAGGCTCTCGACGACCGAGGGTTCGATGAGTTCCGGACGCAGCGGCTCGCGTTCGCGCGTCAGATTCATCCTGCGCATCAGAAAAGTCGACAATTCCGGAAAGGCGCCGAGGGCGGCGCGCCTGATGGAGCCGATCAACTGCTTCACCGGTGACAGCGTCGGGCGGCCGATGCCGACCTTTGTGCAAACGACGACGCGGTCGCGGCGGCCGGCCAGGAACCGGCCGAGGATCGCCTCCGCCTCACCATCGCCGTCGGCGGGCGCGACATCGAACCAAATGACGCCGCGGTCGAAGGCGTAATCGAGCAGCCGGCGCGACTGCGTCTCAGAAACGCGCGAGCCGAGCGACGCGCAGCCGAACCCCAACGCCGAAACATTTCGATAGAGACCCGGACAGGCGACGGTCCTCATACACGGCTTTCCCTTAGGCGGGTCGCGAAACAGCGTCCGAGAGTCGAACAAAGCCGCATGACAAGTCAATGGGTAAGTGACGCAGCCTTGCGGCGGGAACCCACGTCGCGAACTGTCGCAGCTTCACCCGGCCTGCTGCGCGTCTTCCGGGAAGCGAATGCGCCGTTGTTTCCGCGCCGTAGCCGGATTGCCGGCGTAGACGGTCCATGCATCGAGATCGCGAAAGGCGCAGCCGCGCGCGCCAAGCACGGCGCCCTCCCCGACTGTGACGCCCGGCCCGACGAAAGCCTCGGCGGCGACCCAGGCGCGCCGGCCGATCGTGATCGGACGCGCCACCGTCTGAAAATGAATATCCTCGATGTCGTGTCCGGCGGTGCATAAATTCGCGCCCTGCGAAACGATGGCGTAATCGCGCAGCGTGATCTTGGCGACGTTATAAACGGTGACGTTCGGCGAAACGCGCGCAAATCGCCCGACTTCGAGGTGCGGCGGATACCAGATGCGCGCGCTGCCGTAGACGGCCGCGCTGTCAGCAATCCGGGCGCCGAAGAGGCGCAAAAGGGCGATCCTCCATTTATGCAGCACCGGCGGCGTCCAGGCGGCGAGCAGAAGCCAGGTCAGGCTGAAGGAGGCGCGAAACAGGCGGTTGGCGAGCGAGTAGGTCGGGCCGCCCTCGAGCGTGCCCATGTCTTTCGCATCGAGGATCTTCATCGCGGCCTACCTTGAACGCAGGATTTCGATCAGCTGCGGGGCCATAGTGCCTATATCGAAGCGCTCGACGTAAGCGTCGCGCGCCCGACCGCCCATCTCGCTCCTTTCGTAGGCCGGCAGCGCAATGTATCGATCGAGCAGGCGCGTGACGCCGGCGAGATTGTCGGTTTCGACGAGGCCTGCCTTATAGGCGTCCACCTCGCGCCATGTGGCGACCTTGTCGGTCGTAAGCACCGGCTTGCCGCACGCCATAGCTTCGGCGACGACGATGCCGAAATTCTCCTGATGCGACGGTAGCACGAAGGCCTCAGCCGAGCGGAAGGCGCCCCATTTCAGATCGCCCTTCAGCATTCCCGGCCAGTGGATTCGGTCGGCGATGCCGCGGGCCGCCGCGGCGGCCTGCAGATTTTTGACCCAACCGACCGAGTTGGGGCCGGCCATGACGAGATCGAGATCGGGGTTCTTGGCGGCGACCGCGGCGAAGGCTTCCACCAGCAGGTCGCAGCCTTTCTTGGGGTGGATGCGGCTGAGATAGAGAAGATATTTGCGGTCGGCGATGTCCGGAAAGGCGGCGCGAAACGCCCGAACCTGGGCGTCCGCGTCGCCCGCCACATCGATGATGCCGTAGGGAACGACGCGCTCCCTGCCCTTGAACGGCCAGAACGACCTGCGCGCCAGCTGGCGCTCCTCTTCCGAGACGAACATCACGCCGGTCGCGTTGTTGACGAGGCGTCCCTCGCTGTACCACCAAAGCAGCTGCTTGGCGGCCGCCTTGACCGGAAAGGCCCTGTTGAAATAGGGGTCTAGCATGCCATGCGTATAGACAAAATAGCGCGTATCGGTGCCAGCGAGTGCCCGCCAGGCGGCGAAGGAGGAGAAGTTCCAAAGCCCGTTGACGATCACCGCGTCATAGCGCTTGGCGTTCTCCTTGAGCCACGGCGTAAACGTGGGGCTATAGCCATAGCGCATCCAGGGAATGCGACGTTTCCAGGCCCTGTATTTCGGGTCGGCGTTGCCCATCGGATAGACCGGGATGGGGCACGTCTTGACCCATGGATCGCTGGGGATGTCGAGCGACAAAATCTCGCGATCGCACCCCTGCTCGCGCAATATGGGCGCCGATGTGAAAATCCCCTCGATTGGGCCGCCATATTCCGGGTTTACCGTTGCTATTACGTGCAATACGATCATTCACGGTCCGCTTGCGCTTGATTGGACGAGCCGGAAGCCGCAGCCAAGACTGCGAGCGGACCGCCAAAGGCGATCTTTCCACTGCACGTTGTATACGACCTCTCCATGTGAAGCAATGCCACGTTGAAGCAATGCCAGATGTGATCGCGCCTGAACCGGTGTTACGCGCCATGCGCCGGCGCGCCATACGCTAATATTATGAATAGTGTCTATGTAATCGCAGGATAGACGCACTATATCCCGGCGACAAGCCGCTTATCTGATCATTTACGAGCCAAACCGCGGCATGGCGGGACCGCCCCGGCCCTTTGTCTGCTTCCACGACCAGCACGGGACCCGCGAAAAACTGACGAAGCAAGAAGAGGCCCGACAAGACGCGCGCATTTATCGCTTCGCCGCGTCGCATCGTCAGGATACGCTCCTTTCCCCCGCGTCGCGTCGTCCGCCGCGCCTTTCGGCAAAGGTCTGGCGGCGGCCGGCTTCAGGATGTGCGAAATAAGACAGGCGAAACCATGGGCGATCGGCGACCAAAACTTTTTGTGAGCGCTTCGCGTCCCCCAGCGCGGCGCCGGCTGACGGCCAAATCCGGGCGCGGCTTCGCCTTGTGAGGGGCGAGCAAACGGGTTAGTAATACCGCCGTAAGTTTGTGGCTTTATCTTTAAAATAATCAATTTGAGGAAGCGCTGGCGGATCAGGCGGCGCCGCTGTGGCTCAGATTGGCCTCGCGGGACGACGGTCTATAAAAGCGGGCGCGGCATTCGCTCCATTCGCCCCGGTCGGCGACTCGATATGTTCGCTTCTCCAGGGCCGCATTCGGCGAACTCGCTATTTAACGAAACATCAGGATCAACCCGAAGGGCTTTAACTTGTCAAATTCCATCGATTCGTTTGACCTTCGCCAGACTCGCGTCCCGATCACCATTCCTTTCGCCGTGGTGGGCGCCCTGGAGCTCTACCAGCTCTATATCGGGACCGATCCGTGGATCGCGATTTTCAGCATGGTCGGCATCCTCGTCACATTCATTCCGCTGCATCTCAACGGTCGCGACCTCTACTCCATTTGCGCCATGACGTTCGGCCTTCGCTATCTTGGCGTCGCCCTCGTTTTAAAGACCGCCTACGGACAGACGCTGCAAAGCCATCTCCTCGCTCCGTTCGAATCCCACGTCTGGGTCTTCGTCATCATGGCCGTCGTGACGGCGGTCATCCTGGCGGTGCGCCACTTCGACAACGGCGTCGACACCTTCGCATTCCCGAACGATCCGGCCAGTCTGCGACGCCTCGCCATCATCAGCTATTGCGTCGGCTTCGTCGCGATGTTCGTCGTCGCGACCAAATCGGCGCTCTCCGGCAGCTCCGGCTCGTTTTACATGACGGCGGGCATCCTCCAGAACCTTTTGATCCTTGCCTTCGTCGCCGAAGCGACGCGAAGCCTTCAGGTCTCACAAGGACGACACCTTTTTTCCCCCATGCTCATCGGCATGATGGTCGTGACATTTCTCGCCGTCTCTTCGCTCAACGCCAGAGGGTTTTTTCTGAACATGGCGATTGGCGTCGTGCTGGTCGGATTCATGCACAGGGCGATCAAGTGGCGATATGTGCTCGTCGGCCTGGCTTTCGGCGCAATTTTTGTCAACGTCCTAACGCCCGTGATCCTTTATACTCGAGCGCAGAAGAACCTGCCGCTCCCGCAATTCATCCAATATTCGCTGGAGACAGGGCTCAGGGCCGCAACCGACCCGGACTTCCTGAAATACATTCAGGTGACGGCCAGCGCAAAATCAGAAGATACTGACGATGTCGAGTATGATTACTATGGCGATCGGTCGAATGTCGCAAATCGTCTATCCTTTATCGGACTGTTCAATTCGATATACAAAGTCAGCAAGGATGTCACCCCTCTCAGAATGAAAGCGGTTCGGCAGAGCCTCAAGGGCATCTCGCCCGGATTCATGGGTTTTGACAAGAACCCGGAGAGCCTGGGCGACTGGCTTGGCTGGCACATCGGCCTCGTCGAGCCCGGACTGCAGCCCTATATCAACTTTGGCCTCGCGATGGAGGGTTTCACCACCTGGGGCTGGATCGGCATCATCGCGTATCCGATCTTGTTCATCTTCCCTTATCTTTTCGTCTTTTCAAAAATAGCGTCGTTCCGACTCGCCGTTCCGACCAGCATTTTCGTTTTTTCCGGCATTCAGCATACGATCATTGAGACGACCTCCGATGGGCTGGTGAACGGCATCACGCGATCGGCTCCCGTCATCGCCGCGTTTTTGTTCTTGTTGCACTACCTGTTCTTCCGCAGCGTCAAACGCGCCCGCGCGCCTGCGATCGCCGCGCCGGCGCAAACCTAGAACGCCCCCTGCGTTTGGCTGCGAGCGATTGAGGCCGGTCGCGCCGTTTATTTTTGGATCGATTACGATCATCGTCAGCGAGCACTCGTCAGACGCAATTTGTAGCTGCAAATTCGGCGCCATCGGGGGCCGCCAGATTGATCGCGCTTCGAAGAGCGATCAATTTCTCGTTGAAACTCGCGCCGGCGGTGCGGTCGCCGCCTCTTGCGAAGGGTGCGGAAAATTGTCGCACATAGGTCCCGAACAAGTGGCCCGTAGCCGCCATGGAAAGGAAGTCGGCCCTGCCGCCGCCGGCCAGTCGCGGCCCTAAGTCTGCCGGCGCGTTCGCCCGGCTCGCACTATTGACATCCAAAGCTCGGCATCACCAACATGTCTGCATCGCGAGCGATTTGCACAATTTCTTTCCGGCCAATCCGTGAGGCCCGCTATGGTCCAGGACGCGTCATCTATGGACAGCGAAATTATCTCGCGGGTGACGAACGCTCCAGCTGAACCGGTCGAAGCAAAACTTCGTTTGCATCTGCTCGATTTCATTCGCGGATGGGCTTCCCTGCAGGTGCTTTTTTTTCACGTCTGCCACGAGATGTTCGCCCATAAGCTGCCAGAGTTTGCATCGCCGTGGATCGGATTCATTCTCAATGGCGGTTTCGCTGTAGCAACGTTCTTCGTCCTCTCCGGCGAGGCGCTATCGCACGGATATTTCGTTCGGCACGACGTAAATGTCGTGCGCAAGCTGGCGATCAAGCGTTACGTGAGGCTCACCATACCAATTTTCGTATCGTGCCTCATCGTATTTATCCTTATGAAGGCCCATCTCGTCTTCTCTTACGAAGCGAACGCCATACTCGATCGACCGGACTGGCTCGGCAAATTCCTGAACTTTCCGCCAAGCGTCGGCGGCTTCCTTTACTACAGTCTCTTTGGCGTATTCTTTCGTAGCTCTCCGCAAACGTCCTACAATCCCTTCCTGTGGTCGATGAGCGTTGAATTGTTCGGATCGATGTTCGTCTTCTTTACCCTGTTCGTGGCCCGTACGCCGAGGCAAAGATGGGCGATTTACGCCATCGTCGCGCCATTCATGCTTCTCTCCAGTCCGTTCCTCGTCTGCTTTATATTCGGCATGATGTTCGGCGAAATGCGCGTCGATGGCGTTTTCAAACGCCTGGCCGCTCACCCAGCCGCGAACTGGATCGCTCTTTTCATCGCATTTGACGTCGGGGCCGGCTTGACCGTCTATCCAATGCTGCATCTGCCCGAAGCCGGAAGCGCGCTCCGCCTCAGCATTTCGGCCGGGCTATTTCTTTTCGCCATCTACAGTTCGAATTGGCTGCAGCGCGTTCTCGATAGTCAGCTGTCCCGTATTCTGGGCCCGTTGTCCTTTCCGATCTATCTGGTTCATTTCCCCATCATCGTCTCGCTGCAGTCGTTTCTGGTTTTGCGCCTATTCTCCGACGGGGTTGTCACGCGCCCCACCGCCTATCTGATCATGCTGACGACAATCGTCGCCTCGCTGCTCGCGGCTTCGCTGTTTCTTCGGGTGGAGCGCTTCGCCATTCGGACCTCAAATGCGTTCTTTGGATTTATCGACGGCCTCTAGCGACTGCCCGCCGGCCGAGGCAGGCGGTCGATGCGGCGCATGGCGAGGGCCGCCCTGTCCCGAGGCCAGCGGCGTTCAAGCATGATTTATGATTATGGCGTGATCGGCGGCGGCATCGTCGGCCTCGCCGCCGCACGCCAGATCGCAAAGGAGCGGCCGGGCGCCTCGGTGTTCCTGCTCGAAAAGGAAGCCGCCATCGCGCGGCACCAGACCGGGCACAACAGCGGCGTCATTCACTCCGGCATCTATTACGCGCCCGGCAGCTTCAAGGCGCGCCTTTGCCGCGAGGGCGCAACGGCCACCAAAGCCTTCTGCGCCGAACACGCCATCCCGTTCGAGACCTGCGGCAAGCTGCTCGTCGCCGCCAACGAAGCCGAGCTCGCCCGCATGGACGCGCTCTACAAGCGCTCGTGCGAGAACGACGTCGAGGTCGAGCGCATCGACGCGCGCGAACTGACCCGCCGCGAACCCAACATCGCCGGGCGCGCCGCGTTGTTCGTCCCTTCGACCGCGATCGTCGATTACCGGCGCGTCGGCGCCGCCCTCGCGGATGATTTCCGCGCCGCGGGCGGCGAGCTGGCGCTGTCCGCCGAAGTCGTCGCCATCCGCGAGGAAGCCGCCGCCGTCTGCGTCTCGACACCGTCGCAAACCTTTCGCGCGCGCGCGCTGATCGTCTGCGGCGGACTGCAGTCCGACCGTCTGGCGCAAATGGCGGGCGTGCCGATCGCCCATCGCATCGTTCCCTTCCGCGGCGAATATTATGCGCTCGCCCCGTCGCGCGGGAGGCTGATCAACGCGCTGATCTATCCGATACCCGACCCCGCCCTGCCCTTTCTCGGCGTTCATCTGACGCGCACCATAAATGGAGGCGTCATCATCGGCCCGAATGCTGTGTTGGGGATGGCGCGCGAAAAATATGGAAAATTCTCCTTTGACGCGCGCGACGTCGCCTCCTTCGCCGGATTTCCGGGCTTCTGGCGCGCCATCGTCCCGCATTTGGGATCAGGCGTCGCTGAACTCAAAAACTCGCTTTGGAAGCGCGGCTATCTCGAAGAATGCCGCAAATATTGTCCGAGCCTTGAACTGCGCGATCTCGAACCCGCCGTCGCCGGCATCCGGGCCCAGGCGGTGCTGCGCGACGGCGGCTTCGCGCATGATTTCGTCTTCGCCGAGACCGCGCGCATGCTGCATGTCTGCAACGCGCCCTCCCCGGCGGCGACCTCGGCGCTTCCGATCGCGCGCGTAATCGCCGAAAAGATTTTCGCGCTCAAGCAGCGTCGTTAGGGGCCAGGCCGGCAGATCAAAGCGCGGGGGAATCCGCCCGAAGCGAAAACGACGTTGGCGAATCGCCTGGCGCAGGTTATTGATAATTATCTTCAACGTACCGAAAGGAGGTGATCCAGTGTCTCATTGTCTCATGCTGCGGACCCTGACCTGGATGGGAGCTTTCGAGGTTCTCGCCTCCTGAGGCGATCCGACCGGGCATCACGGACCGCGGTCCGACAATGGAGGGGCTGTCCGGAACGGGCGGCCCCTCTTTTTTCGTCTCAAGGGGCGCGCGGTCGCCTTCACGATCCTGGATCGTCGATCCAAAATCATCGCGATTCAGAATTGCTGGATTTAGCTGCTGCTTGCGACCTTGACGCCGGCGAGCCAGCCCTGCCAGTCCTTGGCCGAGCCGTTGAAGGCGTTGCGATCGACGTTGCCCTTGATGCCGGCGACGCGGCCTTCGGCCGTATGTTGCCAGAAGCGCCATTTGCGGTCGCCGTATTTCAGCGCGGGATTGCATTTCACGCTGCGGACCCAGATCGTATAATCGTTAAATTCGCCCTCCATCACGTCGCGGTGGAAGTCGATCGAGGTGTAGATGACCGGCCGTTTGCCATAGGCCTGCTCCATCGCCGCGAGCATGATCTTCATCTCGGCGATGGCCTCCTCGCGCGGCAACTTTTTCGGGCAGGTCTTCGACTGGCCGTTCCATTCGACGTCAAGGACCGGCGGCAGCGCGTCCGGATCGTTGGGAACATTGCGAGTGAACCACGCCGCCTGCTCTTCGGCGGGACGGCACCAATAGGCGAAATGATACGCCCCGCGCGGGATGCCCGCCGCTTTCGCGGCGGCCCAGTTCTGCGCGAATTTGTCGTCGACGCGGTCGCCGCCTTCGGTCGCCTTGATCCAGGCGAAGCGCACCCCCGAGTTGCGCACGCTGTTCCAGTCGATGTCGCCCTGATATTTCGATACGTCGATGCCGTGCACCTCATAGTCGGCGGGACTTGGAAACGGATCGTCGCCGAGGCCGCCGCCGGCGCAGCCTGCAACGCAGAGCACGAGCCCGAGCGCGAAAAATGAGATCAAAAACTGCCGCATGACGCCTGAGCCGGAAGTCCACTTCGCGAAAGATGTCGTCACTCTAGTAAAGACGCGTTAACAAGTCGAAAAAACGGCGGCCGCACGCTGCTTTTCGCGCTCCCCCCACCGGGCGGCGGGAAAACGCCCGCGATCCCGTCGAGCCGGGCGCGCCACAGGCCGATTCCAATAAGCGATTTTCCGCTTGACTGCGTCGTTTGTTTGACCTCGTCTTTGACCGCGCGCCAAGCGTAAGCTTCGCGAAAGAAAAAAGCCGCCGTCGCCGGGGCCGGCGGGCCTCCGCGCTCCTTAATGCTCTTTGGCGGCAACTCCTCCGCATTCTTTGAACCGACATAGAAATGAGACATAGTCCGCTTCAAGATCGGGCCGTCGGCGCACGCCGTTTCGGCCTCGCCGCCCTGAAGCTTCGTTTATGCGACGATCCGGTCATCGCCCCGAAAAAGCATGTTGCGCATTCGCGCCCCCGAAGGCAAATCATCGGTTGACTGAACTCCGCCGCCGCTCCCGCCTCGCCTGCGAAAGCCTTCCATGCTGTCCCAATTCGTCGCTTTCACGTCGCTTGGCCGCAAGGCCCTGCCCAACCAGTATGATCTCCTCGCCCTGACGCTGGTCTTCGCGGCGTTCGTCGCGGCGGCCCATCTCTCGACCGGCCTCACCCTGCCGATCGCGGCGCCCGAATTGACCGTCACCTCGCTCGATTATTCGCTGTTGCCCTATTACGCGATGCGCACGACCCTGCGCATGTTCGCGGCGATGGCGGCGTCGCTCGTCTTCACCTTCACCTATGCGACGCTCGCCGCAAAAAGCCGGCGCGCCGAGATGATCCTGATCCCGCTGCTCGACGTGCTGCAGTCGGTCCCAATCCTCGGCTTTCTGTCGTTCACCGTCACGTTTTTCCTTGGCCTGTTTCCCGGCTCGATCCTCGGCGCCGAATGCGCGGCGATCTTCGCCATCTTCACCTCGCAGGCCTGGAACATGGCGTTTTCCTTCTACCAGTCGCTGCGAAGCGTGCCGCGCGACCTCAATGAAGTGACCGAAGGATTCCAGCTTTCGGGCTGGCAGCGCTTCTGGCAGCTCGATGCGCCTTTCGCCATGCCAGGCCTCATCTGGAACATGATGATGTCGATGTCGGGCGGCTGGTTCTTCGTCGTCGCCTCGGAAGCGATCTCGGTCGGCGACACGACCATCAAACTGCCCGGCATCGGCTCCTATCTCGCCCTCGCCATCGACCGCAAGCGCATCGACGCGGTGTTCGCCGCCATCGTCGCCATGGCCGTCGTGATCCTGCTTTACGACCAGTTGCTGTTTCGTCCCCTCGTCGCTTTCGGCTCGCGTTTTCGCGTCGAACTTTCGGCGGGTCAGGTCGAGGCGCGGTCCTGGGTCGCGCAGATGTTCGCGCGCACGCGCTGGCTGCGCGCGTTGACGCAGCCGCCGGCGCAATTGTTCCAGAGCGTCGCTCTGTTGCGTCTTCAATTGCCGCGCCGCGCCGCGCGCCCCGCTCCGCCAAATCCGCGTCTGAGCCGCATCATCGACATAGTGTGGCTGCTCGCAATCGCCGCCGCGATTATTTGGTCAGCCCGGCAGATCGTCGATTATGTGCGCACGGAACTGAGCTGGAGCGATGTCTGGATCAGCGTCGAATACACCTTCTTCACGCTGCTGCGCGTCGTCATTCTGATGGCCCTTGCGACGATCGTCTGGGTGCCCGTCGGCGTGTGGATTGGCCTTCGGCCGCGCATCGCCGAAAAGGTCCAGCCGCTGGCGCAGTTCCTCGCCGCCTTCCCGGCCAACGTCATCTTTCCGATCGCCGTCGTCCTCATCCTGCGGTTTTCGCTCAATCCCGACATCTGGCTCAGCCCCCTCATCGTCTTCGGCACGCAATGGTACATTCTGTTCAATGTGATCGCCGGCGCCTCGGCCTTTCCCAATGACCTTAAGGAAGCCGTCGCGAGTTTCCGCATTCGCGGCTGGGACTGGTGGAGGAGCGTCATCATCCCCGGGATCTTCCCCTTCTACGTCACCGGCGCGCTCACCGCTTCGGGCGGCTCGTGGAACGCCGCCATCGTCGCCGAATATGCGAAATGGGGCGACAAAACCGTCGCGGCGCATGGCATCGGCGCGTATATTGCCGAGGCGACCGAGGCTGGCGACTTTCCGAAAATCGTGCTTGGCGTCGCGGTGATGTCGATCTTCGTCATTTTGTTCAACCGGCTTTTCTGGCGGCCGCTGTTTGGGCTCGCCGAAAGCCGTCTTCATCTAGAGTAAGGGCGGCCCATGCTCGACACGAAATCAAAACCCCCTCTCGAGACCAGGCAACCGCTGCTTGAGGTCAAAAACGTCAGCCAGCACTACCAGACCGGATCCGGCGAGCAGGGGCCGACCGTTCTCGACAACGTCTCCATCACGTTGAAGGAGGATGAGATCGTCGGGCTGCTTGGGCGCTCCGGCTGCGGAAAATCGTCGCTGCTTCGCATCGTCTCGGGGCTGGTGCGGCCGGCCTCCGGCGACGTCAGCTATCTTGGCGCGCCGGTCGAAGGGCCGGTCGACGGCGTCGCCATGGTGTTCCAGAGCTTTGCGCTGTTTCCATGGCTCTCTGTGCAGGCCAATGTCGAACTCGGCCTTCGCGCCCGCAAAGTGCCGAAGGAGGAGGCGCGCGTGCGCGCCTTGAAGGCGATCGACCTCATCGGCCTCGATGGCTTTGAATCCGCCTTCCCGAAAGAGCTCTCCGGCGGCATGCGCCAGCGCGTCGGCTTCGCCCGCGCGCTCGTCGTGCATCCCAATATTCTGCTGATGGACGAGCCCTTTTCGGCGCTCGACGTTCTGACCGCCGAGACCCTGCGCACCGATCTTCTCGACCTCTGGGTCGAAGGGCGCATGCCGATCAAGTCGATTTTGATGGTGACCCACAACATCGAGGAGGCGGTGTTGATGTGCGACCGCATCATCGTGCTGTCCTCCAATCCAGGCCGCATCGCGGCGGAAATTCGCGTGACCTTGCAGCATCCGCGCAATCGCCTTGATCCCGAATTTCGCCAGCTCGTCGACAAGATCTACGCCCTGATGACCAAGCGGCCCGAGCCCGCGGCCACCGGCCGCGAGGGGGCCTTCCCCGGCATGGGCGTCGCCATGGCGCTGCCGCAGGTCTCGACCAATACGCTGGCCGGCATGATCGAGGAGATCGCCGCCGATCCCTATCATGGCCGCGCCGACCTGCCGGCGCTGGCCGACAGCCTGCAGATGGAGATCGACGAACTGTTCCCCGTCGCCGAAACGCTGCAGCTTTTGCGCTTCGCCGAGCTTGAGGAAGGCGACATCAAGCTGACGCCCGCCGGCGCGCGCTTCGCCGATCTCGAAACCGATGCGCGCAAAAAGCTGTTCGGCGATCATCTGCTCAGCTATCTGCCGCTCGCCGCGCGCATCAAGGCCGTGCTTGAGGAGCGCCCGAGCCACACCGCCCGCGCCACGCGCTTTCTTGAGGAGCTCGAAGACCACATGTCCGAGCAATACGCCGAGCGAACCTTGAAAAGCGTCATCACCTGGGGCCGCTATGGCGAGGTCTTCGCCTACGACGAGACCTCCGAAACGCTCAGTCTGGAGAATCCGCAATAGAAGAAGCCGCGATAAAAGGGAGAACTGGCATGTTTACGCGGCGCGAGTTCATAGCGGCCTCTCTGGCCACCTGCACGATTTCATTTGCGCGGGCGCAGACGACCGACGTTCAGCCGACGATTCTGCGGGTGGAGCGTCAGAACATAGACGTGAACGGCAAGGCCGCGTTGGTTCTCGACATTCGCCAGCCAGGCGGCCCATTGGGGATTGAGACCGAGGTCGGCAAGGCCTTTCGCGTGCGGGTCGAAAACAAATTATCCGAACCTACCCTCATCCACTGGCACGGCCTGACGCCGCCTTGGCGGCAGGACGGCGTCCCTAACATCTCGGCGCCGCCGATTCCCCCCGGCGCTTAAGCGGATTATGATTTTCCGCTCGCGTTCGCCGGCACCTTTTTCATGCATTCGCATGAGGGGTTGCAAGAACAGCTTTTGATGTCGGCGCCGCTGATCATCCGCAACCCGGGCGCTCCGAGCCGGCAGGAGATCGTCGTCGAACTGGCCGATTTCAGCTTCACGTCGCCCGAAGAGATCTACGCCAATCTTCGTAAGCCAGCTACCGCCGCCATGGGCGACGCGAAAATGTCGGGCGGCGACAAGATGGCCGACGCGGCGGTGATGGAGAAGCCGGCCATGGCGATGGGGGCCGACGCCAAGGCCGATGTCAACGATGTCAAATATGACGCCTTCCTCGCCAACCGGCGGACGCTCGCGGACCCAGACGTGGTGAAGGTCGAGGCTGGCGGTCCCATTCTGCTGCGGCTCATCAACGGCTCGGCGATGAGCGACTATCATGTCGATCTGGGCGAACTGGAGGGAGACCTTGTCGCTGTCGACGGTCACGACGTCACGCCGATCCGGGCGCGGCGCTTTCCGATTGCGGTGGCGCAGCGGCTTGACATCGAGCTGACCCTTCCAAAAGGGGCCGCCGCCTATCCAATCCTCGCGACTCTCGAAGGCGACCGCAGCCGGACGGCCATCATCCTCGCAGCCGGCGACGCCGACATTCGCCGCGTTTCCGACACGGCCAGCGAAGCCACAGGTCGATTGACCCTTGATCTCGAGAAGCGCCTCACCGCTGCCGATCCGCTGGCTCCGCGCAAGGCTGATCGCGTTCACACGCTCAACCTGACCGGCGACATGGCGCGCTATATATGGTCAATCAACGGCGTCGCCTACACGCCAGACACGCCGCCGCTGCCGGTCGCCGCCGGCGAGCGGGTCGAGTTGATCTTCGCCAAACAGACGCCGATGCAGCATCCAATGCATCTGCACGGTCATGTGTTCCAGGTCGTCGCCATCAATGGCGAGCGATTCGCCGGGGCGATGCGCGACACCGTGCTGATTCCGCCCAACGCGTCGGTGACGGTCGCCTTCGACGCCGACAATCCCGGCTGGTGGGCGGTGCATTGCCATCTGCTCTATCACCTGGCGGCGGGCATGTTCACGACGATCCGCTACGTTTGAGGAGCGGCGCCCAGCGCCGACGCTAACGGGAGAACTGCGACGCCAGCGCTCGCTGGCGGGGGCAAACCGACGCGTGGCTTTAAATTTCCTGAGCGTGTAAAAGGGGGGGACGTCGAGCGCGGAGATGATATGAACCAGAACCGCAGGCAGTCGGGCGCGCGCGCCGCCGCGCTTCTGTTCGCCGTCGCCGGCCCGTGCGGCGCGGCGGCGGGGGCGCCCTGCCCGCCGGACGCCCTCGGCGTCAGCCGCACCCTGAAACTCGACACGCGCGGCGGCTTTGCGGTTGGCCTCAAGACCTATCCGCGCACCCTCGCGCTCGCCGACCATGAAGTCGTCCTGACCTTCGACGACGGCCCCAGCGCCTCGACGCCGAAAGTGCTCGACGCGCTCGCCGCCGAATGCGTCAAGGCGACTTTTTTCCTGATCGGACGCTACGCTGAGGCCCTGCCCGAAGTCGTAAAGCGCGAGGTCGCGGAGGGCCATACCGTCGGCCACCACACGCTTTCGCATCCTGTGGCGACGATGCGCCGCCTCAGCGAGGCCGCGGCCAGGGAAGAAATCGACAAGGGCTTCGCCGCCGACGATCGCGCCGCCTATGGCGCCGCCGGAACCGAGCCGCGCACGCCTTTTTTCAGATTCCCGGGCTTCGCCGACACGCCGGCGCTCGACGCCTGGCTCGCCTCGCGCAATATCGCGATCTTCGGCGCGGACCTTTGGGCCTCCGACTGGCTGCCGCTCACGCCCGAACATGAACTCAAGATCGTGCTGTCGCGGCTCGAAGAGACGAAGGGCGGCATTCTGCTGCTGCATGACAGCAAGGCGCAGACCGCCGCCATGCTGCCGGCCCTGCTGCGCGAATTGAAGCAACGCGGCTTCCGCATCGTGCATATAGAGCCCGGCGACGATCCCCCGCCGCTGCGCCCCGCGCCCGCGGGCTGGACCTCGGAGACCGAAAAGATCATCGCTCAGGTCTTCGCTCGCGAGGCGGGGCAAAAAAGCGGCCAGACGCCGCCGACGCCTGAAGGCGACGCAAGCGTCCCCGCCAAGCCATAAAAAACGACGCCGAAAGGATTCCAGGCTGGAGCGAATACGCCACAGCGAAAGCGCTTTGCGCGGCGTCGGCCCCGCGTCGAGCGCGACAGGTTGGTGCGGCCAAGAGGACTCGAACCTCCACCCCTTTCAGGACTAGCACCTCAAGCTAGCGCGTCTACCAGTTCCGCCATGGCCGCAAACGCCCCGCCTGCGAGCAGTCAAGCTCGGCGGGGACAGGCGCGTCGTCTAACAAATGCGCGCCGCCGTGGCAAGGCCGCGAGGGCGCTTATGACAGGCCAACGCGCGATTGCAAAAACTGGACTTCCGCGACGGGCGCATTTAGCGAAAAGGACGGCCGGCGCGCGCCCGGCGAGACGCCGCAGCCAAGCAAGCGAGGCGCGATGCTTTCCCGCAACGACCTGAAGCCAGCCCTCTGGACGCGGGCCGGCGCCGTCCCCGTCGAATGGCGCGTATCCGCAGGGCTCACGCCCTACGCCGAGGCGCTCGCCGCCATGAACGCGAGGGTCGCGGAGATCGCCGCGGGCCGCGCGCGCGAGCAGGTCTGGCTGCTTGAGCATCCGCCGCTCTATACGGCCGGAACCTCGGCCAAAACCGCCGACCTCCTTGAGGCGCGCTTTCCCGTCCATGCGACGGGGCGCGGCGGCCAATACACCTACCACGGGCCGGGACAGCGCGTCGCCTATGTGATGCTCGACCTCGGGATGCGCAGGCGCGACGTGCGCGCCTTCGTCGCGGCGCTGGAGGCCTGGCTCATCGCGAGCCTCAAATCTTTCGGCGTCGAAGGCGGCCGGCGCGAGGACCGCGTCGGGGTCTGGGTCGCGCGCCCGGATAAGCCGCGCAGCCTCAACGGCGAGACCGCCGAGGACAAAATCGCGGCGATCGGCATTCGCCTCAGGCGCTGGGTCTCGCTGCATGGCGTCGCGCTCAATGTCGCGCCCGATCTATCGCATTTTTCCGGCATCGCGCCCTGCGGCGTCAGGACCGCGCATTATGGCGTCACCAGCCTGCATGACCTTGGCGTCCCCGCGCCGATGAGCGAGGTCGACGCGGCGCTGGCGCGCGAATTCGAAGCGATCTTCGGGCCCGTGTCGCGTGTTTGAGGGATAAAGCGAAAGGCCGAGCAATGTTCAGAAGCGTCAACCCAGCCACTGGCGAAGAGCTAGCGGCCTACCCGGAGCTCAACGAAACCGAGCTCGACGCCAGGCTTCAAAAGGCGATGTCCGCCTTTCGCTTATGGCGAACCACCGATCTCGCCGATCGAAGCCTGTTGCTCGCCAAAATCGCAGACCGTTTCGAGGAGAACAGGAATCGGCTGGCGCTGATGGCGACGAGCGAGATGGGCAAAACCTACGCGTCGGCCATCGCCGAAGTCGAGAAATGCGTCGCCGGCTTTCGCTACTATGCCGAGCACGGTCCATCGATGCTGGCGCCGGCCCGCTCCGTCTTGAGCGACGGCGGCGCGGCGGAGATTTGCTGGCTTCCGCAAGGACCCGTGCTGGCCGTCATGCCGTGGAATTTTCCCTATTGGCAGGTCGTGCGCTTCCTTGCGCCGACGATCATGGCCGGCAATGTCGGCGTGCTCAAGCACGCCAGCAACGTCCAGGGGGTCGCAGAGCTGATCGAGGAGATGACGCGCGCCGCCGGCGCTCCCGAAGGCCTGTTCCAGAATCTCGCGATAAAATCCGCGGCGGTCGCTGGCGTCATCGCCGGCGGTCGCATCGTCGCCGTGACGCTGACCGGAAGCGAGGGCGCGGGCGTTGCGGTGGCGGCGGAGGCGGGCCGCAATCTGAAAAAAGTCCTGCTGGAACTTGGCGGCTCGGATCCCTTCATCGTCATGCCCTCGGCCGATCTCGATGAAGCGGTTGGTCAGGCCGTCAAAGCGCGCATCCAGAACGCGGGCCAGTCCTGCATCTGCGCCAAACGGATCATCGTCCACGCCGAGATCTATGACGCCTTCATTGAAAAATTTGCGGCGCTGATGAAATCTCTGAGGGTCGGCGATCCGATGCTTGCGGAGACCGACCTCGGCCCCCTCTCCAGCGCGCAGCAGCGCGACGCGGTGCTGGGCCAGATCGAGCAGGCGAAGCGCTCAGGCGCGCGGCTGCGCTTCGGCGGCGAGCGACTCGAAGGCCCCGGCGCCTATCTTTCCCCGGGCCTCCTCACCGACGTTCCGCTCGACAGCGCGATTGCCAGGGAGGAAATCTTCGGGCCGGTGGCGATGGCGTTCAAGGCGGCCGACATCGACGAAGCGATCCGCATCGCCAATGACATCCCCTTCGGCCTCGGCTCGTCCGTCTGGACCAGGGATCCCGCCGAGGAACAGCGCTTTATCCGCGACATCGAGGCCGGCATGACCGCCATCAATGAAATGCTTTCGTCCGCGCCCGAAGCGCCGTTCGGCGGCGTCAAGCGATCCGGCTACGGCCGCGAGCTCGGCGCTTACGGCCTGCACGCGTTCATGAACCTCAAGACGGTGCTGCGCGCGAGGCCGCGCGATCGCGCGTTGGTCGAGTAATCCGGCGGCCTCAGGCGAGCTCCACCAACAGCCCGTCGCGCAGGGTGATGCGGCGGTCCATGCGTGCGGCGAGCTCCATGTTATGCGTCGCGATCAGGGTGGCGAGGCCGGTCGCCCGCACGATCGCGTCGAGCGCCTCGAAGACATGGCTCGCGGTTTTGGGATCAAGATTGCCGGTCGGTTCGTCCGCTAGCAGAAGGCCAGGGCCGTTCGCCACCGCGCGCGCGATGGCGACGCGCTGTTGCTCGCCGCCCGACAGCTCCGCTGGCCTGTGGTCGCCGCGCGCCGACAGCCCAAGATAGTCGAGCAACTCGACTCGCGCGTTGCCGCGCCCCCTTGCGCGAGCAACCGGCGATCATCTGCGGCAGCATGATGTTTTCGAGCGCCGAGAATTCCGGCAGCAGATGATGAAACTGGTAGACGAAGCCGATCTCGTCGCGCCGCAGCGCGGTGCGCGCATCGTCCGCCATGCCCACAGTCGGCGCGCCGGCGACATAGACTTCGCCGGCGTCCGGCCGTTCAAGCAGCCCCGCGATATGCAACAGCGTCGATTTGCCGGCGCCGGACGGCGCGATCAGCGCCACCGACTGGCCGGCCCAGAGGCCGAAGTCGGCGCCGCGCAGAATCTCGAGCGGCGCGCCCGCCTGTTCGTAGCGACGTTCGACCTTTTCGAGATAAAGCGCCGGCGGCGTTGTCGTCATGGCTACTCGTAACGCAGCGCTTCGACCGGATCGAGCTTTGCGGCGCGCCATGACGGATAGATGGTCGCGAGGACCGACAGCGTCAGCGTCATGGCGACGACCGTCAGCACGTCGAGCGCATCGACCGAGGACGGCACCTGCGACAGGAAATAGATTTCCGCCGGAAACAGATTGGCGTTGAGCAGCCAGCGCAGAAACTGGCGGATGCCCTCGACATTGCTCGCCAGCAACAGGCCGAGCAGCAGGCCCGCGAAGGTGCCGACGACGCCGATCGAGGCGCCCGTGATGAGGAAGACGCGCATCACGCCGCCGCGCGTCGCGCCCATCGTGCGCAGCACCGCGATGTCATGGCCCTTGTCCTTGACCAGCATGATGAGGCCGGAAACGATATTCAGCGCGGCGACCAGCACAATCAGGGTAAGGATGATGAACATCACGTTGCGCTCGACGTTCAGCGCGTCGAAGAAGGTTCTGTTGCGCTCGCGCCAGTCGGTCATGATCATCGGCCGCGTCAGCGCGGAATCGATGGCGCCGCGCATCTTGTCGAGGTCTTCGGGCCGATCGAGGAAGACCTCGATGACGCTCGCCTC
This sequence comes from uncultured Alphaproteobacteria bacterium, assembly GCA_963715715.1. Classification (GTDB taxonomy): domain Bacteria; phylum Pseudomonadota; class Alphaproteobacteria; order Rhizobiales; family Beijerinckiaceae; genus Methylocapsa. The sequence continues at coordinate 1,510,451 of OY970269.1, read as the reverse complement.
ATTGTCCTTGCTGAAGAAGCCCTGCGCCTCCGGCAGCGGCATGTAGACGAACAGATTATCGAATTCCGCCATGCCGATCTGGAAGATCGCCGTCACCGGATAAACCTTGCTTCGCGGCGCGACGCCGAACGGGGTCTGCGGCCCGTTGGCGATCAGCACCTTGATCTTGTCGCCGATGCGCAGGCCCAGATTCTCGGCGATCCTCTGGCCGATGGCGACGCCGCCCGCCTTGTCGAAGCCGTCGAGCGTGCCCTGGCGCACATTGCCGGCGATGCCGGGCAGCCGCTTGATGTCGGCTTCCCTCACGCCGCGCACCAGCGCGAAGGCCATGCTGGTGGTCGACACCGCCGCCGGCCCTTCGATCATCGGAATGGCGAGCTTGACTCCCGGCAACCCCGCGACTTCGCGCGCGGTCTGGTCGTAATCGGTCAGCGGCGTTTCCGAGGGCTGCAGGAAAATATGCCCATTGATGCCGACGATCTTGTCGAGCAGCTGCTTGTGGAAGCCGTTCATGACCGACATCACGACGATCAGCGTCGCGACGCCGAGCACGATGCCGGCGAAGGAGAAGCCGGCGATGACCGAGACATAGCCGCTGGAGCGGCGCGCGCGCAGATAGCGTAGCGCGATCATCCATTCGAAAGCGGCGAAGGGCCGCGCGCCCGCTGGCTTTGCTTCGCTCATGCCGTCAACCGCAAGATGGCTTCGTCGAGGCTGAGCTGCTCCCGCGCGGCGCCCCTGCGCGTCTTCAGCTCGACCGTTCCCGCCGCCAGTCCCTTGGGGCCGACGATGACCTGATAGGGCAGCCCGATCAGATCGAGCTTGGCGAATTTCGCCCCCGGCCGCTCGTCCGTATCGTCATAGAGCACGTCGACGCCGGCCCTTTCGAGCGCGGCATAGATTTTTTCGCAGGCGGCGTCGGTCGCCGCGTCGCCGACCTTGAGATTGGCGAGGCCGACCTTGAACGGCGCGACGGACTCGGGCCAGATGATGCCGGCTTCGTCGTGATTGGCCTCGATCAGCGCGCCGACGAGGCGCGAGACGCCGACGCCATAGGAGCCGCCCTGAAACGGCCGCTCGACGCCATCAGGCCCGGCGACCACCGCGTTCATCGGCTTCGAATATTTGTCGCCGAAGAAAAACACCTGGCCGACCTCGATGCCGCGCGTGTGGATGCGCCGCTCCTGCGGCGTCTCGCGTTCGAAGCGCGCCGCGTCATGCACGTCTTCGGTCGCGGCGTAAAGGCTCGTCCATTGCTTCACGATGGGCGACAGGTCGCCGTCGTAATCTATGGTTTCGTCCGGGATGGGCAGGTCGAGCACGCCGGCGTCGCAATACACCGCCGATTCGCCGGTCTCGGCGAGGATGATGAATTCATGGCTCTGGTCGCCGCCGATCGGGCCGGTCTCCGCCCGCATCGGCACGACGCGCAGCCCCATGCGCGCGAAAATGCGCAGGTAAGACGCGAACATCCGATTATAAGAGACGCGCGCGGCGGCCTCGTCTACATCGAAGGAATAGGCGTCCTTCATCAGGAACTCCCGTCCGCGCATGACCCCGAAGCGCGGCCTTTGCTCATCGCGAAACTTCCATTGGATGTGATAGAGGATTTTCGGCAATTCGCGATAGGAGCGGATATAGGCGCGAAAGATCGCCGTAATCATGTCCTCATTGGTCGGGCCATAGAGCAGTTCGCGCTCATGCCGGTCCTTGATGCGCAGCATTTCCGGGCCATAGGCCTCGTAGCGGCCGGTCTCGCGCCACAGATCCGCGAGCTGCAGGGTCGGCATCAAAAGCTCGATGGCGCCGGCGCGGTCCATCTCCTCGCGCACGATTTGCGCGACCTTCTGCAACACGCGCAGGCCCAGCGGCAGCCAGCTATAGATGCCGGCCGCCTCCTGCCGGATCATGCCGGCGCGCAGCATCAGCCGGTGCGAGACGATTTCGGCCTCTTTCGGGGTCTCGCGCAGGATCGGCAGGAAATATCGGGAGAGGCGCATAGGCGGGAGCGATCTATCTTAGAGGGATGCCGGACGCTGAGGTTTAGGACGCGGGCGGCCAAAACGCAAAAAGGCGCGCGCTTAAGTTGCGAGCGCGCGTGACCCGCCGGCAAATCCCGTGATAAACCGGAACATTGCGATTATTGAGAAGTTCGCGCTTTACCTGAGCTCTCAGGGCGAGGAGATCGCGCAGCGATCGTCTCGAACCATAAGGGCGGTCGCGCGTCTTTTCGATCAATCCTTCGCCACGCCGCTGCGCGGCTCCTCGGGATCGGGCAAAATGTTTCGGCCATGCGGACGCTGATCGTCGTCGCCCATCCGCTGGCCGAAAGCTTCACCCATGCGGCCGCCGCGCGCGTCAAGGCGACGCTGGAGCGGCGCGGCCTCGATGTCGATCTGATCGATCTTTACGCCGATGATTTCGACCCGCGCCTCACCGCCGCCGAGCGCCGCGCCTATTTCGCGCCGGTTCATGATACGGACGCGGTCGCCAACTACGTGGAGCGGCTGCGCGCGGCGCAAAAACTTGTGTTCGTGTTTCCGCAATGGTGGTTCGGGCCGCCCGCAATCATGAAGGGTTTTTTCGACCGCGTGATCGCGCCCGGCGTCGCCTTCGAGCATCGGCCAGGCGGCGCGCCGACCCCGCTGCTGACCCATATCGACGCGCTTTGGGCGGTGAGTTCGACCGGCGCGCCCTGGTGGATCGTCCGGCTTTTTATGGGCGATCCCGTGCGCCGCCAGATCGCGCGCGGCGTCAGGCCCTGGATCTGCCCGAGGGCGAAGTTCCGCATGCTGACGCTGCACGACATGGATCATTTTTCGCTCGCGAAGGGCGCGGCCTTTCTCGACCGGCTTGAGCGGGAATTCCGCGAATTTTAACGACCGGCAACTGAATAAATTTCCCATCGCCCGCTGGACTCGGAAAAGCGGCGATCGATTTTCCAACCTGCTCGTAAATTTGCAATCAACCGCGTTCATGATTGGCGAACTGCGCCGCGCAGCGACTTTCGCGCGCGCGGCGCGAATATCGAGAGTGCTCGCATGGCGCATGTTCCAGATAGCTCGACGACTCCCGCGCTGAAGGGCGTGCGCGCGCCGGAGCGCCGCCCGAAGCCTCCGACGTTGCATGGCCATTCGACGGCGAGCCTGCCGGCGCTTGGGCTAGCCGCGCTCGGAATCGTCTTCGGCGATATCGGCACAAGTCCGCTCTACACGCTGAAGACGGTGCTGGATCTCACCGGCGGGCAAGCCGATCCGGCGGTCGTGCTTGGCGTTTTGAGCCTTGTCATCTGGACTCTGTTCATCGTCACGACCGTCAAATATGTCGCGGTCGCCATGAGCATCGACAACGACGGCGAAGGCGGCATCCTCGCGCTGATGTCGCTGATCGGCGCGCGCAAGGTCCATCGTCCGCTCGTTCTGGGCGCCGCCCTGTTCGGCGCGGCGCTGATCTATGGCGACGGCGCGATCACTCCGGCCATTTCCGTGCTGTCGGCGCTCGAGGGCCTCAACATCGCGACGCCCGCCGTCGAGCCTTACGTGCTGCCCGGCGCCGTCGTCATTCTGCTTATCCTGTTCGCCGTCCAGCCGCTCGGCACGCAGCGCATCGGCAAAGCTTTCGGACCGATCATGGCGATATGGTTTCTGACGCTCGCCGCGCTGGGGCTCTACGGCCTCGCGCGCCACCCCGGCGCATTGGCCGCCGTGAACCCGCTCTATGCCGCGCAATTCCTTTCCTCCGGCGGCCTCAAAGCCTTTCTCGTTCTCGGCGGCGTCTTTCTCTGCGTCACCGGCGCCGAGGCGCTTTACGCGGATATGGGCCATTTCGGTGCAAAGCCGATAAGAATCGCCTGGGTCGCCATCGTTTTTCCGAGCCTGATCCTGAATTACGCCGGCCAGGCCGCGATCATCCTCGACGGCGCGCCGACCGATCAAAACATCTTCTATCGCCTGTGCCCGGCGCCGCTGCTGATTCCGCTCGTCGCGCTGGCGACCCTCGCCACGGTGATCGCCAGCCAGTCGATCATCACCGGCGCCTATTCCATGACGCGCCAGGCCATCCGCCTCGGCTGGCTGCCGCGCCTGAAGGTCAGACAAACCTCCGATGAAGGCTATGGCCAGATTTATGTCGGCGCCGTCAACTGGATCCTGATGATCGCGACCATCGCGCTGACGCTGGGTTTCAAAAAGTCCGCCAATCTCGCCAGCGCCTATGGCATCGCGGTCTCGCTCACCATGCTGATGACGAGCGTTCTTTTGTTCATCGCGATGCGCGAAATCTGGAAATGGAGCCTCGTCGCCGCCGGCGCGGCGGCGGGTTTTTTCCTCATCGTCGACGCAGCCTTTGTCGGCGCCAATCTGGTCAAGATCGCCGATGGCGGCTATGTCCCGTTGCTGCTCGCGACGGCCATCTACGCCGCAATGCGAATCTGGCGCAGCGGATCCGAAGCGGTCGCGCGTCAGATGGAGCAGAACCCCATCCCGATCGAAGAATTCAACGCACAGCTTCTCGCGCGCGGGACGCCGCGCGTGCCGGGCGCCGCGGTGTTCCTGACCCGCGCGACCCGCGATGTGCCGCGCGCCCTGTTGTGGCACGTCGAGCATAATCGCGCTTTGCACGAGCAGGTGATGGTGTTGACGGTCACGACCGCCGCCAGGCCCCGGACCGACCCGGCGAAACGCCTGACCGTGCACCAGATCGCGCCGAAGTTCTGGCGCGCCGAGGCGGTGTTCGGCTTCATGGAGCGCCCCGACATCCCGGCCCTGCTGGCGACGGCGAGCCGGCGCGGCTGCGACATCGACCTCAGCGACGTCACCTATTATGTCGGCCATGCCTCGATCATTCGCCGCGAGGACCGCAAAGGGCTGCCGTGGTGGGTCGAGGCCCCCTACGCCGCGATGGAGCGCAACTCCCGCCACATCGCCGACGTGCTGCGTCTGCCGCCGGATCAGACAGTGGAGATCGGGCGCCAGGTGGCGATCTGAGGGCGGGCGACCGCCCTACTCCACCGTCACGCTCTTGGCCAGATTGCGCGGCTGGTCGGCGTCTTTCCCCATCACCACCGCCGTGTGGTAGGCGATCAGCTGGATTGGCGCGGCGTAGACCAGCGGCGCGAAATCCGACGCGACCTTCGGCATCACGATCGCGGCCTCTGCCTCGCCGGCGAAATCACGCGCGAGGAATTCGTCGCCAATGAGGATCAGGCGACCGCCGCGCGCCGCGACCTCCTGCATGTTGGAGATGGTCTTTTCGATCACCGCGTCTTTCGGCGCGATGACGATGACCGGCATGTCGCTGTCAATCAGCGCGATCGGGCCGTGCTTCAGTTCGCCGGCCGCGTAGCCTTCGGCGTGGATATAGGAGATTTCCTTCAGCTTCAGCGCGCCTTCCAGCGCCAGCGGATAGGAGGTGCCGCGGCCGAGGTAGAGCACGTCGCGCACCCGCGCGATTTCGCGCGCGAGATGCTCGATCGCGCTTTCGCATTTCAGCGCCTGCGCCATCAGCCCCGGAATGAGGATCAGTTCGCCGACGAGCCGCGCCTCTTCCTTGGCGTCGAGCACGCCGCGCGCGCGGCCGAAGGCGAGCGCCAGCGCCGCGAAGACGGCGAGCTGGCAGGTGAAGGCCTTGGTCGAGGCGACGCCAATTTCGGGGCCGGCCAGCGTCGGCGCGACGACGTCGCTCTCGCGCGCCATGGTCGAGCTCGCCACATTGACGATGGAGAGGACCTTCTGCCCTTTCTCATGCGCGCAGCGCAGCGCCGCCAGCGTGTCGGCGGTCTCGCCCGATTGCGACACGACGATGGTGAGGCCGCCCGCGTCGAGCGGCGGGTCGCGATAGCGGAACTCCGAGGCGATCTCGACGTCGACCGGCACGCCGGCGAAGCGCTCGAACCAGTATTTCGCCATCAGTCCGGCGAAATAGGCGGTGCCGCAGCCGCAGATGGTGAGCCGCGTGAGCTTTTTCGCATCGACCGGCAGTTCGAACGGAAGCGCGACCTGCCCGCCAGCCATGTCGAGGTAATGCGCCAGCGTGCGCCCGACGACCTCGGGCTGCTCGTGGATTTCCTTGGCCATGAAATGGCGGTGATTGCCCTTGTCGATCAGGAAGGCGGAGGCGTTCGTTTTGATCTTGCGCCGCTCCACCGGCAGGCCCGCCGCGTCGCGGAAAGCGGCCGAACCGCGCTTCAGCACAACGAAATCGCCGTCTTCGAGATAGGCGATGGCGTCGGTGAAGGGCGCCAGCGCGAGCGCGTCCGAGCCAAGGAACATCTCGCCGGCCCGCTCGCCCTCGCCGAAGCCGACCGCGAGCGGCGCGCCCTGGCTCGCCCCAACCAGCAAATCAGGCTCACCCTCGAAGATCATGGCGAAGGCGAAGGCCCCCTTGAGCCGCGGCAGGCTCGCGGCGACCGCCTCGACCGGGGCCAGCCCTTCGTCAAGGCTCTGCGTCACCAGATGGGCGATGACCTCGGAATCGGTGTCGGAGGCGAATTCATGCCCCTTGGCGCGCAATTCGTCGCGCAGCTGGCGGAAATTCTCGATGATGCCGTTATGCACGACGGCGAGCTTCGCGCTCGCATGCGGATGGGCATTGTTTTCGGTCGGCTTGCCGTGCGTCGCCCAGCGCGTGTGGCCGATGCCGAGCGCGCCGCCGAGCGGCTGTTTGGCGAGCAGCTGCTCAAGGTTCCGCAGCTTGCCGCTGGCCCGCCGGCGCCCGAGCCGGCCGTCGTCGAGGGTCGCGACGCCCGCCGAATCATAGCCGCGATATTCGAGCCGTTTCAGCGCGTCGAGAAGAAGCCCCGCGACGGGACCCTGACCCAGAATGCCGACAATGCCGCACATAAGCTCTCCTGCCAGATCTTTATCGCGAGAGCGCCCGCGCGGCGCTCCGGCAAGTCGATTTCCGAAGTTTGAGGCCCTTATGGCTTCTTCTTGTTTCGCGCCCGAAAGCCCGCGGCCCAGCCGGGCTTTTGGGTCTGCCGCTGGCGCGCCAGCGCGAGCGCATCGGGGGCGACGTCATGCGTGATGACAGAGCCGGTGCCGATATAGGCGCCGTCGCCGATCTTGACGGGCGCGACCAGCGAGCTGTGCGAGCCGATGAAGACGCCTTCGCCGATCACCGTCTCGAATTTGCCGAAGCCATCGTAATTGCAGGTGATCGTGCCGGCCCCGACATTGGTTTTAGCGCCGATGCTGGCGTTGCCGATATAGCTCAAATGGTTGATCTTCGCGCCCGCGCCGACGGTCGAGGCCTTGACCTCGACGAAATTGCCGATGTGGACGTCTTGCAGCAGGGTTGCGCCAGGCCGGAGCCGCGCGAACGGGCCGACCTGCGCGCCCTCGCCGACGTCGGCGCCTTCAAGATGCGAAAATGAGCGGATCAGCGCGCCACGGCCGACCGTGACGCCGGGGCCGAAGAAGACGTGAGGCTCTATCGGTGACGTCCTCGGCCAGCGCCGTATCGAAGGCCAGCGTGACGCTCGACGGATCGATGAAGGTCGCGCCGTCCCGCATCGCTGTCGCGCGCAGCCGCGTCTGCAGCAGGGCTTCGGCGGCGGCCAGCTGCGCGCGGTCGTTGACGCCAAGCACTTCATCCTCGGAAACCGTCAGCGCGCGCGTCGCGAGATTCTTCGCCCGCGCGATGGCGACGATATCGGTGAGGTAATACTCGCCCTTGCTGTTGTCGCAGCCGACGGCGTCGAGAAGCGCCAGCGCGTGGCGCCCGGCGATGCCGATGACGCCGGCGTTGCAGAGCGTCAGCCTGCGCTCGGCCTCGCTGGCGTCGCGATCCTCGCGGATCGCCTCCAGCGCGCCGTCCTTCAGGATCAGCCGGCCGTAGCCCGCCGGATCCTTCGCCTCAAATCCTACGGCGACGACGGCGCTCTCGCCGTCGGCCAGCGCTTTGCGCAGCCGCGCGAAAGTTTCGGGCCGCAGCAGCGGCGTATCGGCGAAGGCGATCAGCACGTCGTCGAAATCTTTCGCCAGCGCCTCGCGCGCGGACAGCACGGCATGCGCCGTGCCGCGCCGCTCGCTCTGGATCGCGGCGTCGATGGCCGGCGATATGCGCTTCGCCTCGGCGGCGAGCGCGTCATGGTCCGGCCCGACGACGGCGACGATGCGGTCGGCGCCGGCCTTCAGAAGCGCGGACAGCACATGGCCCAGCATGGAGAAGCCGGCGATCTTGTGCAGCGGCTTCGGCTTTTCCGAGCGCATGCGCTTGCCCTCGCCGGCGGCGAGGACGACGCCGAGGCAAGTCCGGCCGGCGGAAGGTTGCGCCGGGCTGCCCGGCGCGGACGAAGCAGAAGGCATCAGGCAAATCTCTCCACATTGATCCGGTCGCGGGCGCCGGCATCGAAGCGCGCGATCCCAAGCGTCATCGGAAGCCTCAATTGCGACTTGACTGCAAGCGTGCGTCGCACAATCCTATTAGGATGCGCCGCACAAAAAGCCCAGCCCCAAGCCTTCCCACCCAAGCCCCAAGCCTTCCGACCATCGCTACAACCATTTCCACCCCATCGACGAGCGTTCCGGCCATCCCGACAGGCGTCGCGATCATATCGACGCCCCATTATGCGCTATAAAGCTACTTACTTCTTTCCTCCGATCGACGGCGTGGCGCGCGCCGGCAAGACAGGTTCATGGTCCATCGCCGGGAGGTTTTGAGGCTCGCGTTCGGCGCCTTGGCGGGAGCGGCGGCGGTCGACGCGCGGGCGCAAGGGGGCAGCGCGCCGGGCGGGCGCGCCGAGCCGGCTGCGCCAACTCCGCCGCCAACGCCGCCTCCGACCAGCTTCCCCCTCGGCGCGCCGACCCCGTTCGACCCGGCGATGGCGACCGAAATGGCGCGCAGCCTCGCCAAACAGCCATACAAGGCGCTTCCCGCCGATCTTCCCGACGCGTTCAAGAGCCTCACCTACGACCAATATGTCGCCATTCACCTGCGCCCGGGCGCGACGCTGTGGGCAAATGACAATATCGGCTTCGCCCTCGAACCGCTGCATCGCGGCGTTCTGTTTTCGACGCCGATGCAGATCAATCTCGTCGCCGACGGGCAGGCGCGCCGCCTCGCCTATGACGCCGCCTTGTTCGATTTCGGCAAGCTCGCGCTGCCGGCCGGCCTCGGCGATATCGGCTTTTCCGGCTTTCGCGTGCTGGCGCCGCTCGAACAGGGCGGCTTCTTCGAGCTGGCGACGTTTCAGGGGGCGAGCTTTTTCCGCGCCGTGGGGCAAGGCCAGGAGCCCGGCACGATGGCGCGCGCGCTCGCCATCCGCACCGCCGATCCGCGCGGCGAGGAATTCCCCGCCATCCGCAGCGTCTGGATCGAACGGCCGACACTCGCCGTCGACACGCTGGTCATCTACGCCATCATCGACTCGCCGAGCGTGACCGGCGCCTATCGCTTCACGCTGCGCCCCGGCGAGGCGACGCTGATCGACACCGAATGCACGCTGTTCGCGCGCGCGACGCTCGACCATTACGGCATCGCCGCGATGAGCGCGACGCATCTTTCGGGCGCGATCGACAAGACGCGCATCGACGACCTGCGCCCCAACGTCGGCGACGTCGACGGCCTGCAGATGCTGACCGGCAAGGGCGAGTGGCTGTGGCGGCCGGTGTCGAACCCGAGCACGCTGCAGACCTCGACCTTCATCGACGAGAACCCGCGCGGCTTCGGCTTTTTACAGCGCGACCGCAATTTCGACGATTATCAGGACGATGACCAGCATTGGGAGAACCGCCCGTCGCTGTGGATCGAGCCGATCGGCGACTGGTCCTCCGGCGGCGTTCAGCTCGTCGAAATCCCGACCGAATCCGACGTCAACGACAACATCATCGCCTATTGGCGTCCGAAGCAGCCGCTCAACGCCGGCGCCGAAATCTCCTTCGCCTATCGCCAGTTCTGGTGCAAACTGCCGCCGGATCGACCGCCCTTCGCAATGGTCGTGCTGTCGCGCTCCGGTCGAGGCTGGAGCGCCAAGCACCGCCGCTTTCTCGTCGAATTCGCAGGCGAGATTTTTGCAGAGACGAAAAATCAGGACGATTTAAAACCGAACTTGAGCGTTTCGCCCGGATCCATCGTATTCGTTCGAACGTTCCTGTCGGCGGACAAGGCGACCTACAGGGTCTTGTTCGAGATCGATCCCGGCGGAGACAGCTTTTCCGAACTGCGCCTCGTCATCGAGGCGCAGGGCAAGCCGGTCAGCGAAACGTGGATTTATCGATGGACGGCGTAAGAAAATCAGATCCGGTCGTTCATCTGCGCGCGCCCGACGCCGGCGACGGCGCCACGCCTTTCGCCTGCATGCCGCCTGAGGCGCCGCTCCAGATGCCGGCGCAGAGCCTGTCGACATTCGACTCCCGCGACCGCCGCAAGGACATGCTGCGCCATAGCCGCTTCGGCACGCTGATCGCGCGGCTGTTCGTGTTCGGCGGCGGCCTCGCCCTGACCGCCTATGGCGCGAACGAGATGTATCAGGTCGTCTCGGTCGGCGCGGTGACGTTGCTCGAATGGGCCCTGTTGATCCTGTTCGTCGCCAATTTCTCGTGGATCGCGCTCGCCTTCGCCAACGCCGTCGTCGGCCTGTTCTGGCTCATGTTCCTCGCGCCGAAAGCGCCGCAAACGCCCGCCGCCCTCAACGCGCGCACCGCCATCGTGATGCCGATCTATAATGAATCGCCCGCGCGCATCTTCGCCGCGCTGCAGGCGATGTATGAGGAGGTCGAGGCCTCCGGGCTCGGCGGCGCCTTCGAATGGTTCTTTCTCTCCGACACCACCGATCCCGACGTCTTCGTCGCCGAGGAGCAGGCTTTCCTCGCCATGCGGCGAAGGCTCGGCGGCGAGGCGAAAATCCATTACCGGCACCGGCCGAAAAACTTGAACCGTAAGGCCGGCAACATCGAGGATTTCGTAACCCGGTGGGGCGGCCGCTACGCCCATATGGTGGTGCTCGACGCCGACAGCCTGATGACCGGCTCGGCCATCGTCGGTCTCGCCGCGGCGATGGAGGCCGATCCCGACGCGGGCATCATCCAGACGCTGCCGCTGATCATCAACCGCAACACGCTGTTCGCGCGCGTACAGCAGTTCGCCGCCCGCATCTACGGCCCCGTCATCGCCGCCGGCGTCTCCGCCTGGTCCGGCCGCGAAGGCAATTACTGGGGCCATAACGCGATCATCCGCATTGAGGCCTTCGCCGCCCATTGCGGCCTGCCGCAGCTGCGCGGCAGGCCGCCCTTCGGCGGCCATATCCTCAGCCATGATTTCGTCGAGGCGGCCTTGATGCTGCGCGCCGGCTACGCCGTCTATATGCTGCCGACCCTCGGCGGCAGTTTCGAGGAGAGCCCGCCCTCCCTCATCGACCTCTCCGCGCGCGACCGGCGCTGGTGCCAGGGCAATCTGCAGCATATGCGCGTGCTGCCGGCCAAGGGCCTGCGGCTCGCCTCGCGCCAGCATTTCGTGACCGGCATCATGGGCTATGTCACATCCCCCTTGTGGATGCTGCAGCTGTTCGTCGGCATCCTGCTCGTCATTCAGGCGAGCTATATACGCCCCGAATATTTCACCAGCGAATTCACGCTGTTTCCGGCCTGGCCGCGCTTCGACGCGGCGCGGTCGCTGAGCCTCTTCGCCCTCACCATGACGATCCTGTTGCTGCCGAAGGCGTTCGGCCTGCTGCTCGCCCTCTTCCAGGGCCGCACGCGGCGCGGCGGCGGCGGCGCGATCAGGCTGACGCTGTCGACCCTGTTCGAGATCGTCATGTCGGCCCTGCTCGCGCCCACCATGATGCTGATCCAGGCCGGCCATGTCATGCATTTCGCCTTCGGCTTTGACACCGGCTGGGATCCGCAGCGGCGCGACGACGGCTCGATCCCGTTCAAGGCGATCGTCCGGCGCCACCGCTCGCATGTGGCGATGGGCGTTGTCACCCTGATCGCCGGCCTCATGATCTCGCCCTCCCTCGTCGCCTGGATGTCGCCGACCATTCTCGGCCTCGTGCTGGCGATCTTTCTGTCGTGGGCGACCGGGCTTCTGACCGTCGGCCTCGCCTGCCGGCGCATGGGGCTTCTGCTGACGCCCGAGGAGAGCGCCAAGCCGCCGCTGGTCCAGCGCGCCAACGATCTCGCCGTCGAACTCGAAAGCGAAGCCGCGGCCGAAGCCGACGGGCTCGCGGCGCTTTACGGGGATCGCAAGCTCGCCGCGCTGCATGTCGCCTGGCTGCCTGATCGCGACCGCCGCAAGAATGGCGAAATGAGCGCCGAATGGGCGCTCGCCGAGGCCAAGCTGAATGAAGCGCAGACGCTCGAGGAAGCGCTCGCCTGGCTGAAGCGCAAGGAGCGCATGGCTCTGTTGCTCGATCGCGCCCTGATCGCGCGCCTGTTGAGTTTGCCGCAAGCGAAGGCCGCCGAGGAGCCGCTGTCCTCCGTCGGCTGAGGACTTCCGCCCGTCAGCCCGCCGCGGCCTTTCGGCGCAGCGCCGCCTGCGCCGCGGCGAGCCTTGCGATCGGCGCGCGGAACGGCGAGCAGGACACATAGTCGAGGCCGAGCTTTTCGCAAAAGGCGATGGTCGCCGGATCGCCGCCATGTTCGCCGCAAATGCCGAGCTTGATGCCCGGCCGCGCGGCGCGGGCGCGCTCGACGCCGATGGCGACGAGCTCGCCGACGCCGTCCTCGTCGATCGTGACGAAGGGATCGGCCGGCAGAATCCCGAGGCCAACATAGCGGCCGAGAAACGTGCTGGCGTCGTCGCGCGACAGCGCCATGCAGGTCTGCGTCAGATCATTGGTGCCGAACGAAAAGAACTCCGCGCTTTTCGCGATGTCGCCGGCGCGCAGGCTCGCGCGCGGCGTTTCGATCATCGTGCCGACCGTATAGGGAATGGCCTGCCCGGTCTCCGCGGCGACCTTACGCGCGGTCTCGTCGATTTTCGCCTTGATCAGATCGAACTCGGATTTTGCGATGATGAGCGGCGCCATGATTTCCGGCTGCACCAGTTCGCCCGTCCGGCGCTTCACCTCGACGGCGGCCTCGAAGATCGCGCGCGCCTGCATTTCCGCGATTTCCGGAAAGGCGATGGCGATGCGCGAGCCGCGAAAGCCCAGCATCGGATTGACTTCGCGCAATTCGCCGAGCCGCCGGCGGATTTTCTCGACCGGCACCTGCAGCGACACGGCGAGCTCGTCGATCTCGGCGTCGGTCTGCGGCAGGAATTCATGCAGCGGCGGATCGAGCAAGCGGATCGTCACCGGCAACCCGGCCATGATCTCGAACAGCGCGATGAAATCGCCGCGCTGGATCGGCAGCAGCTTGGCGAGCGCGGCCCGGCGTCCGGCGACATCGTCGGCGAGGATCATCTCGCGCACGGCGGCGAGCCGGTCGGCCTCGAAGAACATATGCTCGGTGCGGCAGAGCCCGATGCCCTCGGCGCCGAATTTCCGCGCCGCGCGGGCGTCCGCCGGCGTCTCCGCATTGGCGCGCACCTTCATGCGCCGCGCCGCGTCGGCCCATTGCATCAGGATAGCGAATTCGCCCGAGAGCTCGGGCTGGCTCATCGCGATCGCGCCTTCGATCACCTGCCCGGTGACGCCGTCGAGGGTCAGCCAGTCGCCGCGCCGGAAGGTCGCTCCGCCAGCCGTCATGACGCCGCCCGCGTAATCGACCCTGATCGTCGCCGCCCCGGTGACGCAGGGCTTGCCCATGCCGCGCGCGACGACCGCCGCGTGCGAAGTCATGCCGCCGCGCGCCGTCAGCACGCCCTCGGCCGCATGCATGCCGTGGATGTCGTCGGGGCTCGTCTCGACGCGCACGAGGATGACCTTGCGGCCCATGTTCTTCAGCTGCTCGGCTTCGTCCGCCGTGAAGACGATCTCGCCGCTCGCCGCGCCCGGCGAGGCCGGCAGGCCGGTCGCGACGACCTTGCGCACCGCGGTCGGATCGATGGCCGGATGCAGCAGCTGGTCGAGCGAGGCGGGGTCGACGCGCGCGATCGCCTCCTCGCGGCTGATCAGGCCCTCATGCGTCATGTCGACGGCGACGCGCAGCGCGGCGAGGCTGGTGCGCTTGCCGGTGCGCGTCTGCAGCATCCACAGCTTGCCGTTCTCGACGGTGAACTCCATGTCCTGCATGTCGCGGTAGTGGCGTTCGAGCAGCTCCGTCGTGCGCACGAACTCGGCGAACACCGCCGGCAGGGCGGATTCCATCGAGGCCCCCTCGGATCCCGCGGCGCGGCGGCTCGCCTCGGTGATCGCGTTCGGCGTCCTGATGCCGGCGACGACGTCCTCGCCCTGCGCGTTGAGCAGGAATTCGCCATAGAGCTGCTTTTCCCCGGTCGAGGGATTGCGCGTGAAGGCGACCCCGGTCGCCGAGGTCGGACCCATATTGCCGAACACCATGGCCTGCACGGTCACCGCCGTGCCCCAGTTCGCCGGAATATTATGGATGCGCCGGTAGGTGATCGCGCGCGGCGTCAGCCAGGAGCCGAAAACGGCGGCGATGGCGCCCCAGAGCTGCTCGCGCGGCGCCTGCGGAAAAGGCTGGCCGGTGGCCTCTTGCACCTTGGCCTTGAAGGCGACGATGAGTTTGCGCCAGTCTTCCGCGTCAAGCTCGGTGTCGAGCGCAACGCCCTTGCCTTCCTTGTAATACTCGACCAGGTCTTCGAAATGGTGATGGCCGATGCCGAGCACGACGCTGGCATACATCTGGATGAAGCGGCGATAGGAATCATAGGCGAAGCGCTCGTCGCCGGCGTTGCGCGCCAGAGCCTTGACGGTGTCGTCGTTGAGGCCGAGATTTAACACCGTATCCATCATGCCCGGCATCGACGCCCGCGCGCCCGACCGCACCGACAGCAAAAGCGGGGCCGCATTGTCGCCGAAGGCTTTGCCGGTCAGCTTGCCGAGATGGGCGAGCGAGGCTTCGACGTCCTCGATCAGCCCGAGCGGAAAGCGCCGCTCATTCTCGTAGAACAGGGTGCAGACGTCGGTCGTAATGGTGAATCCGGGCGGAACCGGCAGGCCGAGCCTCGCCATTTCCGCGAGTTCCGCGCCTTTGCCGCCGAGAAGATCGCGCATGCTGCTCGATCCCTCCGCCGCGCCGGCGCCGAATGTGTAAACCCACTTGCCCATTTTGGCCCTTTTGCCTGATCCCTGGCGAAAAATTCGCCGCGGCCGCCGCGCGCCCGGGCGGAAGCTTCCTTAGGGTTCCGTGCCGACCCGACCGGGCCTTAAGCGCGCTGCGAAACCAATGGCGTTGCTTCGGGATTATTCTTGCGGGACGATTGTCGGGATAGATCGAAACGGGACACCCGCGCCATCGCCATCGTCCCGCGGGCCAGGCGCGACCTGTGACCCGAAGGCCGCGGCCCCCGACGAAACGCCCGGCGAGGGGCCGTTTTCGTTGCGGCGCGAAAACTACTTGGTTATTCCTCTTTTGAGGGGGTTGGCAAGATCGAAAATCGGCGGGATCGGCGGCGGGCGGCTCCACTTGTGTGGATTTCGCATTTTCTTTAAGGCTGCATGCCCCGGCGTCTCGTTCGCCGGGCGGCGCGTTTCCATGAGATCGGGAGCGCGCAGGAAGATTATGAGGCGTGCGTGACGACTTATTCGACGACTCCCCTGCTTGATGCGATCAAATCGCCGGCCGATTTGCGGCGGCTGCCCGAATCCGACCTCGCGCAGGTGGCGGGCGAACTGCGCGCCGAGACAATCAGCGCGGTGTCGGTCACGGGCGGTCACCTTGGAGCCGGCCTTGGCGTCGTCGAGCTGACGGTGGCGCTGCATTATGTCTTCGATACGCCAACCGACCGGATCATCTGGGACGTCGGCCATCAGGCCTATCCGCACAAGATCCTGACCGGCCGGCGCGACCGCATCCGC
Source organism: uncultured Alphaproteobacteria bacterium (assembly GCA_963715715.1). GTDB lineage: Bacteria > Pseudomonadota > Alphaproteobacteria > Rhizobiales > Beijerinckiaceae > Methylocapsa. Next base: position 1,494,586 of record OY970269.1, on the reverse strand, counting down.
ACGCTGCGCCGCGGCGGCGGCCTTTCCGGCTTCACGCGGCGCTCTGAAAGCGAATACGACCCTTTCGGCGCGGCGCATTCCTCGACCTCGATTTCGGCCGGCCTCGGCATGGCCGTCGCCAATACGCTGTCCGGCAAGCAGGGCAACGTCGTGGCCGTGATCGGCGACGGCGCAATGTCGGCCGGCATGGCCTATGAGGCGATGAACAACGCCGGCGCCATGCATTCGCGCCTCATCATCATTTTGAACGACAATGAAATGTCGATCGCCCCGCCGGCCGGCGCGCTGTCGTCCTATCTCGCCCGCCTCGTCTCCGGCGGCGCCTATCGCTCCGTGCGCGAGGTGGCGAAGCAGCTCGGCCGGCTGCTGCCGCGCTTCGTCTATGACCGCGCCCGCAAGACCGAGGAGTTCGCGCGCAATTTCTGGGCCGGCGGCACGCTGTTCGAGGAGCTCGGCATCTATTACGTCGGCCCCATCGACGGGCATAATCTCGACCAGATGCTGCCCGTCCTCAAAAACGTGCGCGACTTCAAGGAGACCGGCCCGATCCTCGTCCATGTCGTGACGCAGAAGGGCAAAGGCTACGCGCCGGCCGAAGCGACCAAAGATAAATATCACGCCGTCAACATGTTCGACGTCGTCACCGGCAAGCAGGTCAAGCCAAAGCCCAACGCGCCGGTCTACACGACGGTGTTCGCCGAGGCGCTGGTCAAAGAGGCGCGCAAGGACGACAAGATCATCGCCATCACCGCCGCCATGCCGAGCGGCACAGGGCTCGACATCTTCCAGAAATCCTTTCCGGAGCGAACTTTCGACGTCGGCATCGCCGAGCAGCATGCGGTGACCTTCGCCGCCGGCCTCGCCACCGAAGGTTTCAAGCCGTTCTGCGCGCTTTATTCGACCTTCCTGCAACGCGGCTACGATCAGGTCGTGCATGACGTCGCGATCCAGAATCTCCCCGTACGCTTCGCCATCGACCGCGCCGGCCTCGTCGGCGCGGACGGCGCGACCCACGCCGGCTCCTTCGACGTCTCTTTCCTCGGCATCCTGCCGAACTTCGTGGTGATGGCGGCGGCGGACGAGGCCGAACTCGTCCATATGGTGGCGACGGCCGCCGCCTATGACGCCGGGCCGATCGCCTTGCGCTATCCGCGCGGCGAAGGCGTCGGCGTCGAGATGCCGGCGGAAGGAAAGCCGCTCGAAATCGGCCGCGGCCGCATCCTGCGCGAAGGCTCGAAGGTCGCCATCCTCTCCTTCGGCGCGCGCCTCGCCGAGGTTTTGAAAGCGGCCGAGGATCTCGCCGGCTACGGCGTCTCGACCACGGTCGCCGACGCGCGTTTCGCCAAGCCCCTCGACGTCGATCTTCTGATGCGCCTCGCCGCCAATCATGAGGTGCTGATCACCATCGAGGAAGGCTCGGTCGGCGGCTTCGGCTCTTTCGTCGCGCAGAAGCTGCTGGAAGAAGGCGCGCTCGACGGCGCCGACGGCGCGGGCGCGCTGAAATTCCGCGCCATGGTGCTGCCCGATCTCTTTCTCGATCACGACAAGCCGGAAGCGCTTTACGCGCAAGCGGGCCTCGACGCCAAGGCGGTTGTCGCCAAGGTGCTCTCGACCCTCGGCCGCGAGAGCGACGCGCTGAGAAGCCGCATCGCCTGAGCGCGCGCCATGACGACGCGCTAGATGCTTGAGCAGAGCGAATTAAGATTTCTGGCGGAAATCCGTTTGCGCGAGGCGATATGCCTCTTACAGGCTGAACTGCCGAGCGGGGCCTTCTATCTTGCCGGATTGGCCGTCGAACTGGCGATCAAGGCATCGATCGCGGGAAAATTTCGCGCCGGCGTCATACCCGACAAGAAATTGGTCGACAGCATTTACAGTCACGAGCTTGCCAAGCTGTTTGCTCTCACCGATCTTGGACCAGCCTGGAGGCCGAGAAACAGGCTCATCAGGAATTCGAGGCGAATTGGGAAATAGTTCTGCGCTGGAATATTAATCGCCGTTATGAGTTGATTGAAATAGGCGAAGCTCGCGTCTATCTCGAAGCCGCGTCCCATTCGCGCCATGGAGTTTTTACGTGGATCCGGGCTCATTGGTAGAAGGCGGCGAAGCTGGTCTTCGCAAAATCGCGCAGGCGTTTCGCGACGATGGGGCGGACGTCCAGGGCATTTATTTGATCCGGCTGCGCTCCGAAGATGGAATAGCCGAGTGGATCGTGCGGATCATAACCGGCGAAGACGTGCGGTCGATGATTTATCGACACGTCAAGCTTCGGCGCGCCGGCAAGCTGCCCCGGTTTTTCGTTCCCGTCCGATACGACTACCTCAGAGCCGACAATCCCGAGGCGTCGCGCATCATCGAATACGCCAACGAAATGGGGGAGCCGACGCTCACCATCGAAGACGGGGCCTGGCGCGGAATGTATTTTGAGTATGTCTTCGTCGCGAGCTATCCTCGAAAAGACACCGCCGCCGCGTGAATCGGCCGCCGATGCGTTCAACGCCAAAGGCCTGGAGCAGACTCCGCGAATGGCCCGCCAGCGCGCCGACCTCGCCCTTGTCGAGCGAAAGCTGTTCGAAAGCCGCGCCCGCGCGCAGCAGGCGATCGCCGCCGGCGGCGTGCGCGCCGATGGCCGCCTCGTGCGCAAGCCCTCCGAGTTGATCGACGCCTCGGCCCGCATCGAAGCCGCCGCGCCGCACCCCTGGGTCTCGCGCGGCGGCGTCAAGCTCGCCGCGGCGCTCGACGCCTTCGGCTTCGATCCGGCCGGGCGCGTCTGCCTCGACATCGGCGCCTCGACCGGCGGCTTCGTCCATGTCCTCCTCGCCCGCGGCGCGGCCTCCGTGCTCGCCGTCGACGTCGGCCGCGGCCAATTGCACCCCGATATCGCCGGCGATCCGCGCGTGACATCGCGCGAGGCGACCGACGCGCGCAGCCTCAAAGCCGGCGACCTGCCCGCCCCGCCGCAGCTCCTCACCTTCGACGTGAGCTTCATTTCGCTGAGCCTGGTGCTGCCGGCCGTGCTTCCCCTCGCCGCGCCCGAGGCAAGCCTCGTCGCGCTGATCAAGCCGCAGTTCGAGGCGGGCCCGGCCCATGTCGTCAAGGGCATCGTCAGGGACGGCGCCATTCACGACGAAATCTGCGCCCGCGTCAGCGCCCTCATCGCCGCGCTCGACTGGCGCGTCGAAGGGCTGATTCCCTCGCCGATCGAAGGCGGCGACGGCAACCGCGAATTCCTCGTCGGCGCCAGCCGGCGATGATCCATCTCAACGCGCGGCTGATGATCGAAAGCCTCAATGCGCGGGGCGAAGGCGTGGCGCGTGGACCCGAGGGCGCGGTGGCGATTCCCTACGCCCTGCCCGGCGAGGCCGTCATCGCCGAGGTCGACGGCGCGCGCGCGAAACTGGTCGAAGTGCGCGCGCCAAGCCCCGACCGCGTCGCGCCTTTTTGCCCTGGTTCGCGCGCTGCGGCGGCTGCGCGGTGCAGACGCTGGCGGCTCAGCCTTACGCGCAATGGAAGCGCAGCCTCGTCACCGAGGCGCTGCGCCAGGCGGGCGTTGAGACAAGCGTCGAGGCGCTGCTCGACGCCCATGGCGAGGGGCGCCGGCGCGCGACCTTTCATGCGCGGACGGAAGCCTCAGGCGCGGCGGTCTGCGGCTTCATGGCGGCGCGCTCGCACGCAATCGTCGAGATCGACGAATGCCCCGTGCTGGCCCCGGCCCTGCGCGAGGCGCCGCAAATCGCCCGCGCGCTGGCGCGGACGCTGGCCGCCTCCGGCAAGCCGCTCGACATTCTGGCCACGGCGACGCAATCCGGCCTCGACATCGACATCAAGGGCCACGGCCCGCTGAACGATGATGAGACGCAGCGCCTCGTACGCCTCGCGCTGCGCCATGATCTCGCGCGCCTGTCCAACCATGGCGCCATCGTCGCGCTGCAGCGCCCGCCGCTCGTCGCCATGGGCCGCGCGATGGTCGCGCTGCCGCCGGGCGCCTTCCTGCAGGCGACCGCCGCCGGAGAGGCGGCGCTTGCGGCCGAGGTCGCGGTGCGGCTCGCAGGAGCCAGCCGCATCGCCGATCTTTTCGCCGGCGTCGGCACGTTTTCGCTGCGCCTCGCCGAATTCGCCACAGTCCACGCCGTCGATTCCGACGCCGCCGCGCTCGCAGCGCTCGCCAAGGCTGCCGGCGGCGCCGGGCTGCGGCCGGTCAGCATAGAGGCGCGGGACCTGTTCCGCCGCCCGCTCGCCGCGGCCGACCTCACTCGCTTCGACGCGCTCGTTTTTGATCCGCCGCGCGCCGGCGCCGAGGTTCAGGCCCGCGCCATCGCCGCCAGCGCCATCGCGCGCGTCATCGCCGTCTCCTGCAATGCGCAGAGTTTTGCGCGCGACGCCGCGATTCTTTGCGCCGGCGGCTATGCGCTGGAGCGCGTGCTGCCGGTCGACCAGTTCCGCCATTCGCCGCATGTCGAGATCGTCGGCAGTTTTCGCAAAGCGGCGAAGCCGCGCGCGCGCCGCCTGCTCGGCTAGGCCCAACGCCGGATCAAGCCGAATTGTTCGCCCGCGCGGCTAAGCCTCGCTGGCCCGCCGCGAATCCGCTTCGGCCGCGCCGGAAGCCGCTCGCGCCTCGATCTGATTGACGCAGTCGAGCGTCGCGTCGAACGTCAGCATGGTCGAGGCGTGCCGCGCCTTATAGTCGCGGACCGGCTCCAGCACGGCGATCTCGGCCCATTTTCCGTCCGGCGGCGCGCCATTGTCTTTCAGCATGGCGCGGACCTTGTCGCGCAGCGCGCGAATTTCGGCCGCGGTCGCGCCGATGACATGGCGCGCCATCAGCGAGGAAGCTGCCTGGCCGAGCGCGCAGGCCTTCACTTCATGGGCGAAATCAACGACTTTTCCGTCTTTCATGCTGAGGTCGACGATCACCGTCGAGCCGCACAGCTTCGAATGCGCCTTGGCGGTCGCATCGGGCGCCGGCAGGCGTCCCTGGCGGGGAATGTTTCCCGCGAGATCAAGGATCTGGCGGTTATATATTTCATTCAGCATGGCGTTTCGGCGACAAAGCTTCGGGTGACGTGACGCGACGCTTACTATATAGGATCGAGAGGGATTGGCGACGAGATTTGGTTCATTTCCAGTTTGGTTCCAGTGAGTTCCTCCCGGGCACGCGTCCGCCCGGCGCTTCTGACTTTGAGAAGCGGTTTCAGGGACGAGATTTGAAACTAATGGAGGCGCCACATGGATGCCGTGGTTAAGTCCTTGCTCGAACGCCCTGAACCGCCGCTCGCCGTCCCGACCCCGCCGCCCCCCTCCCGCGCCGAAGCCGAAGCCGCCGTTCGCACGTTGCTGCGCTGGGCCGGCGACGATCCGACGCGCGAAGGCCTCATCGACACGCCGGCCCGCGTCGTCAAGGCCTATGAGGAGCTGTTCTCCGGCTATCGCGAGGATGCGACCAGCGTGCTCTCCCGCGTCTTCGAGGAAGTGCAGGGCTACGACGACATCATCCTCGTGCGCGACATCAACTTCTCGTCGCATTGCGAGCACCACATGGTGCCTTTCGTCGGCGTCGCCCATATCGCCTATTATCCGTCCGAGCATGGCGTCGTCGGGCTTTCGAAGCTCGCCCGGCTCGTCGACGTCTTCGCGCGCCGGCTGCAGACGCAGGAGGCGCTGACCGCGCAGATCGTCGGCGCCATCGACCAGCATCTGCGCCCGCGCGGCTGCGCCGTTATGATCGAGGCCGAGCATATGTGCATGTCGATGCGCGGCGTCCGCAAGCAGGGCTCGCAGACCGTCACGACGCAGTTCACCGGCGTCTTCCGCGACGATCCGGCCGAACAGATGCGCTTCCTCACCATGTTGAGGCGCAATAAATAATCGCGTTATTTCAGGACGTACTACAACTTTCCTGATGCGGCGCGCGAGCGAAGCAGCGCGTCGCGAGGGATCGGCCCGCATCAGACGAGCCGCATCGGCGGCGCCTTGAAAAATGCTGCAGCGCCTCTCGTACAAGGAGCGCCTTTGATGAACGACGAACGCGCCCCGGCCTCAGCCTCGCCCGCGGGCGGCGCCGGCAAAACCGCGAAGCATGATCTCGAAGAAGGAACCGCCTTCGCCCCGCGCTTCGACGCCGACGGCCTCATCGTCTGCGTCGCGCGGGCCGCCGGCGATCGTGAAATTTTGATGATCGCCTATATGAACGCCGAAGCGCTGCGCCTCACCCTCGCGACCGGCGAGGCACATTACTGGTCGCGTTCGCGTAAGAGCATCTGGCGCAAGGGCGCGACATCCGGCCAGATCCAGAAGGTCAAAGAAATCCGCGCCGACTGCGATCAGGATGCGCTGCTGCTCACCGTCGAGGCGGGCGGCGACGGCGGCGCCTGCCACACCGGCCGCCGCTCCTGCTTCTACCGCCGCGTCCAAGCGGGCGAAGGCGGCGCGACGCTGGTCTTCGATTAGCCCGGCGGTGGGCTCCGGCCACAAGCTCCCTCATCCTGAGGAGGCCCGCAGGGCCGTCTCGAAGGACGAGGGCGCGCCCCCAAAGACCCGCGAAAATCCGGCGTCAAAATCGCCGGCGCGCACTATGCTGGCGCACGCGCCGGCGAATCGGCGGCTTGCGGAGGACAGCCATGAAAAAGGTCTATCTCGCCTATGCGCTGCTGGCTCTCGTCGTCATTCTTTTGCTCTATGCGCAGCTGCATCACGCCCCCGCCTGAGCGGCGTCGCCGATGTCGATCCGCGCGCGAATGGGTCTCGCCGCGCGCCCGGTTTTTGATAGCATGATCGGTCTTGCGCGGTGCGTCGCTAACGACCGGAACCCGCCGGGACCGCGGCAAGTTTTGCTTGCAGGGCTAGTGCGCCGACGCTTGGGGCGCGGCCCGCGAGGAGAACGGCTTGGACAGGATTCTGCTTGGTCACGGACATCGTCAGCCCGCGCGCCGCGGGCATCGCGGGCGCCGCGGCAGGCCGACGATCGGCATCGCGCTCGGCGCCGGCGCCGCGCGCGGCTGGTCGCATATCGGCGTGCTGCTTGAGCTTGGCGACCAGGGCATTCAGCCCGATGTCGTCGCCGGCACCTCGATCGGCGCCGTGATCGGCGGCTGCTACGCCGCCGGCCAGATTGAATCCGTCGAGAGTTTTGCGCGCGGCCTCAGCAAAAAGACCGTGTTCGGCCTGATGGACGTATCCTTTTCCGGCGTCGGCCTTCTCGCCGGCGCCAAGCTGCGCCGCCGGCTGCATCAGGCCCTCGAAGACCGCCGGCTCGAGGACTTCGAGCGGCCCTTCGCGGCGGTGGCGACGGAATGCGGCACCGGCCATGAAATCTGGCTGACCCGGGGCCACGCCGTCTCGGCCATCTGCGCCTCTTACGCCCTGCCCGGCATCTTCGAGCCGGTCCGCATCAACGGGCGCTGGCTGTTCGACGGCGCGCTCGTCAATCCCGTGCCGGTGACCGTCTGCCGCTCGCTCGGAGCCGAAATCGTGCTGGCCGTCAATCTCATCGGCGACAACGGCTTTCGCGGCACCGTCATCAACGACCAGCTTTCGATGGAGCCCGATCTCGAAGCGCTCGCCGCGCGCGTCGAGGCGACGCCGAAAAAGGGCGGCCTGCCGGGCGCATTTCTGGGCGCTTTCCGCGCCGAGCACCGGCGCCATTTCGGCAAGCGTGAGGACGGCGCGCCGGGGATGGGCAGCGCGATGATGGACGCCTTCAACATCGCGCAGGGGCGCATTTCGCGTTCGCGGCTCGCCGGCGATCCGCCCGACGTCATCATCAACGCGCGGGTCTCAACCGTCGGCCTGTTCGATTTTCACCGCGCCGACGAACTGATCGAGATCGGTCGCGCCGCCGCCCGCCGCGCCATTCCGGAGATCGCCGAACACATCGCCCTGACGCCGCCCGAAGACGACGCCGATCGCTGACGAGTCCCGTCGCTTCTATTTGGCTTGTCTGAAATAGGGGCTGCGATCTATCCGCGGGCGGCGCGATCGGATACGCCAGCAACGCCGCGCCGTCGCGCCAGTTGAGCTGATATTGCTCAAGCATATGCGCGGCGTAGGCGGAACGCCTTGATCGCCCAAGGCCGGTCGGGGCGCGGCCCTTCGATGGCGGCGTCGCCGCTTCGCGCTCACGCGCTGTGGATGTATTCCGTCATCGCCTCGCGCTCGCGCTCCATTTCGGCGAGGCGGTATTTGACGAGATCGCCGATCGAGACGAGGCCCGCGAGCCTGCCTTCCTTCAGGACGGGCAGATGGCGGAAGCGCCCGCTGGTCATCTTGCCCATCGCCGCGCTGACGCATTCGTTCTCGGTCGTCGTCATCACATGCGGCGTCATATGCTTTGAAACGACGTCGTTGAGGGCGACGGCGCCGCCGCGTCCGATCGCGCGCACGATGTCGCGCTCGGACAGGATGCCGAGAACCCGGCTGTCCGGGTCCGCGATGACGACCGCGCCGATGTTTTTTTCCGTCAGAAGCGCCAGCGCCTCGGTCAGGGTGCGATGGGGCTGCGTCGTGCTCACTTGCCGTCCTTTTTCGGCAAGAATGCGCGCAATGGTCATTTTCATCTCCCTAAAATCGTTCTTTTTTGTTTTTGCGCTTTCGTTGAAGCGACAAATGGTCGCGTAAAATGCGCCCCTTTGCGGCGCCTTGCAATAGCCGTTTTGCCGCCTTGATTAAGCTTCATTAAGCTTGGCTCGCGCCGCCTGCGGCGGGATCAGAAGCGCGGCTCGGCGACGGTCGCGGCGTGCGCGTCCTTGGCGATCGGCAGGAAGCGCCCGCTCGCCTCGTCGAGCGCCAGCAGGCGGCCGTCGAGAATGCCGAAATAGGCGCCGTGCAGCGTGAGGATGCCGCGCTTTTCGAGCAGCGCGATCGAGGGGAAGGTGCGCAGATTGGCAAGGCCCTGGATGATCGAGCCGAGCGCGAGGCGTTCGGCGTAGTCCTCGACCGGCTCGGTCGCCGGCCCGAGCCGCGCCGCGGCGGGGGCGATGAGGCTGATCCATTTGCCGATGAAATCGCCGGCCGACAGCGGCTTCAGATAGGGGTCGAGATCGGCGTCGGCATAGGCGCGCACGCCGCCGCAGCGCGCGTGGCCGAGCACGACGATATGCGTCACGCGCAGGCCAAGCACGGCGTATTCGATCGCCGCCGATGTGCTGTGCAGATCGTCGTTGGGAACGTAGGGCGGCACCAGATTGGCGACGTTGCGGATCACGAAAATCTCGCCGGGCCCGGCGTCGAAAATGACTTCGGGCGAGACGCGCGAGTTGGAGCAGCCGATCAAAAGGATTTTGGGGCTCTGGCCGGCCTCGGCGAGGTGATGAAAGCGATCATATTCGCGCGCGAAGCGGCCGCCGAGAAAGGTCTCATAGCCGGCGACGAGGCGCTCCGGCAGCAACGGGCGGGCCGGCGCGGGATCGGGGTTATGCGCGAGGGGTTCGTCCATGCCTTCGCCTCATATAAAGACAATATATTCCGCCCTGCCCGGCTTGCGCGGCGCCGAAAAATGAAGGCGCGGACGAAGGCGGGTTCGGCGCGGCGACGCCAGTCAGGCTCTCGCTCCGCAGCGATCGAAAACCTGGCGCGAAGCTGAACTCTAACCGGCTTCCCGCCAATGCGAAAGCGGCGCATGGGGGGTGTTTCACGTGAAACACCCCCCTGTTTCACGTGAAACAGCTCTGTCCGTGGGCGCCGGCAGCGAAAAGCGCAAAATCGCGCAATCGTACAGGGCGCGCAGGCGCGGCTTGTAAGATCGCGACCCGCGCTAGCCGCCCGCCTCCTCGCGCCGGATTTCGAGCGCCAGCCAGTCGTCCTCGGCGGCGGCGAGCTCGGCCTCGGCCATAGCGAAAGCGGCCGACGCCTCGCCGAAACGCACCGGATCGCGTGCGTAAAATGTGGGATCGTCGAGCTGGCGCTGGAGAGCGGCGAGACGCGCGCGCAGCGCCTCCATGCGCGCCGGCAGCGTATCGAGCGCGTGCTTCTCCTTGAAGCTGAGCCGCGCTTTGGCCGTGGGCTTTTCGCGCGCCGGCGCTTCCTTCTGCTTTTGTATCAGAGGCCTGGCGACCGGCGCCGCGCTGACGCCGGCGCCGCGCTGCGCCACCATATCGGAGTAGCCGCCAGCATATTCGACCCAGCGGCCGGCGCCTTCGGCGAGCAGCACCGAGGTCGCGACGCGATCGAGAAAATCGCGGTCATGGCTCACGATGACGAGCGTGCCATTGAAATCATTGAGCATTTCCTGCAGCAAATCGAGCGTTTCAAGGTCGAGGTCGTTGGTCGGCTCGTCGAGCACGAGCAGGTTCGACGGCCGCGCCAATGCGCGGGCCAGCATCAGGCGGCCGCGCTCGCCGCCCGAAAGCCTTCCGATCGGGGTCCGCGCCTGCTCCGGGCCGAACAGAAAATCCTTCATATAACCAATGACATGCTTGCGTTCGCCATTGATTTCGACGAAGTCGCTGCCGCCGCCGGTCAGCGCATCCTTGAGGACGGTTTCAGGATCGAGGCTGGCGCGGCCCTGGTCGAGGCTCGCCAATTGCACATTCGCGCCAAGGCGGACGTGTCCGGAATCGGGCGCCAGCGCGCCGGTCAGCAGATTGATCAGCGTCGTCTTGCCGGCGCCGTTGGCGCCGATCACGCCGAGCCGGTCGCCGCGCAAAAGCCGCGTCGAAAAATCCTCGACGATCACGCGCGCGCCGTAAGATTTCGATATTTTTTCGGCCTCGATGACGAGCTTGCCGGAGATTTTCCCTTCGCTGGCGACGAGCCTGACGTCGCCCGTCGCCCCCTGCCGCCGGCGCCGCTCCGCCCGCATCGATTGAAGCCCGGCGAGCCGCTTCTGGTTGCGCTTGCGCCGCGCGGTGACGCCAAAGCGCAGCCAATGCTCCTCGGCGACGATTTTGCGGTCCGCCTTGTGCTGCTGGCGCTCCTCCTCTTCGAGCGTCTCGTCGCGCCAGGCTTCGAAATCGGCGAAGCCGCGCGAGAGCGCGCGGGTGCGGCCGCGATCGAGCCATACCGTGCTGCGAGAGAGATTTTGTAGAAAACGCCGGTCATGGCTGATGATGACGAGGGCCGAACGCAGCCCCTTGAGCTCGGCCTCGAGCCATTCGATGGCGGGCAGATCTAGGTGGTTGGTCGGCTCGTCGAGCAGCAGGATGTCGGGCTCGGGCGCCATGACGCGGGCGAGCGCCGCCCGGCGCGCCTCGCCGCCGGAGAGCCGCGCCGGATCCTCGTCCCCGCTGAGCCCGAGTTCGTTGAGGATCTGCCGCGCCCGATACGGATCGTCGGTCGGCCCGAGGCCCGCCGCGACATAAGCGAAGGCCGTTGAAAAAGCGGAGAGATCCGGCTCCTGCGGCAGATAGCGGACGCTGGCGTCGGGCTGGATGAAGCGCGTCCCGCCATCGGCCTCGATAAGCCCGGCGGCGATCTTGAGAAGGGTCGATTTGCCCGAGCCGTTGCGCCCGACAAGGCACAGCCGCTCGCCCGCCGAGACGGAAAGACCCGCATCCTCAAGCAAGGGCCGGCCGCCAAGGGTCAGCGAAATCGACTGCAGCAGCAAAAGGGGAGGCGCCATCTAAGCCTTGAGATTTCTGGAAACGGGGTGGAGAGGCCGGGCCTCGTTTACAGCATTTTTCAAAACTGTGGGACGGCGCGCCGCGAGACTTGCGCCGGGCGCGCGCGTATCGACGCCGCGGCCCGGCCATGATCTTACAAGACCGCGGCCTTTTCGGATAGGATCGCCGCCGGGTCGCGATAGGCTCCGGCCCCGCGGGAAAACGGACCCGATGCCGACCGGTGGGAAAGAACGGTGACGCAAGCAGCGACGGCGCAGCTCGCCAATGGCGGCGCGATCGGCCGGCGGCGTCGGCCGATCGAGCGCAGGCTGCGGCTTGCGACGGGCCTCATCCTGTTCACTTTCGCGACGACGCATTTCCTCAACCACGCCTGCGGCCTGCTGCGCCTGCCGGCGATGGACGCGATCCGCGTCGTCCTCCTATGGCCGTGGCGAACGCCGGTCGGCCAGACGCTGCTCTACGGATCCCTGCTCATCCATGGCGGGCTTGGCCTTTACGCGATCTTTCGCCGCCGCCATCTCTGGATTCCGCCGTCCGAACTCGCGCAAATTCTGCTTGGCCTGTCGATTCCGCCGCTGATCATCATCCACGCCGCCAATGTCCGGCTCGGCCATGTCCTGTTCGGCCTGCCGCTGAGCTACCCCTGGCTAATCTACCGCTATTGGTTTCTCTCGCCTTTCGTCGGCGTTCCGCGCCAGTTCCTCCTCCTGCTCGTGCTGTGGATTCACGGCTGCATCGGCCTGCGCAGCGCGATGCGCTTCAAGCCCTGGTATCCGCGCTGGATGCCGACGCTGGCCGTGCTCGCCACCCTGATTCCCGTCCTCGCCATCAGCGGCATCATCGACGCCGGGCATGATTTCGACGCCAGCGCGGCGGCCGATCCGGGCTTTCTGGCAAAATTCAAGCTTGAGAGCCCCGCCGAGGCCGTGACTCTGTCCAAAATCGGCGAAATATTGATCCTGGTCTACCTCGGCCTTGTCGGGGCGGTCTTCGCACTCAATGGCGCGCGCGAGTGGCATCAGCGGCGTTTTCGCGCCGTGACCATAAACTACCCGCACGGCAGGCGGGCGCTCGCGCCGCGCGGCTTCTCGATCCTCGAGGCCAGCCGCTTCGCCGGCATTCCGCATACCTCGATGTGCGGCGGCCGGGGCCGCTGCTCGACCTGCCGCATCCGCGTCCATGCCGGCCTTGCGGCTCTGCCGCCGCCCAACGCGGCGGAGGCGAACACGCTCGCGACGATCGCCGCGCCGGCCGACATTCGCCTCGCCTGCCAGGTGCGCCCGCTCGCCGATGTCGACGTGATACCGCTGCTGACGCCCGGGCGCCTGAAAATGACGCCCTTCGTCGAGGCCCTCGACGCCTCCACCGAGCATGAGATCGCGGCGCTCTTCATCGACCTGCGTAATTCGATGAAGCTCGCCGACGGACGCCTGCCCTATGACGCATTTTACGTCATCGACCGCTACGTCGGCGCGGTCTGTCAGGCCGTCCAGGGCCACGGCGGCCATGTTACGAGCGTCGCCGGCGATGGGGTCATGTGCTTTTTCGGCGGCGACCGCGACGCGCCGGCGGCCGCGCGGGCGGCCATTTTCGCCCTGCGCGACCTCTGGCGCGCGCTGGCCGAACTGAGCGTCGAATTCGAAGCCGCCTTCGATTTCCCGCTTCGCTTCGGCGCCGGCTGCCATCTCGGCCTCGCCGTCGTCGGCGGTCTGGAGAGCCGCGAGACGGCGCAATTCCTCGGCGAGGTCGGCAATATCGCGTCGCGGCTTGAAGGGATGGCGAAAGAGCTCGCCTGCGCGATCGTGCTCTCGCGCCAGGTGATCGAACGCGCCGGCTTCGCCATGCCCGCGCGCGAAATCCACCGCGCCCGGATTTCCAACGTCTCCGAGGAGATCGATCTGATCGCCTTGCGAACCGAGCGGGAACTCGACGCGCTGGTCGCGAGCCTCCGCTGACGCGCAGAGCTGCGCTGACGATGTGCGCTCACGCCTGGCGATCGCCCGCCCCGGCATGCGTCCGGGATCGGCGGATCAATCGCCGATCCCCAGGTGTGGAATCCCACCGGGGTCTCCGGCTGGGAGAGCTATCCACACCTCACCCCGGCGGCGATCATGTAACGACCGGGCGTATTGAAGGGGATTTAAAATGAACGCTCTGGCAAAAATGAACGCTCTCGGAATTGCAATTCTCGGCTCCTCGCTCGTCCTCGCCGGCGGCGCATTCGCCCATGGCGGCGGCGGTGGCGGTGGCGGGATGGGCGGCGGCGGTTTCGCTCATAGCGCGCCCGCGCCGGCTGCGCCGGCCGCCCTCCGTCCCGCTGCGCCGGCCGCCTTCCGCCCCGCTGCGCCGGCGAAAGAAGCGCCCGCATTTCGTCCGGGTCAGATGACGACAGCGCCTGCGTTCCGTCCCCGCGAAGTCGTGGAGACGAAGGCGGCTTCGCTGCGCCCGCTTGCGCAGCAGTCAGTCGGCGGCCACCGGCTGCGCGGCGAGTCCGGCTGGCGCGGAGGTCTCGGCTTTCACGGCGGACGGTGGGGCTTCCGGATCGGTGACCGTCACCACGGACGGACTTTCTCCTAAGATCGGCGTCGTGGCGAACCCGGGCGTCGGCGGGAGCCCTTGCGTCAATGAACTCATGACGCGAGCGGCGCGCCGGCGCCTTTCAGGCGCGCCCCGCACCTTTTCAGCTTTTTTGTGAATTACTTCAGCGGGTGATCCGTAAAATGGGTAGAATTGCGGGACGGGTCCTGCTCGGCGCCGCGGGACTGGAATGGCTCCGCGACGACCTGATCATGGCGAGACAAAACGAGACCCTTTCCCGCATCGGGCTCTTTCGATCCTTGACGGCGAACGAGATCGAGAGGCTCGACACCCGCTGCATCTGGCGGCGCGCCCACGCCAAGGAGTGGATCATCGATTATCAGGATGAAAGCACGGATGTGTTTTTCCTGATCACCGGCGTCGCCCGCGTTATGATTCGGTCGATCTCCGGCCGGGAGACCATTTTGCGCGACATTAACGCCGGCGCGTTCTTCGGCGAACTCGCCGCCATCGATGGTCAGACGCGTTCGGCCAGCATTCTGGCCGTCACCGACACGACGATAGCCAAGATGTCTGCGGCCGTTTTCCTCGAGACGGTGACAAGCCATGCCGACGTCGCTCTGCAATTGCTGCAGCTCATAACCGGCCAGGTCCGCATGCTGGCAAACCGGGTCAATGAATTCACAACGCTCGCCATCCGTGAACGTCTCGTCATGGAGCTGCTCCGCCTCTCGAAGAGCAATCGCGCCAATCCAAAAGAGGCGACCATATCGCCGCCGCCGGTCCACGCCGATCTCGCGGGCCGGATCAGCACGCGGCGCGAAACGGTGACCAAGGAACTGAGCGCCATGGAGCGCGAAGGACTGGTGCGGCGCGGACGTGGGGCCATGACGCTCCTTGATGTGCCGCGCCTGATGGGTGCGATCGGCGAAGACTCGGGCACCCTGAATTTCGAGGCTTGACGCCTCCTCGCTCATCATTTCGACGACTGGTGCGAAACCCCACCAAGGCCGTTTCCGGCAGGGTCTATCTCGTGGTTGTAGGCGATAGCGATCGCCGCGTAAACCTCAAGGAGATAGAGCTATGAAAACCTTCAATATCGCCCTGATCGGCGCCGCCCTTCTCATGGCCGCGCCCGCTTTCGCCGCCCCCGTTCCGGCCGCAAGCCGAGGCGTCCTCGCCAATGACAAGGACTCCTTCACCACCCTCATTCAGGAGAACGAAGGGATCCCGAACCCTGACGGCGGCGCCCGTTGCGCCTTGCTAAGCCGCCCCGTCGTTGACGGGTATGGCCGTTTTCTCGGCTATCAAAGCTTCAGCGTGTGCCGATAAACTCTGAGCGGCATAGACTATGCCGCAAGACCTTTGCGCCCGCATATCTTCTGCGGGCGCAGAGCGCAAAGCGCCGGTCTAACGCGGCAAAGCCGGTCGCAGCCGCTCAAACCGAGAATGGCGCGTGACCTTGCGCCCCACATGAAGGACCTCAGATCTTGAGCTCGGCTTTAAGCTCGACCAGCTGATCGCGCTTCTCGACGGCAACGCGCCGCGCCTCGTCGGTCTTGGCGGCGGCGACGTCCCTCTCGGCAGTCTCGATGTCGGCGTCGATCAGCGCTCCGTCGAGCTCGGCGAGCGGAATGGCGCGGTCGGCGAGAATGGTGAGGCCGGCGGGAGCCACGTCGGCGAAGCCGCCGGGCACGAAAAAGCGCAGCGTGCTGGTGGAAGATTCCAGGATATCGACGACGCCGGGCTTCAGCGTCGACATGATCGGCGCGTGGTCCTTGAGGACGGTGAACTGGCCCTCGGTTCCGGGCACGACGACGGATTGCACATCGCCCGAAAAAACCAGCCTTTCAGGCGACACAAGTTCGAAATGAAAGTCCGCCATGGCGCGTCCCCAAAACCGTTTGCGCTGATCCGACCGGCGCGCCGGTCGGCGGAATTCCGCGCGGCGCTATGTCCCCGCGCGCTTGCGACCGACCCGCGATCAGGCGGCTTCGGCCGCGAGCTTCTGCGCCTTCTCGACCGCTTCTTCGATCGAGCCGACCATGTAGAAGGCGGCTTCGGGCAAATGATCATATTTGCCTTCGACGAGGCCCTTGAAGCCCTTGATCGTGTCGGCGAGCGAGACGAGCTTGCCGGGCGAGCCGGTGAAGACTTCAGCAACGTGGAACGGCTGCGACAGGAAGCGCTCGATCTTGCGGGCGCGGGCGACGGTCAGTTTGTCTTCTTCCGACAGTTCGTCCATGCCGAGGATGGCGATGATGTCCTGCAGGCCCTTATAGCGCTGCAGCAGCTGCTGGACCTGGCGCGCGACCGTATAATGCTCTTCGCCGACGACGAGGGGCGACAGCATGCGCGAGGTCGAATCCAGCGGATCGACGGCCGGATAGATGCCCTTCTCGGCGATCGAGCGCGACAGCACCGTCGTCGCGTCGAGATGGGCGAAGGAGGTCGCCGGCGCCGGATCGGTCAGATCGTCCGCCGGCACATAGATCGCCTGCACCGAGGTGATCGAGCCCTTGGTCGTCGTCGTGATGCGCTCCTGCAGGGCGCCCATGTCGGTCGCCAGCGTCGGCTGATAGCCGACCGCCGAAGGAATGCGCCCGAGCAGCGCAGACATTTCCGAGCCCGCCTGCGTGAAGCGGAAAATATTGTCGATGAAGAACAGAACGTCCTGGCCCTTGTCGCGGAAATCTTCGGCGACGGTGAGGCCGGTGAGGGCCACGCGCGCGCGGGCGCCCGGCGGCTCGCTCATCTGGCCGTAGACGAGGGCGCATTTCGAACCCGCGGCCGAGCCGTCGTGCTCGCGCGGGTTGAGGTTCACCTTGGATTCGATCATCTCGTAATAGAGATCGTTTCCTTCGCGGGTGCGCTCGCCGACGCCGGCGAAGACGGAATAGCCGCCATGCGCCTTCGCGACATTGTTGATGAGCTCCATGATCAGCACGGTCTTGCCGACGCCCGCGCCGCCGAACAGGCCGATCTTGCCGCCCTTGGCGTAGGGTGCGAGGAGGTCGACGACTTTGATGCCGGTGACGAGGATTTGCGCCTCCGTCGCTTGTTCGGCATAGCTCGGCGCCGGCTGATGGATGGCGCGATAGTCGGTCGCCTTGATGGGGCCGGCCTCATCGACCGACTCGCCGATCACATTCATGATGCGGCCGAGCGTGCCCTCGCCGACCGGAACCATGATCGGCGCGCCCGTGTCGCGCACCGCCTGCCCGCGCGTCAGGCCCTCGGAGACGTCCATGGCGATGCAGCGCACCGAATTTTCGCCAAGATGCTGGGCGACTTCGAGCACCAGCCGGTTGCCGCCGTTCTCGGTCTCCAGCGCATTGAGGATTTCGGGCAGAACGTCCGTCGAACTTCACGTCGACGACGGCGCCGATGACCTGCGTGATGTGGCCCGTTGGCGTATTTGTTGCGGCGTCAGCCATGCTGGTTCCCTTGCTGTCCCTGGCTCAAAGCGCTTCGGCCCCGGAGATGATCTCGATCAGCTCCTTGGTGATCATCGCCTGACGCGAGCGGTTATATTGCATCGTCTGCTTCTTGATCATTTCGCCGGCGTTGCGGGAGGCGCTGTCCATCGCGCTCATGCGCGCGCCCTGTTCGGAGGCGGCGTTTTCGAGCAGCGCGCGCAAAATCTGCATCGACACATTGCGCGGCAGGATATTGGCGAGGACTTCGTCTTCGTCCGGCTCGTAGTCGTAGGACGCCTGCGGCGCGGCGGCCTCGCCCTCGCCACCGACGCTGAGCGGAATGAGCTGCAGCGCCGTCGGGATCTGCGAAATGACCGAACTGAAGCGCGCGAAGAACAACGTGCAGACATCGAACTCGCCGGCCTCGAAGAGCGCGACGATCTTGCGGCCGATCGCGTCGGCGTTGTCGAAGCCAAGCTGCTTGACGCTGCGAAGGTCGATGAATTCGATGATCTCCCGCGCAAACTGGCGGCGCAGGATGTCGTGGCCCTTCTTGCCGACGCAGATGATCTTGACCGTCTTGCCCTCGCCGATCAGCGCGAGGGCCCGCTCGCGCGCAAGCCGCGCGATCGACGCGTTGAAGCCGCCGCAAAGACCGCGTTCGGCGGTGCAGACGACGAGCAGCTGCACCGCGTCGCGGCCGGTGCCGGCGAGCAGCTGCGGCGCCGTCGGGTCGGCTCGAGGCGGCGACCGCCGCCAGCACCTGCGCCATCTGCTCCGCGTAAGGCCGCGCCGCCTCGGCCGCCGTCTGCGCGCGGCGCAGTTTCGCCGCCGCGACCATCTGCATGGCCTTGGTGATCTTCTGCGTCGCCTTGACGGAGGCGATCCGGTTGCGCAGGTCCTTCAACGAGGGCATGGACGATCCGCTTCGTTATCTACCAGGGTCGCCGTCAGGCGAAGTTTTTGGCGTAGGTCTCGACGATCGACTTCAGTTCATTCGCCGAAGCATCGGAAAGATCTTTCGAATCGCGGATCGTCTCGAGCAGCCCGGCGTGGGTCTTGCGCACCAGGGCGAGCAGTCCGTCCTCGAAAGCGCGCACGCGATTGACCGGCAGGGCGTCGAGATAGCCGTTGACGCCGGCGTAAATCACGACAGACCTGCTCCTCGATCTTGAGCGGCGCGAACTGCGCCTGCTTCAGGAGCTCGGTGAGGCGCGCCCCGCGCGCGAGCAGCCGCTGCGTCGTCGCGTCGAGATCGGAGCCGAACTGCGCGAAGGCGGCCATTTCGCGATATTGCGCGAGTTCGCCCTTGATCTTGCCGGCGACCTTTTTCATCGCCTTGGTCTGCGCCGGCGGAGCCGACGCGCGACACCGACAGGCCGACGTTCACGGCCGGCCGGATGCCCTGGATAGAACAGATCGGTTTCGAGGAAGATCTGGCCGTCGGTGATCGAGATGACGTTGGTCGGAATATAGGCCGAGACGTCGTTCGCCTGCGTCTCGATGATCGGCAGCGCGGTCAGCGAGCCGGCGCCGTTTTCGTCGCTGAGTTTCGCGGCGCGCTCAAGCAGGCGCGAATGCAGGATAGAAGACGTCGCCCGGATAGGCTTCGCGGCCCGGCGGGCGGCGCAGCAGCAGCGACATCTGGCGATAGGCGACGGCCTGTTTGGAAAGATCGTCATAGACGATCAGGGCGTGCATCCCGTTGTCGCGGAAATATTCGCCCATGGCGCAGCCGGAGAAGGGCGCGAGGAACTGCATCGGCGCGGGATCGGAGGCCGTCGCGGCGACGACGATCGAATATTCGAGCGCGCCGTGCTCTTCGAGCACCTTCACGAATTGCGCGACGGTCGAGCGCTTCTGGCCGATCGGCGACATAGACGCAATAGAGCTTGGCGCTTTCGTCGGTGCCCTGATTGATCGATTTCTGGTTGAGGATGGCATCGAGCGCGACCGCCGTCTTGCCGGTCTGGCGGTCGCCGATGATCAGTTCGCGCTGGCCGCGGCCGATCGGGATCAGCGCGTCGATGGCCTTGAGGCCGGTCGCCATCGGCTCATGCACGGATTTGCGCGGAATGATGCCGGGCGCCTTGACGTCGACGCGGGCGCGCCGTGTCGCATTGATCGGGCCCTTGCCGTCGATCGGATTGCCGAGCGCGTCGACGACGCGGCCGAGCAGCTCCTTGCCGACGGGCACGTCGACGATGGCGCCGGTGCGCTTGACCGTCTGGCCTTCCTTGATGTCGCGGTCGGAGCCGAAAATCACGACGCCGACATTGTCGACCTCGAGGTTCAGCGCCATGCCGCGCACGCCGTTCTCGAATTCGACCATTTCGCCGGCCTGCGACATTGTCGAGGCCATAGACGCGGGCGATGCCGTCGCCGACGGACAGAACCTGGCCGACTTCGGTGACCTGAGGCTTCATTGCCGAAATTGGCGATCTCTTTCTTGAGGATCGTCGGAAATCTCTGCGGCGCGGATATCCATCAGCCGACCTCTTTCATGCGTGTGCGGATCGAATTGAGTTTGGTCTTGAGCGAGTTGTCGACCATGCGCGAGCCGAGCTGGACGATCGAGGCCGCCGATGATCGAGGGATCGACCTTGACGTCGACCTCGACGCTATCGCTGCCGGCGATCGAGGCGAGCGCCGCTCTTCAGCGCTTCGACATGCTCTTCCTTCAGCGGCTCGGCGACGGTGACGGCGGCGCGGCTGAGGCCTCTCGCGCGATCGTAAAGGACATTGAAATCGCGGATCATGTCGGAGACCGCGAAGAGCCGGCGCTTCGTCGCCACGAGCTTTAGGAATTTGGCGGTCGTTCCGGCAATTCCAGCGCGGTCGAGCAGCGCGCCGAGCGCGGCGACCTGCTGCTCCGCGGAGAACAGCGGGCTGCGTACGAAATCTTTCAGATCTTCGCTCTCGGCGATCAGCCGGGCGAATGTCGCGAGGTCGGCGGCGACTTCATCGGTCGTGTGCGTTTCCTGCGCCAGCCCGAACAGGGCCTGTGCGTAACGGCCCGACATACCGGAAACGAGGGTTTCTTGCTTCGCCAAACGATACCCCAACCGTTCAAATAACCCGGCCTGTCCGCGCTTTCAGGCGCGAGGGACGCGAACAGACCTTAAAGACGGGAGACCGAGAATAGAAGCTGCGAGGGCAGCGAAAAATCCGCTGCGCGCTGCAGCGAAAGGGTTGCTAACATAGGATATTTTGCGGCGCAACCCTGGCCTTAGCGAATGGCGCCGTTGAGCGGCGAAACAACGCAAGCTGGGCTGCTCTACGCCTGCGCGAAGGCGTTGGCCGCGCACGGGATTAGCGGCCCGATTTTGCGCGCGCGGACGATCCGATGCGCCAGAGCGCGCGCAAGGCGATCGCCTCGGCGAGTTTGGGCTCACGCCGCAAATTGTCTATCGCCTCCGCCAGAATTTCGACGGCGCGGGTGAGCCGCGCGAGAGTCCAGGCGCGCAGATGCGCCTCGAAGATCTGGGCGCGCCGGGGTCCGCCGCCAAAAGGGGCCCGCGGCGCCATCCCGGCGTCGACGTCGATCCGGGCGCGGCGCAGCGCCAGGGCGTGCCGGAGCGCCGCGCCAAGCAGCAGGCCGGCGTCGGCGGCCTGCCTCAGGGCGCGCCGCGCGCCGGCTTCGAGCGCCGCGAAATCGCCGTCGAAAGCGGCGTCAACCGCGTGGTCGAGCACGAGGCTCGAAGCGTCCGACACGATTGCTTCGATATGCTCGACCTCGATTTCAGCGGCGCCATGGGCGTAGAGAAAAAGCTTCGACAGCTCGGCGCGCGTCGCCAGCCGGTCCTGGCCAAGAAGCGAGACAAGCAGCGATCTCGCCTCCGGCGAGATGCCGATGTCAGCGCTGCCGGCCTCGGCGTCGATGAGGCGGGCGATGTCCTGCGCGGAATCCGGATAGCACTCGATCGCGGCTGCGTTCTTCTCGCGCTCGATGAGGCGGCGCAGCGGCGCGTCTTTTTTCAGCGCGCCGGCCTCGACGATGATGGTGCAATCGCGCGGCGGCGCGGCGATGACGTTCTCGAGCGCGCTGATGAAGGCCTTGCCCTGCGCCTCGATCCAGATGGCGCGGCGTCCGCCAAAGAGGCCGATCGTGTTGGCCTCGTCGGCGAGGCGCAGCGGGTCGGCGGCGAGATCATCGCCGCCGATGCGCAAAAGCTGGAACGGATCCTTCGGATCGTCGACGGCGCTGCGAACAATCGCCCGCGCGCGCTCGGCGACGAGGCCAAGATCGGGGCCGAAGACGAGATAGAGATAGATGTCGGGCGCAGGGCGCGCGAGAAATCTGTCCGCCTCGTGATTTCTGACCGCGACCAATTCTTTCGCATCCTTTCGGCGTGCACCGGCCGGACGATTTCCGGACGGAGCGGCATTCCTCTAAACTTCCGCAATCGATCGCGTTGGTGATTTCGGATTGATGCAATTCGCTATCATCCCGCAACCACCGCACGCTATCCTTTTGCGGCGAAAGCGGCTGCGATATTGGTGCGAATTTGTTCGGCGAGGAGCCGGGCGTCGCGGATTTCGGCGTCGCGCGAGGCGCGGACATTGGCGTACCGCTGCGAGGTCCGGTCGTAGCTCGCGACGACCGTCGCGGTTCCCTTTGTGAATGGGTCGATTCCCTGCAAGGGGGTCAGCGTGTAGGTCGCCGTGACGACGACGGTCCCGGAGGTCGGATAGCCGGTCACCGTGTCTATCAACGGGGTCTGTACGCTTTCGCTCAAGCTGATCTTGAGCAGAAACTTCGGATCGACCGGCGCGCCCGTGCCGTTGAGGCCGAAGATCAGCTCATTTTCAAGATAATGCCCGAGCCGGTCACTGATCGGCGCGATCTTGATCGTCTGCAACTGGCCGGCGACGTCGCCGCCGCTCGACAGCGAGCCGTAAAGCGGCTGAAGGCAGCCGGCGAGCGGCAGGCTGATCAGCGCGCAAAGGGCGAGAACGGCGGCTTTCGGCAAGCCGCGGCGGCGCGAGGGTTCAGGCGACGACATTCACGATCCTTTGCGGAACGATGATGATCTTCTTGACGGGGCGCCCTTCGAGAGCGCGCTGCACCGCCTCAAGTCCCAACGCGGCCGCCTCGATCGCCGCCGCATCGGCGGCGCGGTCGATGACGAGGTCGCCGCGTTTTTTGCCATTGACCTGCACCGGCAGCTCGATCGTGTCCTCGCGAACGAGCGCCCGGTCGGCGACGGGCCAGGACGCCTCGGAAACGAGGCCTTTCTGGCCAAGCCGCGACCAGCATTCTTCAGCAAGATGCGGCATCATCGGGGCGAACAGCAAAACGAGGATTTCCGCCGCCTCGCGAAAGGCGTGGCGCAAATCCGGCGCGACCTCCGCGCTCTCCACCGCGCCGACCGCCGCGCCAAGCTTGTTGGCCAGATCATGCACCTGCGCGATGGCGCGGTTGAAGCGCAGGCGCTCGATATCCTCCTCGACCTTGAGGAGGGCGCCGTGAACCGCGCGGCGGATGGCGAGCGCCTGCGCCGAGAACTCGGCCGGCGGCGATTGGCCGCCCGCACCGCCGAGAAAGATCAGTTCGCCGACGAGGCGCCACAGGCGCTGCACGAATTTGCCGGCGCCCTGAACGCCCTCCTCCGTCCAGATCACGTCGCGTTCGGGCGGAGAATCGGAGAGCACGAACCAGCGCGCCGTATCGGCGCCGAAGGTCGAGATGATCTCGTCGGGATCGACCGTGTTGCGCTTCGACTTCGACATTTTCTCGATCGGGCCGATATTGACCTCTTCGGCTCGCTCACTTCCACCGCGTCCGATTTGGAGGTCGGCATCGCTTCCCGTAGATGCAAAGGAGCCCGAGCTGGCGTCGAGACGGAAGGCTCGTCGCTTTCCGTCCGCATCAGTTCTCACCTCGACGTCCGCCGGCGAGAGCCAGTCGCCGCTTGGCCCGTCGCGGTAGGTCTCATGCACCACCATGCCTTGGGTGAAGAGCCCGGCGAAGGGCTCCTTCAGCGGCCCGACATGGCCGGTGGCCTGCATCGCCCGCGTGAAGAAGCGGGCGTAAAGCAGATGCAGGATCGCATGTTCGATGCCGCCGATATATTGGTCGACCGGCAGCCATTTTTCGACGGCCCGCGGGCTCGTCGGCGCGGCTTCGTTCCAGGGGTCGGTGAAGCGCGCGAAATACCACGACGAATCGACGAAAGTGTCCATCGTGTCGGTTTCGCGCAGCGCCGGCCCGCCGCAGGCCGGACATTTGACATGCTTCCAGGTCGGATGGCGGTCGAGCGGATTGCCCGGCGCGTCGAAATCGACGTCGGCCGGCAGTTCGACCGGCAGATCGGCGGCCGGAACCGGAACCATGCCGCATTCGGCGCAATGGATGACCGGGATCGGACAGCCCCAGTAGCGCTGGCGCGAAATGCCCCAGTCGCGCAGGCGGTAATTGACCTGGCGCGTCGCCTGCGGCCTGTTGCCGATCGAGCGCGCCTCGAGCCGCCGCGCCACCTCTTCCTGCGCCGCCTCGACGGTCAAGCCGTCGAGAAAGCGCGAATTGATGAGCATTCCGTCGCCGTCATAGGCGACCGTTGAGATTTTGAACTCTTCCGGATCAACGCCGGGCGGGCAGATTACCGGCGTATTGCCAAGACCATAGGCGTTGGAGAAATCGAGGTCGCGCTGGTCATGCGCCGGGCAGCCGAAAATGGCGCCGGTCCCATAATCCATCAGCACGAAATTGGCGACATAAACCGGCAACAGCCAGGTCTCATCGAAGGGGTGGCGGACCTTGAGGCCAGTGTCGTAGCCCTTCTTTTCCGCCGTCTCGATGGCCGCCAGCGAAGTGCCTCTTTGCCGGCACTCGGCGATGAAGGCGGCGAGCGCCGGGTCCGCCTTCGCGCAATCGGCGGCGAGCGGATGGTCCGGCGCAAGCGCGACGAAGCGCGCGCCGAACAGCGTATCAGGCCGCGTCGTATAGACCTCGATCTCGCTCTCGGAAAGGCTCAAGGTCGGCTCAAGCTCGAAGCGCACGATCAGGCCCTCGGAGCGGCCGATCCAGTTCGCCTGCATCAGCCGGACTTTTTCCGGCCAGCGCTTCAGCGAATCGAGCGATTGCAGCAGATCCTCGGCGAAGGCGCTGATCTTCAAAAACCATTGCGTCAGCTCGCGCTGCTCGACGAAGGCGCCGGAGCGCCAGCCGCGCCCGTCGATCACCTGCTCATTGGCGAGCACGGTCTGATCGACCGGATCCCAATTGACTTTCGAGCGCTTGCGGTCGACCAGGCCGGCCGCCAGAAAATCGAGAAACAGCTTCTGCTGATGCCTGTAATAGGCCGGATCGCAGGTCGCGATCTCGCGCGACCAGTCGAGCGAAAACCCCATCGACTGAAGCTGCGCGCGCATGCTGGCGATGTTCTGATAGGTCCAGGCCGCGGGGCTGGTCCTGTTCTGCATCGCCGCGTTTTCGGCCGGCAGGCCAAAGGCGTCCCATCCCATCGGATGCAGCACGCTAAAACCCTGCGCGCGCTTGTAACGCGCGATGACGTCGCCCATCGTATAATTGCGCACATGCCCCATGTGGATGCGTCCCGAAGGATAGGGAAACATCTCGAGCACATAGTATTTTGGGCGCGGATCGTCGTTATCGGTGCGGAAGGTCGCCGATTCATCCCAAATGCCGCGCCATTTGGGTTCCGTTTCGCGGGCGTTATAACGCTCGAAGTCCATAATGTCGGGTCGCCGATCGCCAATATTGAGAAAAGCCAGGGTTGCGGTCACACAGCATTATTTGCCCGGAAGGGTCAATCCGAAGGCCGGCCGCGCCATTGGTTCGGCGCTGTCAGGCCCCGTCCTCATTCTGTCAAATACGCTGCTTTTGTGTGAATGGAAGGTAACAGCATTGCATCAAAGCGTGAAAAATTCCGCAACCGCGCCCGAGCGCCTGCAGGCGGTTCGCGAGGCGATCGCGCGCGCCGCGCGGGACGCCGGCCGCAGACCTGAGGACATTTCGCTTGTCTGCGTCTCGAAAACCTTTCCCGCCGCCGAGGTCGAGCCCGTGCTGCAGGCGGGACAACGCATTTTCGGCGAGAACCGCGTGCAGGAGGCGATGGAGAAATGGCCGGCCCTGCGCGCGGCCTTTCCCGGCGTCGAGCTTCACCTCATCGGTCCGCTGCAATCGAACAAGGCGCATGAGGCGGTTTCGCTGTTCGACGTCATCGAAACGGTCGATCGCGACAAGATCGCCCGCGCGCTCGGCGTCGAAATCGAAAAGACCGGTCATCGCCCGAAGCTTTATGTCCAGGTCAACACCGGGGCGGAACCGCAAAAGGCCGGCGTCTTTCCCGCCGAGGCCGACGCCTTTATCGCGCGTTGCGGCGCCGAATTCGGCCTCGAAATCGCAGGTCTCATGTGCATTCCGCCGGTCGACGAACAGGCCTCGCCGCATTTCGCCCTGCTGAACCAGATCGCCGCCCGCAACGGGCTAAAAGAGCTTTCGATGGGCATGAGCGCCGATTTCGAGCTCGCCATTCAATTGGGCGCGACGCATGTCCGCGTCGGCAGCGCCATTTTCGGCGCGCGGCCGCCAGCAGTGGGCTAGCCTGCCGCGGCGTTTTTTACTTGATCGTCAATAAGGTGCGCGTGCTGAGGCGCGGCAAAAGCCGGCGCAAATCGTCGTAACGAAGCGCGACGCAGCCCTCGGTCGGCGCAAGTCCATCGCGCGCAAAACTCTCGTGCGCGCTAAATTCTTCCCGCGCACAATGGATGAAAATGGCGCTGCCGCGCTGCTTGCGGCGCGGCAAAATATTGTAGTCGAGCACGATCACGATGTCGTAGAGATGGTCTTTGCGCCACATCGTCTCATGCGAAGGCCGAAACGGCGTCTCGACCAGCCGGTTATAGAGCGGACTGGCGGAATCGTCGCACCAGCCCATGTTTTTGCGCAGCGGCCGCATTGGCAGTCGCAGCGACTTCGGCAATGCTTTTTCCGGCCGGTAGAAGCCCGACAGGAGGCGCCAGCTCCCGGCCGGGCTGGCGTGATCGCCTTCCCGCTTGTCGCGCCGGACGCCGGCGGCGCCGATCGCGCAGCGCAGCGCGAGCTGGCCGGCCTGCAGCCTTCCGGCAGCGCGATCCGAGCCCGGAACGCGGGTGACGACGAGGCGCGCGATACTATGCCTGCGCTCTGGCTTTAGCTTCGGCCGCTGCGTGTTTCTCAAGTCTTTTGCAACATATTTCATAGAAGTTTATGCTTTTGCTGTGCGATGGTTGCCGCAGGACCGCGACCCCGCCTTAAAAAGCGCGAGCGCGTAGATTAGATCTTGAGCGTGAACCCCGGCGCGATGGCGGTCGCGCGCCGATAATCAGGATAGTTTGGCGAATGCAAAAACTTATGCGGGCGATGCAGGATCAAGCAAGGACAAGTCTATGACACAAGTTCTGAAAATCTTGATCGCCGACGACGACGCGGAGCTGCGCGCCGCTCTCGCGGAGCAGCTCTCGCTGCATGAAGAATTCTCCGCCGTCCACGCCGATTCGGGCGAGGGCGCGCTCAGCGCCTCGCGCAGCGAGACCCCCGACCTCGTCATCATGGATGTCGGCCTTCCCGATATGGACGGGCGCGAGGCGGTCAAGCGGATGCGCGAGGAAGGCTTCAAAAACCCTATCATCATGCTGACCGGCCAGGACAGCGACTGGGACACTGTCCAGGGTCTCGACGCCGGCGCCAACGACTATGTGACGAAGCCGTTCCGCTTCGCCGTGCTGCTGGCGCGCATGCGCGCGCATCTGCGCCAGCACGAGACCAATGAGGAGGCGCTATTCCGCATCGGGCCGTACACTTTTCAGCCGGGCGCGAAGCTGCTCATCAACGAGAAGGGCGAAAAGCTGCGGCTGACCGAGAAGGAGACGGCTATCCTGCGCTTTCTCTATCGCGCCGGACAGGCCGTCGTCGTCCGCGAAGTGCTGCTGCGCGAAGTGTGGGGCTATAATTCCAACGTCACCACGCATACGCTTGAGACGCATATTTACCGGCTGCGGCAGAAGATCGAGCGCGATCCGGCCAAGGCGCAGCTTCTCGTCACCGAGGCGGGCGGCTACAAGCTCCTGCCCTAGCCGCTCCGGGAAAGACAGCCCCGCCATGGCTCTCGAGGACGATGTCGCCGCGCTTTTGCGCAACGCCATCTTTGCGGCGCTGACGCCCGAAGCCCTGCGCCTGCTCGCCTTTTCGGCAGAGACGCGCGTTCTGCGCGCGGGCGACGTTCTGTTTCGCCGCGACGAGCCTTCGAGCGGCGGCTTCGTCGTGCTGTCCGGCTCGATCGCGCTCGATGCGTCGGATCGCGGCGCCTCGGCGACGCGGATCGCGCGGCCGCCGACGCTGATCGGCGAGATCGCCCTGCTGACGCGGACGAACCGGCCGGCGACGGCGATCGCGCGCGAACCTTCGAGCGTTCTGCGTATCTCGCAGCAGCTGTTCCGCCGCGTTCTCAGCGAGGATCCGGCCGGCGCCGAACGGCTGCGGCGGTCGCTGGCGGCGCGGCTCGGCGCGTTCACCGCCGAACTCGAAGCCGCCTGGAGCGGAAACGGCGCATCCGCGCAGCAGGGACTGGCGGAGAGCGAATGATCCGCGCCGCGGCGCTCACACCTCGAGGTGGACCAGCACCGGGGCGTGGTCGGAGGGGCGCTCCCAGCCGCGGCTCTCGGCGACGACCTTCATGCCGCCGAGGCGCGGCGCGAGGCTTTCGCTGACCCAGACATGGTCGAGACGCCGGCCCCGGTTCGACAGGATCCAGTCGCGCGCGCGATAGCTCCACCAAGTGTAGAGTTTCTCCTCGGCCGGGACATAGCGCCGCATCGCATCGACCCATGGTCCCGCCGCCAGCGCAAGGCCAAGCTTCTCGACCTCGATCGGCGTATGGCTGACCACGCGGAGCAAGGCCTTGTGGCTCCAGACGTCGGTCTCCAGCGGCGCGATGTTGAGATCGCCGACGATGATGGCGTCGCGCGCGCCGATGGTCTCGGCCCCCATCCAGGCGGTCATTTCGTCGAGAAACGCCAACTTGTGCGCGAATTTGGGATTGATCAGGGGATCCGGCTCGTCGCCGCCCGCCGGCACGTAGAAATTATGCAGCCTGACAGGCAGGCGGCCCGGCGCCGGCGTCACGGTCGCGGCGAGATGTCGCGCATCGCCTTTTTCGCAAAAGCCGCGGCGGTCGACCTCGCTCAGCGGCAGCTTCGAGGCGATGGCGACGCCATGATAGCCCTTCTGGCCATTGATCGCGACGTAAGGGTAACCAAGCTTGTGAAAGCTTGACAGCGGGAACTCGCTGTCGCGGCACTTCGTCTCCTGCAGGCAGATGACGTCGGGCGCCCATTCGGCGGCGAAGCGCGCGACGAGATTGATGCGAAGGCGGACCGAATTGATGTTCCAGGTGGCGATCGTCAGGCGCATTGCGGGCTCCGCCCGCGATTGACCACGCCTGCGCCAACGCTGCAACCGCGATGGAGACCCCGCCCACAGGATTCGTCATATCGGATCGGGCAAAAAAAGGGCGCCCGACTCGCACCGGGCGCCCTAGGAGCGAAGCTTTGCCAGGAGGGGGGCCGGCAAATGCCGAAACGGGTCAGGCGGGGGGTCTCGACCCATCGGCCAAATCGCTCACATAGACGCCTAGTTAAGAGGGCTTCGTCGCGATTCAAGCCTGTGGCGTCCGACTCAATTATTTGTGTTCGGCAGCCTCTCCTGCGTCAGCTGGAAAATGTTGGGGTCGGGTTTCTTGGTGAGGTCGATATTGAACAGTGAGATTACTGTTTCGTAACCTTGGGGGTCGGTGACTTGCCACTGCTTCAGGGTGAACTTGGCCGGGTCGAAGACCAGCTTGATCTCCGACGTGCCGCCGAACGTCGAATTGTCCTCGACCTGAATCGTGACCGCCGCCGGATCGCTCGCGACGTCGACGACTTTGACGTCGCGATTGAGGTCGATGTGGTCCTTGAGAAGAAATTTCAGCGGCGTCTGGCTGATGAAATAGACATCCTTGGTCTCCGTCTTGCGGTCATGCACGGCGACGGAGAGGCCGTCGGCGACGATCTCCAGCGTCGCGGGCTGGGCGTATTCGAAACGCAATTTTCCCGGCCGCTGCACGTAGATTTTGCCCTCCGAACGTTTCCCGTCCGGGCCGATCTGGACGAAATCGCCGACCATTGTCGTCGCCGCGTTGAAATATTCATTGGCCTTATCAATGGCGACGGCCGGGTCGAGCGGCACGAAGGGCTTTTGCGCGGGCGCGGCGCCTGTTTTCGGCGGCTTCGGACTGATGGGCGAGCCGACTACAGGAGCCGGGCTGACGGGCGACGGCTCGGCGCGCAGCGCCGCCGCCGGCGCGAGGCCGCAGAGGACGAGAATGAGGGCGAAAAGAAATCCAGCCGTCCGAGTCATAAAACCTTCCTGGAAGCCCGCGCCGCGAAGATCGCGCACTGCAAGGGTTAGCTGCGAGGATAGACGAAGGGTGTGGCGCCGGCGTGGCTATCGGAAGCGAGCGTCAGCGCCGCTGCTTCCCTTGCGAATCGAGGCGTGCTTTCCCTGAGCGCAACCACTTTCCATCCATGACGTCAATGACGCAAGCGGCGGCGGCGCCGGAGATCGGAAACCGTCGGCACTATACATGTTTTCGCGCGAAGTCGACACGATCGGCCGCTTGCGCCGCCGCCGCCGAGCCTGTTCTATAAGGCGGCGGCGCAAGCCAAGCCGGATTTGGCCATCTTGAACTTCAGGCAGAAGACAAGCAGAAGAATCGCATCGATGGCGGACCAGAAGGCGCCTCAAACCATTGCCGCCGCGAACGGCGTCGCGCAGGATCTCGCCTTTGGCGCGGTCGCGCCGCCGATCTATCTCACCAGCACCTTCGCCTTCAAAGGCTTCGAGCGGCCGGGCGCGCATGAATATACGCGGACCAGCAATCCGACGCGCGATATTCTCGCCGACACGCTGGCGAAGCTTGAGGGCGGCGCCGGCGCCGTGACGCTGGCGAGCGGCATGGCTGCCGTCAATCTCGTGCTGGCGCCGCTGCGGCCGGACGATCTCGTCGTCGCGCCTTTTGACTGCTACAGCGGGGTCCAGAGGCTACTTAGCGCGCACGCCGGCCAGGGGCATTTCGGGGCCGAGTTCATAGACTTCGGCGACGACGCGGCGGTCGCCGCCGCGCTCGGCCGGCGGCCGAAACTCGTCATAATCGAAACGCCGAGCAACCCGATGATGCGGGTCGTCGACATTCGCGCGCTTTGCGCGCGCGCCAAAGCGGCCGGCGCCAAGGTCGCCGTCGACAACACCTTCCTGTCGCCGGCCCTGCAGCGGCCGATCGCGCTCGGCGCCGACCACGTCGTTCATTCGATGACCAAATTCCTCAACGGCCATTCCGACGTGGTCGGCGGCGCCGTAATCTCGGCAGAGGCAAGCGACGTCGAGGCGATGAAGGATTGGGCCAATATCACCGGCGTCACGGGGTCCGCCTTCGACGCCTATCTGACGCTGCGCGGCCTCAGGACGCTGTTTCCGCGCATCGAGCGCCAGCAGAAGACAGCGGGCGCGATCGCGCTGTTCCTGCAGCAGCATCCATTGGTCGAGGCCGTCCATTATCCGGGCCTGCCCTCGCACCCCTCCCATGTCGTCGCCAAAGCGCAGCAAAGCGGCTTCGGCGCCATGCTGAGCTTCGAAATCGCCGGCGGCGTTATCGCCGTGCGCCGCCTTGTCGAGGCCGCCCGGATTTTCACTCTGGCCGAGTTGCTTGGCGGCGTCGAAAGCCTGATCGCGCATCCGGCCAGCATGACCCATTCGACCATGAGCGCCGAAGCCCGCGCCGCCGCCGGGATCAGCGACAATCTGCTGCGGCTTTCGATCGGCCTCGAGGATGAGGGCGATCTCATCGGCGATCTGACGCAGGCGCTCGACGCCGGCCGCGCAGCTTCTGCGACCTGAAAATAACCGCCCAGAACTGGTTGACGGTCAGATAGACGCGCGCGGCGAACCGGACGCCCGCGAATTGCTGTCCGACCAGCGCCAGACGCCAGCGAGGAACAGCGTGTTTATGGTGGGATTGCGACGAGTTGAACGAGGCGTCCAGAAGTCGATTTAACCAGAAATCCAGCCTATTCGCCACATAGCGCTTGGTCTCGCGTCTATGCTCTCGATCGAATTTCAATTCAACTTCGACTCGCCCTACAAGACGCGCCACATCGTATTTGCGGGCGCGCCGTTTTCAAGCGAGGCCCCGGTCACCACAGAGTTTCGCAAAACCCCATCACGACGACGCCAATCATATTATAGGCAAAATACGGAACAAACCGCCGCGTCTGGTCCGTATCTGGAGTCAGGATGAGCGGCGCGACAGGAATCAAGAGGACGAAAGCATCCATCGCCAGTCGCGGCACGGCCGTTCCAAGTCCCGGGATTAGAAAGAAAAACAGGAGGAAACTCCATTCCGGGCCGTGCAAGCGAAGTTCGGATTTCATGTCGCCGCCATGGATCAGGCGGGACCGCGCCTTCGCCAATGCGATAAACGGAAAGACGCCAAGGGCGAACAGCATCGTCGCCGCCGTCAAGGCCGTCCTGACGAGGTCGGGTTTGCAGAGTCCCAGTTGTTTTATGGTCCCAAGGAAATGCAGCCTTGAAAGATCAAACGTCACGAATGGGTTGTGGCAGTCGAACTTCGCGTTGCCAGTGACGAAATCGATTGAAAATGTGTTGCGGAAATAATTGACCGGTATCTTTAGCAGCAAATAGACGAATGAATTCATCTGGTGCATGTTGTCGGCCTGCGACACCCGAACGAACTTCAAACAGATCAATCCCGCCGCGGCCGCTGCGAGAATGGCGCCGGCTCGCGCCAAGCCAATTTTATCGCGCCGCGCGGCGAGCCATACGATGATCGTGAGCAGCGACGTGTTGCGCGCGAGCATTTGCAAAGCGGTGGCAAGCGCAGGAACCACAAGCTTGCCTCTTTCAAGGCCGAGCACGACGAGGAGAAGAAGGGCGGCCGACAGCGCGTCCGGGATGATGTAGCGGGTCGCCGCGATCGCCGGATAGGGTAGCGTCGCAACGATTGCGGCGTCCGCGAATGCAACGCCCTGCCCCCACAGATAGCGTCCGATGATCGGACCGAGGCTCAACCAGACGGCGAGGTCGAGGAACTCGAAGACCCGTTCGCGCGGCCATCCCGAACGGCCGCTGAGCCAGTGAACGAGAAGCGGCCCAAGGACGCGGCTGGCGAAGGGTTCCTGAATTGTGACGAATTCGCCATTGACGCTGACGGGGGCCGTCGTCCACGCGGAGAGCGCGAGATATTGGTCGTAATCGTTCGCCCAATCGGCGTGCAGCAGAATGAATACGCCAAGAACAAAGGCCGCGTATAAAAGTGAAAACTTCACTACATACATGCCGCCGCTTGATTTCACCCTATCTTCCAAAGCGTTGCCCTCCAGCGCCGCCGACCCTGCGGGACGCGGATAATTTACGGCAGTCCGTTCTATCTACGTTTGAAATCAGCGGTCAAACTGCAAGAGACGACAGGCGCGTTTTCGGCAACCCCCGCACGAAGCGCATTTTTTAATTCCAACGCCCGCCCCGCGGCTGGCGGGACGCAACCGCTCACCCCTCGGCGGCGAGGTCGAAGGCGCCGCGGTCGACGCCGCCGCCGACAAGGATGGCGCGCTTGCCGGAATGATTGGGCGCGCCGACGACGCCCTCCTGCTCCATGCGCTCGACCAGCGACGCGGCCTTGTTGTAGCCGACCGAAAGGCGGCGCTGGATGTAGCTCGTCGAGCATTTGCGATCGCGCAGCACGATGGCGACGGCGCGGTCGTAGAGATCGCCGGATTCCTCGGCGTCCATGCTGCCCGGCGCGGCGCCGTCGCCCTCGTCGGCGTCGCCAAGTTCATCCTCCGAGGTGATCGCTTCGAGATATTCGGGCTGGCCCTGGGTTTTGAGATGCGCCACCACTTTCTCGACCTCGCCGTCGGCGACGAAGGGACCGTGCACGCGCGAAATGCGCCCGCCGCCGGCCATATAGAGCATGTCGCCCTGCCCCAGCAGCTGCTCTGCACCCTGCTCGCCGAGAATAGTACGGCTGTCGATTTTCGAGGTGACCTGGAAAGAAATGCGCGTCGGGAAATTCGCCTTGATGGTGCCGGTGATGACGTCGACCGAGGGGCGCTGCGTCGCCATGATGAGATGGATGCCGGCCGCGCGCGCCATCTGGGCGAGGCGCTGGATGGCGCCTTCTATATCCTTGCCGGCGACCATCATGAGATCGGCCATCTCATCGACGATGACGACGATGAAGGGCAGCGGCGACAGATCCATCGGCTCGTGCTCGTAGACGGCCTCGCCGGTGTCGCGGTCGTAGCCGGTCTGCACCGTGCGCATCAGCGTCTCGCCCTTCGCCGCGGCTTCCGCCACCCGTGCGTTGAAACCTTCGATGTTGCGCACGCCAAGCTTCGACATTTTCTTATAGCGGTCCTCCATTTCGCGTACCGCCCATTTCAGCGCGACCACCGCCTTCTTGGGGTCGGTGACGACCGGCGTCAGCAGATGCGGAATGCCGTCATAGACCGAGAGCTCAAGCATCTTGGGATCGACCATGATGAGGCGGCACTCGGCCGGCTTCAGCCGGTAGAGCAGCGACAGAATCATGGTGTTGATGGCGACCGATTTGCCCGATCCCGTGGTGCCCGCGACGAGCAGATGCGGCATGCGGGCGAGATCAACGATGATCGGCTCGCCGCCGATGGTCTTGCCGAGCGCGATGGCGAGCCTGTGCTTGGTCTTCTCGAAGTCTTCCGAACCCAGAAGTTCGCGCAGGAACACGGTTTCGCGGCGTTGGTTCGGCAGTTCGATGCCGATGGCGTTGCGGCCCTGAACGACGGCGACGCGGGCGGAGATCGCCGACATCGAGCGGGCGATGTCGTCGGCGAGGCCGATGACGCGCGAAGACTTGATGCCCGGCGCGGGCTCCAGCTCATAGAGCGTCACGACCGGGCCGGGGCGCACGTTGATGATCTCGCCCTTGACGCCGAAATCCTCGAGAACGCCTTCGAGCAGGCGCGCATTCTGCGACAGCGCATCCTCGGAGACCTGGTTCGCGACGCGGTTTTTGGCCTCGGCCAGCATGCCGAGCGGCGGCAGCACATAATCGCCCCGGCTGAGGCGATCGCGCAGCGACGGATGCGCTTCCTTGCCGGCGCGCTGTCCCGGCCGCAGCGGCGCCGGCGGCGGTCCCACAATGCGGCGCGTGGACGCTTCGGGCCCGTCCGGCGCGTCGGCCTTGCCATTCTGGTTCGCGCCGCTCCTCTGGCGTGCGGCGGCGCGCGCGGCCGGCGGCGCATAGACGGTGGCGTCGAATGCGGGCTCCGGGATTCCCGTCTCCGGCCAGACGCCGGGCGGCGCGCCGAAATCAAACGGCTCGGCGCCGCCGAGGGATTCGCCCGGCGGCGCGGCGAACGCACGATCGAGGCCGCTCGCTTCAAGGTCGAAGTCGCGCGGACTGAATCGCGGCGCGGTGCGCCAAGGCGCCGGAGACGGCGCCTGCGCGCGCGCGGCGCGGCGGCGCGCAATCTGGCGCGCAAACGCCGCCTTGAGGCTGATTACGGCGTGGATCGCCGCGCCAAGGGCGACGAGAGCGATCCCGGGGGCGCCGGCGTCGTCGTCCTCGGCATGCGGCCTGCGCCGCGCCGGCCGCTCCTCCGCCTCGCCGTCGTCGTCGAAATCGCCGAACCGGTCGCGCAGGCCGACGCAGGCGGAGAGCGCCAGTATCGATCCAATGCCGAGGGCGCCGGCGACGACCAGCATTGCAGGCGCGAAATCAAAAAGGAGCGTGCGCGGGACAGAAAGAACGACATCGCCGACGACGCCGCCAAGGCCGGTCGGCAACGGCCATCGCGCCGTCGCCGGCAGGAAGGAGGCGAGCCCCGCCGCGAGAACGCCGCCGACGATCCACAAGAGCAGCCG
Organism: uncultured Alphaproteobacteria bacterium; assembly: GCA_963715715.1. Taxonomy (GTDB): domain Bacteria; phylum Pseudomonadota; class Alphaproteobacteria; order Rhizobiales; family Beijerinckiaceae; genus Methylocapsa. Next base: position 1,459,109 of record OY970269.1, on the reverse strand, counting down.
CATCCGGACCCGCTCCAGCCGCCGCGCCGTGATCAGCCGCCAGCCCCAAAGACCCGGCGGAACAATGAGGCCGATGACGCCAAGGCCGAACATCTGCATCAGAAGGTCGGCCGCGACCGCGCCGCGCGAACCGAGGATGTTGCGGACGGGCCCTGAGGTCGCGTGATTGAGGCTCGGATCCTCGACGGACCAGGATAACAGGGCGAGCGTCAGTGCGATCGTGCCGGCGACGAGGCAAAACCCTGCGAATTCAGCCCCGCGCCGCGCCGCGAAGGCGCGCAGCGGCTCGGGGACAAGGGCGAGCCTCGTCATGCTGGTTGTCGTTTGCATCCATTTCACCGCCGCCGTAAGCCACACCCGAGTCGCCGCCGCTAACCCCCCGCCGAGCGGCGGCGACGGCTTCGCGAGGCGGCGCACAAGCGGCAAATTAGCAAGAGGCGGTTAAAGCTGTTTTAACCTTAAGGCGGCCCCGAACCGGCCGGCGGCGGAAGCAGCGGCCTTGACGCGGCGCGCTGGCTCGACTAAGTGCTGGCTCTTCACAGGCTGCGTCGTCCGTTATCGCCTCGAACCCGCTGAAGGGTTGCCGGGGACGCGGCGTTTTGAAGTTGAAGAGGAAGCACGATGTCCCGCCGCTGCGATTTGACCGGCAAAGCCGTACAGACCGGCAATCTGGTCAGCCATTCGAACCACAAGACGCGGACGCGGTTCCTGCCAAACCTCTGCAGCGTCACGCTGATCTCGGACACCTTGCAGCGCAAGCTTCGTTTCCGCGTCGCCGCGGCGGCGCTGCGCTCGGTCGAGCATCGCGGCGGCCTCGATGCGTTTCTGGTCAAGGCCGACGATGGCGAGCTTTCGACCGGCGCGCTCGCAATCAAGCGCGAGATCCTGAAGAAGCAGGCCGCGAGCTTGTGAACTCGCGCACGCCGCGTTAAGCGCGCCAGCGTCAAACGCGCCTTTCCAGCGACAGGCCGTCGTGGTCTAAGCATGCGCGCAAGCTTGGCCGGCGAATTGGCCCGGCGGTTAAAATCGCGCGGAGACGCCCTGTCATGAAGTCGCTCATCCAGAAAAAGACCCTTGTCGTTTCGGCCGCGGCATTTCTCGCCATGGCGGCGGGACTCGCCTTCTCGACCGATGCGGACGCCGTCGTCTGCGCGCGCGGCCCCTATCGCGCCGGCTGCGCCGGCCCGCATGGCGCTGTCGGCGTTCATCGCGGCTATGGCTATCATGGCCGCGGGGTCGCCGTCCGGCGCAGATACTGAAGCCATTACGGGGCTGATAGTGACGATGGAGCGGGATGCGGGCGGAAAAGCGCCAACACTTTTCCTCATCCCTCTCTAGCCGGCGCGCCGAAGCGAAGCAGGCCCGGGCCGTGCGCCTTCAGCCAGCCTTCCGCGGCGGCGACGTCGGGCGAGAGCTGCCCGACCACCGCCCAGAACGCCTCCGAATGATTCATGTAAACGAGATGGGCGACCTCGTGCGCGGCGAGATAGTCGAGCACGAACGGCGGCGCGAGGATCAGCCGCCAGGAAAAATTGAGTCCGCCCGAGGCCGAACAGGAGCCCCAGCGGCTCGTGGTGTCGCGCAAGGTGATGCTGCGGATCTTGACGCCAAGCCGCGCGGCGTGACGGCTCGCCGCCGCGGTCAGGTCGCGGCGCGCCTCGCGGATCAGAAAATCCTGCACCCTTCGCGGCGTAAAGACGGCCTCGCCGCGGACCCACAGCATCGCCTCGCCGTCAGGGCCCGCTGGCGCCACGATGACCGCGCCGGGCTCGCGCAGGCGCGGCGCCTGCGCGATGCAGTGCGGGACGCCGCGCAGCGGAACGCAGTCACCGGGCGCAAAGCCTATCTTTTCGGGCAGATGGCGCAATTTCGCGCCGATCCAAGCGCCATGCCGCTCAGCAAATGATTTGCCGGCTTTGAAGCTCGCCCTGTGCGGCATGGTGAGGACGATGTCCCGCGCCGCGGTGCGGACGCGCAGGGTGAAACGCTTCGCCGTCGCCGTCCGTCTGACGCGGACGCGATAGGTTTCGCCGCCGTGCGAGACGTCGATGAAGTCAGCCTCGCGCGCGGGCGGGTCGCGTCGAAACAGGCGCAGCATGAGACGAGAGTAACCGGATCGCGCGTGAGTCGCTACCAGCCGCCGGCAGGATTATTTCAGGCCGTCTAGATGCCGTCGACCAGCGCTACGTTCCGCATCGGCGGCCTTCCCATGGCATGGAAATCGAGGATCCGCGGCACGATCTGGTTGCGGAACCGCGAGCCGTTGAAGACGCCGTAATGGCCGACCCTCTCCTGCAGATAGTCGGTCTTCATATGCGCCGGGAGATTGGCGCAAAGATCATGCGCGGCGAGCGTCTGGCCCGCGCCGGAAATATCGTCGTTCTCGCCTTCGACCGTCATCAGCGCGACGCGGCGGATGGCGGAGGGGTCGATGGTCGCCCCGCGATGGGTCATCTCGCCGTTCGGCAGCGCATGGCGCACGAACACCGTGTCGACCGTCTGTAGATAGAATTCGGCGGTGAGATCCATCACCGAAAGATATTCGTCGTAGAATTCGCGATGTTTTTCGGCCGAATCTCCGTCGCCTTCGACGAGATGGGTGAACAAATCCATATGCGCATTGACGTGGCGGTCGATGTTCATCGCCATGAAGCCGGCGAGTTGCAGGAAGCCCGGATAGACCTCGCGGCCGGCGCCGTGATAGCCCAACGGCACCGTGCTGATGCAGTGGCGCCGAAACCAGCGGCTGCCGCGCTCCTGCGCCAGCAGATTGACTTTGGTCGGGCTGCGCCGCGTATCGATGGGACCGCCCATCAGCGTCATCGAGGCCGGAACATGCGGGCTGTCGGCGGCCTCCATCAGGGCGACGGCGGCGAGCAGCGGCACCGCTGGCTGGCAAACCCCGATCGTGTGCAGGGGCGCGCCGTCGCGCTCACGGCTCAGGACGCCGCAGATCTCAACAAGATAGTCGATGTAGTCGTCGAGATCGAAGCGGCCGGCCGCCAAAGGCATCTCCCGCGCGTCGACCCAGTCGGTGATGTAGACGTCGTAAAAGGGAAGGAATGCGTCGACAGTTCCGCGCAGCAGCGTTGCATGATGACCCGACATCGGCGCGACGATCAGGAGCTTTGGCCGCGGCGCCCGCGCCGCGTCGCCGAATTCCCGCCGGAACTGAAGCAGATTACAGAACGGGCGGCGCCACACGACGCTTTCCGTCACCGCAACGTGTTTTCCGCCGACGAGCGTGCTGTCGAGCCCGAACGCCGGCTTTCCATAGCGGCGCGTCAGCCGCTCGAAGAGTTCGACGGACGCGACGATGTTTTTGCCGACATGGGTGTAGGAGAGCAGATTGGCAGGGCTTCTCAGCCAGAGCTGCGCCATGTCCGACATGGCGCGCGCGGGCGCCAGCGCAAAATGGGATATTTCGTGCAACTCATACGCAAACGGAGGCATGGCAGCCCTTTCGCCGGCGCGCCGGTCACTTTTTTATATGATCGTCATCCTAAATAGCGACACTCTCGAAACGAATGCGACGATCCTCAGTTCCGGCGCCGAAACATCGCGCCGTCGACATCTTACATACATATATACAAAGGGTAGTATTGTTCTATTTCAAATTCCGAAAATGGCAGGCATTTCCGCTTTTCCACAATTCTGTGACCGAAAACCCACGGTTGCGATATGATATCGATCAATCGCGTGACCGACTTCGCCCTTCACGGCCAAGCTACGAAACAAAAGGTCTTCGCAACCGCAGCATACGCGCGCGCGGCGATGGCGAAATGATTGCCCGACAAGAGAGTTCCGCCAGCAATGCGGCTTAACTACAGGCGGACCCAAGTTTTTGATGGTGGAGGCTTCGATTTGCAAGACCCATCTGGAGGCATCTTTCGCGGACGAGGTTTCGCTCCGCGCCCGCGGCCCGAAAATCGCCCACGACATCGAAGTCGCGGAATCGTAAGCACGGCGACTGAAGCATAGCGACGTAAGCATGGCTGAATTATTGGACCTTGATCTTGGCCGGCATTCGCGGCGGCTGCATGTCGACACGCTGGTCAGGCTGCGCTGGCTCGCCCTGTTCGGGCAGACCGCCGCGCTTCTGTTCACCTGTTTCGTACTCGGCTTCTCGCTGCCGCTTCGCCTCTGCCTGCTAGTCATCGCCATGTCGGCCGGATTGAACATCGGCCTCAGAATCAATTTTGGCCGGGTCGATCAGCTCAACGAACTCCCCGCCGCGGCGGTTCTCGCTTTCGACATCGTCCAGCTGACCGCGCTGCTTTATCTGACCGGCGGCATCGAAAATCCCTTCTCGATGCTGTTTCTGGCGCCGATCACGATTTCGGCGGTCTCGCTCGGCGGTTGGATCACGCTTGCCCTGACGGCGCTGGCGATCGCCGCCGGGTCGCTGCTGACGGTGACGCATCATCCACTGCCGTGGTTTCCCGGCGAGACGCTGAAGCTGCCGCTGATCTACGACACGGGCCTATGGACCGCGCATGTGGTCAGCGCCGCCTTCATCGCGATCTATCTGTCGCTGGTGGCCCTTGAGGCGCGCAAGCTGGCCGACGCGCTGACGGCGACCGAACTCGTTCTCGCCCGCGAGCAGCATCTGACCCAGCTCGACGGCCTCGCCGCGGCGGCGGCGCACGAGCTCGGCACGCCGCTCGCCACCGTGACGCTGGTCGTGCGCGACCTCGAAAAGCAGATTCCGGCGACCAGTCCGCTCTCCGAGGATATCGCCCTGCTGGCGCAGCAGGTGGCGCGCTGCCGCAACATCCTCGGCAAACTGACCTCGCTCGGCGGCGACGCCGGCGACATTCTTGACGAAATGACGCTGAGCCTCATGATCGAGGAGGTGGTCGGCCCGCAAAGGGACTTTGGCGTCAAGATTAACATCGTCGAGAAAGGCGAGGGACGTCAGCCGATGGCGCGACGCAATCCGGGCATCCTTTACGGGCTCGGCAATCTTATTGAGAACGCCATCGATTTCGCGGCCCACGAGGTGCGCATCGTCGCCCGCTGGGACGCCGCCACCGTCAAGCTGGTGATCGAGGACGATGGGCCGGGATTTTCGCCCGACGTGATCGGCCGCATCGGCGCGCCTTACGTGACGACGAAGACGCATCGGCGCGCCAAATCCGAGGATGGCGCGGGATTGGGGCTTGGCCTCTTCATCGCCAAAACCCTGCTGGAGCGTTCGGGGGCCTTAGTCGCGACGGCCAATGTGCCGCCGCCGAAAAGCGGCGCGCGAATCACGATCGTCTGGCAAAGGGCGGTTTTTGAGCGCGGCGCCGCGATCGCAAAGCCGGCGGCCCTGACGATCTGACCGTCAACCTGCTGTTTTCCAGCGCGATTTCCCCCATTTTCGCGTGGGTGGAAAAATGTTTCAAAAGAACATAAGCTGAGGGCGGTTTGTCGCTATGCGGCGTCCCGGCGTCGACGACGCCGCGGCGGGCGGGCGATGGATTCGAGCCGAGAGACCAGCAAAGGACCGGGTTAGCAGTCGATGAAAAACGAACCGCCGGATGCGATCAACGCCGCCGTCGAGGTCGCGGCCGATGACCTCGCCGCTCTCGGCCAGGACAGATCGCTGCTGATCGTCGACGACGACAAGCCGTTCCTCGCGCGCCTGATGCGCAGCATGGAGAGCCGCGGCTTCAAGGTGCGCTGCGCCGAATCGGTTGCGGAAGGGCTGGCGGCGATCGCGCAGGAGCCGCCGGCGTTCGCCGTGATCGACATGCGGCTCGGCGACGGCAACGGCCTTGACGTGATCGCCGAGCTGAAGGCGGTCCGTCCCGACGCGCGCGGCATTATCCTGACCGGCTATGGCAATATCGTCACCGCCGTGACGGCGGTGAAATTCGGCGCTTTCGATTATCTGGCGAAGCCCGCGGACGCCGACGAGATTTACAACGCGCTGCTGGCGACCCGGCACGACAAGGCCGAGCTGCCGGAAAATCCGATGTCCGCCGATCGCGTCCGCTGGGAGCACATCCAGCGCATTTACGAGCTTTGCGGGCGCAATGTCTCGGAGACCGCGCGGCGGCTCAACATGCACCGCCGGACGCTGCAGCGCATCCTCGCCAAGCGCGCGCCGCGCTAGAAGGGCGTCACGCCTGCGTCATTGCTTCGCGGCGCGAAATCGGTGTAATGCCGCTTCCCCGGCCGTGCGCTTCTCTCATTGGGAGCAGCCTTGCGATTGCCGCCGGGCCGGTAGCTCAACGGTTAGAGCCGGCCGCTCATAACGGTCTGGTTGCAGGTTCGAGTCCTGCCCGGCCCACCAAAAGCATCAAGCTCAATGCCTTCACCGCCGGCCTCACACATGGGGGTCGATAAAAGCGCGCAGCTTTTCGTCACGAATCTGCAGCACCTCGAACAGCCCCAGCGCACGGAGCGCAGGCAAGCCGTCGATAATGTCCCGCTCGGCGATCGCGCGGGCTTCGGCCGAAGCGGCGGGGTCCGATAACACCCTGGCGTTTGCGAGAAAGGCGCCGACAGAGCCCTTGCGGACGACGACTCCATCGAAATCGCCCTGGTTGACATGGTCGGGAAGCATATCCGCGGCGCGCATGGCTAGCCTCCTAAATCAACGCCCCTCGAATATTCATCGATCCCGGCGGTCGCCGACCGCTCACTCCCCCGGCGCCCTCGCGTCGATCGAAAGCGCGTGAACGCCCGCGCCAAGCTCGGCAGCCAGCAGCGCATTTATCGCGCGGTGGCGTTCGATGCGGCTCTTGCCCTCGAAGGCGGGAGAAACCACTTTTACCTTGAAGTGGGTTTCGCCCGCGGCGCCTGCGCGGCCCGGCCGTTCGGCGACATGGGCATGGCCGGCGTGCTTATGCGATTCGTCGATAATTTCGAGGGAGAGCGGCGAAAAGCCCGCTTCGAGTTTCGCCTTGATCGCGGCGCCGAGGGGACCAGGCTGGACCGCAGCTTGCTTCCGATCGCTCATTTCCGATTTCTCCTGCGCCGGCCTCTCGTGCGCCCGACGCACCGCCTGTGATAATAGCCTGCGACAATAGCCCGCCGCAACGCCCTGCGGCTAATAGCCAAAGGCGCTTTAATTCCTCGTCTTTGGGAGCCGGCGCGCTTGCGGCTGCCTCAAAGACATTCATAATGCCAAGGTCATGAACTTGAACTCCCGCATCTTCGACCGCATCCGCGTCAAACGCGAACAAAAACAGGCGCTGCGCCCGGACCAGCCGCGCTGCGATTTTCCCGGCTGCGCCGAGCCCGGCGGACATCGGGCGCCAATGGGGCGCCTGCGCGAGGGGCAATATTTCTCATTCTGCCTCGATCATGTCCGCGAATACAATGCAGGGTACAATTATTTCAACGGCATGAGCCAGGAGGACGTCGCCCTTTACCAGCGCGAGGCGCTGGTCGGCCACCGCCCGACCTGGTCGATGGGCGCGAACCGCGGCGCGAAGGGGTTTCGCGAGGACGGCGACGCCGTCTCCGCCGTCGACTTCATCGGCATGGCGGGGCCGAACCTCCGCCGCGCGCCGGCCGCTGAGCGCGCCAAGCCGCGCTATGGCGTCGCCGCCCTGCGCGCGCTGGACCAGCTTGGCCTTGACGACAGCGCAGATGCGGCGGCTATCAAGGCGCGTTACAAGGATCTGGTGAAGCGGCTGCATCCCGACGCCAATAGCGGCGACCGCTCCAACGAAGACAAGCTGCGCGAGATCATCCGCGCCTATAAATATCTGAATACGGTCCGGCCGGCCTGAACCGCGACCGCGCGTCCGGCGCGCCTTGGCGCGCCCGGCCCCTCGCAACGGAGAAAGAATGCTGAGCGCTACTCCCGATCCCGGCGCCGCGGTCGCCGGCCTGCCGGACATGAAGATTTCCGTGCGGCAGGTTTTCGGCATCGACTCCGACATGGAGGCCCCCGCCTTTTCGACCGCCGACCCGCATGTGCCGGACCTTGATCCCGACTATCTGTTCGATCGCGACACGACGCTCGCCATTCTCGCCGGCTTCGCCAAAAATCGCCGCGTCATGGTGACCGGCTATCACGGCACCGGCAAATCGACCCATATCGAGCAGGTCGCCGCGCGGCTCAACTGGCCCTGCGTGCGCATCAATCTCGACAGCCACGTCTCGCGCGTCGATCTCGTCGGCAAGGACGCGATCGTCATCAGGGACGGCCAGCAGGTCACCGAATTCCGCGACGGCATTCTGCCCTGGGCGCTGCAGAACAATATCGCCCTCTGCTTCGACGAATATGACGCCGGCCGGCCCGACGTCATGTTCGTGATCCAGCGCGTGCTCGAAGTCTCGGGGCGCCTGACCCTGCTCGACCAGAGCCGCGTCATCCGCCCGCATCCGGCGTTCCGGCTTTTTTCGACCACCAACACGATCGGCCTTGGCGACACCTCCGGCCTCTATCACGGCACGCAGCAGATCAATCAGGGCCAGATGGACCGCTGGTCGATTGTCGCGACGCTGAATTATCTGCCGCATGACCGGGAGGTCGAGATCGTCCTCGCCAAGGTGAAGAGCTTTCAGCAGAACAAGGGGACCCGCGACCAGATCGGCAAGATGGTGCGCGTCGCCGATTTGACGCGGAACGCCTTCATCGCCGGCGATCTTTCGACGGTGATGAGCCCGCGCACAGTCATCACCTGGGCTGAAAACGCCGAAATCTTCGGCGACGTCGGCTTCGCTTTCCGCCTCACCTTCCTCAACAAATGCGACGAGCTGGAGCGCTCGCTGGTCGCTGAATTCTATCAGCGCTGCTTTGGCAAGGAGCTGCCCGAGAGCGCGACCAATGTCGTGATGAGCTAGAGCCGGAAAAGTGGAAGCCGCTTTTCCGCCTGCCACGCTGTGAACTCTTGATCCAAAGCCGCGGGACGCCGCCTTGACCGCCTCGAATACCAAGCCGCCGTCGAAAATGGAAGGACCGCAGGAGCCCTTCAAGCGCGCCGTCGCCGGCTGCATGCGCGCGCTCGCCAAGACGCCCGGCCTTGAGGTCGTCTATGCGCCCGAGCGTCCAAGCCTGATCCATACCGCTACCGGCGCGCGGGCGCGGCTGCCCGACCCGCCGCGCCGCCTCGACGCGCGCGAAGCCGCGATTTTGCGCGGCCACGCGGACGCCATGGCGCTGCGGCTCGCCTGCCACAACAGCGACGTGCATCGGCGCCTCGCGCCGCAGCCTGCGGGCGCCCGCGCCGCCTTCGACGCCGTCGAGCAGGCGCGCGTCGAAGCCATCGGCTCGCGCCGCATGCAGGGCGTCGCCGCCAATCTCGACGCCATGCTCGACGATCGCTTCCAGCGCGCGCGCTATGCCGAGGTCGCAAGCCGCGCGGACGCGCCGATCGAGGACGCGCTGGCGATGATCGTGCGCGAGCGGCTGACTGGCTTCGCGCCGCCCGCCAATGCAAGGCGCATCGTCGAGCTCTGGCGCCCCTTCGTCGAGGAGAAGGCGGGCGCCGATCTCGATCGCCTCGGCGCCGCGATCGAGGATCAGCGCGCCTTCGCGCATTTCGTGCATCGCTTGCTGACCTCGCTCGAAATGCTCGAAGAATCGAGCCTCGACGACCAGCCCGACGACGAGGAGAGCGGGGCCGACGACGTCGATGAAGGCGACGCCGACTCCGGCGGCGAGAAAGGCGAGGAGGATCCGACCGGCGACGCGCGCGAAATGGAGAAATCCGAGGCCGCGACCGAGGCGATGGACGATAGCGAAGTCGATTCCGCCGACGCGCCGACCGGCGAATTCGAGGAGGAAGCGGATTTCTCCGATTCCGAACAGGGCGCCGATCCGCGCCGGCCGCCGACCCCTTCCCGCTCCGAGCAGCGGGGCGCCGAATACAAGGCCTTCACGCGGAAATTCGACGAGGTCGTCGCCGCCGAAGAGCTGTGCGATCCCGAAGAGCTTGAGCGGCTGCGCTCCTATCTCGACAAGCAGCTCAACAATCTCTCCTCGGTCGTCTCGCGGCTCGCCAATCGCCTGCAGCGGCGCCTGATGGCGCAGCAGAGCCGCTCCTGGGAATTCGACCTCGAAGAGGGCATGCTGGACCCTGCCCGGCTCGCCCGCGTCATCATCGATCCGCAGCAGCCGCTGTCCTTCAAGCAGGAGAAGGACGCCGATTTCCGCGACACCGTCGTTTCGCTATTGATCGACAATTCGGGCTCGATGCGCGGACGCCCGATCACGGTCGCGGCCACCTGCGCCGACATTCTCGCCCGCACGCTGGAGCGCTGCGGCGTCAAGGTCGAGATTTTGGGCTTCACCACCAGAGCCTGGAAGGGCGGCCAGTCGCGCGAGGCCTGGCTGCAGGCGGGCAAGCCGGCGCAGCCCGGGCGCCTCAACGATCTGCGCCATATCATCTATAAATCCGCCGACGCGCCATGGCGGCGCGCGCGCAAGCATCTCGGCCTCATGATGCGCGAGGGGCTGCTCAAGGAAAATATCGACGGCGAGGCGCTCGACTGGGCGCATAAGCGCCTGCTCGCGCGGCCCGAACAGCGGCGCATCCTGATGATGATTTCGGACGGCGCGCCGGTCGATGATTCGACGCTGTCGGTCAACCCCGGCAATTATCTCGAAAAGCATCTGCGCCATGTAATCGAGACCATCGAGACGCGCTCGCCGGTCGAACTCATCGCCATCGGCATCGGCCATGACGTGACGCGCTATTATCGCCGCGCGGTCACCATCGTCGACGCCGAGGAGCTGGGCGGCGCGATGACGGAAAAGCTCGCCGAGCTGTTCAGCGAAACCGCGCCGGCTCGCGTCGAACGAAGCAAGGATTCAACCAAATCCGCGTTGCGGGCCGGTATGGCGCGGCTGCATTAGAAGCGGGATTACGCGACTGTCGGCGCTTCGGCGTTGGCGGCGACCTGCGTTAGGCGCTGGCGGTAGAGGCTGGCGAAATCGATCGGATCGATATAGAGGGGCGGGAAGCCGCCGCCGCGCACCGCTTCCGCGATGATCTGCCGCGCAAAGGGGAACAAAAGGCGCGGGCATTCGATCATCACCACAGGATGCTGGTCGTTCGCCGGAATATTGAGGAGGCGGAACAGCCCGGCGTAGTCGAGCTCGAATTTAAATAGCGTGTCGGCGTCGGTTTTGGCCGAGCCTTCGAGCAGAAGGTTGACCTCGAAATCGGCCTCGGCGATCTGGCGCGCGTTGACGTTCACCTGAATCTGGATGTTCGGCGGCTTTTCCTGCGGGCCGAGCGAGCGCGGCGCGTTCGGATTCTCGAACGAGAAATCCTTGGTATATTGCACCATCGCATTGATCGCGGGGGCGGCCTCCGCGCTGGGCTCCACCCCTGAACCGTTTCCATTAGCCATAGCAAAAAATCTCCCGCGGTGCGGGTAGCACGGAAGGCGGCCGGGGACAAGCGCGGGGGGCTTTGCAGGCGAAGCCCTTTTGCGCCGCCTCACAAATTCGCGCCGGAGCCGGCAAACCATTCCCATCCGTCGCGAAATTCGTCTATCTAGGCGTCCACCACCGAGTTCGCCGCCACAATGTCAACCGAGCCGCCGCGCCTTTATCTGATCACGCCGCCGATCCGCGACGCCGCGGCTTTCGCACCCGTGCTCGAAGCCGCGCTCGGCGTTTGCGACATCGCCTGCGTGCTGCTGCGGACCGCCGGGCCGGATGAGCGCGAAAACAAGGAGATAATCGCCGCCCTTGCGCCCTTGGTTCAACGCCGCGACGTCGCCGCGCTGGCAGTCGGCGACCCGCAGCTCGCGCTGCGCGCCAACGCCGACGGCTGCCATGTCGAAGGCGCTAGCGAAGCGCTCGCCGCTGCGATCGCCGCGCTGCAGCCGGGCCGCATCGTCGGCGCGGGCGGTCTTCAGACCCGCGACGACGCGATGACGGCGGGCGAAGCCGGCGTCGATTATGTCATGTTCGGCGGCTTGGATGCGGCGGAGCCGCACGAAGACATCGTCGCGCGCGTCGCCTGGTGGGCGGAAATCTTCAACGTGCCCTGCGTCGGCTATGCTGGGTCGCTCGCCGAGGTCGGCGAACTCGCCGCGGCCGGCGCCGATTTCATCGCGCTTGGCGAGGCGGTTTTTTCGAGATCCGCGCGGCGCCGCGGCGGCCGTCGCAGAAGCGGCCGCGGATTTGGCGGTCTATCAGGCGCAAGCGCGTGAAAAAGCGTAAATACCGGTTCGCCGCGCGCGCCGGCGCCGGCCTCGCCGCGGCGATTTTCTGCGCCGCTCCCGCCGGCGCGCAGGGACAGGCTCAACCGAAAGCGGCGCCGCACGCGCCGGCTGCATCGCCCAAGGCCGCCGCCCCCGCCGCTCCCGCCGGGGCGCCCACTGCCACCCCTGCCCCCGCCGGCGACGCCCCGGACCTCGCCTTTGGCGCCTATCAGCGCGGCTATTACGCGACCGCCCTCGCCGAGGCGGAAAAGCGCATCGCGGCCAATCCCGACGATGGCGCCGCCATGACGCTGATCGGCGAACTTTATGCGCAGGGGCTTGGCGCGCCGCGCGATGCGACGCAGGCCGCGCACTGGTACCAACTCGGCGCCGATCACGGCGACCGCCAGGCGACATTTGCGCTCGGCCTCGCCAAACTGACCGGCTCGGGCACGCCGAAGGATCGCGACGGCGCGACGGCGCTGTTCCAGAAGGCGGCGGCGGAGGGCCATGCGGGGGCGCTCTACAATCTCGGCGTTCTCGCCATCGAGAACGACAAGGGCGTCGTGCCCGACTACATTGGCGCGGCGAAATATTTCCGCCAGGCCGCCGATCTTGGCGATTCCGACGCCGCCTATGCGCTGGGGCTTCTGTACCGCAACGGAACAGGCGTCGACAAAAGCGACGAACAGGCGGCGCAATGGATCGGCCAGGCGGCCAACGACGATAATGTCCCGGCCGAAGTCGAATACGCCATCATGCTGTTTAACGGCATCGGCGTCCCCAAGGACGAGACCGCGGCCGGCAAGCTGTTTCTCAAGGCGGCCTCGCACGACAATCCCGTGGCGCAGAACCGCGTCGCGCGCATTCTCGCGGTCGGCCGTGGTCTGCCGAAGGACCCGGTCGAGGCGATGAAATGGCATATTCTCGCACGCGCCGCCGGCATCAAGGATAATTGGCTCGACGGCGAACTCGCCAAGCTGACGCCGCAACAGAAAGAGGCTGTAGAGGCCGCCGTGCGCCAGTATATGGGGCGGTGACGGCTCAATAGGGTCGGACCGCTGCGTCGCTACCAACCGTTACATTCCCGCGACAAGACCGCGCTTGGCGACAGACGAAATTCATCAGGCAAGCATTATTCGAAAGGGGCGAGCTTGCTGCAACAGGGTTCGCGGTCGGCAGGCCCGTTTTCTTGACAATTTGCTTTTTCGTGTTCTGCTGAACGCCATTAATTCAGTGGGGGAATACTCAAATGGCCGCAAATAACAACGGCGACAACATCACCGCCGGCAACACCAATCATTGCGACGCTGGAACGGAACTCATCTCCAGAGGCGATGGGTACCCAACCGGGAATGATTATGTCTTGCAGGTTTCGGCCAGCCCGATCGCCGGGATCATGTACGGCCTTAAGGTTTTCGGCAATGGCCAGGTGATCGTTGATCCGCAAGGCCAGACGTTTCTTGAAGGAGGTGGCGCCTGGATCAATGGCGCCGCCGGTCCCGGCGTGATCGCTCTCGGCGGAGATGTGGGCGTCTCCGGAACGGCCAGCACGACGGGCGTCGCCGGCAACGGCCGCACCGCGGGCGTCTCCGGCGCCGGCGCTAGTTTTGGCGTCATTGGTCAGGGCGCGCTTGGCGTGCTCGGCGGCGGCGACCAGGAGGGCGTGAGAGGCGCAGGCCAGATCGGCGTTAACGGCTTTGGAGCGGCCGTTGGCGTGCAGGGCCAGTCAACCTCCGGCAACGGGGTCGTCGGCGTCACTACGGGTGTGATGCAGGGCGGCGTGGTCGGCATCAGCAACAGCAGCAGAACAGCATATGGCGTTGTGGGCAAGGTTGAAGCCCCCGCGGGCGCCAGCGGCCTCTATGGCGCGGCGGGCATCCAGGGCGAGGCCGCGCTCACCGCGGACGGGAAAAATTACCAGGGATGGGCCGGGTCATTTATCGGTCCTGTCTTTTGCGGCGGCGAACTGATCGTGTTCGAGGGAAATTTCACTGTTATCGGCGGGGCCAAAAGCGCGGCCGCGCCGCACCCCGACGGCTCCTACCGGCGCCTCTACGCGACCGAAAGCCCGGAAAGCTGGTTTGAGGATTTCGGCGAAGCTACTCTCCAAAATGGCGTCGCGCATGTCGCGCTGGACGCAGATTTCATGTCGTTGGTGCACGCCGGCCACTACCACGTCTTCGTCACGCCTCACGGCGATTGCTCTGGCCTCTTTGTCCACCGCCGCAGCAGAGAGGGATTCGACGTCGCCGAATCGCAGGGCGGCAAAAGCAACGTCGCCTTTTCGTGGCGCGTGGTAGCGAAGCGGAAAGACATTGCGGGCGAGAGGTTCGCAAAGGTCGAGCTGCCGCGGCGCCCCGAACGATCCAACATAACTGTTGCGACGACGGCGTTGACCGAAGATCGCGTAAAAGAACTTGTCGACAAGGTTGATCAGGCGGCCGGCGCTTTGGCGGCTCGTCCGGCGCCGAGGCCGCGGTAACTGCTTTAGTCCTTTCGGAGAATGGCGCGCCGGCTCAAAGGGCGGCGCGCAGCCCTGCTGCTTCCAGCGCGGCGCGCATATGCGCCGGGATCGACGCCTCGACGACGATCGGATCCTTGTTTTTGTAGAGCGGAATTTCGATTTTTCGCGCATGCAGCTGCAACTGGCCGGCGCCGCCGCGTCCATAGATCGGATCGCCGACGATGGGCCAGCCCATGGCGGCGCAATGCACCCGCAATTGATGCGTGCGGCCGGTCAGCGGCGTCAGCGCCAGCAGCGCGCAGCTTTCGCCGCGCGCAAGATTCCGCCATCGCGTTTGCGCCGGCTGCCCGTCGCGATCGACCTTCATCCACCAGCCGCGGCTCTCGTCGAGCCGCCCGAGCGGCAGGTCGATCAGTCCCTCGTCGACGTCCGCCGCGCCCTCGACGATGGCGAGATAGGTCTTGCCGATCTTTCCCTGCTTGAACAACAGCCCCAGTCTCTCCAGCGCCTTGTGATGGCGCCCGAGCGCGAGGCAGCCCGACGTGTCGCGGTCGAGCCGATGCGCGAGCGCCGGATTGCGCGGCAGGCCGAAGCGCAGATGATGGAAGGAGTCCTCGAGGCTTTCGCCGCCCTTCGGCCCCTTGTGGACCGCGATGCCCGCCGGCTTGTCGAGCACGAGGATCAGGCCGTCGCGGTAGAGCAGCCGCGCATTGATCTCGGCTTCCGAAAAGCGCGCCGGGGCATCGGCCAGGCTCACCACCAGCCGCGCCGCTTGAACCAGATGATCGGGATCAGCGCGCTGAGCAGGATGAGGCCGAGGCCCCATTCATAGCCATAGGTCCATTCGAGCTCGGGCATGTTCTTGAAGTTCATGCCATACATGCTGGCGACCAGCGTCGGCGGGATGCCGACGACGGAGACGACGGTCAAAATGCGGAAGATGTTGTTTTGCTCGATGTTCGTGAGGCCCAGCGTCGCGTCGAGCAGGAACTGAATGCGGTCGGTCTGGCCGTGCTCATATTCGTTGAGCGAGGCGATGTCGCGGCCAAGGCTTTTGATCTTCGCCGTCTCCTCGGGCGAGAGATAGGACGCGGCTTCGGCGCTGACGAAGGGCAGCATGCGCGACATGCCGAGCAGCACGTCGCTGATCTTCGAGGCCAGATTGCCGTTTCCGGCGATCGCGCCAAGCACCCGGCGCAAATTCTTGGTGTCCTTGATCGGCCCCTCACGGGGCTGTTCGCCGCCCTGATCGAATACGGTCTGGGACAGCGAGTCGAGATCGGAATTGATGTTCTCCAATTCGTCGGAGCTGTGATCGATGATGGTTTCGAGTAGGGAGATGAAGGCGCTCGGGCCATCGGCCGGGCGCCCATTCTCGACCACTTCCGCGTAATGCAAATCCTCGCAGGGCTTGAAATGCTGGTAGCGAATCGTCAGCACATAGTTCTTCGTCAGCACGAAACCGAGCGGCGAGGTCTGCGCGACGCCGCTCGTCGCCCTGACGATCATCGGCATGCTCATGTAGAGGAATTCCTTGTCGCGGAAGAGCCGGCTCGAGGTCTCGATCGCCGACAGGCTGTCCAGCGTCGGCACCTTGACGCCAAGCACGCGCTCCAGAAAAGCGACTTCCTTCGCCTCGGGGCGCATGACGTCGATCCAGTTCACCTCGTGCGGAAGCGCCGGCGCGTCGAGCCCGACCTTGACTTCCCCTTTGGCGATCGTCGAGTTAAATCTCAGCATCAATCCCCCACAGCGTGGCCCGCGACGCGCCGCGGGCCGGAACCGACAACTTTCCGATCGCGCCGGCGCAACGCAATCTGACCCCAAGCGCCAGGACGCGCAAGCGGGGTGCAGACGCCGCAAGAGCCGGGTAAACAGGCAACGTGACGCTGATGCGAACGGCGGCGCGCGCGGGAGCCGCGCCGTCGCCGAACGGGCCGCGCGCGGCATTTAAGCGGGCGCCCGTCGCCAAACGTCGCGAGATCAGATGAAATTTGCATTTTTCCGTTGACCGCCTCGCGCGAAACAGGGCCTTTTCGCCTTCGCGCCTCGCATCGGGAGCGGGATACGCCCTTTTGCGATTGTTCCGGAAAATTGAGGAGAGAAAAAGTGAAGGACCCTGCGACGGAAAAAGCGGAGTTCACCGCCCGCCTCAAAGCGTTCAATAAATCGCTGCCGACGGTGACCGATGAAGAGCTGTTCGAGACGCTGCGCTCGATCCAGAGAGAGAGGCTCGACGCAAGAAGCGGATTCGGCGCGGGCGAATCCGAAGAGCTGGTGCGCAAGGAACGGCATTTGGAGGAGGAGATATCGCGGCGCCATCCTGACGAAACGTTGCGCATTTACGAAAACTGGCTGAAGACGCGGACATGAATCTATGCGGCGATGATCGCCGCATCGGGCCGCGAGAGCTATTGTTTCGCGCGCGGCGCCCTACTCGAGCAGCTGACCAGAACGAGAGTTGCATGGGCAAGGCGATCAAGTCGGTGCGCAGGGCATTGCTTGCCGGCGCGATCGCGTTTTTTCCGTTCTTGCAAGAAACAGCCCTGGCTGATTCCGCGCTCGCCTCACAACAGGCATTGCCGGAAGAATATATTTTCGACCTGTGGAAAAAATATCCAAAGATTATTCCCGCATGGAAAGGCGTCGTTCCACTGCAATTTGCGCGAGACAAATGGATAAAGTCTCTCGACGGCACGACCTTCCCGATTGAACGGGTTGTCATTGGCGGCAGACATTTCATTGCCGGCGCCGTGTGCAAACCGCATGACTGTGGCGGAAACACAGTGGCCTTTCTGATCGCCCTCGATGGCTCGCGAGCCTATGGCTTGCTTCGTTCGGATACGCCGAAAGCAAACAATCGCGCCTTCGGCGCTCCCGGCGATGACGCGCTCAAAATCCTCTCGAGGGCGCTCGCGAAAGAAGCCGCCGGCGGATATTAAAGCCGCCGCGCGTCGAACGCTCTTTGCGCTCTGTCGTCGGTTCGAATCTCCACGAGTTCAATCGCGCCCCAACGCGCCTGATGGCCCGGCGCTCGCGCCGGCCGCGCCGAGGGCGCGCCACGCTCCAGCAGGGCACGCCCGCCGTCTGCGAACGCCGTCTTCCATTGACCAGAAGCAATATACTGCGCTATATAGCTCAGGTCGGGCTGTAAGCCCGTCGTCTGCGATTTCTGGGGGGAACACATGAAGCAAGTTGTCCGTGCGGCGCTGTTGATCGGCGCGCTTTTCGTCACGCCTGTCGCAACCGGCGTGCAGACCGCGACCGCCGAGTCATCATACCCCGGCGGCCCTACGACCGCTTTTGAAGTCGGCGGTCAGGTGACGCAGCGAATCATTTTCAACACGGCGAAGCTGAAACAACTTGCCGTCGCCACCGTCAACGTCACCTTCTTCGCCGCCGGCGCCGTGACGAGCCACAGCTACACAGGGGCCTTGTTGTGGGATGTGCTGCAAAAGGCCGGCATCGCCGTCGACGCCAACGTCAAGAACGACATTCTGCGCAAGATCGTCAATGTGGTCGGAAGCGACGGCTACATATCCGCTTTTGGCGCCGGAGAGGTCGATCCCTTCTTTGGCGGCGATCAGATCATCATAGCTTACGCCGTAGACGGACAGCCCCTCAGCTCCGCTGACGGTTTCGCCAAGCTTATCGCCCCGGGCGACAAAGCCGGCGGCCGGTTCGTCTCGAACATCACCAAGATTATCGTCCGCGACGGGAGCTGGTGAGAGGCCCTCCGTTCAGAACGGATGATACTGATAGAGCCAGGTTTCGCTGAGGACCTTGTCGCCGCTGCGCAGAAATAGCCGCATCTCGACAGGGTCCGTTCCGCCGCCGACGGTGAAGTCGAATTGCGCGCGCCAATGGCCGGGAACGTCATCCGGAACCGCCTCGGTGAAGACATAGGAGAAGGTTCCGCGCGAGGCCCACAACACCGCCTCCGGCTTCACGCCGAACGGCAGATTGACGAGCGGCGGTCCTGAAAATTCGACCATGAATTTGCGCACGCCCTTGGGGCGCGGCAGGCCAGGCTGGCCGCCATTGCCGAGCCGCGTCGCGACGACGCGGGCGAGATCGGTCGGGAACGGCTCGTCCGCCTGCCAATAGAGGCGGTAGGAGAGCGCCGTCTCCGCGCCCGCGATGGCCGGCTTCTCAGGCACCCACATGGCGACGACATTGTCGTGAATCTCGTCGTCGGTTGGAATCTCGACGAGTTCGATCGCGCCCTTGCCCCAATGGCCGGACGGCTCGACCCAAAGGCTCGGCCGGCGGTCGTAAAAGACGCCGTCGAGATAGTGATCGAAATTGCGGTCGCGCTGCAAAAGGCCGAAGCCGCGCGGGTTTTCATCGCCGAACGCCGAGGTGACGATGCGGGGCGGATTGTTGAGCGGGCGCCAGATCTGCTCGCCCGTCCCCGTCCACATGGCGAGGCCGTCGGAGTCGTGCACCTCTGGGCGCCAGTCGACGCCGGTCTCCTTTTTCGTCTCCGAGAACCAGTACATGGTGGTCAGCGGCGCGAGGCCGAAGCGCGCGACGCCCGCGCGCAGGAACAGCATCCTGGTCGATGTCCATCACGACGCCCTTGCCGCGCGTCATCACGAAGCGGCAGGCGCCGACGATCGACGGCCCTTCCAGCAAGGCGTAGATGATCAGCAAATCGCCGGCGTCCGCGCCGTCGATGTAGAATTTGGTGAAGTCGGGAAATTCTTCGGGCTTGCCGGCGACGGCGACGTCGATCGCCACGGCGCGGGCCGAAAGGCCATATTGGTGCAACGCCCCGATGGCGCGGAAATAGGCGGCGCCGAGAAAGGCGACCCAGTCGTTCTTGCGCCAGTCGAGCGCGCCATCCCTCGGCTCCTGCACGCGCAGGCCCGCGAAGCCCGCGCCCTGCGGCAGCTTCCGCGCGATCGAATCCGCCGGCATGGTGAAATAGCTCTGGTCGTAGATGATCTCGCGCGCGCGAGACCCCTCGACGACGTTCATCTCGACCGCCTTCTGGAAGAACATGCCGAGATGGAAGAAGCTGACCGGAAACCGGCCGGGACCATCGGCGTAGAGCGCATGATCCATGGCGAACGAAATCTGGCCCCAGGCTTCGTAATTGATCTTGCCGACGATGTCGGGCGCCGGACGCTGGGGGCCGACATAAGGCCCCGCCGCCATGCGCCTCGCCGTCGCCTTCAGCCAGTCATAGGAAAACGGCCGCGCGGGGCCGAGTTTCAGGCCGCCCTGCGCCAAAGCCGCGCGGAGCCCGCTGGCGCCAAGGCCGGCTTCAAGGCCGATCGCCGCGGCCGCCCTCAGGACCGCTCGCCGGTCAAAGGCTGTCATGCCGTGTCCTTCGTGATGATCGCAGCGGCCTTCGAGGCGGGAGCGCTGGCGCCGGCTCAGCCGCGGTACGGCTCGTGCCGGATGGCGATGCGCATGAAATAATAGAGCAGCACGAAACCGCAGAGGGTGAAGCCGATCTCGATGATGCGGCTGACGAGGGGGTCGAGCTGCAGAAGGCCGCCGAGCGCCCAGCCGGCCGCCCAGGAGGCGCCGACCATCTCGGTGCCGACGAGGATGGCGACGGCGACGAGCGTCGAGAGGTGCAGCCAGTTGATCGGCTTCGCCTGCGCCAAGGCTCTGTTTTGAGGGGGGGCCGGAGGGGAATTTTGAGCCAAATCCCGGCGCGGCAAATCTTTTTGGGCCAAAGTCGCAACTGTCTCCGTCGCGGCGCGAAACTTCCGCCGCCGCTCGACATTTTCGGAAATCGCCGGGCGGATAATTGGCGATTGGCGTTTGCCACTATATCATTGTCGGGCGGGGAGCAAGCAGGCGGAGCCGCCGCGGCGGGCTGGCGGCGCAGTCCGGCGGCGGCCACGAACATGACGGGCGGCGAACGCCCTGGATAGGGACGAACCCCAATGACGAGCGAACCGGCCGACGGACTCCCGCGCATGCCGTGGCTGCGGCACTATCCCTCCAGCGTCGGCGCCGAAATCGAGACGCCGCCCTATGGCCTGCTCGGCGAAGCCCCGCGCGACCTCGCGGCGCGGCGCGGCGCGGCGCGCGCCTTCACCACCATCATGCCGAACGGCATGGCCGCGAGCCTCACCTTTTCGGAGGTCGATCGCCTGTCAGACGCCTTCGCCGCCTATCTGCGCGAATGCCTGCGCCTCGAGGCCGGATCGCGCGTCGCGATCCAAGCGCCGAACGGGCTCGCCTATCCGATCGTCGCCTTCGGCGTCTTCAAGGCCGGCTGCGTTCTCGTCAATGTCAACCCGCTTTATACCGCCGCCGAGATGGCGCATGCGTTCGCGGATTCGAAGCCAGACGCGATCGTGGCGATCGACCTGTTCGCCGAAAAGCTGGCCGCGGCGATGGCGACGGCGCCGATCCGCCATGTCGTCCTCAGCGAGGCGGCGAGCCTGTTTCCGGCGCATTCGCGGCTGATCATCGGCGCGGTGCAGAAATATGTGCGCAAGGAAGTCCCAAAGCCGCGCTTTCCCTTCGTCTCCCTTGCACAGGCGCTGGCGATGGGCGAAAAAAAGCTCCGCGCGGGCGCGGATGTATCCGCGTACGTCGCGGGGCTTGAGCCGACCACTGTCGCCTGCCTGCAATATACCGGCGGCACCACCGGCGTCAGCAAGGCGGCGATGCTGACGCACCGCAACTTCAGCGCCAATGTCGCGCAGTTTCTGGCGCTGGTCGGCACCGAGATTGCGCAAACCGACCATGTGCTGACGGCGCTGCCGCTCTACCACATTTACGCTTTCACGGTGAACATGCTTGGGTTCTTCTTTCGCGGCGCGCATAATGTGATGGTCCCAAGTCCGCGTCCGCTGATCAATCTCAAGCCCGCTTTCGCCAGTCAGCCGATCTCCTTCATCACCGGCGTCAATACGCTGTTCAACGGGCTGCTCAATGAGCCCTGGTTCAGGGATAATCCGCCGGCTTCGCTGCGCCTCTCGGCCGCCGGCGGCATGGCGCTGCGCCAGAGCGTCGCGCAGCGCTGGGCCGAGGTCACCAAGACGCCCGTCGTCGAGGGCTATGGCCTCAGCGAGGCCGCGCCCGTCTTGACCTTCAATCCAACGCTGCGCGTAAAACCGGGCAGCATTGGCGTGCCGATGCCGTGGACGGAAATCCGCTGCGTCGACGAGCAAGGCCGCGACGTCGCGCCGGGCGAGCCGGGCGAACTCGTCGCGCGCGGACCGCAGGTGATGGCCGGCTACTGGAACCAGCCCGAAGAGACGCGGATCGCGCTGCGCGACGGCTGGCTCTACACCGGCGACATCGCCACCATGGATCACGAAGGCTATTTCACCATCGTCGACCGGCGCAAGGACATGATCCTCGTCTCCGGCTTCAACGTCTATCCGAACCAGGTCGAGGAGGTCATCTCGCAGCTTCCCGGCGTCAGGGAATGCGCGGTCATCGGCGTTCCCGACGAATGCTCGGGCGAGGCGGTCAAGGCCTTCATCGCGCGCAGCGACGAGACGCTCGACGCCGAGGCCGTGCGCGCCTTCTGCAAGACCCAGCTCGCCGCCTACAAGGTCCCGAAATTCGTGGTCTTCCGCGATGACCTGCCGAAGTCGCATGTCGGCAAGATCCTGCGCAAGGATTTGCGTGGGTAGAACTCCAACCGCACCGCTCTACCAGCGCAGCAGGCGCGCGCCGAGCATCGCCCCGAGCGCCGTCACGATGGCGATCCCGATGGGATACCACACCGCGACGAACAGCGGCGAATCGTCGGGGCAATGCATGGAATAGAGCGCCGCGCCAATGGCGCCGGCGAAAAGCCCGGCGGCGGCGCCGGCGAGGGCGGGACGTTCGGGCGCGCCATTGCGCAAAGCGAACAGGATCGCCAGAAGCGGCGCGAGGCCAAGCAAAGGAATGCTCTTGAGGCAGAACATGGCGTTGGAGCCGATCAGCCTTTGGCTCCATTGCGCGGCGGGAACGCTCAAAAGTTCGGCGAGCACGCCGAGCGCGAGCAGCAGAAGCGGCGCGCCGAGGGCGACAACCAGAAAGCCGCGCGCGGACGCGCCGGGCCGGAACAGGCGCAAAACAAGCAAGCCGGACAGCGCCGCCAAAAGATCCGTCAGCACTATTTTGAATACGAAGCGAGGCTCGCCGAGCAGCGTGACGAAATGCGGCCTGAGGCCAAGGGCGGCGGAGAACAAAAATGCGGCGATGGCGACGCCGGGAATGAGGGCGAGCATCAGCGCCCGCCCCGGCGGCGGGGGCTGGATGCGGTCGTTGGAGAGCGCGGCGATCAGTTCGTTGGTGTTCATCAGTCGTAACTTCTAAACTTGGCGGCGAGCGAGGCGAGGCCGCGATGCAGGGCGACGCGCACGGCGCCGTTGCTCATTGAAAGGCGGGCGGCGGCCTCGTCGATCGAGGCGCCGTCCACGGCGATCGAACGCACCACCTTGCGCTGCCCGTCGGGCAGGTCGCCAAGATGGCGGCTAACGTCGGCGACGACGGAGTTGGCCGCTTCGATTCCGCCCGGCAGGACCTCGGCGAAATCGTCGATCGAAACCTCGATCCGCCGGCCGCGCCGGCGTAAGGCGTCGATCAGCTTGTGGCGCGCGATGGCGTAGAGCCACGGGCTCAGCGGCCCCGCCTCGTCCCAGGTCTGGCGCTTCAGATGAAGCGCCAGCAGCGTCTCCTGCACGATATCTTCGGCGTCAGCGCCGGAAGCGCCGGCCCGGGCGAGGCCCCTGCCCGCGAAGGCCCGCAGCGCCGGCGTCAACTGAACGAGCAATCGGCGGTAGGCCGCGGCGTCCCCCGCATTGCCGGCGCGCATCAACACCGCCCATTCCTTTTCCCGCTCGTCGAGGCGCACGCGCGCTCCCTTGCATCTTGTCAATTCGGCGACAAAGGCCCCGGCGTTACGCCGCGACGCCGCCTTGCGACAAATTTTTCGCCGCGTTGCGCAGCGACCGCGCGATCCGCCGGGAAAATCGCGGCCGATCCGCGCAATGCTCTCGATAGAGGAAACCATGAAGCCCGCCAAGGGCGCCGGCGCTCGCGAAGCCATTTGCCCGGGCGAAGCCGTCGCAGCGAATCGCCGCTGCGACCGCTGATTCGCGCGGGAACCCGCGCCTGAAGCGGAACCTTTTCCGATTAAGGGAGTTTTAACCACGCCGGCGCTTCAGCCAGGAGAAAACAAGAATGCGTAATGCCCTTTTGACGGTCACCCTCTTTTCGGGCCTCGCCCTCGGCGCCACGGGCCTTTCGGCGCAGACGGCATTTCCGCTCAGCGTCTCGCCCGACGGATTTACCGCTCCAGCGGTCGGCGTCGAGCTGATCTCGGAAGGCCGCAGCGCCTTCGTCGTGCCGCGCGCCGGCGAATTCCCCAGCACCTTCTATGATTTCGCGCAGCATATCGACTATATGAACGCGCCATCCGACCAATAAAAGCCGCCTCGCGCGCCTGAGCGGGATGATCCGCATCCCGCTCCGAAATATCAGCGTCGCCTCACGACTCGAAATCGAGACCGATGTCGAGGATCGGGGCGCTATGCGTCAGCCAGCCGACTGAAATCAGATCGACTCCCGACGCCGCGACCCGCGGCGCGGTCTCGGTCGTGATCCGCCCTGAGGCTTCGGTCAGGGCGCGGCCATCGACGAAGGCCACGGCCTTCGCCAGGGTTTCGGGGCTCATATTGTCGAGCAGCACGGCGTCGACGCCTTCCGCCATCGCCTCGGCGAGCTGCTCCAGCGTATCGACTTCGAGTTCTATATTGACGAGGTGGCCGACGGCGGCGCGGGCGCGGCGCAGCGCCGGCCTCACTCCGCCGGCGATGGCGACGTGATTGTCCTTGATCAGCACCGCATCGTCCAATCCGAAGCGATGATTGCCGCCGCCGCCGGCGCGCACCGCATATTTCTCCACCGCCCTTAATCCCGGCGTCGTCTTGCGCGTGCAGACGATCTGCGCCTTATAGCCGCTGACCGCCGCGACGATCGCGGCCGTCGCCGTCGCGACGCCGCTGAGATGGCAGAGAAAATTGAGCGCCGTGCGCTCGCCCGTCAGGATGCCCCGCGCCGGGCCTTCGATGATGGCGATGCGCGCGCCCGGCTCGACCGCCGCGCCGTCGGGGCGCTCGACGCGAAAGACGATGCGCGGATCGATCAGCTCAAAGGCCAGCGCGGCAAGATCGAGGCCCGCGACGACGCCGGCCTGACGCGCGACCAGCGCGGCCTTCGCCTCGGCGCCCTCCGGGCACGACCGCCGTCGTCGTGATGTCGCCGGCGCGGCCCAGATCTTCGAGCAGCGCCGCGCGCACCAGCGGCTCGATCATGAGTCTCGGCAGAGGCGCGAGAGGACGATCGATCGTCACCGGCGCTGCGCCATTCGTCGCCACCCGCGCGTCGCCCGGCTGACGCTCAAGCGACGAGGTCCGGCGCAAATTCCCGCGCCGTCCGCATCGCCTCGGAAAGGCGCAAGGTCGCCCGCTCGGCCTTCGCCGCGGCGGCCGGAAAATCGGTGCGCGCATGCGCGCCCCGGCTCTCCTCGCGCCGCAGCGCGGCGGTCGCGATCATGAGGCCGACGACGGCCGGCATCGCTCGCCGCGCTTTCGCCGCCGGCGAGCGCGTAAAGCGCCGCCGCGGCCTCGCGCAGGCCCTCGCCGTCGCGCAACACGCCGACGGCGCGCGACATGATCGCGCGCACTGGCGCGGGATCAGCGGGCCGCAGCGCCGGCAGCTCCGCCACAAGCTTGCGGCGACGCGGCGGGCTCGCGCCGGCGACGCTTGCGGCGACCAATCCGCCGCAGACGACGGCTTCGAGCAGCGAATTGCTGGCGAGCCGGTTCGCGCCGTGCAGGCCGGTGCAGGCCGCCTCGCCGCAGGCCCACAGCCCATCGAGCGAGCTACGCCCGGCGAGATCGACCTCGATGCCGCCCATGTGATAATGCGCCGCCGGCCGCACCGGGATCGGCTGCGCCGCCGGATCGATGCCCGCCGCATGGCAGAAGCCGGCGATGGCCGGAAAGCGCTGCGCGAAGCCAGCGCCGACGGCCTTGCGCGCATCGAGAAACACGCGATGGCCGGCCGCGCAGCTCGCGCATGGACCGCGCGCGCGACGACATCGCGCGGCGCGAGTTCGGCGCCTTCGACATCGGCCATGAATCGTGCGTCCGCGCTCGTCGATCAGGATCGCGCCCTCGCCCCGCACGGTCTCGCTGATCAGCTTCAGCGGCGACGCGCCGCTGTCGAGCGCGGTCGGATGGAACTGCACGAATTCGAGATCGCCCATCAGCGCGCCCGCGCGCGCCGCGATGGCGAGGCCCTCGCCGAAGGATCCGGCCGGATTGGTGCCATGGCTGATAGAGCCCGCCGACGCCGCCGGTGGCGATGACCACGCGGTTGCAGGCGAAGAGCGATGGGACCGCTGTCCGCGTCGGCGATGAGCCCGGTGACCACGCCCCCTCGACGATGAGTCGGCGCGCGGCGATGCCCTCAAGCAGCGTGATCGAAGGCGTCCTGCGCGCGGCCTCGACCACGGCGCGCATGATTTCGCGCCCGCTGCCGTCGCCGCCGGCATGGACGATGCGCCGGCGGGAATGCGCCGCCTCAAGGCCGAGCAGCGAGCTGCCCGTCCGGCGTCGCGGTCGAAGGGCGCGCCGAGGCGGACGAGATCTTCGATGGCGGCGGGCGCGGCGGCGAGAATGGCGCGCGCGACGGCCGCGTCGCAAAGCCCGTCGCCGGCTTCCAGCGTATCGGCGAGATGCAGCGCGAGGTCGTCGTCGGGGCCGAGGCTCGCCGCGACGCCGCCCTGCGCCAGCACGCTCGACGCCTCGCGGCCGAGCGGCGCCTTGCTCAGCACGACGACCGGCATCGGCGCCAGCGCGAGCGCCGTCGAACAGCCCGGCGAGGCCGCCGCCGACGATGATGCAGGACCCTGTCGCGATCCATATGCGTCGCCCTCATCGTCACTTCACCGCCAGCATGCGTTCGACCGCGCGCCGCGCCGGCGCCGCGATGGCGGCATCGATCTCGACCTCGTGCTGCATCGTCTCGAGCGCGCGGCGGATGTTGCCGAGCGTGATCCGCTTCATATGCGGGCAGAGATTGCAGGGGCGCATGAATTCGAGCTCGGGATATTGCACGGCGACATTGTCGCTCATCGAACATTCGGTCAGCAGCACGAGGCGCGGCGGCCGATGTCGCGCCGACATAGGCCGCATGGCGGCGGTCGAACCGGAAAAATCGGCGGCCTGCCACGACCTCGGGCGGGCATTCGGGATGCGCCAGCACGACGACGCCGGGATAATCCTCGCGCAATTCGCGCGACCTCGCCGGCGGTGAAAAGCTCATGCACTTCGCAATGGCCGGACCAGGTGATGATCTCGACGTCGGTTTCCGCGGCGATGTTATGGGCGAGAAATTCGTCGGGCAGCATGATCACGCGGGGCACGCCAAGCGACTCGACCACCGCCTTGGCGTTGCCCGAGGTGCAGCAGATATCCGACTCCGCCTTCACCGCCGCCGAGGTATTGACATAGGTTACGATCGGCACGCCCGGATAGGCGCGCCGCGAGCCGGCGCACATCCTCGCGGCGTGATCGAATCCGCCAGCGAACAGCCGGCGCCGAGGTCCGGGATCAGCACGGTCTTCTCGGGGTTCAGAAGCTTCGCCGTCTCGGCCATGAAATGCACGCCGGCGAGCACGATGACGTCGGCCTCGACATTCATCGCCTCGCGCGCCAGCGCAAGGCTGTCGCCGACGATGTCGGAGACGCAGTGAAAAATTTCGGGCGTCTGGTAATTATGCGCGAGCACCACCGCGTTGCGGCTGCGCTTCAGCGTCATGATGGCGTCAATGTCGGCGGCGTAAAATGGCCACTCAATAGCGGGAATCGCGTGGCTCACGCGCGCGTAGAGATCGCCGGCGTCGGCCTCCGCGGGCGCGCGGCGCGCAGGCCCAAAAGGACGCGCGTCGCCGCGAGCGTCCATACGCGATACTTCTCCCGGCAGAGACATAGCCTTATACTCCAATTGAGCATTTCCCCTCCATATGCTGGGGATGAGTATAAGATTTGTCAAGACCGGGAGATCGGCAGTTTGGTCCCGACGATGGCGCGCTCGGTAAAGACGGCGCGGCGGAAGCGAAACAGTTTGGCCGGCCGTCCCCCTGTATCCTGACTTGTTTCGCCGGTCTCCTCGACGAGTTCCTGCTGCTCGATGAGGCGGCGAAAATTTTGTTTGTGAACGAGGCGCCCAGCCAGCGCCTCGACGCAGCGCTGCAACTGCAGCAGCGTGAAGGTCTCCGGCATCAACTCAAAGACGACCGGATGATATTTGATCTTGGCGCGCAGCCGCGCGATGCCGGTGGCGAGAATGCGGCGATGGTCAAGGATCATCGAGCGTCCACCGGGTTGCGCGCCATTCGGATCGTGCCGCGCGGCGCCCGCCTCGCCGCGCCGCGCCTCGGCGATGAGGCGCGCCTCGAACAACAGCTCATAGCGCTGCAGCACAAGCTCCTCGTTCCACGGCCGCCCGTCGAGGCCGAAGGTGATCGTGGCGCGCTGCAAGCGGTCCTGCCTTATGTCGGCCTTGGCCGCCGCGTCGACCCAGGCGCGCAGTCGCGGCGCAAGGCGCTCCTCGATGATTGCGGGGGCGCCGAGGCGATGATCCTCCCACGGAAAGTAACTATACCATCCGGCCCAGCTCGCCTCATATTCGCCGGAGGCCGGCTGCTCGCGCGTGAGGCCGAGATAGCTGATCGAGATCACCTGCCGCCCGGCCCCGGCGCGATCCTTGTCGGCGAAGGTATAGAGCTGCTCGACATAGCCGAGCGGCAGCCGGGTCTGGCGCTCGACCCAGGCGCGCAGGCCGGATTGCAGCGAGCGGTGCGCGATCTGGAACGGCCCCGACGGCAGCGCGCGCTTGTCCTGAATGGTGAGCACGCGGGGATCGCCGCCGCTCACCGCGACGAGCACGGCGATGAGATCGGCGGCGATGCCGGACTGCGCCGCATCGACGCCGGCGAAGTCGCTTTGGCGAATTAGGTCCACCATCTCGCGCGCTCTCTCTTTGCCCAGCTTCAGCCGGCTCGAATGTACCGCATCCGGCCGTGAAAGCGCGAGCGCGAATAAACGCCCCGCGCCATTAGATCAAGCTCTCCATTAGATGATGACAGTCGACGCACAATTGATCATACTCGCGTCGTCTACAAAATGAACGGGAAGGACGCCAACATCGGAATAATTCACATTTGATTTTCTCAACATCGAGGAGGGTTGAAAATGACCGCAACCGTCAGCATTGGGATCGCCGGCAACAAAGAACAACAAGCCGGATTTGATGTCGCCTCTGGCGTGAACGTGCTCCTTGAAATCCCAAAGAACTTCCCCGCCGATCATCACTCCGTAGCCGTTCGCGACACGGAAATTTTGCATGACATTTTTAAGCAGCATCCCCGCGAGCTCGATCAGATCGTTAAAGCCGCCACAGATGGCAGATTTACCGACGCAAAAAAAATCGCCAAAAAAATCGGCCTGACCGAGGACAATTTCATCAGCCACGCGGCGGATGCTGGGTGGTCGTCGCCGTCATCTGCGTCGTCGCCATCGTCGGCATGGCTAAGGACTGAGCGCGCCGTAAAGACGGCCGAAGCTCCCCAACCTAACATGAATCTGCCCATCCTAATATGAAGCTCCTACCCTAATACATGGAGGTTTCAATGACGGATCGCATCCAGTTGCATGAATTGCAAAGCGCAATCGAAAAAGCCGCCAAGAAGGTATTGACGCGACAGCTGCCTGGTCACCGCCCGATCATCTTGGGTTTCGTGGCGCCGGACGGCACCGGCGTCGCAGAGGCCGAGGCGATCGCCAAGGAGGTTGTGGCCGAGTTCGGCCTCAAGGGGACGCCGACGGTCTTCGAAGGCGCCGCGCAGGCAGGGCAGCAGGCAGGGCATGAGCGTAAGGCCGCAGCGCTGAAGATTGGCCCCATCATCATCGGATTGGTCTTCGATCCGCGGTCGTGAGTTCGGCCTTCCGCGATGAAACAGCCGAACCCGGCTCTTTGTCCGAGCGCGCAACCTCATCTCGAGGGCGCGCGAGCGTTTGCGGTGGTCGGCGGCGATCCCGAGGCGCCACGGCTGACCTGGCTCGAAAAACCAGTTCCGGTTACGCCGGAGCTGCTCGCGCTGACAGGGGACGCGCCACCGACCGAGGTCATGCGCTTCACCTCGCGCTGCGAGGAAAAAGCCTGTAGCCATTTCGACGGGCGTGACTGCCGATTGGCGTCGCGCATTGTCGCGATGATCGAACCGGTCGTTGCGGTCTTGCCGCACTGTCCGATTCGCGCCGACTGCCGCTGGCACCGGCAGGAAGGCGCCGCGGCCTGCGCGCGCTGTCCCCAGATCGTCACTCAAACCGTCGATCCAACCGACCTCCTCCTGCGCGCGGCGACGCCTGGGGCGTAAAAAGAATAGAAAGGATATAGCCTGTTTGATCACGATGAATTTGGACCCTGGCGATGCAAAATCATGAACGTTGTCGATTCCACCGGTTCAGAGCGGGATGCGGGCGGACATGCGCGGATGCTTTTCCTCATCCGCGCTAAATATTCTCCAGCTCAATCGCCGCGCGGGCATGAATTGGCCAGCGCCACGGCGCAATGAAGACCGCGTCGCCGCGCAGCGTAAGCCCCGCCGCGTCCGGGTTCGCCGCGAGCCAGACGCGGGCCGCGCGCGACAACCGGCGCCGCTTTTCCGGCGTGATGGCGCAGCGCGCCTCGTCGAGGCTTGGCCGCGCCTTGACTTCGATGAAGGCGATGGTGTCGCCGCGCCGCGCGATGATGTCGATTTCGCCGCCGCGAATCTTGTAGCGCACCGCGAGGATCGAATAGAATTTGAGCCGCAGCGCAAGGATGGCCGCGCGCTCAGCCAGTATCCCCGCGTCATTGGCGGCGCGGCGCGCGTCGGGGCCGCGCATCCTAGGCCGCGGCTGGCTGGCGGCCGGCCAAGCTCAGGAAATGAAGATATATTTTCATCGATAACTTCGGTCCAGCCCGCTTAACCGTGAGGCTCAGGTTGACGATTTTGGCGCTGCGGTCAATGCTCGCAAACCTACGATGTTTGGGGGGCGGGGTTGGCTGACATCGTTCTGATCAATCCGAAATTCGAAGCCAGCTACTGGGGGATGGAGCACGCCCTCGGGCTCGTCGGCTTCCGCGCGAACATGCCCGTGGCGGCGCTGCCCCTGGTCGCGGCGCTCACGCCGGCCGACCACACCGTGACGATCATCGACGAGAACGTCGAAGAAATCGACTTCGACCGCTGCGCCCGCGCCGACATCGTCGGGCTGACAGGCATGACGGTGCAGCGGTTCCGGATGACCGGAATTCTCACGGAGCTCAAGCGGCGAGGATGCTTCGTGGCGCTGGGCGGCCCATGGGTGTCGGTCAAGGAGGACTATTTCGGCGACCTCGCTGACGTCGTCTTCGTCGGCGAGGCGGAGACAAGCTGGCCGCAGTTCCTGGAGGACTGGCGGCGCGGCGCGCACGCCGCGCGCTACGAGCAGGCCGAGCGGACCGATATGACCAAGGTTCCGGTTCCGCGCCACGACCTGCTGAAGGTCAAATATTACGCTCTCGGGACGATCCAGTTCTCGCGCGGCTGCCCCTTCATGTGCGAGTTCTGCGACATCATCGTCACCTTTGGCCGCGTCCCCCGCCTCAAGACCGCGCCGCAGATCGTCGCCGAGCTCGACGCCCTGCATCGAGTTGCTCGCAAGAACATGGCGTTCATCGTCGACGACAATTTCATCGGCAACAAGAAAGCGGTGAAGGAAATTCTGCGTGCGGTGATCGCCTGGCAGCAGGCGAACAACTATCCGCTGACCTTCCTCACCGAGGCCTCGCTCGACCTCGCCGACGATCAGGAACTGTTGGAGCTGATGGACCGCGCCAACATCCGTTCGGTGTTCGTCGGCGTCGAGACGCCGAATGAGGAGGCGCTGAAGGAGACCAAAAAGCTTCAGAACCTGCGTAAGTCCAATCGCACCATTCCGGAGAAAATCCACGCCATTCAGGCTCACGGAATTGAGGTGTTTGGCGGCATGATGCTTGGCTTCGACAGCGACGACGAGACCATTTTTGACCGGCAACTCAAGATGGTCGAGGACGCGCGCATCGTGCATTCGTCCGTTGGCATGGTCACGGCGATCCCGAAGACGCCGCTTTACGAGCGCCTGGAGCGCGAGAACCGTCTCGATCACGCGGACCGGACGGAATACGGCACCAATGCGATCCCGTTGAAGCTGGGGCGCCAGACGTTGCGCGATGGCTATCTGCGGGTGTTAAGCGAACTCTATAGCCCCGCCAACTTCTTTAAACGTCTGAATGCGCTTTACCTCGAGGGGGGACTGGGCCACAGCGCTCTACGGCGCAACGAACGCCGCGCGCGCGCCGCCCCACGCAAGCTGGGCGCTTTCGCAGCGGGCGCTTTCGTCTTCGCCCGGCTGCAGTTGCGGGTTCGAAAGCCCGAACTGCGCCGTGCCTATCGCAGGGCCGCGGTCGATGTGCTGCGGCGGCGGCCGGATCCATTCGTGATCCAGGCTTACGCGCTGAAAATGGCCGCTCACTACCACTACGACACGCTGATCTCCCGGATGACGACCTCGGATGGACATCTCATAAACATGTTCTGACGCGCTCCGAGCCAGCGTCGCCATCCCGCCTGCTCCGTCGATATGTCCGTTTAGTCGCGCGGAAGCGAGGAGCCGGTCAGCTCGATCGCCCGCGCGTAAACCTTGCGGCGGGGCTGGCCGGTCGCGGCCGAAACGATGGCCGCGGCGTCCTTGACCGAAAGCGTCTCCAGCGCCGTCGTCAGCCGTGCGTCGATCTCGTCTTGGCTGCTTTCGGCGGCCTCGGCGCCGGGCGGGCCGACCAGCACGACGATCTCGCCCTTCGGCGGCTCCTCGCCCGCGAGCGAAGCCGCAAGCTCGGTCAAGGGCGCGCGGCGCACCGTCTCGTAATATTTGGTCAGCTCGCGCGCCAGCGCAGCGTCGCGCGCGCCCAGCACCGCCGCGAGATCGGCGACCATGCTTGCGACGCGACGCGGCGACTTAAAAAACACCAGCGTGCCCGGAATGGCGGCGAGCTCGGCGATGCGTTGGCGCCGCGGCCCCGTCTTCGGCGGCAAAAATCCTTCGAAGAAAAAACGGTCCGTCGGCAGGCCGGCGACGACGAGGGCGGCCAGCACGGCGGAGGCGCCCGGCACCGAAATCACCTCGATATTCGCGGCCAGCGCGTCGGCGACGAGCTTATAGCCGGGATCTGAGACGAGCGGCGTGCCAGCGTCCGAGACCAGCGCGAGCGCCGCCCCGCTGGCGAGGCGCGCCAGCAGATGCGGGCGCATCACCGCGGCGTTGTGCTCATGATAGGCGACGAGCGGCGTCGCGATGCCGTAATGGGCCAGCAGCGTCTTCGTGACGCGGGTATCCTCGGCGATCACGGCGTCGGCGGCGGCGAGCGTCGCCAGCGCGCGGAACGAGATGT
Organism: uncultured Alphaproteobacteria bacterium; assembly: GCA_963715715.1. Lineage (GTDB taxonomy): Bacteria > Pseudomonadota > Alphaproteobacteria > Rhizobiales > Beijerinckiaceae > Methylocapsa. The sequence continues at coordinate 1,426,039 of OY970269.1, read as the reverse complement.
CGCCGAGATTGCCAATCGGCGTCGCGACGACATGCAGCCCCTTGCGGATCGGCTCGACCTCGGCCCTGAGGCCAAACGCCGTGAAGGCGCTGGCGAGGCCCGCGCCGGCCGGCTCGCCCTCGGCGCGGTTCCTGTCGATGTCAAACTCGACCCGCTCACCCCTGTTCATGGCGCCGCCCCTGATCGATGGCATGGTTGGCCGCTTTCGACGCTGCATTAGCGCCTTTGTGCGACGTCTCGACCGTTCTATAAAAAATCCATTCGTTCTATTTGTAGAACAGGCGCGGGAACTCCGCAAGCCTGTCCCGGCGACGACTCCGCCCGCATCTCGCACTCACGATTAGCGCGCTTTCGTGATTTGGGATTGATTCCAGCCGGAATCCAGCGTGATCTATTGCCAGCGCCTGAATTTTGTGACTGAACCTCGCCAGGAAATTTATGTTAACACGCGGGGGCTTGCAGGCTGGTCGAAAGCTCCGCGACGCCTTCAGGAACAGGCTCGAACCCGCGCAAGCGGCGCTTGGGGATCGCTTCATGAGAGCTTTCGCGCGGGACCGGTTGCATCTGTTCGGGCTGGCCAAAGCGCTCGCGCTTCTGCCGCTCGCGCTGGCCGGCTGCGGCTCGCCCGGCGGCCCTTTCGCGCATGCGCCGGTCGACCAGGTTCCCGCGCAGAAGGTCGAGGCGCCCGCCGCGCCGGCCGACCATATCGGCTCGGGTCCGGTTAAAGTCGGCCTCATCCTGCCGCTGACGCAGGCCTCCGGCGGCGCCAGCGTCGTCGGCGTCTCGATGCGCAATGCGGCCGAGTTGGCCTTGGCCGACGCCGGGACCAACGATCTCACACTGATCGTCAAGGATGACCACTCGACGCCGGACGGCGCAGCGACGGCGACGCAGGAGGCGCTCGCCGACGGCGCCGAGCTCATCATCGGCCCGCTGTTCGCGTCGAGCGTGCGCGAGGCCGGCCGCGTCGCCCATGGCGCCGGCAAGCCGGTGATCGCCTTCTCGACCGACGCCTCGGCCGCCGGCCATGGCGTCTATCTTCTGTCTTTCCTCGCCGAATCCTATGTCGACCGCATCGTCGATTTCGCCGCCTCGAAGGGCAAGAAATCGATCGCCGCGCTGATTCCCGACAATGATTACGGCCGCGTCGCCGAGGCCGCCTTCCAGCAGGCCGCCGCGCGCGACAATATGCGCGTTATGACGATCGAGCATTATTCGCCGCAGACGCTCGCCGCCGCGGCGCAGAAAATCGCCGCGCTCGGCGGCCAGATCGACGCGCTGTTCATCCCCGAGCAGGCCGACGCCATGCCCGCCGTCTCACAGGCCCTCGCGACCGCCGGCGTCGACGGCAAGAAGGCGCAATTGCTCGGCACCGGCCTCTGGAACGACGCGCGCGTCCTGAAGCTGCCGGCGTTGCAGGGCGCCTGGTTCTCGGCCCCCGAAAATGGCGGCTTCAACGCCTTTTCGACGCGCTACCACGCCAAATATGGCGTCGATCCGCCGCGCATCGCAACGCTCAGCTACGACGCCGTCTCGCTCGCCGCCGCGCTCGCGCATACGCAGGGCTCGCAGCGCTATTCGGACAATGTGCTGACCAACCGCTCGGGCTTCAACGGCGCCGATGGCGTGTTCCGCCTCCAGCCCGACGGAACCAATGAGCGCGGCCTTGCGGTGCTCGAAATCGACAATGGCGCCACGACGCCGATCAGCCCGGCGCCGCATTCCTTCGCCGGCTCGCCTTCCGCCATTTAGGCCGGAAGGGCCGCAAAGATTTAATGCACCAGGAACATCGCCAGGAAGGCGAGAGTCGCCAGCGCCATGCCGCCGATCAGCACATAGATGACGCCCGGCCGGTTGGTTCCCTGCCGCGCATCGGTGGCTTCCTTAACGATCGGTCGTTCCCGGTCGATGATTGGGGATTCATGGTCCATCGCAAGTCTCCTTTCAGGGTTGGAGCGGTCCAGCATGGCGAGCCTTCAATAGTTTGGAGCGGGATGCGGGCGGAAAAGCGCTTACGCTTTTCCTCATCCCGCTCTAGGCCGCCTTGCGATTGATGGTTTGCTGCGCGAGCTGCGTCAGCGCCTGATCGGTTTTCTTCTCTTCCTCGATGGTTTCGTGGAGAAGGCGGCTCGCATCGCTGAGGCCGAGCTGGTCGGCCCAGGCGATCAACGCGCCATAGCGGGCGATTTCATAATGCTCGACGGTCTGCGCCGCGGCGACGACGCCGGCGTCGCGCACGTGCGCATCCTCAATTTCCGACATCACCTCGCTCGCCTCGGCGAGGATGCCGTCCATGGCTTCGCAGCGGACGCCGCGCGCGGCCGTCCCGAGGCCCTCGAAGATCGTCTCCAGCCGCTCGATCTGATGCGCGGTTTCCTCGCGATGTTTCTCGAAGGCTTTCTTGAGCTCTGGCGCCTGCGCGCCCTTCACCATTTTCGGCAGCGATTTATAGATCTGCTTTTCGGCGTAATAGATATCCTTGAGCGTATGCAAAAACAGGTCGTCGATCGACTTCACGGTCATGGCCGTTCTCCAATTTCGAGCTGCGCGAGGCGTGCGCGTTCAGGCTTGGGAAGTCGCGAGGCCGCAGAAGGTTCATCTTTTGGCGCGCGGCGCGCCCGGTTTTTTCGCCGGCAGCGCCTGGCTTACCTTGGCCATGTCGCGCCAGGGATCGTCGCGCAGGGCCTGCAGGCGCCGGTCGATGTTCAAAAGCGTGAAATGATCGCCGCTGGCGATGGAATCGAGTTCGCTCCAGTCGAGCGGCGTCGAGACGCCAGCCTGCGGCCGCGCCCGCGTCGAATAGGCGGCGACCGCGGTCGCGCCGCGCGCATTGCGCAGATAATCGACATAGATGCGCCCGCTGCGTTCACGTTTCGCCACCGTCGCGGTCAGTCTATCGGGCGCGGCCAGCGCCAACGCCTCCGCGATGTCGCGGCAATAGGCTTTGGCGTCCGCCCATGACGAGCGCGGCGCGATCGGCGCGACGACATGAAGCCCCTTGCCGCCGGAGGTCTTGACGAAGCTTTTGAGGCCATCCTCGTCAAGCCGCGCCCGCGCCTCGCGCGCGGCCCTGACAAGGTCCGGCCATGCGATACCCTCGCCGGGATCCAGATCGAAAATCAGCCGGTCGGGCGCTTCGAGATCGTCGAATTTCGCCTCCCAGGGATGGATTTCGAGCACGCTCGCCTGCACCAGCGCAATGAGCCCGTCGAAATCCTCGATGCCGACCAGCGACTTTCCATCATGGGGGTCGGTTCGCAGCACGATATGGCTGTCCGCGCCTTCCAGCTGGTGCTTCTGGAAAAAACAGCCCTGGCGGATGCCGGCCGGACAGCGCAGCATGGCGAGCGGACGCGAGACCACATGCGGCGCCATGAACGGCCAGGCCAGCGCGTAATAATCGGCGAGGCCCTGTTTGGTGACGCCCGCCTCAGGCCATAGCACGCGGTCGGGATGGCTCAGCTTCACGCTGGACTGCGGCGTCGCTTTCGCCCGCGCGCGGGCGGGCGACGACGCGTCCGGCGCCGAAGCGTCCGGCGCAATCGCGACCTCGCGCACGATCTCGCGCGCGTCTTTGTCCTCGCGCAGCGCCTTGAAAGCGGCCTGCCGCAAAAGTTCGCCACCGGTCCAGCCGCGAAACTCGATTTCGGCGACAAGCCGCGGCTCGACCCAGCGCACGCCGCGCTTCGCCTCGGCCGGCAGCGGGCCGTCGACCGGCGTCGTCTCGCGCCTCAACTTTTCGAGCTGCGCATAGAGCGCCCGGGCGGTCGCCGCGTCATAGCCGGTGCCGGAGCGGCCCGCGTAGCGCAGCTGGCCCCCATCATAATAGCCAAGCGCGAGCGAGCCGATGGCTTTTGGCGTCGCCGTCGAGGGCGCAAAGCCGATCACGACGAATTCCTGCCGGTTGGCGCATTTGGCCTTGTACCAGTCGCGGCCGCGGCCCGAATGATAGGGCTGGTCGATGCGCTTCGAGACGATGCCTTCGGCGCTCAGCGCGCAGACATGGCGCAGCAGCGTCTCGCCGCTGGTCGCGAAATGCGCGCTATAGCGCAGCACGCCATCGTCCGGCGCATCAGTGAGGATTTGCTCCAGCGCGGCCTTGCGTTCGGCGAGCGGCGCCGCGCGCAGATCATAGCCGTCGAGATAAAGAAGATCGAACACGTAGAAGACGACGCCATGCTGGTCGCCCGATTTCAGCGCGTCCTGAAGCTTGGCGAAATCTGAAATGCCGCCCTGATCCTCGACCACCGCCTCGCCGTCGAAAATGGCGCTCTTGACCGGCAAGGCCGCGATCGCCTCGGCGATGGTCGGGAAGCGCGCGGTCCAGTCGAGGCCGCGCCGCGTGCGGATGATGACGCGGCCATCTTCGAGCACGGGCTGCAGCCTGTAGCCGTCGAATTTGATCTCATGCACGAAACTGTCGCCGGCGGGCGGCGCCGTCGCGGCGGTGGCGAGGCAGGGCTCGATGAACTCCGGCAGTTTGAGCTTGCGCGCGCCCTTCGGCATGGCCACCGGCGCCCCGCGTTTGCGCGCGGCGGGCGTCGCCTTCGCCTGGGCGGCTTTCGCCTTCGTCGCCTTCGCGGGCGGCGCGGCCTCAGCCTTCGTCGCCTCGCTCTCGACCAGCGGCGCGCGGGCGCGCTGGCGCGGCGACAGCCCCACGGTGGCGGCAGCCGTCGCGGGCGCCGCCGCCTTGCCGCTGGTCCAGGTGCGGCTCGTCTTATCGGCCGCGATTGCCTCGACCGGCTTGCCGCTGATCACCGACAGCGGCGCCTCTACGAGAATATCAGCATCGCCCGGCTCGCGCGCGAATTCGTCATGCGCCTTGATGAGCAGCCAGTTGTCGCCGCGCTCGCCGGGCCTCTGCGCCATGCGCACGAGATGCCAGCCGCCTTTCAGCTTGTCGCCGTCGAGCGTGAAATTGAGATGGCCCTTGGCGTAGCCCTTGTGCGGATCGCCTTCCGGCGTCCAGGTTCCGCGATCCCACACGATGACCGAACCCGCGCCATACTGGCCCTCGGGAATAGTCCCCTCGAAGCCGCCGTAATCCAGCGGATGATCCTCGACATGCACAGCGAGGCGCTTTTCGCCCGGAACGAGGCTCGGGCCTTTGGCGACCGCCCAGCTTTTCAGGACGCCATCGAGTTCGAGGCGAAAATCATAATGCAGCCGTCGCGCGGCATGTTTCTGCACGACGAAGCTCAAAGCCGATTTCGCCGCCTTCGTCGTCTTCTTCGCCGCCCCGCCCGCGCCGCTTGGCTCGCCGGTGATCGAGAAATCGCGCTTGGCGCGATAGGCTTCGAGCGCCTTTTTTTCGGGCGCGAGAGTCTTGGCCGGCGTCGTGGCGGGCGTCTTGGCGGACGAAGCCATCAGCCGGCCTTCCGCACCCTTGCCCCGGACGTCTTCGCGGCGGGCGCCTTGGCCGGCGCTTTCTTGCGCGCCGGTTCAGCCGCCTTGGCTTTCGCGGCGGGCGCCTTGCCCTCCGCCTTCGCGGCCGGCTTGCCGGCCTTGGCGTCAGGCCCGAGGCTGCGCCGCAGCGCGTCCATCAGATTGACGACATTGCTCGGCGCCGCCGTGCGCGGCGCGGGCGCCGGACGTCCCGCGCGCTTGGCGCGAATGAGATCGACGACCGCCTCCTGATAGGCGTCCTTGAAGGTCGCGGGATCGAATTTCGCCGTCTTGACGTCGATGATGTGCAGCGCGAGGTCGAGCATCTCCTTGCCGATCTCGACTTTCGGAATGTCGTCGAAATAGGCTTCGTCGTTGCGCACCTCATAAGCGTAGCGCAGCGAGGTCGCGAGGATACCCTCGTGGCGCGGCTCCAGCATCATGATGCGCTCGCGCCCATACAGCACGGCGCGCCCGACGCCGACCACATCGCGCACGCGCATCGCCTCGCGGATCACCGCGAAGGCCTCGGCGCCGACCTTGTCGTCGGGGGCGATGTAGTAACTGTTGTCGAAGTAGACCGGGTCGATGTCGCCGCGCGCCGCGAAACTCTGTATGTCGATCGTGTGGCTGCTCTCTATCTCGATTTCGTTGAGCTCTTCGTCGGTGACGGTGACATAATCGCCCTTGGCGATTTCATAGCCCTTGACGCGTTCCTCGCGCTCCACGACCTCGCCGGTCTCGGCGTCGACATATTGCTGCTTGAGGCGGTTGCCTGTCTCCGCGTTGAGCATATGAAAGGCGACCTTTTCGGTCGCGCTCGTCGCCGAGAACAGCGCGACGGGACAGGAGACGAGCGAGAGCTTAAGATAGCCCTTCCAGTTCGAGCGAGGGGGCATGGCCAACTCCAGACGCAACGCGACGCAACACTAAGTCGTTAAACGCGGGCCTTGCTTTTCCGGTTCCGCGCGTCGTCCGCGCGTCTTGCAAAGTTGGCGGAACCTCGGTCGCGCGGCGACGTTCGCCATGTCTTTTCGCAAAGGACTCCGCCTTTTGACCGAACTTCTCGACGCCACAGACCAACAGATCCCAAAGCCACCCGCGCCGCCCCCGGCGCCCGGCCCGGACATCATGCCGCCAGACCCGCCGCCCCAGCCGGCCGAGCCCGACATCCCGTCGCCCGATCCCGCGCCGCTGCCGCTGCGCAATCCCGGCGACACTCCGCTGCCGCCGATGACCGATCCCGACATTCCCGACGAGGGCGACCCGCAGAATCCGCCGATGCGGGCTACGTAATCGATTTCCGGCGCGCCAAACTATACTGCGGAACCTAATCGCGCGGGCGCGAGTTTCGGCGACACAGCAAGCCTTGCCATTTGAAAAATGGAGCTTTTCATGTCGCTTATGACCATCCTGCTCATCATCCTGGTGCTGATGCTGGTCGGCGCCCTGCCCTCCTGGGGCTACAGCCGTTCCTGGGGCTACGGCCCGTCCGGCATTCTCGGCATCCTGCTCGTCATCCTCGTCGTCGTGCTGCTCACTCGCGGCGGCGTCTGACGGTTTGATCCGCGTTATGGCGCGGGGCTTCAAGACAGGGTAGTTTTCCGCCGGGTTCGTCTGCGGCCCCGGCGGCTTTTTTTTTAACGAGGCGCGTCCGCAGCGCGCAGACTAAGGGGCCAGCGCAGATGACCGACACCAAAGAGTTCGAACAGGCGGCCCGCGAGACCGCCAATTCCGCCAACGACTTCGCGCAGGATTTCACCGCCGATCTCGCCGCCCTGCGCGCCGACATCGTCAAGCTGACGGCCTGCGTCGGCAATCTGGTCAAGTCGCAGACCTCGGACACCGTCTATGGCGCGGTCGACGCCGCGCGGCAAAGGCTGTCCGACGGCGCGGCCACCGCCAAGGACCGCCTGTCCGGCGCGAGCTCCGAGCTCGAGGCTTCTATCGAGCGCAACCCGCTGGTCGCGGTCCTGATCGCCATGGGCGCCGGTCTCGTGATCGGACTGCTGAGCCGCGGGCGGCAATGAACCCGCTGATCAGCCGCCTCGCGCATGAGGCCTCCGCGCCGCTCGAGGACATGCTGCAGCGCCTCATCAAGACCGCCGCGCTGGTCGCGCTGGCGGCGGGCTGCGCCGTCGCCGCCTCGGTGTTTTTGACGATCGATCTTTATCTCTATCTCGAAGGCCGCGCGGGCCCGCTGGTCGCGGCCGCCGCCATCGCCGGCGTCTATGTGGTCTGCGCCCTGATTTTCCTGCTGCTGGCCCTGCGCCGACAGGCGCCAGCGCCCTTGCGCGCCGAGGCTCCCCCGGCGCCCGCCCCCGCCGCGGCGACCTTCGCGGCCGCTTCGGTCGGCGCGCAGGCGGCGCCCGTGAAACCGCCGCGCAACCCGGCCTTCGCCGCCAATATCGACGCCGCCGTCACCCCGGTCATCGGCGTGCTGCGCGAGGCCGGCATGCAAAAGGAAGTGCTGGCGATTGAGGCCGGGGTCGAGGTGGCGAAACAACTCAACCCGCTGTCGCTCATCGTCTTCGCGGCAGGCGCCGGTGTCATTCTCGGGCGCACCCTGCGCGGCCGCGTGACGCTGTTCTGAACGAACGCGGCGCTGCTGCGCGTCGCGCCGCGCGCCGGAGCCTCAGGCCATCGCGTTCTTCGACTCGGCCTCGTCCTTGCGATGCGATTTGCGGTCGAAGAACAGCGCCTGGCTGATGACGGCTTTCAGGCTGTCGACGCCGAACGGCTTGGTGATGAGGAAGGCGGGCTCGGGCGGCGCGCCGGTCAGGAAACGCTCCGGATAGGCGGTGATGAAGATCACCGGCACCGAGAAGGAGCCGAGAATTTCATTGACCGCCTCAAGGCCGGAGCTGCCGTCGGCGAGCTGGATGTCGGCGAGGATCAGGCCCGGCCGCTCTTTGTTGACCGCCTCGACGGCTTCGCGATGCGTGCGCGCGACGGCGATGACCCGGTGGCCCTGCTCCTCGACCAGCGTCTGCAGGTCCAGCGCGATAAACGGCTCGTCCTCGATGATCACCACATCGGTGCGGATCTGGTTGGCGATTTCCTTGCCGGCGGCGTCGATCAGCGCGGCGGCCTCGTCAGTCGAGCATTCGAGCGTCGCCGCGACTTCGGCGGTGTTGAACCCTTCGAGCGAACTCAGCAGGAACGCGATGCGCGGACGCAGGGTGATCGCTTCGAGATTGCGATGCGCGCCGACTTCGTCGCCCGAAAAGCCGACGTCCTCGACATGATCATTGACCGACACCGAACTCCACACCTTGAGGAAAAGCCGGTACAGCGCGGTCCGCACATCCTGTTCGTCCTCGAATTCCGACGGGTCCGCGACGATCGATTCGAGGGTCGCCAGAACGTAAGCGTCGCCGCCGGCCTGGGAGCCGGTGAGGGCGCGAGAAAACCGTCGCAAGTAGGGAATATGCGAGGAGATCGCCTGAGATATCGACATCAAAAAAACCCCTGTGAAGATGATCCCCGCCCGAACTTTCACAATGCCAGCCACCACAAAAGGTTCCCTTCTGGAACTTTACCGACCCCGCGGCGTTCCAATCGGGGCGAGCGAATTGTCCAGCTTCACGCGTTTTGGTGGCATCCATCGAAGCGCGGCGGGAAGCTTGTTGAGAAGACTGGCGAAAAACGCTTGAGCGTAACCGTGCAATCGCGGCGATATGAAGACCGGCTGAAGGGGATATGATGAGTAATGGCAATGACCGCCGCAGGGCTGGGCCGGTGACGAAAATGCAGAAATCGGGAGCCTCGATGCTCAGCGCGGCGGCGATCCGGTCTAGTGGAGAGTGCGGGACAGAGGCCGAGAGCTTGAACGAATTTTCTGAAGGACCAATTGTATCCGTATCGCGCGGCCGCAAATGCGCCGGCCGGGCCGACGTCGCCGACCAGATCGGCCTCGGCCTTCGCAACGTTTACGACGACGTCCTGTCGCAGCCTGTCCCCGATCGTTTTTTCGATCTTTTGCGGCAGCTAGAGCGCGTTGGCGGACCGCAACTGAAGAAGGACGCTCAGTGACGATCGCGCATCAGGACCAGCTCGAAGAGCAGCACAGCCTGGATGAAGCCGCGAAGAGCGTGGCGAGCGCCCAGATCACGGCCGACATGCTCGCCGTGATCCCCAATCTGCGCGCCTTCGCCGTCTCGCTGTGCGGCAATCTCGACCGCGCCGACGATCTCGTGCAGGAGACGCTCGTCAAGGCGTGGAGCAAACTCGGCTCTTTTGTCGAGGGCACCAATCTCAGAGCGTGGCTGTTCACGATTCTGCGCAACATCTATTATTCCGAATATCGCAAGCGCCGGCGCGAAGTGGCTGATTCCGACGGCGCCATCGCCGGTCGGCTCGCCACCGCGCCGGGCCAGAACAGCTACATGGACATGCTCGATTTTCGCGAGGCGCTGCAGCATCTGCCGACCGACCAGCGCGAGGCGCTGATCCTGATCGGCGGCTCGGGCCTTTCCTATGAGGAGGCGGCCGGCGTCTGCGGCTGCGCGGTCGGCACCATGAAGAGCAGGGTCAACCGCGCGCGCAGCCGGCTGTCGGAATTGCTGTCGATCAGCTCCAGCAGCGAATTCGGCGACGATGGCGACTGGCAGGCGGTCGATCCCATTCTCGTCGGGCAGCGCTACACGCGCGGCGGCGGCGACTGATCGCCGTCGAACGCCCGCGCGCCCCTTGCCCTGCAGCAGCGGCCTTCGCCCATGACGTCAACTCAGGATGATGGTTCCGGCACGCGCATCGAAACGGATAGTTTCGGCCCGATCAACGTGCCCGCGGCGCGCTACTGGGGCGCGCTGACGCAGCGTTCGCGCGGCCATTTCGTCATCGGCGATGGAGCCATGCCGATCGCGATCATCCATGCGCTGGCCCGCGTCAAGCGCGTCGCCGCCGGCGTCAATCGCGATTTCGGCCTGCTCGCGCCGGCCCTCGCGGCGGCGATCGAGGCCGCCGCGCGCGAGGTCGAAAGCGGGCGCCTCGACGGCGAATTCCCGCTGCCGGTCTGGCAGACCGGGTCCGGCACGCAAACCAACATGAACGTCAATGAGGTGATCGCCAATCGCGCCAATGAAATGCTCGGCGAGCCGCGCGGCGCGAAGCATCCCGTTCATCCGAACGATCACGTCAATCTCGGCCAATCCTCCAACGACGCTTTCCCGACGGCGATGCATATCGCCGCCGCGCTTTTCATCAAGCAGCGTTTCGAGCCGGCGTTGCGTAGCCTTGAGGAGGCGCTGGCGGAGAAATCCAGCATCTTCGCGTCGATCGTCAAGATCGGCCGCACGCATATGCAGGACGCGACGCCGGTGACGCTCGGCCAGGAATTCTCCGGCTACGCGGCGCAGCTCGGCTACGGCCTCGAAAGGCTCGAGGCGACGATGCCCGGCCTCTATCGCCTCGCGCAGGGCGGCGGCGCGGTCGGCACCGGTATGAATTCGACGCGCGGCTTCGGCGAGGCGGTCGCCGCGCGCATCGCCGCCGAGACCGGCCTGCCCTTCGTCTCCGCGCCGAACAAATTCGAGGCGCTGGCGACGCATGACGCCATGGTGTTCGCGCATGGCGCCCTCAACGCCATCGCGGCGAGCCTGTTCAAGATCGCCGGCGACATCCGCATGGCCGGCTCGGGGCCGCGCTGCGGCCTGCATGAGTTGATTCTGCCCGAGAACGAACCCGGCTCCTCGATCATGCCGGGCAAGGTCAATCCGACCCAGGTCGAAGCGCTGACGCAGGTCTGCGCGCGCGTCTTCGGCAATCAGGCGTCCATCACTTTCGCCGGCAGCCAGGGCCATTTCGAGCTCAACGTCTATAAGCCGCTGATCGCGGCATGCTTCCTCGAAAGCCTGCGCCTCCTCGCCGACGCCGCAGACAGCTTCCGCATCTATTGCGTCGAAGGGTTGCGCGCGGATGAGGCGCGCATCGCCGCGATGGTCGGGCAATCGCTGATGCTGGTCACGGCGCTGTCGCCGCGCATCGGCTATGACGCCGCCGCGCGCATCGCCAAGGCCGCGCACGCCAATGGCACCACACTGCGCGAAGAAGCGCTGGCCTCCGGCCTCGTCGACGCCGAAACATTCGACGCGCTGGTGCGTCCCGAGGCCATGCTGGCGCCGGACGAACCGCCGGGCGGCTGAGGGCGCGGCGTCGGACGTCGAGGCGAGGAGTGCGCCGGCGCGTTTAGCGCAACAGGCTGCACGCTGCGGGAATGCTGCGCGACAGCAGTTAGCAAAAGGGTGGTAAGGAGACGTGCGCCCTTGACTTATGCGCGATTTTATCGACGCGAACTCTCGTTTGAGAAATCTTGAATTTAGCACGGCAAACCTACTAAACCTCCGCTTTGGTCGCCTTCCCAGAGCTAGATCGCCCGAAGCAAGCAGTATGCTATGCTGCTTGAGCTTGGGCACGACGACAACATTTGGTCGAGGCGGCTTTGAGAAACATCTTCGACCAGTATTCGCAGCCTGAGAATCGCATCACGCACGCACTGATGACGGCTATCAATGAAGATCGAAGGCTGTTGGGACTCTTCCTGCGCGAGCTTCTCAAAGTGAAGGCTTCCGCAGCCCCTCGCACGCTCTTGGTGCTGGAGCAGCAATATCCCGGAGAGGAAGAGCCGAGCGAGGAGGAGCGCGGGCTGCGAGGAATTCCTGACGGATGGATTTTCGACCAAGAAGGATGGTGCGTCTTCATCGAAACCAAGGTGCTCGCAAAGATTGATGCCGGTCAAATCAACCGTCACCGTCGTACGGCTGAAAGGCGAGGCTTCCACAGCATTACCGCAGTCGCGATTGCCCCCCGCCCGCTTCTTCCAACATCTGTCCCCGCAGAGACCATCCTGCTCGAATGGCGGAGTGTCTACGCGTGGCTACGTCGGCACAGTTCCAGCAGCGTTTGGGCAGCTCGCACGGCGGAATATCTGGAAATTGCCGAAGCAAAAATGATCGGTTCCAAACAATTCGTGGAGGGCACTTTAACGATGTTTTCAGGATTTCCTTTTGGGCACGATCACCCTTTCACCTACCTTGAAGGTAAGCGCGTCCTTGAATTGGTGATGAGCGAGCTAAAAAGCCGCCGTGAGCTGGTGGATCGTCTTGGCATAAACCCAAAAGCGGCAGGCCGTTCGGCCATCACCGGTCGCGAGCGAGACGGCGTTTGGGATTTTCTTTCTCTCTCGGCGACCTCGGAAAATGACAAATTCACTAAGTATCCCCATTTGACGTTGCGCATCGATTCTCAAGCCGTTGAAGCATGGGTGATCGTGCCCAATGCCGTGAATAACACTATGCGGAAGAACCTCATCAAGTTGGGCGAGGCAGGGTTCCAGGCGCTGGCAGATGATATCGTCAACAATTTGCAGCCGCCGCTGCACCATCACGAAGGCGCGACGCCGCGATTTAGGGGCCAACAGCGGCGGTATCCCTCGCAAAGCGCAATCCCATACGTCGATGCAAGGATTGATTTCGACTTGCGCACCGCAATTCCGTCCGGTGGGCCGCCCAAGACACAGCCGAGATGGCTGTCCGCCGCTTACGGCTCTTTCGAAAACAAACAAGGCTCCAACTACGAGATTGCAATGGGTGTGCAGTTTCGGTACGAGTGCTGCCCCGAGCTTCGGAGAGCCGATGCGATCGATCTGATCGCGGCGGCGTGGCTCGCCTGCAAGCCGCTTGTCGATTTGGGGCGGCAAGCCGCATAAAGCTTATTACGCGGCACGTAGCGCGAAGGTCCGCTATGGGTCGTTTTGCGACGTCGCATTTTGGGCCCGCGCCTCAGTTCGGCAACCAGCCTACGGCGACGGAGACCAGCAGAAAAATCCCCATCAGCGCGCGATAGACCACGAAAGGCCACGCCGAAAAGCGCTCCGGAATGCGCAGCAGGGCCCAGATCGCGCCGAAGGCGAAACCTTCGACGCGCTGGTGCGTCCCGAGGCCATGCTGGCGCCGGACGAACCGCCGGCGAAATAAGTTACAAGCGCTTAATCGGCCGCCGGTCCAGCGGGAGGGCTGCGCAGCCCATCCATCAGCAGGTCAATGAGGCGCAGCGCGCTGGCGCGCCAGTCCGGACTGGCGTTGCCATAGGTGAAGCCGACCAGCGCGCGCAGCAGATCCTTCGCGTCGGCGTCGGCGCGGATGTCGCCGCCGGCGCGCGCGGCGTCGACGAGCAACGCCATCGCATCCGTGATCTTCTCGCCCGCGGACGCGTAGAGTTTCGGCGCGGCGCCGACGGCCGAACTCAGCGCGGCCGTCACCACCTTCTTGGTGGCGATATAGTCGACGAAAAGCCGCATCCAGGCGTGCAGCGCGGCGCCGGGCGGAAGCGAGGCGAGGAGGCGCGCGGCCGAGCCGGCCAATTGCTCGACCCCGTGCTGGTAGACCGCCTCGATGATCGCGTCGCGCGTTGGAAAGTGCCGATAGAGCGTGCCGATGCCGACGCCGGCGCGGCGGGCGATTTCGTCGAGGCTGACCTCCGCGCCGACTTCGGTGAAGGCGGCCAGCGCGGTCTCGACCAGACGCGCGCGATTGCGCCGGCTGTCCGCGCGCGGTTTGCGTGCTTTCGGCCCCCGCTCGTCCGCCGGCCGAAGCTCCGGCCCCTTTTTCCCCGCGCTCATGACCGCGGTCCCCTTGCTAAACGGAGGGACCCTCCGTATATAGCCGGAGACACCCTCCGTTTATACGCCGGGCCGCACATTTGGCAATGCCGGCCGCGCGGCGAACGGAGCCGACCCAAACCCGACAGCGGAGCAAACCATGGCCAAGACATTTGGAGCGACATCCACGACGGACGAAGTGCTCGCAGGCGTCGACCTCAGCGGCAAGCGCATTCTGGTCACCGGCGTCTCGGCCGGGCTTGGCGTCGAGACCGCCCGCACCCTCGCCGCGCATGGCGCGCAGGTGATCGGCGCCGTGCGCGATCTCTCGAAGGCCAAAGTCGCGACCGAGCAGGTCCGCGCTGACGCAGCCAAGGGCGGCGGGCTGGAGCTGGTCGAGCTCGACCTCGCCTCGCTCGCCAGCGTGCGCGCCTGCGCCGACGCTCTGGTCGCCGCCGGCAGGCCGCTCGATCTGATCATCGCCAACGCCGGCGTCATGGCGACGCCGAAGGGCAAGACGGTTGACGGTTTCGAGACCCAGTTCGGCGCCAACCATCTCGGCCATTTCGTTTTCGTCAACCGCATCGCCTCGCTGTTGAAGCCCGGCGCGCGCCTCGTCAATCTGTCTTCGGCGGGACATCGATACTCCGACGTCGACCTCGACGATCCGAACTTCGAGCGCACGCCCTATGCCGAGTTCGTCGCCTATGGCCGCTCGAAAACCGCCAACATCCTGTTCGCCGTCGAGTTCGACCGGCGCCACAAGGCGAACGGCGTTCGCGCGACCGCCGTGCATCCCGGCGTGATCCAGACCGAACTGGCCCGGCACATGAGCGCCGAGGCCTTGCAGGCGCTGATCGATCAGATCAACGCGGCCAATGTGGCGTCCGGACAGCCGCCCCTGACCGTGAAGAGCATTCCGCAGGGCGCGGCGACTTCGGTCTGGGCCGGCGTCGTCGCCCCCGCCGATGAGGTCGGCGGCCGCTATTGCGAGGACTGCCATGTGGCCGAGACCGTAAACGCCGGCGGCAACGCAGAGCTTCGCGGCGGCGTGCGCGCCTACGCCCTCGACCCCGACCACGCCAAAGCGCTCTGGGCCAAGAGCGAGGAGATGGTCGGCGAGCGCTTCTGAACTGCTAGTTCGGCAGCCAGCCGAGGAAGACGGCGGCGAGCAGAACGATCCCGAGCAGGGCGCGATAGATGACGAAGGGCCACGCCGAATAGCGCTCCAGAATGCGCAAAAGCCCCCAGATCGCGCCGAAGGCGGAGATCGAGGCGATGACGAGGCCGAAGGCCAGAATCGACCAGCCCTGCGCGTCGAGATGGGCCTTGTGCAGTTCGTAGAGCTCTTTAAAGCCCGCCGCCGCGATGGCCGGAATGCCGAGCAGAAAGGAAAAGCGCGCCGCCTCGTCGCGCCTGAAATCGCGGGACAGCGCCGCCGTCAGCGTCGAGCCCGAGCGCGAGACGCCCGGAATCAGCGCGCCGACCTGGGCGACGCCGACGACCAGCGCGTCGGCCAGCGTCGCCTGCTCCATGGTGCGTTTCGGCCGCGCATAAAGCTCGGCGAGCGCGAGCAGGATGGCCATCACGAGGCAGGCCATGCCGATCACGGTCAGCGTGCGCAGCGGCGAGCCGCAGGCGTTGAGCACCGGCGCCAGCAACACGCCGGCGATCAGGATCGGAATGGTGGCGAGCAGGATCCACGCCGCGAAGCGAAAGTTCCAGTCGTGAAAATCGCGCCGCCGCGCCGCCTCGACCGAGCCGACGACGAGGCCGCGCACATCGCTCCAGAAATAAGAGACGACCGCCGCTAGCGCCGCGAGCTGCATCGCCGCCGAGAAGGCCGAGCCCGGATCGCGCCAGCCGAGCAGCGCCGGCACGATGCGCATATGCGCCGTCGACGAGATCGGCAAAAGCTCGGTGATGCCTTGCACGATCCCGAGAACGCCGACCTTGGCGTAGCCAAGCGCGACGAAGCCGGTATCGAGCCCTTCAGTGCAGGCAGACGCCATATTGCTGTCCTTCAAGGGTTGTGACCGGACGCGGGGCGCGCCCGTTTCCCTTTTTTCAGTTTCCGCCGCGAAGATCAACGCCATGCTTGCGCCAGGCTGAACGCCGCTTGCAGGCGAAGCCGAAACGGAAGACCTTGCGCCAACCAAAATTGCGCGGCCTGTCTCCAGCCACAAGATGCGATCGACCGACCACAGAAAAGGGCGCCCGCGGCGTCAGGCGCTCCGGCTGCTATGGCCGCTCGCTGCGCTCTCGTTCGCGCTGAGCCTCGCGCCGGCGCTTTGCGGCGTGCGCCTCATCGATCCCGGCGACGACATGACGCCGCTGCCGCCGCCGCCGGCGTGGCTGCAGGCCGCGCCCGACAAGGCGCCGAAGCTCGATGAGATCAAGGTCGCCGTCGCGGGCGGCGATTTATCCGTCCTCGCCGGCATGACGGCGCAGGCGGCGCCCTTCGCGCTGGTCGCGCCGGGCGACGGCCCCGACCTCATCTACGATCCCGGCTCGCGCCAGGCCATCTCGAAAGGCGAGATCATCGCCTATGACGTGACGCCGGCGGACCTGCCCGAAGTGATCGACCGCATGGCCTTCGCCGAGGGGCTCGTCAAGCTCGCCGCCACCCGCCCGCAACAGATCGCCGTTTCGGCCGGCGCGCCGGTCAGGCGCCGCGGCGAGCGCGTCGAAATCGAGCTCGCCGACATGGCCCACCGCACCCTCGTCCTGTTCGCCATCAGCGGCGACGGCCTCGTGCAGGCGCTCTACCCGATCGGCTCCGACGCGCGGATCATCGATGCGCCCGACTTCGCCTGGAGCTTTGAGGTGCATGAGCCGTTCGGGACCGATCTCGTCGTCGCCATCACCGCGGCGCAGCCGATGGACGCGCTGGAGGCGGGGGTCAAACGCCTCAGCCACTACCGCGGCGCCGGCGAGCTTTTGAAGCTGATCGCGCTCGCCGCCCCGCCCGACGCGCGCATCGGCGTCGCCGCGCTGCAAAGCGCCCCCTGAGCCCGCGCGCAGTCTATTTGGAAAAGCCGGCTTTCGCCCTGGCGCGCCGTTTCGCCGCCCGGCACAACGCCTGGTTGAGTTCGCCGCCGAAGATGAAAATCGCCGCCACCATGTAGAGAAACACGAGCGCAATCATCACCGAGGCGAGCCCGGCGTAGGTCGTCACATAATTCCGCGCGAAGCGGCCGAGATAGGAGCCGAAAACGACGCCGCCGGCGACCCACAGCGCGAAGGTGAGAAGCACGCCGGGCAGGATCTGGACCAGCGTGCGGCGCCCCGCCGGCAGCAGCTTGTGCACGGTGACGAGCGCCAGCAGCAGCACCAGCGTCGCGATGCCGAAGCGGCTCAGCGTGACGAAGCTATCGAGCGGCTCGATGTGCGGGGCGAAACGCAGCGCGATGTTCCAGATCAGCGGCGCCAGCACGACGGCGAGCGTCAGCGTCAGCAGCGCGAGCGCGCCGACCAGCACATAGGCGATGGATTCAAGCCGCAACAGCCACCACGGCCGCGTCTCCTTGACGTCATAGGCGCGGTTGAGGCCAACCCGCAGCGCCTCGACCGCGCTAGAGGAGAAATAGATCGACAGCACGACGCCGATGGTGAGCAAGCCGCCGCGCGGCTCGGTCAGCACATTATGCACCTCATTGGCGAGCGGTTTCGCGACCTGCTCGGGCCAGGTCTGGAACAGGATGCTGACCGCCTCATTGGCGAGGCTCTCGGAGCCGAAGAAGCCGGCCAGCGCGGTGACGAAAATCAGAAACGGAAACATCGAGGTCAGCACGGTCAGCGCGATATAGCTCGAGATCGCCCAGCCGTCGTCCGCCACGAATTCCATGGCCGCTTCATAGAGAATGGCGAAGGCTGATCGCATCCTTAAAGGCCTCGAATTGGCATGCCGCCGAGGTTAAAATACAGGAGTTGAACGCCTGTCCGGCAAAATGTTTCGCGCCGGGCTGCGCGGGGCCAGCCCTGGGTCCAGCTGGCCTGTCCCCTAGCGCGAGCCCCGCGCCGGCGCCGCACTGCCGCACTCGCCCGCTGCGGCAGGATCAGGATCAGCGCGACGATGACCGCGGCGAGAACGCCCGAGGCGACATAGCGGCTGACCTCCAGCCCGCCATGCGCGTGGGGCTTGTCGAGCAGGTCGCCGAGCGTCGCGCCGAGCGGGCGCGTCAGAATGAACGCCGCCCAGAACAACAGCGTGTGCGAAATTTCCGTGTAAAAATACGCGGCGGCGACGATCGCGAGGCCGCCCGCGAAAACCATGGCGCCGCGCTCATAGCCGAGCCCGTTCGTGTCGGCCATCCAGTCGCCGAGCGCGGTGCCGAGCGTCTGCGAGAACAGGATCGCGGTCCAATAAAACATTTCGACCCGCGGCGTCGCGACGGTCTCGACGGCGACCGAGCCCTCCGACCAGCGCCATAGGGCTAGCGTGGCGATCAGCCCGGCGAACAGCAGCGCCGCGCCGCCGGCATAGCCGACGCCAAGCGAGCGATCGGCGAAATCCGCCATCGTCGTGCCGAGCGTCGTCGTCGCGGCGATGGTGGTCCAATAGAGGAACGGATAAAACGCTTTGGCTGAAATCTGCGCGATGATGGCGACGGCGAAAACGCCGATGAAGATGAGGCTGCCAACCGCATAGCCGAGATTCATCGACATCGTCACGGCGTCGCCGCCGGTCTCGCCCAATGTCGTCGCCAGCACCTTGATCAGCCAGAAGCCGAGCGTGACCTCGGGCGTCTTGCTCAGCGCGGCGACCTGCGGCGTCGTCATGATGCTCCTGTGTCGTCGAGTTGGTTGTCGTAACGCCGGCCGTCGCGGCGGCGGGATCCGGCCCGCTTCGCGGCGCCGAATCCATGTTGGCCCAACCGGCCTCAATCGGGATTGGCGCCCTCTTTGGCGTTTTCGAGCACGCGCCCCGTCAGGGCGTCGACGCCGACCTCCTGCGTCGCGCCCGCGCTCTTGACGTCGAACGAATAGCGCAACCCGCTGCCGCCGGCTTCGCGCTCCAGCTCTTCATCCGTGATTTTGCCCGGATGCGCCTTCAAGGCGATCGCGCGCGCCTCTGCGATGCCGATCTTCGCCTCCTTGGCGAGTTTCTCTCCCGTGAAGGCGAAGGCGGGACCGGCGAGCAGCAAGGCGAGGCTCAACGCCCCACAGCGCATGCCGGGCAGTCTCATATTCATCTGTTGCATGGCCAGGCTCCTGGCCCCCCGCGTGGCTAATCTCGCCCAAGCCGCATGAACGTCGGCTGAACGCCGCTACCGCGGCGCAGGGCTCGCCTGAGGCCGGTCCTTCCTCAAGGATGGGGAGAGGCGTCGGTGTACTTCACTTCGCCAATTCCCGAAGCGCGTTGCGCCGCTTCTTCATCACCGTGCGCGCCGCCTTCATCTGCGCTTCGAAGTCAGGATCATAAGGCGTGATGCGAAAGCCGTCCGGCGTCTCGGTGAGGAAAACGGCGTCGCCGCCGCCGACGTTGAGCTTGGCGAGCGCGTCCTTCGGCAGAATGACGCCGAGGGAATTGCCGATCGGGGTGATTTTGAGCTTCAAGGGGTCGCGGCTTCGTTTGAACAAAAATTATAACATGGAGGGGCCGGTGTGTCGCGGAAGAATGTCGGACGCTCGGCAAACTTGCCGAAGCAGCCTCAGACTGTCTGAGATGCGAGGAATTTGAAAGTCTATTTCGGTTGCGGGACATGCGCGCTTCCCCGCTTAGGCCGTCGGCGCAATCCATCACTCCGGCATGGATGATGGACTCCGGGCGCTGTGGCGGACGCCATGGATGACGATCTCGTCCTCGGTCGCCTGATAGAAGATAAGGTAAGGATAAGGAGAGGCCACCACCCGGCGCAGGCGACCCTTGCTTGTAGGCTGGCCGGCATGTGGATACTGCAACAAGAGATTGATCACCGCCTGAATGCGCGCCTGCACGCGACGGCCGCCCTGCGGCGAGCGCGTATCGATATAGGCGAGAACCTTATCGAGCTCAGCCGCGCCGCGAAGGGTATAGCGCAGCCTCACAGGCCATGCTTCGCCCAGATGGCGCGCACTTGCTCGTCGGTCGCGAACTCGCCGCGCTCTGCCTCCGCAAGCGAGGCTTCTAACGAAATTCTTCCTCGGCGGTAAGCTGAATCGGCGGCAGCTCCTGCCCGGCGAATTGCAGCAGCATGCGCGCGAGAGCGTCCTGCATTTCAGGCGGTAGCGCCCGGGCCGCTTCAAGGGCCTGTTCGAGAAGCTTCGTCATCTCTGAATGCTACGCCTGTCCCGCAACGCCGGGAAACTCATTTCAAACCGCTGATCATTCCCGCACAAAAGCGGTCCCGGATCAACGGCTTTAACTGACCGGCGCTCCTTCCCGCCCTTGAACTCCACGGGTCAAACGTTCTAAATTCGTTCCTATACGCCGCGCGAATCACCCGAGCCTTTGCATGGATCGCGTCATCTACCTGTTCGACGGCGCGCCGGTCACGGCCGCGCAACTCATGCTCGGCGCCGCGGCGATCGCGCTGGCGACGCTGCTGTTCATCGCGGTCGCGCTCACCCGCGCGGCGCGCCGGCGCGCGCTGGAGGCGGCCGAGGGCCAGCGCGAAATGGAGCAAGCGTTCGGCCTCATCGCGCGCCAGAACGCCGAGCTTTCTGGCCGCATGCGCAGCGTCGCCGAGACGCTTGGCGCGCGCCAGGGCGATCTCGCCCGCTTCGTCGCCGAGAGGCTGGATCAGGTCGGCGCGCGCGTCGGCGAAGGCGTCGCCGCCTCGGGCCGCAGCGCCGGCGAGCAGCTCGCCAAATTGAACGAAAGGCTAGCGGTGATCGACGCCGCGCAGACCCGCCTCACCGGCCTCACGCAAGAGGTCGTCGGCCTCAAGGAAATCCTCGCCAACAAGCAGGCGCGCGGCGCCTTCGGGCAAGGCCGCATGGAGGCCATCATCAGCGACGCCCTGCCCGAGAGCGCCTATGCGTTTCAGCACACGCTCTCAAATCGCACGCGGCCCGATTGCGTCATCCGCCTGCCCGGCGATCCGCGCCTCATGGTGGTCGACGCGAAGTTTCCGCTCGAAGCCTTCACCGCGCTTAAAAGCGCAAGCGGCGAGCCCGCGCGCCGTGAGGCCGCCGCGCGGGTCAGATCAGATGTCGGTCAGCATATAAAGGACATCGCCGGGCGCTACTTCATCCCCGAGGAGACGCAGGACATCGCGCTTTTGTTCGTGCCGTCGGAATCGCTTTACGCCGACATCAACGAGCATTTCGACGATGTGGTGCAAAAAGCCCATCGCAGCCGCGTCATCATCGTCTCGCCTTCCCTGCTCATGCTGGCGGTGCAGGTCATGCAGGCGATCGTGCGCGACGCGCGGGTGCGGGAGCAAACCCACATCATCCAGGCCGAGGTGCGCCGCCTTGTCGAAGACGTCGCGCGGCTGCGGGCGCGGGCGACGAAACTCGACGCGCATTTTCAGGGCGCGCAGGAGGATGTAGCCGGCCTCATCGCCAGCGCCGACAAGATCGCCAAATGCGGCGAGCGCATCGACCGCATGGATTTCGCCGAGCCGGGCGCCGAAGCCGAAAGGCTGAAGGCCGCCGAATAGGCCTCAGATTGGTAGAATGACGGTTGTCATATTGAAAATTATGCTCGTCATATAAATCGCGGCGCCGCGTTCCTGCATCAATTCGCGAGATCGATCGCTCTGACGATCCTGGATCAGCGCTCAATCCAGAGTCTCGCGATCCGGAGCGTCGCCGAAAAGGACGCCTTCACGCGAAAAAGGCCGCCGCGCAGGGGGTGTTTCACGTGAAACAGGGTCGGCCGCTGAGGGTGTTTCACGTGAAACACCCTGATCATTTTCGCCGCTTTCTTACGCGTCGCCGGCGCGGGCGTGTGCGATTGCCGGAGATCTTACTTGTGCGGCAGGAAAGCCCGTCCGATCGAGCCTCAAAACGCCGTGCGCGCCTGCATGGCGGCGGCGAGCGTGCCCTCGTCGAGATAATCGAGTTCGCCGCCGACCGGCACGCCATGCGCGAGCCGCGTTATGCGCACATCGTACTGCGCCAAGAGGGTGGTGATGTAATGCGCCGTCGTCTGCCCGTCGACGGTGGCGTTGACGGCGAGGATCACTTCGCGCACGCCGCCCGCCGCGACGCGCTCGACAAGGCGCGCGAGGTTCAGATCCTTCGGCCCGACGCCATCGAGCGGCGACAGCGTCCCGCCCAGCACATGATAGCGCGCGCTTAGCGCCGCGGCGCGCTCCAGCGCCCAGAGATCGGACACGGTCTCGACGACGACAAGTAAGGACGCGTCGCGCCGCTCGTCGCGGCAGATGGCGCAGGGATCAAGCGTATCGATATTGCCGCAGACGCTGCAGGCGACGATTTTTTCGCGCGCCGCCTGCATGGCGTCCGTGAGCGGCCCCAAAAGCTCCTCGCGCTTGCGAATGAGATGCAGCGCGGCGCGGCGCGCCGAGCGCGGCCCGAGCCCGGGCAGCCGCGCCAGCAACTGGATCAGCCGCTCGATCTCCGCTCCCGCGACGCGCTCGCCCATCAGGCCGGCGCCGTCAGAACGGCAGCTTCATGCCGGGCGGCAGCGCAAGGCCGGCGGTCATGCCCTGCATCTTCTCCTCCATCAGCCGCTCGGCCTTCTTGCGCGCATCCTCGTGCGCGGTGACGATCAGATCCTCAAGGATCTGTTTTTCCTCGGGTTTCAGGAGTTGATCGTCGATTGCGACGGCGCGCAGCTGACCCTTGGCGCTCAGCGTGACGCGCACCATGCCGGCGCCCGACTGGCCCTCGACCTCAAGCCGCTCCAGCTCGGCCTGCATGGTCTGGATTTTCTCCTGCATGGCCTGCGCCTGCTTCAGCAAGCCCAACATATCGCGCATCAGTGATCCTCTTTCAGGGGCCTGCTCCGGCGTTTGCGTCACGGATCGGCCTCGACATGACTGTCTTCAACGAATCCCACATCTTCGTCACCCAAATCCGTGGGTTGCGGCGCGCCGACGGGCGCGGCCGCCTCGGCGACGCGGACCGCGACGATCTCGGCGCCGGGAAAAACCTCGAGCGCGCGGCGCACCAGCGGGTCGGCGCGCACCCCGCTCATCGCCTGCCGCGCCTGCTCGTCCGCGGCCTCCTTGAGGCTCGGCGCGCCGGGCTCTCTGGCGACGGCGACGATCCAGCGCCGGCCGGTCCATTCCTGCAGCCGGCGCATCAGGATTTGCGCCAGCTGCGCCGATGCGCCAGGCGCGGGCGAAAACTCGATCGCGCCATCCTCGAAACGCACCAGACGCACATCGCGTTCGAGCGCAAGCTTCAACTGGATGTCGCGATGGCGCCCGGCCAGAGCCACGACCTCCTCGAAGGTCGAAAGCCGCATGACGGGCGCCGGATCGGCGCGTTGCGGCGCGAGCGCCGTCGCGGCCGATGAGGCGCCGGAAGCGCCGCCGCGCGCCGGCTGGCGCCCTTGCCCGGCCGCGTCGCCACGCGCGTCGCCTCGCTCTTGCGCCGGCCCGATCGCACGCGCCGGAGAGGCGGCGCCGGTGGGTTCGGCCGCCCTCGCGCCGCCCGCGGGCGCCGAAAAATCATTTGTGAGCGCGGCCAGCTTGCGCAGGGCTTCGTCCGGCGTCGGCAGGTCGGCGGCGTAGGCGAGGCGCACCAGCACCATATCGGCGGCGGCGAGCGGACGCTCGGAGTCCTTGACCTCCTGGAGCCCCTTCGCCAGCAATTGCCAGGCTCGCGTCAGCACCGGCATCGAGAGGCTGGCGGCGAATTCCGCGCCGCGGGCGCGCTCCTGCGGAGCGACGGCGGCGTCCTCGACCGCGGCGGGCGCGAGCTTCAGCCGTGTGACGAGATGGACGAATTCCGCCAATTCGACCAGAACCGCGGCGGGATCGGCGCCGCTTTCGTAAAGATCCTTTAGGCCGCCAAGCGAGCCCGCCATATCGCCGCGCATGACGGCCTCGAAGAGATCGATGATGCGTCCGCGGTCGGCAAGGCCGAGCATAGCCCGCAAAGCTTCAGCTGAAACGCCCGGCGCCTCACCGGACCCATGCGCGATCGCCTGGTCGAGCAGCGACAGCGCGTCCCGCGCCGAGCCCTCGGCCGCGCGTGCGATCAGCGCCAGCGCCTCGGCCTCGACGGCGACGCCTTCCTTGGCGCAGATGCCGCCGAGAAAGGCGATCAGCGCGCCGGCGTCGATGCGGCGCAGGTCAAAGCGCTGGCAGCGCGAGCGCACCGTCACCGGCACCTTCTCGATCTCGGTCGTCGCGAACAGGAATTTCACATGGTTCGGCGGCTCTTCGAGCGTCTTCAACAGGCCGTTAAACGCCTGTTTTGAAAGCATATGCACTTCGTCGATGATATAGACCTTGGTGCGCGCCATGACCGGCCGGTAGCGCGCGCCTTCGATGATCTCGCGCACGTCCTCGATGCCGGTGTGCGAGGCGGCGTCCATCTCGATGACGTCGACATGGCGCGATTCGATGATCGCCTGACAATGGACGCCCGGCTCGCGCATATGGATGGTCGGGCGCGTCACCGCCGGGGCCCCCTCGCGCGCGGGAAGCTCGTAATTGAAGGCGCGCGCCAGAATGCGCGCGGTCGTCGTTTTGCCGACGCCGCGAACGCCGGTCAGAATATAGGCTTGATGGATGCGATCGAGGTCGAAGGCGTTGGACAGGGTCCGGACCATCGCCTCCTGTCCGATCAGATCGTCGAAGCTGGCCGGGCGATATTTGCGGGCGAGGACGCGATAGGGCGCGGCGCTTTCCGCGCTAGCGGAAGCCTTGGGCGACGCCGGCGGCGACGATGCATTCATCGTTTCGCCAAAACGTTTGTTTTCGGCAAGTTCGGCAAAACGGTCGTCTTCGCCAAATCGGTCAGCTTCGCCACATCGGCGCCTTCGGCAGTATCGCCCGCGCCGCCCCGCATCGCCATAAGCGGTCGCCGGACCCGCTCAATAGCCGGTCCGCCCCCGAAATGGAGACGACACGGCCCGGCGCTTGCAGAAGCTCTGGCCTCGCGCATCGCAAAGGTTAGGAGGTTGGACAGAGACCCGCCCGGTCTCGTTAGGGCTGCTTCCTTCCGGACCTGACCCGGTTGGCGAGTGGTGCGTCCACCGCCAACCTCCCATCTCCTATTTGGACCGTCGCTGCGATTTTCGCAACCTTTTTGGACGTGGCGTCGAATTCGATCCACCCAAATTGGGCGCGCCTCCGCCGCCGTTCCCGCGCCGCCCGGAAATGGACGATTTGGCGCAAGACGCGGAAAGGCTTAAGCTGGCGACCGCCGGCTTTGGTCGCCCGGATGCGCAATTTCGGATCCCGAGGGAAACGAAAAATCGCTCCTGGCGCTTTACTCTTGCATTCTTTCCAACGAACCGGCGAATGAAGCCGCGGCGGTCGCTCCTCGCCCGAATGGGCGCTAAAAGAGCGCTATAGGCCGAGCTTCCGCTTCGCATGAACATGCTCTGATCACGGACCCTTGATGCACGGCGGCGCAAAATTTCCTCCTGATTTCGAAGATCGCTCCGAATCCGTCGGTTTCGCCGTCAATCGGCTCGACCGCATGGCGCTTCGCCGGCACGACGTCGCCTTTCTTGAAGATTTGCGCCGCTCCGGCAAGGCCCGCACGCTGGTGCTGTCCGACGGCCTGCCGGTCGTCAAGCGGGCGGGCGAGAGTCTCGACCCCTTCTTTACCTTGAGCGAGGCCGCGCAACTCGGGGCCATGCAGGAGACTGTCTTTCTTGGCGGTTTTCCCGGCGGCGACGCGCGCTCGGCGCTGTTTGCGAGCCTTATCGAACGGGCTGAGGACGCGCCCGCCTCGGAGGCCATCGCCTTCCTCGATATCCGCCTGATCGCGACCCAGGGCTTGCTGCCGGCCGAAATCGTCGGCCCGCTCGGCGAAGCCAAAAGCCTCCTCAGTTGGCACGCGCGGCACCGCTTCTGCGCCAATTGCGGCGCGCCGAGCCGGCTGCTCGCCGGCGGCTGGCGACGCGGCTGCGACGCCTGCGGCGCACAGCATTTCCCGCGCACGGATCCGGTCGTGATCATGATGGTCATCGACGGCGACGAATGCCTTCTTGGCCGCGGCGCCGCCTTCGCGCCCAAAATGTATTCCTGCCTCGCCGGATTCATGGAGCCGGGAGAGACCATCGAGGACGCGGTGCGTCGCGAAGTCGCCGAGGAGACCGGGATCGGCGTCGGCCGCGTCGACTATCTCGCCTCCCAGCCGTGGCCTTTTCCGAGCTCGCTGATGATCGGCTGCGTCGCCGAGGCCGTGACCCGGGACTTGAGCCTCGACGACCAGGAACTCGAGGACGCGCGCTGGTTCAGCCGCGAGGAGGTGCGCCAGATGCTGAGCCGGACGCATCCCCTCGGCTTCACCAGCCCGTCGAGGGTCGCCATCGCCAATCTCATGATGTCCGCCTGGGTTGCGGGAGAGGCCGGATGAGCTGCGCCGACGGGCGCCAAAGCGGTAAAGGCGGCAAAGCGCTGATCCTGTTCTCCGGCGGCCAGGATTCGACGACCTGCCTCGCTTATGCGCTCGAACGCTACGACCATGTCGAAACCATCGGTTTCGACTACAACCAGCGCCATCGCATCGAACTCGACCAGCGCGCCATCATCCGGGACGCACTTTTGCGCGACTTCCCGCTCTGGCGGGAAAGGCTTGGCGAAGACCATCTCATCCGCATCGAGGCGCTCGCCGAAATCTCGGTGACGGCGATGACCCATGACGTCGCCATCGTCGCCGACGAGCGCGGCCTGCCGAACACCTTCGTTCCAGGCCGCAACCTCATGTTTCTCACGCTCGCCGGCGCGCTCGCCTACCGGCGCGGCCTGTCCCATATCGTCGCCGGCATGTGCGAAACGGATTTCTCCGGCTACCCGGACTGCCGCGACGATACGATCAAGGCGATGCAGCTCGCGCTGAACCTTGGCATGGACGCGCGCTTTCACGTCGAGACGCCACTGATGTGGCTCGACAAGGCCGACACCTGGCGTCTTGCCGAGCAGATCGGCGGCAAGGCGCTGATCGCGATCATCAACGCCGACACCCACACCTGCTATCTCGGCGCGCGCGGCGTGCGACACGAATGGGGCTATGGCTGCGGCGCCTGCCCGGCCTGCGAGCTGCGCGCAAAAGGCTGGCGCGAATATAGCGCTGCCTGAGCGGCGGTTTGCGCCGCCGGACGGCGCCGCTTCGCCCATCCCCCTCTCGGCGTGTGGAACGGCCGCGGGTCCGGGCGAATAATGTGAAAAACTCAATAAATAGCTGGAAAGACTCACTGATTAGAATCCTATGAGTCACGCTGCCACATGTATAGATCTTACTTTTGATAGAAAAAATCTTATATCGTAGACGGTTATTTGCGTTCTTTTCCTATATTTCGATCTTTTACCGAAGATTCTGGTGTGATATTTTAACTAACAGCTAGAATGATACACAGGAGATTACGAAATTGATCAAACATGCCGCCATCGCCTCGCTTTTCACGCTGGGCGCGAGCCTGATCGCTCTTCCCTCTTTCGCCGCGACGGCGAATTTGAAGGCGCTCGATCCGGATGGGGACGGGACGGTCAGCCTCGCCGAAGCGCAGGCGGCGGGCCTCGTAAAATTCAAAGCGCTTGATCCGGATGGCGACGGCACGCTCGACGCCAGGGAAGCCAAGGGCGTCCTCGTGGATTTCTCGGCCGCCGACCCCGACAAGGACGGCACCCTCGACAAGGCCGAATATGCGGCTGCGATCGCAGCCGCGTTTAAAGCGGCCGATCCCGATGGAGACGGCAGGCTGGACGCGGCGGAGCTTTCGAGCCCCGCCGGCCAAAAACTGCTGAATCTGATCCAGTAACCGGCAGCCTATGGCAGGGCCGGCACCCTCGTGCGCGTCGCCGGCTCCGGATCCGGTTCAGTCATCTGGAGCGTTTTCCCATTGGGAGGACGCTCCTTTTTGGTCGCGTCCCACGCCTTTTGTCACGCCCTAAGCCGCTTGCGCCAAGGCGGCGAGGATCTTCTCGCGCGCGCGTTCCGCGTCGGCGACGTGATGGCGCTCCGGCGTTCCCTTGATCGTGGCGATGGCGCCGTCCACCATGGCGAGGGCTTCATTCAGCATCTGGCGATCGCGCGTGCCATTCCACAAGAGGCCCAGCGCATAGGCGAGATTGATCTTGATCTTGGCGGCATCGAGCGGCGCGTGGCCGTCGACCGTTGCGAGCGCGGCTTTATAGGCGCTGACCGCCCGGCGCAGGAGATCGTGGCCATAGGCGGGATTGTCGGCGGCTTCGCCCTCGCCAAGCGCCAGCAGGGCGTCGCCGAGATTGACGTTGGTCGCGGCGAATTCGGCTGGCGCGTCTTCGGCCGTCTGGCCTTCGAGCGCCGATTCGAAGGCTTCGACCGCGTGGCGGAGCTGCTCGAGGCTATATTTTCGTTCGCAGAACTCATGCTCGGATAGGGCCTCGAGGGCATTGCCGAGATTGTTCTGCATGCGCGCCCATTCCTCCGGCGCGATGTCCCGCCGCAATTCGCCAAGCGCGGCGCGATAGGCGCAGATCGCCTCGCGCAGCATGGCCTCGTCGCCCGTGCGCGCGCCCATCACAGCGAGGGCGTCGCCGAGATTGCCCTGCGCCATGGCGAAGAGATCGGGGACGGCGCGCCGGGTCCATTCGCTGAGGGCGGCGCGGTAGGCGTCGACGGCGGGGCGCAGGCGGTCGACGCAATCCTCCATCTCCGCGAGCTGCTGCAGGGCGTCGCCGAGATTGTGCTGCGTGCGCGCCCAATCGAACGGAGCCGCGTCATGCGTCCACTCTTCCAGGGCGAGCTGATAGGACGCGACCGCCTGCTCGACCCGGCTCGCCTCGTAATCATTGACGCCCGACGCGAGCAGTGCGTCGGCGCGGTCAAATTGCGTCGCCGCCCAGGCGAAAGGCGACTCGGCGCGCGACACGGCCTCGAGCGCAAGTCCGTAGCTCTCGATCGCGCCGATGAGGCTCTCGCCGCAGCCCATCGCGGCGCCATTGTCGACGAGGGCGCGCGCCTGCGCCATGCGAAACCGCCAGGCCGCTCCGGCGCTCTCCTGCAGCGCGCCGGCGGCGGCGACGAGGCGCGCGGCGGCGGCGTATTTGTCGGCTGCGCCGCGATAGTCAAGCTGCAAATGATCAATCGCCGCCGCCGCGGCGTAAATTTCCGCGTCATTGCGGGCTTCGTCAGGATCGCGCTCGCCGTCAATGGGCGCGAGGCGCAGTTCGCAATCTTCCCTGAGCGCGGCGGCGGCCGCCTCGAAATCGCCGCGATCGACCAGCGCTAAAGCTGGCGGACAAACATCTTCAAGGCGCTGGCGCAGTTGCGATAGCGCGCCTGCGGCGTCGCGCACGCGCAGCGGGATGTGGGCCTCCGCGACGCCCGCCTCGCGCAACCGCGCTTCGATCGCCCGCAGCGCCACCGGCGTGACGCCTGACGGATCGTCGGCCGCGCCGGAATTTGTTCCGTTCGCGGCGTCGCCCATCGGCAGCCGCCTGAACAGGGGACGCGCGACCCGAAAGGCGGCGAAAAGGGCGACCGCGGCGCCGAGGAAGGCGACCAGCTTCCCGTCGTCGGCGAGCAGCATCAGACCCGAGAATTCGTTAATAAGATGCGCGTCCATCGTCTGCATGAAACGATCCAGTGGGTCGGCGCCGCCTGCGCGGCTCCGCTTAAACATAAACAAGAATAGCAAACAACGCGTGAAGATTTACAATGAAAGGCTGCTTTCCGGCAGAGGTTTTATTTGAGGCTATTTTGATTTTGTTTGACGGTGATTGCCGCGTTGATCGCCAGAGCGCCGTTTGTCCTGTCGCGCCTCAGCCGGGAAAACCCTCTTCCCTCGGCTTTGCTTTCCTGTATAAGGAGGCGACGCGAATCCTCGCGTAGGCCATGGCCGCCACCGTGCTGGACGACATCCCGGCGCGGCGCCGCTTTCGGCTAATCCTTCTCTTTTGAAAGGTTACTCGATGTCGATTACGGCTGAGCGCAAGCAGGCGCTCGTAAAGGATTTCGCCCTTAAACCGGGCGATACGGGTTCGCCGGAAGTTCAGGTCGCTATCCTGAGCGAACGGATTGGCAATCTGACCGCGCATTTCAAGACCCACGTCAAGGACAACCATTCGCGCCGGGGTCTCTTGAAGCTTGTGTCGCAGCGCCGGCAGCTGCTGGACTATGTCAAGGCCAGGGACGAGCCGCGCTACAAGGCGCTGATTGAACGCCTCGGCATCCGGCGCTAAGCCGCGAACGTCCAGCCGCGCTTCGGTCAGGGCGGCCTCCGCGATCCCGAAAAGTTGCGTATTTTTCGCTGAGGCTGTGCGGTAGGACCGTGAAATAAGCGCATGATTCAATGTCGAATCATGCCAAGATCGCGCCGCCCGCGGCGCCGCGGCCGATGCGTTCGCGCTCCGGCTCAAAAAGGAGAAATGATGCGAATCCGCTAAGGCTTCGCTGACACGCGATGCGGCGGCATGGGGCCGCCGGTCGCGACGATTGGTGAAGACAATATGCGTCATGGCAGGATCGCCAGGCGCTGTCCCCCGCGCCCCACATGCGCTTTCGTGACAGCCTCTTGCCGTCTTGCCCTGACATAGTCTTCGCCTTTCACATTATGAAAGACGAATAAATGTTTGAAATCCATCGTGAAGAGACTCGACTGGGCTGGGCGCAAGCTCGTGCTCGAAACAGGACGCATCGCGCGCCAGGCCGATGGCGCCGTGTTCGCCTCCTATGGCGAGACGACGGTGCTCGCCACAGTGGTTTCGGCCAAAGCGCCGAAGCCGGGCGTCGATTTCTTCCCCCTCACCGTCAATTACCAGGAAAAGGCCTTCGCCGCGGGGCGCATCCCCGGCGGCTATTTCAAGCGCGAAGGGCGCCCGTCCGAAAAGGAGACGCTTGTCTCGCGCCTGATCGATCGCCCGATCCGTCCGCTTTTCCCGGACGGCTATCGCAACGACACGCAGGTCGTCGTGACCGTCCTCTCGCATGATCTCGAAAACGATCCCGACATTCTGGCGATGGTCGCGACCTCGGCCGCGCTGACGCTGTCCGGCATTCCCTTCATGGGGCCGGTCGGCGGCGGCGCGCGTCGGCTACATCAACGGCGCCTTGAAGCTGAACCCGACCATCGACGAATTGAAGGAATCGGCGCTCGATCTCGTCGTCGCCGGCACGGGCGACGCCGTGCTGATGGTCGAATTGGAGGCGAAGGAGCTCTCCGAGGCGGTGATGCTGGAGGCCGTCATGACCGGCCATCGCGGCTTCCAGCCGGTGATCGACGCGATCATCAAGCTGGCCGAAAAAGCCGCCAAGGAGCCGCGCGATCTCGTCGTCGCCGACAAGAGCGACGTCGAGGCGGCGGTGCGCAGGATCGCCGAGGCGGAACTGCGCGAGGCCTACAAGATCACCGCCAAGCAGGAGCGCTACAACGCCGTCGACGCGGTCAAGGCGAAAGTCGCCGCCGAACTCTTCCCCGAGGGCGGCGAGGCAAGCTTCTCGAAAGAGCAGGTCGACGAGGTTTTCCATGACCTGCAGGCCAAGGTGGTGCGCTGGAACATCCTCGACACAGGCATCCGCATCGACGGGCGCGACGTCAGCACGGTGCGGCCGATCCTCGCCGAGGTCGGCGTGCTGCCGCGAACGCATGGCTCCGCCCTCTTCACCCGCGGCGAGACGCAGGCGCTCGTCGTCGCGACGCTCGGCACGGGCGAAGACGAGCAATATGTCGACAGCCTTGAGGGCACCTATAAGGAGCGCTTCCTGCTGCATTACAATTTCCCGCCCTATTCGGTCGGCGAAACCGGACGCATGGGTTCGCCCGGACGGCGTGAAATCGGCCACGGCAAGCTCGCCTGGCGCGCCATCCGGCCGATGCTGCCGACGGCGGCGGAATTCCCTTATACGATCCGCATCGTCTCGGAGATCACCGAATTGAATGGCTCGTCCTCGATGGCGACCGTCTGCGGCTCCTCGCTCGCGCTGATGGACGCCGGCGTGCCGTTGAAGCGCCCGACCGCCGGCATCGCCATGGGGCTGATCCTGGAAGGCGAGCGTTTCGCGGTGCTCTCCGACATCCTCGGCGACGAGGACCATCTCGGCGACATGGACTTCAAGGTTGCCGGCACCGAGGAGGGCGTCACCTCGCTGCAGATGGACATCAAGATCACCGGCATCAATGAAGAGATCATGCGGGTGGCGCTGGACCAGGCGCAGTGCCGGCCGGCTGCATATTCTCGGCGAGATGGCGAAGGCGCTGACCGGCGCCAGGGCCGAGCTCGGCGAATTCGCGCCGCGCATCGAGACGCTCAAGATCCCGACCGACAAGATCCGCGAAGTGATCGGCACCGGCGGCAAGGTCATTCGCGAAATCGTCGAGAAGACCGGCGCGAAGATCAATATCGAGGACGACGGCACGGTAAAGGTCGCCTCCTCGGACGGCGCCGCCATCCGCGCCGCGATCAACTGGATCAAGTCGATCGCCAGCGATCCGGAAGTCGGCCAGATCTACGAGGGCACGGTCGTCAAGGTGGTCGATTTCGGCGCCTTCGTGAACTTCTTCGGTTCGAAAGACGGCCTCGTCCATATTTCCCAGCTCGCCAAGGGGCGCGTGGCGAAATCCTCCGACGTCGTCAAAGAGGGCGATAAGGTCAAGGTGAAGCTGCTCGGCTTCGACGATCGCGGCAAGGTCCGCCTGTCGATGCGCCTCGTCGATCAGGAGACGGGCGAAGACCTCGAAGGCAAGGAGAAGGCGGAGCAGCAGGCGACCGTCGAATAGGTCCGCCTGCTGGCGACAAAGGCCGGGGCGCTCACGTTTGAGCGCCCTTTTTTATGTCTGACGGGACGCTGCGAGTTTGGAAGCTAATCTTGCGCCGTGGCGATGCGCAGCAGGCGCTCCTTGACGCAATCGAGCCCGCCAAGCATGCCATAGCTCGCGACCGCGCCCGCATAGGAATACGACACCACCTTGTCGCGGTGGACATAGGCGCCGGCCAGCCCCAGGATTTCGCCCGCGCGCGCGGCTTCAAGCAGGCGCTCCAACTCCTCGACGACGGTGCTGTTGGGCTGGGAAGTTGGCGGCGTGAATTGACCGCGAAGGCCGATGACGTTGTTTGACATTATTCTCATCGCTGGCTTTGACGCTTGTTATCCAAGCGAATTTAGCAAGCAACAATAATGCCATCAAACTAGGCGTCCGCAGCAAAAAGCGCGGCTCAATCAGCCGCGTTTTTCTTTTCCGCGTCTGGATCGCGGTCATTTCCGATCAATCAGCGATCATCAACATGTTCGTGATCCCGATAGGCCAGAGCGCGACGCGCATCAGCCGTGCGATCCGACCCTCGAGACTCCAGGCTGGGAGGACGCGCCGGCTCCCTGCGCCGATGCTTGCCCCTGGCTCGAACCCTGCCCCGCAGCCTGGCCAAGGTTCTGTCCGAGGTTCTGGCCAAGATGCTGGCTGGAGCTGTAGCCAGCGCTTTGAGGCTGGCTCTTCACGCGAAGATTGTTCTGGACATGCGACACGCCGGAAACAGCCTCGGCGATCGCCTCGGCGAGCCGCCGCTGGTCGCGGCTTTCGATCGCGCCGCCCAGCGTCACTTCGCCATCAGATACGGAGACCTCGATCTCCGCGGCGTTGACATAAGGATCGTCGGTGAGGCGGTCGGAAACGTCCTCGCGGATGCGTTCGTCCGAACGCCTGTAGTTTTTCGGGCCGATCCCCTGATAGCCGGCGCGCTCGCCGCGTCCTAGATCCTGGCGCCGGCGCGGCCAGGCGTCGTCATCGCCGAACCAGGGCGAGGCTTCACGGGCGGCGCGATCCCCGAGCGACCCCTGCTGGCCGGCGTAGGAGCCGCGCGACCAGCGTCCCTGATCGTCCAATTCGCCGCGCTGTCCTCGCGCCGACGACCCATAGGAGCGATAGAAATCCCCTTCACGCGAGCGATCGCCGCCTTGGTAGCGGTCCCGGCGGCCAAGATCCCATTGCTCGCCGTGGTCGCCGAAATAGCCTTCCTCAAAGCGGCCGCGATAGCCGCCGGATCCATAACCGGAAAAATCATTCCGGCGGCCGTGCTCATCCTGCGATCGGCCGCCTTCGCGCTGCGGATAATCCTCGCGGCCGCGGCCATAGCCGGACGAAGCCTCGCGATAGTCCCGGTCCGAGCCTTGATAGCGGCGGTTATCGTCGTCGCGCTCATCGCGCCAATGTTCGCGCCTGTAGTCGTCGTCCCGCTGGTAGCGGGGGTCCTGATATCGACGGTCTTGAGAGGTCATCGCATATTCCCTTCGATAGTTTTTATGGCAGGTTTAGCGTCGCCGCAACGCAAAGCAAAGATGCTCTGCCTTTGATATGAAGGTTCATATGCCGGATGAAAGCAATATAAAAATTATATTAACCAAAAATTTCTGCAAATAGTCACAAATCCCGTGATTCTATTCTATCTGGATGAGATTCTTGGGATTATTTCCTAAGGCGTTGCTGTTTATCTCATGGCGCGTCACTCAGATTTGTTTTGTGTCGCCAAGGGTCTCGCTTGGCTCCGCAGGAAGCTCGCGGCACGCGTGGAGCTCGGCCGCCGGTCGAGGGCGTCCGACGGCCGCATGAAATTTGGGTCTTTGATACGCGATGCCCGCGACGCCGCTGCAAAAACGGCGCGTCGCCCCGTCGGACCCGCGACGCCGAAAAACGGCCGCGCCTGCCCGAACTCACATCATCGCGCAATCTTCCGCCGAGCATCGGCCGCGGCCGCGCCGGCGATGAATTCCGGGCTTTGGGCGCGTCGCGCCGGCGCCGGCGCCGGCAAGACGGCGCTGGCGCACGCAAATGCCGCGCCGACGACCTCGCGCGAACCGCTCCGCCCGACGCCGTTCCCCACCGCGCCAAGCTTCCTATGGGGCCGCCCGTCGCGGCGCCCTCCCGGCTCGCCCGCGACGCGCATCGCGGCGGACGGCGCGCCCCGGTCGCGGCCAGACCGACGTTGCTTGAAATTCAGGCGAGCGCGGCGCGGCCGGGCGATTCGAGCATCCGCCGATGCGCATTGCGCAGGGCGATGATCGCGGCGTCGAGATCCCTGCGCTGGCGTTCGAGATAACCGATCTGGGCGACGATCTGCTCGGGCGGAAGCGCCAATTCCAGCTCGGCCTCATCGATGTCGATTTGGTCGCCGTCGCGCTCGCGTGTCTCGTTCGCGGACATCGGGCCGCCGCGCGAGCGCAGCATCTCGTGGATCTCGGACAGGGTGAAGCCAAGCTGTTTCGCCTTGAGGATCGCTTTGAGGTCGCGCCGCTCCCGGGCGCTGTAAAGGCGCATGGCGCCCTCGCGGCGCGGATGCAGCAGGCCGCGATCCTCGTAGAAGCGCAGCGCCCGGATGCTGACGCCGAAATCGCGGGCCATTTCGCGAATCGTGCTGGTGGAATCGGGCGTTCCCTGCCTGGACGGCGGCGATGCGGCCGGCGAAGAGTTTCCGCCACTCTCGCGGCGCTGGGAGTTGGGTCGACGCTCGCGGTCTAACGTTGGGTTCGTGTCCATGGCCGATAGCCTTCCGATTCACTATTAACTGTCGCCTGAGAAAAATTACGAAATTTCATTTGTGAATGCAACCAAAAATTGTATATATTTATCATACAACCTTTTGAGCGGAAGCCGCGGCGCGTAGCCCGGCGGGCCCAAAGGCGACGGCCTCCCTTGGGAAACTTTCGGCATGGGATCGCGACGCGAGCAAACTGCAGCATGAACAAGGCGGCCGCCGAGAGGATCGAAGCGACCGGAGCGCCGCGCGCCGGCGAAGCCGGCCCCTCGCCAATCGAGACCTGGCTACAGCGCGCCATGGCCGAACTCGCCAGCCGCGGCGACGACGGGGCGCCGGTCGATCTGGCGCAAAGCCTAACGGCGATGGCTGCGCTTTTGCAGGAGGCGATTCGACCAAGGGAGGGGCGGCGCGACGCCGCGCGCAGCGGCGCCGAAATGGAGCGCGGCCTCGACGATGCGAGGGCAAGGCTCGCCGCCGCCAGCACGGTGGAGGCCAGCGCCGCGCAGGCCAGCGCGGAGGACGCGGCCCAATCGTCGGTCCGCGCGGCTATCGACGGTCCGCCGCAAGCGCCGGCGCGAAACGAGGCAGCGCCCGCCGGCGGCGACGTTTCCTTAAGGGGGGCGCTGACCGATGTCGAAGCGGGGCCCGAACAGCGCGCGGCGCATCCGGGCAAGACCAGCACAGGCGCATCGCCAGCTGACGCCGGGGGGCCCCGGACCCAAACCGCACATCGCCAAAGCATGCATCCGCAGACCGCAGGTCCCCAGTCTGGCGCGGCTATCGCCACGCGGCGCGAAGCCGATCCCGCCAAAGTCGGCCTGGCTGGACCCGCGGACGCCCTCACGACTCTCATCGAGTTCGGCGAGCCGCCAGCTTGCCGGAACGTTGGAAAGCGGATTCGCCGCCGCCGCCGCCGAGACGCGCGACCTCAAGGTTATGATGCAGACGCTCGCGCAGAAGATCGAGGCTCCGCCCGAGACGGCGCGCGAGCGCGCGATGGAGGCGCTGGAGCGCGACATTGCGATGATCGCCGAACGGCTCGCCGGCGCCGACAAGGGTTTCGCCGCGATGGCCGCGCTCGAACAGTCGATCGGCCGCCTTCTGGAGGAGATGCGGCAGGTCCGCCGGACTGCTTCGGACGCGACGGAGGCCGCGCCCCGGCTCGGCTCGGAGGCGCATGAGCGCCGCATGGCGCGCGAAGTCGCCGAACTGCGCGCCGCGCGCGACGAGGCGGACGACCGCATCCACCTGGCACTGAACGCCGTGCAGGAGACGGTCGGCAAAGTCGCCGACCGACTGGCGCGAATCGAAGCCGAGCCCGGCGCGGCGCGGCCGGCCCGCGCCGCCGCAGCGACCGCTGGCCGCCGGCCGGAGCGGGAAACGGCGAAGGGCGCCGCGCGGGCCGGGTCGATCGGCGATGCCGCCGCCGTGTTGAAAAGGCCGCCATTCGACGTGGATGGCGCGACGGGAGTCGCGGGCGGCGAGATCGATGCGCTGCTGATCGAGCCGGGCGCCGGATTCCCCCCTCGCGCGCCGAAACCGCGCGCCCCGGGGGCGGCGCTTGCCTTGGCTGATGCGGGCGACCCAAGCGAAAAAGGCGGCGGCGTGAATTCGACCGGCGCGCGCGGCGCGGCATGGGCCGCCCCCGCCGCGAACGGCCGCGGAGCCGGCAAGGGCGGCGTCAAAGCTCTTTTGCCTCTGGCGCGAAGAACGCTCATGCTCGCCCTCGCCGCTCTGGCTCTCGCCGTCGGCGTCTATGCGCTCGCCAGCAGCGGCGCCCTGAAGGGTTTTGAGCCGCCGCGATTTCTGAAATCGCTGGGGCTCGACGCCGTCGGCGTCGCGCCGCTGGAGCGGCGCTCGGTCGTCGCCGGCATCTCCCAATTCATTCCGTCTGGCGTCAAGCGCAAGCCGGGAACCGATGCCAATTTGCCGCCGCGCGAGACAGATCCCCCTCCGCGCACCGATTCAGCGCTCTTCGATCCCTCGGCTTTCGAATCGGCGCCTGAAACTGCAACGCCAGCCCGGCCCGCGCGGGCCAACGCGGGGCCCATCTCACGCGCCATCGCCGGGGGCTCGCCGATCATGTCCGGCGAGATCGAGCCGCCGCCACGACATGTCGCAAGGCGCATCAATTGAAGGCGTCGGTGGGACTTCGGGCGGCCGCGGCTTCTGTTTTACTGTGCGAAGCGGGTCGCTTAATCCGGCAGGCAGGCCGAGCGTGGCACGGCGTAGACCGCGCCCCGGCCCATCACATAGGCGAGGATCGACGCGCGCGCGCCAAACAGCGGCTCAAAGGCCGGATCGACCAGATTAAGGCCGCCGGCGAAGGCCCCGAAAGCGGGCAGCACGCAGCGCGCGCCATTGCTGACGAAACTGCGCCGCCGCACCGAACCGCCACGTCCCGCGACGCGGGCCACGGGGTGAAGATGTCCGGCGATCTCGCCGGTTCCGGTTCCGGCCGCCGGCTCATGGCGAAACATGATGGCCCCGATGGAAAGTTCAGCGCTCGCCTCCCCCGGCAGGCGGCGCGGCAGGATTCTATCGTGATTGCCGGTGATCCAGATCCAGTCCCGCCGCAATTGCAGCGCGGCGATCATGCGGCGGTCCTCGGCGTCGATGCGCTCGCCAGCGCGCGAATCGTGGAACGAATCGCCAAGCGCGACGACGCAGCGGGGTCCGTAGAAGTCGATCAGCCGGGCAAGCCGCGCGAGGGTCGCGGCGGTGTCATAGGGGGGCAGGAAAACGCCGCGCGCGGCGAAGGCCGAGCCCTTTTCGAAGTGGAGATCGGCGACGACAAGCAAGCCTTCTTCGCGCCAGTAGAGCGCGCCGGCCGGGTCGGCGATGAATTCAACGTCGAGGATCGAGAGCGTCGCCGCCGAGTTTTGATTTTCGCGCGCGGCGTCCGGCATTGGCGGCTGTCGTCCTCTGTTTCGCGCTCGCCCGTTTCCGCGCCGAATTCGAGCTTGGCGTTTGCGCCAAGAGCATCGGCCGCCGGCGTCCCGATGGCAATGGGAGGGCGCGAATCCATGACTTCATCCACAAGCGTTTTTGCGGCGTCGGCGAGAATGGCGTCCTGAGCCTCGCCATAGACGGTCTCGCGGCCGATTTCGAGCAAAATCGGAACGGCGAGCGGCGAGACGCGGGCGAGCGCCTTATGCAGGATTTTGCCTTGCGCGCGCGTTAGCATCCGCGCCAGCCGGTCGATGTCGAGGAGGCCGGTCGCGGCGTCCGCGCGCGCGGCCCGCAAAAGGATATGCCCCGGCTCATGGCGGCGCAGCACGTCATAGATGAGGTCGGTCGAAATCTTGACCTGCCGCCCGGTCTTGCGGCGATCGAGAAAATTGCGCTCGATCAGCCCGGAGACGACGGCGCAATTGCGGAACGTGCGCTTCATCAGCGCGGATTCCTCCAGCCATTCCTCGAGATCGTCGCCGAGCATGTCCTCGCTCAGCAAATCGGCGAGCCGGGCGGGCTCCTTCGCGAATAGCGCGCCGGCGTCGTCGAGCGACCAGACGCAAAGCGCATAATCATTGGCGACGAAGCCTTGCGGCTTCAGTCCGGCGCGCTCCATGCGCCGCGTCAGCAGCATGCCGAGCGTCGTATGGGCGAGGCGCCCCTCGAACGGGTAAAGCGCGAGATAGAAGCGCCCGCCGCGCGGAAAGGATTCGACGAGCAGGCGGTCTGGCGGCGGCAGGGCCGAGCGCGCGCGTTGCAGCGTGAGCCATTCGGCGATCTGCCCCGGCAGCGCGTCCCAGGCGCGAATCGGCCCACAGGAGCCGGCGCACGCGCATGGCGAGATAGGTCGAGAGCGGAAATTTGCCGCCCGCATAGGACGGGATTTTCGGCGCCTCCGCGCTTGCGCGCGAAACCAGCGCTTCATTCTCGACGACGCCCTGAAGAGCCAGAATTTCGCCGCCGAACAGGAAAGTGTCGCGCGGCGCCAGCATCTCGATGAAAAATTCCTCGATCTCGCCGAGGACGCGCCCGCCGCGGCGCAGCGGGCCGGTATAGGCGGCCGACGCGCGCGCGCCGCCCGGCACGAGGCGCACCTTCAGGAGATCCGCTTCGACAATCGTTCCGACATTGAGCCGATAGGATTGCGCGACGCGGCCATTGGCGACGCGCCAGCGCCCGTCCGCATTGCGCCTGATCTTGGCGAAGCGCTCGTAGCTTTTGAGGGCGTAGCCGCCGGTCGCGACGAAGGCGAGCGCGGCCTCGAAATTTTCGCGCGTCAGTTGGGCGTAAGGCTCGGCGGACGTCATCTCGGCGAATAATTCGTCGGCGTCGAAAGGCGCGGCGCAGGCCATGCCGAGAATATGCTGGCACAGCACGTCGAGACCGCCGGCGCGGGCCGGGGCGGTATCCTGCGCGCCTTCCCGCGCCGCATCGACGGCGGCGCGGCACTCCAGCACCTCAAAGCGGTTGGCGGGGACAAGGATGGCGCGGGAGGGCTCGTCGAGCCGGTGATTGGCGCGCCCGATCCGCTGCGCGAGGCGGCTCGCGCCTTTCGGCGCGCCGACATTGATGACGAGATCGACGTCACCCCAGTCGACGCCGAGATCCAGCGTCGAGGTGCAGACCACCGCCTTGAGGCGGCCCGCCGCCATTGCCGCTTCGACCTTGCGGCGCTGGAAGGCGTCGAGCGAGCCGTGGTGCAGCGCGATCGGCAGGGCGTCCTCGTTGCGCCGCCACAGCTCCTGAAAGATATATTCGGCCTGGGCTCGCGTATTGACGAAGACGAGGGTCATATTGGCGGCTTTTATCGCGGCGTAGATTTCGCCAAGCGCGTGGCGCGCGCTGTGTCCCGCCCAGGGCAGAAGCTCCTTCGTGTCGAGAATGCGCAGATCTGGCGCGGCGCCGTCGTGGGCGACGATCAGCTCCGCCAGCGCGCCTGCGCCGCCCTGCGGCTCCAGCCAGCGCCGCAACTCGTTCGGATCGCGCACCGTAGCCGAGAGGCCGGTCGCCCTCAGCCGCGGCGCGAGGCGGCGTAGCCGCGCAAGTCCGAGGCTCAAAAGATCGCCCCGCTTGCCGCCGGCGATGGCGTGCAATTCGTCGACGACGACGCGCCGCAGCGAGGCGAAAAGATGTTCGGCGTCGGCGCTGGCGAGGAGAAGGGCGAGCTGTTCGGGCGTCGTCAGTAGAATGTCG
Organism: uncultured Alphaproteobacteria bacterium; assembly: GCA_963715715.1. Classification (GTDB taxonomy): domain Bacteria; phylum Pseudomonadota; class Alphaproteobacteria; order Rhizobiales; family Beijerinckiaceae; genus Methylocapsa. The sequence goes on along the minus strand of OY970269.1, from coordinate 1,385,377 downwards.
GGCGGGGCGCGGCGTTGGCGCTGGCGTTTCGCGGCGGATGTGTCGCCGGTGCGCGTCTCGATGCGGACGGGAAGCCCCATTTCGGCGACGGGAATCGAAAGATTGCGCTCGACGTCGACAGCGAGCGCCTTCAAGGGTGAAATGTAGAGCGTATGCAGCGTCCGCCGATTAGGACGCGTCTCAAAATCGACGAGGCTGGGCAGAAAGCCGGCCAACGTCTTGCCGGCGCCGGTCGGCGCGATGAGCAGCGCATTCTGCTCCTGTGCGGCGGAGAGCAGCGCCAACTGATGCGCGCGCGGCGTCCAGCCCCGCGCGGAAAACCAGGCGCGAAAACGCGGCGGAAGCTCCAAATCCGATGCTGTCAAAAAGGCGCTCCCGATGAAGCCGCTCGCGGGAATTTGAACCAATCGCCAGCCCAGCCGTTCATTAGGGGTTCAGCGACGGCCAACCATATATGGGAGCAAGGCGGCCGGTTGACTTTGGAACTGCTTCGCCGCCGCGTGAAGGAGATTTGAAATGGGCTCATTGAAAAGAACCGCGATCGCAGCGGTCTCCGCCCTCGCCCTTGGACTCGCTGTCACGACGACGGCCTCGACGCCGGCGGCGGCGTTCGGCTGGCATGGCGGCGGCTGGCATGGCGGCGGCTGGGGTGGCGGCTGGCGCGGCGGCGGATGGGGCGGCGGCTGGCGCGGCGGATACTGGCGCGGCGGATACTGGCGCGGCGGCGGATGGGGCTGGGGCGGCGGCTGGGGAGCTCCCGTCGCGGCTGGCGTGCTCGGCGGCATCGCCCTCGGAGCTGTGGCGGCGTCGGCCTACCCTTACGGCTATGGCGGCTGCTATGTGCAGAGCCAGCCCGTCTATAACGGATGGGGACAGTTCGTCGGCTATCGGCCGGTGCGCGTCTGCTATTGAGACGCCCTCGGGCGCCTTGACCGGCGCAACGCGCAAGCCCGTAAAAATTCGCGGGCTTGCTTAACTTTTGACTAAATTTATTTCTGCGCCCGCTGCAACCTTTTAGCTTGGACAGCGTTTTCTGTGTGAAACCGCACCACCATGGGCGGGCCTTGAGGGCAAGGTCGCTGGGACGGGCGCCGCATCGAACGCGGCGGGGGCGGAAGGAACTCAAGTGATGAACAGGTCGCGCAACACTCTCGGATTGCAGGCGTTGAAGTTCACGATGGCCGCCATTGGCGTTTCCTGCCTCGGCGTCGCTGTTTTCGCCGCGCCGATGACGATGACCCCCAAATCGAAGATCGCCTCGAACGCCTCGATGGTCGAACATCGCAGCGTCTACGCGCCGCTGGCCGATGGGCCGGCGATGCAGCTCGGCCGCGCCGCTCCAGGCGAAGATGAAGATTGCGTGCGCGTCACGCGCATGACCGGGCCCGACGGACGGATTTACGTGACCCGCGGCCTCGTCTGCGGAAACTAGGGTCCTATTGACGATTTTGCCGGCGATTTCGCCGGTCGAGCTTGCTGACGCCTGATCCCTTCCCCATCCTCGGATCATGGCGTCAGCTCGTTTCCTCTCCCTGACGCCCGCTGGCCTTTACTGCGCCGCGGGCGATTTCTTTATCGATCCCCTACGTCCTGTCGCCCGCGCGCTGATCACCCACGGGCACTCGGATCATGCCCGCGCCGGCCATGGCGCCGTGCTGGCGACGCGCGAGACGCTGGCCATCATGGCGCTCCGCCTCGGCGCTGAATTCGCCGGCGCGCAGCAGGCCGTCGCCTATGGCGAGACGCTGCTGCTCGGCCCGATCGAAGTCAGCTTCCATCCGGCCGGCCATGTTCTGGGCTCGGCCCAGATCAGGATGGCGGACCGGGCGGAGGTCGTCGTCGCCTCTGGCGATTACAAGCGCGAGCCTGATCCGACCTGCGCCGCCTTCGAGCCGCTCGCCTGCGACGTCTTCATCACCGAGGCGACGTTCGGGCTTCCGGTGTTCCGTCATGCCCGCTCGGGCCTGGAGATCGACAGGCTCCTCGCCTCGCTGCGGCTGTTTCCCGATCGCGCGCATCTTGTCGGCGCCTATGCGCTCGGCAAGGCGCAGCGCGTCATCGCGCTGCTGCGCGCGGCGGGCTATCGACCGGCCGATCTTTCTGCATGGGGCGATGGAGAAGATCACCGCGTTTTATGCGGCCGAAGGGATCGAGCTTGGCGAGCTGCGCGGCGTCGCGGCCAGCGACCGCGCAACGCTCGGCGGCGAGATCGTGATCTGCCCGCCCAGCGCGCTGCAGGATCTATGGTCGCGCAAATTCCCCGATCCGGTGGCGGCTTTCGCCTCCGGCTGGATGCGGGTGCGCGCCCATGCGCGCCAGCGCGGCGTCGAGCTGCCGCTTGTCATTTCCGATCACGCCGACTGGGCCGGACTGACGCAAACCGTCAAGGAGACGGGTTGCGAAAAGCTGCTCGTCACGCATGGCGAGGCCGAGGCGCTGGTTCACTGGGCGCGCGGCGAAGGCATCGCGGCGGAGCCTCTGCACCTGCTCGGCTATGGCGACGAGGAGGCCGAGGCGCCGCCGGCCTCCGAAAACGGCGTCGGGGACAGCGCGTGAACCGCTTCGCCGAACTCCTCGACCGCCTCGCCTTCGAGCATTCGCGCCTCGGCAAGCTGCGGCTGATGGCGGATTACTTCCGTTCGACGCCCGATCCCGAACGCGGCTATGCGCTCGCCGCCTTGACCAGCGCCCTGTCCTTTCAACACGCCAAGCCCGGCCTCATCCGCGCCCTGATCAATGAGCGCGTCGATCCGGTCCTGTTCGAACTGTCCTATGATTTCGTCGGCGATCTCTCCGAGACCGTCGCCCTGCTCTGGCCCAGTGTAGAGGCCGCGCCGACTCAAGTCGGCGATAATCTCGCGCCGCTGACCCTCGCCGAGGTCGTGCAGGGGCTGAGCCAGGGCGGCAAGATCGACCTGCCGCGCAGGCTCGCCGGTTGGCTCGATGCGCTCGACGAGACCGGCCGATGGGCGCTTCTGAAGCTGATCACCGGCGCGCTGCGCATCGGCGTCTCGGCGCGTCTCGCCAAGACCGCGGTCGCCGAGCTCGGCGCCGAAAGCGGCATAGGCGCCAATGACGTCGAGGACGTCTGGCACGGCCTCGCCCCGCCCTATCTCGATCTTTTCGCCTGGCTCGAGGAACGCGAGCAGCGGCCCGAACTCGTCCGATCCCGCGCCTTTCTGCCCGGCCATGCTGGCCCATGCCGTCGAGGCCAAGGATTTCGCGGAGCTGGACCCGTCCGATTTCGCCGCCGAATGGAAATGGGACGGCATCCGGGTCCAGGCCGCGCGGGGCCGCGCCGCCAATGGACGCGAGACGATGCGGCTCTATTCGCGCACCGGCGAAGATATATCGGCCGCCTTTCCCGATCTCACGGATTGTCTTGCGCGCCTGCCGGTCGAGACCTTCTCGCTCGACGGCGAATTGCTGGTGGTGAGGGATCGCCGCGTCGAGCCTTTCGGCGTGCTGCAGCAAAGGCTGAACCGTAAGACGGCATCGGCGAAGCTCCTTGCCGATTTCCCGGCCCATATCCGCGCTTATGATATTTTGCGGGATGGCATAGAGGATTTGCGCGCGCTGCCCTTCGCGACGCGCCGCCGCCGGCTTGAGGCCTTCGTGACGGCGGCCGACTGCGCGAGGCTCGACCTCTCGCCGCTAGTTCCCTTCGCCTCATTCGAGGAGCTGGCGCGGGCGCGGAAAAACCCGGCCGATTTCGGCGCCGGCGACGATGCAGCCGCGGTCGAAGGCCTCATGCTGAAGCGCGCTGATTCGATCTATGTGCCGGGCCGCCCGAAAGGCCTCTGGTACAAATGGAAGCGCGATCCCTTCACGGTCGACGCGGTGCTGATGTACGCCCAGCGCGGCCACGGCAAGCGCTCCTCCTTTTACTCGGATTTCACCTTCGGCATCTGGCGCGCCGAGCCGGAGGGCGAGCGGCTGGTTCCGGTCGGCAAGGCCTATTTCGGCTTCACCGACGCCGAACTCGTCGAACTCGACCGCTATGTCCGCGATCACACCGCGAACCGGTTCGGTCCCGTGCGCGAGGTCGCGCATGGCGAAGCCGAAGGCCTCGTCCTCGAAATCGCTTTCGAGGGGCTGAACCGGTCGAGCCGGCACAAATCCGGCCTCGCCATGCGCTTTCCTCGAATCGCGCGGATCCGCTGGGACAAGCCGGCGCGCGAAGCCGACCGCATCGAAAGCCTCGAAGCCCTGCTGAAAGACAGCATTTCGGCGGCGTCGAAGGAGCTTCAACGCGGCGGCAAAAAGGCATGAAGCCGGCGAGCCCGGGCTCTGCCTTATTTCAGCCTCGCATTTGTCTTCGTATAAGGAGTCAATACGGAGATAACCGAAAGCAGAACGAGAAAATAGCTTTGTGAAGCTTGGCCGCGACAGCTAAAGCGGCGCCCCTTACGTCAAGTCAAATGACGATTCTCTAGGCTTAAGCCTGGTTCGGTGTTATTTGGAGTCTTCTTGATGTTGTTTCGGCGGCTGGATCAACTGGCGCTTTGCGGTCAAGGATGCGCTTCTCCCAGCCGGATTGACCATGATCTGGCGGCGGCGAGCAACTCTCGGGGGCGGGGACAACTGCTGCATTTGCGCTGGTTCTCGACAAGTTCCTTGCGCGCTCGCTTTCGAAGTTAGGACCATTCATGCCCATGATCGCCCTGGTCGACGATGACCGCAATATCCTCACCTCCGTGTCGATCGCTCTCGAGGGCGAAGGCTACCGGGTGCAGACCTACACCGACGGCTCGACCGCCCTCGACGGACTGAAAAGCGATCCGCCCGATCTCGCCATCCTCGACATCAAGATGCCGCGCATGGACGGGATGGAGCTGCTCCGCCGCCTCCGGCAGAAATCCGACCTGCCGGTGATCTTCCTCACCTCGAAGGACGAGGAGATCGACGAATTGTTCGGGCTCAAGATGGGCGCCGACGATTTCATCCGCAAACCCTTTTCCCAGCGCCTTCTCGTCGAGCGCGTCAAGGCGATTTTGCGCCGCGCCAACCCAAAGGACGCCGCCTCGCAAAAGGAGGCCGACGCCAAGATTCTCGAGCGCGGCCTGCTTAAAATGGACCCCGAGCGCCACGCCTGCACCTGGAAGGACGATCCGGTGACGCTGACCGTCACCGAATTTTTGATCCTGCAGGCGCTGGCGACGCGGCCCGGCGTCGTCAAGAGCCGCAACGCCCTGATGGACGCCGCCTATGACGATCAGGTCTATGTCGACGACCGCACCATCGACAGCCACATCAAGCGGCTGCGCAAGAAGTTCAAGGCCGTGGACGACGATTTCGAAATGATCGAAACCCTTTATGGGGTGGGTTATCGCTTCAAGGAATAGCGCGGCGCCCTACTTGGCGCGCTTCGCCGGGGGGAACAGCAAGCGGTGACGCTCGAAGCGCAACCCGAGATAAACTTCGACCGGACGCGAGTCGCGGCGCGGCGCGCGAAGCGGATGCGGCGAAGTCTTTCGGCGCGGCTGCGCGGTTTTGTGCGCGGCCTGAGCTCGCGTTTTTCGTCTTCCCTTACGCGGCGCATCGTCGTCTTGAACCTCGGCGGCCTCGTCGCCCTGCTGCTGGGCTTTCTCTATCTGAACCAGTTCCGTGAAGGCCTCATCGACGCGCGCGTGCAGAGCCTGCAGACGCAGGCCGAAATCATTGCGGCGGCGGTCGCGGCCTCTGCGACGGTCGACACCGATTCCATCACCATCGATCCCGAAAAGCTGCTGCAGCTCGCGCCGGGCGAAAGCTACGGGCTCGCCGAGGAATTCGACGCCTTCGCTGCAATTCTCGATCAATCCCGAGCGCGTCGGGCCAGTGCTGCGCCGGCTCGCCTCGCCGACGCGAACGCGCGCGCGCATTTACGATCGCGACGGCTATCTCCTGCTCGATTCGCGCTCGCTGACCAGCCGCTCCAACATTCTGCGCTTCGATCTTCCCCCCGCGCAGGATGAAAAGGCCTCGCTCATCGAGCGCATCTGGACCCGGCTGAAGGGCATGATCTGGCGCTCCGATCTGCCGCTCTACGAGGAGAACGGGGTCGACAACGGCAAGAATTATCCAGAGGTCATTCACGCGCTCGGCGGCGGCGAACAGTCGATCGTCCGGGTCAATGCGAAGGGCGAAACGATCGTCTCGATCGCAACGCCGATCCAGCGTTTCCGGGTCGTGCGCGGCGCGCTGCTTCTGTCGACGATGGGCGGCGACATCGACAAGATCATCGCGTCGGAACGCTGGGCGATCGTGCGCATCTTCCTCGTCTCGGCGATCATCATGTTCCTTTTGTCGCTTTTCATCGCTGGCACTATCGCGGAGCCGATCCGGCATCTCGCCGAAGCCGCCGACCGCGTCCGGCGCGGCACGAAATTCCGCCGCGAGATCCCGGACTTCACCGATCGCTCCGACGAAATCGGCCATCTCTCCGGCGCGTTGCGCGACATGACCAAAGCGCTTTACGACCGCATGGACGCGATCGAGAATTTCGCCGCCGACGTCGCGCATGAACTGAAAAACCCGCTCACCTCGCTGCGCAGCGCGGTTGAAACCCTGCCCATCGCCAAGAAACCCGAATCCCAACGCCGCCTGCTCGCCGTGATCGAACATGACGTCAGGCGCCTCGATCGCCTGATCAGCGATATTTCCGACGCCTCGCGCCTCGACGCCGAACTCGCCCGCGCCGACATGGATCTGGTCGATCTCGAGCACATCCTGAAAGCGGTGGTAGCCGTCGCCAATCAGGTCAACGCGGAGGCGCCCGTCAATGTCTGCCTGACGGTCGCCGGCGGTTATTATGACGAAACCCGCAAGATCGGTTTCCGCGTGCTCGGCCACGATTCGCGGCTCGGCCAGGTGTTCAACAATCTCATCGACAATGCGCGCTCGTTCTCGCGCCCCGGCGGACGCGTGCGCGTCCACCTGCGGGCGGCGCGTCGCGCCGTCGATCATGGCCATTGGCGCGACGGCTTCGAGATCACCGTCGACGACGACGGGCCGGGCATTCCCGCCGACGCCTTCGAGCGCATTTTCGAGCGCTTCTACACCGACCGGCCGAGTCATGGTTTTGGTCAGAACTCGGGACTTGGGCTCTCCATCTCGCGTCAGATCATCGAAGCGCATGGCGGGCGGATCTTCGCGCGCAACCGCCTCGGCGGCGCGTTGGAGGGCGAAGAAGCCCCGGTGCTCGGCGCGCGCCTCACCATCTGGCTGCCAAGAGCCTGAGCTTAAGAGCAATGGCGGACCTTGCGATTTACGCCAGCGCGGTCACGATCGGCGAGGCCGGCGTTCTCATTCGCGGCGCCTCTGGAGCCGGCAAGAGTCGGTTGGCGCTGGCGCTGATCGCCGGCGCCCGCAACGCCGGCGCCTTCGCCCGCCTCGTCGGCGACGACAGGATCAGCCTTGAAAACCGCAATGAAAGACTGATCGCGAGAGGCCATCCGCGCATCCGCGGCCAGATCGAACAAAGGGGCGGCGGGATTCTGCGGACGCCCTCCATAGCCGCCGCCGTGGTTCGCCTCGTCATCGACATCGTCCCCGCGCGCGAGGCGCCGCGCTATCCTGCCGCCGCGCCCGAATGGTCCGGCTGGCGCTCGGCCGATTGGGACTTCAGCGGCCTCGGCGACGTCGCCCTCGCAGGCGTCCGCCTGCCCTGCATCATCGCGCCAGATACAGCTGCTGCGGCCGACCTCGCTTGCGCCGCGCTTCAGCATTTCAGGTTGGCGAAGCCAAGCGATGCGGCGGGAGCCTAGCCCCCCTCGCGGTGTATCCATTGTGCGAACGGCGAAAGAAAATTGGCGAAATCAGGCGGTTCCCGATTCATTTCACTTGCCAAGAAGGCCGCAACGCACAAAATGCGTTTCGCTTTTGCGCAGGCAAACGGCGGCATCGACGCAACGGTCCCCAGCGTCGCGTAAAGCTAAAGTAAGTCGTTGGAAAACAGGATCATTTGGGACGGTCTTGTGTTTCTGCCAATCAATTCGACGCTTTATCGGTTCGACGCCTCATCAGTTCGACGCCTTGCTGAATCGCATTCTCCGACGAACCAGCCTGCCTTCAACCTTCCAAAACACGCGTGGCGCCTTCCCTTGACAAACGCTCGCCCTGTCGCCGTTGATCATCGACGGAGTTCGTGATGCGCGACCCATGATTGGCCTCGTTCTCGTCACCCACGGGCACCTCGCCACGGCCTTCCGCGCGGCCCTTGAGCATGTCGTCGGCCCGCAGAAACAGGTCGAGACCATTTCCATCGGGCCCGACGACGACATCGAGCAGCGGCGTAAGGATATCGTCGCCGCGGTCGAGGTCGTGGACAGCGGCTTTGGCGTCGTCGTTCTGACCGATATGTTCGGCGGCACGCCGTCGAACCTTGCCATCTCGGTCATGAACGGCTCTCATGTCGAAGTCGTCGCCGGGATCAATCTTCCGATGCTGATCAAACTCGCGTCGGTGCGCGAAAGCGCCAGTCTCGAGCAGGCCGTCATCCAGGCCCAGGACGCCGGCCGCAAATATATTTACGTCGCCAGCCGCGTGCTGAACGGAAAATAATGCAAGGCGAACCGAACCCCGCCGAACGCGATCCCGCCGACCGCGAGGATTGCCCGGACTTCGAGCCGCCGGAGGGCGCGCTTGTGCGCGAACTCATGATCGTCAATCGCAAGGGGCTACACGCGCGGGCGACCGCGAAGTTCGTGCGCTGCGTCGATGGCTTCGACGCCGCCGTGATGGTCGGACGTTGCGGCGAGATGGTCGGCGGCACGTCGATCATGGGCATTCTGACCCTTGGCGCCGGACCCGGCATGACGATCACGGTGACGGCGACCGGCGCCGAGGCGCAGAAGGCGCTCGACGCCATCGAGGCGCTGGTCGCGAGCCGCTTTGGCGAAGATGAATGACGCGTTCGCGCCGCCGGCCGAAGACGACGACGGTCGTCTCCCGATCAGGGCTCGGACGGACTATTCATGAAGATGAGCGTCCCAATTCCGATCAGAATAAACGGCAGCGCCCATTCGGCGATTTTCTCGACGTGGACGCTCCAGGCTGGATGGCGTCCGACAAGGCTCGCCAGCATGCTCATCGCCGCGGCCATCGCGAGGGCGGCGGCGAAGCATCCAGCGACTGCGATCGCCTCCTGATCGGCGAAAAGAGGCGTCATGACGACGACGCTGTCGCTGCTGTTGGCCAGCAGCGCCAAGGCTAATCCGATATAACCGGCGACGCCGATCGGCGCGGTGATCGCGCGCCAGCCCGCGCCATCGGCGCCGGCGCGGCGCCGCATCAGCTTTACGAGATGGTAGGCGCCGATCGCCATCGGAATGAGGCCGAGATAGCGAATTCCTTCTCGCGGCAAAGCCTCCGCCGCCTGCGCCAAAGCCAGACTGACGAGAAGAACCATCAGACAGACGAGCGCGAAGGTGGCTTTCACGAAAAGCGACCGGAAGCCGGATTTGGCCGCATAGGCCGAAACGATCGCGAGATTGTCGAGATTGGTCGAGGCGAAGGAGACACCAGCGACGCCCGCGACGCTGATCGTCTCGATCAAAACCTGCGTCGAGTTCGGGCGAGCTCAATTCAGCGGCCCACCAAAGGGCGCGCCTGTCGCAACGCGCCGCGATCGCCGCGAAGAAACGTCCGGCGCAATTTGATCCGCCTTCTTTAGTTCTCCGCGCTGCGCGGAGATCGACGCGTCGATGCAAAACCGTGACCGCGGCGGGAGATCGCCCTTTGATCGCGACTAAGTTGAAAGCCAAGGGCGGCATTCGAGCGGGAAACGCCGCCTGCCTCCGTCGCATATAAAAACAGTTTGACAACGCAAAAATCGAGCGCAAGTTTTGTGACAGTTTTAAGGCATTAATAAGAATCAATAGATCTGGGGAGAAACGCCATGCTTACGCGCCGCGCCGCCGTTCGCAACGCTATTTGGGGAGGCGCCGCAACGATCATCGGACTGCCGGATGTCGGCTTCGGAGCCGAGGGGACGACGTCTATACAAGGCGCCGGGTCGACCTTCTCCGCGCCCTTGTACAAGACATGGATCAAGGTCTATGCGGAGGCCGACAACAAGGTCACGGTCAGCTATGACGCCGTCGGCAGCGGCGAAGGCATAACCCGCTTTGCGGTCGGCGTCGTCGACTTCGGCGCCACCGACGTTTTGCCCGGCGAGTTTCTGTTCACCGGCGTCAAACGCGGAGTCGTCCCGGTTCCGGCCACCGCCGGCATGATCGTCCTCGCCTACAATCTGCCGGGGCTTGGCGGCGATTTAAAACTGCCGCGCGACGTCTATTCGGACATCTTCAGCGGCCGCATCAGGCAATGGAACGACCCCCGCATCCGCAGCGCCAATCCGGCGCTGTCGCTGCCGAACCAGGATATCGCGGTCGTCGTGCGCGATGACGCGAGCGGCACCGCCGCCGCTTTCGCCCGCCACCTCATCGCCATCGGAGCCGGATGGCATGCGACCGGCGCGGGCGAGGGTTTCCTCATTGACTGGCCGGCGGCGGCGATGGCGGCCAGAGGCAACGAAGGCGTGTCCGGCAAGATCAAGATCAGCGAGGGTTCGATCGGCGCGGTCGAATATGGCTTCGCGAAGCGGCTTGGCCTGCAGCTGGCGACGCTCGAAAACGGAGCCGGGCGCTTCGTCGCGCCGAACCAGGACAGCGGCCAGGCCGCGCTGCTCGCCGCGGACGAATCATCCGTCGTAGATCCGCCAGGCGACGCGTCCTATCCAATCGTCACCTATAGCTGGTTGCTGCTCTACAAGAAGTATGGCGACGCGACAAAAGCAGCCGCCGTCAAAAACTGGGTCAACTGGGGCCTCACCACCGGGCAGTCGATCGCGCCGGGCCTTGGCTATCTCGCCTTGCCTGCGGAACGAGCCCAGCTCGCGGCGCAGGCTCTCGACGCCATCACCTGAGGGCCAACTCCGGAACAGGCGCCGCGAATGGCCGGCAGGATTTTCAACGTCCTGTTTCTGTGCCGCGATAACGCGGCGCGGTCGATCATGGCGGAAGCGATATTGAACCGCGACGGCGCCGGACTTTTCAAGGCCTATAGCGCGGGGCTCGATCCAAAGTCGGAAATCCACCCCTACGCGGCGCACCTGCTCGAAAGTCTGGAGTTCTCCACCGAAGGATTGCGGCCGAAAAGCTGGGATCAATTCGCCGCGTCCGATGCGCCGCCTCTCGATTTCGTCTTCACCGTCTGCGACGACGCCGCAGCCAGCGAACCGCCGCGCTGGCCGGGCGAACTCATCATCGCGCATTGGAGCATGCCCGACCCCGCCGCGGCGCAGCGCAACAACTCGATGCGGCGCTTTGCGTTCGTAGCGGCGTTTCGAACCCTGACCGAGCGGATTTCCGTTCTCATCGTGCTGCGGCGAAAACGAGACCGGGAGCTCCACCAGGACCGCGTCTGAGGTCGCGTGCGAGCGGACGCATGATTTAGCGCCGTGGCGATCTAGAGCTGCGCCTTCGTCAACTCGCGAAGACGGCCAGGCGCGGCGGGGCGAAAGGATTCGGGATCGGCCATCGCCCAGGCATCGCTAAAGCGGCGGTCCTCGGCGCCGGCAAGCAAAGCGCCCGGCTCCAGCGACGGATAGCTGTCGGCGAGATCGAGCACCTGATGCGACGAGATCCGGCGCGAGAAATGCGTCAGCGTAAATTCGCCGGGGTGCGACAGACCGGCCGCCGCGACGAATTCGGCGAGCGCCTTCAGCGTCTGTTTGTGATAGCTGCGCACGCGCTCGGCCTTGTCCGGCACCACAAGGGCGCGCTGGCGGCTCGGATCCTGCGTTGCGACGCCGGTTGGACAGCGGTCGGTGTGGCAATGCTGCGACTGGATGCACCCGACCGCAAACATGAAGCCGCGCGCGGCGTTGCACCAGTCGGCCCCAAGCGCCATGACGCGGGCGATGTCGAACGCCGTTGCGATCTTGCCGCTGGCCCCGATGCGAATGCGTTCGCGCGCGTTGACGCCGACGAGCGCGTTATGGACAAAATTGAGGCCCTCGCGCAGCGGCATGCCGAGGTGGTCCATGAACTCCAGCGGCGCCGCCCCGGTGCCGCCCTCCTTGCCGTCCACCACGATGAAGTCGGGATAGACCCCTGTCTCCAGCATGGCCTTGCAGATAGCGAGAAATTCCCATGGATGGCCGACGCAGAGCTTGAAGCCGACCGGCTTGCCGCCCGACAGGCGGCGCAGCTCGCCGATGAAAAGCATCAGCTCCATCGGCGTCGAAAAGGTCGAGTGGCGCGCCGGTGAGACGCAATCGACGCCCGGTTTGACGCCGCGTATGGCGGCGATCTCGGCGCTGACCTTGGCCGCCGGCAGGACGCCGCCATGGCCGGGCTTGGCGCCTTGGCTCAGCTTCAACTCGATCATCTTGATCTGCGCATTGGCCGCCGTCGCGGCGAACCGCTCGGGGTCGAATTTGCCGGCGAGATTGCGCGCCCCGAAATAGCCGGAGCCGATCTCCCAGATGATGTCGCCGCCGAACTCGGCGTGGTGGGGGCTGACGCCGCCCTCGCCTGTATCATGCGCGAAGCCGCCCATCGCCGCGCCCTTGTTCAGCGCTCGGATCGCATTGGCGCTGAGGGCGCCGAAGCTCATCGCCGAGATGTTGAAGACGGAGGCCGAATAGGGCTTCGCGCAATCCGGGCCGCCGACGGTGACGCGGAAATCGGCGTCCTGCACCGCGCTCGGCGCCATCGAGTGACGGACCCACTCATAGCCATTGGCGTAGACGTCGTGCTGGGTCCCGAACGGGCGTTTGTCGAGTTCCTTCTTGGCGCGCTGGTAGACGATCGCCCGCCTGTCGCGGCTGAATGGCGCGCCGTCCTTTTCGCTTTCGAAGAAATACTGTCGCATCTCAGGGCGGATCGCCTCGAAGATGAAGCGAAGATGCGCGGCGATCGGGTAATTGCGCAGGATCGCGTGGCGCTCCTGCAAAAGATCATGGACGCCGAGCGCGAAAAGGGAGGCCGCCGCCGCGAGGCCGAGCCACCAGAGAATGCCGGAGGCCCCGGTCGCCGCCATGACGACGACGATCGCCAGCGTCGCGGCCGCCGCCAGCGTGAAGGTGATGAAGCGCGGCGAGAAAGGCAGAAGCAGTCTTTGCATCGGGCCCTCCCCGCGCGTCGAACTTGTGACGATCGCGCGCAACTGTCGCATGGCGCCGCTTTTTTGTCATCACGGGGCATTTATTTTGGGCGCCCCGCGGCGGAGGGTGGAGAAAACCCCGAGGTCGCGCGCCGATCCATAATTAGAACGCACCGACGTGACAGAGCCGTTACGCTCCTGCCGGGTCTCGAAGCCCCCGGAAGACGACGAATTTTGAAAAAGAGCCGCGCCGTCATGTCTGGCGCGGCGCCGGGCTCGGAAGCTCGCGGAAAGCGCCAATGATTTCAGTCAGCCCCGACCGACCACATGCTGCTTCGCCCGAAGAGCCAGGCGCGCATCATCGGCGTCGCCTCGGCGATCTGGGCCGGCTCGATTTTCCTCAGCCGCATCATGGGTCTCGTTCGCGAGCAGATCATCGGCCGCACGCTCGGCGCGAGCCGGGAGGCCGACCTTTACTTCGCAAGCTTCACGCTGCCGGATTTCCTCAACTATCTGCTCGCGGCGGGCGCCCTGTCGATCGTGTTCATACCGATCTTCCTCGAGCACCTCGGACGCGGCGACAGGGAGGGCGGCTGGAAAGCGCTCAGCGTGATCGCGAATTTCATCGCGGTAGCGGGCGGCGTCGGCATTGCGCTCTTGATGATTTTCGCGCGCCCGCTCGTTTCAGTGGTCGCGCCGGGATTCACCAACCCCGGCGAGGTGGATACGCTGGTGCGGCTGATGCGGATCATCCTACCGGCCCAATTCTTCATTGTGGTCGGCGGACTGTTATCGGCGGCGTTGCAGGCCGAGGACCGTCATGTGCTGCCGGCAATGGCGCCGCTCGTCTACTCGGCCGGCGTCATCGCCGGCGGCCTCATCGGGGCGCGCCACGCCGGAATGGGCGCCGAGGGGTTTGCGTGGGGCGTATTGGCGGGCTCCGCGCTAGGGCCATTCGCGCTGCCGCTCTACGGCTGCCTCAAAGCCCGCATGCGCTGGAAACCTGTGCTCTCCCTGCACAACGCGGATCTGCGACGCTACCTCTGGCTCTCATTTCCCATCATGATGGGATTTTCAATCGTCGTCGTCGACGAGTGGATCGTCAAGAACCAGGCCTCGTTTCTGGCGCCAGGCGCGCTGTCCTATCTGCAATATGGACGCACGCTGATGAAAGTGCCGATGGGCGTGTTCGGCATGGCGGCGGGAGTCGCGGCCTATCCGACGATCAGCCGCATGGTCGCCGCCGGAAAGGTGGTCGAGGCCTATGGCGTCTTGTGTCACGCCGCGCGGCTGATGCTCGCCGCGACTTTCGCGGCGCAGGTCTGCCTGACGCTCGCGGGATCCGAGGCGGCTTATTTGATCTGGGGTGTGTTCTCCACTCGTTTCAGCGCGGCGGACGCCGAGGCGACGGGAACCATCCTCGCCTTTCTTTGCCTCGGCCTTGGCGGCTGGGCGGCGCAGACGCTGATCAGCCGCGGCTTCTATGCGCTGGGGTCGACGTGGCTGCCGACGATCGTCGGCACCATAATCGCATTCCTGATGGCGCCTCTCTATGTCGTGCTGCGCCATCAATGGGGCGCGATCGGCCTCGCGATCGCGAGTTCAATTGCGATCGTCGTCTATGTGCTGCTGCTCGGCTGGCTGCAGCATCGCCGATTCGAAAGAGAAGCCGCGGCGAAGGCCGCGACGCTCGACGGCGCGCCCGGCATGCTCGGCGCCGCGCTGCGCCTCGCCGCTGCGGCCGGGATCGCCATCGGGATTGGATTCGGCGCAAGACTTCTATTTGTTGCATATCCTGCCGGATATGCGCTTCGGCGAGGTTTTGGCGCGGCTGATCATACTCTGCGTCGTCGGCGTCGCCGTCTACGCAGGTCTCGCCCGCCTGTTTGGCGTCAGCGAGCTGGCCGAGCTGCAGCGCCTGCTGATGCACAGGTTTCAACCGAAGCTGGCTGGCCGGTAGGATCAAGAGCAAATATTTGCAACCTGACGCTGGCGGCATGGCGGCTAGACGGCGGCGTCAACGACGCCACGCAGTAGCGGCCGCTTCGACGGATGCAAAGGCGTGTCGCGTCCGTTTCAGAACAATATCGCGCGCTGGTCACGACCATTGAGCGGGCGTTGCGCCTTCGCGTTCATCTTGGCGTGTCCAGCCTTGGCTCGCGCGCAGGCAGCGGAGCGCTCAAGGCCGAGAGCGTTTCTATCGCCTCCAGCGCGTCGATACGGGTCCGCGCCCATGTGACCACTAGAGTCAGCTCTGCGATCTCTTCGCTTTGCTTGGCCACAACCCTCTGCAGCAAAGAGACTTCGTTTCGCGTCAATTCGAAGGCCCTTGCGGGCCGGCGCTCTGACTCATGCGTTCCGCCCGTCTTGATCCGCCGCATCAATTCGGCGAACTCGGGCGACTCGCGCCGATCGTTGCTCTTGCGCCGGCCCTGTTCCGGCGGACGGCCAAGCCCGAACTCTAAGGCCCTACACGCGTCTTGGTTCAATTGTAACATTGCGTCCCCTAATCTTAATCAAATGATTATATTTCTCATCTGTAAGTCGACAGGCGCGAGTTTGTTCCATCCTTTTTCTGTAATTTCCGACGGAGCCTCTGAAGGCGAGCGCGATTTCGGGGGGATTGGGCCGACCGTTGTAGCGGCGTTATGATGGTCGACAGGCACTTCCGTCTACACAACATCGCTGCGCTTTGATTTGATTTCTTTCAGGCTAGTTTGCGCCGGCGCGCTGACCGCCGATCGTTGCTGCGGGTTGCGGGATCCCCTCCCGTCTACCTATGGGCGATCGTCACGAATTTCACTCTCGGCGACGCCGAGATCGCGGCTAGCGCACTTGCCGATCATTCCGACGAAGCGCGACATCAAGCGGAACGTGCATGCGATACAGCCTGAAGCGCGCGGCGAAACTGGTTAAAATGAAATCAGCAGCCGTCTTGGCTGGGGGACCTGGATTCGAACCAAGATTGACGGAGTCAGAGTTCCGCAGTTCTACCGTTGAACTATCCCCCAACGGGCGCGCCGCCGGGCCGCCGGGCCGCCGGAGCGCTCTGCGGCGCGCCGGCGGAAAGGTGATCTAGGCCCCCGCCCCGCCGCTGTCAACGCTTCCGGGGGCCGGCGGGCGCGGCTCATCAGGACGCCGCCGCCATGGTTCCGTTCAGGGGGTTCGCCGCGTCCCAGCCATAGCGCACAGTCTCGAAACGCATGCCCCACGCATCGACCAGAAGCAGCCGGCCGACGAGGCTCTCACCGAAGCCGACGATCTCGCGGATCGCTTCGAGCGCCATCATGGCGCCGAGGACGCCGGTGAGGGCGCCAAGGACGCCAATCTCGGCGCAGGACGGCGCGACGCCTTCCGGCGGAGGCTCGGGAAAGAGGCAGCGGTAGGTCGGGTTCGGCCCGCCATTGGCGCCCGCCTCATAGGGCCGCAGCACGGTCAGCGACCCGTCGAAGGCTCCGACCGCCGCGGTGACCAGCGGGCGCCTTTCATAAAAGCAGGCGTCGGAGACGATGTAGCGCGTCGCGAAATTATCCGACCCGTCAGCGACGACGTCATAGGCGCGCACGAGTTCGCGCGCATTGCCGGAGTTGAGCCTTGCGTTGTGCTGGATCGTCTCGACATGCGGATTGAGTCTTGCGATCGCCGCCGCCGCGCTCTCGACCTTGGGGCGGCCGATATCCGCCGTCCCATGCACAACCTGCCGTTGCAGATTGGACAGCGCGACGGCGTCGTCGTCGACGATTCCGATATGGCCGACGCCGGCCGCCGCAAGATAGTGGAGAAGCGGCGCGCCAAGTCCGCCGGCGCCGATGACCAGAACGCGCGCGGCCTTCAGTCTCTGCTGACCCGGACCGCCGACGCCGCGCAGCACGATATGGCGCGCATAACGCTCGATCTCTTCAGGCGTGAAAATGGTTTCGGTCAAGTCAGGCGCCCTTTGCCGTTCGAACCGCAATATGGCGAAACGCGACCGGAAAAGCGAACCCGCAGGCGGCGCCGCCACTTGCGTCTTGCAACTTCGACGCAGGCATGGGATATCGCCGCGCCGCCGTAGCGCAAATGCGAACGATCGCCGGGAGGGGAATGCTCAAACAGACGATGTGCTCGCCATGGTGGGCCGGAGCCGAAACGCCTGAGTCGGAACGGTCTTTGGTCGAATGATGCCCGCCACAAGCCCAAATCCCACGAAATCCGATGTCTAACCTTCGCCCTTGACGCTATGCGCGTCGGGGGCGCCCCGCGCGGCGCAGCCGCCAAACACGACTGAGCGATTGGAGAAAAGATGCAGATTTCCTTGAAGCGCGCGCTTGCCGCGATCGTCTTCCTAACGCTGGGGACGGGAGGCGCTCTCGCCAATCATCCCTGCCATGATGACGCCTTCCGGTTTTGCCGCAACGTCATTCCGGATCACAGGCTGATCCAGCATTGCCTCCAGCGCAACATGTTTCATCTCACGCGCGCCTGCCAGGCGGAATTCCGCTAGGCGATGGTTGGTCGGAGTGGCGGGATTCGAACCCACGACCCCTAGTCCCCCAGACTAGTGCGCTAACCGGGCTGCGCTACACTCCGACTCCGGCTCCTTATAGATAAAGCATTCCACAGGCGCAACGCATCGCGCTTCAGATGCTTTTCGGGCGGCGCGCCGCCTCCAGCATGCGCCGGCACGCCTCCAGTTCGGAAAGGACATCCTCCAGGCGCCGGATGATCTGCGCGCGGGCCGCAGCGGCCCCCGCGTCGTCATCGGGCGGGGGCCTGCCATCGCCATCGGCCGGGGCGCCTCGGCCTTGCCTTTCGGCTTCGAAACCGGGGTCCTCTGGAAGCGAAACTTGCGCGAAAGAATCCTGCCTCCAGCCGGCGGGTCTGTCCTGCTCGGTGGAAGCCGGAGGCGCCATGGGCGCAAGTCCGGGGCCGTCTTCAGCCGCCACAAGAGCCGGAGCGATCACGGCGCGCGCGCCCTGCTCTTTCAGGATCCTTTGCACGCCTTTGATCGTATAGCCTTCGCCGTAAAGGAGCCGCCTGATCGCACGCAGGATTTCGACGTCGTGCGGTCTATAGAAGCGCCGCCCGCCGGCGCGCTTCAGCGGCCTGATCTGCGGAAACCGCGTCTCCCAGAAGCGCAGCACGTGCTGCGGAAGATCAAGCTCTTCCGCGACCTCGCTGATGGTTCGAAAAGCGTCGGCGCTCTTGTCCATTTCGCTTCGGGCTCCAGGCCGCAGGCGCGATCACGCCGCCGATCGGCGGTTCAATCCGGCCAACGCCACGCGTGCGTCCCTTGCGATCCTGCGACGACGCTCAGGCGTCATCCTCTGTAGCGATCCGTCCGTTGACGCGCGCCTTGAGAACGCTCGAGGGTTTGAACACGAGAACGCGACGCTGCGTGATCGGGACTTCGATGCCGGTTTTCGGATTGCGTCCAATGCGCTCGGATTTGGAACGGACGACGAAGGATCCAAACGACGATAATTTGACGGTTTCGCCTTTGGCGAGAACATCGGCCAATTCGTTCAGCACCATCTGGACAAGGGTGGCCGATTCCTTGCGCGATAGGCCGACGCAGCGATAGACGGATTCGGCCAGATCAACCCGCGTTATCGTCCGGGCGCGAAGATCGCCCAACGCGTCAACCATTCCTTCCGCAGGCGTATCTCGAAGCTCTCCCGCGGCGGATATGGTTGAAAATTTCGTCATTCCCTCAATCTCGTTTTTCCGCGCGAGGCGCGTCCGCCGGCCAGGAGCGGACCGACCGCGCGAGCCCCGCGGCCCGGACTAATCCAAGCGTCGACCCAAACGATATGCGTAAAGTGTAGCCGAGGAAAACCGTGAGTCCAGCCTTACGGCCGGATTTCCGTCGACCCATGGTCCGCGCCAAAAAGGACAGCACGTAAAACTCTGAAGCAAATCTCGTTTTAAATCAAGGCGTCTTCCTCAGCCGCGTCCGCCTACCAGCGGATTAGCGCCGACGCCCAGGTGAAGCCGCCTCCCATCGCTTCGATCATGACGAGATCGCCCTGTTTGATGCGGCCATCGTCGCGCGCCACAGCGAGCGCGAGGGGCACAGAGGCGGCCGAGGTGTTTCCGTGCATGTCGACCGTGACGACCACTTTACGGGCGGCGATCCCGAGTTTCTCGGCGGACGCGTCGATGATCCGGCGGTTCGCCTGATGCGGCACGAACCAATCGAGATCGGCCGCGGTCGTGCCGGTGGCGGCGAAAGCGTCGTTGACCACATCGGCGACCATCCCGACCGCGTGCCGGAACACCTCCCTGCCGGCCATGCGCAGCACGCCGGTCGTCTTGGTCGAGGACGGACCGCCGTCGACATATAATTTGTCGCGATACCGGCCGTCTGAGCGCAGATGCGAGGTCAGCACGCCGCGATCGCGCGAGTCGCCGCTTGAAGGTTGGGCTTCCAGCACGATCGCCGCGGCGCCGTCGCCGAAGAGGACGCAGGTGGAGCGGTCGTTCCAGTCCAGCAGCCGCGAGAAGGTCTCCGCGCCGATCACAAGCGCGCGCCTGTGCGATCCGGACAGCAGAAATTTATCGGCGGTGGCGACGGCGAAGACAAAGCCAGAGCAGACCGCCTGGAGATCGAAGGCGGCGCCGTGGCGCATGCCGAGGCCCGCCTGAATTTGCGTCGCGACGGCCGGGAAGGTGTAGTCCGGCGTCGAGGTGGCGACGATGACGAGATCGATGTCGGCGCCGGTCAGGCCGGCGTCGGCGAGAGCCGCCTCGGCGGCGAGAAGGCCAAGCTTTGACGTCGGTTCGTCCTCGGCCGCGATATGCCGTTGCCGTGATGCCGGTGCGCTGGACGATCCACTCATCACTGGTGTCGAGGACTTTTTCGAGGTCGGCGTTGCTGACGATCCGCTTGGGAAGGTAGGAGCCCAATCCAACAACAACGGAGCGGAGCTTGCCTGGCGCTGCATCTATCAAGAGATCATCCGATCGGAGTCAGTCACGATTGCAAGGGCGCGGCCGCGGGCTGGCTCGATGCGCCAGGCGCCGCAGGCGCCGGGCCTGTTTGGTAGGAAAGAGCGATCGCCTCCCGGATTTGACCCAAAAGCGCATGGCGCGCGATCGTCTCGGCGATTTCGATTGCGACCGCCGTGCCAAAAACATCGGAATGGCCGTGGCTTTTGATGACCACGCCGTCGAGGCCGAGGAAGACGCCGCCGTTAACGTTGCGTGGATCCATCTTCTCCTTCAGCGCGGCGAAGCCCTTGCGGGCGAGCAGATAGCCAAGCTTCGACATCAGATCGCGGCTAAACGCCTCGCGCAGATATTGCGCCATCTGATTGGCGGTGCCCTCTGCCGTCTTCAGCGCAATGTTGCCGGCAAAGCCCTCGGTGACGACGACGTCGACCGTTCCCTTGCCGATATCGCCGCCTTCGACGAAGCCGACATACTCCAGATTCGGCAAGGCGACCTCGCGCAACAGGCGCGAGGCCTGTTTGACGTTCTCGATGCCCTTCATTTCCTCGGAGCCGATATTCAGCAGGCCAACGGTCGGGCGATCGACGGCGAATACGATCCGCGCCATCGCAGAGCCCATGATGGCGAGGTTGACGAGATGGCGCGCGTCGGCGCCGATCGACGCGCCGACGTCGAGGACGATGGTCCGGCCGCGCACGGTCGGCCAGATCGCTGCGAGCGCCGGTCTTTCCACATGCGGCATGGTGTGCAGGCAGGTCTTGGCCATGGCCATCAGCGCGCCCGTATTGCCCGCCGAAACCGCGATGTCGGCCTGGTTTTTCTTGACCGCCTCGATCGCCAGCCACATCGAAGAGTTCCGGCGCCCCGCGCGCAAAGCCTGGCTCGGTTTGTCGTCCATGCGGACGGCGACGTCCGTGTGGTGCAGGGTTGAAGCGGCGGCGAGAGCCGGGTTCGCCTCAAGATAGGGGCGAATGCGCTTTTCATCCCCGAACAGGGAGAATGCGATGCCATCGCCAAGATCAAGCGCGCGCGCCGCGCCCGGGAGCAGCACTTCCGGCCCAAAGTCGCCGCCCATGGCGTCGAGCGCTATTCGCACAGGCTTGATCATAAGGCTCGCAACCCGGTTCACACGCGCCGCGGCTCCACGTTCGCGGCGGACGAAGGATTATAAGATAAGAGTTTGGAAAAACACCCTGACTGGCGATTGTTCGCGGATCTGACAAGGCCGGAAAACCGGCCCTCCGAAGCTGCATATCGCGGGCTCGAACGGTCGATCAGGCGCTCCGCCGTTCAAATATAGGATAAAGGCGCGACATGGTAGAGGCGACCCGGACGCGAACGGATTTTCGCCAGAGATTCCGCCGTTTCGGTGGCGCCTCCGTACATGACCTATAGCGGCGGCTGCGCTCATCGGCGCAGCGCCTGTCGCCGCCTCTTTCACCCTCAATCGCGGCCTTTTAGCTCCTTTAGCGCCGCGAAGACCGATTTGGTCTCTTCCGGATCGCTCGGCAATTCGGCGCCTTCGAAGCGGGCGCCGGGCTTGCGCGGGTAAGGATCGAGGTTCAGAATGAGGAATTCCTCGACCAGCGCGCCGAGATCGATGCGGCCGTCGACGATCGGGTCCGGCGCGTCGAGTTGCGCCGCGAAGGACGGGAAACGTCCGGTGACTCCGTCCGCTGCGCCGCCCTGCCCCGCCGCGCAGGCTGCTTCTTCGGCTCCGCCGCAAAATCCACTGCGATCTCGGCCTGAATTTCACTTTCGAACGGCTCGAGGCTGACGACGCAGGTTTGCACGATCCGCGCCCGCAGCGCCCCGGCGACGCTGAATTTGTCCCCGCCATGTTTGGCGACCTCGAGATCCGCCTCGAGCGATTCGACCGCGATGAGCCCGGCGTTTCTTGCGATGCCCGCGCGTTCGGCGGCGTCCGCTCGTATCGAGATCGGCAGGTCGCCCTCGGCAATCTCATCAACCTCGACGATACGCGAGAAAGCGTTCGCCGCGCTCGGCTCTGCGCGTTCGCCGGCGGCGTCGCGCCGGGCTTTGCCGCGCCCTGGTTCGCCCTTGGATGGCATCGCAATGCTCCTTGTCGCTCCCGCGTCAGACTACGGACGCGGGATTTGGAAATGGAACCGGGCCATTCGCGAAAACGGCGAATGAAGCCCCTGCAAGCGCTGTGCGCGCCGCTTCGACGAAACGCGCGAGGCGCTCTCCGTCCGCGCGATTTGCGTAAACATTTCGCGACAGCGCCGCGGCGACCGCCGGCGCGCCTGCGCGCAGCGCCTGATCATAGGCGAGGCCGCGGCCGAGGAACGCCTCAGCGATGGTCTTCATCCGCTTCGGGACGGCAGAGTCGCCGACCCCCATTTCGCGCAAATTCGCCTCGAAATGAAAAAACAACGCATCGGCGAGGTCCTGGGCGAGTTCCGGGGCCGGCGGCGCCATGGCGTTGAGTTGACGCAAAACCAGCGTCGCATGCAGCGCCAGCGCCTCGAAGCGGCCCTCAAAACTGTCCGCGACGGCATAATCCGTATAAAGCGCGGGATCGCGCGCGGCCGCCACGATTTCGCCATGCAGCCGGTCAACCAATCGTCGGTTGGCGGAGCTGCGGGAAAGCCACGAAAGCATTTGCGAATTTCCGCGTTTATTCGGTTAATCCCTGGCCCTGTAAAAATGGCCGATGAAATTCACGTCCGTTTAACCCTATCGAGCCTAACTGGGGCGGGCGAACCCTTCGCTCGCGACCTTGCTTTTGACATGGCTGGAAGTTAGGCATCGCCCAGGCTTGGCGCAATTGCAACTGACGCCCGGCTTTCAATCGCGCTGACAACTTCAGGTGGAGATTTCAGGCATGTTGTTCGGCATAGCGGCCCGTGCGAGCGGCAGGACGGGTTCAACGTCGGGCTCTGGATCGGTCCGCGCCGGGTTTCCGCTGCAGGCGGCGCTTTCGCTCGGAATGGCTATGGGGCTTCCCATCGCGCTTGGCGGATGCCTTGGCTACGACGGCCAGGTCGTCCACGGCTATCAGAGCGACCCGCGCACGCTCGATCAGGTCAAGGTCGGCTCCTCGGCGGAGCAGATTCTGACTCTGCTCGGGACGCCGACGACGACGTCAACCGTCGGCGGCGACGCCTGGTACTACGTCACGCAGGTCACCGACCGCGACATCGCGTTCATGCAGCCGAAGCTGACCGATCAGCGGGTTTTCGCTGTCTATTTCGACAAGAACAAGAAGGTCGAGCGCGTCGCCAATTATGGCATCCAGGACGGCAAGGTGTTCGATTTCGTTTCCCGCACGACGCCGACGGCAGGCGCCGAATCGACCTTCCTCAAGGGAATGTTCGTCAACCTTCTCCACTTCTAGGCTGTTGCGCGGAGCGGGCGCCGCATGGCGGCGACGCCCAAATCGCCTCAATGCGCGAGCGCGGCGAGCAGCAAAAGCGCGACGATATTGGTGATCTTGATCGCCGGATTGACCGCCGGGCCCGCCGTATCCTTGTAGGGATCGCCGACGGTGTCGCCGGTGACGGAGGCCTTGTGGGCGTCGCCGCCCTTGAAGTGCTTGACGCCGTCCTTGTCGATGAAGCCGTCTTCAAAGCTCTTCTTGGCGTTGTCCCAGGCGCCGCCGCCGGACGTCATCGAGATGGCGACGAAAAGCCCGTTGACGATGACGCCGAGCAGAGACGCGCCGAGCGCCGCGAAGGCCGACGCTTTCGAGCCGGAGATCAGCAGCACGCCATAGTAAACGACGATCGGCGCGAGCACCGGCAGAAGCGAAGGAACGATCATCTCCCTGATCGCCGCCTTGGTCAGCATATCGACCGCGCGGCCGTAGTCCGGCCTCTCGGTACCGGCCATGATGCCGGGCTTTTCCCTGAACTGGCGGCGCACCTCCTCGACGACAGAGCCCGCCGCGCGCCCGACCGCGGTCATGGCGATGCCGCCGAAAAGATAGGGGATCATGCCGCCGAAGATGAGACCGGCGACGACATAGGGATTGGAGATGTCGAAGGAAACCGCGCCGATCCCCTTGAAATAGGGGAACTGGTCCGGGTTGGCGGCGAAATAGTAGAGATCGTGGCTGTAGGCGCTGAACAGCACGAGAGCGCCAAGACCGGCCGAACCGATCGCGTAGCCCTTGGTCACCGCCTTCGTCGTATTGCCGACGGCGTCGAGCGCGTCGGTCACCTGGCGCACCTCCTTCGGCAGGCCGGCCATTTCGGCTATGCCACCGGCATTGTCGGTCACCGGCCCGAAGGCGTCGAGCGCGACGATCATGCCGGCGATGCCGAGCATCGTCGTCACCGCGATCGCGATGCCGAAGAGCCCGGCGAGCTGGCTCGCCGCGAGAATGCCGGCGATGATGACGAGGGCCGGCAGCGCCGTCGATTCGAGCGAGACCGCGAGGCCCTGAATGACGTTGGTGCCATGCCCTGTAACGGAAGCCTGCGCGATCGACACCACCGGACGCTTGCCGGTGCCGGTGTAATATTCAGTGATCACGACGATGCAGCCGGTGACGATCAGGCCGATGAGGCCGCAGACGAACAGATGCGCGCCCGAAATCGGCGTTCCGCCAGCCGTTCCGATCGTCCCCCAGCCGACCGTCGCCGTCGTGGCGAGCGCCAGCCCGACGATCGAGAGCAGTCCGGCCGCGATGAGGCCCTTGTAGAGCGCGCCCATGATCGACTGGTCGGGGCCGAGCTTAACGAAATAGGTGCCGGCGATCGAGGTGACGATGCAGGCCGCGCAGATCGTCAGCGGATACAGCATGGCGCTGTAAAGGATGGGCTGGCCGACGAAAAAGATGGCGGCGAGGACCATGGTGGCGACGACCGTCACGGCATAGGTCTCGAACAGGTCGGCGGCCATGCCGGCGCAATCGCCGACATTGTCGCCGACATTGTCGGCGATGGTCGCCGGATTGCGCGGATCGTCCTCGGGAATTCCGGCCTCGACCTTGCCGACGAGATCGGCGCCGACATCCGCGCCCTTGGTGAAGATGCCGCCGCCGAGACGGGCGAAGATCGAAATCAGAGAGGCGCCGAAGCCGAGCGCGACGAGCGCGTCGACCGTCTGGCGGCTGTTTGGCGCATAACCCAGCAGCCCCGTCAGTATGTAGAAATAGCTGGCGACGCCAAGCAGCGCGAGGCCGGCGACGAGCATTCCAGTCACGGCGCCCGCCTTGAACGAAATATCGAGCCCGGCGGCGAGCGATTGCGAGGCGGCCTCGGCGGTCCGCACATTGGCGCGCACCGAGACGTTCATGCCGACGAATCCCGCTGCCCCGGAAAGAATGGCGCCGAGCAAAAAGCCGAACGCGATCGCCGACCCCATAAAAAACCAGAAAGCGAGGAAGATAACGGCGCCGACAGCGGCGATGGTCAGATACTGGCGCCTGAGATAGGCCTGCGCGCCTTCGGCGATGGCGCCGGCGATCTCCTGCATGCGCGCCGAGCCCGGACTGGCGGCGAGGAGTTCCGACGACGTCCTGACGCCGTACACAATCGATAAGAGCCCCGCCAGGATGACAATGGCGATCATCAGTTTCCACCTTGATGTTTTGTTGCGGCCTTGGAGAGACGTTGCTCGGCCGGGTGCGCGACATTTGCAGAAAGGCTCAAATTGCGCAATCGGCCCGGCGCGGGTCCAAGTCCCGATTGCACCACTTTGCGGGCGGGGTATGTGGCCAGGTCCAGCCCCGGTCAATGACCTTGCTCAAAAACGCCGGCCTCAGAAATGCTGGAACGACGGTCTCGCCAGAAGAATCGGCTCGCCGTCCGCGCCGATGAAGGCGGGCGCCGCCTCGCCCGGCGAGGCTGTTGCGAGAAGGCTGACGGGCGCCCCGGCGGCGGCCGCGGCTGCCTCGAAGGCGGCCGCTTCTTCCGGCGGGATGGCGCAAAGGATTTCATAGTCGTCGCCGCCCGCGCAAATCGGCTCAATGAGCCTCGGCGCAGCCCGCAAAGCTCGCGCAGCGGCTCCGGATAAAGGAATGCGGCCAAGCTCGATGGCCGCGGTCTCTCCCGCCAGCGCCAGCATCTTGCCAAGGTCGCCAGCAAGGCCATCCGAAACGTCCATAGCTGCATGCGCGCGGGCTTTGAGCGCCTCGCGCAACGCAAGGCGCGGTTGCGGCAGGAGGTAGCGGTCGCGTAAAAAACTCGCGTCGGCCTCGCTCAGGGCGCCGACCCAGTCGCGATCGGCGCTGGCGCCTCGGCGTAGCAAGAGGCCGAGCGCGGCGTCGCCGATTGTTCCGGTGACATAAATCCGGTCGCCGGCATTGACGCCATCGCGGCGGACCATTTTCCCCGTTTCGACGGCGCCGACCGCCGTGATCGAAATCGTCAGCGGACCCGGGGTCTTCACCGTGTCGCCGCCGAGCAGCGGGCAGCGGTAATTCGTCGCATCCTGGCCCAAACCCGAGGCGAAAGACTGCAGCCACTCCCCGGTCCAGTCCGCCGGCAGGGCGAGGCCGAGCAGAAACCCCAAAGGTTCGGCCGCCTTCGCCGCAAGGTCGGACAGGTTGACGCGCAGCGCCTTGCGCGCGATCGCCGCCGCCGGATCGTCGCCGAAAAAATGTACCCCGGCGACGAGCAAATCCTTGGTGAGGACAAGTTCACATCCCGGCGGGGGCCGCAGCAGGGCTGCGTCATCGCGCAGCCGCAGCCCCGCCTCGCCCGCAAGGGGCGCGAAGAAGGTCGCGATCAAGGCGTCTTCGGAGAACGGCGCCGGCTGCTTCACGCTCATCTGCTCGGCGACGCCGAAATCACGCCGTCAGTTGCGCGGTTCGAACTCGCTGGCGCGATAGCGCCGCGCGAGGCCATCCAGAACCGCATTGACCATGCCTGACTCTTCGCGATCGAAGAATGCGCCCGCGACGTCGACATATTCCTTGATCGACACGCGCGCCGGGATGTCGGCGCGCTTTTTCAATTCATAGGCCCCCGCCCGCAAAATGGCGCGCAAAACCGCGTCGACCCGCGCCAGCGGCCAACCC
Source organism: uncultured Alphaproteobacteria bacterium (assembly GCA_963715715.1). Lineage (GTDB taxonomy): Bacteria > Pseudomonadota > Alphaproteobacteria > Rhizobiales > Beijerinckiaceae > Methylocapsa. The sequence goes on along the minus strand of OY970269.1, from coordinate 1,358,361 downwards.
TCGACCAGCGTCTGGTCAATCGAGCGGTCGATCGGCCCCTGATCGGCGAGTACGCCGGTCAGAATATCGCGAAAAAATGCGATCTCGGCCGATTTGTAGCGTTCGCCCTCGATCTCTTTGCCAAGCCAGAAGGATTCGAACTCCGCGCAGGTTTCGTTCAGGCCTTTTTCCGAGACCTCCATCTGATACAGCGCTTGCACGGCGGCGAGACGGGCGGCGGAGCGCCCTTCGGCTTTCATCATCGCGGCGCTCCAATGTCCTGTTTCAGCGCATAAAGGGCAAGCGCCGCGCGGGCGGCGTCGCCGCCCTTGTCGCCCTGGTGGCGATCGGCCCGGGCCAAGGCCTGGACCTCCGTGTCGACTGTCAGGATTCCATTGCCGAGGGCGAGGCGGCGCGACAGGCCGATCTGCGTCAACGCCCGCGCGCTTTCGCCGGAGACGATCTCGAAATGATAGGTCTCCCCCCTGATGACGCAGCCGAGCGCGACGGCGCCGGCATAAGGCTCGCCCGTTTTTTGCGCCCGCTCCAGCGCAATCTCCATGGCGATCGGGATTTCGAGCGCGCCCGGGACGCTGACGAGATGATGCGTCGCGCCGGCCTTGGCCAGCGCCGCCTCGGCGCCTTCGCGCAGCATCGCGGCGATGACGTCGTAAAAACGCGCTTCGACAATGAGAAACTTGGCGCCGTGGACATTCGTCGCCGAGGAATCGAGAGAACGGCGCGGAAGAGCCATGGCAGTCTTCAATCTTTCGGGCTGGCTGAAACGGCCGATAGAGTCAGGCGCGGGAAGCTCGCCTTCCGAGTAACAAGACCGGCTTCTCGCGGCAAGCTGAAAGCGCGACATTGAAGGCCGCGTTCGCCGTCGCCGCGCGGGCGAAGACCCCTAAACGAGAGCAATCCCGCAATGACTGACATTGGCCAGGACCAAGCCGGCGACCAGTCCGGGGTTTTCGCCTTCCTCGGCGATCCGGCGACGCACGCGCTCAACGAGCCTGTGAAGCGCATCGACACGCATGGCGCTTCGGTCTTTCTCGCCGGCGCCGATGTCTACAAGGTCAAGCGGGCCGTCCGTTTTCCGTTCATGGATTTCTCGACCCTGGAAAAACGCCGCCGCGCCTGCGAGAACGAGCTTGCCGTCAACAAGGCGAATGCGCCGGACCTCTACCTCGAAGTCGTTCCTATTTCACGCGAGGAGAACACGCTAAAGCTAGGTCAGGGCAACGAAGTCGTCGAGTGGGCCGTGCATTTGCGCCGCTTCGACGAGACCCGCACGCTGGATCGGCTCGCCGCGCGCGGCGAACTCGATTTGCCGGCTGTGGCGAAGCTCGCCGAAATCGTCGCCAAGTCGCACCAGCGCGCGCCGATCGTCCGCGATAGGAACGCCACGGATGCGCTTTCGAAGCGGATCGAGGAGGTCCTGTCGGGCATCGAGGCCGCATCAGACGTCTTTCCATCCGCCGCGGCGGCGCGCCTCAGAACCACGATGTCGCACGCCTTCGAGGCCGCGCGCCCTCTGCTGGCGCGACGCGAGGCGGAAGGCTTTGTGCGCCGCTGTCATGGCGATCTCCATTTGCGCAATATCGTCATGATCGGCCCGACGCCGACGCTGTTCGACGCCCTGGAATTCGATGAGAGCTTCGCCATCACCGACATTCTTTATGATCTCGCTTTTCTTTTGATGGACCTTTGGACTCGCCAATTGAGAATTGAAGCCAACCATTTGATGAATCGCTATCTTTCCGCGGGCGACGCCTTTGAGGCGCAACTCGAAGGCCTCGCGGCGCTGCCGTTGTTCCTGAGCCTTCGCGCCGCCGTGCGCGCCAATGTCACAAACCTCGAGGCGTCGAGAACGGCCGAAAAGCGCGCCGCGGCGCGGCGTTATTTCGACGACGCCTGCGGCTTTTTTCAGCCTGCCCCGCTGCACCTCGTAGCTGTCGGCGGACTTTCCGGAACCGGCAAAACCTCGCTCGCCCGCGCCCTGGCGCCTTGTCTTGGCCGGGCTCCCGGCGCCATTCACCTGCGCAGCGACGTCGAACGAAAGCGGCTCTTGCATTTCTCCGAGCTTCAGCCGGCGCCGCAGGACGCCTATCGGCCGGCGGCGTCGGCGGCGACCTATGAGCGCTTGCGCGACCTGTCCGCGATCGCTCTCGCCGCGGGCCAAAGCGTGGTCGTCGACGCGGCGCACCGAAAGCCGGAAGAGCGCGCCGGCGCGGATGTGGCGGCGCGCGCCGGCGCGCGTTTCAGGGGCCTTTGGCTCGAAGCCCCAACGGAGATCAGGCTGGAGCGGGTCTCGCAACGCCGCGACGACGCGTCCGACGCCGGCCCCGCCATCGCGGCGGCGCAGGCCCGCGAGGCCGTTGGGCCGGTGGCGTGGCTGCGCCTCGACGCGTCCCTGCCGACGCCGGCGCTTGTCGAGCGCGCCCTGGCGGCCATCAAGCAGGACCGGTGAGAGCGGGCAGGCCTCTCACGGCGCGGTTTCGGCTTTGGCGACGAGCTTCGAGGTCGATTGGCCCGCCTCGAGTTCGGCCAGCACGACCCGTCCGCCGCGCGCCCGGACGATCTCGGCGCCGACGACCTTGTCTTCCGTATAATCGGCGCCCTTAATCAAAATGTCCGGCTGCAACGCCTTGATGAGGTCGAGCGGCGTGTCTTCGTCGAAGATCACCACGGCCGATACGCCTTTGATCGCGCCCATCACCGCGGCGCGGGATTCTTCATCCTGGATCGGACGGCTCGGTCCTTTGAGCCGGCGCACGGAGGCGTCGGAGTTCAGCGCCATGATGAGTCGGTCGCAAGTCGCGGCGGCCTGCTTGATGAGGGAGACGTGGCCGGGGTGCAAAAGGTCGAAACAGCCGTTGGCGAAGCCGACGGTCAGCTTTTCCGCGGCCCAGGCCCAGCGCTGGGCTATCGCCTGCTCGCGACTGATATGGCGGCCATCGTTGACCGAGGCCGACGCCAGTTCGGACGCCAAGGAAGCGCAGAGCTCATCCGGCGTAACGCAGGCCGTGCCGACTTTCGCGACGACGATGCCGGCGGCGTGATTGGCGAGCTTCATGGCTTCGAGGATGGAGAGGCCCGCGCCAAGCGCGACGCCAAGAACGGCGATCACGGTGTCGCCCGCGCCCGACACGTCGAACACGTCCTGCGCGACCGTGGCGAGGTGAATTGGAGCGCCCGAGAGCGGAAAGAAGGACATGCCTTTTTCGGAGCGGGTCAGCAGAATATTCGCGTCGCTCGTCTCCTGCGCGGCGGCGGCGGCCAACCGCGCTTCTTCGTCGCTCTCGCAGGGAAGCCTCGTCGCCGCCGTCAGCTCAGCGCGGTTCGGGGTCAGGATGGTGGCGCCGCGATAGGCCGAAAGATCGAGCCGCTTCGGATCGACGAGCACGCTTTTGTGGGTTGCGTTGCACCGGTCTATCACCTGTCGCAAAATCCGGTCCGACAGCGCGCCTTTGCCGTAGTCGGACAAGATGACGACGTCGGCGCGATCCGTCGCCTTGATTGCGGCTTCGAGCAAGCGGTCTTCCGAGACGCTGTCGAAGGGGGAAGTGTCTTCCTCGTCGACGCGCACGATTTGCTGCCGGGCGCCCAGCACGCGCAGCTTCCGCGTCGTCGGCCGCCCGGCGACGGCGATCATGCCGGACGTATCGACCGCGCCAAGTTCATGCAGGCGTTTGATCAGACTGTCCCTCGCGCCATCCTGCCCCGTCGGCCCGACAACCTCGACCACGCCGCCGAGCGTAGCGATATTCGCGGCGACATTGGCCGCGCCGCCTGGAACGACGTCTTCCGCGATCGATCGCACGACCGGGACCGGCGCCTCCGGCGAAATCCGGCTTACGGCGCCATGCAAATAACAATCAAGGATCAAATCGCCGATCACCGCCATGCGGCAATTCGCGAAACCATCAAGCGCAGGAAGCATCAGGAACCCAGTCCGGAAGCGGCGAGCGGCGGTCCAGCCGAGGCGCGCCGGGAGGAAAATGATCGCTCAGCGAAAGCGCGGCAAGGACGTCGACTACTTTTTACCTCGAAAAGGGCGGCAAAATAAGACGCCGCGTCAAGACGCATCCGCGACCGCCTCGGACAAGAAGGCGCGCGATGTTTCCGCCGCCGCCAGGAATAGATGGTAGAGCGAGCTCGCTGGCGCGTAATCGACGAGAGCAACCCCTTCCGCGCTGATATGATCGATCCAGCCGCCGGCGAAGGGCTTATCAAGAAAAGCATCGGTCAATGCGTCGATCATCGCCGCGGCGAATCGCGGCGCAGCGCGATCTCCCGCGGACCCTCTGGCGACGGCCGCTTTGGCGGCTTCGGTATGCGGCCAGATGCGGTGCGAACGCTTCAGGACGCTCATGTCGGTCGCGACCTCATCGAAGATCAGGCCGTTTTCAGCAATGCCGTTTCGACGCGCGATGCGGTCGAGCTGGTCGCTCCAGGCGTTCAGATCCTCGCCGCTGAGCTTTTCATATTCGCGCAGGAGCCAAACCCACTCGAAATGATGGCCGGGTTCGAAAATCCGCCGCTTCAGCGGATCGGGATGGGGACTCCAGTCCTCCGCGAAATATTCGAGCAGAACGCCTGGATCGGCGAGAAAAAGCCGCGTCTTGAAGATTTCGACGATCTTTTTGGCGCGGTCGAGATAGCCGCGCCCGGGCGCCGCCGCTTCAAGCGCGATATAGGCCTCAAGCAGATGCATATGTGGGTTCTGCCGCTTGCTTCTGTCTTCGATCGGGGCGCTGTCGAAGAGGCCGCCATGGATTGGGTCCTGCAGGCGCGCATCGATGAATGCGATGATCCGATCGGCATGGCCGAGGAGACGCCGGTCGCCGTTCAGGCGATGGAGCGAGGCGATGGCGAACAGGACGAAGGCGTGCGAATAGGCGTCGCGGACGGAGGAAATGACGCGCCCCTCGGCGCTGACGGAAAAGGCGAGCCCGCCGGAGAAATCGCGCTCCCCGCAAAATTTGCCGAGAAGAGAGTCCATCGCGATCTCGGCGAGGCGCCCGCCTTCGGGGAACCAGCCAAGTTGGGCGGCATGGGCGAAGACATAAATCTGTCGGCACTGAACCATCGCGCGGCGCGCGACGGCCTCCTGCGGCGCCCCGCACCGGTCGAGGCGCTCCTGGAACATCCCCCGCCCGGAGTTGAAGCCCGCTGTCGACCAGAGGGGGAGCGCTTTTTCCACGATCCAGTTACGGTAACGCGACGCGCTGACGCGCTCCAGGCGGTTCGCCTCCGAAGCAGCGTCCGCCGTGGCGGGGTTTTCTTTCGCCGTCATATTCTGACCATTCAGCGCGGACTCGTAGATGCGTTTCGCAAGTCGCGGATAATGAGGCGAAACGTAAGAATTATGTCTCGCATCGAACCGTATAAACGAACGGTCGGCGAAGCGTAACCCTGGCTGCGCGGCCCCTCGTTCACGCGGCGCGCAGATGCCGGGCGACGTCGATGCGGTAGGACAGCGCTTCCGCCAGATGCAGGCTCTCGACGATTTTTGCGCCATCAAGATCGGCGATGGTGCGGGCGAGTTTCAGGATGCGATGAAATCCGCGCGCCGACAGACGCAGGCGATCCGACGCATCCCGCACCAAAGCGAGGCCGCCGGCGTCCGGCTGGGCGACCTCCTCGATCACGCCGGCGGGGGCCGCGGCGTTGCATCCGACGCCCGCAAGGCCAAGTTCGGCGTAGCGGCGCACCTGGATCGCTCGGGCGGCGGCGACGCGTTCGGCCACCTCGGCGGACCCCTCGGACGGGGGCGGCAGCATCAGGTCCGCGGCGGCCACGGCCGGGGCCTCGACGTGAAGATCGATGCGGTCGAGCAAGGGGCCCGAAAGCCGCGCCTGATATTGCGCGACGCAGCGCGCATTGGGCTGGCGATTGCAGGAGAAGCCCGGATCGCTGGCGTGGCCGCAGCGGCATGGATTCATCGCGGCGACGAGTTGAAACCGCGCCGGATAGACGGTGCGATGATTGGCGCGGGCGATGGCGACCTCGCCGGTCTCGAGCGGCTGGCGCAGGCTGTCCAGCGCCTGGGGGTGGAACTCGGGCAGTTCATCGAGAAAAAGGACGCCATGATGGGCGAGCGAAATCTCGCCGGGTCGCGCCCGCACGCCGCCGCCGACCAGAGCCGCCATCGAGGCCGAATGATGCGGCGCGCGAAATGGCCGCCGATCGGTCAGCGCGCCGCCGGCGAGATCGCCCGCGATCGAATGAATGAGCGATACTTCGAGCAGTTCGCGGGGCGTCAGCGGCGGCAAAATCGACGGAAGGCGCGCCGCGAGCATGGATTTGCCGGCGCCGGGCGGTCCGTTAAAGAGCAGATTGTGGCCGCCCGCGGCGGCGATTTCGAGGGCGCGCTTGGCGCTCTCCTGGCCCTTGACGTCGCGCAGGTCGGGCAATGCGCCGGGCGCCTTGCGGATCGCCGGACGCGGCGGCGCCATCACCTGCGTCCCCTTGAAATGATTGACGAGCTGGATCAGCGAGACCGGCGCCAGCACGTCGAGATCGCCGCCAGCCCAGGCGGCCTCCGGTCCGCTTTCGCGCGGGCAGATGAGCCCGTGCCCGCGCGCATTGGCGGCGATCGCCGCCGGCAGCGCGCCCGTCACCGCGGTGATCGTCCCATCGAGCGCAAGTTCGCCGAGAACCGTGTAATTCTGCAACGCGTCCGGCGCGATGGCGCCGATGGCGGCCATGATGCCGAGCGCGATCGGCAAATCGTAATGACTGCCCTCTTTCGGCAGATCGGCCGGGGCCAGATTGACGGTGATGCGCTTGGCCGGCATTGCGAGGCCGGAGGCGTTCAACGCCGCGCGCACCCGCTCGCGCGATTCGACGACTGCCTTATCGCCGAGCCCGACGACGGTGAACACGACATTGCCGTTGGCGATCTGCACCTGCACGTCGACCGGCCGGGCCTCGATGCCCTCGAACGCGACTGTCGCGACTCTGACGACCATGGAATGAACTCATTCTTCAGCCTCAGCGCAGCTTAAACGACATCGCGCGGCCCCGCAAGAACAATAAGAGAACGAATTGCGCTCGCAAAATCGACATTGCGAATTGGGCGTTGAAAGACTTCGGCTTCGGAACGAGGCTTCTAGGCTCGCCCGTTCGCGCCCTCGGCCAACTCTTAAAGGATGCTCCTCGCGATCATCCATTCCGCTTCGGCGATGACCTGCGGCGCGCCGACGTGCAGCCAGAGGCCGTCGAGCCTTTGGCCGAAGAGCCGGCCCTTTTTCGCGGCCTCGCTAAAGAACGGAGAAAGCGGAAAAATCTTGCGGGTCTCGCCGGAAAACAGTTCCGGCTTGATGATGCCGACGCCGGAATAGACAAAAGGCGCGACCTCCCGTTCGGCGCGCCGCGTCAGCCGGCCGTCGGCGGCCATCAGGAAATCGCCGGGCCAGTCGATGCCGACGCTCGCCGTCGTCGCGGCGACGAGCAGCAGAATATCCATCCGCGCCGGATCCCAGACCTCGGCGAGGCGAAGCAGGTTCTGGCGCGGGCCTTCGATCCAGAACGCATCCGTGTTGCAGATGAAAAAAGGCTCCGGACCCAGCAAGGGAAGCGCCCTCGCTATGCCGCCGCCCTGATCGAGCAGCGCGTCGCGCTCATCGGAGAACAGGATTTCGATGTCTTTGCGGCTCGCAAGATGCGCCTCGATCTGGTCGGCGAGATGATGCACGTTGACGACGGCGGTCCGCGTTCCGGCGCGCACGAAGCGGTCGAGCATGTGGTCGATCATCGGCGTGCCCGCCACCTTGATCAGCGGCTTCGGAACGGTATCCGTCAATGGCCGCATGCGCGAGCCAAGCCCAGCGGCGAAGACCATCGCTTTGGTAGGCGCAAAGACGGCCATAAGGATCCCGGTCGGCTCAGACGGTCTCGAAAATCCGCGGCAGATTGGTCTCATACCAGACCCTGAGCTCCGCCAGAACGGGGTGGCTCAGATCCTTGACGAGATATTTCTCAACGCGGGGCAGATGGGCGAGATACTGCGGCTTGTGGTCCCGGGCGTCGAGGCGCGCGAAAATGCCGAGGATCTTGGTCGCCCGCTGCGCGCCTAAAATCGCATAGGCCCGCGCGAAATCGCCCATATCGAACGCCTCATTCGACTCGCGCCGCAACCGCGCATAATGGCCAAGGAGTTTGAGTTCAATTGGATCTGCGACGTCGACGCGGGCGTCCTGCAGCAGCGAGACGACGTCATAGGCCGGGTGGCCGAAGACGCAATCCTGAAAATCGACCATGCCGATCTTCGCGACGCCTTCGCGCCCGGGCATCCAGATGAGATTGGGCGAATGATAGTCGCGCAGGGTCCATGTCGACTCGGCGGCGAGCCCTTCCGTCAGGATTTTCCGCCAGAGGCTGACGAAGGTCGCTTTGGCGCCGGAGGAGAGCTGCGCGCGGGCGCGACGCGGCGCGTACCAATCGAGCAGCAGCTCCGCCTCGATCGAAAGCGCATCGAGGTCGTAATCGGGAATGCGGTAGGTCTCGACGCCGTCGACTGGCAAGACCCGCGGCAAGACCAGCGCATGCAGCTTCGCCAGCGCGGCCGTCGCTAGGGCGTAGCGATCGAGATCGACGCGGCCGTCGACCGTGATCGGCTCGGACCCCAGATCCTCCATCAGGACCACGCCGCTGGCGAGATCGAACGCATAGATTTCGGGCGCGGAGAACCCCTGCGCCCGCAGGCCGCGGTCGATCGCGACATAGGGCTTCAGACCCTCGGCAAGGCGCGCGATCGCGCTATAGGGCTTGCCGTAGCGGATCGGCGGCCCGTCCGGCTGCGATGGCGCGATCATCAGCACGGCGGTTGAGCCATCGTGCTTGATGAGGCGTTCGAAAGACCGGCGGGAGGCGTCGCCCTGCATGAACTGACGCGCCGCATCCCGCCAGCTTGTCGTCTCGAGAACGTTCTGGATCGCCCTCGATTTGCTGAGTCGGCTGGCGAAGGAGCCGACGCCGGTCAGCGTCGCCGTTCTGGTCGCGTCCGACGCGCCGCCCGCGGCCCGATCGGGATCGAGGCTGAAACTGATGTCGAGCCGGTCCGGGTTGAGAAAATCGCCGCCGCGCTCGGGCCATTCGACGAGCGCGAGCGCGCCTTCGACCGCCTCATCCCAGCCAAGCTCAACCAGATCGCCGGGCTTTTCGATGCGATAGAAATCGGCATGGACGATCGGCGCCGTTCTGCCCTCATAGGATTGCATAAGGAGGAAGGTCGGACTTGGGACTTCGAGATTGTCGTCGCCGGTCAAGAGGCGGATCAGCGCGCGGGCGAAGGTCGTCTTGCCGGCGCCGAGGCCCCCCGACAGGGTGACGAGGTCGCCGGGACCAACCAACGCGGCGACGTCCGCCGCGAGTTCCTGCGTCGCCCGCTCATCGTCAAGGCGGCGCGGCCAGATCGTCTCGACTCCCGCCGCCGGCCCCGCATCAACCGTCATTTCGTTCGCGCTCCCGCTCGCTCATGCCGGACCAAATTTCACGCCGTCGGCGGGAAAGATGCAAGTCACGGTTGTCCCCTTCTCGGGGGCGGACTCGATCATAATGCGGCCGCCATGCAGTTCGACGAAGGAGCGGACGATCGAAAGGCCAAGGCCGACGCCACGGTGGCGCGATCCAGCGGTGTGCGTTTTGAAGCGATCAAAAATCTGGTCGATGACCTCGGGCGGAATGCCGCGTCCCTGATCGCTGACCTCGAACGCAATCTCGTCGCCGCGACGCATCGCCGCGAGATCGATCGTCTGTCCGGGGGAAGAGAAACCGATCGCGTTCGAGAGGAGGTTAAACAGGATCTGCCGGATGCGCTTGCCGTCGGCGACAAAGACCCCGATGCCGTCCATGGCGGTGACCCGAAGGGCGAGATCGGATTCGGCCAGCCGGTCCTGCACGCCCTCGGCCGCCGCCCGCATTGTTTCGGCGATATCGACCTCATCGAGCGACAGCTCCATGGCGTCGGCGTCGATCGAAGCGAGGTCAAGAATGTCATTGATGATGGCGAGAAGGGCGGACGAGGATTTCGTCACATAGCCCGCGTATTCAAGCTGCTTTGCGTTAAGCGGGCCGACAGACGGATCGCCGAGCAGTTGGATGAAGCCAATGATGTTGGTCAGCGGCGAGCGCAATTCATAAGACACATGGTGGACGAAATCGTTGCGCAGCCTCTCGGCCTCGATCAGCGCCTGATTTCGCTCGGTCAATGCGCGCTCCACGCTGACTCCCGCCGTGGCGTCGATGAACGTCAAAAGGGTCGCGCCGTCCGGCAGCGGGGCGGCGGCGCAGTCGAGCACCGAACCATCGAGCCGGGCGAGACGGCTTTCAAATCCGAGGCGATGATCCGGCAGGCCGGCGACGGCGGCGCGCAATTCGTCCCAGTCCGAGTTCGCGCGGAAAAGCGGCGCGCACAAACGCGCGACGCGATCGATGTGCGGCTGGCCGTCGAGCTGTTCGGCCCGCAGCGCCCAAAGCTCGGCGAAGGCCGGATTGAACAATTTGAGGCGTCCGTCGCTGCCGAACACGGCGACGCCCTCCTTCAGCGTATCGAGCGTCTCGCTCTGCACGCGGATGGCCGCGTTGAATTGCGACTGAAGATGGAACCGCTCGGTCACGTCGTCGAAGAGATAGGTGACGCCCCCTTGCGGATTGGGGTTGACCACGACGCGAAGCGTGCGCCCATCGGGCAGATACCAGGCCTGCTCCTCTGTCTCCAGCGACTGATAGGCGCCAAAGAGGCTGGTCTGCCAGGCGCGGAAATCAGCCTGTTCGGGAAGCAGGCGCGCGGCGCGCAAGCGGTCCAGAATCTCGGAATCGGACGGCTTCTGCTCCAGCCAGGCCTGATCAAGGCCCCAAAGCTGGCGATAGGCCGCGTTGTGAAAAACGAGACGCTTCGAGCGATCGAAGATCACGACCGCGGTCGAGAGCTGATCGAGCGTACGCGCATGGGCCGTCATCTCGAGCGCCAGCGCATCGCGCGCCGCCTCGACTTCCGAAGCGTCCATGGCCATTCCGACCGACGCCGCGCCGGCGGTCGCCTCGACGATGTCGAAGACGCGGCGTTGGCCAATGACGATGGTTGCGGCGCGCCCGCGCCAGATCGAGCCGGCGGCGCGCGCCTGCGCGCTTATTTCCCGCGTCTGGCGCTCCAGAAGTTCGACGCTGCGCGCGACCGCGTCCAACGGGTCTTTCGCTTCGACGGCGCGGGCGTAGGCGCCGTTGACCCGGACGAGGCGCGCGTCCGCGTCGCGCATCCACACCGGAAAGGGCGCCGCGTCCAGCGTCTCCCAAAGGGAGCGTAGTTCGCCGATCATTGGCGCCAGCAATTCCTGCAAGCGGATGATTTCGAGACGTTCGCCGCCGACGTCCCTCATTCGCATGAGCGCGCGGCCGCCGACGGGGCGCCCTTCGATCTCGAGGCGGCGACCGCCCAGGGTCGCGACCGCGCAGCGAAAAGCCTCGCCCTCGGCCCGCAGCCGGCCGACGCACTCGGCGAGATTTCGCGCTTTGTCCGGCGCCAGCCATGAATCGAAGGCCAGCAAGCCGCGTTCGTTGGCCGGATCCGCCGCGAGGGCGATATCGCCTTCGATGTCGGCGGGGTCGTCGGGGCCGCGCCAGGTCACGACAACCTCGGATTCGGCGGAAGGAAAAAGCGCCGGCCGGTCGAGACGCTGTCGCAAGGCGCGGAACTCGGCCTCGAGTTCGCTCTCGCGGCGCAGCCATCGCAGCCGCGCAGCCGCGTGGAAGAAAGCGGTCAGCGTCGAGAACAGGATGAGGCCGGTAATCAGCGCCAGTCCGACCGCCGCCGCATCCCTTTGCCCGGCGGCGGCCGCGCCGCGTCCGTGGCCGAAAAGAACGAGGCTGGCGGCGAGGACCAGGGCGAGACCGAGCAAAAGAACAGGCAAAGCGCCGGTCTTGATGCGCGGGCGCGCAGGCGGCCTCCAGTCTGTGCCGCCGGGTTTGCGCAAGCGCCGCTCCATACAAGTCTCCGAAACGATGCGCAGCTCTCCAAGACGATCTGAACGAAGGCCGATCGGCGCCCGATTCGCGGCCAGTGTAGCGATACAAGCGATTTTTGAGAATCCGGTTAAGGCCGCCGCCGGGCCGCCGCCGGATCGAGCGGCGCTCCTCCGGAACTCAGGCGTCCTTGCGCGGCGCCCACGCGGCGAGGATGCGGGTCCAGGGCACGCCGCTGACGAACATCAGGCCTTTGGCGCGGCGGGTCCCAAGCAGCGGCGCAATGAAGGCGAAACGCTCGACGACCCGAGAGGCGAGACGCGACCGCGCGGACCAGCGCGGCGCCGTTGGCCCGACGTCAGGGTCGGGGCAGTCGAGCCGCCGCAGCAGGCGGGCGTAATCGAAATCGGTCCAGCCGCGGTCGAGGAAGAAAGGCGCGCGTTCGACGAGGTGATCGATCAGCAGAGCCCTCGCCTGCGCATTGCTGTCGCCGGCGCAGCCCGGCTGATAAGCGAGCACATTCTGGAGTTGCGGCCTTTTCGAGTAAATATTGCCGCCATGAAGACGGTAAATGGCGAGGGCGTCGTCGATCAGGACGCTGCCGCTTATGGCGTTGACGCCAACGCAGAAGTAAAGATCGGTTCCCGTGCGCAGGCCGCGCAGCGCGGGATTGTCCGCAAAGAGGTCCAGCGCATCGCGGCGATAGCAATTCCCAGCTGTCGGCGACCACACCCATTCGGTCGTCGTCGGATCGACGAACCGGATCCGCTCGAGAATCGAGCGGTCGAAATTTTCGGGCGGCCAAGAAAGGTCTTGAGCGCCGCCGACCGCATGACGGTACGGACGAACGCTGTTCGCCTTGGCGCCGCGGCCCGCGGTTATCAGCCGATTGAACGCGTTCTCCGAGCCGAGCACGATCTGACCGCCGCTCACGACCTGAAGCAGGTCGCCGGAGGTGAAGCCGACATGGATTCGCAGCGACAGATGGACATAGACATGGGTTTCGGCGGCATGCGGGAGCAGCAGGTCGTCGGCGTCGAGAAAAATAACGTAGGGGCCGCTCGACGCGGCCAATCCGTCCAGCGCCGCCGGCGTCTGGCCGTCATTGGCGGGCCGGCGGATGATTTTCGCCTGCGGATGGCGCGCCTCGATGCCGCGCAGAACGCCCGGGGTCTCATCGGTCGAGGCATTGTCGACGATGACGCATTCGACGTTGGGATAGGTCTGCGCGAAAATCGAATCGACCGCCGCGTCGAGAAATCGGCCGTAATTGAAATTGATGACGATGACGCTGACCAAAGGCAGGTTGAGGCCGGTCGCGCCCGCGTTCACCGCCTGAGGTCGAAAGCTTTCCGGCACGGGCGTTTCGTTCATTGGCTGATCCCCTGAGGGTCAGACATGGACGATATTTCAGCCGCGCGTCAATATCGGCGTCGTTCGTCAACCCTTCCGAAGCGCCGCCGCCCTCTCTTTCGAGACGCCCGCGACCACCGCGAAGACGGCGCGCGGGAAAGCGAGAACGGACAGCAGCGGCGACATCAGCCGGCGATCGGAAAGGCGGTTTCGGACTTGATGTTCTCAAGCGCAAAACGCGAGGTCACGTTCTTCAGCGGCATGATCTCGATCAGGCGTTTATAAAAATCGTCGAAAGCGGCGGTGTCCGGAACGACGACGCGCAGCAGATAATCGACTTCCCCGGCCATGCGATAGAAATCCATGACCTCCTCCATCGCCGCGAGGGCGGTTGCAAAGCGCTTCTGCGCCGCGGCCGCATGATCGCCGACTTCGATCGTGACGAAGACGGTGATGCCAAGGCCAAGCTTCATCGGGTCGAGCAGCGCGATGCGGCGCCTGATCACCCCGGCGGCCTCGAGGCGCTGCAGCCGTTTCCAGCAAGGCGTCTGCGACAGGCCGACCCGGGACGCGATCTCATTGATCGACAAAGACGCGTCCTTTTGGATGATGCGCAGGATGCGCTTGTCGATTGCGTCCAGAATTTTCGGTTCGCTCATCGGAATTTGCTTCAGTCTATAGAAATTATATTCTATATCAGAATACAACCTATTTAGGGGCGAATTGCAAGGCCGCCGGCGCGTCCGATTGGCTCCGATTGGCTCCGATTGACTTGCTGAGGCATGCAGATCATAGAATTTATAGACTAAGCGGCCTGCCGCGCCGGCTTGCCGGCCGCCCCAAACGTCAAAGAAGAAGGCCTTGCATGACAGAGATCGCGGAATCTCAAGGCGACGGAACGGCGAATGTGCTGTGGTTCCTTCCGACGCACGGCGATGGCCGCTATCTCGGCACGTCGCTCGGCGCCCGCGAGGTCTCGCTGCGCTATCTCGCCCAGATCGCGCAAGCCGCCGATGAACTTGGCTATTTTGGCGACCCCGAAACGGTAGCCGCGCGCATGCGCGAATATATCGACGCCGGAATCGACACATTCATCCTGTCCGGCTATCCGCACCTCGAAGAGGCCCATCGCGTCGCCGAGCTCGTGCTGCCCCGCCTGCCGCTGGCGGCCACGACGCTTACGCCCCGCGCACCGCGGCGTCCCACCGCGGACCTTTCGGCGAAATCGTCGGCAACGCCTTCGCGCCCGATCATTGCCGCGCCAGCGCCTCATGAGCGCCGCGCGGCCCGGTAATCCGCGCCTATTTGCCAGCGAAGATCGGCCGCAGCATTATTTTGAAGTTAATAGATCGTGCGGCTAACCGAGCCCTAATGCGCTAGAATTCGCGCGCGCCGCCGCCCAAACCCTCCGGGTTCACAGCGCCGCAATTCTCGTTTAGACACGTCCGTCAATCAGCAGGCCTCAAGTTGGCGCGGCGGCGCTGTCTTCGCTCGCGCCTGTCAGTAAGACCTAAAGCAGTCTGGTTTCGAGCCATTGCGGCGCGGATGCTGGCCGACCCCTCCGGCGCGATGATCCCGCGCGCCGCCAATCCCAAACGCCCGCCGCGACGGGGAAAGAGATTTTATGCCGAAGCGGACCGACATCTCGACGATCATGATCATCGGCGCGGGACCGATCATCATCGGACAGGCCTGCGAATTCGACTATTCCGGCACCCAGGCCTGCAAGGCGCTGCGCGCCGAAGGCTATCGGATCGTCCTCGTCAACTCCAATCCGGCGACGATCATGACCGATCCGGACATGGCCGACCGCACCTATATCGAGCCGATCACGCCGGAAATCGTCGCCAAGATCATTGCCAAGGAGCGTTACGCAAGTCCGGGCGGCTTCGCCCTGCTGCCGACCATGGGTGGCCAGACGGCGCTGAATTGCGCGCTCTCTTTGAAGAAGATGGGCGTTCTCGACGAATTCGACGTCGAAATGATCGGCGCCAGCGCCGAAGCCATCGACATGGCCGAGGATCGCGAATTGTTCCGCGAGGCGATGACGCGCATCGGCCTTGAGACGCCGCGCTCGCATCAGGTGAAGACGCTGAGCCAGGCCCTGGCGATCCTAGACGACATTGGACTGCCCGCGATCATCCGCCCCTCATTCACCATGGGCGGGACGGGCGGCGGCATCGCCTATAACAAGGCCGAGTTCATCGACATCATCGAACGCGGAATCGACGCCTCGCCGACCAGCGAGGTGCTGGTCGAGGAGAGCGTGCTCGGCTGGAAGGAGTATGAGATGGAGGTGGTCCGCGACAAGGCGGACAATTGCATCATCGTCTGCTCGATCGAGAACATCGATCCGATGGGGGTCCATACGGGGGATTCGATCACCGTCGCCCCCGCCCTGACGCTGACCGACAAAGAATATCAGATCATGCGCGACGCCGCGCTCGCCGTGCTGCGCGAGATCGGCGTCGAAACCGGCGGCTCCAATGTGCAGTTCGCGGTCAATCCGGCCGACGGGCGGATGATCGTCATCGAGATGAACCCGCGCGTCTCGCGCTCTTCCGCCCTTGCCTCGAAAGCGACCGGCTTTCCGATCGCCAAGGTGGCGGCCAAGCTCGCCGTCGGCTTCACGCTGGACGAGATCGCCAACGACATCACGGGCGGCGCGACCCCGGCCTCCTTCGAGCCCAGCATCGACTACGTTGTGACGAAAATTCCGCGCTTCGCCTTCGAGAAATTCCCCGGCGCCGAAAATATCCTCACCACCGCCATGAAATCTGTCGGCGAGACCATGGCGATCGGGCGAACCTTCGCCGAAAGCCTGCAAAAGGCGCTTCGTTCGCTCGACATCGGCCTCACCGGCCTTGATGAGATCGAAATCGAAGGCCTGGGCCTTGGCGACGACATGAACGCGCTGCGCGCCGCGCTCGGCCGGCCGACGCCGGACCGGCTGCTGGTCGTGGCGCAGGCGCTGCGCTGCGGCATGACGCCAAAAGAGATCCGCGACGCCTGCATGATCGATCTCTGGTTCATCGAGCGCCTGCGGGAAATTCTCGATCTCGAAGCGCTGGTCCGCGCGCATGGCCTGCCGCAAGACGCCGCCAATCTGCGCATGCTGAAGGCGGCCGGCTTTTCCGACGCGCGCCTCGCCGTACTCGCCCGCGCGCCCCGCCCGGCCGTGACCGCGCTGCGCCAGGCGCTCAACGTTCATCCGGTATTCAAGCGGATCGACACCTGCGCCGCCGAATTCGCCTCGCCCACGGCCTATATGTATTCGACCTACGCGCCGCCATTCGCGGGCGCGCCGGCGGATGAAGCGCGCCCTTCGGAGCGCGAAAAAATCGTCATCCTCGGCGGCGGTCCGAACCGCATCGGCCAGGGCATCGAATTCGACTATTGCTGCTGTCATGCCTCCTTTGCGCTTCGCGAAGCCGGCTTTGAGACGATCATGGTCAATTGCAATCCGGAGACGGTGTCGACCGACTACGACACCTCGGACCGGCTCTATTTCGAGCCGCTGACGCCGGAGGACGTGCTGGAAATCCTCGCCAGGGAGCAGGAGAACGGCAAGCTCAAGGGCGTCATCGTGCAGTTTGGCGGCCAGACGCCGCTGAAGCTCGCCGACGCGCTGCAAAAGGCCGCCATTCCAATACTCGGAACCTCGGTCGATTCGATCGATCTCGCCGAAGATCGCGACCGCTTCAAGCGGCTGCTCGACCGCATCGGCCTCAAACAGCCGATGAACGGCATCGCCTATTCGGTCGAGCAGTCGCGCATCGTCGCGGCCGAGCTTGGCCTGCCGCTTGTCGTGCGCCCCTCTTACGTTCTGGGCGGGCGGGCGATGGCGATCATCCACGACAATGGCGCCTTCGACGATTATCTGCTCGGCACCCTGCCAGGCCTCGTGCCCTCCGATGTCAAGGCGCGCTATCCGAACGACAAGACCGGCCAGATCAATACGGTGCTCGGCAAGAACCCGCTTTTGTTCGATCGCTATCTGTCGGACGCGGTCGAGGTTGACGTCGATGCGCTTTCCGACGGCGTCGACGTGTTCATCTGCGGCATCATGGAGCATATCGAGGAGGCCGGCATCCATTCCGGCGACAGCGCCTGCTCGCTGCCGCCGCGCTCGCTTTCGGCGGAGAAGATCGCCGAACTCGAACGCCAGACCCGCGAACTCGCCCTCGCGCTCGGCGTCGGCGGCTTGATGAACGTGCAATATGCGCTGAAGGACGGCGAAATCTATGTTCTTGAGGTCAATCCGCGCGCGGCGCGCACGGTCCCTTTCGTCGCCAAAGTGATCGGCCAGCCGATCGCCAAGATTGCCGCGCGGGTGATGGCCGGCGAGAGCCTTGCAAGCTTTGGCCTCAGCAACGCCTGCTTCGATCATGTCGGCGTCAAGGAATCGGTCTTCCCCTTCGCCCGCTTCCCCGGCGTCGACACCGTGCTGGGGCCAGAAATGCGCTCGACAGGCGAAGTCATGGGCCTCGACCGCTCTTTCGCCATCGCCTTCGCCAAAAGCCAGCTTGGCGGCGGCACCAAGGTGCCGACTGCCGGCAGCGTTTTCGTTTCCGTGCGCGACGTCGACAAGCCGCGCGTCCTCGCTACGGTGAAGCTGCTCGCCGGCCTCGGCTTCAAGATTTTCGGCACGGGCGGAACGGCGCGCTATCTCGCCGGCGAGGGCGTGCCCGCCCGCCGCATCAACAAGGTGTCGGAAGGGCGCCCGCATGTCGTCGACGCGATCAAGAACGGCGGCGTCCAGCTGGTGCTGAACACCACTGAAGGCAAGCAGGCGCTCGCCGATTCGCGCTCGCTGCGCCGCGCCGCGCTGCTTCACAAAGTGCCATATTACACCACCCTGGCCGGGGCCATCGCCGCCTCGGAAGGGATCAAGGCTTATGTCGCCGGCGATCTCGAAGTTCGCGCGCTGCAGGATTATTTCGGCTGATGCGACCGCGATGCGGTCTGTCGTTTTCCCGTCCGGGCGCGCCGCCAGGATCTGGCGCGCGAGCATCTTGGCATGTCGGCGGGCCTAAGCTGCTCCGGGGTCCGCGGGCGCTGGATTTTCGGCTGGAGCGGCTGGATTCACGGCTGGATCCGCTGGATTCCGGCTTGAGGACGCGGAAGTACTCCATTTTGGAATATAAGTAGTCTACATGACGGCGCCGCCATCCGGCCTTTATGCAACGAGCCCCTTGCGGCGGCTTTCATGAAGGTGTCTTTTGTTGCGAACGGGTTCGCGGCGGTGAAATGCTGGAACCCGGCGCCATTCTATCGGCGTAGTCGAATTCAAGCCGGCCATTCCCGGACGCGAGAGGACGTTGCGCCTTGGGCGACGACGTCAGTGTTTGTATTAAGAGGATGCGAAAGAGAATCGCGATGGACAAGTTTCCTATGACGGCGGCGGGGCATCTCGCGCTCGAAGACGAGTTGAAGCGGCTGCAGCAGATCGAGCGCCCGCGCATCATCCAGGCGATCGCCGAGGCGCGCTCGCACGGAGATCTGTCCGAGAACGCCGAATATCACTCGGCCAAGGAGGCCCAGTCCCTCAACGAGGGCCGCATCGCCGAGCTTGAAGACAAATTGTCGCGCGCCGAAGTCATTGATATCTCAAAACTGTCCGGCGCCACCGTCATGTTCGGCGCCACCGTGACCCTCGTCGACGAGGACACCGAGGAGGAAAAGACCTATCAGATCGTCGGCGAGAACGAGGCTGACGTGAAATCGGGCCGCGTTTCGATCACCTCGCCGACCGCGCGCGCGCTGATCGGCAAGAAGGTCGGCGATTCCGTCGAAGTCAACACGCCGGGCGGCGGCAAGAGCTACGAAATCCTTAAGGTGGCGTTTCGTTGAGCACCGCCTCGGCCCGTGGCTTCGCGAGCTGAAGCGGCGGATCGGGGCGAGCTTGATGGCCGCCGATCATTGACTTGATCCCGCGCAATCCGGAGCGCGGCGGCGCGTTATCTAAACGCCGCGGGAGCCGGCTAAAGTCTTGCGAGATTGGAAAGGTCTCTGCCGGAGACGAAGTGGAATTCGGCGAGATGTCGATGATCATTCACGCCGATTTTAGAGCCAAGATAGGCGATAGGACTTATAGACTTATAAATCGACAGTAACGTCAAAATAAAGAAAAACATTCTCCTGGAGCGGTGCTACGTCCTCGTCAGCTCAACCGCAAAGTTCAACCCGAACTATCCAGCCAGGAGGCGTCTCAATGCCTGATGAAGTCGAGGTCCGCAGGACTCTCAGCGAGCCAGCGGCCCGCCAGCTCGCCAACGCCACCAAAACGCGCGCGCAATGGTCTGGGATCACGCCGCGCTGGCTGGTTTCCTTCCTTCCCTGGGTGCCGGTCGAGGCTGGCATTTACCGCTTGAACCGGGTCAAGGATAGCGACGGCGAAGGCGACGTCGAATGCAGCCCGAGCCGCGAACGCGATACCGACCTGCCGGAGACCTTCGTCGACTACGATCCGGCGCCGCGCGAATACTTTCTCAATGCTGTGACGACCATTCTCGACGTTCAGTCGCGCGTCACCGATCTCTACAATCAGCCCTATGATCAGATCCAGGAGCAGCTGCGTCTCTTGATCGAGAAGGTCAAGGAAAAGCAGGAAAGCGAGCTGATCAACAATCCGGAATACGGCCTCATTCCAAACGCTTCCCCATCGCAGGTGATCTCGACCCGCACCGGCGCGCCGACGCCTGACGATCTCGACGAGCTCATCGCCAAGGTCTGGAAAGAGCCGGCCTTCTTCCTAGCCCATCCGCTCGCCATCGCCGCTTTCGGCCGCGAATGCACCCAGCGCGGCGTTCCCCCGCCAACCATCAACCTGTTCGGCACGCCGTTCCTGACCTGGCGCGGACTTCCGCTCGTGCCGAGCGACAAGCTTCCCTTCGTCGACGGCAAGACCAAGGTGCTGCTGCTGCGCACCGGCGAGCGCAAGCAGGGCGTCGTCGGCCTGTTCCAGCCGGGCGTTCCCGGCGAAGTCGCGCCAAGCCTCTCGGTCCGTTTCATGGGCATCAACCGCAAGGCGATCGCCTCCTATCTGATCTCGCTCTATTGTTCGTCCGCCATCCTGACCCCCGACGCACTCGGCGTGCTCGAAAACGTGGAGGTCGGCCACTATCATGTCTATTCCTGAGCCCCGTTCCGCAGCGGCGGTCCCGGTCACGCCGTCCCCTCAGTGGGGCGGCACGGCTCCGTCGGCGCCAGATCCGGCCGCGATCGCTCTTTTAGCGAACGCCTTCTTCAAGGCGTTGCCCGGCGCGCCGGTCGGGCCGGTCGGACTGCCCGCCGCGGCGACCGCGCGCGAACCAACTTCGCCCGCCGCCTTAAAGCCGGCCGCCGCTGCGAACGCGCCGACTGCATCGCTGAACACCGATCCGGGGCTTCTCCCGGTCATTCCCTCGCATGTGGCGGCGCAGACGGGCGCACCGCCCTATGCGCCGGTCTCTCCGGTCTTTGCGTCTTCGCCTGGCTTTCCCGCGACAGGACAGCCGGCCCAGATCCCCAACCTCGCTCTTCCGACCGCCGCTTCGACCGTATTCGCCGCATCGGCGCCTTCGTCGCTCGGCGTGCCCGGCGCTTCGCCGGCATCGAGCGGAGCCGCGCCTTCGACGCTCCCGTCTGGATATGGCGGTCAATCGGGCGGCCTCCCGAGCGAAGCCGATCTCGCCGCCCTGCCCTCTACGCTCGGCGACGCAACGGCGCTGACGTCCGCCACCCATGGCGGCTCGGGCTATGCCGCCGCCGACGCGACGGCCCCCGGCGAAGGCCTCTATTTCCTGGACGGGCTCAACGCCCCCGGCGGCAAAGCGAGCCAGGCGCAGCCGGTCGCGCCGCACCCGGGCGCGACGCCGTCAAGCGCGCCGGCCCTGCCGACAGTGCCCGCCGCGGCCGCTCCGTCGGCGCCGGCCCCAATCGCTTCATCGCCGATTCCAGCCTTTCCAGCGTCGAATCCAGCGATTCCAGCGCCGCCCGCGACGCCCGATTTCGCGCGCCCGCCGACGCTTCCCGGCGCCCCGCCGCTATCGGCCGCGCCCACGGCTGTTCCCGGCGCCGACCCGATCTCGATCGTGACCCCCTACTTTCTCGGCGAAGCCGCCGCGCCCGGCGCGGTTCCGGCTTCCCCGGCCGCCGCGACGCCGGCCAACGAATACACGATCTATCCTGTCGCGCATGAAGTGCGGCCCGAACTCGGGCCGACGATCGGCGTCGGCGTGCGTCCCTTCGACGCCGCCTCGATCAAGCGGGATTTTCCAATCCTGCGCCAGCATGTCCATGGCAGGCCGCTGATTTGGCTAGACAACGCCGCGACGACGCAGAAGCCCCAGGCGGTGATCGACCGCGTCTCGACCTTCTACGAGAACGAGAATTCGAACATTCACCGCGCCGCCCATGCGCTGGCCGCCCGCGCCACCGACGCCTATGAGGCCGCCCGCGAAAAAACCCGCCGTTTTATCAACGCCTCGTCGACGAATGAGATCATCTTCGTGCGCGGGACGACGGAAGGCATTAATCTGATCGCCAAAGCCTATGGCGGCCGGCATGTCCAGAAGGGCGATGAAATCCTCATCACCTGGCTTGAACATCACGCCAATATCGTGCCCTGGCAGATGCTTTGCGCGGAGACGGGCGCTGTCCTCAAGGTCGCGCCCGTCGACGACAAGGGCCAGGTCCGGCTCGACGAATACGAAAAGCTTTTGAGCCGGCGCACCAGGATCGTCTCCTTCGCGCTGGTCGCCAACGCCATCGGCACGGTGACGCCGGCGAAAGACATGATCGACATGGCGCATCGTCTCGGCGTCTGCGTCGTCGCCGACGGCGCGCAGGCTGTCTCGCACATGCCGGTCGACGTGCAGGCGCTCGGCTGCGACTTCTTCGTCTTCTCCGGCCATAAGGTGTTCGGCCCGACTGGCATCGGCGTCGTTTACGGCAAGCCCGAAGTCCTCGAAGCCATGCCGCCGTGGCAGGGCGGCGGCAATATGATCGTCGACGTCACCTTCGAGAAAACGATCTACCAGGGGCCGCCTGGCCGCTTCGAAGCCGGCACCGGCAATATCGCCGACGCGGTCGGCCTTGGGGCCGCCTTCGATTATCTCGATACGATCGGCATGGCCAATATCGCCGCCTATGAGCACGAATTGCTGATCTACGCTACCGATGGGCTCAAAAGCATCCCGGGCCTTCGCATCATCGGTTGCGCGGATGAAAAGGCGGGCGTCATCTCGCTGGTGCTCGACGGCTGCCGCAGCGAGGATGTCGGCGCGGCGCTCGACCGCGAAGGCATCGCGGTGCGCGCCGGCCACCATTGCGCGCAGCCCATTCTGCGCCGTTTCGGCCTCGAGACGACGGTGCGGCCGTCGCTCGCGCTCTATAACACCCGCGATGACATCGACGCGCTGGTCAGCGCCCTGCGGCGCATCTCTACCACCGAGCGATTCCGCTCCCGATAGCACAGGATCGATGCCAGGCGGTCCGCGAGACGCTCGATGAGAGCGCGGCGGACCGCCGCCGTTTCGGCGCTTGATGCGATTGTCCAGGAGACCGCGACGGGCTGCGGCGTACGGTCATGACCGCGATGGCCCTCGCGCCCTTCCCCAGCCGCGTCTAAAAAGCACGCTGGCCGCGCAATTTGTCATCCGATTGTCACCTCTGCTGCTTAGGTTGCCCGAGGTCAAAGGACCGCACGATTAGATCGCCCGCGAAGAGGGGCGGCGACCTCTGGCAGTAGTAATCCGTCAGATCATTCAAGTGTCCCGGATAGACTTAAATCTCGCGATCCGGATCTAACGGCCGGCAATAACGCGCCAGCCTGGCTCACGACCATCATCGGCAATTCTCAATTATGAAAGCAGAGCGATGAAGCGCAACTTGACCATTGTAATGGCGGCCATGGTCGCCCTGGCCACGCAAATATCGCAGGCGAACGCCGACGATTTGCGTCTGGTCGGCTCGGGCGCGAGCTTTCCCTTTCCGATCTATTCAACCTGGTTCAAATCCTTCAGCAAGCAGACCAGCGGCGTGACCGTCGATTATCAGGCCAAAGGCAGCGGCGCCGGCATCCAGGACCTGATCAACAACACGGTCGACTTCGCCGCCAGCGACGCCGCCATGACGCCGGAGCAGATCGCCAAGGTCGAACGAGGCGTGGTCCTGCTGCCGATGACCGCCGGCGAGATCGTTCTCGCCTATAACCTGCCGGGCCAGCCCACAGGGCTGAAACTGCCACGCGACGTCTATCCGGACATTTTCCTCGGCAAGATCACCCGCTGGAACGACCCCCGGATCGTCGCCGCCAATCCCGGCATCCAGTTGCCCGACATCCCGATCACGGTGGTGCGGCGCTCGGATTCGAGCGGCACAAACTTCGTTTTCACCAAGCATCTGTCGGCGATCAGCCCCGCGTTCAAAGAACAGGTCGGACAAGGCACGACGGTCAACTGGCCGTCGAGCGACAAAATCGTCGCCGCCCCCAAAAACGACGGCGTGACCGCCACGATCAAGCAAACGCCCGGCGCAATCGGCTATATCGAGTGGGGCTACGCCAAACTGACCAAAGCCAACGTCGCCCTTTTACAGAATAAATCCGGCAATTACGTCGCGCCCGGCGGCGAAGGCGGCGCCAAGGCGCTGGCGAGCGCGGATTTTCCGCCCAATCTGATCGTCTGGGTCGACGATCCGACTGATCCGGGCGCCTATCCGATCGCCTCGTTCACCTGGCAGCTTTTTTACCAGAAGCAGGATCCGCAAAAGGCTCAATATCTTCGCCAGATGGTTGAGTACGGCTTGACGGATGGACAGAAGATAGCCGATAGCATGGGTTATATCCCGCTTCCGCCCAGCGTCGTCGAAAAGGTTAAAGCCGCCTCGGCCAAAATTCAATAGGGCAGCCCCGCCGCGCCGCTCCGGACCGTGAGCGGCGCATACGGGTTATTCGGCGCGCAAACGCAAGGGGTCGCTGTGGTTTCGTTCGTCATTGCGGATTCGAAGTCTGCGTCGCAGCCGCCGTCGGCGGCTGCGTATTTCGTCGATCGCACCTTCTTTTTGGCCGCGGCGGCGGGCGCTTTCGCGATTATCGCCCTCGTCGCCTATATCATCTGGGAAATCGGCGGCCAGGCGCTGCCGGCCATCAGCAAGAACGGCGCGGCTTTTCTGGTCGACACCCGCTGGGACGTACAAGGCCACAACTTCGGCATCCTGCCGCAAATCTGGGGCACCCTTTATAGCTCGCTCCTCGCCTTGCTGATCGGCGGCTTTATCGGCATCACCATCGCGATCTTCCTCACGCAGGATTTCCTGGCGCCCAGATCGCGGTCGCCTTCCGCACGCTGATCGAGATGCTGGCGGCGATCCCGAGCGTCGTCTTCGGCCTTTGGGGCATTTTCGTCGTCATCCCCTTCCTGCGTCCCGGCGCCAACTGGCTCCACGACCATTTGGGGTTCATTCCGTTTTTCGGCACTTCGCTCAGCGGCCCGGGCATGCTGCCCGCCGTCATCGTCCTGGCGATCATGGTGCTTCCGACCGTTGCGGCGATCTCCCAGGACGCCATCGGCCTCGTCCCCTACAAGATCAAGGAGGCCGCCTATGGCATGGGAACGACGCGTTGGGAGGCTATTCTCAAGGTGATCGTTCCGACGGCTGCCGGCGGCATCTTCAGCGCGCTCGTCCTCGGCTTTGGGCGCGCCCTTGGCGAGACCATGGCGCTCGCCATGCTGATCGGCAATTCCAATCAGATCTCGCTGTCGCTCTTTTCGCCCGCGAATACGCTCGCCTCGCTGCTCGCCTCGAATTTCCCCGAGGCGGCCTTGGTCGAGCGGCAGGCCCTGATGTACGCGGCGCTGGTGCTTCTGGCGATCACGCTCGTCGTCAACGTGCTTGGAACGATGATCCTCATCTGGACCTCCCGCAAGATGGCGAAAACATGATGACTGAGGCAAGCGGCGCGGTCGCGCTGGGCGCGGCGGAGCCGCGAAAAACGTTAAGCCTGCGCCACAATCCGCTCGAGCGGAGAGCGCTGAGGAACGTGTCTCTCACAGTCGGCGCCTGGCTGGTCGCGGCGCTTGGGGCCGTGCCGCTGTTTTCGGTTCTCTATATGCTGATCGTGAAAGGCGGCGCGCGGCTTAGCACGGATTTGTTCACGGAATTGCCGCCGGCCGGCTTCGAAA
The DNA here is from genome assembly GCA_963715715.1 of uncultured Alphaproteobacteria bacterium. Taxonomy (GTDB): domain Bacteria; phylum Pseudomonadota; class Alphaproteobacteria; order Rhizobiales; family Beijerinckiaceae; genus Methylocapsa. Next base: position 1,332,895 of record OY970269.1, on the reverse strand, counting down.
TCGGCGGCGGCATCGGCAACGCCATCCAGGGCACGCTGGTCACCGTCGCGATCGCCTCGGCGATCAGCATCCCCATCGCCCTGCTCGCCGCGGTTTACCTCGCCGAGTTTCGCCCCGACAGCAAGATTGCCGTGACGGCGCGCTTCCTATCCAAGGTCCTGACCGGCTTCCCCTCGATCCTCGCCGGCGTTTTCGTCTACGCCGCCGTCGTATTGCTGATGGGCACCTATTCGGCTCTCGCCGGCGGCATCGCGCTCGCCGTCCTCATGCTGCCGACCGTCACGCTGACCGCCGAGGGCGCCATGCGCATGGTGCCGCAGCGGATGAAGGACGCCGCCATCGGAATGGGCTGCACCAATGCGCAGGTGGTCTGGAGCGTCACCCTGCCGACCGCATTGCCGAGCATCGTCACCGGCATCATCCTCGCCGTCGCGCGCGTCGCCGGCGAGTCGGCGCCGCTGCTCTTTACCGCTCTCTTCAGCAATTACTGGCTAAGAAGCATCAGGGAGCCGACAGCCTCGCTGTCGATCCTGATCTATAATTTCTCGAGCATGCCGTTCGACAATCAGATCGAACTGGCCTGGGCCGCGTCCCTGGTGCTCGTTCTGATCGTGCTGACCTTCAATATACTCAGTCGCTTCATCGGCCGTCCGCAGGTCTAGGGAGAGTTCAATGCCCGCAGCAGCTTCACTCGAACGGCCGACGGCGAACGCCGCCTCGGACGTCGCCATCGACTGCAAGGTGGACAAGATATTCTACGGCAGTTTCCTCGCCGTTCGGGATAGCGCCGTCCCGGTCGAGAAGGGCAAGATCACCGGATTCATCGGACCATCCGGCTGCGGCAAGAGCACCGTGCTGCGCAGCCTCAACCGCATGAACGATCTCGTCAAGGGCTTCCGTCTTGAGGGAAAGGTGAACTTCCTCGGCCAGGACATTTACGCCAGCGACGTCGATCCTGTCGTCGTGCGCCGCTATATCGGGATGGTCTTCCAGCAGCCAAATCCGTTCTCGATGAGCATTTTCGACAATGTCGCCTTCGGCCTCAAGCTGAACCGTTACAAAGGAGACGTCGAGGCGAGGGTTGAGCACGCGCTGAAGCGCGCCGCGCTCTGGGACGAAGTCAAGGACAAGCTGAAGGCAAGCGGCCTCTCCCTGTCGGGCGGTCAGCAGCAGCGCCTCTGCATCGCCCGCGCCGTGGCGACGGAGCCAGCGGTCCTGCTCATGGACGAGCCCTGCTCCGCCCTCGATCCCATCGCGACGCGGCGCATTGAGGAGCTGATGCTCGAACTCAAGCACGACTACACGATCGCGCTTGTCACCCATAATATGCAGCAGGCGCGCCGCGTCGCCGACGTGACGGCGTTTTTCTCGGTCGATATTTCCGCTGGCGGCCGGACGGGCTATCTCGTCGAGATCGGTCAAACCGACCAGATCTTCGACGCGCCGCAGGCGAAATTGACGAAAGAGTATATCCGCGGCGAGTTCAGCTGAACCCTGCAAAGCGCGCTCGCCGGCCGTTCAGGTTCGTTCTTCGTCGCCGACCAGTTGCGGCTGTGCGCTCAGCGGGCCGCGAGTCCCTTGCCTTTCCCAAACTATATTGGCGTCCGCCAGAATTTATTGAGGCCGTAAGCGCAATCGACGCAACGCAGGTCAGGGCTCCGCCGTTCTTGTTTCGGCTCCGGCCATCTTCAATGCTGGAAAAACGCCGTCTCTGGACTGAGGCGAACCTGCGAGCAAGGAGGGCGCATATTGCCGGTGCTCAACCTTCCTTTGATCGAAGCCACGCTGCGCGAGCTTCAGCGCGCATTTCCGCAGATCAACAAGGAGCTTTTCGATCGGCGCGATCCCCTCGACGACGAAGTGCTTGAAAACATGCTCGCGGGCTACGCCATGGTTGATCGCCTGATTTGCGGCGGCGTCGATATTTTCGCCATGGGCCAGCTGCATCATTGGCTCGACCTCAACGCCACTGTGCTTTGCGGCGCCGATGAGGCCGTGCGCGCGCGCCATCACCGGCTCGCCGAGGCGACCGAGAGCCGCTTCTATGAACAGCCTGACGGCGGCATCCGCGACATCGTGGACTGGTACGATCTGCATCGCGGCAGGAACGTCTGGCGCCGCGCCACGGGCGTCTTCATACGCATGCTCAGCGATCCGCAGCTGTTTATCGAGGGCAACCACCGCACGGGCGCGCTGGTGATGTCCTATCTGCTCGCGCGTGAAGGCCGCCCGCCCTTCGTCCTGACCGCCAGCAACGCGCGCGAGTTCTTCAACCCCGCGTCGGCGATCAAAAAGACCAAGAAGCGCAGCATGTCGATGCGGCTTAACATGCCCGGGCTCGGCCGCGCTTTCGCGGCCTATCTTGAGCGCCAGTCAAACCCGGCTTTTCTACTGCCGCCGGAGGCCGCGCCGGCGCCGCAGGCCGGCGCTTCCGCCGGAACGGCGCCCAAATAGGCCTCGCGCGATCCGGCGATCATCCATTCCAAACTGGCGGAGCTACCGCCGTCGAATTCATTACGGAGAACGAAGCTCAAAGATCGGCGCACCAATGTCGAGAACGGGGAACCAGAATGAACCGAGGCGTCGAAGTATAGCTCTTGCCGCTCGACCGTGAACACTTGCTTGCCAAAATCAATTGGCGTGAACCGGAAGTGCGCTGCTCCACGCGGCAGATAGATCTGACCTGCTGACAGGGGCGAGATAGACCCAAATCCGATGAGCGAATAAGCCCGATTCTCGAGCGCCGGCGATCCGATTTGCCAATGCATTCGCCCTCACGATCCCGGGCTAGGGCTCCATCGTCGTCGCTTGCCTAGATCATACGCATTCGCCAGCTGCTTTCGATGCTCGGCTCGCCGCACCCAGCTAGCGAGCCATATCCCGTTAGGTTTCGCCCCTTCGGAAGGCCCTTGCCATACGTTTTGGCCAAAACCTCAATCAATCAACCTCTAGACCGCCATCTGCCAGCGCCGCGGGACGCCGGGAGGAGGAAGCGTGCTGTGGGATAGAGATCGGCCGTTCACCCCGGAGGTGGCGGCGCGATCCTGTCGGGATGTCTCGACCGCGCGCCAGCCTGGGCATTTTGCCCGATGACCTCTACATTCCGATCGAGCCCTGGCCTCGCATCGGTCGGCCGGCGAAGCACGACCTGTCGGCGTGGACCGTCACGGACGATTGGCCGGAGCGCGTGCCGATCACGCGACGCCGAGCTCGACGTGTTCGAGGCATGGTTCGGCGATCTCTTCGATGAGCTGTTCGGGCCGCGCCGATGATCTGAGAGGACAATCGCGATGACCGTGCCGTTGCGCGCCGCCCTCTACCTGCGCGTCTCGACGGCGCGGCAGGCCGAGCATGATGTCTCGATTCCCGATCAGAAGCGGCAAGGCGAAGCCTATTGCGCCTCACGCGGCTACCAGCTTGTCGAGACCTATGTCGAGCCGGGCGCATCGGCCACGAATGATCGCCGGCCCGAGTTCCAGCGCATGATCGAGGCGGGCACCAGCAAGCCCGCGCCCTTCGATATCGTCATCGTCCACAGCTTCTCGCGCTTCTTCCGCGACCACTTCGAGCTGGAGTTCTACGTCCGCAAGCTCGCCAAGAACGGCGTCAGGCTCGTCTCGATCACGCAGGAGATGGGCGACGATCCGATGCACGTCATGATGCGGCAGATCATGGCGCTGTTCGACGAGTATCAGTCGAAGGAGAACGCCAAGCACGTTCTCCGCGCCTTTAAGGAGAACGCGCGGCAAGGCTTCTGGAACGGCTCGTTGCCGCCGATCGGCTATCGCGTCGTCGCGGCCGAGCAGCGCGGCGCCAAGGTCAAGAAGAAGCTGGAAATCGATCCGCTGCACGCCGACACGGTGCGGCTGATCTATCGGCTCGCCCTGGAAGGCGACGGCACGACCGGCCCGATGGGCGTCAAGAACATCGCGGCCTATCTCAACCAGCGCCGCATCTTCACCCGCGACGGCGGACGCTGGGGCATCGGGCAGGTTCATCGCATCCTGACGCGGCCGACCTATGTCGGCCGCCACGAGTTCAACAAGCGCGCCAAGAACAAGACGCTGAAGCCCGCCAGCGAGATCGTCACCGTCGAGGTGCCGCCGCTGATCGATCAAGCGACCTTCGACGCCGTGCAGGCGCATCTGCGCGCCCGCAATCCGAAGGTCACGCCGGCGCGCGTCGTCAGCGGCCCGACCCTCCTTACCGGCATCTGCTTCTGCGCCGACTGCGGCGGCGCGATGACGCTCAGGACCGGGAAGGGAGGGCGGTATCGCTATTACACCTGCTCGATCAAGGCGCGGCAGGGCGAGACCGGCTGCAAGGGCCGCTCGATCCCGATGGAGAAGCTGGACAACCTCGTCGCCGAGCACATTGCCGATCGTCTGCTCCAGCCGGAGCGGCTCGAGGAAGTCCTGGCGTCCGTCCTCGACCGCCGGCAGGAGCGTGCCGAGCGCCGCCGCGAGCACATCGCCGAGCTGAACAAGCGCGCCGCCGAAACCGATTTGCGGCTCAAGCGGCTCTATGACGCCATCGAGGCCGGCGTCGCCGATCTCGACGACCCGGCGCTGAAGGAGCGCATCGCGAGCCTCAAGGCGATCCGCGACCAGGCGCAAGCCGACGCCGCGCGCGCCGCCGCGATGCTGGAGTCGTCAGGCCAGCAAGCCGATCACGCCGCAATGGTCCAGAGGTTCGCCAGAACGGCGCGCGAGCGGATCAGGATCGACGGTGGCGGCTATCGCCGCGACCATCTCCGCGCGCTCGCCCAGCGCGTCGAGGTCGCAGATCGCGAGGTCCGCATCATCGGCTCGAAAAGCAACCTGCTTCAGACGCTGACCGCCGCGGCCGGCGTAAAGCCGGCTACGCCCGGCGTTCGCAGTTCTGTTCTGAAGTGGCGGAAGGGGTGGGATTCGAACCCACGGTAGGCTTGCGCCCACGGCGGTTTTCAAGACCGCTGCCTTAAACCACTCGGCCACCCTTCCATCCCGCATGCGTCTATACGCATAAAGCGCGCCCGGCTCCAAGGCCATTGCCCGGGCGGTCATCATCTTGCGCCGACCCGCTGGTCGCGGCCAGAATCCGCATCATTTGGTAATCACGTTTCGAGACATTTTAGTAAGAGTTCCGCCGTATCCCATAAGGAATTCGAAACGCGCAATCGAATTCCGAACGCGTCTCGACGCCCCGAACCTCGGGTTTCGGAAAGGGGACCGAATGATACGCAGAGCGCTTCTGCCGATTGCGGCGGCCGCCGCCCTGGCCGGACCGGCGATCGCTTCCGACCTGCCCTACGGGCCGGGCTCCGGCGCCTATGCGCCGGCCCCGATCTTTACCTGGACGGGCCTCTATATCGGCGGCCAGATCGGTTACGCCTGGGCCGGTAATAGCCTCAGCGCATGGGGGCCTTTCTACTCGTTCTCCGGCGTCAACTATACGCCAAACGGCGTCGTCGGCGGAGCGCACGTCGGCTATAACCTGCAATACAATCAGATCGTCCTTGGCCTTGAAGGCGACATCGACGGAACCGGCGTCAACAAATCCTACGGCTGGGGGCCTGTAACTTACAGCAGCCAAATTCCCGTCGAGGGAACGATTCGCGGCCGCCTTGGCTTCGCCCTCGACCGCGCCCTTTTCTATGTCGCCGGGGGCGCCGCTTTCGCCAGCGTCACGAACACCTATCAGTCCTGGTTCGGCTATGACTCGATTAACCGCTCGCTGGCGGGTTGGACCATCGGCGGCGGCCTTGAATACGCCTTATTCAACAATTGGTCGGTCCGCGCCGAATACAGATACGCCGATTTCGGCTCAATGACGGATTATCCCTTCGCCGCCGGTCCGGGCGTCGCCGTCTCCCACCGGGTGACTGAAAACGCCGTGCGCGCCGGTTTCAGCTACAAGTTCGATGGCCTGTTTGGGACTTCGGCCGCGTTCGCGCGACAGTGATCCCATTCGCCTTTTTTTTGACCTCATCTCCGTCCCAAGATGAAGCGAAATCCACGAGTTCGGTCAATTCTTTACAGGCTTTCCCGCGAATTTGTTGCATCAAGGTCACACCGTCGGAAATAGCGCGCCGCGACCGCCCCTTTTTGCCCCGACGCTGTTTGTTGGCTGCCTGAAACAGGTTAGTTTGCCCGTAGCTTCAACCTTGAAAGGAGAAAGCATTATGTTCCGTCGCATTCTTTTAGCATCGGTTGGCGCGGTTGCGCTAGCCGGATCGGCGTTCGCCGCCGATCTTCCCTCGCGCGCTCCGCCGCCGGTTTACGTGCCGCCGGCGCCCATCTTCACCTGGACCGGCATCTATGTCGGCGGCCAGATCGGCTACGCCTGGGGCACTACCAACGCCAATGCTGGAGACGACTTTGGCGACTTTGAATACTTCAGCTTCAACAACAACGGTGTCATCGGCGGCGCCCATGTCGGTTATAATCTGCAGCTCAGCCAGTTCGTCATCGGCCTCGAGGGCGACGTCGACGGCTCCAGCCTCAAGAAGACCGTCTCGGGCGATCTCTTCGTTGGCGCCGGCACTGGATTCGGCGCCATTGTGCCGGTGACGGTCAGCGGCAAGCTCGACGTGCAAGGTTCGATCCGCGGTCGCGTCGGCTACGCCTGGGACCGCGTCCTGATCTATGGCACCGGCGGCGTCGCCTTCGGTGGCTTCAATGGCACAATTTATACGCCGTTCGGCTATGATAGCCAGTCGAACACCCGCGTCGGCTGGACCGTTGGCGGCGGCCTCGAATATGCCGTCACCAACAACTGGTCGATCCGGGCCGAATATCGTTTTACCCAGTATGGCAGAAATACTATTTACGCCACCGACGCCTTCGCCCTTCCGGGGGCGGCCGCGGCCGGCGGCTTCGCCAATATCAAGTTCAACGAGAACCGCGTGCAGGTTGGCTTCAGCTACAAGTTCGACACCGCGGCGCCCGCTCCGGTTGTCGCCAAATATTGAGACGAAGCTTTCGCTTTCGACTTTCAGGGTGCAAGATAAAGAAGGCCCGGCCAACCATGGCCGGGCTTTCTTACTTTAAGAAATCAATAAGAACTTTATCACCAAGCCATTCATTGCAGGTGCGCCTGTTGCAAGGCCGCCACACCGGGCCAAAATGCGCTCTTTGACTGGCGATTTTCTCCCTTGATTGGTTGTACGACGGCTGAAACACGGTAGTGTGCGGAAGCTTTGAACCCGGAAGGAGAAAGCATTATGTTCCGTCGCATTCTTTTAGCATCGGTTGGCGCGGTTGCGCTAGCCGGATCGGCGTTCGCCGCCGATCTTCCCTCGCGCGCTCCGCCGCCGGTTTACGTGCCGCCGGCGCCCATCTTCACCTGGACCGGCATCTATGTCGGCGGCCAGATCGGCTACGCCTGGGGCACTACCAACGCCAATGCTGGAGACGACTTTGGCGACTTTGAATACTTCAGCTTCAACAACAACGGTGTCATCGGCGGCGCCCATGTCGGTTATAATCTGCAGCTCAGCCAGTTCGTCATCGGCCTCGAGGGCGACGTCGACGGCTCCAGCCTCAAGAAGACCGTCTCGGGCGATCTCTTCGTTGGCGCCGGCACTGGATTCGGCGCCATTGTGCCGGTGACGGTCAGCGGCAAGCTCGACGTGCAAGGTTCGATCCGCGGTCGCGTCGGCTACGCCTGGGACCGCGTCCTGATCTATGGCACCGGCGGCGTCGCCTTCGGTGGCTTCAATGGCACAATTTATACGCCGTTCGGCTATGATAGCCAGTCGAACACCCGCGTCGGCTGGACCGTTGGCGGCGGCCTCGAATATGCCGTCACCAACAACTGGTCGATCCGGGCCGAATATCGTTTTACCCAGTATGGCAGAAATACTATTTACGCCACCGACGCCTTCGCCCTTCCGGGGGCGGCCGCGGCCGGCGGCTTCGCCAATATCAAGTTCAACGAGAACCGCGTGCAGGTTGGCTTCAGCTACAAGTTCGACACCGCGGCGCCCGCTCCGGTTGTCGCCAAATATTGAGACGAAGCTTTCGGGCCTACGCGAAAACCAACAGAACCCGGCCAGTCATGGCCGGGTTCTTTCTGCTTCAAAATCCGCAAATGCGGCCTTTGCCTACCCGCCTTGAGACCACGACTTGCTGTTGCGCGCCCGCAACATCGCTATAAATTGCATCGTCTCCGCTTTCTGCGCGGTTGTCCATCCATCGAAACGCGGTACCTTCCTTAAAGGGTTAACTCTTGAAAAGGAGAAGCACCATGTTTCGTCGCATTATCTTGGCCTCGGTCGGCGTCATGGCGCTCACCGGTTCGGCCTTTGCCGCCGACCTTCCCGTGAAAGCGCCGCCGCCGATCCTGCCGCCGGTTCCTGTGTTCAGCTGGACCGGCGTCTATGTCGGCGGCCAGGTCGGCTACGGTTGGGGCCAGAACCGCGTCGGCTTCGGCGACGCTTTTGGCGACGCCGCCGCATTCAGCTACACGGCCGACGGCGTCATCGGCGGCGCCCACGTTGGTTATAATTTGCAGCTCGATAAATTCGTCATCGGCCTCGAAGGCGATGTCGATGGCGCGAGCCTAAGCAAATCATACACAACCGGCCTTCCTTTCGGGTTAGGCCTCGTTGGCGGAGGCGTCCTCGCTGCGCCTCTTGCGGGCGACTTCAGCGTCAACGTCAAGCATGACATCGAAGGATCAATTCGCGGCCGCTTCGGCTTCGCCCTTGGCTCCTTCGGTTGGGATCGCGCCCTTATATATGCGACTGGCGGCGTCGCCTTCGGCGGATTCACCGGAAATGTTTCCAGCAGCTTCCCGATTACCCCTTTCGGTCCTTTCGGCGGCACCACAAGCGCCTCGACCACCAGAGTGGGTTGGACCGTCGGCGGCGGTCTCGAATACGCCGTCACCAACAACTGGTCGATCCGGGCCGAATATCGCTATACGGACTTCGGGCCCTCTACTTTGTTCGCCTCCTCGTTCGATACGCCGTTCCTTGGCGCGGCGGGCGCCTTCGTCAACCGGCACTTCTCCGAAAACCGGGTGCAGGTTGGTTTCAGCTACAAATTCGACACCGCCCCCCCGGCTCCGGTGGTCGCAAAATATTAAGTCGAACCCGCTTGAGGTTCGGCTTTTCAAGAAAGGCAAAGCAAGCCCGGTCAGCGATGGCCGGGCTTTCATCATTTTTTAGGACAGGCCCCCGCGGCAGGCGGCGACCGATCGGCTTGCAAGCCGGCCCGAGCCATGGCAATCACGCCCATGGGTTCTGATCGCCAGCTTTCCGAAGAAGCCGCCAGCGGCGACGTCGAGCGCTCGACCGCGCCGCGGATCGCTCTGGTGTCGCTCGGCTGTCCGAAAGCCCTTGTCGACAGCGAACAAATCATCAGCCGCCTGCGCGCGGAGGGTTACGAGCTGACCAAATCCTATGACGGCGCGGCGGCCGTCATCGTCAACACCTGCGGTTTCCTCGACAGCGCCAAGGCTGAATTGCTCGCGGCGATCGGCGCGGCCGCGGCCGAAAACGGCAAGATCATCGTCACCGGCTGCATGGGCGCCGAACCGAAGGCGATTGAAGCCAAATTTCCGAACCTCTTCAGCATCACCGGTCCGCAGGCTTTCGAATCGGTGATGCAGGCGGTGCACGCGGCAGTCTCCCCGCCGCACGATCCGTTTCTCGATCTTCTTCCGCCGCAGGGCGTCAAGCTCACGCCGCGCCACTATGCCTATCTGAAGATCTCGGAGGGCTGCAACAATCGCTGCTCCTTCTGCATCATTCCAAGATTGCGCGGCGATCTCGCCTCGCGTCCCGCAGCCGACATCCTTCGCGAAGCCGAAAAGCTGGTCGCCGCCGGCGTCAGGGAGCTTCTCGTCATTTCCCAGGACACCAGCGCCTATGGCCTCGACCTGCGCTATTCCGAAAGCCTCTTCCGCGAGCGCGCGGTCAAAGCGAAGTTCATCGATCTCGTCCGCGAACTGGGCGCCCTCGGCGTCTGGGTGCGGCTCCATTACGTCTATCCCTATCCGCATGTCGACGACGTCGTCGAACTGATGGCGGAAGGGCGCGTGCTGCCTTACCTCGACATTCCGTTCCAGCACGCAAGTCCAAGCGTCTTGCGGGCGATGAAACGGCCGGGCGATCAGGACAGGACGCTGGAGCGGATCAACCGCTGGCGCTCCGTCTGTCCTGATCTCACGATCCGCTCGACATTCATCGTCGGCTTTCCGGGCGAAACGGAGGCCGACTTCGCCTTCCTCCTCGACTGGCTCGCCGCGGCGAAGCTCGACCGCGTCGGCGCCTTCAGATATGAGCCCGTCGAAGGGGCCGCCGCCAATCGTCTCGGCCTGCCCGAGATCGCGCGCGAGACGCAGGACCTGCGCTATCGCCGCTTCATGGAGCAGGCGCAAGCGATCAGCGCGCGCAAGCTCAGGGACAAGGTCGGCAAGCGACTCGCGGTCATCATCGACAAGGCGGCGCCGCGCGCCGCGGAAGGGCGCAGTAAGGGCGATGCGCCGGAAATCGACGGCAAGGTTCACATCGTCTCGAAGCGCCCCTTGCGCGTCGGCGAGATCGTCAATGTGAAGATCGAAAAGAGCGACGCCTATGATCTTTACGGGACGGCCGTGTAGCCACGCCCTAATTCGGCAGCGCCATCTCCTTTTCCGAGGGCACGGTCTTGGCTGTGTTCAAGTCATAGGTCTTGTCGAGCAGCGGATCGAGCGGCGTCCCTTCTGATACGTCGATCACCGGGGCGCGAACGCCCTTGCCCCCCGCCGCTGTCGCAGCGCTGGCCATCTGGTTGGCGTGCGCCGGGGCCCCGGACTGCGCCGACGCGGCCGTCGGCGCGGGCTGCTCGGACGCCGCGGCGCCGGCGTCTGCCGTCGGCCCGTCCGCTGCATCCGAGCCGCTGACCGGACCGTCGAGATCCGCCGCCCCGCCAGCTCCGCGCAGAGAGATGCCCAATTCGGAAAGACCCGGCCCCAACGCCAGCGCATTCAGCGGCGTAGTCGAGCCGGCCGCATGGTTTCCTGCTTTCTTGCCCGCGCCGCTTTTGGCGTCCGCCGACCAGGCGGAGGCGCTGGCGAGGCTCGGGAGCGCCGCTCCGTATCCACGCGCCATCATGGGCGCCGCGCCTGCCGCCGCAGCCGCGGGCGGCTCCAGCGAGGCCGGCAAGGCGCCATAGATCGAGCCCGGCTCGCTGATTTCGCCGTGCTGATCGCTGTGCGCGGCTCCCGCCGGCGCCGGCGCGCCCCCCGCCGGACCGGGCGCGCCCCCCGCCGGACCGGGCGCGCTCGGCGGCGACGCCTTGTCAACATCGCCGCCGGCGCCGCCTTTATCTTTGGCGTCTTTCTCGATCAGACGCCAGCGTTGCACGTTGCGGTTATGCTGATCGAGAGTTTCGGCGAAGACGTGACCGCCGGTGCCGTCGGCGACGAAGTAAAGGTCCTGCGTTCGCGAGGGGTTCGCCACCGCCTCCAGCGCGGCGCGGCCGGGATTGGCGATCGGCCCCGGCGGCAGCCCGTCGATCGTATAAGTGTTATAGGGCGTCGGCTTTTTGATTTCACTGTCGGTGATGCCGCGCCCGAGCGTGCCTTTGCCGCCGACGAGACCATAGACGATGGTCGGATCGGACTGCAGCCGCATATGCTTCGTCAGCCGGTTCAGGAAGACGCTGGCCACGCGCGATCTCTCGTCGGCCTTGCCGGTTTCCTTTTCGACGATCGAGGCCAGCGTCACGAGTTCGTAAGGCGAATGCAACGGAAGATTGCTGGCCCGGCGCGCCCACAGCTGGTCGACGAATTTCTTTTGATCGTCCTGCATCTTCTTCAGAAGGCCGACCCGGGAGTTGCCGCGCGCCACCTTATAGGTGTCGGGCAGCAGACTCCCTTCCTTGGGCAAATCCTTGATGTCGCCCATGAGGACGTCGCTGTCGCGCAGGCGCTCGACGATCTGCAGCGTGGTGAGTCCTTCGGGGACGCTGATCGGATGCAGGATCTGCTTGCCGCTGACGAGGATATCCATCACGTCGCGCAAGCTCGCCCCTTGCTTGAAGAGATATTCGCCGGCCTTCACTTTCGAGCGCTTGCCTTCCACCAGCAGCGCGACATTGAGCGCGAAGGGACTGTCGATGACGCCCTCCCGTTCAAGTTCGCTGACGATTTCCGGCAAGTCGGTGCCCGGCACGATGTAGAGCACCTTGTCGGCGGTCAACGGGCCAGGCTCCCGCATGCGCTGCTCGCTCCAGATCAGGCCGAGCATGGCGACGACGGCCGCGATCAGGAGAAATGAGAGAAAGCCGCTGACGGCGGAAAGGATCGGCCGCCGCCGGCTTGGCGGCAAGGGCGGCGGCGGAGGCGCCGCCTCCGGCTGAAGCGCTTCGTTCGGACTTTGCGGCGCGATTCTGGAACGGCCGAATCTGCCGCCGGCGCGCGGCGGTGGCTGCCCGGCTTTCTTGTCGTCGTCTTTTGGTGGCTCGCCGCCCATCAACTCAACTCACCCGGCCGCATCGACCCCGCCATTATATCGCCGGTCGATGGTTTGACAGGCCGTATTTTTCGCCGGCGCGATTCCGGCGGCAGCGAACTAATAAAATATGGCTAATTCGGGTTCGGGGCGGCGCGCGCGACGCCTTTCGGCGCCCTATTCCGCGTGTTTGAAGATCAAACAGGCATTCGTGCCGCCAAATCCGAAAGAATTCGATAGAACGAACTCGATGTTGCGCTTCCGCGCCTTGTGCGGCACGAGATCGATTTTGGTCTCCACCGAGACATGGTCGAGGTTCAGCGTCGGCGGCGCGATCTGATCGCGAATGGCGAGAACGGCGAAGATCGCCTCGACGGCGCCGGCGGCGCCAAGAAGATGGCCAATCGCCGACTTCGTCGATGACATCGACAAAGCGCCCACCCGATCCCCGACAAGGCGCTGCACCGCCTGCAGCTCGATCTCGTCGCCAAGCGGCGTCGACGTGCCGTGGGCATTGATATAGCTGATCTCGCCCGGCGAGATTCCGGCCCGTTTGACGGCGCTGCTCATGGCCCTGTACGCGCCATCGCCGCTCGGTTGCGGCGCGGTGATGTGATAGGCGTCTCCCGACATGCCGTAGCCGACGAGTTCGGCGTAGATGCGCGCGCCCCTCGCCCTGGCGTGGTCATAGGCTTCGAGCACCACGCAGCCGGCGCCCTCGCCGACGACGAAACCATCGCGATCCTTGTCATAAGGGCGCGAAGCCTCCTTGGGCCGGTCATTGAACCCCGTGGACAGAGCGCGGCAGGCGGCGAATCCAGCGATGCCGATGCGGCTGATCGGCGATTCGGCGCCGCCCGCCACCATGACCTCGGCGTCGCCGAGCGCGATGAGCCGCGCCGCGTCGCCGATCGCATGCGCGCCCGTCGAGCAGGCCGTGACGACGGCATGGTTGGGGCCGCGCAGACCGTGCTGAATGGAGACATAACCGCCGGCCAGATTGATCAGCCGGCCAGGAATGAAAAAGGGCGAAACGCGGCGCGGCCCTTTCTCATGCAAGATAACCGCGGTCTCGGCGATGCCGCCGAGGCCGCCTATTCCCGAGCCGATGAGGACGCCGGTTTCGATCTGATCCTGGTAGCTTTCCGGCTTCCAGCCGGCGTCGGTCAGGGCCTGCGTCGCCGCCGCCACGGCATAGAGAATGAAATCGTCGACCTTGCGCTGCTCCTTCGGCTCCATCCAGTCGTCCGGAGTGAAGGCGGCGGCGCCGGCGCGCGGAACCGGCATGGCGATCTTGCAGGAAAGATCGGACGTATCGAAGGTTTCGATGATCCGGGCGCCGCTCTCCCCCGCGAGCAAGCGTCTCCAGGTCGGTTCGACGCCGCAGGCGAGCGGCGACACCATGCCAAGTCCGGTGATGACTACCCTACGCATGTTCGAACCTGGCCAATGCGCCATCCCGCGCCCCGGCGAACGCCGGACGCCCTGGCCCTCCCGCAGCGCATCTCACTTAAGAAAAATGTCGCGGTCGTCCGGCGGCGACATCAAAATTCAAGCCGCCGTCGCCTTCTCCAGAAAGTTCACCGCATCGCCGACAGTCACGATCGTTTCGGCGGCGTCGTCGGGAATTTCAACGCTGAACTCTTCCTCGAACGCCATCACCAGTTCGACGGTGTCCAGCGAATCGGCCCCGAGGTCCTCGATGAAATTCGCATTGTCGACGACTTTATCCGCATCCACTCCGAGATGCTCTATGACTATCTTTTTTACCCGCTCGGCGACATCGCTCATGGTCGTTTGATCCCTTGTCCTCACTCATTGCCGACATACGCCGACGTCGATGCGCGGCGATGGGCGACATCGCCTGGCGCGCTGCTCGCTGTCTTGATCGGAAAGTCCGACGGTTCGAGATTGCACGCGCGGCGGCGAGCCGAAGGCCAAATCTGGTCCTTCAATCCCGCAAAATCGCTACCTGACTGCTCAACGCTGGCTTCGTAACACACTTCATTCCTATTGGCGAGAGCCGGCGCGCCGCGCCCGAAACTCGGCTTAATGCACTCAAATCATTGCCATTCCTCCGTTGACATGCAGAGTTCTGGCCGGTGACGTAGGCGGCTTCGGAACTCGCCAGAAAGACAACCGAGGCCGCAACGTCGGCGCCGGTCCCAAGCCGACCCATCGGCACGGCCGCGAGAACGGCCGCTCGCTGCTTCTCATTGAGGACGGCGGTCATCGGCGTCTCAATGAAGCCCGGCGCGACGCAATTGACCGTGACCCCGCGCGTCGCCACTTCGCCGGCGAGGCTCTTGAACATGCCGATCATGCCGGCCTTCGAGGCGGCGTAATTGCCCTGCCCCGGGTTGCCGACGACGCCGACGACAGAAGAAATCCCGAGGATGCGGCCATAGCGTCTGCGCATCATGCCTTTAAGGCAGGCGCGGGCGAGGCGAAAACTCGCGGTCAGATTAACGGCGATGACCTCTTCCCATTCCTCGTCCTTCATCCGCATGAAGAGATTGTCCTTCGTCACGCCGGCATTGCTGACGAGAATGTCGAGGCCGCCCATCGCGGCCTCGGCGGCGGGAACGAGCGCCTCGACAGCGGCCGCATCGGAAAGGTTGCAGGCCAGCACATGCGCCCGCGTCGACAGCGAGACGGCGAGGGCGTCGAGCGCATCGCGGCGCGTGCCCGACAGGGCGACGGTCGCGCCCTGCGCATGGAGGGCGCGGGCGACCGCCTCGCCGATGCCGCCGCTCGCGCCGGTCACCAGAGCCGTTCTGCCGGTCAAATCGAACATTGAGATAAACTCCGCAGGGCCATTCAGGCCAGCGCCCGATAGAGGCAAATATCTTCGGGCGCGCCAATCGAAATGCCGCTCGCCGCGGTGCAGACGCGCTTCGCGAGCCCCGCGAGAACTTTTCCTGCGCCAACTTCAATAAATGTCGTAACGCCTTGGCTTGCCATGAAAATCATGCTCTCGCGCCAGCGGACCGTCGAGGTCGCCTGAGCGACCAGGAGACGCCTGATTTCCTCGGGATCGGATACCGCAGCGGCGACCACATTGGCGACGAGCGGCGCAGACGGAGTCCGGATCTCAACCGTCGCCAGCGCCGCGGCTATGGCGTCCGCGGCCGGCTGCATAAGGCTGCAATGGAACGGCGCGGAGACCGGCAGCAGAACAGAGCGGCGCGCGCCCGCTCCCTTGGCGATCTCAATGGCGCGATTGACGGCCGCCACCGTTCCCGACACCACGACCTGGCCGCCGCCATTGTCATTGGCCACCGCGCAGACCCCGCCCGCCTCCGCCGCGGCCCGCCGCGCGATATCTTGCCCCGCGTCGAGGTCGATTCCGAGCAGCGCGGCCATCGCCCCCGACCCGACCGGCGCGGCCGCCTGCATAGCCTTGCCGCGAATGCGGAGCAATCTTGCGGTCTCAGCCACGCTTAACGAGTTGGCCGCCGCCAGAGCCGAATATTCACCGAGCGAGTGGCCGGCGACGAAGCTCGCGTCGCGCGCGATGTCGAGACCGGCCTCCGCCTCGAGGACGCGGATCGCCGCGAGGCTCGCCGCCATCAGGGCCGGCTGCGCATTGGCGGTCAACGTCAGTTCGTCTTGCGGACCTTCGAACATCAGGGTCGATAATTTCTGACCCAGCGCCTCGTCGACCTCGTCGAGAACGGCGCGGGCCTGCGGGAATTGGTCGGCCAGCGCCTTGGCCATGCCAACCGACTGCGATCCTTGCCCGGGAAAAATGAAGGCTTTCGAGGTTCGGCTCAATGCGTTGATCCAGGTGGGCCGCAATTATTGAGGCGCAGCGACTCGCATTGCCGCAATCGCCTGTCAAGCCGGGCGCCCCGCGCGCTCCACAGCGCCGGCGAACAAGGCGCTGCTTTCGCCCGGTGTGGATGAAGGCGGCCCTGCACATCAATGGCCCTTGCGCCGCGCCGCGCGCTTGCGCAGTTTGGCGAGCGCGGCCGGCGCTAAAAACGCGAATTGGCGCAGACGAAGGGCGAGAGGGCCGCGATGGGGTCGATTCCAGGCAAGGCCTGCGGCGAATGCAGCTTCTGCTGCAAAGTGCTCGAGATCGTCGAATTCAAAAAGCCGGCCGGCGACTGGTGCGAACATTGCCAGCATTCCGGCGGCTGCGGCGTCTATGAAACGCGCCCCCAGGTCTGCCGCGAATACGAGTGCCTCTGGAAAGGCGATCGCGGGCTCGGCGCGCAACTGCGGCCCGACCGCCTCGGCGTCATCTTGATGGAAGATCCCGATTCCGACGAATATCGCGCCGTCTGCGATCCAGCCAAACCCATGGCCTGGCGCAATCCTCTCGTCTTCCGCCATCTTGTGGCGATGGCCAAGGCCGGCCGCATGGTCGTAGCCAAAGCCGGCCTGAAATCCTGGCGGATCTGGAGCAATGGCGAGAGCGGCCCCTGCGTCTGATGGAAGTCCTGCGCCGCCCGTTCGACGCCAAAAAGGGCCGAAGCGCACAGGCGCCTTGCGCGTCGTGCAAATGACGCTATAAAGCGCCCTTCGCGACTTCGGCTGGGGGCTGATCGGAAAAGCTCTGCTTCGGGCTGGACCCGTGCTTTAATGCAAGAGTCCATTTCCAGTGTCTCCGCCTTCGTTTGTCTCGTCGAGCCTTTCCGGGGCTCGAAGGGCTCTGCGCCGAAGCGTCGCGACAACGCTACGAAAGGCTGTGAACATGGCTCTCTATGAGCATATCTATCTTGCGCGTCAGGACATTTCCGCCCAGCAGGTGGAAGCGCTGACCGAACAATTCAGAGGGATCCTCGAATCTCTCGGCGGCAAAATCGAAAAAGTCGAATATTGGGGCGTGAAGTCGCTCGCCTATCGCATCAACAAGAACCGCAAGGCGCATTTTACGCTGCTGAACCTCGACGCGCCTGCGGCGGCGATCGCCGAAATGGAGCGTCAGAGCGGCATCAATGAGGATGTCATCCGGTTCCTCACCATTCGGGTGGAATTGCTCGAACAGGGCCAGTCCGCGATGATGCGCAAACGCGATGACGATGATCGCGGCGACCGCGGAGATCGCGGCGACCGTTCGGATAGAGGCGATCGCGGCCGCGGCCCGCGTCCCGACCGCGGTCCCCGCCGCCAACGCGACGACAGCGCGAGCTCAGAGGGCAATTTCTGATGACGACCGCAGCCGCCGCTCCCCGCCGTCCCTTCTTCCGCCGCCGCAAGACGTGCCCCTTTTCGGGTCCGAACGCGCCGAAGATCGACTACAAGGACACAAGACTCCTGTCGCGCTACATTTCCGAGCGCGGCAAGATCGTTCCCTCGCGCATTACCGCCGTTTCCGCCAAGAAGCAGCGCGAACTTGCGAAGGCGATCAAACGCGCGCGTTTCCTTGGGCTATTGCCTTACGTCATCCGCTGAACCGGCTGGCCTGCTTCGATCGCTTCGGTTCGAGGCGATCACGATTGATCCACGAAGACCGTCGCCCGTTCCGGCCAGAGCCGAACCGGTCGATCGGCGGAACCGGCCCGGCAGCCGGTTTGGACGCCGAAATGAACATTGTGTTGAGCCGGGCGGGGGCGCAAGTTTCCGACCCGCCTCTAACCGCCGGCCGGCGGGACAGCAGGGCGACATGAAGAGCCGCATTTCCCAATATGGCGCAACATACGCGGGCGCTGTCGGCGCCGGGCTCGCCTCGGCACTGCTGTTCAGCCTCGTCGCGCAAGGAACGTTCCTTGCTGTCGCGCTCGCCTATCTCTCGCCCTTGCCGATTATGATCGCGACGATCGGCTTTGGCCGCGCGGCTGGAATTGTTGCGGCGACGCTCGCCGCACTCGCCGTCATCGCCATCGCGTTCATCCAGCAGATGCAGGAGACGCCGGACGGCGCGCTTGCCGCCGCGGCCCTGTCGGGCCTCGCGTTTGCTGTCGGCCTCGGCGCGCCGGCGCTCTTGCTCAGCTTTCTCGCCGCCTTAAGCCGGCCGAAGGACGCCGCCACATGGAGCATTGCGACCGGCGCAGGCCGCGTCTTCGCGCGCGACTATTTTCCACTCGAACGGCTGCTCGCCTACGCGGTGGCGATTTCCGCGACGATCGCCGTCGCCGCCACGATCATCGTCTGCGCGCGCCATGGCGGCTTTGACGCCGCGCTGGACCGCGCCGACGCAGCGTTGACGCCGGTGCTGGAAAGCCTCGCCGCCGAGACGCCATTACCGCGCGAGGTCGATCTGCACAGACTTGCGCGGCTGCTTGCGCTCGCCACGCCGCCGGCCGTCGCGGCGTCGACGCTTTTGATGCTCATGATTAATCTCTGGATCGCCGCCCGCGTCGCCGAAGTGTCCGGTCGGCTGCCGCGGCCATGGCCCGACATTCCCCACGAGCTGCGTCTTCCACGGAGTTTCGCGCCCGCGCTGCTCGCGGCGATCGCCGTCGCATTCGTCGGCGGCCTTCCGGGCGTCATCAGCGCCACTGTCGCGGCGGCGCTTGGCATGGCGTTTTCGCTTCAGGGACTCGCCACGATCCACGATCTGTCGCGCAGCTTGAAGTACCGCGGCCTCCTCCTCGGCGTTATCTATGCCTTTCTCGTTCTGCTCATGCCATGGCCGCTGATCGCCTTCGCCGTGGTCGGGCTTATCGAATCCGCCTTTCGCCTGCGCGATCGCAGGAAGAATTCAATTCCGCCAAAACCCTGATCTCAACTTGAAGGACTGAGTAAATGGAAGTGATCTTGCTGGAGCGCGTCGCCAAGCTTGGACAGATGGGAGACACTGTCCGCGTCAAGGACGGCTACGCACGTAATTTTCTGTTACCGGGCGGCAAGGCCCTGCGCGCGACCGCCACCAACAAAACGCGCTTCGAGGGTCAGCGGGCCCAGCTCGAGGCGCGCAACCTCGAATTGAAGGCGGAAGCCGCCGCCGTCGCCGAGCGCCTCAACGGTCAGGCCTTCGTCATCATCCGTCAGGCCGGCGAAACCGGCCATCTCTATGGCTCCGTGTCCCCGCGCGACATTGCCGACGCCATCACGGCGGGCGGCTTCAGCGCCAACCGGAACCAGGTTGCGCTGCGGGCTCCGATCAAGTCGATCGGGCTGCATGAGGTTCCGATCCATCTCCATCCCGAGGTGGCGGCGACCATCAGCGTGAACGTCGCTCGTTCGGCGGCAGAGGCCGAGCGCCAGGCGATCGGCGAAGAAATCAATGTCGTCGAAGAAACGTCGATGGACGACCTTGGCCTCGAAGTCGGCGCCGCCCTCGCCGACGCCGGCGGCAGCCTCGGCGACAGATAAGCCATTTGCGCGGTCGCCACGGGGCGCTTTCGCGTCGCAATCGGTCGAATTGAATGCTCGCACCGGGACGCCCTGGGGCGTCTTGCGCTCGTTCATCCGCGTCGACGGCTTCGTCGGGACGGGCGCCGCCAATACCGTCGCTTTGACGACCAGCAGCAGCTTCATCTCAGGCGCCTCAATCTATAATACCTCGGCCAGAAACGGAGCCACCCGCGAAACGACGATCGTTAACAAGGCATTCATTTGCCGGTCTTGCCTTCGCCGCAAGGCTCGGGCATATGTGCCGCATCAATCGGGAGAGCGCCGTCGAGCACTGCTCCCGCTGGGTGTGGAGACGTGGCCGAGAGGCTGAAGGCGGCGGTTTGCTAAACCGTTATAGGGTTGTAAAGCCCTATCGAGGGTTCGAATCCCTCCGTCTCCGCCATTGCGCCTCCGCGCCGCGATCCTGGCGCGAGCCCAGACGGACTCGCCATCGGTCCCTGGAGTTTTGCGGAAATGGATCTGGCAGGATTTCTGGATTTTCGTCCGGGCCGGGCGCCGCGAACAAATCCTCTCCCGCCCGCGGCGCTTGCTCTTTGCATTAGCGTCGGCGTGGCCGCCGCGGCGCCGGACTCGCCCGCCGGGCTCTGGTTCACCCAGAACGAAAAGTCGATCATCAAAATCGCGCCTTGCGGCGAGGACTTCTGCGGAACGTTGATCTGGCTGAAAGAGCCGACCGGGCCGGACGGAAAGCCGAAATCCGACACCCAGAACGAGGACGCGGCCAAGCGCGGCAAGCCGCTGATCGGCCTTGAAATCCTCAAAGACCTTTCCGCCGACGACGACCGCTGGCGCGGCAAAGCCTATAATCCCGAGGACGGCAAGACATATGACATTACTTTCAAAGTCGTCGCGAACAAGGCCAATGGAGACAGGGCCGAGATTGAAGGCTGCATCCTGAAGATCCTTTGCAAGACCGATGTTTTCACCAGAGCGCAGGCAGTGCCGAAATCGCCGCCTTCGCCATGAATCTGAGCTTCCGATCGGGCCCGACGTTTCACCGCGGCGCCGCGATTGACGCCGCGCCGCAAAACTCGGGAGGATCTCGCCAGGCGCCTTGCGTTCGCGGCCGTCCGGCTCGCGCGAGAACTTCATCCGGGCAACTGCGCGGCCGCGACAGGATTGAACGAATGAGTGACGCCCGGCGCTTGCGAGTATCGATCCAAGGCGCTTCCCCAATGGGCGCAGTTCGCCGTGCGGCGTCAGCGCTGGCCTTCATCGCGGCCATCGTGCCGGCGACAGTCGCTGCGCAGGACGTCGCGATCAAACCGCCGCCGACGGCCGTCCCGCCGCTCCCTCCAGCACGGCCAGCTGACATCGCCGTTGGCGTTGGCGTTGGCGTTGCGAACGGCGAAGCCCTTGCGCCCGCCGCGCCGGCGCCAACGACGCCCCCCGTCGCCCAGACGCCGACAGCTCTAACGGAAGCTCCGCCGGCAACCGCGCCGCAAAATCCGCAAGCGTCGGCCTGGAAGGCCGGCGCCACCGGACCTTTGCCGGTCGCCTCGCGCCGGCGCATGCATGAATGCGGGCTTGAGTGGCAAAAGATGAAAATGTCGGGACAGGCCGTAGACAAAAGCTGGCGTGATTTCGCGGAGATTTGTCTGTCGCGTTAGACATACACCAACAGCGCGTCCATGTGTTTCGCACTGCCCACGGCAAACCGTCAGCCGCGCCGCTCAGCGAGCCCGGCCGCCGCCGCCTTCTCGCGCGAACGCTCCGGCGCCATGGGCGCGCTCACCGCGCGGACATCATGCGTCCCATGAAGGATTTCGCCGGCGAAGAGGAAGGGGAGGCAGCCGCGCATGGCCTAAATCGCCGCAGCGCACAAGCCCGCTCGCGATGAAGGGCTGTGCGCATAACCAAAAATGAACATTTTCCGATATTCAAGAAACCGGAAAATGCTCTGGCTCCGAGCGCCAGTCAGGACTGCAAATCCTGCTGTCTCCATAGGGACGACGGACTGGATAGTCCGTCGTCAGGCCGGCTCCGGCGGCGTGACAGGCGGAGTCGGTTTTGGCTTGATGGGCGCCGCCTTCCGCACGATCTTTTTGGCGCCGGCCTTCTTGACGCCTGCGGACTTCGCAGGAGCCTTGCGCGCAGCCGCTTTCTTTGCGACCGCTTTTTTCGCCGGCGCTTTTTTCGCCGGCGCTTTTTTGGCTGGAGCCTTTTTGGCTGGAGCCTTCTTCGCCGTACTCTTCTTCGCAGCCGCCTTCTTCACTGCTTTGGCCGGCGCGCTCTTTTTCGTCGCCGTCTTTTTGGTCGCCGTCTTCGCCGCGGTTTTCTTCGCCGGCGTCTTCTTTGTAGCTGCCTTAACCATGCTCGAACTCCCCTCCGATAATCGTCAGTCGGTTCATATGCCGACTAGAGGCTCAATCAGCGTAGCGCTGATCATGCAACGCGCAAGAGGCATTGCATGTTCAGCGTCATTGATTGAATGCAAACGATGCGTCGACCAAGCCGTCGCAACGATGTTGGAGCCATTCGCCGAGATGTTCGCAACGCGATCGCGGCGAGCTTGATCGTCATGCGCGACGTGAATTTCGCAAGCTTGCAAAAACCGATCGAAGCAGCTTCGAAGGAAGCCCGCGCGGCGTTCTCCCTGAAGCCGTCAACGATTCCAAAGCCATTGTTTTTTGAGGCTCTATTCAATTCTTGAAATCGAATCGAAGGCGATCAAGAGCCGCCGCATCGAAGATGCTTATGCGACGACAACTCCATGAAGAGGCGACGAGTTTCCGCGCAAGAGGCGCGTTGAAAACACAAAAGATGAAGCTTCTGCGCGGGCTTGCAAGCGCTTCGCGCGCGCGCCGAATCTTGCGACGCGACGAGCAAAAAAAATTTCGTGCACATCCAAAAAAATTTGCCGAAAGCCGCGTCGACAGCGCCGCAACAGGCATGCTGGCCGCGAATCATGCGAAACTGATTCGCGATCGGCATCCTTTTTCCATGCATTGCGATGACGCGTAGCTATCAACGCAGCATGCTTTCGTTGCGGCCAAATCGCGCTCGACGATGATGGCCAACGTCTAGATGCCGAGCCGGGACTTCAGCTCGTCGTTGACGGCTTGCGGATTGGCTTTGCCGCCGGTCTGCTTCATCACCTGGCCGACGAACCAGCCGATCATCGAAGGCTTCGCCTGCGCCTGCGCGACCTTGTCGGGATTGGCCTTGATGATGGCGTCCACCGCGGCGGCGATGGCGCCGAGATCGGTCACCTGCTTCAGGCCGCGCGCCTCGACGATCGCGCGCGGGTCGCCATCCTTGTCCTCGCCGATGATGATGGCGAGAACGTCCTTGGCGATCTTGCCGGAGATCGTGCCGTCTGCGATGAGATCGACGAGCGAGGCGATCTGCTGCGGCCTGATGTGGGTCTGCGCGACCGAAAGCCCGACGGAGTTGGCATAGGCCGCGACGTCGCCTGTGATCCAGTTGGCGACGAGCTTTGCGTCACGCGCGACGCCGCCGACGCCGACCGCCGCCTCATAATAATCGGCGGTCTCCCTGTCGGCGACGAGCACCCCGGCGTCATAGGGCGGCAGCCCGTATTGCCTGATGAACCGGGCCTTCTTCGCATCCGGCAATTCGGGCAACCCGGCCTTCAAGCTCGTCGACATAGGCTGCGTCGAATTCGAGCGGCAGCAGATCGGGATCCGGGAAATAGCGATAGTCATGCGCCTCCTCCTTGGAGCGCATCGAACGCGTCTCGCCGCGCGCCGGATCGAACAGCCGCGTCTCCTGTTCGATGACGCCGCCGTCCTCAATGATGCCGATCTGACGGCGCGCCTCGGCCTCGATCGCCTGGCCGATGAAGCGGATCGAATTGACGTTCTTGATCTCGCAGCGCGTGCCGAGCGGCGCGCCGGGGCGGCGCACCGAAACATTGACGTCGGCGCGCAGCGAGCCCTGCTCCATATTGCCGTCGCAGGAGCCGATGTAGCGCAGAATCGTGCGCAGCTTGGTGACATAGGCGCGCGCCTCTTCGGCCGAGCGCATGTCGGGCTTCGAGACGATCTCCATCAGCGCGACGCCCGGACCGGTTGAGATCGACGAGCGACTCCGTCGCCGACTGATCGTGCAGCGACTTGCCGGCGTCCTGCTCAAGATGCAGCCGCTCGATGCCGACTTCGATCTGCTCGGTCGGCGAAACATCGACCATCACCACGCCCTCGCCGACGATCGGGCTCTTGTATTGCGAGATCTGATAGCCCTGCGGCAGATCGGGATAGAAATAATTCTTGCGGTCGAACACCGAGCGCAGATTGATCTTCGCCTCGAGGCCAAGCCCGGTGCGGACCGCCTGCGCGACGCATTCCGCATTGATGACCGGCAGCATGCCGGGCATCGCCGCATCGACGAGCGAAACATTGGCGTTCGGTTCGTCGCCGAACTGTGTCGAGGCGCCGGAGAACAGCTTTGAACGCGACGTGACCTGAGCATGGATCTCCATGCCGATGACGACTTCGAAATCGCCGGTCGCGCCCTTGATGAGCTTGGAGGGCTTCGCGTGGGTGTTCATGATCGGCCTTCGTTCGTAAGTAATCCAGCTTTCAATATGGGCGCAGGATGGCCGTCCGCATCAGGGCGGTCAAACAGTCGAGCGACACGGCGCCTGCCCGAACATCGCTATCCCCGCCGGTCCGCGAAGCCGGCGCTTCGGCCGGGCACCTCAAGCCCACCATTTCGGCGGCGGCTTCAGCTTCGGCGCCGCTTGTTCGATGACGCGCGCGACGGCGAACAACGTCTCCTCGTCGAAAGGCCGCCCGATCAGCTGCAGCCCGAGCGGCAGGCCTTCGCTCGACGTCCCGGCCGGCACCGCGATGCCGGGCAGGCCCGCCATGTTCACCGTCACCGTGAAGACGTCGTTCAAATACATCTCGACTGGATCGGCGGAGCCCTTTTCGCCAAGGCCGAAAGCTGCCGAAGGAGTCGCGGGCGTCAGGATCGCATCGACGCCATCGGCATAGGCGCGTTCGAAATCCCGCCGGATCAGCGTGCGTATTTTCTGCGCCCGCACATAATAAGCGTCGTAATAGCCGGCGGAGAGAACATAGGTTCCGATCATGATGCGCCGGCGCACTTCTTTGCCGAAGCCCGCCGCGCGCGTCGCCTCATACATGCCGACGATGTCCTTGCCGGGCACCCGCAGGCCATAGCGAACGCCGTCATAGCGCGCGAGGTTGGACGAGGCTTCGGCCGGCGCCACGATATAATAGGCCGGCAAGGCGTAACGCGTGTGCGGCAGCGAAATCTCGACGATGCTCGCGCCCGCCTCTTTCAGCCATTCGACGCCGTCGCGCCACAGCGCGTCGATCTCGGCCGGCATGCCGTCGAGGCGATATTCCTTCGGAATGCCGATCCGCTTGCCTTTGACGCCGCGCCCGACCGCAGCCTCGTAATCCGGCACCGGCGCGTCGACCGACGTCGTATCCTTCGGGTCATGCCCGGCCATTGAACGCAGCAGGATCGCGGCGTCGCGAACGGTGCGCGCGATCGGCCCCGCCTGATCGAGCGAGGAAGCGAAGGCGACGATGCCCCAGCGCGAGCAGCGCCCATAGGTCGGCTTGATGCCGACGGTCCCGGTGAAAGCCGCCGGCTGGCGGATCGAGCCGCCGGTATCGGTCGCCGTCGCGCCGAAGCAAAGTCTCGCCGCGACCGCCGCGGCCGAGCCGCCGGACGATCCGCCAGGCACCAGCGGCGCTTCGGATGCGGCGCGCCGCCAGGGCGAGATCACCGGCCCGAAATAAGAGGTCTCGTTCGACGAGCCCATGGCGAATTCGTCAAGATTGAGCTTGCCGAGCATCACGGCGCCGTCGCGCCAGAGATTGGCGCTGACCGTCGATTCATAGGCCGGCATGAAGCCTTCGAGAATGTGGCTCGCGGCGGTCGTCTGCACGCCTTTGGTGCAATAGAGATCCTTGATGCCGAGCGGTATTCCCTCGAGCGGGCCGGCCTCGCCTTTGGCGATCCGCGCGTCGGACTCTGCCGCCATCGCCAGCGCCTTCTCCGGCGTCTCGATGATGAAGGCGTTGAGGATCCGCGCCCGTTCGATCTCGACGATCTGCGCATGCGCGAGTTCGACGGCGGAAGCCTGCCCTTTCAAAAGAGCGTCGCGCGCTTCGGAGAGGGTAAGCTCGGTGAGTGTGGTCAATGTCGGGTCCGTTCTGCCTTGAGTTCTTGATGCCGATGGCCGATATTGTGCAGCGAAGCTTTCGCGCCGGCGCTATTCGACGACTTTCGGCACCTTGAAGAAGTGATCCTCGCTCGCCGGCGCATTGGCGAGAATGGCGTCGGCGATGCCGCCATCGGTCACGACATCGGCGCGTTTCTTCATCGGCATCGGCATGACCGAGGTCATCGGCTCGACGCCATCGACATCGACGCCGCCCAGCTCCTCGACGAAGCGCAAAATTGCGTTGAGCTCGTCCTGTAGCTGTGGCACGTCGTCGTCGCTGACCCTGATGCGCGCGAGGTGGGCGATACGCCGCACCGTCGCCTGATCGACGGACATGAGTTCTCCTTGCCAAGAGTTCTGAAGGAGCAGCCTATAGCACTGGCGATTGGCGCGGAGCAATCGGCGCGCAGCGCGGCCGATCCCGCATCGGACAATGGCGCCTCGGCGCGACGACCGGAGCGAAGACCTTCGTGAAACAGGAAATCCTGCAATATCTGCCGCGGGGGGAAACCGGACGCCCGCCCGTGCTCTTCGTCCATGGCGCTTATAGCGGCGCCTGGATCTGGGAGCATTTTCTCGGCCTGTTTTCCGAACGCGGCTATCCGGCCTATGCTGTGTCCCTGCGTGGTCACGGCGCGAGCGAGGGCGACCTTGGCGGCGCGTCCTTCGCGGACTATGTGGACGACGTCGAAATCGCCGCCAAAACGGTCGGCGCGGCGCCGGTGCTGGTCGGCCATTCGATGGGCGGCCTTGTAATTCAGCACTACGTGGCTCGCGGCGGGAAGGCGGCGGCGATGGTGGCGCTCGCCTCAGCGCCGCCCTCCGGCCTGCGCTCCTCCGCCGTCTATATGACGATGTTTGCGCCAGATGTGCTGTTCCAGCTTTCGCTGCTGCAAAGTCTTGGGCCCAAATGGGCTTCGCCGGCGGTGATCAGCCGGGCGCTGTTTTCGAGCAAGTCGACGCCAAAATCGCAGGACAAGCTGCTGCAAAACATACAGCGCGAAGTCGCCCCGCGCCAGCGCCGAACTTATGGCGCCCCCGCCATTGACGCCGCCCCCCGCGAGCGACCGGCCCCCGACCCTCGTGCTCGGCGGCGACTCCGACGTTTTCCTGCCGCGTTCAGCGCTGCAGGAGACGGCCGACGCGTGGAGCGTCGAGCTCGAACTGCTCAAGGGCGCGCCGCACGCGCTGATGATCAACTCCGCCTGGCGGGACATCGCGGCGGAAAAGATCATCGGCTGGCTGGATGAAGTCAGCGCCCGGCGGCATGCCGAGCGCGCCGTTCAATAGGCGAGCGCGCCGCCGATCGGCGGCGCATCGACCCTGACGCCCGAGCCCGCCAGGGCGGCGATGAACGCGCCAGGTTCCTGCGCGAGCGCCGGGAAGGTTCCATAATGGCAGGGAACGACCGCCTCGAAGTGGAAATAGCGCCTGACCGCCAGGGCCGCTGTTTCTCCGCCCATTGTAAAGCGATCGCCGACCGGGACGATGCCGATTTGCGGCTGATGAATTTCGTCGATGAGCGCCATGTCCGAGAAAATATCGGTGTCGCCCATATGATAGAGTGTCGGCCCTTCTTTCGGCTTAATGACGATCCCGTTCGGGCTGCCGAGATAGATGGACTGGCCGTTAAGGACAGTCCCGGATGAATGAAGCGCCTGCGTCAGGCTGACCGAGAAGGCGCCGCAATCAATCGTTCCGCCGGTGTTGCCGGGATTGATGTTCTGCGCGCCCTGCCCGTTCAGGAACATGCAGACTTCGAAATTCGACACGATTTGCGCGCCCGTCGCTATGGCGATGTCCGCCGCGTCGCCGATGTGATCGTCATGGCCATGGGTCAATACGACATGCGTCGCGCCCCGCGACGCGTCTTCGACGGTCCCGATGAATTTCGGATTGCCGCTGAGGAACGGGTCGACCAGGATGACCGCCCCCGGCAGCTCGATCCGGAAGGCGGAATGGCCGAGCCAAGTCAATTTCATCTTGAGATCTCCTGGCGAAATGGAACGCCTTTGCTGGGCGGCATGAATAGTATCAAACGATGCCTCGAAGCAATGATTTGCCATTAAGGCGCAGGCGTCGGTTGGCCATGCGGCGGGCCGGCGCATAATGTGCAGCGCCTCCATGGCCGCCGCATGACCGAGCGACGAGTTTAAGAGACCGAATGGCCGCTGAAGTTCTCGATATCGTCGACCTGCCGCCGCGCATCGCCCCGCGCCAGCGGCTGATTGGCGTCGATCTCGGGACAAAGACCATCGGCCTGGCGCTGTCCGACATCGAGCGGCGCATCGCGACGCCGCTGGAGACCATCCGCCGCACGAAATTCACTGCGGACGCCGCCCGGCTGATCACGCTCGCCGATCAGTTCGACGTCGCCGCGCTGGTCGTCGGCCTGCCCCTCAACATGGATGGTTCGGAAGGCGCGCGCGTGCAGGCGACCCGCGCCTTCGTGCGCAACCTCGGCGCGCTGACGTCCCGCCCCTTCATCTATTGGGACGAACGTCTCTCCACCGCAGCCGTGACCCGCTCGCTGATCGAGCAGGACGCCTCCCGCGCGCGGCGCGCCGAAGTGGTCGATCGGATGGCGGCCGCCTATATTCTGCAAGGCGCGCTCGATCGCCTGCGCTGGCTCGCCGACGCCGCGCCATAGCCGCTCTATTCGCCGCCGCGCGCCTGCGCCAGCCGGCTGTGTTTGCGGCCATAGGAAAAATAGATTGCAAGGCCGATCGCCAACCAAACGGCGAAGCGTATCCAGGTGTCGCCGGGAAGGCCCAGCATCAGGAGGACGGCCGAGGCTGCGCCAAGCGGCGCGACGACGGCGATGAGCGGCGCCCTGAATGGACGCTGGATCTCCGGGTGTATGAAGCGCAAGACGAGCACGCCAAGGCAAACCACGGCGAAGGCGAACAGCGTGCCGATGCTGACCAGTTCGCCGACAAGCCCGATCGGCAACAGCCCCGACAGGATGGCGACGACGCAGCCTGTAAACATCGTCGTGAGGTAGGGCGTGCGAAAGCGCGGATGAATCCGCGCCGCGATCGGCGGCAGCAGCCCGTCGCGCGCGATAGCGTAAAGCACGCGCGACTGGCCAAGCAGCAGTACGAGGACGACCGAACTCAGTCCAAGGATCGCGCCGAATTTGATCACGGTCGAAAGCCAGCCGAGGCCAATGACATCGGCGCCGAGGGCGATCGGATCAGCCACGCTGAGCCGGTCGAAGGGCACGATCCCCGTGATGACGACGCTGACCAGCACATAAAGAACGGTGCAGATGAGCAGGGAGCCGAGGATGCTGAGCGGCATGTCGCGCTGCGGGTTTTTGGCTTCCTGCGCCGCCGTCGAGACCGCGTCGAAGCCGATATAGGCGAAGAACACCACCGCCGCGCCGCGAATGATTCCGCTCCAGCCATATTGGCCGGGCCCAGGTTCGGCGGGACGAAGGCGCCGGCCGGATTGCTCGCCGTCACCCAGTTCGCGGTACTGAAAGACGAGATGCCGGCGAGGATGAAAGCGATGATGATCGCCAGCTTGATGACGACAATGATATTGTTGACCTTCGCCAATTCATTGACGCCGAGGACCAGCAGCGCCGTTAGCGCCAGAATGATCAGAACCGCGGGCGCATTGAACAGCGCGTCCGTGCGCGTCCAATGGTCGCTCGCCGGATCGAAGGAAAACGGCGCGCCGGCCAGCGCCGCGGGGATGTGGATATGGAAGTCGCGCAGAAAGCTCGTCACATAGCCCGACCAGCCGACGGCGACCGTCGTCGCGCCGAAAGCGTATTCGAGCAGCAGGTCCCAGCCGATGATCCAGGCGATGAATTCGCCCATGGTGGCGTAGGCGTAGGTATAGGCGCTGCCCGCGACCGGCACGGTCGAGGCCATCTCGGCGTAGCAAAGTCCGGCAAGCGCGCAGACAAGGCCAGCGAGAATGAAAGAGAGGCTAATCGCCGGCCCCGCATAGGCCGCCGCGGCATGGCCGGTCAGCACGAAGATGCCGGCGCCGATGATGCAGCCGATGCCGAGCGAAATCAGGCTCGCGAGCGAAAGCGTGCGCCGCAGATTGGGGGCGTCGGCCCCGAACTCCGCTTCGTTCGCCTCGGCTTTAAGTTCGGCGACCGATTTCGTGATCCAGACGCTCACGCCGCCCTCGCTTTCGCCGACGAGCGCAAGACCGAACCACGTTGGAGCTTTCGGACCTGATGACGCGTCAGGATCGATCTATAATAAATCATCATGTTGCGGTCTGAAGCTCGCACTACGATGGCATGCCGGGACAAACCGGGCGCCGTAATCTGTTGTCGCATGTCGGGGCCATGTTGCAAGGGCGGGACCTTCGCAGGACCCAGCCAAGTAGCCGGGCCGCCCAAACCGGAGGCGCCGTGACGGATTTTGACGTTATCGTAGTTGGCGCTGGGGCCGCCGGCCTCGCGGCCGGCAAGCGGCTCGCGGCGTTGGGCCTGTCCTTCATTGTCCTGGAGGCGCGCGAGCGCATCGGTGGCCGGGCGCAGACGCGGATCGTCAACGGCTTCCCGCTCGATCTTGGCTGCGGCTGGCTTCATTCGGCCGACCGCAACCCGTGGGCGAAAATCGCCGCCGAGCTTGGATTCACAATCGACAGGACGGCGCCGGTGTGGACGCGGCAAAGCCTCGACATCGGCTTCAGCAGGCCGGATCAGGCCGCTTTCGCCGCCGCCTCGGAGCACTTTTATAACCGCCTCGACGCCGCCGATCCGACTGAGAATGATTTCCCAGCGGCGCGCCTGCTCGAACCCGGCAGCCGCTGGAACGCGCTGCTCGACGCCGAGAGCGCCTATATGAACGGCGCCGAACTCGAACGCGTCTCGGCCAAGGACTGGAAGCGCTACGCCGACAGTCACGTCAATTGGCGCGTCGTCGAGGGCTATGGCGCGGCGATCGCGGCCTTTGGCGCCGATCTTCCGGTCAGGCTCGGCTGCGCGGTGAGGCTTATCGATCATCGGGGCGCATCCGTCGCGGTTGAAACCGCCGAGGGCCGGCTCACCACGCAAGCGGTCATCGTGACCGCGCCGCCGCCGCTGATCGCCACCGAGGCCGTCGCCTTCAGGCCGGCGCTGCCGGAAAAGATCGCCGCCGCAGCCGTCCTGCCGCTCGGGCTCGCCGACAAGCTCGTCATGACGCTCGACGCCCCGGACCTGCCGGCGGGCGGCCATCTGTTCGGCGACCCCAACACGACCGCAACGGGAAGCTACCATCTGCGCCCGTTCGGCAGACCGCTCATCGAGGGTTTTTTCGGCGGGCGACTCGCCCGTGAACTCGAAAAGGCCGGCGCCGGGGCGTTCTTCGATTTCGCCCGCACCGAACTCGCCAATTTGTTCGGCAGCGGCTTCGCCGCGCGCCTAGCGCCGCTGAGCGAGACCGCCTGGGCCAGCGACCCGTGGTCGCGGGGCGCCTATTCGCACGCCCTGCCCGGCCATTCGGACGCGCGCGCGACCCTCGCCGCGCCTGTCGACGACAGGCTGTTCTTCGCCGGCGAGGCGTGCTCGAAGCACAGCTTTTCGACCGCGCATGGCGCTTATTTGACCGGCGTCGAGGCGGCGGAGGCGGCGATCGCGCGGGCGCGACGGCCGGCTTCGACGCGCCCGGCGTCTTGACCAGGCGCCCCAATTCGCGCCACCTTTCGCAACTGCAAAAAAAGCGCGTAGCCGGAACGCCGCCGCCATGCCACAGCCCTACAGGGTCGAAATCGCGACTTCGATCGAACAGATCGATGCGGCGCAATGGGACGCCTGCGCCAATCCCCTGGCGCTGGCGCGGATTGACGCCGCGGGCGCGCCGGAAGGCCTTGAGGCGCGCGATGACGGCGAACGCTTCAATCCCTTCCTGACCCACGCCTTTCTCAAGGCGCTCGAGGCCTCTAAATCGGTCTCCCCGAAGGCCGGCTGGTCCGGCGCCCATGTTCTCGTTCGGGACGCCAATGGCGCCCTGGCGGCCGCGGCGCCGACCTATCTCAAAAGCCATTCCATGGGGGAGTACGTTTTCGATCATGGCTGGGCCGACGCTTATCATCGCAACGGCCTCGACTATTATCCGAAGCTTCAGGTCGCCGTGCCATTCACGCCCGTGACCGGTCGCCGGCTGCTCGTCGCGGCGGGACGCGGAGAGGCAGCGCGGGCGACGCTGATCGCCGGGCTGCGCGCGCTGCGCGAAAAGACGCAGGCGTCGTCCATCCACGTGACCTTTCCGACCGAAGCCGACTGGAACGCTCTTGGCGCAGCCGGCTTCCTGAAGCGCACCGACCAGCAATTTCATTTTATCAACAAAGGCTATGTAGATTTCGAAGCCTTCCTCAACGATCTTTCCTCGCGCAAACGCAAGATGATCCGGCGCGAACGCAAGGAAGCTTTGGCGAACGGCATTGAAATCGAGGCGCTGACCGGCGCCGACATCACTGAGAGGCACTGGAACGCGTTCTTCCAGTTCTATATGGACACCGGCGCGCGCAAATGGGGAACGCCCTATCTGACGCGCGCCTTCTTCTCCGCGGTCGGCGCGACGATGGCGGACTGCATCCTGCTCGTCATGGCGAAACGGGCCGGCCACTATATCGCGGGGGCGATCAACTTCATCGGGCGCGACGCGCTCTACGGACGCAACTGGGGCGCGATCGAGGATCACCCCTTCCTGCATTTCGAGGTCTGCTATTATCAGGCGATCGAATTCGCCATCGTGCGGGGGCTGAAACGCGTCGAAGCCGGCGCGCAGGGCGAGCACAAGCTCGCCCGCGGCTATGGACCCGTCGCGACTTATTCCGCGCATGAAATCGCCGACCCGCGTTTCGCCATGGCGATCGACGAATATCTGCGAAGGGAGCGCATTCACGCCGATATGGCGCTGGAGCAGCTGGCCGAGATGACGCCTTTCCGTAAAGGGGCCTGACGCGCGGTTCGGCGAGGCGCCCTTGACCGTCGCCGCGGGCTTTGCCTAATCAAAGGCGCTTCAGAGGAGTGCGCGATGGCGGAGCCGGCCTATGACGAAAGCAACATCTTCGCCAAAATCCTGCGCGGCGAAATTCCCTGCCACAAGGTCTATGAGGACGACGCCGTCCTCGCCTTTATGGACGTGATGCCGCAGGCCGACGGCCATGTGCTGGTTCTGCCGAAGGCGCCCGCGCGCAACATTTTGGACGTCGACCCGGCGGTGCTCTCGGCGCTTATGCCCCGCCTGCAGAAACTGGCCCGCGCCGTCAAGACGGCTCTCGACGCCGATGGCCTCACCGTCTTGCAGTTCAACGAGCCCGCCGGCGGCCAGACCGTCTTCCACCTGCATTTCCATATTGTGCCGCGCTGGACCGGCGTCCCGCTGCGCCCGCATAGCGGAGTGATGGAGAAGCCCGAGACGCTAGCCGCCTTTCGCGAAAGAATTATCGCCGCGCTCGACGCCGGTTGAGCGCCGAGCCGAGCCGCGCGCGGGATCGGCTGAGCCCAACCGGCAACAAAAAAGGCCGCGACATCGCCGCGGCCTTTTCGCATTGCTCCGGCGAAGCGCCGATCCTAGTGCTTGGTGTCCGACTCGTCGGCGGCGCCGAAGGGCTCCGGCTCGTCGTCGTCGTCAAAGGGCTCCTCGTCCTCGACTTCACCCTCGCCGCCTTTGAGCCGGCGGGCCTTGGCGCGGCGCACTTCCGGCTCCGGCCCGGACGCGCTTCTTGGTGGCCTCGACGATATCGCGCTCCGGACGCGGCAGAACCGGGCCTTCGGGGAAGACGAAGCCGAGCTTCTGTTCGCCGTTCTTCCTCGATGACGACGACCCGCACAGCGCCGCCGTTCTTCAGTCGGCCGAACAGGACCTCGTCGGCGAGCGGCGTCTTGATGGTCTGCTGGATCACGCGCGCCATCGGCCGCGCGCCCATTTGCTCGTCATAGCCATGCTCGACCAGCCAGTCGCGGGCTTCATCCGCTAGTTCGATGGTGACATTGCGGTCGGCGAGCTGCGCCTCAAGCTGCATGATGAATTTGTCGACGACCTTGATGATGACGTCATGCGGAAGGTGCCCGAAGGTGACGACGGCGTCGAGACGGTTGCGGAACTCCGGCGCGAACATCCGATTGATCGCCTCGACGTCCTCGCCCTCGCGCTTGCCGCGCGTGAAGCCGAACGAGGCGCGCTGCATGTCGGCCGCGCCGGCGTTGGTCGTCATGATCAGGATGACGTTGCGGAAATCGACCTGCTTGCCGTTATGGTCGGTCAGCTTGCCGTGATCCATCACCTGCAAGAGAATATTGTAGAGATCGGGATGGGCCTTTTCGATCTCGTCGAGAAGCAGCACGCAATGCGGATGCTGATCGATCGAATCGGTGAGCAGGCCGCCCTGGTCGAAGCCGACATAGCCGGGCGGCGCGCCGATCAGCCGCGACACCGTATGGCGCTCCATATATTCCGACATGTCGAAGCGGATCAGCTCGACGCCGAGGCTGACGGCGAGCTGGCGCGCGACCTCGGTCTTGCCGACGCCGGTCGGGCCGGAGAACAGATAGCTGCCAATCGGCTTTTCGCCGTCGCGCAGGCCCGCGCGGGCCAGCTTGATCGCCGAGGTCAGCGCTTCGATCGCCTTGTTCTGGCCGTAGACCACCCGCTCCAGCGTCTCGGTCAGATGTTCGAGCACCTCGGCGTCGTCCTTCGACACGGTCTTCGGCGGAATCCGCGCCATAGTCGCAATGGTCGCCTCGACCTCCTTGATGCCGATCGTCTTCTTGCGCTTGTTCTCCGGCAGCAGCATCTGGCTCGCGCCGGTCTCGTCGATCACGTCGATCGCCTTGTCCGGCAGTTTGCGGTCATGGATATAGCGCGCCGACAGCTCAACCGCGGCCTTGATCGCCTCATTGGTGTAGCGGATCTTGTGGAAGTCCTCGAAATAGGGCTTCAGCCCCTTCATGATCTCGATCGCGTCCGGCACCGACGGTTCGTTGACGTCGATTTTCTGGAAACGGCGAACCAGCGCGCGGTCCTTCTCGAAAGTACTGGCGGTATTCCTTGTAAGTCGTTGATCCGATGCAGCGAAGCGTGCCCTGCGCCAGAGCGGGCTTCAGCAGGTTCGAGGCGTCCATGGCGCCGCCTGAGGTCGCGCCGGCGCCGATCACCGTATGGATTTCGTCGATGAAGAGAATCGCGTTCTTGTGGTTCTCGATCTCCTTCATGACCTGCTTCAGCCGCTCCTCGAAATCGCCGCGATAGCGGGTGCCGGCCAGCAGCGTGCCCATGTCGAGCGCGAAGACGGTCGCCTCGGCGAGAACCTCCGGCACCTCGCTCTTGACGATCTTGCGGGCGAGACCTTCGGCGATCGCCGTCTTGCCGACGCCGGGATCGCCGACCAGCAGCGGATTGTTCTTGTGGCGGCGGCACAGCACCTGGATGGTGCGCTGGACCTCGGGCTCGCGGCCGATCAGCGGATCGATGCGCCCCTCGCGCGCTTTCCGGTTGAGGTTGACGCAATAAGCATCGAGCGCGCCTTCCTTTTTCTTCGAATCGCCGTCCTTGCCTTCCTTCGCCTCGCGCGCTTCGGCGTCCTCGTCGGCGCCGCGCGGCGCCTTCGACGAATCGGACAGCCCCGGCCGTTTGGCGATGCCATGGCTGATGTAATTGACGGCGTCATAGCGCGTCATATCCTGCTCCTGCAGGAAATAGGCGGCGTGGCTCTCGCGCTCGGCGAAGATCGCGACGAGCACATTGGCGCCGGTCACCTCCTCCCGGCCGGACGACTGCACATGGATCACGGCGCGCTGGATGACGCGCTGGAAGCCGGCCGTCGGCTTCGCGTCCTCGCGGCCGTCGCTGACGAGATTGTCCAGCTCCTGGTCGATATAGTCCCGCAGGTTCTTCTTCAGATGGTCGAGATCGACCGAACAGGCGCGCAGCACCGCCGAGGCGTCGCCGTCATCCGTCAAACTCAGAAGCAGATGCTCCAGCGTGGCGTATTCATGATGGCGCTCATTGGCGACAGCGAGCGCGCGATGGAGCGACTGTTCGAGATTGCGGGAGAAGGACGGCATAACTCCAACCTCTCATTTCTTTTCCATGATGCACTGCAGGGGGTGCTGGTGCTTGCGGGCGTAGTCCATGACCTGGGTCACTTTGGTCTCGGCGATTTCATAGGTGAAGATCCCGCATTCGCCGACCCCATGCTGATGCACATGGAGCATGATGCGCGTCGCCTCTTCCGGGCCTTTGTTGAAGTATTTCTTTAGAACGGCGACGACGAACTCCATCGGCGTATAGTCGTCGTTCAAAAGCAATACGCGATACATATTGGGACGCCGCGTCTGCGTCCGGGTCCGCGTGATGACGGCCGTGCCGGAGCCCGGTCCGCCCCCTTCGCCGCCCTTTTGCGGCTCTTTCGCGGCGCTGGGCCGCAAGGCCGAAACGGCTCGATCGAGATCGTTGTGCGGACGAACCGAAGCCGACGCTCCGCGCTCCCGACAAGGAAACGATCTTGGAGGAAATCCGTCCGTCACCTCAAACCCCGTCCTCGATTACCTGCTCACTCCAATGTAGGCGCGCCGTTCCCGAAACTCCAGTGAACAACGCGCTGGGCCTTCCGGCAAGAGCGAAATGCCCGACTTATCTCCCGGGTTCAGCGCCATGTGAGGATAACTCAACTTCGCAATAAAACCTTGCTAGGGATTAGCAAAAATTAAGCCGAACGCCCGCCGCGTCAGCTTTCGGACATCCTCTCGCTACGACCATTCGAAATAAAAAAACCCGGCAAAAGCCGGGTCCAGGGTCGTGAAGAAAAAAGGCGGCGAATCAAGCTGAGCAAAACCGCAGCCCTCGCGGGTCCGTCGGCTATCGCTGTCCTCAATGCTTTCCAGCGGCGCCGGGGCCTTACCGGCAGGCGGCCGCGCGGTCCAAAGGTTCCGCCGCCTCAACGAGGGCGCCAGAACCAGGATCGCAGAAGAAACTCGCCGAACGTTTAGTCCTTGGCAGCCTGCGCTTGTGCGATCGCGGTTTCAAGCGGCTTGAACGCTTCCTTGGCGAGGTTGGAATAGAGTTCGCCAATTTTGCTCGCCTGCGCCACGAAATCGGCATAAGAGGCCTTGGCGTATTCAGACTGAAGCTGAATGGCCGATTCGAGCGACTTCACGCCGAGCAGCTTTTCAAGAAAAGCCGAGCCGCTTTCCAGCGACTTCTTCGAATAATCGGTCGTCTCCGCTGCGATCGCCTGCAGACCCTTGACGAAAGACTGGGACGTCAGAGCCGCCGACTCGAGTTGCGTCTTGCTGAGTTTCTGAAGGTCTTCAAAGCTGTTTGCCATTTGATTGATTTCCTTTGGTCGAACATGCGCCAACTCTTTCAGCTCGAGGCGGCAAGCTGGGAGCGCATATGCTCCCCACGGTTTTTATAGTGCACCGCACAATTCACGTCAAGTTTATTTTGCAATGCACCATTTTTGGCTGCGAGCGAAAGACGGGCTTCGAATCAACCTCTTAACCAAGCGGTAACCGGGCGGAACTAGCGTCAGCTGGCTTTTCTCTTCTCAAATCGAGACTTGGGGACGCCAGAATGTTAACCAATGGCGCGACCGTTCGCCGCACATTGAAGCGCGCCGGCGCTTGCGCCCTTTTTCGGGCGCGCGCGGCCATCGGCCTTCTCGCGGCCGGCCTTCTCATGGCATGCCTTTTCACCGCCCCCGCCGAAGCGCGCCATCGCGGCCACGCCCACCACTTCGCCAGAGAATACCGCCACTATTTTCCAAGGCGCTTCGCGCACGAGCGGCGCGCGCTGCATTCATTTCACTACAGCCGCGCGCGGCTTCCGGCGCCGAGCCGGAATTTCGCGGCCATCGTCGTCGACGGCAACAGCGGCCAGACCCTTTACGCGCGCAATGAAGACGAACCGCGCCATCCCGCCTCGATAACCAAGGTGATGACGCTCTATCTTCTGTTCGAGCAGCTGGAGCGCGGCGGCCTCAGCCTCGATAGCCCGCTACGCGTTTCAGCCCACGCCGCGGCGCAAAAGCCGACCAAGCTTGGCCTGCGGCCCGGCGAGACGATCCGGGTCGACGACGCGATCAAGGCCGTCGTCACAAGATCGGCCAACGACATGGCCGTCGCCATAGCGGAGGCGATCGGCGGGGACGAAGAGCATTTCGCCGAACTCATGACCCGCAAAGCCCATGAGTTGGGCATGAGCCGCACGCGCTTCGTCAATGCGTCCGGCCTGCCTGATGACGCGCAGATCACGACCGCGCGCGATCTCTCGATCCTCGGCCGCGCCGTTCAGGAGCGCTTCCCCCGCTATTACCGCTATTTCTCGACGCACGCTTTCTATTATGCGGGCCAGACGATCCTGAACCACAATCATCTGATGGATCGCGTCGAAGGAATGGATGGCATCAAGACCGGCTATACCCGCGCCTCCGGCTTCAACCTGCTGACGTCGGTAAAGCGGGACGGCCATTACATCGTCGCTGTGGTGATGGGCGGCGTCAGCGCGGCCGGGCGCGACCGCATCATGGCCGGACTGATCGAAGACCAGATCGACAATGGAACGACGATCCGCACAGCGACCGCGATCGAGGATCGCTTCCCGCCCGATCTGCCGTCTCGCCCGCGGAGCGATGCGCGGCTCGCCGCCGCGGCGGATCTGCCGGTCCACCTGCAGACGCGGCCGGAAACGCCGAGCAACCTGCGTCAGGCGTCGCCTCTCGCCTACGCCGAACCGGAGGCCGCCGCGTCAAATCCCGCGCGAAAGCTCGCGCTCTCAGCGATAGCGCCGAAACTTCAGAATCGGGCTGAGCCCGT
This sequence comes from uncultured Alphaproteobacteria bacterium, assembly GCA_963715715.1. Taxonomy (GTDB): domain Bacteria; phylum Pseudomonadota; class Alphaproteobacteria; order Rhizobiales; family Beijerinckiaceae; genus Methylocapsa. The sequence goes on along the minus strand of OY970269.1, from coordinate 1,294,219 downwards.
TCGCGTCGCCTCGCTCGAGCCGGAGGTTCCGGCCGAGAAGCCAAGGCCGGCCTTTGTCTCGGGCGCAGCGGGCCGACTGCCCGGCCCCGACATCGTCGCCGCCACGAGCAGAAAGACCGCTGCTAATCCGGCGCCCGCCAAAATCGCCGCGCTTGATGGCTCGACCGCACAGACGGGCGACGCGACCGCTTCGATCGCAACGCCTTCGACGATACGCCGGATCGCGGACGCCGCGGCGACAGATCGCAAATCGGCCGATACGCCGATCGAAAAGGCCATCCTGCGCGCCGAAGCCGACCCCGACGACGGCGTCAAGGCCGAGAACAATCGCCGGCCCGCCGCCGCCCGTACGGGATGGATGATCCAGATCGGCGCGACGGACGATATCGCCAAGGCCAATGCGCTCCTCGCCAAGGCCAAAGCCGACGGGCACAAAACTCTGGAAGCGGCGCAGCCCTTTACCGAGAAGGTGCAAAAAGGCGCCGAGACGCTGTATCGGGCGCGTTTCGCGGGGCTTGAGGCCGATAGCGCGGAACTCGCCTGCAAAACCCTGAAAAGAACGGGATTTTCCTGCTTCGCAACGAAAAACTAACCATTGGCGGCCATTGTGAATGCGCACAAGCTGAACGCCAGAGCGCTACGAATGACGCCGCATCAAGACCTCTTTCGCCTCATTCACCCGCGCCGCGAGGTCCGTGGTCCCGCCATGGTCTGGATGAAGTTTTTTCATCAAGGACCTGTGCGAGCGAACGACTTCTTCACGCGATGCGCCCTTTTTAAGCCCCAGCACCTCATACGCTTCATCCTTCGACATCGCGCCGGCGCGTCGGCGCGCCTCTGCGCTCCAAGAGTCGCCCTGAGCCTCGTCTGCCGCACGCCAGCCGGAAAATCGGCGGTCGAGATAAGCCTGCAAAAGTCGGGCGCCCTCCGGATCGTCTCGACGGCAAAGATCGTAGAGGATTTCGCACTGCGGCCGCGTCAGCGAATTCTAGCTCCTTGCCCTCATCCGGCCCCGCGAGAATGCTGCCGCGCATCCTGCCGGTCTCGTGATCAAGCTCCATTTCGATCATGGCGGAGCGGACGCAGGAGGCGCGGCCCGAGCCCCTGCCCGTACGCCCGCCGGATCCTCTGGCGCCCGGCCCATTGGCCGGAGACGAGAATATCCACCGTGCGCCGCCCTGGCCAAGGTTGAGCAGCCAGAAGCCAAGCCCGGCGAAGCCGAGCGCGAGGGCGACGCCGCCGCGCAGCAGCAGGATGGCCGCGATCGCCAGAGCCGCCGCGCCGCCGCTCCGCTTGACGAGCCGCGCAAGCGCGGCAGGGCTTGCCTGCGCGAACGCCTTCAGCCCTCCAAGCACGAGCCAGATCAGCACAAAACCAAAGAGAAGATAAAGCATCAGGCGTCGCCACTCAGCGCATTTGCGCCAACAGAAGATGCGCCGCCTCGCCGCGCCCGCGCGCCTCGGCCTCAAGGGCGGCGCGGCCGCCGGATGCGTAGGCTGCGACAGCGGAAAGCAGCGCCGCAAGTTTTTGCGGCGCGGCCCCGTCGAATGTCGCATAGGCGCCGCCCGTCAGCAAGGCGATCTGGCGAAAGCTCCGCTCTACGGCGCGATCCGCCCCCTCCTGGAAGACAAACGCCTTGATGCCGAGCAGCCCGGCCTGGCCGGCGAGTTCGGCGAGATCGTCGGCTTTTTCCTCCATCGCGTCGCCAATGAAGATCAGGGCCCGGACCGGCGCGCGGCGCGCTTCGTCGAGCGCATGTCGCAGCACGCGGCCGATTTGCGTATGCCCGGCCGCGACGGAGATTTTCATCATCAAGGCGCCGAGCTCCTTGCCGCCGCTGAGGAAGCGCGAGGCCTTGCACTCGCGAAATCCCCGATAATAAACCAGCTGCACCTCAAGGCCGCCATGCGCGGCGGCCGTCGCAAACATTTGCGCCTGAAGTCCCTGCGCAAGATCCCAAGTCGGCTGCCGGCTCATTGTCGCGTCGAGCGCGAAGATCAGCCGGCCTCGCCCTGACGAGGCTGGAGCGGACTTGCTCGCGGCGGCGACAAACTGGTCGATTTCCGCGCTGGCGTCGGGGTTGCCGACGACCGAGCGGCCGTCCGATGAGCGCTGCACGGGGTTCCTCGCCTTGTATCGACTGCTCAAACTAGGTCGTATTTCTCAATTGTCCAGAGTTCGCCGAAGGCGCCAGCGCTCCAGTCGCGCCACGCCGGCAGCGCCATGACAGCATCCATATAAGCGCGCGTTTGTGGCGAAACAGGCGCCGCGTAAATATGCAGCCGGTTGACGACCGGCGCGAACATCGCGTCGGCGGCTGAAAAAGCGCCAAAAAGGAACGGGCCGGCAGCGCCGAATTCGCGCCGCGCCTGCGCGAAGGCATCTTCTATGCGCGCGACGTCGGCCGCCGCCTCCGCGGTCAGCGCGCGCCTTTTAACCGGCCGGCGCATGTTCATCGGAAGATGCGATCTGAGACCCGTGAAGCCAGAGTGCATTTCCGCGCTCAGCGAGCGCGCCTCAGCCCGCGCGGCGGGATCGCGCGGCCAGATGGCGCGGCCGGGAAAGGCCTCGGCTAAATATTCGATGATCGAAAGGGAATCCCGGACGAGACGGTCGCCGTCGCGCAAAACCGGACATTTGCCGGCCGGCGAATAGCGCAGGATTTCCGCGCGCGTTTCGGGACGCCCGAGCGGCACGGTCACTTCCTCGAACGAAATGCCGAAATGCCGCATCAGGATCCAAGGCCTGAAGGACCATGAGGAATAGGCCTTATTGGCGATGATGAGGGTATAGGTCACGGCGATCCATCAGTTTCCAGCCCAAAGCCGGCGGCCGGCCTGTCATTTTGAGCGGCGATGCGGACGTCGGCCGCGGCGGGGCGCCCCGCGCGAAAGTTGATATACTGGATTCGCGCGCCATTCGACTGGTTTTTCGGGCCTGGCCACTGGTTTTTGGGGAGAAAAATGCTCGACCTTTCCATCGCCGACAGCGTCGGCCTCGCCTTCTTCTCCGGCGCCTGGCTCTTCTTTCGGTTCGTCAATGAACGGGGGCTTGGCAAGGCGACAAGCCTTTCGGTCCTCATGGACGAACAGCGCATGGCATGGATGCGCGCGATGAGTCAGCGCGACACCCGCATCGCCGACGCCGGCATCATGTCGAGCCTGCAGAACGGCGCTGCGTTCTTCGCCTCGACCTCGCTCATCGTGCTCGGCGGGGCGGCGGCGTCGCTGCGCGCGACCGACGACGTGATCAAAGTGTTCGGCGACCTGCCATTCGGCCTGACGGTGACGCGGGGAAACTGGGAGCTGAAGGTTCTCGGCCTCGCCTTCATCTTTGGCTATTCTTTCTTCAAGTTCGCCTGGGCCTATCGCCTGTTCATCTATGCTACAATCCTTGTCGGCGCGACGCCCGGACCTGAGTCTCCCGACGCGGCGGCGCGAGACAAGGCCGCCCGGCGCGCAGGCCTCATGACCATCGACGCCGGCGTCCATTTCGCCAAGGGCCTGCGTACAATCTATTTCGCCTTCGCCTATATCGGCTGGTTCGTAAGCCCTTATGTCCTGATGGCCACCAGCGGCCTGATTTTGCTAATCGTAATGAGGCGCGAATTTTTTTCAGCCGCGCGCGCCGCGTTGACGCATGACTCCTGAAAAAACACTGGACGCCTGCATCGCGCCCTTCAAGGCGCCGGAAACAGGGCGTTGGTCTTGTGCGTCAGGCGGTAGGCGAGCAACCCAATCCACTCGCGAACGGCGAAATCCATGGTCGAAACGCGATCGGCGGCTGCGACCAGGAACGCCCAGTCCCGATCGTCGCCGAAGGTGCGATAGGCGACCGGATAGGCCGTCACCTTGAAGCCAAGACGCCGGAAAATACCCATCGCGCGCGGCATGTGCCACGCCGAGGTGACGAGAAGCCAGCGCTCGCCGAGCTGGGGCTGCACGAGGTCACGCGTGAACAGGCCGTTTTCCCAGGTGTTGCGCGATTTCGCCTCGAAGCTCATGCGGTCCAGGGGGCCGCCGAGACCCAGCCAGAAATTTCGGACGCCGATCGCCTCGGCCGGCTCTTGATTCAGCCCGCCCGACCCGCCGGTGAAAACGAGGCGCGCCGCCGGATAGCGCCGGGCCAGCTGCAGCCCGGCGATGAGCCGCATGCCGTCATCGTCGAGAATGGTCTGGCCGCGCGCTTCGGATTTTGCTTCTTCAAGTCCGCCGCCGAGAACGATAATGCCGGTCGGCGCCGGAAAATCGGCGGGCGGGGGCGGAAACCTGTCCTCGAGGGGCCGCAACAGCGCTGGGCCAAGCGGCGTAAACAGAATAACCAGCAGACCCGCCGCCGCGACGGCGGCGAGCCGGCGCCCCGCTTTCGCCCAGCGGGTGAAGGCGAGCGCGACGCCGACGCTAACGAGCAGGACCAGAAAGGTGATCGGTTCAGCGATCAGCCAGAAGATTTTGGAAACCGGAAAGAACATTAAGGCCGCCTCAACAGGCGCGGTTTAGGGCGGCGCAAAAAGCCGCGGCGGCGGCTTCAGGACGCATCTTCATCGGGGCGGGCGCGGGCTTCCGAATTTTCGTCGGCTTCCGCCGTCGGAATGGCGTAGACTCCGCCAAGCCAGCGGTGCAGATCGACGTCGGCGCACCGCTTTGAGCAGAAGGGACGCATCTTGTCGACCGCGGGCTTGCCGCAGATCGGACAGGGGCGCGCCGATGCCGCCGGGGAAGATTTCCCGGCGTTGGCTTCATCCTCGCAAGGGGCCATCGGAGGCGCAGGCGGTTTTGGGATCATCTGGTCACATGCGATCGCGCCAGTGCGCGAGGGCCGGATAACCCTCGCCAACGAGCAGCGACATGGTTTCATAGAGCGGCAGGCCAACGACAGAAGAATATGAGCCGACGAGTTTCAATGCAAACGCGCCCGCGAGGCCCTGGATGGCATAGCCGCCAGCCTTGCCGCGCCATTCGCCGCTATCAAGGAAAGCCTCGATTTCATTCGACGACAGGCGTTTGAAGCGCAGCCGCGTCTCGACCAGCCTGTGTCGCTCGGCGCCCTTTGGCGTAATGAGGCAGACGCCTGTGTGCACGCGGTGCGCCCGGCCGGACAGCAGCCGGAGGCACTGCGCCGCCTCCGTCGCGATCTCGCATTTAGGGAGGATGCGGCGTCCGACGCTGACGACGGTGTCTGCGCCGAGAATATAGCCGTCGGACAGTTCCGGCTGCGTCGCCGCGATTTTCGCGGCGGCGCGCGCCTTCTCCCGTGCGAGGCGCGCCGCGAGCGAACGCGGCAATTCGGTTTTGCCCGGGGTTTCATCGAGATCGCAGGGAAGCAGCGCGTCCGGCTCGACGCCGATCTGCTGCAGAAGCTCCACACGGCGCGGCGACGCCGACGCAAGGACGAGCTTTGGTCGCCAGCCCGCATGTTCGGGGGAGTTTGATTGCGGAGCCTCGCCCATCGGAGGCGCGCTGGCCTCCGCTTTGTCTATCGCGGTCACGGCGATCCCCGGTCGAAGTCTCCGCCACGCCGCTGAAGCGCGTTCAAGATCGGCTCACTTGAAGCGATAGGTGATGCGGCCCTTGGACAGATCATAGGGCGTCATTTCGACAAGCACCTTGTCGCCGGTGAGGACGCGAATGCGGTTCTTGCGCATTTTCCCGGCCGTGTGGGCGATAATCTCGTGCTCGTTTTCGAGCTGTACGCGAAACGTCGCATTCGGCAGCAATTCGACGACAACCCCTGGAAATTCAAGCAATTCTTCTTTCGACATCTGTTTCCTTATACTTCAGCGGCATTGGCCGGCCGCCGCCCCACCCAGACGCGTTAAACTCAAGCCGCGCCGTTGCCGGCTACGGGCCCGCAAGTCCCGTCGCAGCGACCAAACCCCGCGAAAGTCTGCAAGAGCCAAATCGAATCCGGCGAAGGCGAATGGGCGGGACCCTAGTCGAGAACCGGGCGTTTGTGAACAGGGGCGGAGTCGGCGTCGAAATCATTCTCTGCGCGTCAGGCGCGGGCCCAGGCGCGGAGGGCGACGTCGATCGCGCCGCGTCGGCCGCCTCATAGGCCCTGAACCGGCGAACCGCAAAAGGAATCGTCGCCAGATAGGCCGCGGCGAAAAAAATCAGCATCTCCATGGGAAATGTCGCGAGCAGCAAAAGGCAGGCGACCACCCCGAACAGAACCACAATGACGTGGTCGCGCGGCACGCGGCCGATCCTCTTGCCGGAGAAATGCGGAATGCAACTCGCCATCAAGAGGGCGACGATCAGCACATAGGCGATATAAAGCCAAATCATATAGCGCCCATGCGGCGCCTCGAAGATCGACAGGTTGAGATAGAGCGGCAACAGCCCGACGATGGCGCCGGCCGGGGCCGGCATGCCGGTGAAAAAATGATCGCGCCAGGCCGGGCGGTCCGGCTCGTCGGTCATGACGTTGAACCTCGCCAGGCGCAAGGCCGCCGCGATGGCGAAAACGAGGGCGGCGAACCAGCCAAGACTTTTAATCTCGTGCAGGCCCCAGAAATAGAGGATCAGCGCAGGCGCGACGCCAAAATCAACGAAGTCGGCGAGCGAGTCGAGCTCCGCGCCAAAGCGCGTGGCGCCGCGCAGCGCGCGGGCGATGCGCCCGTCGAGCCCGTCCAGAACTGCGGCGATGATGACCGCGATGACGGCGATTTCGAACTGGCCTTCGACGGCGAAACGGATCGCGGTGAGGCCGACGCAAAGGGCCAGGAGCGTGACCAGATTGGGCAGAATGACGCGAACCGGAACCGGGCGGAAACGGCGTTTGCGCAAAGGCGGAGGGTCGAAAGCGTCGAACCCGCGCTCCCCCTCGCGCGCCATTTTCAACGCCGCGCGCTGATCGCGCCAGGGATCGGGCGAGCCGTTCGTCAAGGAGGGTCCCTTCATCGGCGCCAACATAGGCGCGCCGCCCCGGCGCCGCAAGCGCGCCCCGGCGCTCGATCGCGCATCGGATCTCTTGCGGAAATTGGCTATCCGAGGCCGACCCGCAGGCGCAGACGCGCGATTATTTCACCTACGCGACGCTTGACTGCGTTGAAGAGCGCCGCGGCCTGCGTCGCCTGCACGAAAGCGACGACGCGGTCGCGAAAGTCGAGCAGCCAGTCCATAAGCCGGGCGAACCAGCCGATCGTCCGCAGCTTGTCCCGACCCGCGCTGTAAATGCGCTCAACCACGACAAAGCTGACGAAATAGGCGAGGACGAACAGAATAATCCCGACGACCTCATGGCCGGTCGCGAACAGAATGACCGCCAATAGCTTCGCCGGTTCGGCGATGGCGAAGGGAACCGCGAGCAGAACCAGAATGACGTAAGGCGGCAGCTCGGCGACGACTTCCAGCAACCGGACCGCAAAACGAAGTTTGGCAAGCCATTTGATGAGAGGCCGAAAAAACGGCGCCGCGACCGCGTCGAGGGCGAGATAGAAAATGATCAGCGCTTCCACGACCAGCAGAAAGAGCTGGCGTGCGCGTCGCGCTGCTTCTTGCTTCCAAGTTGACATGGGTGAGGCCTCTCGCCGATGAGACGCAAAGCGCGGCAAAGGCCGCCGTTTCTGTCTTATCTTGCGCCTTTGCGCAAATCCGCGGCGAAACTCGTAACTTTCGGCCGTAGATCGGGCTAGGCGCCGATGACCCGCGAGATCATATGACGCGCCGATTTGATCACCGCCGCGCCGCAAATGGGTTGCGAGACGAAATCGACCCAGGACAGCAGGTCAGCGAGACGCGAGGCTTCGAGCCAGCCTTGGGGCAGCTCCTTTCCCGCCGCCCGGTAGCCGGCGATGACGCCCGCCATGAAAGCGGCGTCATCGCCGAGGGGCGGGCGCAGCAGATTGCCGAAATCGAAGGAGGGGCCGCCGACGAAGGCAAACTCCCAATCCAGAATGGCGGCGACGCGCCAGCCCCCCTCCGGCGCAACTTGCAGCAATATATTGGAGCTATTGAAATCGGAATGGGTCAGCGTCGGCTGGCTCGCCCATGGAGAGGAAAGAACCTGCCCTTCCCGCACGACGAAATCGAACAGCAGGCCGGTCAAGGCGGCGCCTAGGCGCTCGCCGCCGGGACCCTCCCGCAGGCAATGGTCGAGCCAAGCCACGATCCCCTTCACATCCATATCGAGGTCGTCGCGGGGAACAAGATCGGCGCCGAAAAAGCCCTGCCGCCCAAAGGCGAAGCCATGGATCGCGGCGAGCGCGCCGCCGACCTGGCGGCCGACATCCTTGAGGGCGGCCGGCGCGAGACGCGGCGCCAGCGCATCGAGCCGCTCGCCGTCGATCCACTCCATGAAAGCGAAGGGCAGCCCGAAATCCGGGTCGGCGGCGCCGCTGGCGAGCACAGCCGGGACCGGCACACGCGCGGCGACGAAGGAGAGCAACGCGATCTCCTTGGCGGCCTGTTGCTGGTCGCGCTGCCAATAACGCAGCAGCACGCGCCGCGGGGCGCCCGCTCCCGATAATTCAAGCTGGAAATTGGTATTGGCGAGGCCGCCAAAGGTTCGCTCCACCGCGGCGACCTCGACGCCCGGGAAGGCCGCACGGGTGATTTGATCAATGCTGGAGCGGCGCGGATCGAGCGCCGCCTGCGCCCGACGCCATTTCTCCCGCAATGATCGCGCCTCGCGCGGCAAGCGCCTCTCCTTCCGCAAAGCTACCTTTGCCGCGACTTGCGCCCGGCGTAAGGATTGTCGCTGGTCTTCTTCGAGAGGCGGATCGGCACGCCCGGCAGTTCGAAAGCCTCGCGTAGGCCGTTGACCAGAAAGCGCTCATAGCTTGCCGGCAGTGCGTCGAGCTGATTGCCGAAAAGTATGAAATAAGGCGGGCGGGCGCGCAATTGCGTGATGTAGCGGATTTTGATGCGCCGCCCCGAAACGGCCGGCGGCGGGCTTTTCTCCAGCGCCGCCGCGAGCCAACGATTAAGCCGCGCCGTCGAGATCCGCTTGTTCCAGACTTCATGCACGCGGAAGATCGAATGCATCAGATTTTCGATGCCTTCGCCGGTCGCGCCGGCGAGCGGAACCACCGGGGCGCCCTTGACCTGCGGAAGCAGCCGCAAGGCCTCTTCGCGCAACTCCGCGAGTTTCGCGGCCTTGTTCTCGATCAGATCCCATTTATTGAGGCCGATGACCAGCGCCCTGCCCTCACGTTCGACGAGATCGGCGAGCGTCAAATCCTGCTTTTCGAAAGGGATCGTTGCGTCGAGCAAGAGGACCACGACCTCGGCGAATTTCGCGGCTCGCAGCGCGTCATGTCCGGCGAGCTTTTCGAGCTTGTCCTCGACTTTCGCGCGCCGCCGCAAGCCGGCAGTGTCGAACATCTTGATGTTGCGGCCGCGCCAATCGAAATCGATGCCGATGGTGTCGCGTGTCAGGCCCGGTTCAGGGCCGGTGAGCAGGCGATCCTGCCCGATGATGGTATTCAACAACGTTGACTTGCCAGCGTTGGGCCGGCCAATGATGGCGATGCGCAGGGGCTTTGAAAGATCGAGTTCGGAGCCGTCTTCGTCCTCGCCAAGAACGAGCGGCGCCCCCTCTTCGCCTTCGTCCGCCGGCGCTTCGGTCTCGGCCGGAAGCGCCTCGCGGATCGCCGCGTAAAGTTCGGCGAACCCGTCGCCATGTTCAGCCGAAAGCGGTATGGGATCGCCAAGGCCGAGATCATAGCCCTCGACCGCGCCCGCTTCGCCAACGCGCCCCTCAGCCTTGTTGGCGATGAGAATTAAGGGCTTATCGGCCCGCCGCACGAGATTGGCGAAGAAGCGGTCGTCGGGCGTCAGCCCGGCGCGCGAATCGAACACGAAAAAAATTGCGTCGGCGGCCTTGATCGCCATCTCGGTCTGGGCTCGCATGCGTCCCGGCAGGGACTCACCATTGCCCTCCTCGAGGCCGGCGGTGTCGATGATCGTGAAGGAAAGATCGCCGAGGCGCGCCTCGCCTTCGCGCCGGTCGCGCGTGACGCCCGGCCGGTCGTCGACGAGCGCCAGCTTCTTGCCGACCAGCCGGTTGAACAGGGTCGACTTACCGACGTTCGGGCGGCCGATGATCGCGATGGTGAACATTATTTCGCGGGCGCTTCCCCGGTCGAGGCCGGCTCAGGCGCGGCCTGAGCCTTGACCGCAGGAGGTTGTGGAGCAGCCGGTTCGGCCGTCCTTTCCGGCGCGGCGGGCGTCGGCTCTGGTGGCGGCGCGGCAGGCGCAGGCGGTTTGCCGGCCTGCACAAGGCCAAGGAAGGCTTCCGCCCGTTGGCGCAACGCCGAAGGCGCGTGCGGATCGGACACAATCATGTCGAGCCAGCGCCCGGCGGCCTCGACATCCTCCTTCCTGAAGGCGGCGAGGGCCAGCAGTTCGCGCACGCTATTGTGATAGGTGAAGCTCTCCGCCGCGAGCGGGCCGTATTTCTGCTCGAAGGCCGCCGGATCCTCGCTGTCGACCCGCAAAATAGCCGCCCGGATCTGCGCCATATCCCTGAAAGCAGGATCGTAAGCCGGATCGGCGACCAACGCCTCATAGCCTGCGACCGCGGCGGCGGCATCGCGGCCAGCGATATCGTCGACGGCGCGAAGACGCGCCAGAGTCGCATATCCGTTCGGGCCAGTTCTCGCCAGCGCCTCGAACGCCGCCTGCGCCCCGGCGGATTTGCCCTCCGCGGAGAGTTGCAGCGCGGCCTCATATTGCGCGCCGGCCGCCGCCGCCTTTTCGGCGCCGAGATGCCGATAAATGCGCCAGGCCGCTGTCCCGACCACGACGACAACAGCCGCGGCGATGAGCCAGGACTGATATCTGGTCCACATCTGAATCAGCCGGTCGCGGCGGTAATCCTCGTCGACCTCGCGGAAAAAATCGCCACTCATATGCGTCTCTAAGCTCTTGGCCGGCTTTCGATCCTGGCGCCGGAACCCCGTCAGCTAGCATGGGCGCGGACGAAAGGCGACCATCCTCTTGAGCAAGCCGCGCCAGCCGATCGATTCCAGCCGTGCCCTTTCGGTGTCTCGCCCGTGCCTTGTTTCCGCGCTTTTGCCCGCCATATGAACCGGTGGTCGCAGGAAAGCCGCGAAGCCTTGCGCGCTTTGGCGCATGGCTGGGCGCAGAGGAGGGATTTTAATGAGCGAACCGAATGCCGCGGCCTCGGGCCAATTCGCCATTGGCGACATCACGATCAATCGTCTGGGCTTTGGTTCGATGCGCCTCACCGGAAAGGGTATCTGGGGCGAACCGGCCGATCGCCGCGAGTGTCTCGCGACGCTGCGCCGCCTGCCGGAACTGAACGTCAATTTCATCGACACGGCCGACAGTTACGGCCCCTTCGTCAGCGAAAATCTGATCGCCGAGGCGCTCTATCCCTACCGTGGCCTTCTGATCGCCACCAAAGGCGGCCTGACGCGCCTCGGTCCCGACATCTGGGCGCCGCTGGGCCGGCCCGAATATCTGCGCCAATGCGTCCTCATGAGCTTGCGGCGCCTCAAAGTCGACAGGATCGATCTGTGGCAGCTTCACCGCATCGATCCGAAAGTTCCGCGCGACGAACAGTTCGGCGCGATCCGCGACATGCAGAAGGAAGGCCTCATTCGTCATGTCGGCCTCAGCGAAGTCAATGTCGAGGACATCGTCGCGGCGCAAAAATTCTTCCCCGTGGCGTCGGTGCAGAACCGCTATAATCTCGTCGACCGCGCCAGCGAAAATGTGCTGGAGCATTGCGCCAAATCCGGCATCGGCTTCATTCCCTGGTTTCCGCTCGCCGCCGGCGCGCTGGCGAAACCGGGCTCGATTCTCAATTCTATCGCAAAGCGGAAGGGCGCGACGCCGAGCCAGGTTGCTTTGGCGTGGGTTTTGAAGCGCAGTCCCGTCATGCTCCCGATTCCCGGCACGAGCAGCGTCAAGCATCTCGAAGAAAACGTCGCGGCGGCCGCGATCTCCTTGTCCGATGACGAGTTCCGCTCGCTTGACGACAGCGGAAGGGCCGCAGCGGAGTAATATGCGGGACGTCATATCGCCGCTTTTGCGAGGAAAAGCTCATGCCGCTTTCGCTCTATGACATCACCGTTCCCGCCTTCCTGCGCGGCTTCGCAAATCTCTCGGCGATCCTGGCGAAGGCGGAAGCCCACGCGAAGGCCGCGGAGCTCGATCCGGCTGTCTTCCTTGAGGCGCGGCTCGCCCCCGACATGCTCCCGCTGACGGGCCAAATCCAGCGCGCGAGCGACACCGCGAAGGGCTGCGTCGTGCGTCTTGGCGCCGTCGAGTCCGTCAGCTTTCCCGACAACGAAGCGAGCTTCGCGGATCTTGAGGCGAGGATCGCGAGGACCGTGGAGCTGCTGCGCCGCGCCTCAGCGAGCCGCCTTGATGACGCCGAACGCCGCAAGGTAGAAATGAAATTCGGCGCCCGAACCGTGACCTTTGAGGGGCGCGACTATGTAACCTCGTTTGTTCTGCCGAACTTCTATTTCCACGTCACGACGGCCTATGATCTGCTTCGCCATAAGGGCCTGGAAATCGGCAAGGCCGATTATATCGGCCTTGCCTTCGAGAGACGCGAAACAAGCGCCCTTGCCTAAACGGCGAAGTTAGCTAAGTGGGGAGAGCCATGAGCAGGCAAGCCGAGGGGCGCGCTTCGGCGCGCTTCGACCTCAACGAAATCGCGCGATCTTTTCCCGAGGCCGCACAGACGCTGCTGCTCGACACTTACCTCACCAATGAGCCTGCCGCCAGCGCACGAGTCTTCAGGGTCTATCGCGGCACGCCGCCGCACTATCATGCGACCTGCGATGAATATCTCTATGTGCTGGCTGGCAAGGGCACATTCTGGATGGGCAGCGCGGAGGATACGGGACAATTCGCGCCGGGCCATCTGCTGTTCTTCCGGCGCGGCGTGGTTCACGCCCTGCCCGAGATTCTCGAAGGCCCGGTCGTCTTCTTCTCGGTCGACACGCCGCGGCGTGATCCCAAAGACATTATCTTTGTGAACCCCGAAGATGGGACCCCGGAAAGTTTTGTTCAGGACAAAAATAAATGATGCTCTGAGGCCTGCGCAGGGCGGCCCGGCGTGGGCGGAAAGTTCAGCGTGATCCGGATTGCAACGGCGGGATGGAGCATCCGCCGGGACTTTGCGGGCAAGTTTCCGCAAGCCGGGTCAATCCTTGAGAAATATGCGTCCCTTTTTAACGCGGTAGAAGTCAACTCGACCTTTTATCGTTCGCACAAGGCGTCGACGTTCGCCCGCTGGGCCGATTCGGTTCCGGACGAGTTTCGCTTCTCGGTCAAGGCGCCGCGCGAAATCACCCATCTGAAGCGCCTTGTCGATTGCGACGCTGCGCTGGCGAAATTTCTCGCCGAGACGGGCTTCCTCGGCGCAAAGCGCGGTCCGATCCTCATTCAGCTTCCGCCGAGCCTGCCCTTCAATGCGCCAGTGGCTGAAGCGTTCTTCGCGCTCTTTCGCGACCGCTATGCAGGGCCAGCGGCCTGCGAGCCTCGTCATCCGAGCTGGTTCGGGCTGGAAGCCGATGCGCTGCTGCGCGCCCGCCACATCAGCCGCGTCGCCGCCGATCCCGCGCCGGCGCCGCAAGCCGCGCGCCCCGGCGGCTTCGAGGGCCTGATCTACCATCGGCTGCATGGCGCGCCGCAGATGTATTACTCGGCCTATGCGCAGCAGGACCTCGATCATGCCGCGGCAAAACTATTAGCCGACGCAGCAAGCGAGCGATGGTGCATCTTCGACAATACGGCGTCCGGCGCGGCGCTTGCAAACGCGCTCGACCTGCGCGAGAGGATAATTCGGCCCCGCTGCGACTAAAGCAGACCCAACGAGGCTAACTCGCGACGCATCTCGTCCGGCATTCCCTCGGCTCCCGACCACGGCGCAAGATCCGGCGGCGCATCTTTTGGGTCGAAGTATCGCCAACCCTGGAATGGCCGGCGCGGACGAGGATCGACGGCGATCAACTCCGGAGCGAGCACAAGACCGCATTGTGGCGACCCATCTCTTTCGAGAGGCCGAAGCTCAAGCAGTTTCTGGCGCGCCGCGATCCAGCCTCCAATGACCCAATAGAGAGAGCCGCCATCCAAAATCTCCCGCGCCCGTTTCGGCCTATGGCGCGTGACATGGATGAGTTCCGGCTTCTGCTGGTCGCGCCTTAGCGACTCCAGGCGCTGCGCCTGCCAGGCCGCGAGATCCGAGAGCGTGTCGAGCCCGACGCACAGCTTAATGAGATGGACCGTCATCGTGCAGGAGCCTAGTCGCTCTGAAACGCCATGCATAGCCGCCGCTGATCGGCGCGATATGCGCAGGAATGCGCGGGCATCGCGCCAGCTTGCGCCTATATTCTCAAGGGAATAGCTTGAGCTTTGTTCTGGCCGCTGATCATGTTGGTTCGCCATCTATCCTATTTTGTGGCCCTCGCGCGCGAGCGGCATTTTGCGCGCGCCGCGGAGGCCTGCCATGTCGCGCAACCGACGTTGTCGGCGGCGATCCGCAACCTCGAGGAAGTTCTCAATGTACGGCTCGTCGAGAGAGACCATCGCTTCGTCGGCCTCACGCCGGAGGGCGAAAAGCTGCTTGCCTGGAGCCGGCGCATCCTTTCCGATTACAATAGCCTGCGCGATGATCTGAACGGCCTGCGTACCGGACTGACCGGCGTCCTGCGGCTCGGCGTCATCCCTTCCGCGATGCCGGCGATCTCATTTATAACGTCGCGGTTTTCCGCCGCGCATCCGAAAGCCAGCGTCGAGATTCAATCACTGACGTCGCGCGCGATCGAGCGGGCGCTTCACGCGTTCGAGATCGACGGCGGCGTCACCTATCTCGACAACGAGCCGCTCGAAAATGTGCGCCGGACGCCGCTTTATTGCGAGCGCTACGTCTTTGTCGCAAACCGTCGCCATCGTTTCGCCAGCCGCGACGCGATTGGCTGGGCGGAGGCAGCCGGCGAGCGGCTTTGCCTGCTCAGCGCCGATATGCAGAACCGGCGTATCCTCGATAAGCTCGCGGCTTCGATCGGCGTCGCGATCAAGCCGACCGTCGTCAGCAATTCATTCCTCGGCGTCTGCTCACATCTGCGCCACGGCGAGTGGGCCAGCATCGTGCCGCGTAACTTCTTTTACGTGTTCGGCGCGGCGCCCGATCTCATCGCCATTGATCTCACTGATCCGGTCCACACCCAGACGATCGGACTCGTCCTTCCAGATCGGGAGCCGCCGTCGCCGATGGCTGGCGCCCTGCTCGCGGCGCTAACATGCGTCGATATCGACGTTGAAATCAACGCCGCAATGAAGTCGCTCCGATAGAGCCAAGCTATCAGACGTTTCAATGTTTTCATTGGCCTTTTGCAAAGCATAAGTTCAGTCTTGAATCCGTTCGGCGCGAAGTCCTAGATCAACAAAACGCTCAACTCGTCCGATTGAGGAAACGTCTATAGCTGCACGCCAGATTAGAACAACCTGAAACTGAGTTGTTCGTTCTGATATGCGCCGCTTCAGGTTTTAACTTCCATGCCGGTTTGACGTTTTCTCTTTTTGCTTCCAGCTGAAGGGAAAAAGACTATGGCAAAGGTCGTATTGGTTCTCTACGACGATCCCGTTGACGGATACCCCAAATCCTACGCTCGGGACGATCTTCCGAAAATCGATCATTATCCCGGCGGGCAGACCCTGCCGACGCCGAAGGCGATCGACTTCACGCCCGGCCACCTGCTAGGCAGCGTCACGGGCGAGCTAGGCCTCCGCAAATATCTTGAATTGCAAGGCCATACCCTGGTCGTGACTTCCAGCAAGGACGGCCCGGATTCGGTGCTTGAGCGCGAACTGCCCGACGCCGACGTCATCATCTCGCAGCCCTTCTGGCCAGCCTATCTCACCGCCGAGCGCATCGCCAAGGCGCCCAAACTGAAGCTCGCGCTCACCGCCGGCATCGGCTCCGACCACGTCGATCTGCAGGCCGCGATCGACCGCAAGATCACCGTCGCCGAGGTCACTTACTGCAATTCGATCAGCGTCGCGGAACATGTGGTGATGATGATCCTCGGGCTGGTGCGCAACTATATCCCGTCTTACCAATGGGTCGTGAAGGGCGGCTGGAACATCGCCGACTGCGTCGAGCGCTCCTATGACGTCGAGGGCATGCATGTCGGCACTGTCGCCGCCGGCCGCATTGGCCTCGCCGTTCTGAAGCGGCTGAAACCCTTCGACATGCACCTGCATTATTACGACCGCCATCGCCTGCCCGAGGCGACCGAAAAAGAACTAGGCCTCATCTGGCATCCGACAGTCGAAGACATGGTGAAGGTCTGCGATGTCGTCACGATCAACGCGCCGCTCCATCCCGAGACCGAGCATCTCTTCAACGACGCGCTGCTCGCCAAGATGAAACGCGGTGCGTATCTGGTGAACACCGCGCGCGGAAAAATCTGCGACCGCGACGCGATCGTGCGCGCGCTCGAAAGCGGACAGCTCGCAGGATATGCCGGCGACGTCTGGTTCCCGCAGCCGGCGCCGAAGGATCACCCTTGGCGCACCATGCCGCATCATGGCATGACGCCGCATATCTCGGGCACTTCGTTGTCGGCGCAGGCGCGCTACGCCGCCGGAACGCGCGAGATTCTCGAATGCTTCTTTGAGGGCCGGCCAATCCGCGACGAATATCTCATCGTCGACGGCGGCAAGCTTGCGGGCACAGGCGCCCATTCTTACAGCGCCGGCGACGCCACCAAGGGCTCAGAAGACGCGGCGAAGTTCTCCAAGGCCGGCTGAACTGGCTTAACGCGGCGGCGCATCAGCGCCGCCGCCCAATCACTCACGCCGCCTCGTCCGCCATAGCTTTGGCGCGCTTCAGATCGGCGACGAAAGCCGCATATTCTCGCCGCTTCGACTGCTCGTCTGGAAGTCGCAGCAGATATGACGGATGCACCGTGATATAGCCGGCATGATCGCCGAACCTTGCGGGACCGCGCGCGCGGGTGATCGACAGCGCCTTGCCGACAAGCGCCAGGACGGCGGTCGCGCCAACGGCGACGACGATCTTTGGATGCACGAGATCGAGCTCTTTCGTCAGCCACCAGCGGTAGCGCTTCACCTCGCCCGCCGTCGGCTTCTGGTGAATGCGTTTCTTGCCCCGCTGCTCGTATTTGAAATGTTTGACCGCATTAGTCACATAGGCCGACCTTCGATCGATCCCCGCCTCCGCCATGGCGCGATTTAAAATCGATCCCGCCGGCCCGACGAAAGGCCGTCCCTGCAAGTCTTCCTGATCGCCAGGTTGCTCGCCGACGAACGCGATGGCCGCGCCAGCGGGACCCTCGCCCGTCACGGCCCTGGTTCCGCCTCGAACGAAAGGCTCCGACGCGGAGATTCGACGGTTTAGTTCCGTCAGCGTTGTCAGGTCGTCCCCGTCAAAGGCGAGGCTAGCCTGCTCCGGATCATGTGCAATCGGCATTAGCGCCCTCCACCAGTTTTTAACGCGCGAGAGCTCCAATTGGACCAGATCAGCGGCCGCATTTCCTCCCTTGACATGCAACCATTTAGTTGCATATTTGGCCCATGGACGAGGACGGCGTTTTTCGCGCCTTGGCGGACGCAAGCCGCCGGCGGCTGCTCGACCGGCTGCACGGGAAAAACGGCCAGACCTTGAACGAGCTATGTCGGGGACTGGCCATGAGCCGCCAGGCCGTGGCGAAGCACCTCGCCATTCTGGAGGAAGCCAATCTCGTGTCAACGAAGCGCAAGGGCCGGGAGAAGCTTCATTTCATCAATCCGGTGCCGATCAATGAAATCGCCGAGCGATGGATCGGCAAGTTCGAGCGCCCGCATCTTAGCGCGCTCTCCGAACTCAAAAAAACTCTCGAGGGAGAAGATCAGTGACAAGCGCGGCCACCAGCAGTTTCGTTTACGTCACCTTCATCCGCACGACTCCCGAGAAATTATGGTCGGCGCTGACAAGCCCGGAGTTCACGAAGCAATATTGGTTCGGCATGCATCAGGAGAGCGACTGGAAGGCCGGCTCGCCATGGCGTCTGATGTTCGCCGATGGACGAGTTGCCGATGCGGGCGAGATTGTCGAGGCCGATCAGCCGCGGCGCCTCGTCATCAAATGGCGCAACGCTTTCAAGCCCGAGTTGGAGGCCGAAGGCTATTCGCGCTGCGAGATCGATCTTGAGCCGGTCGACGGCGCCGTCAAGCTGACCATCGTCCATGCGATGGATCGCCCGGAATCGCAGTTCATCAAGGCCGTTTCTGGCGGCTGGCCGCGCATCCTCTCCAACCTGAAATCACTTCTCGAAACCGGCGAAGTGGCTCTGAAAACATCTTGATTGGCGCCTCGACGCTGTTCGTTGCGTTGATGATGCGCGCAGCCGGCGCCTTGCTGCGGGCGCGCAGTCGTTCTTATCGGATCGCCGCGGTCTCCCATGTCTCGACGGGCGCCAGCGGATTGGCCTTGAAATGATCCCGCGCCATTTTGACGAAAGCTGAGACATTGGCGGATGCGACCCGCCGCGCCGGATAGACGGCGCTTACTGGCGAGGCCTCCGGCGCGAATTCTTGCAGGATGGGAACGAGCCGGCCGGCGAGCGCCGACGCCTGCGCCTGATAGGAGAGCGCGCGCGTGATGCCGACGCCCGCCTCCGCCGCCGCGATGGCCGCGTCGGCGCTGTTCACGGCGAGGCGCGGCTCGACCCGAACGACTTTCCCACGCTCGCCGAAGCGCCACTCATTGGTGGCGTCTACCCCCTCGAAGGCAATGATGTCGTGCCCGGCGAGTTCGGCCGGCGATCCCGGAACGCCCCGGCTCTCCAGGTAATCAGGGCTCGCCACCAGAACGCGGCTGACCGCGCCCAGCTTTGCGGCGATCAGTCGGCTGTCGGCGAGTTCGCCGATGCGGATGGCGACGTCGACGGCCTCGTCGACGAGATGGACGATGCGGTCCGACAAGGTCAGCCGCACCGAAAGCCCGCGATGCGCGTCTAGCATGCGGTTGACGATTGGCAGCACGTGAAGCCGGCCGAAAACGATCGGCGCCGCGATCGTCAGCTGGCCGCGCGGCTCCGCGCTTTCACCGCGGACGGTCCGTTCAGCGGCTTCGATCTCCTCCAGAATCTGCCGGCTTCTCTCGAGATAAATTTCGCCGCGCTCGGTGAGGCGCAGAGATCGCGTCGTCCGGCTGAGCAGCGTCAGCCCAAGCTCGCCTTCGAGCGCGGCGATCGAACGGGTGACGACCGAGGGCGAAAGCCGAAGCCGCCGCGCGGCCTCGGCGAAGCTTCCGAGGCTGGCGACGGCGACGAAGATGCGCATGGCGTCGAGGCGGTCCATCCATCATTGCTGAGACCGCAATAAAGACTTGTCAACTCTCCGGATTATCGCGCAGGGCGGATGATCATAGTTTTGGTCTAGCGCCGGCGCCGCCGGCCATAAAACTTACGGAGAGACCTATGCCCCGCATCGCCATTCCCGCCCGTGAATCCCTGCCCCAAGCTTCGCAGCCCCTGCTCGACGCCGTAGAGAGGCAGCTCGGCGTCGTCCCCAACCTGTTCCGGCTTGTAGCGCTGAGCCCGGCCGCGCTGCAAGGCTTCCTCGGCCTCAACGGCGCGCTCGGAAAGGCGCTCGACGCCAAGACTCGCGAGCGGATCGCGCTCGCCGTCGCGCAAATCAACGGTTGCGACTATTGCCTGTCGGCGCACAGCTATCTTGGCTTGAACCTCGCGAAGATCGATGACGCGGAGATCGCATTGAACCGCCAGGGCGCCTCTTCGGACGCGAAAGCGAACGCCGCCGTCGCCTTCGCAGCGAAAATCGCAAAAACGCGCGGGAGGATTACCGACGCCGACCTTGCGGCTGTCAGGGAGGCTGGATTCATCGAGGCGCAGATCGTCGAGATCGTCGCGGTCGTCGCCGAGAACGTCTTCACCAATTTCGTCAACATCGTCGCCGAGACGGAGATCGACTTCCCTATCGTGCGCGCGTCCAACGCTGCGTGACACTCCTTCCGCTGGCGGCGCGCGCCGCCGGCGGATGCCTATCAAAATGCGGAGTGGGGATCATGGCTTACGGATTCCTGGATATAGCATCGACGCCCAGCGTCCGGGCCGCGCAGGCGGCGAACGGCAGCCGAGAGATGTGGGAGCGCTTCGCCGGCCATCGCGCGTTCGATCGATTCACGCCCAACGAGGCCGCGTTCATCGAAGGGCGCGACAGCTTCTACATGGCCACGGTTTCGGAGACAGGTTGGCCCTATGTGCAGCACCGCGGCGGACCGCCCGGCTTCCTTAAAGTGCTCGATGAAACGACGCTCGGCTTCGCCGATTTCCGCGGCAACCGCCAATACATCAGTCTCGGCAACGCCGCCGCCGACGATCGCGTCGCCTTGATCCTGGTGGATTATCCAAACCGCACGCGGCTCAAGATTCTGGCGCATATGGAGGCGCGCGACCTGGCAGCTGATCCCGACCTCGCGGGACGACTTACCCTTCCCGGCTACAAAGGAAAGCCAGAACGCGCCTTCGTTTTGCGGCTGGAAGCGTTCGACTGGAACTGCCCTCAGCACATCACCCCGCGCTTCACGAGCGCAGAGATTGAGACCGCCGTATCGCCCCTGCGCGCCCGCCTCGCCGCCCTTGAAGCGGAAAACCGAGCGCTACACGCCCGGATAGACGGCGGCGCGAAGCCTTAAGGGACTCTACTCCCACTCGATCGTGCCAGGCGGCTTTGACGTCACGTCATAGACGACGCGGTTGACGCCTTTCACCTCGTTGATGATGCGTGTCGCCGTGCGGCCGAGAAAGCCCATATCGTAAGGATAGAAATCGGCCGTCATGCCGTCGACCGAAGTCACGGCGCGCAGCGCGCAGACGAATTCATAGGTGCGCCCGTCGCCCATCACGCCGACCGTCTGCACCGGCAACAACACGGCGAAGGCCTGCCAGATTTTATCGTAAAGCCCGGCCTTGCGAATCTCATCGAGATAGATGGCGTCGGCCCGGCGCAGGATGGCGAGCTTTTCCGGCGTCACCGCGCCGGGACAGCGGATGGCGAGGCCCGGCCCCGGAAAGGGATGGCGGCCGACGAAGGCTTCCGGCAGGCCCAGTTCGCGGCCAAGTTCGCGCACCTCGTCCTTGAATAGTTCGCGCAAGGGTTCGACCAGCTTCATATTCATGCGCTCAGGCAGGCCGCCAACATTATGGTGCGACTTGATCGTCGCCGAGGGGCCGCCGCTGAACGAGACGCTTTCGATGACGTCCGGATAGAGCGTGCCTTGCGCCAGAAATTCGGGCGCGCCGCGTCCGTCGGCGGCGATCTTCTTCGCCTCCGCCTCGAAGGCGGCGATGAAAAGCCGCCCGATGATCTTGCGCTTTTCTTCCGGATCACGAATGCCGGTCAGCGCGCCGAGAAAAAGCTCGCTCGCCTCGACGTGGACCAGCGGAATATTGTAGTGGCCACGAAAGAGGCTCACCACTTCCTCGGCCTCGCCCTGCCGGAGCATGCCGTGATCGACGAAGACGCAGGTCAGCCGCTCGCCGATCGCCTCAAAGATCAACACGGCAGCGACCGCCGAATCGACGCCACCCGAAAGGCCGCAGAGTACGCGGCCCGCGTCCACCTGCGCGCGGATCGATGCGATCGCCTCCCGCCGGAAGGCGCCCATAGTCCAGTCCGCCCGCGCGCCGGCGATTTTATGCACGAAATTAGAGATCAGCCGCGCGCCGTCGGGCGTATGTACAACCTCAAGATGGAATTGCACGCCATAGAGCCTGCGCACCTCGTCGGCGATCGCGGCGAAGGGCGCCGAGGGAGAGGTTGCGATCGGCGCAAAGCCCGGCGGCAGTTCGCTCACAGCGTCGCCATGGCTCATCCATACGGGATAGCGCCCGCCCTCCTTCCAGACTCCTTCGAAGAGCGGGCCGCCGCGTAGGACTTCGACTTCGGCGCGGCCGAATTCGCGGCTGTGGCTTTGGCCGGCGACGACCTTGCCGCCAAGCTGGGCCGCCATCACCTGCTCGCCATAGCAGATGCCGAGGACCGGTACGCCCGCCGCAAACAGCGCGTCCGGCGCGCGCGGCGCGCCTCCGTCAAGCACCGAGCATGGCCCCCCCGACAGGATGACCGCCTTCGGGGCCAGCGCCGCGAAGGCCTGCTCCGCCAACTGAAACGGCGCGATCTCGCAATAGACGCCAGCCTCGCGCACGCGGCGCGCAATCAATTGCGTCACCTGCGAACCGAAATCGACGATCAGCACTTTATCGTGGTGGCGGACAATCGCCTCGTGCAGCTTATCCTGCGCCATAGAAGGTCCTTTGCCGGTAAGAAGTCCGCTTAGGCGATCGCGGCGGCAGGCGCAAGCGGCGCGTCGAGGCGGCGATGCTCGAAGCTCAGGAGGAAAATGACGCGCGCGAGACCTGAACAGCCGCCGGCCATCGTCTGGCTCCGCGACGATCTGCGCCTTGCTGACAATGAGGCGCTCGCGTCGGCCTGCGCCATGGGCGGCCCGGTTCTTTGCATCTACATATTTGACGAGGCGAGCGCCGGCTTTCGTCCCTGTGGCGGCGCGGCGCGATGGTGGCTGCATCATTCGCTTGCCGCGTTGGGCGAAGCGATCGGAGCGCGCGGCGGCCGGCTCGACCTTTTTCGCGGACCAGCGACCAATATTGTTCCGGCGCTCGCGGAGACAACCGGCGCCGGGACGGCCTTTTGGACGCGGCGCTATGGCGGCGCCGAGATCGCCGTCGACGCCGCGCTGAAGGCGCAGCTGACGGAAGCCGGGGTGAGAGCGCAAAGCTTCAAGAGCCAGCTTCTACATGAGCCATGGGAAGTCAGGAAAAACGACGGCGGCTGCTTCATGGTCTATTCAGCCTATCAGCGCTCCGCCCGCTCTCTGCCCGCCCCCGACGATCCGGTCGCCGCGCCGGCGAAGATTCCGGGCTTTCCCTACCCGGCCGGCGCGCCTGCCCGAGCAAACCTCCAGGACTTCGGCCTGCTGCCGCGCAAGCCAGACTGGGGCGGCGGCCTCAGAGACGCGTGGACGCCGGGCGAGGATGGCGCGGGCAAGCGTCTCGCCGCCTTTATCAAAACCAGACTCGAAGATTACGCCGAAAGCCGCAACGATCCGGCGCGCGATGGCGTCTCGCGCCTCTCGCCGCATCTGCGCTTTGGCGAAATTTCCCCTCGGCAGATTATCGCCGCCATCCGCGCCGCCGACGCCCAGAACCCAAAGATCGCCAGGGGCGCAGACAAGTTCTTAAGCGAAATCGGCTGGCGCGAGTTCAATTATCACGTCCTTTTCAGCCATCCCGACGCGGCGCGCGTCAATCTTCAGCCCCGCTTCGATCGCCTGCCATGGCGCGATCCGCCTGCCGATGAGCTTGCTGCCTGGCGGCAGGGACGCACAGGCTATCCGCTCGTCGACGCCGGCATGCGCGAACTCTGGACGACGGGCTATATGCACAACCGCGTGCGCATGGTCGCCGCCTCGTTTCTGGCGAAGCATCTTCTGATCGACTGGCGCATCGGCGAGGAATGGTTCTGGGATACGCTCTGCGACGCCGATCCGGCCAATAATCCGCTGAATTGGCAATGGATCGCGGGCTCTGGCGCTGACGCCGCGCCTTATTTTCGGGTGTTCAATCCGGTCGTCCAGGGCGAGAAATTCGATCCCACCGGCGCCTATGTCCGCCGCTGGGTTCCCGAGCTCGCCGGGCTGCCGGACAAATGGATCCATAAGCCTTGGCTCGCGCCGGAAAGTGCCTTAGGCGAGGCCGGGGTGAAACTGGGCGAGACCTATCCAAGGCCGATCGCCGACCTCGCCAAGGCGCGCGCGAGGGCGCTTAACGCATTTGCGCAGATAAGGGAATAACGCGGCGGCCACGCACACCGACGTGCAAGGACTCACCGCGTGACGAGATTGGCGATGATGCCGTTCGCGCCTTCCGTCATCTTGCCGAACGCGCCGAAACTGACAGTGTTGATGGCGGCGAAGACGCCGACGCCGCGGCCCGGCGCGAAGGCGATGTAGCTCATGAAGCCGACGCCGCCGCCGGTTTTCGCGATCAGGGTCGGACGGATTCCATCGGCGTTCACGATGACCCAGCCGAGGCCAAGGCCAGCCATCGGCCCCGCCTCGTCGAAGCCGATGGCGGCAGGCAACGCCTGGCGCTGCCGCCAGACCGCATGGCTCAGCGCCAGTGTCTCGTTGGAACCATCGAGATTGTGGCGCAGCCAGCGCGCCATGTCATTGCCGGTGCTGTAGAGCCCGCCGCTGCCGTCGGTGGCGCGGGTATCGACGCAGGGAGCCGGCCCGCCGATGCCGCCGCCCACCATCAGGCGCGCGCATTGCTCGGCCGTCGGCGAAAAGCCTGTATCCGCCATGCCGAGCGGGCCGGTGACCTTCTCGCGCAGGAGATCGGGATACGGTTCGCCGCCCGCCGTCTCGATCGCGTCGGCGAGGAGATCAAAGCCAACATTGGAATAGGCGGCGACCGTGCCCGGAGCCCAGGGCAGCGTGAAATGCTCCAGCCAGCTCCAGCGGTCGGCGCGGGTCGGCCACGCGCGCGGCATCACGCCTTGGGGCGCCTCTCCCATCTCGCGCGGCAGGGCCGCGGAATGGGTGGCGAGATCAAGCAAGGTGATCTGCCGGCCGCCGAAGCTCGGCGTTTTCGCGTCGCCCGCGACATGCTGAAGCGTATCGGTGACGCTTAGTTTGCCCTCGGCGACGAGCGAGGCGAGCACTTCGGTCGCGAAGACCTTGGTGATCGAATTGAGCCGCAGGAGGCTGTTTCCGTCCGGCGTCTGCTTGTTGCCTTTCTCGGTCTCGCCAAAGCCCAGAACAAGGCTGTCGTCGCCGCGCACGACGACGAGAACAAGCCCCGGCGCGCCGGTTTCGCCGAACATGACGAAGCCAGGCAGTTCGGCGGCTTCGCGGAGCACGGAATTGTCGGCGCGTGCAGCGCCGCCAGCCGCCGCCGTCAGCGCAAGCGCCAGCAAGAGTGACAGCATCTTTCTTCCCCCCGCGCCCAAGTATTCTTATCCGTCCCGCCGCGCCCGGCGCGCCGCCCGCCGCATCAGCGGAAGGAGCAACGCATAGGGCAGCAGGCGCGCGGCCTTGAACGCATACGCCAACCTTGCTGGAAAGGCGATCTCGAAGCCGCCTTTTTCAAAGCCGTCGCAGATGATCTTCGCCGCCCGCTCCGCGCTTATTATGAAGGGCATGTCGAAATCGGCATTCGGCGTCGTCATCGACGTGTCTACGAAGCCCGGATTGACGATCTGGACGGTGAGGCCGGCGGGCGCGCTCATGCGCAAAGCCTCGGCCATATAGATCAGCGCCGCTTTGCTGGCTCCGTAAGCCGTCGAGCCTGGAATGCCGCCATAACCCGCCAGAGAGGAGGTGATCGCAATCTGCCCGCGCCCGCGCGCCTTCATCCTTTCGAGGAGAGGTCCAAGACAGTTGATTGCGCCGCCGACATTGATCGCGAATGTTCGCCGGGCGATTTCGGCGTCGAACCCGGCGCGTTCGGCCGGGAAATAGACTCCGGCATTGAGGAAAGCCAGTGCGATCGGCCCGAGTTCAGCCTCGACGCCGGCGATGACCGACGCCATTTTCGCGGCGTCCGCGACATCGCCAGGAAAGCTGAAGATGCGCGGATTTTGCGCCGCCAACGCTTTGAGCTCGGCGGTCCGGCGCGCGCTGACGGCGACGCTAAAGCCGCGCTCGGCCAGCAAAAGCGCCGTTGCGCGACCGATCCCCGAGCTCGCCCCCGTCACAAAGGCGACGCCATGTTCGGGCCTGGCGCGAAAGCTCACGCGGCGATCTCGATCCTCGGCGGCGTCATCCGCGTCAGCCTCAGCGAGGCGTGCTCAAGCATCTCGGCGAAAGCCGGCGAGAGCAGGAAGCTCAGCTCCCTCTCTCTGGTCAGGGTCACCGGGTCGATAAGGACCAATTCGGCGTCGCAATAGCCCGGGTGGCACATGATGAGGTGACGGCGCCCCGGCGCGCGCAGATAGGTTGCGAAATCAACGGCGTAATCTCGGCAGGGGTCGAACTCCGAGAAGCCTGAAAAGCCTTCATTGGTGGAAAAGCCCCGCGCCGCCGCCTCGCGCGCGAACCCCCGGCCGAGCCAGGATAGCGAGAAGGCCTTTTTCAGCTCCGCATTGCGTCGGAGGATGCGGGAGGGCCGATCGGCGCAATCGCGCAGCCAGACCTTCCCGGCAAGACGGCGTGCGTCGAGTTCGTCGAACAGCCAATAGCGGATGCGCCCCAGGACGTGAACATGCTGATGTCCGTCGACGAAATCGGGCGGCGCGCCAAAATGCTCGATGAAGCTGTCGAACTGGCGCGCGATCTCGCGCCTGATTTCCAGCTCCGGCAGATCGCCCTTGTGCGCGGTCTTCAAAACGCGCGCGATGTCAGGCAGATGCCCGGATGGCGCAAAGCGCGGCATGAAGCTCAGCGGCGAGCCCAAAGTCAGATTGAGGTGGAGGCCGACGTCGGCGCTGGCCGCAAATCGCCGCAGCGACGAGGCGCCCTTTGGCCATGACGGCCGAGTTGTCATCGCACTCACGGCGCTGAGCCGGCCGGCTGCCAGCGCCTCGATAATCCCCCGATTGACGCCGGGAGAGAGGCCAAAATCATCGGCGCAGAGGCTGACAGACAAGCACCGTGCGCCGCCTTCCCCCTTTAAGCCCATGCCTCGCTCCCGTCCCAGGCTCGCTGCGGAATGCGTCAATTCCGGCCGAGGCCGCAGGCTGAATTTTAGACCCTGTCTTGCGCAATTCAATGCCAAAGCCTAGAGGATCGGACTCGAATTCCCTCGATCGAACATGACAACAGTTTCATGGCGGGTTCGTTTCCATTCGCCGCGTCGTTTTTCGCCCCCGGCGGCGCAGCGCGAGCGATGATCAACTGGCCGGACGATCCCGGGCGTCCCACGAAAGAGACCGGTCGATGATGAGGTCCGAAGCGGTCATGGCGGAAGCGGAGCTTTCCGTCGTCGCGCCGATCTTCAATGAAGCCGACAACCTGCGCCCTCTTCTCGACCGTCTCATCCCGGTACTCGAATCCTGCGCGCGCTCGTTTGAGGTGATTTTCGTCGACGACGGTTCGACCGACCACACGCTGGAGATCCTGCGCAAGGTCCATGATTCCGATCCGCGCATTCGCGCCATCGCGCTCAGCCGTAATTTTGGCAAGGAAATCGCCATCGCAGCGGGACTCGACCACGCCAGCGGCGCCGCCGTCGTCATCATGGACGCCGACCTTCAGCATCCGCCGGAAATGATCCTGAATTTCGTCGAAAAATGGCGCGAGGGCTACAAGAACGTCTACGGCCAGCGGGTCGACCGCGCCGCCGACGCGCCGCTGCGGCGTCTCTTGACACAGCGTTTTTATCGTCTGTTCGACGCGCTGGGGGAAACCCGCCTGCCGCGAGGCGCGGGCGATTTCCGCCTGCTCGACGCGAAGGCGGTCGCAGCGCTCCGGACCATGCGCGAACACGCCCGCTTCTCCAAAGGCCTCTACGCCTGGATCGGCTTCAAATCGACCGGCGTGCCCTTTGAAGTCGCGCCGCGGCTGAGGGGCCAGTCGAAATTCAGCTATCGCAAGTTGACCCATTTCGCGCTCGACGGGCTGATGTCGTTTACGACCATGCCGCTGAAGATTTGGGCCTATGTCGGCCTTGCGACCTCGATCCTGGCGCTGGGGCTGGCCGCGATCTACGTCATAAGGACGTTGATCTTCGGCGTCGACGTGCCGGGCTATGCCTCCCTGATCGTCTCGATCAGCTTCTTCGGCGGCATTCAACTGCTCTCCCTCGGCATTCTCGGGGAATATATTGGCCGCATCTTCGCCGAGGTGAAGCGGCGCCCGCTCTATCTCATCGAGGAGCGCGTCGGGCTGACGCCGCTTGTCGAGGACGAGTTTACCCCTCGCGCTCGCCGCGACTGGGCATAGGCCCGGGATGTACAGAAGCCTTTTTTCTGTCGGCGCCATTACGCTGCTTTCGCGCGGCGCCGGTTTCCTGCGCGACATACTGATCGGCGCGCTGCTCGGCGCCGGCCTTCTCGCCGACGCTTTCGTGGTGGCGCAGCGGCTGCCCAATCATTTTCGCGCCATCTTCGGCGAGGGCGCCTGGAACGCGGCCTTCGTGCCGACCTATTCGCGCGTGCTGCATAGCGAGGGGCTTGAGGGGGCGAAGCGCTTTTCGGGTCAGATCTTCGTCGGCCTCCTCTTTCTACAGCTCATCCTTCTCGCCCTCGCCCTCGCCTTCACGCCGACCCTTATCGACCTGCTCGCGCCGGGCTTCCGCCAAAACCCCGAGAAGTTCGCGCTGACGGTGACGCTGACCCGCATCACCTTCCCCTATCTTCTGCTGATGACCCTGGTGACGCTGCAATCGGGGGCCTTGAACGCGCATGGCCTTTTCGGCGCCGCCGCGTTCACCTCGGTGGTCATGAACGTCGTCATGATCGGCTTTCTCGGCATCGCCTTCCTGTTTCGCAACGCCGCCGCGGCGGCGAGCTGGGGCCTCACCGTCTCGGGCATTCTGCAGCTCGCGCTGACCTCCTTCGCGGCCTGGCGCGCCGGCATCCTGGAACGTTTCGCCTGGCCGGCGATGACGCCGAACGTGCGCCGCTTCCTCACGACGCTGGGACCCGCCGTGATCGGTTCAGCCGGCGTTCAGATCGCGCTTTTCACCGACACCATCATCGGCTCGATGCTGCCGACGGGCGGACCCTCTTCGATCTATTACGCCGACCGCATCTATCAGCTTCCGCTCGGCGTCATTGGCATCGCCGCTGGCACGGTGCTGCTGCCGCGCATGAGCCGCTTTCTCGCCGCCGGCGATCCCGGAGGCGCGCTGCACGCCCAGAACCGCACCATGGCGTTGTCGCTGGCGCTGACCGCGCCTTTCTTCGTCGCCTTCATCATGATCCCGGAATTCATCATGCGCGGCGTTTTCGCGCGCGGCGCCTTCACCCTTAACGACGCCGACGCTTCGGCCGCCGTGCTGTCGGCCTATGGGTTCGGCATCATCGCCATCGTTCTGCTGCGCTCGGCCGTGGCGAGCTTTCAAGCCGAAGGCGACACAAGAACGCCAATGATCATCTCGCTGACGGCGGTCGCCTTCAACGTCGGGCTGAAGCTTATCCTGTTCAAACCTTTCGGCGCGCCGGGCCTCGCCAGCGCCACCGCCTTCGGCGCCTGGATCAACCTCGTTCTGCTCGCTGTTTTCGCCATCAGGCGCGGCTCGATGAAGCCCGATCTCGTCCTTTGGAAGACCGCGACCTGCGTCTCGATCGCATCCTGCGCGTTGGCTTTCTTCGCGCTTCTGGCGGCCGGTCCGGCGCAGCGCCTCACGGCGCATTCCGGGCGCTTCAATCATGTGGCGGAGCTGCTCCTACTCGGCTCGGGCGGCGCGCTCATCTATGTCCTAGCGCTGCTCGCGGGCCTCCACCTCGCCGGCATCAGGCTGCGCCAGTCCACGGCCGCCAGCGCCAAGTCGTCGGAGCCGCCTTACGGCTGGTGAGGCGAAGCGCGTCACAGCGACAGCGCATGCAACACCCGCGCCCAGCTGCGGGCGCCCTTATGAAAAGAACTCAATTCATATTTCTCGTTCGGCGAATGGACGCGATCGTCATCGAGACCGAAGCCGATCATCAGCGTGTCCATGTCAAGGTCGGTCTTGAAATTGCCGACGATCGGGATTGATCCGCCGCAGCCCGCGAGCACCGGCTCGACGCCCCATTCGGCCTGCAGCGCCCGGCTCGCGCGCGACAGGGATTCCGAGCTGAACGGCAGCTGCAACGCACGCGAACCGCCATGGGAGATGAATTCGGCGCGGCAATCGCCGGGAAGGCTTTTGCGGACATAAGCGCGCAGGCTCTCGGCGATTTTGGCCGGATCCTGATCGCCAACGAGCCGGAACGAGAATTTGGCGCTGGCCTGCGCCGGCAGCACGGTCTTCGAGCCTTTCGCCGTATAGCCGCCGATGATTCCGTTGACGTCGAATGTCGGGCGCGACCACACCATCTCAAGCACGCTGCGGCCGTGTTCTCCGGCGGGAATGGAGAGCCCGACCGCGCCGAGAAAATCCGCCTCGCTGAATTCGAGGTTGCGCCATTGCTCGGCGACATCCTGCGGCAATTCGGAAACGCCGTCATAAAAGCCCGGCAAGGTCACGCGCCCTTCGGCGTTGCGGAGGCTCGCAATTATGCGCGCAAGCACATGGATGGGATTGACCGCTGCGCCGCCGAAAATGCCCGAATGCAGATCGCGGTCGGCACCATGAATGATGACCTCCTCCAGCGCGAGGCCGCGCAGCATGGTGGTGATGGCGGGCGTCGCGCGGTCCCACATGCCAGTGTCGCAGACGAGCGCGAGATCGGCTTCGAGCTCCTTTTTGTTGGCGGCGAGGAAAGCCGGCAGCGACGGCGAGCCGGTTTCCTCCTCGCCCTCGATCAGAATGGTGATCCGGCACGGCAGTTCGCCCGATTCCCGAAAGGCGCGCACCGCCTCGACGAAAGTCATGAGCTGCCCCTTGTCGTCGGCGACGCCGCGTCCGACGATGCGTCGACCCGTCGGCGCCTCGACGATGCGCGGCTCGAAGGGGGGCGTCTCCCAAAGATCGAGCGGATCGGCCGGCTGCACGTCGTAATGTCCATAGAACAGAAGATGCGGCACGTCGGGCCGCGCCGCCTTGGCGTGCGCGACGACCATTGGATGACCGGCGGTCGGACGCACCGAGGCCTCAAAGCCGAGCGAGCTCAATTCCTCCGCCAGCCATTCGGCCGCGCGCTTGCAATCGCCGGCGGAGGCGGGATCGGTCGAAACAGATTTGATTTCGATCAGCTGGAACAGCCGGGCGAGAGCGGAGTCGAGATTGGCGTCGATCCTGCCGAGGACCGCTTCGAGCGCTGCCATGAAGTGTTCCTGCTCTCCCGAGAAAAGATGCGCGTCGCGCGGGTCTGGCGATGAGCGCGCCAATCAAATACATCTGGCGGCGAAATCCGGCAAAGTCATTTTGCGCGGCCGTGACGCGCCAGCCAGGACAATCATATGAGGCTGCGCGCCGATTTCTGGGTTTCCGCCTATCTGCGCCGCTGCGCGCTTGCGGGCGCGAGCGCTGTGCTGCGCCGGCGCGGCGCGGCGGAGGCCGGCGCGATTTTCGTCAAAGTCGATCGTCTCGACGGCGCCGCCGCCCTTTACGGCCCGGCGCCGCAGAGCGAAGCGCATGAAAATGGCGAACGCCTCTTTGTCCGGCTGCATGCCGGCCCCTGGATCGATCCCGCCGAAGCCGAATCGAAAATCGCAAGGCAGATCAAATTCGACCCCGATCTCTGGATCGTCGAGACCGAGGATCGCGAGGGACGCTCGTTTCTCGATCTCGTCGATTGACGCGGGACGAAGCGGGAACCGGAGGCTATGCTGCCGAAAGTCGGGGCTCGCCGAGGACCAGTCCGAGCGGACCTCGGCATGACGACCCTGCAAAGAAAGCGCCTAGCCTCAGGAGACTCCGCTTGGCCGATCCATCCCTCCTCGAACGACTGAAGAAATCGCTCCTGGCGAGCGCCGGCGACATCGTCTTCGGCATGGAAGACGGCACCGTCTCGATCTTTGGCCTGGTGCTCGGCGTCGCCGCCACCACCAACGACAACGCGACCGTCCTGATCGCCGGCGCGTCAGGGGCCTGCGCGGCGGCCGTCTCGATGATGGCCGGAACCTATCTCGAGGTCCAAACCGACATCGACGAAGCGCGCGGCTTCAGCGCGCGGCTCAACGCGGAAATCGAGCGAGACCCGCAGGCGGTCGTCGATCGCGTCGCCGCCCGCCTCAGGGATGCAGGCCTTGGAGGCGGCGAGAGCGCGCCCGTCGTGGATCTGATCCGCTCGAAGCCGGTCCTGCTGCGCGGCGTCGCATCCGCGATGACGGCCCCGACCGCCTCGGCGCAGACGACCGAAAGCCCGCTCGCCCAAGCGCTCTGGATGCTGCTCGCCGATTTCGTCTCGGCCGCGATCCCGATCGTTCCCTTCGCCCTGATGCCCGTTCCATTGGCGCGCTGGGCCTCGACCGCGATCACCATGCTGCTGCTGGTCTGCCTCGGAATCGGCCGCGCCAAGGTCGGAGGCCGGCCGGTCGCGCGGACAGTCGCGCAGACCGTGGCGATCGGCGTCGCCGCCGCGCTGGCCGGCGTCGGCATCGGCCTCGTCATCGCCCACGCGCTTTAGAAAGCGCCGATTTCATGCGTTCGACGTAAGCGCCAAGCTCCAGATGCCGTCGCGCCCGACGCTTCAGTTCGGTTTCAACGGGCGGCGCCAGGATATTCGCGAGGACGCCGTAGAGCGACGCATCGAACGAAGTCGGCGCATCGCTGACGGCGTAGGCCTGCTCGGCGATCATGACCGCGATCGCGTCGAGATCGGCGGCGCCGATCGCATAGATTTCGTTTCGCTCATATCGGCCGTAGCCCTGTTTATACAGCACGCGCCCGATTTCGGTCTGGGCCAGATACGCCACCAAATCGCGCGAGAAAAACGGCAGCCCCTGGAAGAACGCCGGCTTGAACGTTCGCCAGCCGACTGGATCGATCCAGCGCGAATAGAGCAGGACAAAATAGAGGCTCTGCTCGCAGGTCCGGCGGATAAGATTCCCCAGCGCGACCTGCCTCGCATCGAGCTCGCGGTCGAGCGGGTCGCCGAACCTGCGCTTCAAATATTCGATGATTAGACCGCTATCGGGAACGCCCTCTTCGCCATCTTCGAGAAAAGGCAGTTTCCGTCGTTGAACCCGGAACGGCATGGCCGGAACGCTCGTCGCCGCAATGCCGGCCAGCCGGCAATAGGTCTGCGTCTTCAGACAGAACGGACTGGGATTTATCCCCCACAAATCCGGGAAGACCAAAAGGCGCAAGGTGGAATTTTTGACGTCGTTCACGATAATCGCCTTCCATAACCGCCGCCGGCGAGCCTGAGAGCCGGGTCTCTATGCTATTAGCGAGGCCGCTCAGCGCAGCGAGCGCCGCGCCGCGTTATGGCAGCCGATTGGCTCGCAATTGCATGGAAAGCGATATCGATGCCATTGACGCCGAACCCCACCTGCGGACAATGACTTTATGCCGCATCCTGCCAAATTTGAGGCGTCAAAACCATGACCACAGGCAAGGCCAATGAGCGCGCGGACGCTCTCGATCGCGGCGCGCCGGAGGAAACCCCGGTAATCCGCGCCGTCGCCATGCCGGCCGACACCAACCCTGCCGGCGATATTTTTGGCGGCTGGCTGATGTCGCAGATGGATCTCGCCGCGGGCAGCGTCGCCGCGCGGCGCGCGCGGACCCGCTGCGCGACGGTAATGGTCGAGGGAATGACTTTTCTGAGCCCGGTTCACGTCGGCGACGAGGTCAGTCTTTATGCCGGCCTTTTGAGCGAGGGCCGCACGTCGATGCGGATCAGGGTCGCAGCCTGGCGCCGCCATCGCGAAGAGGAGGCGATGAACAAGGTGACGGAGGCCGTCTTCACCTTTGTCGCGCTTGGCGAGGATCGCCGCCCGACGCCCCTGCCGCCGCACGACCCGGTCGGGCGCATCAAATAGCCGCGATATCCGCCCGGTTCGCGATTCGTCGTCGGTAAAGTATAACTTCGGCATATCGCCGCAAACAGTTAATATAAATAACTTTTCTTAAAACTTGACCTGGCGCGGGCCAGGCAATTTGGCTCTTTTGAGCGCACCCGCGAGACAGCGACGGCGCGGCGATCACAGCGACAATTCCGGCGATCTTGCGTCGCGCCGGCGCCGCTACGCTTGGCCTTTGCCGAAAAATCTGCGATTTCTAACCACAATCGAAAGGAAAGTGAAAAATGAACCTTGTCCGCCGCCAAGCCCTATTTGCGGCCGCCTTCGCCGCCTGCGTTGGCGGATCGACAGCCTCCGACGCGTCCGAGCAACCGCGCCCCATCGCCTTGACCAGCCATGATGGCGTCTACGCCGTTGAAATTCTCACCCTGCGCGGAGCTTGCGACCGCGTCTACCACTGGACTATCAGCGTCGCCGAGGGTCACATCACCTCGCCCCCGGACGGATTCATGCAGGCCTCCGGGCAAATCAATGCAAATGGCGCCGTCTCGCTTGCATTTCGGCGCGATGAACAGATCGCCAATGTCGCCGGAAAGGTGGACGGAAGGACCGGGTCAGGCACATGGACCTCGGCGACGCTTCAATGCGGCGGATCGTGGAGCGCCGCGCGCCTCGGAGAGGCGAGAATAGAGCGCGAAGCGCAATAAGTCGGCGCAATCTGCGCGGGCCTTCCGCGCGCGGCGCGCTGCAAGGAGCAAGAGGATGGCTTCTTTCTTGCTTGCTTCATCGCCAGGCGAAATCCGGGCGCATGAGGCGACTTCAAATGGCGCCAGTATATTCAGCTATATTCCGCCGGAATCGCCAAGGCGGCTATCGGTGGCCAATTTCAAACAGCGCTGATCAAGAGCGTCGAAGATAACCGAATATTAGGCTGGGGTTGCGGCCGAATTTCCAAAATATATTAATCCGGCAATCAGAAAGTCTGGGTTTATTATTTAATGAATGATGAGATTCTTGCCTGTTATGGCTGCTTCTATTTCAATTGCAATTCTACGATCTGTCTGTTACGTTTCAAGGATGGCGCGATAAAAAATTGAGCCGCTTTGCTTGGGAGACAATTCGCTAAGTCGCAATGCCCCGGCGTCTGTGTGCGATATCGCTCAGACGCGCGGCAGGGCGCAGCGGCAGTTGTGCGTTGCAAAAATTGTCCAAGGGCGTTCAAAAACGCAGGCAGGGTCCTGACGGTCGATTTCGACGCCCCGCGTCAGCGCCCGTCAAGGCGATGTCTGCAACATGCGACAGAGCACATAATCGCGTATTTGCGACCGTCAAAAACAGTCATTCGATCAGGCCGACAGCGAGTTGACAACGATGCTGCAAATCAACAAACGAGCTTCTCTCCCCGGACAGGATGCGCCAAAGATCGTCGGGCCCTTGATCGAGGCCCTTCAGGATACGGTGCGCATCGTCCGGCGTCAGCTTCCGATCGTTTCGGTAATCATTCTATGCAGTTTGGCCCTGGCGATCCTCTATCTCGTCAATACGCCGCCGAAATACACTGCCTCCGGCGCCATGGTCATCGATACGCACAAGGTTCAGGTGCTCGACAAGGAGTCGGTCCTCGGCGACGCCCAGATCGACGCATCCACGGTGCAAACCCAGGTCGAGATGCTGAAGTCGGACAACGTCGCCCTGGCCGTCATCCGTAAATTGCATCTCGGCGACGACCCCGAATTCGTTCCGCCGCCCAGCAAGGCGTCGAAGGGCCTGTTCAGCTTCCTGTTTCCGCAGGAGCCTGCAAAGGAGCTGACCCAGGAACAGCGCGATCAGATCGCCCTCGGCAAGTTCCACGACGGCCTGTCCATCAGCCGCGAAGGGCTAACCTATGTCATCGACATTTCCTATACGTCGCTGAACCCCGAGAAATCCGCGCTGATCGCGAACACGGTGGTCGAGGCTTTCGTCGACGAAGAGCTGGACGCCAAATATCAGGCGGCCAAACGCGCGGGCGTATGGCTGCTCGATCGCATCAATGAGTTGCGCACGCAGGCCGCCGCCGCCGAGCGCGCCGTGGTCGAATTCAAGAAGGAGCACAATATCGTCGATACGGGTCCGGCCGGTGCGGGCGCCGCCGGCGGCGCAGGCGAAGGCAGGCTCATCAACGACCAGCAATTGTCGGAGGTCAACAGTCAGCTCATTCTCGCGAGCGCGGCCACGGCCGAGGCGAAAGCCCGTCTCGATCGCATCAATGAGGTGATGGCGCAGGATGTCCCCGACGCCTCGGTCACCGACGCTCTGACCAGCGAGGTCATCGTCAAACTTCGCCAGCAATATCTTGAGCTCGCGCAGCGGGAAGCGATCTTCGCTCAGCGCTACGGTGAAAACCATCTCGCGACCGTCAATTTGCGCACGCAAATGCAGGAGATCAAGCACAGCATCACCGACCAGATGCGCAAGATTCAGGCGAGCTACGAGAGCGACTACGAAATCGCCCGCGCACGCGAGCAAAGCCTCAGGAGCAGCCTCGCCAACGCCGTCACCCAGTCGCAGACCTCAGGGCAGGCGCAGGTGCAGCTGCGTGAATTGACCAGCAATTCCGAAACCGCGCACGCGCTCTATGATCACTTCCTGCAACGCTACATGGAGACGGTGCAGCAGCAGGACGCGATTCCGATCAGCGAAACGCGGATGATCAGCCCCGCTTTCCCGCCCGCGGGCAAGAGTTCGCCGAAAACAACGCTGACGCTGGCGCTCGCGCTGTTTGGCGGCGGCCTGCTGAGCTTCGCCCTCGCCTATCTGCGCGAGGCCTCCGACGGAGTGTTCCGCACCAGCGATCAGATCGAAAATACGCTGCACGTCAATTGCCTGGCGATGGCGCCGGTGCTGAAGAGCGCGCCCTCCAAGGAGGGCGGCGAGGCCTCAGGCGAGGCGAAAGCGGCGAAGTCGCTCGCCTTCCTTCGAAACGTGGTGGATGCGCCCTTCTCCCGTTACGCCGAGGCCGTTCGGTCGGTGAAAATCGCCGCTGATCTGAACGGCGCCCTCAAATCGCACAAGGTCATCGGCCTGACGTCCACCTTGCCCAACGAAGGCAAATCGACGCTCGCCGCCAACCTCGCGCATCTCATCGCCGACGCGGGCGGCCGGGTGCTTCTGCTCGACGGCGACCTTCGAAGCCCCTCTCTGTCGCGCTGGCTTGCGCCCGACGCGACCGGGCTTATCGACGTCGTCATCGGCAATGTCTCGCTCAACTCGTCGATCATTACCCTGCCGGGGAGCCGATTGGACTTCCTGCCCGCCGGCGCGACCTCGAAACTTCCGCACACCAACGAGATTCTGGCGTCTGCCGCGATGAAGAACCTCGTCGACGGCCTCCGCGCGAAATACGACTACATCATCGTCGATCTCTCTCCCGTCGCGCCGATCGTCGACGTCCGCACGACAGGCCACGTCATCGACACCTATGTCTATGCGATCGAATGGGGCAAGACCCGGATCGACGTCGTCGAGCGCGGGCTCTCCGAGGCGCAGGGCGTTTACGACCGCCTGCTCGGCGTCGTTCTGACCAAGGTCGATATGGTCGCCCAGAGCCGCTACGAGCGCTACCACGGCAATCATTATTACAAGAAATACTATTCGAAATACGGCTATCTCGAATAGGCTGGTCCACGCGTCGGCGCGCCAAAAGCGACAAGCCAATCGAGGAAGAAGCGATGGAGATCCGGGGCAATACGGTTCTTGTCACGGGCGCATCAAGCGGCATAGGCGCCGCAATCGCCAAGGCGATGGCGCTGGCCGGCGCGTCCGAGGTTCTACTGCTCGCCCGTCACGAAGACGCCCTGAACAAAGTGGCGGCCGACATAGCGGCGGCCGGCGGCAAGGCCCGCGTTTATTCAGTTGATTTATCCGACCCCGATCAAATCGCGGCGGTCGCACAGCGCATTTTGGATGAAAGCGGCGCGCCCGGAATCCTTATTAATAACGCCGGCGTCGGGCAGTGGAAGTTCCTCGATGACACCACGCCAAAAGAAATTCAGGATATGATGGCGCTTCCCTATTTCGCCGCCGCTTGGCTGACGCAGGCATTCCTGCCAGCGATGCGCCTGCGTGGCAGCGGAAGCATCGTCAACATCAGTTCGTCTGGTTCGCGCTTCGTTTGGCCCGGCGCGACCGCTTATCTTGCCGCGCGATGGGCGATGCGCGGCCTTACCGAGGCGTTGCGAGCCGATCTATACGGTAGCGGCGTCGGAGTGAGCTTGTACGAAAGCGGCCAAATCGAATCGACCTATTGGCTCCACAACCCTGGCAGCCGCGACCGAATACCAAAAATCGCCAAACTGATTCCTGTGCTAAAACCTGAACAAGTCGCCGACGCGATTGTGGCCGGCGTGCGGAGGAACAAACGCCTGATCGTCATCCCCTTCATGATGAAGGCGATTTACCTGCAGCATGCGCTGTTTCCCGCGGCAGTCCAATGGCTGATGACAGTGACCGGCTACCGGCCAAGCCGCAAATAGGAGTGGTGGGGGAGGTAGGACTCGAACCTACGAAGGCGTAGCCAGCGGATTTACAGTCCGCCCCCTTTGCCGCTCGGGACACTCCCCCAAAGGTCCCGTCGTCAGGACTTTCGTGAACGCGCTTATGCGAATGGGGCCTGCCCCTGTCAACCGAAAATCTCCGCCGCCGGCGGCGGCGCCTCAATGCGTCGATTGCGCCAGGGTCGGGACCATGACAGGACAGGGGCGATCCCGCAAAGTTCCTGGCATTTCCTGACAATTCGCCCGAGAGGCCCGGCGTGACCCGCGATCGCAAAAAGGCGCCCGGCGCCAAATGGGCCGGGCGCGCGCTCCATAAGCCGCAGCAACCCGAATCGAAAGCGGCGCGCGAGTCGGAAGCCGCATATCGTCTCCACGCCGCGTCGAACCCGCCGCCGCCCGGAACGCCCGCAAGCGCGCCGGGCGATGCGCCCACCTTCCGACGCCCCTCCCCGGACCTTGTCGCGCTTTATGGCTTTCATGCCGTCCGCGAGGCCTTGCGCGGCGGCAAACGCCGTCTGCTCGATATTTTCGCGACCCCCGCGGCGGCGGAAAAGCTCGCCGCGGACATCGCGGGCGCGGGCCTATCCCCTTGTATTGTCGAGGTTTCCGCGCTGTCCCGCCGGCTCGGAATCGAGGCGGTGCATCAGGGGGTTTTGCTGGAGGCGCGGCCGCTGGAATCGCTGGATCTGGCCGACATCGCGCCGGCGAGCGGCGTCGTCCTGGTGCTCGACCAGATCACCGATCCGCATAATGTCGGCGCGATCCTGCGCACCGCCGCCGCCTTCCGCGTCGACGCCGTGGTGATGACGGAGCGCCACGCGCCCGAGATGACCGGCGCGCTGGCCAAGGCCGCCTCGGGCGGCCTTGAGCACGCCCCCATCATCCATGTCGTCAACCTCGCCCGCGCTCTTAAGACCTTGAGCGATATGGGATATTTGCGCGTCGGCCTCGATTCGGCGGGCGAAATTCCGCTCGACGCCGCGCCGCTGACCCGCCCGCTCGCGCTCATTCTTGGCGGCGAGGGCAAGGGGCTGCGCCGCCTCACTCGCGAGAATTGCGACCTCGTGGCGCGGCTC
Source organism: uncultured Alphaproteobacteria bacterium (assembly GCA_963715715.1). Classification (GTDB taxonomy): domain Bacteria; phylum Pseudomonadota; class Alphaproteobacteria; order Rhizobiales; family Beijerinckiaceae; genus Methylocapsa. The sequence continues at coordinate 1,255,074 of OY970269.1, read as the reverse complement.
GATATGGCGGGCCCGATCAAGAGCCTCAACGTCTCCAACGCCTGCGCCGTCGCGCTCACCCTGGTCCAGCTGCGTCTCGGAGATCGGCTGCGCTGACGGGGCCGCCAGAGCCTATAGAATCCAGCAATTCCAGCCCGGAATCCAGCAATTCCAGCTCCGGCAACGGGCCGCGCCAGCGGCCATAGCGCCACGGCCGCAGCCAATTGGCGTCAGCCGGCAGGTCGCGCGGCACCGGATCGAACCCGGCCGTGCCGAAAGGCTGACAGCGGCAAAGGCGCGCCAGCCCCATAAAGCCGCCGGCCCACAGCCCATGCCGGGCGATCGCCTCATCCATATAGGCCGAGCAGGTCGGCAGATGCCGGCACTCGCCCCCCGCCAGCGCCGAAAACGTCAGCTGATAGGCGCGGATGGTCCCGCGCGCCGCCGACCGGCCGATGTTCGACGCCAGCTTCATCGCCTCATCGAGGTCCCGTCGCGGTCCCATCGGCATCCTTGTACGATCTTCAGCGAGTGTTGCCGATCTGCACTCGTGGCGGACCGGCCGTTGCATCATAGTGGCTTTGCGATGCATTCCAAATCGAGGGGCGCCTTTTGTCCAATTTTCAACGACTGGCGCTGATTGGCCTTCTCTCCGCCACAGCCTCAACCGCCTTAGCCGCGGATTTGACGCCGCCTGCCCCCGTGCCGCCGCCGGGCTGGCAGGTCACCATCGGCGTCGGGCCAGAGGTCGCGCCCGCCTTCCCGGGCGCGCGAGCCGTCACCATACTGCCCACCGGCATCCTCGACGTGCGCCGGCCCGGCGACCCGATCCCGTTCAGCTCGCCCGACGATGGCTTCGGCATTCCGTTGCTCGACTACGGCTGGATCAAGGCCGGTCCGGTCGGGCGCGTGCTCGGCCAGCGCGGCCTCAGCAATGGCAACGGCTCCTTCTGGGGGTTGCCCAACGTCGGCTGGTCGGTCGAGCTTGGCATCTTCGGCGAACTCTGGCTGGCCGAGCATTTCCGCATTCGCGGCGAGGTGCGTCAGGCGGTCAGCGGCCATGACGGGCTCGACGCCAACATCGAGCTCGACGGGGTGCAGAGATGGGCGCCTTCACCTTCGCGATCGGCCCGCGCCTTCAGTTCGGCGACACGCAATATATGCGGGCCTATTTCTCGGTGACCCCGTCCGAAGCCTTCATCAATGGCCGGGTGACGCCGTTTGACGCCCAGGGCGGCCTCGCTTCGGTCGGCGGCTTCGGCTCGATCAAATATGATTTCATGCCGACCTGGAGCGCGACGCTGTTTGGCGGCTACAACCGTCTGGTCAGCAATGCGGCGGCGAGCCCGATCCCCAACAACCTCGGCTCGCTCAACGAGTTCACCGGCGGCGTCATGGTCTCGCACACCTTCAATCTTCAGATTCCGTTCTTCCCCTAAGCTAGGGTCTATACGAACCAGGCCGCGCACTCATAAATTCGGCTCAGTGTCCGCTTCGCTCCGCAAGCGACCGAAACATTGCGTTGCCGCGAAATGACGCGATGGGCCAGATTCGGCCATGCATCATCGTATCGGCGCGAAGTTGCGCCCACGGCAAGTGGTCAGCGCGAACTCGCGGCCCGTCTTTCCCAAGCTGATTTCTGGCCTGCGGAGACCCATCGCGATCCAGGCGCCGATAAGCCTCAACATGAACTTGCCGGAGCGACCATCATAATTCGGCAAGTCATCGGCAAGAGCGACGCCGTCTCGTCGCTCTTGCGTCATGACCCGCATTTCAACGGGCGGCGCGCCTGCCGCAAAGCGGTTCCGGTACATCGCCAGCCAATGTCCCTTGGTGAAGTCGAGGAACATTGCCGAATTGCAACATGTGGCGACGACCCGCCGGGTCGGAGACTGAAGCTTGAGCCGGCGCTCTTCAAGATGCTCCTGCCCCGTCACGCATTGCACGCGATCCTTTCGATATAGGACGTAGTCCGTTCCACCGTCGGGATTGAGGACGGGTGGCGCGGAAGGCAGTTGCTCGAAGCGACGTCCGGCTTCCTGACAACTCGCGCAATAGCAGGAGGCGGTCAGAATCGGCCGGCCGACCGCCTCCAGTTTCACCTGGCCGCATCGGCATGACTCGGAGAGGCATTTTTGCTGGTTCTGGATCACTGCGACCGCCGGTTCGTGGGTCCTGTCTATGAGGTTATTTTGTACGCTGACGGCTCATACACGGCCGAGAGCTTTCGCGAGTGGATTGCCGAAAAATTCTCGTCGGTCCTCAGGAGCGCTCGTAAAGATACAAGCTTTTGTGCCGTCTCACAGCATTCGGTTGTAGAGCGATCTTCTCGTGGTGGTATGCTATCTGCTCTTGATCGTCGATCATGAAAGTCTAATAAAGTCGAGTCGAGCCATGCTCCGATTGGCCTCGATCAGTCCGCTGCAGAGCTCCAATCTAGAATCTCAGGGGAAAGTATTGGAACATGTTGGCTCAGCAAAAGCCAAAGTGGTTGATCCTTGCTGTATGCATCTTCGTACTATTGATCAGTTTTTCATATTTTGTGCCAGTCTATGGCAATATATGCAGCAAGCAAGACCATACCAATCAGGAAAATTGCCCCATTTATCACATTTCAACGGTCATATTCTGGCATCTCGGCGAATTACTCAATTACTATGGAGGAGCGATTAATGCAGTTGCTACTGCCTTTATCGGCTGGTTTACCTATACGCTCAATAAGACGAGCCGAGAACAGGCGCGCATCACCGACGACGCTTTGAAATTGGCCCGAGACGAATTCAACGCAACTCATCGACCGAAAATCATTTTGCGGAGCTTCCAGATCCGAGAAAAGGAGATACCTGCTGGGCAAAACGTGGAGTTCATATTCATTGCCCATAATATTGGAGAATCCCCCGGAAAAATTATCGAGGTTCGGAGCGCCACGCTTATTTTGCCCGACAAGGAAAAAATTCCTAACGATTTGAGTTTGCCGTTTTCTGAAAGATTTAATTATGCGCTCCAAAGCGGCCAGAGAGAAGTGTTTCCCGGAAACGGCGGAAGCGCGCCAACTGATGAAGAATCCATGGCTGTTTTTGCCGGAGCAAAGGTTCTCCTCTGTCTTGGTATAGTCGTTTACCTTGATGATGGCGGGATACGTCGGGAAACGGGATTCTGTCGGAGATATCGTTCCCGCGAAGATGAATGGGATACAATAAAAGACTCCGAATATGAATATGCCTACTAGAGCGTCGGCCGTTCTGTTACTTCTTATTAACAGAAGGAGATTTGGAAGGACGTTAGCTGTGCTCTCAGGAAGCTGGCATCTCCGCAGCTTAAGACTGTCGATAAATCATAACACAATCCAAAGTTGTCTAAGTTCTCTGCCCAAACGCCCTAACGAAGGCCGCTCAGAACCAGTGGTTCCTGGCGCGGCGCCGTTTGGCGTCTTCGGACGAAAGCGCCTTGCCGGAGCGCCTCACCTTGGCGCGAAGGCCCTGCCCCGCCATAAGCATTTCAATGACGAATGCCACCAGCGCCGCGAGCGTGAACAGAAGCGCGGATCCAAACAGCAGGAATAGAATACGGGCGATCTCGATCTCGAACAGGAAGCCCACGAAAAGGGCCAGAACCGCGGCGCAGGTCGCGCCGCCGCCGAGCGCGCCAAGCACCACGGCGATGTCCAGCGCGACGGATCGCTTGCGCAGATAATCGAATTGCTCGCTCAGCTCGGCGGCCTCCGCGTCGTCAGCCGCCGCGATGGCTTGGGACAAGGTGTCGACCTTGTCGGCGACGCGGCCAAGGCGCGTCGAGAACACGCTGAGCAGGCCAGCGAGGCCCGAGAGGAGAAAGACAGGGGTCAGCGCGACCTGGATGATATGCGCGACCTCTTCGAGCGACCCGCCCGCCTCCTTTAGCGCGAACATGGGCTAAACCGGACCGGCGGGAGGCGCCGGCTTTTCGGGCTCGCCCGCTGGCGCCGGCGGATCGAACCATTTGAAGCCGAAAAAACCGACGAGAAAGCCGCCGATATGGGCCTCCCAGGCGATGGTCGCGTCGGCCATGCCGGTCAGCGCCGGAAACACGCCGAACAGGAAGTTGGCGAGAAACCAGAAAGCCAGAAAAGTGATGGCGTTGCGGTTCGAGATCACTTCGCGCAGCGGCAGCGCCGGCAGGCGATAGACATGGTCGGCGCCGCGCTCGGAAAAGCCGAGCCCCGCCCCGAGCGGCGCGCCCGGCTGGAAGGCGAAGCGCACGATCGCCGCCATGGTTCCCGACACCACGGCCGAGGCGCCGACGACCGGCTGCAGATCGGCCATATGGGTCAAGTAATGCGTCAAGGCGCCGGCGACCGCGCAGACGGCGCAAAAGACGAGAAAGCGCGCCGTGCCGAAGCGGCGCGCGACGGCGGCGCCGAAAGCGACCAGCCAGAGACAGTTGACGCCGACATGCGCCCAGCCGCCATGCAGAAAGGCATAGGTCAGCGGCGTCCACCAGAGCGGGCGGCCGTCGCCGAGAAAAAAAGTCCCGAGCTGCGCATCCCGCTCGCTCGCGGCGTCGAAAGCGGCGTTGACGAGGGCGGGATCGAAGGCGAAGGTGAAGCGCCCCGGCACGAAGGCGAAATGCGCGAGAATGCGGAACTGCGTCAGCGGCGAGACCGCGCCCAGCAGCGCCTGGATGACGACAAGCACGGCGACGAGGCCGAGCACCACGGGCGGCACATTGAAAATGCGTTCTCTCGCGGGGGTCATGAGGGCCTCAATCGACGGGGTATGGACGCCAATTTAATCGACATCCTCCACCACGGGCGTGAGGCCCGAAACTTGCTGCGCCAGCGCGGCCTCCATGAAGCCGTCGAGGTCGCCGTCCAGCACGTCGTCCGGCGTTCCCGACGTCGCGCCGGTGCGAAGGTCTTTGACGAGCTGATAGGGCTGCAGCACATAGGAGCGGATCTGATGCCCCCAGCCGATCTCGGTCTTGGCCGCCTCGGTGGCGCTGGCGGCGGCTTCGCGGCGCTCGATCTCCTGCTCGTAGAGGCGCGCGCGCAGCATGTTCCAGGCGGTCGCCTTGTTCTTGTGCTGCGAGCGCTCGCCCTGGCAGGCGACGACGATGCCCGACGGAATATGCGTGATGCGCACGGCGGAATCCGTGGTGTTGATGTGCTGGCCGCCGGCGCCCGACGAGCGATAGGTGTCGATGCGGCAATCCGATTCCTTGACGTCGATGTCGATCTTGTCGTCGATGACCGGATAGACCCAGACCGAGGCGAAGCTGGTGTGGCGGCGCGCGTTGGAATCGAACGGCGAGATGCGCACCAGCCGATGCACGCCGAACTCGGTCTTGGCCCAGCCATGCGCGTTATGGCCCTTGACCAGCAGCACGCCGGATTTGAGGCCGGCCTCGTCGCCGGCGGTCTCCTCGATGATCTCGACCTTGAATTTATGGCGCTCCGCCCAGCGCGCATACATGCGAAACAGCATGCGCGCCCAGTCGCAGCTCTCGGTGCCGCCCGCCCCGGCGTGCACCTCGATATAGGTGTCGTTGGCGTCGACCTCGCCCGACAGCAGCGCCTCGATCTGGCGCCGCTCGGCTTCGAGTTTGAGGCTTTTGAGCTGCGCGATGGCTTCCTTTTCGGTCGCCTGATCCTCTTCGGCCTCGGCGAGCTCAATGAGCGTCGCGGCGTCGTCGAGTTCGCTCTCGAAACGCGCGATGGAGCCGAGCCGGTCTTCGAGTTCGGTGCGCTCGCGCATGATTTTCTGCGCGGCCTCGGCGTCGTTCCAGAGATTTGGATCTTCGACCCTGGCGTTCAGTTCGGCGAGCCGGCGATGGGCGGTCTCGACGTCAAAGATGCCTCCTCAGCAGTCCCATGGACTGCTTGACGGCTTGAACCAACGCTTCAGCTTCGGCGCGCATTATTGTTCAGCTTTCGGGATGGGGCGACGGGAGCGTCGCGGGCTGGCGCGAACATAGGGTTGGCCGCGCGCGAAGTAAATGGCGGGGCGCGCGAGACGCCGATCCGTTGGACCGGCGTCCGGGCCAGCTTGCGCCTCAGGCTGCGCGCGGCCCGACGAGCGCGCCTCTTCTTCGGAAATTTCTGGCGAGGCTCCGTCTAGGCCCATGGCATCCAGTTTTCGCCATAGGGAAGTCCAAGGCTTATCGGAAGCCAGTTCCCGATGAGGTTGAAGCCGGTCGAATTGTGAGCCTTCATTGGTCGCCTGACGACGGTGTCTCTCATTGGCCAAAAAGCGGCCAAGTCATGAACTCTCAAGAGATTTTCAATATTGAGAGTGGGGGCGCCGGGGGCACTGCTGGCCACGAAGAAAATGGAACGCCCAAAGAGAAGGGCGCTGGTCTGAATATTAGGTTTTGTGGCCAGACCCTTTTCGACGGCTGATGCTGGATCTGTGCCGATAGTATAGTGATTGTTGGCGACTTGTTTTCGTGGATCAGCATCAAGATACCGTCCAATAGCAAACTGCCAATTTGGCAGGGGTGCTTTATTTTCGAAAAATGAATACCGCTCTTCTTTTGTCACGGCGACGGTTGCTTCATCCATAAACTCGTAAACCATTGTTGTTATAGTAGCCCAAACCGCCAATTGACGAGCTTCCGTTTCTTGGATGACCGGCCATTTACCTTGTAATAGTTCGATCAAAAGCGGACGCGCAGCTTCCTGGCTCTCCCTCATCCAGCCGGTGTTGCAAGTGCCGCAAACGACTCGCAATTGCTGCCTGACTATATCGCCGTTCCGCTGATGATATTTACCCGGCAGAATTAGCCACGGCTTAGACGGGCGCATATGACTGACGTAATGATCTATTTTGGAGCTAGTGACTGGCAGATGTTTTCTCGCCCAGTCGCCCCAAATGTGTTCTTTGGTTAGGCCAAATCGATCGCAAAAGATGCAACGGCCTTGGGGCTTTAAAGCTCTTCGTTTAGGTTTATTCATAGGGTTCGTTGGTAAGATGGTGCGATCCGCAAAAAATGCAGATGATTGTTTGGCCATGCCAGAGAGTCGCGACGACGAACAATATAGCGAAGCTGAGACTGAACAACGTGTGCAGAAGATATTGCAAGGCGCGTTCGCTGGCGCGCCTACGCCGCTGAAGGATGTGCCGAAGCGGGGCGGTGATATACGGGCGCCAAGGACGAAACGGCATACCTCTGAGGAGCACAATAAAGCCGCCTCTGAGCCCGTGCGGCGTTAGCAAAGGTTGCGCCAGCGCAAGAAGCGCGCGGCCTGAAATTTAAAATCAGCCCTCACTAGGTTGATGATAGGTCAACCGCTTGCCCTCGGCGCCTTTGATTGCTGCAATGGTACGATCAAGATCGGTGTAGCCAAGCGCGGAACGGTAGTTATGGCGGAAATCAAACTCCGCCAAATACCTATGCAAATGCTTCTCGGAACAATGCTGATAAACGCCGCGCATGCCCCGCTTAAACACTGAGAAATAGCTTTCAACGGTGTTAGTTGTCACGTCGCCACGCGCATATTCTTTGGCGGCATGCTTGACCGTTTCATGCGTGAAGATCGTTCGCGAAAACATTGCCCGCGAAACGCGCCTATTGGGACACGCACGATCCTTTGGATAAATGAGCACGCAATTAACAGCAATTGGAGCCTTGCCTCCATGAATTTCGATGAAATCGACCAACTCATGCGTGACAAGTTCGCAACTCTGCTCACGGTGAAAGCCAGCCATGCCCCCACGGGCCTAAAGGCGAAAAGCGCCCCGCCGACGTGATCGGCAATGCCGTCAAGGTCGTGCGGATTGCTACCGGCGACGAGCCGAGGGATGACGAGCCGAGGATTACGACCCCGACGACGGCACGGATCCGGCCGCCGCGCGGCCGTTTCGAGCGCGACGGGGAGACCGGGCGGGGTCGGCAGGCGCCGAAATTGGCGGCAGGCGGCGCATGCCGAGAGCTGCTGGAGCGCCCCGCTTTAGTACAGGCCGCCGGTGCCGGTGCCGACGACGCGGTCGGCGTCCGGATTGACCGCCTGCGCGCGCGGCGCCGAGTCGCTCGCGGCGAAGGAGTCGGGCGGCGCGGTGCCGGGCTTGAACGCCTCGAGGATCGAGCCGGCGCCGCTGGAGCGCAGGCCGCTTTTGAGGTCGACCGAGATCAGCTTGATGCCCGGCGGCACGCGGAACGGCACGTCGGGCTTGTCCTTCAGCGCACATCTTCATGAAGTCGCGGAAAATCGGCGCGGTGTAATGCGCCGCCTGCGCGGAATCGCCGAGCGAGCGCGGCTGGTCGTAGCCCATGAAGACGCCGACGGTGAGATCGGGAGAATAGCCGACGAACCAGAGATCCTTGGCGTCGTTGGTGGTGCCAGTCTTGCCGGCGAGATGCTTGCCGACCTCCTTGATCGACTGCCCGGTGCCGCGCTGGATCACGCCTTCCATGATGGAGGTGATCTGATAGGCGGTGAGCGGATCGAGCACCTGCTCGCGCTTGTCGATCAGGCGCGGCTCCGGCTGGTTTTCCCATTTATCGGCGTCGCAGCCCTCGCAGACGCGCTCGTCGTGACGGTAGAGGGTGTGGCCCCAGCGGTCCTGAATGCGATCGATCAGGGTCGCCTTGATCCGCTTGCCGCCATTGGCCAGCATCGAATAGGCGGTGGTCATGCGCATTAGCGTCGTCTCGCCGGAGCCGAGCGACATCGAGAGGTAGGGCGGCAGATCGTCATAGATGCCGAAGCGCTTGGCGTATTCGGCGATGAGCGGCATGCCGACGTCGCGGGCGAGCCGCACCGTCATCTGGTTGATCGAATGCTCGACGCCATAGCGCAGCGTATGCGGGCCGCTCGACTTGCCTTCGAAATTCTCGGGACGCCAGACGCCGAGGCCCGGCCCCTGGTCGATTTCGATCGGCTCGTCGAGCACGATCGAGGACGGCGTATAGCCATTGTCGAGCGCCGTCGCATAGACGAAGGGCTTGAAGGAGGAGCCCGGCTGGCGCAGCGCCTGCGTCGCCCGGTTGAACTCCGACTGGTCGAAGGAAAAGCCGCCGACCATGGCGAAGACGCGGCCGGTATAGGGGTCCATGGCGATGATGGCGCCGCTGACCTCGGGGATCTGGCGCAGCCGGTATTGGCCGGGCTTGCCGTCGATCGCATCGACATAGATCACGTCGCCGGGCGTCAGCGTGGAGCGCGCGCCGGCCGCGCGGGTCCAGTGCAGGCCGGCGTTGGTCAGCGTGCCGGCTTCGCGTTCGCGCACGACCTCGCCGGAATTCTCGCGCCCCGGCTGCAGGCCGATGCGCGCGGTCGTGTCGCTCACGTCGGTGACGACGGCGAGCCGCCAGGTGCCGATGTCGCCGAGAGTCGGGATGTCGGCGAGCGGGATGCCCCAGTCCTGGCTGATGTCGATATGGCGCATCGGCCCGCGGAAGCCATGCTCCTCGTCATAGCGCACGAGGCCATCGACGAGCGCGCGCCGCGCCATCAGCTGCATCTTCGGATCGAGCGTCGTGCGGACCGAGAGGCCGCCCTCGTAGAGCTTCTTTTCGCCGTAGCGGTCGTTCAGCTCGCGGCGCACCTCCTCGGCGAAGAAGCCGGCCTGCAGCGCGTTCGGCGAAAGCACGCGCGGATTGACGCCAAGCGGCTCCTGCTTCGCCTTCTCGCCGTCGACGGGCGTGACATAGCCGTTCTCGACCATGCGGTCGATCACCCAGTTGCGCCGCTCGATCGCCCGCTCGCGCTTCAGGAAGGGGTGATAATTGTTCGGCGCCTTGGGCAGGGCCGCGAGATAGGCGGCCTGCGCGACGGTCAGTTCGTTGACCGATTTGTCGAAATAATTCAGCGCGGCGGCGGCGACGCCGTAATTGCCGAGGCCAAGATAGATTTCGTTCAGGTAAAGCTCGAGGATCTTTTCCTTCGAATAGGCCGCCTCGATGCGGAAGGCGAGCAGCGCCTCCTTGATCTTGCGTTCGAAGGAGCGCTCATTGGTGAGCAGGAAGTTCTTGGCGACCTGCTGCGTGATGGTCGAGGCGCCCTGCACATGCTTGTCGCCCTGCACCAGCACGAGGGTCGCGCGCAGGATGCCCTCGGGGTCGACGCCGGCGTGATGGTAGAAGTTCTTGTCTTCGGCCGAAATGAAGGCGTCCTTGACCAGCGGCGGGATGGCCGCGCTCGGCAGATAGAGCCGGCGTTCGCGCGCATATTCGGCGAGCAGCGAGCCGTCGCCCGCGTGAACCCGCGTCATCACTTTCGGTTCGTAATTCTGCAGCTGCGTATAATCGGGCAGATCTTTTTCGAAGTTCCAGACCACCAGTCCCAGCGCGCAGGCGCCGACCACGAAAAAGATCGCGGCGGTGGTGAAGACAAAACCGAAGAGACGGGCGATAAGCCGCATGCGGACAGGCCTTTTCATCAATTTTGCGCGGGACGCCCGGACGCCGCGGACGTTCCCGCTCAAATCACGCGTTCAAAATAAACCAACGGCCTGGACGCCGCCCACCTCGCGATATAGCGCGCATTCGCCATATGCCCAGCGTGATGGCCCATCCCTGCGGCCCTTTTGTGTTATTAATTTGTCAACCAATAGCGCCCGGATCGTTTTCGCGCGCCGCTTCCGGGCGAGGCTCATTCCCGCCTGCGAAAGCCGCCGTGAAGCCTACGCCGATTCATTCCTCTAATGAGACGATTTTCTTGATTTTCCGCCAGCGGCTTGTGCCGATGCGCACACGAACCGCCTGAAAAAACGCGGCAGCCTCACTTCGATTCGCCCGCGGCGGGCGCGGAACTGCCCTGAACGCTCCCTCCCGTCGGCTGGCCGCCATCCGGCGGCGATCCCGCGACCGCCGACGCGGCGGCGCCGACCGGCGCCTGATCCTTGACGGCGAGATTGCCCGCGTCGCCGCGTTCGGCGAAAAAGGCCGCGATCGCCTCCGTCATGCGGCCGACCGCTTTTTCGCGCCATTGCGGCGAGGTCAGCGCGATATCGTCCTTGCCATTCGACAAATAGCCAAGCTCCAACAACACGGAAGGAACGTCCGGCGCCTTCAGCACGCGAAAACCCGCCGAACGCTGCGGGTTTTTATTGAGCCGGCCCGCCTCCCGCCAATAATTCAGCAAGGTATGCGCGAAGACATGGCTGTAGGCGCGCGTCTCCCGCCGCGTCAGATCGAACAGGATGTCGGAGACCTCGGAAGAATCCTCGGCGCCTTCGATGCCGGCCGCGGAGTCGGCCTCGTTCTCCTTTTCGGCGAGGCGGGCGGCCTCGGCGTCGGAGGCGCGATCGGAGACGGTATAGACCGTCGCGCCGGAGACGTCCGCCGCCTCGGCCAGCGTATCGGCATGAATTGAGACGAAAAGCGCGACCTTCTGATCGCGCGCCATCTGTACGCGCTCGCCGAGCGGAATGAAGCTGTCGTCGTCGCGCGTCAGAACCGGCTGATAGCGCCCGTCCGCCTTCAGCTTCGCCGCCAGAGCCTTGGCGAAATCGAGCACGAGATCCTTTTCGATCAGCCCGTTGACCGCCGCGCCGCGATCGATGCCGCCATGTCCCGGATCGATCATGACGATCGGCTTGCCAGCGGCGGAGTCCATTTGCGTGGCGATTCGCGCCTGTCGCGGCCGGGCCAGAGCGGCGCGGACATTTTGCGCCGCCTCCGCTGCGAAGCCCGCGCCGTCGGTCTTCGCCAGCTCGATGACGAGGCGGGGCTTCTTGCCATCTGCGCCCGGCTCGCAGGTCGCGCGGACGATGCGGGCCGGCGCGGCGAGATCGACGACGATGCGCGAACGGCCCTTTTCGAGCTGGCCGAAGCGGAACGAGCCGATCAGGCCCTTCGCCTTGACCAGCGTCGTCGCTGGCGCGTCGGATCGCCCGCGATGGCCGGGCGGCGCCGGCGCCCTGCCGATCTCCGGGTCGATGCGGAACTCGACCTGCGGCGCGTCGACGATGACGCGATCGGGATCAGCGAGGACGAAGGCGGCGACATCGACCGGCGCGGATAGTTCAAAGGTGAGTTTGGCGGCCTCGCCGCTGTCTTCGAGATCGGCCGAGGCGGCGGCGACCGGATCGGCCGGGCGCGGGGCCTCCGCTGCGACGGCGGCCGGCGGCGCAGCCTCCTCGGCGCGCAGCGCCGGCGCCGGCGCAAGCGCGGCGGCGATGAGCGCGAGGGCTGCGATCCTCAAAGCCATCCCATGTCCCTTCGCCGTTCGACGGCCCCGAGCTCTCTGCGACCAAGCTTGGTCGCCCGTCCCGGCGCGCTAACCTCGGCCCCCCTGTCTTAGGATGACGATGGTTAACAGCCTATAATCATCCTCCTAACGCCGGCAGCTGGCTATTGCCGCTTGGACACAGGCGAGCATAAAAACTTGCCAAACTGGTGAAGAACCCGATATGAAAGGATATTCTCTTCCTGCTCTGGAGATTCGGCGGACTTAAGAGCCATCGGAAAACCTGCAGGGATCGTGGTTTTGCGCCGCCCCGGCGTTTCACGAACGGCGCCGCGATTGTCGCCGGTTTGGATTTCGCCCGCGTGGGCGTCGGTTTTTGGGCTCTGCGAAAGTCTGGGCCCGTCGAAAGACGGCGCGACAACTGGCTAAACCGCGACCCCGCCCCGGCGAGCAGGGAAAGTGTTTTCGGACGGTCTTGCAGCGCAAGCCGTTTCGCACAGGTAAAGAGGACTATGAATTTCGCCGCGACGCATCGCCCAGCGAGCGTCAGTCAAATCGCCATTGCTGCATTGCGCGACGCGGGCGTTCGAATTCATCGTCGCGCCGGCGCCGTCAGCGTCGCCGGAACAGCATGCCTCCCGGACGCAGGCTTCGCGGCGCCGGGATTCGGCCGCAACCGCCGCGCCCGTCCAGGCGGACCCTGCGGCGAACGTTCGAACTATCCTTTCGCAGCGGGCCTCAGCCCGTCGCCTTCGGCTTCACCCCATCCCATCCATCCAACGCCTGACGCGCCATCGTGTCGGCGGCTTTCCGCCCCTTGGCCTCATCTGGAGACCTCGATCGGCGAAGGCGCCTTCGCGCGCGTTGGGCCTGAACGAGTTTATCATGGCCAACAAAATGCTTATCGATGCGTCCCACCCGGAAGAGACCCGGGTGGTGGTCCTGCGCGGCAATCGCGTCGAGGAATTTGATTTCGAAGCCGCCAGCAAGAAACAGCTGCGCGGCAATATCTATCTCGCCAAAGTCACCCGCGTCGAACCCTCGCTGCAGGCCGCCTTCGTCGATTACGGCGGCAATCGCCACGGCTTTCTGGCGTTTTCCGAAATTCATCCCGATTACTACCAGATCCCCGTCGTCGACCGGCAGGCGCTGATCGAGGAAGAGGCGCGGGCGCAGCGCGACGAGGATGACGACGACGCCGGGCAAAGGCGCAGCCGCCGCTTCCGCCGCGGCGACCGCGACGGACGCCGCGCCGAAAAGCGGAGCGCCGGCGGCGAGACGGTGTCGGAATCGGAGCCGGTCGCGCAGGACGATGCGCGCGAAGGCGCGCAGGATGCCGAAGAGCGCGGCGCGACGGCCGAGGCCGACGCTGCGGACGCCCTCGCGCCGGCGGACGACAACGGCGGGCGTTTTGAGGAAGGCCTGCGCGAGCCCGATGCGGAGCCGCTCGGCGTCGCTTTCCCGGCCGGCGAGGACGCCAGCGGGGCGGATGAATTCTCCGGCGCGGCTTCGTCCGAACCCGAAACTTCCGCAACCGTGCACAGCGAATTCGCGCAGGAAGCGCCCGCCGCCTACGATGCGCGGGACGAGCGCCCCGAAGTCCACGAAGCGCCGGCCTTCGCGCCCGATGAGCTGGAGAGCGACGATCGCGCCGAGGCCAGCGCCGCGCCGGAGTTTCCGGAGAGCGCCTCGGAGGATGGCGACACGCAAGCCCGCGCGCCGGGCCGCAGCCCCGCCGACGAGGAAGCCGAGGACGAGGACGAGCATGTCGAACAGCTCGGCGGCGATGCGCTGGAGGACGTGCCGGCGCGCCCGCAGCGCTATCGCCGGCAGTACAAGATCCAGGAAGTCATCAAGCGCCGTCAGGTGCTGCTGGTGCAGGTCGTCAAGGAAGAACGCGGCAACAAGGGCGCGGCGCTGACCACCTATCTGTCGCTCGCCGGCCGCTATTCCGTGCTGATGCCGAACACCGCGCGCGGCGGCGGCATCTCCCGCAAGATCACCGATTCGACCGACCGCCAGCGGCTGAAGTCGATCGCCCAGGAACTCGAGGTTCCCGAAGGCATGGGCGTCATCCTGCGCACCGCCGGGGCGAGCCGCACCAAGCCGGAGGTCAAGCGCGATTTCGAATATCTCCTGCGCATGTGGGAGACGGTGCGCGAGACGACGCTGGAATCCACCGCGCCGACGCTCGTCTACGAGGAAGGCTCGCTGATCAAGCGCGCCATTCGCGATCTCTACAACAAGGACATCGACGATATCGTCGTCGCCGGCGACAAGGGCTTCTGCGAAGCGCGCGACTTCATGCGCCTCCTGATGCCGAGCCATGTGCGCAGCGTTCAGGCCTATCGCGACCCGCAGCCGATTTTCGCGAAGTCCGGCGTCGAGGCCCAGCTCGACGCCATGTTCGTCAATCAGGTCACGCTGAAATCGGGCGGCTATATTGTCATCAACCAGACCGAGGCGCTGGTCGCGATCGACGTCAACTCCGGCCGCTCGACGCGCGAGCATAATATCGAGGACACCGCGCTCAGGACCAATCTCGAAGCGGCCGACGAAATTGCCCGGCAGCTACGCCTGCGCGATCTCGCCGGACTGATCGTCATCGATTTCATCGACATGGAGGAAGGCCGCAACAATCGCGCCGTCGAGCGGCGCCTCAAGGACGCGCTGAAGAACGACAGGGCGCGCATTCAGGTCGGCCGTATTTCGCATTTCGGCCTGATGGAGATGTCGCGCCAGCGCATCCGCACCGGCGTGCTCGAAGGCTCGACCGAGATCTGCCCGCATTGCGCGGGCTCCGGCATGCTGCGTTCGACCGCCTCCATTGCGCTGCATGTGCTGCGCGTCGCCGAAGACGCGCTGATCAAGAGCGCCAGCCACGATCTCATCATCAGGACGCGGACGCCCGTCGCGCTCTATATTCTGAACGAGAAGCGCGCACATCTGCGCGACCTCGAGCGCCGTTTCGGCGTCGCCGTGACGATCGACGCCGACGACAGCCTGATCGGCAGCGTCTACCATGCGCTGGAGCGGGGCGAACCGGCTTCCGGCGGTCACGAGCCGCTGGCCCTCGCGCCGGTCGCAGAGCCGCGCGTCGCGGTCGTTGATTTCGTCGAGAGCGCGGCTGAATCAGGCGACATTCAGGAGATTGAAGCCGCGGCGTCCGGGCCTGTCGAGGCCCAGGACGAGGATAGCCACGACGAGGGCGGCGAAAGACGCGAGGGCGAAAGCGAGGCCGAGGCCGATAGCCGCCGCAGGCGCAGACGTCGGCGTCGGCGCGGCCGCGGCGGCGACCGCGAAGGGTCGGGCATCGCGGCGAATGCGCCGCAGCCGCCGGACGACGCGCTCGAGGTGATGGCGCGGATCACGCAGCTCCAGCCTGTGGTCGCAAATCCGCAGCCTGATGCCGAAGACCTGTCCGACGCTTATGCGGGGTTCGACGCCGATGTCGCGGAGGACTCCGTTCCGGCCGCCATCGAGACGGTGACAGCTTCGATCGAATATTCTGTCGAGGCCGAGCCCGTCGCCGCCGAAGAGCCGGCGCCGCCGGCCCGCCGGCGTCCGCGCCGCGGCGCCAAAGCGCGCGAGACGCAGGAGGCCGCGCCGGGGGCCGCAGACGAAGCGCCGCCTGAAGCGAGCGCCGAACCCGCTCTCGAAACCGGCCCCGACGCCGATGGCGACGGCGAGGCTGGCCCTGCGCCGCGGCGCAGCCGCAGGACGCCGCGCCCGCGCGCGCCGCGCCGCGCCGTAACTGGAGGCGAGGCTGAAGCGACGGCGCCCGTGGCGGAGGCCGCGCCGGCCGAGGACGCCGCGAGCGGTCCGCTGTTCGCGCATGCCGGCACGGAGCCCCCGGAAGAAGAGCGCCACATGATGGTTGCAGCTACGGAGCCGATACGAAGCTCCGAGCCGGCGCGGAATGGACCGGCGCAGAACGAACCGGCGCAGAGCGAGCCAGCGACGGAAAGCGACTCTTCGCCGCAACATGAAGATCCGGCGCGGCCGAAACGGTCGGGCTGGTGGCAGCGCGCGAAAGCGAGCCTTGGCAGGTAGGTATTTTCCGTGAGGCTCGCGCGGCATTCGGCAGGTCGAGCCGAACCGCGCGGGATGGCGAAGCGCTTCGGCGCGTCGAATGCGCATGTTCCAAACCGCGCGGCGATGGCCT
Organism: uncultured Alphaproteobacteria bacterium; assembly: GCA_963715715.1. GTDB lineage: Bacteria > Pseudomonadota > Alphaproteobacteria > Rhizobiales > Beijerinckiaceae > Methylocapsa. Next base: position 1,238,821 of record OY970269.1, on the reverse strand, counting down.
AAGGTCAGGCCGGCGCGGGACAATCCAAAAACGCTGTCGAGGAGTTCGGATAATGTTGAAGCGGTGCCTTGCGCTTTTCGGCCGCGTCGGCGCGATATTCGCCGCCTTCGCCTTTTTCGCCCTCGCGCCTGCGCGGGCAGATGAATTCTCGCCGGCTCAAAAGACCGAGATCGAATCCATCATCAAGTCCTACCTCCTCAAAAATCCGGAGATTCTCCGCGACACGGCGGCGGCGCTGGAGGAACGCGAGAAACAGGCCGAGACGGCGGCCCGCCAACAGGTCATCGGCGACCCGGCCAGTCCGCTTTTCAACGGCGCCAATCAGGCGGTCATCGGCAATCCGACCGGCGCCATCACGCTGGTCGAATTCTTCGATTATAATTGCGGCTATTGCAAACGCGCGCTCCCCGATCTCGCGCGCCTGATGAAGGACAATCCCGACCTCAGGGTGGTTTTGCGCGATCTCCCGATTCTGGCGCCGGGCTCGGTGGACGCCGCGAAAATCGCCAACGCCGCGACGCTTCAGTTCAAGGGCGACAAATTCTGGCAATTCCACCAGAAGCTGCTCGGCTCGCACGGCGCCGTCGGCAAGGCGGAGGCGATCGCCGCCGCGCGCGATTTCGGCGCCGACACTGACAAACTGGTCAAGGATGCGGAGCTGCCGTCGGTCAAGGCCGCGGTCGATCAGTCGATGGACCTTGCGAAGAACCTCGCGATCACCGGAACGCCGAGCTATGTCGTCGGCGACGAGGTCGTCGTCGGCGCGGTCGGCTACGCCGATCTCGAGGCGAAAATCCTCAATATCCGCAAATGCGGCAAGGCGATCTGCTCATAAGGGCGGGTCGGGCGAATGCTGGCGGCGCGGCTGGCAGGAGAGGAGGGACTCGAGCCTCCCCCCTGGTGTTGGGGCTACTTGTTCTTCGGCATTCCCGCGCTCTCCAAAAAGACGGTGGACGGCCTCGCCTGCCCGCCCGGCAAAGACGGCGCTTTTATTTGGGATTCGGCTTTGGCGGGCTTTGGCGTCGCCGCGTTCGCGTCCGGCAAAAAGGCCCATGGCGCGAGAGCGGAGCGGTCGCGCTTCGGATTCGTGAGTGCTTAAGGCAGCGTCCCAAGACGCGCCAGTTCGGCTTACGAAAGCGGTTCAATCCTTTTTTGAATTTCAGGGTCTGGCGCGCCAGCCCACCGGTCAAAGCTTGTGGTGAACAGGAGCGCTCGTGACATTCTCTCCAGCCGAAGGCGCCATCAAGGAGGATGACGATAGCCGGCTGGGCCTGGCCTATCTTTCGATCCTCGCGCTCGGACTTGGGATCGGAACTGGGCTGGGCGCAGTCCTGTTCCGCGACCTGATCGGCGTCCTCCACAATCTCTTTTTTGCCGGACGCTTTGCGTTGCACTACGACGCTAACGTTTTCACCGCGCCGAGCCGATGGGGCGCGTTCGTGATCCTGGCGCCGGTCATCGGCGCGGTGATCGTCACCTTCCTCGTCAGCAATTTTGCCCCGGAGGCGAAGGGGCACGGCGTTCCCGAGGTAATGGACGCCATTTACTACCGCGAAGGCGTGATCCGGCCGATCGTCGCCGTGGTGAAATCCCTGGCCTCGGCGGTCGCGATCGGCAGCGGGTCGTCGGTCGGACGAGAGGGTCCGATCATTCAGATCGGTTCGGCGCTGGGATCGACCTTGGGTCAAATCATCCGCATGCCGCCAGGCCAGCGCATCGCCTTGGTCGCCGCTGGCGCGGGGGCCGGCATCGCGGCGACGTTCAATACGCCAATTGGCGGAGTGATGTTCACCATTGAGCTGATGTTGCCGGAGGTGAGCGTCAGCACATTCCTGCCGGTTGCGATCGCCACCGGCGCGGCGACCTTTGTGGGGCGTTGGTTCTTTGGCTTGCAGCCGGCGTTCCTCGTGCCTCAGTTGGAGCCTCTGACCGCCGACGCCAATGCGTTGGCGCTCCTGGCGCTTTACGCAATCCTTGGCGCCGTCACCGGGATAGCCGCCGCCGGCTTCATCCGCGGCCTGCATCTGGCCGAGGACCTGTTTGATTGGATTCCATGGCGATACCCGCGCCACATGTTGGGAATGCTGTTCGTCGGCGTTCTGATGTACGGCCTGTATCGAACGCTCGGCCAATATTATGTCGACGGCGTCGGTTACGCGACGATCGAGAGCATTCTGGTCGGCCAGACGTCGACAGGCCCGCTGCTCGGCCTCTTGTTTCTTTGCAAAGCGTTCGCGACGTCGACCAGCCTTGGATCTGGCTCATCGGGCGGCATCTTCTCTCCGTCTCTGTTCATGGGCGCGGCGCTCGGCGGCTGCTTCGCCGCCGCGCTTTCCGCCGCGGGCCTGCCCATTCCTCTCAGCATCCCTGCTTTCGCCATGGTAGGCATGGGCGCCATGGTCGGCGGCGGCACCGGCGCGGTCATGACCGCCGTCACGATGACTTTCGAGATGACCCGCGACTACGATATTGTCATGCCGATGATCCTCGCCGTAGCGACCAGCGTCGGCCTGCGCCACCTGCTATCGCGAGAGACCATTTACACGCTCAAGCTCGCCCGCCGCGGGCGCGCCGTTCCGAAGGCGCTCCACACCAATATGTTTTTGGTGCGACATGCCGGCGAGATCATGGACCCTCGCGTCACGATCCTTCCGGCGGAGGATGGGTTTGATAGCTTTCTGCGCGAGCACGAAACAGACGGTCGGCTGCACCACGTCGTTGTGACCCGAGGCGACCGGCTCTACGGCGTCCTTCGCGTCAACACGAGCCTGCAGCGTGGTCTTGAGAGCGCTCATACCGGCGTCACCCTTGGGGATGTCGCCAGCCGCGACTTCATTGTCGTTGGCGAGGACACGATCGGCTTCGACGTCATTGAACGGATGTGGCGGAAGCACGCCTTCATGGCGATCGTCACGCGCGGACACGGGGTGCCGCGGGCTGGCGATGTCATTGGCGTCATCACCAAGGAGCACGTCGCTGACAGCGTAGCGAATAGCGTGAAGATCTATGCGCGTTGACCGCGTGGCGTCACGGTGTGCGCAATATTGCTGAACGGACTCTGTCGGCCTGACGCTTGCGGGGGCGTCGAGGTGATGGCACGAAGCCGCGGGAACGCCCTAAGCGCTGCGCGGCCAGGAATTTATGGGCCCGCTATCGAAGTTCACGCGCGTCGTCGGGCGACGATGAGCAGCGTTGGAAAGGGAAGCAGAACCTTGCCGTCAAATCGATGGGGTAAGCCGCGCTTATTTGAGCCTTAGGCTGCTCCGCTCGCACGGCGCAGTCGGCAAGGCGGAGGCGATCGCCGCCGCGCGCGATTTCGGCGCGGATGCCGACAGGCTGGTCAAGGATGCGGAGCTGCCGTCGGCCGCCGTCGATCGGTCGATGGACCTTGCGAAGAACCTCGCGATCTCGGGAACGCCGAGCTATGTCGTCGGCGACGAGGTCGTCGTCGGCGCCGTCGGCTCCGCCGATCTTGAGGCGAAAATCCTCAATATCCGCAAATGCGGCAAGGCGATCTGCTCGTAAAGGCGGTCCGGGCGCCGAAGGACGCCTGCACCATTTCGACTTCGAGGCGCGCAGGAGATCGCGCTGATGCAGAACTCAAAGCCGCCCCCGCGAAGGGCGGCTTTTTCCTGGCCCATTTGCGCCTGCGGTCTTTTTCGGGTCGCCGACCGTAAGCCAGTCAAGCACGGCGGGAATGGCTATGACCAGGCCGATAATCACAAAGGCGACGAGGCCGCCGGTAAGAGATGCGGGCATTGCTGCCTCCTGATTGGATGACGACGAAAAGGAGGTCGCTGAGACCAAATACCCCTCGTCCAGCGCGGCCGCCGCTGTCAGCTGGGATATGCTACAACCGTGACGTGTAGGCAGTAAGGCGCTTATGAGTTCCCTAGATCGGTATCGAGTAAATCGCGGCGTAGGCGGCAAAAAGCCACACTAAAAGATGCGGCGACCTCAAGGTTTGTGGTATTTGGGCGGGGAAAGTGAGCCAGAGGCTGATGGAAGCGAGCTTTTTGGCTTACTCGTCCCCACAACCGTTTTCGCGCGTCGCATCCCCAAAAGCAACAGTAATTAGGCATATTGCATAAACTTTATGCATATTTTGCCTGATGAAATTCTCGGCACGGACCCGGATTAAAGGGGCCAGGCGGAAGGCCGGGGTCGCTCGCGACGGCGAAAGCCAGTCTCACGCCGCCATCAGGCGTAGCGATTCGATGACTTGATTTGTCGGGTAAGGCTTGGTGAAAAAACGTACGCGATCCGGAATCAATCGAATTCCCAGTTCATCTTCTCCCGAGGTGAGGATGAGCTGAACATGAGGCCAGCGCCTGCGAATAATGCGCGCCAGGATAATGCCGTCTACGGACCCGGGCATCCTGACGTCGCTGAAAACGATTCGAATGTCAGCCCTGCTTTCAAGTATCTGGATGGCCTCGTCGGCGTTGCCGGCTTCGACGGCCTCAAGGTCGGCGACCTCCACAACCGCCACGGATAGGGCGCGCAGAATGGGCTCGTCTTCGACGACGAGGACCACAGATTTGGAGCCGCCGGCATCCGCGACTCCTGACTCTGCTTCAGAATTCATGTGAAACTCCAGGCTTAAGCAAAAGAGTTCAGGCGCGGTTTATTAAGCGCCACTCATGACGGTGAAGAATTTGGAGAGAGGTTTGTTCCGGCAGGATTCCTGAGAGCGCAAACATGCTAAACAAAAGATAAAGGGATCTCGCTTTCGCTCGCCGGGACGCGAGAAGGCCAGGCGCCCCGCCCGGCGTTAGTCGTGATCGGGAGCTGACTGCCTGGATGGAGTGGCCATTGAGGCAGATGCGCCAGTCCAGCAAGAAAAGCGCTGTCGCCCCGTCACGAAGCGCGGCGGTGGCCGCCGCGCTCTCGGCGCAGCAGATAGATGGCTAACACCATGACGAGGATCAGCGCGCTGAGGACGCCGAGCTCCAGCATCGATGCGTTGAACTGCTGCTGGCTCTCTGACGTCCAGTGCCCGGGCTGCGTCGCGTGCGAGGCGCCGAGCGTGATCGCCAGCACGCGACGGATTGAGGCGATCAGGCCGACGACCAGAAAAGGCTCGGCCGTGAGAGTTCCTTCGCGCACGGATACGCGCACGGTGTGCAGCACTTCCACGAGCATCAGCACGAACAGCAATCTGTCGATGCTGACGAGGGTTTCTTCCGGGGCGCCGAGCGACACGGCGTCGCCCCAGACCGAAATCGCTGCGCTGACCAGAGCGAATGCGGCGGTTACAGCCAGTAGAAGTCCTGTCGCAACATAAACGACTTGCTCGATTTTGAGGAACAGCAAAGACGCTCTGGGCGCGGCCGACGCGGTCGCGGTTAGTTCGATCGTCCGGGGAGCGTCTTGCTCAGGCGTTGTGCTCAATTGTGCGCCCCATAAAGGCGATTTCAAGCTGAGCGATCGAGCGCGTCGGCAGCGGCTAGGCCGAAGATTGAATGCGCTCGCCCGCGACTGCGCAAGAGCGAAAGAGACTTTGGCAGTTATTCTGAAACATGTTTTAAATGGGCGTGCTGGCCTTATCGCCCGGTAAAATCTTCGTTTCCCGAACGTATGCCCGAATAGAGCTCAATGCTGCGCCTATGAATAGCAAATTATTGAAATATTTGGCAGGAGAGGAGGGACTCGAACCCCCAACCCCCGGTTTTGGAGACCGGTGCTCTAACCAAATTGAGCTACACTCCTACGCAGGCCGCATCTGTAGCTTGAAGCCTTGAAGGAAATCAAGCTTTGAACGCCCCCGCGCCAGAGTTCGGCGGCGTCGGCGCGGTCCGGCGTTCGATTGCAAAAAGACGGGCCATGGCGCCCCCGAAGGACCTCCGTGACGAGCTTTAGCGGGCGAACAGCCGAAGCGGACCTCATCGCCGCCTTCGAGGCGATCGTCGGATCCGCCCATGTGCTGACGCAGCCGGCCGACATGGCCGGCTACCTCATCGAACCCCGCGATCTTTTCAAGGGCCAGGCGCTTTGCGTCGTCCAGCCGGGCTCGACGGCGGAGGTCGCCGCGCTGGTCAAGCTCTGCTCCGAAACGGGAACGCCGGTGGTGCCGCAGGGCGGCAATACGGGCCTCGTCGGCGGCCAGATCCCGGCGCGCGGCGACGGCGCGATCGTGCTGTCGCTGCGGCGGCTGCGCGCCCTGCGCGAGATCGACCTCACTTCAAGCACGATGACGGTCGAGGCCGGCATGATCCTCGCCGACGCGCAGGCCGAGGCCGAGCGCGTCGGCCGCATCTTTCCGCTCGCGCTCGCCTCGGAAGGCTCCTGCACCATCGGCGGCAATCTCGCCACCAACGCAGGCGGCGCGAGCGTCATCGCCTATGGCTCGGCGCGCGATCTCGTGCTCGGAATCGAGGCGGTGCTCGCCGACGGGCGCGTCTTCAACGGCCTTTCCAAGCTGAAAAAAGACAATACCGGCTACGATTTGAAGCAGCTTTTCATCGGGTCGGAGGGAACGCTCGCAATCATCACCGCGGCGGTTTTGAAGCTTTTCCCCAAACCCCGCGCGGTGGCGACCGCTTTCATCGGCCTTTCCGCCCCGAAGGACGCCGTCGCTTTGCTCGATCTCGCGCGCGATAAAGCCGGCGGCGAAATCACCGCCTTCGAACTGATCCCGCGCCTTGGCCTCGATTTCGTGCTGGCGCACGCGGCAGGCGCGCGCGATCCGCTCGCCGGCCGGCATCCATGGTACGCGCTGGTCGAGCTCTCTGCCCATAGCGAGCCCGATCTTTCGGGGCGTCTGCTCGACCTGCTCGCGCAAGCTTCCGAGCGCGGCCTCATCGAGGACGCGGCGGTCGCGGCGTCCGAGCGCCAGCGCCGCGATTTCTGGCGCCTGCGCGATGAATTATCCGAGGCGCAGCGTTTCGAAGGCGGCTCGATCAAGCATGACGTCAGCGTTCCGATCGCCGCCATTCCGGCCTTCATCGAAGAGGCAGGGCGCATCGTCGCGGCGGCGGCGCCCGGCGCGCGGCCGGTCCCCTTCGGACATATCGGCGACGGCAATATCCACTACAATGTGTCCCAGCCCGTCGGCGCGGATCGCCAAGCTTTTCTGGCGCGCTGGGCCGAGATCAATTTTCTCGTGCATGGCGTCGTCACGCGCCACGGCGGCTCGATCTCGGCCGAGCATGGCATCGGCCAGCTGAAGCGCGATCTTCTCGGCGAGGTCAAGGACGAGGTCGCACTGGATTTGATGCGCGCGTTGAAACGCACGCTCGATCCGAAGGGAATTCTCAACCCGGGCAAGATAATCTAGCGTCAGGCCGCTGTTGGGGGAAATTGATCCAATGTTCCAGGCGTCGCGTCAAATTTCGCATGCAGCGCTGGGGTGCGCGGCGTTGATGGTCTGCCCGCTGCTCGTCCCGGGCGCGGCGCGCGCCGACAGGCTGACCAAATGCCCGGCCGCGAGCCCCAATCAGGCCGACATCGCGGCGGCGGTCACGGCGGCGCCGAGCTGCGCGCAGGCCTATGAGGTGATGAACGTCTGCCGCACCAATGCGGGCGGCGACGTCGCGCTCGCCGCCATCGTCGTGCAGCAATGCGAAAAGGTTTTTTTGCCGACCCTCGACGAGCCGGCCTCGAGATCCTATCAGGCGGCGCGGGACGCCTGCGCGCGCCGCTTCGCCCATAGCGATGGAACCATGTCCGCCTCTTTCCAGGCGACCTGCGAGGCCGGCGTCGCGGTCGTCTTCGCGCATCGGGCCGATATCGCCGCGATGCGCGCGCACCGCGCGCCGTATGGGACGCTCGCGCCGACCAAGTAAGTCGCGGACGCGCCGCCGATCAAATTTCGAGCAGCGCCTGAATGCGCTGCAGCGCTTCCTCTTTCGAGGTCGCGACGGCGGCGTCCTCTCGAATGCGGGCCATGGTGAAAGCGTCGACGAAATCATCGCCGCGCCGCAGGAAACGCCGATGGCGCCCCTCGATTTTAAATCCGAAGCTGCGATAAAGCCGGATCGCGACCTCATTGTCGCTGAACACCGTCAGCTGAATTCTTTGCAGTCCCGCCAGAATATCGGCTGTCGCGAGTAGGCTCCGCAGCAGCGCCGAGCCGACGCCGCGCCGCTGCTGCGCCTCGCGCACCCCAAGAAAGATCCATCCCGAATGGTTTTGGCGGTCGCTGAACGGCTGCAGCCGGGCGTAGCCGGCGACCCCGCCGTCGAGCTCGCCGACGATGTCGAAATTGCCCGCGCCGAGGCTGTCGAGCCAGGCGAGCAAATCCCCCGTCGAGCAGAAGGGCTCTATGGCGGCGCCGAAGTGCTGAAACCGCTCTTCATTGAAGAGTTCGAGCAGCGCGTCGGCGTCGCCTTGCGTGCGCCGGCGGATGGCGAGCTCGGGAGGGCCGAAGCATCGCCGGTTCGTCCCGGATCCGGACGGTCTTTCGGATATGGCGGGCGGCGCGTCGGCGTCGCCTTGCGTGCGCCGGCGGATGGCGAGCTCGGGAGGGCCGAAGCATCGCCGGTTCGTCCCGGATCCGGACGGTCTTTCGGATATGGCGGGCGGCGCGGCGGCCACGCCCTCAGCCGGCGGCGACGATGCGAGCGAGCAGTTCGTCGAGCGAAAGCTCGTCATCGGGGACGTCGGAAGGTTGGGGGACGTCGCAGCGCTGGGAGACAGCGGAGGGCTGGGGGACATCGGAGGCCTCGGGCGCGGCGGGCTTCGAGGCGTCCTTCAGGTCGCCGGGGGGAGCGTCGTCCGGCTCCGCGCCAATCGTGGTGAGATCGAAGGTTGTGCAAAAACCCGGCGACCATCTGGCCGAACCCGATGAATAGGCGACGCTGGCGGCGACCGGGCTTTCGCTGCGCGGGCGGGCGCGGCGCGCCTGACGCGAGCGCATGGAACGCAACCGATCGCGGCCGTCGGCGAGATCCTCGGCGATGGCTGCGACTGCGGCGAATTCGGTCGAATCCGGCGGCGGCGGCGTTTTCGGGGCCAGCGCCGTCGGCGTCCAGACCGCCGGAAAGAGCCTGTGCGATACATGCATCGGGATGTTCCCTAAATTACCGGGAACTCTACGCGCCATTGCTTGCCCCGCGCTGACGCGAGAACCGCCAATGCGAGCCATCCTTGGACAAGCCCTCACCCTGAGGAGGCCCGAAGGGCTGTCTCGAAGGGCGAGGGCGGCGGTACATCCCTCGAGACGCCCGCTTCGCAGGCTCCTCAGGATGAGGCGGCGGCCGCGGCGGCCCCTACCCCGCCTGCACAAAACTCTCCAGCACCATCTTGCGGCCGGCCTTGTCGAAATCGACCGTCAGCTTGTTGCCGTCGACCGCCGCCACCGCGCCATAGCCGAATTTCTGGTGGAACACCCGCGCGCCTTTGGCGAAAGAGGATTGCGCGCTCGACTGCGCCACCAGTTCGCCCTCGATCTGCATGGGACCGCGCCGCGCCGCGCCGCCGAAGCCGGCCGACTTCGCCGCGCCCTGCGTCCGCATCTCCTCACGGTGCTGTTCCTGGCGCTGCTGCGCGCGCCGCCAGCCGGGCGTTCCATAGGACGAGCCGAAACTGTCCATATTGGCGAAGCGCGACTGCGCATAGCCGCCATAGGCGGCGCCCGTCGCCGCCTCGACCACTTCGACATGATCGACCGGCAGTTCATCGACGAAACGCGAGGGAATCGTCGTCTGCCACAGCCCGTGAATGCGCCGGTTGGTGGCGAAATAGATTTTCGCGCGGCGGCGCGCGCGGGTGAGGCCGACATAGGCGAGGCGGCGCTCCTCCTCGAGCCCGGCGCGGCCCTGATTCATCGAGCGAGCGCTGATGCGGAAACAGCCCCTCCTCCCAGCCGGGCAGAAACACCGTCTCGAATTCGAGGCCCTTCGCCGCGTGCAGCGTCATGATCGAGACGCGCGCGGCCGACGTCCTTGCCCTCCGCCTCCATCACCAGCGAAATATGCTCGAGGAACGCGCCGAGGTCGGGAAACTCCTCCATCGGCGCGCACGAGCTCCTTCAAGTTTTCGAGCCGGCCCGCGGCCTCCGCCGTGCGGTCCTTGCGCCACATGTCGGTATAGCCCGATTCTTCCAGAATCATCTCGGCCAGCTCGCCCTGCGGCTTTTGATCGATCAGCGCCGTCCAGCGGGCGAAATCGTTGAGAAGGCCGCGCAGCACCTGGCGCTGCTTCGGCTTCAATTCATCGGTCTCGACCATGAATTGCGCCGCCTGCATCAGGGGAATGCGCTGGCGGCGCGCATGATCGTGCAGAAGCTGCAAGGTCGCCTCGCCAAGGCCGCGCTGCGGCGTATTGAAGATGCGCTCGAAGGCGAGATCGTCGGCGGGCTGGGCGACGCAGCGGAGATAAGCGAGCGCATCGCGGATTTCGGCGCGCTCGTAAAAGCGCGGGCCGCCGATGACGCGATAAGGCAGCCCGAGCGTGATGAAGCGCTCCTCGAATTCGCGCATCTGGAACGAGGCGCGCACGAGGATGGCGAATTCGTCATAGGCATGGCCGCCTGCGCTGCAAGTTGCTCGATCTCCTCGCCGACGCCGCGCGCCTCCTCCTCGCTGAATCCCAGACGCCGGCGACGGTCGGCTTCGTCGCCCGCCTCGTCGTCGGTGAAGAGGGTCTTGCCGAGGCGCCCCTCATTATGCGCGATGAGGCCGGCGGCGACGGCGAGAATATGGCCGGTCGAGCGGTAATTGCGCTCAAGCCGGATCGACTTTCGCGCCTGGAAAATCCTTCTCGAAGCGCAGGATGTTGTCGACCTCGGCGCCGCGCCAGCCATAGATCGACTGATCGTCGTCGCCGACGCAGCAGACGTTGTGGCGCCCCTGCGCGAGCAACCGCAGCCACAGATATTGGATCGCGTTGGTGTCCTGATATTCATCGACCAGCATATATTTGAAGCGATCCTGATACTGCTTCAGCACCTCGGGGTTTTCGCGCAGCAGGCGCAGGCATTCGAGCAGCAGATCGCCGAAATCGGCGGCGTTGAGGATTTTCAGCCGCTCCTGATAGAGCGCATAAAGCGCCGCGCCCTTGCCATTGGCGAAGGCCGCCGCCTCGCCCGGCGGCACATGCTTCGGATCGAGGCCGCGATTCTTCCAGGCGTCGATCTGGATAGGCCAGCGCGCGCGCCGGCCAGCGCTTGTCGTCGATATTCTCGGCCTGCAGCACCTGCTTCATCAGGCGGATCTGATCGTCCGTGTCGAGAATGGTGAAGCTCGATTTGAGGCCGACGAGTTCGGCGTGGCGGCGCAGGATTTTGGTCGAAATCGCGTGAAAGGTGCCGAGCCAGGGCATGCCCTCGGCGACCGGGCCGGCCAGCATGGCGACGCGGTCCTTCATCTCCCGCGCCGCCTTGTTGGTGAAGGTGACGGCGAGAATCTTCGGACGGCCGCGCCCGCCCCTCGGCGATGATATGCGCGATGCGGGTGGTCAGCACCCGCGTCTTGCCGGTGCCGGCGCCGGCCAGCACGAGCACCGGGCCGTCGAGCGCCTCGACCGCCGCGCGCTGCTCGGCGTTGAGCCCGTCGAGATAGCGCCGCCCGCCTGCCGCCGCCCGCGCCCGCGCGGCGATTCCGCCCGGCTGCGGCGACGGCGCCTCGAGGCCGGCGAGAGAAAAAGGATCGGTCAACTTCGATGCGGCTCCTGTTGGGCCTCAAGCGGCGGCCTGCGCCGAATCACGCGAGGCGCCATTATGCGCCCGTTCGGCCGGCTCTCCAGCATGGGCGGCCTCAGGCCTCAATGTGGGGCCTCGGCGCCAATCTGTCGACTTCAGCCGGAGGCCAGCATCTCTTCCACGATGCGGGGGTTTTTGGCCAGCATCGCGAGCAGAACGCGAGCCGGCCCTTCCGGAACGCGGCGCCCCTGCTCCCAATTGCGCAATGTCCCGATCGATACGCCAATGATCGCCGCGAAACGGAGCTGGGACAGCCCGGCTTTGGCGCGGATCGCCGCAACGTCGACGTCGGTTGGAATATGGACGCGCGCGGCGCTCGCGCCGCCCTTCATGAACGCGGCGGCCGCAGCGAGGCCGCGGGCGATTCCCTCAAAATCCGAGTCTTTCATGGCAGCCCTATAAGTCCGCGAACAAGGTCGACGCCAGCTTAACGAGAGCCGATTCCTGGTCTTTGCTCAGATCGGCGGCTTCGTTCTTGGCGAAAACCCAAACAAGCGCCGCCGGAAAGCGCTCCGAATGGAACCAGTAGATCACGCGGCCGCCGCCTCGCTTGCCGCGCCCCTCAAGCCGAATGCGCAACTTGCGCAGACCCCGCGTGCCCTTGAGCACAGCGCCAGCCGCAGGGTTGGCCGCAATCATATCGACGATCGCCGCGCGCTCGTCATCGGACATAATCTTCGCGGCCTTCGACAGAAAAGCCTCTGTCTCGATGACGGTGTGGAGCGCGCCTACAATCGCCTCCCATATACGCCAATGGCGTGATGCGTCAATGGCGGACCTCTACTCCGGTCGGTCCGAAGTTTTTTGAATGTCGGTCGCGTGATCTTCAGCGAAAAGCTGCAACCAATCGCGCCGATCGCCGACGTCCGACGCAACCCAAAATCGGCGCTTGCCGGCAAAATGCACTATAAGTTGACGATCGGCCAACAGACAGACAGACAAAATTGCGCGACAGCCTGACCATTCTCGCCATCGCCCTGATCGTCGTCCTCACCGCCGCGCTGGTCGGCCCCTATCTTGTCGACTGGAGCGCCGAGCGCGGCCTGATCGAAGCGCGCCTGACCGAGGCGCTGGGCGCGCCGGCGAAAATTCGCGGCGCCATCGACCTTAAGCTGCTGCCAAGCCCCTATTTCGTCGTTGAGAATATCGAGATCGGCGCCAAGAACGCGCCCGTCGCCCTCTCCGCCAGAAAGCTGCGGCTGGAGCTCGCCCCCGCGGCGCTGCTGCGCGGCGAGATCGATTTCGTCGAGGCGCGGCTTAAATCGCCGCGGCTGGCGCTTGACCTCGCCCCGGACGGCGGCTTGCCGCTGACCCTGCCCGAGGCCGGCGTCGCCAGCCGCTTCCGGTTTGAAAAGATCGCGGTCGCGCATGGCGCCGTCAGCATCGTCGATGCGCGGCGTGATCGCCACCTCGATCTCAAAGGCATCGACTTCGAAGCCGAGGCCGAAATCGCTCGCTGGGCCTTTCAAGGCGAGGGGCGCGCTCGGCGAAGGCGACCAGCGCACGCCTTTCCGTTTGGCGACAGGCCCGATGGACAAAGGCGGGCTGAACCTGAAGCTCGTGGCGGACGCCAATCTTTCGCATCCAAGCATCGAGCTCGACGGACGGCTCAGCCTGCGGCCGGGCGAACAGAGCTTCGCCGGCGCGGCGAAATTCGAAAGCGGCGCGGCGCCGCTCTGGCGCGCCGCCGGCCAGCTGACGCTCGACGCGGAAAGCGCCGCGCTCACCGAACTCGAACTGCATGTCGGCGAAGAGGCCCATGAGCTCGCCGCCAAAGGCGTGGCGTCGCTCGATTTTTCCGCGGCGCCAAAAGCCAGCGCGACGCTCGCCTCCGACGCGCTCGATCTCGACGCCTGGCGCGCGTCCGATGCCGACGCAGGCGCGGGCCTCGCGTCGATGCTTCCGGCCGGATTGCCGCCGCTGCCGCTGACGCTTGGCTACGCCGCGAAAACCCTGACCTTCGGCGGCGCGGTCTTCACCGACGTCTCGACCGATCTCGTCTTCGGGCAACGGCAGGCGGCGCCGCAGGCGCCCCAGGCGAACCTCCCCGCCCCTACGGCGTGGCTGCGCTTCGAGGCGCATGGACCCGGCAGATCGCGGCTGTTTCTCGATGGGCGATGGAAGCTCGCCGCGGAGCCTGGCTTCGACGGCGCGGTTCAGGCCAGCGCCGACGACGCGCGCTGGCTGAAGGACTGGCTGGCGCCCCTCGCGCCGCAATGGGCGCCGCAGCAAGTTTCGTTTCATGCCATCGATCTCTCGGCCCGCACGAGCATGGCCGCGACCGCGATCAAGCTGCGCGATCTCGTCGCCGAAATCGACGGCTCCCATGTGTCGGGGACGCTTGACTACCGGCTGGGGTCGGCTTCGCAGCCGGGCCGCATCGACGCCGACCTCGCAACGCCGGCGCTTGATCTTGGCGAGGCCGCCGATTTCGATCCGCGCAGCCTCGTCAGCCGGATCTTCGGCGCCAATGATGGATCGCTGCGGCTCGATGCGAACGCGCTGACGCTCGGGCAAGGGGACGGGCAAGCAAGCGATCAGCAAGGGAGCGGACAGACGGACGCGCGGCCCGCTTCCCTCGGCGGGCTCAATGTGGATCTCGTCAAGACGGGCGACAGGATCGACCTTAACGAATTGACCTTCGAAGGACTGGACGGCGCGGTCGTCACCGCGAGCGGCGGCCTTTCGCAGCAAAGCGCGCATCTCGACGCGCGAATTGTCGGCCCGCGCGCCAGCGAACTGGCGACGCTGATTGGCAGGCTTGCGCCGGGACAGACGGCTGACCTCGTGCGTTCCCGCGCCGGCCTCTTGACGCCGATCGACCTCACCCTCAGCGCCGACGCGGCGGAAAAAGACGCCGCCTTCGCCATCACGGGGCTGACCGCAAAGGGATCGGCCGGCGCGACCGCCATGGAGGCGACGGTCAAACAGGATCAGGCTGGCGCCGTGACGATCTCCGCGCTGGCGCAGGCCAGGGATAGCCTGCCGTTGCTGCGCCTTCTTGGCCTTGCGCCTGTGTCCGGCGCGCCGCCGGGCGCCGCGCAGATTGAAATAAAGGCGCATGGGCCGCTCGGCGGCGCGGCGCAGACGACGATCAAAGCCAGCCTCGGCGCGGCGAGCCTTTCGTTTCAGGGCGAAGCGACGACGGATTTGACCGCGCCCGCGGCGCGGGGCGCCTTGCGCTTTTCAAGTCCCGACGCCGCGCCCATGCTGCGCATGGCCGGCCTCGTTCATTCCGATTTCGCGGCGAAACTACCCGTCGCGGCGGCGGGCGATCTGGTCTGGACCAAAGCCGGATTTGGCCTCGCCAACCTAAAGGCCGACGTCGCCGGCGCATCCCTCGCCGGCGCGCTCGATTATGGAAAAGAAGCGCCGCGCCGCCTGACGGGATCGCTCGCGTTCGACCAAATGCCCGCGCTCGCTTTGTTCGGGCTCGCGCTCGGCCCGCCGCAGCCGGCCAAGGCCGGTTCGCTCTGGTCCAATCTCGCCTTCGCTCCCGCCGCCGTCGAACTTCCCGACGCCCGCATCGCGCTGACCGTCAAGGACATGGCGCTTCCGGCTCCGCTCTTTCCGGCCGGCGCGGCGGCGAAAGACGCGCGCGCGACCCTCGCGACCGGACCGGGGCGCATCGATCTTGAGGGTTTGAACTGCGACATCGCCGGCGGGCGGCTCGCCGGCGATCTCAAGCTACGGCGGTCCGGGGGCGACGTCTCGATCGAAAGCCATCTCGACTTCGCCGATATGGCGCTCGACGGTCCCGCCGCGCGCGGACGCATCAGTGGCGCCGTCGATCTCGCGGGCGCAGGCAAAAGCGCCGACGCGCTCGCCGCCAGCCTCGCCGGCTCCGGGCGCGCGCTCATCTCCGATCTCACCATTCCGCGCGCCGATCCGGCGGCCGTCGCGCGGGTCTTCGCGGCGTTCGACCAGGACGACCACAAGCTCGGCGCCGAGGACGTCGCCGCGGCTCTCGCGGGCGAATTGAAGCGCGCCGATTTCAGGCTCGACAGCGGCGCCTTCGATATCGCCATCGCCGCGGGGATTGTGCATTTAACGCCGTCGGCGCAGGCGCAGAAGCCGGCCCAAAACCTCTCGGCCTCGTTCGATCTCCGCCGCGCCGTCCTGACCCAGCGGCTCGATCTCCCCTTAAGCCCGCCGCCGAAGGGGTTCAGCGGGCCGGCGCCGCTGATTGCGCTCACTTTCGAGGGACCGCTTTCAGCCCCGGCCGAAAAGATCGACGCCGCGGCGCTGGCCAACGCGCTCGCCGCCCGCGCCATCGAGCGCGAAAGCGCGCGCATCGAAGCCTATGAATTCGATGCGCATGAGCGGGCGTTCTTCTATCAGCGCCTTTCGTCGGAGCGGCGCCGGGAGGCCGAGCGCCTCAAGGCCGAAGCCGAAGCCCAAGCGGCGGCAGCCGCCGCCGCGCAAAAGGCGCCGAATTCCGCCGATTGACGGCTTCTAGCGAGCGTCGCGCGCGAGCGCCGCCTCAAGGATGAATACGCGGATGGCGGACGAAAGATTGGCCGCGCCGCGCGCAGCGTCGATCTCCGCGACCAGAGCCGCGACCGACGCGCCGCGCTCGGTGGCGAGCGCGTTCAGCCGCTCCCAGAAGATTTGCTCAAGCGAGATGCTGGTGCGATGACCGGCGATGGCGAGCGAGTGCTTGACGATCGCGCCGGCGTCCGGCCGGCTCGCGTCAAGGCTCGCCATCCGGGGCGGCGTCAGCCCCGCGCCGATGCCCATCGAGGCGCGCCGACTCCAGCCGGAGCAGCTTTTCAGCCGCCTCACGCGCGGCGCGGCTGGCGCCGAATTTCGCCCTGTTCGCGGCGGCTGTCGCGTCGGAATCCCCACGCGCTTTTTGCTTGCGCGCGCGGCGCAGATTGACGATCTCGCCCATCAGGTTTTCTTGCGAAAGGCGTCGATCGAGACGATCTTGTCCCTTTCGCCGTCCGGCGCGGCGTCGGCCGGGCTTTGCGCCTCTTTCGGCTTCGCCGAATCGACGCTCGCGAGGCGCGGCGACGGCTCCGTCTCGCCAGGCGCGCCTTCGTCATTGGCGCCGGTCTCGCCCATCTCCATATCGAGCTTGAATTCGAGGTCGAAGCCGGCGGCGGGATCGGAGAAACGCGTGATGGCGTCGAAGGGAATGAGCAGCATCTCGGGCACGTTCTTGAACGACAGCCCGACCTCGAAGGCGTGATCGGTGACGCTCAAATCCCAGAATTGATGCTGCAGGATGATGGTCATTTCATCCGGGTAGAGTTCGCGCATGCGCGACGACAGGCGCACCCCGCGCGCGTGGGTCTTGAAGGTGATGTAGAAATGATGTTCGCCGACGAGGCCGTCGCGCGCCATGTCGCCCAGCACCTTGCGGACGACGCCGCGCAGGGCGTCCTGGACCAGCAGGTCGTAGCGCATCAGATCCACAGCCATGAAAACCTCGGAGGATCGCGACGGCAAGCGCGCGCTCGCCGATTCGAGTTAAACAAGAAACCGGACACTTGGCAAAGCGGCAAAAGGGCTTCGCCACAATGATTCGCCGCCGGGATTGGGAGGAAAAGTGGAGGCTTCTGTTGCCAGGCGCCTCCTGACCCCGCCTTAGAGTGCTACCCCCAAGGACTTTGATTTCGGTACTATTGCCGCATTACGCAGCAACGGCCACCGGAGCATAGTTGTCATTCGCAACTATAGGTTTAGCCCGATAACGGCGGTGCAATGCCGGGCAAAAGGCTATCCTTTACACTCCCCGTCGAACCTATTTCGCCCCCGCCGAAATGCGCCCTTTGCGATCCCGCAAGACGCATTTTGGTGGAGGCGCCGGGTACCGCCCCCGGGTCCGAAGAGCTTATTTCGACGCCGTTTATCGCCATAGCCGCAAAGAGCGCGGCGAAAACAATATAAGCGCGAAAGCCGGATTTACAAAGGCCGGCCGCGAATTCGGCCACGGCGACGCCCGCCGCGCCGCCTTTCGCAGCCGCGGCCCCCGGGCTTATCCCCAGCGGCTTGTGGCCCGGCACTTGATTCCGCGAACGAGGCCGCCGATTTTCCGTTGGCGGATGCGCTGATGCTGCGCCGCAGCATAAACGACGCGCGGCGCGCCGCGGAACCTGTGAAGGATTTACAGATTGCGGGCCTATCTCGACCTCCTCGCCAAAATCCTCAGCGAAGGCGCGCCGAAGAAGGACCGCACCGGAACCGGCACGCTGTCGATCTTCGGGCATCAGATGCGCTTCGGCCTTAGCGAGGGATTTCCTCTCGTCACGACGAAGAAGCTTCACTGGAAATCGATCGTGCATGAATTGCTGTGGTTTTTGCGCGGCGACACCAATATCGCTTATCTCAAAGAACGCGGCGTCGGCATCTGGGACGAATGGGCCGACGAAAATGGCGATCTTGGCCCTGTCTATGGCCGGCAATGGCGCTCCTGGGCGGCGCCCGACGGGCGGAGCATAGACCAGATCTCCAACGTCATCGATGAAATCAAGCACAATCCATTTTCGCGCCGTCTCATCGTGTCAGCCTGGAACCCGGCCGATGTTCCCGCGATGGCTCTGGCCCCCTGCCATTGCCTGTTCCAGTTCAATGTGCGCGACGACGCGGCGGGGATGCGCCGCCTCGATCTGCAGCTCTATCAGCGCTCGGGCGACGCCTTTCTCGGCGTCCCCTTCAATATTGCGAGCTATGCGCTGCTGACCGCGATGACAGCGCAGGTCTGCGGCCTCGCCCCCGGCGATTTCGTGCACACGTTCGGCGACGCCCATCTTTACCGCAACCATCTGGAGCAGGCCCGCCTGCAGCTTCTGCGCGAGCCCCGCCCCCTGCCGCGGCTCGCGCTCAACAGGGACGTCAAATCGATCTTCGACTTCCGCTTCGAGGACATCGCGCTTGAGAATTACGATCCGCATCCCGCGATTAAGGCGCCGATCGCGGTGTGAGCGCCGCGCGCCGGGGGCGGTCGCGGATGCGGCGGCGATCGGCTATAGCTTGCAAATCGCTTGCAACCCGATCGACGCCAAATCCCCGCCGAGATGAACCAGTCCGCCTCCGCCGCAGGCTTAATGCCCGCCGCCCTGCCCCATTACGGGCCCGCCGCGATCCGCGCTGGCGTCCTCTGGATGCTGGCCGCGACGCTGATGTTCGTCGGCCAGGATTCGACCGCGCGGATTTTGCTCGCCTCCGTGCCGCCAATGGAGATCGCCTTCGCGCGCTTTCTCGTTCATCTCGTTCTCGTCGCCGCTTTCCTCGCCTGGCGCGACCCAGGCCTCATGCGCTCACGCCGGCCGGCGTTGCAGATGGTTCGCTCCAGCCTGCTGCTCGGCACGACGCTGTTTGGCCTGATGGCGCTGAACGTCATGCCCTTCCTCGATTTCTCGGCCGTCGCCTGGATCGCGCCCGTGCTGGTCACCGCGCTGTCGGTTTTGATGCTGCGCGAAAAAGTCAGCCTGCGCGGCTGGCTCAGCGTCTTCGCGGGCCTCGCCGGCGTCTGGGTCATCGTCGGGCGGGCCGGCATCGATTTTTCGCCGCTGATGGCCTGGCCGCTCCTCGCCGCGCTTTGCAACGCGCTTTACCAGATCGCGACGCGCAAGCTGCATACGAGCGACGCCTCGCTCACGACGTTGTTTTATACGCCCCTCGCAGGCGCGATTCTCTGCGCCGCCTTCCTGCCTTTCGTCGGGCTGCCGCCGAAGCCCGCCGATCTTGCGCTGTTGATTTTTCTCGGCGCGCTCGGCGCTGCCAGCCATTTCTGCATGATCCGCGCTTTCGCGGCGGCACCCGCCAATATCGTCGCGCCTTTCGGCTATACGGCGCTGCTCTGGGCGCTGCTGTCGGGCCTTGTGATCTTCGGCGAGATTCCGGGCCCGCGCACGCTGATTGGCGCGAGCCTCATCGTCGCCGCGGGCATGTCGATTTTCCTCGCGCGGCCAGGACGGAGCCTCTGAGACGATGCAGCCGGCTTCCGCCATTCCGCGCATTCGCGCCGCCGAACCCGCTGACGCGGCGCTGATCCACGCCTTCGTCGCAGAGCTCGCGGCCTATGAGCATCTCTCGCATGAACTCCTCGCGACGGAAGGCGATATCGCCGCCGCGCTGTTCGGCGCCGCGCCGCGCGCGTTCTGCGATATCGCCGAGGACGGGCGCGAGGCGGTCGGCTTCGCCTTGTGGTTCTACACGTTTTCGAGCTTTCGCGGCCGCTGCGGCATCTGGCTCGAAGATATTTACGTGCGGACCGCCTTCCGCGGACAGGGCTTTGGCAAGGCGCTGCTGAAACGCGTCGCGCGCCGCTGCGTCGAGGAAAATCTTGGCCGGTTCGAATGGTCGGTGCTCGATTGGAACGAGCCTTCGATCCGTTTCTACAAGGGCCTTGGCGCGCGCCTCATGGATCAATGGCGCATCTGCCGCGTTGAGGACGACGCGCTGCGGAGCCTCGGAAAACCGGCGCCATGACCGCGCCGCTCGCCATCGTCGCGGCGATCGGCCGCAACGGCGTCATCGGCGCGGATGAGCGCCTGCCCTGGCGCCTGCCGAGCGATTTAAAGCGCTTTCGCGCGCTGACCATGGGCAAGCCTTTGCTGATGGGCCGCAAGACATTCCAGTCGATCGGCCGCGCGCTGCCCGGACGCGAGACCATCATCGTCACGCGCGAACCGGGCTTTCGCGCGCAGGGCGCCGGCATTCATGTCGCCCATAATCTCGACGACGCTCTGGCGCAGGCGCAGGCGCGCGCGGCGGCGATGGGCGCCGATGAAATCATTCTCGCCGGCGGCGGCGACCTCTACGCCGCGCTGCTTGCCCGCGTCGCGCGCATGTATCTGACGCAGGTCGATCTTGCGCCGCCCGGCGACGTGCGTTTTCCGCCGATCGACATGGCGCAATGGATCGAAGTCGCGCGGCTGCTGCCGCCGCCGGCGCCCGGCGACGAAGCCTCTTTCACTTTTGTCGAGCTTTGCCGGCGCAAACCTTCGCCGTGACGAAGCAATGCCGCCCGATGGCGGCCGAAGCCGCTCGCCGCGCGGTTTCCGGGGCGGCGCTGGCCAAGTCCGCCGCGTCGCAGCGAACCATTTCCTCCTCGCGGAATTGAAGTTCGCCAGGGAAAGACGCCATTAAAAACGCCATCTCGCCTGAAATCGAAACCGGACGACGCCGCGCCATAGGCGACGGCGCGAAGACGCGCGTTTTCCTGCTCGCGCTGGCGCTGGCCGCCTTTGCGAATGCGCCGGCCGCGGCGCCAGCGACGGCGCAGCAAATCCGCGAGGACGCGGCGGCGCCCTTGCCGCCAAAGAAGCCTTTGGACCTGATGAGCCCCGCCGCCATCGTCGCCGCGCCGCAAGCGGCTGCGCCACCCCAAGCAGCGCAGAGCGACTGCCTCGCCGCGCTGCGAGCGCAGGGCGCGACATTCGAAGCGGCGAAGATGGAGGCGCCGGCCGATGCGCGCTGCGTCGTCGCGGAGCCCGTCACCGTCCTGTCGCTGGCCGCGCCGGCCGGGCGACGCATCGAACTGCCGGATCGCCCGACGGTCGACTGCCAAACCGCCGCGACCTTCGCGAGTTTCGTCGAGGAGGCGCTGGCGCCGCTGGTTAAAGGCTCTTTCGACGCGACGATCGCGTCGATCAAGACGGGCCCGGGCTTCGACTGCCGCGCGCGCGATCACGTCGCGGGCGCCAAATTGAGCGAGCACGCGAAAGGTCTCGCCATTGACATCGCCAGCATCGCCTTCGCCGGCGGGCGCGTCTATCAGGTCGGCGCCATGAACGATGAACCCGAGCGCGCGTTCGACCGCGCCGCCCGCGCCGCAGCCTGCGGCTATTTCCACACCGTGCTCGGTCCCGGCGCCGACGCTTTTCACGCCAGCCACTGGCACGTCGATCTCGAGAGCCGCGGCGGCGACGGCAAATCCAAGCTTTGTCAATAAGGCGCCCGCCGCAGCGGCGCCGCGGACATTGGCGCGCATTTGTGCTCGCGCGGCCGTTCTCCTATAAGTGCGCCGGAAGGGGTCCTCCTATTTTCAGATCGAGGTTTTATGCCGTGGATCAATGATGGCGGTAGCGGCGGCTCCTGGAAGCCCACCGGCGGCGGCCCGTGGGGACAAAAGCCAAGCTCGCCGACGCCCGATCTCGAAGAGCTGCTGCGCGGCTGGCAGGCGCGGATTAGGCAATGGCTGCCGGGCGGTGGCGGCGGATTTGGCGGCGGGCGCGGCATCCTCGCTCTGGCCCTCGTCGGCGTCGCCTTCTGGCTGCTGTCGGGATTTTACGCGGTCGGGCCGAATGAGGTCGGCCTCAACAAAATCTTCGGCCGCTATACCGGCAAGACCGGGCCTGGCCTCAACTACAATCTGCCGGCTCCGATCGGCGATGTGGAGAAGCTCGCCGTCACCGATCGAAATGTCATCAACATCGGCTTCGCGACGCGTTCCGATCCGCGCTCGCAGAACGGGGTAACGTCGATCGACGTTCCGGAGGAGAGCCTGATGCTGACCGGCGACGAAAATATCGCCGACGTCAAGTTCGTCGTGATCTGGCAGATCGATCCGGTGCATCCGGAGGACTACGCCTTCAACATCGCCAATCAGCGCGAAACCGTGAAGGCGGTGGCCGAAAGCGCCATGCGCGAAGTCATCGGCCGCGGCAAGATCCTGCAAATTCTCAATGTCGATCGCCCCAGGATCGAGCAGGACGTGCAGGAGCTGATGCAAAAGGTGCTGAACAGCTACAAAGCCGGCATTCTTGTGTTGCAGGTGCAGTTGCAGTCGGTCGATCCGCCGGAGCAGGTCATCGCCGCCTTCAAGGACGTGATCGCGGCGCAACAGGATCAGGACCGCCTGCGCAACGAGGCCGAGGCTTACGCCAACCGCGTGGTGCCGGAAGCGCGCGGCAAGGCCGCCGCGATCATCCAGGCGGCCGAGGGCTACAGGCTGCAGACCGTCGCCGAGGCGACGGGTCAGGCCGCGCGGTTCAGCAAGATCTACGACGAATACAAAAAGGCGCCGGACGTGACGCGCGAGCGCATGTATCTCGAAACGATGGAGCGGGTCTACGGCGGCGCCAACAAGGTGATCCTCGATCAGAACCCGCAGGGCCAGGGCGTGGTGCCCTATCTGCCGCTCGGCGCCTTGCAGGAGAAGCCCGCCGCCGACGCGTCGCAAAACGGAGCGCAGAAATGAGGGGCGCATCGGCAGTCGCGCTCATCGTCGGCGCCATCGTGCTTTTGATCCTCGCAATGGGCTCGGCGTTCACCGTGCAGCAGACCGAACAGGCGCTTGTGCTGCGCTTCGGCGAGCCGGTGCCGGGCCGCGGCCTGATCACCAGGCCGGGGCTGCACTTCAAGATTCCCTTCGTCGAGGATGTGGTCTATCTCGACAACCGCATTCTCGTCGTCGAGGCGCCGAAGCAGGAAGTGCTCGGCGCTGACAGCAGCCGGCTCGATGTCGATTCCTTCCTGCGCTACAAGATCGTCGATCCGCTCAAATTCTACCAGACGGTCGGCTCGCCCGAACGCGCCAACAGCCAGCTCGGCTTCATTCTGAACTCGGCGGTGCGCCGCGTGCTCGGCGACGCCACCCAGACCCAGATCGTGCGCGACAACCGCGCCGATCTCATGGTCAAGATCCGCGATCAGGTCAATGCGGAAGGCGCCCGCCTCGGCATCGAGGCCGTCGACGTGCGAATCCGCCACGCCGACCTGCCGCCGCAGATCTCGGAAAAAGTCTACAGCCGCATGCAGAGCGAGCGAGCGCGCGAGGCGGCCGAGCATCGCGCCAAAGGCTCGGAAACCGCGCAGACCACAAGGGCCGAGGCCGACCGCGATGTCGTCGTGCTGCTTGGCGACGCGCAGCGCCAGGCCGATCAGACGCGCGGCGATGGCGACGGCGCGCGCAACCGCATTTTCGCCGAAGCCTATGGCAAGGATCCCGATTTCTTCGCCTTCTATCGCTCGATGCAGGCCTATGAGGCCGGCTTCAAGCCGGGCGACACGCGCCTGGTGGTCAGTCCCAAATCGGATTTCTTCCGGTTCTTCGGCTCGGCGAAGGGCGCAGCGACCGCTGGGTCGCCGCAGCCCGCCGCCGACAGCGCCGCGCAAAAAGGGCCGTCCTGAGCCGATTGCGGCGGCGCGACTGCGACGGCCGCGCTTCCTATCCGTTCGAAATTGGAATATTTGTGAAGGTTTGATGACGGATCAACATCGCTCAGATCGGATGTCCCATGTCTCAAGCGCAAGAGAACGGAAAGCCCGGAGTTTCCGCGCCGCGGGCCGCGCGCTATAGCGCCGGCAAGGCGCTGCGCGATCATCTCTCCCGCGAAAGCCACGCGGATTGCCCGCCGGGGTCGGAGCGCGATCCCGTCGCGATCCTCGCTGAATCGGATCCGCAGCGGCTGCCGAACCTGCTGCCGATCCGCTACGAGCGCATGGCGCAATCCGCCTTCACCTTCCTGCGCGGCGCCGCCGCGGTGATGGCCTATGACCTCGCCGGGCTGCCGAAGCTCGGCATTTCGGTGCAGGCCTGCGGCGACTGTCATTTGATGAATTTCGGCGCCTTCAACACGCCGGAAGGCCGCATGCTGTTCGACATCAACGATTTCGACGAGACCTTGCCGGGCGTCGACTTCAGCGTCGATCTGAAGCGGCTGGTCGCCAGCGTCGCCGTCGCCGCGCGCGACGCCGGCATGTCGGACAAGCGAGCCAAAACGATGGCCCAGAGCGTCGCCCGGGCCTACCGCGAATTCATGCGCGAACTCGCCGAAGAGACGCCGCTCGAAGTCTGGTACGCCCGCATGGACATCGAGCGCGAAGTCAAGCTGATCGACGACGCCAAGCTGCGCGCGGATCTTCTATCGCTGTTGATAAAGTCGAAAAAGGATCTGGCCGCCGACGACAATTTCCCGCACCTCGCCACGACGAAGGGCGGCGTCTCGCGCATCGAGGATCATCCGCCGCTGATCTATCATTTCAATACCGACGACACCCATTGGCAGAAAATCCACGCCCATCAGGTGTTCACGGAGTATCAGCACACGCTGTTGCCGGAGCGGCGCGCGCTGATCCAGCGCTATGAGCTCGCCGACATCGCGATGAAAGTCGTCGGCGTCGGCAGCGTCGGCACGTTCTGCGCGATCGGCCTGTTGATGACCGCGGATCAGGAGCCTTTGTTCCTGCAGGTAAAGCAGGCGCTGCATTCGGTGCTCGAAAAAATCGTCGCGCCGCCGCCGGATCTCGCCGCGCAGGGCGGGCTGCGCGTCGTCGACGGCCAGCGCGCGCTGCAGGCGGCGAGCGATCTCTTCCTCGGCTGGACCGAGGACAAGGAGTCCCAGCGCCAGTTCTATGTGCGCCAGCTCAAGAACCGCCGGCTCGGCTCGGTCGGCGAGGTCATCGAGGCGCGCGCGCTCGACGCATACGCCAATCTCTGCGGCCGCACGCTGGCGCGCGCGCACGCCCGCACGGGCGATCCGGCGCTCATCGCCGGCTATATGGGCAAAAGCGAAATCCTCGACGAGGCGCTGGCGGCCTTCGCGATGAGCTACGCCGCGCTGACGGATCGCGACCATGCGCGGCTGGTGCAGTCGATCGACAAAGAGACCGGCCTGCCAGCGGCGCCCGCCGCGGCCTGAAAAGCGCGGGCGCGCCGCGACGCGGGCGGTTTTCGGGGTCAGTGAAGTTTTGCTGGATTTCGGACGCCCTTTCCGCTCGCTTGAATTGGACGGATCCCGGGCGGGCCGCGGTCTTTTCAGGCTCCGGGAGACCCTCCGGCCTTCCGGCAAAGCTTGCGCGGCTCCGGGCGAGGTGGATACTGGTTCGCTGGATATGAGATAATCCGCGGGTTGGCCTGCTGGAGGAGAGTGCTTTTATGGGTTTGTTGCAGACCATGCGCCGCGGCGCCGCGTTTCTTTGGCCCGCCGCGCGCCTCGTCGCGCGGACGAACGCGGGTTTCGTTCTGGCGCTTTCTGTCGCGCTCGCCGTCGGCGCGGGCGGCGCCCTCGCGCCGCTGCTCGGGCCCTCCGCGGCATTCGCCAAGGGTCCCGATTCGCTGGCCGACCTCGCCGCGCAGATCAGCGATACGGTGGTCAATATTTCGGCGACGCAGACGATGGACGAAAAGCACGCCGACAATTCGCCGCAGCTCGAGCCCGGCACGCCCTTCGACGATCTTTTCGAGGAGTTTTTCCGCCGCCGCCAGCAGGGAAAAGGCGGCGCCGCGCCCGATAGCCCGCCGCCGCCGCATGAGCGCCGGTCAAACTCGCTCGGCTCCGGCTTCGTCATCGATCCGTCCGGCATCATCATCACCAACAACCACGTCATCGCCGACGCCAATGACGTGACGGTCATCTTCACCAATGGCCAGAAGCTGAAGGCTCAGGTGATCGGCACCGATTCGAAAGTCGACGTCGCGGTGCTGCGGGTCAAGCCCGACAAGCCGCTGAAAGCCGCGAAATTCGGCGACAGCGAGAAGATGCGCGTCGGCGACTGGGTCGTCGCGGTCGGCAATCCGTTCGGCCTTGGCGGCACAGTGACGGCTGGCATCATCTCGGCGAACCACCGCAATATCAATTCCGGCCCCTACGACAATTATTTCCAGACCGACGCCGCGATCAACAAGGGCAATTCCGGCGGCCCGCTGTTCAACATGGACGGCGAGGTCATCGGCATCAACACGGCGATTCTGTCGCCCTCCGGCGGCTCGATCGGCATCGGCTTCTCGACGCCGTCCGCGACGGTCGAGCCGGTCATCGACCAGCTCGAGAAATTCGGCGAGACCCGGCGCGGCTGGCTTGGCGTGCGCATTCAGAACGTCGACGACACCATCGCCGAAATCACTCAATCTCGGCGCGGTGCGGGGCGCGCTCGTCGCCGGCACGGACGACAACGGGCCGGCCAAGGCGGGCGGACTGCAGGCCGGCGACGTCATTTTGAAATTCGACGGCGTCGAGATCAAGGAATTGCACGATCTGCCGAAGATCGTCGCCTCCGCCCCGGTCGGCAAAGATGTCGAG
The DNA here is from genome assembly GCA_963715715.1 of uncultured Alphaproteobacteria bacterium. GTDB lineage: Bacteria > Pseudomonadota > Alphaproteobacteria > Rhizobiales > Beijerinckiaceae > Methylocapsa. The sequence goes on along the minus strand of OY970269.1, from coordinate 1,212,202 downwards.
GTCGTGCTGTTGCGGCAGGGCAAGGAGATCACCAAGACCGTCAAGCTCGGGCGCCTTGAAGACAATGAGAAGCAGAAGACCGACGAGACCGCCAAGGCCGAGGACGACGTCAAGCCGCCGGTCGCCGCCGGCGTCGTGCAGAAGGCGCTGGGCATGGAGTTCTCCAGCCTCGACGACGGCGCGCGGCAGAAATATGCGATCAAGCCGGGCGTCGCCTCCGGCGTCGTCGTGACCAATGTCGATCCCGACTCGGGCGCCGCCGAGAAACGCATTCTGCCTGGCGAGATCATCATGGAGGTCAATCAGGAGCCGGTCAAAGAGCCGGCCGACGTCGTCGGCAAGATCGACGCGCTGAAGAAGGACGGCAAGAAGTCGGCCCTGCTGCTCGTCGCCAATGCGCAGGGCGAAATGCGCTTTGTCGCGCTGTCATTCCCTTAAGGCGAAGCACCCGGGGAGAGGCGGAATTAGGCGTTAGCCCGCCCTTGCCGGCGGAAAGGCGCGCCGTTATAAGGCTGTCACCAGAGGCGGCCGGCATCCCGCGCCGCCCTTAGTCGGAGTGTAGCGCAGCCTGGTAGCGCACCTCGTTCGGGACGAGGGGGTCGGAGGTTCGAATCCTCTCACTCCGACCAAATAAATCAATAAGATATAGTCGATTGACGCGCCTCTGATCCAGCTCGCGGACAGATTGGCGGACATAATAGCCGCCCTGGCCCGCCGTCGCAGCAGCTGAATCAACCAAGCTGTAGGCGCACTTAACGCCAGATCGTCGGCAAGCAGCGGGCAAGGACCGACCAGGATATCATACGCTAGGCGAGCCAACCGAGGCCGTCGGCGATGCGCGGCCCTCATACATGTATGTCATCGGGCGCGGACCGTTGGCGTATTCCGTCCGAAGTTGCGAGATTTCAAAGCCGGCGGCGCGAATGAGATCATCGACTTTTCGGTCGAGATGACAGCCCCCGGAGATGTGGCGCCACATTGGGGTCAGTCGCCTTTGCCGGCGCTCCACTGACGGTTCAGGCGACAGCCCATGTTCGACGAAGAGCAGGGCGCCGCCCGGTTTCAGCACCCGCCGCATCTCACGCAGCGCGGCAAGCGGATCCGCGATTGAGCAAAGCGCCCACGTCATCACAAGCATGTCCACGCTGGCGTCCGCCAATGGGATGCTCGTCGCCGACCCCAATATAAGATCCGCCGGGCGCCCGCCTCGACCGCTCGCCGATGCGCCGTCGCCAGCAGCCGTTCCGAAGGATCAAGGCCAATGATCGCTTCGGCCTTGGCCCCGTAGAGCGGCAGATTGAGCCCGGAGCCTACGCCAATCTCAAGCACGCGACCACGCGCTTGCGAAATCACCTCCCGCCGATATTTCTCAAGCTGACGTTGTCGCATCGCCAGATCGAGAAGCGGCGGGAGAATCCAGCGTTCATAGAAATTCATGGCCGATCGCATCCGTGAGAGCGGCGGACACCCGATAAGACTACCATAAGGCGCCCCACGATCGAAGGGAGCCGGCGTAAAGGAAAGTGGCGACCTGTGAGCAGGCCTGAAAGCCGATGCCGCTACTTACTTAATCACGTCTTCGCCCGCAGCCTCCAAGCATGGGTCCCTCCGAGGCAATGGCAGACATCGCGGCGACCGCTTTCGAGCGCCTTTCGCAAAGCGTTCGCCCGATTGGCGCACAAGCTCAACTCGCTTGGTCCCGGACCCTCTGTCATTCGGGTTTGGTTCGTCCCTGTCATTCTTCGCCCGCCGCGAAGGCGCGCCAGCGACGAAGCCTCGTCACCCGTTCACGACTTCGCCGCCACGCGCCTGCCAGCCCATAGTTCCTTCCGGGTAATGGCGGACGTCGCCGCGCCCGGCTGCAAGCGCCTGACGCAACGCGCTCGCCGAGCGCGCGCCGGATTTGCATACCAGCACGACGGGCTTCCCGGTGGGCAAAAGGCCGGCATCGAAACGCGACAAGGGTTGATTGACGGCGCCGGGAATGTGGCCGGCGGAATATTCGTGAGGCTCGCGCACGTCGACGACGACGCAGGCGCCGCTGCGCAGCGCCTCCGCGAGCGCTTCGCGCCCGATGGCGGTTGAATCCGGGTTTGCGGTGCGCTTGGCGAATAGGCGCGAGAACATGATCTAGGCTCCTTTGAACGCGATCCGAAGAATGTCTAAAAGCTGGCCGCGCCGCGACGGCGCGCCGACGACTGCGGAGGCGCATATGGCTTCTGCCTCCCTCAACGCTCACAACCCGGCGCGCAGAACAGATCATAGAGCAGCGCGATCATCCGGCTCGCCTCCTTGCTCGCCAGCGAATAATAAATCATTTGCGATTCGCGCCGCGTCGTGACGAGTGCGTCCTCGCGCAGGCGCGCAAGATGCTGCGACAACGCCGACTGGCTGAGGCCGACCGCCTCATGAAGAACGCCGACCGAGCGCTCGCCCTTGTGCAGCTCGCAAAGGATCATCAGCCGATGCCGATTGGCGAGCGCCTTGAGAAAGGTCTCGGCATTGCCGGCCCGCGATGCGAAATCATCTAATTTCATTCTTGCTAATTTAGAATTTTCTGTTTTATCTGTCAAGCGCTCCGGACCCGGGATCGTCATCATGCGCTTTGTTACTGCCCTGCTCTTCACAGCCATCTCCGCCTCCGCCGCCTCAGCGCAGGAGTTTACCATTCATGCGGCCGAGGTCGATGACCGCAAGGCGGTGATCGCCACGGTCGAGCCTGTTCATCTGCTCGTCGCCCGCGCGCGCATCGGCGGCACCATCATCCGCGTCAACGTCAAGGAGGGCGACCGCATCGCGGCGGGCGCCGAAGTCGCGACCGTCGTCGACCAAAAGCTCGCGCTGCAGATGCAGGCGCTTGATTCGCGCATCAAATCGCAACAGGCGCAGCGCGATCAGGCGAAAATCGATTTCGACAGGGTGCAGGAGCTGATGCGCCGCGGCGTCAGCTCCCAGATGCAGCTCGACCAGGCCCGCACCGCGCTCGACGTCGCCGAGCGGACAGCCGCGGCCATGCATTCCGATCGCGACGTCATCATGCAGCAGGCCGCCGAAGGCGCCGTCCTCGCGCCGGGGGCGGGGCGCGTGTTGACCGTGCCCGTGTCGGAAGGACGCGTCGTTCTGCCGGGCGAGACGATCGCGACGCTCGCCGAAGACAATTACATCCTGCGACTTTCCTTGCCGGAAAGGCACGCCCGCTTCATGCGGGCCGGCGACACAGTGCTGATCGCCGCGCGCGGCGATCAAACGGAATCCGAAGAGGCGATGCGAAAGGGCAAAGTGCGCCTCGTCTATCCCGAGATCCAGGGCGGCCGAGTGATCGCCGACGTCGATGTCGATCAACTTGGCGACTACTTCGTCGGCGAACGCACGCGGGCCTATGTCGCGACGGGCAAGCGCGACACGATCATCGTGCCGGCCGCTTATGTCTACCAGCGCGCCGGCGTGAACTTCGTCCGGCTGAAGAACGGCGCGGAGATCGTCGTCCAACCCGGCGAGACGAAACCGGACGGCGTCGAGATTCTCTCCGGCCTCACCGACGGCGATGTGGTGACGCATCCATGAAACTCGGGATATCCGGCGCGCTGGCGCGCGCCTTCATCACATCGCCGCTGACGCCGCTCCTGCTTCTCGCCGCGCTCATGGTCGGCGGCCTCGCGCTCGCCTCCCTGCCGCGCGAGGAGGATCCGCAGATCAGCGTGCCGATGGTCGACATTCTCATCGAGGCCAATGGCTACAAGGCGAGTGACGCGGTGGAACTGATCACGCGCCCGCTGGAGGACATCATCAAGGGCGTCAACGGCGTCGAGCACGTTTATTCGCAGACGCAGGACGACAAGGTCGTCGTCACGGCGCGCTTCTTTGTCGGCACCGACGAGGATACGGCGGCGCTTCGCATTCACGAGAAAATCCGCGCTCACATCGGCGAGTTGCCGAAAGGCATTCCGGAGCCGCTGATCGTCGGCCACGGCATCGACGATGTCGCGACCGTCGTCCTGACGCTCGCCGCGAAGCCCGGGCGCGCCGACCGCTGGTCCGACAATGGCCTTTACCAGATCGCCGAGGAATTGCAGCACGAGCTGACCAAGGTGGAAAATGTCGGCTCCAGCTATATCGTCGGCGGCAGCCCGAACCAGGTCCGCGTCGAGCCGGACCCGGAGCGGCTTTCGCTTTACGGAATAACGCTCGCGCAGCTCACCGACAAGCTGACCAACGCCAACCGCGCCTTTCTCGTCGGCAATTTACGGGAGAAGGATCGCGCCATCCCGGCGGTCGCCGGACAGACCCTGCAGGGCGTTCCCGACATCGGCCTCCTGCTGCTGACCTCCCGCGACGGCCGCCCGGTCTACGTCAAGGATGTCGCCGACATCCGCGTCGGCGCGGCCGAACCCGACAAGCGCGCCTGGACCATCACGCGCAATGCGAACGGGGGCCTCGACAAACGGCCGGCGGTCAGCATCGCCATTGCGAAGCGCAAAGGCGCCAACGCGGTCGTCGTCGCGCGCGAGATCCTCGCCCGGCTCGACATCGTCAAGGGACGCGTCGTGCCGGACGACGTCGAGGTCGTCGTCAGCCGAAACTATGGCGAGACGGCGAGCGAGAAAGCGGACGAACTGCTTTTCCATCTTGCGCTCGCCACCGTCTCCATCGTGGCGCTCATCACGCTGACGATCGGCTGGCGCGAGGGGGTCGTCGTCTTGGTCATCATCCCGACGACGATCCTGCTGACGCTCTTCGCTTCCTGGCTGATGGGCTACACGATCAACCGCGTCAGCCTTTTCGCGCTGATCTTCTCAATCGGCATCCTCGTCGACGACGCCATCGTGGTGGTCGAGAACATCGTGCGGCATTGGAGTATGCGCGGGGGACGCGACCTTGTCGACACAGCGATCGAAGCGGTCTCGGAGGTCGGCAACCCGACCATTGTCGCAACGCTGACCATCGTCGCCGCTTTGCTGCCGATGATGTTTGTGAGCGGGCTCATGGGTCCCTACATGAGCCCGATCCCGGCCAACGCCTCGATGGCGATGCTGTTCTCCTATTTCGTCGCGATGACCATCACGCCCTGGCTGCTCTTGAAGATCGCGCGCAGGCGCTTCGAAAGCGAGGCCGGCGGCGGTCACGCCGCCCACGATGTCGGCGCCATGGGCCGTTTCTACGCCGTCGTCGCGCGGCCGCTGCTTACAGGCCGCGCCCGGTCGAAAATTTTCCTTCTGACGATCGGCGCCCTGACGCTCGCCTCGCTCTCCCTCTTCGCGACGAAAGCCGTGCGCGTCAAATTGCTGCCTTTCGACAATAAATCGGAAATTCAGGTGATCGTCGATCTCGCGCGCGGCGCCTCCGTGGAGACGACCGACCGCGCGCTCACGGCCATCGCCGAGCGTCTGAAGGATCTGCCTGAACTCACCTCGATCCAGGCCTATGTTGGAACGGCCGCTCCCTTCAATTTCAACGGCCTCGTGCGGCATTACTATCTGCGCGACCAGCCGGAACAGGGCGATCTCTCGGTCAATCTCGTCCCCAAAGGCGAGCGCGCCCGCGCGAGCCACGCCATCGCGCTCGACATCCGCAAGCGGCTCGAAGGCGTGCCGCTACCGGAGCACTCATCGGTCAAGGTAGTCGAGGTTCCGCCCGGGCCGCCGGTCCTTTCGACCCTGCTCGCCGAAGTCTACGGGCCGGACGCCGCCGCGCGGCGCGAACTCGCCGCAAAGATACGCAAGGCGTTCGAAACGGTCGATTTCGTCGTCGACGATGACGATAGTTTCGGCGTGCGCAACGAGCGGATGCGGTTTTCGATCGACCAGGAAGCGTTGGAATTCCACGGCGTCGAGGAGCAGGCGGTGTATGACACGCTCGGCGCGCTGCTTGGCGGGGTGAAGATCGGCTATTCGCAGCGCGGCGACGGGCTGAAGCCGATCGACATCACCGTCGCCCTGCCGAAATCCGCCATGGCGCTGAATGAACGCCTGCTCTCGACGCCCCTGCCCGCCGGCGGAACGCCGCGCCAGGGCGCCAATGTCGAGCTTGGCGATGTGGTGCGCGTCACCCGCGAACCGGCCTCCTATCCGATCTTCCGCCACAACGGACGTTTCTCGGAGATGGTCAGCGCCGATGTCGCCGGCCGCTTCGAGGCGCCGGTGTATGGCATGCTGGCCGTCGAGGACGCGTTGAAAGGAATTGATTGGGGCGCCGCCGGGCCGCCGACGATCAAATACCACGGCCAGCCCATCGACGACGCCAAGCCGACGCTGCTCTGGGATGGCGAATGGGAGGTCACTTACGTGACGTTCCGCGACATGGGCGCGGCCTTCACGGTGGCGATCCTCGGCATTTATCTCCTTGTCGTCGCCCAGTTCGGCTCCTTCAAGCTGCCGCTCGTCATCCTGATCCCCGTGCCGCTGACCCTGATCGGCATCGTGCTCGGCCACTTTATGCTGGACGCGGCGTTCACTGCGACGTCGCTCATCGGTTTCATCGCACTCGCCGGCATCATCGTGCGCAACTCGATCCTGCTCGTCGACTTCATCCGTCACCGGCGCGCCGAGGGAGTGAGCCTGCGCCGTGCGCTGATCGATGCGGGATCGATCCGCTTCAAGCCGATCTTTCTGACGGCGGCGGCGGCGATGATCGGCGCGGCGTTCATTCTGAACGATCCGATCTTCCAGGGCCTCGCCATCTCCCTCGTCTTCGGGCTCGCCTCGTCGACGGCGCTGACCGTGCTGGTCATTCCGGCGATCTACATCTGGCTGCGCGACGACGGACGCGGCTTCGACGACCAACCGCAGGAAACAGCGCTTGCGAGCGATGTGGGGATCCAGCTTGACAAGCAAAACAGCTTTTGCTAATTTAGTACTATACGAATTAATGGGCGGCCGCCGCTGAATTGGTTAGTGGTCGCCACGCGGTGCTGCTTCACGCGAGCGCGAATAGCGATTCTGCGTTCGCCGCGCGCCTATATGCAAAGCCTCGAAGGAAGCGCAACAATGTGCATCGATCGCGTCGTCATGGCGTTCGCCGGAATCGTCATCCTGTCGAGCCTCGCGCTCTCGCATTGGTTCGGCCCCTACTGGCTACTGCTCGCCGCCTTCGTCGGCCTCAATCTCCTGCAGGCCGCCTTCACCGGAGTCTGTCCGCTCGCGATCATCCTGAAGCGGCTCGGCTTCAAACCAGGTTGCGCGTTCGAATAGACGCGCGAAACAACAGCCCTCCAAGCAGAAGGGGGCTGAAAATAGCATAAAAAGAAATACCACATAGGGAGAGGCGCAATGCCCAAGGTTGTCATCATAGGCGCCGGAATCGGCGGGATTCCAGCAGCGTTCGAGCTACGTGACCTGCTCGGACGCTCGGCCGACGTAATGGTCGTGTCCGATTGCGACTATTTCCAGTTCGTGCCGTCGAACCCGTGGGTGGCGGTCGGCTGGCGGCGCCCAGAGGACATCAAGGTCTCCTTGCCCGAAGTCTTCGCCAAGAAAGGCGTTGGCTTTACCTCGGTCGGCGCGAAGCGGCTGTCGCCTGAGAAGAACAGCATCCTTCTCGGCGACGGGACCACCCTCAATTACGATTATCTGGTGATCGCGACCGGCCCGAAACTCGCTTTCGACGAGGTGGAGGGCCTCGGGCCGGAAGGCCACACGCACTCGATTTGCGCCGTCGATCACGCCAGCGTCGCCGCCAAGCAATGGGAAGCATTTTGCCGCGATCCCGGCCCCATGGTCGTCGGCGCCGTCCAGGGCGCATCCTGCTTCGGCCCGGCATATGAATACGCGCTTTGCGCAGTCGCCGATCTCCGCAAGCGCAAAATTCGCCACAAGGCTCCGATAACCTTTCTCACCCCCGAACCCTACATCGGCCATCTCGGCCTTGGCGGCGTCGGCGACACGAAAGGAAGGCTGGAATTGGTCATGCGCGACCGCGACATCAAGTGGGTCGCCAATTGCAGAATTGACCGGGTGACGGCCGAGGCGGTCGAGGCCACCGAGGTCAATGAGGACGGCAGCGTCAAGCGCACGCACAAGCTCGCTTCGAAATACTCGATGTTCCTGCCAGCTTTCCGCGGCGCCGACTGCTTCAGGACCGACGATGGCAAATGGATCGACGGACTGACCAATCCGCGGGAATTCATCCTGATCGACCAACATCAACGCAACCCGAATTACCGCAACATCTTCGCCGTTGGGGTCTGCACCGCGATCCCACCGGTCGAGCAGACCGCGGTCCCGACCGGCACGCCGAAGACGGGTTACATGATCGAATTGATGGTGACCGCGGCGGCGCGTAACATCGCCGATCTCATCGCCCATCGGGAGCCTTCCCACGAAGCCACATGGAACGCGGTCTGCCTCGCCGACTTCGGCGACAGCGGCGTCGCCTTCGTGGCCTTGCCGCAGATCCCGCCGCGAAACGTCAATTGGTCGAGCCAGGGCTATTGGGTGCATCTGGCGAAGATCGGCTTTGAGAAGTATTTCATGCGCAAGATCCGCACCGGCTCGAGCGAGCCGCTATACGAACGCTTCCTGATGAAAAAGCTCGGAATCGAGCGATTGCAACAGCCGGCGCGGCGGCGCGCCTCCTAGGTTTTGCAGCTTGCCCTTACGCTCGATTCAGGGGTGCGTCCCCGGCGCCGGTCCGTTATGGCTTATTGGCGCCGTAGGCGAGCCAATTCAGCGTAACGCCATACAGGGCTCCCTCGGTCCTGCGAATGGTGACCCTGAAGCTGGTTTCGTTGATATCCGTGGCCTCCGCCGAAAATCCGAATAGATCAGTATTGACATTGCCGCCCGACTCGATGCCCGCTATGGCTACGAATACCGCAGGTTTAGCGCCAAACTGTTGCGCGAAGGAGATGGGAAGCGAAGTCCAACTCGCATGTCGAGCGCCGGGCAAATCCTGAAGCGACCAGTTCGGTGAGTCCGGTTGATTTTTGCCGAACGTTTCGCCTCCCATTTGGACTGCGTTTCGCGTCGCTATTTTTTGAAGAATGGCGATGCTCCTTTCCAAACATTCCACCTTCTCACCGTTATTAAGTGTTGCCTTACAATCAGGCAACTCATCCGCGACGACGACTTGAGACCAAGCAAATATCGCGGCGATGATCCGCATTAATGGCCAACGCATGATTGTCTCCATGTTTGCCACATCATCCGGCCTCAGGATTACGCCCGTCCAAGAGACCGAAACGCACGATATTTAAAGATATTTTCGCGGCGATCTCTCAAGCGCAACTGAATGACCGGGCTTAGGCATGAGGCTTAGCCGCGGAAAACAAGCCGGGCGAAGCCCTGATGACATTTTCTTATCCCCCAAGACAGCCATATTCGGCACAGCGGCTCTCCCCAACATGGCGCCAAAGGGCCGTTCGATCCGCGCGGGTTCGAGACAACACCATATAGAAGCCCGAGCACTGACGTTGGTGGCCGCTTGCAGGAGGCCTCTATGCACGCGCTCGGCCTTAGCTGGCGAAGAGGGACCGAAACTCTCGGTATTTCAGCCTAATCGCTCACTCTGAGGCGTTTCCTGGGCCCTCGGGGTGCGCGGGATCCTCGCCGAGGCCTTCACGCCCACGCGTGCCGGAGCGATTGAACTTAGCGCGATCCGCCCTCGAGGGCGCGAGTCCGGCGGAAGGATTCTGATTGAGGCCGTGGGATTGATTAGCGTTTGCGCGCTGCGTGGTCGGCTGGTGATCCTCGGCCACCACAGCGCGCGCCGACGTCAGAAACACTGCAATCGCCAAAGCAAGTTGTAGCGCTTTTTGGCCTTTGGCGGAGCGAGTTGCGAACGAGGTCATTGCATTCCCCCAACAGCCAACAATCTGGCTTAAAGATATGCTTCTTATCAGCTCGCTCCTCAATCGGAGACCACTGAGGCATGCTTATTAATTCTAATATAAAACATTTTTCGATGCGAATATTTCAAAAATATGGACTTAGCGCGCCGCCGCCTTGAGCTCTCGGGCGCTTCCTCCGCGCCGGCGGAATTGGCGCTTCATCCCGGGCGCCGATTTTCGGCATATGACCTTGGCGAAGGCCAGTTGATCCCAGCTGCGAGAGCGTTGCAGCAAAGCCACGGTCCGCGAGAAGAACGCAATCATGACTTGAAACCGCTTTGTCCGAACGCGACGCGCAGCTAACGTGATTGGGCGAGAGGGAAGGGATAGCCTGATCTTCCATGTCGGATCAAAGGCCACTTTTAGCCATGCGTTCGATTCGGACAAAAAGGGGACGCCGCATGTCTATACAGTGCGAAAGTCGCCCTGAGCGGCGCCGCCTATCCCACGCTGTGACGCCTCAGAACAAGGCGGTTCTGATCAGCGCGTTCGGCGTTCAGCTCTTTAAGGGCCTTCTCCTCGGATCTGCCGCGACCTTGGTGAGCTTGGACGGCGCGAAGGCGGCCGACCTGCCGGAGCGACAAGCCGCGCCGATCGAATATGTCCGAATCTGCGACGCCTATGGCTCCGGCTTCTTCTACATTCCCGGCACCGATACCTGCCTGAGGATCGGCGGACTGGTCTTGACCGAGGTTCGCGCTTACGACGCGGCCTATGGCGTCAGCAGCTCGATCCCTGGCAACGGGACGGCTTCAGGTGTGGGCTCGACGATCGCGCCGACAAGCGCGGCCGTTCATCTCAACGGCGGTGCAACAAATAGCGGCTATGTTCCGACAGGCAGCCAATTCACCAACGAGCGTGGGCGCGACGACTATGGTTGGAATTCGCTGGGTCGCGTCGAATTGGACGCCCGCACCGGCACTCCTTGGGGCGTCCTGCGCACGTTCGCTCGCCTCGACGCCTACGTCGGATCGGGGATGGCCAACACCGGCAGCTTGGCCTCCGGCGGCGCCGGCAATTTCAACACCACCGGGGCGAGCGGCCCCACGCGCGAAACGACGATCCTCAACAAAGCCTTTATCCAGTTCTCCGGCCTGACCGCTGGCCGGGCGCAATCCATGTTCGACTTCTACGCCAACGCCTATAATTATCAGAACCTGGCGGGTTCCGCAGCGACCACGCAGTTGATCGCCTATACGGCCACGTTGGGTAACATTTTTAACGGCTTATCGGCGACGCTCTCCGTCGAAGACCAGAACGCGCGTCAGGCTTTTGTCGGTAGCACGGTCGCAAGCACAGTATGGGCCCCCGGCGCGACGTCGGCGACACCGATCAGCTTCGGGAGCTTGGGCATCTCGGGAACGTCGTTCCAGGGCACCCCCGCAGGTACGGCCTGGCCCGATATAGTCGGCAACATTCGCGTCGATCAGCCTTGGGGCGCAGCCCAATTCTCGGCCGCGGGCCACGAGGCTCGCGCCAGCCTCTTCGCGAATACGGCGCTCTCCTCGACAAGCTCTGCGACATCTTACGCATTCCCAGCGGCGACCACAAACGCCTATGGGTGGGCGATCCAGGGCGGCCTCCAGCTCAATGCCGATTATCTCTCTCCCGGCGACAAGCTGTGGCTGCAGGCCGCCTATGAAAAAGGCGCTGTATCCTATATCTGGGGTAATAATCTTTCGTTCACTTATGGCGCCGTCAACGGTAATCGGTACTATGGTTCCGGATACAATGCGACGGACACCAGTGCGGGCTGGAACCAAAACGTCATGGACTGCGTCTTCACCGCGAGCGGGGTCTGCGAACAGCAGTCCGGTTGGGTGGTAACGGCCGCCTACAAGCATTACTGGCTGCCGACGCTGGCTTCAGCCATCTTCGGATCCTATGCCGAGATCAATTACTCGGACAATGCGCTGGCAGGCTTTGGCGGCGCCGTCGGCGTTATGAACTTGAAAACCGCCCGCGTTGGCACCAATCTCGTCTGGACCCCGATCAAGGGCTTCGATATCGGCGCCGAGTTTATGTATGTCAACGCGTCTTGGTCGCGTCCAGCAGGTCTGGCTCCGGACACCGTTCTGGAATCTGTCGGATTGCCCGGGTTCCAGGGCAGTTCTAACCAGTATGAAGGCCGCGTCCGCGTCCAGCGCGCTTTCTGATCGGCGTCGAAAAGCCTTGCACATTTCTGACAAGGGCCGGCGGCGAAAAGGCGCCGGGCTTTCTTCACTGCGAACCGATTTGAGCTCGGCCAATAAAACTTCCGTACTCAACGACGCGATATTATACCTGCTGCGGTAAAACCGCCGGCATCGCAGCCGCGCGTTGGAAATTCGCTTCGTCGCCGCTAAGCGCGCCAGCACCGTCGCGCCGCGATACGGCCCGCGACGTTGAATTGCGGACCCGCGGAGGCTGGCGTTACTGCCCCTCACCAGAGTTCTTTTGGCCACTCCAGCGCTCTTGCGCTCTTTTGGTGCACTCCTCGCCGCACGGCGTGCCATTAAGGGATCGATCAAAGTCGGCAGGATTATCGTAGTGGCCATGCGGTCCCTGGTAGGGATCAGGCGGAACAGCCGTCTTTTGGGGCGCGGCCGTATCTGGCGCATAGGTCTGTTGCGCATTCGCGACGGAGCCGCCAATGCCAACAATTAGAACCGACAAAGCTAGAGCTAGAGATTTTGTCATGGCGACAGCCTTTCGACTCAACTATCGAGCTTCTGAGGTCGGGTCGCAGGTTATCGTTTTCAACCTAAAAAAGCGACAGCTCCTTCTTTTTTTGTCCGATCGGCTGCCCGCTCGCTTTAAAACTTCATTCTGCAAAAAAGTGGACCTGCAAGCCGGCGCTTGCGACCGGCCAGTCGCCCGCAACCTGGCGATCGCCCCTTGATCGCGAACGAGCTCTCCACGTGATCTTGCGAAGGCAAAAGATGCGAAAGCTAACCTCGGCCTTCCCTGCAGAAAGGCCACGCGAGAATAAAGATTCTCTCGTGGCCCAATAGCAGGATCTCAAGTGCGCAAGCGCCTACTGGAATGGATAGTAACGGATGCTCGTCATTATGGTGTTCTCATTTACTTTGGGAGAATAGACGCCATGCTCCTGGACGAGGGTCTGCCCAGAGCCGGTCACGAGCACTCCGTTATACTGGGTCGCGAAAATATCGCGCTGGCTGTAGGAATATTGCAAACCAACGCGAACCTCGCCAAAGGCGCCTTTGTAGATCTTGTCCCACAGGCCGCCAGTGACCTGCCAAACGGTTTGCGTCTGGCCAGAGCATGTCGTCGCGGGCGCATTGACGATCGTGCAGCCCGAGTTCAATACATTTGGCGTCCCATAGCCGAAATAGACCGGTCCGGCGGCGTTCACGCCGATGAAACTATAGGCCGGATTCTCTTTCTCGACGCCGCCGAACGCATAGAAATCGAGCGTTGGCGTCGCGTGCAACGTGAAGCCGCCCATTCCGATGACTTCGCCTATCGGCCGCAGCGAACCGTCCGCATTGATCGTCGAGTTCAGGGAGCAGACCCGCGCCATAACGTCCAATTCCGCGCCCGGCCATGGCGCTTCCCTGGAAGTCCAGGATCTTCGGAATGATTGGCACGATCAGACCGCCGCCGAGGCCATATCCGGCTTCGTCGTGCGTAGAAATGTTTCCAGGAATCGACACGCCCGCGACGGCGGCGGCCGAGGCGTCGTACAGGTCCTTGTAAATGCCCATAGCCTCCAGGTGGACGTCACGATCCCCCAGATCGGCCTCGTAGGCCACCTTGCCGATTATGTCGGGCACGTGGTTCAACGAATAGGGCTGGCCGTATTGGCTGAAGCCGGCGCCGCTCCCCGTGCCGGCGCATATCGCGTTGATATACGACGCCACGCCGATCGGAACGGCGGACGCTCCTGCGCCAAGGGTTAGCGCCGTGCCTTGACACGCGGCGGTCGCTCCGCCGGGGAACGTCGTCTGAGCCTCCTCAGCGGCCAGTGAAAACCACAGTTTCTTGTCGAAGTCCTTCGTGATCCGCACGCCCGCCTGCCGGGCAAAAATAAAGCCCGGGAGGAACTGGCCGTCGATGGTGGGCGGCGGAACCTCGTTGCGCGGCGTGATGCCCCTGCTGTTGAGCGTGGTTAGAGACCACATCTGGCCGGCCATCATGTGCAGGCCGTAGTCATCATCGTCAAGCGCTGCATAGAGTTGGCGAATACGCGGCGCGTAGCCGTTCGTATCGGTCGCGTTGGACGGTGTGCCAGCGCCCAAGAAATCGAATTCCGCGTAGCCCGACGCCAGGAATGTGGGCGTGATGTTGCCTTCAGCCAGAAGGGAGAGGCGGCTCTGGCGCGCGGTCAGCCTATACTCATTGGTGTGCGAGAGCGGGTTATTGCCGAGCGGAATGCTCGCCCAAGCGCTGTTGATGTCCGAGTTCGTAGTGGGAGTCCGGAAAACGCTTTCACCGGCCATGAAGCCGCCCGGCGAGATGGTGACTGGACCCATTATGAGTTTCTTGTTGGCCGTGACGAAGGCAGGCGTAGCGCCCTCGGGGATCGCATAGGGAGGAGGTGGCGGGGGAACGGGGACAGGACGAATAGCCACCTGCTGAACCTTCTCCCGCGTGCGCCGCGTGTCGACGCGCATGTTGGCGATCGCCGCTTTCATCTCTTTGTTTTCGGCCTTGAGCGACGCGATTTCCTTGGCAAGTTCCTCCAAGCTTGGCTCGGCGCGCAGCGCGATTGGTGAGCAGGTCAGCAACAGACTGGTCGCGAGGCCCAGGGGCAGGAGGCGGCGAGTTCGATCTGGCGAAACCGGAAGACGGAGCGCCAAGAGTTTGCATTTGATTGATCGTGGACATCACGTTAGCCCCCAGATTTGGTCGCGATCCTTCGCGATTCCGGCTTTAGCTGCTGCTGTATCAGAAATGATTAGCTCATCGCTCCAAGCAGTAAAAGAAATTTCACGAAGACGTTTTTGACCCATGTTGTCGAACAATAATAAGTGATTACAATATGTTAGCTGTCCTGATCGGGTCCCCCGGCGGCTTAAATCCAATGAGTTTCGCCGAGGTTGTATCCTAAACGACACAGCTCGATTGCTTGGGTGAAATTGCTTCTTCCGCGGGGCCTCGCGCCCTCGCGCTCCAGAACTATAAAAGCCCGGCCATAGCTGGCCGGGCTTTCGTCACATCGTGCCATGAAGGCGAAGCCGAAGGGCGTCGTCTCTGTGCGCTCCAGAACTATAAAAGCCCGGCCGTAGCTGGCCGGGCTTTCGTCTTATCCGCGCCTTGAAGGCGATGCCGAAGTGACGCCGTCTCAGTACTTGGCCACAACCGGCTCCGGAGGTGGCGGAGGCGCGTCGAAGGGGTAGTAGCGGAAGCTGAAGAACGCCGAGCTTTCCTCGGTCTTAGGCGCCCCGCCAACTCCGTTGAAGCCATACCTTTGGGTGAAGGAATATTGCAGGCCGACCTTCGCTGTGCCGAAAGTGCCCCTGTAGACGTTATCCCATAGGCCGCCCGTGATCTGGCGGACCAGATGTGTGTTGCCGACACAGACGCTGGAACCGGCGATCGAACAACCGGCGTTCGAATAAAGGGGATTGCCAAGGCCGTATGCGCTCACCGTCGTCGTTTTGCCGACAACCGTAGTGACCGTCTCATAGGATGCCTGTTGATCTTCCTGGCCGGCGTAGGCGTAGAGGTCAAGCCCCGGCACGGCATGCCAGATCAGGCCGGCGAGGAAATTGGTCTGCCGGACCGGGTCAAGCGTGCCGTTCGGAAGGAAAGTGACATCGCCCAGTTGGGCTGAGCCATAACGTCCGATGCCGCGTCCGGTTGCAGCCGAAAACTGGAAGTCCAGCGTTTTCGGCCACAATGAGACAAGGATCGAGCCGCCGCCGTTAGCAGCGCCGATGCTCCTGTTGCTTATCCCAAAGGGCGTAGTTCCGCTGGCCGGCAAGAGGGTCGGAGCGAATGGATTATTGGCGATCTGGTCGGTGAAGGTCCGGTACATGCCGAAGGCCTCCACATGAACGTCGTGACCGTCAAAGGAGTTATCGTAAGCGGCTTTGCCAACGGCATCCGGAACCGAGTTATACGAATAGGTGTTCGCCGAGTTGAGCAACGAGCCGCCCGGGGGGGTGGCGTTGTAAATTGGCGACGTGAAGAAGGTGGAGCCGGCTACCGTAGTCGGCACGCCGCCCGCGCCAATAAATCCCGGGAAGCAAGAGTTCACGGACGGAACGGCGGCGCTGGGCGTGCAGGAGAAGGTCGACGCCGCGCCTTCAATCGAAGCGCCCACCCAGAAGGTTTTGCCGAAATCCTTCACGATGCGCAGCTGCGGTTGCCGCGCCCAGATGAAGCCTGGAACGTACTGTGCGTCGATCGTCAGCGGAGTATCTTCCTTGCGTGGGATAATCCCTTGCGTGTTCATCGTGGCCAGCGACCAGGTCTGGCCGGCGAGGACATGCGCGCCCCAGTCATCCTGATCGAACGTCGCGTAGAGATGCCGGACGCGCGGCGTGTAGGAATTGCTCTCGTTGGAGTTCGCGGTCTGCGCCGCGCCGAGGAAGTCCATCTCGATGTAGCCGGCCAGATGCGTCACCGGATCGATGTCGCCCTTCGCAAGCAGGCTAACTCGGCTCTGGCGGGCGCTCAGGCGGAACTCGTTAGTATAGCCGGTTCGCACGTTATAATATGGAATAGATCCGAAAGGAACGCTTCCGATGTCGGCTGGGAAGTAGCGATTGCTGAATTGTCCTTCGAGCGCGAGGAAGCCGCCCGGCGTGATGCTGACGCCATTGATATAAAGACTTGGCGAGCCCGGCACCGGACGGCCCGTGACGGACGATATGGTGGAGGTGAGGCCCGTTTGCGGGGCGCCGCCCAGCGGTCCAATTCCGATGCCGGCCGGGTACGACACAGCCGTCGGCGCGGGCGCCGGACGCGACTCGACGGCGCGGATCTGGACCTGCGTCTCCTTTTGCTTGCGCGCTTGCGCGTCGACCTTTTCTTCGAGCTTTTTCAGCTGCGCTTTGAGCATGCGGATTTCGTCGCTCGTGTCGTCCGCGCGCGCGACGCCCTGAAACATCAACAGCGCGCCGGCGGTCAGAGCCGCGACCGCCTTTTGTTTCCCCCGCCTTCTGACTCGCGAATTCATGACCATGCCCCCAAAAAGTTGGATACCGTGAGAATTGGTAACCAGAATCCGACGGGCTTTGGTGACATTTAAATGACAAATCGAGCTTAAGGACGATATGTTGCTTTCATGCTATGTTATTGATATGATATACTTTTCTATTTTGTTTGGCTTTAGCCCGGGGAGCCGCGCGGAGGATTGGCGAATGGCCGTGTTTTTTTTGCCACAACCTTCGAAGCACTCAAACTTACGGTTCTGACGCAACCAAATCCGGTTCAGCTACGACGCTCTATTTTCCGTTCAAAGCACACAGGCAATCCGCGTTCGGCGGACCACAAATCGGAGCTCTCCCGACCTCGGTCTCGGCGGCAGAGCCGCATTCGCGTGATGCTGGCGCTTGATCGTGCTGCCGGCGGAGTATTCTCGTAGCCGATCGCTTATAAATACAATTTTAATGTCGGTCGGACGCGTACCCGTCTATGGTGGAAGCAATCAAAGGCAGCGAGGATTTCGATGAGTTCGAAACCAGAGCGAAGCGCCAACACAACCGGGGTTCTTAGGACACGTATACTTCTCGTTGAAGATGATCAGGAACTCGCCGAAGAAATCATTGCCGATTTGCGCAGTCGCGGTTATGAAGTGTGTCATGCGTCAACGGGCTCGGAAGGCGTTTCCAATGCGCTATCTCGATCGTTTGAGCTGCTAATCATCGACCGCATGTTGCCGGAAATCGACGGGCTTTCGATTATCGAAATATTGCGGTCAGAGAATACCTCCATCCCGGTTCTTATCGTCAGCGCACTCGGCGATGTCGACGAGCGAGTAAAAGGACTAGGATCGGGCGCCGACGACTATCTCACCAAACCTTTTAGCTTGGCCGAAATGGGCGCCCGCGTGGAGGCCCTATTGCGGCGGCCGCTACAAGCCAGGGCAACCGTCCTGCAGGCTGGACCGCTATCCCTGGATCTTATTGACCGCATCGCGCGCCTGGACGGACAAATCATCGAACTTTTACCTCGGGAGTTCCAACTGCTGGAATACTTCATGTGGCGGCCGGGGCAAATCATCACCCGCGACATGCTGATTGAGCATGTGTGGAAATATCGATTCTCCCCGCAGACAAATGTCATCGACGTTCACATCGGCAAGCTGCGTCGTAAAATCGATGGAAAGCGCGCCTCTGGATTTTTTCAGAGCATTCGCGGACATGGATTCGTATTCAAAGCCGATGCATAAGATCCTAAGCTCCATTACATTCCGCCGGACATTGGCGTTTGCCGCAATGTTCATTTTTTCGAACTTGCTTTTGTTTGCATTTATTTATTGGCAAACGGCCCTCTACGAAACTAGCCGCATAACGGCGTTCCTCGAGCGTCAAGCTGAGGTTCTCGCGCAAGCCTCCCCCGATCAGATTAGGTGGAGCGTCCAGCAGCGCATCTCCAACGATTTGCACCGAGTCACCTTTTCGGCCCTTTTTGATACAGACGGGAAATTCATCGAAGGAAATCTCAAGACAATACCGGTGGACTTGCCACTTGACGGAGCCGCTCATCAAATTGATGTAGTTGGCCTCACCGGATCAGAAGGTCCCTCGGAGCCTGTTATCGCGGTAGCCAGGCGTCTGCCCGACCTCGGCGTGCTGGTGATTGGTCGCAATATTCAGGAACTCGCAGCGATGCGGGAGATCGTCGCCAGGGCGCTGAAACTCGGCGTGATTCCGATGGCGGGTCTGGCGATTCTCGTTGGAGCGATTTTAAGCCAACGGATGAACCGCCGAATGAAGCTAGCGCTTCAAATCCTGGATCAGGTCAAGGAAGGGCAATTGCATAGGCGTTTGCTGATCGGAAAATCTGGCGACGAGTTCGATCTCCTCGCCAAAGGCGTGAACGCCATGCTCGCAGAACTCGAACGCCTAATGCATGAATTGCATCACGTAGGCAATAATATCGCTCATGATTTACGAACCCCTCTATCGAGGGTTCGCGCGCAGCTGGAGCGGGCCCAACGTCTGCTGGCTGACCGACCCGACCTCGACGAATTGCTTGGTCGCGCTATAGGCGGTCTCGACCAAACCTTCGCCCTCACAACGGCGCTTCTCCGGATCGCCGAAATCGAGACAGGGCGCGCCCGTGCGTCATTTGGAGTCGTCGACCTCCGGGAAATCATGAGGGAAGTCGTTGACCTCTACAATCCGCTCGCCGAAGCCAAGGAAATCACCGTTAGCCTCGATATGGAGCCTGTTTCCGACGTAAAGGGGGACCGAGACCTTCTTTTGGAGGCTCTCGCGAATTTATTGGACAACGCGGTCAAATTTACGCCCAGTGGCGGTCGCGTCGAGCTGTCGCTTTCAGGCGCGGTTGAGGGGCCAACTATCAAAGTTCGCGACACCGGACCCGGCATCGCAGCAGCGCAGCGGGAGGATGTCTTCAAGCGCTTTTATCGCGGCATCCAGAACCGGAACATTGGCGGCAATGGACTTGGCCTCAGTCTCGTCGCCGCGGTCATGAATTTGCACGGCTTTTCAATCGAGATCAAACACAGTTCACCGGGATGCGTTTTCGAGCTTCACTGCTTCGCGAACGCTCCGTCATCGACGGAATCAGAGCAACAGTCGAAGCCTGGCGCGGCGAGTTCCAAACAGCCTCTTCTCAAGCGGATTCTTGGCGTCGGCTGGAGCATCGGACCCGAAAGTGGGAACCGGTTTCCGGCAAACTCCGATGCTCGAACAATTGCAGCCTGGGCTCGATCTATGTGGCGAGCGAAGTAGCCGGAGCCTTGGCGTCCTGGGAAGGAACGGATTGTTTCTCGGCGCGCAAGCCAAAAAGTGTTATCTTCCGCGCGAGCGCGCACCACTAATTCTATTGAATTGATCCAACACACTTTCATGAAACCGATTTTAATCTATTCTCACTAGGTTTTTTGCCTTCAAACGGCTAAGTGTTCGCTATCAAATAATGCTGCGCCGCTGTGACCGCGTTTTCGCTGTAGCCACAAAATGTGAAACGAGGGGCACCATGCAAACCACCAAAGTTTCAAGTCTAGGAATGACGTTTGGAGCTGTCGTCTTGATCGCGTCGATTGGGTCCGGCTCCGCGCAGCAGCACCGTGTTGCGCCGGCCGATCAATCCTCATTGCAAACAGACAAGAGCCGCGCCCCGTGCGCCTCGGTTGAAGAATGCGCCGACCAACAGTTCCATGATTCTGGAACGGAGGGTCGCGAAGGTTTGGGCGCCGAGCCGGCGCACCCGGAAGGCCCTGGAAACGTAGAGGACTAAAGGTGGCGTCTATTCGCAATGTTTGCGGCCAGAACCCAGGAGCTCCAGTCATCCGTGCTAACGGATCAGGCCAAACTTCTCTTCGCAAGAACATGCCTCCCACCCATGAGTCCAGTTTCTGCGGCAACCGGCTTTTTGGGATTGCTATCCTGCGTAATCCCATCGCCGCAGAGTCGCGGTGTCTAGAAAGATGATTCTCCAAGCTCTGGCGCCTGGGTTATACGTCGACTGGCGATCAGTCCGATACATTGCCCCTGGCCTTCAGGATGCGCTGGATGAGCTCCTGATCCCATCCGGCCACGCGTTCTCGATTCGTCAACGGCTTTTCAAGCGCAATCATCGAGCGACATGCACGGCCGTCGGTTCACATTCGGCCTGCATTTCCGATTTTCGGGCGCTGTCGAGGTCGACCGCGTTACGCCGAGCAGCCGATCGGCCTCAATAGGCGAGAGAGCCATCTCCCGCATCAGCCGGTGCTGCGTGATTCCAGCGCATCTAAAGACTGGTCCATTGCAAATGCGGCATTGGCCAGAGCGTAACCGAGGCCGCAAGAAACAAAATGCTGATGATCTTGCACGCCCTGGCGGAACTCCGGCGTTGACTGTCGATCGGCGAATGATGGCTGCGGCAGCGGCTCGCGAAGAACGTGATTTTCGTTCCTTGAGACGTGAACTACGCACCCGGTATCTTAAATCGGCCGATCGCCCATGGCGCAGCAGAGCCCGCCCGATGGCAGGCCGCGCTCGGGATGGCGGCCGCGATTGTAGAAAGTTTTTTGTAACATGCCCTGAGGCGCCTCGATGACGTTAGTCACGTTTGTTCTTAAACGACCGTACACCGTCGTCGCGAGTTCTCATTCTCATCTGCATCTTGGGCGCGGGCGCTGCGCTTCGCATGCCCGTCGACATTTTTCCTGAGATCAATATCCCTGTCGTCAGCGTGGTCTGGACCTATAACGGCATGAGCGCCGAGGATATCCAGAACCGCATTCTCACCTTGCACGAACGTCAGCTGGCCTCGCTGGTGGACGACATCAGCCGCATCGAGGCGACAAGCTATTACGGCGTCGGCGTCCTGAAAGTCTTTCTCCATGAGGGAGCGGACGTCACCCGCGCCGTGTCGCAATTGGCGAGCAGCGCGCTTGTCGTTTTGAAATACATGCCCCCGAACATCACGCCGCCGCTCGTCTTGCGATATGGGGCGACCGACGTGCCGATCATTCAGCTCAGTCTTTCGAGCGACTCCCTGACGGACACGAAGCTGAACGACCTTGGCCAAAACATCATTCGTCCGGCGCTCGCCATCGTGCATGGCGCGGAGGTCCCCTATCCTTACGGCGGAAAGCCGCGCGTCATCATGGTCGATCTCGACCAGCAGGCGCTGCAGTCGCGCGGTCTGTCACCTTCGGATGTCGCTCAGGCGGTCCAGCGACAAAATGTCATCCTGCCTTCCGGCGACGTCAAAATCGGCGCCAAGGATTACATGCTGGCCACGAACAACAGCCCCGACGTAATCGCGTCCATCAACCAGTTCCCGGTCGGCCAGGTGGATGGACGCACGATCTTCATCCACGATGTCGGACATGTTCATGACGGCTATCAGGTGCAAACCAACTCCGTCGCGGTCGATGGAAAGCCAGGCGCCCTCATAACGGTGCGCAAGACCGGCGGCGTCTCGACCTTAAGCGTGATCGACGGCATCAAAGACGCTTTGCCATACATCAAGAAATTGCTGCCGGAGGGCGTCGAGGTCAAAGCGATTTTCGATCAATCGGTTTTCGTGAAAGCGGCGCTCCAAAGCGTCCTACTCGGCGGATTGATGGCGGCGGGACTGACGGCGCTGATGATCCTGCTGTTTCTAGGCAACTGGCGTCTGACGCTGATCATTCTCGCCGCGATTCCGCTTTCGATCATCACCGCCATTCTGGTGCTCTATATTAGCGGCCAGACTTTGAACACCATGACGCTCGGCGGCTTCGCCCTCGCTGTCGGCATTCTCGTCGACAACGGAACGGTCGTGATCGAAAACCTTGAGCGCCATGTAAACCTGGGCGAACCACTGACCGTGGCGATCGTCGACGGATGCGGCGAGGTCGGCGTTCCGACCATGCTTTCGACCCTGTCGATCTCCATCGTATTCGTCCCTGTGTTCCTGCTTCAGGGAACAGCCAAATATCTGTTCTCGCCGATGTCGCTCTCCGTCATCGTGTCGCTCATAGCTAGTCTTGCTCTTTCCTTCACTATGGTTCCGGTTCTGTTTGAATTTCTCATGCGCTCCTCCGTCGAAGGGCATCATTTCGGACAACGGTCCCATCAGGGCCGTCGCCGCGGCTTCAACATCTTTAGCGCGATCCACCATGGTTTCGAAGCAGGGTTCAGCCGTTTCCGCGAGGGCTATCGCGACAGCGCCGCCTTCTGCCTCAGCCATGCCGGGCTCACCGCTGGCTTCTTCATTCTTCTGATCGCGGTTTCATTGCCGCTTTTTCCTTTGCTTGGCAGAGATTTCTTCCCCCAGGTCGACGCCGGCCAGATGCGGCTTCACGTCCGCGCGCCTCCGGCGACTCGAATCGAGGAGACGCAGCGCTATTTCGCTGACGTCGAAAGCGCGGTGCGGGAGATCGTCGGCGAGGATCAGATCGACACTATCCTCAATAATATCGGTCTGCCGTATAGCGGCATCAATATTGCCCTCAGCGACTCCGCCACCGTCGGGACGATGGATGGCGAGATCCTTATCTCCCTCAAGGAGAAGCACACGCCAACGGCGGATCACGTCGCCAGATTGCGGCGCGAACTGCCACAGCGTTTTCCGGAATTGCAATTTTTTTTCCAGCCGGCCGATATCGTCGATCAGGTGCTGAACTTTGGTCGCCCCGCGCCGATCGACGTGAGGGTCTCGGGGCCAAACAGCGACGCGGCTTATGCGGTGGCCGCAAAGATTGCGGCCGAGATCAGGGCCGTTCCCGGCGTCGTGGACTCTCATGCGGCCCAGGTGCCCGACGCGCCCGCTCTTTCCATCGACGTTGACCGCACGCTCGCGCAGCAACTCGGGGTGAGTGAGGACGAGATCATCAAGAATGTGCTTGTGAGCACGAATTCGAGCGCTCAGACGCTTCCAAATTTCTGGGTCGACCCCAAAAACAACGTGAGCTACCCCCTGGTGGTGCAAATACCGACCTATCGCGTGAAGTCGACGCAGGATCTTTGGACAATACCGGTAACGGCCAAAGCCGGGTCAGAGCCGAATGAAATGCTGATGAACGTTGCAAAATTTGGGCGCGTCAAGACGCCGATCGTCGCGTCGCAGTACAACATCATGCCCGTTTTCGATGTTAACGCCGACGTGCAGGGGCGCGATCTCGCCTCCGCCGGGGCTGCTATCGAAAAAGTTCTCGCCGCCGACAAGCCGGAGTCGACCATCAAGGTGGCGCTCAGCGGACAGGTCGAAACGATGATCGAGAGCTATAACGGTCTTTTCTCGGGAATGGCTCTAGCTGTGGTGCTCGTCTACCTCCTTCTCGTCATCAATTTTCAAAGCTGGGTCGATCCGTTGATCGTGCTTATGGCCCTGCCCTTCGCCCTGGCCGGCGTTATCTGGATGCTATTCATCACTGGAACTCACCTCAGCGTGCCCGCGCTGATGGGGAGCCTGATGTGTCTTGGACTCGCCACGGCCAATAGCATTCTCGTCGTCTCCTTCGCCAATCAGCGCATGGAGGACGGCGACCCCAAGGCGGTCGCCGCTCTTGCGGCGGGCTATACGCGTCTTCGGCCCGTATTGATGACGGCCGGAGCCATGATATTGGGCATGATCCCGATGGCGCTCGGCGTCGGCGAGGGCGGCGAGCAGAACGCGCCGTTGGCCCGCGCCGTGATCGGCGGACTCCTGTTCGCGACATTTGCGACCTTGATTTTTGTGCCGGTTATGTATCGAATCCTTCGGCGGCAGCCCAAGTTGGAGCTCTTCGCCGTCGCTCATTCCGATGATCGCACCGTTTCGGATGGCAGAGGTTTATGACGACTCCCGCGGATGTCTCGAACCGAAATTCTTCAGGACGCGATGAGGATAAGGCCGGGCCGCCCGGCTCGTCTCCCGCCATCGGGCGCAAAATTTTCATCTTTGCCATGTTGGTCGCCCTTGCGCTCGCGGGCGGCTTTTGGTTCGTTCATCGCAACAAAATGGCGGCCGAGGCTCGTCTAGCGGATGAAACCAAGCGAGACGCCGCCGAGCCCCAACTCGTCGACGCGGTGATCGCTGAAACGACCTCGGGGCGGCAGTCGCTCACGCTTCCCGGCGAAACGGCGGCTTGGTATGAAAGTACGATCTATGCGCGGGTCAACGGCTACGTCGCGAATTGGTTTGTCGATATCGGCGATCGTGTGCAGGCCGGACAGACGCTGGCGACGATCGAAACGCCTGAGCTCGACGCTGAGCTGGTCGCCGCGAAAGCGAAGCTGAATGCAAGTCAAGCTGAGGTCGCCGTGAAGGACGCTCAGGCGGATTTTGCGAAAACGACCTACGAGCGTTGGAACACCTCTCCCAAAGGGGTTGTGTCGGAGCAGGAGCGGGAGGCCAAGAAAGCCGGCGCCGCGGAGGCGATCGCCGAACTTAATGCCGCTCGAGCGCAAGTTTTGCTGGATCAGGCCCAGGTGGACCGCCTTACGGCGCTGACGAACTTCAAGCGGGTCCAAGCCCCTTTCGATGGCGTCATCACGGACCGTCAGATTGATCTCGGCAATCTCGTGACGGCCGGAAGCACCGCGAATACTTCGCCTCTATACAAGCTTTCGAAGGACGATCCGATTCGCGTGTTTGTGCATGCGCCGCAGCGCGCCGCCGCCCAACTTATGGAGGTTGGAACGCCCGCCGTGATTACGCGCAGCGATGAGCCAAACCAGCCTATAGAGGGCAAGGTCACACGCTCCGCCAAAGCAATCAATCCGAGATCCCGAACGCTGCTGGTGGAAATCGACCTCCCGAACCCAAAGCGCACGCTTGTTCCCGGGTTGTATGTGCAGGTCGGGTTCGAGCTCAAAAATAGCGGCCTGGTTCAGGTGCCGGCGGCGGCGCTGTTGTTTCGAGCCAGCGGCCCCCAGGTCGCCGTCATCGACGAAAATGGGATCGTTCAAATCAAAGACGTCACCATCGCCCGCGATGATGGCCATGTCGTGCAGATCGGGTCTGGTCTTGCTGTTGGCGATAAAGTCGCTCTCAATCTCAGCAGCCAGATCATGGCTGGCCAAAAGGTGAGAATCAAGGAAAAGCCAAATAACCTTGCAGCGTCCAGCCCCTGACGGGCTTGTGCGTTTCGTTGAGGCGGCAGTCGATCGCGGCGCACTTCTCAGAACGCAGGGAGATTCTCCATCGCACGCGCCAACCCCGGTTGATGGCGAGGCTCCGCTATATGGCGAGCTGGTTTCCTTCAGTCTTTGGGATCGGATCGCCCGTTGAGAGAGCATGACTCGGGGGAGAGTATTTTATTGGCTTTCTAGAGGCGCCGCCAGCCGCCTGGCGGCTGCGATTATCGCAGGCTGCGGCTCCCGGATCGGCGGTAAGAACTGATGCATCTCCCAGCCGCCGCCAAGCGCTTTATAAACGGCGATGAGTTGTTCACCCGCGTTTTTCTGGCTGATGACGTATTGCTCATCGAGATCAAATTCCTGCCGCTGCGCGTCGAGGACATTGAGATAATCCGTCAAGCCGCGGTTGTATCGCTCGGTCGCGAGCTTGGTGGCCAGGCGGGCGGAAGTCAGCGCGCGATCGAGGTTCCTCAAGCGTTCCTGCTCGGCGCCATATAGCGCGATCGCGTTGTCAACCTGCTGCACCGCCGTCAATATCGTCTGTCTATAGTTGACGAGGAATCGGTGCGCTTCGAGGTCGGCGATGTCGATTTTGGCGTCGAGCGTGCCGAAATCGAGCACAGGCCAATACACGCCCGGGCCGATGGCTCCGATCAGTGTAATAGGAACCGCCGAAGACGTATGGGGACCGCCCTGGGCGCCAAGCGCGCCGGTGAGAATTACGCGCGGAAAGAGATCCGCGGTCGCAACGCCAATGCGGGCGGTCGCCGCCGCGAGTTGCTGCTCGGCCGAATGGATGTCGGGACGACGTCGCAACAGATCGATCGGCAGGCCGGGCGGTATGTGCGCCGGCAGCGCCGGAATTGCGCCCGGCGTCGCCAGTTCCTTGGCGAGATTTTCCGGGAACTCACCAATAAAGACCGCGATCACGTTACGGGTCGCTGCGATTTCGCCCTCCAATGGGGCGATATCCGCCTGCAGTGTCGCCAACTGGCGCTGCGCCAACGCGACGTCCAGTTCATTAGTCAGCCCTTGCTGGAATTGTTTCTGCGCCAGATCGAGCCCGCCTTTGGCCACGTCGATATTTTTCCGCACCGCGGCGAGCTCGCCCTGCAGGGCGCGCATGTCGAGATAGGCGCGCGCCACATCCGCCGCGACCGTCACGATGACCCAATCGCGATCGGCGGCGAGGGCTTCCGCATCATGAGACACAGCTTCGAACTCGCGGCGGAACTTGCCGAAGAAGTCTAGTTCCCAGCCTGCGTCGAAGCCGCCCACTTCCTGAATTCTGTCCAGGTTCGTTTTGTTTTCCGCTGATCTCAAGGCGGACGTAGCGCGGCTGTTGGTGAGATCGGTGCCCGTGCCGACCCCGCCGCCGCCGGTCGCCCCGGCCGCTGGAAGCGATTCGCCGACGATGACGAGCTCCGCCGTCCGCGCCTCCTGAATCCGGGTCAAGGCGATTTCGATATCGAGATTGGACTGGATGGCGCGGCCAACAAGCGAATTGAGTTCCGGATCACGCAGCGATTTCCACCATTCGGCAAGATCGACGCTCGCGTTGCGAGGCGCCTTTTGCGCGGCGCCAACGCGGTTCTCGATAAATCTGTCCGGCGCCGGCGTGTCCGGCGGTTGGAAATCCGGCCCGACGGCGCAGCCGGTTAAAGCGGCCGCAAGCCCCATCGCACCCACATAGGTCCATCGGTCCATGCTTAAAATTCCAGCTCGGCAAAATCTCATAGAACGCTTCGTAAGGAAGGGGGCTTCACAGCTCTTCTTGTCCGCCACGCCGGGTCTATCCAGTGGCCAAAACCAAGCTGTCCTTATCGCCTACACGGGAGGCAAGCCGTCCCTCTGATCTCAAGTCATGACTAACACATTGCCAGCCGGATTAAGTATAAAATCGGGGATGATTTATGGCGGAAAGCCGCTTCGTGTCGGCCTGCATCCGAGCCATGACCGCGGTTGGATGCCGTCATAGCGGCAGCGTCGCGAACACTCGATGCTCGCACCCGTCACTCTCAGCAAATGGAGGATGTCGCCGTTCAAAAGCTCGTCGTCGGGCAGCTTCGAACTGAAGCTTTCGCAATAGAGTTTCTCCCGCGGGCTTCCTGCGCCGCCTTGGCGACGAATTCCGGGCGTTTGCGACTCGTTCGACGCAGGCGCGACGGTGAGCGGGGCTTGCCAGTTGCTCGAGGCGGCTCTTTAAGGATCAACTTCTCGAGCGCCAAATTGGAATCCGCCGCGCAGACGCCATTCTCGACCTCCAGATCCTTCAGCCGCGCGACTTGATTGCTCAGGCAGGTATTTCTGGCGCCAACGGTAGTGAGCATCAGCATCTCGATCGAACCGCTGCCCCGCCTCAATCGAACGATTCATTTTCAACATAGTTTGGAACCGGTCGCAGGGCGGCCGTCTGCGCGAAAATTCACCGGACAAAATTGTGGCGATTATCCGGCTCTTGACATAAAGCGCAAGCGCCGCTATGGCTGGTTACGACAGGCCGGCGCGGTTTTCATCGTAGTCTTTGGCGTTTACGCTACCGCTGAGCGGAGCCATGCGGAGGCGTCAATTCGACCTATTATGTCTAGTGAGATAAAACCCGGAAACTATTTCACTTCCCGGTTGTCCGAGAAACGTGATTTGCTGGGCGAATGTCACACGTCTGTTTTTTTTGAAGGCGTCTTCATAGATAACATACCCCCACACGAAAAGAGATTTCCCGTTACCAATTTTAATATTGGCAACATCTTCGTCCGGAGCGAATTCCTTGACTACCGCATTGGCTTGCGCGGGTTGCTGGGGAGCCAACAGCGCCCCTCCTGCGAAATCCGGCGGCAACTTGAATTTAAAGTCCTTGGGCAACGGGACTGGCAGGATATCGCTCGCGACGCGGAATCTAACTTTATGGGCTGGCGTGTTTCCTGTATTCCGCAGTTGAGGTCTGGCCTCGAAGCGAAGCCCCCTCTCTCGGTCCTGAAAAATTCCACCGCCGATGGATACCGACACATATGCCCGCATCTGCATTTCGCCGAACAAACGCTGCCCGTCGGCGATTTCCTTCGAGATCTTTACACTTTTGATAATTTCGCGAGCGTTGATATCCATGGACCTAGACACTTCTTGCATTGCGGATGCGGCTCTAGCTGCTTCCGCAATGGAGTTCTGCATATCGGCACTTTGCCCAGCGGCGATATCTTTCATGGCCTGAATGGTCTGCCGAAGTTTGAGAGCCTGATATCCGAAAACGAGCAATTGCAGAGCACCTACGAAAGCAAGAGACCCGGTCAACCAAAGCGTCCACAGATCGGCAGACGCTTTTTCCTCTCGTTCTTGCTGGTCTTCTGCGGATTCAGCAGCGGTCTTTTGGGCTGGCATTATTTTGACAATAACCGGCGAAGCCTCGGTGCCACGATTATTTGTGCCGGGTTCATTACTGGTAGCTGCGGCTTTGGTTTGTGGTGGCTGCTGAATGTCCCACAGACGTGGGGTTGGCCAATATGATTCTGACGATTCCAGTTGAGCTGAGCGGACCGCCTCGATTGATCCAGTCACGGCAATCACTGCCAATAAAATCCTCAGCATCCCTTGATCGCCTCGCCGAAAATATCGGGGTTCTGGCGATTGTTATAGCGGAACTGAAACTCAGCGACATAGAGAGGCAGATATTTTTTGCTGACCTTGTGGAAGGTTCCGATGCAACCGCGTTTGAAGATCGACCAGAACCCTTCAATCGTATTGGTATGAACTGCGCCGACGACGTACTGGCCGCGTGTATGATCGACGGTCGCGTGCGGGTATTCCTTCCCGATATGCTTGTAGCCAACCCATTGATCGGTGCAAATCAGACTGACTTTGGTCGAGACGGCTTCGCGAATGAACTCTGTGAGGGTCGCGGCTTGAATGTTGGCGACGACGCGAGCGACGACATTTCCTTTGCGGCTGACTGCACCGACGACAGCGGCCTTGCCCGTTCCAATACCGCCGCCGCGGCCGCCGCGCTTATCTTTATGCTTGTTTTGGTCTCTACCGCCGACGAAGGTTTCGTCAACTTCGACAATACCGCCGAGCTTCGCAACGTCTTCAATCATGGCAGCGCGAATCTTATGGCACATAGACCACGCGGTCTCGTAGGAACCAAAGCCCATGTAGCGCTTGATCTGCATCGCGCTCACCCCCTTCTTGCTGGTCAGCATGAGGTGGATAACGCGGAACCACTCGCGCAAGGACTTGTTGGTGTTTTCGAAGATGGTATCAACCAAAATGGAGAAGCGGTAGCCAGTCGAGCCGCCGGGCGCGCACTGGGCGCACTGCCAATGCCATTTCTTCGTCTTGAGGCTGTAGACGGCGGGATTGCCACAGCGAGGGCAGTAAACGCCTTCGGGCCAACGGCGCGCCTGCAAATAAGCCTTGCAGGCGTCTTCATCCGGGAAAAGCTTCTCGAACTCTGTAATTGTCAGTTGATGAACGGGCTTCGGACGATTGGCGGACATGGCGGTTTCCCTTCGATTGAGGGATACTGCCATGTTTAAGCGCTTATGTCAAGAGCCGGATAATCGCCAAAATTGTTTCGAGACACTCTTGACACAACTCATATTGTTTATAAAATCAATATACTTTATGGTGCTTGTGCGCGACTCCGGTGGTGATCACCCATTCGGAAACGTTCATCCTAGGGGGCAAGGCGATGCAGTCTGAAACAGAGGTTTCGCTCGTTAGTGGCTTCCTCCTGGGATCTGCGGCGGCCCTGGTGAGTGTCGTCGGCGCGCAAGCAGCCGATTTGCCGACGCGTCAGGCCGCGCCAATCGAATATGTCCGCATCTGCGACGCGTACGGCGCGGGCTTTTTCTATATCCCAGGCACCGATACCTGCCTCAAGGTTGGCGGCCTGGCGATGACCGAAGTCCGGTCTTACGACGCGAGCTACAGCATCAGCCCTCTTAGCGCTAATGGCGTCGTGTCAGGCATCGGCGCGAATACGGGCGCGGGCTCGTCACTGAACCCCAACGTCGCGGCAGGCGTCGCCGTGCGCCAGAACGGCGGCGCGTCGGCCTTTGGCGTTATTCCCACAGGCTCTCAATATTCGAATTCGCGTTCGCGTGACGATTATGGTTGGGATTCGCTCGGCCGTATCGAATTGGATGCTCGCACCGGGACGCCTTGGGGCGTCTTGCGCTCGTTCATCCGCGTCGACGCCTATGTCGGAACGGGCACCGCCAATACCGGCGCTTTGACGACAGGCGGCAGCTTTATTTCCGGCGCCAGCCTGTACAACACCTCGGCCGGAAACGGAGCCACGCGCGAAACGACGATCGTCAACAAAGCCTTTATTCAATTCGCGGGGCTAACCGCCGGCCGCGCGCAGTCGATGTTCGACTTCTATGCGAGCGCCTATAACTATCAGAATATAGCGGGCTCCAACGCCACTACCCAGCTGATCGCCTATACCGCGACTTTTGGTAATATCTTCAATGGTTTATCCGCTACACTTTCAGTTGAAGATGAAAATGCGCGCCAGGCCGGCATCGGCAGTACGCTGGGCGCAACATACGTCAATACGGTAAGCAAAGCGGGAGTGGTCACAAACACCCTCGCCCCGATCGTGGTCGGCGGCATCGGCGGGACCAGCTTCGTTGGCTCGCCGTCCGGTACGGCGTGGCCTGACATTGTCGGCAATATCCGTGTCGATCAGCCTTGGGGCGCTGTTCAGTTCTCAGCCGCGGGCCATGAAGCGCGCGGCAGCCTCTTCGCCTCCTCGTCCTTTCCTACAAGCGCCGCTCCCGCGGCGACTGCATTCAGCACGTCGTACGCTTTCCCGGCGAACACGACGAATTCTTACGGATGGGCGATCCAGGGCGGCGTTCAGCTGAATGCCGATTATATCTCTGCCGGCGACAAGCTGTGGCTGCAGGCCGCGTATGAGCAGGGCGCGTTGAGCTACGTCTGGGGCAATAACCTTGCTTCTTCGTATGGCGCCGTAAACGGCAATCGGTTCTACGGCTCCGGCTACACGCCGGCCGACACCAGCGCC
The DNA here is from genome assembly GCA_963715715.1 of uncultured Alphaproteobacteria bacterium. GTDB lineage: Bacteria > Pseudomonadota > Alphaproteobacteria > Rhizobiales > Beijerinckiaceae > Methylocapsa. Next base: position 1,180,665 of record OY970269.1, on the reverse strand, counting down.
GGCTGGAACACCAATTTGTACGACTGCGTCTTCACAGCGAGCGGCACTTGCGAGCAGCAGACCGGCTGGTCCGTGGTCGCCGCTTATAAGCACTACTGGATCCCGACCCTGGCCTCGGCGGTCTTCGGCTCCTATACGCAGATCAATTACTCGGATAATGCGCTTTCTGGCTTTGGCGGCGCGGTCGGAGCGTCGAACCTGAAGGCCACGCGAGTTGGCACCAACCTCGTCTGGACCCCCATCAAGGGCTTCGATATCGGCGCCGAGTTCATGTACGTCAACGCGACCCAGACGCGCCCGGTGGGACTTGCTCCAGACTCCGTCCTGAACAATAACGGCCTGCCGAGCTGGAGAGGCACCAACAACGAATATGAAGGCCGCGTCCGCGTCCAGCGCGCGTTCTGACGCCGATCGGGGTCACATTTGGGCCCTGACGCGCTTTCGGTGCAGTTCCTTGCTCATGTCACGCCGATCAGCGTGCTTGGAGGAGATCAAGCTTCGCGCGGCCGTACTTCTGTCACTTGACCAGTTTTAGCTTGGTGACTTGGCCTTCGGTCTGGCCGTTCGACCAGGGAGAGACTGTCGCGGCGCGACGGCGGCTTCGTCTTTTCTCATGCCATCGCCACACGACGCCACGAGGCTTTGGAAGCGCGATCCAGCCATGACGGCAAGTCCATTATCGCCTTCTTGCGGATCATGGTGTGAAAGTCGACGATAATCTCCCGCGCTTCGATGACAGATGGCGCGCCACCTTCGATGGCGGCGCATCGGCTTTCTGCGCCCGGCGACGGCGCGTCGCCCATTCCGCAACAACCCTCGCCGACCCACGGAAGCCTAGCTCTTCAACTTACGCCGTAAGGCGGCCGCTTTGCGCAATCGGACGTTCCCATCGCGCATCAAGCCACGTCCCGGTCTTGCCCCACATATGCTGAGCGATGACCAAATAGTGATGAACGGTCGAATTGATAATCGGAGTTTTTCGATAGGTTTCGATATTTTACGAAAAACTCGTCGAAAACGACGCGCCTAGCTTCCTCCGTCGCCACGCTTGCGCAGCCAAAATCAGGGGGGAAGCTATGTTCAAGCTCTCGAAGCCATGGCTGAACGCGCCGTCGCGCGCGGATATTTCACAAAAACCTAAGCCAATATCGAAGAAAACAGGCCTCGGTCTGAGCGTTGCCTTTGCAGCTGGCGCGCTCTGCGCTTCCTTGCACGGCGCAACTGCAGCGCCCAGCCCGCTGGTCGGAACTCAAGAGGGCATCGTCAAGGGCTTCGTCTCCAACACGGGCGTCGCCGAATTCCTTGGCATTCCTTACGCCGAGCCGCCCGTCGGCAATCTGCGCTGGAAGCCGTCGGTTAAACATGCGGCTTGGGCCGGTGCCCTGAAGACGACAGCGTTCGGTCCGACTTGCGCCCAGATCGAGACCCTTGGTGTGTTCGCCGGACCGCCGAACAATAATGAAGACTGTCTCTTTGTGAACGTGTTCACGCCGAACCTCGACCCCTCGGCGCGGCTACCCGTGATCTTCTGGATCCATGGCGGCGGCAATGTCGATGGCGAGAGCAATGATTATGACGGCAGCAAAATGGCCGCGGACGGCAAGACCGTTGTCGTCACCATCAACTATCGCCTGAACCTTATGGGCTATCTCGCCAACCCCGCGCTGGACGCCGAGGGCCACCTGTTCGGCAATTATGGCGTCCTCGACCAGCAGCTTGCGCTGAAATGGGTGAAGCGTAACATCGCAAAGTTCGGCGGCGACCCCAACAACGTCACGCTTGGCGGCCAATCCGCGGGTGCGGGCAATACGGCCGCGAACATAGTCTCCCCGCTCGCCGCCGGGCTGTTCCAACATGCGATCCTTGAGAGCGGCGTCGCCGTTTTCACCGGCCTGACGCCGCTGCCATTCTCCGAAACGAAAGGTAACGCCTTCGCTGTTGCTGCTGGGTGCGGGTCGGGCGCCAGCACAGCTGTCGCAAAGTGCTTGCGTAAGCTGACGGCGGCCCAGATTGAGGCGCTGGCGGGAACAGAAAGCGCGGCGGGTCCCTACATCGTTTATTTGGTCGCGGATGGCCAGATCATCCCGACCCCCTCGTTCACGTCAGCGTTCCAGAGCGGCAACTTCAACCACGTGCCGATCTTAAACGGCAACACGGAAGACGAGGGCAACTTCGGTCTTGCCAGCACCGAATATTTCAAGAATCCGCAAGTTCCTTTTGTCGCGGCCGACTTCACGAATACCGTTACGAGCACCTATAGCGGAAACGCCGGGCCGGGCGGTTCGCCGCCGGCTTATCCTGCGGGAACCGTCAACAAGGTTCTGGCCAAGTACCCGCTCTCCGCCTACGCGACGCCGCAGCTGGCCCTGGATGCCGTCACGACGGACCCATCAGCCTGCCGCAGCCTTCGGACGAGCCAGTTGCTCGCCGATCAGGTGTCCATCTATGGCTATGAATTCGACGATGAGACGGCGCCGTCCTACTTCCCGAAGATGCCCGGGTTCCAGGCTCTCGCCTATCATACGAGCGACATCCAGTATCTTTTTCCGCTCTACCATGGCGGACCAGCCCCGCCAAGCGTCATCCATCAGCTCAACAAGAAACAGACGGAACTATCCGATCAGCTAGTCGCCGCCTGGACGAACTTCGCCTGGACCGGCAACCCGAACGGGCTCGGCGACAGCCCGTGGCCGCGGTTCACCGGCAAAGCTACGTCCAAGTACCTGTCGCAAGACATCCCGGTCTTGTCGACGTTCACGGAGGCGGCATTTTCCGCCGCGCATAAGTGCGACTTCTGGAACTCGTTCCTGATTTACAATTGAGATCCGCAGCAACCGCGGTGACGGCCATGATAATGGCCGTCACTCTCTTTGCGCGGTTTGGGCGCAAGTTGCACGTAAAGTTCCATTGCGCCGCCCGGCCCTCGTTCAACAGCACGACGTCGCCGGGAATTCGAACGTCCAGTTCACTCCGGCGGCGGAAAATTCCAGCGTGCCGGTTCCGCCCAGCGCGCGCGGCACGATCTGCTCGATGACCACATAGCCGAAACCCCGACTTCGCGGCGGCGCGACGGGCGGTCCGTCTCTTTCGCGCCAATGCATGCAAACCTTGTCGGCCGTCTCGTTCAGCAGCCATTGTATCGAGACCTTGCCGTGCGGGTTCGACAGCGCGCCATACTTCGAAGCGTTGGTCGCCAGCTCATGCAGCGCCAGCCCCAAATTCTGCACCGCATCGGGTTTAAGGATGATCGGCGGGCCGGTCGCGCTGATGCGTCCGCCTTTGGCCTCGCGGAACGGTTTCAACTGCGCCGACACGAGATCGCCGAACGAGGCGCCTTGCCAACTGTCGCGCACCAGCAGGTCGTGGCAATGCGCGAGCGCGGTCAATCGCTCGGCGAAACGCTCCTGGTATTGCGTAACGTCGCTCGCGTGCCGAGCCGTCTGGTTGGCGACTGCCATGACGACGGCGAGCAGATTCTTGGTGCGGTGCGAAAGCTCCTCAATGATAAAGCGAATGTGCTCTTCGCGGCGCTTCTGCTCGCTGATGTCGATATGGGTGCCTATCCAGCGGTAGACGGTGGAATTCGCGTCGCGGAGCGGAATAACGCGCGTCAGAAACGGTCTATATTCGCCATCCTCGCCGCGCAGCGACAGCTCCGTCTCCAGCGCCGCTCCGGCTTTCAGGCATTGCGCCCACAGTCGACGGGCCTCTCCGCCGATGGCCGGATCGAGGATCGCCTGCCAGTCGCGTTCTTTAGCTTCTCCGGCGCAAGCGCCCGCATAGTCGTACCAATGGCTGTTGAACCAGAATATCTCGCCATCGGCTTTCGCCATCCAGATGAGTTGCGGAATTGAATCCGCCAGGGTGCGGAATTCCCGCTCGCTCGCTTGCAGCGCGGCCTCGGCGCGTTTGCGTTCGGTGATCTCCTCCGCGGCGGCATTGACGCCGACGATCTCGCCATCGGGGCCGCGTAGCGGGTGCCAGTAGGTGACCCAGGAGCGCTCGCCAATATGATCGGCGCGCTGGCCGGCGACCTCGATTCCGGTCACCGGCTCGCCGCTCCGCATGATCGAGCGGACGATGTTTTCGACCGAATTGGCCAAAGCCGGCACGCATTCGCGCACCGAACGTCCGATGTGAGCCTCGACCGAGAGGCCGCATATTTCAGTGAGGCGCTGGTTGATCTGCAGATAGCGACAGTCGGGCGACAAAAACGCAAGCCCGATCGGCGCCGTGTCATAGATCAGTTGCAGCGCGGGCTGCGGCAACGGCGAACCGGGCGATGACCATGGTTGCTCCGTAATCGTTTCACGACCGGGGTTGTCCGACAACGGAGGTCTCCTTCCCGACGACGCTGGCGCCGCGCAGTCTAGGTACAAATCGCCGCGGCGGAAAGTTGCGATCGGCAGCGCGCGGTTATGGCCCGGCCGGCGGCCAGCGCCCTTACGATGTCTTCGGCAGCCATTCGGCGCGGCTGGGTCCGAGCGGCGCGAGAATGGGCTCTCGGGCGTTTCGGACATCTCCGCTTGCGAGCCGAGCGATCACAGGCCGAACGGATAGGTGTCGGGCGCGCCATGCGGGCGGCCGCCGGCGAGCGGCGTCACCGCTTGCGTCTCCTCGAACCAGACATAGGCGTCGAACTGATCGGGCAGCACAGCCTCGAAATAATGGCTGGAGAGCTCGGTTTCGGGTCGGTAGATGACGCCGATAGCGCGCTCAAGCCGCGGCTTCGACAGGATGTCGCGCAATTCGGCCCTGCCGGCGCCGCGCCAGTCGGTCAGCGATCGCGCAACGCCGGCCTGCCGAAAGACCCGCTCGTAGCTGTCGGGGCGCGATGGAAGCACGCTCTTGACTTCCATCGGACCGTCCCAGTCGCTCGCAGCCGCGACCGTTCCGCGATCCGTGCCGAAGCCGATCAGCGCCGCCGCCTCCCCAAGCGAAGCGCGGCACAGCTCGCCGATGTTGAACTCGCCCTGCCAGCCCATGGCCGTCGCCGCGGCGTTGCCGATGTGCGAATTATGCGCCCAGACGACGGCTTTGGCGTCGTCGCCGCGCGCCGCGAGCAACCGCATGAGGGTCTCGAACATGTGGCGGTCGCGCAGGTTCCACGAATCCCTGGAGCTGCGGTACATCAGCCGATAATAATGTTCGGCGGCGAGCACAATCCGCGCATTCTGCGTCGCATCAAAGAAGGTTTCGCCGTCGCGACGCACATAGGCGAGGCGGTTCTGAAGCATCGCGCGCAATTCCGCGACGACGCCGTCCTCGCACGGCGATCTGGTGAGATGGCGCGCGGCGCGTCCATAGCCGCCGGGATCGTCCTGCCACGGCGTCAGGCATCCGTAGCGCGCGCGGGCCGATTTGGCTTCGGCCGGATCGACGCGATCGAGATAGGCGAGAACGGCGGCGATCGAGGCGCCGAGGCTGTAGATGTCGAGCCCGCGAAACTGCGCGCGCGCCCGCGCCGGCAGCGGCTCGTTATGCGCGCGGAGCCATTCGACGAAATCGTGCACTTCGACATTGCGCCACATCCAGGTCGGGAAGCGCGCGAAGGCCTCGCTGGAGGATGGTTCATGCGCGTGATGGCGGATGTGGCGGTCGATGCGCGCGGCGTCCGGCCAGTCCGCTTCGACGGCGACGATGTTGAAGCCGTGCTTTTCAATGAGGCGCCGGGTGATCGCCGCGCGCGATTTGTAGAACTGCGAGGTGCCGTGCGTCGCCTCGCCGAGAAGCACGACCTTCGCATCTGCAAAGCGGTCGAAGAAGGCGCCGAAATCCACCGGCGCTTCCGGCTGGGGCAACGCCTCGCAGAAAGCCCGAACGACGTCGGCCGCCGCATCGGCGCCGCCGGCGCGGAGAGCTTCTGTCGCGAGGAGATCAGCCATGACAAACTCCCGCGTTGAAGCGCCGGCGCGGACCCGCCGCGCGTGCGATCGCCGGCTCTGTTAACTCACGCAGCGCCTTCCTGCGCGCGCGGCTTGACCTCGCCGCGCATCTCGCGGACGCAATCCTCGATCTGGCGCTGCGCCGCGGCGAAAGCGTCCCTGATCGCGACGAGAACGTGCTCATGCTCGCGCGCGTCGCCATGCGTCTTGCTGACGATGACATCCCTATGCTCCGGCAGCGCGATGCGAATATCGATCTTGAACAGATCGCCATGTCGATGGCGCGTATGCGGGACCACGACGGTCACGCGGCAGCTTGTGATGCGGTCGGAAAACTTTTCGAGCCGTGCGGCCTGCCTTGCAATTTCCGAGCGGACGGCGTCCGAGGGCTCGGCATTCTGGAAAGCGATTTCAAGCGGCGTTTGCATATGATGTTCCTCGTTCCTCGCTCAAAGGCGTCCCAATTCGAAGCCCTCGCAGGAGAGATCGAATTTCGACAGACCCTCTTCGAGATAGTCCGACACCAGCGGCGTGCCGATCAGATATTCGGCTGTCGAGGCGTGGCGCCGGCTTCGCGCCTGCGCGACCGCGTCGTCCCACTCTTCAGTGGAGAAATCGCCGCGGCCGAGCCAGCACAGGGCGACCAGCTCGCATTGCTCATCCTCGTCCATGGCGTCGATGAAGGCCTTCAGCTCCTCGCGGACGCTGCCGTTCCTTCGGTCCGCGAAGACGCCAACGAAATGATCATCCGTGGCGTTGGAATCATCGCCTTCGAGATCCTCGACCTGTACGTCGAATTCGCGCGCCTTGACGATGACGAAGCAGACCTTGTCCGCGTTGATCTCGGGCGTCGTCGGCCCGGTTTGATTCTCTGCGTTCATCGCCTTCTGGTCCTCTGTCGGCGGCGGAGTTTCGCCGCGCATCAGTTCTTCGCAAGGCTTACGATATATGTGGCGACGGAGTTGATCTCTTCCGGCGTGAGGATGAAGTTCGGCATGGTCGGATGCGAGGTGCGCAGGAACACCTTGATCGCGAGTTCGTTCGTCGAAGGCATGCGGCCGACGTCGACGAAGCTCGGCGCGCCTGATTGCGGATTGCGCGGCGAGGCCGCGTCGATCTGATGGCAGGCGCTGCATGTCCTCTCGGCGAGATGCCGGCCGACCGACGCATTGACGGAAGGATCGACCGACTGCGCGGACGCCGCATGTGGCAAGGCCGCCAGGGCGATGAGGCCGGTTGCTTTGATTACTGATCTCATCATTGACGGATCCTGGGAGTTGTCGCCGCGCGTTCAGGCGGCCGGGCTAGAGCGTTTCGGCGCAAAGCGATGGAGAATTGTGATCACCTCATTGTCGCTGACCTGCCGGAAGTCGTCGTAGAAAAAGCCGATCGCGCCAAAGACATCCGGCGTCTCGAGACAGATGAGGGCGTCGACCTCGCCGCGCAGCTCCGCGATCGTATCCGCCGGCGCGACGGGGACGGCGAGCACCAGTTCGCCCGGGCCGCGTTTACGAATGGCGCGCAGGGCCGCCCTCATCGTCGCGCCTGTTGCGATGCCGTCGTCGATGACGATGGCCGTCTTCCCGGCAATCTCCGCCCGCGCCCGATCCTTGAGGTAGCGCTGTCGCCGGCGCTCGATCTCGGCGATTTCAAGATCGCGCACCGCATCGAAGTCGTCGGCGTCAACGCCCGCGGCGGAGATCACGTCCTCGTTGCGAATGACGATCGGCGCGCCGCCGTCGACCACCGCGCCCATGGCCAGCTCCGGTTGCTGGGGCAGCCCGATTTTGCGAACCAGAACAAGGTCGATTGGCGCGTGCAGCGCTGATGCAACCTCGGCGGCGACGGGAACGCCGCCGCGCGGAAGGGCGAGAACCACCGGGTCGCGGTCCTTATAGATCAAAAGGGCGCTGGCGAGCCGGCGCCCGGCGTCCTGTCTGTCGCGAAACAAACTCATGGCCTCTCGCCCCCATCCTTGCCGCTCGCGGCCAAAAGCCAGCGCTCGAACCACCGGGCGGCGAGCTCCATCACGCTCTCGAGCGCGCCGGGCTCGGAAAACAAATGCGTCGCGCCCGGCACGATCTCAAGCGCCTTTTCGCAAGCGAGACGTTCGAGCGCCCATTGATTAAGTTCGATCACGCCGGCGTCGTCGCCGCCGACGATCAGCAACGTCGGCGCCCGAACCCGATAAAGCGCGCCGTCGGCGAGATCCGGCCGGCCGCCGCGGGAAACCACGGCGCCGACGCGCGCGCCGAGGGAAGCCGCCGCGACGAGGGCGGCGGCCGCGCCTGTGCTCGCGCCGAACAGCCCGATCGGAAGGCCCTCGACGTCCGGCTCGCCTTCGACCCAACGCACCGCGTCGACAAGCCGCTGCGCCAGAAGCGGGATGTCGAAGACGTTTCTGCGGTCTTCCTCCTCGGCCGGCAACAAAAGGTCGAACAGCAGCGTCGCGATGCTGCGTCGGTTCAACGCTTCGGCGACGCGTATGTTGCGAGGACTGAGCCGACTCGAACCGCTGCCATGGGCAAAAATGACGAGAGCTCCGGCCCGCGCCGGCCGCGTCAAGACGCCGGCGAGGCCAAGCGGCGCAATGCGCGCCTCCCTACTTGCGGCAGCTTCGGGCCTCTCTGATTTTCGACGGTTGGCGTCGCTTTGGACGAACGACATGGCGCAACGTCCTTTCCGAAAGCAAGTTGGCGCTCTAATCAACGAACATTCATTGATCGGCGTCAACGCCCGACGCGCCGCCGCGTCGGCTCCGCCCCGACGGCGGCATCCTGCTGGACCTAATGGTTCGCGGCCGTGGCCGGCGCGGCGCCGTCGCCGTCCGCCTGTTCGAGCCCGAAGGTGATTTCGGCTGCGAATTCGCGCTGCGCGTCCGCCGGCGGCTTGGGAAAGGGCGCGGCCCGCGCGACCAGAGCCACGCTCTCGATGTCGAGGTCAGAGTCGCCGCTGGAGCGCAGCAGCGACACGTTGGTCAGCTGGCCAGCGTCGTCGATGGCGAAGGACACGACGGCGCTGCCGCGCGCGCCGCGCTGCTTTGCGGCTTCCGGATATTCCTTCGCGCGCTCCAGGAGGCCGAACACGATCATCTTGTAGCTCATCGGCTCGTCGCCGCCGGCCGTCGGCAGCGGCACGGCGACGGCGCGGAAGATGTCCGGCCCGTTGTCGAAGGGCAGACGCAAAGAGTTGGGCTCCGACCGCGCGTCAAGGCCGCCGGCGGAATTGCTCGGAAGATTGGCGGCAAGTTTGGACGCAGGATCCTGCGGCGGCTTCGCGGCATTCGCGCGCGCCTCCTTTTGCGCGGCCGCGGCGGCCGTCCGCGCCTCCTTTTGCGCGGCCGCGGCTGCCCGCGCCTCCTTCTGCGCCTCGGCCGCGGCTGCCCGCGCCTCCTTCTGCGCGGCGGCCGCGGCCGTCCGCGCGGCCGCCCTTGACGGCGCAGGCTCGGCGGGCGGCGGCTTCAGTTCGGCGCGCTTCGGCTCGTCGGGCTTTTGCGCGGCGGGTTTCTGTCCGGCGGCGTTCGCCTGCGCGGGTTCCGGCGGTTTGGTCTCCGGAGGCTTCTGCTCCGGAGGCTTCTGCTCCGGAGGCTTCTGCTCGGGCGGCTTCTCGGCCGAAGGCTTGGCCTCTGCAGCCTTGGCCTCGGGCGGCTTTGCTTCCGGCGGCTTGACTTCCGGAGGCTTGGGTTCGGGCGGCTTCTGCTCGGCCGCCTTGGCTTCCGGCGGCTTTGTTTCTGGCGGTTTGGCCTCAGCCGTCTTGGGCGGCGGCGGCTTTGCATCCTGCTCCGCGGGTTTTTGCGGCTGCTCGACCACGACCTCGACCGGCGTTTCCTGAGAGCGTTCGGCGGCCGGCCCCTGCGGGGTCAAAAAGACGAAAGCCGCGAGAAGGCAGAGATGCGCTGCGACCGATGCGGCCAGAAACCGGCGAAGATCGCGCTCCGGCGCGCCGGCGGCGGCGCGAGGCTCGGCGAGGCGCTCGTCCGGCTCGGCGAACAGATCTGGCCCGGCGGCGACATAGGCGTCATCGTTCAGCGGCCTGATCGCCTCCAGCCGCCCCTGCCCCGGGCTTTCGGCGGAAGACGGCTCCAGGCCGCCCGCAGCGCGCCACGCGGCCCATTCGGCCTCGCGCAGCGCGACGGCGGCCGTCTGCTCCGGCCGGCGCAGGTCCGGCGTCAATTCCATGGCGATAACGACTGCTGAGGCGCCACGACCCAATCCCGGCGGCATGATCGAAAAATCAATTCGATCACACGGAAAAATAAAAGCTCAGAACGCGGCCGATTCGGCTCAAATCGGCGCGCTTTTTCACAGCTTCCGGATGCTGAACTGAGAAACCGGCATTTTTGAGAGGGCGCCGCTTACGCTCAGACGGCGGCTTGCGCCCGCGCGCGGGCGGCCGTCTCGACGATGGCGAGCGCGGCCGTAAACGCCGCATCGACGTCGAGCTTCGTCGTATCGAGGACGATCGCGTCGGACGCCGGCCTCAGGGGCGCCGCGGCGCGGCTGCTGTCGCGCGCATCGCGCTTGCGTATATCCTCCAGCACGGCGGCGTAATCCACTTTCTCGCCGCGCGCGCGAAGCTCCAGCGCCCGACGCGTCGCCCGCGCCTCGTCGCTCGCCGTGACGAAAATCTTGCAGGCGGCCTCAGGACAGATGACGGTGCCGATATCGCGGCCGTCGAGCACCGCGCCGCCGGGGCGGCGGGCGAAGCTGCGCTGCATTTCGATCAGGGCGGCGCGCACTTCCGGGATGGCGGCGACGACGGAGGCCGCCTCGGCCATGTCGCGCCCGCGCAGCAGCGCCTCGTCGAAATCGGTGAGCGCGAGGCTGCGCGCGGCGCTGATCGCGGCGGTCCGATCGGACAGATCATGGCCCTGCTCGATCAGCGCCCGCGCGGTCGCGCGGTACAGCAGACCCGTATCGAGATGGGGCAGCCCGAGATGCGCCGCGAGCCGGCGCGCCAGAGTGCCTTTGCCGGAGGCGGCGGGACCGTCGATCGCGATGATCATTGAAATTGCGCCCCGAGCCGCTCCATATCGGCGCGGAAGGCCGGAAAACTGGTCGCGATCATGCCGGCGTCGTCGATGGCGACAGGCTTTCGCGCGGCGAGGCCAAGGCAAAGAAAGCTCATCGCGATGCGATGGTCGAGATGGGTCTCGACAAGGCCGCCGCCGGCGACCTCGCCGCCGCGTCCCTCGACGAGGAGATCATCGCCGACGATCCGCGGATTGAGGCCGGCGGCGCGAAGCCCGGCGGCGACGGCCTCGAGCCGGTCGGATTCCTTGACGCGCAATTCGCCGAGCCCGCGCATGTGGGTTTGCCCCGACGCGAAGGCGGCGGCGACTGCGAGGATCGGATATTCATCGATCATGCTCGGCGCGCGCTCGGCTGGCACGTCCACCCCTTTCAGCGCGGCGGACCGCACGCGCAGATCAGCGACCTCCTCGCCGCCCTCTGCGCGTCGGTCGATAATCTCGATATCCGCGCCCATTTCAAGAAGGGTCGCGAGAAGGCCGGTGCGCAGAGGGTTCATCATCATCGATTCGATGATGACGTCGGATCCCGCCACGATGGTCGCCGCGACGAGGACGAAAGCCGCCGAGGACGGGTCGCCCGGCACCGAGACGGGCGCCGGCCGCAGCTCCGGCCGGCCCTGCAGCGTGATCTTGCGCCCGCTCGCGCCGAACCCTTCAACCTCGATCTCGGCGCCGAAATAGGCCAGCATCTTCTCGGTGTGGTCCCGGCTCGCCTCCGGCTCGATCACCACGGTGCGGCCGGGCGAATTGAGCCCCGCAAGCAGGACCGCCGATTTGATCTGCGCGGAGGCCACCGGGGTGCGATATTCGATGGGGAGCGGCTCGGCCGAACCCCGAAGCAGGATTGGACAGCGGCCGCCCGCGGCCTCGGCCAGGACTTCCGCCCCCATGAGGACGAGCGGGTCGAGGATGCGCCGCATCGGCCGCTTGCGCAGCGACGCGTCGCCATCGAAGCGCGCCGTGACGTCGTGGCCGCCGACGACGCCCATCATCAGGCGCATGCCGGTGCCCGAATTGCCAAAATCGAGGGTCTCGCGCGGCGCCAGTAGCGACCCGACGCCGCAGCCCTGGACCAGCCAGCGTCCCGCCCCGATGCGCGTCACCATTGCGCCGAGCGAGCGGCACGCCGCCGCTGTGTTCAGCACGTCCTCGCCTTCGAGAAGCCCCTCGATCGCTGTTTCGCCAACGCTAAGAAGGCCAAGAATCAGCGCCCGATGGGAAATCGATTTGTCGCCCGGCGGCCTCACGCGGCCGCGCAGTGGTCCGCTCGTCGCCGCCGTCAGACCCGCCGCTAAAACCGGCATGCAAACACCACCATATGACCCTCGGCCGTGCACTTCTGGAAGGGAGCGGGGACCGCCGCGCCTGATCGCTGCGGCGCTGGTAGCATGGCGCCCGGCGCTTTGTCACCAAAGGCGAGCCTCAAGCTCAACTTCCATTTGACAGGCGCCGTTTCCATCACTAACGGGACCGAAAGTTGCGATGGCGGCCAGCAGCCCGGCCGCCGCCGTCCGGTCATAGAGGTAGGTCCGTGGCAAAACCAGAACTCGGCAGTAAGCATCAATGTCAGAATTGCGGCGCCCGATTTTTCGATCTTAACAGGAATCCCATTACGTGCCCGAAGTGCGGCACGATTTTCCAGGGCGCGCCGCTGTCGCGCGCGGCGCAGCGGGCCGCGGCGGCCGATGACGACGAGCCGGACCCGGTCGCCGGCGCGGAGCTGGTGACGCTTGAGGACGCCGAGGCCGACGCCGAAAAGATCGCCGTGGTCGTCGATGACGACGTCGAAATCGAAGTCGCCGACGACACCTTCCTCGAGGAAGAGGAGGAGGACGGCGACGACGTCGTCGATCTGATCGACGGCGAGCCGGAGGACGACGAAGAGCGTTAAGCGCTGAGGTTTCGCTCCTGGCCGAGGTTTCGCTTGTGCGGCCAGGTGGATGCGGCTATACACCGGCCCTCCGCGCCAGCGGCGGCGCGGATTGACGCCGCACCCGGCGTCCGACCCAAACGGACGACGCGGGAGACCGCCATATGGAAATGGGGCCATAGCTCAGTTGGGAGAGCGCTTCAATGGCATTGAAGAGGTCGTCGGTTCGATTCCGTCTGGCTCCACCATAACCGTCTGATCATTTTATCGTGGCGCCGATCGCTCGAACCCGGGGCGTTCGCGCGATGGGCTCTACGCGTCATCGATCCGATAGGCGCGCCGCGCCTGGCCAGCCGTCAGATAGAAGCGCTCGCCGGCGCGATAAGCCGCGTTCCCCGTTAGAACCTCGAACTCATACATGGCGGCCATGGCGGCGGAAAGTTCGGGCGCGCCATGCGTCTGCTGCTTGCCGAGCAACCGGACGCTTTTCGGCAACCGGCTCAAAGACGCGCCTGGCTCGCTGAACTCCAGGGCTCCGGCGCCTCGATCAATCGTCATCGTCCATCCTCGTCCGTCGCTCGGCTACGCGCCCATAAACCGCGCCGGCGCCCCGAAATCAAATTGTCATTTGCGATTGCATGATGCATTTTGTGCATCATGGAGCTGCAGTGGATCGACGATTTCCTGGCCCTCTGCCAGACGCGGAATTTCACCCGCGCGGCGACGGCGCGCTGCACGACGCAGTCCGCTTACAGCCGCCGCGTGCGCCGGCTCGAGGAATGGCTCGGCGCGCCGCTGTTCTACCGCGAATCGCGTCCCGTCACCCTCACCCCCGCCGGCGAGGAATTCCTGACGCGGGCGCCGCGTCTGCGCGAAGACATATTCGACGCGCGCCGCGCGGTGTTGAGCACGTCCAGCCACTTCAGGAAAACGCTGCGCATTTACACGACCAATACGCTCGCCGCCACCTTCCTCTCGTCATGGCTGATCGAAAACAGGCTGGAGAATTATTCGCTGATCGTCGCCTCCATCGCCGGCTGCCGCGAGGCGATCAAGCGCCGGCACGCCGACATCGCCCTCGTCCCGCATTTCGACGGCGCCGACGCGCTGGCCGATTTCGAGGTTGAGGAGATCGGCGTGGATCGCCTCATGCTTGTTGCGGCGCCGACGCAAAAGCGCGCGGCGACTTTGAGCGGCAACAGGCTGAATGGCGCCGTGATGGTCTATACGCCGGGCACGACCTACGGCATGCAGATCGCCGCCATGCTGGACAGGCATCGGATCCAGATCCAGGACGCGCCGGTTTGCGAGAGCGCATCGGCGGAGGCGCTGCTCGCGCAGGTCAAAGCGGGGCTCGGATCGGCCTGGATCCCGGAAATCCTGTTGCGCGGCGGGCAATTCAAACGATGCGCCGCGCCGGCCTATTTCGATATTTCCTACAGGATCCTGTTGATCAAACCAGCGCGGGGGCGAGCGGAGCGCAGCGCCGGATAGGCGCGCGATCAATCCGTCAATTCGATTGTTTGCGGCTTTCCCGGTTCAATCAACGCGTCGCCGGATTGTCACGAACAAATGATTTTCGAAGCCGGTCTGACCGGCCGGTCATCGCCGCCGGCATCGACCTTTGTCTGGATATGGGACGGCGAGGCGTTTATAAAGCGAGGCACTTGCAAATGGACGCCTCGCAGCGGCGCAGCCGTTGGCCGCGAGGCCGTTTGGTTCCGTCGGAGCCCGAGGTCCGCGCCGACGCGAATAGACAAGAAGCGAATGCTCCGATCCCGCCTGTTGGAGAACGTGCAATGTTGAAACATTTCCGCACAATTTTTGCCGCCGCCGCTCTCTGCGCCGCAACAGCTGCGCTCGCCGCCGGGGCTCCCGCCACCCCCGGCCAAACGTCGAAGGGCGCGGCTCTTGTCGACGGCAAGGGCATGAGCCTTTACGCCTTCGACAAGGATGAAGGCGGTAAGTCGGCCTGCAACGGCCCCTGCGCCGCCATCTGGCCGCCGCTGCCCGCGACCGCCGGCGCGAGCGCCGCCGGCGACTGGACGGTGCTCACGCGCGGCGACGGATCGGCGCAATGGGCTTACAAGGGTCACCCGCTTTACACCTTCGCGAAGGACGCAAAGCCGGGCGACGCCAATGGCGATGGATTCAAGAATGTCTGGCATCTCGCAAAGCCGTAGCTGACGCCGCCCCCGGTCCTGCCGGCCGCCGCAGAGGCGAGCGATGTATGACGTCATCATCATCGGCGGCGGCCACAACGGCCTTGTTTGCGCCGCCTATCTGGCGATGGCGGGCGTCAAGCCGCTCGTCCTCGAACAGCGCGCCATCGTTGGCGGCGCCGCCGTTACCGAAGAATTCAGTCCCGGCTTCTCCAACTCCACCGCCTCCTACGCGGTCTCGTTGCTGAGCCCCAAAATCATGCGCGACCTCGACCTCGCCGCGCATGGCCTTCGCATCGTGGCGCGCCCGATAGCGAACTTTCTGCCGCTCGATGACGGCCGCTATCTGAAAATCGGCGGCGGCCGCACGCGACAGGAGATCGCGAAATTCTCCGCCCGCGACGCGGCCCGGCTGCCGGACTATCAGGCGCGTCTCGAAGCCGTTGCGGCCGTGTTGCGCGACGCCATGCTGAAAACGCCGCCCAATGTCGTCGAGGCGAGCCCGCTCGCCGCGATCGGCGAATTGCTGAAAGCCCGCGGGATCGTCAACAAAATCCGCCGCCTCGGCCTCGATCTTCAACGCGATTTCCTCGATCTTTTCACGGCCTCGGCCGGCGACTTCCTCGACGGGTGGTTCGAAAGCGCGCCGATCAAGGCCGCGTTCGGTTTCGACGGCATCGTCGGAACCTATGCAAGTCCCTATGCGGCGGGCACCGCTTATGTTCTGCTGCACCACAGCTTCGGCGAGGCGAACTCGAAAAAAGGCGCCTGGGGCCACGCCATCGGCGGCATGGGCGCGATCACCAAAGCCATGGCGAAAGCCGCCGGCGTCCATGGCGCCGAAATCCGGCTGTCGACGCGCGTGCGCCGGGTGCTGATCGAGAATGGACGCGCCATCGGCGTCGAGACGGACAAGGGCGAGACGATCCGGGCTGGCGCGGTCGCCGCCGGGATCAATCCCAAACTTCTGTACCTTGAACTCGTCGATCCGCTCGCGACGCCCGAGACGTTCCGTCGCCGCATGGCGAACTGGCGTTGCGGCTCAGGCGCGTTCCGCATGAATGTCGCGCTGTCGGAACTGCCGGATTTCTCCGCCCTGCCTGGCCGCGCGCCGGCCGAGCATCACGCCGCCGGAATCATCATTGGCCCGAGCCTTTCCTATATGGAGCAGGCGTATTTCGACGCGCGCTCTTTCGGCTGGTCGCGCCGTCCCATCGTCGAGCTGGTCATCGCCTCGACGCTCGACGATACGCTCGCTCCGCACGGCCAGCATGTGGCGAGCCTCTTCTGCCAACATGTCGCGCCGAACCTGCCGGAAGGCTCGTCCTGGGACGACCATCGCGAGGCTGTCGCCGATCTCATGATCGAGACGGTCGACGCCTATGCGCCGAATTTCCGACGCTCCGTGCTGGCGCGCCAGATTTTCTCGCCGCTCGATCTCGAACGGACATTCGGCCTCACCGGCGGCGATATTTTTCACGGCAAGCTCGATCTCGGGCAGCTCTTCTCGGCGCGGCCGATGCTCGGCCACGCCGATTATCGCGGCCCCATCGCCGGGCTCTATCTCTGCGGCTCCGGCGCGCATCCTGGCGGCGGCGTCACCGGCGCGCCCGGCCATAACGCCGCGCGCGAAATCCTGCGCGATTTTCGCCGCAAGCGCGGCGCATGGGCGCCCACGCGCTGATCCGGCGCGGCTGTAGAGCGGGACCTTCAGGAATCGAATTCCGCCGCGAGTTGAAACCAAACCGCGATCCCGTGTTATATTGAGGAGCCGCTTCGGGAAAGGATCGAAGATGCGCCGCTCGCTTCAGCTTTGCACATTAGCCGCTTTCGCGGTGCTTGCTTCGTCGCCCGCGATGGCTTTCAGCGCCAGCTTCTCATGGGCGGGAGTTCGCGGCTTGCGGCAAAACATCTCCCGCCTTCGCGATCCGCGACGCGCCAAAGGATACGGCGCGCTTGCAATTCACGCTACACGACCGGGACGCGCCCGACTTCCAACACGGCGGCGGCGCCGTCGCCTACAATGGCGGCGGCAGCGTGCCGGAAGGCGCGATCGACTACATCGGACCATGCCCGCCGGCTGGCGCCATCCATCGTTACGTCTGGACGATCGACGCTCTGGACAACGCCGGCAAGGTGCTCGCGCGCACGAGCGCCGCGGCCCGCTTCCCGGCGCGGTAGAGCGGCACCGCTAACCGGTTAGCGAGGCGACCGCGCCGGCGCGCGCGGCAGCCGCCCGGCGCCATTCCGCGATGGCCTTCAGCGCGCGCTCCGGCCGCTCGGTCAAGGGCGCGAGGCGCCCGGCGTAGACGCCGCCGGAATTGCCGTCGAGCGACAGAAAATCGCCCTCGTCGAACAGCGTTCCGCCGATGCGGCACTGGCGCTTTTCAAGGTCGATTTCAAGCGTCGGGCAGGCGACGAGGCACACCTTGCCGAGCTGGCGCGCCACCACCGCCGCGTGCGAGGTGCGTCCGCCCGAGGCGGTGAGGATGCCGGCCGCCAGCGCCATGCCCTCGATGTCCGTCGTCGCGGTGTCGCGCCGAACGAGGATCGTCGGCGCAGCCGCGGCGAGGCGCTTCGCGGCCTCGGCGTCGAGCGCGATGGCCCCGACCGCGACGCCGACCCCCGCCGCCAGCGCCGTCGCCAGCGGCTGCGCCGGCGCCTCCGCGAAGCTGGTGCGGACGACGGCTTCGAGGTCGATGCCACGGAGCCGTTCGAGCGCCTCGGCCGGCGTCAGCAGCCCTTCGGCGACCATGTCGGCGGCGATCGTCAGCGCCGCCCAATCGGTGCGCTTGGCGCGCCGCGTCTGCAGCAGGAACAGCGTCCCCGACTGAATGGTGAATTCAAAGTCCTGCGCATCGCCGAACAGCGCTTCGAGTTCGCGGCAAATTTCGATCAGGCGCGCATAGACGGCGGGCAGCGCCAGGCGGAGCCTGTCATGGTCGCCCAATCGCTGCCGTCCCGCGACGACATCCTCGCCCTGCCCGTTGAACTGAAAATCGTAATAGAACTCGTTCGCGCCGGTCGCCGGATTGCGCGTGAAGCCGACGCCCGAGCCCGACGCGCCGCCGGCGTTGCCGAACACCATGGTCTGCACGGTGACCGCCGTGCCGCCCTCCTCGCTGATGCCGTTCAGCCGGCGGTAGCTTATGGCCTTCGGCGCGTCCCAGGAGCGAAACACCGCCGCCGCGGCGCTCGCAAGCTGCTCTTGCGGATCGGCTGGAAAATCGCTCCCCTTCAACGCGCGGTAGCAATCCAGCATGGCGAGCGTCAGCGCGCAGAGGCTACGATGATCGAGCTCGCGCTCGCTTTCGACTTCGTCCCGCTGTAACGCCGCGGCGACCAACGCGTCGAACGGTGCCGTCGGCAATTGCGCCACCACCTCGGCATGGCCCTGGACGAGGCGGCGATAGCTATCCCAGGCAAGGCGCGGATTGCCCGTCATGCGGATCAGCGCTTCGACGCTCTGCGCGTTGAGGCCGACGTCGAGAACCGTCTCCATCATCCCCGGCATGGACGCCGCGGCGCCCGAGCGGACGGAGACCAGCAACGGCCGCCGCGAGCTACCGAATTTGAGGCCGGTCGCGGTTTCTAGCCGCGCGATTCCGTCCGCCAGCGCCTGACGCAGCGCCGTCTCCCGCTCGGTCCCTTTGCGAAGGCGCCAACCTGTCGGCAGCACGAACGCGGGCGGCACGGGCAAGCCCGCCTGCGCGAGGCGCATTAAATTCCACGCCTTGTTGCCAACCTCTTCCACGCCGCCCTTGGCGAGCGCCGCCTGCGGCAAGATCAGATAGAGATCAACCATGGATCACATCCCCGAGCACGTGCTCATGCAGGATGAGGCTCGCATGCTTTAGCGCATCCGCCGCCTCTTCGAGCCGATCGCCGATGGCGGAAAAGAGATGCAGCTGGCGGAAGTCCCGCGCGTGCTGCACCGCGCTCGCCTCGAGCGCGCGCTGCGCATCGTCGGCCTGATGTTCGAGCGCGCCGATGCGGTCGATCGCGAGCAAAAAATCCTCCGTTTCGGCGTCGCCGGCGGCGCGGCCGATCTCGCCGGCGCAGCCCAACGCCTTGATCCATTCCTGCGCGGCCTCGACGAGCAGCTCGGCCAGGCGCCGCAGCGGCTCCAGCGGCTTGCCCTGAAGCGCGTCGAGGCCGATCAGGGCCACCGCGTCTTCGAGTTGGTCCGCCGCGTCGTCCGCCGTCTGCAACAGGCGCAGAAACACCGCGTAATCCGGCCGGCGCGCCACAGCCTCGTGCGCGGCGACGACCAGCGCGTCCGCATCATGCTCGAAGCCCCGCGCGCGTTTCGCGCGCTTGGCGGCGCCTTCGGGCTCGGCCTGCAGCGCGTCGCGCGCGAGATTCGCAAGCTCGAAGACGAGGCCGGCATGATCGGCGCCGAGGCGCAGAAGCTGGCGCGCCTCATTGCTGAAATGGGCGGCGAGCGTCACCTTGATGCGATCATGGATCAGCGCGCCGGACTGGCCCGCAAGGAGCCCCTCGGTCGCCGTCCTGAACACAAAGCGCAAAAACTCCAGCGCCGGCGCGTCGCCAAGCACGTCGCACAGCCGATCGCCGAAATGGATCGCCGATCCGGCGACAGCTTCGATCGCCTGATTGACCAGCCGCGCGCCGCCAAGCTCCAGAAAGCCGCGATGGCCGATCTCCGAGTCCGCCGCCCAACGCAACAGCGCAAGGCGATCGCCCCCGCGCAGGAACCCGCGCAACTGCTTGCGGGCGCGGTTCCAGTCGATCAGGAATACGAGGCGCGAGCC
Source organism: uncultured Alphaproteobacteria bacterium (assembly GCA_963715715.1). GTDB lineage: Bacteria > Pseudomonadota > Alphaproteobacteria > Rhizobiales > Beijerinckiaceae > Methylocapsa. The sequence goes on along the minus strand of OY970269.1, from coordinate 1,160,941 downwards.
GAGGAACGCGAGATAGTCGCGGCAACTTTGCTCATCGGCCGCCTCAAGGCGCCCGGCGGCGAGATAGAATGCGCTGCCGCCGCCGAGCACATCCGTGCGCTCCTTCTCCCAGCTCACCTTTTGCGATTTCAGCATGTCCTGAAAAAACGCCAGCCGCTCGGCGTGCACGTCGGTGTAGGCGACGTTGACGACGGGCCCCTGCTCGAGTTGCTCGACATGGATCACGATCACATGCGCGTCGGTCGTGCCGATGTCGTTCTGGATCACCAACCGTCCGCCCGCGCGCGTCGCCGTCGTCGCGAGGCCCGGATGGTTGAATTTCAGCTTCGCTGTACGATTGACCCCGGCCATGAAGGCGCGCACCAGCGGGCGGTCGGCCTCGGTGAGGTTGTAGGCGGCGGCGCCGTCCAGCGTCTCCTCGGCGAGCGCGGCCTGCATGGCGTTGAGGCGCTTGTGCAAATCCATCACCAGCCGATGCAGGCTGTCGGCGCCGCCTTGCCCCGCCTGCATCATGGCGGAGATCGCGGCGGGATCGACAGAATCGTTCTCGCCCTTCGGCAGCGCCGCCAGCAGCTTGTCGAAGCGGCCTGCGAAATCGTCCGGCTTTTCGACGAGAACCGGGGCGGCCATTACGCGCATGTCCTCCGCGATGCGCTGGAGGATCCGCGCCGCCCCCGGCACGCTGCAGGCCCTGCCCGCCATGCGCGCGCCGGCCGCCGCGCCGTCGAGGTCCGGATCGTCGATGCCGCAGGCGATGCGTTCGCGCTTCAGGCTCGGCGCCGCCTGCTCCGGATGTTCGGCATGGACGAGCGCCATCTGAAGCAGGGAGAAGGCGTATTTCAGGCGGTCGTTGGCGGCGAGCGCCGCGTTAAGACGCGCCGCTGGCTGCAATTCGCTCTCGCCGATCGCGGCCAGAATCTGCGTCTTCATTGGCGGCTCTCCATTGTCTGCGTGGCTTCATCCCGTGTGCATGGGCGGTAGCCCTGCTAAATGCCCCAGCGCTGGACAAACCAGCTTTTGACGAGATGGGTGAGGATTGCATAGGAAAGCAGGAATCCGGCGATGAAGGCCCAATAAAGCGTCGGCAATTCGCTGAAATGCAACGCCTCCCGCATCCAGGGGATGCTGGGCAGCGCGATTCCGACCATGCAGATAAGCAATGACGTGATCATCAGGGGCGTGCTGGCGCGGCTTTGCAGAAAGGGAATTTTGGCTGTCCTGATGATGTGGATGATGAGCGTCTGCGTCAGCAGCGATTCGACGAACCAGCCGGTCTGGAACAGCGAGGGATTGCTCCAGGCGTTGAAGACATAAAGCATTGTGAAGAATGTCGCGTAATCGAAGATCGAACTGATCGGTCCGATGAAGACCATGAACTTGAAGATATTGCCGATGTCCCATTTGCGCGGGACGGCCAGATAATCGGCATCCACATTGTCGGTCGGGATCGCCGTTTGAGAAAAATCATAAAGAAGGTTGTTCGTCAGCACCTGAATTGGCAGCATCGGCAGGAAGGGCAAAAAGATGCTGGCGCCAAGCACGCTGAACATATTGCCGAAGTTCGAGCTGGCGCCCATCTTGATGTATTTTGTGATATTGCCAAAAACCTTGCGCCCTTCGATAACGCCCTCCTGCAGCACCATCAGGCTCTTTTCGAGCAGGATGATGTCGGCGGATTCCTTGGCGATGTCGACGGCGGTGTCGACGGATACGCCGACGTCGGCGGCTTTCAGGGCGGGGCTGTCATTGATGCCATCGCCGAGAAAGCCGACGACATGGCCGCCGGCGTGAAGCGCGCCGATGACGCGGGCCTTCTGCGCCGGCGAAACCTTGGCGAAGACCACAACCGACGGCGCAAGTTCGGCCAGTTCGGCGTCGCTCATCTTTTCCATCTCGGGGCCAAGAACGATGCGGTCGACCTTGAGTCCGACCTCGCGGCAGATCTTGCGGGTGATGATTTCATTGTCGCCGGTGATGATTTTGACCGCCACGCCTGATTGATTGAGCGCCATGATCGCGGGGCCGGCGCTTTCTTTCGGCGGATCGAGGAAAGCGATGTAGCCGAGCAGCGTCAGATCGCTCTCGTCGGCGACCGAACAACCTTGCGCAGGAGCAGCCATTTCCTTGTAGGCGACCGCCACGACGCGGAAGCCGTCCTCGTTCAGCTCCTTCGTCTCCGCCTGCGCCTGGGCGAGATGGCTCGCGTCCAGAGTTCCCAGTTCGGAGCCAAGTTCATAATGCTTGCAGACAGAGAAAATCTCCTCGACGGCGCCTTTGCAGATGAGGACATGGGTGCCGTCCTCCCGCGCCAGGATGACTGAAAGACGCCGGCGCACGAAGTCGAATGGAATTTCGTCAATCTTTTCGTATTTGCAACGCAGATGAAGGTTGCGGCCGATTTCGGCATGTTGCAGCACCGCGACATCGAGCAGATTCTTCAGGCCGGACTGGTAATGGCTGTTCAGATAGGCGAATTCCAGCACGCGTTCGCAGTCATCGCCGCGAATGTCGAGGTTCCGTTTGAGAATAATGCGGTCCTGCGTCAGCGTGCCCGTCTTGTCGGTGCACAGGACATCCATCGCGCCAAAATTCTGAATGGCGTGAAGGCGCTTGACGATCACCCGCTTTTTCGCCATCGCCATCGCGCCCTTGGCGAGATTGACGGTGACGATCATCGGCAGCATTTCCGGCGTCAGACCGACCGCGATGGAGACCGCGAATAAAAGCGCCTCCAGCCAATCCCCCTTGGTGAAGCCGTTGATCAGGAAAACGGCCGGCACCATCACCATGATGAAGCGGATCATCAGCCAGGTGAAGCGATTGATCCCCTTGTCGAAGCTGGTCTGCTCGCGCTGTCCGGCGATCTGGTCGGCGAGCTGGCCGAAATAGGTTTTCGCCCCGGTGTGGGCGATCACGCCGACGCCAAATCCGCTGACCACACTCGAGCCCATGAAGCAAAGGTTCGGACGGTCGAACGGATCGGCGACCCCGCCATCGGCCGCGAGCGCTGACTTTTCCGACGGCATGGCCTCGCCGGTGAGCGCCGCCTGGTTGACGAAGAGGTCCTTGGCGCTGATCAGCCGCAGGTCCGCCGGGATCATATCGCCGGCCGAGAGCCGCACGATATCGCCGGGAACGAGCTGATCGATCGCGATCTCGGCGAAACCCTGAGATTGGTCCTCAGTCGCGAGAATAGCGACGCCGCGCCGTTTGACGCTGGCCGTCGTCTTCACCATGGCGCGCAATTTGGCGGCGGCGTCGTTGGAGCGATGTTCCTGCACGAAGGCGGTGGTGACCGCAAGGACCACCATTATGAAGATGACGACGGCCGCGCGGAAGTCGCCCAGAAAATAAGAAATCGCCGCGAGCGCGAGCAGTAGCGCGTTCAGGGGATTTCTAGCGCGCCCCCATAACTCCTTTACAACGCTGGGACGGCCTTCCTTGACGATCAGATTGGGACCGCCCGACGCCAGTCTTGTTTGCGCCTCGGCGGCCTCCAACCCGTCCGGCGAGGTGTGGAGCATCGACCAGACGGCGGCTTCATCGGCCCGGCTCAATTGGAGAATCTCGTTCGCGAGATTAGCGTCGGCGTCTTCCACCGATAAACGGCGCCCCGATGGCGTCAGGAAAGACTCATTCATGGCGCCTCTGACCCGCGCCAATCGCGCCGGGGCTTTGATCGAGTTGCGGCGGCGGGCGTGGCGACGTATCGAAGCGCCCCGGAAGCGGCGACTGGATCGAGCGAAATCGGCGTCGCTTTGACGGCTTCGAGCGTCGCTAGGGCGCCCCTTGCTCCGCTAGCAGGCCGCAGCGCGAGGACCGCGAAGATAAGCGGAAACACGATCAAATCCCAGCGATTTGGGCCTGAAACCCTCGCCGGCAAACTCGTCGCATGCGAATGAACTGGAGCGTGCATCGCTGTCGCCTTCGGGATATCCAAGCGAAGCAGAACCCGGTTCGCGTGAAGAAAATGCGACAAAACAAGTGATTAATGCCGCATTCTCGATCATCGAGCCGGGAAACGATGGATCAAATGAAAATCGCGTTTCGTCAGCGGCGCGATGGTCCTCGATCGGGCTTCAGCGCGCTTTGATCGAACGCAAACGCCAGCGCCCGGCGCCGGCGTTCAGCCGCTTTGCGTCGCCACCGCGCGAAAGCGGATCAGCGCCAGAAAAAGGAACAACCCGCCGACGAAGGCGACGAAGAGGAATTGCGGCCAGACCACGCTGAAACCTGCGCCTCGAAAAAGGATCGACTGCGCGAACAGCACGAAATAGGTCGAGGGCGAAAGCATCATGATGTTGCTCAAGACAGGCGGCATGGATTCGAGCGGGGTATTGCTGCCCGAAAGGATGTTCATCGGCATGGCGACGAGGATATAAAGCAGGCCGAGCTGCGGCATCGAGCGCGCGATCGTCGCGAGGAAGATCCCGATCGCGGTCGCAAAAAACAGATAGATCGCGGCGCCGCCGATAAACAAAGGCACCGAGCCGACGATGGGGATTTTGAGGAGCTGCCGCACGACGATCTCGAGCGACAGGAAAACCGCGACGGTAATCACGAGGCCGTTCGCCCAGATCTTGGACATGGCGATTTCGAAGGGCGAGACCGGCATCACCAGCAGATGGTCCATCGTGCCATGTTCGCGCTCGCGGATGATGGCGGCTCCGGCCAGAATGATGGCCAGCATGGTCACATTGTTGACGATGCCCATGACGCTCGTGAACCAGGCGGTCGTGACATTCGGGTTGAAGGCGACGCGCACGGCGAGCGTAACCGGCGCCTTCGCGACATTCTGCGCGCGGGATTGAAAGGAGCCCTCGTTGCGGGATATGAAATTATCGATCTCGGTCGTGAGGATCTGCTGGATATAGCCATAGCCGAGCCCAGCGGTCACCATGGCCGTCGCGTCGACATTGACCTGCGCCGCCGGGCTGCGGCCGGCCAGGACGTCTCTTTCGAAATTCGGCGGAATGACGATGACGAAGGTATAGACCGCCGTGTTCATCAGGTGGTCGACATCGGCGCTGGAGACCGCGACCGGCCGCTTGAAATAGGGCGGCAGAAAGGACGCGATCATCCGGCGCGACAATTCGGAATTATCCTCGTCGACGTAGCCGACCGAGCCGTTGTACAGTTCTTGCGTGTTGCTATGGCCTTGCACATAGACGGCGAAGGAGAATGTGTAGATCACGAGTCCGAGCAGCACGAAGTCGCGAAAGAAGCTGCGCAGCTCCTTGGTTCCAAGCCAGAAAATATTGCTGAGCGTTTGCACGAAGGCCTCCTCGCTAGCTTTCCTGCTTGCGCAGGAAAATGAGGCTGAGCATGGTCAGAATGGGAATGAAGACAGCCACCTGTAGCAGAGTCATGGCGAGGTCCTGAAACCCGAGGCCTTTGGTGAATGCGCCGACGCTGATCTTCAAAAAATACGTCATCGGAAAGCCACGCCCCATAAGGGCCGGCAATCCGCTGAGGGAGGAGACGGGCGTCAGCATTCCGGAGAAGGTCGTCGCCGGCAGTATTGTGAGGATCGCGGTCCCGAACAGAGCCGCGATCTGGGTCTGGCAGAAAGTCGATATCAACATGCCGATGCCGGTTGTCGCCGTCACATAAAGCAAAGCGCCGAGCACCAGCGCCAGGGGGTCTCCCTTGATCGGGACCCCGAATATGAAAATGCCCATCAGGCACAAAAGCAGAAAATTCGACCATCGCGATCGCGATATAGGGGATCTGCTTGCCGAGCAGAAATTCGATGCGCGTGACGGGCGTCACGTAAAGATTGGTGATCGAGCCGAGCTCCTTCTCGCGCACGATGGCGAGCGCCATCAAAATGGCGGGGATCATGACGAGCAGGAGCGCGATGCTTCCGGGCACCTGGGCATAGATGCTTTCGAAATCCTGATTGTAGAGAAACCGCGTTTCGATTCTCGCCTGTACCGCCGGATTGACATTCGGACGCTCGAACATGGCGATGTCTTTATTGCGTAGCGCCTCGCGCTGGTCGTCGGGCGTATCGTCGGCGCCCTGACCGTTGCGCACCGCGTAATCGGAAAGATATTGCTCGTGCGCGGCCTGCAGATATCCGCGGATCGTCTCGGCCCGGAACGGCATGGCGCCATCGACCCAGGCGCCGACTTCCGTCTGATATCCCTTCTTGATGAAGCGGCCGAAGTCGGGCGGGATCTCGACGCCGGCCTTGATGTCTCCGGATTGCAGCCGCCTTTCGAGGTCGGCCTGATCGCTTGATCGGCGCTTTCTCGATGAAATAGGTCGGAGCCGCGCAATTCTTCGAGATAGGCGCGGCTTTCGTGGGAATTATCGCGATCGAGAACGGCGAAGGTCAGATTATTCACATCGGTCGAGATGCCCGCTCCGAAAACCGCCATGAGAAAGGCGGTGCCAAAAAACGCAAAGCCGAGGCGGATCGGATCGCGCAGCAATTCAAGCCCCTCGCGGATGGTATAGGCGAACAGCCGGCGGGGACTGAACCGGGCTTTTTGCGCGCGAGGCGCCTGCGCCGGTAGGGCGGCCGGCGCGGACACCGAGGATTGCCGTTCCGGCTCGCGCGCGGGATTCGCCTCTTCGAGATAGTCGATGAAGGCGTCCTCCAGATTGGCGCAATGGCGCGCCTTGACCAGCTCCGCCGGGGTCCCCATCGCGAGAACGCGGCCGGCATCCATCAGCGCGATGCGGTCGCAGCGGGCGGCCTCGTTCATGAAATGTGTCGAGATGAACACGGTCATGCCGTCATTGCGCGAGAGATCCGCGAGAAGCTCCCAGAACTGGTCGCGCGCGAGCGGATCGACGCCTGACGTTGGCTCGTCGAGGATCAGGATCTCCGGCCGATGCACGACGGCGACGGCGAGCGACAGACGCTGGCGGATGCCGAGCGGCAATTCGGCGGCGCGCTGATCGAGATAAGCGCCAAGCCCAAAGCGCGCGATGAGGGCGTTGATGCGCGGGCCGGCTTCGTCGCCCAGATGAAACAGATGCGCGTGCAGATCGAGGTTCTGGCTGACCGTCAGCTCGGTGTAGAGCGAAAAGGACTGCGACATATAGCCGACGCGAAACCTCGCCCGCATATCCGAGGCGTCGATCGGCTTGCCGAACAGCAACACCTCGCCCGCGCTGGCGGGCAGCAGCCCCGTCAGCATCTTCATCGTCGTCGTCTTGCCGCAACCGTTCGAGCCGAGAAAGCCGAAGATCTCGCCGCGTCCGATGGAGAAATTGACGTTGTCGACCGCCGTGAAGGCGCCGAAACGGCGCGTCAGGCCCCTGGCGACGATGACCGGCTCGCCGTCGCCTTCCGCGCGCGGCGGAATCGAAAAAGCCTTCTGGCCGCGGCGGCGCTCTTCGGGCAACAGCGCGATGAAGCTTTCCTCAAGCGTCGCCGATCCGGTCTTTTGCTTGATCGCGCGCGGCGATCCGGTGGCGAGGATGCGGCCGGCGTCCATCGCCACCAGCCAGTCGAACTGTTCGGCTTCCTCCATATAGGCGGTGGCGACGATGACGCTCATGCCTTCGCGCTCGGCGCGCATGCGCGCAATGAGGCTCCAGAACTGGCGCCGCGAGAGCGGATCGACTCCGGTCGTCGGCTCGTCGAGGATCAAGAGATCGGGGTCATGGATCAAGGCGCAACAAAGCCCGAGCTTCTGGCGCATGCCGCCGGACAGTTTGCTGGCGGGCCGGTCCGGAAAGGGATCGAGGCCCGTGGCCTTCAGCAGCGTCGCGATGCGGCGGTCGCGCTCGTCGCGATCCTGGCCGAAAAGCCGGCCGAAGAATTCGATATTCTCGCGCACGCTGAGGTCGGGATAGAGGTTCTTGCCGAGCCCCTGCGGCATGTACGCGATGCGCGGACAGACGTCGGCGCGGTGGCGGGCATCGCCGATGTCGCCGCCGAGCACGCAAATTTCGCCGTCCTGGACGCGGCGCGCGCCGGCAATGAGGCTGAGCAGCGAGGATTTGCCGACGCCATCCGGCCCGATCAGCCCGACCATGCAGCTGGCGGGAAAGGAAATCGTGATGTCGTCCAGCGCGACCGTCGACTTATAGCGCAGCGAAACCCTGGAAAGCTCGGCGAAGGCTCCCAAGTTCATTTCGAGGCCTGCAGCGCGGCGGGCCATTCGACTTTCGGATCGAGACGAATATAGCCTCGCCCCGGCAGTCCGGTGCGGACGTCGGCGGCATGGGCGAGCAGCAACGCCGGATCGACGCGCACCTTGACGCGGAACATCAGCTTGTCGCGCTCGTCCTCGGTCTCGACCGCCTTCGGCGTGAATTGCGCCTGCGTGGCGACGAAGGAGACATGCGCCGGGATGACGAAGTTCGGCCACGCGTCGAGCACGATGCGCGCCTCCGACCCGACGCGGGCGCGGCCGGCCTGCGCGGTCGGCAGATAGACGTCCATGTAAACGTCCGAAATGTCGAGCATGGTGAAGACCTTGCCGCCAGCCGGCAGGACCTCGCCGACATTGGCGATGCGATACTGAATCCGGCCGACGGTCGGCGCGACCAGGGTATTGTCCGCGATATTGACCTTGTATAGCTCGACGTTATGCGTCGCCGCGTCCAGGGCGTGCTCGGCTTCGCCGACGCGGGCGTTCGCAGCGTTCAGCAAGGCGACCGAGCCGTTCAGGGACTGCCGGCGCTGGTCCAGAAGCTCGTTGGTGGCGTAGCCGCGCGCGACGAGAGACGTGGTGCGCACGATTTCCTGCTGGGCGAGCGTGACCTGGGTGGTCTGCTGCACGACATTGGCTCTGGCTTCGTCGAGCGTCCGCTGCGCTTCCAGAACCTGCGCCTCGGTCGCCCTGCAGCGTCGCTTCGAGATCGCGCGTATCCATTTTGGCGAGGACCTGGCCCGCCGTCACCATGTCGCCCTCGTCGACATATCGCTCGAGCACGCGCCCGGCGAATTTGGTGTCGATGTCGATTTCCTGCGCCTCGATGCGGCCGTTGCCCGACGCGATTCCGTCAGGCAGCAGCCCCTGATGCTGGCGCCACCAGTAAAATCCCGCGCCGCCGGCGCCGGCGAGCAGCAGCGCGAGGACGAGCAGCGTCCGCCAAAGCCGCTTGCGGCGCGGCGGCGAGGGCTGCTCCAGCGGCGCCGGAAGCCGCGTCGGCGCCGGCACGAGGGCGGTCGACGGGGCCGGCGGGGCCGGCGTCGCCGCGCCCGCGGGCTCCGCCTGCGCGCTGGGTTGATCTGGCGTTTCGACTGGCTTTGTCGGCACGCGCACTCCTTTTTGCTGATCGATTTGGTGAAGGATAAGGCTTGAAACGAAAGGATGGCGCAAGGAAGCAAGTCAAGCGCCGCCGGGTTTGCAGCGGTCCCGCTTCATTTTATCGTGATGCCGCGATCTTACCGCGGCGTCTCGACGGCAGGTAAGATTGCGGTTTTCAAGACTGTTTCACGTGAAACAGGCGGGGGCTTCCGATCAGGGGGGTGTTTCACGTGAAACACCCCCCTGTTTCGCCGCCATTCAGGGCGCCGGCCATAGCCAGGCGGCGCCGCGCACGCCGCTCGAATCGCCATGCGCGGCGCGAACCACGGGCGTCTCGATTCGATCCGAAAAGGCATGGCGCGCTATTAATGGCGGCAGCTTGTAATATAAATAGTTTACATTACTTAGGCCGCCGCCCAGAACGATGACATCCGGATCGACGATGTTGATGACGGACGCCAGTCCACGCGCCAGCCGGTCCTTGTAGCGATCGAGGCAAGCGCGCGCCGCCGCGTCCCCCTCGACCGCCGCGCGGACGATGGCGGGAGCGTCTAGCGCCGCGCCATTCTGCTCGGCGTAATCGCGCGCAAGCGCCGGGCCGGACAAAAAAGTCTCGATGCAGCCGACCTTGCCGCAGTAGCAGGCGGGTCCCGGCGTCTCGTCGCCGCGCGGCCACGGCAGCGCATTATGCCCCCACTCGCCGGCGATGCGGTGGCGCCCGGAAATGAGCCTGCCGTCGACGACGAGGCCGCCGCCGACGCCGGTTCCGAGAATGACGCCGAACACGACCCGCGCGCCGGCGCCGGCGCCATCCGTCGCCTCCGACAGCGCGAAGCAATTGGCGTCGTTCTCAAGCCGCACCGGCCGGCCGAGAATCTGCGTCAGATCGCGGTCGAGCGGCTTGCCGTTCAACACCGTGCTGTTGGCGTTTTTGATGAGGCCGGTCTTCAGCGACAACGCGCCGGGCGTTGCGACGCCGACGCTGCCACGCGCGCCGGCCTGCGCCTCGATCCGGGCGACGAGCGTAGCGATGGTTGCGAGCGTTGCGGCGTAATCGCCAGCCGGCGTGGCCGCGCGCTCGCGCATGAGGATCGCGCCTGACGCGTCAAGCGCGGCGGCTTCGATTTTGGTGCCGCCGAGATCGATCCCGATGCGCATGCGCCCTCCATGTGCATCACTTACGCGAAACGGCGGCGCGCGCAAAAGAAAGGCCGGCGTCGCGCCGGCCTTTCTGCACGTGATCTATGCGGTGGTTCAGTGCCCGGTGGCGTCGGCGCCGCGGCTTGCCTCGAACAGGAACCAGGTGCGGCGCTCGGATTCGTCGATGTAGACTTCGAGAATGCTCGTCGTCGCGGAGTCATTATGCTCGTTCGCGACTTCATGCGCCTTGCGAAGCGATTTCGTGTAGTTTTTGCTGTCGTTGACAAGCTCCAGAAGCATATCGGCGGGGGACACGAATTCGCGGTCGTCGTCCTTGATCGTCGAAAGCTCGGCGATATGGCCGATCGAACGCAGCGTCGTCCGGCCGAGCTTGCGCGAGCGCTCGGCGAGCGGATCGATGGTGGCGAAGATTTGCTCGCCCTGATCGTCGAGAAGCAAATGGTAATCGCGGAAATGCGGTCCGCTCATGTGCCAGTGAAAATTCTTGGTCTTGACGTAAAGCGCGAAGGCGTCCGCCGCCAGCTTGTTGAGTTCGGCGGCGATCGCGGCGGTGGCGTTGGAGCCGAGATCGGACGGCGTCTCCAGCGCCTTGCGGGTCGTATCGTCGCTGGGCGCGGCTTTGGTCGAGGTGGCCATTTAGAAAGCTCCGTTTTTGTGGTTACGCGACTTTTGCGGTTACGCAACTATGGGGGCTGCGCGGCAACAATCAAATGCGGTCCGACAGCCCATCGGCGCCTGCGCCACGGGCGGTTCTCCGCGAGGCGGTCGCCGGACGCCTTTTAGCCGATCGGCGCCAACCAATCAGCTCCCCGCAATCAACTCCTCGCGAGCGCCGCCGTTGCATCGATATGGGCGACGAGCGCCGGATCTAGGGCGAGGCCCTGCGCGAGCTGTTGCAGGAACGCCTTCTCCTGCGGACTGCGGGCGATGAGATGCGCCGCGGCGTAGACCTGCAATCCCAGCTCCTTCGAGCCGCCGACCGCTGTCACGATATCGGCGACCGTGGCGGGATGCTGGATCTCGCTGTCGAGAAGCTGCACGGCGCCGGCTTCGAGGCCGGCGGCCTTCAACCCGTCGAGAATCTGCGTGCGTTGGCCCGCGTCGACATTGCCATCGGCGGCGGCGGTGGCGATCAGCGTGCGCACGAGCAGCAGCGTCGTGTCATGCGAATGGGCCGCTTCGTCGAAGCCCGATGCGGCCGGCGGCGCTGTGAGCTGTTCGAGGCCGGGCACGCCGGCGGTCAACGGCTTGCCCGCCTGGTAGTTGGTAAACGCCTTATAGGCGATGCCGCCGATCGCGGCGAGGCCGCCGAGCTTGACGAGGCCGCCCGTCGTCGCGCGCCCGCCGGGCGTGCCGAGCAGCAGCGCCGCGAGCCCGCCGAGGGTGGCCAGCGTTCCGACCGGATTCTGTTCGACCAGCTCTTTGGCCTTGCCGACATATCCGGCCGCCTCTGTTCCCTGCAACTTGGCCTGCGCCTGGCCGAGCACGCCGGAAAGGGCCGAGGCGGTCTGGTCGGCGGCCTGTTTGGTCGCCTGCGTCGCGCTCGCCGCCGCGTCGCTCGCGGCCGCCTTGCCGCGCGCGATGGCGTCGTCGACGCTGGCCGCCGCGGCGTCGCCGCCAGGTCCAATCCCATTGCCGGCGAGGAGATCGAGAAGCTGTTTTACGTCTACCATGGCGTTTTCTCCCTGTTCCGTCGGCGGCCGAAGGCTCCGGCTGCGCGCCGGGCGCGACTGAAACTCCGTTGCAATCCGACCCCTAAGCGCCTTTTAAGACGGAGGGACGACGCTCTTCAGGACGGCTCCAGGATGCTCGCGGCGACTCGCCAAGGGCGGCGGGCCGGCGCGCCCGGCCGCCGATCGGAGGTAGATTAGCGACAAGCCGAAAGGCGTCAATTCCAATCGGCGCGCAGACCTTAAATCCCTGTCTGCACTGAATAAAAGAACGTAATTGCCGGGATCAAGCCGCGCCGCGGAAGGTTTTTTTCGGCGCACGGAACAAAAGCGCGGGCAATGGATTTTCCTTAGCCGGCGGCGCGCAGCCGAGGCTTCGACTTGGCGGGAACAAGGACGGCGGGAAGGGAGAAACGCGCATGGCCGGGTTTCATGTTCTGACCAGCGGAGCCGAGGTTCAGGAATTTCCCGTCGTCCGCAAGATCGGCTTTACCGATCTGAAGCGCGCTCTTTTTGAAGGCTTCGACGATTTCCGCGCCATGCCTTCGCATCTTCTGTTCCTCGCCGTGATCTATCTCGTCATCGGCATTTTTCTCTATCCCCTGTCGTCCGGCCAAAACGCGCTGCCGCTGCTGTTTCCCGTGCTCGCCGGCTATGCGCTGATCGGGCCATTCGCCGCCTTCGGGCTCTATGAGGCGAGCCGGCGCCGCGAACAGGGCCTGCCGCACGCCTTCGGCGACGCCTTCAAGGTGCTGCGCGCGCCGGCGATGCCCTCGATCCTCGCCGTCGGCTTCGCGCTGATGGTCATTTTTCTGTTATGGCTCACGACGGCGCAGGCGATCTATGAGTCGCAATTCGGCCCGTGGGCGCCGCAGTCCCTACGCCATTTCCTCGATCAGCTCACAACGCCCGCGGGCCACAGGCTGATCGCGCTCGGCGTCGGCGTCGGCTTCATCTACGCCGTCATCGCCTTCAGCATCGGCGCGATCTCCTTCCCGCTGCTGCTCGACAGGGACGTCGGCGCGGCGATCGCCATTTTGACTTCCGTCAAGGCGGTTCTGAAAAATCCGCTGGTGATGGCGGCGTGGGCCCTGATCGTCGCCGCCGCGCTTTTCATCGGCATGGCGACGCTGTTCGTCGGGCTTGCGATCGCGACGCCGATTCTCGGGCACGCGACCTGGCATCTTTATCGGCGGGTCATCGCGCCGGCCGAATAGGACGGCCGTTTGGGCCTACCGCCGATTTGCCGGCGACGCCTTTCCACATGGCACATGTTTCGCGTTGCAAGCTCGGCATGCGATAGTCTCCGGGCGATGTCTTGCGGCGGTCCGCCAATGCGGGCTGCCGCTTTTTTGCGTCATAATAGTTTGCGTTAGAATGTGATGTGATCATCGCGGGCGCGATCGATCCAGACTGTTAGCGATCGGAGACGGGCAATGCAGGGGCTGACGCCGGAAGGCCAAAAGATCGTCGAGGAAATCGCGCGTCGTCACGGCTTCAGCGCGGACGCCGCGGCGAGCCTGCTCGTCGCGCTCGCCGCCGGCAATGGCACGCAGGCGCAGTTCAATCATCCCGAATTCGGCGGCATGGGGCAGTGGTCGCAGGGCGGCATGATCATGATCGGCGACATGTTCAACAATGGGTTGAAAGCGCGTGTGGATTCGCTTTGCCGCGATCTCGCCGAGCTGTTGCGCGGGCAGGAGGTTTTCGCGCGCGAGAGCCCGCAAAGCGCCAGTTCATGGCAGGCGCAGAACTACAACATTTCCGGCGCCGCGGTCAGCCTGTTCGCGCAAGGGTTCGGGGCGCCCTCGCGCAACTGGTGGCCGCAGGAGTTGCGCAGTCCGACTTCGACGGGCAGCCAAAACGATATGCATTATGCCTATTTTCCATCGGCGCGGCGGCTGGCGATCAAGCAGGGCGGCAAGGTCAGCGTCTATGACAGCGGCGATCATCACATCTATGGCGTCTCGCAGCAGCAGGGCGGCGATCAGTCGCTGACCTTCAACAGCCAGAATGGCGTCGTGCGCCTTGGCGATTTGAAGCTTGTCTCGACGGAGGACGGCGACGCGCCGGCGCCCGAAGCCGCGCCGGCCGCATCCGCGGCTGCGCCCGCCGCGCCGCCATCAGAAGCGCGCGACGCGGCGCCCGCCGCTCCGCCCGTAGCCCCCGCCGCGGCGCCGCAACAGTCGGGCGCAACAGGCGGCGCGCAAACGGCGACCGACATTTTTTCCACCATCGAAAGGCTGGCCGAGCTTCGCCTCAAGAATATTCTCAGCGAAGAGGAATTCGTCGCCAAAAAGGCCGAGCTGCTGGGGCGGCTCTGATCGCCTGACCGCCCGCCCGCGTCCAGAAATACGTCAATACAAGAGCGGGCCGCGCTTGAAAACGGACCCGCTTCGCCAGTCCGCGCTAGTTGGTCATCTCGATGATTTCGCGCAGCTTCGGGTAGATCTCATTGTTCCAGCGGCGGCCGCTGAAGGTGCCGTAGTGGCCGACGCCGGTCTGCACGTGATGCGCCTTCATATATTGGCGCAGCCCGGTGCAGAGGTCCTGCGCGGCGAGCGTCTGGCCGAGGCCGCAGATGTCGTCGCGCTCGCCCTCGACGGTGAGCAGCGCGGTGCGGCGGATGGCGGCCGGCTTGATCGGGCGGCCATGCACTTCGAGCTTGCCGAGCGGCAGCAGATGGTCCTGGAAAACGTTCTTGACGGTCGGCAGGTAGAATTCGGCCGGCAGATCCATCACCGCGAAATATTCGTCATAGAAGGCCTTGATCTGATGAAACCTGGTCATGTCGTCGTCGGCATGGGCCTGCGCCATGTCCTTGAACGACTGCATGTGGCGATCCGGATTCATGCTGACGAAGGCGGCGAGCTGCATGAAGCCGGGATAGACCTTGCGGCGGGCGCCGCCATAGCCGAGCGGCACGTCGGCGATGAGGTTCTGCTCGAACCACTCGATCGGCTTCGTCTTGGCGAGCTCGTTGACCTTGGTCGGATTGACGCGGGTGTCGATCGGGCCGGCCATCAGCGTCATGCTGCGCGGCTGGGCCGCATCGCCCTCCTCGGCCATGACGGCGGCGGCGGCGAGCACGGCGACGCAGGGCTGGCACACCGCGACGACATGCGAGCCCGGCCCCATCACGCGCAGGAAGCGGATGACGTGATCGACATAGGCGTCGAAATCGAACGCGCCGGCCTCGATCGGCGTGTCGCGGATGTTGCGCCAGTCGGTGATGTAGACGTCGTGATGCGCCAGCATGGTCTTCACCGTCGCCTTGAGCAGCGTGGCGAAATGGCCGGACATCGGCGCGACGATCAGCACGCGCGGCTGCTCGACGTTGACCTCCTTGCGGAAGCGCAGCAGCGAGGCGAACGGGGTTGAATCGACGACTTCCTCGGTGACCGGCACGGCGCGCTCGCCGTCCTGCGCCTCGGTGATGTCGAAGGGAAGCCGCGAATGGGTGATGGCGAGGCTGGCGAAGGTTTCAAGCACGCCGGCGAATTTGCGCACGCTGAAGAACTGGCCGATATAGGGCAAGGGCATACGCAACGCCGAGCCCGCCGCCCCCGCCACCGGGCGGAACATGCCAAGCACGCTGGCCTGGGCTCCATAGGCTTGATACATCATCGAGCGGCATCCAAACTGGTGAGGAACAGGAAAAATCGAAGGCGCGCGTCAGCGCGGAGCGGCACAACTTATGCTCCGCCGGGCGTTAAGGATTACGCAAAGCGGGCGGCGACCGCAAGCAATTCGAGCTGGTTTCAAGAAGTTCGGCGCATAAGGCAAAAGGGGCGTTCATTGAGCGAGGCCATTCTTACGATCAGCAGCAAGAACTATTCCTCGTGGTCGCTGCGCGGCTGGCTGATGGCGCGGTTCTCGGGACTGCCTTTCGTGGAGAAAGTGATCTCGCCCGACGATCCGGCCATGCGGGCGGAGCTTTTGCTGCTCTCCTCGTCTTTCCTCGTGCCAAACCTCGCGCATAACGGCCTGCGCGTCTGGGACACTCTCGCCATCGGCGAATATCTCAACGAAATCAGGCCCGAGGCGAAGCTGCTGCCGACCGACCTCGAACGCCGCACGCGCTGCCGCTCGATCAGCGGCGAAATGCATTCAGGCTTTGGGCCGATGCGCTCGGCGCTGCCGATGAACCTCAAGGGCGACTTCCCGAACTTCAAGGTGTGGGCGCGGGCGCAGGCCGACATCGACCGCATCACCGAGATCTGGCGCGAGAACCTCGGCGCTTATGGCGGGCCGTTCCTGCTTGGCGCGGAGCGCTCGATCGCCGATGCGATGTATGCGCCGGTGGTGACGCGGCTGCTGACCTATCACGTCAAGATCGACCCGAAGAGCGCCGCCTATTGCCAGACTATCATGGCGCTGCCCGAGCTGCGGGAGTGGATCGAGGCGGCGAAGGCCGAGCCCGACGACATGGAGGAACTTGAGGTCGAGTTTTAGGCTGTGACCCGCCACGGCGCGCGCCTTTAACGCGCCACGCTGGCGCGCATCTATATTAGGCGCGAAAGTCTAACTTTTGGGCAGTTTAACATTGATTTCCGGGCTGAAACTTCGCGATTCCAGTTGAACGGCGTCTTTCGGCATGTAGACTCGGTTGAAACTAGCGGCGCGACACGAAGACAGCCGCGCCTAAAAATCCCAATCATGGACCCGCCAGGAACCGCCGTCGCCGATCGAGCGCCGCCGGGCGAAAACTCGCCCCCGCTGGCCGTGACCGGCTCTATTCAACCCGCTATTCAAGGAGAGACAACAATGAGCGTCGCCAATCTCAAAAAGGCCGCCGAAACCGGCGAGGCCGCGACCAAGTTCTCGCTTGTCACGGAGAGCGACACGCATTTCCACGACGGCGGCCTGCGCGGCTTTTTCGAATATCGCGACCTCGGCATCGCCGACGCCACCAATGGCAAGGTGGTGGCCCATCTCGTTCGCGCCAAAAAGCCGCCGACAGACGGCACCGGCTGGCATCGCCACATCGCCGAGTTTCAGATCGTGCTGATGACCAAGGGCTGGGCGCGCTTCATGTACGAGGATAAAGAGACCCTCGTCAAAGCCGGCGACTGCATCCACCAGCGGCCTGGCATTGTGCATTATCTGTTCGATTATTCGCCCGATATGGAATACCTCGAAATCGTCAGCCCGGCCGATTTCGGCACCGTCGATGCGCCCGCCCCGGCCGGCGCCGTCGTGCCGCCGGTGACGCCCTGGAAGTAGCGCGTTCTCAGGCTTGCTGGAACGCGTAGATCGAACCGAGCCCCAGCAGCGAGGTGAGTTCATCGAGCGCGGCCCGGCTTTCGTCGAGCAGGGCCGGATCGCCGAGATCCGCGCCGCTGAGGCGGTCGCGATAATGACGCCGCACCCAGTCTTCAAGACGCGCCAGCGTCACCTCGCCGAGCAGGGCGCGCCCGCGCAAGGCGGCGCGCTCCGCGTCGGTGAGGACAATGCGCAGGCGAAGGCACGCCGGCCCGCCGCCGTTCCACATGCTCTCGCGCAAATCGGTGAAGGCGAGTTCGGCGACCGGGCCATCGCTTGAGGCCAGATTTTGCGCGAACTGAAGCGCCCCCGGCGCGGATTTCACCTCTTCAGGCAGGATCAGCGCCATGGCGCCGCCGGGCCGCGTCACGAGCTGGCTGTTGAAGAGATAGGAGGCGACGGCTTCCTCAAGCGAAACGTCGGCCTCGCGCGCGATGAAGAGGCTGGCGAACGGGCAAGCGCGGCGAATTTCATCGAAGGCCGCCTCGCCCGCCTCAAAGGCGCGTTCATGGGCGAGCAGCGCCGCCCCGTTTGAGACCGCCACGACGTCATTATGGAAGGCGCCGGCGTCGATCGCGTCGCGCGCCTGGCGCAGGAACAACGTCTTGCCCGCATCCAGCCCATGCGCGCGGGCGACCGCCTGAGAGGCTTCGAGCGCCTGGCGCGGCTCGAATATCCGCGCCTGCCCGCCCGCCTCGAAAGCCGAGCGGCCGTAAACGAAGATCTCGACGCCCGGCTCGCCCGGCGCGGCGCAGAGCCGCATATGATTAGCGGCGCCCTCGTCGCCGGCCTTGCCGCCCTGCGGCAGCGGATCATGCACGCAAAAGCGCGTTTGATCGGCGAAAATCGCGCGCAAAAGCTGCGTCGTGAAGCCGGCCTCAAGAGAGCGGTGAAACAGCGTCGCGAGATTGGCCGGGGTGATGTGCAGGCGCCGGTCGGCCGCATCGGCGCCGGGCGAGACGGTGGCCGCGTTCGCCGCCCACATCGACGAGGCGGAGGCGACGTTGACGACAAGAGTTCGGATCGGCCTTGAAGGCGCGCTTCAGGATGTCGGCGTCGGAGCCGGAAAAGCCGAAGCGCCGCAGGGTTTCGATATGCGGGCGCTCATGCGGCGGCAGGACGCCCTGCGGCACGCCGAGCCGCAGCATGAGCCGCATTTTGGCGAGCCCCTGCAGGGCGGCGGCGCGGGGGTTCGAGACGCGGCCGCGATTCTCGGTGGATTTGATGTTGCCTTCGGACAGGCCGCCGAAATTATGCGTCGGCCCGACGAGCCCGTCGAAATTGACTTCCACGGCGCTCATGGCGGGCGCTCCGCTGGATCGCGATGATTCTGGAATTCAACCGATCCAAGATCATCGCCGCGGTCGAGTTCTACTTGTTTAGAGCGCGCGCGCCTGAAAAGCGATTTCCGCTTCGCTTTTTCAAACTCTAGGCGCCGACGTCGACAGGCGGCGCGTCGGCGCGCGCGAAAGCTTCGAGCGCCGCGCGATAGGGCGGCTTCAGGGCGTCGATCTCCATTGCGACGGAAAGCCCTTCGCCATTCGCCCGCGCGCGCAGCAGCGGGCCCGGCCGCAAAAGCGCGGCGATCTCGCTGCGCTGGCGCGCGCGCGGGATATGGAAAAAATCGCAGCAGCAGAGCCGATCGGAGGCAGCGCCCGGGCGCGCGACGCAATAGGCGCAGAGTTCGATGAGCAGGCGCTCGTGCTCGTCCAGCGGCTCGAAGCCCGCTTTGAGGATCGACGCGCGGGAACCAAGATTTTGCGGCGTCGTGGCGGTGAGGATGCGCGCGCCGGAATCGACGCGGGCGATGACGGCGGCGATTCGCGCGCGAACCAACAGCTTCTGCAGCCCGAAGCCGCGAAAAGCGGGGGCGACGTAACAGCTTCCCATTTCAACAAGGGCGGGTTCGCCCTCGCTTAAGGGAAAGGCGCCGGCGATTGCGACAATCGCGCCTTCGCTGCGCACGACGCAGAAAAGCCCTTGCGCGATGGAGCGCCGGTAGTCGCCTTCGGGGCGGCGCAGAAGCTTGTCCTCGCCCGCGTTCCGAATAATGCCGAGAATCGCCTCGGCGTCAGAGCGGCGCGCAGTCTCGATGACGGCTTTCAAACTCATGGTCCACCTGCGAACGCCCCTCAAGGCCGGCGCGGCCTGCGAATCAAGTAGCATTGTGCCTCTAATTTGTGGCGTTTGACGGTTTCTCCAAGCTTAAGCGCAGGATTTTTCTGAACGCGACGCCCCGGCGTCGGCTGGCCCGGTCGGCTCCACGATCCGATCTCGCCCCGAGCTCATCGCAGTCTGTTGTGGCCGTCAGCACAGACAACGACAGCGCAACGCTCAACGCACGGCGAGCGGCACGGCGAGCGCCTGTAATAACTGAGAGTATATTAACGCCAAAATAAGAGGTTTTTAAGGACAGCGCGCCGCCGACATTTGTAATTTGATCCGGCGTGATGTCGAGCGCGCGTCAATTACGGCGTCAAGAGGATGGCGGATCGGCTACGCCATGCCGGCCGAAGATCTAGACTGGCCGGTCAATTCTCCATCGCGACGCCAATCTTGGAATAGGCCAACGCCGTTCTTCCTGTTTAGCGCTTTTTTTGGGGAGTGAGAATCATGGCTCACAATGAGACTGAACGAACAAAGAACCCAAGGCCGGGCAAGGCCGCGCCGGCGCAACCCCATGTCGGGGCGGGTGTTGAGGCAACCGAGTCCGGGCCGCCCCGCCTCCACGCCCCTCCCGGCCGGCCGCACCCTGTAGAGTCGGGGCCGCCGAGACTCTATAGCCCCGCTCCCGGCGGGCGCGCAGCGGTCGCGGCGGCGGGCAATCGGCCGACCGCAAGAGGCGTCGTCGACGCAACGGAGTCGGGGCCGCCGCGCCTCAGCGCGCCGGCCGGCAGACAACAAGCCGCGGAAGCCGGCCCAGCCAGATTGCGCGCGCTCGCTTCCGGCCCTCAGGCCGCGCGCGGGCCGCGCAAGGTGGCCGGGCCGCAAATCGCCGCTAACGTGGACGCGACAGAGTCAGGACCGCGCCGCCTGCAACAATATCTGACGTGAGGCGCTTCACCAAAAGAGGAGGAGATCATGTATATTCTGCCAGGAATGACCGTCTACCAGGACGCAAATTTCATCAACACCGATTACTGGAGCTTCAATGTTCCCCCGGGCTGGGGTTGGTCCTATGTCGGAGACGACTGGAACGACAAGATTTCGTCCGTCGTCATCACCTCCGGCACGTGGCAGTTCTTTGAACATGCCGGCTTCAAGGGGGCCAGCACGGTTGTCGGTCCGGGCTATTATAAATTCGTCGAAGACCCGCAGTTCAACATGCAGAACGACACGATCTCGTCGATTCTGTGCATCGACGATCAGCCTCAAGGCGACCATCCGGTTACGGATTTCTGACGGCGGCGCCTGTTGAGGCCGACGTAGAGACGCGTCGCGACGAGACGCTTCGGCTCAAGCATACGCCCCAAGCGGCCGGGGCGGCCGTCGCGGCGCTCTACCTGGATGGCAAAGGCGGCTTGACGCGAATGAGCCCTGTAAAGGCTCTGACTTGGCGCCAAGCCGCCTTCAATGCGCCGGCGTCGCGGCTTCGGCTGCGGGCTTCTTCTTGCGGCCTTTGCGGCTTTCCTCGAATCTCTGCAGCACGGTGAAGAAAGACGGCACGAAGAGCACCGCGAGGCAGGTCGAGGCGATCATGCCGCTGAACACGCTGATGCCGAGCGATTTGCGCGCGTTGGCGCCGGCGCCGGTCGCCAGCACCAGCGGCAGCACGCCGAGAATGAAGGCGAAGGAGGTCATCAGGATCGGCCGGAATCTGAGGCGCGCGGCGTCGACCGCAGCCTCGAGGATCGGCTTGCCGTCCTTGACGCGGCGTTCGCGCGCGACCTCGACGATCAGAATGCCGTTCTTGGCGGAGAGCGCGATCAACAGCATGAGGCCGATCTGCGTGTAGAGATTGTTGGCGACGCCAAGGCTGGTCAGCGCGATGACCGGCCCGAGCAGGGCGAGCGGCACCGCCGAAAGCACCGAAAGCGGCAGAATCCAGCTCTCATATTGGCCCGCCAGCACGAGATAGACCAGCAGGATCGAGAGGGCGAAAATATAGACGAGCTGATTGCCGACAAGCTTCTCCTGATACGACATGCCGGACCATTGCGTCGTGACGTCCGGCGGCAGCGTCGTTTTGGCGATGTTCTCCATCGCCGCCAGCGACTGGCCGGAGCTGAAGCCCTTGGCCGGCGCGCCGACGACGGTGGCGGCGGGGAAAAGATTGTAGAGCGTGATCAGCGGCGGCGCGACCTCGTGGTTTAAATAGGCGACCGAGCTGATCGGCACCATCTGCTGGTCCGAATTGCGTACATAGAGATTGAGAATGTCTTCCGGCTTCAGCCGGAACTGCGAATCGGCCTGGGCGTAGACCTGGTATGACTGGCCGAATTTGTTGAACTGGTTGATGTATGTGGAGCCAAGATAAGTGCTCAATGTCGAGAAGACGTCGCCAACCTGGACTTTGAGGGTCTCGGCGCGGTCGCGATCGACGGTGACGCCGACATGCGGCGCCGTCGGATGGAACGTCGTGATGACATGTTGTATCGACGGATCGGCGGCGGCCGCTTTAAGCATCTGCTGCGTCAGCTCGTCGAGCTTTTTATAGTTGAAGCTGCCGCCGAGCAGCTCGACCTCCATCTGGAAGCCGCCAGCCTGGCCGATGCCCTGGATCGGCGGCGGAACCAGCACATATCCCCGCCCGTCAGGAAGATCGTTGAGTTTGCCCTGGATATGTTGGAGGATCGAGATCAGATCCTGGCCTTTGGCTTTTTCGCGTTCGGCGAAAGGCTTGAGGATCACATATTCGACGCCCGCGTTGGCCAGCGTCGCATTATAGTCGATGACCGATTTGCCCGAGATCGCGATGATGTTCTCGACGCCGGGCGTCGCCCGCGCGATCTCCGTCGCCTGACCGAGCGCGGCGGTGGTGCGCTCGAGCGAGGCGCCGTCCGGCAGTTGCACGGCGATCATCGCATAGCCCTGATCGTCATTCGGAATGAAGGCGGTCGGCAGGCGGCCGATGCCCCAGAAGCCGAGGCCCGCCAGCCCCAGCGCGATCAGCACCATGAGGCCGGCGTGACGCACCATGGCGCCGACCAGCGCCGTATAGGCGTCCTCCATCTTCTGATAGACGAAATTGAAGCCGCGATAGAAGAAATTGCGCTGGTCGAGCGGCACGGATTCGCGCAGCCAAAGCGCGCATTGGGTCGGCTTCAGCGTCGCCGCGTTGATGGCGCTGATCAGCGCCGTGACGGCGATGACGAGGGCGAATTGCGCGAACATCCTGCCGGTGAGGCCCGGCATGAAGGCGGCCGGCAGGAACACGCTCATGAGGACGAGGGTGATGCCGACGACCGGGCCGAACAATTCGTCCATCGCCTTGATCGCGGCGTCATGGCCGTTCATGCCCTGCTCGATATATTTCGAGACGCCCTCGACGATGACGATGGCGTCGTCGACGACGATGCCGATGGCCAGCACGATGCCGAACAGGGTCGAGAGATTGACGGTGAAGCCGAGCGCCGCCATGCCGGCGAAGGCGCCGATGATGGTGACCGGAACCGTCGTCGCCGGCACCAGCGTCGCGCGGAAATTCTGCAGGAAGACGAGGATCACGATGAGGACCAGAATGCCGGCCTGATAAAGCGTCGTGTAGACCTCGGAGATCGAATCCTGCACGAAGATGGTGGTGTCGAAGGGGATCGAATAGCGCAGCCCTTGCGGGAAGCGCTTGCCGAGTTCCGCCATCTTCGCCTTGACCTCCTTGGCGACCGCCAGCGAATTGGCCTCCGGCGTCTGGAAGATGGCGATGCCGGCGCCGGGCCGCCCGTTCAGCTTGAAATCCTGCGAATAGGTCTGCGCGCCGAGTTCGATGCGGCCGACGTCCTTGACCCGGACGAGGCGCCCGCCCTGCGCGGTCTGGTCCTTTATGATGATTTCGGCGAACTGGGCGGGGTCGGTCATGCGCGACTGGATGTCGATCGTATACTGGAAATCCTGGTCCTTCGGCGCGGGCGGCATGCCGACCTGGCCCGCGGCCACCTCCTGGCTTTGCTGGCGGACGGCGTCGATGACGTCTTTCGGCTGAAGACCGAGCGAATAAAGCTTTTGCGGGTCGAGCCAGATGCGCATGGCGTAATCGCTGGCGCCGAAAATGGTGACGTTGCCGACGCCTGGCAGACGGGAGAGCTCGTTGACCAGATTGATCGTCGCGTAATTGCTCATGAACAGGCTGTCATATCGCCCGTCGGGCGAATCGAGCGTGACGATCTGCAGGATCGCGGTGTTCTTCTTCTGGATGGTGACGCCCTGCGCCTGCACCGACACCGGCAATGACGCCATCGCGCTGTTGACGCGGTTTTGGACCAGCACCTGATCGATGTTCGGATCGGTGCCGATATCGAACGTCACCGTCAGCGTATAGGTGCCGTCGGCGGCGCTGGTCGACTGCATGTAGAGCATGTGGTCGACGCCATTGACCTGCAATTCGATCGGCAGGGCGACGGTGTCGATCACCGTCTGCGGGCTCGCGCCCGGGTAACGCGTCGTCACCTGCACGGTCGGCGGCACGACGTTCGGATATTCGGAGACGGGCAGCGTATAGACCGCGACGGCGCCGATCAGCACGATGACGATCGCCAGCACATTGGCGAGGACCGGATGCTCGATGAAGAATTTCGATATCATGGCCCGCGCCTCATGTGCTTATTGGGCGTCGACGCTGGTCAGCTTGGGAATGACCTTCATTCCCGCCGAAACGCGCCAGAGGTCGCCGACGACGATGAGGTCGTCGGCTGAAAGGCCGGAGCTGATGACGCGCAGGTCGCCGACCTGCTCCGCCGCCGTGATATAGCGCTGTTCGACGACGCCGTCCTTATTGACGAGCATCAGGAAAAGGCCGCCCTGATCCTCGCCGATGGCGCGCGCCGGCGCCAGCAAGGCGCCCTTCACGGCATGGCCGGCCGGCAGGCGCATACGAACGAAAAGGCCTGGCAGCAGGTTGCGGTCGGGATTATTGAAGATGCCGCGCACCTGCAGCGTGCCGGTCGAGGGATCGAACTGCGGCGCGACATATTCGATCATGCCGTGGTAGGGAAAGCCCTTGCCCGCCTCGAGGCCGACGTCGAGCGGAATTTTCATAAGCTGTTCGGGCGAAAATCGGCGCTGGCCGACATTGGCGCGGATGTCGAGCACCTGCTGCTCGCTCAAGGTCGCCGTCACATAGATCGGATCGAGCTGGGTGATCTCGGCCAGCGCGGCCTCCTGGCCGCCGCCACCGACCGTATTGCCGGGATCGACGAGATGCTTGCCCATGAGGCCGTCGAAGGGCGCCCGCACCTCGGTATAGTCGAGATTTAATTTGGCCACCTCGATCTGCCCCTGCGCGCCGAGAATGCCGGCCTCGGCAGCCGCTTTCTGATAGACCCATTTATCGACTTCGGTCGCCGTCGCCGCGTTCTTGTGAAACAGCGCCGTGTAGCGGACGACCTCTGTTTTGGCGTAGGCGAGCGCCGCCTCCTGCTGCTGAAGCTGCGCCTCAGCCTCCTGCAGCTGCGCCTTATATTGCGCCTGCTGGATGGTGAAGAGAAGATCGCCCTTTTTGACCAGCGCGCCGTCCTTGAAGTGAATCTGTTCGAGATAGCCTTCGACGCGGGCGATCAGCTTGACGATATTAGCCGAGACCGCCGTGCCGGTGACGTCGACATAGTCGGTGACCGCCTGAACTTTTGGCTTGACCACGGGAATTTCGGGGGCCTGCCCCGTCGGCGCTGCGACTTTGGTCGGCTTCGGCGCCGCGTCGCTTTGCGCAGTCAACTCCGGCGCGGTCCCGGCGGGCTGGGCGGATCCGGCCGCGGGCGGAGCCGCTACCGGCGCGGGGTTCCGGCCGGTCACCCATTCCCACCAGTGATCCAGGATCCCCGCCGCGTCGGCGCGCCCGGGCGAGGCAAAGCAGAGGACGGCAAGCGCGAGCAACACAAGGCGGCCGATCCGGGGACCGGCTCTCATCGCCGTTCGGCCTTTCGTCAGCGCTGCAATCGATCTCGGCTTCATGGCGGAGCGACCTTTGACAAAAAAGAACCTTAGAATTCCGGCAGGCGCACAGTTGGACCCTCGTCCTTCGGGCCTGGCAGGCCGGGCGTCGGCGCGGCGAGCGCGGGCGGCGCCGGCGGCGGGGTTCCGGCCGGCGGCAGAACGGTCCCCCAATCGGTGCGCGAGCGCATCTCGGCGTTGGTCGAAGGCCACACGAAATCATTGCCCTCGCGAATCTGCCAGCCGCCGCCGAGCGCCTTGTAGACGGCGGTGACGCCGAGCGGCGCATTGCCCTCGGCGATGGCGAGATCGTTCTCGGCGGTCAGCAGATTCTGCTCGGAAGTCAGAACCGAAGTGAAGTCGCGCGTGCCCTGCTGATATTCGAGGATCGAGATGCCGAGCGCGCCATTGGCGGCGGCGACGGAACGGCGCAGATCCTCGACCGCGATGCGCGACTGCAGATAGGTCGAGATGCCGTCCTCGACGTCCTTTTCGGCGTTGAGGACGGTCTGCTGATAATCGACGAGATATTGTTGCAGGGTGGCGTCCTGCAGGCGAATGTTGTTGGTGATCTGGCCGTAGTTCAGAAGGTTCCACTGGAACGTCGGCCCGAAGCTGTATGTGAGGCCGGCCGGCGTGAAGACCGAACTCAATCGCGCGCCGTTGATCGTGCTGGCGGAGCCGCCAATCCGGCCTGTCAGGCTGATCGCGGGATAAAGGTCCGACACCGCGACGCCGATCTGGGCGCTTTGCGCCGCCGCCTTAAGTTCGGCGGCGCGCACGTCGGGGCGCCGGCGCAAAAGATCGGCCGGGACGCCGATGAAGATTTTCGGCGGCGCGGCAGGGATTCTGCCAGTTTCGTGGCCCATCAGGGCGCCAAGCGGCTCCGGCGCCATGCCGAGCAGGACGCGCAGCGCGTTCAGGCCGTGTTGCAGCTGGATGGTGAGCTGCGGCACGGTGGCCTGCGTCTGCCCCAGCACGTTCTCGGCCTGATAGACGTCGAGCTTGGTCGCCGTGCCGCCGGTGAAGCGGTCATGCGCGATCTGCAGCGCTTCCTTCTGACGCACGATATTTTCGCGCGCGTAGATGATCTGCTTCTCCAGCGTGCGGATGCCGATATAGGTGCTGGCGACGTCGCCGAGCAAAGTGACGAGAACGTCGTCATAGGAGGCGATCGAGGCGAGATAGGCGGCGTCGGCGGATTCGACGCCGCGCCGGAACTTGCCCCAGAAATCGAGTTCCCATGCGGCTTTGAGGCCAAGCTGGGATTGCCAGAAATTGCTCAAGCTCAGCTGCGGATTTGCGGCCTCATCCGCATGGCTCGGCCGGTTGTAGGTGGTGGCGCCATAGCCGCCCTGCTGTTGCGGATAGAACTCGCCGACGGCGACGCCAAGCTCGGCGCGGGCCTGCAACACCCGCGTGCCGGCGCTGAGCAAGGTGAGGTTTTGATCATAGGCCGTCTCGATCAGGCGATCGAGCACGGGATCGTGGAAGACCTTCCACCAGTCGCGATAGTTCTGTCGGTCCGTCTTCACGGCGGGGTTGTGGGATTCGAGATATTTATCGGCGACCGGCGGGACGGGCGGGGCAAAATTCGGCCCGACGGCGCAACCGGCGAGCGCCGGCGCCAGGGCGAGGGCCAGCGCGCGGCGAAGCCCCGGCAGTCCGGCGGGAGCGCGGCCCGGCCAGCGTCTGCGTTCCATGGCGTGAGGGCGCGCCGGCGCGTCGACGGTTTCAGTCACTGGACAGGGGCCCGTTCGCAGCGTTTGATGCTGCACGCCAGTTAACATAGCCTTGACCGGGAAAGCTGTGATAGATTCGCCACGCCGGCGCCGATTCCGACGTCGGGAGGCCGCGAGGCGCGGCGGCGCGCATGCGGGTCCGGGCGTTTCCGGCTCGACGCGGCGCAAGCCGGTGCCGCGGTCCCACTGCGAGGGATCAACGCCGACGATTCACCGGGGATTCACATGAGAGCGCCGATATGACCTCCGAGACGCCGCAAAGCCTCGATCCGCACATCGTCAGGGAGCGCCCGCCCTTCGAGCGCATCGCCCTTCTCCTGCAGGGCGGCGGCGCGCTCGGCTCCTATCAGGCGGGCGTCTATGACGCGCTGTTTGCGGCGAACATCCACCCCGACTGGGTGGCCGGCATCTCGATCGGCTCGCTCAACGCCGCCATCATCGCCGGCAATCCGCCCGAGCTGCGCGTCGCGCGCCTGCGCCAGTTCTGGGAGGAGATCACGGCGGCCGCGCTCATCCCCTTCTTACGCGGCGTCGAGATCAAGGGCGACTACCTGCACAGCGTGATCAATCAGGTCCGCGCGATGCGCGTGCTCTTCGCGGGCGCGCCGAGCTTCTTCATGCCGCGCACGCTGCCGCCGTTCTTCCAGGCTCCCGGCACGCCCGGGGCCCTGAGCTATTACGATACCTCGCCGTTGCGCGAGACGCTCGAACGCTACGTCGATTTCGACCGCATCAACAGCGGCCCGATGCGGCTCAGCGTCGGCGCCACCAATGTGCGCACGGGCAATTTCGCCTATTTCGATACGACGACGCATAAAATACGGCCCGAGCACATCATGGCCAGCGGCGCGCTGCCGCCGGGTTTTCCCCCAGTCGAGATCGAGGGCGAATTTTACTGGGACGGCGGCATCGTCTCCAACACGCCGCTGCAGTGGGTGCTGGACAGCCATCCGCGCGCCGATACGCTGGCCTTTCAGGTCGATCTGTGGAACGCGCGCGGCGAAATCCCGCGCGATCTCAACGAAGTCGATCTGCGCACCAAGGAAATCCGCTATTCGAGCCGCACCAGGCTCGGCACCGACGAATTCCAGAAGGGGCAGCGGCTGCGGCGCGCCGTCAATAATCTGTTGAAACAGCTGCCGGAGGGGCACCGCAGCGATCCCGAATGGCAGCTGCTCGAATTGGAGGCCGACGAGAAAGTCTATAACGTCGTCCATCTCATCTATCGCGCCAGCGCCTATGAGGGCGCCTGCAAGGATTATGAATTCTCGCGCCAGACCATGGTCGAGCACTGGAAGTCTGGCTGCGACGATACGGTGCGCACGCTGCGCCATCCGCAAGTGCTGCAGCGCCCGACCAATTGTGAAGGCTTCAGCGCCTTCGATCTTTCGACCGCCGAGAGCCAATAACGGCGGTCATTGGCGGCGCCGTCGACGACGGCCCTGCGACGCCGCGATCAATGGATCAGGCCTTTGCTTCCGGCGCGCCGGCGTCGAGAATCCAGGCGCGTCCATGAAACGAAACATAGAGCCGTTCCTGACCCAGCGCCGCGCCGAGCTCGGCGGCGAGTTCGTTGAGCATCGCCTCGATCTCGGCGTCGGCGAGATGGCCGAGATAGGCGGGGACCGCCTCGCCGGAGAAGATCGCCACCGGCTCGCGGTCGGAGCCTACAGAGCCGTCCGGCCGCGGCCAGGCGTAGGCCACCTCGCCGCGCGTGAACATGCCGGAGAGCGCCGGCAGGCCCGCCTTGACGCGGCGGCGCATCCACGCGAGGGCGACCCGCGTCGCCTCGGAGATGTCGAAGACGCGGCCCTCGGC
Source organism: uncultured Alphaproteobacteria bacterium (assembly GCA_963715715.1). GTDB lineage: Bacteria > Pseudomonadota > Alphaproteobacteria > Rhizobiales > Beijerinckiaceae > Methylocapsa. The sequence continues at coordinate 1,131,985 of OY970269.1, read as the reverse complement.
GTCCCAGCCTTCGCGCAGGCCGACGGTCACCTTGAAATCGCGGCGCTCGCCAAGCGAGCCCGCGACGACTTCATATTTGCGCCGAGGCCGCGCCGGAAGGCCGATGCTGTCGCTCAACGCGCCCTCCCCCGAAACCGCGAGAACTGTCCGCCGCCGCGAGCCGGGCAACGCTTATTTGCGCGCCTTGCGTGCCGCGTAGCGGGCGTCGCGGGCGAGTTTGCGTTCGGCTTCGAGAGCCGCCGCGCGTTCGGCCTCGGCCGCGGCCTCGACCTCGCGCGCCGCCTGCGCGATTTTTTCGGCCGCGTCGCGTTCGGCCTGCTCGATTGCTTCGCGCGCGCGCTTTTCTTCGGCCGCGGCCTCGCGCTCGCGGGCGCGCGCCTCGCGCGCGGCGACGATCTCCCGCCGCGCCGCCTCGCGTTCGGCGAGCGCCGTCTCGTCCACCTCGGTCTTCGCGCGGAATTTCTCGAGCTGCGCCTTCCTGGCGCCCGCCGCGTTGCGAATGCGATCGTCGAAATTATCCGTCTTGAACGCGCCCATCGCCATGCCTTTTTCAATTCTTTCAGTTCGAGGAGATCATCCCGCCGCCTGATGGCGGCGTGCTTCCGCGTGCGCTTATACGCGCAAAGCCGGAAAAGCGCAGCCGCGACGCCAATAGGGGCGAAGGCTTAACGCGTCGTTAACCATACGTTGCGTAAATCGTAAAAGCAAAAATTCGAGGGGAACTCGTGACCGCCGCAGCCCGCCCGCGCCACTCGATCCGCTTCCACAGCCGCTCGTTCCACGCCATGGCGCTCGCGCCGCAGGCGCCGCTGGCCGAATGGCTCGGCGAACTCGACGCCTGGCTCGAACGCTCGCCGGGCTTTTTCGCCGGGCGTCCCATCGTGCTCGATCTTGCGGCTTTGAAGCTCGACAAGGCCGAGGCGGTCGAACTAACGAAAAGCCTCTTCGCGCGCAACATCCAGATCATGGGAATTGAGGGCGGCGATCCCGGCTGGCGCGAATTCGGCATGCCGCCGGCTTTCGTCAGCGGCGGGCGCTACGTCAACGAAACGCCGCGGGCGAAGTTCTGAGTCTATCGCCAAAGCGATCGAGACGCCGCCGGTCGAGGAGAGCGCCAAGGCCGCCGAAGCGCCCGCGCCGCGCGCCAATGCGCTGTTGCTGGAGACGCCGCTGCGCTCGGGCCAATATATCGAGCATCTCAGCGGCGACGTCATCGTCGTCGGCTCGGTCGCCTCGGGGGCCGAGATCGTCGCCGGCGGCTCCATCCACGTTTATGGCGCGCTGCGCGGCCGCGCCATCGCCGGGGCCAGCGATCCGCGCGCCCGCATTTTCTGCCGCAAGCTCGAAGCCGAGCTGCTCGCCATCGACGGGCTTTACCTCACCGCCGACGACATGGACGCGCAATTGCGCGGGCGCGCCGCGCAGGTGCGGCTCGCCGGCGATTCATTGATGATCAGCGCTCAGGATTGAACAGGAGTACAGAGCATGGCCAAGGTATTGGTCGTCACCTCGGGCAAAGGCGGCGTCGGCAAGACGACCTCCACGGCATCGCTCGGCGTCGCGCTGGCCAAGGGCGGCAAGAATGTCGCGCTGGTCGATTTCGACGTCGGCCTGCGCAACCTTGATCTCGTCATGGGCGCGGAGCGGCGCGTCGTCTATGATCTCATCAATGTCGTCCAGGGCGACGCCAAGCTGGCGCAGGCGCTGATCCGCGACAAGCGCATCCCGAATCTCTCCATGCTGCCGGCCTCGCAGACGCGCGACAAAGACGCGCTGACCGACGAAGGCGTCGCCCGAGTCATCGCGGAGCTCAAGGAAAAGTTTGACTGGATCATCTGCGACAGCCCGGCCGGCATCGAGCGGGGCGCGACGCTCGCCATGCGCCACGCCGACATCGCCATCGTCGTCACCAATCCGGAAGTTTCGTCCGTGCGCGATTCGGACCGCATCATCGGCCTGCTCGACGCCAAGACCGCGCGCGCGGAGCGCGGCGACCGCATCGAGAAGCATCTGCTGCTGACGCGCTATGACGCGGCGCGCGCCGAACGCGGCGAAATGCTCAAGGTCGAGGACGTTCTGGAGATCCTGTCGATTCCGCTGATCGGCATCGTGCCGGAGAGCGAGGAGATTTCTGAAGGCCTCGAACCTCGGCGCGCCGGTGACGCTCGCGGCGACGCCGAGCGCGCCGGCGCGGGCCTATTTCGACGCGGCGCGGCGCCTCAATGGCGAGAGCGTGGAGATCATCATGCCGAATGAGCGCAAGGGTTTCTTCGGCAAGATTTTCGGACGGAGAGCGGCATGAATCTGATCAGTTTCTTCAGGCGGCCGACGACGGCGCCGATCGCAAAGGATCGCCTGAAACTTCTGCTTGCGCATGAGCGCGGCGCGGTCGGCAATTCGGACGTCATCGCGCTTTTGCGCGAGGAGATCGTCGCCGTCATCGCCAAGCACTTCCCGGTCGAGGGCGACGCGATCAAGGTGCGCATGGAGAGCGGCGACGCGATCTCTACGCTCGAAGTCGAGGTCGAGATCCCGACGCAGCTCTGCGCGGCGGTCAAGGGCGCGGCGAAAGACGGCGCAGCGACGACGTTGAAGGCCTCCGCCAGCGCCTGAGGCGAGCGACCTCCGGCGCTATTGCCATTCGAGCTCCTTGTAAGCGGCGATGGCGTTGCGGGCGCTGTAATCGTCGAACAGAGTCCAGTTGGCGCGCTCCGACTGCGCCACGGTTTTTCGCGCTTTCTCAATATCGACATTGCTGGCGATGGCCTGCTTGACGTCCGCCTGCAGCGTCGTGAGATAGCGCTCGATGTCGGCCGCGCCGGCCGGCCAGTCGATCGCGACGGGGCCATGGCCCGGCACCGCGCGCGGCGCGGCGATCTGCTTTAAGGCCGAAAGCTCCTTCAGCCAACCCGGCAATGAGCCGTCGAGCGAAGGCATGCGCTTGACGAAGACGAGATCGGCGGTGAGCAACAACCCGGTTTTTTTGTCGATCAGCGTGAGATCGGATGTGGTGTGCGCCGGGCCATGCGCCGTCGCGCTGATGATGCGATCGCCAAGATCGAGATCGGTCGGATCCTTGACCTCTAGCGTCGGCTGCACGACCGGCCCGGTCCGCTCCGCGCCGATGATGTCGGAAAGCACCTTCTGGTAATAGTCGCCGCGCGCGCGCATCGCTTCGGCGAGCTTATAGTGGCCGACGAACACGGGGTTATCTTTCAAAAAGGCCCCCGCCCCGAAAATATGATCGGGATGAATATGGCTCATCACGACATATTTGATCGGCGCGTCGGTTTTCTGGCGGATCGTCGCGCGCAGGTTTTCGCCGTCGGCGAGGCTGCCGCCGGAATCGGTGACGAGGACGCCATCGCGGCCAATGATGAAACCTATATTAGCTATCGCGTCGTCATTGGCGGGGTTTGCATCTTCATCGACGCCGCGGCGGATATGCACGCCCTCGGCGACCTCGTCGGTGGCGAAGGGGCCCGGCGCGGCGAGCGCGCGCCGCAGCGTTCCCGGCAGGCAGCAGAGGCAGAAACCGCCGAGCGCGAGGCGGCGGCGCGTGATGGCAGAACTCAAGGCGAAACTCCCGGCTTTTCTTTGTCAGGCGCACTTAACGCGCGCGCCGCGCGAAGGTCAAAGGGCGTCACGGGATGACCGGCGGCGCATAGCTCAGCGTCAAGCCGAGCGCCCAGAGCAGAAACAGCACGATCGGCAGGTGAAACACGAGCTGCAGCGCCGTGAAGCCGACGATGTCGCGGGCCTTGATGCCCAAGACGCCGAGCAGCGGCAGCATGAAAAAGGGATTGATGAGATTGGGCAGCGCCTCGGCGGAATTATAGATTTGCACAGCCCAGCCGAGATGAACTTTCAGCTCATTGGCCGCCTGCATGACATAAGGCGCCTCAAGCACCCATTTGCCGCCGCCTGACGGAATGAAGAAGCCGAGTGCGGCCGAATAAACGCCCATGACGACAGGGAAGGATTCCCGCGTGTTGATGCCCGCAAAAAACTGCGCGAGGCGCAGCGCCAGCGTATGGCCGCCCGCGCCCGCCGCCGCCGTGAGCATCATGGTGACGCCGCCGTAAAGCGGAAACTGCATCAATATGCCGGCGGTGGCCGGGACCGCCCTGGTCGCGGCGTTGAGGAAGCTTCTGAGGCGCCAGTGCAGCAGCAGGCCCAGCATCAGCAGCAGGAAATTATAGGTGTTGAGATTGGAGATCGCGAGTATCGGATCTTTTGTCGCGAATTCCTGCGCGAGCCAACCGGCGCCGAGGGCGACCAGAAGCAGCGTCACCAGCGGGCTGTATTCCAGCCATTCGCCAGGGCGCTCGCGCGGGGGCAGCGCCGCGATCTTCGTCTCGACGTCGACGCCCATCATCGCGGCGGTCACCGCCCGGGCGCCGGAGGGCGCGGACAAAAAGGCGATCAGCGTCGAGACGCTCATCAGGACGGCAAGCATCACGCCCGATCGCCAGAGAAAAATCGTCTGCGAAAATGGAATGACGCCTGTAATCTCAAGCAGCGGCTTCGGAATGGCGGCGGGATTGGCCTGCAATTGCGCGGCCGACGAGCTGAGCCCCAAAGCCCAGGTCGCGCCAAGGCCGAGATAGGCAGCGGCGCCGGCGGCGCGATAATCGACGGCGAGGTCTACGCGCCTCGCGACGGCGCGCGCGAGCAGGCCGCCGAAGACGAGGCTCAGCGCCCAGTTGATCAGCGAGAGACCCATCGTCGCGAGGGCGATGAAGGCGACCGCGCTGCGCGAGCCTTGCGGCCGGCCGGCGATCCAGTCGATCAGGCGCGCGGCCGGCGGCGAACTGGCGATGATGTAGCCGCTGACCACCACCATGACCTGTTGCAGGGTGAAGGGAATGAGGCTCCAGAAGCCGTCGCCGAAGGCGCGCGCGACCTGCGCGAAGGAGGCGCCGTTCAGCATCGCCGCGATAGCGACGACGACGACGGCTATCGAGGCGAAGACAAAGGCGTCGGGAAACCAGCGCTCCGACCAGGCGGCGAACTTGAGCGCGACAGCGGCGAGGGCGCCTTCACGCTCGCCCGGGATTTGGCGTCGGGTTTCGGCGGCCGGGGCTGCCTTCATCTGCCGCTTTCCTCAAAAAAGGCGCTGCGCGCGAAGCCTTTAGACAACCCGCGATCTCGCCATCCTATCGGGCGGCCCCGCGATTCGCAGCTAAATCCGTCCGGTTCGGCGCGAAATCCGCAGCAGGGCGCCCGAGACGCTTCCCAGCTGACGGATCAGGCGCTTAAGATGTGCGTTTCGATTCGCGCAAGACGGGTTTGGGAGGCGAACATGGACTTTCGCAAGGCGTTTTTCGTGGACCCTGGCGGCAAGCTCAAGCTGAAGGATTTCGATCCGTCTTCGACGCAGGGCTGCGAGTTCAAGGAGGCCGCCGCCGCGGCGTTCGAAGCGCTCGGGCCCAAGCTCGCGCATCAGCAGATGCTCCTCTACGCCGGCAGGCGGCATTCGCTGCTCATCGTCCTGCAGGGGCCCGACGCCGCCGGAAAGGATGGCGCGATACGCCGCGCGTTCACCTATTTCAATCCGCAGGGCGTCTTCGTCACGAGTTTCAAGGAGCCGACGCCGCTGGAGCTCGCGCATGATTTTCTCTGGCGCATCCATCGGCGCGTCCCGGCGCGGGGCGATGTGGCGATCTTCAACCGCTCGCATTATGAGGACGTGCTGATCACGCGCGTGCGCAAGATGATCGATGAGAAGATGGCGATCGACCGCATCGCCCGCATCCGCGACTTCGAGACTTTGCTCGTCGAAAGCGGCACGGTGATTTTGAAGTTCTTCCTGCATATCAGCAAGGAGGAGCAGCTCGCCCGCTTCGACAAGCGGCTGGTCGATCCCGAGCGCAACTGGAAGATCAGCGAGGCCGACTATTCGGAGCGGCCGTTCTGGGACGATTACGTCAAGGCCTATGAGGAGGCGATGGCCGCCACCAGCGCCAAGACCGCGCCCTGGTATGTGATCCCATCCAACCACAAATGGTTCCGCGATCTCGCCCTTTTGCAGATCGTCGTCGATGCGCTGGACGAACTCGCCATGGTTTTCCCCAAGCCGACGGTCGATCTCGCGGAAATCCGGCGCAAATATCACGCCGCGCTGGTCCAACAGGAGGCTGGGAAGCAGGCGCAGGGCTAACCTTCCAGCAGCCGCAGCACGTCTTTGGTATCGACGTCGATCAGGGCGCCGTCGTCCTCCACCGCGCATAGGGCGACGCGCGGACCGAGCGAATCGATCAAAGCGCCCGCGCCGCGATCGCCTTGGAGCTTCGCGACCGCGGTGAAAAGATCGCGGCCGATCAGCACGGGATTGCCGCGCCGGCCCGCGTGGGCAGGGGCTGCGGCGAGCGCAGGCTCCGCGGCGTCAAGGCCATGCTCGAAAGCGCCGATAAGCCGGTCGAGCAGCGCGGCCGGGACGAGCGGCATGTCGCCGAGCAGGATAAGGGCGCCGGCGCATGTCGAAGGCGCGGCCGCGACGCCGCGCTGGAGCGAACTGGCGAGGCCCGAGGCGTAGTCCGGGTTGGCGGCGAAGGTGAGGTCAAGGCCTTCGAGCGCGGCCTCGACTTTGGCGCCCTGATGCCCGGTCACGACGATGACGGGCCTTGCGGCGGATTTCAGCGCCGCCTCTGCGACATGACGCACGAGCGGCTTGCCGCCGAGAGCGGCGACGAGCTTGGTCGCCGCGTCGGCGCCCCCGGAAAAACGCGTCGAGCCTCCGGCCGCGAGGATGATCGCGGCGATGTCAGGCACTGGCGAACCGCGGCGGCGCGCGGCGCGACGGCTTCTCCGCCACGACGCCGCGATGAAGCGAATCGATGATTTCCGCGACGATCGCGACGGCGATCTCCGCGGGTCCCGTCGCGCCGATGTCAAGGCCGATCGGCGCGTGAATGCGGTCAAGCTCCGCCTCGCTCCATCCCGCCGCGCCTATGCGTTCGAGGCGTCGCGCGTGGGTCCGTTGCGAACCGAGCGCGCCGATGTAGAAGCACTGCGCGCGGAGAGCGGCGATCAGCGCCTCGTCGTCGATGCGCGGCTCATGAGTGAGCAGAACCACCGCATCCGAAGCGTCGAGCCTAAGCTCAGCCAGTGCGTTTGTCGGCCATTCGGCGACGAGGCGGGCGCCGGGAAAACGCTCCGGCGTGGCGAAGGCCGTGCGCGGGTCGATAATGATCGTTTCATAGCCGGCCAGCGCCACGACGGGCGCGAGAGCCTGAGCGATATGGACGGCGCCGATGACGAAGAGGCGCAGCGGCGGCGGGTAGACGGCGATGAAGGCGCCCTCTTTCTCCTCGACGCCGCTGTGGCGGCGGCGCAGCCGCTCGCCGATCCGTTCCGCCAGGGGATCAACGGAAGGATCGGCCAAGGCGTCGGCGCGCACCAGCCGCTGCGTCCCGGAGCGAAGGTCGGTTACGAGCGCGCAGGGGCGCCGCGCGGCGCGCTCGACGTTGAGCGCCGCGAGAAGGCTGGGATCGAGCGGGCGCAGGTCGATCCTGATGCGGCCGCCGCAGGCGAGCCCGACGCTGAAGGCGGTCTCGTCCGCGACGCCGAACTCCAGCATCTGGCGCCGCCCCGTCGCAATCGTCTCGCGCGCCTGCTCGATGACTTCAGCCTCGACGCAGCCGCCTGAAACCGAGCCGCGGAAATCGCCTTCCGCGTCGATGATAAGATGGCTGCCCACCGGGCGCGGGGCCGAGCCCCAGGTCTCGACCACCGTCGCGATGGCGACGCCGCGGCCGGCCTCGACCCAGCGCTGCGCCTCAAGCAGAATGTCGTCGGATGTCGGCATCGACGCCTCGCATTCTTTTTCGCACGCCCCCGCCGGAATATAGGCGCCGGCGCGCGAATGCATAGTCCGGGATCAGCCTTGTGCGGGTCCAAGTGACGTGGAAGCGGCATTTCATGCTAATGCGCGCCGAGACGAGGTCGGCGCCGCTCCAGCTTAAGACGCGATCCGGGTTTCGCGCCCGGCGGATCAAGAGTGGATCGCGAACATCGAGCGATCCGCGCGCTGCGCGCGAAGGCGTTCTTTTGCGCCTATTGTGACGCCTGCGGCGGCGCGGGGACCGGCACCGTGCTGATCGCGTTGGCGGGCGAACCATTGATGATCTTCGAGCTTATGGCGAGATAGACCAGCGAACTATGCTTGCGGTCGACGATCCTGTAGATGCGCGTCGCCTTGAAGAAGATGCTGGTCTTCTCGGTGAACGCCTCTTCATTATCGGGCAGCTTCGAGAGGTCGACGGAGATCGGCGCGGTCGCGCGGCAGGAGACGGAGAAATTCGACGGGTCTTCGTTGAGGCCAAGCGGCTGGCCCCAGCCGCCGGTCCGCGCCTGCGCGATATAGCAGGTGACGCCCTGCACTTTCGGATCTTCGAAATTGGTCACGCAGACCTTGTCGTTGGGCGAGAGCAGGTTGAACGTCGTGCTGACGCAACTGAGATCCTCGGCCTTCGCCAGCGTTGGCAGCGCGAGGATGAATGCAAGGAAGCAGGCCGCAGCCATCAATAACAGTTTCATTTCAAAGCCCGTTTTTCCGGCGGCTTTTGGCGGGCGCCGCACCGCTTTCTTAAGTTTAGCCGTTTCTCGCCTGAAGCACGACTCCCTCGTCGGCGCGAAGGGCGAGCGCCGCCGTTACCGGCTCGCCCGCGCGGTCGGCGTGGGTCGAGAGAGCGATGGTAAGCCCGGGCGCGCCGGGGGAGACCGTCCAGAGCTCGGCGGCGGCGCCGAAGTTCAGCGCGATGATCATATGATCATCCTCATGCTCCCTCTCATAGGCGAGGATGCCTCCGACGCTTTCGAGCCGCCGCCAGCTTCCGCGCGACAGCGATTTATGCGCGCGGCGGAGCCGCAGCAGCGCGCGGACCAGCGACAGCATCGAAGCCGGATCGGCGCGCATCTGCGCCACATTGCGCTTTGACCAGTCGGGCGTCAGCGGCAGCCAGGGCTCGACCGTCGAAAAGCCCGCGAAGGGGCCGGAACCCCACTGCATCGGCGTTCGTTCGGGATCGCGGCCGACGCCGAGGCCGGGCTCGCGCAGCGCCCAGGGATCGCGGACGCGCTCCGGCGGAATTTGGACTTTTCCGATGCCAAGTTCGTCGCCGTAAAAAAGCGTGGGCGAACCGCGCAGGGTCAGCAGCAGCATCGCCGCGACGCGCGCCTGCGCCTCGCCGACCCGCGCCGCGACGCGCGGGCGATCATGGTTGCTCAGCACCCAGTTCGGCCAGGCGCCGTCCGGTAGGGCCGCCTCATAGGCCTCGACCAGATCGCCGATCGCGCCGGCGCTCCATGACGCCTCGATCAACTGAAAGTTGAACGGCAAATGCGCGCCGGAGAGGTCTTCGCCGTAATAGGCGATCATGCGCTGCATCGGCAGATAGATTTCGCCGATCAGAAGGCGGTCGTCGAACTTGTCCAGCGCGCGGCGCATTTCGGCGATCACGCCATGCACTTCGGGATGATCGGACGAATGCGTCTGCAACAGCCGCTCGACCTGCGGCCGCGTCGATGTCCAGGCGGGATTCGGCGGATTGTCGCGCAGCCCTTCGTCCTTGATGAGATGGGTGATCACATCGACGCGAAAGCCGTCGGCGCCGCGCTTCAGCCAGAAGCGCAAAACATCGAACATCGCCGCGCGCAGCGCGGGATTACGCCAGTTGAGATCAGGCTGCTCGGGCAGGAAGGCGTGGTGGTAATATTGGCCGCGCGCGGCGTCGAAGGTCCAGGCCGGGCCGCCGAAATGGGCGAGCCAATTGTTGGGTGGGCCCCCGCCCGGCGCGGCGTCGCGCCAGATATACCAGTCGCGTTTTTCCCCCTGCCCCGTGCGGCTTTGCCTGAACCAGGGATGCTCGATGGAGCTATGGTTCGGCACGAAATCGAGGATGAGCTTGAGCCCGCGCGCATGAGCGTCGGCGACAAGCCTGTCGAAATCCTCAAGCGATCCAAAGATTGGATCGACGCCGCAATAATCGGCGACGTCATAGCCGAAATCATGCATCGGCGAAGGATAGAAGGGCGAAATCCACACCGCGTCGACGCCGAGCCAGACGAGATAATCGAGCCGCCGCCTGATCCCTTCAAGATCGCCGACGCCGTCGCCGTTCGAAATCCTGAAAACTGCGCGGATAGATATGATAGATGACGCCGTCGCGCCACCAGATTCCGGACATCGACGGCCTCCTTCAAGCGGACGTCATAAAATCTTCATCTCTCGATGATCGAAAGGCCCCCGCGCCGCCTCACGCTCGGGCGCAACGTCCCAGCTGCGATCTCGTTGCAAAGAAGTCCGCCAATGCTCGATCAGCCCCTGCCCGTCGTGGTGCGTCCCTCGACCGAGCAGGACGTGCCGTCCATGGTCGATATTTACGCCTATCATGTCCAGAACGGCCTTGGCGACTATCAGCCCGATCCGCTGCATCCGGAGGACATCAAACGCCGACGCAAGGCGATGCTGAAGCGCCGCCTGCCGCATATCGTCGCCGAGCTCAACGGCGCCATCATTGGCTACGCCTACGCCGTTCCCTTCCTCAAGCGGCCGGCCTATCGCTACGCCGTCAAGCATTCGATCTATGTGCACAAGGACCATCGCCAGGCTGGCGTCGGCAGCCGGCTTCTGCCGGCGCTGATCGAGGCCTGCGCGGCGGCCGGCTATCGGCAGATGGTTTGCTACATCGACGGCAACAACGCGCCTTCGCTGAGCCTGCACGAGGGGTTGGGCTTTCAGCGCGCGGGCGTTCTGAAATCGGTCGCCTACAGGTTCGGCGACTGGACCGACACGGTGCTGCTGCAGCGCCCGCTCGGCGAGGGCGACGCCTCGCTCCCGGGCAGGCTCGAAAGCGCGCCGGAAGAAGCCGGACCGCAAAATCCGCCGCGGGATATTTTGAAAGAGATCCACTGACGTCGTGCGTCGCTATTCGCGCGCCACATAGGTGTAGAAGCGTACGGTCCCGTCGGGCTCGATCTCGCGGTAGAGACCCTGAATTTCGGCCTCGAAACCGGGAAAGAGATTGGCGCTCCGCTCGAACATTTTGAGATAGTCGAGCATCGGCGCCGCGCGTTCATCGAGCCGCTCGCCGGGAACGATCGTCGCGATGCCCGGCGGGTAGACGACGAACAGCGTCGTCGCGATGCGCCCGGCGAGCCTATCCAGCGGCAGATAATCAACCTTGTTGCGCACCATCTGGCGCACCGCCTCCTGCGGCGCCATGGCCATTTCCGGCAGATGCTCCGGCGCGAATTGCGCCCGCTGCAGCTCGCTGACGCGGTCGCTGCGGTAGAAGGCGTGCATCTCGGCGCAAAGATCGCGCAGGCGCAGGCCCGCATAGCGCCGCGGCCGCACGCGGACGAACTCGGGAATGACGTCGATGAGGCGCGCATTGTCGTCATGCAGCTTCTTGAAGGCGACGAGCGCGCTGAGCAAGGTCCAGGCCTTGCTGGATTCGACGCCGGGGGTCAGCAGGAAGAGCAGCGAGTTGAGATCGTTCTTTTCGGCGACGATGCGGTTTTCGCGCAGATATTGCGCCACCACCGGCGCCGGAATCCCGTGGTCTTCATAGGCGCCGGTGGCGCGGTCGAAGCCCGGCGTCAGCAGGGTCAGCTTGTTTGGATCGGTGATCGCGAACCCTTCCGCGACATGGCCGAAGCCATGCCATTTTGCGCCCGGCGCGAGCGCCCAGTAGCGCGGATTGGCGGCGAGCTCCTCGGTCGGGACATCCTCCCACGCCATCTCCTGCGCCGCCTCGCCCGGCGTCGCGGCGAAGCCGACGCGGTCGGGGACGAAAGGGTCGAAAAACCACCTGCGGGCCGGATCCTTCTCCTTTTCCTCCAGCTCGCGGCGCAGCGCGCGCACCTTCTTGCGCAGTTCGATGCCGAGCCGGATGGTGTCGTCCCACAGCACGACGCCGGATCTGCCCTTCATCATCTGCGCCCCGACGTCGAGCGAGGCGAACAGCGGGTAGAACGGCGAGGTCGAAGCGTAGAGCAGGAATGATTCATTGAAGCGGCGGTGGCCGACATGGCGGTCCTGGCCGCTGATGTGGCTGTCCTTCACATGGATCTGCGAGGCCTGCGAGAAGCTGGCGAGCTGCTTGTGGGTCGATTGCGTCGCGATGACGCCCGGCGAATCGGGGCCAAGGCCGCGAAGATCCATGGCGAAGCGGCCGGCGTAGAGCGGGTGGAACTTCATGAAGCCGGCCCAGGCTTCGTCGAACAGGATGTAGTCGCAAAGATGGCCGATCCGATCGAGGATCATATTGGCGTCGTAGATCGTGCCGTCATAGGTGCACTGCTCGATGACCGCGGCGCGGAACGGCCGCGCGCTGCGCCACGCCTCGCCATCCTTGACCAGCGGATTGCAGCGGATCTTTTCGCGGATGCGCTTCTCGTCGAGCGCCTCCGGATAGATCGGCCCGATGAGGCCGTAGGCGTTGCGGTCGGTTTCGAGGAAGATCGGAATGCCGCCGGCCAGCGTCAACGCGCCGTGATGGGCGGCCTTGTGGTTGTTGCGGTCGAACAGGACGAGATCGCCCTCCGCGATGAGCGCCGACAGCGCGATCTTGTTCGAGGACGAGGTGCCGTTGAGGACGAAATAGGTCTTCTCCGCCCCGAAGATGGCGGCGGCTTCCTGTTGCGCGCGCAGCGCGGGGCCTTCATGGGTGAGCAGGTCGCCGAGTTCGAGCACCGAATTGTCGAGATCGTCGCGAAACACCGCCTCGCCGAGATGTTCGACGAAGATGCGTCCGATCGGGCTGCGACTGTAGAAAATGCCGCCATTGTGGCCGGGGCAGGTCCACAGCTGATTACCCTCTTCGGCATAATCGACGAGGGCGCCGAAGAACGGCGTCTTCAGCGTCTCGGCATATTGCTTGAGCCGGCTGACAAGATTCTTCGCGATGAATTCGGGCGTCTCCTCGGCGATGAAGACATAGCCGTCGATATAGTCCAGAACCTCGACGGGAATGTCCTCGAACTGTTTGCGGCGTACGAGTATGACGATCGGCATTTCAAGGCCGCGGCGACGCATCAGATTGATCAGCGCGGCGGTCTTGCCCTCGACGCCCCTCTTGCCCCAGTCGATCACCATGCAGCCGATGGCGGCGTCGGTCTGCACCGCGAGCTCGGCGTCCTCAACCCGCCTCGCGCGGACCACCTCGATGCCGAGCTTTTCGATCGCCGTGATGATCTGCTGCAGCCGCAGCCCTTCGAGGTCCTTTTCGTCGAAAGCCGGCGCGCAGACAAGAAAAGTGAAACGCCTGTAGAAGTCCATGCCCGCCCGCTCCAGAACGCCGCGCGGATTTGTCGGCGCGGCGCGAACTCATAGCAGAGGACGCGAAGAGGCGCCTCCAAAAAAGGCGGCCGGCCGCGTCGCGAAAGCGTCATGTCCGGCGCGTTCGCGGCGCGTAATTTTCCGCGCCGTCGCCGGTTGAACGGCCCTTTCGCCGGTTGAACATTGAGGGATTGGCGCTAGTGTGGCGGCGGACTGGCGACGCCTCGGCGAGAGCGTCCGGCCGCGCGGGAGGATCCTGCCCGTCGCCAGCCGCCGCCATTGCGAAGCGAAGAACTGGAGCACGCGCCAATGAACAATCTTCTCGTCATCGCCTTTCCTTCCGAAGAAAAGGCCGAAGAGGTTCGTCATAAGCTTTTTGAATTGCAGAAGGAATATTTGATCGAACTCGGCGACGCGGTGATCGCGGTCAAGCATGAGGACGGCAAGATCAAGCTCAACCAGATGATCAACACGACCGCCGCCGGGGCCGTTTCGGGCACCTTCTGGGGGCTTCTCGTTGGGACATTGTTCGCGCTGCCGCTGGTCGGCGCAGCGATCGGGGCCGCCTCCGGCGCCCTTGGCGGCGCGCTGGCCGACTTCGGCATCAATGATGATTTCATGAAGCAGGTCGCCCAGGCCGTGCCGCCCGGCGGCGCCGCGCTTTTCCTGCTGGTCAAGAAGATCACCACCGACAAGGTGCTGGCGGATTTGCAGGGCGTCGGCGGCACGGTTCTGCGCACCTCCTTCGACAAGACGCAGGAAGACGCCATCAAAGCGGCGCTGGCCGGCAAACCCGCGGCGCCGGCGGCGGCCGAGACGCCCCCCGACAACAAGGAGCCGCCGACGGGCCTGGCTCCGGTCACGGCTTAAGGGCGAACGCGAGGGAGCAGCGCGGGGAAGCGGCGTCCAGCTTGAATTCGCGCTCGGGCGAAATTCGACGTATGACGCGGCGCCGGGGCGCATCAGGCGCGCCTTCGACGGGCTGGCGGCATTCCGCTCGGCGCGGCGTCTTTGCCGGCTCACGGCTCCCGAAAAGGCGATTGCGACTTGGCGTTTATCTCGACCACCCCGGCCCTCTCGCGCGCGCTCGCGGAGCGGAATTACAATTCTGCGACGCCGGTGCAGAGCGCGGTGCTGGAGGCCAGCGCCGCCGGCCGCGATCTTCTCGTCTCGGCGCAGACGGGCTCCGGCAAGACCGTCGCCTATGGCCTCGCCATCGCCGACGATCTCATTCCGGAGGCTGGGTCTTTGGGTCCGGCCGCCGAACCGCTCGCGCTGATCGTCGCGCCGACGCGCGAACTTGCGCTGCAGGTGCAAAGGGAGCTCGCCTGGCTCTACCAGTATGTGGGCGCGCGGGTCGTTTCCTGCGTCGGCGGCATGGAGCCGCGGCGCGAGCGGCGCGAACTCGCCGCCGGCGCGCATATCGTCATCGGCACGCCGGGACGGCTGCGCGACCACATCGAGCGCGGCGCCCTCGACGTCTCGAAGCTCAAGGCCGTGGTGCTGGACGAAGCCGACGAGATGCTCGATCTCGGCTTCCGCGAGGATCTCGAATTCATTCTGGAAACGACGCCGAAACAGCGCCGCACCCTGCTCTTCTCGGCGACCTTGCCGAAAGGGATCGCGGCGCTCGCCAAGCGCTTTCAGCACGAGGCGCTGCGCATCGAGGTCGCGGGAGGCGAGCGCGGCCACGCCGATATCGAATATCGCGCCATACGGGTCGCGCCCAATGAAGTCGAGCAGGCCGTCGTCAATGTACTGCGCTTCTTCGAGGCGCCCGGCGCCTTGGTATTCTGCAATACGCGCGAGGCGGTGCGGCGTCTGCAGTCCGTGCTTCTGGAGCGGGGCTTTTCCGTCGTGCTGCTTTCAGGCGAACTGAGCCAGCATGAGCGCAACCACGCGCTTCAGGCTCTGCGCGATGGGCGCGCCCGCGTCTGCGTTGCGACCGACGTCGCCGCGCGCGGCATTGACCTGCCGGGGCTCGATCTCGTCATTCACGCCGATCTGCCGCATGACGCCGAGGTGCTGCAACATCGCAGCGGGCGCACGGGGCGCGCCGGGCGAAAGGGCGTCAGCGTTCTCATCGTTCCGAATTCGCGCCGTCGCCGCGCCGAGCAATTGATGGCGACGGCGGGCGTCAGGCCGATCTGGAGCGGACCGCCCTCCGCCGATGAGATCCGCCAACTCGATCAGGAGCGCCTGCTGCAGGACCCGCTGCTTACGGAAGAGAACAGCGAAGACGACCTCGTCATGGCGCGCGCGCTACTGGCGCAGCGCCCGGCGGAGGAGATCGCGGCGGCGCTGGTGCGGATCTATCGCGCGCGGCTGCCAGGCCCTGAAGACGTGCAGGATCCAGGGCAAGGTGCCGAGCCGCGCGCGCCGCGCGGCGGCAAGCCCGCAGGGCGCCCGGAAGCGCGCGCGCGGACGAAAGGCGTGTGGTTCAAGCTCGATATCGGGACCAAAAAAAACGCCGACCCGAAATGGCTTTTGCCGATGCTCTGCCGGCGCGGTAAGGTCACGCGCGAGGATATCGGCGCGATCCGGATTTTCGAGCGTGAAACCAAATTCGAGGTCGCCGCCGCGGTCGCGCAACAGTTCCTCGCCAATGTGCGACGCCCCGACGCCGATCCGATCCGCATCGAGCCGGACACGCAGGGCTTTGAGCCCGCGGCGGACCGGCCCGCGCGGAGCGGCAACGCGGCGAAGGCGTCGTCCGATAAGCCGCCGCGTAAGAAATTCAGGAAGGAATGAGGCTTGTCGGCTTCGGTCGAAACGGCCCGCGCGCAAGGGCCGATCGCGATCTATGTGGACGCCGACGCCTGCCCCGTGAAGGCCGAGATCTACCGGGTGGCGGAGCGGCATCGAGTGAAGGTGTTCGTGGTGGCGAACAGCTTTATCGCGACGCCGCGGGAAAACTGGATCGAACGCGTCGTCGTCGACGCCGCGCCCGACGCCGCCGACGACTGGATCGCCGCGCGCGCGACGCGCGGCGCCATCGTCATCACGGCCGACGTTCCGCTTGCCAGCCGCTGCGTCAAGGCCGGCGTCGACGTCATCGCGCCGACCGGCAAGGCCTTCACGGAAAGCTCGATCGGACTCGCGCTCGCCACCCGCAACCTGTTCGACCAGTTGCGCGCGCAGGGCGACGTGATCGGCGGCCCGAAGCCATTCTCGCCGCGCGACCGATCCGCTTTTCTGTCGGCGCTCGATCTCGCCATCGTGAGGCTGCGGCGATCGCTTTAGCGGCCGCGTGGAAGGGCAGCCAACCTGACGCGCTGCGAGAACGCCGCTTTTGCGAACGATCTCGCGGCGTCGACAAGTCGGCCGGCGCGAGCTGCCTACTGCGATTTGCTCGAGCCCATGCTGTTGCTGTTGTTCGGCGCGGCGCCGGCCTCGCTGCCGGGCTTGGCTTCGACGCCAGGCGCGCCGCCTGCTCCCGTCATCCCTTTCGTCTCGACCGAGCGGCCTTCCTGCTTTTGGATCGCAGCGTTCGGCTCGACGTTTTTGCCTGCAGCAGGGCCGGTCGAAGTCCCTAAATCCTGGGCGAAAGCTACGCCTCCCAGAAGGAGGGTCGCGGACGAAAGGGTGATCAGTAAGCGCTTGGACATCGCATTTCTCCCGAAGTTGTTGAAGTGCCGCTCTAACCGCGCAAGCGCGATTTGGTTGCCGAGTTTGTTTGGATGAAGTTGTGCAGCGATCGTGGCGCTCTGGCGTGGCCAGGCCTTATGCGCGACGGGCGTGTAGCCGCGACGTATATCCCCCCATCGATCGCGCCGGTCGGCGCTTCGATCAGGCGGCGAGGATCAGGAGAGACAGCGGATAGGCGAGCCCGAGGCCAAGCGCCGCGCCCGCGCAAATGTCAGTCGGATAATGATGCCCCGAAGCGATCCGCGCCCAGCCCATCAGAAGGATGAGGGCGACCGCCGCGCTGAAGCATTCCGGCCAGGCGAGCACGATGGGGACGAGAACGCCGGTCAAGGTCATCGCGTGGCCGCTCGGAAACGAATGTTCGTCGAGGACGCCGAACAGCGACGAAAGGCTCGCATCCGTCCGGAACGGGCGGGGCCGCCCGATATAGCGCTTGATCGCCGGATAAAGGCAGTGCAGCGCGCCGGCGTTAAGGCCCGCGGCGATGATGACTGGGATGGCCTTGCCGCGCCCGAGATGCTCGAAGATCATCAGCGCGAGAAGCGGATAGAGCCAGCCATTGCCAAGTTTGCTGATGACGAAGGCCGAGGTTCGCCCGATCCGCCATCTCGCCGAGCGCGAAAAGAAATGCACCGCGACGAGGTCGGCGGCGGAGAGACGCTGCTTCGACGACGCCCAAAGCGCGGCGCATCGGCCAGATTGTTCGACATAGGGCGAAACGGCGCGACCCGCGAGTTCAGGCTCGGCTTTCGCCCGACCGTCGATCGAGGCATCCTCAATCATCGCGTCAACGCCTTTCGTGACATCGGCATCAGGTCCGCTCGACACGAATCGACCTTGCCCGTTCCAATTGACCAAATCATGACAGTCGCCGGGGCGGTCGTGGCGCCGTCTTGCGCGGATGAGCGCGAGCGGCGATAGAAGTTCATGGAACGGCGTCGGAATGCCGCCGCGCCTTCGTCCCGGGCGCGGCGGCGGCCTGCGTCAAAATGACTGTCCAAAAGTAACGCCGACGCGGCGCGCGAGGCAAGCGAAGCAGCGCCCTCTGGCGCCGGCCCAAGGTCGCCATCAGGGTCGCCATCAGCGCCGCCATTCAATTGGAATCGCGCGAATTTCTGTGAAAGTTGATAATTCTTGCTTCGTTGGCGGCATCCGGCCGTTAGAAACGTCTATAATAGGGGCATTCCATACGGCGCGCCGCCGCCGACAAGCGCGGATCAATTTTCCATAGCGGCAAGCTCGGCCGCGCGAAGGAGAACACTAAATTTGCAGTCCGCCGGCCCCGCTCTGCCCGTCAGCGACGTTCGCGTTGGTCTTTCCTCGCTTGGCGAGGTTTTGCGCTGGGGCGTGGCGGCGCAGCGCCTGACCGGCTATGCGGCGCAAGAGATCATCGGGCGCAACATCGACGAAATCTTCGCCGAGCCGCCAGGAGCGGGGACGCGAACCGCCTTCGCCGCATTGCGCGCCGGCGAAGCGGCGACTTTCGAGACGCTGCTGCGGCGCAAGGACGGAACTATTCTTGAAATCGGCGTCGACGCCGCGGCCTTGCCGCACGGGTCGGGCGCGGCTGTCGAGGCGACGATCCGCGACCTGACGCAGGCGCGCCGGGCCGACCGGCAGATCGAGGAGCGGCTTCGCCTCGCCCTCGCCGCCGCCGAGATCGGCACCTACGAGATCGACCTCGCGACCGAGCGCTACGCGCTCGACGCCCGCGCCGCCGCCATCTGGGGCCGCGACGCCAGCGAGGTCTTGTATTACGAGACCCTCGCTGCGCAGCTGCTCGACGAAGACCGTCCGCCGGTGCGCATTGCGCTCGCGCTCGCCAGCGACGCCAGAGGCGCGGCGGTCGGCGGGACGGACGGCGCTTACGCAGCGGAGTTTCGCATACGCCGCCACAATGACGGCGCCCTGCGCTGGGTGACTCTGCGCGGCCGCGCGTTTTTCGAGAACGGGCGGGCGGTCAGCCGGGGCGGCGTGATACTGGACGTCACCGACAAGAAAAACGCCCAGGAGGCGCTGGAGCAGGCGCACGCCCGGATGGCGCAGCAGACCGCCGAGCTCGACGCCATTTTCGAGGCGCTGAACGTGCCCATCACGGTTATGAACCGGCGTAGCGAAATCGTCCGCACCAACGCCGCGGCCCGCGCGGTCTGGGGCATCACCGCCGACATGCAAAATCCGATCGATTTCCACGACGTCGCCGCGAAGATCAGCGTGCGCAACGGCGCCGGCGAAGAGATCGATCCGGCGGCGCTGTCGGCCCAGCGCGCGCTCAGCGGCCATGTCGTCACCGGCGAGGATTATCGGATCACCTCGCCGAGCGGCCTGCGTTACGATTTCAACGCGGCTGAGCTCCCGCTCATCGTCGCCGGCGAGATCACCGGAGCTGTCTCGGTCTGGCACGACGTCACCGAACACAAGCGCAAAGACGAACAGGCCTCGATCCTGCTGCGCGAACTCTCGCATCGCTCGAAGAACCTGCTCAGCGTCATCGAGTTGATCCTGCGTCAGTCCGCCAAGAGCAGCGGCTCGAAGGAAGACTTCGTCGCCAGATTCAGCGAGCGGCTTCATGCGCTGGCCAATGCGCATGATCTTCTCGCCGCCAATAATTCGCTGAGCGTCTCGATGACCGATCTCATCTTCTCCCAGGTCGGCCATCATTGGGAGCCGGGCCAGCGGCGCATTGCGATGAGCGGCCTTGGCGTCAGGCTGAAGCCCGACGCCGCCCAGATGATCGGCATGGCGCTGCACGAACTGTCCACCAACGCGGCGAAATACGGCGCCTTGTCCAATCAGACCGGGCGCGTGTCGATCAGCTGGAAGATCGACATTGAAGAAGACGGCGAGCCGACCTTCGAACTGAAATGGGTCGAGCGCGGCGGCCCGCCCGTCGCCGGCGCGCCGGAACGGCAGGGCTTCGGCACGACCGTCATTCAGCGCGTCACCGGACAATCGTTGAAGGGCTCTTCGACGCTCGATTATTTTTCCGAAGGGGTCGTCTGGGCGCTGCGCGCGCCGCGCTCGGCCGTCATCGACAGCGCCCATGCGGATTCGCCGCGCGGCGAACGCATGCGTTCGGCGGCGCTCGAAAAGCTGCAGGACGCCTGGATCGCCGTGCAGCAGAACGGCCGTCTGCCGCGTCTCGCCGACATGCCGCTGAAGCAGATTGGGCTGCGCGACAATCTTATCGTCGCCGAAGTCGACCATGGAGAACGGCCGCCGCGGGTGCGGTTCGCCTCCATCGGAAAGGCTCTGACGGAACGCGTCGGCCTGCGTTTCGAAGGGCAGGAAATCGAACTGACGGAAGCCGAGATTCTCGGAACGGAGGATGGCGCCTACCGCCGTTGCCTGCGCTCTGCCAAGCCCGGCTATGAATACGCCTATTTCAACCTCGGCGAGGGGCGATCCTTCTTTTTCGAAAGGCTGCTGCTGCCTCTGTCGGAGGACGGTCAGGCGATCACCCATATAATCGGCATGGCGAGCTTCGAGGACGGATTTCCGGCCAAGCCATTGCGCTGAACCTGCGCCCTCCCCGGTCGTGCGCGAAAATAATTTGCGCGTCGAGACTGAACCGAAGCCGCGTGCCGGCCGTTAACGCCGCGCATAAGGAGCTTCGCATGAAATTCACGCAGATCACATTATTGCTGGCGATCGGGCTTGGAACGGTCAGTCTCGCCGGAGCGGCAGACGCCGGCTGCGTCAAAGGCGCGATCATTGGCGGCCTCGCCGGCCATCTCGTCGGCCATGGCGCCATCGGCGCCGCCGCCGGATGCGCCTATGGCGTCCATGAGGACCACAAAACCCGGCGCGAGCAGAGCGAGGAAGGGCGTTCGAGCTCCGATCAAGGAGGCGGCCGGTACTGACGCGGGCTTTCCCCTGACAACACCGGGCGTCGCGGCGGCGCCTAAATATGCGTCAGGCGCGGAGCCGTGATGATTGGCGAACAGGCAATATCTGTCGGATTCGACGGAGAAAGTAACGGGCCGCGCCCGGCGCGACAGCGCCCTGCGCGCGAAATGGCCTGGGCGGACGGCGGTTTGCGGCGAGCGGCGCCGACCGAAAGCGCGGACGGCGCCCTGCGCCGCGGCGAAGCCATGCGGACGATGCCAGATTTCCGCTCCGGGGCGGCTTTATTGGAACGCTTCCTTGCTCTACCATCGGCCGCTGCGCCTTCGACCCCTCGACCGGCGCAGCGGGGCCGGCGTTCCTCGCGTCATGGCCCGCGCTTTGCTGCGAACCGCGCGCGAGCAGCCCCGAACGGTCTGCCTCAGAGAGGGAGCCCCGCCCTGATGGACTTTCCAACCGACACCTCATCAGCAGCAGAGGCTGGCCCGCCGGGCGCCGGCCCGTCCCCGGAGGGCGGCAAGGTCGGCGAAATTCGTGATCTGATCCTCGACAAGCTGAGGCATACGGTCGGCAAGAGCGTGTCGACGGCGACCACGCACGACTGGTTCATCGCCACCGCGCTGTCGGTGCGCGACAAGGTCGTCGAGAGTTGGCTCGAATTGATCGAGGAGACGAAACGGACCGGCCGCAAGCGGGTCTATTATCTCAGCCTCGAATTTCTGATCGGGCGGCTTCTCATCGACGCGCTGACCAATATGGAGCTGATCGAGCCGACGCGCGCGGCGCTGGCCGAGCTTGGCGTCGATCTCGAGACGCTGCGCGAGGTCGAACCTGACGCCGCGCTCGGCAATGGCGGCCTCGGACGCCTCGCCGCCTGCTTCATGGAGAGCATGGCGACCTTGTCCATCGCCGCCTATGGCTACGGCATCCGCTACGATCACGGACTGTTCCGCCAGCGCATCAAGGACGGCCGTCAGCTCGAATATCCCGAGGACTGGCTATCGTTCGGCGACCCCTGGGAGTTCCAGCGCCTTGAAATCGTCTGGAGCATCGGCTTTGGCGGGGGCTTCGAAGCGCAGACGGGACCCGACGGCGAAGTCAAGCAGATCTGGATGCCGGCGGAGACGGTTGAGGCAGTGGCTTACGACACGCCCATCGCCGGCTGGCGCGGCGCGCACATCAACACGCTGCGGCTGTGGGCGGCGCGCGCGCTCGATCCGCTGCGGCTCGACCAGTTCAACAGCGGCGACCACATCGGCGCGCTGATGGACCGGGTGCGCGCCGAATTCATCTCGAAGGTGCTCTATCCGGGCGACACCACCGCCTCCGGCCAGGAACTGCGGCTGCGGCAAGAATATTTCTTCGCCTCGGCCTCGCTGCAGGATCTGATCGGCCGCCATATGCGCCTTCATGGCGACATCCGCACGCTGGCAGACAAGGTCGCCATCCAGCTCAATGACACGCATCCCGCCATCGCGGTGGCCGAGCTGATGCACATTCTCGTCGATCGTCACAATCTGGAATGGGACGAGGCGTGGGCGATCACCAAGGCGACGTTCAGCTACACCAACCACACGCTGCTGCCGGAGGCGCTCGAAACCTGGCCCGTGCCGCTGATCGAGCGGCTGCTGCCGCGCCACATGCAGATCATCTATCTCATCAATGCCCTGCATCTCGCCCGCGTGAGCGCGAGCGAAGAGGCGACGGGAGAGCGGCTCGCCGCGGTCTCGCTGATCGACGAATCGCACGGCCGCCGCGTGCGCATGGGCCATCTCGCCTTCCTTGGTTCGCACAAGGTCAATGGCGTCTCGAAACTCCACTCCGACCTGATGAAGACGACGGTGTTCCGCGACCTGAGAATCGGTTGAGCCCGGAAAGATCACCAACAAGACCAACGGCATCACCTTCCGCCGCTGGCTGAAGGAGGCCAATCCCGGCCTCACCGCGCTACTCACCGAAATCACCGGCGACAGGCTTCTCGACGATGCGATGGTGCTGGAAAAGGTCGCCGGCGTCGCTGGAGATCCAGCCTTTCAGGAACGCTACGCCGCGATCCGGCGCGCCAACAAGACCGCGCTGGCGCGAATCATTCAGGAGCGGGCCGGGGTCAAGGTCAACCCCGACGCGCTGTTCGACGTGCAGATCAAGCGCATCCACGAATATAAGCGGCAGGTCCTCAACATTCTCGAAGCCGTCGCGATCTATCAGGAAATCCGCGCGCAACCGTTCCGCGACTGGATCCCGCGCGTCAAGATTTTCGCCGGCAAGGCCGCGGCGAGCTACGCCACGGCGAAGCTGGTCATCCAGCTCGCCAACGACGTCGGCAAGGTGATTAATTCCGATCCGACCGTGCGCGGGCTTTTGAAAGTCGTGTTCCTGCCTAACTACAATGTCAGCCTGGCGGAGCGCATCATTCCGGCCGCCGACGTTTCGGAACAGATTTCCACGGCGGGAATGGAGGCGTCGGGCACCGGCAATATGAAGCTGGCGCTGAACGGCGCGCTCACCATCGGCACGCTCGACGGCGCCAATGTCGAGATTCTGGAGAGAGTCGGCGATCCCAATATTTTCATCTTCGGCCTGACGGCGGAGGAAGTCGAAGCCAAGCGCAGCCAGGGCATCAACGGTCAGGACGCGATCGCGCGTTCGCCGAAGCTGGCCGAGGCGCTGGAGTCCATTGCGTCCGGCGTGTTTTCGTCAGAACAGCCGGATCGCTATCGCGGCCTTGTCGACGCCCTCACCTATCATGATTTCTTCCTGGTGACGGCCGATTTCGACAGCTACTACCACGCGCAGCGGGCGACGTTCAAACGCTGGCGCGACAAGCGCGCCTGGTGGCGCTCGGCCATCCTCAACACCGCGCATATGGGCTGGTTCTCGTCCGACCGGACGATCGCCGAATACGCCGACGAGATCTGGAACGTCGCGGTGACGCCGCCCGGACGGAGCTGAGATGGCGCTCGGGCGGCAGGCCGATCCGCCTCGGCCGGCGTGGCGCCTCAGCGACGCCGATGTCGAAGCGATCGTCAAAGCGCGCCATCCCGATCCCTTCGCCGTTCTTGGCGCGCATGAGACGCCCGAGGGCGTCGTAATCCGCGCCTTCGCGCCGCATGCCGAAACCATGGCGGCGCTGCCGCAAGAGGGCGGCGCGATTTCGCTCGACGCGCGCGGCGGCGGTTTCTTCGAGGGCCTTGCGAAGCGCGACGCGGCCGAGCCAAAAACGCCGCTGCATTACCGACTGCATGCGGCCAACGCCGGCGGATCGTGGGACTTCACCGATCCTTACGCGCTGCCGCCGGTGCTCGGCGAAATCGACGATTATCTGCTGGTCGAGGGCACCCACCGGAGCCTCTATGAGCGTCTCGGCGCTCACCCGATGCAGCTCGAGGGCGTCGCCGGCGTTCATTTCGCGGTGTGGGCGCCGGACGCCGCCCGCGTCTCCGTCGTCGGCGATTTCAACGGCTGGGACGGGCGCCTGCACCAGATGCGAAAACGCATCGATTCAGGGATTTGGGAAATCTTCGCGCCAGAGGTCGCCGAGGGGACAACATATAAATACGAAATTATTTCGCGCGACGGCCAGCTGCTGCCGTTGAAGGCCGATCCCGTGGGCTTCGCCGGCGAATTGCGGCCGTCCACAGCCTCGATCGTCGCGCGCACCGATAAATTCGTCTGGACGGATGCCGATTTCCTCGCCCGGCGCCAGGCCGCCGAGCCCTGGCGCCAGCCGATGACGATCATGGAGGTTCATCTCGGCTCGTGGCGGCGCGGCGATGGCGGCCGCTTTCTCACCTATGACGAACTCGCCGAGCAGCTGATCCCCTATGCGGTCGATCTCGGCTTCACCCATATCGAGCTGATGCCGGTCTCTGAGCATCCGCTCGACGCGTCATGGGGCTATCAGCCGATCGGACTTTTCGCGCCGACGCGGCGCTTCGGCGATCCGGCCGGCTTCGCGCGCTTCGTCGACAGGGCCCACGCCGCGGGTCTCGGCGTCATCCTCGACTGGGTTCCAGCGCATTTTCCAACCGACGTCCATGGCCTCGCCCTGTTCGACGGGCTGCCGCTCTACGAGCACGCCGATCCCCGGCGCGGATTTCATCCGGACTGGAACACCGCGATTTATGATTTCGGCCGCCGCGAGGTGGCGGCTTTTCTGGCCGCGAACGCGCTGTTCTGGCTCGATCGCTATCATATCGACGGGCTGCGCGTCGACGCCGTCGCCTCGATGCTCTACCTCGATTATTCGCGCAAGGAAGGCGAATGGGCGCCCAATCCCGACGGCGGCAACGACAATCGCGACGCCGTCGCCTTTTTGAGGCGGTTCAACGAACTCGTCTATGAAACCCATCCTGGCGCCGTCACGCTGGCCGAGGAATTCGACGTCCTGGCCCGGCGTCTCCGCCCCGACCAGCGCGGGCGGCCTCGGCTTCGGCTTCAAGTGGAACATGGGCTTCATGCATGACACGCTGGAATACATGCAGCTCGATTCGATCCACCGGCGATGGCATCACGACAGGCTGACCTTTGGCCTGCTCTACGCCTTTTCGGAAAATTTCGTGCTGCCGCTGAGCCACGACGAAGTGACGCATGGCAAGGGGTCGCTGCTCAGCAAGATGTCCGGCGACGACTGGCAGAGCTTCGCCAACCTTCGCGCCTATTACGGCTTCATGTGGGCGCATCCCGGCAAGAAGCTGCTCTTCATGGGCCAGGAATTCGCGCAGCGGCAAGAATGGCGCGAGACTGTCTCGCTCGACTGGCATCTGCTCGACGCGCCGGCGCACAAGGGCGTGCAAAGTCTCATCCGCGACCTCAACTGGCGCGTTAGGGAACAGCGCGCGCTCTATGCGCGCGACAGCGATCCCGCCGGCTTCCAATGGATCATTGGCGACGATCGCGACCAGTCCGTCTTCGCCTTCATCCGCTACGGCGAGGCGGGCGATCCGCCTGTGGTCGCGATCAGCAATTTCACGCCGGAACCCCGCCGGGCCTACAGGGTAGGATTGCCGCGGGCGGGGCGCTGGCGCGAAATCCTCAACACCGACGCGGCCGTCTACGGCGGCTCCGGCGTCGGCAATTACGGATCGGTGGAAGCGCGCGACATTGCGGCGCATGGCCAGCCGGCCTCGGCCGAAATCACCCTGCCCCCGCTGGCGACGCTCTATCTCACGCCAGGGGACCAATGACGCGACGCGAGGGCTCGCCCCGCCTGACGCCGCCGGAGAAGCATTCGAGATGAGACTGAGCGCGCCAATCGGACGTCAGGCCATGGCCTTTGTCCTGGCCGGAGGCCGCGGCAGCCGCCTGCTCGAACTGACCGACCGGCGGGCCAAGCCCGCGGTCTATTTCGGCGGCAAGATGCGCATCATCGATTTCGCGCTGTCCAACGCGCTGAACTCCGGCATCCGCCGCATCAGCGTCGCCACGCAATACAAGGCGCACAGCCTGATCGGGCATCTGACGCGCGGCTGGAATTTTTTTCGCCCCGGCGGCAA
The DNA here is from genome assembly GCA_963715715.1 of uncultured Alphaproteobacteria bacterium. Classification (GTDB taxonomy): domain Bacteria; phylum Pseudomonadota; class Alphaproteobacteria; order Rhizobiales; family Beijerinckiaceae; genus Methylocapsa. The sequence goes on along the minus strand of OY970269.1, from coordinate 1,105,711 downwards.
TGAAAGCTTCGACATCATGCCGGCCAGCCAGCGCGTATCGGAAGACCAGTGGTACGCCGGCACCGCCGACGCAGTGTTCCAGAACATCGACATCATCCGCGACCGTGCGCCGAAATATATGGTGATCCTCGCTGGCGACCACATCTACAAGATGGACTATGAGGTGATGCTGCAACAGCACGCCGATTCAGGCGCCGACGTGACGGTCGGCTGCCTCGAAGTTCCGGTAGCCGAAGCGTCCGGTTTCGGCGTCATGCATGTCGACGCCAAAAAGAAGATCATCGATTTCGTCGAGAAGCCGAAACACCCAGCGCCAATGCCGGGCCATCCCGACAGGGCGCTGGCCTCGATGGGCATCTATGTGTTCGAGACCAATCTGCTTTTCGAACAACTAGAACGCGATGCGCGAAATCTGAAGTCGAGCCGCGATTTCGGCAAGGACATCATTCCCTACATGGTCAAGCACGGCAAGGCGATCGCGCATTATTTCTCCGACTCATGCGTGCGCGCGTCCGACGACGAGCCGGCCTACTGGCGCGACGTCGGCACCGTCGACGCCTATTGGGAGGCCAATATCGATCTGACCGACATCGTCCCGGACCTCGATCTCTTCGACAAGGACTGGCCGATCTGGACCGACGGCTCGGTGACGCCGCCAGCTAAATTTGTCCACGACGAAGACTCGCGGCGCGGCATGGCGGTGTCCTCCGTGGTGTCCGGCGGGTGCATCATTTCCGGCGCGCGGGTCAAACGCTCGCTGCTCTCGACCGGCGTGCGGGTCAACTCTTATTGCAACGTCGAAAACGCCGTCATCTTGCCTTACGTCGAGATCGGCCGTGGCACGCGGCTTTGCAACGTGGTCATCGATCGCGGCGTCAAAGTCCCCGGCGGCCTTGTCGTCGGCGAGGATCCGGTCGAAGACGCCAGACGGTTCCGCCGCACCGAAAAAGGCATTTGCCTCATCACCCAGAATATGATCGACAGGCTGACATGACCGACAGGCGGGCGTGATCGACAGGCCAGCATGAGCAAGATTACCGTTTTGGCCGTCGTCTCCGAGATTTTTCCGCTGGTCAAAACTGGCGGCCTCGCCGATGTCGCCGGCGCCCTGCCCACGGCGCTCACCGCCGAGGACGTCGAGGTAGTCACGCTGGTTCCCGGCTATCCCGCCGTCATGAGAGCGATCGAGCGCGCCGAAACGGCGATCGGACCGCACGCGGCGTTTGGCGGCCATGCGCGGGTGCTGCGCGCCGACGCCGGCGGCCTCGACCTTTTCGTGCTTGAGGCGCCGCATCTTTTTGCGCGCGCTGGCGGTCCCTACACAGCGCCGGATGGAACCGACTGGCCGGACAATCCCCTGCGTTTCGCGGCGCTCGCCCGCGCCGGCGCGGATCTCGCCCTTGGCGCGGCGTCCGGGTTTTCGCCGGACATCGTGCACGCGCATGACTGGCAGGCGGGGCTGACGGCGGCATATCTGCAGTACGACCCGCGCCCCATCCCGGGAACCGTGATGACGGTGCACAACCTCGCCTTCCAGGGGAAATATCCGGCCGAGTTGCTCGGGCCCCTTGGTCTGCCGGCTGCGGCGTTTTCGATCGAGGGCGTCGAATATTTCGGCGCGATCAGCTTCCTAAAGGCGGGGCTCGCCTACTCCGACCGCATCACCACGGTGTCGCCGACCTACGCCGCCGAGATCCGAACGCCCGACTACGGCATGGGGCTCGACGGGCTGCTGCGCGCGCGCGGCATGGCCGTCAGCGGCATCCTCAACGGCATCGACGAGGACATCTGGGACCCTTGCGTCGATGAGCTGATCGCGGAGCCGTTCAGCGTCGCGACGCTGGCGAACCGGCCAGTCAACAAGGCGTTTCTGCAGCAGAGAATTCGGCCTTGACCCTGATCCCGGCGCGCTGCTCATCGGCGTCGTCAGCCGCCTCTCCTGGCAAAAGGGCCAGGATCTTCTGCTCGCCAACCTCGACATATTGGACCGCATCGGCGCGCAGCTCGCGATCCTCGGCGCCGGCGAGCCCGCGCTCGAACAGGCCTTCCTCACCGCCGCCGCCGAGCGACCGGGACGCATCGGCGCGAAGATCGGCTATGACGAGGCGATCGCGCATCAGATTCAGGCCGGCGCGGACGCGCTGCTCATCCCCTCCCGTTTCGAGCCCTGCGGCCTGACCCAGCTCTGCGCCCTGCGTTACGGCGCGCTTCCGGTGGTCGCGCGCGTCGGCGGCCTCGCCGACACAATCATCGACGCCAATGAGATGGCCCTCGCCGCGGGCCTCGGCACGGGGCTGCAGTTCTCGCCTATCACCGCCGAGATGCTGGGCGTCACTCTGGAGCGCCTCGCACGTCTTTGGGCCGAGCCAGAAGTCTGGGATCGCCTGATCGAAAACGGCATGAATACGGAGGTGTCCTGGCGCCGCCCGGCGGCCGCCTATGCGAGGCTTTTCCGCGATCTCATCGCCGAGCGGCTTTTGCCCGCCAAGCCTTCAACTCCGTGAGCAAACACGCATGATCGAAACCATCGCAACGACCCCCTTCGAGGGGCAAAGACCCGGAACTTCGGGACTGCGAAAAAAGACGCCCGCTTTCCAGGTCGAGGGCTATCTCGAAAATTTCGTGCAATCGATCTTCGATTGCCTCGAAGGCTTTGCGGGCGAGACCCTTGTGGTCGGCGGCGACGGCAGATTCTTCAATCGCGAGGCGATACAGATCGTCGTCAAAATGGCGCTCGCCAATGGCTTCGGCCGCATTCTGCTCGGCCGCGGCGGCATATTGTCGACGCCAGCCGCCTCCAACCTTATCCGGAAATACGGCGCCTTCGGCGGCGTCGTCCTGAGCGCGAGCCATAATCCCGGCGGTCCGCACGGCGATTTCGGCATCAAATACAATGTCGGCAACGGCGGGCCGGCGCCGGAGAAAATCACCGAGGCGATCTTCGCCCGCACGAAAACCATCTCGCATTATCGGACGCTTGCGGTTGGCGACATCGATCTCGATCGCCACGGCGCGCTGAAGCTCGGAGGCGGGACGGTCGAGATCATCGATCCCGTCGCCGATTACGCCGAGCTGATGCAGCAGCTGTTCGATTTCGACCGCATCAAAGGCCTCTTCAAATCCGGCTTTCGGCTTCGCTTCGACGCGATGTCGGCGGTGACCGGCCCCTATGCCGTGCGCATTTTTGAAGAGCTCCTAGGCGCGGCGCAAGGATCGGTCCTCAACGCCAAGCCGCTGCCCGATTTCGGCGGCCATCATCCAGATCCGAACCTGGTACACGCAAAGCATCTCTTCGACCTCGCCATGAGCGCCGACGGTCCCGATCTTTGCGCCGCCTCGGACGGCGACGGCGACCGCAATCTCATCATCGGGCGCGGGCGCTTCGTGACGCCCTCCGACAGCCTCGCCATGCTCGCCGCCTACGCCCATCTTGCGCCGGGCTATGCGCGGGGCCTCAAGGGGATCGCCCGCTCAATGCCGACAAGTCGCGCCGCCGACAGGGTCGCGCAAAAGCTCGGCATCGCGCTCTACGAGACGCCGACGGGATGGAAATTCTTCGGCAATCTGCTCGACGCCGGCATGGCGACGATCTGCGGCGAGGAGAGCGCCGGCACCGGCTCCGACCATGTGCGCGAAAAGGATGGGCTCTGGGCGATCCTTTTGTGGCTCAACATCGTCGCCGCGCGGGGCGACAGCGTCGATGCGATCGTCACGAAACATTGGGCCGAATATGGACGCAATTTCTATGCGCGACATGATTATGAGGAGGTCGAGGCCGACGGCGCCAATGCGCTGATCAAGACGCTGCGGGACGCCCTGCCCGGCCTCAAGGGAAAGCAATATGGCGCGCTGAAAATCGCCGATGCCGATGATTTCGCCTATCACGATCCGGTCGACGGATCTGACTCGGCGCATCAAGGCATCCGCATCCATTTCGAGGACGGCGCGCGCATCGTCTATCGCCTGTCCGGCACCGGCACAGCCGGCGCGACCCTACGGGTCTATATCGAGCGCTTCGAGCCCGACCCCGCCCGCCAGCACATCGAGACGGCCGCCGCGCTCGGCGACCTCATCGCGCTCTCCAACGAGATCGCCGGGATCACGCATTTCACGGGGCGCACGGCGCCGTCGGTAATCACCTGAGCGCGCGCGCGGAACCCTTTCCCGTCGGCCTCGGCCGGCCCGAACCTCTCGGCGTTCGCATCGTCGAGGGCGGCGTCAACGTCGCCGTCGCCTCCGCCAGCGCCGAAGCGATTTTCCTCTCGCTCTACGACGAGGCGGACCGCGAGACCGCCCGCATTCGCCTGCCCGGCCGCACCGGCGACGTTTTCCACGCCCATATCGCCGACGTCGGCGCCGGCGCGCGCTACGGGCTCCGCGCGCATGGCAAATTCGATCCCGCGCAGGGCCTTCGTTTCAATATCGCGAAGCTCCTCGTCGACCCCTACGCCACGCGGCTGGACCGTCCGTTCAAGCTCAATCCCGCCGTCTTCGACGCGCGCATCTATGGCGAGGCGGAAGACGAGGCCGACAGCGCCGCCTTCGTCCCCAAGGCGATCGTCGAGGTCGATGACCTCCGCGCCCCACCCTCGCCCGCCCGCGCGTGGCGCGATCTCATCATCTATGAGATGCATGTGCGCGGCTTCACGCGCGCCCATCCCGATATTCCCGAGCCGATCCGCGGCACATTCGCCGGCCTCGCGCATCCAGCCGCCATCGCGCATCTGACGCGGCTCGGCGTCACGGCGGTGGAGCTTCTGCCGATTCAGGGCTGGATCGACGAGCGCCATCTGCCCGCGCTCGGTCTTTCAAATTACTGGGGCTACAACCCGGTCGCCCTCAATGCGCCGGACCCGCGCCTTGCGCCCGGCGGCTGGCCGGAGGTGCGCGCGGCGGTCGAAGCGCTGCAGGCGGCGGGCATCGCCGTCCTGCTCGACGTCGTGCTGAACCATAGCGGCGAGAGCGACGATCTCGGCCCGACCGTATCGCTGCGCGGCCTCGACAATGCGGGCTATTATCGACTCGCGCGAGATAATCCCCGGCTTTACGAAAATCAGGCGGGCTGCGGCAATGTGCTCGCGCTGGAGCGCCCACAGGCGCTTCGGCTTGCCCTCGAATCGCTGCGCACCGCCGCGTTGCGCGCCGGCGTCGATGGCTTCCGCTACGACCTCGCGCCCGTGCTGGCGCGCACCAGCGGCGGCTTCGATCCGGCGCATCCTTTCCTCGCGGCGGTCGCGCAGGATCCGGCGCTGTGCGGCCTCATCCATATCGCCGAGCCCTGGGACCTTGGCCTCGGCGGCTATCAGCTCGGCGGCTTTCCGGCCTGCTGGGGCGAGTGGAACGACAAGGCCCGCGACGATTTCCGGCGCTTTTGGCGCGGCGACGAAGGCATGAAAGGCGCGCTGGCGACGCGCCTCGCCGGATCGGCCGATATTTTCGCGCCGCGCCATCGCCCGCTGTCGCGCTCGATCAATTTCATCACCGCGCACGACGGCTTCACGCTCGCCGACCTCGTCGCCCATGCGCACAAGCACAATGATGCGAATGGCGAGAACAATCGCGACGGAACCGACGACAATCTCTCGTGGAACTGCGGCGCCGAGGGCGCCTGCGGGGACGCCGCCATCGCGGCGAGGCGCAAGGGCGACGCGCGCGCGCTGCTCGCGACGCTCATCTGCGCGCGCGGCACGCCGATGCTGACCATGGGCGATGAACTCGGCCGCACGCAGCACGGCAACAACAACGCCTATGCGCAGGACAATGAACTCGCCTGGATCGATTGGGCCGGCGCCGATCAGGAGCTGATCGAATTTTCCGCGCGCCTCGTAAAACTTCGCCGCGAGATCGGCGCGCTTAACGCGGAATGGCCGCTGACCGGAGCGCCGCGCGACGCTTCCGGCATGCCCGATGTGGAATGGCTGAATTTTGATGGCGCGCCCCTTGCGCCGCGCGACTGGGACGATCCGGCCGCGCTGACGCTCGCCGTGCTCTTCTATGACGCCGGCGATGGCGAATGCGCGGCGAGCCGTGCCGCCGTTCTGATCAACCGGGGATATGAGCCCGCACCGGCGCGCCCGCCCGCCCCACGCAGCGGCTGTGACTGGAGCCTTGAGATCGATTCGGCGCGGCCTCGCGTCGAAAAAATTCGGTTCGCGGAGGCTGAGCTCGTCGTCGCCCCGCGCGCGGTCGCGATCCTCATCGAGCGACCGACGTTGGAACCGGCGCGTGCGCCGGTGGGCGGCCTCGACGATCGGACGCTCGACGCACTGAGCTCGGCGGCGGGCATATCGGGCGCGTGGTGGGACGTCGTGGGCGGCCGTCACCAGGTCGGCGCCGACACCAAACGCGCGCTGCTCAACAGCCTCGAACTTTCCGCCGCGACGACGGCCGACGCGCGCGCGCGGCTCGCGGAACTATCGGAGGAGCGCGCGTTCCGCCCGCTGCCGGTCGCGACCACGATCACGCAAGGCGGCGAACGCGTCTTCCGCCTTGGCGGCGCGCTCTCAGACCGCGCGCTGCCCTTCGCGCTGACCATCGCCTGCGAGGACGGCTCGACCCATGTCGTCGAGGTTGCGCCTTCGCTCGGGCGCCGTAGCGAAGTGCTCGCCCCGGACGGGCGCAGAGCGCTGCTGCGCGACATTCCCCTGCCCGAACTGCCGCTCGGGCGTCACGAAATCATGGCGGACGCCGCGCCCGACTGCCCCAGTCATCTCGCCGTCGCGCCCGAAGCCGCCTTCCTGCCGGAGGGCCTCGCCGAGGGCCGCGTGTTCGGCGTTAGCGCGCAGGTCTATGGCCTCAGGCGCGAAGGCGCGGGCGGTTATGGCGATCAGGGCGTAGGCGATTTCACCAGCCTTCGCCTTCTCGCCGAGGGCGCCGCGCGCGCGGGCGCCGCGACCCTTGGCGTCAATCCGCTGCATGCGCTGTTCCCGCATGATCCCGAACGCGCGAGCCCCTATTATCCGTCCGACCGGCGCTTCATCGATCCGCTGGCGATCGACGCCTTCGACCTTCCGCCTGAACTGCTGACCGAAGCGGTGCGCGCGGAATTCTCACGGCTTGCGCCGCAGGCTGCCCAGCTATCGGCGACGTCGCTCGTCGATTACAGCGCCGTCGCAGCGCTGAAGAGCCGGCTTTTCGACGTCATCTTCGCCGCCTTCCGCGCACGCCGGCTGGCCGCGCCCGACGATCCGCTGGTCATGGAATTTGAGCGTTTCGTCGTCGCCGGCGCCGAGAGCCTGCGCCGCTTCGCCATCTTCACCGCCATCGAACGCACGCTCGGCGCGACGCTGCCGAATTTCGGGCCAGCGCTCGCCGCGCCGCATGCGCCGGGCATCGTCGCCTTCGAGGCCGCGCATGAAGAGGAAATCGCGCGTGCGAAATTCCTGCAGTTTCTCGCCGACCGGCAATTCGCAGCGGCCGCCGGCGCCGCGCAGGCGGCCGGCCTGTCGCTCGGCTTCTATCGCGATCTCGCCGTCGGCTGCGCGCCGGACGGCGCCGAGGCTTTTTCGGAAGCCACGCGGCTGATGGCCGGCGTCTCGATCGGCGCGCCGCCCGATCCGCTCGGGCCGCAGGGCCAGATCTGGGGCCTGCCGCCGTTCGATCCGCGTGCGCTCGCCCGCGACGGCTATGCCGGCTTCGGGCGCCTCATCGCCGCGAATATGGCCTATGCCGGCATCCTGCGCATCGACCATGTCCTTGGCCTCAAGCGCCTGTTCCTCGTGCCGGAAGGCGCGCGCGGCGCGGACGGCGCTTATCTCGCCTGCCCGTTCGAGGCGCTGCTCGGGCAAGTAAAGCTCGAAAGCATGCGGGCGCGGACGGCCGTCGTCGGCGAAGACCTCGGCACCGTCCCCGAGGGCATGCGCGCCGAGCTCGCCGGAGCCAACATCCTCTCCTACAAGGTCATGCGCTTCGAGCGCGAAGGGCTGGCCTTCACGCCGCCGGAGGACTACCCGGCGCTGTCGGCCGCCTGCGTCGCGACGCACGACCTGCCCCCGCTCGCGGGCTGGTGGCGGGGGGTCGATCTCGTCGAAGCCGCCGCGCTCGGCTGCGTGCCGGACGAAGCCGAAGCCCTTGCGGCCCGCGCCGCTGAAAAAGCCGAACTCGTCGGCGCTCTGGCTGCCGGCTATTTCGCCGCCGAGGGCATTGACCTCGATGCGCCATTGACCGAGCCCGCCGCCGCCGCCGTACATGATTTCGTGGCGCGATCGAGCGCCGCCCTCGTGTTGGTGCAGGCCGATGATCTCGCCATGGAGACGGTCCCGACCAATTTACCCGGCACGGACCGCGAGCGTCCGAACTGGCGGCGCAAGATCAGCTTGCCGGTGGAGCGGCTTTTCGCGTCTCCCGCGGCCGAGGCGATCCTGAACGCGGTGCGCCGGCGCAGGCAGCCTCTCGCCTGAGGCGAACGGAAGCTGTTGCTTCCTGGCGTTTATGCTTTTGGCCGTGCGTTTCGCTTCACGCGCCGCGTGGCCGGCGCAAATCCAGCGTCAGCGGGAAATCGGCCGTGCGCTCCTCGGGCGGAACGGCGATTGGCCCGGGCGTATGGCCGTGATCCTGGAAGCGCGCCAGCCGCCGCGCCTCGGCCTCGTAGGAGTTGACCGGGAAGGTCTCATAATTGCGCCCGCCCGGATGGGCGACATGATAGACGCAGCCGCCGAGCGAGCGCCCGCTCCAGGCGTCGAGCATGATCGAAGGTCAGCGGCGCATGGACGGGAACGGTCGGATGCAGGCCGGACGCCGGCCTGCCAGGCCTTGAAGCGCACGCCGGCGACGGCCTCGCCGACCGCGCCGGTCGAGGTCATCGGCAGCGCGCGGCCGTTGCAGGCGACGACATGGCGGCCCGTCGACGAAGCCTTCGGCCTTGACCTGCAGCCGCTCGACCGAGGAATCGACGTAGCGCACGGTGCCGCCGCCGGCGCCCTCTTCGCCCATCACATGCCAGGGCTCCAGCGCCTGGCGGATTTCCAGTTCGACGCCGCCGTGTTCGACGCAGCCATAGAAGGGAAAGCGGAATTCGCGCTGCGCCTCGAACCAGTCCGGATCGAAGGCATAGCCGGCGCTGCCGGAGGTCGGCGAGCACGCCGAGGAAATCCTGCCAGACGAAATGCGGCAGCATGAAGCGGTCGTGCAGCGCCGGTGCCCCAGCGCACCAGCGCGCCCTGCTGCGGCTCGCGCCAGAACCAGGCGATGAGCGCGCGCAGCAGCAATTGCTGGGCGAGGCTCATGCGCGCGTCGGGCGGCATTTCGAAGGAGCGGAACTCGACGAGGCCGAGCCGCCCGGTCGGGCCGTCCGGCGAATAGAGCTTGTCGATGCAGATTTCGGCGCGATGGGTGTTGCCGGTGACGTCGACGAGCAGATTGCGAAAGAGCCGGTCGACCAGCCACAGCGGCGATCGACTGGTCGGGGCGCCGGCGTATTGGCGAGCGCGATCTCCAGTTCGTAGAGCTGGTCGTGGCGCGCCTCGTCGATGCGCGGCGCCTGGCTGGTCGGGCCGATGAACAGGCCCGAGAACAGATAGGACAGCGAGGGATGGCGCTGCCAGTAGAGGACCAGGCTCTCGAGCAGATCGGGCCGGCGCAGGAACGGCGAATCCTGCGGCGTCGCGCCGCCGAGCACGACGTGATTGCCGCCGCCGGTGCCGGTATGGCGGCCGTCGATCATGAATTTGTCGGTGCCGAGCCGCGACTGTCGCGCGTCCTCGTAGAGGCCCTGTCGTCGTCGCGACCGCCTGCGCGCCAGCTCGCGGCGGGATGGATATTGACCTCGATGACGCCGGGGTCGGGCGTCACCTTGATCGACTCGATGCGCGGATCGTAGGGCGGCGGATAGCCCTCGATGTGCACCGGCAGTCCGGATCCCCTCGGCGGCGACCTCGACCGCGGCGAGCAAGTTCGAGATAATCCTCGAGCTTCTCGACCGGCGGCATGAAGACGCAGAGCACGCCGTCGCGCGGCTCGACCGAAAGCGCGGTGCGCACGGCGCCTTCGATGATCGTCCTGCTCGACGACGGTCCTGGCGCACGCTCTGTGGCGCCGCCGAGCGTTCGAAATGCTCGACGCGCTGCCTCAGCGTCTGCGCGTCCGGCAGAGCGCCGCGCGGTTCCAGCGGGTCCTGCGAATGAATGTAAGGATAGGCGGACGGCGGCACCCAGGGCAGCGAGTCGAGCGGCAGGCGGAAGCCGACCGGCGAATCGCCCGGCATCAGGAACAGCTTGCCGCGCCGCAGCGGCCATCGCTCGCTGACCCAGCGCAGGCCGCGCGACTGCGCGCCGGCGCGTTCCAGCGCTGCACCGGCAGCACGAAGCCGGTCGGCTTCGACAGCCCGCGTCGAAACGTGCGCACCATGCGCGCGCGCTCTTCGGGATCCTCGATCTTCGGATCGAGCGGATCGACGTTGACCGGCAGTCGCCTTCCTTGACGAGCCAATACGCCGGATCCTCATAGGCCGGCATGACGTAATCGGCCTCGATGCCGAGACACTCGGCGATGCCATGGGTCAGCGCCACGGCTTTGCCGCGCTGATCGTCGGTGCAGCGATTGCCGCCGCGCCGGCGCTTTCGCCAGCTCGGTCTCATGCGTCCGGCCGATCAGCGTCGACGAGGTCGGGATCGCGCCAGATCGGCTCGCCGTCCTTGCGCCAGTAGAGCGCAAAGGCCCAGCGCGGCAGGCTTTCGCCGGGATACCATTTGCCCTGGCCGTAATGCAGCAAGCCGCCGGGCGCGAAGCGCTCGCGCAGGCGCCGGATCAGCGTCGTCGGCGCAGGCCCGCTTGGTCGGGCCGACCGCGGCGGTGTTCCATTCCGGCGCCTCGTAATCGTCGATCGAGACGAAGGTCGGCTCGCCGCCCATGGTCAGGCGCACGTCCTGCGCTTTGAGATCGGCGTCGACCTTTTCGCCGAGCGCGTCGAGCTTGTCCCAGGCCTCGTCGGAAAAGGGCGCGGTGACGCGCGGCGCCTCGTGCAGCCGCGTCACGCTTCATGTCGAAGCTCGAAGTCGACACTGCGCCGGCTCGACCGCGCCCGAGATCGGCGCGGCGGAGGCGATAATGCGGCGTCGCGCAAAGCGGCAGATGGCCTTCGCCGCAGAACAGGCCGGAGGTCGCGTCCAGGCCGATCCAGCCCGCGCCGGGCAGATAGACTTCGGCCCAGGCGTGCAGGTCGGTGAAATCGTTGTCTGCGTGCCCTTCGGGCCTTCGAGCGGATCGACGTCGGCGCTGAAGCTGGATCAGATAGCCGGAGACGAAGCGCGCGGCGAGGCCGAGATGGCGCAGGATCTGCACCAGCAGCCAGGCGGAATCGCGGCACGAGCCCGACGCCAGCGCCAGCGTCTCTCCGGCGCCTGGACGCCGGGCTCCATGCGGATCACATAGCGGATCGCCTTCTGCAGCTCGGCGTTGAGATCGACCAGGAAATCGACGATGTGCATCGGCCCTTTCGGCAGGCCGTCGCCATATAGGCGGCGAGCATGCGGACCGGCCGGCTCCGGCTGCGAGATAGGCGGCGAGTTCGGCCTTCAGCTCGGGCGTCATAGGCGAAGGGAAATTGCTCGGCGTAGGGCTCGATGAAGAAATCGAACGGATTGATCGACCGCGAGTTCGGCGGTGAGATCGACCTCGACCTTGAACTCGCTCGGTCTTTTCCGGAAACACGAAGCGCGCCAGCCAATTGCCGTGCGGATCCTGCTGCCAGTTGACGAAATGGTCCGGCGGCGAGACCTTCAGCGAATAGGACAGGATCTTGCGTGCGGCAATGCGGCGCGGGGCGCAGCCGGACGATCTGCGGCCCGAGCGCGACGGGGCGATCGTATTTATAATGCGTCAGGTGATAGATTGCGGCGGATATGGACAAGAGGCGCCTCGCGCCCATCGACCCAGCCCGTCCCCCGCTTTGGCGCGGCGGGACTTCCAGCCGCCGACAGGGCTCAAGCAGCTATAGCAATCAATCGGCTCTCGCGGAAGGTTGGGCGGCGCGCGCGGCGCCTATGTTTTCCGCATCAAAGAGACAAAGACTCGCCAAGGCGCCCGAAGCATTGACGATTCGTGCGCCGCGCGCGCCGCTATTTCTCCGGCAGATTCAGCCGGATGCTAAGTTCGCGCAATTGCTTCGGCGTCACGCCTGACGGCGCGCCGAGCAGCAAATCCTCGCCGCGCTGGTTCATCGGGAAGGCGACGACTTCGCGCAGATTTTCTTCGTCGGCGAGCAGCATGACGATGCGGTCGACGCCCGGCGCAATGCCGCCATGCGGCGGCGCGCCATATTGGAAGGCGCGATACATGCCGCCGAATTTCTGCTCCAGCACCTCCTCGTCATAGCCCGCGAGCGCGAAGGCCTTGCGCATCATGTCGGGCCGGTGGTTTCGGATCGCGCCGGAGGACAGCTCCGAGCCGTTGCAGACGATGTCGTATTGGAACGCCTTGATGGCGAGGATGGTCTCCCTGTCCGCCGCGTCGAGCGCGACGAAATCGTCATGATCGAAATTCGGCATCGAGAAGGGATTGTGCGAGAAATCGATCTTCTTCTCCTCCTCGTTCCACTCGTACATCGGGAAATCGACGATCCAGCAGAATTCGAAGACATCCTTTTCGAGAGCTTCAGTTCATTGCCGATGCGCAGCCGCGCGGAGCCAGCGAGCTTGGCCGCCTTTTCGGGCTTGTCGCAGGCGAAGAAAACGGCGTCGCCCGCCTTGAGGCCGGCTTTTTCGACGCATGGTTTCCTGTCTGCGACTTCAGCGGGCAGGAATTTGGCGATCGGCCCTCTTGCCGGTCAGCGCCTGCGCCTTCGTAAATCACATAGCCAAGCCCCGGCCGCGCCTTCGCCCTTGCGCCCAGTCGTTCAGCTTGTCGAAGAATGAGCGCGGCTGCGCGCCAGCCCCCGGCGCAGGAATCGCCCGCACGACGCCGCCCGCCTTGATGACGTTCTTGAACGCGTTGAAGCTCACATCCTCGCGCGAAAATTCCTCCGTCACATCGATGATGACGAGCGGATTGCGCAAATCCGGCTTGTCCGAGCCATATTTCAGCATGGCCTCGGCATAGGGGATTTTGCGGAAATTTCTGCGTCACCGGATAGCCGTTGCCAAATTCCTCGAAGACGCCGCGCAGAACCGGCTCGATCGCCGTGAAAACATCTTCCTGCGTGACGAAGCTCATCTCTATGTCGAGCTGATAGAACTCGCCAGGCTGCGGTCGGCGCGCAGGTCCTCATCGCGAAAACAGGGCGCGATCTGGAAATAGCGGTCGAAGCCCGCGACCATCAGAAGCTGCTTGAACTGCTGCGGCGCCTGCGGCAGCGCATAGAATTTGCCCGGATGCAGGCGCGAGGGCACGAGAAAATCGCGCGCGCCCTCGGGGCTTGAGGCGGTCAGAATCGGCGTCTGGAATTCGAAGAAGCCCTGCGCCTTCATGCGCGCGCGCAGCCTATCGATGATCGCGCCGCGCAACATGATGTTCTGGTGCAGTTTTTCGCGGCGAAGATCGAGGAAGCGGTATCGTAGCCGCATCTCCTCGGGATAGGGCTGGTCGCCAAACACGGGAAGCGGCAATTCGGCGGCGGGCCCGAGAACCTCGATCTCGGTCACATAAACTTCGACGAGGCCGGTCGGCATTTCAGAGTTTTCGGTGCCCGCGGGTCGCTTGCGCACGGTTCCGTCGATGCGCACGACCCATTCGGAGCGCAGTTTCTCGGCCGGCGCGAAAGCCGGCGAATCGGGATCGACGACGCATTGGGTCATGCCGTAATGGTCGCGCAGATCGATGAACAGCACGCCGCCATGATCGCGGATGCGATGGCACCAGCCGGAAAGCCGGATGGTTTCGCCGGCGTCCGATTGGCGAAGGTCGCCGCAGCTATGGGTACGGTAGCGGTGCATCTGGTCGTCAAATCCCGGGGCGAAGATGGCGCGGACAACCGCATGGGCGGCGGGTTCTGTCAAGGTTGCGCAGCCCCTGCGCGCGGAAGCCTCGCCCACGTTAATGTCGCAGCGCAGCGCCGCGACCTATGGCGGCGGGGCCGGCTTTCCTCTATCTAATGGCAATGAGTTTCATTTCGACAACCGACGCCCTTGCGGAGGCGTGCCGCCGCATCGCAGCCCATCCTTTCGTCACGGTCGACACCGAGTTTCTGCGCGAGACGACCTTCTGGCCACGGCTCTGCGTCGTGCAACTCGCCTCGCCGGACGAGGCGGTCGCGATCGACGCAATGGCCGAAGGGCTGGATCTGTCGCCGCTGTTTGAGCTGATGGCCGACCAGACCCTCACAAAAGTGTTTCACGCAGCGCGGCAAGATATTGAAATCATTTGGAACCTCGCCAAACTGATCCCAACGCCGCTATTCGACACGCAGGTCGCCGCGATGGTTTGCGGCTTTGGCGATCAGGTCTCTTATGGCGATCTCGTGCAGACTGTCGCCAAGGTCACGCTGGACAAATCCTCGCGCTTCACCGACTGGTCGCGCCGCCCGCTGCTGCCGGCGCAGGTCGACTACGCCATCGCCGACGTCACCTATTTGCGCGACATCTATCTTCACCTGCGCTGTCGGCTGGAGCAGACCGGGCGCCTCGCCTGGCTCGCCGACGAGATGGCGCTGCTGTCGTCGCCCGCGACCTACGAGCAGCATCCGGACAATGCCTGGGAGCGCTTCCGTAACCGCGTCCGCAAACCGCGCGATCTCGCCGTGCTGATGGACGTCGCCGGCTGGCGCGAGGCGGAGGCGCAGGCCCGCAACGTGCCGCGCTCGCGCGTGCTGAAGGACGACGTGTTGATCGAACTCGCCCTCGCCGCGCCGCGCACGGCGGAGGCGCTTGGCAATCTGCGCGCCTTCCCGCGCGGCATGGAGCGCTCGCGCGCCGGGCTCGACATTCTGGCGGCGATCGAGCGCGGCCTCGCGCGCGATCCCAAAACCTTGCCGAAACTGGAGCGCGAGCGCCGCTCGGGCGGCAATGGCGCCGCCGTCGAACTTTTGAAGGTGCTGCTGCGCCAGGTCAGCGATAGCCACGGCGTCGCCAGCAAGATGATCGCCACCGTCGAGGATCTGGAAGCGATCGCCGCCGACGACGACGCCGACGTCGCCGCGCTTAAGGGATGGCGGCGCGAGCTTTTCGGCGTCAAGGCGCTGGAACTGAAGCATGGCCGCCTGGCGCTCACCGTCGAGCATGGCCGCGTTGTCACGCTCGAATGGCGCGAGGCCGAGCTGGAGGCGCCGGAGACCGAACTGGAGCGCGAGGCCGCGCCCGAGCAGGTCGCCGAATAAGCCGCGCTCGCCGCGTCGAGAGCGACAGCGGCTCGGGTGCGATGCTTTATCCCGCGATGGTGACGATAGCGTCGCGCCCGATCAGGCGCGCGAGCTGCCTGACCCGGCTGTAGAGCCTGTCGCTGGCGAGATCGGCGAGATCGGCGGGAAGCGTCAGCGCGACCTTGCTTTTTAGGCAGGCGACCGGCGTGCGCGGCAGGACGTCCGGCATCGCCGCCGAGATGAGATAGGCGAGGCGGATCGCGGCGGCGACGATGCGCGCGCGGTCGAGCATGCGCGCCGAGGCCAGCGCCCGGATCTGCGGACTGACCTCGTCGTCGTCGAGGCCGAGATAACGATAGGACATTGTTAGGGCGAGAAAGGCGCGGCCCGGATGGTCGATGGCGGTGAGCGCGGTATTCTCGACAAGGTTCAGGCTCTCCTCGCCGCGATAGTCGGGATGCGCGCGCCAGTTGACGTCGGCGAGCAGGCACGCGGCGTGGCGCAATCGCTTTTCGTCGATCGTCTCCTCAAGATGGGTCGACTTCATGAAGCGATCCGTCCATTCGACGAGATCCTCGGCGTGACGCGGCGCCCGGGAGAAGAGCTGGTTCGCCTCGGACGCGGCGACGATGAGCGGATCCTTGCGCCGCTGCGCCTGATCGAGCATTTCGTAAAGCAGGCCTTCGCGCACGCCGGCGGTCGAGATCATGATCTCCTTCGGCATCGCGCGGCGAATGATTTCGTCCAGCACCAGCGCGCCATAGGGCAGCAGCGGCCGGCGTTGCGCGTTGACCGCCTCGATTGAGATCAGCGTTTCGGTATTGACCCGCTCGACAATGCTGGCGAAATCGGCGGCGTCTCCCGAGGGAATGACATAGCCATGCGTCACGGTCAGCGGATAATGGCGCTGGCGCATATGCAGCTTGGCGAGGGCGCGCCAAGTGCCGCCGACCGCATAGAAGGTGCGACCGGCGAGGCGTTCGACGATGCGCGAGTTGGCCAGCGCCTCGCGCACGATCTTCGCCGCCGCGCGGGGCGAATTGTTGGAGGCGTCCATCAGCGTCAGGCCGCCGAGCGGCAAGGTCGCGCCCTTGCCGAGTTGCGCGCCCTTCACGTCAATGAGTTCGAGCGAGCCGCCGCCGAGATCGCCGACGACGCCGTCGGGACGATAGATTCCGGAGATGACGCCATGCGCGGAAAGTTCAGCTTCGCGCGCGCCCGACAGCAATGAGATCGGCGCGCCGATCGCCTGCGTCGCGGCCTCGAGAAATTCGGCGCCGTTTGAGGCGTCGCGCGCGGCCGCGGTGGCCAGAACATGCAGCTCCCCGACCTGCAGGATTTCGCTCATCGTCCTGAAGCGACGCAGCGCCGCGAGCGCCTTGTCGATGCCGCTTTTCGGCAATTTGCCAGTCAACGCGACGCCATTGCCAAGCGCGCAAAGCGCCTTCTCGTTGAAAATCTGGCGCGGCGCGCGGCTTAGCGACTCATAGGCCACCAGGCGAACCGAATTCGACCCGATATCGACAATGGCGACCGGCCGCGCGAGCTGCGCCTGCAGCCGTGCGTCGCGGGCGTTTTCGGCGTCGTCGCTTCGAATTAAATCCACCGCCGCCTCAGCGGCCGTCCAGTCGCTTGAAGAGGGTTTTTGGGCTTGACGTCTTAAGCGATTTTCCACGGCCTGACAGACTGGGGTTGGTCATGAAATAGGAATGCGCGTTGAAGGGCTCTTCATCCGGCGGCGCCTGTATGCGCGCGCTGGAGCCATCAGGCAAGACCCGATAGCTCTGCTGGTTGTCGATAAGATTGGCGACCATGATCTGGTCGAGCACCTGCTCATGCACGGTCGGATTGAGGATCGGCAGCATGGCCTCGACGCGGCGATCGAGATTGCGCTGCATCAGATCGGCCGAGGAGATGTAGACTTTGGCCCGCGGATGCGGCAGCCCAAAGCCGGCGCCGAAGCAATAGATGCGCGCATGCTCGAGGAAGCGGCCGATGATCGATTTGACGCGGATGTTTTCAGAAAGTCCCTGCACCCCCGGGCGCAGGCAGCAGATGCCGCGCACGACGAGATCGATCTTCACGCCGGCCTGGCTCGCGGCGTAAAAAGCGTCGATGATTTCGGGGTGGACCAGCGAATTGCATTTGGCCCAGATCGCGGCCGGCTTGCCGGCCTTCGCAAACGCGATTTCCTCCTCGATATTCTGGAGCAGGCGCGATTTGATCGAAATCGGCGAGACGGCCATCAGTTCGAGACCTTCGGGCTCGGCATAGCCCGTAATATAATTGAAGATTCGCGAGACGTCTCTGCCAATCGCCGGATCGGCTGTGAAGAAGGAAATGTCAGTATAGATTTTCGCGGTGATCGGATGATAGTTGCCCGTGCCGACGTGGCAATAGGTCGTGAGGCCGCCCGATTCGCGGCGCACCACCATCGACAGCTTCGCGTGCGTCTTCAATTCGATGAAGCCGAACACGACCTGTACGCCGGCGCGTTCGAGATCGCGCGCCCAGCGAATATTGGCCGCCTCGTCGAAGCGCGCTTTTAGCTCGACCAGCGCCGTCACCGACTTGCCGGCGTCGGCCGCATCGATCAGCGCGCGAACGATCGGGCTGTTCGACGAGGTGCGATAGAGCGTCTGCTTGATGGCGACGACATTTGGGTCGGTCGCGGCCTGATTGAGAAACTGCACCACCACATCGAAGGATTTATAAGGGTGATGGACAACGAGATCCTTCTGCTTGATGGTGACGAAGCAATCGCCGCCATTGTCGCGCAGGCGCTCGGGAAAGCGCGGATTATAGGGCTTGAACTTCAGCTCGGGCCGATCGAGGCCGACGATCTCTGAAGTCTCGTTCAGCGCCAGCATGCCGTCGAGGACGAACACCTCGTCCGGTTCGACGGCGAGCTCCTCGGCGACGAAGGCCCGCAGCTCCTCGGGCATCACGCTGTCGAATTCGAGCCGGATCACGGTGCCGAGGCGGCGGCGCTTGAGGGCGCTCTCGAACAGCAGGACGAGATCCTCGGCTTCTTCCTCGACTTCAAGATCGCTGTCGCGAATGACCCTGAAGAGGCCGTGGCCGCGCACGCTATAGCCAGGAAACAGACTTTGCGTGAACATGCCGATGACGTTCTCAAGCGCGATGAAACGCTGATGCCTGTCGTCGCCGGCCTGATCCGGCAGGCGAATGAAGCGCTGGATCTTCGCCGGCAGCCGGATCAGCGCCTTCGAGATTTTGCGCTCGATGGGCCCCACGAGTTCAAGCGCGATGGTGAAGCCGAAGTTCGGAATGAATGGGAACGGATGCGCCGGATCGATCGCGAGCGGCGTCAGCACCGGGAAGACATGGGTGATGAAATATTGTTCGAGCCAGGCCTTGTCGGCCGCGCTGAGCTCCGGCGGATCGAGCAGGGTTATGCCGACGCCGGTCAGCTCCTGGCGCAGCTCGCGCCAGCGGCGCAACTGCTCGACGGCGAGAAGGTTGACGCGATCGCGGATGCGGGCGAGCTGCTGGGTCGGCGTCATGCCATCCTCGGATGGCGAGGTGACGCCCGCGCGCACCTGTCCGCGCAGGCCCGCGACGCGCACCATGAAGAACTCATCGAGGTTGGTCGCCGAGATCGACAGGAAGCGCAATTGTTCGAGCAGGGGATGATTTCGATTGGAGGCTTCCTGCAAAACCCGCCGGTTGAATTCGAGCCAGGACAGTTCGCGATTGACGTAGCGGTGCGTCGAGCGTCCCAGTTCGTCGGCCGGCTCGGCCGGTCCGGCTTCGTTGGCGATCGCGGGCGCGCCGTCGATCGCTTGAAGGGCGGCGATGTCGCTACTCATGGCGGTTTCTCCGTTGGGCGCCGGCGTCCCGCCGGCGGACGCATCGGCTTGCGACGAAACGGCTTGATCGGAAACGGCGGGATCGGCCTGCCGCGCCACTTTTGCAGAGCGCCGCGCCTCGCCCGGCTTCGCCTCGGCCGACGCTGAATTTTCCGCCTGTGAGTTCACGGGTTTCGTCCTGTTCGGTAAGCCGCCGACAAAGCGCCGCCGGAATGTGATGAGTTTTCGTGACGCTGGCGTGACTGCGGCCAAAACTTCAACGCCGCAGGCGTTGGATCAGCGCCGGAGAATGGCGCTCAACAACGGATGCCGGTTCACGCACCCGGTGCGAGCTTGATGGCTGCGGACGAGGTTGTAAAGAGGCCTTCGCGGAGGGCATGCGCCAACCCGCCCGCAACGAAGGCGGATCGGCCGCCATCGGCTCATAGGCGCCTTCTAAAACTGAAATTCGCGTCCGGGCGTCCGGCGAGCCAGGTCAGCGCGAAATAGGCGAGGATGAGAACGCAATTGGCGGCGATCCAGAGCGGCCCGAAAAAGGACGGGATGGTCAGCGACACGAAGATCTGCGCGACCGAGCGAAACAGCCAGAGCACGCCGCCCCAGGGCGTCGCGAGCCATAATCCCACCGCGGCGAGGAGATCAAGGATCGCAAAGAAGATCACGGCCGCGCCCCAGGCCGGCGGCGTTGTCTCGAACAGCGGCTGATGCGGCAACAGCACGGCGCTCCACTGGACGAGCCCCTGCGCCACGCACAGCGCCGCCAGCAGGCGCATGAACACGACGAGGACGAGGCCCCACGGGTTTTTCTCGCTGGCTTCGCCCGCATCGCCGAGCCGGATGGCGGCGCCGGAATTGGCGCGTTCGGCGATATTGTCGGAGCCACGCAAGTTTTTCACGGCGCGACCGCCATGGCGGGAAAGCAGAGTTCGTCCGCAAGCGGAAGGAAATAGGCGGCGATGTCGGCTTCGCTAACCGCGTCGATGGCGGCCGGACGCCAGCGCGGGTTCCGGTCCTTGTCGATGATCGCGGCGCGCACGCCTTCGTAATAGTCAGAGCCGCTCAGAATGCGCGCGGCGATGCGAAATTCGACGCGCAGCGCCTCGTCGATCGAAAGGCCGGCACCGATCTGCACCTGCCGCAGGGCGATCGCAAGGCTCGTCGGCGATTTCAAAGCCAGAATGGCGTGGGTCTCCCGCGCGAAGGCGTCGTGCTCCGCCTCGAGCCTGCCGACGATCTCCGCGACGCTCGCCGCGCCGAAACAGCGATCGATGACGGGCCTTGTTTCGATCAACGTCGTGGCCGGCGCCGGCCGAGCCTCGGCGCTAACCGCCGCCGCGGCGTCCGCGCCGTCGATCAGCCTTTGGGTCAGCGCCGCATGACCGGACGAAGGAACGTGCGCGGCGGCGAGGCCAAGGGCCACGGCGTCGCCGCAGCCGATCCGCGCGCCGGTCAGGGCGAGATAGGCGCCAAACCGTCCCGGCAGGCGCGGCAGGAAAAACGTTGCGCCGACGTCGGGGAAAAAGCCGATGCCCGCCTCCGGCATGGCGAAATCGAGGCGCTCGCCGGCGACGCAATGCGCGGCGTGGACGGAAAGGCCGGCGCCGCCGCCCATGACGATGCCATCGACCAACGCGACAATCGGCTTCGGATAGAGTTTTATGCGGCGGTTGACGCGATATTCGGCGCGGAAGAACTCCAGTTGCGCGTCGCGCCGCCCTTGCTTGCCCAATTCATAAAGCGTGCGGATATCGGCGCCGGCGCAAAAGGCCCGCCCGCCCGTCGCCCGGATCAGGACGCTGCGCACGGCGGCGTCGCTTTCGAAGAGATCGAGCGCGCCGGCGATGGCGCGCACCATGGCAAGGTCGAGCGAATTCAGCGCCGCCGGCCGGTTCAGCGTGATCGCGCCGCAATGGCCGGTCGTTTCGATGATGACGTTCGCGGCGTCCATGCTGTCTCCTCAGCGAGGCTTAGCCTCGGAGAGGGCCGCGCGTCAACGCGCCGGCCACGCGACCGCCGTCGTGAGGCGCGCCGTCCGTTCTAGAATTGCGCCGTTCTAGAATTGCACCGTGGTGCGAAGGCCGAAAACCGCGGCGTCGGGGATGCGCCCGCTGGCCGGGTTCACGGGATTGATGGCGCCGCCGCCGGGATGGAACACATATTCGAAATCGGGCTGGACAGTCCAGCCGGGCTTCACCTGCGCCTGGTAGGTCGCCTCAACCAGCAGTTCGTAATCGCGCGCCGGAACCGGCGCGCCCGTAACCGACGCCGTCTCGACGTCGAGCGCGTGAATGGACGGAGACACTTCGGTATAGGCGGCCGAGACGCCGAACTGATCGTCCGGCCGCTGGCTCCACAGCCCCATGAAATTGAGGCCGCCGTCGGCGTAGAAATGGATCAGATTGCGGTCCGTCGGCGCGGCGCTGACGCGCGCGAAGGCGCCGACCCCTTTCTTAGGATCATCGCCCGGCAGCCGCCACAGCATCTGGTCGATCACGCCGTAAATGCTGTAGTCGCCGCTATGCGTGCGCGCGACGCCGTCGCTATCTGGATCGGCCAGCGATAATCCGTCGAAGCCAAAATAATTGTCGTCGAAGCTGCCGAAATGATACCAGCCGCCGAATTTGATCTTGCCCGCGAGGCCGGTTGAATCCTTGTCCTGATTATAAGCGTACTGCGCCTCGGCGATCACGAAAGGGGGGCTGTCCAGGCGAAAATCGGTTCCCGAGGGATCCTTCTCATAGGGCTTGCCGGTAAATCCGGCGCCGGTCGGATCGCCGTTGAAGACGGCGGCGATAAGGTTCAGCTGGTCGCTCGCGTAAACTTTGACGCGAACGCCCGGCGTCGCAAAGGGATAGGCCGGACCGCCGCTCGGCAGATCGTCGGCGAAAATATTCGGCCAGCCATAAGTCGAGTTGAGGTAAAGCTGCCCAAGCTCGCTGATGAAGAAGTCGCTGTCGGCGGCGAGCTGGCCGGCGCGAATGGACAGCTTGTCGTCGGCGAACTTGTACTCGGCCCAGGCCTCGAACAGCAGCCACGCCGGATGCGCCGCGATGAAGGTGATCGCGGAATAATTGAAAACATTGTAGGTCGACAGGCTCTGACCAGCGATTGCATAGGAATTGACGTGGAAGGTCAGGCCCTTGATGCCGGCGATCTGCTCCATGTCGCCATCAAGGCCGAGCTCGAGGCGCTGCTCATAGCGCGCGCCCTGCTTCACGCCGCCGGTCGGATTGCCGAACACTTCGCCGATGAAGTTGATCTGCGGGTTGAAGCCGCGTTCGCACAGCGCCTTCTTCCAATCGCCAAGGACCGGAACGCTGCCGGAGATCGAGGGCTGCCCATCGCAGAGCGTCGGCGCGGGAGCGGGCTCCGCGGGCTTCGGCGCGGCCGGCGCGGCGTCCGCCGCATGGGCGAGGCCGGGCGACGCCATCATCAAGGCCGCGGCCAGCGCGGCGCCGCGCCATCCGCCGCGGGCCGCCGGTTCGGCGCGCCTGTTTCGAACGGCAAACAAGCCGGCCTCGCGCATTTTCGCCTCCAACAGCGGCGCTGATAGGGTCTAACGAAAACTTGCTAATGCCGAAACTGGAACGTCCGCAAGCGCTCTATTTTAGTTTATTCTGTTTCTAATCACGCCGCGCTCTGTATAGTTTCTAAAACGCCAAATAATATCGCGGGCCGTTGCACGGCTGCAACACGGCATCGGCTCCGCTTCGCCAGGCGCCGCCACGGCCGCGCCATTGTCGGCGCCCGGCCTCGAAAGCAGCGCCTTGCTTCGGGGAAACCGCTGGTTGGGCGACTCACGCGGTCGAAGCGGGCGGCAGGCGCGATTGGGTAAGTCCCGCGAAGCCGCCAAAGAATAACTGCATGATTTGATGCATTTTTTCTATTGTGCCCGCGGATACTTCGCAATGAACATGCCTGCCCTGATAGGCGCAGGCAAATGTTCTGTCTTCGAGGCTTTCCTGCAGGATTACGGCTTTGCCGTTTTTGAACAGAAGGCCCGGCGCGATACGCCCCTGGTCTGACGCGCCGATTTCGAAGGCTTTGTCCGACCCGCTTGCGCGCACTGAAGCGTGGCGTATGCGTTCGAAATCCGGAAAACATTCGGCGAAGCGTGACTGCGCCTTTTCAAAAAAGCTTTCATCAACTCCGCCGCCGACATAGGCCGAATTCTCGGCAAGAGTCTTCGCCGCCTCCATTTCCTCGCGAAAATTCAGGAGCGACATGAACGCCTCGCGGCAGGCAAGCAGCCGCCATGATCTGAACGGCGAAGTTGCGCCTTGCGGCGCGGGCGAAACCGAATCCTGCATGGAGCAATAATCAAAGAGATGCGCCGCGACGCAAAATTGCTTCGTATATTTGTCGAGGCCGCGAAGAGCCAAGTTCAAGAGGCACATGTCCTCCCGCTCATCGGGAGGGACGATGTTCATGCAGAGCTGTGGGACGTTGCCTTGCATGATGATCATTGAGGCGTCCATGACTGCCGGCAAGGCGGTCGGCAAAGCGGAAACGGCGCGCAAAGACAGAAACGAAAACGTTTCCCGCGCAGGATTTGGCGTTTCGGAACGCGCGTCAACAAGAATTGAAAAGCCTGGAGCGGGTGAAGGGAATCGAACCCTCGTATTCAGCTTGGAAGGCGCTGCAAATTTTGTCCCGAACAATAATTTCTGAAATTTCAATCCTGTTCTAGCCTGCTCCAGTCACAGGCCATTTCCGAACGATTTAGCTGGTCGCCCGCCGCCTTCGGTCGACAGCTTATTCGCGACGAGATCGATTGACGCCCAACCGGCCAAGATAGGCCGAAGGCTTTCCGGCCCCTTTCGGCTGTGCTCGACCGTCATCCCGGAATTTTCACTGACCTCGCGAGCACGCTGCACCGGAAGCGATCACGATTGAACCGCTGCCGTTCCCCCGAAGTGACCTGCGAGGGGGGTAGTCGGCGCATTGCTGGCGCCGACTACCCTCCGGGTCGGAATGATAGGCAGAGTTCAGGCGATCGTGCCGGCGCCCCAGTTGCTCCAGAACCGGGAAGATGGCCGAAGGCTCGGGCCGACGGGTGTAGTCGGCGTTCACCTCGGCGTAAGCGATCGTGCCATCCTGCGCGATGACATAACGGGCGGGCATCGGCAGAGTCCAACTGTCCTCGCCGTTAAACCGCGTCAGGTCCGCACCGAGCGCTTTCTGGACCTCGCGCAGATAGTCCGGCAAAGTCCAGCGCAGGCCGAATTGAGCGGCGATTTCACCGCCATGATCGCCCAGAATCGGGAACCCGAGCCCGTTCTGCCGCTGCGATTTGCGGCTATTGGGCGCCGTCTGTTCCGAGATCGCGACCAGGCTCGCACCGCGCGACTCGATTTCCGAGCGGGCTTCTTCCAGCGCGCTCAGGTCGAAGTTGCAATACGGACACCAGACGCCGCGGTAGAAAGTGATCACGAGCGGCCCTTTGGCGAGCAACACCTTGGAAGATACGGGATTGCCGTCAACGTCAGGAAGGGTGAACTCCGGCGCGAGGTCCCCCGCTTTCAGCGCCCGGTTCTGGGCGCCCGACTCGATCAGTTCATTGGTGGCGCGATGCAGCACTTCGACCACCGCCGGCGGGGCGAGGTTGGTTTCGAATTCGGATTTCAGCGCGTCGAGCTTGCCTTGCAACGGCAGGCCGGATTTCGCGATTGAGGCGAGGGTTTCCTGAAGGGTCATCGAACATCTCCTTGGTTGGCGCGACGAGCGCCGGTTCCTACGCCGCAGCCAACGCGGCGTAGGAACCGCCACTCAACAGACCGCCGTTACTTCGTGGTTGCGTGGGCGGCCTGATTGATCACGTCGACCACGACGTCCGGGAAAGTGATGGGGATGGCGTGCGAAGAGTTCAGCTCAATGACATGAGAGTGGGCGCGATCGGCCTCGAGCTTAAATTCTTCCACGGGGATGACGGGATCCAGCAGGGGCCTGATTTGCCAGCTCGGCTTGCTCGTCCATGCAGCCGATGTCAGTTTCTCGTTGAGGGCTGCCAAGGCGATGGGGCGTTGGGTGGCGATCATCAGGCCGAGCACGTCCTCAGACACGTCGGCGGCGAGGAGATAGCTGTACCTGTCGGCTTTGACGAAGACATTCGTGCCGCTGGTTCCGTCGGGCAAAGTGTATGTGGTCAGATCGACGGACGAGGCGAAGTCGCCGCCGGGAAAGCGTTCGAGACAATCGTTTGCAGATTCCCCCACCCCGGGCATAGGAGAGCCCGCGTAGACAAGGCCCTTGACCTTGGGGTCGTCCCCGGCCTGGGTGATGACGGCCCCGCCGTAGGCGTGGGAAACGAGGATCACGGGGCCCTCGATCGTGTCCAGCAGGCTACGCAGGTAGGCAGCGTCGACCGCCACGCCCCGCAATGGATTGGAGAAGACCTTGACCGGGTAGCCGTCGCGCTGGAGCCGCTGGATCACTCCATGAGTCCAGAGCGACGAGTCTTCGACGGCGCCGTGCACAAGCACGATGGTGGGCTTGGGTGTTTCGATATCCATTGTGATCCCTTCCGAGGAGCGTTGCGCCAGGGGATGGGCGGCTGACGTGTGCATTTGAGCCAAGCCGCCCAAGATCATCATCTGTTTCGCAATGAAGAGCCGCAGTAAGGCGCTTTATTTCTGAGCGACTACCTGAAGCCGATAAACCTTAGGAGCCACGGAAAATAACTCCTCCGCCTTCTCTACAAGCTCCTGTCCAGCCTCGCCGTTCAAATGGGCTTCGCGGGCAGCTTCATCATCGAAGGTGTCGAAAACTCTATATACGCCAGGCTCCCCTTCGACTTTCGCCGCGTGCCACGACAACGTGCCGGGCTCTCCTCTCACCAGCGTGGCCTCCTTCTCCAGAAACGCCTCGACTTCCGACTCCTTTCCCGGTTTAGCCTTCAACTCAACAAGTAATGGGAACTTAGCCATTTGACATATCCTCTCTTGAACAGTGGGTATTAGTTACGTTCGATCGTACACAAGGTTGATGGTGACGCATGCGCCAACCTCAACGCGCTCTGACTTCTTTGTTAGACCCCGCCGAAGCTGACCTTCAGGCCAGGTTCTAGGTAAGCGCCTCCGAACCGCAGCAACCGAGTTGGCTTCACATCGCCAGCTCTGTTTGCTTGATGTTGGCGATGGGCCCAAGGATCGTCGGGATCGAAGTCGTTGAGGACGCCGCGCTCTGACAGACGCCGAGGTAAGTCGGGATTCGCCAGCGCCCCGCGGCCGATGGTGACGATGTCAGCGCCGTCGCCCAGCGCGGCCACCGCCTGCTCGATGTTGTGCAGGCTGCCGTTGGCGAAAATCGTTGCCTTCGGGGCGTAGCGCTTGGCGAGGCGCATCAAGGAGGGACCGCCCTCGGCGAAAGCGGGCTTCCACGCCTCGAACTCGGTCACATGGATGAAGTCGGCGCCGGCATCGGCGAGGCTGCCGAAGATGATTTCGGCATCGCGCTCCGCACCCGCCCACTTGTGGTGATAGTCGTTCACCTTGCCTTGGGAGATGCGGACACCGACCGGCACCTTGGCGCCAACCTTCGCCCTCACTGCCTTGAAGGTTTCCATGATCAACCGCACGCGGTTCTCCACGGCGCCGCCCCAGCGATCGGTTCTGCCGTTGGCGTAGTCGGTCAGGAACTGGTCGAGCAGGTAGCCGTTGGCGCCGTGGATCTCGACGGCTTCGAACCCGGCGACCTCGATTGCTCGCGCGGCCGAGCTCGGCAAAGCCGGCAATCGCGTCGGCGATCTGCTCTTCCGTGATCGCGGCCGGCAGCACGTAGCGGTCCTTGCCGTGATAGAACGTCATCTGCTTGCCCTTGGGCTGAATGGCAGACGGGCCCACCGTGCCGTCGCGAAAGCGATTGCCCTGGCTGATTGCGCCGGCATGCAACATCTGAGCGATGGCGAGCGCGCCGTGCGCCTTGATGGCGCTGACGACCGGCTTCCAGGCATTGGCCTGCGCTTCGTCAGCCATGCCGGGCTGATCGACGTAGCCCTGCGAGAACGCCTGATCGGTGTAGATGCCTTCGGTGATGACCGTCCCGAAGCCACCCCGCGCGAAGCGCTCGTAGTAGCGGGTCATCGTCTCGGTCGCCCGGCCATCGTGGGTCGCCGAGATGCGCGTCATCGGCGCGACAGAGAGGCGGTTCTTCACGATATGGCCGTTTATAACGATCGGCGCGAAAAGCGCGCTGGTGTCAATGTCCATCGTCCAGACCTCCAGAAGCATCAAATCGGACGCTTTCAGCTCAAAAGGGAACGGGTCGCCCGCTTGTTGGGCCTAGATTTAGCTTTTGCAGCTGGGACGCAGAAGATTGGGTGGACGATAAGCAATATATCGCTTAGCGTTAAAATATGGATCTCGCAGATGTGGCTCTGTTTCGCGCCATCGCGTCCGTCGGCAGCCTGTCGGCTGCGGCGCGTCAGATGGGCACGACGCCGATGTTGGTCAGCCGCAGGTTGGCGGGCCTTGAGGCCGAGTTGGGCGCGCGCTTGTTCCACCGCACGACGCGGTCTCTATCACTGACTCCCGAGGGAGAGGCCTTTTTGCCTCACGCAGTCACCCTCATAGAAGCGCGCGATTTGGCGCTCGATTCGGTCTCGTCCGGTGGCTCCGGCCTCTCAGGCGTGTTGAAGATCACAGCGCCGAACGTCATCGGCCACTCCGTCGTTGTCCCTGTCGTGGCCGCGTTGATCGCCGACAACCCCGCCCTACGCGTCGATTTGACTCTGAGCGACGGCGTCATCGACATTGCGACGGCAGGACTGGATGTGGCCGTTCGCGTGGCGGTAATGAAGCCTTCGGACATGATTGCGACGAGGGTGGCAGACAATCCATTTACTCTAATCGCATCGCCAGGCTACGTCGCGCGCTTCGGACAACCCGCCACGACAGAAGACCTAGTGGGCCACCCATGCATTAAGCTTCATGCAATGGACAATTGGCCATTCACGCGGGGCGGCGAAATGCACCCCGTTCGGATTAGTGGTCCCTTGTCGGCCAGCACCGTCGACGCGGTTCGAGCAGCCTGCATCGCGGGTGTCGGCATCGCCATGCTGACCTACTGGGACGTGCACAAGCAGATCGAGCGCGGAGAATTGAAGCGTATCGTCCTCGCTGACGTCAAACCGCTGGAAGTTGGCATATGGGCCGTTATCCCGACCCGCACGCACATGCCTGCCCGGGTGCGGGCATTTATCGATGCGTTGCGAGATCGCTGCTTGCCGGGATCTCCCACTTCTCGATCGGGACAAGCGGGTCGTCTTTGAAGTATTCCCAGGCGCTTTTGATAAAGGCGCCGAGGTTGGTCGAGGCGATGCGGCGCGCGGGATAGATCGCGCTGACCGGAAGCTTTTCGGCTTTGGCGCCAGCCCGGCTGCGCGACCGCACCTGAAGCTCTTCCTTGATCAACATCCGGCGTTGCGAGTCGACCTGTTGCTCGATGACCAAAGGCAAGACTTGGTGAAAGAGGGGGTGGATGTTGCGTTTCGCTTCGGTGCGCTCACAAACTCGACGGCAACCGCTCGCAAGCTCGTCAGCTGGCCGCGCGCGCTCGCCGCAGCCCCGGCTATCTAAGGACAGCTCCAGCCCTGAATGCACCGGCCGACTTAGCTGCCCACGCGATCATTGTCGGTCCGCAGGGCGTCGGGGATTGGACGTTCCGCAAAGGGGGAACGACCGCTTCAGTCCGCCTTGAGGGACGCCTGAGAATCACCGTCTTGCAAGGCGCATACTTAGCCGCAGTCGAAGGCATGGGAATCGTTTTGACGACGTTGCCGGCCTTCAGGCGCGAGTTCGAAAGTGGCGCCCTCGTGCAAGTCTTGCCCGATTGGGACTTGGGCTCCGTGGATGTCCATGCCGTGTTCACAAGTGGCCGCGCCGCTAAACCCTCGGCGCGGGCGATCGTAGCCTATCTTGCGGACATCCTTCAGCCGCTTTTGCCGAATGACACGCGCGGCAAGCCGCGCGTTGACGACCGCCGGGTCATCAGCGGGATTGTTCATGCTTAAATCCGGCGGTCGCTGGATCGACGCGCCAGAGGTCTACGGCCCGCGCAAGACTGGCCGATTGCGCCTGCTCCGACAACCAGGTGGGCGGCTTTCGCGCCACCCCCCCTTGCAGCGCCGAGGACTGTCCTGGCGCAGGCCCCCATGACCAAGGCGTCAAGTTCGCGCACGGACTTACTGACCCTTCAGTGTCTTGACGACTTCGTCCAACTCCTTCAGCGCCTGCGCGTCCTCCGGGCTGACCGGTTTCTGGCCTTTGCAACGGGGATCCGTCCTTTGCAGCGCGTCGAACATGGCAGGCGTTATTGGGATCGGAGCGCAGCCATGGTCCTGTTCGCAGACGAAATCGAACTCCGGCTTCGCTTGTGAGTGACAGGCAAAGCAGTTCTGGCCGAGGCGGTTATTGACGTCGGCGAAGCCGCGCGCGAAGATTTTGGAACCGTTCGCATCAACGTCGATATAGAAAAATTCCCAGTCGCGAGTTTCGGGATTGAAACCCTTTTCGTGCTTGATCATGACCTCGTTTGGCATCAACTGCAGGACCGAGCCTTCCGGATACTCACCTTTGTCGGCTGTCGCGACGGCCACCGTTCCCGCCACGTTTCCGAGCAGATTGTCAACGTAGAAATGGCGGACCGGGGTCATATCCGTGATGCATTTGAATGAACTGTCGCCTACTTTCACCCTCGAGTCGGAGGTGCTGTCGGCCGCTTGCGCATAGCCGGCGATGAGCAAGATCGTTATCGCGGACAGCACTGTCGAGATCGGCACGATCGAGCGCGCAAGCTTGGTCATGGCGTTTCTCCCCTAGTTGCTCGGCGAGGACACTGCGAGCCTTTCGCAGGTTCGTGTTCGGATGCCTGCGCCGCAGGCTCTCGATAAATGCTTCGTTCGCGCAAGCTTTATCAACAAACATTGGAATGATGTGGGAGTGTCACAACTCCACTTGGGAGACTCGGGGTGAGAGCCTCCCTGCCAGAAGAACGGGCTATCTTCGGTGCCCCTCTCGCCAATTCTTAGGGCAAACTTTGGAAACTTTGGTCCGCCCTTTCGAGCACTGCCGCAACGCTCCCAAAGCATTGAACTTCAAAGACACCCCCTCGCCCTTTGGAGTGCGTTTAATCCTTCTAACGATCTCCGCGCCCGTAGCGTCAATGGCGCCCCGGAACAAAAACCGAAGGCGATTCCGAATGGATCAGCCGACCTTTCCAAATCCAAGTTTATAAATCATTGAAAAGCCTGGAGCGGGTGAAGGGAATCGAACCCTCGTATTCAGCTTGGAAGGCTGCTGCTCTACCATTGAGCTACACCCGCGAAGCAAGCGCGCGCCTGCGCCTTTCGCCCCGCAAGCCCTATACCCAGCCGCCGGGTTTTAGTCAAAGCGAGGCGCCTCAATAGCCGAAGCGGATCGGCAGGCAGGGGCGCGGCGGCGGCGCGGTGAAGGCCAGCGTCTGCGCCGTCTGGCGCTCCAAAAGCGTCAGCTTCGAAAGGACGGCGTCGCGAATTTTCATCCATTGGTCGCGTTCGGGGCCGGCCCCGGCGACCGCGAGGTTCAGCCAGATATAGGCCTGCACATAATCCTGTGGAACGCCCTGCCCTTTGTCATACATCAGCCCGAGCATATATTGCGCGTTGGCGAAGCCCTGATCGCTGGCGCAGCGATACCAGGACGCCGAAACGATGTAATTCTGCGGCACGCCCTGGCCGTTCGCATACATGAAGCCGAGAAAGGACTGCGCCCGCGGGTCGCCCGCGGTGGCGAGCGGAAGAAAGATCTCGGCGGCGCGCACATAATCATGGGCGGCGGCGGCGGCCACACCCTGGCGCAGCGATGCGGTGGCGAAAACCGGGACCGGCGCCGCGATCAGCAAAACCATCGCCGCGCGGCGCCAGCGGCCCGCCAGGAGCCGCAAAGCGGCCATCGCCCAGTCGAAACGCAGCCTGCCGATCGTCATGGACGCCCTCGATATTTAAAAAAACCGAACCTCGGCGAACCAGCACAGCCAGATCGCCGGCGCGAAGAACAGGCCGAAGGGAAGCCGCGCCGCGGCGCTGAACGCGCGCCGCCCGGCGAGGAGCCCCAACCCGTAAACGCAGAGCCCTGCGAGGGCCGCGATCTCGACGGCGACGGGCGTCATCGGCCAGTCGAGCCAGGCGCCGGCGACCGCCGCGAGCTTGACGTCGCCGAGCCCGATGCCTTCGCGTCCGCGCAGCCTGAAATAAAGCGCGCGGAGGCCAAAAAAGGCGAGGCCAAGGACCGCCGCGCGGATCATGGCGAGGCCGACAGCCTGCATGGCCACAGGCCAGAGCCCATGCCAGACAGCGCCATTTCCGGCTTCCGCCGCAGCGCCCACGCCCGCGGCGGCGAGGCCGGCGAGAAAGGCGGCGAGATTAAGCCGGTCCGGAATGATGAGGCTGCGCGCGTCGATGACGGCGATGGCGAGCATCAGAAGCGCCAGCGCGGCGCCGAACCAGCCCCGCGCGCCCGGCGCCGCAGCGAGGCTCGCCGCCGCCATGGCGCAGCCAAGGACGAGCAGCGCGGCCGGCGCCGCCCATGCCCGCGCTTTCGCCGTAGGTCGCGGGGTCGCGCCCAAAGCCGCGCGGCGCTCGATCGCTGGCTGGATCATTGCTGGTTCAACTGCTGCAGCGCCCGCGTCGGCACCGGCGTCACCGCCCCTGTCGGATAGATGCTGCCGACTTTCTCGCCGCGCAGCTTGGAGCGCAGCTCCTCGGCGACGAGCGAGGCGTCAACGCCGTCGCGAATGACCTGCGGGCGGATGAAGATGATTAGTTCGGTGCGTCCGATGATGTTGCCGGAGCTGTTGTTGAAAGCGTTGCCGAGCACCGGAATCTGGTCGAGGCCGGGAAGCCCGCTCTTCACCAGATTCGCGTTATCCTGGATAAGGCCGGCGAGCAGGACGGTCTGGCTGTTCGCCACCACGATCGAACTCTTGACATGGCGATCGGAAATCGTCGGCGTCAGGTTTGGAGTCGCGCTGCTGCAATTGGTGCACTCGCTGATCTCCTGATCGACGTCGAGGGTCACGTTGCCGTTGAAATTGACGCGCGGCTGCACGCGCAGAATGATGCCCGTATTCTCGTAATTGATCGAGTTGAAGACCGTGTTCGACGACGACGTCGCCGAGTTCAATATATTTGCGCTGCCGGTCGTCACCGGGATCTGGTCGCCGACCGTCAGGGTCGCCACCTGATTGTCAACCACGACGAGAGAGGGATTGGAGAGCACCTTGACGTTCGTATATTGGTGCAGCGCGTTGAGGACGACGTGCGGGGTCAGTTGATTGCCGATCAGCAGATTGAAGCCGGGCGAACTTGTCACCGGCACGAGGCCTGTCCCAGCCGATTGGCTCGCCTGCACGCCATTGTCGCTTTTGCCGGCGAGATTTATGCTGCCGAGGAAGAACTGAACGCCGTAATTCAACGTATCGTTCAGGGTGACCTCGGCGATGGTCACATCGATGGCGACCTGCAGTTTCGGCCGGTCGATCTGATCGAGCGCCTTTTCGATGATCTGATAATTTTGCTGATTGGCGTAAATCACGACGGCGTTGTTTGGAATGTCGGCCATGATTCTGACGCCGGGCAGCAGCGCCGGTCCCTTGCCGCCGCCCGACGCCGAGCCGGAATCAGCTTCCGTGCCCGGCGCCGGACCGCCGAGGGCTCCGAACGGATTTTGTCCCCCGCCGCCGGCCGCGCCCGGGGCGGCCGAGGCCGACGCGCCGGCCGCGCCGAGGCCGCCGGCGGCGCCGGCGCCGCCCGCGGTCGAGGCCGAAGCGCCGGCCGCGCCGCCGCCAAGGCCGCCGCCTAGTCCACCGCCGCCCCCGAGTCCGCCGCCGCCGCCAAGGCCGCCGCCGCCCGACGCGCCGCCGAGAGTCGAAGAGCTCGACCCCGGCGACAGTTGATTGGCGCCGGTGTCGACGCCCCCGCCGCCACCGCCGGTGAACAGGTCATTCAACAGTTTGGCGATCTGTTTGGCCTCGCCATAACGGACGCGATAGACCTTGACTCCGGTGCTGGCCGCCGAGGATCCGTCGAGGCGAGCAATCCAGGTCGCCGCGGCTTGAAGCAACTCGGCTTTGCGCGCGACCACCAAAATCGCGTTCGAGCGGGCGATCGGCTGCAACTTGACCATGTTCTGGCTGAGGCCCGCTTCGCCGGAATCCAGAATCTTCTCAAGTTCGGCGACGACCGGTTCCGGGGTCGTGTTTTTGACCGGGAAAATGCCGACGGACTGGCCGCGCATCCAATCCTGATCGAAGCTTAAAATGGTGTCGACGGCGCTGCTGCGTTCGACGCCATTGCCGACGATCAGGATCAGATTGTTGCTGGGGTCGGCGCGGATCGCCCCCGGCCGGGTGGCAAAGCCATCAAGCAATTTCATGATCGTCTGCACGGAGACATATTGAACCGGAACGACGGTCATCCCGTAGCCGGGCTCCGTCTCCGAGCCGGACTTCGCGCGGGTCGTGCCGCCGTTGCCGACCGCGTCATCGACCGGAATGATGCGATAGCCGCCGGCATCGCGCACCAGCACGGCGTTGCAGGTGCGCAGCGCGTTTTCGAGCACGAACAACAGCCTCGATTTCGGCACCGGGCGCCCGGACGACAGCGTGATGGTGCCCTGGACGCGCGGGTCGACCGCATAGCCGACGCCCAGCACATCGCCGAGGATGACCTTGGCGACGGCCGTCACCGGCGCATTGTCGAAGTTGAGATCGACGCCGTCGCCGACGCCAGCGGCGCCGCCGCCCGCCGCGCCGGCGGCCGTCACGATCGACCCCGTCGCGTCGCTGCCATAATAGAGCTGAGGCCGCTCGGCGCCGGAAGTGCCGGTGTTGACGGTCTCGGCGGTTTTGGGGAAGCGCGGCTGCAGGTCGAGGCCGCGGACCTTGTCGATAGCGTCGGGCAATTCATTGCCACCGCCGACCAGCGGCTGATTTTGCATCTGCGAGCAGGAGGCGGCGAAAACGGCGACGCAAAGCACCAGCGCGGCCGAAAAAGCGCGGCTCGAAAGATAAACTTTTGCGCGGCGCCGGATGTGGAACAATAACCCTACTCGAACAAAAAAACTCGGGGACGCGAAACCACGGGCGGGGAGCAAGTAAAGTCGGCGCTTCACTGGATATTGTTGATTTGACCCTCAAACGTTATGTCGCTAATTCCAAGGTGGCGGTCAAGTCGATAAGCCCGCAGCGTCGAACGGCTCGCGTTGCTGGCGTCCTTGAACATGATTTGCGACGCTACCGCCTCATTCTCCGTCGCCAGGCGCCAGGCCATAAATCCTAACCTTCTGGATGAGTTCGCGCAGCATCTCGTAAACAAGAATTATTTACCGTCCGACCGCG
The DNA here is from genome assembly GCA_963715715.1 of uncultured Alphaproteobacteria bacterium. Lineage (GTDB taxonomy): Bacteria > Pseudomonadota > Alphaproteobacteria > Rhizobiales > Beijerinckiaceae > Methylocapsa. The sequence goes on along the minus strand of OY970269.1, from coordinate 1,071,280 downwards.
CCCCCGCGTCTTTCGCTTCATCCGAGGGCGGCGCCGAGCCGGGCCTACGCAAATTGTGGGAAGCCACAGATCTGTCGGCCCATGGCTTTGCCGACGAAGTCGCGCATTTTTATGGCATGACGCGCTTGAGCCTGCCTGACCTCGTCGCGGCGAAGGCGCTGACCGACCGCTTTTCGGCGCGTTTTCTGCGCGAGACGGCGGTGTTCCCCTATCTTGCCCAGGACGGCGCGTTCCGGCTCGCCGTCGCCGATCCCGCCGATCGCGCCGCGGTGCGCGCGGCCGAGATCGTCCTTGGCGGCGAGGTCTCCGTCGCCGTCGCCTCGTTCGAGGACATTGCGATCATTCTTGGCGAGCGTCTTGGCGGCGACGACGCCGCGGCGCAGGACGCCGACCGCGGCCGCGCCGGCGGCGGGGCCGACGACGACATCGAGAGCCTGCGCGATCTCGCCAGCGGCGCGCCGGTCGTGCGCGCCGTCAACGACCTGCTCGAGAAAGCCATGGAGCTGCGCGCCAGCGACATTCACATCGAGCCGTTCCGCAACGGCCTCACCGTGCGCATGCGCGTCGACGGGCTGCTGCGCGCCGTGCCGGCGCCCGCCGGCGCGCCGCCGCAGGCGCTGATCTCGCGCATCAAAATTCTCGCCGGCCTCAACATCGCCGAACGGCGGCTGCCGCAGGACGGCGCCGCGCGCCTGCGCGTCGCCCGCTCCGAGATCGACATCCGCGTCGCCACCATGCCGACGCAGCATGGCGAGTCCGCCGTGATGCGCCTGCTGCCGCAGCGACCGCGGCCTGCTCGACGATCGCCAAGCTCGGCCTGTCCGCGCGCGACGAAGGCGATCGCTCGACGCGCCTGCTGCAGCTGCCGCATGGCATGATCGTCATCACCGGACCGACCGGCAGCGGCAAGACCACGACGCTCGCCACCATGCTGTCGATCCTCAACGAGCCCACGCGCAAAATCCTCACCATCGAGGATCCGGTCGAATATGAGATCCCCGGCGTCAACCAGATCGCAGGTGAAGCCCTCCATCGGCCTCACCTTTGCCACCGCGATGCGCGCCTTCGTGCGCCAGGATCCGGACGTCATCATGGTCGGCGAAGTGCGCGACGCCGAGACCGCGAATATCGCCATCCACGCCGCGCTGACCGGCCATCTGGTGCTGACGACGCTGCACACCGAGATCGGCGGCGGCGGCGATGCCGCGTCTGCTCGATCTCGGCGTCGAAGGCTTCCTGCTCAAGTCGACGCTGCGCGCGGTCATCGCGCAGCGCCTGGTGCGCGTGCTGTGCGAGCGCTGCAAGGTCGCGACGCGACTGACCGACGCCGACCTCGCCGCCGATCCGCGCCTCAGCGCGCTTGGCCTCAGAGCGGACGACTGCGTCCATCGAGCCGGCCGGCTGCGAGCGCTGCGGCGGGATCGGCTACCGCGGCCGCAACGGCATTTTCGAAATGCTCGAGACTGAAGGGCGAGGCCTACGACCTGGTCGGGCCGCACGCCGACGCCAATGCGATCGACCATGCCGCGCGACGCTCCGGCATGACGACCATGGTCGACGACGCCGTCGCCAAATGCCGCGCCGGCGTCACATCGACGGCGGAGGTTCTTCGCGTCACGACGATACGCTAGAGCCAATGGGCGGCCACGCTTCCGCCCGCATCCCGCTCTGAATGACTACAATTGATCGCGTTCAAGACTTTGAGTTAATACAGACCGTCGCGATCCTGGCGTATGGTGCGTTCGGCGCGCGTCGCGGCCCTGACATGCTGAAGTTTGGTCCATGCCGAATTTTCGCTATTCCGCGCTGACCAAGACCGGCGAGGTCGTCAGCGGCTCGATCGCCGCCGCCAGCGCGGCCGAGGTCGCGCAGCGCATCGAATATCTCGGCCTTATTCCCATCGAAACGATCCGCGACGACGGCGCGCAAAAGCGCTCGCGCTGGACGCTCGAACTAACCACGCCCCCGCGCTTCGAGGACGTCACCTTCTTCACCCGCGACCTCGCGCTGCTGCTCAAGACAGGCGCGCGCATCAACGAGGCGCTTGAGCTCGTCGCCACCGACGCCGACGTCGGACGCCTGCGGCCGACCATCGTCGAAGATCACCGCGACCATCCTCGGTGGCGAGAGCTTCGCCGACGCGCTGACGCATCATCCGGCGTTGTTTCCGCCGATGTATGTGGCGCTGGTGCGGGTCGGCGAAACCTCGGGCAATCTCGTCCCGGTGCTCGAAGCGCTGGCGGCGGAGCGCACGCGCGCCGAAGCGTTGCGCCGCAAACTCGCCGACGCGCTGCGCTACCCGGCTTTCGTGCTCAGCGCCGCCGCCGCCGTGATGGTCTTCTTCCTCACCTTCGTGCTGCCGCAGTTCGCAGCCGTGCTGCGCGATTTCAACGCCAAGCTCGATCCGGTCGTGTCCGGCTTTCTGTCGCTGTCCGATTTTTTCTCAAGCCACGCGCAGGCGCTTGGGATCGGCTTCGTCGGCTTCGTCGCCGCCGTCTGGCTGCTCCTGCGCCGGCCGGGCGTCCGCACCGCGATCATCGAGGGGCTGGCGCGCCTGCCCTTGATCGGTCGGATTTTGAGCTTCCATCGAACCGCTGTTTTCTGCCGCAATCTTGGGATATTGCTGGCGAGCGGCGTGACGCTGACGGCGACGTTGCGAATTCTCGCCGACATGATGGCGACGACCGGGCGCTCCAAGGCCTGGCGCGAAACCGTCGATCGCGTCCGTCACGGCGGCAAGCTGTCCGATGCGCTGGCCGAGACGCAGGCGCTGCCCGCGATGGCGGTGCGCACGCTTGCGGCTTGGCGAAGAATCCGGACAATTGCCGATGCTCGCCGAACGCATCGCCGGATATTACGAAGCAAAGCTGCAACGCAGCCTCGACCGTCTCGTCGGGGTGATCGGACCCGCCGCCATCATCCTGATCAGCGTCATCGTTGGCGGCCTGATCGTTTCGGTCATGACAGCGCTGATGTCGGTGAACCAGATGGTGGGATGAAAAAGCCAAGCGCGAAGCCGGCGACGCGGCCAGACCGGCGCCGCGGCGCTAAAGGAGGCGAGATGAATGAAATCGGGAACGGTGGCGACATGAAAAAACAACGCATTTCCGCGCGCGCGCGCGCCGGCGAGGCAGGCTTCACGCTGGTCGAGATGCTGGTGGTCATCACCATCATCGGCCTCATCATGGGCCTCGTCGGTCCGCGCGTGCTGAATTATCTCGCCGAGTCCAAGGTCAAGGCCGCGACGATCCAGATCGAAAGCCTCGATGGCGCGCTCGATCTCTATTTCCTCGACCTCGGCCGCTATCCGTCGACGGCGCAGGGCCTCGCCGCGCTGGTGCAGCGCCCCGGCGGCGTCAGCGGCTGGAACGGGCCTTATCTCAAGAATGGGAACGTGCCGAACGATCCCTGGGGCCGCGCTTATGTTTACCGCTCGCCCTCGGAGCATGGCGCCTATGAGATCGTATCGCTCGGATCCAGCGGACAGGATGGCGGGACTGGAACCGCCGCAGCCATCAGAAGCTGGGAGATCGGCGCGACCAAGAAAGCGCAGCAATGATGAAGGCGCGGCGACAATGAAGGCGCGGGCTGGCGAAGCCGGCTTCACGCTCATCGAAATCGTCTGCGTCCTCGCCATCATTGCGATGCTCGCCGCGATCGCGCTGCCCGGGATCCCGCGCGGCACGTCGCGCCCGAAGCTGGAGGCGCTGGCGGCCTCGACGGCCGCCCTGCTCAAATCCGACCGCAGCGCGGCCATGCGCCGGGGCGTTCCCGTCGCAACGCAGATCAGCACTATCGCGCGGATCATCCGCTCCGGCGCCACCGGGGCGGAGATCCGCGTGCCGGACGACGTCGGCTTCAGCGCCATCCTCGCCGATAAATGCGATCAGCGAAACGCCGGCGAGACGATCGCTTTCTTTGCGTCGGGGCTCTCCTGCGGCGGCGCGCTGTCGTTCTCGCGGCTTGGCGCAGCTTACGAAATCCGCGTCGCCTGGCTGACCGGAGGCGTCGAAATTGTTCCGCAGAAAACCTTTTAAGCGGCCGCGGACGGCCTCTCGCCGGCGCGCTCGCGCGGGCTTCACGCTGATCGAGGCGCTGGTCGCCCTCGCCGTCTGCGCCGTCTGCCTCAGCGCGATCGGATTTCTCATGGCCAAGAACAACCGCTCCGTGCTGCATATCGAACAGCGGCTGGCGCTGGTCTCGACGCTGCGCAAGGTCGAGGCCGCGCTGCCCGATCGCTCCTCGTTGGCCGGAGCGAGTTTCTCGGGCGAAATGGGCGACAACGGCTGGGCGGTCAGCGCCACGCCCTATCCCGATCCCTCGCCGCCCCCTGCGAGCAAGGATCCGCCGGCATGGTCGCCGCAACTCGTCGTGATGCGGGCTCAGGCGCCGTCGGGAGGCCTCGTCGAGGTGCAGACTTTGCGTCTTGTCCCGAGGCCCGCCCAATGACGGGGCCTGCAGGGAAAGACCGCCAAAACGGCTTCACGATGTTCGAAGCGTTGATCGCGGTCGCCCTGATGGGCCTGATTCTTTCGATTCTCGCTACAGTCACCGCGCAGTGGACGCCGAACTGGCACGCCGGCTTTAGCCGCCTGCAGACCGCCGACCTCGCGGGCCTCGCGCTGGACCGGATCAGCTCCGATCTCGCCGCCGCCGAATTCATGGCGCCGATCGGCGGGGCCAAGCCTCTGTTCTTCGGCTCGGAGTCGGAGATCACCTTCGTCAGATCGCCGATCGGGCCGCGACCGTCGAGCGGGCCGGCGCCGACGGGCCTCGAGATCGTCCGCTTCGCCGACAAGCCGGACGCAGGCGGCCTCATTCGGTCGCGCGCGCCGTTCACGCCCTCAAACGGCGGCAACGCCGGCGACCCCGACTTCGCGTTCTCGGATTCGAGCCTGCTTCTGCGCGCGCCCCTGCGCGTCTCGTTTGGCTTTGCCGGACGCGATCGCGTCTGGAGCGACAGCTGGAGCGACCAGGCGCTTTTGCCGCGCGCGGTTCGCATCACCCTCAGCAATGCGAATTCGGGGCAAATCCTCTCCGTCTCGACCGCGACCATTCTCCATATCGACGCGCCGGCCGACTGCGCGACAGGCGCCGCCAATTCGCCCTGCTCCCTCGACGGCGGCGACAAAAACAAGACAGCGCCGGCGGCGGCGCCGATGCCCGGCTCCGGCGCCGCTCCACCCGCGCCTCCGCCTGCGCCCAGCGGCGTGCTATGACGCGGCCCGCCGCCCAAACGGGCCTCGCCGGACGCCAGTCGCGCGACGCGCGCGGCGAACGCGGCTTCATCATCGTCGCCGTCATCTGGATTCTCGTCGCGCTGGCCACCCTCGCCTCAGCCTATGCGCTCTACGCCGCAAACAGCGCGGTCTCGGCGCGCCTCGGCGCCGATAGGCTGCAGGCCGACGCGCTGATTTCCGCGGGGCTGGAACTCACCGCCCTTCGCCTCGCCGGCAGATCCTCCGACGACCCGCGCAGCCTCGGCGAATTCCAGTTTCAGATGGGCGGCGCCAATGTCGGCGTGCGCTATTCCTCCGAAGGCGCGAGGATCGATCTCAACGAGGCGCCGAAAGCGCTGCTTGCGGGGCTGTTTACGACGCTCGGCGCCAAATCTGACGACGCCGCCTATTACGCGGATCGGATCATTGGATGGCGGGAGAAGAACGACCAGCCGATCCATAACAAGGAGCTCGACGCTTATAAGGACGCCGGCCTCAAATACGGGCCGCGCCAGGCGCCGTTCGAGAACGTCGCCGAACTGCGCTTCGTTCTCGGCATTCCTCCCGCGCTGGTCGAAAGCGCCATGCCCTTCATCACCATTTTCAACGGACTGTCACAGATCGACGCGATGTCGGCGCCGCCGGAGGTCCTCGCGTCGTTGCCGCACATCGTCCCCGACACGATAAACGCCATCCTCACCAGTCGCGTGACGCAGGATCAAAAATTGGTGACGCCGCTGCTGGCGGCGGTCAAGGACAGCGTTTCGCTCGATCCGCGCAAGGGAACGCGCATCAATCTGACGATCTCGTTCAAATCCGGCCGCCGCATCGGCGCCGAGGCGGTCATTCTCGTCATCGACAAGGACCCGGAACCTTATCATATCGTCGCCTGGCGCGACGATTTTGACGGCGCGTTCTGACTTTCGACATCTTAGGGCTTTTTTTAGGGAACTCCACACGGGTTGGGCGTTAAGACAATGGGGCGAAATGGAAGGTCCTGGTTCGCTTTCGATCTTTCGGATCGGCCGCTTCGCCCGGCTGAACGGGATTTGACATGAGCTGGATCACGGCGGCGCGCGAGCGGGCCTCGCTCTGGATCGACCATGTGGCGACGGCGATGCTCGCCTGGCGCGAAGCGTTGCGTCCGCCGCGTTTCGCGCGCCTCGTCGAACAGGAAGACGGTTCTTTCGCATTGCAGGAAGCCGCCGCGCCGCGGGATAAGGCCCAAAAGCGCGATGCCCAGGGGGCGGCGACGCAGACGCCGCCGCAGCCGTTCCGCATCAGCGAGGGCGCGATCGCGCCGGACGATGCGACGCGGCTCGCCCCGCTGCTATCCCGCGCCAGGGTCGAGATCGTGTTGCGGCCCGACCGCTTCCTGTTCCGCTCGTTGCAGCTGCCGCGCCGCGCGGCGGAATTTCTCGAAGGCATCGTCCGCTCCCAGATCGACCGGCTGACGCCGTGGAGCGCCGCCGACGCGGCCTTCGGCGTCCAGCCTGAACCCGGCCCCGAAAGCGAGCGCATGAACGTCACCGTCGCGGCGACGGCGCGCGCGCTGCTGTCGCCCTTTGTCGAGGCGACGCGCGGCCTCGGCGTCGAAGCGGTCATCATATCGACGCCGGCGCCCGCCGGCGCCGCCTTCATCAAGGTGCTCGATCAGAAGATCGAGGGCGCGGTCGAGGCGCAACGTTTGCGCCGCATCCTGACGCTCGTCATCGGCGCGCTCGCCGTTCTCGCGGTCGCCTCGATCGCGGCCGCGATGATCGCCGGCGGCGAGCTTGAGGCGCGGCGGGACGACATTGACCGGCGCATTAACGAGATGCGCGCCGCGATGCATCAGAACGGCGACGCCAACGGCGCGGCGGCGCTGGCGTTGGAACGGAAAAAGCACGAGACGCCTGCGAGCGTCCTTGTCTATGAGGAGCTTTCGCGCATTCTGCCCGACGACGCCTATCTCACCGAGCTGCGCATCCAGGGCGACAAGGCGCAGATCGTCGGCATCGCGCGCGACGCGCCCGAACTGATCCGCATCCTCGAACAGTCGCCGCACTTCAAAGCCGCGACCTTCTATGCGCCGACGACGCGCGCGCCCTCGGATCCAGGCCAGCACTTCTTCATCGAGGCGCATATCCAGCCTGTCTTCGCCGGGGCCGCGGCCCAGAAGGCTTTGAGCCAATGACCGCCGCCGATCTGCTGAAACGCCTCAATCAGTCGCGCGACCTGGCGGCGATCGGCTATATCGCGCTGGCGATCGCGCTGATGACGGCGACGTTCCTGGCGCTGTCGGGGTTAAATGATGATTACGCCGGCTTTTCGGCGTCGGCGGCGCAGCTCGCCGCGCTCGAAGGCCACGGACGCGCGGGCGGCGCGCGGGCCGGCGCCGAAGATTTGCCCGGCTCGCCTTTTCTCGATGGCCCGACGGTGACGATCGCGGGGGCCGATCTGCAGCGGCGCGTCGCCGGCGCGGTCGGCGCGGTCGGCGGCAATGTGTTATCGTCGCAAATTGATCTGCAGGGATCGCAGGCAAGCGAGGGCTATGTCATTTTGTCGGCCAGCTGCGACATCACCCAGGACGCGCTGCAGCCGTTGCTTTATGATCTCGAAGCTGGAATGCCGTTTCTTTTCGTTGAACAGCTCATCGTCCAGGCGCCGCAGGCCGGCGACGAACCAGAAGGCAAACGAATGCGCGTTCAAATCGACGTCGCAGGTCAATGGCTGGTCGCCAAATGAGCCGCCCGGGCAATCTGCGGCTGGCGCTGGCGCTCGCCTGCGCGGCTTTGGTCGGGCGTCACGCGGAGGCGATGGCGCAGACCCCTGGCGTCGCCGCTTCGACGCCGGCCGACGCCGATGGCGCCGGGCAGGCTGAGAGGCCCGGCAGGGCCAACCCGCTTTGGGCGATTCCGCTCGAGAGTCTGCGCGCGACGCGCGAGCGCCCGCTTTTCTCGGCCTCGCGGCGTCCGCCGCCGCCGCCCGTCGTCGCCGCCGCGCAGGCCGCGCCGCCGCCGCCGCCAGCGCCGCCTTCCGAGCCTGAAAAGCCGCAATTGCAACTTGTCGGCGTCGTCCATGGCGCGAAGCAGGACATCGGCATCTTCATCAATCAGATGGACCAGTCGGTGATCCGGCTCCGCGTCGGCCAGGAAAACAACGGATGGGCGATGCGCTCCGTCGACCTGCGGGCGACGATGCTGCAAAAGGATACCCTGCAGGTGAAGCTGGAGCTGCCGGCCCGCGATGCGACCGGCGCCGCCGGCCCGCAGGTGGCGGTCAACTCTTCAGGCCCGCCGCCGGCGCCGATGTTCCGCACGGTCAACGGACCGCCGCGGCCGGACCAGCACTAGACCGCGTCGGGCCACCTAGTTGAGCAGCGCGCTCCAGGTCGGATCGGACGCGAAATCCGGCGTCGGCACTTGCAACTCGCTGCGGCCGAACACGTCGATCATGTAGATTTTCGCGCCGCTGGAGCCGCCGGGATCGCGGAAAAACATCAGATAGAGCCCGTTTGGCGCCCAGGTCGGCCCCTCATTGTGGAAGCCTTCGGTCAGGATGCGCTCGCCCGATCCGTCCGGCCGCATGACGCCGATCGCAAAAGTGTCGGCCTTTTGCTTGGTGAAGGCGATGAGATCGCCCTTCGGCGACCAAACCGGCGTCGAATAGCGGCCCTCGCCGAAGGAAATCCGCTTCGGCGCGCCGCCGCCCGCCGGCATCACATAAAGCTGCTGGCTGCCGCCGCGATCGGATTCGAACACGATCTGGCCGCCGTCCGGCGAATAGGACGGCGAGGTGTCGATCGCGCTCGAATCGGTGAGCCGCGTCGTCGTGCGCGAGCCGATGTCCATCGCGAAAATATTGGTGGCGGCGCCCTCGGACAGCGACATCACGATCTTTTGGCCGTCGGGCGAAAAGCGCGGCGCGAAGGTCATGCCAGGAAAATTGCCGACCACCTCGCGCTGGCCCGTCTCGATATTGAGCAGCAGCACTTTGGGATCGGTCGGACCGAACGACATATAGGTCACGTCCTGCGAGGATGGCGAAAAGCGCGGCGTCACCACGAGATCGTCACCGCGCGTCAGAAAGCGCACATTGGCGCCGTCCTGATCCATGATCGCGAGCCGCTTGCGGCGGCGCTCGGGCGGTCCCGTCTCGTCGACGAAGACGACGCGCGTGTCGAAGAAGCCGCTCTCGCCGGTGATCCGCGTAAATATCGCATCCGACACGATATGGGCGACGCGGCGCGAATTATTGGGGTCGGTCACATATTGCTGGCCGGCGACCTGCTGGCCGGTGGCGACGTCCCAGAGCCGGAATTCGGTTTCGAGCCGCCCGTCGGCGCTGCGTCCGCTGCGTCCGGTGACGACGAATTGCGCATTGAGCGCGCGCCAGGCGTCCATATTCGGCGGCTGATCGGGATTGGAGATCTGCTCGGTGAAGGTCTTCGGATCGATCGGCGCGAGAAAGGCGGAGCGGCTAAAATTATTAGTGATGATGTTGGTCGCCTGCGCGCCGGCGGCGGCGTCGCCCGTAAAGGTGGTCACCGCGACGGAGACCGGATTGAATTCGCCGCGCCGCACGTCGAGATAGCGGTCCTCGGCATTCGCGCGGACGCCGGCGAGGCCCGCGACGAGCAGCGCGCAGACGGCGAGAAGCGCGCGGACGCTTCGAAGCGCCACGGTACTATTCAGCAGCTTACAGGCGTTCAAAGCATGTCCTCTGGATCGAAGCGAACGATCCGGCCCTTCCACTGGTCGTAATAGGGCTGGTACTGGGCCGGGATGCGCAGCGGATTGCAGCGCCGCACCGCCCTTAAGGCGCTATCGGCCAACGAGCGCAGATTGGGGTCGGCCGGCGGGTTCATGAGCTGCGGCTCGCCGATCAGCGCGCCGTCCTGGCCGTATTGGACATGAATCTGCGGGACATATTTTTCCTGTCCCTCCATGCCGATATAGTTCCAGCAATGGCGGTACTGGTCCTGCAGCAGCCCGTCAAGCTGGGCCCATAGAGAGGGCGCCATTTTCTCCGCGCTCGCCGTCGGCGCGCCGAGCGAGGCCACCTGCTGCAGCGCTTCGCCGGTCGCGGGCTTTTTCTGCGGCATGTCCTTGTTGAGGATGCGGCTGATGTCGGAGAGGTCGAATTTATCCGTCGGCTCGGCGGCTTCATCGCCCGATTTCTGCTTCGGCGCAGGCTTCGGCGGCGGATCCTTCGGCTTGTCGTCATTAAGAAGCTTGGCCAGTTCGTCCGGCTTGAATTTGGGCGCTGGCTTCTTCGGCGGCTCGGCGGGCTTTGGCTTCGGCTCGACCGCGGCGACTTTCTTTGGCTCGACTTTCGGATGCGCGACGGGCTTCGGCTCGACCGCGTCGGGCGATTCGGGCGTTGGCGTCGCCTCTGCCACAGGCTTGGCGGCGTCGGGCTTCGGCGCGTCAGGCTTGGCCGCGTCGGGCTTGACCTGATCCGGCGTCTGTTTGGCGAGCTCCTCGGCCGGGCGCGCCGGCGGGGTCGGCGGCGGCTTTGTGTCGGCCTGGCCGGGATCGTCATTATGCGCGGCGCGGGTCTGCGGCGCCATAACGTCCGTCGCCGCCGCCGGCGCGATCGACGGCGGCTTCGCCTGCGCGATATCCGCCAGCTTCTCGACTTTCTGCAGCGGCTTGTCGCTGAGCGGCGCGGTTTTCTCGCCCTTCATGATCTGATTGAATTCGCTGTTGCTCATGAGGTCGACGGGCAGGGTCTCCTGCGCGTCGTCGAACCTCGAGGCGTGCGAAAACGAAATCACCACGGCGGCGAGCAGAAGCAGATGCGCGCCGCCCGAAATCGCAGCCCCTGGATTATCGCGCAGCGACATCGCCGGTCAGTTCTTGCTCGGGTCCGTGACGAGAGCGACCTTTTTGTAGCCGGCGGTCGTTATGATCGACATGACCTCGGCGATCTTGCCGTAATTGACCTGATTGGCGCCGCGCACATAGATCCGCTCGTCGAAGCCGGCTTTGGCGAGCTCCTTCAGCTTGTCGGCGAGCTGGGCCGATTCGACCGGCTGATCCATCACGAAGATGGCGCCCTTGTCGTCGACAGCGACCGAAAGCGGCTTCTGGTCGACGTTGAGCGCCGCCGCCTTGGTTTGCGGCAGGTCGATCGGCACGCCGGTCGCCAGCAGCGGGGCCGCCACCATGAAGATGATCAGCAGCACCAGCATGACGTCGATGAAGGGCGTCATGTTGATGTCGGCCATCGGCCGGTAGCGCGGCGCGCCGCGCCGGCCCCGGCCGCCGCCTTTGCGCGATGCAATCGCAGACAATGCCATCTTCTATCTCCTGCGCCAGATTTTGCCGCGCCAAATCCGTTCGCCCGGAAGCTCCCACGCCGGGCGCTGCGAGGCAGTGTCCCGACGCACCAAGGCGTTCGTTCGCGCTTCCGGCCATCCTTCGCGACGGCCGCTTCGCTTCGCTCCCTCGGCAAGGGCTCGAGAGCGCTTCGCCCGCAACGGAGCCTCGGGCTTCCTCCCGCCCAGCCTAGGCCGCCTGATCATGCGCCGTGCGCTGATCGATCTGACGCGACAGGATCGAGGAAAATTCGTCGGCGAAGCCTTCGAGCTGCGCCTGTTTCTTGGCGACGTCGCCCTGCAGCTTGTTATAGGCGATCAGCGCCGGAATGGCGGCGAAGAGACCGATCGCGGTGGCGAACAGCGCCTCGGCGATGCCGGGCGCGACCACCGCCAGCGACGTATTGCGCGAAGCGGCGATCGAGCGGAACGAGGACATGATGCCCCAGACCGTGCCGAACAGGCCGATGAACGGGCTGGCCGACGCGACCGTGGCGAGGACGAGGAGATTGGATTCGAGCTTCTCCACTTCCCGCGCGATCGAGACGTCGAGCACTTTCTCGATGCGCGCCTGCAATCCCATGAAGGAGGAGGCCGCGCCATGCACCGAGCGGCGCCATTCGCGCATGGCGGCGACGAACAGCGTCGCCATGCCGCTGGTCGGCTGCGCGGAAAGCGTCGCGTATAGCTCGTCGAGCGAGGCGCCGGACCAGAACACCTCCTCGAACTGCGCCATGGCGCGCTGCGTCCGGCGCAGCAGCAGGGCTTTGTTGATGATGATCGCCCAGCACCAGATCGACGCGCCGAGCAAGCCGAGCATCACGATTTTGACGACGATATGCGCGGACAAAAACATGTCGAAGAGCGACACCTCGCTCCCCGGCGCAAAACTGCCGGCAGCCGCCACGCCCGTGGCCGCGATATCCGCAGGATTCATTTGTTCATCCCTCTCGGCTGGCGCATGTCGATTGAAGAGCGGGCCTTCCCGCGTAACGCCCTCAAGCTTCAAACGCTCTCGGCTTCAAATGCCCATATTTCAAAAACCAGCCCTTCTTGACGTGAAAATCGGTCATTTCTGCGGCTTGGGCGCGCAATCGCGCGATGTGATCCCGATGCGATCCTTTGGCGCCCCTGGCGCCGGCGTCGCGCCCTTCGCCAAAGCGCGGGGTTGCCTGCCCGCCTTCGCCTCGCCGCGGCGAAATCTAGCCGCGATCGAGGTTAACATCGGGTTACGGGCGGGATCGCGAAACGGGCTAGTTTTGGGCGCCGGCGCCGGCTCCGCTTGCGGGGCAAGCCTTGAGCGCCGCTGTGAGGCGCGCGGGGATTCGAATGGCCTTTCCGCCCGCCACCACGGCGATCTTTACGCGCGCCGAGACGAGGATGTCCTTTTCGCGCCAAATCGCCTGCGCCATTTCGATCGAGGCGCCGCGGATCAATTCGACGCGCGTCTCGACGGTCAGCAGATCGTCCATCAGCGCCGGCCGACGGAAATCGAGCGTCATCGCGTACACGGCGAAATAAAAGGCGTCCCCACTCTCAAAAATTGTCCTGTGCTCGACGCCATGCGCACGCAGAAATTCGGTGCGCCCGCGTTCGAGGAAGCGCAGATAAGAGGCGTGATACACGACGCCGGAAAAATCGGTGTCCTCGTAATAGACGCGGATGGAGATTTTTTGAGTCCCTGCGTCCCGCTCTGACGCCGCCGGTTTTTCGCTCGCATCCATTGAAATTCCTTTGTTCGCTTCCGGGACCTTCAGCGCGCGGCGCTGCGCCTCGCTGGAAATCGCCTGATGCCGCGCTTCGAGCCCCCTGCCCGCGGGCCAAGGCGAATTGGATGCCGGTCTCCTCGGCGCAAGTCGAAGGGCGCCAATGCAAAAGGCGGCGATTCCAAGGCTTTTCGCGCCGACCTTTAGTCAGTTTTCCTTGAAAAAACCTTGAAAACTTTATCAACGTCGGCGCGGGACACATGCACGGAAGCCTTTGCGCGCGCCCCTGCCGTGACTCCGGATGGGAGCCATCCGGTCATGGCGTTGGAAAAAGCCAGTTGTTTTCGACCGTCGTCCTGAATGCAACGCCAGTTAGAAGGCATCGCCATTCTCGATCTCGAGAACGGTTGCGTTAAAAAGGCCTCTTGAGATGCGTCTGGCTAACTTACAAGGAAACAACATGAAAAAGCTCATCGCGATAGGTCTGTCGACCGCCCTTTTTCTAAGCTCGACTTCCGCATTCGCTTTCCACAGGAAGCACACAGCCCATGTAGCTTATGCGCCGGAACACGTTCTGGTTGTGCATAAGGCCCCCGATCAAACGCTCATTTATATTCCCCTCATCACCCCTCTGTTTGAAGGCCTTGTTTTTCCAGTCATAAATGGGGTCGCGGTTGGAATAGTCTCAGGCACGACCACCGTCTTTGGCGGCGTCCAATACGTTCTGACCACTCTTACCGGTCCGCCTCGCTCGTGCGTGGCCCAGGATAGTTCGCTGTATCGCTGCTAAGGCGGCCTTCCCTGGCGATGTCGGATGAATAGGCGCCCCGCGCGCGGCCTCGGCGGCGCGGGCGCGGGATTTTGCGGCGCGCCAACGGCGGGCCGCGCCAACCCCAAGTTTCCGATAATCACATAAATTCATAGGGTTGCTATCGCTTTCGCGTTCTCGCAAGACCATGGGCCGCCGAGCGATGCGGCGGCCCATCGTTTCGCCGAGCGCAAATGCGCGTCAATGCGGTCGGCGCCGTCGCGGCGGTCCTTGCTGGCGCGATCGACCCTGTCCGGCCTCGAAAAACCTTGGCTTTTTCGCCGCCGGCGCCTCAAGCTCGGCCGGCTTGCCGTCTCGACAAAAGCCGATTCGATGGCTGCGACAGGCGCGGGCGAAAACGGAATCGCGGGGAAACAGCCGATGGCGCGGGAGGGCGCACTCAGGATCACCGTTCTCGGCGCCGGCGCCTGGGGCACGGCCCTCGCCAATCTCGCCGCGCGCGGCGGCCGCGAGCCGCGCGCCGAAACCGAGGTGATGCTCTACGCGCGCGAGGAAGCCCATGTCGCCGAGATGGCGGCGACGGGCGTCAATGCGCGCCGCCTGCCGGGCGTGCCGCTCCTTTCCAATGTCGCGCCGACCGGCGACCTCGCCGCCGCCGCCGACGCCGACGTTTTCCTCGCCGTGGTTCCCGCCCAGGCGCTGCGGGCGCTGCTCGAACAGCTGAAGCCGCTGATCCCCGACCCCGGCGCGCCGGTCGTCGTCTGCGCCAAGGGCATCGAACATGGCACCGGACGCTTCCTCAGCGAGGTCGTGTCTGAAACGCTGCCCGGCCATCCGCCCGCGGCGCTGTCCGGCCCGAGTTTTGCGCACGATGTCGCGCGCGGCCTGCCGACGGCCGTGACCCTCGCCGCCGCCGACGCCGAGCTCGCCGCCGGCCTTTCCTCGCTGCTCGGCGGCCCCGGCTTCCGGGTCTATTCCTCGACCGACATGCGCGGCGTCGAGATCGGCGGCGCGGCCAAGAATGTGCTCGCCATCGCCAATGGCGTCGCCGCCGGCCGCGAACTCGGGGCCAGCGCCGGCGCCGCGCTGATCGCCCGTGGTTTCGCCGAATTGTCAAGGTTCGGACGCGCCTATGGCGCCGAGCCCGCGACGCTAATGGGCCTTTCCGGCCTCGGCGATCTTGTCTTAACCTGCACCTCCGCGCTGTCGCGCAATTTCTCGCTCGGCATAGCGCTCGGGCGTGGCGAGAGCCTGGCGGAGGCGGCGGCGCGCATCGGCCTCGCCGAAGGAGTCTACACCTGCGGCGTGCTGGTCGATCTCGCCAATGCGAGCGGCGTAGACATGCCGATCGCCAGCGCGGTCGACGCCGTGCTGGCCGAACGCATCACCATCGACGAGGCGATCGCCGAATTGATGGCGCGGCCGTCGAAGGCGGAAGGATCGGATTAGGGTGTTTCACGTGAAACACCTACCCTGTTTCACGTGAAACACCCCCTGTTTTGCGTGGAGCGCCGCGCCTGTTTCACGTGAAACACCCAAGCGGGAGCATCGACGCATGGCGCATTGGCTGATCAAGAGCGAACCCTCTTCCTGGTCGTGGGACGATCAGGTCAAGGCGGGCGGCAAGGGCACGACCTGGAACGGCGTGCGCAACCATCAGGCCAAGCAAAATCTGATGGCGATGAAGGTTGGCGAAGAAGCGTTCTTCTACCATTCCAACGAGGGCAAGGAGATCGTCGGCATCGTCGAGATCATCAAGCCCTACTACCCCGATCCTACCGATCCTACAGGGAAGTTTGGTATGGTTGACGTGCGCGCCGCAAAGCCCTTCGAAAATCCCGTGACGCTGGAGGCGATCAAGGCCGACCCGCGGTTGAAGGAGATGGTGCTGGTCAACAATTCGCGCCTCTCCGTACAACCCGTCGCTGACAAGGAATGGAAGATCGTCTGCGCCGAGGGCGGGGTTTAGGGCCGTGCGAGCCCGATCTCAAGGCGGCCCTGCGGCGCTCGCTGCTGCTTAGGCGCGACCAGCCCGAGCGATCACCCAAGCGCCTCGATGCCTTCGAGCAGCTCGTGCTCCCGCAGCAACTGACCGAGCTTATCGCTCCCGGCTGTACTAATCTTATTTACGCCATCAGTGTTTGCGCTACGCTTAGTCTCGTCGCAATTTCCTGAGGCTGATTCGCCGGCCTCTCAAAGCTTTTAACAAATATCGTCACTGCGTCACGTAATGCTGTCGTCCCATCGAAACTGGCAAAAGTCGGCTGACTTTTGATGTAGTCGATCATGATCGCAATGTTACGCTCTGGATCGGTTAGCTCCGTTGCGCTGCGACCAGCACCAACGCCTTTCTGATTCAATTGAAAAAGTCCATAGCTATTTTCCGGCGCCGGAGACTTCGCTTTTGGGTTCAAATTGGACTCTTGAATAGCATTAGCAATCGCCGCAACTTGCTGAATCACATGAAATCCGGCGGCGCTGAACCGAGTTGCGATTAACTGCGCCATGTCTCTGTGAGCCGCGGGAATTTTAGGCGAGTTAAAATTGATTTGGCCAGAGCTCGGATCAGACGGAGGTATCGGAACCTGCGTAGCTGGCTTATCATTCTTGTTGGCGGGCGTTTGAACGTCATTGATTGTCGTTGCCCCCGCCGCCAACATCATTGGTCGACAGTCGTCCAGCGCGGCCTGCATTTTGCTATCGATCTTGTCAAATGCGTCTTTCACAGTGACGCCTTGCAACAAAGCCTGTGCGCGCGCGATTATGAGGGTTGGGTCAATTCCATCCGAAGAGAAATCAGCGGCCGAAATCGAGCTGATGAGGCCCTCGACCTGTTGAGTGGGATTGTTAATGCCCGAAATAGCCGCGGTTGATCCCACAAGTTGCGTGAAATAGAGCTCGGTAGCCGTCGGCTGACTGCCGATCAAACCTGCAATCTTTGTCTGCGCAAGAACCGTCATCGTCGCAAACACGGCGCATTGAAGACGCCACGAGGTTATGTCACTTGCTTGGAAATCCAGCTGAAATTCAGGACGCGCGCTAAAGAAAGCCCATTCAGCGGGCAATAAAGCAAAGGGCCCAATCTGCCCGTTCGCATCAGGAGTGGCGGAACTGGTCACGTTCGTTCGCAAATCGGCGACGGCCATTAGATAATGCGCATTTACGCCATAATAGATCGACTGGCGACAGCACTCTTTTGCAAAAAGCGCCTTGTCCAACGGTCCGAGAACTGCGTTGGCCGTAGCATCTACCGCATTTGCGCTGACCCACCCGATAGGCTGATCGCGAACGTCAAGCAGCTTCACTTTTGTCCAAGGAGGCGTGCTGGCGTCAAGGATATCCACCTTACATCCCGCAGGAGCTATGATAGTTGTAGCATTTCCTCCGGGGCCATCGCGCAAAGTTCTCGAGTCCGTCATAATCGCCATTTGACATCCTCCTGAAAATTTTAATGGTATAGAGCGACTTTGGGTATTTTATTCTATCCACAATCAGCTGACGGACTGTCCGACTTCGAATGCATTGTGAAACCCGTTTTTCTCGCATGTTCCTTTGTCGGCCGCCTCGTGTAACTTTGATATCTCTTTGGGTGATAAACCCGCACCCGTCGTGTCGAACGATCTGATGTCTCTTCCGTCCAGGCCCCTCACGAAATCTATAATCGCTTGACGCGTCGATGATCCGGGGTCGCCTAGTTGGCCATCGCTGGGATGCACGCAAAGCGCCTGTTGAATGCTCGCAAGATCCGAAGCCGGAAAGAGCGACGTGGCCTGCGCCATACGGACATTAGTTTCTCTCTGCACCAATTTAGGCAATGGCTGGCGCGATGAACTTATGAGCGTTATCGGCGTCGATGGCGCAACTTGATTTCTCGATCCAATTAGAAGCGAGATGCCGGCGCCAGACCCGTTCGCCACAGGCGTTGCGCTTGCGTCAGCTATGTGGCTGATAAGCCTCGCTTCAATTGTCGGAGGAAGACAAAGCGAAAGATAGGACTGGATAATGTGATAGGCGGTGGCGGGTCCGTTGATCTGTGATTTCTGCTCAGAAGCGCCGGCGCGAAAGGCTGCTTGCATTGTCTTGACAAAAGACAACGTAGTTGCGGGCGGCAGTTGGTAGAGGTAACTGCCGGCGACGATGTCTGTCACGCTTGACGCAAGCCCGAAGGCCTGGGCGACCACAGCAATTGACAGTGCGCTCGCGCCTGTCACGCCGAGGATAGCATTGGTTGTCTGCCCGAAAGCGCCCAGAGCCGCCTTGGTCGCCTCTCTATCCCTGTCAAGGAAAAAGAGTTTGTCGAAATAAGCGGTGCATTGATCGTCGACATAGTTAAATCCAGCCACCGTGATTTCGTACCAACTGCCCGGGGACGAAATTCCAACACCGGAGTCGGAGGCGAGTGCTGACAGTACGGCACCCGTGTTATAAGACGCGCGAGAGACATCAGCAGCGTCCAGGGTAGGATTCAGCCCCCGCGTCGCGTCAGTATCAGTCAACGAACAGCCGGAAACGACCCAGCTGAAAAGAAAAAGAGCGGTTGCTCGAGCAAGAAGAACGTAGAGGGGGCGCTGCGGTCCCGACGGTCCTGCCCTTTGCAGTAATCCGGAATGATCGCCTCGACTAAAATTCCGCGAGATGGCAAGGCTTTTGGGAACGCGGTGACCCATCATTACCCAACCTCACTTTAAATTGACTGATAAATTTTTTGTTAACCTTTCGCCAAAATAGCTTTTGGTCAAGGTCGAGATATAGTACAAAAAGAGAACAATGTTTTTAATAGTGAGAGTGTTGCCGCCTTGTCACGTGAAGGCGTCCACATCCAAAGGAGAGGCCGACTCCAACTGTCCGCGAATAAGATCGCCGGCGGTAAGCCGCGAGGCGATGATTCGCCATTTGCTGAAGCCGCGAAAAAAACGGGCGCCGAAGCGCCCGCTGAATGTGCCTAAATTGAGAGGCGGAGAAAACTCAATAGCGGTAGTGGTCCGGCTTGAAGGGGCCGTGCTCGGGCACGCCGAGGTAGACTGATTGGGCCGGGGTCAGTTTTGAGAGTTTGACGCCGATCTTGTCGAGGTGGAGCGCGGCGACCTTTTCGTCGAGGTGCTTCGGCAGCGTGTAGACCTTGCGCTCATAGTGGCCCTGTTTGGTCCACAGTTCGATCTGCGCCAGCGTCTGGTTGGTGAACGACGCCGACATCACGAAAGACGGATGGCCGGTGGCGTTGCCGAGATTGACGAGCCGGCCCTCGGACAGAAGGATGATGCGCTTGCCGTCGGTGAATTCGATCTCGTCGACCTGCGGCTTGACGTTGTGCCATTTCAGATTGCGCAGGCCGGCGACCTGAATTTCGGAATCGAAATGGCCGATGTTGCAGACGATAGCGCGGTCCTTCATCGCCCGCATGTGTTCGAGTGTGATGACGTCGATGTTGCCGGTGCAGGTGACGAAGATGTCCGCGCGGGGGGCCGCGTCCTCCATGGTGGTGACTTCATAGCCTTCCATCGCCGCCTGCAGCGCGCAGATCGGATCGACTTCGGACACCAGCACGCGGGCGCCGGCGTTGCGCAGCGAAGCGGCCGAGCCCTTGCCGACGTCGCCGAAACCGGCGACCATCGCGACCTTGCCGGCCATCATGACGTCGGTGCCGCGGCGGATGCCGTCGACGAGCGATTCGCGGCAGCCGTAAAGATTGTCGAATTTCGACTTGGTGACCGAATCATTGACGTTGATCGCCGGCCACAACAGCTTGCCGTCCTTCTCCATCAGATAGAGGCGATGCACGCCGGTTGTCGTCTCCTCGCTGACGCCTTTGATCGCCTGGCCATATTTGGTGTAGAGGCCGGGATGCGAGACAAGGCGGCGCTTGATGGCGGCGAAGAAGACCTCCTCCTCCTCATTGCCGGGCGTCTCGAGGAACGCCGTATCGCCGGCCTCGGCGCGCATGCCGAGATGGACCAGCATGGTGGCGTCGCCGCCGTCGTCGAGGATGAGGTTCGGCGCGCCGCCGTCGTCCCATTCGAAGATCTTGTGGGTGTATTCCCAATAATCGTAGAGGCTCTCGCCCTTGCGCGCGAACACCGGAATGCCGGCGGCGGCGATGGCCGCGGCGGCGTGATCCTGCGTCGAATAGATGTTGCATGAGGCCCAGCGGATGTCGGCGCCGAGCGCCTTCAGGGTCTCGATCAGCACCGCCGTCTGGATGGTCATGTGCAGCGAGCCGGCGATGCGCGCGCCCTTCAGCGGCTGCGTCGGGCCGTATTCCGCCCGTGTCGCCATCAGGCCCGGCATCTCGGTCTCGGCGATGGCGAGCTCCCGGCGTCCCCATTCGGCGAGTTTGATGTCAGTGACGGCGTAGTCGTTAAACGAATGGGTCATGGCGCGGGACATCCCCTTGAGCGGCGCGGCGACGATTTTGGCTCTATATCAGGCCGGCGCGACAGAAGCAATAAAGATATAAGCAAGTCTTTATATCAAATCAAAGGCGATTTCAAAAGGGGCGTCGCGATCTTGGCCAGCGCGGCGCGATAAGCCTCGGCGGCGAAATGGCTTTGGTAGAATTTTCGCGTCTGCGCCTCTTGCCGGCTCGCCGGATTTTGCTGTGACGACGCGGCCTGCATGGCCGCCGCGAAAGCCGGCGCATCGTTCGCGAGCGTGACGTTATTCAGCTTGGCGGGATCGAGCCGCATGCCGCGGAAGGCGTGCGCCGTCGCGATCAGCGGCGCGCCCGACGACATCGCCTCGATCGACTTGATCGAGACGCCATGGCCCTCGGTGGTCGGCAACAGCACGGCGGCGGCGCTGGCGTAGGCTTCGCCGAGATCCCTGACGTGGCCGTGGAACAGACCCGCATTGGCGCGGAAGAGAGCCGGCGCGCGGGCGCGCAGGGCGCCGGCGATATTGCCGACGATCTTGACCCGACGCCTGACCTCATCCGGGACGAGCGGCAAAACATCCTGCAGAAACCAGGCGAGGCCGAGGTAATTGGCGTAATTGGCGCTGGCGACGATGAGGAGATCGTCGCCGCCCATGCCCGGCTCAATCGCCGGCACGGCGGGATAGATAAGCTCGTGGCGCTTTTCCGGCAGCAGCGCCTTGAACGCCGCGGCCTCCTCGTCGTTGAGATGCAGCAGCGCATCGGCGCCGCGCATGGCGGCGCGCTCGATTTCCAGCATGTCCTCGAATTTCGCCACCGGCGGCAGCGCCCAGCCCTGTTCGTTGCGCAAGGCATATTGTCGCGCCTGCAGATCATGGCTGTCGAGCAGGACCGCGCAGCCATGCCCGTCGCGCTGGCCCATCGCGACGGGCATGCAGAAGAAATGATTGCAATGGATGAGGTCGATGCGCTCGGCCTCGAGCGCCGCCGGGATCGGCGCGAGCCGCGCGCTTTCAAGCAGAATGGCGGCGAAATTGCCGTGCAGCCAGAGCCGCGCCGCGCGCAGAAAGGCGGGGTTGGGAACCGACAGCAAAGGCATGCCGGAATAAAGCCGGAGGTCGGCCTCAAGGTCCGGCGTCGCCGCGGCATAGGTTTTATGGGCGCGGGAGCCTTCGACGGCGCCGGGCGAATCGGCGATGGCGAGGCTTACGACGCGGGCGCCGAGGCCGCGATAGGCGCGCGCCTGCGAGGCGAACACCTGATGGCTGCCGCAGGAATGCCAGGCCGGATGCACGAGAAGGACGGTCTTTCCCGCCATCGGCGCTCCGGCGGCGGCATCCGCCGCATTCGCATGGCGGCCCGCGGGGGCCTGACTTTGCTGCATAAGCTCCAATCGATAGCTGCGCCGCCAAGGCGGCGTCCTTCGGCGCATCCATAGCGGCTCCACGCCGGTTTCCCAAGCGCGGGATCGACCCTGCGGCGCTTGCGAAGACGCACGGGCGCGAAATTTTACTTCAACTGGGCCTTGCGCTAATGGGAGGCCCCGGCTAGGCCGGCCTATCCTCCGCCGCTGCGAGAACCGCCCATTTCCGCCGAAACGCCAAATCCGCCAGATGAAACGCCAGGCCCCGCGCCGGCGCGGCCCGCCTCGACAGGCATCGCAATCGTCGCCAACGACCGCATCGCCGACTGGCTGTTGCCTTTTCTCGAGAGCTACAGCGCGACCAATGCGCACACGCCGCTCTACATCATCCCCTATGACGACAATCTCGCCCTGACGCGGCGCGCCGCCGAAGTCTACGGCGTCAAGATCGTCAGCGAGGATTCGCGCGAGCTCGACGCCCTGGCGAGCCGCCTCTATCCGCTGTTTCCCGGCCATCGCCGCCGCCTGCGCAAGTTCCTGTCGCTCGCGCTGCCGCTCGACGAGGTGCTCTATATCGACGTCGACACCATTCTGTTTCGCGACGTCAGCGAAGCCTTCGGCAGGCTAAAGCCCGGCGAGGCCGACTTCATCATGGCCTCCTCGAGCGAGGAATATGTCTATAACAGAAGGCGCGCCAAATATGATTTCCTGCGCGACGCGCGGCTGTTCAACGACGGCTTCTTTCTGACCTCGAACAGGATTCTGTCGCTCAAGCATTTCTACGAGGTGATCGAGCGCGACGAGGCGATCTTCCATGACGTGCGCAAGCATGGCATGCTGTTCGCGCAGCCGCTGACGAATTTCGTCACGCACCGGCTCGGGCTCAACATCGCCTCGCTGGCCGAGCGCGTGCCGGGCGCGTCGGACGAGAGTTTCTATAAGGCGAAACACGTCAGTTTCGACGCCGACGGCCTGCCGCTCGACGGCGCCGGCAAGCGCATTTTCTTCGCGCATTGGGCGGGCGCCGTCTCGCTGCCGAGCCGGCGCGTTTTCGATAAGGCCTGGCTCGACTTCGCGCAGCGGGCGCGGGCGCGTCTCAAGGGGTGACCGGACCGGCATGCCTTCGTTGCTCACCTTCTATCTCGCGCGGCGGATCGCGCTGACGACGCTGCTGATCGAGACGACGCTGTGCGTTCCGCTCGTCATGACCTCGCTGTTTCAGCAATTGCCGGCCGCGGCCGTGCGCGGCGGCCTGCTCGGCCCCGCCCTGCTCGGCACCATGCCGACCGTGCTTTATCTCGCCCTGCCGATGTCGGTCGGCGTCGCCGTCGCGCTCGAATTCAGCCGCATGTCAGCCGACGGCATGATCGCCGTGCTTTATTCGCTGCGCCTTTCGGTCTGGTCGCTTTGCGCGCCCGCCCTCGTCGTCGCGGCGGTCGCGGTCGGCGCCGGCTATTGGCTCTCGTCCTGGTTCGCGCCGACCTATGTCGGGCAGATGCATGACGTCCTTTACGTGATCCGCAATTCGCTCAATCACCGCATGCTGGAGCCGGCGCATTTCTACACCTTCGACAAGGGCGCGCGGACTTTATATTTCGAGCGCTGGCGCTCGGCCGACGTCGCCACCGGCATGTTCATTCACCAGCTCTCGGCGGAGAAGGACGAAGAGCAGATCATCAAATCGAAGGTGGCCGAGTTTCGCCGCAACGATCAGGGCGTCGTCATCGTGCTGAGCGACGGTTCGATCGAAACGATCCCGCGGGGCGGCGGATCGCTGCGGACGGCCAATTTCGATCAATATGTGATCCCCGTCGACATGCAGGGCGCCGGCGCGCTGCCCAAACGCGACTGGCGCGGCGTCTTCGAGCTGCCGACGGGCGCGTTCTTCGCGGCGCGGCCAATTGAGAGATGGGATCCGCGCGGCTTCGCCGAATGGACCAGCGAGGCGACCAAACGCTGCTGCATTCCCCTGCTGGCGCTGACCCATGGCCTGCTCGCGATCGGCCTCGTCCTCACTGCGTCGGCCGCGACCGGACGCGCTTCCAGAGCCACGACCTCGACGATTCTCGCCATTCCGCTGATCCATGTGGCGATTCTGGTCGGCTCCGAATCGCTGGTGCGGCAGAATCCGCAGCTCGTCTTCATCGTCGGCGTCGCCATCCTCGTCGAGTTCGCCGCCGCCATGCTCCTGATCTCGCGCCAGAACGCGAATTTCCCGAGGGTCAGGGAGGCGGCCCCGCTGGCGGCGCCCGCCGGTTAGCGCGAAAAACAGGGAGCGGCGCGATGATTTCCGGCTATAGCGATCATGCGGCCAATGAGCGGACATTTCTGGCCTGGGTGCGAACCGGCATCGCCGTGATCGCCTTCGGATTCGTCATCGAAAAGTTCAATCTTTTTGTGCTTGCGATCGCAAGCTCCGCTGACGCGGGGCGTCGATCGCAGCTGGACCAGTTCCAGCTCGCGAAGCTGTCGGGACCCTTCGGGCGCTACGAAGGCCTCGTTCTGATGCTCAGCGGCCTCGTTCTTATCGTCATCGCAGCGGCGCGCTTCGTCCGCACCGGACGCCGGCTCGACGATCCGCAGACGCATCCGGGCGACACCATACGCGTCGAAATGGTCTTGACGGCCGTGTTGGTGCTGCTGGTCGCGGGCTTCCTCACCGTCGCGGCGTGGAGCGAACCGGCATTGCGACAAATCAACCCTTGATGAGCGTTCCCGCGGGGGGTTCGCAGCGGCCTTCGATATGACGTTCAAAGCTTTGCTGCGATGCGCTCCGATTCGTCCCAGAGCCTTGCGGCTAGCGCAGCGTCGCGGGAGAGCGCGCTCGATCTCGCGATATTGCAATCGGCGAAATATTCGCCGGAGATTTTTTCGAGCGAAGGATGCGTCGCGACGAAGCATTGCGTCGCAGCGCCTTGCGGGACGGTCTTGAGGAAAAGCGGCTCGACGAGTTTGCCGAGCGCCACCAGCGGCGAAGCGACGTCGCGGCCAAGATTGGTCATGATGACGCCGGGATGCACCGCATTGGCGGTCCTGCCGCTTCCGGCAAGACGGCGCGCCAGCTCTTTGGCGAAGATAAGATTGGCGAGTTTCGACTGGCCATAGGCGCGCCAGGGCGAATAGCCGCGCTCGCCGGAGAGATTGTCGAACTCGATGCCGCCCTTGGGCGCGAACTGATGCGCCGCGCTCGAAAGCACCACCACCCTGCCCTTGGGCGTAAGCCGCTCGATGAGGCCTGTCGCCAGAATGAAATGGCCGATGTGATTGGTGAAAAACTGCAATTCATAGCCATGCGACTGTTGCAGCTTCGGCGAGCCCATGATGCCGGCGTTGAGGATGAGAGCGTCGAGCGGGGCGCCGTCGGCCTTGACCGCCTCGATGCAGGCGCGCACGGAGGCGGGATCGGATAATTCGCAGGCGACGGGATGAACTTTCGCGCCGAACGCGGCGCAGGCGGCCTGCGCCTTCTCGCGCGTGCGCGCCGCCGCGATGATCCGCGCGCCGCGCAGGCTGAGGACGCGAACGGTCTCAAGCCCGAGGCCGGAATTGGCGCCGGTGACGAGAAACGTGCGGCCGGAGAGATCAAGGCCCCGCGTCGTCTCCTCGGCGGTCGAGCCATAGCCGAACCCGCTCGGCCCCACGCCTTTGATCGTCGCCAGCAAAGACATTTAGCGCTCCCGTCATTCGTCTCTTAAACCGAAGGTGGCGACAGAGACGCGGATTTTCCAGGCGAAAGCTGCGGCGCGGCTTTGACTTGGCTGCGGCGATTTTACGCGGCGGCGGCACGGATGAAACAAAAGCGACCAGGCTGGTTGGCTAAAACGTGACCGCTTCGGCCGGCGCCGTGAGATCCTCGAGGACATCCTTATAGCCGGAGATGACCTTTTCCGCGGCGCCCCATTCGCGGACGACGCCCTCGTCGATCCACATGACGCGATCGCACAGCAACGCCAGCGTTGGAAGGTCATGCGAGACGACAAGGATGGTGCCGCGTTTGGCGAAATCGTGAATGAAGGCCTCGCATTTGGTGGCGAAGGCCGCGTCGCCGACGGAGAGCGCCTCGTCGACGATGAGGATGTCAGCGTCGGCGTGGGCGCAGACGGCGAAGGCGAGGCGGGCCGCCATGCCGGTGGAGTACATTTTCAGCGGCTGATAGAAAAAATCGCCGAGCTCGGCGAAGGCCTGCACGTCGCCAAGGCGCGATTCGATAACGGCGCGCTTGACGCCGAGAATGGCGCCGCCGATCTGCGCGTTCTCGCGGCCCGTTAGCTCGGGGTCGAAGCCGGAACCGAGCGCCAGGATCGGCGCGATCCGGCCGACAACGTTGACGCTGCCCTGGGTCGGGCGGGTGATGCCGCAGATGATCTGCAAAAGGGTGGTTTTGCCGGCGCCATTGCGGCCGATGATGCCGACCCGCTCGCCCCGGCGGACCTTGAAGCTGACGTCCTTCAGGACCCAATGCTGATGATAGAATTGGCGCCAGCGGCCAAACAGCGCCTGCTTCAGCTGGTCGTTACGGTGAAGGTAAAGCTGGAACGCCTTCCCGACATTGTCGCAGCTGATGGCGAGTTCAGATGACATCGACGAACACGGCCTTGTATTGCATGAAAAAGCGGTAGCCGAAGTAGAAGATGAGCAGCGACCCGGCGACCGTCCCGACGTATAGAAACACGCCCGGCAGCCGGCCGAACAGAAGGAGATCGCGGATCATTTCAACATAATTACCTATAGGATTTAAATGGACGTAAAGGCGTAAATGCGGCGGCACGTCGTCGATCGAATAGAAGATCGGCGTCGCGAACATGAAAACCGGCACGATCGAGATCATGAGGTGCGCGACGTCCCTTGTGAAGGAGCCGAGCGCCATCAGGAACCAGCAGAGGCCAAGCAGGGCGAGGAAGAACGGAATGGCGACGAAAGGAAGCAGCACGGCCGTCAGCGGAAGATAATGGCTCAGCACGAGCTTGAAGATGACCAGAACGGCGAGGCTGATCAGAGCGTAGACGCAGGCCCGGATCGTCGCCGTCCAGGCCAGAGTCTCGCTCGGAAAGATCGATTTCTTGATGACGCCGGCCTGCTCGTGCAGCAGGGCGGGCGCGCGATAGGCGAGTTCGCTGAAGAGATTGAAGACAATCAATCCGGTGAAGATCGAGATGGCGTAGCCGCCGACGCCCGCGTTTTTGGCGGAGGCGGGAACGCCGACGGCGCTCGAAAAGATGATTGTGTAGGCGGTCAGCATCACGAGCGGGCCGAAAATGGCCCAGAGCCAGCCGAGGATGGTGCCGCGAAACCGGACCGCCAGTTCGCGGCGCACGACGGCGCGAATCAATTCCTGATAGCGCCAGGCGTTTTCAAAAGGCGTCGCTAAATTCATTCCCTTGATAACCGGACCCGTCGTGGAGAGCCGCGCCAGAGGCGCGTGACGCCGCGTGACGCCGCGGATCGCGCGGATGTAGACCAGTTTGACGGCAGTTCGTCAACGCGGCGGCCGGAACCATGCGCGGGGGCCGGCGTTCCGCTGGCTCTGCAAACAGGAGCCTATTCACATGGATAAAGAGCACATCAAGGGCGCGGGCGACAAGATCAAGGGCGCCGTCAAGGAAGCGGCCGGAAAGATCTCCGGCAATGACAGGCTCGTGGCCGAAGGCAAGGCCGACAAGGCCGAAGGCTCCGTGCGCCAGTCCGTGGGCGACGTCAAGGACGCCGGCCGCAAGGTCGCCGACAGCGCCAAGCGCTAGGCCGCCGAAGCTGGATTTCGCCAATTCGTGCGAGCCAGAGAATGATTTCCGGGCGCGTCTTCTCTGCGAAGGCGCGCCCTTCTTTATTGTTCGCTATTGTTGGCAATCGAGCCGGATCATGGATTGAGGTTCACCGCCGGCAGCGACGCCGGATTGGCGTTGTAATTCACGCAAGGCGGATGTCCAAAACCGCTCGCGCTTTTTCCGGTGCCCCCATTTGGATTTGGCGTGATGTCGTAGATAATATTGTCCGGACGGTTCGGATCTGGCGACGCCACAACTCCCGACGTTCCGTTCACGCCGGCCACGTTATAAAAGTTGTCGAGTTTCAAGGTGTGTCGAACGCGCCAACCGATAAAATGGTCCGTGCAGGACTGGTCGCCGCTGACGCCAAGACCGCCGACCCTTATGCCGTGTGAATAGAGACCAAACCCGCCGCCGAAGACGTTCACGCCCCCGATCGGGCGTCCGACCATCGGATCATTGGCGGTGCCGTAGGTATTGGGATCGTCGGGGGCGCCGTTACGCTGGAAATAAGCGTCGGTCGGATCAACCGGATTGCTGAATTGAAGGCCATACAGGCTGCCGCCGGGTTGCACCGCGGAGTAAAGATTTGCGGTGGATAGCGCGAGACCCTTCGGAAACAGAGCCGCGCTGGGAGGGCTGGTGTTGCCGAGGCTCAGTCCGTTGGCTGTGTTGGCTTTCTGCGCCGAGATCACGCGGCTCGCCAGCCATTGGTCCGTGTAGCTATTTCCCGAAAATGCGACGGCGCAAACCGTTCCGTCCTGGGCGACGATGGTCCCCCACATGTTGAAGCCGAGACCGCCATTGCCAGTCGTATTGCTCGGCCCGACCGCGACCGCAGCCTTGAGCGCGGCCTTAAGTTGCCCCCACGACGGAAGGTTGTCGCAGGAATGCTCGCGAGGATTGCTGCCGCCGCCCCAGCCGCCGTCGGCCATAGCCGGAGTGGCGGCGCCCAACGCCAGCGCCACTAGCAAAGCGTATCTTTTCATGTGTCCCTCCCCTTACGGATATTCAAAAATCCGGATATTTCAGCGGCGTTACATTTTGCCCGCGGGAAGACCCAGCCCGCTCGGCTGCAACGCTCGCGGCCGGAATATACAACCGTCGCGCGCGCATGACTTAAATAAATTCTTAAGATTTGGCCTTTTCCTGGCGGAAAAATTTGCGCCGGGATGCGCTGCTTCGCCTGCGCTTGGGTCCGGACCGGTGAGCTCCATAATTCGCAAGCTCTACAATTCGAAAGCGCCACGGAATTTCGGATATTTCGATTTTCGTGTATGCCTTCGTCGTTCGAGCGAGGACATGGAATGCCGGCGGAAAGACGCTTGTCCGATATTGAAGGCCTCAGCCGCGCCGCGCCGCTCTCGCGCCGCCTCTTCATGGCGGCCTCCAGCGCCGCCGCCGCCGGCTACACGCTGGCGGCGGGCCCGGTCCGCGCCGACGCCATCACGACGAGCGCCGAGGGCCTCGACGCCGGGATGGCGACGACGCCCGTCCCAGGCGGCGCCATGCCGCTCTACTTCGCGCGGCCCGAGGGCGTCAAAAATCCGCCGATCATCCTCGTCGCGATGGAGATTTTCGGCCTGCACGAATATATCAAGGACGTCGCGCGGCGGCTCGCCAGGCTCGGCGCTTTCGCCATTGCGCCCGATCTCTATTTCCGCATGGGCGATCTCACCAAGATCGGCGATATCCAGCAATTGCTGCCGTTAGTGAATAGCAAGTCCGACGCCGAGCTGTTCGCCGATCTGGACGCGACGGTGGCCTTTGCGAAGGCGCAGGGCGGCGACGCCGGCCGGCTCGGGATCATCGGCTTTTGCCGGGGCGGACGCACGGTCTGGCTCTATGCGACGCATAATCCGGCGCTGAAGGCGGGCGTCGCCTTCTACGGCAGCCTGATGGACAAGCCGAGCGCCGCCATGCCCCATAACGCCTTCGATCTCGCCGGCGCGGTCAAGGCGCCGGTGCTCGGGCTCTACGGCGCCGACGACCAGGGCATTCCGCCAGATCAGGTGCGCCAGATGGAGGCGAAGCTGAAAGCGGCCGGCAAGACGGTCGATTTCGTGATCTATCCCGGCGCGCCGCATGGATTTTTCGCCGATTATCGCGCCAGTTACCGCAAGGAGGCCGCCGAGGACGCCTGGGGCCGCGCCACAGCCTGGTTCAGGACTTATAGCGTGCTTGGCTGAGCGTGCGCCGGTGCGCCGAAACACAGACGGCGCCTCAAAAAAGGCGGCATCGAATGCGGTTCTGAGAAGAATTAGCGCTACCGCGCGACGATGATAGAATGAACGACAAGGCATTACCAAGCTGAAAAGCATTCGACGCCGGGTCGCACGGAGATTTTCCCGCGAACAGGATCTTGTGCGCGCTACGATTTTTCGCCATTTCAAACCTTTCGGCCCAAATCCTGTCCGCGCCTGCAATCAGTCTAGGTGACGCCTTGAAGCGCAGCATCATTTTCGTCGCCGTTCTTTTGCTGTTGGCCGGCCTCGGCGCCGGGCTCAGCTATTTCCAGTTCATCATCAAGCCGCAGATGATCAGGCAGTTCATCGCGCAGGCGGCGCCGCCGCCGGCGACTGTCGCGGTCGCGCCGGCGAGCGAGGAGATTTGGACGCCGCGCCTGCCGGCGATCGGCAGCTTCCGCGCCGTGCAGGGCATCGACGTCGCGCCGCAGATCGGCGGCGCGCTGGTCGCCGTCAAGGTCGAATCGGGCCAGGACGTCGCCAAAGGAACGCCGCTTTTCGAAATCGACAATTTCGTCGAGCAGGCCGATCTCAAAAACAATCTCGCCGTGCTCAAAAACGCCGATCTCGCGCTAGAGCGCCAGCGCGAACTGACCAGCACCGGCAACACCAGCAGGGCCAATTTCGATTCGGCCGAGGCCGCGCGGGATTCGGCCGCCGCCGCGGTCGAGAAGGTTCGCGCGATCATCACGCAAAAGCAGATCGCCGCGCCCTTCGCCGGCCGCCTCGGCATCCGCAAGATGGACCTTGGGCAATATGTCTCGCCGGGGACCAGCCTCATCACATTGCAGCAGCTCGATCCCATCTACGTCGATTTTCCGGTGCCCGAGAAATGGCTCGATATATTAAAGCCGGGCCAGACCCTCGACGTGACGGTCGACGCCTATCCCGGCAAGAGCTTTCGCGGCGTCATCGCGACGATCGACGCGCGCAGTTCGCTCGACAGCCGCAACGTGCTGGTGCGCGGACAGTTCGACAATAAGCAAAAGCAGCTTCTGCCCGGCATGTTCGCCAATGTGAGCGTCAACGCCGGCGCGCCGCAGAAAGTCGTCACCGTGCCGCGCACGGCGATCACCTATTCGCTTTACGGCGACACTGTCTTTGTGGTGGTTCCGGCCGAGTCGCAGAGCGGCGGCGCGCAGGCGGCGACCGTCAATGGCGCCGTCTCGGGCGACATCCCGTTGAAGCTCGAGCGCCGCTTCGTGCGGACCGGCGAAGTCCGCGACGATCGCGTCGCCATCCTCGACGGCGTCAAGGCCCGCGAGAGGGTCGTGACCGAGGGACAGTTGAAGCTGCAGCCGGACGCGCGCGTGCGCGTCGATCCCAACGCGGCGCTGGCGCCGCCGGCCGTGCGGCCAAAGGAATGAGAATGTCCTTCACCGATATTTTCATTCGCCGGCCGGTCCTCGCCAGCGTGGTCAGCCTGTTGATCCTGCTGGTCGGCCTGCAATGCGCCTTCCGGCTGCAGGTGCGGCAGTACCCGGAACTGTCCTCGACCACGATCACCATCACGACGAGCTATCCCGGCGCCAACGCCGACGTCATCAAGGGCTATATCACGACGCCGATCGCCCAGGCGGTGGCCAGCGCCGAAGGCGTCGACACGCTGGTTTCGAATTCGCAGCAGAACGCCTCGACGATCACGCTCAATCTGCTGCTCAACGCCAACGCCGACCGCGCCGTCGCCGACGTCCTCTCCAAGGTCAATCAAGTCAAATATCTGCTGCCCCGCGAGGCGCTCGATCCGGTCGTCGTCAAGCAGACCGGCGATTCGACCGCGCTGCTTTATATGTCCTTCAACTCGAAGGTGATGACCGCATCGCAGATCACCGATTATCTGACCCGCGTCGTGCAGCCGAAGCTGCAGACGATCGACGGCGTCGCCAACGCCCAAATTCTCGGCGGCGAAACCTTCGCGATGCGGGTCTGGCTCGACCCAAACAAGATGGCGGCGCGCGGCGTCACGCCGAATGACGTCAAGCTGGCGCTGACGGCGAATAATTTCACCGCCGCGGCGGGGCAGATCAAAGGCGATTTCGTCCAGACCAGCATCAATGCGCAGACCTCGCTCAATTCGGCGAAAGCCTTCGGCCAGCTTGTGGTGTCGGCGCGCGGCGACGCGCTGACGCGTCTCGGCGAAATCGCCGACATCGAACTTGGCCCCGAATCGGTCGATTCCTCGTCCGTCTTCGACGGACTGAAGGCGGTCTTCATCGGCGTCTATTCAACGCCGACCGCCAATCCGCTCGACGTTATCAACCGCGTGCGCGAGGCGTTTCCGGAGCTGAAGTCGCAGCTTCCCGTCGGCCTCGACGCGTCGATCGCCTATGACGCGACGGAGTTCATCCGCGCCTCGATCCACGAGGTGCAGAAGACGCTGGCCGAAGCCGCGATCGTCGTCATTCTGGTGATCTTCCTGTTCCTCGGCAGCCTGCGCGCGACGATCATCCCGATCGTCACCATCCCGCTGTCGCTGGTCGGCGTGATGATCATTCTGCTGGCGCTCGGCTATTCGATCAACCTTCTTACGCTTCTCGCGCTGGTGCTCGCCATCGGCCTTGTCGTCGACGACGCCATCGTCGTCGTCGAAAACATCTACCGGCACATCGAGGAAGGCATGACGCCGCGCGACGCGGCGCTGCAGGGCGCGCGCGAGATCACCGGGCCAGTCATATCGATGACGATCACGCTCGCCTGCGTCTACGCGCCGATCGGCTTCGTCACTGGCCTCACCGGCGCGCTGTTCCGCGAATTCGCCTTCACCCTCGCCGGCGCCGTCGTCGTCTCGGGCGTCGTCGCGCTGACGCTGTCGCCGGTGATGTGCGCGCTGCTGCTCAAACGGCCGGCGCCGGACGCGAAGGGCTTTCCGGCGCTACTCGACAAAATCTTCGACGGCCTGCGCCGCGCTTATCAGCGCCGGCTGCACAAGACGCTCAATTTTCGCGCCCTGACGGTGCTGATCCTTTGCGGCGTTTTAGGGCTCACCGCGATCATGTTCGTGACGACGCCGAAGGAGCTCGCGCCCGAGGAAGATCAGGGCGCGATCTTCGCGCTGATCAAATCGCCGCAATACGCGAATCTCGACTATCTCGAAAAAGCGACGGCGCAGGTGCAGGTCGCGGCCGACACGATCCCCGAGAAGGACCACACCTTCCTGATCAACGGTTCGGCCGGCGTGCATCAGGGTTTCGGCGGCCTCATCCTCAAAAACTGGGCCGATCGCAAGCGCAATCAGAAACAGATCATCACCGATCTGCAGCCGATGCTGTCGGCCGTGACTGGCGCGCAGATCATCGCCTTTTCACCGCCGGCGTTGCCGGGCTCAACCGGCGGCCCGCCTGTCCAGTTCGTGGTGCGCAGCATCGGCGATTATAAGGAAATCGCCGAGGTGATGGAGAAGATCGAGACGGCGGCGCGCCAGAGCGGCCTGTTCATCTTCTCCGACAGCGATCTGAAATTCGACCTGCCGCAGATCGAGCTCAAGATCGACGCCGACAAGGCCAACCGGCTTGGCCTCAACATGCAGGAGATCGGCTCTTCGCTGGCCACCATGCTCGGCGGCAATTACGTCAATCAGTTCAGCATGAACGGACGCAGCTATCACGTCATCGCGCAGGCCCCGCGCGATTTCCGCCTGACGCCGGAATGGCTGACCCGCTATCAGGTGCGCACCAATGCGGGCCAGCTCGTCTCGCTGGCGACGGTGGCGAGCATCTCGGAGAGCGTGCAGCCGAACGGCCTGCCGACCTTCCAGCAGCTGAATTCGGCCACGCTGCAGGGCGTGCCCTTCCCGGGCCATACAATGGGCGAGGCCATCGCTTTCCTGCAGCAGAAAGCGAAAGAGTTTTTGCCGGCCGGCTTCACCATCGACTACCAGGGCGAGAGCCGGCAATATGTTCAGGAAGGCAACACGCTGCTGCTCACCTTCCTGTTCGCGTTGGTGGTGATTTTTCTCGTGCTCGCGGCGCAGTTCGAGAGCTTCCGCGATCCGCTGATCATCCTGATCGCCCTGCCGACCTCGATGTTCGGCGCGCTGTTGCCGTTGAACCTGCTCGGCGTCGTCGGCATGGCGAGCATGAACATCTATTCGCAGATCGGCCTCGTGACGCTGATCGGCCTCATCTCCAAGCACGGCATCCTGATGGTCGAGTTCGCCAACCGCATGCAGGCGGACGAGGGCATGAGCCGGCGCGAGGCGATCGAGCACGCCGCCGCGGTGCGGCTGCGCCCGATCCTGATGACCACCGCGGCGATGGTGGTCGGCATGATCCCGCTGATCGTCGCCGAGGGCGCCGGCGCGCGCAGCCGCTTCGCGATCGGCATCGTCATCGCGTTCGGCATGAGCATCGGCACGCTGTTCACGCTGTTCGTGACGCCGGCGATGTATACGCTGATCGCGCGCGACCATCGCAAGGGCGACGCGGAGGCGGATTTCGACTTCTATCCGGCGGACGCGGCCGCCCGTTCGGCGGCGGCGGAATAAGACTTCACGCCGGCAATCGACGCTTCAGCCAGCCCGCGAGCAGCGCGGCGAGGGCGCCGGCGCCGGCCAGCCCCGCCATGGCGAGATAAGCGCTCTCGCCGAATGAGCCGGTGAGGCGGCCGCAGGCGAAGGTCGCCGCCGCGAGGCTCAGCGAGCCGGCCGCCGCGAGCCAGCCCTGCATGCGCGCGCGATGCGTCGGCGAGGCGAGGCCGCCAAGCAGCAGGACGCTACCGCAGGTGGTCGCGCCGAAGCTGAGGCCATGCAGCGTCTGCAGCGCGATGACGAGGTCCGGCCCCGGATCGAAGCTCATGGCGATCCAGCGGACCGCCGCGCCGACGGCGCCGAGGAGCAGGAAAGCGATGGCGTTGCGCTCCGTCCTGAAGTAGCGCGCGGCGACGACGAACAGCACGCTTTCCGAGGCGACGCCGATGGCCCAGGCGGCGCTGATGCGGTCCGGCGACAGTCCGGCCGCGCGCCAGTGGATGGTGGCGAAAGAGTAGACTTCCGCGTGACTCGCCTGGATCAGCGCCGCCGCCCCAATGCCAACGATGGCGAGCCGCAGCCGCGCCGCGTCCGCCGTCAGCCGGCCGGGCCCCGCGCCCGCATAGACGTGGCGGAAGTTCATGCGAACCGCGGCGAAGACCGCGACGGCGACCGAAAACACGGAAAGCGCGGCGAGCGCGACGATGATGCGCGCGCCCGGAAAGGCCGCGACGATGCGGCCTGACGCCAGCATCATCGAAAGCACGCCGATCGAGGTCCAGACCCTGATGTGGCCATAGGCGATGCGCCGGCCGACGATTTCGGCGCGACGGATTCCGGTGAGGGTCAGCGCGTCGGCGAGGGCCGGCATCGCGCCCATCGCCAGCGCGACAATGACGGCGCCGATGAAGATCGGCGCGAAGCCCGCGGCGAAGCGCAGGCCGCAATAGCCGAGCAGCAGGGCGGCGGCGGCGAAGCAGAGCGCAATGCCGATGCCGCGCCTGTCGGCGAAGGAAGCGATCAGCGGCGTCGCGACGACGCGCAGGACCAGGGGCGTCGCAAGGGCCGCGGCGATCTCGGCGTCGCTGAGACCGCGCGCAGAGAGCCACACCGGAAAATAAGGCAGATGCAGGCCGTTGGGCAGGAACAGCAGCGCGGCGACAATCGAGAGATTAAGCGCGGCGCGGTCGGGCGCCGCCTCGTCCGGCTCGACGGATTTGGCGAGAGACAAGCCTCACTCCATCGCCGCCGCCTTGAGGATGCAGACCATCATGGCGCTGGCCGGCTTGTCGGTGACATTGCGGATGACATGCGGGCGGTCGCAGCGATAGCGCAGCGTCTCGCCGGCTTTTGCTCGGTCAACCGCGCCTGACACCTCGACCTCGAGTTCGCCTTCGTTGACCGAGAGGCTTTCGACGGAGCCGCGCTGATGCGCCTCGGATTCCAGCAGGCCGCCAGGGTCGGCGGAAAATTCATACCATTGCAGCCATTCGACGGTCTTGATCCAGCCGATGATCGAGAGGCGGCATTTGCCGTCATCCGAGACGAGAATCGGCGTATCGCCGCGCGAGGATTTTTCGAGGAAGGGCTCGTCATCGGCGGCCTGCAGCACGCGGTCGATGGAGACGTCGAGCGCCTGCGCGAGGCGCCAGATGGTGGCCAGCGTCGGATTGGTCTCGTTGCGCTCGATCTGGCTGATGATCGATTTGGCGACGCCCGATTGTTCGGAGAGCTCGGACAGCGAGAGGCTATAGGCCTTGCGCAGCCGCTGCACGGTCTTGCCAAGCTGACCGGAGAGCGCCAGCGCGCCCGCCTCCAGAACCTTGACCTTGTCGCGCCCTTCGATGCCCATGCTGCGCCCGTTCGTCGCGCCCAAATCGGGCTTTTGGTAAATCCCGCCGCCTCGTCCCGTAGAAATAGCGGATTTCGTTTGAAATATCGAACGATTGTTTGCGCAGGCGCAGCCTTCGTCATGCAAAAGTTATGAGAATCTGCTCTGAAAGTAATGTGCCCTGTTTCGCAAGATCAGCCTAAGGCGCGCGCCGTGAGCCAAGATATAGAACCAACCCATTACCGCACGCTGTTCCTGTCCGACATTCATCTCGGCACGAAAGGTTGTCAGGCCGATCTTCTGCTCGACTTCCTCAAATTCAATGAAGCGGACACGGTCTATCTCGTCGGCGACATCATCGACGGCTGGCGGCTGAAGAGCGGCTGGTACTGGCCGCAGTCACATAATGACGTGGTGCAGAAGCTGCTGCGGCGGGTGCGCAAGGGCGTCAAGATCGTCTATGTGCCGGGCAATCACGACGAATTCGCGCGCGATTTCGTCGGCCATTTCTTCGGCGGCGTCGAGGTTCTGGACCACGCCTATCACACCACCGCCGACGGTAAGCGCCTCCTCATCATCCATGGCGATCAATTCGACGTCGTCGTGAAACATGCGCGCTGGCTGGCTTTTCTCGGCGACGGGGCCTATGATTTCGCGCTGTGGGCCAATCTCTGGTTCAACAGGATCCGCCGCTCGCTCGGATTTTCCTACTGGTCGCTTTCCGCCTGGGCCAAGCTCAGGGTAAAAAACGCCGTGAGCTTCATCGGCGCGTTCGAACAGGCCTTGACCGAAGCGGCGCGGCGCCATCAAGCTGACGGCGTCGTCTGCGGCCATATTCACCACGCCGCCATCCGCGACATGGACGGACTGATGTATGTGAACACCGGCGATTTCGTCGAATCCTGCACCGCCATCGCGGAGCACGCGGACGGGCGCCTCGAAATCCTGTGCTGGCAGAGCACCGCCGCCGAGCGCGACGCCGCCGCCGCGGCGGAGCAGCGAACGGCTCCCAGGGCGGTCGCTTGATGCGCATATTGATCGCGACAGACGCCTGGAAGCCGCAGGTCAACGGGGTCGTCCGCTCGCTCGAATCCGTCGCCAAGGCGCTGCGTGAGTTCGGCGCCGAGATCGAGTTTCTGACGCCGCAGGGCTTCGCCTCGATTCCGCTGCCGACTTACGCCGAGATCAGGCTCGCCCTCGCCACCGCCGGCGCGGTGCGCAAACGGCTGGACGGCGCCGCGATCGATCATATCCACATCGCGACGGAAGGTCCGGTCGGCTATGCCGCGCGGCGCTATTGCCTGCGCGCGAAGCGCCCCTTCACGACGAGCTATCACACGCGCTTTCCCGAATATATCGCGGCGCGCACGCGCCTGCCGGAAGCCATCACCTATGCGGTGCTGCGCCGCTTTCACAACGCCGGCTCCGGCGTCATGGTGTCGACGTCCTCGATCGCCAACGATCTGCAGAGCCGCGGCTTCCAGCGCCTGATGCACTGGTCGCGCGGCGTCGATCACAGCACCTTCGCGCCCTCCAAGGCGTCGTCGATCGACCTGCCGCGGCCGATTTTTCTTTATGCGGGACGCCTCGCGCCAGAGAAGAACGTCGAGAGCTTTCTGGCGCTCGACCTGCCCGGATCGAAGGTGATCGTCGGCGACGGACCCTCGCGCCGCGGGCTTGAGGCCGCCTATCCCAACGCTCATTTCGTCGGCTCGAAGACCAGCGACGCCCTCGCCGTGCATTACGCCTCCTCGGACGTGTTCGTGTTTCCGAGCCGCACCGACACCTTCGGCATGGTGCTGCTCGAAGCGCTCGCCTGCGGTCTGCCTGTCGCCGCCCTGCCGGTGGCGGGCCCGCTCGACGTCATCGGCGACAGCGGGGCCGGCATTCTCGACGAGGATTTGCGCGCCGCCTGCCTTCAGGCGCTCGACATCCCGCGCGAAAAGGCGCGCGCCCATGCGCTGACCTTCACCTGGGCCAATAGCGCGCGCCAGTTTCTCGACAATATCATTCTAGCCAAATCGACCAGCGGGACGCGGATGATCGCCAGCCCCGGCTATTGAGAAAGCCTGGAACCGGCGCCCGCGTCCCGGCGGCGGCGCTGCAAACTATCCGCCCCGGGCGCGGCTCAAATTTCTAAAAAACTCGATCGCGTCGGCTGCCTCAATCGCCGGATCGTGCTAAGTTAGGGCTGGACGCGATGCCTCCCGGCAAGTTCCGGGCTGAAGCGGACCACAGTCGGGAGGGGCGCATGGCAAACTCCGATCGGACCTCGCAGGGTCGTCCCGAGGCCTATGAGTCCGTCAGCGAAGCCGAGTTGGAGCGGGCGCTCGAGATCGCCCCAAAGGGCGCGCTGGCCCTCGCCGGAACCGCGCTCGCACTGCTGGTGCTGGGCTACCTCCTTGTCTACTTCCTGATTTTCCTGCCGCGCGGCGCGGTCTCTTGAGGAGGTCTTCGCCGTGGCCGAACACGACACGCTCAAATCGGAGCTGCATTGGGCCTCCATCGTCGTCGGCTCGGTAGCGCTCATCGTCGTGGTTATCGTCGTTTCGAGTTTTGCGATGGCGATGCATCCACCGAGCCATGTCGAGACCATCGAACCGACGACGCTTGGCCAGAACAAGGAATTCGCCGAAAGCAATCTCGGCGCACAGGTCAATCCGGATGGTTCGGTGACGGTGCGGATGATCGCGGCGCAATTCGCCTTCGTTCCACGTTGCATCCCGGTGCCCCAAGGCCGGCTGGTAACGGTGCGCATCACCAGTCCTGACGTGATCCACGGCTTCATCATCGCCGGGACCAACGCCAACACGATGGTCGTCCCCGGCTATGTCTCCCAGGTGCGCACGGTGTTCAAAAGCGCCGGCGATCATCTGATGCCGTGCCACGAATATTGCGGCCTCGGCCACAGCGAGATGTGGAGCGTCGTCCGCGTCATCCCGCAAAATGAGTGGCGCAACGATGTGAACGGGAGGGCGAGCTGTGAAATATCGCATTGAGCCCCTGGTCCTCGCCCATTTCGTGGCGGCATTCGCGACCTTCGCCATCGCCATCCTGCTGGGCGCCTGGCAGATGACGGTGCGCAGCGGGGTCAATCCCCCCTTCACCTCGCCGGAGGATTATTTCGCGTCGGTGACTCTGCATGGCACGATCATGGCCTATGTCATGCCAACGCTCTTCATCATGGGATTCGGCTATTTCGTGGCCGTGACCTCGCTCGACAGGCCGTTGCCCAGCATGCGCCTCGCCTGGCTCGGCTTCTGGCTCGCCATCGTCGGCGCCGTGATGGCGGCGGGGACGGTGCTGAGTGGCAAAGCCACCGTCCTCTACACCTTCTATCCGCCGTTGACCGGCAGCGTCTTCTACTATCTCGGCGTCGTTCTCGTCGTCGTCGGGTCGTGGTGCTGGGTCGCGCAGATGATCTGGGCGATGGCGGAATGGAAGAAGGCGCACCCCGGCGAGCCGGTGCCGCTCGTCATGTTCGGCAATGTCGCCAACGCGTTTCTATGGCTGTGGACCACGGCCGGCGTCGCCGTCGAGGTTTTGTTCCAGATTATCCCGGCCTCGCTCGGCTGGACGCAGACCATCGACGCCGGCCTTGCGCGGACGCTGTTCGGCTGGACGCTGCATCCGATCGTCTATTTCTGGCTGCTGCCCGCCTATATCGCCTTCTATACGATGGCGCCGCGGGCCGCCGGCGGGCGGCTTTACAGCGACATGATGGGCCGGCTCAG
Organism: uncultured Alphaproteobacteria bacterium; assembly: GCA_963715715.1. Lineage (GTDB taxonomy): Bacteria > Pseudomonadota > Alphaproteobacteria > Rhizobiales > Beijerinckiaceae > Methylocapsa. Next base: position 1,031,511 of record OY970269.1, on the reverse strand, counting down.
TTTCCTGCTCCTCGTGATTTATTCGCTTCCCGTCGGGATGCACCATCTGTTCATGGATCCGCAGCACGGGAGCGGCTTTAAATTCCTGCAGACGATGTTGACGGCGCTCGTCACCATCCCGACCTTGCTGACGATCTTCACCATCAGCGCCTCGATGGAGATCGCCGGGCGGCTGCGCGGCGGCCGCGGCCTGTTCGGCTGGATCGCGGCGCTGCCCTGGGACCGGCCGATGGTGCTGGCGACCGGCCTTAGTTTCTTGCTGCTCGGCGTCGGCGGCTTCGGCGGCCTGATCAACATGTCGTACGGCATGAACGCCATGGTGCATAATACCTCCTGGGTGACGGCCCATTTCCATCTGATCTATGGCGGCTCCGTGGTGATCATGTATTTCGCCATCGCCTATGAGTTCTGGCCGAAGCTGGTCGGACGCAAGCCGCTGTCGCTGCGGCCCATTCACCATCAGCTTTGGCTGTGGTTCGTCGGCATGATCATCACCACCTTCCCGTGGCACTTCCTCGGTCTGGAGGGCCAACCGCGCAGGGTCGCAACTTTCGATTTCTCCAACCCGGCGATCGCTTATTGGCAGCCGTGGACCATCGTCTCGATGATCGGGGGCTTCATTCTGCTCGCCGGCGGCCTTCTCTTCGTGTGGAACCTCGCGACCCTCTATCGCGGCGCGCCTGAAACCGACCGGCAGATGCATTACGCCGTAGCGGTCAATCCGCCGGAGCGCGTGCCGAGCGCGCTGAACGGCTTCGCGCTCTGCAATTGGATCATCCTCTTCCTGATGGTCACGGCGTTCGGCTATCCGCTGGCGCAATTTTTCATCACCAAGTCGCCCGCCGCGCTGGTCCATCGCGTCGATCTCGGAGGCTGATTGCGATGTCCGCCGCTCCTCCTCCAATTCCGGCCCCGGTTCCCGCGAGCGTCGACAGGTCGTGGCGCCTGTGGAGCAGCGTCTTCGTCGGGTGCTTTGTCGCCGTCAGCCTGGTCCTCGGCTTCGTCGTCTTGCCCTCGCGGGACCAGGGCAACCTTAGCCGGTTCGCCGCGTTCTGCCGGGCGCTCGGCGTTCCGGGATACGGCGCGATCCCGCCGCCGCCCATCGGCCCGGTCAGCGCGCCGGCCTCACAGGTCGCCTGGACGGCGCAGACGCGCGGACTTCTGGCGGACGCCAGCGCGGCGCGCGGCGCAGCCCTCGCCAAGGACGTCTGCTCGGCCTGCCACGGGCTGGACGGCAAATCGGTCGACCCGACACAATTTCCAAATCTCGCCGGACAGACGGAGGCCGCGATCTACAAGCAGCTGCGCGATTTTCATGCGGGCGACCGCAAGTCGGACATCATGGGACCCGTCGCCGAGCAGCTGAATGAACAACAGATGGCCGACGCCGCGGCCTATTACGCCGCACAGAAGCCGGCCGACTTGATGGCCGCGGCTTCGGGCGTCGACCTCAACATCGTCAGAATGGCGCGGATCGGCGATCCGGCGCGCGCCATACCGTCCTGCGACTCATGCCATGGCCAAAGCCGCAGCGGTCCGGAAGGCGCGCCGCTCCTGCTCGGCCAAACCGCCCCATATCTGGAACTGCAGCTCAAGAATTTCGCCGCCCGTGAGCGCCACAACGACCTCTTTGAGCGCATGCGCGCCATCGCGCATCGGTTGACGCCGGAGGAGGCGCATCGCCTGCCGATCTACTACGCCGGCATGCCGGCTGCGCAGTGAAAGCGCGCCTCAGAGGGTCAGCGCAGGCTCGGCGCGCTCGGCGAGGCACGCGCCAGCTGCGATGGACGCCGTCTCACGGCTTTCTTCGTGGGATGCGCCCTTAGACCGCGAAGTCCGCGGCCAATCGAGTCCGGCCCGACGTCGCCGACGATGGCGGCTTCGACGACGAAGCCGACGACAAGGGCCAGGAACGCCTTCGCGACGTCCTCCGGGTCGGTCGTCGCGCCGATTACGCCAAGGCGCCGCCAACCCGCAGCCGCTCGCGAAAGCTGCTCCCGGAAGGCGACATAAAAGCCGCGCATGAGCATGCGGAGCTGCTCGTTGCGCTGCGCCTCCGCCCAGCCGAGAAGCGCGATGCGCTTCAGGTCGAACCCGTCCCGCGCTGAGAACCTTTCGATCTCCGCGGTGATTTCCCGCAGCAGTTCGTCCGGCGGCGGCAGGGGCTCGCGCTGGAAAACGGGCTGCAACAGGCCTTGCAGGCCTGACAGCGAGGTCGCGACCGCCGCATGGATCAGTTCGTCTTTGCTTTTAAAATAGCTATAGACCGCTCCCGCCGAGAGCGCGGAGGCCCGGATAATATCGTCCATCGTCGTCGCGTGTAGGCCTTCCCTCTGAAAGCAGACCCGGGCCGCGTCGAGAATTTGAGCGCGGCGCTCGGCGCGACGCTCGTCAGAAATGATTGGCATTCCCTCATTTAAAACGAACGATCGTTCTTTACAAGATCTCGCCCCTACGCTAAAAACGAACGATCGTTCTTTTTCTTGATGCACAATCTCAAAGGATTCAAGCATGATCAAGATCACGCCGATTCAGACGGGAACCGCGCAGATGAAGACGGCGCAGCGGACGGGCCTGGATGGCCGTGGAGCAATCGCGCGCAAGGTCGATATCTTCCGCGACAGAAACTGGGTCGAACCGCTGCCGATTTTATCGTTCCTGATCGATCACCCGGAGGCGCGGTTCCTGGTCGATACGGGCGACACATGGCGCAACTCCGTGCCGGGCTATTTGCCGCGGTGGAATTTGTTCTTGACCAAGGAAGTCGTCATCAAGGTCGCGCCGTTCGAGGAGATCGGGCCGCGGCTGCAGGCAATGGGGCTTGATCCAGCGCGCGATATCGCCGCGGTCATTCTCACGCATTTTCACCACGACCATACCGGCGGCCTCGACCATTTTCCGCATAACCGCATCATCGCCACGCGCGAGGGTTATGATTTCTATCGCGGTTTTAAAGGAAGCCTATTGGGTTGCCTGCCGCAGCGCTGGCCGATCTGGCTGAAGCCGGATCTGGTGGAGCTGGACGGGCCGCCGGTCGGACCGTTCCCGTCGTCCCATTCGATCACCAAGGACGGCCGCATCTTTCTCGTGCCGACGCCCGGCCACGCCAAGGGCCATGTGTCAGTCGTCGTCCGCGCCGACGACATCACCTATTTTTTCGCCGGCGACGCCACCTATGACGAAGCAAACCTTCGCGCCGAAAAGGCCGACGGCGTCACTTACGACCCGGCCGTTTCGGAGGCGACGCTGCGGGCCATCAAGACCTTCGCCGCCAGCGAGCCGACGATCGTCCTGCCGGCGCATGACCCGGCGGGACCAGCTCGGCTCGCGGCCCGGCAGGTCTTTGCGTGAAAGCGCCGCGACCGGCCGGGCGTCATTCCAGCGTCGGCGGCCCGCCTCTTTAAGACACGAAAATCCGCTCCATATTTGCCTCAACATTGAGGATTTCACAAATGATGGAGCCTTTTCACACTTTCATTCTGGACGAGGGGCAGAACGCGCCTGGCAGCGAGCCCGAGACCTCAGCCACTCCTCCGCAAGACGCGACGCCCGGCGACGACGCTCTGCTGGATGCCTACTCGCAAACCGTCACGCGGGCCGTCGACATGGTCGGGCCGAGCGTCGTTCGTCTCGATATCCGGCGCGGCGACGGCAGCCGCGGCGGATCGGGCTCCGGCGTCATCGTCTCGCCGGATGGCCTGATCCTGACCAACAGCCACGTTGTGCAGGGCGCGCGCCGCGCCGAGGTCGCAACGCTTGATGGGCGCAGCCTTTCGGGGCGCGTCCTCGGCGATGATCCCGATACCGATCTCGCGCTGGTGCGGATCGACGAAAGCACGACCCTTCCGGCGGCGAAGCTTGGCGATTCGAAGCGCTTGAGGCCCGGCGAGATCGCCATCGCGATCGGCAATCCGCTCGGATTCGACTCGACCGTGACGGCCGGCGTCATCTCGGCTCTGGGGCGCTCGCTGCGCTCAACCAACGGGCGCCTGATCGACGACGTGATCCAGACCGATGCGGCGCTCAATCCCGGCAATTCGGGCGGACCGCTCGTCGCCTCCAACGGCGAGATCGTCGGCATCAACACCGCGATCATCGGCGGCGCGCAAGGCATATGCTTCGCGGTCGCCTCGAACACCGCCCGCTTCGTGCTCGGCGAGCTCATCGCCCATGGCCGCGTGCGGCGCGCTTATCTCGGCGTCGGCGCCGGCACCATCGTGCTGCCGCGCCGCATCGCGCTGCGGCTGGGGCTGGAGCAGACTCGCGGCGCCGTCATCAGCTCGGTCGAGCCGAACAGTCCGGCCGACCACGCGGGCCTGCTCACCGGCGACATTTTGCTCGCCGTCGACGGCGTTCCGGTCGCCAGCGCCGGCGATCTTGTACGCCTGCTCGGCTCTGAGCTGATCAATCGCGTGGTTCCCTTCGACGTGCTGCGCCGCTCGGACCGGCGCAGGTTCTGGGCCGCGCTGCGCGAACGCGAGGCCGAGCGGCCGAAGTGAGACGAAGCCGCGTCCGATCGGACAGCGCTTTGTATTCATTCTAAAAAAGCGCTCTGCGATTGAAGCGTGCGAGGGTCTGGTATAGGATTCGATGCCTAATCCTCGCAGCGTCCCTTGAAGCCGCGCTGTCTCGATTTGCAGTCAATGCGCCGCGCGGCGCAAAGGAGTTCGGCGTGATCGGCGCTCTTATCATCGTTCTGCGGGAAGTGATCGAAGCCGGCCTGATCGTCGGCATCGTCCTCGCGGTGACCAAATCGATGCCGGGGCGCATGCCATACATCTGGGGCGGCGTCGCCGCCGGGCTTCTCGGCGCCGGGCTCGTCGCCATTTTCGCCGGCCTGCTGTCGGACGCGTTCGAGGGCGTCGGACAGGAACTGTTCAACGCCGCGATTCTCGCCCTCGCCGTCGTGATGCTGACCTGGCACAATGTCTGGATGGCGCGGCACGGGCGCGAACTCAGCGCTGAGCTGCGCCGCGTCGGCGGCGAGGTCACCTCGGGGTCGCGCTCGCTGATGGCGCTTTCGGTCGTCGTCGGCATCGCCATTCTGCGCGAAGGCTCCGAAGTCGTGCTGTTCCTCTATGGCGTCGTGATCGCCAGCCATGACTCGGGCGCGAGCCTTTTTCTCGGCGGCGTGCTCGGCCTCCTGCTCGGGGTTGGCATCTGCGTCCTGACCTATACCGGGCTTTTGATCATTCCGCCGCGCTATCTGTTCCGAGTCACGAGCCTGCTCATCGCCTTCATGGCGGCCGGCATGGCGGCGCAATGCATCGCCTTTCTCGAACAGGCCGACATTGCGACGAGCCTTAGCCGCACGTTGTGGAACACCTCGATGCTGCTGCCGGTGAGCAGCCTGCCGGGCCGAGTCTTGCATACGCTGCTCGGCTATACCGACAGGCCGACGCAATTGCAGGCGCTCGCCTATCTGACGACGCTGCTCGTCATCTTCGGCCTGATGAAGCTGATGTCGCCGCCGGCCAGACAAAACGCGCGACTCGCCGCCCCTTGAGCGGCGTCCGGCGCGAATTGCGCCGAATTGCTGCGGTCAATCAAAGACGGCGCGGGTCGATCGCGCGGCGAAGCACGGCGGGCCTTCGCACAGCGCGTGGGCCGATTCTGTAATTTCGTTGCTTCGAGCAAGGTTTTGAGGCAAGAGTATTTATCGACGACGCTCGAACGTTTGTCGTATGGCGTAGCCGCATCTGGCGAATACCGTGGCTCAGCGCTTGGCGCATCAGTCCACCGGTCTTGCGGCCAACCGTGATTCGCCGGCTCACAGCCTAAAACTTTCCTCCTTGCTGGCGGGTTTGAGGCCTCGATTCACCGACCAGCAAGCCCGTTTCAGGACCTAAATGACATTTAACGATCTCGGCCTCAGCGAGAAAGTGCTGCAAGCGGTCATAGCTTCCGGCTATACGACGCCGACGCCGATTCAAGCCCAGGCGATCCCTTATGTGCTCACCGGCCGCGACGTGCTGGGGATCGCCCAGACCGGCACGGGCAAGACGGCCGCCTTCACGCTGCCGATGCTATCGCGGCTGGAGCAGGGTCGCGCCAGGGCGCGCATGCCGCGCACGCTCATCTTGGAGCCGACGCGCGAACTCGCCGCGCAGGTCGAAGAGAGCTTTGCGCGCTATGGCGTCAACCACAAGCTCAATGTCGCGCTGCTGATCGGCGGCGTCTCCTTCGGCGACCAGGAAACCAAGATCATGCGCGGCGCCGACGTGCTGATCGCAACGCCCGGGCGCCTGCTCGATTTCGCCGAGCGCGGCAAGCTGCTGCTGACGGGGATCGAGATTCTGGTCATCGACGAAGCCGACCGCATGCTCGACATGGGCTTCATTCCGGACATTGAGCGCATCTGCAAGCTGGTGCCGTTCACGCGGCAGACCTTGTTCTTCTCGGCCACTATGCCGCCGGAAATCACCCGCCTCACGGAGACGTTTCTGCATAATCCGGTGCGGATCGAAGTCGCGCGCGCGGCCTCGACGGCGACGACCATCACGCAGGGGCTCGTCGCCTCGGGGCCGGGCCCCGCCAAGCGCGAAACGCTGCGCCGGCTCATACGCGACGCCGCCGACTTCAAGAATGCAATCATCTTCTGCAACCGCAAGCGCGATGTCGCGCTGCTGCACAAATCGCTGCAGAAGCATGGCTTCAACGCCGGCGCCCTGCATGGCGATCTCGACCAGCGCGCCCGCATGGCCGCGCTCGACGCGTTTAAGTCGGGCGAGACGGCGCTGATCGTCTGCTCCGACGTCGCCGCGCGCGGCCTCGACATTCCCGACGTCAGTCATGTCTTCAATTTCGACGTTCCGACCCATGCCGAGGATTATGTCCACCGCATCGGCCGCACCGGCCGGGCCGGCAAGAGCGGCGTCGCCATCTCCATCGTCACCCACGCCGATCAGAAGCATATCGCCGAGATCGAAAAGCTGATCGCCCGCAAGATCGACTGGATCGGCGGCGAAAACATCGCGGACCTCAAGGAGGATGGCGAAGCGGAGAGCGCGCCGCATCGCGAGCGCGGCCCGTCGCGGCGCGGCGCGGCGCCCCATCGCGACGAGGCGTCGCATCGCCGCGCAAAATCCGGCGAAGCGGCATCAGGCGAGGCCGAACCCGGCGAGCCCCGCCGCTCGCGGCGCAGGGATGGAAGCGAGGGCCGCGCGCGCGCTGACCATCAGGCGGCGACTGCGGCGCGGCCCGTCGCGGCCAAACCTGCGGCGCCTTCGCCCGACAAAGAGCACAAGCCCCGCGGTCGCCAGGAGAGCCGCGAAGACGCCCGCCACAGCGATGAATCGCCGGTCGTCGGAATGGGCGATCATGTGCCGATGTTTCTGCTGCGGCCGGTTAAGCTGAAGCCCGCCAAACAGTCCGTGGACGAAGGCGACATAGCCGAAATCGAGCCAGGTCGGCTGAGCAGACGGGCGCCCGGCCGTGCGCCGGAAGGCGTGGCCTTGCAGTACTTCGTGGACTTTTCCACGCGCAGCCATGAATACTTCCTCGCTGTGAAGTAAATCGGCAACAGTTGGTAGCATTTCGCCGGGTCGCAGCGGTAAAATGCTTGTGACGAAAGAGGCAGAAATCTAACCTTCTCCGTGGTTTCCGATGGCGGCATGGGCGATCGAGGGAGTGGGGCGCGTGCGGTCTGTGTTATCGAAAAGCTTGGTGCTCGCCGCCAGCATTGCGCCGTTTGGTCTCGGCGGGGCGTTGGCGCAATCCGCCGACTCGAATGTCGTCGCCCTGCCCGAAGTCGACGTGATCTCGACGACGCCGCTCGCCAGCGGCGGCGGCCAGGACGTCAACAGCTTCCCGAGCATGGTGCAGACGGTGACGCCGGAGCAATTCGCGCGCACGCGCTCGCCCAACGTCACCGACGCGCTGCAACAGTATGTCCCGGGCATCTTCGTCGACGACGTCAACGGCAACCCGTTCTCGCAGGAACTGCAGTATCGCGGCTTTTACGCTTCGCCCGTGGTGGGCACGCCGCAAGGGATCGCCGTCTATCAGAATGGCATCCGCATCAATGAGCCGTTCGGCGACAGCGTCAATTGGGATCTGGTGCCGCCGCAGGCGATCGCGCGCACCGACATTTTCACCGCCAATCCGATCTTCGGCCTCAACGCGCTTGGCGGAGCGATCAGCATCGAGATGAAAAACGGCTTCAACTGGCAGGGCACCGAAGCGCAGATTCTGGGCGGCTCCTATGGCCGCATTTCAGGCTATTTCGAATATGGCAAGCAGGTCGACAATTACAGCATCTATGTCACCACTGACGCCGCGCATGACGGCGGCTGGCGCTATTTCTCGCCCTCGACGGTGGTGCGCGCCTATGGCGATCTCGGCTACCGGACGCAGGACGCCGAGCTGCATTTCATCGCCAATGGCGCGACCTCAAACCTCGGCGTCATCGGCCCGACGCCGTTCAATTTGCTGAGCCAAAGCCTCTCCAGCGTTTTCACGTCGCCGCAATCGACCGAAAATCAGGCGGGCTCGGTCGCCCTCACCGGCAAATTCGACGTCAACAAGAACTGGCAGATCGGTTCCAATTTCTATCTGCGCAACTTCCAGCAAAAGCACTCCGACGGCAATGATTCTGACATTCAGGACTGCGGGCTGAATGACGACCCGGCCGGATTCGCCGGCTTTCTTTGCCTGCAGAACAGCGATTTCCCTTCAGTGACCAATGGCGCCGCCTTCGTCATTCTCGACAAGAACGGCAATCCCATCCCGGCCTCTGGCAGCGCCGTCTACGGCACCATCGATCGCACCACGACCTACTCGACTTCGGCCGGCACGACGCTGCAGGCGACGGACAAGGAGAAGATCTTCGATCACGACAATAATTTCGTGCTCGGCGGCAGCATCGATCGCAGCTTCTTCAGCTTCAGCGCCAACAGCACGCTCGGCAACATCGAACCCAATCTGATCGTGACGCCCGACGGGTCGTTTCCCGGCTCCGGATCGCTCATCTACACCGCTGGCGGCATTGGTTATGTGCCGACCTATCTGACCGGCACCACGACCTATTATGGCGTCTTCGCCCTCGACACCTTCAACATCACCCCCGAGCTCGCGGCGACCGCCGGCGGGAGGTTGAATATCGCCAACATTGATACGCAGGACGCAAGCGGCGGCTTTGAGCCGGAGCTCACCGCCTCGAATAATTTCGACCGCATCAATCCGGTCGTTGGCCTCACCTATCAGATCCAGCCCTGGATTTCGGCCTATGGCGGCTACTCGGAAGCGAACCGCGCGCCGACCCCGCTCGAATCCGATTGCGCCAATCCGCTGCATCCCTGCCTGATTGGAAATTTTCTCGTCGGCGATCCGCCGCTGAACCAGGTCGTCTCGCATACGATCGAGGCGGGGCTGCGCGGCTCAAGCGCCGTGCTCGACGACGGCAAGATCACCTGGAAAGCCGGCGTCTACCACACGCTGAATACGAACGACATCATCTCGCTGGCGAGCACGATCACGGGGCAAGGCTATTTCGCAAACGTTCCGGCCACCCTGCGGCAAGGCGTCGAGGCCTCGCTGCAGTTCCAGAAGGGCGACCTCACCGCCTATATCAACTACGCCCTCGTCGATGCGACCTATCGCTTCACCGGCGAGATCGCATCGCCAAACAGCCCCTTCGCCGACGCCAGCGGCAATGTGCTGGTGAGGCCTGGCGACAACATTCCAGGGGTTCCGCGCAACACGCTGAAATTCGGCGGCGAATACGCCTTCACGTCGAAATTCAGGGCCGGCCTCGACGTGCTGATCGTCGGCAGCCAGTATTTGATCGGCGACAATTCAAACCAGTATCCGCAACTGCCGCTCTACTGGACGGCGAATATTCACGCCTCTTACCAACTCGCCGACAACATCCAGATTTTTGGCATGGTCAATAATCTGTTCAACAATCGGAATGCGTCGTTTGGCACGTTTTTCGATACGACGAGCGACGCCCAGATCGCCAATGGCGTGCCTTACACCGATCCGCGTTCGCTGACGCCCTTGCAGCCGATTTCGCTCTATGGCGGCCTCAAGATGACGTTTTAGATCAGTGCATTAAATTGATCCGAAATTGCCGACGCGATCGATTTCAAAAATTCAGCGCAGGAAGCGGGCCGAAAAGCGCGCTCCGCTTTCCCTTCATCCAGCTTCAGGAAGACCGGCGCCCGTTCGCTCAGGGCCGCGACGTGTATTCAGGCCCAGTGGTCGGTTCGCCGATCTGGAGCCACACATTCTGGTTGCTCTGGGCCTGGCGCTTGACGAAGCGATAGCCGGTGCGGTGCCACAGCTTCATTTCGTCGGTCAGATTGTCGAGAATATAATCTCCGGCGGTCGTCGAAACGGTCAATATCGCATGGCCTTCATCGCCGGCCTTGACGATGGTCATCAGCAGGGCCTGGCGCGGAAATCCTTCCTGGAGAAGGATCTTGCGCTTCAGCATTGCGAATTCATCGCAATCGCCCTTGCCGTCAGTCGGATAGTCCCACTGGCTGATGACGCCCTGATGCTCCATATCGGTCATGGGCTGAATATGCGCATTAACCCATTTATTGACGCGCTCCAGTTCCTTCATGGTTTTTGGCGTGGCGACGATATCGACCGGCTGGAGCTGGCCGACGTCGCATTCGCCCTGATAGCGGCGGCAGAAATCGGCCCAGCCGAAAGGAACCCTGGTGACGTCGGTGACAGGCTCGAAGGAAGCGGGCGGCAGAGGCGCGGCGTGCGCGGCCGACAAAAAGAGGACTGCGATCGCGGCGGATGCAACGACGCTCGCCGCCTGCCTTGATTTCGCCATCCATCCGACCATTTTCGCGTCTCCAATATCGTGTCAGAAGTTTTCGCAGCGGCGGCTTTGTTCGCGCCTAAACATGACGCTAAGATTTTATCTTTACCGCGTCACCGCGCGACCAAAACAGGTCGTTGCTTAATCTACTCTTCTGGAGACCACGCCTAATGCTAGGGAAACTTCGTTCGAATGCGCGTAGCGGCCGCCCCTTGCGCAGGGCGCCGCAGGCGTTATCTATGGTTAAACTTGGGCTGAGGTGAACCAAATCGCGCCTAAATCGTTTCCAATGCGTTAACTCCGGCCTAATAACGCGTCAACCTCAAGCTTGTTCCCCACCGTCGCGATATTTAAACATTGTTAACGAGGCATCGCGTTGAGCTCGCCGACCAACATCGACTTCCCGGCCCCCGGCGGCTTTGTCCCCGCACCGTTGCCCGCGCTTTGGGCGCTCTCGCCGGACGACGAGGCCGCGCTGCTGCGCGCCATCGGCGAACTGCGTCGCGAGAGTCTCGCCATGCGGCTCACCGCGCTGATCGGACGCCAGATCGGCTTCGTCGGGCTGATGGTTCCCGCGCCGATCGCCGAGACGGTCAACAAGGCGACCGAGGCGGCGCTGCGAGGCGCGATGGGCCTTGCCCTGCGAAGCCTCGCGGACCGCTCCGTTCGCGACCGGCGGCGATTGCACAAGTCGGTGGCGACCATGGCCGGCGCCGCGGGGGGCGCTTTCGGCCTCGCTGGCCTCTCCGTCGAAATTCCATTTACGACGACCGTCATGCTGCGTTCGATCGCCGACATCGCGAAGGGCGAAGGCGAAGATCTCGGCGACCCCGAGGTCGCGCTCGCCTGCCTTGAGGTGTTCGCGCTCGGCGCCAACGCCGGGGCGGCGGGGATCGAGCGCGGCGGCGCGCTGGAGACAGGCTATTTCGCGCTGCGCGCCCTGCTCGCCAAATCGGTCAGCGAAGCCGCCCGTCATCTGCTCGACCGGGGCCTCGCCGAAAGGGCGTCGCCCCTGCTCGTCCGCTTCATCGCGCAGGTCAGCGCGCGCTTCGGCGTCGTGGTTTCGCAAAAGCTCGCCGCGCAAAGCGTGCCGCTGATTGGCGCCGCGAGCGGCGCGGCGATCAACTACGCCTTCCTCGATCATTTCCAGACGCTGGCGCGCGGCCATTTCACCGTGCGCCGCCTGGAACGAACCTATGGCGCGACGACCGTGCGGACAGAATTCGAACGGCTGGCGCGGCAAATGTGATTTCGCTGGCGCCGCTTGCCTTAAGCTTGTCTTAAGCTTCGGCGTCGTGATATGAAATGCGGCAATTTCGGGGCGGCCTGATCGCGGCCCGTTTAATGCCGCGCGGGACGCAGCGGGGAGTTTTCATGAAAAGCCAAAGATTTTCGGCGTTGGGAATTGGACGCGCAGCGAGTTTTGCGATGATCGCCTGCCTCGCGCTGACGGTTCCGTTCAGCGCGGCCAACGCGGGATTTTTCGATTTCCTTTTCGCGCCTTTCCATCCAGCGCAACCGGCCTACACCGAGCAATACGCACCGCGGCCCTACCCGAAAAAGAGAAGAGAGGCGGTCCATCATCCGCATAATCTCGTAGCGCGGCTGCATCCGTCCCAGGGCGGCCGCGGCGCCCACGCCGCCCCCGTGGTCGGTCTGATGGACGACGGCAGCCTCAGAAACGGCGACGTCGTGATGACGGCGGACGGCATCCGGATTTTCACGGGCGACCCTGGCTCGCATCATAGCGAGGACGACTTCGCCAAGATCGCCGATGTCGAGGGGCTCTCCAAAACGGAGCGGAGCGCTTTGCTCTTCATCGATTCCGGTGCGGCCGGCGCCGAGGCGGCGGTTGTTTCCGGCCGCTCCGTCGCCGATAGCGCGCCCGCCGCCGGCCAGATGATCACCGACCCGCGCGGCAACAAGATTCGCTACGTCGGACCGTAGCGCTCGCTAAATCCAGCTTCAGGCGTCCTCGTCCGCGCCCGAATCCTCGCTGTCCGCCCCGTTCGACAGCGCGCGCAGGACACCGGCCGCCATCCGCCGCGTGATCCGGCTTTGCCGTGAGAGCGCTTCCCTGTCGAGCGCGTCGACGAACCGGCGCGCGGCTTCGAGCGACCTGTCGAGGCGCAAGGCCGCGTCATCGACGACGCGTGTGTCGACCACGAGCTGGCGATCGACCAGAAGCTTGACGAGGACGGCCCGCATCAGGGCGTCGTCCGGCGCGCCGATCTCGACCGACGGCGCAAGCCGTAGACGCGACAGAAGATCGGCAATGCCAAGACCCCAGGCGTCGGGCGGGCGCCGCGCAGTCAGGACCAGAAAAGCGCCGCGCTCGCGGGTCAGATTGAGCAGATGAAAGAGCTGCGTCTCGACGCGCCGCCCGGCTTCGTCCAGATCTTCGAGCAGCAGAGGCCCCCGCGCGAGCGCCTCGATATCGGCGCCCTCCAATGCGGCGGCGGCGCGGATGTCGGCCCGCGCCGCGGCGGCCCAGATCGCGCCGAGATGGGTCTTTCCGGCGCCGGCCGGTCCGAGAAGGACGAGCGCCGGATCTGGCCAGGCGGGCCAGCGCTCGATCGTCGCATAGGCCTGCTCGTTCGAAGACGAGACGAGGAAATCCTCGCGTCCGAGGCCGGGCGCGAAGGGCAGGTCCAGCGGCAACTGGCGGGCCTGGGGCGCGTCGTCCGCCTTGCGCTCTTTCCCTTCGCCGGACCCCGCCATCTCAGCCGCGCTCGTCGGCGCCGATCGGCGCGGCCTCGATCAGGATTGCCGATCCCGGTCCGGGCGCGTCCGTCGCCGTAAAGAGCTCGCTTTCGCGATAGCGTTTGACTGCGAAACGCAGGATCACGCCCACGGCGGCGGCGAGCGGCACGGCGACGATGAGGCCGGTGAAGCCGAATAGCGAGCCGAACGCCAGCAGGGCGAAGATCAGCCAGACGGGGTGGAGGCCGACCGATCCGCCGACGAGTTTTGGCGACAGCACATTGCCTTCGAGAAATTGGCCGGCGAAGACGACGCCGAGCGCCGTGGCGAGCAGCCGCCATTCCGGCCAGCCCTGCACGATGGCGACGATCGCCGACAGAACCAGCGCGGTCAGCGAGCCGACATAGGGAATAAAACTTAAAAACCCGGCGGAAATGCCGATGAGTAGGCCGTAGTTGAGACCGATCAGCGACAGCCCGACGCCATACCAGACGCCAAGAAAGAGGCATACGAGGGATTGGCCGCGCAGGAAGCCGGCCATGGCGGCGTCGATCTCGCGCGCCAGTTCGCGCACGGTGCGGCGATGGCGCAAAGGCACAAGACTATCGACTGTCGCGACCATCTTCTCCCAGTCGAGCAGCATATAGAATGTGACGACCGGGGTCAGCACCAGCAGCGAGAGCAGTCCGATCAGCGCGGCGCCGCTGCTCCAGATCGATTTCACGAAACCGCCGCCCCATTGCGCCGCCTGATTTACGAGTTCAGTGGTTGAGTTACGCAGGTCCGCCGACGCCGCCTTGCCGAAGCCGAGCTTTTCAAGAAGCGTCGCGCCATGATCATTGGCGACGCGCACGCTGAAGTCCGTGACCAGGTCCTCGATCTTGACGGCGTAGGACGGCAAAGCGTCGAGGAAGCTCGCCAGCTGGCGCCAGAACACGGGCATGATCAGGACGAGGATCAGAACGAGGACGACGGCGAAGCCGGCCATGATCAGCAGCACGGCGCCAAGCCGGCTGAGGCCAAGCCGCTCCAGCCGGTCGGCGACCGGGTTGAGCAGATAGGAGAGCGCCATCGCCGCCGCGAAAGGCAAAAGCACGCCGCTGAACAGCCACAGCAGCAGGATCAGCAGCGCGAGCGCGCCGATCCAGAAGCCGATCTGCCATTGGAGCCGCATCAATCGCCTTTCCGCATCGAGAGCGCGGGTCCGTGTCCCCGCACACTGCCCGCTTGCTGCGCGCTGGCTTCTACCACAGAGCCGTCCTCACGCGCTCATATGCCGGAACCAGCGGCTGAAATAGGCGCCGAGCGAGGCGAGCGCGAGACCCGCGACGACATAGAGCGAAAGCTGGAACCAGGCGCCCTTTCCGAGACCGAAGGCCTCGACGGCGAGGACCAGCGCCGCGAACAGGATCTGCGCCAGCGTATTGATCTTCGATATGATGAGGGGCTTCACCTCGAGCGGCCGGTCGAGGAACCAGGACACCATAAAAGCGCCGACGATCATGAGATCGCGCGCGACGACGATGATGGCGATGGTCGCGGGAATCGCGCCGACGATCGCCAGCGCGACATAGATCGAGACAAGCAGCGCCTTGTCGGCGAGAGGATCGAGATAGGCGCCGAGCCTGGTGCGGAGGTCAAAGGTCTTCGCCAGCCATCCGTCGAGCGCATCGGAGGCGCCGGCGACGATGAACAGAAGGAAGGCTTCCTTCCACCGCTCCGCAGCGATCAGCGCGATGATGGCGGGGACCAGCAGCAGACGCCCGAGCGAAATCAGATTGGGAAGGCTGCCGAAGAGCGAGATTTTCATTCTTTTTATGCGTTGAGGGCGGTTTATGTGCTCAGGCCGGCCCGGCAGGTCATTCGTCAATTTAGCATGGCGAAGGACTAAACCCCAACGGGCGGAGCGAATTCATTGAGGGCCGACTAGAAACATCCCGCGAAAATTGACAGGCTGAAACGTCCGTGTTGATTACTGGCGAAGCGCGCCGCAAGGGGGGCGTTTATGCAGAAGGCGTTCGATCGCTATTCGGTTGAGGTCTGGGCCTCGGTGATGCAGGGCATTGCGGCGCAAATCCTGTTCGACGAGGCGCAGGCGTTTGTCGGACGAATAGACTTTTATCGCGGCGAGGACCCGCCGACCTCCTATCTCTGGCATCCAAACGGAACCGGCGACCCGGCCCAGATCTACATCGTTCTTGCCATGTCGCTGGATCTGCTCGATCCGGTGATCGAGCTGCTTCAGCATGGCGGTCCCTGGGCCGTCCAACTCTGGCCCTCGGGGCCCCTGACGGGGGCCTCGACAGACGGCTACGGCGGCGTGCTCATGACGCGGCAGGACATAGCAGTCCCCAAGACTCCTCTCGACATTCGCGCGATCCGCGCCCCGTAATGGCCCGGCGCGATTCCGTGCGACGCGGCTCGCCATGGCGCCGTCGCGCTCTTGCTTTGCCGCGCCGGAGCCGCTAGCGCTCTCTCGATCCTCATGGGGCGCCAGATGACGAAAAAGCCTCCGCTCACCTACGCCGATGCGGGCGTCGACATCGACGCCGGCAACGCGCTGGTCGAGACCATCAAGCCGCTGGTGCGCGCGACGCGCCGGCGCGGCGCCGACGCCGAAATCGGCGGCTTCGGCGGGCTGTTCGACCTCAAGGCGGCGGGCTTCATCGATCCGCATCCTCGTCGCCGCCAATGACGGCGTCGGCACCAAGGTCAAAATCGCGATCGAAACGGGACTCCACGACACGATCGGCATCGACCTCGTCGCCATGTGCGTCAACGATCTCATCGTGCAGGGCGCCGAGCCCCTGTTCTTCCTCGATTATTACGCGACCGGCAGGCTCGACGGCGCGGTCGCGCGCGCCGTCGTCAAGGGCATCGCGGCGGGCTGCCTCGAGGCCGGCGCGGCGCTGATCGGCGGCGAGACCGCCGAAATGCCGGGCCTTTACGCCGGCGCCGATTATGATCTCGCCGGCTTTGCGGTCGGCGCCGTCGAGCGCGGCGGACTTTTGCCGAAAGCCGGCGTCGGGCCGGGCGACGTCCTCCTCGGCCTGCCCTCCTCCGGCGCGCATTCCAACGGCTTTTCGCTGGTCCGCCGCATCGTCGCCGAGAGCGGCCTTGGCTATTCCGCGCCGGCCCCTTTCGCGCCGGGGCGGACGCTCGGAGAGGCTTTGCTGACGCCGACCCGCATCTATGTGAAGCCCGTCCTTTCCGTTCTCGCCGCGATGGGCGGGGTCAAGGCGCTCGCCCATATCACCGGCGGCGGCTTCCCCGACAATGTTCCGCGCGTGCTGCCGCAAGGCGCCTCGCGCCGAGATCGATCTCTCGGCGATTTCCGTTCCGCCGGTGTTCGGCTGGCTCGCCGCCGCGGGCGGCATCAGCGAGGCGGAGATGCTGCGCACGTTCAACTGCGGGATCGGCATGGTGCTGGTCGTCGGTGCGCAAGAAGTGGCGGCGGTGTCGGAGAGCCTGCGGGCGGCGGGCGAGGCGCCGGTCGCGCTCGGCCGCATCGTCGCGGCGCAGGGCGAACGCGTGCGCTTTATCGGCCGGCTCGCGCTTTGAGATCCGGCGCAAGCGCACGGCCGTGCTGATTTCCGGCCGCGGCTCCAATATGCAGGCCCTCGTCGAGCGCGCGCGGGTTCCGGATTTTCCGGCCGAGATCGCCCTCGTCCTATCGAATCGCCCGGAAGCCGCGGGCCTCGCCTACGCCCGCGCCAATGGCGTCGCCTGCGCGGCGGTGGACCACAAGATCTATGCGGGACGCGAAGAGTTCGAGCGCTCGATGCAGGCGCTGCTCGAATTGCACCGCATCGAGATCATCTGCCTCGCCGGCTTCATGCGGCTTCTGACGCCCTGGTTCATCGGCCAGTGGCGCGGCCGGATGCTGAACATCCACCCGGCCCTGCTGCCGGCCTATCGCGGCCTCGACACGCATGTGCGGGCGCTGGCCGATGGCGTCAAAATCCATGGCTGCACGGTGCATTTCGTCGTTCCGGCCATGGACGAAGGCCCGATCGTCGCGCAAGCCGCGGTGGCGGTGCTGGATGGCGATACGCCCGCAACGCTCGCCGCGCGCGTGCTGGAGCAGGAGCATCTTATCTATCCGGCCGCGCTGGAACGCCTCGCGGCGGGACGCCTGCGCATCGAGGGCAACCGGGTTTTTTGCGACGCTCCGTCAGGCGCGCCGCCCGCGCTGCGTAATCCCGCCTTCTAGTCGGCGGTCGGCCGGCGGCGAGACCGCGCGCGACCAAGCGACGCTTCATGCGCCTTACGGCATGACAAAATCTATCGACTTACAAATAATTGTCCCGCGCCATCGCGATCCTGATCATCGTGGCTCGGCGGTTTCATGTCAGGGATTCCAGAATGCGTCGCAGAGACTTCCTCAGATCCGGATCCGGCGCAGCCTTCAGCGCCGCAATCGCCGGTATATGTCCGCGTCCGGCCCGCGCGGCCGAGCTGAAAGAAATCCGCATCGGCTATCAGAAGGCGGCCGGCATACTTTTCGCCGTCAAGCAGCGCCAGACGCTTGAAGACGCCTTCGAGGCGCAGGAAATCGGCGTCAAATGGGTGGAGTTCCAGTTCGGCCCGCCGATCCTTGAGGCGATCGCCACCGGCAATGTCGATTTCGGCTTCACCGGCGACGCCCCGCCGATCTTCGCGCAGGCGGCGGGCGCCAATATCGTCTATGTGGCCGCGCTGCCCGCCAATCTGATCGAAGGCATCGTCGTCCACGCCGATTCGCCGATCCATGCGCTCGCCGACCTCAAGGGCAAGACCATCGGGATGGCGAAGGCGTCAAGCGCGCATAACAGCACCGTCGCCGCGCTGGAGAAGGCCGGCCTCTCGTTCGGCGACGTCAAGGCGATCTATCTGCCGCCGGCCGACGCGGTCGCCGCCTTTGCGCGCGGCAGCGTCGACGCCTGGGCCGTCTGGGACCCCTATCTCGCCGTCGCCGAAAAGGGCGGCGCCCGCGTCATCGCGTTCAATACCGATGTCGAGAACCCCTATCAGTATTTCCTCGCCTCGAAGAGTTTCGCGCAGGACTATCAAGCGGCGCTCTCGCAACTGATCGACCTATTGGCGAAAGAGCTCGACTGGGCGCGCGGCCATCGCACGGAACTAGCGCCGGCGATCCACGACGCAAGCGGCGTCGATCTCGACGCCCTCGTCAAAGCGAAGCAGCGCGCGAGCCTGACCGTCGAACCGCTGAACGACGCGATCATCGCCAATCAGCAGGCCTGGGCCGACCGGTTTTTCAAGCTCGGACTGATCCCGAAGCAAATCGCCGTTCGCGACATTGTCTGGAAATGGACGCCGAGTTCCTGATCTTTCAGGAGATTTCCGTATCCCTCATCCTGGGAGAAGTCCCGGGGAGCAATTCCCGGTCGATCGTTTCGAAAATGGGGGGCCGTTTTCGAGACGCCGCCGACGCGGCTCTCCAGGGTGGGGTGACCTAATTCCTGCTTGGCGCGCATCGCTGGAGGCTGGCCCTGCGGCCCAGACATAGGAACGTCTGATGAGCAATGCGCCTGCGGCGCTGGAGACGACGCGCGTTCTGGCGCCGGATCGGCGCGCCGGCGGGCTGGTCCAAAGGCTGCGGCGGATCAGCCTCGTCGGCTGGGCCTTGCCCTCCCTTCTCCTCATTGTCTGGCAGGCAAGCTCCTCATTCGGGCTGCTCGCCAACGCTATCCTGCCCTCGCCGACGGCGGTGGCGGTCGCCGGATGGAAGCTCGCGCTGTCCGGCGCCCTGGCGCAGAATGTCTGGATCAGCTTTCTGCGCGCCATGGCCGGCTTGGGCGCAACATTCCCCATCTGGCGCTGATTCCGCTGGTCATTCTGCGGTTCGGCATCGACGAAGGCGCCAAGCTGTTCCTCGTCGCGCTTGGCGTATTTTTTCCAATTTATATCAATACGCTGCACGGAATACGTAATGTCGATCATCAACTTGTCGAAATGGGCCGCAGCTATGGACTTGCGCCGCGCGACCTCTTGACCCGCATCATCTTCCCCGGCGCGCTGCCCTCGATCCTCGTCGGCCTTCGCTATGCGCTGGGAATCATGTGGCTGACGCTCATCGTCGCCGAAACCATCGCGGCGCAATCTGGCATCGGCTATATGGCCATGCAGGCGCGCGAATTCCTGCAGACGGACGTCGTCGTCTTCTCGATCCTCATTTACGCCGCTCTCGGCAAGCTCGCCGAATTCGACGGCGCGCTTTATCGAAAAAGCCACATTGTCCTGGCATCCCGCCTTCCAGCGCGCCCCGCGCAAACCCTGAGGGCGCCGAATGCCGCTGGCCGATCTCTCCCCCGCGCCTGAGGCCGACGCCGAGCCGTCGGCCGCCGGCGTATCCTTGACCGTACGTGGGCTCGCCCGCTCGTTTGGCGCGACAAAAGTCCTGCGCGGGCTCGATCTCGATGTTCCCGCCGGGCAATTCGTCGCCATCGTCGGGCGCAGCGGCTGCGGCAAGAGCACCTTGCTGCGCCTCATCGCGGGGCTCGATCAGCCAAGCGAAGGGCGGCTGCGCTTCGGCGCGCGCGCAGCCGAGGCGCCGAATTCGTTAGTCCGCGTCATGTTTCAGGAACCGCGCCTGCTGCCCTGGGCGCGCATAACGGCGAATGTCGAAATCGGCCTTGGCGCTGCGCGCAGTTCGCCGCAGACCCGCCAGCGCGTGCGCGCAGCGCTGGAGGCGGTCGGCCTCGCCGAGCGGGCCGAAGAATGGCTTTCCGTGCTGTCCGGCGGCCAGAAACAGCGCGTGGCGCTGGCGCGCGCCCTGATCAGCCGGCCGCGCCTGCTCGCCTTCGACGAACCGCTCGGCGCGCTCGGCGCCCTGACCCGCATCGAGATGCAACGCCTGCTGGAAGCCATCTGGCTGCGCGACCGCTTCACCGCCATTCTCGTCACCCATGACGTGATGGAGGCGCTGACGCTGGCCGATCGCGTGCTGATGATCGAGGCTGGCCGCGTCACGCTCGACCTCGCCGTCGATCCGCCGCGTCCGCGCCGGCGCGGCTCCGCCGAACTCGCCGAGCTCGGAGAGAGCATCCTCGACCGCCTGCTCGGCGATGCCGGGAACGCTTCCTGAAGCCGCCCCGATGGCTAGCCGGGGAGCTTTGCGGCTAGGACGTCGACTTTCTCGATGCGCGGCGGCGCGGCCAATAACTCATCCGCATGCGCCATCAGCGCCGCTGCGATCGCGCCATTAAGATGAGCCTCGCGCCCCGGCTCGCCGGCGAAGGCGTCGAAGATGCCGAAGGTCTGCGGATCGAAACGCAGGGCGAACCAGACCGGCGTCAGCGCTTCTGCGTTGGCCAGCGCGAGGCCGCTTTCGAGAAACTTCTGCAGAGCGTCCGCCTTGCCTGGCTTGGCTTCAAGACGCACGAATAATCCTAGCTTGACCATTTTCCCTCGCATTTGGCTTGCCGCGACGACGCCTCTTTGGCCCCGCCTGTCTAACCCGGCGGCGGCGCTTTGTAGCTTGGCAAGAACGCCAATATCCTTATCATTCCCGCCATGATCATCCATGTCCTGGCGCTCAACGACTTATTCGACACGGGGCTGGCGACCCTGCTCGACGCTTTCACCGCCGCCAACGATCTCGGGCAGGCCGCGGGCGTGGCGGCGAGCTTTTCTGTCAGCATCGTCGGCGTGCGCAGGCGTGTGCGGACGGCCCAGGGCCTCGCCGTTCCGGTCACGGACTGGCGAGAGCTGCCGCGCCCGGACATCGCCATCGTTCCGGCCCTCGCTGCCAAGACGGCAGAGTCCCTGCCGGACGCGCTGAAGCGGCGGGATGTGGCGGACGCGGGCCGGCTTCTCGGCGACTGGGCGCGGCAGGGCGCCCTCGTCGCAGGCGCCTGCACGGGCGTTTTCATTCTGGCCGAAGCCGGGCTTCTCGACGGCGCGCCGGCGACGACGAGCTGGTGGCTGGCGCCGCTGTTCCGCGCCCGTTATCCCCGCGTCGAACTCGATGAATCGCGCATGCTGGTCGACACCGAGAGACGACTGACGGCCGGCGCAGCGCTGGCCCATCTCGATCTCGCCCTTTGCCTGATCCGCCGCTCGAGCCCGGCGCTCGCCGCGCTGACCGCGAAATATCTTTTGGCCGATCCGCGCCCCTCGCAGGCGGCCTACATCATTCCCGATCATCTGCGCCACGCCGACCCGATCGTCGAGCGTTTCGAGCGCTGGGCCCGCAGCCATCTGGCGGACGGATTCTCGCTGCGGCGGGCCGCGCGCGCCGCCGGCGCAAGCGAACGCACGCTGGCGCGCCGGCTGCGCGGCGTGCTCGGCAAATCGCCGCTTTCCTATTTCCAGGATTTACGCGTCGAGCTCGCGCGGCATCTGCTTGAGACGACGCGCGCGAGCGTTGACGAAATCGCCCTTGCGGTCGGCTACGCCGACGCTGTCACGCTACGCGCGCTGCTTCGGCGCAAGATCGGCCGCAGCGCGCGGGAGTTGCGCCTCATCGAAGCTGTCGGCGGTTCAAAGGTTTCATAAAATGACGCTTTCATAGGATATTAAAAAGGATTGTGAAAGTGATACATCAGATCAATTCAGCCGACGATCTCATTGCCGGAGAACCATTGCGCGATCTCGACCGCGGCGGTTTCCGGCGCGTCGGAGCCATGCGCCGAGTTCTCGCCGACCGACAGCGCGAACTCCTTGCGAATGGTGCCCGGCGCGGCCTTGGCCGGATCGGTCGCGCCGAGCACGTCGCGATAGGCCTTGATCGCGTCTTCGCCTTCCAGCACCTGCACGACGACCGGCCCGGCGGTCATGGTCTCGACCAGCTCGCCGAAGAAGGGGCGCTCCTTGTGCACGGCGTAAAAGGTCTCCGCTTGCCCCCGCGTGATCAGCACGCGCTTTTGCGCGACGATGCGAAGGCCGGCTTTCTCGATTAGGGCGTTGATCGCGCCAGTGAGGTCGCGCCGCGTGGCGTCGGGCTTCAGGATGGAGAAGGTGCGTTCGATCGCCATGGGCGCGTCAATCCTTGGACAGGGGCCGGAATGCGCCCGCTTATAGAGGCGCGCGCGAGCCCCGGCAAGGCGACGCGACGGTTACGCCTGAGCCAGTTTGATGGAGTCGGTTGTATTGCCAAATCAGGGTTGATAATCGGATTGGCATGAACCTGCGCGACCTCCGCTACATCATCAAAGTCGCCGATCTCAGGCATTTCGGCCGCGCCGCCGAGGCCTGTCATGTCAGCCAGCCGACCCTTAGCGGACAAATCCTGAAGCTTGAAGAAGAGCTGGGCGTCGCCATTTTCGAGCGGGTCGGCAAATCATTGACGACGACCGCCGCAGGCGACCTCATTCTTGGCCACGCCCGCCATGCGATCGCCGCCGCCGACGAGCTGATCGCCTGCGCCAAAGCCAGCCGCGATCCGATGCTCGGGCCGCTGCGCCTGGGCGTTATTCCGACGCTCGCGCCCTATCTCATGCCGTTCGCGCTGCCGCTCGCCCGCACGGCCATGCCGAAAACGCCGCTGGCCCTGGTCGAGGACATGACGGCACGGCTGATCGAGCCGGTGCTCGAGGGCGAGCTCGACGCCGCCCTCATCGCCTCCGATCCGGAGACGGACGCGCTTGAAATCACGCCGCTGTTCGAGGAGCCGTTCTACCTCGTGCTGCCGCAGGACCATCCGCTGGCGGCGAACGCCATCGTCGACGCCGGCGCGATCGACCCCAATCAGCTCTTGCTGCTCGCCGACGGCCATTGCCTGCGCGATCAGGCGCTCGAACTCTGCCAGCATGTGCGCCGCGGCGAGGACGACCTCGCCGACATGCGCGCGACCAGCCTGCAGACCCTGCTCCACATGGCGGCGGCCGGCTATGGCATGACCCTGATGCCGGGCCTCGCCCTGATCGAGGATTCGCGCCTTCCAGGCAATCTCGTCGCGCGGCCGCTGCGCGGGGCGCATACGTCGCGGCTGATCAGGCTGATATCGCGGCCGACCAACCCGCGCCGCCCGGCCATTGAGGCGCTAGCGGCGCTGATCCGCAAAAGCGTCCCGGAAGCGCTGTCGAAGCCGCGCGAATGAACCCGGGTCCGGCGCGGCAGGCGCTCAGGCCAGCACGGGCAGCTGCGTGGCTTCGAGGGCGACGGCGACCGACTGGAGGATCGCCGCAAACCGGACCGCCGTCTGGATCGCCTCCTGCGACACGCCAGCCTCGGCCAGAACCTTCTCATGGGCGTCGATGCACGCGCCGCAGCCGTTGATCGCCGAGACGGAGAGGGACCACAGCTCGAAATCGGTCTTCGGCACGCTCGGCGCTCCGATCACCGACATGCGCAGCTTGGCCGGCAAGGTCCGATAGGAGGCGTTCGAGGAGAGATGAAGGAAGCGATAATAGATATTGTTCATCGCCATGATCGACGCCGCCGCGCGAGCGGCGTCGCGCGCCTGCGGGGTCAAACGCGCGGTCGCCTCACGATCGAAGGCGGCCGCGACCTCGGCGTTGCGGGTCGCGATCGCACAGGCCAGAAGCAGGCCGTATTTGGTCTGCTCGCCAAGGCTGTCGTCGTTTGCGATGGCGCCGAGGTTCAGCCGAACGTCTTTGGCGAAATCGGGCAGCTGCGCCTTCAGCGCGTCGATCGACATGAAACTTACGCCGCCTTCAGCACCTGGCCGCCGACTTCGCGGTTGCAGGGGCAGAGTTCGTCGGTCTGCAGGGCGTCAAGCACGCGCAGCGTATCCTTCGGCGCGCGGCCGACGTTAAGATTGGTCGCGTAGATGTGCTGGATGACGTTGTCCGGATCAACGACGAACGTATAGCGGTAAGCGACGCCCGAGGGGGAGCGAACGCCGAGCCCGTCGGTGAGCGATCCGTTGGTGTCGGCGAATTGCCAGATCGGCAGCTTGGCGAGATCCTTGTGATCGCGCCGCCAGGCGAGCTTGACGAATTCATTGTCCGTGGAGCCGCCGAGAACGACCGCGTCGCGCTCGGTAAATTCGCTGTTCAGGCGCGCAAATTCGGCGATCTCGGTCGGGCAGACAAAAGTGAAATCCTTGGGATAGAAGAATATGATCTTCCATTTGCCCGGAAAGCTGGCTTCCGTGAGCGTTTCAAATGCGCTCACCCCGTTTTCCTCATGGTTTTCAAAGCCGGGCTTGACGCCGGTCACCGAAAAACTGGGGATTTTCTCGCCTATCGAAGCCATCTATACTCTCCTTCTACGCAGCACAGCAGCTGCAATATACATGTATTACCTAACGAACAGGAAGTCTAATTGGTTAAGTAAATCGAAAAGATAGCCAAAACCAATCAGCGCTAAAATCTCAGCTGGCATAATTTTTGGGGTAGTCCGAACCTAGGCTTCGGCTCGGCTCCGCTCTACGTGGCATTGCGTCGCAGCAAAAACCTTGCCGCCGATGTCGGGGCGGACTCAATTCCGCACCGAAATCGGCTCTGATTCCGCTTTGATGAAGCTGTCTCTTGCAATGCAGCGCAAGTCGCGTCACAAGCCCTCATGCTGCATATCAACGACGTCACGCTGAGGCTTGGCCCGCGGGTTCTGTTCGACAAGGCGAGCGCCGCCTTGCCGGACAACGCCCGCATCGGCTTCGTCGGGCGCAACGGCGCCGGCAAAACCACGCTGTTCCGCATGATCGCGGGTGAACTCGCGCCGGAATCGGGGACGATCTCCTATCCGCGCCAGATGCGCCTTGGCCGCGTCGAGCAGGAGGCGCCGGGCGGGCCGCAAAGCCTCATCGACTTCGTTCTCGACGCCGATCTCGAACGGGCGGCGCTGACGCGGGAGGCCGAGCACGCGACCGACCCCGCGCGCATCGCAGACATCCATATGCGCCTCGTCGATATCGATGCGCATGCGGCGCCCTCGCGCGCCGCCGGCATCCTCGCCGGCCTTGGCTTCGACGAGGCGGCGCAGAACCGGCCGCTGGCGGAATTTTCCGGCGGCTGGCGCATGCGCGTCGCCCTCGCAGCGGTGCTGTTTTCGGCTCCCGACCTGCTGCTGCTCGACGAGCCGACGAATTACCTCGATCTCGAAGGCACGCTCTGGCTGATCGACTATCTGCAGCGCTATCCGGCGACCATTCTCGTCATCAGCCATGACCGCGATCTGCTCGACGCCGTCTCCGACCATATCCTGCATCTTGACTCGGCGAAGCTGACGCTTTGGCGCGGCAATTATTCAGGCTTCGAGCGCCAGCGCCGTGAACAGCAGGCGATCCTCCTGAAGCAGAAGAAAAAACAGGACGATCAGCGCAAGCATTTGCAGTCCTTCGTCGATCGCTTCCGCGCCAAGGCGACGAAGGCGGCGCAGGCGCAGTCGCGCCTCAAGATGCTGGCCAAAATGGAACCGATCGCGGCCATCGTCGACGGCCATATATTGCCGTTCCATCTGCCCTCGCCGGCCAAGCCCTTAAGCCCGCCGATCGTCGCCATGGACGACGCCAGCGTCGGCTATGACGGCGCGCCCGTGCTGAAAAAACTCTCGTTGAACATCGCCGAGGACGACCGCATCGGCCTGCTCGGCTCCAACGGCAATGGCAAATCGACCTTCGCCAAATTGGTCGCCGGCCGGCTGCAGGCGCAGGGCGGGATCGTGCGGCGGTCCTCCAAACTTGAAGTCGGCTTCTTCGCCCAGCATCAGGTCGACGACCTCGATGAGAAGGCGACGCCCTATCAATGCGTCGCCGAACTCATGCGCGATTCGACCGAGGCGAAGATCCGCGCCAAATGCGCGCAATTCGGCTTTCCGAACATCAAGGCCGACACCAAAGTCGCGCAATTGTCAGGCGGCGAAAAGGCCCGGCTGCTGATGGGCCTCGCCAGCTTCAACGGGCCGCATCTTTTGATCCTCGACGAACCGACCAACCATCTCGACATCGATAGCCGCGCCGCGCTGATCGAGGCGATCAATGATTTCGAGGGCGCGATCATTCTCGTCTCGCATGACCGACATCTGCTTGAAGCCTGCGCCGACCGCCTCTGGCTCGTCGCGGACAGCACGGTCGCGGCCTTCGACGGCGACGTCGACGACTACAAGAAATACGTCCTCGATCGCGCCGGCGCAGGCAATGGCGCCCGCAAAGAACGGACCGCGGCGGAACGCACGCCCCAGCGCGCCGCAGCCCCCGCGCGCCAGGATGCGGGGCCCTTGAAGAAGCGCATCTGGGCGATCGAGGAGAAGATGCGCAAATTCCAGGACCTCATCGCGCGCGTCGACAAGGCGCTGGCCAATCCGGCGGCATTCGCCAGGGACCCGGCCAAGGGCGCGCAGCTCGCCGCCCAGCGCAGCGAACTCGAGAAGGCGCTGATCGGCGCCGAGGAGGAATGGCTGGAGCTCACCGGCCAGTTCGAGGCGGCGCGGACGGGATAGGACGCCCGGCACTGCGGGCAGACCGGGAAAACCTCGCCCGCCGCTGCCGCTTGCGCCCTGGATTAGTGCCACGTCCCGACGGACGCCGACTGCGCCGCCGCCGCGCGGCTCAGAACGCCGCCGAATGGCGCCAGCACGAACTTCGCGGCTTTCAGCGCGCGCGCCAGCGAACGGCTGGCGCCGAGCAGGTTGCAGACCTCGTCGATGCCGACGAGTTCAGCCGCGGCGAGCAGCTCCTCATGCGCATTGTGCTGCTGCGAGGCGCAGATCAGGTTCAAGACCCAATATTCGTCGCGGCACAGGCAGCGGCAGACGTCCGGCAGCCAGCTGATGGGCCTTTGCGCGCGCTGGTTCAGCGTGCGCGTAAAAATATGAAATTCGGCGTAAAGCATCTTGGCGACGTCGGTCGGAGCATAGCGCAGCATGACGTCCCAAGCGCAATCCCAGCAGAACATGTCCCGCGTCGCGTAGCCGGCCATCCAGTAGCGATATTGCGCGAAGAAGAGATGTTCCGCCGGCGCGTCGGCATGGGCGCCTGCGACCTCCAGTGAATGTGCGTCGTGCTGGGACATGGCGATTTCCGTCCATTTCGGGAGATCGAAGTCGAAGGCGGCCCGCGGCGTTTAGGCTTGCAGGCCGCTCAAACGCTTACGCCTGGCTCGACATCCGCTTGCGAAGCTCTGGCGCGGAGCGTCGGATTGTCCTGACCTCCGCCGCAGCGGGCAAAATGGAGAGCGACGAATTCGGCGGCCTTTTTTGTGAGGCATTCCTCAATGCAGGACCCTTCGTAATGGATCTGCAGGACGGCGACGCAATGTTGAACCAGATCGTCCGTCTTCATTGACCAGTCGCCAAATCCATCGGCGATGGCCTCGCTCAAGATTTTATTGATTCTAATTCTTTCGTTGAGAATATCGCACATGGAATCCTCCGCCGTTTCGAACGGATGTCTATTAATCTACGCGCTTTTCTGAAGCAACAAAGATATTCTTTAAGTATTCTAGATCAAATCGTTCTGTTTTAGAGCTAGTCTATATTTATCTTGTGAAGCCGGCTTGGCCGTTTCATCGCTGCAAAGCGCTGGGCCCATATTGCAGCACCTGCACCTTTTCGAGCGTGATCAGGCCCTTCGAATTCGCCATCATCGCGTCGAGAATGGGCAGAAACGCGTTGATCTTTTCCTCGCTGTCGACGATCTCGACGACGAAGGGAAGGTCGCCGGAAAGTTCGAGGATGTTCTGCGAATGGAGGCGGTGGGAATGGCCAAATCCCATTGGGCCGCGCAGAACGGTCGCGCCGGCGAGGCCGGCATCGCGGGCCTTTAGGACGATCGCCTCGTAGAGCGGCCGATGGTCGCTCCTCGCGCTTTCGCCGATGAAGATGCGCAAGAGTTTCGCTTCGCTGGGCGCCTGCATGTTTACGCGCCTTTCACCTGGTTGAGCATGGCCGCCGCCACGTAGCCGAGCCAGACCGCGATCAGGCAAAGCGTGACAGAGAGGACGACATTCGCTCCGGCGTTGAGAACTTCGCCGTTGCGCACGAGGTTCAGCGTTTGCAGGCTGAAGGAGGAAAATGTGGTGTAGCCGCCGCAAAGACCGATCATCACGAACTGGCGCGTCGTGGAGCCGACGAGGAGGCGCCCGTCGGGGCCGGTCAGCGTCGCGAAGAAGCCGATCACGAAAGAGCCGGTGATGTTGACGACGATGGTGCCCCAGGGAAAGGTCTCGCCGATCTGATTGCCGACCGCCGTCGCAACCCAGAACCGCAGGCCGCCGCCAAGCGCGCTTCCGAGCATGATCCACAGATAAAGCATGATCGCTGCGTCCTCACCGGATCAAATCGTAGTCGATGAAATTGACCAAGTCGCCTGGCGCGACCGCGACAGCGTCCTCAGGCAGTTCGACCAGCCCTTGCGTGCGGGTCAGCGAGGTCAGCACGGCGGCGCCCTCGACGCCGTATTTCTCGGCGACGGGCGCGCCCGACGCATCTCTGCCCAGAGTGGCGCGGACGTATTCGCGCCGGCCGGCCTTCTTTTTATAGGCGAAGCCGGAAGTCACAGGGATCGCGCGGAGCGGCTCGAACAGGGCGCCCGACAGGGCCGCGATGAGCGGGCGCGCCGCCAGCACGAAGGTGACGAAGGCGGCGACCGGATTGCCCGGCAACCCGACGAAAGCCGCGCCATCGATCGCGCCCATGGCGATAGGGCGGCCGGGCTTGATTGTGAGCCGCCAGAACGCGAGCGAACCCGCAGCTGTCGCCGCCGCCTTGACGTGATCCTCTTCGCCGATCGAGACGCCGCCGGAGGTAAGGACCAGATCATGCGCTTGCGCCGCGCTTCTTAGCGCCGCGGCGATCGCGCGAGCCTCATCCTTGAGGATGCCGAGATCGGTGACCTCGACGCCCTGGCGGCGCAGCAGTGCGTGCAGCAAAAAGCGGTTGGCGTCATAGACCGCCGGCGGCTTCAAGGGTTCGCCCGGCGCGACGATTTCGTCGCCGGTTGAAAAGATCGCGGCTCTGAGCTTGCGCCGCACGACGAGCCTGTCGAAGCCGAGCGCGGCGGCGAGGCCAAGATCCTCGGGCCGCAGGCGCCGGCCGCCCCTCAACGCCGATTTGCCGGCGCGGACATCCTCGCCGCGCAGGCGGCGATTGGCGCCGCGCCAGACGCCGGGCGGCAGCATGACGCGGCCTTGCTCCGCGCGGCAATCCTCCTGCATGAAAACGGCGTCGAAGCCCTCCGGCATAGCCGCGCCGGTAAAGATGCGCACCGCTTTGCCGGCGAGACCGGCGCCGCTGTCGGCCTCAAGGGCGCGCCCCGCCGCCGCCCTGCCCCCGATCAACAGCGCGCTCTCGCCCGTAAGCGCCAGATCGGCGCAGCGAACCGCGTAGCCGTCGACGGCGGAATTATCGAAGCCCGGCAAATCGAGCGGCGCGATCAGATCCTGCGCCAAAATGCGCCCCTCCGCCTCGGCGAGGACGACGGCGTCAACCTCCTCGACAGCGCGCACGCGCTGAAACAGAAGCGCGACGGCCTCATCGACGCGCATCGGCCTCTCATGCGCCGCAAAGCTATCCGCGCCGATCCGCGCCACCTCAGCCTCGGCCGTCTTGATCGAGCCGCGCCAATGTATCTTCGAACGGGGCGGCGAGGCGCTCGACCAGCGTCGCGATGGCCTCGATGTCGTCGAGATGCGCGTGCGGCGGCGATCCGGCAAAAGGTCCGCCGTCGCTCGCCAGCGCCTTGATGTTCGGATCCTCGGGATAGAGCAGGGGCTTGCCGTTAGCGACCCGGTGGATCTCGATCTTGACATGGAAATCGCGCTTATAGCCTTCGACCAGCACGAAATCGACCGGGCCGAGGCGCGCCAGCAAGCCGCCAAGGCGCGGCTCATCGTCGCCCCGCAATTCGTGCATCAGGGCCCAGCGATTGGCGGAAGCGACGAGCACCTCGCGCGCGCCCGCCTCGCGGTGCGCATGGGAATCCTTGCCGGGTTTGTCGACGTCGAAGCCGTGGTGGGCGTGCTTCAAAGTAGAAACCGAATAGCCCCGCGCGTTGAGGACGGGAATGAGCTTGACGATCAGGGTGGTTTTGCCGGCTCCGCTCCACCCGGCGAGGCCAATCACGCGCATGGGCGGATCGCCTCGCGACGCGCCGCTATAGGGATAATGCCTTGCTTCCGGCCGCTCAAACCTTCGCGCTCCCTCTGGCGCATCGCCGCCACATCGCTTACCGTCCCTCCCGTGATGCTGTTTTCCGGCTGCTGGCGCAAGAGACTTGTCGCCGATGACCTCTGATTCGACCTCTGTCGCTCTCGACCTTCGCGGGTTAAACTGTCCGCTGCCGGCGTTGCGCACGCAAAAGGCGTTGCGTCGGCTGAACGACGGCGATCTCCTCGTCGTCGAATGCACCGATCCCCTCGCCGCGATCGACATTCCCCATCTTTTGCGCGAGAGCGGCGACATTCTCGAGCGGCAGGAGCGAAGCGACGGCGCGATCGCCTTTCATATCCGGCGGCGACGGCCGTGAGCGCCGGCCCTTCCCGCGAAACCAAAACCCTCGCCTCGCTTGTCTTCGAGGATAATGACGCCGCGAACAGGATCGTCGCGGATTTCGCCGCCGTCCTCAAGCGCCGCGGCCATCGCATCGGCGGCATGATCCAGAGCGCCGACATGGTCCAGCCCTGCGACTGCCGCGACGTCCTCCTTCGCGATGTCGAAACCGGCGAGACGATTTCGATCCTGCAGGATCTGGGATCGCAGTCGCAATCCTGCCGCATCGATACGGCGGCGCTCGCCGACGCCGCCCATCGCGTCGCCCGCGCGCTCGCCGGCGCTCCCGAGATTTTATTCATCAACCGCTTCGGCAAGCTCGAGGCCGAAGGGCTTGGCCTTTACGCCGAAATCGGCGCGGCGGCGGCGGCCGGCGTTCCGACCCTCGTCTGCGTCTCGGTGAAATATGTCGATCCTGGCGCAGGTTCACCATGGGCCTTGATGAAGAACTGGCCTGCTCCGGCGCTGCCCTGGAGCTCTGGTGGGACTCGGTCAGAGGATCGAGCGCGC
Organism: uncultured Alphaproteobacteria bacterium; assembly: GCA_963715715.1. Classification (GTDB taxonomy): domain Bacteria; phylum Pseudomonadota; class Alphaproteobacteria; order Rhizobiales; family Beijerinckiaceae; genus Methylocapsa. The sequence goes on along the minus strand of OY970269.1, from coordinate 1,000,124 downwards.
CGGGCGAGCTCCGCCTCGGCGCCGCCCTTCGATGACCGAACCGCGGATCGAGGACATCGACGACATCGTTCTCGACGTCGAAGCGCGCGCGTGGCGGTTCGCCGCCGACGAGAGCGAGGCGATCGACCGGCATTGGCGGAAGCTCTGCGACAGGAACCCGCATCTTTTCAATGGCCGCGTGTTTCTGAACTTCGAGCGGCGCGTCGAGAAAAAAGATGGTCGCCGCGTTCTCAGGGGAACCGCCGGCGCCGTCGACTTCAAGGCGTTTCTGGCCTGGCGCGACTTCGGCTTTCCAGATGGCGCCGTGTGCAATTGCTTCGCCATGGCGGCCCTCGTCTCCGCCGACGGCGCCTTCATGCTCGGACGCATGAGCGAAAAGACGGCCAACGCCGGCAAGATCTATTTTGCCGCTGGAACGCCGGATCTTGGCGACGTTAAGGATGGCGCGCTTGACCTTGCCGGCAGCGTCGCTCGCGAACTGCTGGAAGAAACAGGCGTCCGTCCCGAGGAGGTCGCCTTCGCGCCGGGCTGGACCGTCGTTTTCGAGGGGCCGCGCATCGCCTGCATGAAAACAACGCGCTCGCCGCTGAGCGCCCGCGAAATCGAGGTGCGGTTCAGGGATTTTCTCGCGTCGCAGGGCGAGCCCGAGCTTGTCGCGCTCCATCCCGTTTATTCGGTTCGCGATCTCGACGAAGCGCGCATGCCGGGTTTTACGCTGCTCTATCTGCGCCACGCCCTGTCCGGGGCCACCCCCTAACCCGAAAGGCCCCCGCTCAGGCGTGGTAGCCGTGCTTTTCCTTCGTCGCGTGAATGATATTCAGCGCCTCGCCATCCTTGCCGGCGGCGCAGGCGCTGGCGGCGCGCGAGAGGTCAGATTCGATCTCGTCATAAACTTTCTGATTAAGATTGCCGGTGGTGACGTCCGAGGTCAGCACCTTCTGATAGGTGTTGAGCTTGTCGGTGCAGGCGGCCGTGGGAGGCAAGTCGGGCCAAACGGGGGCGGCGACGCCGGACGAAGGCGTCGCGGCAGGCCCGACATAGGGTTGCGATTGATAGCAGCCGCACAGCGCCGCCGCCGCGGCGACAACCGCCGTTGACAAAAGAATCCGCCGCATTCCGGTCTCCGCAGAAGGAAGCAGCCAATCTCACCTGCGACGCTTTCCTGTCAAGCCCGCAACCGCGGATCGGGAGGGTCAGGCGCGCCGCGCGCGATAGAGCCAGTCATAACGCGCGAGCAGGCGCTCGCCGCCGAGCGCCCGCATGGCCGTGTCGCGGGCGAAAGCGGCTGGACCCGAAAGATGATAAATTCGCCCCTGCGCGCGCGATTGGAGCTGCACTTTGTCTGCGCGCGCGCGCCGCGCGGCGGCGTAGGCCGCGAGCCCCGGTGCGATGTCGCGCGTGGCCTGAAGCGCTTCGCCCAGCGCGGCGGCGTCCTCGATCGCCTGCGCCGCGCCCTGCGCCAGAAACGGCGGCATGGGATGGGCGGCGTCGCCGAGCAGCGCGACGCGCCCGGTCGCCCAACCGGGCAGCGGATCGCATTCGACAAGAGGCCATTTGCGCCACTCCTGTGCGGCGGCGAGCAAGGCCCGCGCGTCAAGGGACCAGGATGAAAAGCGCGCCGCGAGGAGCGAAGGGTCACCGGAGCTGGACCAGTCCTCTTCAGCGCGCGGCGCCGCTTCGTTCGCGTCGAGCACCGCGACGACATTGACCACTGCGCCGCCGCGCAACGGATAGTGCACGAGATGCGCATTGCGTCCGAGCCAAAGGCATGATTCCGGCCACAGCGCCCCGGACGGCGCGCGCGCCGCCTCAACAAGGGCGCGCCAGGCGGTCCATCTTGCGACGTTTGGCGAATTGCCGCCGCCGAGAAGCCTCGCCCGCACGAGAGAGCGCGCGCCGTCGGCGCCGATCAGGCAATCGCCCGCCGCCTCGAGCCGGAGCAATCCTTGGCGCAACGCGGCGACGACGCCGTCCGCGCCGGCGGCGAAGCCGGCCACCGCGGCGCCGGCGTGAACGCGGATCGCGTCGTCCTGCGCAACTGTTTGCAGGAGAGCCCGCTGAAGATCGGCGCGGTGAACGAGAAGGTAGGGCGCGCCCCAGCGCCTTTCGGCATCCGCAAGCGGCATCAGCGACAGCGTCGCGCCGTCACGGGCTCGCCTTATCCTGATTGCTTCGGGGGCGAGCGCCAGGCCTTTGAGGCGATCGAGGACGTTGAGCTTTCGCAGAATGGCGCTGGCGTTCGGCGACAGCTGAAGTCCGGCGCCGATCTCCTCAAAGGCCGCCGCGGCTTCAAATATGCTGACGCGCCAGCCCGCGCGCGCGAGACACAGGGCCGCGCTGAGGCCGCCGATTCCAGCGCCCGCGATCAGCGCGTGAGGCTCGCTCATCGGCGCAAGGAGGTCGCGTCACGCCGCCGCCGAGGTCGATTGCGGGTCGAAGGCGCATTCCGCCGGAATGCATCCGCCGTGCAACGTCGCATCATAAACATAGTGGGTGGAGCAATAGGGGCAGATGGCTTCGTCGGCGTCGCCCATGTCAATGAAGATATGCGGATGATCGAACGGAGGAAGCGCGCCGACGCACATGAATTCCTTGGCGCCGACGCTGACGCGCGGGACGCCCGGCTGGTTATGAAAATGCGGCGTGGCGTGAGCGGCCATGATCTGGTCCCTTGTGCGAGCGGATCTCGAGCATAATCGTAGGGCGCAGGCTTGTGTAGCCCTTGCCGCTCATCTTCAAATGTATTGGATTGTGCGGGTTTACGAGGCGAGGCTCCTGCCCATCGCGTCGCGAGCGCCTCGACATTACAGCTTCAATTGCGAGCGCCGCGCGGCCGCGGGCTGAGGGGGAGCCGGATCGATCAGCAATTCGTCGAGAATTTTGTCGAGGTGGACACGGAAATTGGCGTTCAAATATTTCTGCTCGACTTTAAGGCGGCCGCGCTCGCCCATCGCCTTCGCCAGCTCGGGCTGGGTCAACAGAGTATGCAGCCGGTCGGCCAGAGTCTTCACGTCAGCCGGATCGACGACGAATCCGTCAACGCCGTCGGAGACGATTTCGCTTGGCGCGCCGAGCGTGCTGCAGACGACCGGCTTGCCGAATTGCCAGGCCTCGAGATAGACGATGCCGAACCCTTCCTTGTTCGACGGCATGGCGAAAACCGCGGCGCGGCCATAGGCCTCCCGCAATTCGCGATCGCCGACCTGGCCGAAAAAGGTGACCGCGTCGGCGACGCCGAGCTTTTGCGCCAACGCTTCGAGTTCCGGCCGCAGCGAGCCGCCTCCGATAATTTCATATTTGACGCCCGGCAGCCTCTCTCTAAGCAGCGCGACGGCGGCGATCATTTTGTGGACATTTTTTTCCCGTTCGCCCGCGCCGAGCCGGGCGACCGTCAGGATCGTGAACGGCTCCGGCGCACAAAAGGCGCGCGAGGGCTCCAGCCCGTCGACGGCATTGGGCAGGAACCTGAACTTCTCCGGCGCAACGTGAAATTCGCGCTCCATGCGTTCAGCCGTAAAGCGGCTGACCGAGGCGACCCGCGTCAACGCGCCGACCAACATTGACTCATAAAACCGCCGTTTGCGCGGCCCATGGGTGTTCCAGACCTCGCAGCCATGCACGAACAGCACGATAGGCAACCGACGACGGAACAGCCTCACTGCGAAAGCGAGCGGCAAAAGATTTATGTGGCAGATCAGCAGCGCGCTCGCCTTGAAGAGGCCGGCCCAGAATGCCGCGGCCAGGAATTGGCGCTGGTTTTTTGGGGCGACAAATTGCAGCCCGTCGATCACGGGAAGTTCGACGTCGCGATCGCCACTCAGGAACGCCAGAGCCGAACGCTCGTCTCCCTCGACGGTTCTGCGCCCTATGTTCCTGAAAACGCGCTGATTGAAATTCTGCAATCCGCCTATCGCGGAGTAGGTTTCGAGCGCGTAGATCACGATCCGATTTTGCTGAGACGGGTGCTTTGGGAACATCAATTGAACGCCAGTTATGAACCGTGACTCCGACTTCCTTCCAGGGCCGAAACTCTAAAAAACTGTAAGGAATCTACTTGCTCGACCAGCGCCGCTAAATAAGAATACCGTGCTTGATTGAATTGTTAGCGTCAAATTTCTACCGCAAAGTGTTAACATTTGTCAAACTTTCCCCGAAATAAAGTTAACGACGACTACACGCAGAAGTAGAAATTTACTGCGCGATTTATAACGGCGAGGCTGGTCGGAAGCGCATACCCTTGATCGATTTTCTCCCGCCGGCAATGGCCGCGTCTAAATCTGCAATACGCCGTCGCCGCTCCGCGCCAGATTTATCGTTTTCGTGATCGATGCGGCGTCGATGATCCTTTTCAGAAGCGATTCGTTGAAGTCGCCGTTTTGCCGCACGCGCCTCGCTCCGGCGGCGGCGATCTTGCTGATGCGATCGGGCTGCGCCAGCAGCGTCAGGCAGAGGTCGGCGCATTCGTCCGCAGTGTCGAAAAAGACCGCTTCCTCGCCATCCTTGTACATGGCGAGGTGATCGCTGGTGCGCTCCGCGCAGAAAAGCGTTCCGATCGCCGGTATTTCGAGGCTGCGCGTCGTGTGCAAATCCTGATTCCCCTTGGACAGAAGGCCGATTGCGATGGCGGCGCCCGGATCGCCTTGACGTAGTCGTCGCCAACGAGATTGCCCGACGCGATATAGGGCTTCAACCTCTCATATTCCGGCGCCTTCATCCAGCGGTCGCCGTAAATGCGCAATGGAACGCCGCGTTCGACCAGCCGCAGCAGGAACGGGCCGCGCTCCGGCATCCACGTGCCGACGAAGACGACCTTCGCCGCGTAACGGGCGCGATCTTCGTCGGTGAGCTCGATCGGCCTGTGCACCGCCTCATCCGCCGCGAAATTGACGGCGATGACGCGGCGCGCGCCAGCCCGCCGCGCCGGCGCGACGCTCGAGGCGCGCGGCGTCACCGCCAGATCATAGTAAGGCAGCGCCTTCAGGAACTGGCGCCACTTCAGCCCATCCCTTGGAACATAAGGATTGTCCTGGTTAAAGTTCACGACCACCCGCGCGATTTTCTTGAATTCCCGGATTATCGCCGGGCCGTAATATTCGCCGCTGTCGACAAGCGCCAAGTCGAAAAATTCGCCTTTCAATTGTGATAATGCGAAGCGCTTGATCAAGCCGCTGGCGCCCAAACCGCCTGTCTTGGCAGTCCAGCGCAAGATCAGTGCCTGCGGCAGAATAAGCTTGTCGAACGCCTGATTAGTGTCGACGACCTTGACATCATGGCCAAGCCTTCGCAGCGCCGCGATGCGATGCTGTGCAGTTCCGAGTTCAGGGCCAATGAACAAAATTCGCATTTTTTCCGAAGCGCTTGTATCGATAGTCAATCCTCTATAGCGAGGCTTAAAATGTCACCACTTTATCATATTTACCGCGCCCCATTTGGGTATGCTGGGGCGGTCTTTCAGCCGGCCTCGCCTACATCGGCGCGGGGCCACAAAAAAGGTTTAACGCGCTCTTTCGGCTCCCCCCCTTCAAACGCGGCGTCGATGATCCTTTTCAGAAGCGATTCGTTGAAGTCGCCGTTTTGCCGCACGCGCCTCGCTCCGGCGGCGGCGATCTTGCTGATGCGATCGGGCTGCGCCAGCAGCGTCAGGCAGAGGTCGGCGCATTCGTCCGCAGTGTCGAAAAAGACCGCTTCCTCGCCATCCTTGTACATGGCGAGGTGATCGCTGGTGCGCTCCGCGCAGAAAAGCGTTCCGATCGCCGGTATTTCGAGGCTGCGCGTCGTGTGCAAATCCTGATTCCCCTTGGACAGAAGGCCGATTGCGATGGCGGCGCCCCGGATCGCCTTGACGTAGTCGTCGCCAACGAGATTGCCGGACGCGATATAGGGCTTCAACCTCTCATATTCCGGCGCCTTCATCCAGCGGTCGCCGTAAATGCGCAATGGAACGCCGCGTTCGACCAGCCGCAGCAGGAACGGGCCGCGCTCCGGCATCCACGTGCCGACGAAGACGACCTTCGCCGCGTAACGGGCGCGATCTTCGTCGGTGAGCTCGATCGGCCTGTGCACCGCCTCATCCGCCGCGAAATTGACGGCGATGACGCGGCGCGCGCCAGCCCGCCGCGCCGGCGCGACGCTCGAGGCGCGCGGCGTCACCGCCAGATCATAGTAAGGCAGCGCCTTCAGGAACTGGCGCCACTTCAGCCCATCCCTTGGAACATAAGGATTGTCCTGGTTAAAGTTCACGACCACCCGCGCGATTTTCTTGAATTCCCGGATTATCGCCGGGCCGTAATATTCGCCATGATCGACGAAGACGAAGTCGAAGGACTGCCCCTTCACTTGCGCCCGAATATGACGCCGGAACACGCCGCCAAGACCAAGCGCGCCAGTCCGCAGCGCCCAGCGGCTGAGGAGAAAGGACGCCAGCGTGGGATTTTGGATTGGCGCTTTGCCGTCAACGAGGGTGACGTCATGACCCAGCCTCTGGAACGCGCCGACTCTCTGAATCGCCGTTCCGGCTTCGGGACCCATATATAAAATCTTCATTCAGAAGCCTTCGAACTAAACGCGGGTTGAAGCCAGACAGCGCGTGATTTCGTCATTGGCCTCAATGAGATTGCGACAGACGGCGACTCCCTCGCGCCGGGCTCTATCCGCGTCGATATGACCGTGTCCGGTGGTCACCAGAACGCCGACCGCGCCAACCGCGGCCGCGAGTTCGATGTCGCACCATTTGTCGCCGATCACAAAGGAACGCGTCGGATCCAGGTCGAGATCTCGAACGGCTGAATGAATCATGCCGGGCGCGGGCTTGCGACACGCGCAGCCGGCGTCTGGCGCATGCGGGCACCGATACCACGCGGCGACCGCAAGGCCCTCGCGCGCGAGAAGCTCGATCACTCGCTGCTCGACGGCGTCCGCCTGTTCGACGGAAAAATAGCCCCTTCCGATGCCCGACTGATTGGAGACGACGACGAAAGGATAGCCATGTTTCGCCATGGCGAGGAGCCCCGCCGCGGCGCCGTCCGCGAGTGCGACCTGATCAGGGTGAGACGGATAGTTTTTCTCGACAATGATCGTTCCGTCCCGGTCGAGGAAGATGGCTGGGGACGACATGCGCGCTCCTTGACGTTAAGCGTATATTGCAAATTCAACCATCATGCCATCAGCCCCTTTTAAGGGTCCGGCGGATGATGACGAGTGCATGCTCACGCGCGCACGCCCGAACTCGGTGCGATCAGCATGGCCGGCAGAGCCGCGCGCACGTTCGCGGCCATATCTTCGACCGCAACGTTCATGACGCCGTCCATGCGGTGAACTATTCTGTGTTGCCGGCCATAGGGGTGCCATCTGCGCGGCAAGCTAAGACTGCCGAAGAGCGCGACGCAGGTGACGCCGACGGCCGCGGCAAGATGCATCGGACCCGAATCATGGCCGACAAAGAGGCTGGCGCGCCGCAGCGCGGCAGCGCTCTCGCGCGGCAACAGCTGCCCGCACGCATTGACGACGGTCCCGGGCCATATGTCGGCGACCTCCGCCACAGCCTCCGCCTCGTCGGCCGCGCCAAGAAACAACAGCCCATAGCGCCCATGACTGACAGAAAGCGAACGCAGCAATTCGCGCCAGTTGCCAGGTCCCCATAATTTCTCGACGAACTTGCCGCCCATGTTTACAGCGATGAAAGGTTCCCCGTTGAACGGGGCGAGGGCCTCGTCGCCTGCCCTCAGTTCCGCATCGGTCAGCCGCAAATCCCAATTTTTCGCATCATCGAGGTCGATCGGCCCCAGCTCGGCGAGCGAGCGCGCGAGACGGCTCGCCTCATATTCCTCAAAGCCGGTCGCCTTATCGACGCGGGCGTCGCGCAGATCTCTCGCCGCCGGCGCCCCGATAATCTGCGAGAAACCGCTGAGCCGGAAAAAAAGGAGATCGCGATAAAGCGCGAGCAGGCCTCTGGGAGGCGCGAGATAGACGAGCGTCGTCGCCCGGAGCACCCGCAGCCGCTGCGCCAGCCTCCACATTTCCTTGATCGACCTTAACTTCAGGGGATAATCGATGACGCCGTGAACCAGGCCCGACTGGCCGACGACCAATTCGAGCGCCGCCGCCTTCGACGAGATCGGCATATTGGTCAGAACGTAGCGTTCGGCATTGGGAAACGCGTCCGCCACCTTGTGCAGACAAGGCAGCGCGACCACCGTATCGCCGAGGCTCCCGACGCGATAGATGACGATCCGTTCTGCGCCGCCTGAGGCGACGACGGCGGAAGAGCCGGCATCCCCGATGCGGCCAACGGCTTGTTCCCGACGGCGAATCCGCGGCGCGATCGACGATTCCACTCTTATTCGACTCCATGCCTCTTCAATCAGGCGACCGGGCGATCAGCTCCGCGGCGCGGTTGGTTAACGGCTCTTGACCGGGATTATCAGGGCAGCCTTGCTTGACGATGATCATCGATTCGGATCGCAAAAAAGTCGTGGAATTCATGCGCGCTCCGGATCCTGGCGGCGACCGACCGTTTGCAAAAAGCTGAAGTCAGCTCAAAGACGAACGACTGCTCACAGCCCGCGCATTTGGCGCGACTGCGAAGGGCGGCAGAACGTCTCGGACGTTCGCCGCGATCTCCTCGACGCGAACATTCAGAATGCCGTCCATTCTTTGAACGATACGATGTTTCGGGCCGTAGGGGTACCATTTCCGTGGCCTGTTATAGCCGCTGAAAGGAGCGACGCAGGTGACGCCGACAGCTGCAGCAAGATGCATCGGGCCAGAATCGTGGCCAACGAAGACGCTCGCGCGCCGCAACGCCCCGGCGCTCTCGCGCGGCAGGAGTTTTCCGCAGGCGTTGACGACGATCCCCGGCCAGGCGTCGGCGAGATCTTCCGCGGCCTCGGCCTCGTCGGCCGCGCCAAGAAAAAAAAGCCCATAGCCGCCGCGCGTGTCCGACAGACCGCGCAGCAATTCGCGCCAGTTCGCGCGGCCCCAATGGTTCTCGACCACCTTCCCGCCCATATTGACTGCGATGAAGGGCTTCCCATTGAATGCGGCGAGGGCCTGATCGCCGATCTTCTGCTCCGCGTCGCTCAGCCGCAGGTCCCAATTCTTCGGATCGTCGAGATCGATCGGCCCCAACGCGGCGAGTGAGCGCGCGAGACGACTGCACTCATATTCATCAAAGCCGGTCGCCGCATCGACCCGGGGGTAGCGCAGATCCCTCGCCAGCGGCGCGCCGATGATGCGTGAGAAGCCGCTGAGGCGAAAGAACAGGAGATCGCGGCAAAGCAAGAAGAAATGCCCCTTGCTCGGCGTGAGATAGATGAGCGTCGTCGCCTGAAGCGCGCGCAGCCTCCGGGCGAGGCCCCATGCTTCCTTGAGCGATCGCAGCTTCAGGGGATAATCAATGACGCCATGAATGAGGCCTGACCCGCCAAGGACCAGTTCGAGCGCCGCCGCTTTCGAGGAGACCGGAATGTTGGTCAAAACATAGCGCTCGGCATTCGGAAATGTTTCAGCCAGCTTGTGGAAACATGGCAGGGCGGCGACCGTATCGCCAAGGCTGCCCATCCGATAAATGACGATTCGCTCGATCTGTCTGGCTGCGGCGGCGTGGGACCCCGCTTCTCTGAAGCGGCCCCGGGCTGAATCTCGACGGTGAATCCCCGGCAATGTCGATGACTCCACGCTTGTTTGCTAGGCGCCGCCGCGCGCCGTCATGCTGCGCGCCCGCGCAAGATCCACTGTCGCTCTCGGCGGCATTTTGTTGGCGCCGGCTCCAAGAAAGAATTCTGCTTGCGACGCTTCCTCAACCGAACCTGCGGACCACATTCCTCGCCGACCGCAGCGCTACAAAAATCCCGCCGCTGGCAGTCTTCGGCGATTTGTCCGAACAAAGACGATGATGGAACCAGCCGGCGATCATACATCGCCATAACAATTCCAGCTATGCGTCCAAGAAAATTGATAATTCTGATCTATCATAAGTCTCGCAAAAAAAAAAGCGTGCAAAGATTAGCGGGCTAAACATGACAAAAACGACCAATATCGGAACGCGGCGCTGGGTTTGCCATATTCTTAACGGTATGGATCCGCTTGGGACAGGTATGAGAGGACGCAGTCGGCGACGCCCGCCTCGAGGGAATGAAACGAAATGTCGCAGCCGGAGCGCCGCAGTTTGCTCATGTCAGCTTCGGTGAAATACTGATAGCGATCGCGAATGCTCTGCGGCATATCAATGTACTCGATGTCGACATTTTTGTTCAGGGCCGCGCCGATCGCCAAAATCAGATCGAGAAAGGAGCGCGCCTTGCCGGTGCCGAGATTGAACAGGCCGGAGACTTCCGGATGGTCGAGCAGCCACATCATCACGGCTACGCAATCGGCGACATAGACGAAATCACGCAATTGCTGCCCGTCGCGGTAGTCTTCGCGATGCGACTTGAACAGGGGTATGGTTCTGCCCGCCGCCACGGCTGCCGCATTCTTGGCGACGAGGCTTTGCATGTCGCCTTTGTGCGCCTCGTTCGGCCCGTAAACATTGAAGAATTTGAGGCCGGCCCATTGCGGCGGCGCAACGCCGGCCGCGACCCGCTCCAGCGCCCAGCGGTCGAAAGCGTGCTTCGACCAACCGTAGAGATTGAGAGGCCGCAGCGCATCGAGGGCCGCGTTCGAACTCGTCGTCCTTGAAGCCGTTGGAGCCGTCGCCATAGGTGGCGGCGGAGGACGCATATATGAAGGGCGTGCGCTTTCGCGCGCACCAGAGCCATAAATTAGCGGATAGCTGGAAATTGTTGCGCAGGACTTCGTCGCCGTCGGACGCTGTGGTCGAGGATATTGCGCCCATGTGAAAGATCGCATCGGCGCGGGGGGCGGTCTCGAGAAAGCGTTCGATCCTATCCGGCGCTACAACATCGTAAAAGCGACGCTTGGCGATGTTCCGCCATTTCGATTCATGGCCGAGACAATCGAGGATGACGATATCAGTGACGCCTCTCTCGTTGAGCGTCGCTACGATGTTCGACCCGATGAAACCGGTTCCCCCGGTGACAAAAATCATGCCGAAATTCCAATTCGTTCGGGAGAAGGCGCAAGCAAACGGCGTGGCGCGCCATTGCGGGCGAGCTCTAGCATCGTCCGGTAAATAAGAACAACCACCCGCATCAATAGCGCAATCGGCAGCGGGCTCGGCCTGCGCGAGCTCCGGAAATATCGCCGTCAGGCCTCGCGCAACAGCTTTTCGACAAAGGCGCCGATGCCGGGCTTCTGGCGCGCGGCGCGCCGGCGCTCGGCCGTCAGGATCGCTCGAAGATCGTTGAACGTGCTTTGCAGATCGCTATTCACAAGAACGTAGTCATATTGCGTCCAGCGCAGAATTTCATTGCGCGCATTCTCCAGCCGCCGGGCGATCGCCTCCGGCGGATCCTCGGCGCGGCGTTCAAGACGGGCGCGCAATTCTTTCATCGACGGAGGCAGGATGAAGATGGTGACGACGTCGTCGGCGGTCTGTTGCTTGACCTGTCGCGTGCCTTGGTAGTCGATGTCGAAAAGAATGTCGCGACCCTGCGCCAGCACTCTTTCGACAGGTTCGCGCGGGGTTCCGTACCAGTTGCCGTGCACTTCCGCCCATTCCAGCAGTTCGCCGGCTTCGCGCATAGCCTCGAATTGTTTATTGCTGATGAAATTGTAATGGATGCCGTTGACCTCGCTCGACCTTTGCCGCCGTGTCGTGACCGAAATCGACAGCGTGAGGTCGAGCTCCGGGGTTTGCAGCAGCATGCGGGTCAGCGTCGTCTTGCCTGCGCCCGAGGGCGAGGAGAGGATAAGCATGAGGCCGCGGCGGCCGAGCCGCGCGCGACGCGGCTCGCCGTCCTGTGGGAACGCGTCGTCGCCAGACGCCTCGCCGCCTTGAACTTTCCCGCCGTCGCCTTCGTCGTGCATCAATCCCCCGATCGCCGTCATATGCCGCCTTGAAACGGCCCGATCGCGGCGCGCCGCCTGGCCTCGCCGTCGCGCCTAATGCTTGGGAAAATCGAGCCCCATTTCTCGATAGCGCTCGGGATCATCAGCCCAGTTTTCGCGCACCTTGACGAAGAGAAAAAGGTGGACTTTCTGCTCGGTCGCCGCGCTGATGTCCTTGCGCGCCGCCGTGCCGATCGCCTTGATAGTGCGGCCGCCCTCGCCGATGACGATTTTCTTGTGGCCCTCGCGCATGACGTAAATCGCTTGCTCGATCCGCGCCGAACCGTCCGGCATATCCTTCCAGACTTCTGTCTCGACCGTCGACTGGTAGGGCAATTCATCATGCAGCCGCTCAAAGATTTTCTCGCGGGTGATTTCAGCGGCCAGCATGCGAAGGGGAGCGTCCGAGATCTGGTCCTCGGGGTAGAGCCATGGGCCAGGACGCATCAGCGCGCCGAGGTCATGGCGCAGTTTCGGCACGCCATGCCCGCGCAGCGCGGAAATCATATAGGTGTCTGCGAAAGGCAACGCTGCGTTGAGCTTTGCCGCGAGTTCGAGCAGCGCTGGCGGCTCGACCGTATCGATCTTGTTCAACACGAGGACCTTGACGCCGCCGAGCTGCGGCAGGCGCGCCAGGATGGCCTCGACCTCTTCGTCGATTCCCTTTCGCGCATCGATGAGCAGCGCGACCGCGTCGGCGTCGCCCGCTCCGCCCCAGGCGGAGGTCACCATAGCGCGGTCGAGCCTGCGCTTCGGCGCGAAGATGCCTGGCGTATCGACGAAGATAATCTGCGCCGCGCCCTCGATGGCGATGCCGCGCACAAGACTACGGGTGGTTTGGACCTTGCGCGAGACGATTGAGACCTTCGCCCCGACAAGCTGATTGATCAGCGTCGATTTGCCGGCGTTCGGAGCGCCGATGAGGGCGACGAAGCCGCATCGCGTCGCATCCGCGGCGCCGAAACGGCCGCGCTGCTCGCCGCCCGCCGCGCCAGCGTTCACGCCACGCCCTTCTGGCCGCCGGATTCGACGATTTTCTCGCGCGTCATGAAGGCGCTCGCGGCGCTCTGCTCGGCGAGGCGTTTGGCCGACCCTTTGGCCTCCGCCCGGGCGAAACCGGGAATTTCGACCGAGACCGTGAATTCGGGCGCGTGATCTGGACCCGAGCGCGCTGTCTCGCGATAGAGGGGCGCCGGAAGCCCGCGCGCCTGCGCCCACTCCTGCAGCGCGGTCTTCGGATCGCGCAGGGCGCGGCGCGGCGCGCGCATGCGCGGTTCGAAGGCGCGTGCGACGGCCGCTTTCGCGGCGGCGTAGCCGGCGTCAAGGAACACCGCGCCGATGATCGATTCACAAATGTCGCCGAGAATCGTCGTGTTGATGGCGGGGGACTGCTTTTCGCTATCGCCTGCCCGTACGAAGGCCTGCACACCCCATTCCAGCGCAACCTCGGCGCAGCTTTCCTTGCGCACGAGATCGGCGAGGCGGCGCGAAAGCTCGCCCTCGTCGGCGTCGGGAAACGTTTTGTAAAGCATCTCCGCGACGACGAGGCCAAGCACCCGATCGCCAAGAAACTCGAGCCGCTGATAGCTCTCGAGCCTTGCGCCCGCCGCCGCGCTGACATGGGTCAAAGCCGCGACGACCAGGCCGCGGGCGGCGAAGCTATGCCCGATACGCGCTTCGAGCGCGAGGAGGTCCGGCGGTCGGCCCGTCATCTATTTCACTGTTTTCAGAATCCGGTCCCACCGAACGGTCCACGGCCACTCCCAGAAAGCCCAGGCCGGTTCGCCCTTGCCGACCGAAAAGAAGATCACTTCGGCCCGGCCGACAAGATTCTCGAACGGAACATAGCCGACGCCGCCCTGATCCGGAGAAACGCGGCTGTCGGTTGAATTGTCGCGATTGTCGCCCATCATGAAATAGCTGTTCGGCGGCACCTCATAGACGCCCGTATTGTCGTAAAAGCCGGTGTCGCCCTGGATCTCGATGATGGTGTGCTTGACGCCGCCCGGCAGCGTCTCCTCATAGGTCGGCACCTCGGCCTCGCGGCCGTAGAAATCTTCCGTTTGCGCCTTGGCGATGGGCGTGCGCGGCACAATCTCGCCATTGATATAAAGGCGCCCTTCTTTCATCTGTATTCTGTCGCCCGGAAGACCGATCACACGCTTGATGTAGTCGGTCTGACCATCGCGCGGCAGCTTGAACACGACAACGTCGCCGCGCTTTGGCGGCGAGCCAAGGAGGCGTCCGTTGAAAAGATCCGGGCTGAAGGGGAACGAATGCTTCGAATACCCATAGGCGTATTTGGACACGAACAGGTAATCGCCGACCAGCAGCGTCGGAATCATCGACCCTGAAGGAATATTGAAGGGCTGAAAAAGGAAGGTGCGGACGACGAGGGCGATCAGGAGGGCCTGAATGATGACCTTCACTGTCTCGCCGATGCCGCCTTCTTTCCCGTCGACCTTGACCTTCGCCACTTTTCCATCCGCCCGCGCTGGCTCTGTCATTGCAAATCTACTCTCCAAGGCAAGTTCGAGCGACCTTCGGACGGTCCGCGCGCACCGCGGGGCTTAAGCTTCGGCGCAGATCAGCGCCATCGCGCAAAGGATCGATTTCGCGGCCGTCTCGACCGGAAAGTTGGCTCCTTAACATGCGGCGGAACGACGGTATAGGGCGCGCCGCCCGGATGACCAAAAGTTAAGACGCCCGCGGCGGCCGCGGCGCACAGCGCAGATCAGCCTCCCTCACGCTTCAAAAATCGTCGCATCCGGCGGCCGCAGGATCGCATCCGGATCCTCCAGCGCCTCAATGATCACCTGCGCCTGCGCCAATGGATATTCGTCGGTCAGCGTCAGGTGCAGAACGGCGCGGCAGCCAAGCGGCGTGAGGCCCTCAAGCCGTTTCAGCGCGCCCCCTGTGAGGCTGAGGGTCGGCTTGCCGGAGGGCAGATTGACAACCCCCATTTCGCGCCACGCGACGCCGAACCTGAGGCCTGTGCCCAGCGCCTTGGAGCAGGCTTCCTTGGCCGCGAAGCGCTTGGCGTAGGAGGCGGCCCGCGCCGCCCTGCCATCCGATTTGCGCCGCTCGGTATCGGTGAAGCAGCGGCTCGCGAATCGCTCGCCAAATCGGGCGAGCAAATCCTCAATGCGACGGATGTCGCAAATGTCATTGCCGATGCCGATGATCATGCGCGCGATCCGCCTTGCCCGCCGCCCTACCTCGCCGCCCTGGCGCGGCCGGCGTACATCGCCGCCCGCATCCGGACGATCGCCGCGTGAAGCCCGATGAAGATCGCCTCGCCGATGAGATAATGACCGATATTCAGTTCGGCGATCTCGGGCAGCGCGGAAATGGTCTCGGCGGTGGAGAAATCGAGGCCGTGGCCGGCATGGCATTCGATGCCAAGATCAGCGGCGAGCGCCGCGGCGGCCTTGATGCGCTCGAATTCGTGCGCCGCGCGCTCGCTCTCGCCATGGGTCAGCGCGTCGCACCAGGCGCCAGTATGCAATTCGACGATGGGCGCGCCGATCGAATCGGCCGCCCTGACGACCGACAGGCCCGGTTCGATGAAGAGAGAGACGCGCACGCCAGCCCGCGCCAGCTCCGCCGTGACGGTTTTCAAATGTTCGTGGCCGTCAAGCACGTTGAGGCCGCCTTCCGTCGTCCGCTCGCTGCGCTTTTCAGGCACAAGGCAGCAGGCGTGCGGGCGCGTATCGATCGCGACCGCGACCATCTCGTCCGTCGCCGCCATCTCGAAATTCAGCGGCGTCGAAATCTCGCGCTTGAGGCGCGCCATGTCATCGTCGCGAATATGGCGGCGATCCTCGCGCAGATGCGCGGTGATCCCGTCGGCACCGGCGGCGATTGCGACGAGCGCGGCGCGGACGGGGTCCGGAAACGCCCCGCCCCGTGCATTGCGCAGGGTCGCGACGTGATCGACGTTGACGCCAAGGCGCGGGACGGGACGGGGGCTATGTGGCATAGAACAATCTCGAATGCGACCGCAGCTTTGCGGGCGATCGCATGCGCTTATCACGCCGGCGCAGCACCTCAAAGAAAAGCGCCGGGTGCCTCGCACAAGAGCTGCGAATATAGTTGACAAGGAACCTAAATATGATAGTTTCCTTGGAAATTAATTAGGGATGCTTGCGGATGGTTAAACCGTTGGGGGCGCATCTTGGATATTGGCTGCGCTTCGTGTCCAACCACGTCTCACACGCCTTTAGCCTCAAGCTCGCGACCCGAGACGTGACCGTGGCCGAATGGATCATCCTGCGGGAGCTTTACGAATGCGAGTTCGCCTCGCCAAGCAAGCTGGCCGACCGGCTTGGCATGACTCGCGGCGCGATCTCTAAGCTCGCCGACCGACTGGTGGGCAAATCCCTTGCGGCGCGAACCTCAAGCGAGGGCGATCGCCGTTACCAATCCCTGGCTTTAACGGCAAAGGGCCGCAGCCTGGTCCCGGCTCTTTCGGCGCTGGCGGACGAAAACGACGCCGAATTTTTCGGCCATCTTTCGACCGCGCAGCGGGATGCGCTCGAAGGCATGATGAAGAACATCGTCTGCCGACGCGGATTGAGGGTCATCCCCATTGCGTGAAGGACGCTTTAGACAAAGCAGCAACTACAAAGGAGATCAATTATGGAAATGAATATGAAGAACGTCATCGAAGACTGCGCGACAGGATCCGACGAAGGGCGCTTCTCCTTTCCGCAAGTCGTCACGAAGCTCACGGAAGTCGGCGTCGAGCGCTACCTTGCCGACCTCCAGCGCGGCGAAAAGACCTTTTACGCGCCGGGCGGGGAGTCCTGCCTTGTGTCGACACGCGCCGTCGCGACCGCGCCGGCGTCGAATTTTTGTGCGGTTGGCGTCGAGGCCGCGATTCGCGAGATTCAGGCTGGCGAGATCTCATACGAGATATTCTGCGAGCAGATCGCGAAGGCGGGATGCGTCGGCTACATTGTCTCGCTACTGGGCAGGCAGGCGGTCTATTTTGGCCGCTCGGCTGACATCTATGTCGAACCGTTCCCGGCCCATCGCGATCGACATTGAGACCCGACCGGATTCAGCAGGATCCGTGCCATCACTCGGCGTTCTCCCTGCTGCGCAATTCCTGCTCGCGCGCGGCGATGTAATCGCGAGTCAGCGGGACCGCGTCGATCTTTTTGGCGAGCTGGATCTGAAAAACGATCTGGTTTTCATATTCGAAGGCGCATTGGGCGAGCGCGAGATAGAACTCCCACATGCGGCAGAAACGCTCATCGCAAAGCGCCTTCGCTTGACCGCGATGCTTGAGGAAGCGCGCCCGCCAGTGTTCCAGCGTTTTGGCGTAATGCAGCCGCAGCACCTCGACGTCGGTGACGATAAGCCCGGCCCGCTCGATCGCGGGCGCGATCTCGGACAGCGAGGGAATATAGCCGCCCGGAAAGATATATTTCAGCGCCCACGGACTAACCGGGCTTGGCGGTCCGGCGCGGCCGATCGTGTGCAGAAGCGCGACTCCGTCTTCGGCAAGGAGCGCGGCGAGCTTCTGAAAGAAGGCGTCATAAGCGCGCACGCCGACATGTTCGAACATGCCGACCGAGACGATGCGGTCGTAAGTCTCGCTGACCTCGCGATAATCCTGAAAGCGCAGATCCACGGCTGAAGGGTCTTTGAGGGCCTGGGTCCGCTCCTTCGCCAAATCAAGCTGCTCGCGCGACAGCGTGATGCCGGTGACGCGGGCGCTGCACAACTTCGCAAGATAAATGGCGAGGCCGCCCCAGCCGCAGCCGATATCGAGAACGCGGTCGCCGGGACGGAGCAACAGTTTGGCGGCGATGTGCCGGCGCTTTGCGGCTTGCGCGGCGTCGAGGCTGGCGTCCGGCGTCTCGAAATAGGCGCAGGAATATTGCCGGTCGGAATCGAGAAAAAGACCGTAAAGCTCGTTGCCGATATCATAGTGATGCGCGACGTTGGCCGCCGCGCGCTGCATCGTGTTCTGCATCCAGCGCTGGACCGCAAGCCGCGTCTTCTGCAGAAATTCGACCCAGCGCGAACCGCCGCCCCGCGCCATGTTGCGGCTGACGACCGTCAGCACGTCGTAGATCGAGCCCCGCCTGACGTCGATCCGGCCATCCATAAACAATTCGCCGAAGGCCATTTCGGGATCGCGCAACAGCGCGGTCTTCACGCCTTCGTCGGCGATCTTGACCAAAGGCGCGCTTTCGGCGCCGTCGCCGACGAAAAAGCGCTCGCCGCCGGGCTCCTCGATCTCGATCGATCCCACGCGAATGAGCTGCGAGGCGAAGTTGCGAAAGAAACTGCTCATACCGCCTCCGGCCCGGCGCCCACGTCAAACGCGCTTTGCATGAAAGGTTAGCCGTTCACCCGGTCGACTTTGCTCACCACCGAGCGCGAACGCAAATTCGAGATGATGCTGTTCAGGTGTTTGAGATCATTGACCTCGACGTCAATGGTCATTTCGCGGAAATCCGCCGAGAGCGGCCGAAACACGATATTGTCGATATTCGCGGCGAGATCGCCAATCACGCTCGATATGGCGCCGAGGGCGCCGGGTTCGTTGATTGCGGTGATCACGATGCGGGCGGGAAAAAACTCGTGCGCGCCCTCCTCGACGTCCCAGCGCACGTCGAGCCAGCGTTCGGGCTGGTCGTCGAAAGCCGTGAGCGCCGGCGACTGGATCGGATAGATCGTGATCCCCTCGCCCGGCGTCAGTATGCCGACGATGCGGTCGCCCGGCACAGCGCCGCCGTTGGGCGCAAAGCGCACCGGCAGATCGCCCTGCAGGCCGCGGATCGGAATGGAGCGGTCGTTCTTCTCCTCGCCGCCCTCGCCCGGCATCTTGAAGACAAGGCCCGACGCCTTTCTTCATGCCGAACCAGCCCGCCTTCGCCGCGCGGACGCGTCGCCGACGCCTTGCGCTCGTCCGTGAACTCCGGATAGACGGCCTTGACGACGTCGCCGGAAAACATCTCGCCGCGGCCGACCGCGGCGAGGACGTCGTCGACATTGGCCCGCGCCAGCCGCGGCAGCACGGCCTTGAGCTTTTCCTCGGAAAAGGGCTTGCCGGCCCGCTCGAAGGCACGCGAGACGATCTGGCGGCCAAGTCCCGCATATTGCGAGCGCACCGCCTCGCGCGTCGCGCGGCGGATGGCCGAGCGCGCCTTGCCGGTCACGACCAAGGCCTCCCACACAGCGGGCGGCGCCTGGTCCTTCGGCGCGCATGATCTCGACCTCGTCGCCATTTTGCAGCTCGGAGAGAAGCGGCGCGATGCAGGCCGTTGATTTTTGCGCCGACCGCCGAATTGCCGACGTCGGTATGCACCGCATAGGCGAAATCGATCGGCGTCGCGCCGCGCGGCAGCGCGATCAGCCGCCCCTTCGGGGTGAAGCAGAACACCTGATCGTGGAACAGTTCGAGCTTGGTATGCTCCAGAAACTCCTCGGGCGTATCGCCTTCGGCGAGCATTTCGATGGTGCGGCGCAGCCATTGATAGGCGCGGCTCTCGCTGGTCAGGGTCTCCCGGTCGGCGACGCGGCCGTCCTTGTAAAGCGCATGCGCGGCGATGCCGTTGCGGGCGATGTCCTGCATCGCCTGCGTGCGCACCTGAAGTTCGACGCGCTGCCGCCCGGGGCCGACGACGGTCGTGTGGATGGACTGATAGTCGTTCTGCTTCGGCGTCGAAATGTAATCCTTGAAGCGGCCCGGCACGACCGCCCATTTGGTGTGGACGACGCCGATGACGCGATAGCAATCCTCGACATTCTCGACGACGACGCGGAAGCCGAAAATATCGGACAATTGCTCGAAGGCGATGGATTTGCGCTCCATCTTGCGCCACACCGAATACGGCTGCTTTTGGCGCCCCTCGACCTCGGATTTTATGCCCCGCGCGGCGAGCTCGTCGGCGAGCTCCTTCTCGATCTTTGCGATGATCTTGCCGTTCTTGCGGCGAAGCTCCTCAAGCCGCGCCTCGATCATCTGATAGGCCTCCGGCATCAAATGGCGGAAGGCGAGATCCTCCAGTTCGTCGCGCATGCCCTGCATGCCCATGCGCCCAGCGAGCGGCGCGTAGATGTCGAGCGTCTCTTCGGCGATTCGCGCGCGCTTTTCCGGCGGCATGAAATGCAGCGTGCGCATATTGTGCAGGCGGTCGGCGAGCTTGACGAGCAGAACGCGGACATCGGCGGCGATGGCGAGCAGCAGCTTGCGAAAATTCTCCGCATGCGCCGCGCGCTTGGAGACGAGGTCGAGCTTTTTCAGCTTGGTGAGGCCATCGACGAGGCGGCCGATGTCGGCGCCGAAAAGCCGATCGATTTCCTCCCGCGTCGAGTCGGTGTCTTCGATCGTATCGTGCAGCACGGCGGCGACGATGGTCGCGTCGTCGAGCTTCATGTCGGTCAGGATGGCGGCGACTTCGAGCGGGTGGGAAAAATAAGGATCGCCCGAGGCGCGCTTCTGGGCGCCATGCGCCTTCATGGCGTAGACATAGGCGCGATTGAGCAAGACTTCGTCGGCGTGCGGGTTATAGCGACGCACCCGATCGACGAGTTCATATTGCCGCATCATGGTCTCTGGTCGATCCGCCGCCTGAGGCTTGAGCGTGGTCAAATCGGGCCGCGCCCTACGCTCGCCAACAGAGCCGATCGACGCCGCGCGCCGCCACCGTTGAATGTTAAAACATTTTCACGTCCGGCGGAAACATGAAAACCGCCGCGGGCAGCCGTTCCGGCGAATCATCGCTGGCGGCGAGATAACAGTCCCGATGGACGAGCGCCTGCTGCTTAGTCGCCGTCGTCTTCAGTTTCGGCCGGCGGCACGAGGCCCTCGAGCCCGCGCAGAAGGTCTTCCTCGGTCATGCGGTCGAACTGGATGTCGCCAGCGCCGTCCGGACGCGAATCCTGTGGCGCCGAAGAAAGCGCCGGAACGGCTTCGAGTTCGGGCTCATCTACTTCGACATGTTTCTGCAACGACTGGATCAAATCTTCCTTCAGATCTTCGGGAGCCAATGTCGAATCGGCGATCTCGCGCAGCGAGACGACGGGATTCTTGTCATTGTCCCGGTCAACCGTAATGTGGCTTCCAGCGGAAATCATGCGCGCGCGATGGCTTGCGAGCAGCACAAGCTCAAAACGGTTTTCGACCTTATCGATGCAATCTTCAACGGTGACGCGGGCCATTGAGCGCTGGCTCCTTGGTTCGAGTTCGGATTTCGGGGTTGCGCTGATCTATCCTTTATTCCGCTCCGCTGGCAAGCCCGATTTCCGGGCCTCGGTCAGCGCGAGCTTTAACCAACTACGGATTATCCGCCTAGGCGCAAAATTTTACAGATCGAGACGCGATTTCGTCACGATCGCGGACAATTATGATGGACTGTGTTTGACTTGCCGTCGAAACGGCGCAAATTTAGGAGCGTCGGGTTTAGTGGAATTCCAAGCCAAACATACTCAGCCGCGGGTCGCGATACGTTGGAATGACAGATTTTGGGGTGACAGATTTATGTCACCCGTGTAAAAGACCGGCCCAAGCTTACTCGTTTTTAGGCAGTCGCGCGTCAGGATACAGCTTGGGGTTGCCGATTATCACATTTTGTTAAAACCCTCGCAAGGCTCTTCACGCGCTCGGCAAATTGAATTAGGCCTCCTTAACGCGTCGATTGAATGTTCTGATTTCTGTTTTCGATCGAGACGCAAGTTCAAGCTCTGTATAAAAAAGCAGAAATCACAGATTTAAAGAGTAAAATGATGGCTGAGCAGGACAGGATCGCGCTTTTTATCGACGGGGCCAATCTTTACGCCACCGCGAAATCCCTCGGTTTTGATGTTGATTACAAGCGTTTGCTAAAAGAGTTTCAAAGCCGGGGTAAGTTAATTCGCGCCTATTATTATACGGCTCTGGTCGAGGATCAGGAATATTCATCAATTCGGCCGCTCGTCGATTGGCTGGACTACAACGGCTATTCGGTTGTCACCAAGCCGACGAAAGAATTTGTCGATTCGCTTGGCCGCCGCAAGGTCAAGGGCAATATGGACATCGAACTCGCGGTGGATGCGATGGAGATGGCCGATCATCTCGACCAGATCGTACTGTTTTCCGGCGATGGCGACTTCCGCTCGCTGGTCGAAGCGCTGCAAAGGAAGGGCGTCCGCGTTTCGGTCGTTTCGACCAACGCGACCCAGCCCGCGATGGTCGCCGACGAACTGCGCCGCCAGGCCGATGAATTCATCGACATTATCCATCTCGCCGCGAAAATCGGCCGGGATGCCGGCGAGCGCGGCGAGCGCGCGCATCGGGGCCCCGACCGCCGGGCGCCGACGCCGCCCGTCGAACACTTCGACCCTGAACTGGCGGACGACAATCTGGAGTGAGCGAAAGCGAGGCTCTCGCCGCGGCGCCCACTCAGGCTGGATGCGAACCCGATCCCGATTGCCCGCTGTGCCCGCGTCTTGCGGCTTTCCGCCACTCGATCCGGATCGCGGAGCCCTCTTGGCATAACGCCCCTGTCGCGACGTTTGGCGATGCGCAGGGGCGCGCCCTTATCGTCGGCCTTGCGCCCGGACTGCGCGGCGCCAATCGCACGGGCCGCCCTTTCACCGGCGATTTCGCGGGCGAACTGCTCTATGCGACCTTGCTCGAATTCGGCTTCGCGAAAGGAACCTATCAGGCGAGCCAGGAAGACGGTCTGCGCCTGAAAGACTGCGCCATCAGCAACGCGGTTCGTTGCGTCCCGCCGCAGAACAAGCCGACGCCACAGGAAATTGCGAACTGCCGCGGTTTTCTCAAAGCCACCATCGCGGAGCGCGTCCGCCTTCGCGCCATCGTCGCGCTCGGCCGCATCGCGCATGATTCGGTCTTGCGCGCGCTGGAGCTGAAGCCTCCCGGCTTTCCGTTCGGCCACGGCGCCGAACATGAGCTGGCCGGCCCGCACGGGCGGCCAATCCGCCTCTTCGACAGCTACCATTGCTCGCGCTACAACACCAATACGGGGGTGCTGACCGTCGAAATGTTTCGCGGCGTCTTCGCCGCGTTGCGCTGCCGGCTCGACGCTCCGACCTGAAGGGGACCCTGTTCAGGCCGCCGCCTTTTCGACCACGACCTCGGCCTGCGCTTTTGGTTCGGCTGGCGCGCCGACCCATTCAGAATGAGGCGGGATCTGCTCGCCCTTCATGACGAGGGTGAGCGGCCCGAGGCGGGCGTAATCGCCGAAACGAAGGTGTCGTAAAGCACCGTCGATCCGGCTCCAACAGTGACGCCGTCGCCGACGAACACCCGGCCGACTTTCATCACGCGGTCTTCGTAAAGATGCGTCTGCAGCGCCGCAGAGGGCGTTGAGGGCGGCGAAATCGCCGACTTTGATGCAGTCGAATTCGGTGATGTCGGTCATGTCCATATAGCACGCCCTTGCCGAATTTGCAGCCGAACAGGCGCATCATCCAGGGCAGGAACGGCGTGCCGCGCAGATGGTCGAGCAGGACCTTGCCGGCCATGCCCCAATAGATCACCGCGACGGCCTCCGTGCGCATCGCCCACCACGACCACATCGGCCGCACCATCGGCTCGTAGCGGCCCATGGTGAGCCATTTCAGGATGATGACGACAGAGGTCAGCGCGGTGCGAGATGGCGACGGACGCGATGGTGAACTGGACCAGCACGAGACAGATAATCGCCGTCGAGCACGCTTTGGCCGAACCACTGCACGGCCCAGGTGCCGAAGGTGATGAACAGCATGGTCGGCATCGAAATCGTGACCGCCTCGAAGGACGGCGCGCACGAATTTTTTCCAGGCCGGCGCCTCATAGGTCCAGTTGGAGCCGCCGGCGTCGAATTTCTGGCGCACCGGCAGTTTGATCGGCGGCGAGCCGAACCAGGTGTCGCCCTCATGCATCAGATGGTTCGCCGGCGGCTTTGACTTGATGCCGATCAGCGCATTGGCCGGAATTTCGGCGCCGGCGGAATGACCGCGCTATTGCCGACGAAGACGCGCGGGCCAGTCCTGACCCGCCGCAGGATCATCCAGCCGTGGCGCACCTCCTCGTCGCCGAGCACGACCTCGTCGGCGATGAAGCTTTCTCGCCGATCTCGACGAGATCGTAGCGGCCGGAGAGATTGGTCGAAATCTCGGCGTCCTTGCCGATCTTCGCGCCCATCAGCCGGTACCAGGCGCGCATGTAGACCGTGGCGTAGAGCGAGGACAGCGTCTCCAGCGTGATCTTCGGTGGCGAAGCGTCACCGCCCATTTGCGCAGATAGAACCACGAATGACCGAATATTCGCCCTCGCGCACGCGCGGCAGCACGATCCAGCGGCAGGCGGCGATGAAGGCCGACCGTGACGAGCACCATGACGAAGGCCGTCGGCCAGGCCATGACCGGAATCGAGGCCATATAGAGCGTGCGGTCGATGTCGGCGATGCCGACTATGTCGTCGATGCGGTCGAACACCCAGAAGGCCGGGAAAATCGGCAACAGGCCGAGCGGCGGGATGGCGAGCAGCAGGATGAGGTAGATCGCCCCCATGACGATTTTGCGCGGCGCCGAGGCGACGGCGGGCGCATCGAGTTCGGCGCGGTCGACCGGCGCCGATCCGGCGGCCGGGCGAACCGTCCCAGCTCTCCCAGGCGCCGACCCGTGAGCCCGCGCCCAATCGAGGTCAGATCGCCAAGCTCGGCGCCGTCGACCGATGACGACGTCATCCTCGATCACGCAGGACGAGCCGATATAGGCCTCATCGCCGATCTCGATCGGCGCCGATGATCGAGTTCATTGCCCTCGACGCGCGCATTGGCGATGTTGGCGATCGAGCCGATGCTGGCGCCCGCGCCGATAGAGACGAGATCGATCGCGCCGGCGTCGACCTCGCCGATGATGGCGTCCTGGAGCCGACCTTCGCCCCGAGCGCGCGGAGATACAGGCGCATGAAGGGCGAGCCCTGGAACCATTTGATATGGACGAGGCCCATGAAGCGCCGCGCCAGCCACCAGCGGAAGTAATAGACGCCCCAGAGCGGATAGCGACCGGGCTTGGTGCGGCCGATGATCAGCCATTTCGCGCCGATGGCGATCGCCACCGTCGCGATATTGATGAACATATAGACGGTGATGCAGCGGACAGGATTTCCTCAAGCAGCGTGGCGTCGGCGCCGGTCAGCAGCATGTAGCTGACGAAAACGCCAAGCCATTGCGCGCTGACGAGGCCGAGAATGAACGGCAGGCTCAGCGCCTGCGCGAGGCCGCAAAGGAAGCGCCGCAGCAGCGGCGGCGGCGCGAAGGACAGATTCTTCGCTCGCGCGCGACATGCCCGCCATTTGCGGTCGAGCATGCTCGCCGATGGCGCGCAGCGAGCGCGCCGCATAGACGTCCTGCAGCGTGATGCCGGCGAGCGCGGGCGTCTTGCGCACGAACGAGACGAAGCGCGCGGCCAGCAGCGAATGGCCGCCGAGATCGGTGAAGAAATCCGCGTCGAAAGGAATCGCCTGCGGCGGCAGCACCTCTTTGGCCGCCACGAGCAGGGCCGCCTCGGTCTTCGTGCGCGGCTCTTCCTGCGCCTCCGCCGACATCGGCCGGCGCAAGCGGGACGAGCTTCAGAACTCTTGCGGTCGACCTTGCCCGAGGAGAGCTTCGGCAGGCTCGATATCGCCTCGAAGCGCGCGGGGACCATATAGGCCGGCAGTTTCGTCCGCAGCGCCGCGCGCAGCGCGCGGGGCTCGAGCATCGGCCTCCGGCGCCGGGACGATGAAGGCGACGAGCTGGTCGATGCCGTCATCGTTGCGCAGCACGACGGCGGCGCTGGCCGACGCCCTCAAGGTCGCCGAGCTTTGCTTCGATCTCGCCGAGCTCGACGCGGAAGCCGCGCACCTTGACCTGATCGTCGATGCGGCCGCGAAACAGGATGTCGCCATTGGCGTCGAGCGCGACGGCGTCGCCCGAACGATAAAGCACCGGATCGCTGATCTCGCCATCGAATTTGGCGAAGGGGTTGGCGATGAACTTCTCAGCCGTGAGTTCGGGGCGATTCAGATAGCCGCGGGCGACGCCGGGGCCGCCGATCAGCAATTCGCCCTCGACGCCGGGTTCGACGATCTCAAGCCGCTCGTCGACGATATAGCAGCTGTAATTGGGGATCGGCCGGCCGATGGTCACCGGCGCGCCGGCCGCGACCTCCGCCACCGTGGCGACGACCGTCGCCTCGGTCGGGCCGTAGGAGTTGAAAATCCGCCGCCCCGGCTTGCACCAGCGGTTGGCGATCGCCGGCGGGCAGGCCTCGCCGCCGAGAATGATGACCCGCAGGGTGGCGACGTCGCGCGGCAGAAGCGCCAGCAGCGTCGGCACGGTGTCGAGCACCGTGACGCGGTTCGCCTCCATGATTTCGGGCAGTTTCTCGGCTTCGCCCATAACCTCGGGCGTCGCGACGAACAGCGTCGCGCCGGCGAGATATGGCAGCCAGATCTCCTCCATCGACAGGTCGAAGGCGACGGAAGCGCCCTGGAAGACGACGTCGCTCTCGCGCAGGCCATAGACCTCGTTGGCGGCGCGCAGGTAATGGCAGATGTTGCGGTTCGAGATGACGATGCCTTTCGGCGTGCCCGTCGAGCCCGATGTATAGATGAGATAGGCGGGCGAGTCCGGCGTCGCGCCGAGCGCGCGGGCGTCGATCTTGCTGGTATCCGTTCTGTCGACCAGTTCGCGGATCGTCCAGGCCGGGCAAGCCGTACGGCCTTGAAGCTTCGCGGCGAAATCAGGCGAGACGAGGATGCCTTTGGCTTCGGCGTCGTCGAGGCAGACGGCGATTCGCTCGACCGGCGCGTCGGCGTCGAACGGCAGCCAAGCGGCGCCGACCTTGGCGATGGCGATCTGGGCGATCAAAAGCTCATGGCCGCGCGCCATCCAGAGGCCCACGACATCGCCGGGGCGCAGCCCCTTCCGCACTAGGCCGCGCGCGACGGCCTCGGCTCTGGCGTCGACCTCGGCGTAGGTCAGCCTGCCGTCGCGCGTCACCATCGCGACGCCATTCGGATCGAAGGAGGCGGATTTTGCAAAAATCTCGCAGAGCAGTTCGTCGCGGATGAGATCCGGCCGCTCGGCGCCGCGCAGAATGGACTCGCGGCCCAGGAACGGAGCCGCGCCATCGCGTGGGAGCGGAAAAGCTTCGGCTATCGCAAGATGCGACATGTTTGTTCCCGTTTAATTCAGTGGCGCGGAAGCTTTTATCGCCGGAAAAGCGGAACAGTTCCACATTCGGCTTGCGCAGAATGCATGGCGCCGCACATAGGGTTTTCGCGCAGTCCCTAGCCCCACCCGTGCTGGGCCAGCGTCTAAAATTCGCCCGAATACGATATTGAGGGTTTCGAATGAATGGATGGTGAACGCGCGCGATCTGCGTCCGGCTATGTCTTCTTCCCCAAAAATGGCCTTGGCGAGGCTGCCATCAGGGGCGGCGCGCCAAAAATTTTTGTCGAATTCTTCAAATCACGGGAAACGACGCCCGAAATTGCGACAAATGGAATTCTTGAATCTGCAGAAAACAATTATAAAGCAGTAAGTTACGTAATTTTATTCGAGCAAAAGATAAGCACATGACAGATCTTTATTCCCTGCCCAATGCCGCAATGTCGGGCGCGGCGGGATTTTTCATCCCGACGATATGATAGCCCGCATCGACATGGAGGATTTCGCCGGTGATTCCCCGCGCCATCGGGGACAGCAGAAAGACGGCGCTTTCGCCAACCTCTTCGATGCTGACCGACCGGCGCAGCGGCGCATTGTATTCGTTCCATTTCAGGATATAGCGAAAATCGCCGATTCCCGAGGCGGCGAGGGTCTTGATCGGCCCGGCCGAGATGGCGTTGATCCGGATATTTTTCTCGCCGAGGTCGGCGGCGAGGTAGCGCACGCTCGCCTCAAGAGCCGCCTTTGCTACGCCCATGACATTATAATGGGGCATCCATTTCTCGGCGCCGTAATAGGTGAGGGTCAGCATTGCGCCGCCGTCGCGCATGAGCTTTTCGGCGCGCTGGGCGACCGCAGTAAAGGAATAGCAGGACACCAGCAGCGTATTCTTGAAATTCTCGGCGCTGGTGTCGACGTAACGACCCGTCAACTGGTCCCTGTCGGAGAAGGCGACACAATGGACGACGAAATCGAGACCGCCCCAAAGACGCTCGATTCCGGCGAAGGCCGCGTCAAGGCTCTCCGTCTCGGTGACGTCGCAATGGCCGAGGACCTCGCCGCCGAGTTCTGCCGCCAGCGGGCGGACGCGCTTCTCCAGCGATTCGCCTTGGTAGGTAAAGGCGAGTTCGGCGCCCGCCTCAGCGGCGGCCCGCGCGATGCCCCAAGCGATAGAGCGATTATTGGCAAGCCCGAGGATCAGGCCACGTTTGCCAGCAAGGATTTCCGATCGCGGCGCGCGAGGCGTGATTATTTCCGGTTGCGTCATTCTCGATCCGGACCTGAATGAGGGATGCGATCGATGGAACGGCCGCCGCATCAGCCGCGTTTAAGGACTATCGCGGGTCAACGCAAGGTTTCCTGACGCCGGGTGGCCGCGCGGCGCCCGGACCTCTTATCAAAATTTATTTCGCCAATAGGCATGAGAGGCGCCGCGCGTTAATATTCTTTCGGGGTCTGAACGAAGGGCGAATGGGTGACAACCTGCTGGCGGCGGGGGGCGGAGTGCCAAGGTGAGTTTGCGAGTTGATCTCAATTTGATCGCGCCACGGCTGCGCCGTTACGCCCGGGCTCTCGTTTGCGCTCATCCCGTCCCGAAGGAGAGCGCTGACGCGCTGGTCAGCGCCGCCCTGCGGCAGATTTTCGCGGTTGCCCCCTCCATTCCGGTGGCCGACCTTGAAATTGAGGCGTTCGCCGCGCTGACCGAACTCAATAGGGAGAATTTTCGCGCGGCCGAACTCGGCGGCGCGCCCTCTCATGGCGCGCATGGCGCAGGCGCATGGATCAAGGCCGGCGGCGCGCGCGCGGGCGGGCCTCCCGAAAGACTGCCGCACTTCCCGGCATCCAACGATACGCTGTCCGGCGCGCTATTGTCGCTGAAGCTTGAGGAGCGGGAAGCTCTGTTGCTGGTCGGTCTCGAGGGATTCGCTTATGCGCGGGCCGCGCGCATCCTTAAAATCTCGCGCTCCATCCTCGTCGCCCGTCTCGCCCGCGCCCGCGAAAGGCTGCCGACGGATCTGCAGGCGCAGCCCGCATCGCGCCGGACGCGGTCGCGGGCGCCGCATTTGCGCCTCGTCGAATAAACGGTTGACCAGCGTGAACGGCGCACCGCCCGGAGATGATGAGCTTCACGGCTTTCTGGACGGAGAGATCGAGCCTGACCGTCGCCGCGCCATCGAGGCTTTTCTCAAGACATCGCGCGTCCACGCCGAACGCGTGGAGGGCTGGCGGCGACAACAGCAGATAATCCGCGCCGTTTTCGCGCCAGTCGAGGCGGAGCCGCCGCCGGCCTCCATTTTGCTTCCGCCGCCCGCGAGCCGCCAAAGCTGCCTGCGATTGCTTCGGCCTTGCGTCGAGCCTTCCGCCGGCAATTTGCAACCGCCCGCCAAGGGGCCGTCCTTCCGGCGCAAGGCCGCCGATGCCGCGGTTCGGGCTTCGCGCACCTGCGCCCGACCGCTTTTCCTGTTTGCGGTCTTCGCGGCGGGCGCCATCGCCGCCCTCGCGGGCGCGTTTGTGGCGGATCGTCTGCGTGCGCCGCCTGCAGCCTCCGACATCCGCGCCACGGCGTCCGTTTCCTCCGACGATATCCTGGCCGCGCGCACGGTCGCGGCGCTCAGGGCGTTCAAGCAGCCGGAACGCGTGAACGCGTCGGATGGCGCATCTCAAAAACCTGGTTCGGTCGCAAATCAGGCGTCTCTCATTGTGCCTAACCTTTCGAGCGTTGGCTTCACGCTCGTCGGCATGCGCACGGCGCTCGCCGCGAACAGCAAGCCAGACGATCAGATGTTTTGCGTATTCTACGCCAGCGCGAAGGAGCCGGCTGTCGCGCTGTGTATGGCGCGGGATCCGGACGGCGTCGGTCCTGGCGGTTTTCACGTCGCGGAAAGAACCGCGCCCGACTATTCCGATGGCGCGATCAGCTGGCGCCAAGCAAACGCCATATATACGCTCGCCGGGCCGCTCGGCGAGGCCGAGCTGGGCAGTCTCGCCAATCGCGTCAGCGCCGAAATCGAGGCTTTTGACTGACGCCCATCGCGGTCGCCAGTCACTGCGCCTTCCACGCCGCCAGTGCGTCCGTGATGGCGCGAACCCCGGTCGGTCCTTTCTCGAACGTTAGTTTGGCGATCTTGCCGTCGCTTAGAACCATCGGGACGTCGATCCATTCGCGCGAAGTCAAAAGATCGATGTTGCTGGCCTCGGCATTGCCTCGAGTCAGACCGACGAGAAACGAATTATCCGTTATGGCGACCGGAATGCCGCTGAGGCCGTCGCCAGTCGCGGTTTCTTCGCGCCGCATCTGCGGCACGCTGATCTGCTGAATGGCGCCGAGCGGACTGCCGGGCTCCTCAGTAAAACGGATTTTCATCGTATGCGAGGCCGGCAGGCCGCCATCGAAATTCTTCTGCAACGTGACCGTCGTCTGCAGTTTTTCCTCCGGAATGTCGATCTCGGCGCTGACCGACATACTGAGCGGGTCGCCCGGGCCATTGCTGACATTGTCCACCTTCCAGACCACAGAGCCAAGATAGGTCTTCACCTTCGAGGCTTCGTCCGGCGCTTCGACGAGAAGGGCCGCGCGCCCGCCCGAGGACGTCGCCTGGTCGGCGCCCGCGCTCGTCGCGGCCGGGGAGCCTTGCGCCGCCGCATTATCCGCGGAAGCTGCAGGAGCGCCCTCGGTTCCGTCGGAGCCGACGCCGATGCGATCGACGATCTTCCCGCTCGAGCCGGCTTCGGGTGCGATAACCGGCATCGCCGCCTTCTGGCGCAGATCCTCGGGACGGTCGCGTAGCTGAAAGGCGGCGATAGCGACAAGAAGCACGAGCAAGCCGACGACGAAGCCAACGACCCAGAGCCGCCGCGGCGCAGCGTCATCGCGCGGAGGCTGCGGCGCGAAGGGTCGGTGCGCCTCCGGCCGCGGCTTCGCCAATGTAGGCGAGATGCGTCGGTTCGTCGCCGCTGTCTCAACGGCGGCCTCTCGCGCAATATCATCGGGCGCGGCGTAGGGCGACGCGATCGGCTCGGAATCGCTGGTGTTCGCGCCATGCGCTTGGCGCGCGCTCGCCCGATCGTCCGCGTCGCTGGCCGAGAATCCAGGTCCGGCGAACTCATGCCCCGGGAGCGCATCCCCCTGGAGCTCGCCCCCCCGGAACTCCTGCGCCGGCAACTCCTGGGCCACGAACTCCTGGGCCGGCGATTGTTCGACGAAAGGTTGCCGAGCTACAGGTTCTGGCGAGCGGTTGCCGGGCGCGACGTCCGTGATCGCGGGTTCGCCGGACCCGGGCGGCGACACACCTGCGTCCGCGACCGGGGCCGACCCCGGCGGCGGCGGGAACAGGGGCGGACGAAACGACGGCGCGGGCCCGGCCGCACGGCGCGCCGGGAAACCATCCGGTCTTGCCGCCGGCGTGAACAGCGCAGGCTTATCCCGTCGCAGCTTGAAGAATGCCGGCGGCGGCGGCTGTCTCGCGGGCGGATGCGAAACGTCAGACTCTCGCCTGCCCGCTTCCGGGGTGCCCGACTCCGGGGCGGCGGCTCCGACGGCCGGCGTCTCGGGCGCGGCTTGAGGCGCGGCTGCAGCAGCCTCACGCGAAGGCTCCCCGCCGACGCGGGGCGCCTCCGCCGCCGGCGGCGTCTGCGGCTCGATCGCCTCAGGCGGCGCCCACGCCTCGACCGGCGCGGGCCCGGTGGGCGGCGCGTTCGCCTCCGGCGCGGCGGGGCTGGCTTCCTCGCCGGCCGGCGTCGCGTCATCCCGGGCGGGCTCCGGCGCGCCAGCCTCGACAGGCGCCTTCAGGGCCTCTGGCAAGCGCGCCTCGGCCTCGGGCAATGCCGTCAGTTCGGCTTCGAGGCGTGAGATGGCGACCTCGAGAGAGGCGCTCTCACGCTCGACATCGCTTTCGGGGATCGGCGGGTCGAGGCGCCGCAATTGGCCGAGCAAGGCGTTGCGGGCGCGCTGATAAATGGCGCTGCGCGTTTCCGGCGTCGAACTGGGCAGGCCGGCGACGGCTCTGGCGATCAGCGGGTAGTAATCGGCCATGTCCCGTTCAGACCCCTAAAGCATTCATCGTCAACGCCATAAGCTGCTTATATCATGGCGGAAAAGCGGTCCGCGCGCGCTCAATCCCGGAACGGGTTATGGACGAGGATTGTATCGGCGCGCTCGGGACTGGTCGATAACAGGGTCACCGGCGCCTCGATCAGCTCCTCGATGCGGCGAACATATTTTATCGCCTGCGCCGGCAGCTCCGCCCAGGATCGCGCGCCGGCCGTCGCACCATTCCAGCCCTCGATCGTCTCATAAATCGGCTCTACGCGCGACTGCGCCGCCTGGCTCGCTGGAAAGCGGTCGATGCGCGCGCCATCCAGATTATAACCGACGCAGACCTTGATTTCCGAAAAACCATCAAGAATGTCGAGTTTGGTGAGGGCGATGCCGTCAATCCCGGACGTCTTGACGGTCTGGCGCACCAGAACGGCATCGAACCAGCCGCAGCGCCTGCGCCGCCCCGTATTAGTGCCGAATTCACGGCCGCGATCGCCGATACGTTCGCCGATCTCATCGTTGAGTTCGGTCGGAAAGGGTCCGCCGCCGACACGTGTCGAATAGGCTTTGGCGATGCCGAGAACATAACCGATCGCCTTGGGACCGAGCCCCGATCCCGTGGCGGCGTTGGCGGCGACGGTGTTCGATGAGGTCACGAAGGGATAGGTGCCGTGGTCAACGTCGAGCAAGGCGCCCTGCGCGCCCTCGAACAGGATGCGCTTGCCGCCGCGCCGCGCCGTCTCCAGCAGATCCCAGGTCGAATCCATAAAGGGCAGAATCTTCGGCGCGACGCCCTCGAGCTCAGCCTTGACAGCGGCGGGCGTCACTGGCTTGAGGCCGAGGCCGCGTCGCAGCGGGTCGTGATGGGCGAGCAGGCGACCGATCTTTTCGTCAAGCGATTCCGGCTCGGCGAGGTCGGAAAGCCGGATCGCGCGACGTCCCACCTTGTCCTCATAAGCGGGCCCGATGCCGCGCTTGGTCGTGCCGATCTTCAGACCCTCCGCCGAGGCGGATTTGCGATGGGCGTCGAGTTCGCGGTGCAGCGCCAGAATCAAAGTCACATTGTCGGCGATCCTCAGATTTTCGGGCGACACGGCGACGCCTTGCGCGCCGAGCCTTTCGATCTCATCGACGAGATGGTGCGGATCGAGCACGACGCCGTTGCCGATCACCGAGAGCTTGCCGGGCCGGACGATGCCGGAGGGAAGCAGCGCCAGCTTATACACCTGATCGCCGATGACGAGCGTATGTCCGGCGTTGTGGCCGCCCTGAAAACGCACCACGATGTCGGCCTCGATCGACAGCCAATCGACAATCTTGCCCTTGCCCTCGTCGCCCCATTGGGCGCCGACCACCACTACATTCGCCATCGGTCTCGTTCGCTCTCAGAAAATATCGGCGCCCGCGCGGGCTTGCTCGCCGCCGGATTGATCCGGGACCGGATCATGTCGCGCGAAGTGGTTGGAAGCGATGGTCCCGGCGCGGTGGAAGGGCCTTCCTGCGGTACACAATCGCCGTGCGCGAGTAAAGCCGCGCACGCCGGGCCGGCGATGCAAGAGACGCGCGACCTTCGGCCTTGTCAGGGGCGCGGCCCCTTGCTATAGGGCGGTCCTTCCAGTCATGATCGACCTTGTCGCCCGCTTTGATGCATTCGGGGCGATTGATGACCGGCCCGCGTCGACCGGTCCAAAGCCTTGCAAAATTACAGGATTTTCCGATGAAAGCCGATATTCATCCCCAATACCATATGATCAAGGTCGTCATGACCGACGGAACCGAGTTCGTGACACGCTCGACCTATGGCTCCGAGGGGGCGACCCTCAACCTCGACATCGATCCGAAGACGCATCCGGCCTGGACCGGCGGATCGGCGCAATTGCTCGATCGCGGCGGACGCCTGTCGCGCTTCAATTCCCGCTTCGCGGGGCTGAATTTCGGCAAGAAGTGAGCTTGCCCGCCGGATCGCTGCGGTGAGCGCCAAAGACTCTGGCCTCGAAGACATAACCGCCGGAACCATGACGGCCGACGAGGTGCGCGCTCTTCTCGGCCTCGAGGCCAACGCCACTTGCGGATTCGTGCGCGAGACCTGGCGCAGCGCCCTTTGCGTCACGCCTGGCGGTTTGGAGGCCCCTTTCGCGGACGGGCGCCCGCTGGGGTCCGCGCTTTATTTTCTCGTGACGCCTGCGGCGCCCGTAAAGCTGCATCGCATCCGCAACGACCAGCTTTATCATTATTATCTGGGCGATCCGCTTGAAGTTCTGCTGCTGCGCGAAAGCGGCGCGGCCGAGCGGGTCGTCGTCGGTCCCGGCCTTCGCGCCGGCCAACGCGTACAAGTCCTCATTCCGGGCGGGACGTTTCATACGGCCCGGCTCGCCGGCGCGGGACGCTGGTTCCTTGGCGCCAGCACCGAATGGCCGGGTGTCATTTCCGCCGACGTCGAGATCGGCGACGCGGAAGCGCTGACGGCGCTTTATCCTCAAGTCGCCGCCGACATCCGCAACTTTCCGCAGCCGAACGCCGCTTGAGGGGGCCTCAAGCGCTCGTCAACAGCCCGGAAAGGCCGCCTGCAGCAAGGCGATCTGAGCGTCGACCGGGCTAGGCGGCGCCGTCAGGACGTCGCTGTCGGCGCGGTGGATCAGGGCGTCGAGATGGCGGATGCGCGCCTGCAGGCGCAGCGACATCTCGATAAGCTCGCAAAGCCGCAGCGGCAGCGCCGACAAAAGCTCGTCCGCCGAGACGGCGTCCTGCCGCGACAGATGGATGCGGCGCTTTTCGCTCGAGGCTTCGGCGCGCGATAATTCGCCCTCGTTGACGGCGCGCTGGAGCAGCAGCCAGGACGCGATCTGCATCAGCCGCGTCGTCAGCCTCATGCTCTCCACCGCATAGGCGAGGGCGGCCGGGCGCGACAGCGCCTGAGCCTGTTCGCGGCCGGCGCTGTCGAGGTAGGCGGCGGCGGCGCCGACAAGCTCCATGCCTTCCCTGAACAAGGCCATGAACTGATTTGAGGCGGCGAGCTTCACGGCGAATGAGATCGGCTTGTCGGCCGCGAGCAATGATGGTGACGATCTTTCAGACGACATTTCGCGCATACCTCGGAAATCATTAATCTTGCGTCAATCGGGCTCCGTATTTGCTGGAGCTCCCGCGAGGCCAAATCCGTCGCCCAAATCCAACGGCGAAAGGATGTTAGCGGAAAACGATCCCTTCGCGGGATTCACCTTTCGTTAGCCTTAACGGGAGCTCCCCGAACGGGCTTCCGATCGGCTTCGCGCATGTTTCGCGGCGTAAGGCTTGGCGCGGGGGAGCGGCCCTCGGTGCGGCGGGCACAAGACTTCAAGGGAGAGACCGGTATGACGCAAGCCGCGCAGAGACCCATGGTGTTCGTGGCGACTCCCTGTTTCGGGGGCCTCGTCTCCCAGCATTACATGCAGTCGATCCTTGCCCTCATGCAATTCTCAGGGGCCGCCGGCTTCGACGCGGCGCTGGCCTTGCTCGGCCATGATTTGCTGATCACCCGCAGCCGCAACACCCTCGTCAGCCAGTTCCTGCAGACGCCGCAGGCCACGCATCTGCTTTTCATCGACGCCGACATCAGTTTCGAGGCCGAGCAGGTATTTCACATGCTAAGCTTCAATCAGGATTTTGTCGCCGGCGTCTATCCCCTGAAGGTGATCGACTGGAGCAATGCGGCGATCCGGCGCGCCGCCAGCAAGACGGAGAGCTTCCAGGCCGCGCCTTTGCTCTATGTCGGAACCCTCTGCCCCGGGGCCGAACGCGAGGGACGTTTCGCCACGGCGATCTATTGCGGCGGCGGTTTCATGCTGCTGAAGCGGCGCGTCATCGAGCGCATGATCGAGGCCTATCCGCAAACCCGCTACGCCAGCGCGCACGCCTATTCCAACGCCCCCGGCGGCGCCAGCTACGCCCTGTTCGATTGCATGATCGACAAAGAGACCAACGCCTATGTCAGCGAGGATTTCGGCTTTTGCCAGCGCTGGCGCGACATCGGCGGCAAAATCTGGCTCGACACCGAGGGCAAGCTCACCCATATCGGCGCTTATAATTTCCAAGGCGACCCGGCGCCGCGCTTCCTGACGGCGGGCGTGGCGCGCGATCCGCGCGTCCTCGAACGCGCCGAGATCGGCTGAGGTTGGCGCCCTTCGCTTCTTGGCGAGGCGAATCACAGCCCCCGTGACAGCCACGCAGCGCCGCCGCCACGCGTTTGCGCGGGCTGCATTGGCCGCCGCCAGATCGCGCGACCCAGTATCCCCGCGCAGGATATTGATTATGGTCAAGAAGTTCGATCCGTTCTAGAAGTTTGGTCGGTTCGATTGCTGGCGCGTCCGTTTGGCCTCGGGGCGCCGGCGCCGCGGAACGAGCCACGCAGTTTGAACGCCGCGCCCCCGTCGGCATTTGTCCTCGCTGGGCGCGGATCCATGAATTGTCGCGGTTATGGGTAGATGAAATGAGCATCAACAAGATCGGGGTGATTGGCGCAGGGCAAATGGGCACCGGGATCGCCCAAGTCTGCGCCCTCGCCGGAATTGACGTCGCTCTCAACGACATCTCGCAGGAACGCATCGCCGCGGGAATATCCGTGATCGACGCGAGCCTTGCAAAACAGGTCGACCGCCAGCTTATCGACAAAGCGGCGAAAGATACGGCGCTGGCCCGCGTCCGGCCCGCTCTGGACTACGAAGAGATGCGCGATTGCGACATGGTCATCGAGGCGGCCTCCGAAAACGAAGAGGTCAAACGCAAGATTTTCGGCAAGCTTTGCGGCTCGCTTGGGCCGCAGACGATGCTGGCGTCGAATACCTCGTCGATCTCGATCACGCGGCTCGCCTCGGTGACGGACCGGCCGGAGCGCTTCATCGGCATTCATTTCATGAATCCGGTGCCGCGCATGCAGCTCGTCGAAGTGATCCGCGGCATCGTCACCGAAAACGAGACATTCGAGACGGCCAAGGAGCTGATCGTTCGCCTCGGCAAGACCTATACGGTTTCAGAAGATTTCCCCGCCTTCATCGTCAACCGCATTCTGCTGCCAATGATCAATGAGGCGATCTACACCCTTTATGAAGGCGTTGGATCGGTCGATGCGATCGACACTGCGATGCGGCTTGGCGCCAACCATCCGATGGGCCCGCTTCAGCTCGCCGATTTCATCGGCCTCGACACGGTGCTCTCGGTCATGCAGGTGCTGCATGAGGGGCTGGCGGATTCGAAATATCGCCCCTGTCCGCTGCTGGTCAAATATGTCGAGGCGGGATGGCTTGGCCGCAAGACGCAGCGCGGCTTCTACGACTATCGCAGCGGCTCGCCGATTCCGACGCGGTGATCTGGTCCCCCCCCCCGGGAAATTCACCTTAGGTTGATGCCTTCGCCGGTCGCTTGGGTCGCAACAGCCTTCACAGCGCCGTCATCCGCACCGTACACTATTCACGCGAATCGCCGCCATCGCTCCGGGCCGAACCGCATTGACGCGCTAAGCCACAGACGCTAAAGCGGAAACGCTGAAGGAGAGGCGCCGGAATTGACGGTTCATTTCCATCCAACTGCTTCGCCGGAAGCGTGTCCGGCTCTGGTGCTCAACGCCGACTTCCGGCCGCTGAGTTACTATCCATTGTCCCTCTGGTCCTGGCAGGACGCGATCAAAGCCGTCTTTCTGGAGCGCGTGAACATCGTCTCCAACTATGACAAGGCGGTTCGAAGTCCAAGCTTCGAAATGCTGCTCCCCTCTGTGGTATCGCTGAAGACCTACATAAAACCTTCCCGCCATCCCGCCTTTACAAGGTTCAACGTTTTCCTTCGCGACCGCTTCAGCTGCCAATATTGCGGCTCGCGCCATGATCTGACCTTCGATCATGTGACCCCCCGCTCGAAAGGCGGGACGACGACCTGGGAAAATGTCGTCGCGGCCTGCTCTAGCTGCAATCTGCGCAAGAGCGACCAGCTTCCGGGCGAAGCGCATATGTGGCCAAGCCACAAGCCCTATCAGCCGACCGTCAACGACCTGCACCAGAACGGACGGCTTTTTCCGCCCAATTATCTGCACGACAGCTGGATGGATTACCTTTACTGGGATTCCGTGCTGGAGCCGTAAGGGGTCTTCCGCGCTCCTTGGCTGCCTTGCGCCCTCGGGACTATCGTGCTACATTTTGTAGCTACATCCCTGCCATTCGCGAAGCGCCCTGTCGCGTGTTTGGGCCGTTAGGAATTGCCCGGGGATGGATTTTGAGTGGGACGAGGCCAAACGGCTTGCGAACATCGAAAAACACGGGATCGACTTCATCGATGCTGTGGTCTTGTTCAATAACCCGTATCTGACCGCGCCGGCGAAGACAGTTAACGACGAAAAACGTTGGTTGGCGACGGGCGTGATTGAAAAGACCTATGTCACCGGCATTTTCGCCAGGCGCGGTCCGGTCGTCCGCATCATTTCAATGCGGAGAGCGAGAGATGACGAAAGACAAAAATATCAAAAGATTTTCAGCGGCTGAACTCGAAGATCTGCGCGCGGGCCGCGAGAGCCACACTGATTTTACCCGCGTGCGATCGAAAACAGAAGCGGAGCTGGAACGCGACATAAAATCCGATGTCGAATTCCGCGATGAGGCGACGAATTGGTACGAGGCTGCGGAGGCGGTGATGCCCACTCCGAAGAAGCTTTTGTCCCTTCGCCTCGACGCCGATGTCATTGATTGGTTCAAGCGGCGCGGTCCTGGCTATCAGACCCGGATCAACGCCGTTTTACGGGCTTTCGTGGAGCGGACCGGAAAAAAGCGGGCCTGAAACACCGTCGCGCCAGAAGTCCCCGCGTCAGCTCAATTCCTTGGCCAGCCGGCGCATGAAGGCGATGCCCGCCTCCATCTGCGCGATCTCGATATATTCGTCGGGTTGGTGCGCCTGATCGATCGAGCCGGGACCGACGACCACTGTCGGCGCGCCAGCCGCCTGGAACTGGCCGGCTTCCGTCGCGAACGGCACGCTGATCGTGTGATTGGACCGGGCGAGCTTCAGCGCCAGACTTTCCGCCCTGGAGCCGGGCTCGGGCCGAAGGCCCGGCACCTCAACCTCGGAGACCGTTTCGATATAGGCGTCTTTGGCGTAGCGCGTCAGTTTTGGTCGGGCGATGCGCGCAATGTAGGCCTCAAGATGCGCCTCCGCCAGGTTTTGTGGAACATGCGGCAGGCTGCGGAACTCCCAGTCGAAAGCGCACTGCTTGGCGAGGATATTGCGCGCGGAGCCGCCATGGATAACGCCGACCGCGATGGTCGAGGCTGGCGGATCGAACCTGCCCGACGGATCGCCCTGACGCGCAAGCCGTTCGCCGAACCGGTATAGTTCGCAGACGAGATCGCAGGCCGTCTCGATCGCATTGGCGCCGAGATTGGGCTTCGACGAATGCGCCTCATGGCCATAGACAGTAGTGCGATAGGTGACGATCGCCTTATGCGCGTCCGCCACCTGCATCAGCGTCGGCTCGCCGACGAGGACCGCGGCCGGCTGTGGCAGATCGACGCCAAAGCGCGCGATCGTATTGAGCGGGCCGCGACAGGTCGTCTCCTCGTCATAGCTCAAAAGGATATGGATCGGGCGCGACAGTTTCGCCTGCTGAAACTCGGGGATCATCGCGAGGCAGATCGAGTCGAAGCCCTTCATGTCGCAGCTTCCGCGGCCGAACAGGCGGCCGCCCTCGCGGCGCAGGCTGAACGGATCGCTGGTCCAGCTCTGGCCCTCGACCGGGACGACATCCGTGTGGCCCGACAAAACGACGCCGCCATCGACCTTCGGACCGATTGTGAGGAAAAGCGCCGCCTTGTCGCCGGTCTCATTGGGAATTTTCACATAATCGACGCCGAGCGTCCTGAGGTAATCCTCCACCGATGCGACGAGGGCGAGATTGGATTTTGAACTCTCCGTGTCGAAGCCGATAAGACGGCCCAGCATGTCGATCGCGGCCTCAAGCCGTCGGTCCGATGCGGAGGGCGACTCGGCGGAGGGCTCGCGCGTGGACGACATGGCCGCGTTCAGTTGAGGACGCGGCGGGCGAACGGCGAATCCAGCGAAAAAACGGGAATTTGCGCTTCGAAGGCGACGCCGTTCTCGTCGACCATGTGATAGGCTCCCGTCATGATGCCGGAGGGCGTCGAAAGATTGGATCCGGAGGTGTAGCGAAAGGTCTCGCCGGGCTTCAAAATCGGCTGCTCGCCAACGACGCCGGGCCCCTGCACCTCTTCGAGCCTGCCATTGCCGTCGGTGATTTTCCAGTGCCGGGAGGTCAGCTGCACCGTCTTGTCGCCCTGATTGGCGATTTCGACCGTATAGGCCCAGAAGAAGGTCGACTGATCGGCGTCGGAGCGCTCGGGGATGAACTCGGGCAGGACGGTAATCTGGATGTCGTGCGTGACGGTGCTATACATTTTCGCGATCTGAGCGGAGGCCGGCAGGAGCCGCGCGGCGCACTTCTAATCTAACACAACCCTGTCATCGAAGAAAACGGCGCAGCGTCGCGCCGCGCTTTTCATTCGGCCGCCAGCCCCTGCCGGTCGAGGGCATCGAGCGCGCCGGCAAGATCCTCGATGAGATCGTCGGCGTCCTCGAGCCCGACCGACAGCCGCACCATGCCTTCGGCGACGCCAAGCGCGGCGCGGGCCTCCGGCGTAAGCCGCTGATGAGTCGATGTCGCCGGATGGGTGATGAGGCTCTTGGCGTCGCCAAGATTGCTGGAGATCTTGATGAGCTCCAGCTCCCGCGCGACCGCGAAGGCGGCCGCCTTGCCGCCGACGATCTCGAACGCGACGAGCGTCCCGCCGCCCGACATCTGGCGACGCACGATCGCGGCATGGGGATGATCGTCCCGACCGGGATAGCGGACGAGACTGACACGCGGGTGATGGCTGAGGAAATCGGCGATGCGGGCGGCGCTCCGCGTCTGCTGCTCGACCCGAAGCGACAGCGTTTCCAGCGCCTTCAAAAGCACCCAGGCGTTGAAAGGCGACAGCGCCGGCCCGGTCTGGCGCAAAAACTGCTGCAGATCGCCCTCGATCAGCTCCCTGCGGCCGAGGATCACGCCGCCAAGACATCGCCCACCGCCGTCGATATGCTTGGTGGCTGAGTAGACGACAAGATCGGCCCCTAGTGTCAGCGGCTTCTGCAGGATCGGCGTCGCGAACACATTGTCGATGACGACGAGAGCGCCATTTTCGTGCGCGATCGCGGCGATCGCCGGAATGTCATAAACGTCAAGGCAGGGATTGGTCGGGCTTTCGAGAAAAACGACCTTCGTCTGCGGCCGCATCGCGGCGCGCCATTCGCAGAGATTGGCGCCATCGACCAGCGTCGAGGCGACGCCGAAACGCGGCAGCAGATCATCGACGATGTAGCGGCAGGCGCCGAACAGCGCGCGGGCGGCGACTACGTGATCGCCGACCTTCACCTGCGACATCAGCGATGCCGTCACCGCTGCCATCCCAGTCGCCGTCGCGCGAGCCGCCTCGGCCTCTTCGAGCAGCGCCATCCTTTGCTCGAACATGGCGACGGTCGGATTGCCGTAGCGCGAATAGACAAAGCCCGGCTCGTCGCCCTTGAAGCGCGCCTCGCAGGCCTCCATCGAATCGAACACATAGCCCTGGGTGAGGTACAGCGCCTCGGAGGTCTCGCCGAACGGCGATCTCATGCCGCCGCCATGGACGAGTTGCGTCGCCGGCCGAAAAATTCTGTCCCCGCTCTTTCCTTGAGAATGGCTCATCTTGGCTCCGGATAGATATTGCGCAGTTGATTACGCCCCTATTTCTTATATCTCAAGCATCCTGGCTCTCCTGATGGGCGCCACGGCGGCGGCTCCGGCCTCCCTCGCCCGCTTTGCGAACCCGGCGCTCCATGCAACTGCTCTTCCCGAATCTGGACCATGACGATTTCGGCCCGCATTTCGGGCTGCTGTCGCGCCAGAAAATCGAGCTTATGCTGCGCCGGCGGATGATCTTGCCGGAGGAGTTCATCGAGGAGAGCCAGCTACAGCCGGCGAGCCTCGATCTGCGGCTTGGACCGCGCGCCTTTCGCGTCCGGGCGAGCTTCCTGCCCGGCAAGGAGCGCAGCGTCATGGAGCAGCTAGGCGCCATCGCGCGCGATGAGGCGGCGATCGACCTCGAAGGCGGCGCCGTGCTCGAGCGGGGCTGCGTCTATGTGATCCCCCTTCTCGAACATCTCCATCTTCCCGACAGCATTTCGGCGCTCGCCAATCCGAAAAGCTCGACGGGCGCCTCGACATCTTCACCCGCCTTATCACCGACCGCTCGGACGTCTTCGACCGCGTGGCGCGCGCCTATGAGGGGCCGCTCTACGCCGAAGTCTCGCCGCGCAGCTTTTCGGTGCGGGTGCGCAAGGGCTCGAAGCTCAACCAGATCCGCTTCCGCCGGCTGAACTCGCAGCAGCTGGAGCGCACCGATTTCAGCATCGACGACAGGGAGTTGCTCCAGCATCACCGCGCGCAGCCCCTCGTCGACGGCGATTTGAACCTCCGCGAAGGCCTCGTCGTGCGCGTCGCCCTCAGCGCCGCCGCCCATGGCGAAGTGATCGGCTATCGCGCGCAAAAGCACGCCGACATTCTCGACGTCGACCGCGTCGGGGCCTATTCGCTGCATGATTACTGGGAGAGGGTTTTCGCGCGGCCCGACAACCGGCTGATCCTCGACCCCGGCGAATTTTATATCCTCGCCTCGCAGGAGCGCCTGCACATTCCGCGCGATCTCGCCGCCGAAATGGTGGCGATCGATCCGGCGATGGGCGAATTCCGCGTGCATTACGCCGGTTTCTTCGATCCGGGCTTCGGCGCCGCGCCGCATAACCGCCCGGGCGCCCGCGCGGTTCTCGAAGTGCGCAGCCACGAAGTGCCCTTCGTGCTGGAGGACGGCCAGATCATCGGCCGCCTCGTCTATGAAAAAATGGCTGAGCCGCCGCAGGTCCTCTATGGCGAAGGCGAGGTCTCGAACTAT
The DNA here is from genome assembly GCA_963715715.1 of uncultured Alphaproteobacteria bacterium. Classification (GTDB taxonomy): domain Bacteria; phylum Pseudomonadota; class Alphaproteobacteria; order Rhizobiales; family Beijerinckiaceae; genus Methylocapsa. The sequence continues at coordinate 956,973 of OY970269.1, read as the reverse complement.
CAGGGCCAGGGCCTTAAATTATCGAAGCATTTCGTGATGGGGTGAGGCGACGGGCGCGCCTCACTTGATCAAAACGGCGCGCATCTGTAGTGAGGCCGGGCCAATTCGCCGAAAGCGTGCAAGGCGGCGTCCAAAAAGCCGCGGAACCAGAAGGACCATCCATGACGACCGCCCGTTTCTCCACGGCTGCCAACGATCGATACGATGGCGTCGCGCAGGCCCTGCACTGGATCACCGCTCTTCTCGTTCTCGCCACGGTCCCGATCGCCTGGGTCATGATCAATATGGCGCACGACAATCCCTGGCTCCAGACGCTGTTCCTGATCCACAAATCGCTCGGCGTCACGATTTTCGCGGTCATCGCTTTCCGCATGCTCTGGCGCGGGCTGCATCCCGCCCCGCCGCTGCCCTGGTCGCTCGAGCCCTGGGAAGCGTGGTCCGCGCGGATCAGCCATCTGCTGCTCTATCTGGTTCTGATCGGCATGCCGATCAGCGGCTATATCACCTCGGCCGCCGACAACCATCCGGTCAATTATTTCGGCCTCTTCACGCTGCCGTCGCTACCGCAGAACAAGGCGCTCGCCGACGCCGCCGGCGATGTTCACGAGGCGTTGTCATGGGCGCTCTACGTCCTCGTCAGCCTGCATATCCTAGGGACCGCCCACCATCTCATCTTCAAGCGCGACGGCGTTCTGAACCGGATTTTGCCGAAGCAGATCAACGCGGACTGAGCGTCGCTCCGCGGCCGAAATAATCTTCGAGCAGTGTCGAATAGATCGCGGTCAGGACCTCGATGTCCTTCACCGGCGCATGCTCGTCGACCATATGCATGCTGGCCCCGACGAGACCGAATTCGACCACCGGACACCAGTTGCGGATAAAACGCGCATCGGAAGTTCCCCCGCTGGTCGAAAGCGAAGGCTTCAGCCCCGTGTGCTTTTCGATCGCCGCGCAGACATGCCCCGTGAAGGCGTCCGGCGTCGTCAGGAAGGCGAGCGCGTTGCAGGGCTCGAAGCGCAGCTCATAATCGGCGCCTTCCGCCGCCGCCTCGAGTTCTTTTGCACAGCTCGCCGGCGAGCGCCTCGGGCGTCCACAAATCATTGAACCTTATATTGAATCTCGCGCGCGCCTCTGCCGGGATGACGTTGAAAGCTGGATTGCCGACATCGACGCTGACGATTTCGAGGTTCGAGGCGTCGAAATGCGCTGTGCCTGCGTCGAGCGGCGCGGCGGTCAGCGCCGCGATCAGACGGACGAAAGGCGGGATGGGATTTTTAGCGCGCGCCGGATAGGCGACATGGCCCTGGCGCCCCCTGACGCGCAAGGTCCCGTTAAGCGAGCCGCGCCGGCCGATCTTGATCATCTGCCCGAGCGCGTCCGGATTGGTCGGTTCGCCAAGAATGCAGTGATTGAAGCTCGCGCCGCGCTCATGCGCAAAGCGCAGCAGCTTTTCGGTGCCATTGATCGCCGGGCCTTCCTCATCGCCGGTGATGAGCAGGCTGATCGAGCCTTGCCGCGCGCCGTGCCGCTCTACGAAGGCGATCGCCGCCGCGGCGAAAGCCGCGATCGCGCCTTTCATATCGGCGACGCCGCGGCCGTAGATCGCGCCTTCGGCAATCTCCGCGGCGAACGGATCGAAGCGCCAGTCCGCGGCGTTTCCCGGCGGCACGACATCGGTATGGCCGGCGAAGACGAGATGGGGCGCGCCCGTTCCGATGCGGGCGTAGAGATTTTGAATGTCGGGCGTGCCGGGTTCGGAAAAGACGACGGTTTCCGTCGCAAATCCGGCCGCCTTCAGCCGCGCCTCCAGCACGCCCTGTGCGCCGGCGTCATCGGGCGTCACGGAGGGACGCCGCACGAGGGCGCGGCAAAGCTCGATCGCCGAGGCTGCTACATCTGACATTTCGACTGACATTTCAACTCGGCTATCTCTCCCCGCGGCCGAAATGCCCCGGAATTACCGGCTGAATGGCTAGGCTTCTATCGCAGCCCGGTCCATTTCGCTACCAGGCGGGGCGGACGCCTTATGGCAATCGCCGCGACCGACCCCATTTTTGTTGTCGAAACCACAAAAATAGAGCATGAGCGCGCGGCGCAGGCGCGCGACCGACAGACCTTCGGCAATGCCGCGCCAGCTGGGGCGACAGGGCGGCCGAGGCATGCTATTTGCCGCAATCGACCGACTTTAAGCGGTCGCGGCGACGCGGAACCGTCGCGAACGGAAATGGATTCGATGCGAAAACTGGTAGGCGGAAAGCTGCACGGCATCCGCGTCACAGACGCGAACCTCGATTATCACGGCTCGATCACCCTCGATCCGGCCCATTGCGAAGCCGCGGGCATCCTTCCGCTTGAATTCGTCGACGTCTGGAACAAGAATTCCGGCGCGCGCATAACCACTTATGTGATCCTCGGCCAACGCGGCTCGCGCTGCTGCATCCTGAACGGCGCGGCGGCGCGCACCTGTCAGCCGGGCGATGAGTTGATCATCTGCAGCTCGGTCTATCTCGACGGCGCCGAAGTAGTCGATCTTAGCCCCGCCATCCTGACGTTCGACGCCGCCAACAATGTCGTGGACCGGCTGCGCTACAAAGTGAGCCGCGACGAAACCGGCGGCTATCATTTCGCCATCCTTGATGAAGACGGCGCGCGGCTGGCGGTTCCCCTGAAGTCTGGCGTGCGCCAGAAGCGCGCCAGCTGAGCCCGGCCGCACGCAAGAATTTTCCATTATCTTTCAACGCCTGAGACAGTCCTCCCCCCACGCGGTCTTCGCCTGGAAGATTCGCGGACTGAAACTTGACACTCGCGCTCGCCGCCTCCCATATATCGGACATAATGTTCGCCATATCGAACGATCGGCAAGCCATTGACTGAGGCCCATTTCGGCGTCCCGTCCCCCAAAAAAGGCGGCCTTCGCGAAGTCGATGCGCCGCAAAGTCTCGTCGCACATTTCAGCGCCGACCACGCTCTGAAGCTCGACGCCGGCGGCCGGCTCGACCAATGGACCATCGCTTACCAGACCTATGGCGCCTTGAACGCCGCCAAATCGAACGCCATCCTGATCTGTCACGCCCTGACCGGCGATCAGCATGTCGCCAATCGCCATCCAATCACGGGCAAGCCCGGCTGGTGGACGACGATGGTCGGTCCGGGCCGGCCGATCGACACGGATCGCTACTTTGTCATCTGCTCCAATGTCGTCGGCGGATGCATGGGCACGACCGGCCCGGCTTCGCTCAACCCTGCGACCGGCTGCCCCTATGGCCTCGATCTGCCGATCGTCACTATCCGGGACATGGTGCGCGCGCAGGCCCTGCTGATCGATCACCTCGGCATCGAGGATCTTTTCTGCGTCGTCGGCGGCTCGATGGGCGGCATGCAGGCGCTGCAATGGGTTGCGAGCTATCCGAAGCGCGTTTTCGCGGCCATGCCGATCGCGACCGCCGCCAAGCATTCGTCGCAGAATATCGCCTTTCACGAGGTCGGCCGGCAAGCGGTGATGGCGGACCCGGACTGGCGCGAGGGGCGCTATCTCGAGGAAGGCGTGGTGCCGACGAAGGGCCTCGCCGTCGCAAGGATGGCGGCGCACATCACATATCTGTCGGACGAAGCGCTGCAGAACAAATTCGGGCGCAAGCTGCGCGATCGGGACGCGCCCGCCTTTTCCTTCGACGCCGAGTTCGAAATCGAGAATTATCTGCGCTATCAGGGCCTTAGCTTCGTCGATCGTTTCGACGCGAACTCTTATCTTTATGTGACGCGGGCATGCGACTATTTCGATCTCGCCGCCGATTACGATGGATCGCTGGCGCGCGCCTTCGCGGGGGCGAAAGCGCGGTTTTGCGTCGTCTCCTTCAATTCGGACTGGCTCTATCCGACCTCGGCCTCGCGCGCCATCGTGCATGCGCTGAACGCCGGCGGGGCGTCGGTCTCTTTCGTCGAGATCGAGACCGATCGCGGCCATGACGCGTTCCTTTTGGACGTCCCCGATTTCATCGCGACGTCGCGCGGCTTTCTCAATTCCGCCGCCCGCGCGCGCGGGCTGCCACCGGCCAAAGCGTTGATCAAGTCGGCAGCCGAGTCTTGAGTGGCGCATTCACGCCCCTTGAGGCGTCACGCAAGCCGCAGGCCGGCGCGCGCGTCGATCTTGTTCTCGTCGCCTCGATGGTCGAGGCAAACAGCCGCGTTCTTGACGTCGGCTGCGGCGACGGCGCCCTGCTGCGCCTGCTCGCCGCGGAAAAAGGGGTGGACGCGCGCGGCATCGAACTTTCGCAGCGCGGCGTCAATGATTGCGTCGCGCAGGGGCTTTCTGTCATTCAGGGCGACGCCGACACCGACCTTGCCGCCTATCCCGACAATTCCTTCGATTATGTAATTCTTTCGCAGACGCTGCAGGCGACCCGGCGCCCGCGGCATGTGCTTGAAGACATGCTGCGCATCGGACGGCGCGGCATCGTCTCCTTCCCGAATTTCGGACACTGGCGCATCCGGGCGCAGGTCGCGCTCGGCGGACATATGCCGGTGACGCAGAATCTATCCCTGCCCTGGTATGAAACGCCGAATATTCACTTCTGCACGATTCAGGACTTCACCGATCTCGTCCGGACGATCGGCGCCCGCGTCGAGCGCGGCGTGGCGCTCGACCGTTTCGGCAAGCCTTTAGCCTATAGCGCGCCCTGGATCTGGAACCTGTTCGGCGAACAGGGCGTGTTTCTGCTGACGCGAAAGCTCTGACGCCAGGTGGCGCCTACTTCGCCGCCTTGTCCCCCTTCGCCCGCTCGATCAACTCCAGGATGATTTTGCGCGCCGTATCGGCGTCGCGCCAGCCATCGAGCTTGACCCATTTATTGGGCTCCAGATCCTTGTAATGCGCGAAGAAATGCTCGATCTGATGCAGCGTTATCTCCGGCAAGTCGGTATAGTTCTCGACCTTCGCGTAGCGCTGGGTAAGCTTCGCCGACGGAACGGCGAGAAGTTTTTCGTCCTGTCCCGCCTCGTCGCGCATGATCAGGACGCCGACGATCTTGCAGCTCATCACCGCGCCGGGAACGATCGCGCGGGTATTGGCGACGATGACGTCGCAAGGATCGCCGTCTTCGGACAATGTATGCGGGATGAAGCCGTAATTGCCAGGATAGCGCATCGACGTATAGAGAAACCTGTCGACAATGAGCGCGCCGGCCGCCTTGTCGAGCTCATATTTGATTGGCTCGCCGCCGATCGGAACCTCGATCACGACATTGACCTCAAAAGGCGGATTCTTGCCGATGGATATTGCGTCAAGGCGCATAGGAGTCTCCCGGTTGCCCTCGATGGTCAGTGCGGCTACTGGCGCCGCGGCGGCTGCAAGGCTTCTTTTGGCTGCAAAGCTTCTTGTCGCGAAGGGTCATTCGAATGCGATCGGCAAATCGACAGTTCGGACGAAATTGGCTGGCTAAGCTGACCGTTAGCATCGAAACGATGCGTCCGGCGATGAGTGGAGGCGGCTTGCGCCGGTTTAGGCCAAGGGAGGCCAGGCTTCAAGCCATAGCCAGGCCTTTCCGACGAGCTAACTGAAGGCGAAGGCGTGCCGTGCGCGGATTTCGGAGCCGAAGCGTTCATTGGCCTGACGCACATTGAGGCCGCCGAGCCTCGTATAGAACTGCACCGCCCGTTCATTGTCGGCGAGCGCCCAGACCAGAAAGGTCTCGTAGCCATGCTCGGCGAGATCCTTTCGCGCCGTTTCAAACAGACGCTTGCCGAAGCCGAGGCCCTGGAATTCGGGCGCGACATAAAGTTCGAAGACCTCGCCGCCGTAGCGCAGCGAGGGCACCCTGTTGCGCCCGTAGCTGGCATAGCCGCCGATGGTCTCGTCAAAATCGAGAACGAGGAGCCGCGAGCCCCGCACGATCGCTGAATGCCACCAGCGCGGTCCACGCCGCGCGATCATGCGCTCCAGCTCCCGGCCGGGGATGATGCCGCGGTAGGCGTCCCGCCAGGCAGCGTCATGCACGTCGGCGACGCCCTGGGCGTCGCCTTCACGAGCATTTCTGATGGTGATGACTGCCTCGATCATGATGCGATGTTAAAACCGCTTGGCCGGCTCCTGCAAGACCTTCTTGTGCCATTCGCCCCGGTCACCGCCGGACTGCGGCAAAAAGGCCGCGCAAGCGCCGTGGGCGATGGTGGATCACGATCAGGCTGTATAGAATCAATCCAACATCGTGCGGCAGGCCCGCCGCTCCGCATTTCCGCCTAATCGTTGGTCGTCGGGCTGAAGTCCGCCTCTCCGTTCTCGTCGAGCGCCGCGCCGATCGGCGGCGCGGCCGGGCGCTGGGTTCGATAGATCCCCTTGATCAGGACGACGAAGGCGATGACGGCGCAATCGATCAGCGTGACCCACCAGATTTGGGCCGTGGCGACGCCAAAAATCGACAGCGTGAGGATGGCGACCATCCCGGCCAGAACGGCTGGAGCGACGGCCGGCGGGATTCGGCTCGCCAGCCAGAAGAGGCGCGCGATCAGATAAGCAAAAGCCGCGGCGCCGATGACGCCGAGATCATACCAGATCACGAACAAAAGGCTTCGCGGCGTCGATTCGGGCAGATAGCCAAGGCTCGCGCCCCGATTGGCGGTGTCGAAGCCATGACCGGTAACGAGGCGCGGCCATTCCGAAACGACGAGGTCGCGCCAGACCAGCATCGACAGCGAGGCCGGCCCCGGCGCGTGTCCCGTCAAACTCAGGATGCCGCCATAGATCAATGGCGCCGCCGGCGCGAGCAGGACAAGTCCAGCGAAAAAGAGCCCCAGCCGGCGCGCGAGCCGCCCGGCCTCAGGCATCGCGAGCGCGAACGCGAAAGCGGCCGCGCCCATCGCCGCAAGGCCGATTTGCGCAAAGCCCGCCAGCGCCACGGCTGCGGCGAGCACGGCGAGGCCCGCTGCGAGAATCCAATGCTCTTTCAGGGCCAGGGCGCCGAGCGCCGGCCAGACCAGCACGATAAGCGCGATCATGGAGCGCTGAAAAAGGGAATCGTCGAAAGCGGAAGCGCTTAAAAACCAGTCCGGGCCGCGCCAGGCAAGGACCAGCACGGCGATGGCGCTCAGCGCGATCCCGACCGGCAGCAGGTAAAGATCGAACGCTTTCGTCCTCGTCGGCAGATAGGCGGCGACGAGCGCGACGAGGAATGTCGTCCCGACGATCTGCGCAAAGCGCTGGGCGGCCTCAACCGGGAACGGCGTCCATAGCAGGGAGAGCCCTGCCCAGAAGGTCAGAAACAGGGCGGCCATCCCCGCCGGAGAGAACAGCGCGGTCCGCAAATGCCGCGGGCCATGCTCGGGTTCGCCGACGAGGGAGCCGAGCAGGATCAGAATCGCGCCGATCGGCATCAGCACGTAGATGGCGCCGCGCGAAGCCACGCCGACGCAGGGCAAAACCACCATCAAAACCGCAAGGCCGAGCCGAATCAATAGCTTCGCGGCGTCGGCGGCGGGAGTCTCGGTGTGGCGGGAGGCGACAGACATGGCCCAGCTTGGTCAAGGGGACACAGATGATCTGACCCGGACCCGTCATCTTAACGCCTTCCGTTTTTCGGCGCGCGCGATTTTGGCCGCCCGTTTATGGCGAAATTGCGAAACGAGGCAGGTTGCCTCTCTTTCAAGCCGCCGCCCTCCAATACGACGTCATCGCGAGATAGCGAAAACTGCGACGCCATACCGTCGCAGCCGCCGCAATCCGACCGACGGCCGCGAATCGCTTGCCGGCGAGAATCAGGGCGGACAGGCGGCGCCGGTCGGCGGTTCAGTAGGAGGCGATCATCTCGTCCGAGATTTTCCGCACGCCGGGAACGCCCTCGGCGAGGGCCAGCAGCGCCTTATGCTCCTCGGGCGATCCAACGAGGCCCCAAAGATGCACCACCTTGTTAGAGACGACGATATTGCGCTCGCCAAACCCGGTCCACGGCTGAGCGGCCAGCTTGGCGAGGATTGCGTTCCTGATATCGCGGTCCCCTTCCACGTCCGCCGCCGGCGGCCGCGCGTCTGCTTCCGCCGAGGCGAGCGCCTGCATGAGATTGGAGCGACTGACGATTCCGACGAGTTTGCCGTCCTTGAGAATCGGAACACGTTTGATGCGATTCTTCTCAAGGATATTAGCGAGTTCCCAGAGCGGCGTGTCCTCGCTTGCGGAAACCAACTTGTCCGACATCACCTCGGCGACCCGACGACCGTGCGATTTGGCGTAATCCACGGCCAATGTGCTCGACGGCGTCAGCGCCTCGACCCACCACGGCCTGTGTCGTAGCGTGCCGTCCTCGGCGCGGTGCAGCAAATCGGCCTCGCTCAGCACGCCGAGGACATGATTTTCGGCGTCAACGACCGGCAGCGCGCTGATGTCATGGTCGACGAGCAGGCGCACAGCCGCCGCAACATCCTCGTCCGGCCCGATCGTCACCACGTCGCGGACCATTACATCGCTGGCGTTCATGCTTCTTCCCTCCCCTGCGCCGAATCGGCGCGGCTGGCATGTCTCAAAGGCGGCCTGACAGCGCGCGCCCGCGAAGCCGCGGCGGCGCGACGGCGCAATTCCGATTTTTCGGCGCGACTATAGCGCGGCGAATGTGACGGAGGTATTTCGCCGTCCGCGGCGCCGGGATCAGTCGTCTAGGCTTGGCGACCCGCCAATTTACGATTTCGTCGGCGCCAATGCGCACAGGCGTCGCGCCGTAAGCGATTGATTAACGAGTTGCGCGCAGCCTTGAGGGTTCGGAATGCGGCTTCGACCCTGGCGGACAAATCCGGTGAAATTTCTTCGCAAAACCTTCGCTGACGACACTAAGGCAATTGCGGCGATCGCATTGCTTGGTCTTTTAATGGTCGTGCTTTTCAGGCGTTGAAGATCCACGAGATCTTCGATGTCGCGCGGCCGAGGCGCAGGGTGGAAATTATTGGCCCGGATTTGAACAACCGCCGGCGTCCCGGCTTAACTTTATTCCGCGATCGTTTTCACGCCATAATCTCGTCCGAGAGGCGTGGGAGCCTTCAAAACTTGTACCTGTTTGCGATCGAAATTATCCGAAGACAAACCTCGTCAAGGTTAGGATTGCATTCCTGAATGAAGCAAAATCAAGGCGGATTTCAGTGGCGCGAGATTTGCTAGCCAAGAATAACAGTCGCGGGGAGGCGGGCGTCCACAAGCTGGAAAGCCAAAATGACGAAGATATTGATTCTTGTGTGCAGTTTGTCGACGCCAGTCGAAGAATGCTCGCCTTTAAACGCAGTCAGCGCCGCGCGCGGACCTGACGTGCAAAATTCCGTGATGTGCGGTCTCTTTGGCCAGAGCCAGCTTGCGCAGTCGGCGATCGGCCCGCAGGAAGGCGAATATGAAAAGATCGTCTGTTCGACCGGCGGCGCCGGCTGATCGCATCCGAACGGAAAAACCTGACTGATGCTTGGGCTTCGCGCTTGCGGCGCGTTGGCTGCTGCACGGTCCGCCGACCTGAGACAGGTCCGCAAGCGCGACGGATCACGGAGGCCGCCTATCGCGGCGCAACTGATCTGATTTGCGGCCTCCCATTCGGGGCTGCGAGGGCATCTAATGATCAGGCTCTGCCTGCTCCACCGTCTCGTCGGCGACATTGCCGAGATGTTTGACCTGGTCGTCGAAGGTCCGCCGCGAGTTGGGATCGACGACGGCGATGGGGGCGCTGAGCGCCAGCCCGGCCGCGCCGCCGACCGTCTGGCCGACGCCCATGGCGAAACCGCCGACGCGCTCGCCAAGACTCTCGCCCGCTCCCGCAAACGCCTCGCCGGCGATCAGCCTCTGGCCGATGCGCTGAACGATTTCGGGATTCTCGGCGAATGTCGAATGATTTAGACGATCGACGCCCTGTCGATCGCTGATGTCGATCACGTCGATTCCACTATTGGCGAGCGCCGTGCGATAGGGCTCGGCCGCGGGATCGATCTGCCCAAGCCGCGCGACGTCGCCGGCGAGCAGGCGGGACGCTCTCAACGCAGTATCGTTGCGCGATACGAACACGGTGAGCTGCGGCCGCGGCGCGCCGATGCTGCGCCATTGCGTGGCGAACACATCGACGTCGACGTCGGGTGCGGCCAAAATGACGTTGCGGACCTTCGCCGTCACGCGGCCATCGCGGATCGCCATCTGGCGCAGGGTCTCCATCACAAGCCAGGCGCCCATCGAATGGGCCATCACCGTAATCTCGCCGACGCCCGGATCAGCCGCCACGCGCCGCAGCGTTTCTTCGAGTGCGTCGCGCGAGGCGATGGTGCTCTCCCTGTCGTAGACATATTGGAAGATGCTTGCGCGGGAAGGCCATGTGAACAGGATCGGCGCCGCGTCGGCGCCGGAATCATGAGCGATCTGCGCCAATCCATAAACGGCGTCTTCGAAACGATTGTTGAAGCCATGCACGAAGACGAGCACGCGCCGGCTAGGCGGCAGATGCCGCTTCAGCCACGCCTGCGGCTGGCGCGCGTCGGCGAGCTGGGTCACGGCGAGCGTGGCGAAATCTGTCTGCGGATTGGGCGGCAGGCTCGACGGCCATTGCACCTGGCCGACCTGCCTACGGTCGGCCGGCGGGATCGAGACGGCGATGTCGGTCAGTGCGATCCGGCTTTCGCGCTCGCCGGTGAACAGCACGCCCGGATCGCGCGCGGACGCCCGCGTCGTCGCGACGAGAAGGTCGACTCGCGCGGCGTCAGGCGGCGCAGCCGCGACCGGCTCCAGAACGCCGGTCGGCCGGCCGCAGCCGGCTAGAAGGCCGCAGGCAAGAACCAGAGCCACAAGGCGCATCGATCCCCTCATCAACGCCGCTTTTTAGGGCCGTTAGCGCTTCAATATTTCGAATTTAAGTTAACGACTGCGCAACGCGCCGGGCTCGCGCTTTTCCACGCCCCGCATGTGTTTCATATGAAAATATGGCAAAGATTGGCGTCGCCGTAGCGACGCCACGATCTGTTGCGGGCTTTCTCAGAATTTCAGCCGCAGGCGAAGTAAGAGGCGTCTTTCGTCGGCGCGCCAGCCGGCCATCGAAGCGGGCTGGCGCCTGCGTCACGGTCAGGAGGCAGCCTCAGGCGAAGCCGGCGTCGCGGCCGGGACGGCGCCGGAGGTGACGGCGCTGGCGAGAGCATTGCGCAGCGCCAGCTCCTTGGCCTCGTCGAGCGAGGTCTTCAGAACGACGCCGCCATAGTCCTTGATTTGCGCGATGACTTTGTCCGCCGTCATTTCGGCGATGAGCACGAAAAGCGCCGCATCGCCCGGCTTTATGCTTTCGGCGAGCTGCTTCATGAAGGGATCGGGGATGCCGATATCGGTCAGCGCGCCGCCGACCGCGCCGCCCGCGGCGCCAAGCGCCGCGCCGAGAAGCGGATTGAGGAACAGCACGCCGATCAGCAGGCCCCAGAAACTGCCCGAAACGGCGCCCGCCGCGGTCGTATTGACGACCTGATGCAGCTTGATCTGGCCATCTTCGGATTTCGTCGCGATGACAGCGTCCCCGAGCTTGATCAGATACTCCTTCTGCAGCTCGAAGAGCCGCTTGCGCACCTCCTCGGCCTTTTCCTCTGACGGGTAGACAATGACGACGAGATCGGACATAGGAGATCACCCCAGTTAGCCATGTGCCGGAACAGCGCGGCAACATGCGCCGCCGACCGTGTTTTTTCAAGCCGCCGCGGCGGCTCTTGCGCAATCGGGAGGACGACGGATGGATAGCGCGGTCGTTCGCGTCGCCTGCGCGCTGATCATCGTTTGTCTCATCGTCGGGGCGGCCTATTTCGCCGACGTCGTCTTCGAGCCGGTCGCTTTCGCGCTTTTCTTCATCGCCCTCGTCTGGCCGCTCCAGCAGGCGCTGCAAAAGCGGATGCCGCGCGGCGCGGCGCTGATCGTCACCATCGTTGCGACGGTGGCGGTCGTGACCAAGCTGATCTCGATGATCGCCTGGGGCGGCGGCCAGATCGCGCAATGGGTCGCACGCAATTTCGACCGCTTTCAGAGCCTTTATCTTTCCGCGTCGAAATGGCTCGAAGGAAACGATATCTTCGCCGGCCCGATCATCACCGAGCGCTTCAACGTCGCATGGCTGTTCAGCGTCTTTCAACAGGTCGCCGTCAGGATCAACAGCCTGCTCGGCTTCTCCCTGCTCGTCTTCATCTTCCTCGCCATGGGCCTTCTCGAGGTCGACGAATTCGGCAAAAACCTCAAATCGGTCGGAGGCCCGACAAATGGCGAGCGACTCGCCGCCGGCGTCGTCAAGACCGCGCGGAAATTCCGCCAATACATGCTCGTGCGCACCGTCGCCAGCATCGCCACCGGCCTCATCGTGTGGATCTTCGCCCATCTCGTCGGCCTCGAACTGGCGTCCGCCTGGGGCGTCATCACCTTCGCGCTCAACTATATTCCCTTCGTCGGCCCGCTGATCGCGACCGCGCTGCCGAGCCTGTTCGCGCTGGTCCAGTCTGGGTCATGGGAAATGGCCGTTTTCGTGCTCGCGACATTGACCATCGTCCAGTTCCTTATCGGCAGCTATTTCGAACCCATTTTCACCGGCAAGGCGCTTTCCATCTCATCCTTCTTCGTCGTGTTCGCCGTGTTCTTCTGGAGCTTCATCTGGGGTCTGCCAGGAACCTTCATCGGCGTTCCGATCGCGATCGCGTTCCTCACTGTCTGCGAGCAGTTTCCGGGCAGCCGCTGGATCGCCGTCCTTTTGTCCGGCCGCGCCGCCAACGAAAGGCCAGGCGAAGCCGAAACGCGCCTTCACGAGGTCGAAAGCTGATGCAACAGGCTTCAAGCACTATCGCCCGCGATCCCATCCTCGTCGATCTCGCCCTGCAGGGCGGCGGCGCGCATGGCGCCTTCACCTGGGGCGTTCTCGACCGCCTGCTGGAAGAGCCCTGGCTCGAAATCGACGGCATCTCCGGCACCTCGGCCGGCGCGATGAACGCCGCCGTGCTGGTCCACGGCTATCAGAAGGGCGGCGCGGCCAGCGCGCGCGAGGCGCTTGAAACATTCTGGCGCCGCGTCTCCGAGGCGGCCCGCTTCAGCCCGTTCCGGCGCGGGCCGATCGACATCCTGCTCGGCCGCTGGACGCTCGATTCCTCGCCCGTCTATGTCGCCATGGACCTGATGTCGCGCCTCGTCTCGCCCTATGACCTGAACCCAAGGGGATCCAACCCCTTGCGCGAGATTTTGGCCGAGCTCATCGATTTCGAGCTGCTGGCGCGCGCGCCGATCCATCTTTTCGTCACCGCCACCAATGTGCGCACAGGCCGCGGCAAGGTGTTCAAGAACGACGCCGTAACGCCGGACGTGCTGCTCGCCTCAGCCTGCCTGCCAACCATGTTCCAGGCCATCGAAATCGACGGCGAGGCCTATTGGGACGGCGGCTACTCCGGCAATCCGACCCTCTCGACGCTGGTGCGCGAATGCAAGTCGCACGACACCATCCTGATCCCGATCAACCCGATCGAGCGCCCCGGCGCGCTGCGCACCGCGTCCGAGATTTTGAACCGCCTCAATGAGGTCTCCTTCAACGCCGTCGTCCTCAAGGAGCTGAAGATGATGGCTCTCCTCCGGCAGGTCGCCGACCCCGGCGACGGCGAGGGCGCGCAATGGGCCAACATGCGCGTCCACCTCGTCCGCAACGACATCATGACCGAGCTTGGCGCCTCCTCGAAGCTCAACGCTGAATGGGCCTTCTTCACCTATCTGCGCGATGAGGGCCGCAAAGCCGCGCAGGCGTTTCTCGACGCGCACGCGCTCGACATCGGGCGCAAGTCAACCCTCGATCTAGACGTGCTGCTCGAAGGAATCTGAGCGATGGGACTTCTCGGCATTCTGCTCTCTCTCGGGCTTCTGATCTGGCTCGCCTATCGCGGCTGGAGCATTCTTCTGCTCGCGCCCGCCGCGGCGATTCTCGCGGCGGTCATCGCCGGCGAACCGGCGCTGGCCCACTGGACGCAGACCTTCATGCGCAGCGCGGCCCAGTTCATCATGCAGTTCTTTCCGATTTTCCTGCTCGGCGCCCTGTTCGGCAAGCTGATGGAGGATAGCGGCTCGGTCACGACCATCGCGAATTTCATGACCGAGCGCCTCGGCGCGAAGCGCGCCGTGCTGGCGGTGGTCCTCGCCGGCGCCCTCGTCACCTATGGCGGCGTCAGCCTGTTCGTCGCCTTCTTCGTCATCGCGCCAATGGCGCATGCATTATTCCGTACGGCGCAAATCCCGCGGCGCCTGATGCCGGCGGCGATCATGCTCGGCGCCTCCACCTTCACCATGTCGGCGCTGCCCGGAACGCCGGCGATCCAGAACGCCATCCCTATGCCCTTCTTCGGCACGACGCCCTTCGCCGCGCCGGGGCTCGGCATTATCGCCTCCGCCATCATGCTTGCCTTTGGCCTCTGGTGGCTCGACCGCGCCGAGGCGAGGGCGCATGCGCGAGGCGAAGGCTACGGCGGGGATGTCTCCGCCGCGCAGGACGCGCCCGACCATGCGGCGGACGATCTCACCGTGCGCGAGCGCGCGACGACGGCCGGCTCTTTCGACCCCGCCGAAATCGCCCACAGCGCCGAAAGCGCGGCGGGTCCGCCGATCGCGCTCGCGGCCTTGCCATTGGTCATCGTCATCGCCGTCAATCTTATCATGTCGTTCGTCATATTGCCGCGGCTCGACGCGTCCTGGCTCGCCGAGCCGGCCTGGGGCGCGACCTCGCTCTCCGCCGTTGGCGGCGTCTGGGCCGTCGTCACCGCGCTCGCCGCGGCGATCGTCGTGCTAATCGCCATCAACTTCCGGCGCTTGCCCTCGCTGCGCGCCTCGATGGACGCCGGCGCCAACGCCTCGGTCCTGCCCGTCCTCAGCGTCGCCAGCCTCGTCGGCTTCGGTTCCGTCGTCGCGGCGCTGCCGGCTTTCGCGCTGGTGCGGGACTGGGTGCTCGGGATTGAGGGCGGCCCGCTGGTTTCGTTGGCCGTCGCCACCAATGTGCTCGCCGCGCTGACCGGCTCGGCGTCGGGCGGCCTCACCATCGCGCTCGACGCGCTGGGCGGCGCCTATATGAAGATCGCCGCGCAGCAAGGCATCGACCCCGGCCTCATGCATCGCGTCGCGGTGATAGGCGCCGGCACGCTCGACATGCTGCCGCACAATGGCGCGGTGGTTACCGTGCTCGCGGTCTGCGGCGCGACCCACCGCGAAAGCTATCTCGACATCGTCATGGTCGGCGTAGTGAGTTCCCTCATCGCGCTCGCCGCGGTGATCGGATTGGGCACGGCGTTCGGGTCGTTCTGAGCGCGGGCAGCCGCGCGAACGCAAGCTTCGATTTCATGCCTTGCCCGGCCCGAAGGCCAGCTCGGCGGTGAGGATGAAGCCCGGTATGGCGTGAGCAGTCAGGCGCAGGCTGCCTCGCCCTTTGGGATCGCTGATCAAGAGGCCGTTGTAGAACGCGAATGTCGTCGTTTGCCTTTGGGGGCCTTCGCCGTAACCGACGGTTTCCACTTCTTCCGTCAGCGCCACCGACGGCGTCTCGAAGAGCCATTGCAGTTTGCGGTCAAGATCCGACTCCCCGCTTAGGCGCGCGACAGTAATATCGTCTGGCGCGTAGATGCTTTCATCGACGATGTCGCAGCGGATAGGGAAGTACTCCCATCTGGTTCCAGGAAGGTCCTTGGGGTCGATGCCGCAGAGAAGCGAGGGTTGGCCGACAAAGAGGATTGACGCACATTTGAAGCCATGCGCGTCAAGGTCTGAGAAGTGCCTTTTTTCCACGCGTAGAGCGGTCCAGCGCGGCGTACGGCCGTCGATCAAGTCTTTCGTTTGCTGATCAAATTGCGGTATCATAATTCGCCCTATCGGTCATTGAAGTGGATTGTTTCCCGGTTTTTGCCGCCGATATCGACCGGACGATCGAGACGCACTTCGCCCTTCGTATTTTGGCGTAACAGAAATTGCTTGTCTGGCGTAGAAGTCACGCTATTCCCTTATTTGTCAGCTTCCGTTGTGATGGGTTGTCCCACGGTCAGCCGCTCAAATATAACTTTGGCGTCGTCAAACCCTCCCGGTAGATCTGTGTTCCAACGGCTTCCCCCGTCTCTGACATTGTTGCCCAGCAACTCATATTTCGACGGCAGCCCGGCCGGAGCCGCCTGCCCCGGTGCCGGAACAGATGGCGCATCGAGATCAGTAGGCCGACGGCCGTGCTCAACCGCTCCCTCGTCGGTCTCCTCGCCGAGCTTCGCCTTGAAATCCTCGAGCTTGTCGTCCTCGCTGTTCTCGCCGCCTCCCTCGTGCGGCGAAACCGAACGGCCCTCCCGCACCCCCGCAGCGCCGCCGCCCGCCCCCGACGTCCAGCGCCCGCTCTCGCGACCGCTCCCGGCGGGCGCGCGCGGCTGGTCCGCATCGAACTTGCGGAAGGACGGCGGCGGTTCGACATCAAGCGCCTTGTAGATTGCGCGGGGCGCGCAGCCGAGCGCCAGCGCCTCTTCGCACAGCGCAAGGCGAATGGCGCCGGCTTCGTCAATCGCAGGCAGTCCCGCATGGGCGAGATGGATGTAGGCGAGGCATTTGTCGCCGCGCGACCATTGCTCGGACGCGCGCGATAGATTGCCGAGCACAAGCGGCGAGACGGCTTTGCCGAAGGCCGCCGCGAACCGCACAAGGACCGCGTCTTCCTCGCCTCCAGCGCGAGGCCCGCGAATCTGCCGCGCGCATCCGTGGTCATCTTGGCGATGACGGCGCCGGCGCCAAGCGTCAGGCCGCCATCGGCGAAGGCGAGCGTTCGCCGCAGCGGCGTCTTCGCCGGACGCTGCCGGAACGCCTCGTCAGAACTTTCGCTGGTCCGCACGAATCCCATCTCCACCCAACAATCGAATGTGGATTAGGGATGAGAAAGCGCGTCCTGTCGAGTGCGCCCCGAGGGCGCAAATGCGCGATCGGACAGAGCGTAGAGGGCGCGTTGTCCGGTCGCTTTCACGCGGCGACGGCGTCCTTGCGTGGTTCTCCGGCGCGGTAGAGCGTGATGTAGAAAACCGGCACGACGAGCAGCGTCAGCATCGTCGCGACGAACAGCCCGCCCATGATGGCGAAAGCCATCGGCCCCCAGAACACCGTCGGCGCGATCGGGATGAGGCCGAGGACGGTCGAGATCGCCGTCAGCATGATCGGGCGGAAACGCGATAGCGTCGCCTCGACCACCGCGTCCCATATATCGCGCCCCTCGGCCCGCTCGGTTTCGATCTGGTCGATCAGGATGACCGCGTTGCGCGCGATCATGCCGGCGAGCGCCAGAATGCCGAGAATGGCGACAAAGCCGAGCGGCCTGTTAGAGGCCAGTAGTGCGATCACGATGCCGATGAGGCCAAGCGGGACGGTCGCAATGACTAAAAATACGCGCCCGAAACTATGCAGCTGCGCCATCAGGAACAACAGCATCAAGAACAACGCGGCGGGCAGCAGTGCGAACACCGAGGCCTGCGACTGCGCGCTTTCCTCGACCGTTCCGCCAACATTGAGGTGGTAGCCGGCCGGCAGGCTTTCGCGCAGCTTCTCGATCGCCGGCTGAAGCGAGCGTACCGCGGCTTCGGGCGTCGCGCCGGCGCGAACATCGGCCTGCACAGTCAGGGTCGGAACGCGGTCGCGCCGCCAGATCAGCGGATACTCCTGACCGAAATCGAAGCTCGCGACCTGGCTTAGCGGCACGGTGCGTCCGCCCGGCAGCGGCAGTTGAAGCGCGCGCAGCGTCGACAGCGAGACGCGCTGTTCGTCGTTCGCGCGCACGACGACGTTGATGAGATAGATGCCGTCGCGCACCTGCGTCACCGGCATTCCCGTCATCACCGTGTTCAGCACCTCGGCGAGCGTCTGTGAACTGAGGCCGAGAAGCCGCGCCTGATCCTGATCGATCTTGATGCGAACCTCGCGGGCGGGCTCGATCCAGTCGAAGTTGACCAGCCTCAGATTGGCGTCCTCGCCCATGATCTGACCGAGCTTCAGGGCGATCGCGCGAACCTGGGCGATATCGGGTCCGCCGACCCTGTATTGCACCGGCCAACCGACCGGCGGCCCAAGCTCAAGCGGCGATACGCGCACAACAGCGCTCGGCAGTTGTTCGGCGAGTTGCTTTTCCAGCTTCGCATGGAGGCGATCGCGCGCACGCACGTCCTTGGCGATCACAACCGCCTGCGAGAAGAAGTCGTTGGCGAGTTGCACGTTGAGCGGCAGGTAGAAACGGATCGCGCCACGCCCGACATAAGTGCTCCAGCTTGCGACATCCGGATCGTTCTTCAGCATGGCGTCGAGTTTGGCCGCGGCCTGATCGCTGGCGAAGATCGAGGCGTTCTGCGGCAAGGTGAGATCGACGACGAGTTCCGGCCGGTCGGAGGCCGGGAAGAACTGTCGCGGCACGTAAGGCAGCGCCAGCAGCGACGCGGCGAAACAACCGAGCGTCACCGCGATGGTGAGCCAGCGCATCCGCATTGCGCCGATAAGGATCCCCCGGAAGATGCGCATCACCGCGCTCGGCTTTTGCGGCGCGTCCGCAGCGGGCTTTTTGAGCAGCGCGACGCCGAGCAGCGGCGCGAACAGCACCGCGACGAACCAGGAGACGATCAGCGCGATGGTCACGACGGCGAAGATCGAGAAAGTGTATTCTCCGGCTGCGCTCCGCGCGAAGCCGATCGGCACGAAACCCGCGATCGTCACGAAGGTGCCGGTCAGCATCGGCAGCGCCAACGTCCTGTAGGCGTAAGACGCCGCGCGATCCTTGGTGTCGCCCGCCGCGAGACGGGAGGTCATGACGTCGACGGTCGTCATGGCGTCGTCGACGAGAAGGCCGAGGGCGATGATGAGGGCGCCGAGCGAAATGCGCTGCAGATCGATGTGGAGAAATTCCATGATCGGGAACACGATCGCCATGGTCAGCGGAATCGACAGCGCGACGACCGCGCCGGGCCGAAAGCCGAGGCTGACGACGCTGACCGCCATGATGATGGCGATCGCCTGCCAGAGCGATTCGGTGAATTCGCTGATGGCGGTTTTGACGACGACCGGCTGATCGGACACCAGCGTCGAATCAATGCCGAGCGGCAGATTGGCGATGCTCGCGTCGATCGCTTTCGTCACATTGCGACCGAGCGCCAGAACGTCGCCTCCCTCGCGCATGGCGATGGCGAGGCCGATGGCGGGCTTGCCATTGACGCGGAACATCGGCTGCGGCGGATCGGAATAGGCGCGCCGCACCGTCGCGATGTCGCGCAGCCGGATGAGCCGCCCGTTCGACAGGAAGTTGATGTCGAGAATGTCCTGTTCGGAGCGGAAGGCGCCGGATACGCGCAGCGACAATTTCTCGTCGCCGGTCTCGAGCGAGCCCGCTGGACTGACCGCGTTCTGCGCCTGCAGGGCGGCGATCAGGGCGGCGCGGTCGACGCCGAGGCCGGCGAGCTGCTGCGTCGAAAACTCGACGAAGATCTGCTCGTCCTGCGCGCCGAGCAATTCGATCTTCGAGACGTCCGGAACCTGCAACAGGCGCGAGCGGATGTCCTCGACATAATCGCGCAGTTCGCGATGGGTGAAGCCATCCGCAGTGAAGCCGTAAATCAGACCGAACGTATCGCCGAAATCATCGTTAAAGCCGGGTCCGACGACGCCGGCCGGTAGAGTCCCGCGGATGTCGCCGACGTTCTTGCGCACCTGATACCAGATGTCCGGCACATCGGCGGCTTTGGTCGAGCCCTTCAGCGTGACGAAGATGGTCGTAAGGCCGGGCTTCGTATAGCTGCGCAGAAAATCGAGGCCCCTCGTCTCCTGCAGCTTGCGCTCGATCCGTTCGGTCACCTGCTGCAGCGTGTCGTCCATCGTTGCGCCTGGCCAGGCGGCCTGCACGATCATGGTGCGGAAGGTGAAGGGCGGATCCTCGGCGCGGCCAAGCCGGAAATAGGCGGCGAGGCCGCCAAGCGTCACCGCGATCATGATGAAGACGATGAAGGAGCGATGCTTCAGCGCCCATTCGGAAAGATTGAAGCCGCTCACGAAGACGCCCCAAGGAGCCGGACCTTCTGGCCCGGATGCAGCGCCTGAACGCCTGCCGTCACAACGATGTCGCCATCGGCGAGCCCTTGCGAAACCACCACCGTCGCGGGATCGAAGCGCCGCACCTCGACATTGCGCAGCGACACGGCGAGGTTCGCGGGATCGACGATCCACACGGCCGGCTGGCCATTGCTGCTGGTCAGCGCGCTCGCCGGAATCGACGTGCCCGGCGTCGCCTCCTGCTGCAAGCGTCCCGTCACCGTGGCGCCGAGCAACATGGCGGCGGGCGGATCAATGAGGCCGACGCGCACGCGAAAGGTCCGCGTCACCGGATCGGCCTGCGGATCGACCTGCCGCACGCGCCCTTGCGCCTTGACGGACAGATCGTCGGTCAGCGCGACGGCGATCTCGGAGTTTGGCGGCGCCGAGCGGATCACCTGGGCCGCGACATCGAAAACAGCGTCGCGTCCGTCGATCCGCGCGACCTGGAAGATCGCCTGCCCGGGCTGCACGACTTCGCCCGATTCGGCCGATCTCGCCGTGATCGTGCCGGTGACATTGGCCCTGAGCTGCGTAAAGCTCACCCGGTCCTCGGCGATCTGCAGCTGCGCCTGCGCGTCATCCGTGCGCGCTCGCGTTGTGCGGAGGTTCTGCTGGGCCTGATCGAACAGCACCCTTGTGGTAAATCCGCGGTCCATGAGCTGGCTTTGGCGGTCGAAATTATTGCGCGCCTCGACGAGCTGGGCTTCCGCCGCGGAAAGAGCCGCCTGCGCGGAGCGCAGCGCGTTCGATTCGTCCTGCGGATCGAGTTTAGCCAGCACTTGGTCGGGCTCGACATGATCGCCAACGCCCGCCAGCCTTTCGATGATGCGCCCGCCAACGCGAAAGGCGAGAGCCGCCTCGTTCTCGGCCTGGACCTGGCCGGTGAGGACGACGGTTTCGCCGACTTCGCTATGCGCCGCGGTAACAGTGCGCACCGGCCGCGGCTCCGGCGCGCTCGCCTGCGTCTCCTCCTTGCAGCCGGCCAGCAGCAGCGCGAGCGCGGGCAAGAGCAGCAGTGCGCGGATAAATCCCGGTTTCGGGCGGATGTCGCAGCAAGCCATCAACGGTCCTTGATCCTTCGTGCCGGCGCTAAGCGAGGGAGCGCGGCGCCGCCAGCACGGATCGGCCGAATAGCCCCGCCGCCTCCCGTCGAATGCGGCTTCAATCCCATATCCGGCGGCAAAATCCAACTGCCGCGTCAAAGGCGCCGCTCTAGCGATTCGCGGCGGCGCAAACAAAATCCGTGCGACGGGCGGCGTCGTCCCGCGCACAAAAGCCGCCAAAGCGTTATATGTCTGCTGCCCGCTCATGGAACGGGCCGCGTCTGCACGGTCAGGCCGCAGCTTCCGCCCCAAACAACGCGGCCCCGATGCCCGCTCACGTCAAATTTCTTTTTCGGCACGCGCTGATCGGCTTTTTGATTGGCCTCATTGCGGCTGCGCTGATGGTCATCGAGGATGTTTTTAACATCGGTACGATTATCGAGGCTTCATCGGACCGGTGGCTTGCCTTCAGCCTGCTCGGGTTCTTGTTCGGCTTGACGTTTGCGAGCGTTCAGATGGGCTTCGCCATTATGCTGCTGGGCGAGGCTGACGACCAGGACGCGTAAGGCGAGCCGTTCGCGCGCCTCGCCGGCGGCCACGCGAGACTCCTGATCTTGATGAAATCATTACATCCCAAAGGCAACTTCCACATCGAACCTTGAGGCCGATCGGCGCCATGGATGCCCCGGACTCTAAAAGGAGGCTTTCATGTACGATCTCGCCTTTGTCGCGCTTGGGCTTGGCCTTATCGGCCTGCTTTGCGCCTATGCCGCCTCGCTGAAGAATATCTGAGGGAGCGCCGCATGTTCGAGCCGCTCCTTGGCCTCGCCGTCGCCGTGGCGCTCGGCGTCTATCTTCTCATCACGCTTTTGAAGCCCGAGCGCTTCTAGGCCGGTCAGCGCTTTTTCGCCCGGCCGCGCGGCGCCGCCGGGTCGCTTCCGTGTTTCCGGAGAATTACCATGTCCTTCAACGGCTGGCTTCAGATCGGCCTTCTTCTCGCGGTTCTGCTCATCGCGCTAAAGCCGCTCGCGTCCTATATGACCCGCGTCTTTTCCGGCGAGCGGACCTTTCTCTCTCCCGTGCTCGGTCCGTTGGAAGGCAGTCTCTACAAGGCCGCCGGCGTCGATCCGGCGCGCGAGCAGGGCTGGCTCGCCTACACACTGGCGATGCTGGTTTTCAGCGCGGCGGGATTCGTCTCGCTCTACGCCATCCTGCGGCTGCAATCCCATTTGCCGTTCAACCCGCAGGGCTTCGATAACCTCAGCCCCGATCTCGCCTTCAACACGGCGGTCAGCTTTCTGACCAACACCAACTGGCAGGCCTATGGTGGCGAGACCACCATGAGCAACTTCAGCCAGATGGTGGGGCTGACGGTGCATAATTTCCTCTCCGCGGCGACCGGCATCGCCCTCGCGCTCGCCTTTACCCGCGCCTTCGCAAGATCCGGCATCGCGACGCTCGGCAATTTCTGGGTCGATCTCACCCGCATCACGCTCTACGTCCTGCTGCCGTTGTCGCTCATCATCGCGATCGCCCTGCTCGCCCTCGGCGTGCCGCAGACGCTCACCGGAACGGTCGACGCGACGACGCTCGAAGGCGTCAAGCAGACGTTGGCGATGGGTCCGATGGCGAGCCAGGAGGCGATCAAGGAGCTTGGCACCAATGGCGGCGGCTTCCTCAACGTCAATTCGACGCATCCTTTTGAGAACCCGAACGCGCTGTCGAACTTCCTCGAGATCTTCAGCATGTTGTTCCTCTCGTCGGCGCTGGTCCTCACCTTCGGCCAAATGGTCGGCAAAGCGCGGCAGGGCTACGCTTTGCTCGCGGCGATGGGCGTTCTTTTGCTCAGCGCCGTCATCCTCGTCTATGCGGCGGAGACCTACGGCAATCCGATCCTGACCGCGCTCGGCGTCGATCCTTCGGCCGGCAATCTCGAAGGCAAAGAGATGCGCTTCGGGCAGGCCATGACCGCCCTTTTCGTCTCCGCAACGACGGGCCTTTCATGCGGCGCCGTCAATGCCATGCATGAATCATTGACGCCGCTCGGCGGCCTTGCGCCGCTGTTCCTGATCCAACTTGGCGAAGTTCTGCCCGGCGGCGTCGGATCGGGACTTTACGGCATGCTCGTCTTCGCCATTCTGACCGTGTTCATCGCCGGCCTGATGGTCGGCCGCACGCCCGAATTCCTCGGCAAGAAGATCGAGATCCGCGAGATGAAATTCGCCATGCTTGCGGTGCTGATCCTGCCGCTCGCGGTACTGTCCTTCACCGCCATCTCGGCGATGCTGCCAATGGCGCTCGCAAGCCTCGCCAACGCCGGCCCGCACGGCCTGACCTCACTGCTCTACGCCTACTCGTCCGCCGTCGGCAACAACGGCTCGGCCTTCGCCGGGCTCAACGCCAACACGCCATGGTTCAACACGACCCTCGGCATCGCGATGATGGCCGGCCGGTTCGGCTATGTCGTGCCGGTGATGGCGATCGCCGGATCGCTGTCGGCGAAGATCAAAGTGCCCCAATCCGCCGGCACCTTCCCGACCGACAAGGCTCTGTTCGTCTGCCTTCTCGTCGGCGTCATCCTGATCGTCGGCGGCCTGCAATATTTCCCGGCGCTCGCGCTCGGTCCTATCGTCGAACATTTCCTGATGCTCGCCGGCAAGACCTTCTAAGGGAATTCGCTAAAGGAATTCGTCATGTCCAGCAAAGCCCAAGCGTTGTCTTTGTTCAATGCGCCGCTGCTCGCCGCCGCGCTGAGAGACGCTGTCATAAAGCTCGATCCGCGCCAGTTGCTGCGCAACCCTGTGATCTTCGTCACCGAAGTGGTGGCCGCTCTCGTCACGGTGCTGTGGCTGCGCGATCTCTTCGGCCGCACGGGCGAGGCCGGTTTCTCCGGCCAGATCGCCGCGTGGCTGTGGTTCACGGTGCTTTTCGCCACCTTCGCCGAAGCCGTCGCAGAGGGGCGCGGCAAGGCGCAGGCCGAAAGCCTGAAGCGCACGAAGTCGGACCTCGTCGCGAAAAAGCTGGCCTCGGCCGAGGCGCCGATCCGCGCATTCACGACGGTTCCGGCGACGCAGTTGAAACGCGGCGACATCGTCGTCGTCGAGGCTGGGGAATTGATCCCCGGCGACGGCACCATCGTCGAGGGCCTCGCCTCCGTCAATGAAAGCGCCATCACCGGCGAATCCGCGCCGGTCATCCGCGAATCCGGCGGCGACCGCTCGGCGGTGACCGGCGGCACGATGGTGCTCTCCGACTGGATCAAGGTGAAGATCACGAGCGAACCTGGATCGTCCTTCATCGACCGCATGATCGCCCTCGTCGAAGGCGCGGAGCGCCAGAAAACGCCGAACGAACTCGCGCTTTCGATCCTTCTTTCAGGCCTGACGCTGATCTTTCTCATCACTGTCGTCACGCTCTGGGGCCTCGCCAATTATTCGGCGACGGCGATCTCCGTCGTCGTGCTCGTCGCGCTGCTCGTCACGCTCATTCCGACGACCATCGGCGGCCTGCTTTCGGCGATCGGCATCGCCGGCATGGATCGGCTCATTCGCTTCAACGTCATCGCCACCTCCGGCCGCGCGGTCGAGGCGGCCGGCGACGTCGACACGCTGCTGCTCGACAAGACCGGCACCATCACCTACGGCAACCGCATGGCGACGGAGTTCTTCGCCGTTCCCGGCGTCGACGACGCCCGCATGGCCGAAGCCATTCTGCTGGCGAGCCTTTCCGACGATACGCCCGAGGGGCGCTCCATCGTCGCGCTCGCCAAAACGGATTATGGCGTCAAGGAGCCGGACCTCGCCGGGAAGAAAGCGAATATCATCCCCTTCTCGGCGCAGACCCGGCTCTCCGGCGTCGATCTTGACGCCCGTTCGATCCGCAAGGGCGCGGTCGATGCGATTTTGAAGCTTTCAGGGACAAGCCCGGAGTCAGCGCCGCTCGCTTTCCGCCAGGCGGTCGAGAAAATCGCGCGTTCCGGCGGCACGCCGCTGGGCGTCAGCGAAGACGGCGCTCTGCTCGGCGTCATCCATCTCAAGGACGTCGTCAAGCCGGACATCAAGGAGCGTTTCGCCGAATTGCGCGCCATGGGCATCAGGACCGTGATGGTGACGGGCGACAATCCGATCACCGCCGCGGCGATCGCCTCCGAGGCCGGCGTGGACGATTTCATCGCCGAGGCGACGCCCGAGGACAAGCTCGCCTATATCCGCAAGGAGCAGACCGGCGGCCGGCTGATCGCCATGTGCGGCGACGGCGCCAATGACGCCCCGGCGCTCGCCCAGGCCGACGTCGGCGTCGCCATGCAGACCGGCACGCAGGCGGCGCGCGAGGCGGGCAACATGGTCGATCTCGACAGCAATCCGACCAAGCTCATCGAGATCGTCGGCATCGGCAAGCAGCTTCTGATGACGCGCGGATCGCTGACCACGTTTTCCATTGCCAACGACGTCGCCAAATATTTCGCCATCCTGCCGGCGCTGTTCATCGCCACCTATCCGGAGCTCAGCGCGCTCAACATCATGCATCTTTCGTCGCCGAAGTCGGCCATCCTGTCGGCGGTGATCTTCAATGCGCTGATCATCATCGCGCTGATTCCGCTGGCGCTGAAGGGGGTCGAATACAAGCCGGTCGGCGCCGCCGCCCTGCTGCGCCGCAACCTGCTCATCTACGGCGTCGGCGGCCTGATCGCGCCGTTCATCGGCATCAAGGCGATCGATCTCATCGTCGCCGCGACGCATCTCGTTTAAGGAGACAACACCATGCTGCAGCATTTGCGCCCCGCCCTCGTGTTGCTCGCGCTGTTCACGCTGTTGACCGGGCTCGCCTATCCCTTCGCGCTGCTCGGCATCGCCGCCGCCCTGCCCGGCCCCGCCAATGGGAGCCTCGTCAAGAAGGGCGTCGTCGTCGTCGGATCGCGCCTCATCGGGCAGAATTTCACCAAGGACATCTATTTCCACAGCCGCCCGTCGGCGACCAGCGCGACCGATCCGAACGACGCGACGAAGACAATCGACGCGCCCTATAACGCCGATAATTCATCGGGCTCGAACCTCGGGCCGACTTCAGCCAAGCTGATTGACCGCGTCAAGGGCGACATCGCCGTCCTGCGCAAGGCTGACGGCCTCGAGGGGCCGATCCCGGCCGATGCGGTGACGACCTCGGGCTCCGGCCTTGATCCCGATATCTCGCCGGCTTACGCCAAGGCGCAGGTTGCGCGCGTCGCCAAGGCGCGTAATCTCAGCGAGGCGCAGGTCGAGGCGCTGGTCGAGGCCAACGCCGAGGGGCGCCTGTTCGGCGTTATCGGGGAGCCGCGCGTCAACGTTCTCGCGCTCAATCTGGCGCTCGACGGAGCCGGCGCCAAATAGAGCGGCGGGTTCCTCATGCTGGTCGGCGATGGCGGGCTTCGAACGCAAGGGTGAAAAGCAGCGGCCGGATCCAGACACGCTTCTGGCGCTGGCCAACAAAGAGGCGCGCGGCAAACTCACCGTGTTTCTCGGCGCCGCGCCCGGCGTCGGCAAGACCTATGCGATGCTTTCCCGCGCGCGCAGCCTCAAGGCCGACGGCGCCGATATCGTCGTCGGCGTCGTCGAGACGCATGGCCGCGCCGAGACGGCCGCTTTGCTCGAAGGGCTGGAGGTTCTGCCGCGCCGGATCGTCCCCTATCAGGGCCATGATATCGACGAATTCGACATCGACGCCGCGCTCGCGCGCAGACCGGGCATCATCATCGTCGACGAGCTGGCCCACACCAACGCCCCCGAAAGCCGCCACCCGAAGCGCTATCAGGACGTCGAGGAGCTGATCCGCGCCGGCATCGACGTCTGGACGGCGATGAATATCCAGCATCTCGAAGGCCTCTCCGACGTTGTCGCCCGTATCAGCGGCGTCGCCGTGCGGGAGACCGTGCCGGACAGCGTCCTGAAGCTGGCCGAGGAAGTCATTGTCGTCGACATAACCCCGGCTGAACTGATCCAGCGCCTCAAGGATGGCAAGGTCTATGTGCCGGAGAATGCGCGCCGCGCGATCGACGGCTTCTTCAAGCCGGCGACCTTGACCGCCCTGCGCGAACTGGCGCTGCGCCGCACGGCGGACCGGGTCGACGACCAGATGGTCGATTTCCTGCGTCAGAACGTCATCGAAGGCCCCTGGGAGACCGCCGAGCGCCTGCTCGTCTGCGTCGGGCCGCATGCCTGCTCGGAGAAGCTGGTGCGCGCCGCGAGCCGGCTCGCCGACGGACTCAACGCGCCCTGGACGGCGGTGCATGTCGAGCGCGAGGGCGACGAGCCGAAGCCAGGCGAAAGCGCCCACATCGACGCGACGCTGCGCCTCGCCGAACGGCTCGGCGCCGAGACCCTGCGCGTCATCGCCTCCGATTTCGCCGCCGAGATTTTGCGCATCGCCCGGCGCGAAAACGTGACCCAGATCGTGCTCGGCCGCTCGACCTCCGGCTGGTGGTCGCGCCTGCGCGGCCAATCGCTCAGCGACTCCATCATGCGGCAATCGGCCGACATCGGCGTGCATATCATCGCCGACCAGGAGGAAGAGCCGGCGCAGGCGCCGCGCTGGCGCTGGCCAAAGCCTGACCTTTCGGCCTCGCCCGCGCTGCTCACCGTCGCGTCGGTCGGCTGCGCCGTGCTGATCGGCCTCGGCTTGCAAAGGTTCGTCAAACTACCCAATCTTTCGATGCTCTTCATGATGGCCGTGCTGCTCTGCGCCATCAATTTCGGCCGCTGGTACGCGGTGGCCGCGGCGGCGCTTTCGTTCTTCGCCTATAATTTCTTTTTCATTCCGCCGATCTATACGCTGACCGTCGCCGAGCCGCATGAACTCTTCGCGCTCATCGTTTTTCTGATCGTCGCGGTTGTCGCGGGCGGGCTCGCCGGGCGGGTGCGCGACGAGGCTGAAACCGCGCGCAAGCGCTCAGCGTCCACGCAGGCGCTTTATGAATTCTCCCGCAAGCTATCGGGCGCGGTCAAACTAGACGACGTGCTGTGGGCCAGCGCCTCGCAATTGCGCGCCGCTCTGAGGGCTGACGTCGCATTGCTGCTCCCCGAGGAAGGCGAGCTTCAAGTGAAATGCGCCTGGCCGCCGGATACGACGCTCACCATGACGGACATGACGGCGGCGCGCTGGGCCCTGGACAAAGCCGAACCGGCCGGGCGCGGCACCGGCACGCTGCCGAATATCGCTTTTGAGTTTCATCCTCTTTTGACTCCGCGCGGCGCGATCGGCGTCTGCGGCCTGCGCCAGGAGGCGGGCGCGCCCGCGCCCGACGCCGGACAGGAGCGCGAGCGCGCCGCCCTGCTCGACCAGACCGCGATCGCGCTCGATCGCGCCCTGCTGACGCGCGAGAGCGCGAAAACGGCGGCGCTGGAGCAAAGCGAGAAATTCAATTCGGCGCTGCTCTCCTCGCTTTCCCATGATTTGCGCACGCCGCTGGCCTCGATCGTCGGCGCCGTCACCAGCCTGCGCCAGCTCGGCGCCCAGATGAGCGCGGCGAGCCGCGACGATCTCCTCATCTCGATCGAGGAAGAGGCCGCCCGCCTCTCCCGCTTCGTCTCCAATCTCTTCGACATGACGCGGCTCGAAGGCGGCGCGCTCAACGCAAAGCGCGATTGGGTTGACGTCAGCGACGTGATCCGCGAAGCCGTCGAGCGCGGCCGCAAGACCTTTCCGGGCCGCGCGATCGAAGTCAGCCTTGCGCCCAGTCTGCCGCTCGTGCGCGGCGACGGCGCGCTGCTGCGGCAGGTGCTGTTCAATCTGATCGACAACGCCAACAAATATGGCGCCGTCGACGCGCCGACCGCGATTTTCGCGCGCCGCGAAGGGAGCGACGTCGTCATCAGCGTCACCGATCAGGGCAAAGGCATTCCGCCGGCCGATCTCGAACGGATCTTCGACAAATTCTACCGCCGCGGCAAGGTCGACGGGCGACTCGCGGGAACCGGCCTTGGCCTTTCCATCAGCCGCGGCTTCATCGAAGCCATGGGCGGAACGATCAGGGCCGAGAGCCCGGCCGTGCGCAAGCGCGGCACGCGCATCGTCATCCGTCTGCCGGCCGCCGACGCCAATGTCGGCGAAAAGGACTCCGACGTGAGCGATGACCGCATTCTCGTCGTCGACGACGAACCGCAAATTCAAAGATTCCTGAAGCCCGCGCTGAAAGCTGCGGGCTATGACGTCGTCACCGCCGGGACGGGCGCGGAGGCGCTGAAAGCGATCGCCGTCTCCGCCCCCGACGTCGTCATCCTCGACCTTGGCCTGCCCGACATGGAAGGCAAGGACATCATAAGGGAGGTGCGGGCCTGGTCGCGCGTGCCGATCATCGTCCTCTCCGCGCGGGATCGCGAGAGCGAAAAGATCGCCGCGCTCGACCTCGGCGCCGACGACTATGTGGAGAAGCCCTTCGGCATCGGCGAGTTGATCGCACGCATCCGCGCCGCATTGCGGCATAAAGCGCAGGACGCTGGCGAAAGCGCGCGGGTCGAGGTCGACGGCCTTGTGGTCGACACATTGAAGCGCACCGTCACCCGCGACGGCGAGCCGGTGCGGCTGACGCCAACCGAATATGATCTGCTCGCGATCCTTGTGCGCCACGCGGGACGCGTCGTCACCCATCGGCAGTTGCTCGGCTCGGTGTGGGGTCCGGCGCATGTGGAGGATACGCAATATCTGCGCGTCTTCATCGGCCAGCTGCGCGGCAAGATCGAAGCCGATCCGGCGAACCCGCGCATCATCCAGACGGAGCCTGCGATCGGCTACAGATTTGTCGGCGGCGACGGATGACCTTGAGCTGCGACTTCGTTTGCGCCGGTGATCGAGATTTAAGCCATCTCGAAGGCGCCGCGCGAAAGCCAACCCTCTGGCCAGCTTCCGCCGCCATCTGCGGGCGGATTCGCGCGGCGATCGAGAAACATGTCGTCGAGCTGGTCCACTATGCCAAGCGCATCGGCCGCCAAAGATCAGCTTCAATATCTATCAAGGCCATGCTGGCTCAGCCAGCTCGACAAGATATCGGCGATCTGGATGTTGTTGACGTCGGCGAACGAAAAATGCGTGTTGCCGTGGATGCCGAGATCCGGCAGGTGCAGAATGGAGGCGTTGCCCCCGTGCTTGTTGATAGCCGCGACCATCAGTTTGCCCACGGCGACCCGGTTCACCCAGGATTGGACACGGAGATAGGGGCTCGAGGTCGCTGGAATATGATCGGAATATTGGATTCGAATTGGTATCCTGGTGAGCGCCAAGAATTCGGATAGGGGGACGGGCCGCGGCGTAATCTGCGAGCCGCCAGTTCCGACCGGCGCGGGCAACTCGGTCGAGGGGAACACGTAGTCAGTTGGTTCATAGGCATAAATCGCCGAAACATTCGGACTTTGCGTCGCCGTGAGCCAGCCGAAAATCCCGCTCGCCGAGTGTGTGAGGAGAACGCCGGGGCCGATCTCCGCGAATAGCGCGGCGGCGCCCGCCACGATCGGGCCTGGCGTGCCTGTAACATCCTCCGGACCGGTATCGACCGTCATCTGACGGAAAAACTGGTTCAGCGCGGGCGATCCGATCCCAATCGAGGCCTGCGGGAACTTGCTGTCTGGATAGAAATTGGGCCAGACGCCGAGACGCCATGCCATAAAGAGATCCTGATCTCCGGGGGTCGGGGTCAGAGTGATGCCGACCGTGCTGTTGCCTGCCCGCCCCCGGCGAGGCTCATCGAAGATGTGCACCGAGAAACCGCGACGCAGAAATATCGATTGATAGCCTTCTCGACCGTCCGTAGTCGATTCCCATGTCTTGCCGCTTTGTCCGCCGCCGTGCCACATGACGAGCGGAAGTCTCCTTGACCGGACGGGGACCTCAAATTGGGAATACACATGATCGCCGTGCAGCGTCTGTCCTGGGCCGCCGGTGATGTAGGGGTCGAACACGCCTGGGGACTGAAGCACGGTCCCCCCGGCAAAGAAGCTCCCTCGTCTTGCGATGACCAGTGGGCCTTGCCCGTCGCCGTTGTCTCCGGCTCCGTGATCCCCGAAGTCGTCGGCAAAGCTCGGCCGAGCGCCAAGAATCGGAAGGGCGGCGAGGCCGGCGCCTAGTTTTGCGAAGAATCTGCGCCGGGCGACGCTCATCTCCGACGCACCAGAGCGAGCTAGGGCCGAAATAGCGGAACCGAATTTTTCCTGGACGCTCATCGCGTAGTCTCCTCCCCTGTTTTTGTCGCCGCGTGACAGCGGCGGCGGCGAGGGTAGTCGCGTCGTTTTGGCGTCGTCTTCCATGAAGTTCAGTCGGCTACCATAATCTGGCTATTTAACCGTCAGCGCCCGTTGGCTTTTTGGCTTTAGGCGAGCTCCGCCGCCGGGCGGCCGCAAGGGGCGATCTCAGCGAATTTATAGAGGGCCGCATGCCGCCGCTGGCGAGCCGGCCGAAGCACCGCGGTTGCTAAGAGCGATCGCCGATCTTGCGCTGTTCGACGCGGACGAGACCCGTTCGCTGCGCCAAAAAGCTCTAGGCACGCGCAATCACTGGATCGCGCGCGGCCAACTGCATCGCAGGCAGTTCTATACGCTGGGCCGGACCGCCTATCTCGACTTCGTTTGCTCCGACGATCCGGAGCTCAACTATATCGAGGGCGCGCTGCGCGAAAACCAAATCCTTTGGCTAGCCTTCGCCTCCATGTACGAGCGGATTCGCGCGGCGATCGAGAACCATATCGAGCCGGTGCGCTACACTAGGCGGTTTGCGCTGCCCGGCTTTTATATCTTCATGGGCGACGCGGTCTCGTCGGCCGCCCGCGCGCCGGTGCATTTCGACGGCCAATACCCAGTATTTGCCATGGGAGGAGCGGCTGGATCCATTCGACGCGGTCGGCCTCGGCGCGCATAAGGGCTCGCCCCCCGCGCATGGAGCCGAGTGATAAGCCGCCTGGCGTTACGCCGCAGCGCTATCATCCCGGCTCCGTCGCCCTGCGGCGCCAGCAGCAGGCCATCAACGTCCACTTCCACGTCGATGGTCAGGAAGTCGCTCAGCAGGTGACGCAGATTCAGATGGCGGAGGCCGAGTTTCCGACGCGGGCGCCATATAATGATGGCAACGCCGATTATTCCCCGCCCGACATCAACCTTGCTTGGGGCGAGGCGCTCAAGGGCCTTTGTAACCTTTCCGCCCGCCGGCTATCGTTTGGATCGAATTTGGGCGCCGGCAGAGTTCAAACGCCGCTACGCCCATGTCAAGGGCGGGCGTGACCACTCCCGACGTCAAGGCGCGCAGATCGCCCTCAGGCTTTGGGGCCTGCAGATGCAGGCCCCACATTTCGAAGCACCTCTCAACAGCGCCATATGTTAGGCGCCATAACCATCGAGGTGATGCTCGGCAAGCCATTGCGAAAAGATGTCGGCGATCTGCAGATTGTTCGCATCGGAAAACGAGAAATGACAGTTGCCGTGAATCCCAATATCCGGCAGGTGGAGTATCGAGGCGTTGCCACCGTGCCTGTTGATTGTCGCGACCATTTCCTTCGCCATCTGGAAGCGGTTGAGCCAGAGCTGTATGCGCGGATACGGGCTTGACTGCGCGGAAAGCCCGTCACCGAATTGCATCCGGATTGGGATTTTCGTGAGCTTGAGAAAATCCGACAACGACACCGGGTTCGGGTCCAGTAAGGTCGGCCCGCTGCCGAGCGCGGGCGGAAGCTCATTTGATGGAAACGCGTAGTCAGGGTTCCCGCCACCGGGCTCGTAGGCATAGATCGCCTTGACGTTCGGGCTCTTGATCGCCGTAAGCCAGCCGAGGACGCCGCTGGCGGAGTGAAGAATCAGGATGCACGGTCCTATCTCTTCGATAAGCGCCGCCACTCCGTCGGTGATTACATCTCTATCTTCCGATCCGGTGTCCGGCGTCGCCCAGCGGAAGAATTGGTTGAGCGCGGGCGAGTTGATTCCCTGCTTTGCCTGCGGGAATTGACTGTTCGGATAAAAGTTCGGCCAGACGCCGATTCGCCACCCGGTAAAGGAGTCTTGTTCGCCGGGCGTCGCCGTCAAAGTGTCCGGCACCGTGCTGTTGCCGGCGCGAGCGCGTCGCGGCTGATCGATGATGTAGACGCTGAAATCGCGACGCAGAAAAATCGATTGATAACCCTCGCGCCCGTCCTGCGTCGTCTCAAAGCTCTTGCCGCTCTGACCGCCGCCCGGCCAAAACACCATTGGAAGAGCGCGCGGACGCTGCGGGATTTGAAACTGCGCGTAAACATGATCGCCGTGAAGGGTCTGGCCGGGGCCGCCTACGACCGTTGGATTGAACACGCCTGGCGTCTGAATCACAGAGCCGCCTGCCATGAAGCTACCCTGCCGAGCGATGATGAGGGGACCATTGCTACCGGGATTATTGCTGGAGGGATTATTGAAATATTGCGCCTGCGCTTGCTTGCTTCCCATGCTCAAAACAGGAAGCGACGCGAGAGCCGCGCCCGCTTTGGCAAAAAATCCGCGCCGGGCGACGCTCGTCTCTGCTGCTCCGGAGCGAGCTAGCGCCGAAATGGCGGAAGTGAATTTTTCTTTGACGCTCATCGTGCTGTTTCCCCCTTTTATCGCTATGTGACTGCAGCGGCCGAGGGTAGTCGCCTCGTCTTGGCGTCGTCTTCCATGAAGTTCCGGCGTTACCATAATCTGGCTATTCGCCGTCCGCTTCCGAAGGCTTTTGGCTGAGCCCAGATCATTCACGTGTTTCTCGGCCTGGCGCGCGGGCGCCATCATTTTCTGGCGATAAACTCGACGTCTTGCGCCCTGGTTTTCTAGTCGGAGCTTATGCCGGTGATCTGGGACTGGCCGCCTAAGCCGCCAGATCTCCCGACGGAAGGGCAGCAGCGCATGCGTGTGGTGGCCGGCGGGAAGAAATAGGCTTTATTTCCCGGTCGGTCTTCCTTGAGGACGTGCGCGTTCGGCATGGTCTCCTCAGCAAAAAGTGACGGCCCTGGTTATGGCCGCCACCTTTGTTGACTAACGCGCTGCCCTCCAGACTGAGTCGAAAAACTCAACCTGTTTAGTTGGGCAAGGGGGGAACAACCGAATCCCAGAGGTCGCAGTTGCGAAGTGCGCCGTATTGCGTGTCGGTCACCGTTGACATGGCCGGGCTATTTTGGAGCAGCCACTGCGGCTTGTTCGAGCTGTTCGTGTAGCGCGGCCAGGGATAGTTGCCGAGCCCGTTCGGGTTCCCCGTCCAGGCGAAGTTCGTCCAGGCTGCAACGAGCTGATCGGAGAGGTCCGTCTGCTTTTTATTTAGAGAGTGCACTATGCTGGGCGGGGACGGTCCCCCGCTCCAGAGCGGAAACAGATATTGAATGTCGGAGGTGTGGTAGGCGAGGGGGAGGAGCCCTGGCATTTTCGGAAAGTAGAAGGGCGCCGTCTGGTCGTCGAACTCATAGGTGTAGACGGGTATCTGAGAAGCCAGGATTTTATCAAGTACCCGTTGGCCACACATCGACGAATCTGTCCCGACCCTGTCCCACGCCAGTTGCGGCGTCGCATAGGCGCTCAAGGGATAACGGGCGAGAATCCTCGCCGGCGTCCCAGCAGGATAGGCGCTGGTGCCGAAAGTGTTGTTGACGTAGGCGAGATACTGCGCGGCCGTCGGCGGGGTGCGAAGCGCGTTGTCGGTGTTCGAATTGTATTCTGTAATGGCAAGGAAGAAGTTTTCTTCGTCCTCAACGTCGCCGTTTATCAAGGGAACGTGGTTGAACTGGCCATTCGCGAACAGCCTCATCGGCTGGTCTGGCACGATTTGGCCGTCGACGACGCCTTGGCCCGCGGTGAAATTACCCTGTAGGGCTTCAGCCTGCGCCGCAGTCAGACCGCGCATACATTTGGCGGTAGCCGCGTCTGTGCCGGAGCCGCAGCCGGCGGCAACCGCAAAGGCTATGCCTCTAGCCTCAGCAGTCGCCAATGGGGTGGAATACCCCCCTGGCAGAAGCGGGGCTGGGCAATAGCTTTGGCAAATTACGCGATCGAGTAGGCCCGTGGCTAGCGGCGAAACCATGCTTAGGGCGGCGTTGAGCGCCCCCGAGGACTGGCCGCCGACGGTGACGTTGTTCTTGTCGCCGCCGAAGAAGGCGATATTGCGCTTCACCCACTTCAACACTAGCTGCTGGTCGAGGACGCCGTAGTTGCCGAAGAGATGGCCTTCTTTATCCAATGCGGGATGCGACAGCCAGCCGAAGACGTTGAGGCGGTATTCCATCGAGACGACAACGGTGTGGCCCTGCGCGGCTAGCTTGCTCCCATCGTAACCGGGAGTCTCGCCGTCGGTATTGCCGCCGCCGTGAATCCAGACGATGACCGGCAACCCTGCCGAGGGATCGAGGTTTGGCGTGAAGACGTTGAGATAGAGGCAATCCTCGTTGTTGTTCGCCGGGCCCGCGAACACCCCGAACAGATTGCTTTGCGCGCAAATCGGCCCGTAAGCCTGCGTCTTCAAAACGCCAGACCACGATGCGTGCTTCTTCGACGGCATCCAGCGCAAATTGCCGAGCGGCGGCTCGGCATAGGGGATGCCGAGGAACTCGGCGACGCCATTGTTGATCAAGCCCTTAACTATCCCCTCCTGGGTTGTGACCAACGGGCCAGGCGCGGCGGCAGCGCCATGCAGCGCAGCGCACAGCGCGCCAGCTGCTAAGATGAGGCTTAAGACGAGGCCCGTTTTCCTCAACCTATGCTCAGGTATTCGCGATCTATCAAGGCGCGAGCCCACACTCACCCAAAGCTTCGAAAGCTTGGACATGGCTTCCCCCCAATTTCGGCCACATTGTTGATGACCGCCGGAAGGTATTTGCCTTGTTTACCTTGCTGTCTTCCCGAAAATTCCGCTTCCTATCATAATCTGGCTGTCACACAGCGTGATTGTGCGTCATCGCGCCGCTCGCCGCCGTGATTATCCTTCTTGAGCCAGCGCAAAGCGGCGAACCATATGCGCATTAGCATGAGGCAATCTGCGCGGTCGTTTCAAGAGCCCGCGCCGCCACCCGCGCGGCAATGGAAACTTGGGAGGAACGGCGCGCTGCGTGACCCTCGCCGCCTCTTCTATTGGCGCCGGCGCATCCGGCTGGCGCGGGTGTTCGCGCGATGGCTGATCGGGTCGTCGCCAGCGTCGAGAAAACCGGCTGATGGACAGCCGAGCGCAAGAAGGCCACGCGCGATTGCGTGGCCTTCAAGTCTGAGAATCAAATCAGCTTTGACATAATACCTCGAAGCCAGGGGGGATCCGGCCTTCGAGTTCAGCTAGTAGATTGGTACGTGCTGAAGACCGAACCCTGGCGCAACTTTAGCCGACGCAATGTGATGTTTTGCACAGACCGCCTGGCTGACAAAAAGGGCCAGGCACAACGGCCTGGCCCACCACGTCCTGGAGTCGTCAGCCGCGATCAGTCGGCTGACCGGATCAATTAAGCTGCAATGAAATTCCGATGTCTTCCATAAACTAGCGATTTAGCTGCATGCCGGCCACAGAAAAGCTGACAAGCCACGGCCCGAAACGGTCTAATCGCAGCTGGCCTCAACGCGGCCGCCAGGAGAGGTTCGTCCGCTGATTAGCGCCGGATCGAGCGTGGGCGCCGCCGAAGCGCCGCGCGTCTGATCGGATCGCGCCCTTTTCGGGTTAAGAATGGCTTGCGCGATCGCTATCTGGCATCGCAGAACCGCGCATGCCTCGACTGTTAGCGGGATCGCAAACGGACCGGCGTCTTCCGTCTTCAGCACGAGGGCTACTACGCCTTTGTCACCCAACGTCGCAACCGATGAACTCGCCACCATCATGAGGGAAATCGGTTGCGCTTCGGGAGCCGCGGGAGTGGGCGCTTCTTTCTTTATCCGACGCCGCGGGCTTGCAGCCCCTGCCCCGGTCAATGCAGGCGCCGCGCGGTGCGCGGCTGGCTGAACTCCTCGTCCCATGAATTCCCCCTTTTTTGCGCAGCCTGCGCTTTGTGCCGCAGTACAGCTTATGAGTGCAAACTATTATCATCTTTCCGGCGCGCGCCGCGTGGTCTTTATGATCACATTTATCAACTAAAGGTGATGAAGCGGCCCCACCGACCCCGCGCCGCAGTCGCCCGGGCCGGATCGCGCAGCGATTGGCGCCATATGCGATGACCGGAAGCTTTGGCGCCAGTGCAGGCGAATTCTTTCCCCGGTTGACTGCGGTGAGCTTCTTGGACGGACCGGCGCGGGGGTCGCCCTTCGCGGTCTTGACGTACAGCGCAGTTTGCACATATCGCGCCGCCTCTTGGGCGCGGTGCGCAAATGTTGCCCTTACCGAGAGTCGTATCGCCGCTTCCGACTGTCTAACGACCTGAGAAACAACCAATTATCCGATTCGCCAAATAGGGCGGGCCGTTTTGCGCTCTTTCGGAGGCTCGAAGGGACGCATCCAGGCGAGCATCCGCAAAATACTGGTTTTGCCGACGCCGTTCTCGCCAAGCGGCAGTGCCCACAGGGACTCCCCCTCTCGGTCGCAAAGACTGATGGTGTGCTCATCGCGGAAGCACTTGAGGTTAGAGAAACTGAGGGGTCTCGTTCAGCGCCCCCCTAGGGGGCAGCAAAAGAGTCCCCTGCATGTTTTTGCACCTGAGCCTTCCATGCGACGTACTGCTCGAAGTCGTTGCACATATGCGGATCGAGGCTGCTTTGATCTTTGCCGTCAATCTTGATCGTCCCCGACCGGCCGCCTGGCTATGCCCAATTCGCCCGCCGCGCCAGTTTCGGCCACCGACCAAACGCTTTCGTTTAACCGCGCATACCGCCGAAACCTCGCTCCCACTATTTATCGGGTAAAGGTTTCGCCCCTGAAATCCGTTCTTGATCGGTTGTGGCCATTGGCGAAAGCGGAGAAAAGGCGATGATTTTGTTCGTCGTTTCATATCTTGGCGGCGCGCTGACGATCGTCAGTCCCTGCATCCTGCCGGTGCTCCCGTTCGTTTTTGCGCGGGCCGACCAGCCTTTCGCCAAAAGCGGCCTGCCGCTCTTGCTTGGCATGGCCCTCACCTTCGCCGTGGTCGCCACGCTCGCCGCGTTAGGCGGCGGCTGGGCCGTGCAAGCCAATCAGTATGGACGGTTCGCGGCGCTCGTTCTTCTGGCGCTCTTTGGCGTGACGCTTCTATTCCCGGAATTGGCGGATCGGCTGAGCCGCCCCTTGGTCGCCATAGGGGCGCGGCTGTCCGAATCC
Source organism: uncultured Alphaproteobacteria bacterium (assembly GCA_963715715.1). Taxonomy (GTDB): domain Bacteria; phylum Pseudomonadota; class Alphaproteobacteria; order Rhizobiales; family Beijerinckiaceae; genus Methylocapsa. The sequence goes on along the minus strand of OY970269.1, from coordinate 918,678 downwards.
GCGGCGGACAAGACCAATGCCGGTTCATCCTTTGGCCCGTCGTTTCTGCTCGGCGTCGCGACTGGCCTGCTTTGGGCGCCGTGCGCTGGACCAATTTTGGGCCTCGTTTTGACGGGCGCGGCGCTCCAGGGCGCCAACATTCAGACATCGCTGTTGCTTCTGGCCTACGCCGCCGGAGCTGCGACGTCTCTTGCGGCCGCCCTTCTCATCGGCGGGCGCGTATTCGGCGCAATGAAGCGATCGCTCGGAGCTGGCGAATGGATAAGACGCGGGCTTGGCGCGGCAGTATTGGCCGGGGTCGCGGCGATTGCTCTTGGTCTCGATACAGGCCTCTTGGCGCGACTCTCTGTCGGCAGAACGACATCCGTCGAGCAGGCGTTAATCGACAAGGTCCCGCCAAATCGCCTTGGCGAACAATCGCAACCTTCCGCCGCCGTAACCGGCAATCGGAACGCCGCGATCGGTGGGTCCAATCCGACGAGCCCCGCCGATACCCTGCCCGTCGAAGGCCAGCTCCCTTCCCTTTCAGGGGCCGTCGAGTGGCTCAATACACCGCCTTTGACCGCCGAAGGCCTGCGCGGGAAAGTCGTCCTCGTCGATTTTTGGACCTATTCCTGCATCAACTGCCTGCGCTCCATCCCTTACGTTCGCGCTTGGGCCGAGAAGTACAAAAATAAGGGCCTCGTCGTGATCGGCGTGCACTCGCCTGAATTTGCGTTCGAAAAGAACATCGACAACGTCCGCCGCGCCGTCAAGGATTTGCAGATCGACTATCCCGTCGCCATAGACAACGATTACGCGATCTGGCGGTCCTTCAACAATGAATATTGGCCGGCCCACTACTTCGTCGACGCGCAGGGGCGCATTCGCCATCACCATTTCGGCGAGGGCGACTACGACGAATCGGAAAAGATCATCCAGCAATTGCTGGCCGAGAGCGGCGAAGGCGGCGTGTCGCGCGGCCTCGTGTCGGTCAATGCGCGCGGCGCCGAGGCCGCGGCCGATTCCGACGATATGGGCTCGCCGGAGACATACGTCGGCTATAGTCGCGCGGCGAACTTCGCGTCTCCGGGAGGCGCGATCAAAGATGCGCCCCATCTCTACGTCGCGGCCTCGCAGCTGCAGCTCAATCAATGGGCGCTGGCCGGCGACTGGACGATCGAAGCAGAGCGCGCCATTTCGAATGAGCCGAATGGGCGCATCGCCTATCGCTTTCACGCCCGCGACCTTCATCTCGTCATGGGGCCTGGCAAAGACGGCAAGCCCGTGCGATTCCGCGTGCGAATCGACGGCAACGCGCCAGACGGGCATCACGGCGCCGACGTCGACGATCAAGGAAACGGCGTAGTCACGGACCAGCGCCTTTATCAGCTAATTCGGCAGAGCAAGCCTGTCGCCGACCGGGAGTTCGAGATCGAATTTCTCGACCCCGGAGCCGAGGTTTTTGCATTCACGTTCGGCTGACGCGAACCTTCATCACCACCATGTCGCGCCTTGCGTCTGGTCGCCGCCGAAGGGGCGCAGCTGCGCCCGCGGTCTTTCCCGTCAAGCGTGTTCGCGTTATGCCCCGACATGTGCGGCGATACGCTCTCGCCTTTTCCATTCGTCACGGTCAAGCTGGAATGCCGGCGACGCAGCCGAGCCGGCGCCTACAGGCTGGCGCGGCTCGCAGACAAGCTTGGCGCAGAAACGTCATCGATAACGCCGTCGACGATCTTCAGAGCTACGTCCAGAAGCATGCGCCGAATGCGCCGCGCGCCGCGCATCAGGCCGTCGCCGACGCAATCGCCAAGGCGGGGGAGAAGGTCAAGGCGCGGTTCGGCGCGTTGAAGGCTGGTGGGCTTCCCGCCGGCTGACGCGACACCCGGCGGTGAGGTCGGCGACATCTTTTGAGCGTTGAAAAATATGCCAACGAAAACGCTAGATCGTTATAGAGATCGGAACTTTATGGAAGACGAAGCGAAAGCAACGTGCCTAGCGTCCCCGCCGTCACGTCAAGGTGACGAAAAAGAATATAGGGGGGGGAAACTGTGTTCAAGCTTTCAAAGCTTCGGCTAAACGCGCCGCTGTGCGCGCATAATTCTCAAATATCAAGAAAGAGCTGCCTCGGTCTGAGCCTCATCTTTGCAGTTGGAACTCTGTGTGCGTCATTACACGGAGCATCGGCGGCCCCTGGTCCGCAAGTCGTCACCAAGCAAGGCCCGGTCAAGGGATTGCTCAATAATGGCATCGCCGAATTTCGTGGGATCCCCTACGCGACGCCGCCCGTCGGCGATCTCCGCTGGACGCCGCCTAAGGCTGCTGCGTCCTGGACCGCGGTTCGGGACGCGACCGCTTTTGGGCCGCAATGTGCGCAGATCGCGACCCTTGGATTGTTCGCGGGACCGCCGAACAACAACGAGGACTGTCTTTATTTGAACGTCTTCACGCCGAACCTCGACAAATCGGCGCAGACTCCCGGTGATCTTCTGGATCCACGGCGGTGGCAATGTTGACGGCGCGAGCGACGCCTACGACGGCTCGAAGCTCGCCACGGACGGAAAAGTCGTCGTCGTCACAATAAACTACCGCCTCGGCCTGATCGGCTTCCTCGCGCATCCCGCGCTCAACTCCGAAGGCCATCTCTTCGGCAACTATGGCATTCTGGACCAACAGTTCGCGATGAAATGGGTGAAAGCGAACATCCGGGCGTTCGGCGGAGACGAGAACAACGTCACGATCGGGGGCCAATCCGCAGGCTCTCTTGATAGTCAGGTCCACATGGCGTCGCCGCTCGCGGCTGGCCTCTTCCAGCACGCGATTTGGGAAAGCGGCGTTCAAGAGCCAGCGCCCTTGCCCTTCGCGGAGCAGAGTGCGGAAGCCTTCGCGACAGCAGCGGGCTGCACGACCGGGTCAAATTCGGCGGTGGCCAAATGTCTGCGTAAGTTAACGGCCGCGCAGGTCATGAATTTGCAGAACTCGGGGCCATTCCCCACGGGGAACGCCGTGATCGCCGATGGGCAAATCATTCCTTCGGTAGGCATTGCAGCGACCTTCAAGAGCGGAAATTTCAATCGTGTGCCGGTGATAGCCGGGTACACGCATGACGAGGCCAATTTCGGCTTCGCCATCACGGAATACAATAAGAGTCCCCGCGTGCCGTTCACGGCGACGGACTTCTATAACTACGTGCAATCAACATATACCGGCAATAACGGACCCGCCGGCTCGCCACCGCCATTCCCGGCGGGCACTGTCAACAAGGTTCTGGCCCGCTATCCGCTCTACGCTTATACGACCCCGCAATTGGCCATGGACGCGGTGGGAACGGATGGAGGCGTCTATTTCGGGTGTGCAGAGCGAAAGCTCATCCGAATCATCGCCAGCCAGGTGCCTGTCTACGCATATAGATTCGACGATCAGACCGCGCCGTTCTATTTCCCCGCGATGCCCGGCTTCCAGGCCCTCGCCTACCATACCTCCGACATACAGTATCTGTTCCCGGGTTGGCACGGCGCGCCGGACGGCATCCCGCACAAACTGAACAAACTGCAGGAGGCGCTTTCCGACTCGTTGGTGGCGGCATGGACGAACTTCGCCTGGACCGGCAATCCTAACGGCTTGGGCAACGGCCCGTGGCCACGCTACCGGCTGGATTCAAACAATTCCTACTTCCTGTCGGAGAACATCCCGACCCTGTCGACGATGTCGGACGCCCAGCTTTATGCTGAAACCAAGTGCGATCTTTGGGATCCGATCGTGTCGCCGTAGACACGTCTCGCCTTCACGTCGGCTGAGAAAAACGAGTGGCGGCCCCTATCGGCCGTCGCTCTGTTTTCTCCTCGGTGAGAATGCCAGCTTATTGTGCAGATCCCTGTCCCAGGCCGCGGCGAAGCGAGCGCGGCGGCTGAAATCTCGGCGTCAGCAGGTTGCCGTAGCGCATGGGCTTCGTCAGCCCTGCTCAACCCCATCCGCCTGCACTCCCGCGAGCTCGTGAAGTCGCCGAGGAATTCATAGAACATGCAATTCTGTCAATTCCTGCAAAGACAGCGGTAGATCTCCTTGTTAAGGCTAAGATCGCCAAATAACGAGATGGTCGCAACTTGCAGTTAGACGTGCCAGATGAAGATCAAGATTGGGATGTGCTCTGCTTCAACAATCTCGTTGCAGATATTGAACGTCTTGCTAAGGAGGCCCGAGCCATGGCTGACAATCACGCGGCCGGCGACGATACCGGCTTGACCGCCTACAGCCGAAACGACGTCATTTACGACGCCGACCAGCTTCGTCACTTGCTCATTGATTTATCAACGAAGCCAGCGCAAGGCGCGTTACCCTCAGCGCCACCCCGAGATTGTTCAACTTAAGATAGAAACTGAGATTTGAAGTGTAAATCTTTGATTTCTCTGGTGAGCGCGATGGGACTCGAACCCATGACCCTCTGATTAAAAGTCAGATGCTCTACCGACTGAGCTACGCGCTCTCCCTATGAGAGCCCGTCAACTAGCCTTATCCACCGGCAGCGTCAACACGGGGACGCGCGTTGAACCTCGCCTTCCGGCGACGTCAGCTTTCGGCGAAATGAGCGAAAACCGCGACAGCGGTGAACACGGCCGCCGAAATCGCCGTCGTCCAGATCGCCTTAATAAGCAGCCGGGGCGCGACAGGCGCGCCCGGATCGGAGCCCTTCACCATCTGCTCCCCAGCCTCGTGCTGCGAGGTGACGCCGAACGGAAGCACCGCGAAAAGGACGGTGAACCAGATGACCAGATAGATCGCCAGCGCGAGCGGGACAGGAAATGGCATGGCGTCTCCGGCTGCGGGAAGATCAAACGCCGCTGGCCTTGGGGCGAAGCGGAACCGCGATTCCTGTCAGAAAATGCGCTGGAATGAAAGGAGCCTGGGCCGCGGATGACGCCACCCATCGCCGGACCAGGTCGCGTCTCGATGAAACCCGGGAAAGCGATTGGACCCATTTGGCTGCATATTGCCAGCGGCGACAAAGGACGCGATTATGGCGAAATTGCAGCGCTCCTGAAGCGCCAAGTCTCGAGGAGACTCCAGACATGCGCCATCCTTTTGTGACTGCCGCCTTTATCGTGGCCGGGTTCGCCGCGCAGGCCGCGCCGGCCAGCGCCGATCAGGATCAGGGGGTGGTCTCCACGCTCGGGCTTTCCTCCGCCGATTCAACGGACGATCCGACTGAGCTTACGGGCCGCCCACAAGCGTCGGCGCCGCCGCGCGAACTGGTGCCCTATGACGGCGGTTATCCGCCGGGAACGATCATCGTCTCGACGCAGGAGCGGCGGCTTTATTATGTTTTGCCCGGCAACCAGGCGATCCGCTATTGCGTCGGCGTCGGCCGTCCCGGCTTCGCTTGGACAGGAATCCGGACCGTCGCCATGAAACGCGAATGGCCGTCATGGCAGCCGCCACGCGAGATGCTGCGCCGTCGCCCCGATTTGCCGCGCTTCCTCGAGGGCGGCCCCGAAAATCCACTCGGCGCGCGCGCCATGTATCTCGCCGGCACGCTCTATCGCATCCATGGCTCGAACGAGCCAAACACCATCGGTCAGGCGGTCTCCTCCGGGTGCATCCGCATGACCAATGACGACGTCGTCGATCTTTACGACCGCGTCAAGGTCGGCGCGCGCGTGATCGTCCAATAGGCGGAGCCGTCGCGCAGACCGAAAGTCCGACGTGACGACGCGCTGTGGGGCGAATGTTAGCCCGTCTACCGCAATATTCTATTGGGCCGATATATCAAAAGCGCTCTAACCGCCAACCAAACCGCGATCAAAAACGAGGCAGCGCCGCTCGAAAGAAATCGGGAGCACGGTCCGCCTTGAGAGGTCGCCGTTCCGCCGCACATGCCGCAGCGACGGCCTGGCGCACCGGAAAATGCCTCAGGCCTCGCCAGGGCGGTCGCGATCGAGGCCCTTGGCCTTGAGCTCCGCCTCATAGGCCGACCATTTTTCGGCGTGGCGCGCGCCGAGTTCGTAAAGGTACTCCCAGGTGAAGATGCCGGTCGAATGCAAGTCGTCGAAGCTGAGCCGCACCGCATATGTGCCGACCGGCTCGATGTCGATGACGGCGCAGCAGCGCTTGCCGCCGACCGTCACGCGATCCTCGGCCCGATGGCCCTGCACCTCGGCGCTCGGGCTCATGACGCGCAAATATTCGGCGGAAAGCGCATATTCGGCGTCATCCTCGAATTTGACGCTGAGCGCGCGGCCATTATCCTTGAGCCGCAATTCGATCGGCCAATGACCCGCTTTATTCACGCCTGCGCCCCGGTTCGCGAAACTTTTTTCATGCAATCGCCGTTGGCTTCCGCTATCGCTGTCTTTTCCACGTCGCAACCTATGTAAAGACATGTCCATCGTCACGCCAATCTTGCCCGCCGACCGCGAGACCGCGCCATCCCCGCTCGTCGACCCTTTCGCGCGCGTAATCAGCTATGTCCGCGTATCGGTGACGGATCGTTGTGACATGCGCTGCATCTATTGCATGTCCGAGGACATGAACTTCCTGCCGAAGCGGGACGTGCTGACGCTCGAGGAGCTGGACCGGCTTTGCACGGCCTTCGTCAATCGCGGCGTGAACAAGCTGCGCATTACCGGCGGCGAGCCCCTGGTGCGGCGCGGCATCCTCGGGCTTTTCCGCTCGCTCGCGCGCCATCTCGAATCCGGCGCGCTTGGCGAGCTGACGCTGACCACGAACGGATCGCAACTGGCGAATTACGCCGCCGATCTCGCCGCGGTCGGCGTGCGCCGACTGAATCTCTCGATGGACACGCTCGATCCGGTCAAATTCCGGGCCATCACCCGCTGGGGCGATCTTGCGCAGGTTCTGCGCGGCGCCGACGCCGCACAGAGGGCCGGCATCGCGATCAAGATCAATATGGTCGCGCTGAAGGGCGTCAATGAGGACGAGATCCCGCGCATGCTTGAATGGGCGCATGGGCGCGGCATGGATCTGACGCTGATCGAGGTCATGCCGCTCGGAGACGTCGCCGCCGAACGCGCCGACCAGTTTCTCCCCTTGAGCCTGGTCGAGCAGCGCCTGTCCGAGCGCTATGCTCTCGAGCCGATCCCGTTTACCACCGGCGGCCCGGCCCGCTACCTGCGCGTCAGGGAGACCGGCGGCCGGCTCGGCCTCATCACGCCGCATACGCATAATTTCTGCGAAGGCTGCAACCGCGTTCGCGTCACCTGCACAGGAACGCTGTACATGTGTCTTGGCCAGGAGGATGCGGCGGATTTGCGTGCGCCCCTTCGCGCCTCGCAATCCGACGAACTGCTTGACGCCACGATCGACGCGGCGATCGCCCACAAGCCGAGGGGTCATGATTTCGTCGTCGACCGCCGCGGCGTGAAGCCGGCGGTGGCGCGCCACATGAGCGTCACCGGCGGCTAAAGGGCCGCCGCGGCCGCGCCGCGCCGGCAACGAAATCCGCGCCTTCCCGATCGCCGCGCACGCTCAGCCCGCGCTGTTGTGGGCTTCCCCCTCGGCTTCCCGGGCAACGAAATCGAGCAGCAGAGACAGCCGCTCAAGCCCCGCGGTTCGCGCGAGCGTGACAAGTTCCGACGCCATCTCCGCGAGATATTGCGCCGTCTCGCCGGGACTCGCCTCGAATCCGCGCGGAAAATCGAGATCGCCCATGAGGACGTCGGTCGAGCGGGTTTTGCTTTGAATGCTGCGCTGCTTTTCCATCGCGTTTCACCTCTTGAACAAACTGATTGGTCCGCGCCTGATCCCTCACTGGCCGAGAAGCGGCGCTCGCGGGGCGGCGATATGTACTGTACATAATGCACAGCTAAGCGCAACACAAAATGTACAATCTGTTAGATTTTTTACAAATGGGGCCGGAAGCCTGCCTCGCGCCGATGAATTAACATCAGGGCGCGCCTATCGTCGGCGAGCCTCACCGCGCGCGGCGCGGCGACCGGTCGAGCAGGCTCCATTCGCCGGCGCGGATGTTGCCGAATACCTTGCAAGCCCATTCGATCTGGACATTGAGGATCGGCGCGGCGTTGTGGCTGACGAGGTCGAAGCGGTCTTTCGCGACGCGCCGGATCGTCTTGAGATAGCGCCGCCCGTCGGTCAGCCGCACCGCGGCCTCCCAGCCATCGGCCTCGCTGCGCGTTTGCGCCACCTTCCAGCAGATCACGATGTCGCCCGGATCATAGCGTGGCCACATGCTGTCGCCGATGATCTCGAAGGCGACCGCGCCGGCCGGGACGGGATAGGGAATTTCGATCTCGGCGAAGCCCTCAGGCGGCTCCTGTTCGAAATCGGCGTCGATCACGGCCCCGGCGCCGATGCGCCCGACGAGGCGCACGACGTTGACCGGCGCGGGCGCGGCCTCGGCTTCGCCCTCGCCGGTTAAAAGCCAGGCCGCGCTGGTGTTGAACGCCCGCGCGTAGCGCTCGGCGATGGCGAGGCGCAGGCCCCGCTCGCCGTTTTCATGGCTGCGATAGGTGTTCTCATTCCAGGCGAAGGCGCGCGCCGCCTCCGTCGCGTTTTCGAAGCCGGCGTTGCGGCGGGCGGTCGCCAGACGATCATGCGGTTGTTCCATGCATGATTCTTAGCAAAATGTGCTGTACGTTTCCATCGCAAAACACAATTTGCAGGCCGTTTTCCAGCGAATCCAGTCGCAAATCCAGCCTGACGCAAGCCTCGCCGCCTCGCTATTCAATGACGATTTTCGGCGCCGCGCGCGCCCTGCCCTTTTCCAGCGCCGCCTTTACCTTGGCCGCGATGTCCAGATAGACCCTGGCGTGGGCGCCGCCCGGCTCCGCCGCGACGACCGGACGCCCGGAGTCCGAATGTTCGCGAATGTCCATATGCAGCGGCACTTCGCCAAGGAACGCGACGCCATAGCGCTCCGCCTCGCGCCGCGCCCCGCCATGGGCGAAAACATCCGAGCGCCCGCCGCAATGCGGACAGAGGAAATAGCTCATGTTCTCGACGATGCCGAGCACCGGCACGTCGACCTTGTTGAACATGGCGATGCCGCGCCGCGCGTCGATCAGGGCGAGATCCTGCGGCGTCGAGACGATCACCGCGCCGGCGAGCGGCACGTTCTGCGCAAGCGTCAGCTGCGCGTCGCCGGTGCCGGGCGGCATGTCGACGACGAGACAGTCGAGTTCGCCCCAAGCGACCTCGCGCAGCAATTGCTGAATGGCGCCCATGACCATCGGCCCGCGCCAGATCATGGCGTCCTCCTCGGCGACGAGAAAGCCGATCGACATGGCCTTGACGCCATAGGCTTCGAGCGGGCGCATGATGCGGCCGTCCGACGGCGGCTTGCCCTTGAGCCCGAGCAGGCGCGGCAGCGAGGGGCCATAGATATCCGCGTCGAGAATGCCGATGCGCCAGCCGAGCGCCGAAAGGGCGAGCGCCAGATTGACGGCGGTCGTCGACTTGCCGACGCCGCCCTTGCCGGAGGCGACCGCGATGATGTTGGCGATGCCCGGAATGGCGATATTGCGCGGCGCGTGCGTCCTTGCGGCCGGCGGGGCTTGGGCGGGCGCCTGCGACGGCGCGCGATCCGCCGTGAGGCTGACCAGCGCGCCGGCGACGCCGCTTATTTTCCGCAGCGCGATCTCGGCCGCCGCGCGCATCGGCTCCAGCGCGCCGGCGCGGGCGGGGTCGACGGCGATCGAAACATAGACCTTGCCATCCCTGATCGAGAGGCCGGAGATCGCGCCCGATTGCGGCAGCGGGGTCGCTCCATCCGGACCCGGCACGGCTTCAAGCGCGGTGAGGACATCTTGCTCGCTGGCCATTTGACTGATGCATCCATTTGCGCGCAGACAATCCGCGCCGGTCAGAGCGTGCTATAGGCGATCGAACGGCGCCGTTCAATTCGCCGCGACGGCTCGTCAACGTCGGGGGTCGCGGCGTTCGGACAAGACCTTCGATTTATGTGGTTGCGCGGCGGCGCGCCGAGAGTGGCGGAGATCGCGCCGATCTTTTCACCAGGCTTTTAATGGAAGTGAAGGCCCTGTCTCCGAGCGTTTATTCACGGCGCGGCCTGCTTCGGCTTCAAATTCGCCTTCTCGGCCTCGCCGCGGCGGCCGGCGCGCTCGCCGCGACGACGGCGCCGGGCCGCGCTGCGTCGGAGCGTCACTGGACCGAGTTGCGGATCGCCAGCGAAGGCGCCCGGCCGCCCTATAATTACATCGACGGCAATAATGAACTCGCCGGCTTCGAGATCGACCTCGCGCGCGATCTTTGCGCGCGCATGAAGATGACGTGCCGCTTCGTAACGCAGGACTGGGACGGCCTCGTTCCCGGCCTTCTCAATAATCAATATGATGCGGTGATGGCCGCGCTCGAGATAACCGACGCGGCGCGCGAGAAGATCGCTTTCACGAAACCCTATGTTCGCATGCCCTCGGCCTTTCTCGCCGCGAAGCAGAGCGCCATCGCGGATACGAGCCCGGACGGCCTCAAGGGCAAAACGATCGGCGTCGAGGCCGGCGGCGCGCATGAAAGCTATCTCGACGACGTCTACAAGCAGTCGGACATCCGCCCCTACGCCACGCTGGAGGCAGCCATCCTCGACCTCGCCGAGGGCCGCGTCGACCTCGTCATCGGCGACAAGGACGCGCTGATGAATTTTTTGAAAACGCGCAAGGAGGCGCAATGCTGCGCCCTCATCGGCGATGCGCCGCATGAGTTGGCCTATTTTGGCGACGGCATCGGCGTTGGTCTTCGCAAGCAGGACGCTGAGCTGAAGGCAATGTTCGACAAGGCCCTCGACGCCAGCATCGCCGACGGCTCCTTTGCAAAAATCCGCGATAAATATTTCGGTTACAAGATCAATTAGGCGGCGCGCGCGGCGATCGCGAAAGCCGCCTGATTTTGACCGGCGGAAGTGGCGCAAAAGCCCGACTCGATCGCCAACTCGGGGGCGAAGGGCCAGGACGACGTTTCAACGCGACGCAGCAAATCCACGTCCTAGCCACGCTCGCCGCGCTCGTTAGGCTTGTGAGCGCGACTTCGCCCGCGCCGCGTCAAGCATCGCGCGCACCCTTGCGGCGAGGCCATCGAGTTCGAACGGCTTTTTCAAAACTTCCATCCCCTGTGGCAATTGCGATTTTTCGAACGCGACGCCGGCATAGCCGGTAATAAAAAGAACGGGCAGATTCGGCCTTCGTTCGCGCGCAGCGTCAGCAAGCTGGCGGCCGTTCATGCCCGGCAGGCCAACGTCGCTGACCATCAAATCGAGCTCCGCGGTCGACTGCAAGATTCGCAACGCCGCGCCGGCGTCGATGGCTTCGAGCGTCAGGCAGCCGAGATCGCGCAAAGCTTCGACGATGAGGCTGCGCACGGCCGCCTCGTCCTCGACGACGAGCACCGTCCCACAGACGGCTTCCTCGCCTTCGTTGGCCCGCGTCGCCGCGTCCGCATCGCCTGCTTTCGGGAGGCCCTGCTTGTCCGCGTCGTCGTGACGCGGAAGGTAAATGCGCACGGTGGTGCCCCGGCCAGGCTCGCTCTCCAGCCGCACCACGCCGCCAGACTGGCGCACGAAGCCCTGTAGCTGCGACAAGCCAAGCCCCGTCCCCTGGCCGATCGGCTTCGTCGTGTAGAACGGCTCGAAGACGCGCGCGAGCACCTCCGGGGCCATGCCGACGCCCGTGTCCGCCGCCGCGATTTCGATGTAGGCGCCGGGCGGGACGTCCGGCTGATCGGCAAGATCGGCTTGCGTCAGGCGTCGTTCTGCCGTCGCGATCGAAAAAGCTCCGCCTTCGGGCATGGCGTCGCGCGCGTTGATGGCGAGGTTCAACAGCGCGTTTTCGAGCTGGTTCGCGTCGCAAAGCACTTTCCACACGCCGTCGCGCAAGGTGAGGTCGAGCCGCACGGAAGGCCCAAGACTGCGCGCGATCAGCTCCGCCATGCCGCGCACCAGCGCATCGGGATCGACGGGCGCCGGCTGCAATGCCTGCCGGCGGGCGAAAGCGAGCATCCGGTGCGTCAGCGCCGCCGCGCGGTCGAGCGATTGCCGCGCCGCATCGGCATAGCGCGCTACATCTTCGCTGCGCCCTTGCGCGATGCGCCGCTCCATCAATTCGAGCGAGCTTCCGATTCCTTGCAGCATGTTGTTGAAATCGTGGGCGATGCCGCCGGTCAACTGGCCGAGGGCCTCTATCTTCTGCACTTGATGCAAGCGCTCCTCGCTGGCCCGCAGCGCTTCCTCGACGCGCCGGCGGGCGGTGATGTCGGCGACGGCGCAGACGATCAAGGTGCGCCCATCCTGTTGTTCGAGGCGCGCCGAAACGAGCGCATCGATGATCGCCCCATCCTTGCGAAGGAAGCGCCGCTCGATGTCATGAGCCTCGCCTTCTGCTCTAAGTTGAGGCAGGGCGGCTTCCGACCAACCGGGCGCGCCGGGCTCATAGAAGTCGTTGACAGGACGCCCGATGACTTCCTTTTGGCTGTAGCCGAAAAGAACCAGCCAACTGTCGGAAACGCCGGTGATGACGCCGTTGGCGTCTAGAGTATGCAAAGGTGCGGGCGAGTTTTCAAAGCTCGCTCGGTAGCGCGCCTCGGTCTCACGCAACGCGGCGTTGGCCTCGCGAAGCTGCGCAGGAGACGGCAGGCTGAGCGCCTGCGGCATGAGCCGCCACAGCGCCACCGCGGTGACCAGCGATACGACTGCGGTCGCTACCTTAAACACGGCCTCGAGACCGTAGGCCGGCGCCCACAGCGTCACCACGTCGAGCCAATGCGTGGCGCCGCACAGAAGAATGAAAGCGGCGAATAGCCACAGCAGCGGCCCGAATGCGAGATCGCTTCGACGCCTTGCAAAATAGGCGAGCGCAAGAGGAATCGTGAAATATGCGATGCCTATCGAGATGTCCGAAATCGCGTAGGTCCAGATCAGCCCGGGCTCCCACAGCAGGCAGAAGCCGTGCGGGGTCAGCCCTCCCGGGCTAAACAGCCAGCTCGTCAGAGAGCCCGGTGACATTGCGCAGCCTTTCCTGCCGGAATCGCAGCAAAACAGCGGTGGCCAGGATCAAGCTGGGCCGCCGCAGCAGCCGAACCGGGAATTGCAGGCTCGCCTGACTGGGCGCAGATGCGAATGACGGATCTTCTCCCATCTCCGGCGCCTGCGACCTAAGGCGGCCGCACAATTCTCGCAAGAAATCGAAAAGCCACGGCGCCGAGTTGAAAGTCAATGTGAATGAATCCTGGCGCAAGGTCGATCGGCGCGCCTTAAGGGAAGTCCGCGCTCACTTCGCCTCCGGACCGGGCGGGCCGCCTGGCGTGCCCGGCGGATGAATGACCGGCGTCGAGTTCGGATCGGGAACGGGCGCGGTCTTGACGATGCCCGGATCGACGCCGGGCTTCGGCTTAATGACGCCGCCGCTTGAATTGAGCTTGTCGCTGAGGCTGCCGCTGCGGCCGGAGGTGAGCGGCGCGCCTTGTTCGCTATTGGGAAGCGCCTGATCCTTTTCCGGTATGACCTGATCGCTGCCCGGCGCCCCGGGCGCGGTCTGGGCCAGCGTCGCGCCGCCGGAAAGCCCGATGGCGACCGCCAGAACGAGCGGAATTTCGTTTCGCATGACGGCTTCTCCCTGGATTGCCGGCTTTCGCGAGGCAACGCCGGCTTCCGGGGTTCGTTCCGTCAGGCGCTTTAGTTCACGTCTTCGACCTCGGAAGAGACCTCGCCTTCGATCTCGTCCGCCATTTTTTTCTCTTCGCGGCGCATGAGGACGAAGGCGACGATGACGGCGCCGACGACGAACAGCAGCGCGATGACGCCGAGCGGCCCGCTGACCCGCTCCATGGCGTCGCCGAACAGATAGCCGCCCGCGCCCATGATGACGGCCCAGATCACGCCGCCGGTCGCGTTGAAGAAGAGGAATTTGCCCCAGTCATATTGATTGACGCCGGCGAGTAGCGCGGCCAACACGCGCAGGAACGCGACGAAACGGCCGAAGAAAACGATCTTGCCGCCGTGCCGCTCGAACAGATATTGCCCGAGCTTCAGCCGCGACTCCGGCAGGTGGATGAATTTGCCGTAGCGCAGCAGCAATCTGGCGCCGAAGCTGCGCCCGATCCAGAAACCAATGTTATCGCCGATGATCGCGCCAGAGGCCGCCGCGACGACGATCCAAACGATGTCGAGCTTGCCCGTCGCGCCGGCGTAGCCCGACGCCAGCAGCAGTACCGTTTCGCCGGGCAGAGGCGCGCCCGCGCTCTCCAGCATGACGATGAGAAAGACCGCCCAATAGCCATGCTGGATGATCAGCGGCTGAATATGCTCGATAAACACAAAATCTCCCGGTGGCGCGGCCCGCCGAATTCAGGACGATCCGATAAGCGGCCCTGGCAGCGCCGCTTCCGCCTCCGCGATCAACCGGATTTCGTTCCTTTTATAGAAGCGCCAGCCAAATGCAAAAATCGCCAGCGCGGCGATGAGGCCAATGAGACCGATGGGACCCGCGATGCGATGCGCCTCGGCCCCAAAGATGAAGCCTAGGGCGCCGAAAATCGAGGCCCACAGGATGCCGCCCGCCGCGTTGAAGGCGAAGAAGCGCCAGGGCTCCATGCGATTGGCGCCGGCGAGGAAAGCGGCGAAAGCGCGCAGCACCGCGACGAAACGACCGAAAAAGACGACCGCGCCGCCGCGTTTCTGAAACAGATATTGGCCGAGTTTGAGCCGGCCCTCGTCGAGACGGACGACATGGCCGTAGCGGGCGAGCAGCTTAAAACCCAGCGTGCGGCCGACCCAGAAGCCGATATTGTCGCCAACGATGGCGCCGCCCGCCGCCGCCGCGACGACGCCAAAAATATTGAGGCTGTCCTGGCCAAGACTATGCGAATGGCCCGCGAAAATGGCGGCGGACACAAGGATCGTTTCGCCCGGAAACGGGATGCCGGCGCTTTCGATCGCGACCACGCAGAAAATCGCCGCGTAGCCGTAATGCGAGATGAGATCTGGAATTCGATCGGCGAGGAACATGCGAGGCTTCAGCGACCCTTTGCGGGGGCAAAGAGGACAGGTCGCCGAACGCGCTGTCAAAGCAAAAGTTTAATCGGCCCTTTAATCCCCGCCGCGACGCCAGCGCCTCAGTTTGAGGCCGAAGCCGTGTCCGCGTTGAGGAAGAATGAGCCGCGCAGGATGCGGACGGGAACCTTCTCGCCGGCGCGATAGACGGCGGACGAGGGCGTGTCGACCTCGATGCTCGACGTCTGCGCGGCGATGGCGATCTCGGCGCGCCGCGTCGGGCCGCTGCGGCGCACGGACACGATCTCGGCGGGCAAAGCATCGGGAGCGGCCTCGCCGATGACGATGTCCTGCGGGCGCACAAAGAGCCGTCCTTCGCCGGCGGCGGCGCTGGCCTGGCGGCTCGCGGCCGGAAGCGTCACCGGGTGGGCGCCGACATAGACCAGTCCATCGCGCAGATGCGCGTGCAGAGCGCTCGCCTCGCCGATAAAGGAATTGACGAAAGCGGTCGCGGGATGATCGTAAATATCATCCGGCGTGCCGATCTGCTCGATGCGCCCGCCATTCAGAACCGCGACGCGATCGGCAAGTTCAAGCGCCTCATCCTGATCATGGGTCACGAAAATCGTCGTGTGTCCCGTTTTGGCATGCAGTTCGCGCAGCCAGCTGCGCAATTCGCGGCGCACCTTGGCGTCGAGCGCGCCGAACGGTTCGTCGAGCAGCAGGACGCGCGGCTCGACGGCGAGGGCGCGGGCGAGTGCGACGCGCTGGCGCTGGCCGCCGGACAATTGCGCGGGGCGCCGGCCGGCGAGGCCGCTCAATTTCACGAGATCGAGCAGTTCCAGCGCGCGCCGGCGAATCTCCTCCCGTGGCGGACGCTCTGCGCGGTCACGGACGTCGAGCCCAAACGCCACGTTCTCTTCGACGGTGAGATGCTTGAACAGGGCGTAGCTCTGGAAGACGAAGCCGACGTGGCGCTCCTGAACGGTCTTTTGCGAGGCGTCCTCATCGCCGAAAAAGACCTTTCCGGAGGTCGGAATATCGAGCCCGGCGATAATGCGCAAAAGCGTCGTCTTGCCGCCGCCGGAAGGCCCGAGCAAAGCGACAAGTTCTCCGCTGCCGACGGTAAGGCTCACCCCCTCAAGGGCCGCGCGGGCGGCGCCCGGGAAACTCTTGACGATATCGACCGCGCGTATCTGCATTTCAATGAACCTTCAGGAGCGAGAAGCAAAATTCGTTCAGCGGCCACGCACGCCCGGCAGCGCGTCGCCGAAGCGCGCCTCCAGCACGGTTTTCAGCACCAGAGTCACAAGCGCCAGAAGGGCCAGCAACGAGGCGACCGCGAAGGCCGCCGAGAGGTTGTATTCATTGTAGAGAATTTCGACCTGCAGCGGCATGGTGTCGGTCACGCCGCGGATGTGGCCGGAGACGACCGAAACCGCGCCAAATTCGCCCATCGCGCGCGCATTGGACAAAAGCACGCCATAGAGCAGCGCCCATTTGACGTTGGGCAGGGTCACCCGCAGGAAGGTCGCCAGGCCGCTTGCGCCAAGCGACAGCGCGACCTCCTCGTCCGTCGTTCCCTGATCCTCCATCAGCGCGATGAGTTCGCGCGCGACGAAGGGAAAGGTGACGAAAATCGTCGCCAGCACGATGCCGGGCACGGCGAAAATAATGCTGACGTGATGGGAGCTGAGCCAGGGCCCGAACAGGCCCTGCGCGCCGAACAGCAGCACATACATGAGCCCCGCGACCACCGGCGAGACGGAAAAGGGCAGATCGATCAGGGTGATCAGGAAGCTCCTGCCGGGGAAGCGGAATTTGGCGATGGCCCAGGCGGCGGCGACGCCGAACGCGAGATTGGCGGGCACCGCGATCGCGGCGACGAGCAGCGTCAGCCAGATGGCTGCGCGGGCGTCGGGCTCAACCAGCGCCGCGAGATAGGCGGATGCGCCGTTTCTGAACGCTTCATAGAACACGACGGCGAGCGGGAGGATCAGGAACAGCGCCAGAAAGACCACGGTGACGGCAATGAGGATTCCGGCGAGGAACGACCCCTCGCCGGTGACGGGACTGCGCGCCCGCTTGCGGCTGGCGGCCTGCGTCGCCAGCCAGGGCTCTTCGATCGGCGCCATGAGCCTCGCGGCCGCGTCAGACATCGCCGAATCTCCTGCGGCTCCAGGCTTGGATAAGATTGATGGTCAGAAGGATGAAAAACGAAATCGCCAGCATCCACACCGCGATCGCGGTCGCGCCCGCATAGTTGAATTCCTCGAGCTTGACGACGATGAGGAGGGGCGCGATCTCGGAGACGAAAGGCAGATTGCCGGCGATGAAGATCACTGATCCATATTCGCCGACGCCGCGCGCGAAAGCGAGGGCGAAGCCGGTGAGCAGCGCCGGCGTCAAGGCCGGCAGGATGACCCGGTAAAGCGTCTGCAACCGCGTTGCGCCGAGCGAAGCCGAGGCCTCCTCGACATCCTGCTGCAGTTCGATGATCACGGGCTGAACCGTGCGCACGATGAAAGGCAGGCCGATGAAGACGAGCGCGATGACGATGCCGAGCGGCGTGTAGGCGATCTTCCAGCCGAGCGGAGCGATCAGTCCGCCAATCCAGCCATTCGGCGCATAGATCGCTGCGAGCGAAATGCCGGCGACGGCCGTCGGCAGCGCAAATGGAAGGTCGACCGCGGCGTCGAGAAGGCGGCCGCCCGGAAAATCATAGCGCGTCAGCACCCATGCGACGATCGCGCCGAAAACCACATTGATCGCCGCCGCCGCGAGGGCCAGAGTGAAGCTCGTCTTCAGCGCCGCGAAGATGCGCGGTTCAGCGGCGATGCTCCAAAGACCCGAAAGACCGAGGTCGCTTGCCTTAAGCACCAGCGCGGCCAGCGGAAGCAGAACGATAATGCCGAGATAGACGAGCGTGTAGCCGAGCGTCAGCCCGAAACCCGGAATGATTGAATTGCGTTGCGTGATCAGGGACAAAGGCGATTCTCGGGCTGTGTTTTGCGGCGTTGTGGCGCACGCAACCCAATCTATCAGTTTTGTGAACTTTAAAGTTAGCTGAGTTTTCCGAACTGCACAACCCGCTATTCTACCTAACGATAGCGTTAATTGCTTTGTTCATCGCAAATTCGAAGGATTATTCCTATATTGGCAGGCGCTGGAGCGTTTTGCAGCCAGGCCGTGTCGTTTGGACGCAAGCCGCGATGGCGGAAGGCAGCCCGCAAGGCGTCGCAAGGAGGCAATTGATGAGCGCGCATGAATTGACCGCATTGGGGCCGAGCGCAGAGCACTTCGGCGCGGATGCGTTGCGCGCTGACCTCGCGCTTCTTGGCGACGCCAGCGCGCTCAAAATTCTGGCGGCCAGGTTCGGCGCCCTCGATCCGCAAAAATTGCTGCGCTTTTCGATCGAGGATCTTTTTCCCGGCCAAATCGCCCTGGTCTCCAGTTTTGGCGCCGATTCCGCGGCGCTGCTGCATATGGCGGCGCAGATCGACAAAGCGCTGCCGGTGCTTTTTCTCGAAACCGGCGTGTTATTCCCGGAAACACTCGCCTATCGCGATCGCCTTATCGAGCTTCTGGGCCTCAGCAACGTGATCAGCATCGCACCGTCCAAAGCCTTGCTGGCGGCGGAGGACCCTGAGACCTTTCTCTGGTCGAGCGATCCCGACCGCTGCTGTGAAATCCGCAAGGTCATTCCGCTCGGGCAGGCGCTCGAAGGGTTCGACGCCTGGATCACCGGCCGCAAGCGCTTTCAGGCTTCGACCCGCGCCACCCTGCCCCTGTTTGAGACGGAGGAAAATCGCATCAAGATCAACCCGCTGGCGAGCTGGTCGGCGACGCAAATCCTTGCCTATCTCGACGCGCATCAGCTGCCGCGCCACGAACTCGTCGCCAAAGGCTATCCCTCGATTGGATGCATCCCCTGCACGTCGAAGGTGAAGCCGGGCGAAGACCCACGCGCCGGCCGCTGGCGCGGCAAGGCCAAGGTCGAGTGCGGGCTGCACACGCAGCCGCTTGCGCAGCCCCTCGCTAAAGCTCGCGAGGCGGCGGAGAGTTCGGCGATAGAGACGGACTGACGCCTGCGGCGCTGGCGGCTGGAACCGCCGCTCGCCGCGCGGGTTAGCCTCCGTGTTCGACGGAGGCCGAAGACATGCCGACAATTCGCGAGGCGAAAATCCTGATCATGGCGACGGACGGGTTCGAACAGGCCGAGTTCCTAATTCCGCTGCGGAAGTTGAAGCAAGCCGGCGCGTCCGTCCGGATCGCGGCGCCGCGCGGGCCGACGATCCGGGGCTGGAATGAAAAGGACTGGGGCGACAGCGTCGCCGTCGACCTGACCCTCGACGCTGTCAGCGCGAGCGACTTCCACTGCCTCGTCCTGCCCGGCGGTGTGATGAACCCGGATAAGCTGCGCATGAATGACGCCGCGATCGACGTCGTTCAGGATTTTCTCGACGCCGGACGCATCGTCGCGGCAATCTGTCATGCGCCCTGGCTGCTGATCGAGGCCGACGCCGTCGACGGCTGCGAAATGACGTCCTTTCCTTCGATCCGCACGGATATCGAGAACGCCGGCGGCCAATGGGTCGACCGCCCCGTTGTCGTCGACGATACGCTGATCACGAGCCGTTCGCCCAAGGATCTCGACGCTTTCGTCGCGAAGATCATCGAAGAGATCGAAGCGCGCGAGCAGTTGGGCGACGAGACTCTTCGCCACAACGCATGACCTGCGGACACGCTGGCTCTAGCGTCCGCAAAGAGCGACCGCCGCGTTACTGCTCGCGTCGCCTCGCCGATCAGCTGGAAGAAAATCCTGCGTCGATTTCGAAGCCGGCCGCCTTTGAGGCTGGCCGCCGCGCGGAAGCGCCGTCAGGCGTCGACCACTCCATTGCCGGCGCGTTCGACGACCGGTTTCAGAATGTGTTGCAGCGCGATCAGAATGGGTTGATCGGTCCCCTGAATCAACCGCCGGAGAGCCTGCTTCTCCTCGCCGCCGCAAGTGCGGCCGAACTGGATCACCGTACGCGCCGTGAACGCGCCCATGGACATCCCATAGACGTCAGCGGTCGCCCGGACCTTGCCCGCGAATTCAGAGCCGATCGAGGCCACCGCCGCTTGCGCGACTTTCTCGTTGGAGCAGGAATGCACGACTTCCGCGATCAAGCACATGACACCCTCGCTTTCTTCCAAACCATCTTTGGACGAAACCCTTGCGCGCATAACTCCGCGCCGGCCTCCTGCCTGCAAAGATAGCTTTAGCGCTACCGTCGATTTTGGGTACTGGTGATCAGGTTAATCAAATGTTATCATGGCGTCAATATGGAATATTTATGTTGCTTTGCAGCAAAACATCCAAGAGTTCGGCCACAATCTTTCCGAGCTCGCAACAAATTTATCAATCTCACGGATTATTCAAGAATTGGAATAGTGAAGCATCCGACATGCGCAAGATAATACTTCAAATGATTTTGATGCGACAAAGCAAATCAGCGCCGGCCCCTCAATAAAGAATTTTTGATGAGTAAAGCCGGCTGGATGCGGATGACGCATATGCGCAGCAGGCGATTTAGGCCAACCCTTTCCGCCGGCCGAGGTTCCGCGCCGCCGCCCGCATTTTTTAGCCGGAATTTTCAGGGCGTCGGCGCCGCCGCTGGCGAGGCAGGCGTTGTCGTCGCGACCGCCCCCGCGGCTGGAGAGGCCGGCGGCGGCGCGGCGGACGCCGGCGGCGCAGCGGTCGTGGGCGGCGCGAGCGGCGTGGCGACGATGCGGTCGTCTACCGGCCTGTCGCCAAGCACAGCCTGAACATTGGCGTCCTGCGGCCGCGGCGCCGTGATCTGCGCCCCGATCGTGCGTAGGGCGTCGGGCGCGTCGGCGTAAGCGCCGTGGCCGACGAAAATATCCGCCTCCCGGGTCAGGTCATAGACGCGCACGCCAAGCGCTTCGAGCGCGGCGCGGTCGGCCGGATTGTTCGGGTCCATGGCCCCGAGCCGCTGACGATCGCCGGCCAGCGTGCGCGACAGCGACAGGGCGCGGTCGTTGGCGGCGACAAGGACGAACACATGCGAGGCGTCAATGCGCGCCAGCTGCTGGCGGAACACGTTGAGATCGATGTCGGGCGCCGCCAGCATGACGTCGCCGAGCTTCTCGGCGAGAGCCGGGCTGCCGGCGATGGCGTCCTGCCGCAGCGCCTCCATGGTCAGCCACGCGCCCATGGAATGGGCGAGAATATGCACGCGCCCGACGCCGGGCGTCTCTGTCAGCTGACGGATCAGCTTGGCCAGCGCATCGCGCGAAACCGTCGCGCTCTCCTTGGCCGCGCCGTAGTCGAGCAGGCTGTTGGTCGAGGGCCAGGTGAACAGCACCGGCACGCCACCAAAGCGCCCATCCTCGACGATCTGGGCGAGCCGGAAACGCAACTCGTCGTAACTCGTGTTGAAGCCATGCACATAAAGAAGGATATCGCGGTTCGAGCCGATGCGGCCGGAAAGATGCGAGGCGAGTTCGGCCTGAAGGCCGGCCTCGTCGAGCGGCCGGCGGCTCATCAGCGCGAAATGTTTCGCCGGGTCCGGCGCTCCGAGCGAAGGCCGCTCCAGCTGGCCGATCCTGTGATCAGGCGGCACGCCGATCATCTGTAGCGAGTCCCGCGTCTCTCCGTCGTTGCCGGCCTCGCTCGCGCCGCCGCTCTCGCCCTTGCGCGTCGAGACGACGAAAACAGCGACGCCGCGGGGACCCGCCGCCGCGTCGCCGATCTCCTCCATGCCCGAAGATGCGCAGCCGGAAAGGCCAAGCGCCAGAAGACCCGCGATCAGTGCGAGCCGGAAACCGGAAAGTTCAAAACCCCACGCCCTGCCGGCGAATCCTCGCCGCCCCGCGCGCAAATATGCCAGCCGCATTTCTCAACTCTTCCTGGCCCGGGCGAGCGCGCGACCCCTAACTTGAGCGCAAGGCGGATCGCTGCGATCATTGCGGCGTCCATGCCGGCTCGATCGCGACGGTTTCCGGCGCAATGGTTCCGGATCGAACCGATGCAAATCACCGACCTGATCGATTCAGCCGTTCAGGGCGCAGAAGCGGTCGCAGCCTCGCCTCAGCTCTGGCCTCCATCAACCCGTCGAACATTGACGAAAGGTTAAGGGACCTGTTCCGTTTATTTGCCGTCGCCGTTTGAATGAGCCTTGATCGTGTCGGGAATGCGACGGCGGAGGCGGACCGCCATCTGCGGCGCCCCATGGACCACGTCCTCGGGCCCCAGCAAGCGAGGCAAATGTGAGCAAGACAAGCGGGGCGCCGCTGCGCATCCTCGTCACCGGCTTTGGCGGCTTTCCAGGCGCGCCGAAAAACCCGACCGCCCGGATGATCGCCGAACTCGCCCGATCGCGGCGGCGGCTCGCCCGTGCGGGGATTTGCCTCGAACTCGCCGTGCTGCCGGTGGTCTATGCGCAAATCGGCCCGCGCCTTGACGCTCTCGCGCAAAAATTCCGGCCAGACGCAATTTTGCATTTCGGCGTTGCGCCGCGTCGAACGAGGCTCTGCGTCGAGACCCGCGCGCTGAACCGGGTTAGCCTTCTCCACCCGGATGCGAGCGGCGCGAGGCCCGCAGCCCGCGACATTATCGCCGAAGCGCCGATGAGCCTCAGATCGACCCTGCCCTGCGGCCTGATCGCGGTGGCGCTGCGCCAGGCCGGCTTTGACGCCGCCCTTTCCATCGACGCCGGCGATTATGTCTGCAACCAGACATTGTTCATGTCGCTTCGGTTTATGTCGCTTCGCCGCAGCCATGCGCGGCTGCTTGTCGGCTTCATTCATGTTCCGGGGCGACGCGGCGCCCTTGCGCCGGCGCGCCTCGGCCTTGCGGCGACGACGGCGATCCTTGCTCTCGTCCCAGCGCTGCGCCATGCGCGCCAATCGGCGTGAAGATTGCTTCACCAAGGTTATGGACCGCCAAAGGCGGTTTTTGCTGTCGCTTTGATGACAAATCCGAGGATTTGATGCCGCTTTACGCTTACGCCTGCCAAAGCTGCGGGGCCGAATTCGAGCTTCTGGTCCGCGCCTCAGATGTCCCAGCCTGTCCCTCGTGCGGGGGCGAGAAGCTGCAGCAGCAGATCGCCAAAATTTGTGGCGACATAAAAAATCCCGGCATCGCAAAATCATGGCGCCAGGCCGCGACGCGGGAAGGACACACCAGCAATTTCAGCAAGAAAGAGCTGTCGAGCAAAGGTTGAGGCGGAGGTTTGATTGTCGCGCGGGCCGCCGCCGCTTCCTTCCGCCGCGCCTGCGCTGATTAAACGCGCCGCCAGCCTTGTTCCAGCCTCGGCCAAAATCGGCTTGACTCCCGCCGCCGTTGCGGGAATCTATAAGAACAAATAGTGAACTAATCCCGGCCAGAACCTCATGGAGAGACCGATGTCGCTTGAGCATTTTCAAGCGAAGCCGCCGCTTCGCGTCCAGAAAATGCGACAGGACAAACTAGAGACGTTTTCAGGTTCCACGGGACCTGAAAACGCCTCTGGCGGCAGATCGGAACGGCTGGCTTTTTTGCGCCGGAAAATCGTCTGCGTCGAGGATGGCGTCGGGGCCGGCATCCCTTTTGCGCGCGTCAGCCTTGGCGCTCCCGGCGCAGATTGCAGCCTCGACCGGACGCTGCGCGGCGGCCTGCGCCGGGGCGCCCTGCATGAGATCGCCCCAGGCGGCGCGGGCGATGGCGCGGCGGCCTGCGGCTTCGCTCTCGCCCTCGCGGCGCGCCTCAAGGCCAGGGCGCCGGCGGGCCGGTCCGCCGTCGTCTGGATCGTCGAGGATTTCGCCGGCCTCGAAGGCGGCGCCCCCTATGGCCCGGGGCTCGCCCTGCATGGCCTCGACCTCACCGGCCTCATCCTCGTCCATACCGCCACAGCAAGGGAGAGCCTCTGGGCCATGGAGGAGGCCCTGAAATGCCGCGCTGTCGCGGCGGTGATCGGCGAAATATGGGGCCTTGAGAAGATCTACGGCTTGACCGCCGCGCGCCGCCTCGCCCTCGCGGCGCAATCCGGCGGCGCCGGCGCCCTGATGCTGGCGGCCGGAATGGCCGGCGGCGCCGACCGGCTGGCCTCCTGCGCCAAAACGCGCTTCGAGGTTTTCACGCAAAGAGGGCTTGCTGCGCAGGGATCGCCCGAGGGCTTGTCAGTCCCGGGCTTACCGCTGCCGGGGCTCGCCTGCTGGTCGATCCGCATCGTCAAGGCGCGCGGCGGCGACGAGGGCGGCGTCTCCATCGTCCTTCTGTGGGATCATGAAGAGGGCTGTTTCCGTGATGCGTTTCCTCTCCATCTTTCTGCCAACGCTGGCGACCGACCGTATCATCCGGCTGATGCGCGCGCGCGGCCTCGCCAAACCGCCTGACGCGCCGCTCGCGACCATCGCAAAAATCAACGGCGCGCAAAAGCTCGCCGCGCTCGATGCGCGGGGCTACGCCCTGGGCCTGCGGCCCGGCATGGCGCTGCCCGATGCGCGCGCGATGCATCCAACGCTTCTCTGCGCCGAGGCCGACCCGCAAGCGGATGCGAAGGCTCTGGCGCATATCGCCGACTGGTGCCGCCGCTTCACGCCGCTCGCGGCGCTCGATGCGCCGGACGCAATCATGCTCGACGTCAGCGGCGCGGCGCATCTTTTTGGCGGCGAGACGCATCTTCAGGCCGATGTCGAGGCGCGGCTGCGGGCGCAGGGTTTTTCCGCGCGGGCGGCTCTGGCCGCAACGCCGGAGGCGGCCTTCGCGCTCGCGCGCTACGGCGGCGCGGACCCTCGCGCGCGCATCCTGCCGGCGACGCTCGACGCCGCGGCGCTGGCGCGGCGCCTCGGCGAACTGCCGCTCGCCGCCCTGAAGCTCGATCCGGCGACGCTGCAAGCGCTCACCGAGGCTGGTCTGCGCCGCGTCAGCGACATCCTCATGCGTCCCCGCGCGCCGATCGCCGCCCGCTGCGGGCCCGAGCTTTACGCGCGCCTCGACGGACTGCTCGGCCGCGCGAAAACTCCCATCTCGCCGCGCTTCGAGGCGCCGGCCTTCATGGCCGAGCGGCGCTTCCTCGACGGGCTGGTGCGGCGCGAGGATATCGAAGCCTCGATGCTGTCGCTGGCGCAGGATCTCTCAGGGCTGCTGGCGCGCCATGGCGAAGGCGCGCGGCGGCTCGAGGTCAGCCTGTTTCGCGTCGATGGCGTGGTTAAGCGTTTCGAAGTCGGCACAAGCCGGCCTCTGCGCGAGCCGGGCCTTATCGCGAAACTCTTTCGCGAACGCTTCGAGGCCGCAAGCATCGCCAATGACGGCGATCCTTTCGATCCTGGCTATGGCTTCGACGTCATCCGCCTCGCCGCGCTCGAAGTCGAAAGGAAGGACCCCGAGCAGACGGATTCCAGTGAAATCGAAAAATGCGCCGACGCGGCAGCCGATCTCGCCGATCTTGTGGACAGGCTCGGCGCGCGCCTTCGCGTGCGGCGCGTGACGCGGCTCGCCTTCAATGATGCGCACGCGCCCGAATTCGCCGTCACCGCCGCGCCCGCGGCGCATTACGCGGGCCAGACCGGCCGTATTAAGGATGATCGTCATATAAAAAAAGCTGTGCTGTTGGCGCAGGCCGCAACCTCCGCCGATGAAGCCGAGCCGCCCCATCTCCCCGTCCGCCCGATCCGGCTGTTGCAGCGGCCGGAGCCGATCGAGGCCATCGCCGGCGTGCCGGACGGCCCGCCCTTGCGGTTTCGCTGGCGCCGCGTCCTGCATGAGGTCGCGGCCTTCGAAGGACCGGAGCGCATCGCCCCCGAATGGTCGCGCGGCGAGCGCGCGCTAACCCGCGATTATTTCCGTGCGGAGGACCGCGAAGGGCGCAGATTCTGGCTTTATCGCGAAGGTCTCTTCATGAGCGAGACGGAGCGCCCGCGCTGGTTCATGCATGGTCTCTTCGCATGACATGCGTCATGCACCGGTCTCTTCGCATGACTCCGCGTTACGCCGAGCTGGCGGCGACGACGAATTTTTCCTTTCTGCGCGGCGCCTCGCATCCGGAAGAACTCGTCGCCGCGGCGATGGCTTTAGGGCTCGCAGGCCTTGGCGTCGCCGACCGCAATTCGCTGGCCGGCGTCGTGCGCGCCCACCGCTTCGCCAAGGCCAACAGGACGGTGGCGGATTTTCGCCTCGCCATCGGCGCAAGGCTCGTCTTTTGCGACGGCGCGCCCGATATTTTGAGCTTTCCGCGCGATCGCGCCGCCTATGGGCGCCTGACGCGGCTTTTGACCCGCGGCAACGCCAGAGCGCAAAAAGGCGCCTGCCTGTTGCGCATCGGCGATCTCTTTGAGGCGGCGCAGGGCCAGCAGCTCATCGTCATGGCCGCCAGCACCTTTGACGAGAAGGATGGCGTGAAGCAGGCGGCGAAAATCCATCCTGATTTAGGCGGCGCCTATTTATATGACATACATCATGTTGAAAGGCCCGATGAGGCGACGCGCCTGTTCGAACAGTTGCGCGAGGCCGCTGGCGGCCGCGTCTGGCTCGCCGCGACGATGACCTATGGCCAGTCGGTGCGCCGCGATCTTGGCCGCCGCATCGCGCTCGCCGCCAGGACTCATCTGCCGCTTGTCGCCGTCAATGACGTGCTCATGCATACGCCGGAGCGGCGCCCCCTGCAGGACGTGCTGACCGCCATTCGCGAAGGCGAGACGCTCGATCGCATCGGCTTGCGCATTGAAGCCAATGCGGAGCGCCACATCAAATCAGGCGCCGAGATGGGCCGACTGTTCAGCGACGCGCCGCAGGCGATCACGGAGACGCTGCGCTTTCTCGACGGGCTCAGTTTCAGCCTCAATGAACTGCGCGGCGATTATCCTGAAGAGCTGCGCGAAGGGTTCTCGACGCCGCAGGCGGCGCTGGAGTTTTTTGCGCGCGAGGGGGCGAAATTCCGTTACCCCGACGGCGTTCCTGAACATGTCGAAAGAGCCATCGCGCATGAATTGGCGCTCGTCGAAAAGCTTGATTACGCGCCCTATTTTCTCACTGTGCATGACATCGTGCGATTTGCGCGGACCAAAGACATTCTGTGCCAGGGCCGTGGCTCCGCGGCGAATTCGACGCTCTGTTTCTGTCTTGGAATCACGGAGGTCGATCCTGCCTTTCACGATCTCCTGTTCGAGCGCTTCATCTCGCCCGATCGCAACGAACCGCCCGACATCGACGTCGATTTCGAGCATGAGCGGCGCGAAGACGTCATGCAATATATCTACGCCCATTACGGCCGCGCCCGGGCGAGCCTGACGGCGAGCGTCATCACCTATCGCGCCCGCTCCGCCATCCGCGAAGTCGGCAAGGCCTTCGGTCTTTCGGAAGATGTCGTCGCCGCCTTGTCGAGCACGATCTGGGGCCGCTCGTCGAGCGCCGTCGAAGCCGATGCGACGCGCAAGGCCGGCCTTGACCCGACGGAACCGCGCCTCGCCCTGGCCTTGAAGCTCGCCGAAGAACTGATCGGCTTTCCGCGCCATCTCTCGCAGCACACCGGCGGATTCGTCATCACCCGCTCGCGCCTCGACGAAGTCGTTCCGATCATGAACGCCGCAATGGAGGATCGCACCACCATCGAATGGGACAAGGACGATCTCGACGCGCTCGGCATCCTGAAGATCGACGTGCTGGCGCTCGGCATGCTGACCTGTCTGCGCAAAGGCTTCGAGCTCATTAAAAAACATTATGGCGAGGCCCTGACGCTGGCGACGCTGCCCGCCGAGGAGGCCGCCGTTTACGCCATGATCTCCCGCGCGGATACGATCGGCGTCTTCCAGATCGAGAGCCGGGCGCAGATGTCAATGCTGCCGCGGCTGAAGCCCGAAAAATTCTACGACCTCGTCATCGAGGTCGCGATCGTGCGGCCGGGCCCCATCCAGGGCGACATGGTGCATCCCTATCTGCGCCGGCGCCAGGGGCTTGATCCCGTCGCCTATCCCTCGAAAGAGCTCGAAGGTGTGCTCCATAAAACGCTCGGCGTGCCGTTGTTTCAGGAACAGGCGATGCGGATCGCCATCGTCGCCGCCGGCTTCACGCCATCCGAGGCCGACCAGCTGCGCCGCGCCATGGCGACGTTCAAACATGTCGGAACCATTGGCAAATTCCAGATCAAGATGGTGGAGGGCATGATTGCGCGGCATTACCCACGCGATTTCGCCGAACGCTGCTTCAGGCAGATCGAGGGCTTCGGCTCCTATGGCTTTCCTGAAAGCCACGCCGCCTCCTTCGCCCTCCTCGTCTACGCCTCGGCCTGGATGAAATGCCGCTATCCCGACGCCTTCGCCTGCGCCCTCTTGAATTCCCAGCCGATGGGCTTTTACGCGCCGGCGCAGATCGTGCGCGACGCGCGCGAACATGGCGTCGCGATCGAGGAAATCGACGTCAACAGATCGTTCTGGGATTCCACATTGACGAAGGCCGCGGTGGCCGCGCCACATCCCCGCCACGCATCGATGCGGGGCGACATTCGTTCGACGCACAGGATCCAGCTCGGCTTTCGCCAGATCAAGGGCGTCAGCGAAGCCGACATGGAGCGGCTCGTCGCCCTGCGCGGCGAAGGCTATGATTCAGTGCGCGATCTCTGGCTGCGCGCAAAACTCTCTCCAGCCGCCCTCGAGATTCTGGCCGGCGCCGACGCGTTCCGCTCATTGGGCCTCGACCGGCGCGAAGCGCTGTGGGCGGTGCGCGGCCTCAACCGCGCCGGCGACAAGGACAACCTGCCTCTGCTTAAAGATTTGAGCTGGCGCGCGATCGAGGCCGACGCAAGGCTTCCGCCCATGCCGCTCGGCGCGCATGTGGTGGAGGACTATCGGCATTTATCCTTGTCGCTCAAGGCGCATCCCGTCGCCTTTTTGCGCGAAAGGCTGGGGCGCAAGAAAATTCTGCGTAGCGAGGAGCTCGCGACCCAGCGCAATGGGGCCCGCGCGACTGTTGCCGGCCTTGTTCTGGTGCGCCAGCGGCCCGGCTCGGCCAAAGGGGTGATCTTCCTCACCATCGAGGATGAAACGGGAATCGCCAATATTATCGTCTGGCCAAAGGCCTTCGAGGCCCTGCGCAGCGTCGTCCTCGGCGCGCGCTTCATCGCCGTGACAGGCCGCGTGCAGATCGAGTCCGGCGTCATCCATGTCGTGATGGAGCGCGCCGAGGATTTGACCCCTCTGCTGACGCTGCTGTCCGGACATGGCGGAGAGATTGCGTCTCTCGCCCGCGCCGACGAACTGCGGCGTCCGAACGAGCGCGATTCCCGCACGCCGCGGGAAAAGATTCAGCCGAGCCTCTTCGCCCTCGAAGAGCCGGCGCATGAAATTACGGAAATCCGCCGCGTTCTGCCGAAGGGCCGCAATTTTCAATAATCGCGGGACGCAGCTGCCGGGCGGCGAAGGCTGGACGCTCGTCTCGCAGCGGGCGCCCAACTTTCGAGATCAATCAATATGACCAATCAGGCGCGCATAAACTCTGCGCGCGAACGGCGCCCCTACATCTTGCCGCCGCCTTGCGCCTTATGCACCTTCTTCATATTCTTGTGGCCGTGATGTGCGGTCTTGATGATGAGACCATCGTCGCTGGATACCGCCGTTACGCCAGCGCTCGGAATCGGCGCGGCGAACACGACGGCCGGAGCGGCGAGAAAGGACGCCGCAGTCAGGATAAGTGCAAGATTTTTCATGGCTTTTCAACCTCCCCAACAACCCGAAGCATGACGCCTCGGTTGCGGCGACTTTTTCCTGAATTCCCGCAAAACACAAGCCGAATTTTCCACAGGCTGGAAAAAATCGGCGCAATCAAACTCCTGACTTCCGCCGCGCCGCGCCCCACCGCGCAGCGATCAGAGCGGGCAGGAAAGCCGACTTCTTCTGAACTTCACGCCAGGACGCGCATGGACCAACGCCGCGAAACAACCGAGGACGACCTCGCTCTCGACCGCGCCTTCGCAGGGGCGCCGGGCGAACTCGTGCGCCTGTCGCCGCGCGTGCGCCGCATGGCGGCGGGCAATCCGGGACCGATGACCTTTACCGGAACCTGCACCTATGTCGTCGGCGCCGGAGAAGTCGCGATCATCGATCCCGGTCCGGATCGCAAACAGCATATCGACGCCCTACTCGAGGCTCTGCGCGGCGAGGCCATTGCCGCGATCCTGGTCACGCATACGCATAGGGATCATTCGCCAGCCGCGCGCGCGTTGAAGGCGGCGACCGGCGCGCCGATCATCGGCTGCGCCCCATACGCGCCGGACCCTGCGAACGCCGCTAGCGCTCCGCCCGAAGGCCCGCACAACTCTTTCTATGCGCCGGATCGCATCCTGCGCGAGGGCGACGCCTACGGGGGCCAGGATTTCGCCCTCGTCTGCGTCGAGACGCCGGGCCATACGGCGAACCATGTCGCCTTCTACCTGCCACAGGAACGGGCGTTGTTTTCGGGCGACCACGTCATGGCCTGGTCGACCTCGCTCGTTGCGCCGCCGGACGGCTCGATGCGCGATTACATGGCCTCGCTCGAAAAGCTGCGCTGGCGCGACGATCACATCTATTGGCCCGGACACGGCGGCCCGGTGCTCAAGCCGCAACGCTACGTGCGCGCGCTCGCCAATCACCGCCGTCAGCGCGAACGCGCCATTCTTTCGCAGCTCGCGGCGGGCGACCGGACCATCGAGGCCATCGTCGCCCACATCTATGAGGACCTCGCGCCGCAGCTCACCGCCGCGGCAGGCCTATCCGTATTGGCGCATCTGCAGGATCTGATCGAGCGCGGCCTAGCGGCCGCCGATGGGCCGCCGGTGCTTCACGCGCATTATCGGCCGGCCTGATCTCGGTCCGGCGTTCTTTCTGTCGACTTACTTTTTGTCGACTTCCGCTTCCAGCGCCGCTTCGAAAACAGCGATATTGTGCTGGTTCGCGCCGAAGTCGAAGTGTCCGAAGCGCGACGCCGAGCGCAGATCGACGCGGGTCTGCCCGGCGAGCGGGCGGATGCGCAGAGTGATGTCGCAGGGAAACCCCAAAATTGGGCTGCGGGCGATGGCGTCGATATGACCGACGCCGATGCGTCCGCCGGGCGGGATTTCTTCGACGATGCGCCAGCCGCTGGCCGCGACGGCTTTGCGCACCGCCGCGAAGGCCTCGTCCGTATCGAGATCGAGCAGGATCGGCAGGATCTTCGGATAGGCCTGCGCCTGCGCCCGGCGCAGCGCCGCGGGCGGATTGCGCGGCGTCGCTCCCCCCCTTGCGGCCTGTGCGACGCGCGAGGCCGAAAAAACCGGCGGCTCGGCGATGTCAGTCGAAAGATCGGTCAAACGCGGCGCATGGACCGCCTTCGCCGCGAGGTAAGCCGGATAGGCGAGAAGCAGGAGCGCGAGAAACAGTCCGGCCGTCGCCTGCCGCGCGCCCTGACGGCCGGTGCGCCAGATCACGACGAAGGCCAGCAGCGCGAAGATGATGGCGCAGCCGGCAAGACCGATTGAGCCGCCAAGAACGGCGAGCGCCGCCGACGGATCGATGCCCCAGCGCGCCGCGGCGACGCCGATCAGCGCGACGGCGAGCGCCAGCGCGGCGAGACGCCGGCTCAGCAGCGCCGATGTGGAAAACGGGTCTTCGACGATCAGGCGGCGCATCGCCAGCTCCGCGCGGACATTGGCGCAAACCCTATCGGATCGGCGCCCCTCAGCTAAGGTCGCCGCGCGGATTATAGGGTTTGCCGCTCTCCCATTTGCGCATCAGGTTCGCAAGTTCCGCGTCCGCCTCGTCCGGCAGCGTGACGCGCAGGGTGACAAAAAGATCGCCCGGCGGGCCATTTGGATTGGGCAGCCCTTTGCCGCGCAGCCGCAGGGTGCGCCCGCCGGTCGTGCCGGGCGGCACGGAGAGCTCGACAGCGCCGTCGAGGGTCGGCGCATTGATCTTGGCCCCAAGCACAGCCTCATAGAGGGTAATGGGCAGATCGAGCCGCACGTCGCGGCCCTCGACGCGGAAATAGGGATGTTTGGCGATTTTGACGGTGACGATGGCGTCGCCCGGCTCGCCCCCGGCGAGGCTCGAATGGCCCTGACGCTTGAGTCGGATCTGCCTGCCCTCCTCGATGCCCGCCGGAACCGAAACTTCGAGCGTGCGTCCGCTCGGTAGGGTCACGCGCGCCTGCGCGCCCGTGGCCGCCTCATTGAGGCTGACGGTGAGGGTCGCCTGGACGTCCTCGCCGCGCGGCGGCGGCGCCGATGCGCCGCGGGCGCCCCTGCGTCCGGCCGCGCCGCCGAAAAGTTCGCTGAATATGTCGCTGGTCTCAAAGCCCGCGGCGCCGGCGCCGGCGCGTCCGCCGCCGAAATTGAACTCGAAATGTTCAAAGCCGGGTCCCGCTCCGGCATGCGCCCGGCGGCCCGCGCCCATGCCGGCGCCAAAGCCTTCAAAGCCCGGATGCCTCGGCTTGCCCTCGGCGTCGATTTCGCCGCGATCGAAGGCGCCGCGCTTCTTTTCATCGCCGACGATTTCATAGGCCGAGCTGACCTCCGCGAATTTCTCCTTCGCCTTCGGCTCCTTGCTTTGGTCCGGATGAAATTTCTTCGCGAGTTTGCGGAAAGCGGATTTGATCTCGGCCGCGCTCGCGGATTTTGTAACGCCGAGAACAGTGTAAGGATCACGCATCGATTGAGCCCACTCCCGCGCTCGCCCACAAAATTCGCCACGGGAACAACTCGTCCAGGGACAAGCATCGCCCAAGAAGCGGCCAAGAATCGGCAAAGAATCAGCGCGAACGCCTATGCCTCAGATCGAATTTGGGGGATGTCGGGCGAAGGCGCAAGGCTCGCATGGGTTTCTCCCCTTGCGCGCCAGAGGGAATGCGCCGCCGGCCAGGCGTTAATGCGCCGGCGGCGCCGATGTCGCGTCCTTTTGCGGCGCGGCGATCTCGGCGATGGTCCATTCGCCATTCTTGTCGGCGCAGGCGAGCCCCTGCATCGTCACGCCGCCCGTCTTTCGATCGATTTCGGTCTTGAACCTGCGGCAAATCCTCGCGTCGGACGGATAGGCTTTCCCCATCGCCGCGAACGAACCCTTGACGCCGGACTGCGGATTGTCCCAGTTGACCGGCGATCCGTCGCCCTGCGGATCGAGCGCCGTCGCGAGAGCGGCTTTTGCCCGTCGCCAGTCCTCCGGCCCGAGCAGGCGCTGCAGCGGCGCGGCCGGAATCGCGCCCGTCGCGTCGTCCTCGGTAGCGGCGTTGGCGTTTGAAGGGGAGGCGATCGGCACCGACAAGGCGCATCCGCCCACTGCGACGCTGATCGCGACCAGCGCAAGCACCGCCATAAGGCCCTGGACGCGGCCCGAAAGGCCGGACGTAAGTCCCAGCCGGGACGAAGCATCGCAGCAGGGGCGTTTTTGGCGACGCCGCTTTTGATGGTAAAGGCGCACGAGCGGTCCGGTCCCCGATGTAAGCTGATCGCGAAAGCGTTACTTTTTGGAGATTTAACGTTGAACGAGTTAACGGCGCGTGACTTCACCGAGGCGGCCGAGCCGTTCGAACTTTTCGCGTCCTGGTTCGCGGAAGCGCAAAAATCCGAGCCGAACGATACGGAGGCGATGGCGCTCGCCACCGCCGACGCCGACGGCCTGCCGGATGTGCGCATGGTTCTTCTGAAAGAGGCGACGCCGGCAGGCTTCGTGTTCTACAGCAACGCCGAAAGCGCCAAAGGGCGCGAACTCGAAGCCAACCCGAAAGCCGCCGGCGTCTTTCACTGGAAATCGCTGCGCCGGCAGATCCGCTTTCGCGGAGCGGTGGGGCGGGTCAGCGAGGCCGAGGCCGACGCCTATTTCGCGAGCCGGCCCCTGCAAAGCCGCCTTGGCGCCTGGGCGAGCCAGCAGTCGCGTCCGCTCGAAAGCCGCTTCGCGCTGGAAAAAGCGGTCGCCAAATACGCTGCGAAATTCGCGCTAGGGACCATTCCCCGGCCGCCCTATTGGGTCGGTTACCGCATCCAGCCGATCTATCTCGAATTCTGGTCGGATGGCGCATTTCGGCTGCATGACCGGATCGCTTTCCGGCGCGAGACGCCGGGCGCTCTCTGGCGCAAGGAGCGGCTTTATCCGTGAGCGCGACGGCGACAACGCCAACGACCACAGCGGACGCCTGCGGCCGGCGCGAGTACCCTGCGGCGCCGATCCTCGCCGTCAGCCTCGCCGTCTTCCGCGCCGGCAGGGTTCTGCTCGCCACCCGCACGCGGGAGCCTTTTTCAGGCGCCTTTTCGCTGCCGGGCGGCGGCGTCGAGGCGGGTGAGGCGCTGATCGACGCCGCGCTGCGCGAATTGCGTGAGGAGGTCGCGGTCGAAGCGCGCGTCATCGCCTTCAATCGCCATGTCGAATCAATCGAGCGCGACGCGGCAGGCGCGGTCCGGCGCCATTTCGTCATCGCCTCTTTCGTTGGCGAGTGGATCGCCGGCGAGGGAACGCCGGGGCCAGAAGCCGGCGAAACCCTCTGGGCCGAACCCGCAAAGGTCCGCCTCATCCATTGTACGCCGCACACCGCCGACGTCGTGGCGGGCGCGGCCGCGATCCTCGCCGCGCGCGGAGCCACCCTTGCGCCAGGACTATAGGGCGCCGACTGGTTTCAACGCGGCGCAAACTGTCCTAGACTGGCGCGCCCGACAAAGGAATTTGATGTGAAGGCCTCATGCGGAGCCGCCCCAAGGCGGATCGCCACAAGCTCATTGCGCGCCGCCGTCGCCGCGGCGGTCATGGGCGGCTTCGCCGCGGCGGCTGCGCCGCAGGATGCGCAGCCGGACGCGGCGGCCAAGAGCGCTGCGGGGAAGCCGCTCCATGGCGCCGGTAAGGGCGAAACGGCCAAGGCGGAGCACGCCGCCAAACCGGACGCAGCCAAGCCCGAGCTGGGTAAGGCGGACACCGCCAAGACGGAGCCCGGCAAGGCCGACACTCCCCCGCCTGAGCCGCCCCCGCCGCCCTATGAGCCGCAGGTTTTGCGGCTCGCCGAAATTCTCGGCGCCCTCGCCTGGCTCGACGATCTCTGCGGCGCGAAGTCGGACTGGCGCGCGCGGATGCAACAATTCCTCGAAGCCGAAGCCAAGACGCCGGAGCGCAAGGAACGCTTCGCCGGCAGCTTCAACCGAAGCTTCCATGATTACGAGCAATCCTATCAGACCTGCACGCCAAACGCGCAGATCGTCATCGGCCGGTTTCTAAACGAGGGCGGCCGGATCGCGCGGGACGTCGCCAACAGATTCAGCGCGTCTTGAAAATCGAGCGGCCCGCAACGGGCTCTTGCGATGAGGTTCGGGTGCCTTGAGAAACCTCATCACCGACGTCGCCGGCGTCATGGTCGGCAATGCGCATGACGCAAAGCGCGCCTCCGGCGTCACCGCCGTGATTTTCGAGGCGCCCGCCATGGCCTCAATCGCGGTGCACGGCGGCGCGCCGGGCCTGCGCGACGCAGCGCTGCTCGAACCCGGTATGACCGTCGAGCGGATCGACGCCCTGGTGCTGTCGGGCGGCTCCGTCTATGGGCTGGATTCCGTCGGAGGCGTCCTCGCCTGGCTGCACCAGAACGGGCGCGGCCTCCCGATCGGTCCGATCAGGGTGCCGATCGCGCCCGGCGCCATCCTGTTCGATCTCTTGAACGGCGGCGACAAGGATTTCGGCGCGGAGCCGTTCTACTGGCGCCTTGGCTACCAGGCGGCCGAAGCGGCGGCGCTAGAATTTTGGCTCGGCGACGCGGGCGCAGGCTTCGGCGCGACGACCGTCAATCTCAAGGGCGGCCTTGGCTCCGCAAGCGCCGTCACCTCGGCCGGCTTTCGCGTCGGGGCTCTGGTCGCGGTCAACGCCGTCGGCTCGGCGACGATCGGCGACGGCCCGCATTTCTGGGCGGCGCCTTATGAGAAGAACGCCGAATTCGGCGGCCTCGGCTGGCCAGAGTCCTTCCCGGCCGCGGGCGATTTCCGCATCAAGGGCGTCGAGCCAAAGAACACCACCATCGCCGTTGTGGCGACTGACGCGGCCCTGACCAAGACCGAGGCGAAGCGCATCGCCATCATGGCGCATGACGGGATGGGACGCGCGTTGCGGCCGTCCCACGCCGCGATGGACGGCGATACGATCTTCGCCGCCGCGACGGGCGCGGCTTCGGCCGCGCCGACGCTCGCCGACGCGGCGGAGATCGGCGCCTCGGCCGCCGATTGCCTCGCGCGGGCCATCGCGCGCGCGGTGCTCGAGGCCGAAGCGCTGCCCTTTGCCGGCGCGCTGCCGAGCTGGCGGCAAAAGTTCGGACGCTGGGGAGGGGGATAGCGATGAGGGCGAGGAGTTTGGCGGGCTGCGCGGCTCTAATTCTTGCGCTGAGCCCGTCCGCCGCCGCGCCGGAAAGCGCGCAGACGGAAACGCCGAACGGCTCGATCTGGCGCGTTCCGGACGTCGGCGCTCTGCCCGACGACGCGCGCGGACGGCAAATCCGCCTCGGGCGCGAGCTTGTGACGCGCACCTATGCGCTGATCGGCCCGCATGCGCCCGACCAGGCCGACCGCTTCGCCGGCAATGATCTTGCCTGCGGCGATTGCCATCTTGAGGCGGGAACGAAGAAATTCGGCCTGCCGTTGTTCGGGCTTTATGGCGAATTTCCGCGCTACAGCTTCCGTCGTGGAATGGAAATATCCATAGAGGACCGCATCAATTCCTGCCTGACGCGCAGCATGAACGGGCGCCCGATGCCCAACGCCGCGCCGCAGATGCAGGCGCTCGTCGCCTATGTCGATTTTCTCTCCTCCGGAATGACGAAAGGCGAACCGCTCGCCGGCCATGGATCGGGCGACATGGCGGAGCTCGACCGCGCCGCCGAGCCCGCACGGGGCGAAAAAACCTATGCGGAGATCTGCGCCGCCTGCCACCGTCAGGGCGGGGAGGGCCTGCCGCGCGATCCGCAGGCGCCGCAGCTTGGCTACGCGGTTCCGCCGCTATGGGGCGACGACAGCTTCAACGACGGCGCGGGCATGGCGCGCCTCATTACAATGGCGAATTTCGCACACTCCAACATGCCGCCCGGCGCCGATTACCTGAACCCGACAATCTCGGTCGAGGACGCATGGGACGTCGCCGCTTATGTCGAATTGCAGCCGCGACCGCACAAGGCCGGGCTCGATCATGATTTTCCCGACCTACTCGATAAGCCGATCGACGCGCCCTATGGGCCCTACGCCGACGGCTTCAGCGAAAAGCAGCATAAATACGGGCCGTTCGCGCCGATCCAGGCCGAAGTCGCGCGCCTCAAGGCGGAGCAGGAAAAGTCCGGGGCGAAATAAGGCGCTCGCCGGGTTCTTTTTCGTCAGTTCTTTTGCGTTTCGGCCGCGCCGCATGCTAGAGCGCTCGCTTCACACGCGAGCGCCCCACCTCCATGATCCCCCGCTATTCCCGCCCCGAAATGGTCGCCGTCTGGGACGCCGCAAACGCGGTTTCGCATCTGGTTCGAGATCGAAGCCCACGCCTGCGACGCGCTGGCCGAAATCGGCGTCATTCCGAAGGCTGCGGCTGAGGCGATCTGGGCCAAGGCGGGGCATGTCAAATTCGACGTCGCGCGGATCGACGAGATCGAGAAGGTCACACAACACGACGTCATCGCCTTTCTGACGCATCTCGCCGAATTCATCGGCCCGGACGCGCGCTTCGTGCATCAGGGCATGACCTCCTCCGACGTGCTCGACACCTGCCTTGCGGTGCAGCTCGCCCGCGCGTCCGACATTCTCATCGCCGACGTCGACGCGCTGCTCGCCGCGCTGAAGCGCCGCGCCTTCGAGCACAAGACTGACGCCGAGCATCGGCCGCTCGCATGGCATCCACGCCGAGCCCGTGACCTTCGGCCTGAAACTCGCGCAGGCCTATGCCGAATTTTCCCGCGCGCGCGAGCGGCTCGTCGCTGCGCGCGAAGAAATCGCGACCTGCGCGATTTCCGGCGCCGTCGGCACTTTCGCCAATATCGATCCGCGCGTCGAAGCCCATGTCGCCAAAAAGCTGGGGCTCAGCGTCGAGCCGGTCTCGACGCAGATCATCCCGCGCGACCGCCACGCCATGTTCTTTGCGACGCTCGGCGTCGTCGCCTCCTCGCATCGAGCGGCTCGCCATCGAAATCCGCCATTTGCAGCGCACCGAAGTGCTGGAGGCCGAGGAGTTTTTTTCCGAAGGCCAGAAGGGCTCCTCCGCCATGCCGCACAAGCGCAATCCGGTGCTGACCGAAAACCTCACCGGCCTCGCCCGCCTCGTGCGCGGCATGGCGCTGCCCGGCGCATGGAAAATGTCGCGCTCTGGCACGAGCGCGACATTTCGCATTCCTCGGTCGAGCGCATGATCGGCCCCGACGCCACGGTGACGCTCGACTTCGCGCTCGCGCCGCATGACCGGCGTGATCGACAAGCTGCTGGTCTATCCGGCACAATATGCAGAAAAATCTCGACCGGCTCGGCGGCCTCGTCCATTCGCAGCGGGTGCTGCTTGCGCTGACGCAAAAGGGCGTCGTCGCGCGAGGACGCCTATGCCTATGTGCAGCGCAACGCCATGCCGGTCTGGCGCGGCGAGGGCGATTTTCTGACGCTTCTCAAGAACGACCCGGACGTCAGCAAGCGCGTTAAGCGACGGCCGAACTCGAAGAGCTGTTCGATCTCGGCTATCATCTCAAAAACGTCGATTACATTTTTGAACGGGTTTTTGGCCATAGCTGACGTTGCCGAACCCATTCGAAGAGGCGCAGATGCAAAGAGACGCAACCAGAGTAGAGAGACCCCGATGAACCCGCATTTCCGCCTTGAGGCCTGCGTCGGCGCGATCGTCGCGAACGACAGCCTTCACGCGCGCTGGCTGAACACATTCTCCTATCTCGAATATGTCGGCTTCCGCAAAATCGTCAAAAGCCAGAGGGCCGAGGTGCTGACCGCCGAAATCCTCACCCATGCGCTGGAGGAGGGCCGGCACGCGCTCGGCCTCAAGAAGATCGCGCTCAAGATCGGCGGCGAGGCTTTCACGACCTATGCGCCCGAAAACATGCTCTGCGGCGACGAAGCCGAGGATTATTTCCAGGACCTCGACGCCGCCTGCGACGAGGTCTTCGCCGACCGCCCCGCCGCCCTGCGCGCGAAGCTCGTCTATTGCTACGTGACCTGGCTGGTCGAGCGCCGCGCCCTACAGGTCTATGGCGTCTACAAGGACGCGCTCGGCGCATCGCCTGTCGCCGGGCGCATCACCGGGCTTCTGCTGGAGGAAGAAAAGCATCTTTCCGAC
This sequence comes from uncultured Alphaproteobacteria bacterium, assembly GCA_963715715.1. GTDB lineage: Bacteria > Pseudomonadota > Alphaproteobacteria > Rhizobiales > Beijerinckiaceae > Methylocapsa. The sequence goes on along the minus strand of OY970269.1, from coordinate 879,479 downwards.
GTCGAGGCCGAACTCGCGAACTCGGATCCTGACTTCGAGGCGCGCGCGGCGGAGCTGGAGCCGATCGAGGCGCGGCTTTATGAGGGTTTCATCGACGCGCTGGTCGCCGCCCTCGCGCGGCCGAAGACCCTCGCGCACGCCTGACGCATGCGGACATCAGACGCCGATATCCTGCTCGTTCCGGGCCTTGGCGGATCGGGCCCCGATCATTGGCAAAGCCGCTGGGACGCCAGGCTGCCGACGGCGCGCTTCGTTGCGCTAAGCGACTTCGACCGCCCCGAGCTTGACGCCTGGCGCGCGCGGCTCATCGAGGAAGTCTCCCGCGCCGAGCGTCCGGTTATTCTGGTCGGCCACAGTCTCGGCGCCCTCGCCATCGCCCATGCCGCGCCCTTGCTGCGCGATCTTGGCGTAAAAGGCGCCTTTCTCGTCGCCCCGCCCGCGCCCGAAATCGTCGCCGCGCTGCCGTCGATCGATCCCGCCTTCGCCGCGCCGCCGCTGGAGCCGCTGCCGTTCCCGAGTCTTGTCATCGCCAGCCGCGACGATCCTTATGCGCCCTATGCCGACAGCGAGAGGCTGGCGGGAACGCTCGGCGCCGAGCTCGCCGACGCCGGCAATTCGGGCCATATCAACGCCGACAGCGGCCATGGCCCCTGGCCGGAAGGACTTATGCGCTTCGCCGGATTCATGAAGAATTTATAGGCGCCGTCGCTTTGGCACGGTTCTGGCTGGGATGCGCTTCGAGAATGAAAGTCAGCATGCCAAGGTCGGATTCATGACGGATATCGCGGAACTCAGAAAGCGGAAGGAGCCGCTGAACCTCGCTATCGTTTATGTTGATCCGGACCTCTTCATCGAGCATTTCATGGGCTGGCTGGAGATCACCGCCTTCGTCACCGCGCTGAAAGCGGGCGAAGTCGCGGTTCCAGCCGACGGATTTACGCCAAAACTCTCGGCGGAGCAGTTGCAAAGCCCTGGCGTCCAGAAGGTCGCCAATGACGCAGTCTCGGCCTTCTGCATGACGGCGGCGCTGAAAGGCGACAAGGCCGCGGTCGACAAGGTCGAGGCGGTTCTCATCGAGAGCATGGGGACAGAGTTCCCCGGCGCGTTCGCTTTGTGGCATTTTCGTACGAAAAACGACAATCCGCAGACGCTGGAGGATTTCGTCGGTCAGGCCGGCAAGAAACTGCTTATCGGCGACATTCCGCCGCCGCCCCTGCGCGCAAAAGAAAACTGGAGCGCGGGTCTGCGCTTCTTCGAGAAGGCGCGAAATTCAAGCTTCATCCACGAGATCATGTTTCCGCTGGCGACATGGACGCGCGAGCGCTGGACCGAGACGCTCGACAAGGGCGTCGCGTTCCTGCAGCACATCGAGGACAATGTTCCGGTCCTGCGCGAGGCCCTCAGCGATGCGCGCAACGATCAGCCCTTCATCGCCAATCTGCTTTTGAAGGTCGCTCCGGCCGTGGATATGGAGCTGACCGACGACTATCAGGGATTTCTGCGCTCCCTGGCGCGCCGGACCTGACCGGGCGGTAAGATGCGCCATGCCACGGCGCTTCGGTTCCGGCGTCTACAGCGCCTGCCAGAAGCGCACCGCCTCGCCCTGCGCGGGCGTGACGATCTCGCCCTCCCACATCACCTTGGCGCCGCGGATAATCGTGCCTACCGGCCAGCCCAGCACATCTTTGCCGTGATAGGGCGTCCACGCTGCGCGCGAGGCGATCCAGCGATCCTCGATAATCGCGCGCCGCTTCAAATCCACGATGGTGAAATCGGCGTCATAGCCGACCGCGATGCGGCCCTTGCCGGCGATGCCGAACAGGCGCGCGGGGCCGGCGCTGGTCAGATCGACGAAGCGCTCGATCGAGAGCCGCCCTGCCGCCACATGATCGAGCATGATCGGAACCAGCGTCTGCACGCCGGTCATGCCCGACGGACTCTGCGGATAGGGCTTCGCCTTCTCCTCCAGCGTATGGGGGGCATGGTCGGAGCCAAGAATATCGACGATGCTGTTGTGGACGCCATGCCAGATATGGCCGCGGTGGCGCGCGTCGCGCACCGGCGGGTTCATCTGCAGTTTCGTGCCAAGCCGCGCATAATCGTCGCTCGAAAGGGTGAGATGATGCGGCGTCGCCTCGACGCTCGCAATATCCTTGTTGCGGCCGAGAAAATCGATCTCCTCCGCGGTCGAAACATGCAGCACATGCACGCTCGCGCGCGCCTCCCGCGCGATGCGCACCAGCCGCTGCGTCGATTGCAGAGCGGTCATCTCGTCGCGCCAGACCGCGTGCGACGAGGGATCGCCCACGACGCGCAGATCCTTGCGCGCCTTGAGCCGTTCCTCGTCCTCGCTGTGGAACGCCGCGCGGCGGCGCGTCTGGCGCAAAATCGCTTCGACGCCGGCGTCTTCCGCGACCAGCAGCGAGCCGGTGGACGATCCCATGAACACCTTGATCCCCGCCGCGCCCGGCAGGCGCTCCAATTCGGGAATGTGCTTGACGTTGTCGGTCGCGCCGCCGACCCAGAAGGCGAAATCGCAGTACATGCGATGGGTGGCGCGCTTGACCTTGTCCGCCAGCGCCTCGGCGGTGGTAGTCAGCGGATTGGTGTTCGGCATCTCGAACACCGCCGTGACCCCGCCGAGGACTGCGCCGCGGGAGCCGGTCTCGAGATCTTCTTTATGGGTCAGCCCCGGCTCGCGAAAATGCACCTGCGTGTCGATAACGCCGGGCAGGATAGTGAGGCCGGCGGCGTCGATGGCCTCGCCCGCGCTCGCCCGCGAGAGATCGCCGATGGAGGCGATTTTGCCCGCCCTGACGCCGATATCGCGAACGCCTACGCCATTATGATCGACGACGACGCCGCCCTTAAGGACGAGATCGAAGGTTTGCGGCATCGGGCCATCCATTGGTACAAGGGCTTGCGCTTCAGATCGCGATGATTTTGGATCGAACCGATCCGAAATCATGAACGTGATCAATTCCAGTAATGGAGAGCGGATGCGGAAGGAAAAGCGCTCACGCTTTTCCTTATCCCGCTCCGGCGCGGGCGCAAATACATAAAAGCTCCGCGCGGGCGAAGTCGAGGATCGAATGGAAAACAGCATATGCTTTCTTGCGGAACGCGGCGTCATCAGGATGACGGGCGCGGAGACGCAAGGGTTCCTGCACCGGCTCATCACCAATAGCGTCAAGGACATCGCGCCCGGCGAAAGCCGCTTCTCCGCGCTGCTCTCGCCGCAGGGCAAGCTTCTGTTCGATTTCTTTGTGGTTCCGCTGCCGGAAGGCGCCGAAGCTGGATTTCTCATCGATTGCGTCCGCGAACAGAGCGCCGCCCTCGCGCAGCGCCTCGCCTTCCACAGGATGCGCGCGAAAATCGCCATCGAGGATCTGTCCGAGACGCTTGGCGTCGCAGCGATTCTCGGCGACGACGCGGCGGTCGAAATCGAAGGCGTCCTTTACCGCGACCTGCGCGCGCCCGGCATGGGCCGGCGCGTCATCGGGCCCCGCGAGGCGCTGGCAAAACTCAGTAACGTGGCGCCCGCCGAATATGAAGCGCGCCGGATCGCCGCGGGCGTGCCAAAGGGCGGCGTCGATTTCGTCTATGGCGACGCTTTCGTTCAGGATTCCAATCTCGACTGGCTGAACGGCGTCGATTTCAAAAAAGGCTGCTACGTCGGCCAGGAGGTCGTCGCGCGCGTGCATCATCGGAAATCGGCGAAGAAGCGCATCCTGAAGTTTCACTTCGAGGGCGAGGCGCCGGCGCCGGGCGCCGAGATCGCCGCGGGCGGGCCGCCCCTCGGTCAGGTCGGTTCGATATCCGGGCTCGAAGGCCTCGCCATGGTGCGCATCGACAGGCTCGAAGAAGCGCAGGCGGCGGGCGCGACCGTGACGGCCGGCGAAACGCCGATCGCCGTCGCGCCGCCGGGTTGAGCCGGCGATGACAGCCGACGGCAAGACCCGCTGCAGCTGGAGCGGGACCGACCCGCTCTATGTCGCCTATCACGACGAAGAATGGGGCGTTCCCGAACGCGACGACCGCGCGCTTTATGAGAAGCTGATCCTAGACGGCTTTCAGGCCGGCCTCTCCTGGATCACCATTTTGCGCAAGCGCGAGGCCTTTCGCGCCGCCTTCGACGACTTCAATCCGGAAAAAATCGCGCGCTACACGCCGAAAAAAGTCGAGAAGCTGATGCTGGACGCCGGCATCGTGCGCAACCGCGCGAAAATCGAGGCCGCGATCGTCTCGGCGCGGGCGTATCTTCAAATTCAGGATGGGCCGGGCTTTTCGGATTATCTCTGGGGCTTCGTCGACGGCGCACCCGTGCAGAATGTCTTTCGCCATATGTCCGAGATTCCCGCGCAGACGGAGCTCTCGCAGCGGCTGTCGAAGGATTTGAAAAGTCGCGGCTTCAATTTCTGCGGCCCGACCATCATCTACGCCTTCTGTCAGGCGACCGGCATGGTCAACGACCATCTCGTCACATGCTGGCGCCACGCCGAATGCGCGGCGCTGGCCAGACCATGAGCTCGGCCGCGCGCGCTGCGACGCCCCCGGCGCAGGCCAGAGCCTGGGTCCGGCTTCTCTCCGGCAAGCGGCTCGACCTCCTTAATCCGACGCCGTTCGACTGGGACGACGGCGATCTCGCCGTGGGCCTCGCACGCACCTATCGCTGGGGCGGCCATTCGGCCTGGGCGCTGCCACTGTCGGTCGCCCAGCATTCGCTGCTCGTGCTGGCGCTGCGCCGGCTGTGGTTTCCCGAACTCAACGATCCGCGCGCGGATCTGCGCGAATTGCTGCATGACGCCGACGAGGGCCTGCTCGGCTTTGATTGCATCTCGGTCGTGAAGCCATTTCTCGGCGAATCCTATCGCCGGCTGACAGAATCGCTGGAGCGCGCCATCGCGATGCGCTATGGCCTTGCGCCATGGACGGAGGCGGATAAAAAGTCGCACAAAAGGGCCGACCGCGTCGCGGCGGCGTCGGAGGCCGTGCATGTCGTCGGCTGGACCCGCAAGGAAGTCCGCGCGACCCTCGGCATTCCGCACCAGCCGCTCAGCGTCGATCCGCTGGCCACGATCTATGGCGCGACGCCATGGGAGCCATGGGCGCCGACTCTGGCGGCCGAGCGTTTTCTGGACGAGCTCACAAGGCTCAACGCAAGAGTTGGCGTCGCATAGCGACGTTTTTTCCGCCAATTTCGCGTGAATCTTTTGCTGCAATGCAGTATGAAATCCGCAATCGCCGCCGGGGCCGGCGCTTAACGCTCTCATAAGGGGAGTTCATGGGCCAGTTACATGTCTGCTCGCTGGCGAAGGTGCCGGAAACCGTCCGCGCGACGGGCGCCCGCAGCCTCGTCACCCTGATCGACGCGGGCACGCCCGTCGCGCGGCCGCGGGAAATCGCCGCCGAGCGGCATCTTTTCGTCTCCATCTCCGATATCGTCGTCGCCGTCGACGGCCATATCCTGCCCTGCGACGAGCATGTCGCCGCGCTGCTCGATTTCGTGCAGCGCTGGGACCGCGCGGCGCCTATGCTGATCCATTGCTACGCCGGCGTCAGCCGCTCGACCGCGGCGGCCTTCATCGCCGCCTGCGCCCTAAGCCCGCATCGCGACGAAAACGAGATCGCCGCCGCGATCCGGCGCAATTCGCCGACCGCGACGCCCAATGCGCGCCTGGTCGCGCTCGGCGATGAAATATTGCAGCGGGGCGGGCGGATGAACGCGGCCATCGCGAAGATCGGCCGCGGCGCCGAGTGCTTCGAGGGCGCGCCCTTCGCACTGGAGTTGCACGAAGTCGCCGGCCCGCCTAGATCTTGCCTCGACGATGATGCGTTGAAAGAGGCAGGCATGGCCGTTGAGCCGCAGCAGAATGAAGACGTCGCCGGCCTCTCTTTCGAGACCGCGCTCGCCGAGCTCGAAAAAATCGTCGATCAGCTCGAAAAGGGCGCCGTCGGCCTTGAGGACTCCATCAAAATCTACGCGCGCGGCGAGGCCTTGAAGACGCATTGCTCCAATCTGCTGGCGAGCGCCGAACAGCGCATCGAAAAAATCGCGCTCGGGCCCGATGGGCGCCCCACCGGCGCGGAGCCGCTCGACGTGGAATAGCGCGCGTTGACACGCGCCTGCGGTAACGCCAGCGAAGGAGCCTTCAAACATGGCCGATTACGCTTTTCCCCGTCCCCCGTGGTCTCGGTCGCGACGACGTCGGGCGCGCCGTTTCCGGTCCGCCGCATCTTCTGCGTCGGCCAGAATTATTCCGAGCACGCGCGCGAGATGGGCGGCGATCCCGACGCCGATCCGCCCTTCTTCTTCACCAAGCCCGCCGACGCGATCGTCCCGAATGGCGCCGTCATTCCCTATCCGCCAGCGACGTTCGATTTCCAGCACGAGGTCGAGCTCGTCGTCGCCTTCAAGGAGGGCGGCCGCGACATCGAGCCGGAGCACGTCGATGAGTTGATTTTCGGCTATGCCGTCGGCCTCGACATGACGCGGCGCGACATTCAGGCGGCCGCAAAGAAAAAGGGCCGCCCCTGGGATATGTCGAAAGCCTTCGATCATTCCGCGCCCTGCGGCGCCATCGCGCCGATCTCGCAGACCGGGCCGCTCGCGAGCGGCGCGATCGAATGCAAGGTCAATGGGCAGACGCGCCAGCGCGGCGATCTTTCCGACATGATCTGGAAAGTCCCTGATATCGTGCGGTTTCTGTCCGCGTTGGTCGAGATCAGGGCGGGCGATCTCATCTTCACGGGCACGCCGGCCGGCGTCGGCCCGGTGCGCAAGGGCGACGACATCGAGGCGACGATCGCCGGCCTGCCGTCGCTGATCATCAGGATCGGCTAGAGCGGGATGAGGAAAAGTGTGAGCGCTATTCCGCCCGCATCCCGCTCAAATCTATTGGAAACGATCACATTCATGATTTTGGATCAATACGATTCAAAATCATCGTGATCTGAAGCTTCGCGCCGCCTTCTGCGCGCGTCCGATATCGAGAGCGATGGGCGAAGGCGCGCTCGCCACCGCGCCGCGGCGGCCGCGGCTTTCCTCGCGGGCATAGCGCACGGCCGCCGCCTCTGTCGCAAAAATGCCGCCGCAAAGCCCATGCGTCTCGACGACGATCCAGTGATTTTCATCATCGCGGCCGACGATCAGACTGGGAGGCTCCTGACTCGAAGCCGCCTCGTCTTCAGCGCCTTCACGTAGCGGGCTCAAGAACGTCTCCACGGATAGGCGAGCGTGTTGACCTGGTCGTGAGCCTGCTGTTTCGGAAAAGCCGCGGCGGCGGGGTTCCAGCCGCGCACATGATCCAGCGGAAGCTTCGTCTCGGCCTGCGTCTCGCCAACCGGAAGCGGCGTCTCGGGCAGCGGAAGGATTCCAGTTGCGCGCGCGATCAGAGAAACGGCTACGATCATGGCGACGAGACCCGCATAAATGAGGCCGTCATGGCTCCATACGGATCGCTCGATCGACGCCAGCTTTATCTCTGCGAATCTGTCTGTCGATTTTGTGCTCATCTTACGCTCCATAAGCCGCGGATGGCGGCTCGGGCGCGGAACATGACTCAAATCCGCATAAGGGATCGAGCCGAAAGAGGGCGCTTCAACCTCTGGAAAAGATAAAGATTTCGGCGGGCTATCCGGCGACGCGGGAGAGGTCGGCGACTTCGTTCACGGCGCGGCGCAGGCGCGCGAGAAGCCGCAGCCGGTTGAGCCGAAGCTTTGGCTCCGGCGCATTGACCGTCACCTTTTCGAAGAACAGGTCGACCGGCGCGCGCAGCGAGGACAAATCGGCCATGGCGTCCTCGAACGGCGTTTCGCCTTTGAATTCGGCGTGGCCTATGCGCTGCTGCGCCAGCTCCAGATGCCGGCGCACGTCGGTATCGAGGCTTTCGATCTTCTCCCATAGCAGGACTTCGGCCGGCTCGCGCAGCAGGCTGTGGTCAACGCGACCCTCGAACGCGCCGGCGCCGTCCTTCTTCTCCTCCGCGCGCAGAATATTCGCGGCGCGGCGATAGCCGGCGAGCAGATTGGCGCCGTCCTCCATATCGAGAAACGCGCCAAGCGCCTCGACGCGGCGCACAATCAAAAGCAGATCGTCCTGGTCCGGCAGCGCGAACACGGCGTCGATCAGATCATGCCTCGCGCCGCGCTCGCGAAGGTAGACTTTCAGGCGGTCGGCGAAGAAGGCGAGAAGGCTTGCGGCTAGCGGCTCAGCCGCCCTCCCGTAGATGGGCCGAAGAGTTGCGTCGGATTCACAAACTTGGATTTCGCTTCGGAAGTCGGTCAGGAACTCGACGCCTTCAAACACTCTTCGTAGCGACATCTGACTCCATAAGTCGTCGAGCAGGGCGAGGCGGTGTCGTACTTGCTGGTAGGCTAGACCACACCGCTGAATCTCGTCGTCGTCGTTGTAGTTTGGACATCCCGCTTGGAAGTAGCCAGCGTCGCCGCCTACCCGGTCAAGTAGTCCATCGTAGTCAATCAGTGTACGTACAGGCAGTGACGACCAGTCGGGATCTGGACCTTCTTCACTCGATGGGTCGTATTCTCTAGCAAGAGAGACATATCCGTCACTGGGATGAAACGCATCTATAACATAGAGGCAGAGAGCCCACCGGATAACGTCGCGGAGTGAGAACCGCAGCTCATTCTCCAGAACGATGCGGATCACCCCAAGCGCCGCGCGGCGAAGGGCGTAAGGGTCCTTGCTACCGGTCGGCTTTTCGTCGATCGCCCAGAAACCGACCAGAATGTCGATCTTGTCGGCGAGGGCGACGGCGATCGCGACCGGCGAATTCGGCACGCGGTCATTCGGCCCCTGCGGCTTGTAATGATCGGCGATCGCCTCGGCGACTTCGGCGCTTTCGCCTTGCGCTCTGGCGTAATAGCTGCCCATCAGGCCCTGCAATTCGGGAAATTCGCCGACCATTTCGGAGCTGAGATCGGCTTTGGCCAGATGGCGCCGCGCGGCTCGCCAGTTCTGAGTTCGGCGCCGACATGCGGCGCAAGTTCTCGCCCGAGCCGGGAAATGCGGTTCGACGCGCGCGCGCTGCGTGCCGAGCTTTTCGTGAAAGACGACCTTATCAAGTTTCGCCAGCCGGTCCTCAAGTCTTACCTTAAGATCGGTCTCCCAAAAGAATTTCGCATCCGATAATCTCGCGCGCACGACCCGCGCATTGCCAGATGCGATCGCCGCGCCGCCATCGCTCGCCTCGATGTTGGCGACCAGCGCGAATTTATTGGCGAGGCTGCCGGTCGCCGCATCATTCAGGACAAAGCACTTTTGATTGGCGCGGATCGTCGCGCGGATAACCTCTGGCGGAATGTCGAGAAAGGCGGCGTCGAATTCGCCGATCAGCACGACCGGCCATTCGACCAGCCCCGCGACCTCATGCAGCAGCGCCTCATCCTCGATGAGTTCGAGCCCCTGCGCCAGCGCAAGGTCGCGCGCGTCATGCAAAATGATGTCGCGCCGGCGCGCGGGGTCGAGCACCACCTTGGCCTTTTCAAGCGCGGGCGCGTAATCGTCGAAGCGCCGCACGGCGATCGCGCGTGGCGCCATGAAGCGATGGCCATGCGTGACGTTGCCGGCTTTGATTCCGTCGACCGCAAAGGGCACGATCTCCGGATCCTCAGTGTCGGGGCCGAAGGTCGCAAGGATCGCATGCAGCGGGCGCACCCAGCGCAGCGAATCGGAGCGGATCGAGGCCGCGCCCCAGCGCATCGATTTCGGCCATGGGAAGCGGCGGATCACGGCGGGCAGGATGTCGGCCAGCACGTCGATCGTCGCCTGACCCTTGCGCTCGGTCACGACGACATAGAACTCGGTCTTTTTCTTTGCATCGAACTCGATTTTCGCGTCCGCGATGTAGGCGAGCCCGGCGCTTTTCAAAAAGCCCTCGACCGCCGCCTCGGGCGCGCCGACGCGCGGGCCTTTCTTTTCCTCGCGAAGATCGGGCTGGCGCGCCGGCAGTCCGGCGATGTGCAGCGCGAGGCGGCGCGGCGTCGCAAAGCTCGCGGCGCCCTCAAAGCGAAGGCCGCGCTCGGCGAGCGCCTCCCCGACGAGGCGCTTTAAGTCCTCGGCCGCCTGCGCCTGCATGCGGGCCGGAATTTCTTCGCTGAAAAGTTCGAGAAGGAGCTCGGGCATGGTCTCTTGGTCGGGCATCCTGGCCGTTCGAGAGATTTCGGATCGGTCCGGCCGAGTGTCTTTCGAATAGCGTCCCCGCTGACTAAGCGCTGATCGGCGATGCGCCAAGGAAAATCTGAACGCCATCGCAGGGGCAGCCCGCCGCTGCTAAATTTTGGCCGCGAGGGAACAGGCGGGTCGGCGACGCGTTCCACTCGATAAACTGGAGTTATGCCATGAACAGCCCAAAAAACACGCCAAGGCTTGTCGCGCTGTCCGGCGCTGCTTTGCTTGCGCTCACCTCCGCGCTTTCCGCCGCCCCGCTCAGCATCGCGTCGGGAGATCTCATCAGACCGGCTCAGCCTCAGATCGAACAGGTCTACTATCGCGCCTATCACCATCGCGTCTATCGTCATTACGGCTATTATCATCATCGCCGTTACTACGGCTACAATCCCGGCGCGCGGCGGCCGCGGGCCTCGCCCTCGGCGCGCTATCGCTCGGCCTTGGCGCAGCGACGGTCGGCGATTGCGGCTTCTATGGCTGTGGTTACGGCTACTATCCCTCCTACGGCTATTATGGCGGCGGGCCCTATTACGGCGGCGGATACTATGGCGGCTGGCGTGGCGGGCGCTATGCCTACGGCGGCGGCCTGTACACAGGCCGCAGCGTCGGCTTCGGCGGCGGCCATTTCGGCGGCTTCCACGGTGGCGGCTTTCATGGCGGCGGCTTCCACGGCGGCTTCCATCGCTGACGCGGGCTAATCCCCGGCGCCGCCGCCTACGGTCTTCAGCCAGGCGGCGCCACAGCGCATCGCTTTCGGCCAAGGAAAGCGCCTGCATTGTGCAGCGCCAGCCGGCGCGGCATAGCGAAGGTCGCGACGCCTTCAAAGCGAAGGCCGCGATCGGCAAGGCATAGCGCTAGCGGCTGGTCTCGACAGGTCAAGAAGGTCAAAGGACTGGGGTGGCCCCCCTCACGCTCGACTGAAGGAACCGGTGACCAATGCGCCCAGCGAAATCTGCAAAACCATGATTCAACTCGGGGGCGAAAACACGCGCTCTAATTTTGAAGTCGTGTGGAACAACGCGAGCGGCGAAAGCGTTCCCCGCTAAAAAATGGGAGAATAAAAAGGGGAGATTTGCCAATGAACAGTCCCAAGGTTCTCGTTGTCGCCGGCGCGGCTATGCTCGCGCTGACCACCGCAGTTTCGGCTGGTCCGATGAACGCCGCGCCCGGCGCGCTGATTACGCCGCCGCTGCCGACTGAAACCGTCTATTACCGGCACTATTACCATCACGGGTACCGCCATTACGGCTACCGGCATTACGGCTATGGCCATTACGGATATGGCCATTACGGCTATCGGCGCCACTATCCTCGCCAATTCGAATAATCCCGGCGTGGTTTCGACGGCGGCGGTCGGCGCTCACGGCGCCTAATTCAAGCGCCGCCGCCAATCGTCTTCAGCCAGGCGGCGCCGCAGGCTTTCGCCAGCTCGCGAACGCGTAAAATATAGCTCTGGCGCTCGGTAACGGAGATCACGCCGCGGGCGTCGAGCAGATTGAAAATATGCGAGGCCTTGAGGCACTGATCATAGGCCGGCAGCGCCATGAGATGGTGCTCGCCGCGATCGCCCGCCGCGAGCAGCGCCTTGCATTCGGCCTCGGCGTCGCGGAAATGCTGGAACAGAAGCTCGACGTTGGCAGCCTCGAAATTATAGCGCGAATATTCCTCTTCAGCCTGTTTGAAGACATCGCCATAAGCGACTTTCTCATCGCCCTCGCGGCCGTTGAAATTGAGCTCGAAAATGCTGTCGACGCCCTGCACATACATGGCGAGGCGTTCGAGACCATAGGTGAGCTCGCCGGAGACCGGCGCGCATTCGACGCCGGCGACCTGCTGAAAATAGGTGAATTGCGAGACTTCCATCCCGTCGCACCAGCATTCCCAGCCGAGCCCCCAGGCGCCGAGCGTCGGGCTTTCCCAATCATCCTCGACGAAGCGGATGTCGTGCAGCCGCAAATCGACGCCGATCGCCTCAAGCGAGCTGAGATACAGCGCCTGCAAATCGGGCGGCGAGGGCTTCAGGATGACCTGGAATTGATAATAGTGCTGCAGCCGGTTGGGATTTTCGCCATAGCGGCCGTCCTTCGGCCGGCGCGAGGGCTGCACATAGGCGGCTTTCCAGGGGCGCGGCCCCAGCGCGCGCAGCGTCGTGCCCGGATGGAAGGTGCCGGCGCCGACCTCCATGTCATAGGGCTGCAGAATGACGCAGCCCTGCGCCGCCCAGAACTGCTGCAGAGTCAGCAGCAGGCCCTGGAACGAGCGCGCCGGATTTAACGCCGGCGGCGCGGCCTTGCCCTCGTGTGCGGTTTTGGCAGTCAATTTGGCAGCCTTGTCTTTCCGTTGTCCAAGCCGATAAATCGCTGAATTGTCAAGGCCAGGTCATGAAGCCGGCCAGGCGATCGCGGCGTCGCCCCGGTGAATCGCCTCGGCCATTGGCGTAAACCCCGCGCCCTCATGCAGAACGAGCCCCGGCGCTATCGAGAACGGCGCGCGGCTGCCCTTTTTGGCGCGCACCAGAATGCGGATCGCCGGCGCGCCCGCCCGCGCATGGACCGGCATCACGGCCGCCGCCCCCGCCCGCCCGTCAAGCGCGTCGAGAATGGTCCCGAGAACCTCCGGCCGGTGAATGAGGATGAACTCTCCGCCCGGCCGCGCGAGCGCGAGGCAGGCGGCGATCCAGGCCGCGAGCCACGCCTCATAGGGCGCCCCTGACTCCTGCGGCGCGACATGGGCGAGGCGCCTCTCCGCGTCGGGCGAGGATCGCGCGCGGCGCGGATCGAGGAAAGGCGGATTGGAGATCACGAGCGCGGCGCTGGCGTCAAGCAGGCCCGCGGCGCGGCGGCGCGCCGGCGCCAGAGCGTCGGCCTCGAACACCGCGCCCCGCTCCGTCATGCCGTTGAGCGCGAGATTTTCGCGCGCCAACGCCGACATCGCCGGATCGATTTCGACAAGGCCGATGCGCGCCTTCGGCCGCAGCGCGGCGAGCGCGAGCCCCGCCGCGCCGACCCCGGCGCCGACATCGAGGGCCAGATCGTCGAAATCGGGCGGCGCGGCGGCGGCGAGCAGCACCGCGTCGGTGCCGGCGCGATGGCCGCGATCCGGCTGGCGCAGACGCAGCCGCCCGCCGAGAAAGGCCTCTGCCGCGATCTCCCGCGCCGATTGCGCCAGCTCAGCCATTGCGCAGCTCCTCGGCGAGGCCGGCCTCCAGGAGAGCCGCGCGCGCCTCATCGGCGTCCTCGCTGGCGACGAGCAGGCGACGCGGCAGAAAGCCGAGCGAACCCTCCGTTGCGCTCATATGCTGGTCGGCGATGAAGAAATCGACCCCCGCCTCGCCAAGGATCGCCTCGATCCGCGAAATCAGCACAAGATCGTTGGTGCGCAAGAGCTCGATCATATCGGCCTTTCCGCTTCGCAAATCCGCGCCCTCCGGATCAAATCGCCCCAAAAATGCGCGGCGCGCCCTGCTCTCGCATGGCGCTGGCAAGGCGGCAAGACCGGCGGTCGCGCGCGCGTCAGTTGAAAATCGCGCGTCCGCCCCGTAATAAGGCCTTCACCGGTCCGCGGAGCATTCGATTTTGGGCGTTGTCATTCCCCTTGAAGATAGAGCGGACGAACCCGGCATCGAGGCGCTCATCGCTCTCGTCAGCGCGGATATGGAGCGGGTCAACCAGACGATCCTCAGCCGCTCGGCCTCCGACGTCTCGATGATCCCGGAAGTCGCCAATCATTTGATCTCGTCCGGCGGCAAGCGGCTGCGTCCGATGCTGACTCTCGCCACCGCCGGCCTTTGCGGCTATCGCGGCGCCGGCCACATCAAACTCGCCGCCTCGGTCGAATTCATGCATACGGCGACGCTGCTGCATGACGACGTCGTCGACGAGAGCGACATGCGGCGCGGCAAGCTCGCCGCGCGCATGCTGTGGGGCAATGAGGCGAGCGTCCTCGTCGGCGATTTTCTGCTCGGTCAGGCCTTCAAGATGATGGTCGAGGTCGGCTCGCTGCCCTGCCTTGAGGTTTTGTCCTCCGCCGCCGCGGTGATCGCGGAAGGCGAAGTCATGCAGCTCTCCGCCGCGAAGGACACCGAAACCAGCGAGGACGATTATCTCGCCGTGATCCGCGCCAAGACGGCGGCGCTGTTCGGCGCGGCCTCCGAGGTCGGGCCGCTGCTCGCCGCCCGGCCCAAGGCCGAAATCGCCGCCTGCCGCGGCTTTGGCCTCAATCTCGGCATCGCCTTCCAGCTCATCGACGACGCGCTCGACTATGGCGGCGCCTCGGCCAAGCTCGGCAAGAATGTCGGCGATGATTTTCGCGAAGGCAAGATCACGCTCCCCGTCGTGCTGTCGTTTCGCCGCGGCACGCCCGAACAGCGCGAATTCTGGCGCCGCACGCTGGAGCGCGGCGAGATCGCCGACGGCGATCTCGAGGCCGCGGTCGCCACCCTGCACAAGCACCGCGCGCTCGAGGATACGGTCGAGCGCGCGCGGCACTATGGCGCCATCGCGCGCGACGCGCTGGAGCTGTTTCCATCGTCGCCCTGGAAGTTCGCCCTCGGCGACGTCGTCGATTTCTGCGTCAACCGCGCCTTTTGACGAGATTGGCGGCGCCTACGCATCTAAAGAATCTTTCGGTTCGGCAACGAAAACGGCGAAATATCGCTTCCGCATTCGGCCCTACCATCTAAAATCCAGTTTAAGTCACACTCACGAATCAGAGGCGAGTTGTGCTGGCTATCGTCGAGACGCTGAGCCCATCCTCTGATCTGCTTGCCCTTACGAAAGGCAGGCGGTTCAAGACGATCATGGCGGATCCGCCCTGGCGCTTCCAGAACGCCACCGGCAAGGTCGCGCCCGGACACAGACGTCTCAATCGCTACGGCACCATGAGCCTCGCCGAGATTTCGGCGCTTCCCGTCGCCGACATCGCCGACGAGACATGCCATCTCTATCTTTGGGCGCCGAACGCATTGTTGCCGGAAGCCCTCGCCGCGATGCGGGCGTGGGGCTTTTCCTACAAGTCGAATCTGGTTTGGCACAAAATCCGCAAAGACGGCGGCTCCGACGGGCGCGGCGTCGGTTTCTATTTCCGCAACGTCACCGAACTGATCCTGTTCGGCGTGCGCGGCCGCAACGCCCGCACGCTCGCGCCGGGACGGCGGCAGGTCAATGTGATGCAGAGCCGCAAACGCGAGCATTCGCGCAAGCCCGACGAGCAATACGCCATCATCGAAGCCTGCTCGCCGGGCCCCTATGTCGAACTCTTCGGCCGCGGCGTCCGCGACGGCTGGACGACCTGGGGCCTTGAGGCCGACGCCAGCTATCGGCCCGGCTGGAAGACTTACGCAAATCACTCGCAGGCCGCGCGCGGCGTCTCTTCGCCGGATCTGTTCGACGAAGCGTCGATTGAGGTGGCGGCCGTAACGGTTTCTCAAGCCTAACCGGAAATATTCGATCCGAACCGCTGTGGGCGGCGGCGCGCGGCCTCGCTGGCGCCGCAGTCTGCGCGGCCTCTGGCCTCAGGCGCTTTGGCGGCGAGGCAAAAGAGATTATCGGACGCAAGACCGTATGGGTGGATCGCGGATCGGATGGGCGCTCGGCGCCATCGCCCCCTGGTCGGTTGGCGTCGCGCTGGCGCTCTCGCTGCCGGCCGGCGCCGGCCAGGAGCCGACGGCCGGCGCTTCGCTGGCGCCGCTGGCCTGGCGCGCTTCTGCCCCACCGGACGATTTGATCCCCGTTCAGGTCGCGGCCGGCGCGCTCGGACCCACCGCCCGCGCCGCCGAATGGGCCGCCATGGCGCGGATTTTGCGTCAGGCGAGCCTCGCAGGCCTGGAAGATCCCGCCGACCGCATTAGTGATGAGATCGCGCCCCGCGCGGTTCTGAAGCCCCATGCCGAAAAGGCGCCGGCGATCGACCGCGACGCCAAGGGCGATCCCGTCGTCGGCCTCCGGCCGACCTTCGACGCACGGCTGCGCCAATCGGGCGGCCTCATCAATCTACGCGCGCACGAGGCTCTCTTCGAGAATGACGACTCGTCGCCCGTCGGCGCCCTCGACGCGCCGGACGGCGATTTCGCGGGACCCGAGAGCGTCGCCGCCTTCGAGCCCTGGGCGGACGGCGAAACGCCGACCACCGCGCCCGCCTCGGCCGATGCCTCGCCGCCGCAAGCCGGCGGCGCGCTGACCATGCGCCCCGAAGCCCTCACGGAGCGCCTGATGCAGGGCGCGACGCCGGCGATCCGCCGCGCCGACGCGCTCGCCTCGACCACGCCGGCCGCGGCCGATTCGACGCCGGTCGAAGTCGCCGCGCGGCCTGAACAGGCGCCCGGGCCAGATCAAGAGCAACATACCGCGCAGCTGCAAGAGACCCCGAATGCGACGGTAATCCCCCGCGCGCCGCGACAGGACTACGCCGCGCTGATCGGCGGCGACGGCGCGGCGGCGGAAAAACGCTGCCTCGCCGAGGCCATCTATTTCGAGGCGCGCGGCGAATCGGAGCAAGGCCAGGCCGCCGTCGCGCAGGTGGTGCTGAACCGCGTCGCGAGCGGCCTCTATCCGACGACGATCTGCGGCGTCGTCTACCAGAACCGCCAGCGCCGCAACGCCTGCCAGTTCTCCTTCGCCTGCGACGGACGCTCGCTGCGCGTCGACGAGCCCGACGCCTGGCGCACCGCGGTCCGCATCGCGGACGAGGTTTCGACCGGCGCGACTTACGTCAGCGACGTCGGCGGCGCGACGCATTATCACGCCAATTACGCGCGCCCGCGCTGGGCGAGAAGCCTCGAAAAAATGGACGTCATCGGCCGCCATATTTTCTACAAGCTTCGCCCCGGCCAGACCTGACCGGCGCCCTTGCGCGCCGCCTCGCGCGAAGTTGCGTCCGCCCCCAAAAAAAACGGCGGATCGCCGAAAAGCGCCCGAAACGACCGACTGGCCTCAAATTTGCTCCGGCTTTTTACGCTTCGCACGAGGGCGAAGCGGGAAACTGCCAGAGAAACCAACGCAGAATCCGCACAGCGAAATCGGCGCGCGCGGCCGGCCGACGCAACGCTTGCCTGACCGACGCAAAACGGCCATGTTCGCCGCCAGAAGTCTATGCAGCAGTCCTATCGGACACTCCCCGCATCGGGGCGCCGCTTCCGGCACGGAAACACGATCGCATGTCGCCTGAAACATCAATTCGCGCAAGGCCCGAAATCCGCAGCAAATCGGCGCGGGATCGCCATAGCGCCGCCGCGCAATTGCGCCGCGTCTCGCCTGCGCGCCTCTTCAACTGGCGCCGGCTCGCCATCGGCGGCTTTAGCCTTGCGCTCGTCGCCGCGTTCTTCCTGCCGATCACCGTCGCCGGCGCTGAAGCCCGCGCGCGCGAAAATCTCGCCGTCGCGACGCCCTTCGAGGTGGGCGAGAGCCCGGCCGGCAATTATCTCGCGGCGCTGGTCGCCGGGGCCGAACGCGACACCGTCGCCGCGGCGACCTTCTTCCGCGAGGCGCTGCGCTTCGACCCCAAAAACCCCAAGCTGATCGAGCGCGCCTTCGTCGCCGCCATCTCCAACGGCAATATGCGCGACGCCTTCAGCCTCGCCGACCGCCTCGTCGTCTATGATCCGACCAACAGTCTCGCCAACCTCGCGCTCGGCGTGCAGTCGATCAAGAACCGGCAGTTCGCCGCCGCTCGCGCCCATTTCGTCAAGGGAGGCGCGTCCGGCCAGCAGCACGACATCACCGCGACGCTGCTGACCGCCTGGACCTGGGTCGGAGACGGAAATTCACGCAAGGCGCTTGAACTCGTCGACCGGCTTCGCGACGAGAATTTCGGCGTGTTCCGCGATTATCACGCCGGGCTCATCGCCAATGTCACGAACAACCAGGGCGAAGCGGCGCGTCGCATGAAGGACGCCTATGACGCCGACAAGAACACCCTGCGCCTCGCCGATTCCTACGCCCGCTTCCTCGCCCATCGCGGCGATAGAGCCGGGGCGATAGAGGTGTACCAGGCGTTCGACCAGATCCTGCCGAGCCACCCGACCGTCGTCGCCGCGCTGGCCGATCTGAAGGCCGGCCGGGCGCTCGAAATGCCGGTCAAGAACGCCGAGGATGGCGCCGCCGAGGTGCTCTATGGCCTCGGCGCCGCCGGTGGGCGTCAGGGCGACGAGCTCGCCGCCATGATTTATCTCAGGCTGTCGCTTTATCTTAACCCCGACAACAGCCTCGCCATCATCACCCTCGCCGACATCTACGAGCGCATCAAGCAGCCGGAACAGGCGATCGACGTCTACGCGCTGGTGTCGGACAAGGACCCGCTGCGCACCACCGCCGACATCCAGACCGGCCTCATACTCGAAACGCTCGGCCGTTCCGACGAATCGGCGGCTTTCCTGAAGCGCGTCGTCAGCGATCATCCGGACGATGGCGAGGCGCTCGCCGCGCTCGGTAATCTGCAGCGCTCCCACAAGCAATACGCCGACGCGATCGCGACCTACACCAAGGCGATCGACAAGCAGTCCGAGAAGGCCAATTGGGCGCTCTATTATTTCCGCGGCATTTCCTATGAGCGCAACAAGCAATGGCCGATGGCCGAAGCCGACTTCAAGAAGGCGCTGGAGATTTATCCCGATCAGCCGCTGGTTCTGAACTATCTCGGCTATAGCTGGGTCGATCAGGGCGTCAATCTCGATGAGGCCTTCGCCATGCTGCACAAGGCCGTCGAGCTGCATCCGACCGATGGCTATATCGTCGACAGCCTCGGCTGGGCCGATTACAAGCTCGGCCGCTATGACGAGGCGGTCAAAGAACTAGAGCGCGCGATCGACCTCAAATCCTCCGATCCCGTGATCAACGATCACCTTGGCGACGCCTATTGGAAGATCGGACGCAAGCTCGAAGCGCATTTCCAGTGGAATCACGCGCGCGATCTTGGCCCCGACCCCGAGGATCTGCCGAAAATTCTCAGCAAGATTGAGCATGGCCTCAGCGACGATCCAAATCCCGCCGCCGCCGAGGCGGCGCCGGCCGCCGCGCCCGAGACGACGCCGAAAGATAAGCCCGATCCGAAGGATGGCGGCTGAGGCGGGTCCGGCAGATCCCCTTGCCTGAACTTTTGCGCGAACGCGCCCCGGCCAAGATCAATCTCACCCTGCATGTCCTCGGCCGCCGCGCCGACGGCTGGCATCGGCTTGAGAGTCTCGTGGCGTTTTCCCGCGCGGGCGATCTTCTGACGCTGCGCCCCGGCGAAAAGCTGTCGCTTTCGATCGAAGGGCCGACCGCGCCCGCCGCGGGCGAGATCGCGAATAATCTCGTGCTGCGCGCGGCGGCCCATTTCGCGGCGCGCTTTCCGGGCGCGAGGATTGGCGCCTTCCATCTTGTCAAACGCCTGCCGGTCGCGGCCGGAATTGGCGGCGGCTCCTCCGACGCCGCGGCGGCGCTGCGGCTGCTCGCCCGCGCCAATGGCGTTGCTCCCGCCGACGAAAGGCTGATCGAGGCCGCCCGCGAAACAGGGGCCGACGTTCCCGTCTGCCTTGAGGCCCGCGCGCGCGTGATGCGCGGCCTTGGCGAGGAGCTGGGGCCTTTGCTGAAACTGCCGCCGCTCGTCGGCCTCCTGGTCAATCCCGGCGCCCCGCTCGAAACCAGGGCCGTGTTCGCGCGCATGAACATCGCGGCGGGCGCCGAGACCCATTTCGGCCCTCACCCGGCGTTGACGCCGGGCATGGCGCGCGAGGAGCTGATCGGCTGCCTGAGCAAGGGCCGCAACGACATGGAGGCGGCGGCCTGCCGCCTCGCGCCGATCATCGGCGACGTGCTGGCGGTGCTCGCCGCCGCGCCGGGCTGCCGGCTGGCGCGCATGTCGGGCTCGGGGGCGACGTGCTTCGCCCTGTTCAAAGACTGCGGGGCCGCGGCGCGGGCGAGAAAAGCCATTTTGCGCGCGCACCCCGGCTGGTGGGTCAAGAGCTGCGTCTTCAACTGAGGCCGCGCGCCATTGAAATGCGCGCAGCGACCGGCTAGGATTTTCGCGTCGCGGGCGTAGTTCAATGGCAGAACGGAAGCTTCCCAAGCTTCATACGAGGGTTCGATTCCCTTCGCCCGCTCCAGTCTCTCCCGCGACAATCAGCAGGGCGCGGGGCCGCCATCAGCGCGGCGGCGCGCCATCGTCCGGCGCCGGGGCCGAGGAGACGCGAATTGCCTGCGGGGCCTCGGTCCGCGCCTGGTTGTGAAACGCCTTCTGGAGCCATGCATCGTTGCGTTCGAGTTCGCCCGGGGCCGCCATGCGGACGGCGCCGACGCGCTCCAGCATGATCTCCTGCGCCGAGGCCTCGCCCATCAGCGGGCCGGCGACGAGTGCGAGCGCGGTCAAAAATCGCCTTGCTCTGGCGTGCTTGATTATGTTCACGGCGGAATCTCCTTTCGCGGCCCCATCTTCCCGCGCGATTTCCGCCCTAACACTTCGCCATCGGCCAGCGCCGCCTCCGAGCGGGATAAGCATCCCGCACCAGGTCAATTCGGCTCAGGCTCCTTCACTCGTCAGGTTGATCCGTCAAGCTGACGCCTAGCTTGCGCTGCACAATTTATCATTGCAATGCACAAATTGTCTCAGGAAGAGCGCGGCTTCATCAGCAATGAGCGAGGATGTTGATGAGGCGCCCGAAAGGATCGCGCACATAAAAGCGCGTGACGCCCCAGGGTTCGCGCGCCGGCCCATATTCGATTGGCAGCCCCGCGGCGACGACTTTCCGCCGGATATCCTCCAGATCGTCGACCTCAATGGAAAAATCCGGAACAGGCGTCCCCGAACCGCCTTCGCGCGCGAAGGACATCTGCGAGGCCGCCGCGCCCGGCGCAGCGAATGTAAGGATCCAGCCGAAATCCATGACGACGCTCATTCCGAGAATGTCAGAATAAAAGGCCTTCGCGTCCTCGATGCGTTTGGTCGCGACATTCGCCACGATGCGTTTGACCGCCATGCCACATTCCCTCGCTACGCTCGAAAGCGCTGAATTGCGCGCATCAGGCGCTGTTCGGCCGCGCGCGGCGCTTCAGCCCGTAATCCTTGAACTTCTCGACGGTTCTGGCGATTTCTTCATCGTCGAGGATAACCGGCGTCCCGATTCCGAGCGCGACCGCATATTGCCGCGCCAGCGTCTCCATTTCGACCGCGAGCCAGAGCGCCTCCTTGAGATCCGGCCCCGTCGCGATCATGCCGTGATTGGCGAGCAACGCGCCATGGCGGCCCTCCAGCGCCTCCAGCGCGGCGGCGGAGAGTTCCGGCGTGCCATAGCTTTGATAGCGCGCGCAGCGGATGGTCGGGCCGCCCACCGCGGCGATCATGTAATGCGCCGCCGGGATCTCCTTGCGACACATGGCGAAGGCCGTGCAATAGACCGGATGCGCATGCACGACCGCGCCGACCCCGGCGCGAGCGGCGAGAATATCGCGATGGAAACGCCATTCCGACGAAGGAACGAGGCCCGCCGCATGGCCGCCATTCATATCCATGAAGACGATGTCGCCGGCGTCCATTTCGTCATAGGGCAGCCCCGACGGCGTGATCAAAAGCCCGTCGCGCCAGCGCACAGAGATATTGCCCGCGGTTCCCTGATTGACGCCGAGCCGCGCCATGTCGCGGCAGGCCTCGACGATCGACATGCGAACGGCGGCTTCCGGGGTCTTCGCCAAGTTTGCGCCCTTCGATGCAAATTGCCACGCCGGGCGGTCCGTACCCCGCGCCGACGTCTAGGCCGGCGTGAGCAGCTCGCACGCCTCGCGCGCGAGACGCTCGACGGCGTCGTAATCGCCCGCCTTGATCAGCGCGGGCGCGACCATCCACGAGCCGCCGACGCAGGCGACGTTGCGCAGCGAAAGATAGGTTTTGGCCTTCTCCGGGTCGATCCCGCCGGTCGGGCAGAACACCAGATCGGGCAGCGGCCCGCCGAGCGAAGACAGATATTTCGCCCCGCCGGCCGGCTCGGCGGGGAAGAATTTGAGGCAGCGGAAGCCACGCTCATACAGCGTCATGGCCTCGGTCGCCGTGGCGACGCCGGGCAGGAACGGCACTGGCGAGCGCCGCGCCGCCCGAAGCAGGCGCCGAGTCATGCCGGGGCTCACCAGAAAGGCCGCGCCAGCGTCGATCGCGGCCTGCATCCCCTCCTCGTCGGTGATGGTTCCGGCGCCAATGACCGCCTCGGGAAAGGCGCGCACCAGCATTTCGATCGACTTCAGCGCCGCGCTGGTGCGCAGCGTGATCTCCAGCACGCTGAGCCCGCCGGCGACCAGCGCCTTGGTCTGCGCCAGCGCATCCGCCGCGTCCGCCACCTGCATCACCGGGATCACCGGCGAGCGCTTCATGAGGGCGAGGGTGGCGTCGGTGTGTTGATATTGCATGGTTTCGCGCCTTCAGTTTGCGTCTTCTGTGCGGGATGCCGCCGGCGCGCGCTCAGCTGATGCTGCTGGCGCCGAGTTCCGGTCCGCTCGCCACGGTCCGGAACGTCTCGAAAAGCTCGCGGCCATAGCCATGCTCATAGGGTTCAAGGTCGCACGTCGCCGGCGCGCGGCCGGCAAATTCCTCCGGCGAGACCTCCGCCGTCAAGACCCCCGCCTCGGCGTCAAGCGTGACGATGTCGCCCTCGCGCAGTTTTGCGATCGGTCCGCCGGACTTGGCTTCCGGCGTCACATGGATCGCCGCCGGCACCTTGCCCGACGCGCCCGACATGCGCCCATCCGTGACGAGGGCCACCTTGTGGCCATGCGCCATCACCGAGGCCAGAATCGGGGTCAGCTTGTGCAGTTCCGGCATGCCGATCGCCTTGACGCCCTGGAAGCGCACCACGGCGATGAAATCGCGATTGAGTTCGCCGCGCTTGAACGCCGCCTCGACCTCCTCCTGCGAATGGAAGATCAGCGCCGGCGCACGCACATAGCGGCGCTCGGGCGCGACCGCGCTGATCTTGATTACCGCGCGGCCGAGATTGCCGTCGAGCATTCTGAGGCCGCCATCGGGCGAGAAGGGGTTGCCCACCGGGCGCAGCACGGATTGATCGAGGCTCTGCGGCGGCGCATCGCGGAACTTCAGTTCGCCGTCTTCGAGATAGGGCTCCTTGGCGTGGTCGGCGAGCGGGCTTCCCGACACCGTCTTCGCGTCGGGATGTAAAAGCCCCGCCTCCAAAAGCTGGCCGATCAGATAGCCGGTGCCGCCGGCGGCGGTGAAATGATTCACGTCGGCGGAGCCATTCGGATAGATGCGCGTCAACAGCGGCACGACCTTGGAGAGATCGTCGAAATCCTCGAGCGTCAGGATCATGCCGCCGGCGCGCGCCATGGCGACGAGATGGATGACATGGTTGGTCGAGCCGCCCGTCGCATGCAGCGCGACGACGCCGTTCACAAAGGCGCGCTCGTCGAGGATTTGCGAGACCGGCGTATAATCATTGCCGAGCGCGGTCATCGACAGCGCGCGCTTGGCCGCGGCGGCGGTCAGCGCGTCGCGCAGCGGCGTGTTCGGATTGACGAAGGACGCCCCCGGCAGATGCAGCCCCATCGCCTCCATCAGCATCTGGTTGGAGTTGGCGGTGCCGTAGAAGGTGCAGGTTCCGGGCGCATGATAGGAGGCGGCCTCGGCGTCGAGCAGATCGGCGCGCGAGACTTTGCCCTCGGCGTAGAGTTGGCGCACTTTCGACTTCTGGTCGTTGGAGATGCCGGACGGCATCGGCCCCGCCGGCACGAACACTACCGGCAGATGGCCATAGGCCTGCGCCGCGATGACGAGGCCCGGCACGATCTTGTCGCAGATGCCGAGAAACACGGCGGCGTCGAACATGTCATGCGACAGCGCGATCACGGCCGAAAGCGCGATGACGTCGCGTGAGAACAGCGACATCTCCATGCCGGCGCGCCCTTGCGTCACGCCATCGCACATGGCCGGCACGCCGCCGGCGACCTGCGCGACGCCGCCAGCTTCCCGCGCGGCCTGTTTCAGAATGGCCGGGAATCTCTCATAGGGCTGATGCGCCGACAGCATGTCGTTGTAGGCGGTGACGATGCCGAGATTGGGCACGACGTCGGCGCGGAGTTCCGCCTTGTCGTGTACGCCGCAGGCGGCGAAGCCATGCGCAAGATTGGCGCAGCCGAGCGCGCCGCGGCGCGGCCCCGTGCGCCGCATGGCGTCCATGCGCGTCAGATAAGCCGTGCGGGTCGGGCGGCTGCGCTCGACGATGCGCGCCGTCACATCGGCGATTGTCTGCTGAACCATGGCGCCTCTCGATCTATCCGTTGCCTTGCATCAACTCGGCGCTTCGCGCGCCTGCTCCGGCCGTGGAGGAACCTATTATGTAATTGCGCCGCCGCAGGGTTTTATCCGCAGAGGCCCGCAACTTTTCGGGATCTCGCGCCTAGCTCGTCTCTTCGTACCAGCTGCGGCCGTCGCGCTCGACCAGCGCCGTCGCCGAGGCCGGGCCCCAGGTGCCGGCGAGATAGAAACGCGGCTCCAGCGGCGACTGGTTCCAGGCCTCGCGGATCGGATCGACCCAGCGCCAGGCCGCCTCGACTTCGTCGCGCCGCATGAACAGCGTGGCGTTGCCGCGGATGACGTCCATCAGCAGGCGCTCATAGGCTTCCGGCGCATAGATCTGGAACGCCTTGGCGAAATCCATGTCAAGCGGCACATGGCGCATGCGCATGCCGCCGGCGCCGGGCTCCTTCAGCATCAGCCACAGCTTGATGCCCTCGTCCGGCTGCAGCCTGACGACGAGCCGCGTCGGCAGAATCTTGACCTCGGGGCCGAAGATCGAATGCGGCACGTTGCGGAACGACACGATCAGTTCGGACACGCGCTTCGGCAACCGCTTGCCGGTGCGCAGATAAAAGGGCGTCCCGGCCCAGCGCCAGTTGTTGATGCTGACCTTCAGCGCGGCGAAGGTCTCCATCTGCGTCGCCGGATTGCCGACGTCCTCCGGGTAGCCCGCCACGGCCCCCGTCGCGCTGGCGCCGGCGCGATACTGGCCCCTGACGGTCAGCCGCTCGGCATTGCTGGCGTCGATCGGCGCCAACGCCTTTAAGACCTTCAGCTTCTCGTCGCGCACGGCGTCCGCGTCCATGGCGGCCGGCGGCTCCATGGCGACAAGGCAGAGCAGCTGCAGAAGATGGTTCTGCACCATGTCGCGCAGCGCGCCGGAGGTCTCGTAATAGGCGCCGCGGCTTTCGACGCCGATGGTCTCGGCGACGGTGATCTCGACATGGTCGATATGGGCGGCGTTCCACAAAGGCTCGAACAGCGCATTGGCGAAGCGCAGGGCGAGCAGATTTTGCACCGTCTCCTTGCCCAGATAATGGTCGATCCGGTAAATCTGGCTCTCGGCGAAGACCGCGCCCAGCGCGTCATTGATCTTCGCCGCCGATTCGCCGTCATGGCCGATCGGCTTCTCGACAATGATGCGGGCGCCCGGCGCGATCAGGCCATAGGCGGCGAGCTGCGCCGCGATGGCGCCGAAGCGATCCGGCCCCGTCGCCAGATAAAACGCCCTGACCGGCGTCGCGTTTTCGGGAAATTTCTTGGCCAGCGCGTCCCAGCCGGCGTCGGTTCCGATATCGAGGCTGACGTAATCGATCATGGCGAGAAAGGCGTTGACCGTCTCAACCTTGGTCGCCTCCGCCGCATATTGGTGCAGCGCCTTCGCCACCGTGACGCGGAATTCCTCGCCAGTGTAAGCGTGCCGCGACGCCCCGATGATGCGCGTCGGCTCGGAGAGCTGCCCGTCGAGGAAGCGCCGGAACAGGGCGGGAAACAGTTTACGGTAAGCGAGATCGCCCGTTCCGCCGAAGACGATGAGGTCGAAGGGATCGACCTTGATGATGCGCGAAACCATCGCTTGCCTTTCCTTTGAACGCCGAAGGCCGTTGCTGGTGACCGGTGCAAGAACCGGTCCGCCGAGTTGACGCGATCGGCCGCGCCGCGACAAGCGCCGACGCTCTCTTTTGCTTGTGCGGTTTTGCTTTGCGCGCCGGGCCGCGAGAGGCTAACGCTGAAGGCGACCTGCCGCGCGGCTATCGATGATCCGCGCCGCGCGGGCTGTCCGGGAGCCTCCAATGTCACTTCTGCCTGAAGCCGCCGCGGACGCGACGCCGATCTGGTTCGTCACCGCGAGGACCTGGCCGCATATCGAGCGCGGGCTGGCCGCGCCCGCTGCCGCCTTCGCCGCCGCCTGCGGTTTCGAGCCAAAGCCCGGACGCAGCCAGATCCTGCCCGATTCGGCGGGCGCCGTCGCCGCCGTGCTGTTCGGCATCGAGACGGACGAGGCCCCGGTCAAGGATCTGCTGCTGCCCGGCAAGCTCGCGACCCTGCTGCCGGCCGGCCTCTATCGCTTCGCCAACGCGCCGCATGACGCCGCGCTCGCGGCGCTGTCCTGGCTGCTCTCGGCCTATCGGTTCGGCCGCTATAAGGACGAGGCGGGCGCAAAGGCGCGGCTTTGCGCGCCGGAAGGGGTGGACGCCGCGCGCATCGAGCGCATCGCCAAAGCGGTGTCGCTCGGGCGCGATCTCATCAACACGCCGGCCAACGACCTCGGCCCCGCCGCGCTGGAGGCGGCGGCGCTCGGCGTCGCCGCCGAATTCCAGGCCAAGAGCGCTGTCACGCGCGACGATCATTTGCTTGAAGCGAAGCTGCCGCTGATCCACGCCGTCGGGCGCGCCTCCGCCGAGGCGCCGCGCCTCGTCGATTTTAGCTGGGGGCAGGCCGGGAATCCGAAAGTTACGCTGGTCG
Source organism: uncultured Alphaproteobacteria bacterium (assembly GCA_963715715.1). Lineage (GTDB taxonomy): Bacteria > Pseudomonadota > Alphaproteobacteria > Rhizobiales > Beijerinckiaceae > Methylocapsa. Next base: position 852,553 of record OY970269.1, on the reverse strand, counting down.
GCAAGGGCGTCTGCTTCGACTCAGGCGGGCTCGACATCAAGCCCTCGGCCGGCATGCTGATGATGAAAAAAGACATGGGCGGCGCGGCTAGCGCCCTCGCGCTGGCGCAGATGATCATGGGCGCTGGCCTGCCCGTGCGCCTGCGCGTCGTGCTGCCCATCGTCGAAAACGCCATTTCCGGCGAGGCCTTTCGCCCCGGCGACATTTACCCGAGCCGCAAGGGGCTCACCGTCGAGATCGGCAACACCGACGCCGAAGGGCGGCTGATCCTCGCCGATGCGCTGGCGCTGGCCGACGAGGAGGCGCCCGAGCTTCTGATCGATTTCGCCACGCTGACCGGCGCCGCGCGGGTCGCGCTCGGTCCGGATCTGCCGCCCTTCTATACCGCCGACGAGGCGCTCGCCGCCGACATCGCGCGCTTTGCCGGCGGCGCGCAGGATCCGGTCTGGCGCATGCCGCTCTGGGACGCCTACGACAAGATGCTGGAGAGCAAACTCGCCGACATCAACAATGTCGGCGGCGGGCCCTTCGCGGGCTCGATCACGGCGGCGCTGTTCCTGCGGCGCTTTGTCGAAAAAGCCAAATCCTGGGTGCATTTCGACGTCTACAACTGGGCGCAGGCGACGAAAGCCGGCACGCCCGAGGGCGGCGAGATTCAGGCCGCGCGGCTGCTGTACGATCTGATCGAGGCGCGCTACGGCCGCCCGGCGGGACAGGCGGGCGAAAAACAAAGGCCGGTCCGCCACATCCACGCCCACGTCGACGAAGCCGACGAAGAAGAACTCGGCGTCGACGACCATTCGCCCTGAGCCTACTCCTTCGCGCCGAAAATCTTGACGGCGGACAGGATGTTCTCGCCATAGCGGTCGACGAAATCGCGCAGGGCGAGCCTGATGCCTTCGATTGCGAAGCCTGAGCGCCAGAGCCGCGGGTCCTCGACGATCTTTTTCTGCCAGAACAGGAAGGCGCTGTTGAAACTGTCCTGACTCTGGAACCCCGAAAGATCGACGACCAGCACCACCTTGTCCGCGACGCCGCGCGTGTTGGAGGGCGACCAGCCGATAAGATAGGGTCCTTCGCCTTCGAGCTTCGCGCCCTGCCGGCCGGCGTCCTCGATCGCCGAGATCCCGCCATAGAGCTCGTAATGATCGATCAGGAAGTCGCAATCGTCGGCCGCGGCCTGCTTCGCGGCCGGATCGTCGAGCGGCCAGATGGTGACCATCTGATCGCTCACCGGGACGATGCCAGCGAGATCCTGCTGGCGCGGCAGCGAGGCGATGAAGGCCGTGCAGGTCATCAGCAGCCGCGCCCGCGTCGCGGAGGTCGGCTTGGCGCGGAAGGCGACGAGCCCATAGGCGCCGACCGTCGGCGGCGGCACGTCGGCCGCGCGCAGATAAGCCCGCACCGGACGCAACGCGGGCGAAGGCGCCGCTGCGGGCGGAGGGTTGCCGTCAGCGGCGGCGGGCGCGTCGGGGACGCCGGTGGATCCGTTGGAGTGGTGGTAGCTATGGAAATGACTGCCCCCGCCGCGCTCGCATTGTTTGCGCGCGGCGGCGCAGGCGCCCGGGTCGCCGCCTCCGGCGAGGCATTGTTGATAGGCGTCCGCGCAAGCAAATCCTGCGGCGCGCGACGTTTGCGGAAGCGTCAATCCCCAGATAAAAAACAGGCTGATGACCCAAAAGCGCATCACTTGCCTCGATCGGGGAGGCGCAGAAAGGCGCCGAACGCATTGACGATAAGGATGGCGAGCGCCACCAGCAAAGTCGCGCCCGGCGCCGTCTCGGGCCGCACCCAGGCGAGCGCGATCAGCCCGAGCACCAGCCCGATCGCAGTTAAGACGACATGTTTCTGCATCGATGGCCCCGCCCCGGTTCGATCGCTGAAACTTGAGATTATACACCAGCCCGCCATTCGGCAGTAGGCGTCGCTCCCAATGGCCTTCGATCCCCGCCTCACCCCCGCCCGTCCCGATCTCGCCGCCGCGTTTTTACGCGCGAAAGTGGAGGCCGAAGCCTATGTCGAAGGCCGCCCCGTGCGCATCGCGGCCGGCCTTGCGGATCTGCGCCCAAAACCCGCCAACGACATCCCCATTGACACGCAGGCGCTCTATGGCGAGACCGCGCTCCTCTATGAGGACAGCGAGGGTTTTGGCTGGGTCCAGCTCGATCGCGACCGCTATGTCGGCTATCTCTCGATCAATGCGCTGGCCGACCTCGGCGCGGCGCCGACGCATCGCGTCAAAGTCAATCGCAGCTTCGTCTATCCCGCCGCCAACATGAAGCTGCCGGTCCTCGACGCGCTGCCGCTCGGCGCGCGCGTCGCGGTCGCGGAGCCGGGCGCGCCCTTCGCCCGCCTCGACGGCGGCGGCTTCGTCTTCGCCGCCCATCTCGCGCCGCTGGCCGAGGCCGAGAGCGATTTCGTCGCGGTCGCCGAGCGGCTGCTCCACGCGCCCTACCTCTGGGGCGGCAAGTCGAGCCTTGGCGTCGATTGCTCCGGCCTCGTGCAAATCGCCCTCGACAGCGCCGGAATCAGCTTCCCCCGCGACACGGATTTGCAGGAAAAGGCGCCCGGCGCATCCCTGCCCGTCTCCGACGACCTCGCCGAACTCCAGCGCGGCGATCTCGTCTTCTGGCGCGGTCATGTCGGGATCATGCGCGATCCCCATGCCCTGCTGCACGCCAACGCCCATCACATGGCTGTGGCGAGCGAACCGCTGGCGGCGGCGCGGCGCAGGATCTTCGCCAATGCGGGCGCCGAGATCACGTCGATCAAGCGGCTCCAGCCTCCTCGCTAATCACCTCGAGCGCTTCCTTTTGGTTGGCGCCGCGCCGCTTACCACGGCTGACACAACCATAGCGATGCGATTACGAATAAACTCTCTTTTTACGCGAATGCGAAAGCTCCACGTAAGTTTCGGCCGGTACAGCTTAGACATAAGATGTACAAAGGGGGCACGCAGTGAGAACGATCGCAACCGAAAGCGCCGCCGCAATAAGCGGAAAAAAGCTCGCCGCGCGAAGCAACCGCCGGGCTGAAGTAAGAATAGCGCGTGGTCTCGACGATCTCATGATGGTCTACACGATCCGTGCTGCTGTTTATATGGCGGAGCAGGACTGCCCGTTTGCCGAAGAATTCGATGGCAACGACCAATGCGCCACCCATTTTATCGGCTTGATCAAGGGGGAGCCCGCTGGATGCCTGCGGACGCGATTTTTTGGAGACTTCGCCAAGATCGAGCGGCTGGCGGTGCGAAAGAATTTCCGCAGGTCGACGCTGGCGTTCGATCTGGTCCGCGCGGGAATAGATTTTGCCCGAAGGAAGGGATTTACGCGCATCTACGGACATTCCCGGGAAGGGCTGGATTTGTTCTGGGCGAGGTTCGGGGCCACGCCTGTACCGGGTCGCAAGGAATTCGTATTCTCGGATTACCGCTATAGAGAAATGGCGGTGAATTTCGAGCCGGTATCCGACGCCATATCGATTGAGAGCGACCCCTTGTTAATTCTTAGGCCGGAAGGCGATTGGGACCGGCCGGGCATTCTGGAATATTCGAGCGCGCGCGAAGCCCGGGCGCCGATTGAGAACTCTGTCGGCCAACTCACGCCGTAACGCCGCGGCCGGCCTCCGGTTACTGCTCCGTATAATCGGCCGGTCACTGCTCCGTGTAAACTAACGCCTCATCGCATTGCCAGGGGCGGGAGAATTGGAGCTACGCGGCGTTGCGGCGGCCTGACAGCGCGGAAGGCTTCACTCGCCGTTCGCCCGATTTTTCTCCGCGCGCGGCGCAACGGAGTTCCGGGCCATGCTCCACCAACGGCAGCGACGCGTCTCCATTTAACTCCGTCAGAGGCACGCAGACATACTCGGCCTCGATTTGAGCCTTTAAGAGAATTAGAAATAATGAGTTCAGACCCGAGGCGAGCGCAATTCGTTTTAGCTCGCTCGTGATGTCACGTATGTACTCAGCCGAAAAATATTGGTTCATGACATACGAACCTTGATATAAATCGACTTCGGATCTGTCTTCAGATTCGACTTCTTTGTCTGACATGACGCGACCTCACATTTTACGCTACAGTTCTATATCCCGAGATATGACAAAGCTCGGCGATGGAGCTCCGGAAAACGCGCCATGGCTTCGGCCATGACTATTGAATTGCCGACGCCGCTCCATTGCCAAGGCGGTTGTCTGAACGAGCGCTTCCGGCTAGCGCGGGAGGCGACGCCGTCGTCGCCATCATCTCGATGTCCCTGATCCCGCTTCGCCGACGATAAACCCACAGGGATTTTTCATCGCGGCTGACGAGGGGCTGGAACCCCAGGCGGATCATGAAAGATTTGCCCTTCTCCGTTCCGGCGCGGGCGTAAAAATCCGCTCCCGTATCCCGCCCCAGCAAGTCGATGGCGTTGCCTGTCGCCCGCACCGCCATTTTGGGCATGCAAACAGCCCAAACGTAGATGGCTGACTGCGTTTCGCCCCTTCGCGACAGACATGCGGGGCTCGGGCTTGCGATCGAGAGGCTGCCGTCGACGAGGCTGCGAACGCCGCGGTCGTTCAAAAACATGCCCGCGAAGCAGCCGGCAAGTCCGTTGCTATCGCGGATCGCAAGAATGCTCCCGGAATAGCGATGCACCCTCTCAAATGCCGAATAGGTTCCGCGCAGGTTCGGGATGTGCCGAACCATCATCGCCGCCAGAAAGGGCAAGTCCGCATCGACCGCCTGAGCGACAGAATGCCTCGAACTCGGTGGCAACTGATCCAGGTCGGAGCATTTTGAAGCCGCGTAAAAAGAGCCTTCGCCATCAACCGCCATTGCTTTCCCCCGCCCGGTGCGCAATTCTCCTAACAATTGATGTTAATCCATAGTCGGAGAAACGACGTGCCTCAAATTTTGATGCGGGGTGATGCGAAATCGCACCGGGACGCGTCGGAGCTTTTGCGATCGGTCTCCTGGGACGATCTGCGGCTTTTTCTGACCACCGCCGAGCAGTCCAGTTTTCGTAAAGCGGCCAAAATCCTGAAAATCAATTCAGCGACAATCGTTCGCCGGATCGAGCGGCTCGAACAGTTTATTGGAAGCCGCTTGTTTGTTCGTCACTCCGACGGCGTGACGGTGACGGGCGAGGGCCGCAAAATCATGGAAGACGCCCGGGCGATGGAGGTTGCGATATTCAATATCGCGCGTCAGCGGCAGGTTTCCGGAGACGGAGTCCGCGGCCTGGTCCGTGTCGCCGTTACCGAAGGGTTGGGAACATATTGGGTTCTGCCAAGGCTTCTTGAGTTTCAGAAAGGGAACCGCTTTCTCACCATTGAGCTGCAACAAACGATGGACTTCGCCGACGTAGGCCGGCTGGAAACTGATATCTCGATCGAGTTCCGGCGTCCGACGCGTCCTGATCTCATCGCCGTTCAGCTTGGATATCTGCATGCTTATCCATTTGCCTCGACCTCTTACATAAACATATTCGGAATGCCGAAGGGGTTACACGAACTAAAATCGCACCGAATAGTGCAGCAGATTTCGCCAATGATCCCGGACGGCATTTACGAAAGATTATTGGGCGTCGACAGTCTTGAGGGCATCGTTGGCGTAAAAACGAATACCAGCACGGCTGTGCTTTATGCCGTCGAACGTGGTTCCGGAATTGGCGTGTTGCCAAATTATGCTCTGGCGCTCGGCGCAAAACTGATTCCGATTGATGTCGGCGTGAAAAACAGGCTTGACATCTGGCTGACGTATCATCCGGATCTGCGAAAATCCGATCGTCATATGCAGGTCGTCGAGTGGCTTCGCCAAATCTTCGATGCGCGGCGATTTATATGTTTCGACGAGAAATTCATGCACCCGCGCGATCTTCTGCAGTTTATGTCTGAGACTGCGATCGCGAGCGACATAGATGGCTTCGCCGCTGAAAATCCAATCGTTCTGGGCGTCGACGAGGTCGCGAATTGATCTCGACTTCATCTGGTCTTGCTGGCATTCGTTGCGCGGCGCGGGCGCCGCATCAGCTCGATCAAGCGGCTCCGGCCGGCCGTTGAGCCGCAGCCCGAAAGGAAACGGGATATGAGTCTGTCTCGCCGCATTCTCCTTGCGCTCGGCGCGGCGGGCGGCGCCGTCGCCGCGACGGCCGCCAGGGCGGCCTCGTTCGGCAATCCCGACGAGCCGGCGCAGGGCGCGATCAATTCGACGCCGCCCGCCCTCTCCGATCCCGGACCGCAGAATCCCGCGCTGGCCGGCCAGTTTCCATCGTTCCAGAGCCCGCCGCCGACCGACGTCGGCGGCATGCCGATGTTCTGGTCCTCTTTCAATATCGCGCCGAAACGCATTCAGGCCGGCGGCTGGGCGCGCGAAGTCACAGCGCAGAATTTTCCGATTTCCCAATCGATCGCCGCCGTCAACATGCGGCTCGGCCCCGGCGGCATTCGCGAATTGCATTGGCATCTCGCCGCCGAATGGGGCCTCGTCACCAATGGCGCCTGCCGCGTCACCGTCCTCGACGCAGAAGGGCGCGCCTATGTGCAGGACGTCGGGGTCGGCGAAATCTGGTATTTCCCGCCCGGACAGCCGCATTCGCTGCAAGGCCTTGGCGCCGAGGGCTGCGAATTCCTGATTGTGTTCGACGACGGCCACGCCTCCGAATTCAATACGCTGCTCGTCACCGACTGGCTCGCTCATACGCCGCCCGAGGTTCTGGCGCAGAACTTCGGCGCTCCGGCGGAGCTTTTCAAATCGATTCCCTTGCATGATCTCTGGATCTTCCAGGGCGAGGAGCCGGGCCCGCTCGCCGCCGATCAGGCCGCGGTCGCCGCCGGCGGCGCGCCGCCAAATCCCTTCACCTTTTCGCTCGGCGGATCAAAGCCGGTCCGGGAAAACAGCTCGGGCGACGTCCGCGTCGTCGACAGCACGACCTTCAAGGTCTCGACCTCGATCGCGTCGGCGCTGCTGACGTTAAAACCCGGCGCGATGCGCGCGATGCACTGGCACCCCAACGCCGACGAGTGGCAATACTGGATCAAGGGCGAAGGCCGCATGACGGTGTTCAACGCCGGGCCGCGCGCGCAGACCGCCGATTTCAGGGCCGGCGACGTCGGCTATGTGCCGCGCGGCCAGGGCCACTATATCCAGAACACCGGCTCCAGCGACCTGCAGTTCCTCGCCATCTTCAAGGCCCCCGTCTATCAGGAGGTCGGCCTTTCCGAATGGCTGCGCCATACGCCGCCGGCGCTGGTCGCGCAGCACTTCAACATAGATCCGGCCGACATCGCCAAATTCCCGCAGGATCATATCGGCATCCAGCCCGGCTGAGGCGGCGGCTCAGAACTTATATTTGACGCCGACCTCCGCGCCGGCGCCGACCGGCTGCGCCGAACCGCCGAGAAGATTCGAATTAATGCTCTGGTTGATTCCGCGCAGCGCGGTGGCGGGGCCGTAATCCGGCTCGTTGGTGCCGTTCCATTTGAGGCCGACGCTGACCGGCCCGTCGGCGCTCGCCGGCGCCTTCGCGGCGACAGGCTTTTCCGGCTCCGGCGGGCTCGATGGCGCGGCGGCCGGCGCCGCCTTCAGCGCGGCGGATTTGGCCTTTTGCGCTTTTTTGGCGGTGGCCGGCGGCGCGGTTTTCGGCGCCGCGGCCGGCGCGGCGTCGGGCGCGGCGACCGCGAGATCGGCCGGCGGCGCGAAGAGATCGCCCGCGCGGGCGGGAGCCAGGCCGCAAATCGCGGCCCCGCAGGCCAGCGCCGCAAGCCGTCCGGCAAACCGCTTGCCCAGGATCCCGCCCTCGATCATGACGCGCTCCAACTGTCCGCAGCGCAACTCTGCCGCAAAATTGCGGCGTCAAATCGGCGCTTCGCCCGCGAAAGCGGCCCGCCTCAGCGCGTCGCGGCCGCGAATTCGCCCCTCGCCCCGCCAATTCCGAATTTGATTTTCGCCCTTGCCCGCCTTATTTCTGATGCATGTCGCTTCGCACCATCATCACCTTGCCCGACAGCCGCCTGCGTCTCGTCGCCAAGCCCGTCGCCGCCGTCGATCACAGGATCCGCGCGCTGATGGACGACATGCTGGAGACCATGTATGAGGCGCCCGGCATCGGCCTCGCCGCGCCGCAGATCGCGATCGACAGCCGCGTCATCGTGCTCGATGTGGCCAAGCGCAAGGCCGGCCCCGACGCGCCGGAGACGGCGCCCGATCCGATCTGCCTCGCCAATCCGGAGATCCTCTGGACCTCCGAGGAAATCTCCCTCTATGAAGAGGGCTGCCTCTCGATCCCCGAATATTACGAGGCGGTCGAGCGCCCCGCGCGCGTGCGCGTCGGCTATCTCGACCGCGACGGCCGGCCAAAAGAGATCGAGGCCGACGGCATTCTCGCGACCTGCCTGCAGCATGAGATCGACCATCTGAACGGCGTCCTTTTCATCGATCATATTTCGCGGCTGAAACGCGCCCGCGTGATCCGCAAATTCGAAAAGGCGGCGCGGCTTGACGCGCCGGTCCGCAAGGGCGCCAGGGCGGAGCGGGCGGCGAGCGCCGGCGAGCTTTGATCGTAAGGCGCCCTAGAAAACCCGCGCGGCAGCGCTGAAACCGGCTCATCCATTGCGCATCGTCTTCATGGGCACGCCGGAATTTTCGGTCCCGGTCCTTACTGAGATTGTCGGCCAGGGCCATGAGGTCGCCGCCGTCTATACGCGCGCGCCAAAACCAGGCGGCCGGCGCGGGCTTGAGCCGACGCCCTCCCCGGTCCACGCCGCGGCGCTGCGACTTGGCCTTGCGGTGCTGACCCCTTTCAGCCTGCGCGGGGCCGACGCCGCCGCGACGCTTTCCGCCTTCGCGCCCGAGGCCGTCGTCGTCGTCGCCTATGGGCTCATCCTGCCGAAAGAAATCCTGCATATACCCCCGCGAGGCTGCCTCAATCTGCACGCCTCGCTGTTGCCGCGCTGGCGCGGCGCGGCGCCGATCCAGCGCGCCATTATGGCTGGCGACGCCGAGACCGGCGTCATGGTGATGGCGATGGAGGAAGGCCTCGACACAGGCCCCGTCGCCCTCGCCGCGCGCATAGACATAAGCCCCGAGGCGACGGGCGGCGAAATCCACGACAGGCTCGCCGCGATCGGCGCCGGGCTGATCGCGCGCGCCCTCGCCGAGCTGGCGCGGGGAGCGCTTGCCTTCACGCCGCAGGCGCAAGAGGGCGTCACCTATGCGCGCAAGATCGACAAGGCCGAGGCGCGCATCGACTGGGCGCGGCCCGCGCCTGAGCTGCATAATCTGATCCGCGCCTTATCGCCGTTTCCGGGCGCCTTCTTCGAGGCCGATCTCGGCAAGGGCCCCGAGCGCGTCAAGATTTTGCGCGCGCATTTGTCCGAGGGCGCGGGAGCGCCCGGCGTCGTCCTCGACGAGGCGCTCGCCATTGCCTGCGGCGCCGGCGCGTTACGGATCACGGAGCTTCAGCGCGCCGGCAAGGCGCCGATGTCGGCCGCCGATTTTTTGCGCGGCGCCCGTCTTCCCGCCGGAACCCGCCTTTACCTGATAGATTCCGATGCCGCGTTATAAGCTCGTCATCGAATATGACGGCGCGCCCTTCGTCGGCTGGCAGCGTCAGGCCAATGGCCTCTCCGTGCAGGAGGCGATCGAAAGCGCGCTTTATGCGCTGTCCGGCGAGGACATAACGCTGCGCGGCGCGGGGCGCACCGACGCCGGCGTCCACGCGCGGGGTCAGGTCGCCCACGCGGACCTGCTCAAAACCTGGCGCACCGATGTCCTGCGCGATGCGCTCAACGCCTGGCTGCGGCCGCATCCCGTCGCGATCCTCTCCGCCGAGCGGGCGGACAACGGCTTCGACGCGCGCTTTTCCGCCGTGCGGCGGCACTATCTTTATCGCATCGCCAATCGCCGCGCGCCGCTGACGCTGGACGCGGGAAAAAGCTGGCTCGTCAAGAGAAAGCTCGACGCCGGCGCCATGCATGAGGCGGCGCAGACGCTGCTCGGCCATCATGATTTCACGACCTTCCGCGATTCGGAATGCCAGGCGGAGAGTCCGCTGCGCACGCTGGAGCGCTTCGAGGTCGTCCGCACCGACGAAACCATCGAGATTTTCGCGGCGGCGCGCTCCTTTCTGCATTCGCAGGTGCGCTCGATGGTGGGTTCGCTGGAGCATGTCGGCTCGGGCAAATGGCGCATCGAGGACGTCGCCGCGGCTTTAGAAGCGCGCGACCGGCGCCGCTGCGGCATCGTCGCCCCGCCCGACGGCCTCTATCTGATGCGGGTCGATTATTGAGGACCTTCGCCAAGGTGACGCGCCCCGGTTCGGGTAGTACTATATCCTACCCGGAGAAAAAATGATGAACGCGGAAAAATTGAGCATCACCCTTCCCGCCGATATGGCGCAAAGAATTCGCAACCGGGTCGAAAGCGGCTCCTATGGCTCGAACAGCGAAGTCATCCGCGAAGCCGTGCGGTTGCTGGAGGAGCGCGAGCATGAGCGCGAACAGCGCCTCGCCGCGATCCGCGCCAGGATCGACGAGGCCGCTGAGGATCCGGTGCGCATCGGCGCCGAGGAGATGCGCCGTCACTTTGAGAATCTCGCCGCCGAAGCCCGCAAAAAGCCAGCCAGGTGACGCTAAAGCTTGGGTATGCACCGCAGGCGCGCGCCGATCTTGAGGAAATTTTCTGGTTTATCGCCGCCGACAATCCCACGCGCGCGGCGAACTATATTGCGGAAATCGAGACCGCTTGCGAAGGGCTTTGCCAAACGCCGATGATGGGTTTAGCCCGGCCTGACCTTCGACCCGACCTTCGCATCCTGCCCCTCTGGCGGCGGATCATCGTCGCGTATCAGATCGCGCCCGACCGCATCGACGTCCTGCGCGTATTCTCGGGCGGACAGGACTATGAAGCGATCATGGGACAATGAGCCGAGCGATCGTCATGAACGCGGGCTGACGATCCGCTCAAACGCCGCGACAACCGTTGCATGATCGAGGGTTTTACCGTCCCGCAGCGCTTGCTTGCCCTCTTCGACTGCGGCGAGGAACTGTCGTTCGCTGGCGACGTAAGACCGCAGCGCATCGCTGATAAGCCACGACTTGCTGCGGCCGGTCGCTGCGGCCAGGCGTTCAAGCTCGCTGTCGAGATCCGAATCGACGCGGGCGGCGATGGTGATGGACTTCGTCACAGCTTTGCAGATCGCCTGTTAGCAATGTTTACTTTGTAGCACATCCTCGCCCGAAGGCAATCGGCCCTCGCCATCAGGCGCGCGGAGCATGATTCACCCTCGAAGCTACGGTTGGCGTCGCGAACCCCGATCCGCGCGATCGAGCCAGACCGTCATGCCCGGCTCCAGCCCCTCGATTTCATCGACAGGCGCGCATCGCCTCCCCGACTTCAGGGGGCCTGACTATTTCCCGTTCTTTTTCAGCGTATCGATCAGAAGCTTGGCGCCCGGGCCCGACGAGGCCGGATTCTGGCCGGTGATCAACTGGCCATCGGCGACCGTGTAAACGCCCCAGTTCTTGACCTTCGAAAAAATGGCGCCGAGGCGAAGCAGCTCGTCCTCGACGAGGAACGGCACAACCTTGGTCAAACCGACGTCCGCCTCCTCGCCGTTGGTGAACCCGGTCACGTTCTTGCCCTCGACCAGCGGCTTGCCCGCGGAGTCTTGACGTGGCGCAGCACGCCGGGGGCATGGCAGACCAGCGCGATGGTCTTGCCGGCGGCGAGGAAGGACTCGATCAGCTTGACCGAATTCGGATCTTCGGCGAGATCCCACATGGGGCCGTGTCCGCCCGGATAGAAGACGGTATCGTAGTCTTCCTGCTTGACGCTATCGAGCCGCACCGTGCTGTCGAGCTGGGCTTCGGCGTCGGCATCTTTCTCGAACCGACGGGTGGTGTCGGTCTGGAAGTTGGGCTCATTGCTCTTGGGATCGAGCGGCGGGCGCCCGCCCTTGGGCGATGCGAGAGTGATCTGCGCGCCGGCGTCCTTGAAAACATAGTAAGGCGCCGCCAGTTCCTCCAGCCAGAAACCGGTCTTGCGCCCTGTGTCGCCGAGCTGGTCGTGCGAAGTAAGAACCATCAGGACTTTCATGATGCGCTCCTTTGCGTAGTCGTTAAGAGTGACGCGGGCAGCTGTGCCAGCCGCCTGGAGGGTCGCGGTCGAAAGGTTCAGGCGCTCGACTAGTTTTGGGACCGGGGTTCCGGCCTCGCCCGAGTTGTTGTCAGCACAATGATGCGTGTCTTCTCGGCCAACGGCCTCGTGGCCCTGGACCCGATCGAGGAGAGCGGCCGACGAGAGGGGCTCTTCGCTCAGGGCTTCATTTTTAGGGCCCTCCCCCGCCAATATCAAGGCCGAGCGATCCGAGTTGCAGCGGCATATCTATCCGCTCGAAAACTGTCCGACCGGTTTGTCCCACGGCGGAAATTCAAATTGACACACTACTCGCGGCTCAGGGCGGAGACGCGATGCATCAATGCAAGAGTTGAAGGGGCCAACCAGGCCGTCACGAACGCCGCTCGCCGCGATCCAGCCAGACCGTCATGCCCGGCTCCAGCCCCTCGATTTCATTGATAGGGTCGGCGCGGACGAGGAAGCCGTTGAGGTCATGATCGCCGACGGCGCGCGCGGCGCGCCATGTGGCGAACTCGCCGAGCGGGCGCAATTCCGTCACGCGCGCCTCGAAGCGGTCGCCCTTGGCGGTGCGCAGCCATAACGGCGATCCGATCGCGATGGCGCCAAGGTGGTCCTCGCGAATGGTGAAGGTGAACCAGCGCTGGCGCCCGGCCTCCAGCGTCATGATCGACTGGCCCGGCGAAATCACCTCGCCCGGTTCGGCGACGAGCAGGCTGACCCGGCCATCGACCGGCGCGACCAGCGTCGTCTTGGCGAGCTTCGCCGCCAGATTCGCGGCGGCGGCCTCGGCCAGCGCCACTTTCGCGTCGGCGGTGGCGCGTTCCTCGGCGGTTGGTCCGGCTTTGTCGCGCTCGTAGACGGCGCGCTGAAGGACGAGGCTCGCCTGCGCCTTGCGCAGCGCGTCGCCAGCCTCGTCGAGTTTCTGCCCGGTCTGGAAATTCTTCGCGGCGAGCGTCGCGGCGCGGTCATATTGCGCCTGAGCGAGGGTCAGATTGGAGGTCGCGATCTCGACGTTCCGCGCGGCGATGTCGACCTGTTCCTTACGCACCCCGGCGTAGACATTGGCGCGGTTGGCGCGCGCGTCGGCGGCGGCGGCTTTGGCCTCTTCGACCGAGGCCGCGACGTCGGGCGCGCTCAGGATCGCCAGCACGTCGCCCTTGCGCACGCTTTGGCCGGCGACGACCTGCACCGAGGCGAGCCGCCCCTCGATCTCCGGCGCGACGTGAATCTCGGTCTCGCGCACGACGCCGGGTGAGCCCGCCGCGGGCGGCCTGCGCGCGAGCTCGCGGCGATAGGTCCAAAAGCCGGCGCCCGCGGCCAGCGCGAGGACGGCGAGGATGAAGATCGGGCGGCGTAGCGATCTAGGCCGCATCGCCGGTCTCCCTGTCTCTCATGAAATGCGTCGCCAGCACGGCGAGCAGGGCGTAGGCGCCGGCGAGCGCCCATAGCGTGATCCAGTCGCGCGACACGTCATGCAATGTCGCGCCCATCTGGTTGATGCGCACGAGGCCGTCGATCGCCGAGGTGCTCGGGAAGGCGCGGCTCGCCGCGCGCAGCGCGTCGGGAATGGCCTCGACCGGCCAGGACACGCCGACCAGGAAAAACAGCGGCAGGCTGGTCGCGATGAACAACAGCACCGCGCGTCTCGCGGCGGCGGAAAAATTCGCTGACGAACTGGGCCAAAAAGCTCACCGCCAGCACGAAGGGGATCGCCATCGACAGAAGATCGAGCGGACGCCCGAGCGTCGAGAAGCCGTAAAATCGCGGTAGGATGATGAGGTACAGCGCGAGGCCCGGCAGTGCAAGACAGAGATGCGCGAGCGACTGGCCGAGGATCGCGCGCGCGCCGCCGCGCCGGCGCCGCGCCGCGACGCCGCCCTCCTGGAAAGCGACGCCGCCAAGCGTCGCGCAGCCCATCAGAAGCGTCTGCTGCACGATCAGCACGAAGGCGGCCGGCACGACATAGCTGGCGTAGCCGCCGGTCGGATTGAACAGCGGCTCCGACACGAGCTCGACCGGCGAGCTGCGGATCAGCGCCGCATGGGCGAGGCTTCCGTTGGAGCGCGCGCCGCGCGCCGCGATTGCGCCCGACACCGCGTCGCTCGCCTCGGAAATGCCCTGCCACATGCGGTTGTAGAGCAGAAAATAGGCCGAAATCGACATAGGCGGCGATGCGCGCCCTCTCGCCCTTCAGCACGTATTTTTCGGTGTCCCTCGGAATGCCCAGAATCGCAAAAACCTCGCGGCGCGCGAGCGCGGCCTGCGCCTCGGCCAGCGTGTTGGTCCTGACCGCCACGCTGACCGCCTCGTCGGCGTTGAGGGTCTGCACCAGTTCGCGGCTGGTTTCGGTGCCATCCTGATCGACCACCGCGATCGGTATGCCGCGCAACACCTGGCCGAGATAGGGCTGCGGATAAAGCGCGCCATAGAGGATCGGCGCCAGCACGATCAGGCTGAAGGCGCCGCGGTCCTGCAGCACGCGGCGCCATTCGGCGAACATCGCCGCGCCGACGCCGGAGCCGGACGGAACGATCAGCGCGGGTTCGGGCTCAGGCGCCCGCACGTCTTTTGCGATGGCGCGCAGGCGCAGCCAGGCGAACGCAAAATACAGCACGGCGAGCGCGCCCAATATGGCGAAGGGCCGCGCCGAGACCGACGTCGGCAGACCGCGCGCGGCCTGGTCGAACAGGATCTGGATGTACCAGCGCAGCGGCAGCATCGAGCCCCAGACCCGCGCGAAGCCGCCCATGCCGAACAGGGGAAAGCCGACGCCGGCGAAACCGAAGGCCGGCGAGCACAGGATCGCCGTGAGGCTGAGGCCAAGCGCGAGGTTGCGCACCAGCAGCTGGAACATCGCGCCGATCGACAGATAAGCGATCACCAACAGGCACGCCGCCGCGCCCATAAGGACGGAATCGCCGCGAAACGTGATCTGGTAGACGCCGTGGATGATGACGGCGACGACGACCATCATCAGCATGAAAATGCCAAACAGCGGGGCGAGTTTGCCAACGAGGGCCGCGAGCGGGCTGCCGCCGGCCGCGCGCATCCACGCGCTCTGGCTGCGCGTCGTAAATTCCGAGCCGACGGCGTAACCGCCGGCGATCGCGACGACGACATGCAACACGGTCGGCAACACCGCGCGCAACAGGAACTGGGCGAAGTTCAGCGCCGGATTGCTCAGCACATATTGCTCGACGACGAGCGATCCCGGCGCGAAGGCGGCGCTTCTGACCGGCGAGGTCGGCGGCAGGGTCGCCGTCGCCGCGGTGATCGCCGCCGACAGCGCGCTCGAGGCGTTGTTGCCCGGCGTGAAGAACTGCCTGTTGTAGAAGACGACGATCTGCGGGCGCTTGCGCGCGATGAGGTCGCGTTCGAAGTCGGGCGGAATGTAGACCGCCGCGATGGCCTCGCCCGAGCGGATCGCGTGCATCGCGCCATTGAGGTCGTCGGAGCGCTGCGCCACCGTGACGGCCGGCGCGGAGCTCACCGCCTGCACATAGATCATCGAGGTCGGCGTTCGATCGGCGTCGACGACACTGACCCGCAGGTCGCGGATGACGGCGTTGCTGAAGGTCAGGGCCAGCAGCGCGAAGCCGAGCAGCGGCAGTCCGAAGGCGAGCAAAAGCGCGACGCGGTCGTGGCGCATCCAGCGCAGTTCGCGCGTCGCGACGGCGAGGACGCCGGGACGCGGCGGCGCCCTCATCGGCGCCCGGCCGGCGCGTCGGCGTAGACGCTCATGCCCGGCCGCAGCTCGGGGATGGGCGCTACCGGGTAGGCGCGCACCTCGAACGTGCGCAGGTCGAAATCGCCGGTGGCGCGCGTCGCCCGCCAGCCCGCATACTCGCCTTTCGTCGCGATGGTTCTGATCTCGGCGGTGATCAGCCGGTCGCCCAGCGCCGGCACATGCATCGAAAAACGGTCGCCGACCTTGAGCCCTCGCACGAGATCCTCGCGCAGGTCAAAGCGCAGCCACACGTCGCCGAGGTCGATCAGCGACAGAAGCGGCGCGCCGGGCGAGACATATTCGCCGAGCTCGGCGCCGATCTGATAGACCTGCGACGCGATCGGCGCCTTCACCACCAGCTCGTCGACATCGGCCTTGATCGTATCGATCGAGGCCTGCGCCTGGACGACATCGGCCTTGGCGATGCCGCGCTCCTCCTTGGTGTAGCCGGCGACGGCCTCCTGATAGGCGAGCTTCGCCTGATCCGCGGCGCGCTGCGCGACCTGCAGCTGGTCGGTGACTTCGTCGAGGCGCTGCAGCGGCGCGTTGCCGGTTCCGGCCAGCTCCTTGATGCGGCCGTAAGTCTGCTGCGCGAGGATCAGGTCGGCGTCGGCGCTGTCGAGCGCGGCTTTCTTTTGCGCGATCACTTCGGCGCGGGTTCCCGCCTCGATATGCGCAAGGTTGGCGTTCGCCACGGCGAGCCCGGCCTCGGCTTCGGCCAGTTTCGTCACCAGTTCGGGATTGTCGATGCGGTAGAGCAGTTGCCCGGCGGCGACATTATCGCCGCGGTTGACCGGACGCTCCGCCACCCTGCCGTCGACGCGCGCGGCGATGTCGATGCGGGTCGCGTCGGCTTCGCCCTGGATCACGATCGGCTGCGGCTGGACCAGATACCAGAGCGACAGGCCAACGATCGCGGCGATGATGATGGTGACGACGATGGCCGGGGTGCGCGCCACCGAGCGCGCGGGCGGCGGCCCGCCCGATTTGAGAACTGCCGCTTCGGGGGAATCGGACGTCAAGCGGATTCTCCGGTCTCAATCTGGATTTTGCCGGATCGCCGGCATCCTCGCGCGCGCCATCCACTCGCCCGCCTGATCGACCGGTCAATAAGCCCGGAGCGCCCATCGGCGCAAGCGGGGCGGACGATGAGTTACTTCATGCCGCCGCCCGGGCCGCAATGAAAAATATTCATCGGCGCCATGAGCATTCTCGCCGATGCGCGCGGGCTTGCGTTTCGTCATCGCCATGGCGCGTCGTCAAGCCGCCGCCTTGACCGGCCGGGCGCGTTTGATCCGCGCCAGTTCGCGCGGCGAGTGCAGAGCGTCCCAGAGGTCGCAGCGCCGCTGCGCATTCAGCCAGAAATCAGCGCTGTTGCCGAAGACGCGGGCGAGGATCAGCGCGGTCGCCGCCGTCACACGCCGACGATCGTTGCACAATTCATTGACGTGCTTGCGCTGGACGCCCATCGCCTTCGCCAGAGCCGCCTGAGTCAAATTCATCGGCTGCATGAACTCTTCGATCAAAATCTCGCCGACGCCGACGGGCTTGCGTTTCGTCATCAACATGGATTGCCTCATCCGTAACTATGATCGTCGAGATAGACGCCGCTCGCTTCGCCTCGGCCTCCATTCCATTGAAAGACGAGCCGCCATCTTTTGTTGACGCGGATGGAATGCAGGCCCTCCAGATTCCCGCTCAGTTTCTCGAAATGATTGCTAGGCGGGCTGCGCAAGTCCCGATCGTTCGTCGCATCGTCAATCATCTGGAGCTTGCGGAACAACCTGTTTTCCAGATCGGGCGGGACGTTTCGCGACCGTATGTCCTCCACAAAAAAGGCGCGCAGCCAAGAGTTCCGAAAGCTGACGATCATTCCGGAACTCCGGCGTGGGGTACTGTACCACGCCACGGGTCATGTGTCCACCCGAAGCAAGGCCTGCTTCGCCCCCTTCGCTAGACCAACGCGATGGCCGAGATCTGCCGGCCGTAGTCGGGCTCGGCCTTGTGCACTGAGCGGCGGTAGGAAAAGAAATGCGCGGGCTCGGCGTAAGTGTCGCGCGCGAGATCCTCGAAGGCGCCGATTCCCGCCGCGCGCAAACGGGCGCCGATAAAGCCCGGCAGATCGAATAAAAAACGCGGCTCGTTTGGCGAAGGCTCGAAGAAATCGGCGTAAGTCTCCGCCGCCGCGACGAAGCGCTCATAGAATTCCGGGCCGACCTCGTAGCTCTTCTGCGCGATGGTCGGACCCAGCGCCGCGACGATCGCGGCGCGCCGCGCGCCGAGCGACTCCATGGCGTCGAGCGTCGCCTCCAGCACGCCGTCGAGCGCGCCCTTCCAGCCGGCGTGCGCGGCGCCGATGACGCGCGCTTTGGCGTCGGCGAACAGCGCCATACCGCAGTCGGCGCCGGTGACGCCGAGCGCGAGGCCCGGCGTCGCGGTGGCGAGCCCGTCGCAGCGCGGCCGCTCGGAAAAAGGCCCCGTCACGACCAGCGCGTCGGCCGAATGGATCTGGTAGGGCACCAACAAATGGTCCACCTCGACGCCTAGAACCCGCGCCATGCGGCGGCGGTTTTCGGCGACCGCTTCCGGCGCGTCCTTTGAGCCGACGCCGCCGTTGAGGCTCGCATAGACGCCCTCCGAGACGCCGCCGCCGCGCGTGAAGAAGCCATGCGAGACGCCCCTAACGCCAAGCGCGGGAGAGACCAGCGCCTGCGCCTTACGTTCGCTCATTCGCGCCCTCTTCAAAGCCGGGCGGGACGTCGAAATCGCGCTGCGTCACGGCGATGACCTTGAACAGCCGCGCCATGTCGGTTGCGCTATCAAAGCCCGGCCCCTCGCCGGCGAGGCGATCGAGCGCCCGGTTGATGTCGGCGCCCTGCTCCGGGTTCGCGCCGCGTTCGAGAATTCGCCGCCCGCTCGAAGATGCCGAGCCGGGTCAGGAACTGGCCTTGCGGCACCGGCCCATGCACGGCGGCGCCGGCGCCTTTGGCGGCGCGCGCAAGCGCGGTGAAATTGACGTGGGTCGTGAGATCGGCCTCTCCGGGGTCGGCCAGCGGATCGACGAATTTATGTCCGCGCACGGCCTGCAATGTCTCGCCTCGCGCCGGCTCGCTGTAGCCATAGTCGATGGCGAGCAGCGCGCCGCCCTGCGTCACGATGCGCACGCCAAGCTGCGTCATCAGCCGCTGCGCGGCGACGCCGACTTCGAGAATGTCGTCGGGCTCGCCCTCTGCCGCGATCGCCGTCTCATGCGCGCCGCCGAGCCCGAAGGTCAGGCGCCCGTCCTCGTCGAGGCCGACGAGCCGTTCGCGCCAGACGCCGCCCTCATGCACATAATGGCGCACCGGCAGCGCGTCGAAGAATTCATTGGCGATGATGATCGCGGGACCTGGCGGAATCTCGTCGACGCTGGCGTGCCAGGCGGCCCCGAAGCCGCGGCCTTCGAGCGCGGCGCGCTGGCGCTCGCGCAGGGGCAGGCTGATCTCGACGAGATGAACGTCGAGCGCGGCGAGAAAATCAGGCGCGGCTTTCGCCGCGCGAATGGCGTCGCTCATCAGCGTGCCGCGGCCGGGGCCGAGTTCGACGAGGCGGAACGACGCCGGCGCGCCCATCAGCCGCCACACCTCGACGCACCAGATCCCGATCAGTTCGCCGAACATCTGGCTGATCTCGGGCGCGGTGATGAAATCGCCTTCGGCGCCGATGGCGGCCTTGCTGCGGTAATAGCCGTGCACCGGATGGCCGAGCGCCAGCGCCATATAGCGCTCAAGGCTGATCGGCCCGCTTTCGAGAATCATCTCGCGCAAAATCGCTTCGAGCGCGCTCATGCCGGCGCCTTTCTGGCGAGCGCATAGCGGATCAACAGGGCGCCGATGAGAATCATCGGCAGCGACAGCAGCATTCCCATGGTTGCGCCTCCAAATAAAAAGCCGAGCTGGGGGTCCGGCTCGCGAAAGAATTCCGACGCGATGCGCGCGCAGCCATAGCCGACGGCGAAAATGCCGGTGACGAGCCCCGGCCGGCGCAGCGCGCCAAGGCGGATCGCGGCGAACAGCGCGACGAATAATACAAGGCCCTCAAGCGTCGCCTCATAGAGCTGGCTCGGATGGCGCGGCAGCGGGCCGGCGCCGGGAAACACCATCGCCCAGAGAACGTCGGTCGGGCGGCCCCAAAGCTCCGGCTTGATGAAATTAGCGATGCGGCCAAGAAAAATCCCGATCGGCACGACGGCGCTGACGACGTCGTAAAGCCGCGGCACGGAAATGCCGCGCCGGCGGGCCAGCAGCGCGACGGCGAGCGCGGTGCCGAGGAAGCCGCCATGAAAAGACATGCCGCCCTGCCAAAGCTGTAAGATCGCGATGGGATGAGCGAGAAAAAACGGCAGATTGTAGAACAGAACATAGCCGATGCGGCCGCCGAGGATGACGCCGAGCGCGGCGTAGACGAGAAGATCGTCGATGCAGGCCGAGTCGGGACGCGCGCCGCCGCCCCACAGCGCCGGCCGGCTGACCAGCCATTGCGCATAGGCCCAGCCGGCGACGAGGCCGGCGATATAGGCCAGCGCATACCAGCGGATCGGAAACGGGCCGATCGAAACCAGCACCGGATCGATCATCGGATAGGCGATCACGAAGGGCATCGGCGCTTCCAGGAGACGCCAGCGTGATGCGGCGCCGGCGCCGCCGCGTCAACCGATCTTGCGGTCTTTTCGCAACGGCGCCATGTCAGGCGGCGGCGCACGGGGTGTTTCACGTGAAACAGGGGGGTGTTTCACGTGAAACAGGGTGGCTGATTTCACGTAAGGCATCCAAAGCGTCACGCGAAAGAAATGCAGCAATAAGCTGTTTTGACACGCCTATGTCAGGTCGCAAGATGGCTCGGCAAGTAAGATCGGCGCTTGAAGAAGGAGGCGAATCATGACGCAGAACAAGGTGTTCGAAGACTTCACCAAGCTGATGACGGACGCCTCCGAGATGGCGCAAGGCGTGCGCCGCGAGGCCGAGACGGCGATGAAAAGCCAGCTCGAGCGCCTGCTCGCGTCGATGAACGTGGTGACGCGCGAGGAATTCGAGGCCGTCAAAGAGATGGCCGCCAAGGCGCGCGATGAGAACGAAAAGCTAGGCGCCCGCCTCGCGGCTCTCGAAGCGGAGCTGACGAAAAGGGCGGGCTGAATGGCGCCTGACCTTACGCCTCGTCGAGGCGGCTCCTGGTAAGGAACGCCCTCGTCGCAGGCCTCGTCGAGCGCGAAATGTCCTGCGTCCAGGAGATGCGCTTCGGCGCGCGGCGCGTCGCGCTGGTAGGCTGCGCCGCGATGGCGCATCTAGCGCAGCGGCAGGACCTCGGAGCGCTTCACCTGGCCGAGCGCAAAACTCGTCTCGATGGAGGCGACGCCGTCAAGCCGCGTCAGCTTGTCCTTTAGGAATTGTTCGTAAGCTCCAAGGTCGGGCACTACAATGCGCAGCAGATAATCACGTTGGCCTGTCATGAGATAGCAATCGGCGACCTCCGGCCAGCGCGCCACCGCTTGCGCAAAACGGTCGAGGTCCCCCTCGCGTTGCCGCTCGAGCTTGATCGAGGCGAAGGCGCTGATCGGAAGTCCTACTTTCGTCTGATCGATGATCGCCGTGTACCCCTTGATGACTCCCAATTCTTCGAGCAGCCGGACCCGCCGCGCGCATGGCGACGGCGAAAGGCCGACGCGCGCTGCGAGTTCATGCGATGTGATTTTTCCGTCAGTTTGAACGGCGGCGATGATCTTTCGGTCGATTTGGTCGATCTCGCGCATTGGGGGATCCTTATCAATTTGCCGGAAAATTTAGCTGATAGCGTCAAAAAATACTATTTGACTAGCGAAATTTAGCTCCGATCGTCGTCGCAGGCCGCCTACGGTGAAAACGTCAAAGGGCGCCCGACATGACCGATCTTCGCCTATCCATCCTTTCGGCTCTCGAACGCAAAGTCCTATGGCTCGCGACCTGGATGATCCACAACGCCAATCACATCCGCGCGAATCGCGACGGGCTGAAAATCGGCGGCCATCAGGCCTCGTCCGCTTCCCTCACGACGATCATGACGGCTCTTTATTTCGCGGCGCTGCGGCCCGAAGACCGCGTCGCCGTAAAGCCGCATGCAAGCCCGGTCTTTCATGCGATCCAATATCTGTTCGGCCATCAGACGCGCGAAAAGCTTGAGGCTTTTCGCGGCTTCAAAGGCGCGCAGTCCTATCCTTCGCGCACCAAGGATGTCGATGATGTGGATTTTTCGACGGGGTCTGTGGGCTTGGGCGTCGCCCAGACGTTGTTTGCGTCGCTGGCGCAAGACTATATCCGAGCCAAAGGCTGGGGAACGGGGCGGCCGGAGGGGCGGATGGTCGCGCTCGTCGGCGACGCCGAGATGGACGAAGGCAACATCTTCGAGGCGCTCCTTGAGGGTTGGAAGCAGGGGCTCAGAAATACCTGGTGGATCGTCGACTATAACCGCCAGAGCCTCGACGCTGTGGTGCGCGAGGGGCTTTGGGCGCGGTTCGAGGCGATGTTCCGCAATTTCGGCTGGGATGTCGTCATCCTGAAGCATGGAGCCTTGCTGCAGGCGGCATTCGCCGAGCCTGGCGGCGAGAGGCTGCGGGACTGGATCGACGCCTGTCCCAACCAGCTTTATTCGGCGCTCACGTTCCAGGGCGGCGGCGCATGGCGCAAGCGGCTTCTCGACGACCTTGGCGATCAGGGGCCGGCGTCGCGTCTCATCGAGCGGCGCAGCGACGCCGAACTCGCTCGGTTGATGAGCAACCTCGGCGGACATGATTTATCCTCGCTGCTCACAGCCTTCGAGGAGGCGAGAACACATCATCGCCCGGTCTGTTTCATCGCCTACACGATCAAAGGCTATGGCCTGCCTCTCGCCGGCCACAAAGACAACCACGCAGGGCTGATGACGCCGGCGCAGGTCGAAACGCTGCGCCAGGCGATGCGGGTTCGCGAGGGCTACGAATGGGATCTCTTCGAAGGGCTCGATCTGCCGGCGGAAGAGCTCAGGGCATTTCTGGCGAACGCGCCTTTCGTTCAGAATGGCCGGCGGCGCTTCGAAGCGCCGTCGATCGACGTACCGGGCACGCTCAGCGTTGCGGCCCAGCCGACGATGTCCACCCAGCAGGGCTTCGGCCTTCTGATGCATGAGATCGCCAAGGGCGCCACTGAGTTGGCCAGGCGGATCGTCACCGCGTCGCCGGACGTCACCGTGTCGACCAACCTTGGCGCCTGGGTCAACCGCCGCGGGCTTTTCGCACGCGAGAACATGGCCGACGTATTTAAGTCCGAACGCATTCCCTCGACCTTCAACTGGACTTTTTC
The DNA here is from genome assembly GCA_963715715.1 of uncultured Alphaproteobacteria bacterium. Classification (GTDB taxonomy): domain Bacteria; phylum Pseudomonadota; class Alphaproteobacteria; order Rhizobiales; family Beijerinckiaceae; genus Methylocapsa. The sequence goes on along the minus strand of OY970269.1, from coordinate 829,364 downwards.
TCCGAGCGGCCAACACATCGAGCTGGGCATCGCGGAGATGAACCTTTTCATCATGCTCTCCGCGCTCGGTCTGTCGCATTCGATCTTCGGCGAGCGCCTGCTGCCGGTTGGGACGCTCTATGATCCATTCATCGAGCGTGGCCTCGACGCCTTGAACTACGCCTGTTATCAGGACGCACGCTTCATCGTCGCGGCGACCCCGTCCGGAGTGACGCTGGCGCCGGAGGGGGGCGCGCATCAGTCGATCGCCACGCCGCTGATCGGCATGGCGCAGGACGGCCTGGCGAGTTTCGAGCCGGCGTTCGTGGACGAACTTGCGACCATCCTGCGCTGGTCATTCGAGTATATGCAGCGCTCGGAAGAAGCTGAGCCGGATCAGGCGAGCTGGCTGCGCGACAAGGTTGGCGGCTCGGTCTATCTACGGCTCTCGACGCGGTCTCTCGAGCAGCCGCAAAGGGCTATGACGCCGACGCTCGCCGACGACATCATCAGCGGCGCTTACTGGGTGCGCGAGCCCGGGCGGAACGCGCAAATTGTGGTCGCTTATTCCGGCGCGGTTGCGCCTGAAGCCATTGAGGCGGTCGGCCTGATGGCGGAGGATCGCCGCGACGTCGGCCTCCTCGCCGTCACCTCTGCCGATCGACTGAACGCCGGCTGGACGGCGGCGAGCCGCGCCCGTGAGCATGGCCTCCTTGAGGCCCGCAGCCATATCGAGCGCCTTTTCGCGGGCCTTCCGCTCCATTGCGGCCTCGTCACCGTCCTTGATGGCCACCCTGCAACTCTCGCGTGGCTCGGCGCGGTCCTGGGCCATCGAACGCGCTCGCTCGGCGTCGAGCACTTTGGTCAGACAGGGTCGATCGCGGACCTCTATCGCCACTACGGCATCGACGCCGAAGCCATCGTCGCGGCCGCCCAATCAATCGTCGCCGGGCGTCCGATCAGGCATCTGCGAGCGGCGCCGTGATGGTCGGTCGGCCAGGCAGCCTGCGTCCAGCGTCAGCCCCTATTGGACAGAATTCGACGGGTTGAAGAAGGGAGGATTTCCGGCTCATCGTTGGAGTTGCGCTTCAGTCATGCCACACCTCTTGGAAGCATCAGATACGAAGAAATATTCAGATCGTCTAACGATGGTCGGGCTCAGCGTCGCGAGGCGGGAATAGAGCGCATCGGCGAACGCCCCCGCTTGATGCCGAGCTCGAGGCCTGCCCCGCTCCGGGACAGGAACCATATGGCTCCCCTCAGTGAGCCGCCGCCGCCGGGCCCTTCGGCGGCGCGACCTTGCGCATCAGCGGGACCATCAGGGTCGCGATAATGAAGCAGACCATGATCGCGGTGAAGGCGTCGGCGTAGGTCAGCGTCTGCGCCTCGCGCCACGCCAGCGCGTAGAGCTGCTTTAGCGCCGCGGCGTGGCCGTGGGCGGCGTCGCCCAGCGCGGCGGCGTTGACCGCGGCGGCGCGCGCGATGAATTCGACCGCGGCGGGGTTGGCCGAGGTCAGATGCTCGGCGAGGCGCTGAAAGTGCAGATTGGCGCGATCGTTAAGGATCGTCGCGCAGGCGGCGATGCCGATGGCGCCGCCGAGATTGCGCATCAGATTGAACAGGCCGGAGGCGAGTTTGAGGCGCTCCGGCGCAAGTCCGCCGAGCGTCAGGGTCACCGTCGGCGCCACCGCGAACTGCTGGGCGAAGCCGCGAAACGCCTGCGGCAGCAGCAGTTCGCCGCCGCCCCAATCATGGGTGATCGGCGCGAAACGCCACATGCTCAGCGCGAAGCAGGCGAGGCCGAACATCATCAGCCAGCGAAGGTCGATCCGCCGCGCGCAAAACGCATAGACCGGAATGGCGCAGACCTGAAAAATGCCGGTCGAGAAGACGGCGAGGCCGATCTGCAACGCGCTGAAGCCGCGCACGCGGCCGAGGAACAAAGGCGTCAGATAGATCGTCGCAAAAATGCCAATGCCGGTGACGAAGGAGAAAAAACATCCGAGCGCGAAATTCCGGCTTTTCAGCGCGCGGAGATCAACGACCGGCCGCGCGAATGCGAGGCTTCGCCAGATGAACGCCGGGAAGCTCAGCGCCGCGATCCAGGCCGTCGCGCGGATCGTATCGTCGCCGAACCAGTCCCAGCGCGGACCTTCCTCCAGCGTATATTCAAGGCAGCCGAGGAAGACCGCCATCAGCGCGATGCCAAGATAATCGGCGCCCTTCAACATTGACCAATTCGGCTTGTCGATATGCACCAGCATCGGCACGACGACGGCGACGAAGACGCCGGGAACGAGGTTGATGAAGAACAGCCAGTGCCACGAAAAATTTTCGGTGATCCAGCCGCCGACCGTCGGCCCAAGCGTCGGGGCGAGCGAGGCCAGCGCGCCGATGGTCGCGGCGGCGGCGACGATCTTCTTGCCGGGAAAGAAGGCGAAGGCCGTGGTGAACACCAGCGGGATCATCGAGCCGCCAAGGAAACCCTGTAGGGCGCGGAAGGCGATCATGCTCTCGATGTTCCAGGCGGCGCCGCAAAGCAGGCTCGCGACGGTGAAGCCGGCGGCGGAGACGCAGAACAGCCAACGCGTCGACATCACCTGCGACAGCCAGCCGGACAGCGGAATGACGATGATTTCGGCAATGAGATAGGCGGTCTGCACCCATGCGATTTCATCGGCGCCGGCCGAGAGTCCGCCGCCGATGTCCTGTAGCGAGGCCGATACGATCTGGATGTCGAGCAGCGCGATGAAAAGCCCGACGCACATGACCGCGAAGGCGAAAATCCGCGCGCTCGGCGACAGCTCGGCCGGGCTCAGCGTTTTGGCCCGCTTTGTTTCAAATAGGCTCGCCGCGCCGCGCTCGGCCGCGATGGCGGTCATGGCGCGTCGCCCTGCGCGGGACGCTGGTCGACATCGGCCGTCACCGAGAGGCCTGGGCGCAGGCGTCCAAGCAGCGAGGCGTCGCCGTCGAGCGTGATGCGCACGGGCACGCGCTGCACGATCTTGGTGAAATTGCCGGTGGCGTTCTCGGCGGGGAGGATGCTGAATTGCGCGCCCGTCGCCGGAGCCATGCTTTCGACATGGCCGTGAAACGCCTCCCCCGGAAGCACGTCCGCGGAGATCGTCGCGGCTTGACCCGGCTGCATTTTGGCGAGCTGGTTCTCCTTGAAGTTGGCGTCGACCCAGAGGCCTTTGGCCGGCACGATCGACATGATCTGCGCGCCGACCGTCGCATAGGCGCCGGGGCGCGCGCTGCGATTGCCGACGGCTCCGTCGACAGGCGCGCGGATTTCCGTGTAGCCGAGATTAAGTTCGGCGATATCGCGATCGGCGGTCGCGCCGTCGAGCGCCGCCGCGGCCTGCCGCTTCTGCGCGTCTATGACATCAAGTTGCAGGCGCGCCGCTCCGAGCGAAGCGCGGCTCCGCTCGCCCGCGGCGATCGCTTTCTTGTTGTCAGAATCGGCTTTCTGAAAGGTCTGAATGGAGGCGTTGCCATTCGCCGCGAGCTGGCGATAGCGGGCCTGATCATCGCGCGCGCGGGCGATCTCGGCGTCGCTCGCCGCAACTTCCGCCTCGGCCTCGCTGATCTCGGCCTGCCTCAGCCGCCGCGTCGCTTCGAGATTGGCGAGCGTCGCCTGCTGACCGGCGACCGCCGCTTCGGCTTTAGCCAGAGCCGCCCGATAATCGCGGTCGTCGAGCTTCACCAGTAGATCGCCGGCGTGGACGGGCTGATTGTCGGCGACATTGACCGAGGCGATGAAGCCCGCGACTTTTGGCGCGATCACCGTCACGTCGCCGCCGACATAGGCGTCGTCGGTGCTCTCGACGAAGCGTCCGACCGTCCACCAATGCTCGCCGTACCACGTGGCGGCGAGGGCGGCGGCGAGGCCAAGCCCGGCGAGCGTCAAGGTCTCGCGCGAGATCGCCTTGACGCGGGCCGGCGCCGCGACCGGTTCGTCGCGCGGGACGACAAAGGCCGCGCCGCGTTCGATCGCGCTCACGGCGCCCTCCCCTGTTCGCTGGGAGCAGGACCATAACGCCGGCGCAGGCGTTCGCCGGCCGCCGGTCCGGCGACTGCCCGAAAGGTCGGCGCCTGAAGCTCGCGGCCGCTGATCTTGTCCATCAGGATTGGCTCGGCCCTGGCGCCGGTGTTAGCGTCGACAATTTGCACAGCCTCGCCCTCGAAGGCGAAATTGCGGTTGCCAAAGGCGAGCAGCGACCAGAGCACCGGCCGGAAATCGCGCCCGAGCGGCGTCAGCAGATATTCGTCGCGCGGCGGACGCTCGCAGTAACGGCGCCGCTCGAGCATTCCGGATTCCACCAGCGCGTTGAGACGGCGAGTTAGCATGCCCGGCGCAATGCCAAGGCTCTTCTGAAACTCATCGAAACGCGTCGATCCGAGAAAGGCGTCGCGGAGGATCAGGATGCTCCACCATTCGCCGACGCGCTCAAGGCTGCGCGCGATCGGGCACTGCATGCCCTCGAAACTTTTGTGCTGCATGACGTCCCGCCCTAGAAAATACCATAATGGTAGCTACGTAGCGCAGCGACTACTATAATGCAAGTTAGATTTCGCGCGGCGAGCTGGGTTTTTTTGACCGTGCCGGAAGCGAAGCGGGCGCGGCGCGGGCCATAAAAAACGGCCCGAGCCATCGCTCGGACCGTGCGTCGGTCTCGATCCGTAGGAGGTTAAGGAGCTAGCGCCGCTCTTGATTGCCGGCCGAGATGAGTGTGCGGCAGGCGGGGCTGATGTCGGCCTGATAATATTGCAGACAGGCGAGGATCTTGGCGTGGTCGGGGATTTCGGGACCGCAGAACCGGAGCGCGTCGCCCTGGCAATCCTGCTCCTCCATCTGATAGTTCGGGTCCTGGGCGAGGGCGCCGGCCGTCATGCCTCCCAGCAAAACGAGGGCCGCCGCGAGCGTTTTTGTGCTGTTCTTCCGCATGCGCTTTGATCCGACGGGGTAAGGGGTTTGGGACTGCGGCACTTAATTTTGATTCTTTGCGCCGGTCAAGTCGGAACCCACTCAGCCTTGAGATTGGCGGGTTCCTGTGCGGCGCGGGGGGCGCCTTTCGCGAGGGCGCCCGCGCGCTCCCCTGGAGCTTGCAAGGCGGGGGACAACCACGACGCAGGCAGTTGCGCCGGAATTGGCCTTGTGATTCCGTTCGTTTGAGGGGATCGAACCGGTTTTTGAGTTGGGCCATACGACTGGCGCCGGACGATCCTTGAGATGCGCGCCCCGGCGTCCGCCGCCGGGCTCTCAAAGCGGAGACGTCCTTCCGCATGGTAAGGCCACTGATGTCGCTTTTGCATTTCGACGCCCTGCGCAACGAACATCCGGTCGATCTCATCGAGCGACTCGCCGCGCAGAACCAATGGCCGTTCGACCGCGACGAGGAGGATGAAATCTCGATCACGGTCGCGGGCGGCTGGACCGATTATAATGTCGCCTTCACCTGGCTTGAGGATCTTGAGGCGCTGCACGTCGCCTGCGCCTTTGACCTCAAGGCGCCATCGGCGCGCAAGGGCGAGGTCGGCGCCCTGATCTCCCTCATCAACGAGCAATTGTGGCTCGGCCATTTCGACATCTGGCCGGACGACGGCGTCGTCATGTTCCGCCACGCCATCGTGCTTTCGGGCGGGGCCGAACTCAACGGCCATCAGTGCCAGACCGTGCTGACCAGCGCGGTGCGCGCCTGCGAGCGCTATTATCAGGCCTTCCAGTTCGTCGTCTGGGCCGGCAAGAACGGCCACGAGGCGATCCAGACCGTGATGCTCGAAACGCAGGGGTGCGCCTGATATGCAGGGCCGTGATAGGAGAAGGGCCTGATTGCGAAAGGCCTGACATGCATGATTTCCCCGCCTCTCTGGTTCTCTCCGGGGCCGGCAAGATGGGCGGCGCAATGCTGCGCGCCTGGCTTTCTCGCGGCCTTGAACCCGGCGCGGCCACCGTCATCGACCCCGCGCCCGGCGAGGCCGTCAGACGGCTCGCGGCGGAGGCGGGCTTCGCGCTGAACCGGCCGGCGCCGGCGCCGGAGGTTCTGGTGCTCGCCATCAAGCCGCAGGCGCTGGACGAGGCCGCGGCGGGGCTGGCCGCGATCGCCGGGCCGCAGACGCTCGTCATCTCGATTCTCGCCGGCAAATCCATCGCCAATATTCGGGCGCGGCTGCCTGGCGCCGGCGCAATAGTCAGGGCGATGCCGAACCTGCCGGCCGCCGTCGGGCGCGGCGTCGCGGGCCTCGCCGCCGAGCCCCGCGCCAGCGCCGCGCAGCGGGCGATGGCCGAGAGCCTGCTCTCGGCGACCGGCGCGGTCGTCTGGCTCGACGACGAGCGTCTGATCGACGCCGTCACCGCCATTTCGGGCTCGGGGCCGGCCTATGTGTTCTATCTCGCCGAATGCCTTGCCGCGGCCGGCGTCGCGCTTGGCCTCCCGGAGGAAATCGCCGCGCGCCTCGCTCGAGCGACGGTCGAAGGCGCCGGCGAATTGTTGGTCCAGAGCGCCAGCCAGACGCCCGCCGCGCTGCGCGAGAGCGTCACTTCGCGCGGCGGAACGACCGCGGCGGCGCTTGAGTTATTGATGGCGAAAGACGGTCTCGCGCCGCTGATCGAGCGCGCCGCTCGCGCGGCGCAAGAGCGCGCCGAGGCGCTGTCGGGATAGGCTTATGCGAAACCACGCCGCGGCCTTTGCGGGCCTGCTCTGTCTGGCGCTGTCGGCGAAGGCACAGGCGGGCGAGGTCGAGTTCCTCGCCCTGCAATCGAGCATGCCCGGCGCCTATAATTACGCGCGCGTTTCCGAAATCCAGGTGTTTCTTGACGCCAGCGCGACGCGCTGCAGCGTGTTCATGACCAATGGCCAGGAGATCAAGGCGTTTCAGACCTGCGCCTCGATCACCTCGCATCTCGAACAGCACGGGCTCGTCACCTTGCCGAGCAATTTCGGAACCGTTCTGCTTGCGCCCGAATTCGTCCTGAGCCTCGTCACGACCGCCAACGGCGGCTGCCGCCTCAATCTGCGCAACGGCGTCTGGGTTCCGGTCAAGCAGAATTGCAGCGAGGCGCTCAAAGCCCTGTCGCGCCAATAGACGTCACCGCATCGGCTGCGCGCCGGGGCGGCATTCGTGCAGAAAGAATCCCTCCAGCGGATCGACGTCGGCGCGCCAGGGCGCGTTCTCGATGATGCGCCGCGCGTCGCTCTTGCCCGCCTGCCAGCGCGCCTTGATGCCGGCGCGGCTGAAGTCGATATCCTTTGTGTGATCCTCGCCTTCCAGTTGCGGCGCGAGAAGGCGGACCACATGCATGCGCGTCAGGCAGCCATAGCTCGCCATGTCGCGCACGAGAGGCGTGTCGCGCTCCTCCGGAGGCAAGCGCGCCGCCAGCTCCGCAACGATATGCCGTAAGCGATGGATTTGCTCCTGCCGCATGATCTGCGCGACGGTGCGGCTGCAATATTGAATGTCCTTCTGGCGGTTTAAAACCTCTGTGATGGTTTCGGGCTCCGCGCCGTCCGGGTTCCAGATGTGGACCGCGAAGATCAGCGAATTGCGCCGCGGCTTGTCGTCGAACACCGCCTCGACCGGCGTATTCGAGAGGATGCCGCCATCCCAGTATAATTCGCCGTCGATGCGGACCGCTGGGAACGCCGGCGGCAGAGCGCCGGAGGCCATGACATGGCGCACCGTAATCGGCGCCTCGCGGCTGTCGAAATAGCGCATTTCGGCGGTGCGGACATTGGCCGCGCCGACGGTGAGTCGCGGGGCGCAATTGCTTGCAAGGGAGAAATCGACGAGTTCGGTCAACGTCGCCTCGAGCGGCTTGGTCGTATAATATCCGGCCGCCTCCGGCGCGAGCGAAACTTGAGGACCGACGAAGGCGAGCGGGTTGGGCCTGAAGAAATCGGCGACCCCATTGGCGAGCGTCGACCAATTGGGCAGGCTGCGTCCAACCCATGGCATCGCCGCCGAGATAATATCGAGGGCCGGACTCTGCGCCACGCGATCCCAGAAGGCATGCAGTTTGGCTACGCGATCGCCGGGCTTGTTGCCGGCAATAAGCGACGCGTTAATGGCACCGATGGATGTCCCGATCACCCAGTCGGGCTCGACGCCGGCCTCATGCATCGCCTCATATGCGCCGGCCTGATAGGCGCCAAGGGCGCCCCCGCCCTGCAGCACCAACACGATCTGCCCGAAATCCGATTGGACGCCTCTCTCCGGGCTGGCCGCCTTGGGGCCAACGAACGCATCGGCAGACAATTTGTCGTGCATCACTGTGGCTCCATATCTGGGCCGGCGGCAGAAACCCAACAGGGCGCGCGAGTCAGCCAGTTCAGAAAAACCGCGATATGAACTATTCGCGGCGCCGTCGCCCTTCGTTACCATCTCGCCAAGAGGCAGTTTGGTCGACAGTTGAGGTCACGGCGGCCAGACGGAGTCAAGGCGATCGAGGGTCTTTCGTCAGATCCCCGCATACCATTCATAGCCGCGGTCGGGCCAGAAGCCGCCCTTGCCGCGTGCGATGTCATCGAAGCGGTCGACCATTTCGATGCGCATGACATATTTCGCCTGCTTGTAACCGAGCTGGCGCTCGACCCGCAGCCGCAGCGGCGCGCCATGGCCGACGGTGAGCGGCGCATCGTTAAGGCTATGCGCGAGTATAGTCTGCGGATGGAACGCGTCAACGAGATCGATGCTCTCGTAATATTTCCCCGTGCCGTCCGAAGCGTGTTCATACCAGTCGGCGCAATAGAACACTGCGAAGCGCGCGGCCGGCAACAGTCCGGCCCGGCGCAACACAATGGACAGCGGGACGCCCTGCCATTTGCCGATTGCGCTCCATCCCTCGACGCAATCGTGGCGCGTGATCTGCGTGCGCTGCGGCAGGGCGCGCAAGTCCGCAAGCGTGAGATCGAGCGGCCTTGCGACGAGGCCGTCGACGCGCAGGCGCCAATTGGCAAAATTGCTGTCCACCATCGCGGCGTATTCATCGCCCTCGGGCACATGGGTGCCATTCACCTTGAAAACCGGCGAGAGATCAGCGGCGGAAAATTCGCGGGCCATCGAATGGCCGCCGCCAAGCAGCCTCTGGGCGCGGTAGGTCAGGCCCTCGGCCGAGTCGAGCACCGACACGACATCGGGCGAATCGGAGGGCTCGCAGCCGCCGAGCAGCGCGGCGCCAAGGCTTGCGCCGCCAAGGGTCAGGAACCGCCGGCGCGGAAGATGAAAGCTAGGCATGCCCATCCTCCGGATAGATAACGAATTTGCCGGTGATCATGGAACGCAGCTCATTGATCGGGCCGGCCAGCAACACCATCGTGACGTGTACGAAGATGAACAGCACGATGAGATTGGCCGCGATGAAATGGATGGTGCGGGCAGACTGGCGGCCGCCGAAAACAACGGTGAGCCAGGGCAGGATGGCGTCCATCCCGGGCGACATGGTGAGGCCGGTAAGGACCATCGTCGGCAACAGCACGCCGATCACCCCGACATAGGCGAGCTTTTGCAGCGGGTTGTAGTGACGCGCTTCCTCGCCGCGCGGAAATTTGAGCTTTAGATGATCCACGACATCTCGCCAGATCGCCTTCGGCTTCAACTGCTCGCGGTTTGGCAGGAGATCGCGGCGAAGATGGCCGCTGGCGAGGCCGCCGATGTAGTAAACAAGGAGATTGGCGACGAAGATCCATGCGAAAAAGAAATGCCAGCGACGCCCTAAATGGAGATCGCGGTAGCCGGGCAGCGTGACGAAGCGCGGGAAGCCGCGCTCCACGATCGCGCCATCCGGATTCGCCGAGACGCCGAGCACGCCGGTGGTGTTGAACGCCACCGAGCCGATCTTCACAAAGCCGGTCAGCTTGCCGTCGCTCGATTCATCCGAGCCGATCTCGAAGGTGGGCTTGTCGGCGTCGGCGCCATACTGGCCCCAGTAGAGGGCTGGGTGAGCGTTGAAGATCTGCAGGCCGCTCATCAGCAGAATGACGATGCAGACGAGATTGGTCCAATGGGTCACGCGGGTGACGAGGGCGTGGCGGTAGACGACCGCCCGCTTCGGGTGCGATGAGGCCGCCGCGAGGCGTGTATCCCGAAGTTGAATGATCGCCTTCATCGCCGTTTTCCGTTCTCAAAGCTGCTGCAGTCCGCGGATCCGCCCCGGCGCAAGGCGCGGATCCGCCCTAATGCGGATTACTTGGCGTCGCTCTTCATCGAGTCGCCCTTCATGGCGTCGCCCTTCATAGCGTCGCCCTTCATAGCGTCGCCTTTCATCGCGTCGCCCTTCATGGCGTCGCCTTTCATGGCGTCGGCCTTCATCGAGTCGCCCTTCATGGCGTCACCCTTCATGGCGTCGCCCTTCATATGGTCTTGCGTTGTGGTGTCGGACTTCATAGCGTCGTCGGCGAAAGCGGCGCCGGCCGAGATCGAGCTAGCTGCAAGTATGGCGACGGCGGCGAAGCGGGCGATGGCGTTTCTGGCAATCATGGTGTGGCTCCTCGTAAATCTCTCGCGCCGGGGTGGCGCGCCTCTAACCGCCGCCTGCACCGTGGCAGGGGCGTGAACTCGGGACCGCAGCGACGGCGACACTCGCCAAGCGCCGGCTCCACTTCAATTACGCGACTCGGCGTCGAATCGTTACCCCGTTTGAAGATATTTTTTGGCCGCTCCAGCCAAACGAACACTGAGCCGAAGCGCGTCGATGGAAAACGCCTCCTGCACCCTTCGCGCGGATCGGACCGGCGTTTCCGGGGGAAATCGGCCGGTGATGGCCCTCACGCGCCATTGTTTGCAGTCTTTTGCGAGGAGCGGGCGTGGGCGTGCGCCGCAGAAGCGTTAGAATCCGTGGGATCGTCGGACGGATAAAGATCGCTCAGCGGCCGCGAGACCCCGTCTGGACAAACGATGCGCACGTGAAAACGCTTGAGGCGCCTTGGATGCGGCACGCCGCAGCTATGTGCGATCACTTCCACGTCATGCCGCAAATTGACGCAATAATTGGCCACTTTCACGGCCTTATCCTTGGGATTGAGGCCTTTCTGCAATCGTTTGTCGTGGGTGGTGACGCCGGTCGGGCACGTGTTTTTGTTGCACTTCAGAGACTGAATGCAGCCGAGCGCGAACATGAAGCCGCGGGCCGAGTTGACGAATGTAGCCCCCGCGCATAGCGCCCACGCCACATCGGCCGGCGTCGTGAGCTTGCCGGACGCGATGATAGGGATGCGCTCGCTAAGGCCGTGCTTCTTGATAATGTCTCGCACCAGCGGAAGCGATTCTCGGATGGAGAGGCCGACATTGTCCATTAGCGCCATCGGAGCGGCGCCCGTGCCTCCATCGCCGGAATCAAGCGTAAAAAAGTCCGGCCCGACGCCACGCTTCCGGATTTGCATCATCAGGACGTCGAGCCAGCCATATGCGCCGAGAACCGCCTTCACGCCAACCGGCTTCCCGGTGATCGTCTTGACCCTCTCGATAAAATCGAGCAATTCCTCATTGCTGTTGATTTCTGGGTGGCGATTGGGGCTGATCGAATCCTCGCCGGCCGGGATCCCTCTGATGGCCGCGATCTCGGGTGTGACCTTCACGCCCGGCAGAATCCCGCCCTTGCCGGGCTTTGCGCCCTGCGACAGCTTGATTTCGAACATTTTCACCTGTGGCAAGGCCGCGAGCTCATTCAGCCTGTCCTCGTTCAATCTCCCGTCGGCGCGCCGAACCCCGTATTTGGCGGTGCCGATCTGGAAAACGATATCGGCGCCGCCCTCGAGATGATATGGCGAGAGGCCGCCCTCGCCGGTATTCATCCAGCATTGCGCCAATGCGGCGCCCTTGGAGAGCGCGAGCACGGCGGGGGCGGACAGCGCGCCAAAACTCATGCCCGAGATATTGAAGAACGATTTGGCCGTGTAGGGGTTCGGCGAATCTGGCCCGATAACGAAATGCGGCGTCGCTTCGATATCCTCATCGAGCGTCGGATAGGGGCAGTTCACGAACAGAGGCGTGCCTGGCTCCCTGATGTATTTGGTCGACCCGAAGGCGACGGTCGAGTCGCTGTTTTTGGAGGCTTGTTCGACCCAGTTCCGCTCGGCGCGATTGAAGGGAAGTTCCTCACGATCCATCGCAAAGAAATATTGCCTGAAAAACTCTCCGAGCTTCGAGAGGATGTGGCGCGCATGCCCGATGACGGGATAGTTGCGCAGGACGGCATCGCGGCTTTGCAACCGGTCGAACACAAAAACGATCAGCAAAAACAGTAGGCTGCAGCCAAGCGCAAAGACAAAGAGCGTGGACAGAACATCCAAGGCCCTCATGACGGAAGACGACAGGGCAGTCATGAACAGATGATCTTCCTCGTTCAATGTCCTCTTGCATCGGAAGCCGCGACCGACCGAAAGCGCGGGCGTCTGCACGGAATATTATTTGCGGTCAGCCCGGCGCGTTGTGACTGCCGGCTTCCTGCAGAAGCTGCTGGATGACGCGCTCAGAATTTTCGTAATCATGCTCGCCGAAATGATGATGGCGGATGCGGCCTTGGGCGTCGACGAAATAAGCCGCCGGCCAATATTCGTTGCCGAAGGCTCTCCAGATCGCGGAGCTGTTGTCGACCGCCACGGGATAGTCGATGCCCAGCCGGGCGACGGCGCTGCGGACGTTGCCGATATCCCGCTCGAAGGGCAGTTCCGGCGTGTGCACACCGACGACGACGAGGCCCTGACCACGGTATTTTTCGGCCCAGGCGCGCACATGCGGCAGCGCGTTGAGGCAGTTGTAACAGTTGAAGGTCCAGAAAACGACCAGCACGACTTTGCCGCGCAGCGCCTGCGGAGTCAGCGGTCCCGAATTTATCCACTCGGTTGCGCCGGCAAATCCCGGCAGCGAGCCTTCGACCGGCAGAGCGCTCGCCGCGGCGGCGAGCGTCGCGCCGGCGGCGGGATCAGTCGGCGGGGTCTGGGGCTCATCGGCGGTCGCGTCGAACGCCACGTCGATCAGCGCTGGGGCGCGGTCAAATAGCGCCGGCGCGAGCAGCCGGCTTCCCCGCTGCGCGACCCCGCCGGACGGGATTTCGCCAAACGCCGACGGCGGTTCCGCGGCAGCCTTGTGCGCGCCCGTCCAGTCGAGCAGCCTCTCTTCGAACGAACCCGTGTTTGCGAAGTCGATCTGCGACAGGAGCTGCGCATCCAAACCTGTCGCAATGAGCGCTACACCCGCCAGCACGGCGACGCCAAGACCGCGACGCAGCCATTCGCCGGCGCCGAGCGCGCGCTTCAGGATGGCGCCGACTTGGGCGCCGGCAAATAGAGCTAGCGCCAAAGACGTCGCCGCGCCGAGCGCATAGGCGAAGAGCAGAAGCGAGGTCGCAGCGCTCGCGCCGTTGAGCGCGGCGCCGGTCAGGATTAGGCCAAGGATTGGGCCGGCGCAGGGCGCCCACAAAAGCCCGGTGGCGACGCCGATCAGGGCGAAGGCGAACGGCCCGGCGGGTGCGTCGCTCGGCGCGCGCGCCGGCGACAGACGCCTGCCGAGCGCGACCAGGGGCCGATAGAGCCACGCAGCGAACCGCTCGGACAGAAGCGTCGCCGCGAACAGCGCCAGCAGCGCCAGCGCGGCGAGGCGGCCGTATTGGTTGGCGGTCAGCGCCCAGCCGCCGCCGACCGCGGCGAGCGCGGCGACCGCCGTGAAGGCGCCAGCCATGCCGAGCAGCAGCGGCAGGCCGGAGCGCGTAAAGCGCCCGCCGGCGCCGGCGAAGACGAAGGGCAGCACCGGCAGAATGCAGGGACTTAGGATCGTGAAGATACCCGCCAGATAGGCAAGAATTAGAAGGGTCATGCTGCGTCCTCCTCTTTCGCGCGGCTGCGGCGCGCCTGCGCGGCGGCGGCCAAACGCCGCGTTCCCGTCATTTCGCAGCCGGCGCGCTAGCCGTTACGCCGCGGCCCGGGGCGCGGCGTCACATTGGCGTGAAGTCCCCATCGCGCTCGATCCGAGGCGCGCCGCCCCGATCACGCGTCATTCCAAAGAAAACGCTGCGGCGGGACGCCGCGCCATCCGTCAACCTCAAAAGGCTTCGCGCCGGGCGGGCGGAAAAGCCGACGGAAATCGGATCATCGTCATCGAGCGCGCGCGCTCGTCAGCTCGCGCGGCGCAGCGCGCTGGCAGTCCCTCCGCTGACGAATGACGGGAACTGTCCGTCCCCGCTATCCACTGGCTTCCGGCTTCTCGCCTCGCATCACGATCAGGCAGCAAAAGCGTCACATTATTGTAAAGCCGAAGGCCTACCGATGCGCCGGTTGCTACTCCGTTTGGCGCAACATTCGATCCACTCTGCGCGGCCGGCGATTCGGGCGCCTACGGTTGACCAACTCTTGGGGGGACATTCCATGACATGGAAGAAGTGGTTAGCGTGCTATACGGCGATCACCACCGCCGCGATTCTGCAACCGGGCCTGCTGCTGGCCCAATCCGATTCGCAAATCGAGGTAGCGCCGAAGTCAAGTTCGTTCGTGCAGAGATACGTCAACGACTTCGCCCGGCAGAGGCAGATGTCGCATGACGAAAAGCTTGCGCTGCTGCGCAAGAAAGTAAAGTATGTGTTCGTCCTGTTCCAGGAGAACCGCTCCTTCGACCATTATTTTGGCACCTTTCCCGGCGCCCACGGATTGTTCGGGCGCGGCCAGGTTCCCGGCTTCGTGCAACCGATCGTCAACACCGACGGCACGGTCGGGACCATCAAGCCGTTCCTGATCCCGCAGACGGTGAAAGACGTCCACGGCAAGACGGTGCAGCTCTACCCGGCCGACACCGCCTCCGTCGACCACTCGCACAGCGGCATCGACAACGGCCTCGACGTCGACGCGAACAAGCTGGCCCACAATGACCGTTACGCGCTGAACGCGGAGAAGCTGACGACGCTCAACGGAAAGATCGTCTCGCTCTCGACCGGCCTGCCGCCGACCGCGCCGCCGACCCTCGCGCAGAAGCAGACGGGCGAGCTGGTCGTGTCGCACATCGACTGCGATACAATCCCGTTCCTGTGGCAATACGCCGACCGCTTCACGCTGTTCGACAACTTCCACCAGACCGTCATCGGCCCGTCGACGCCGAACGCAATCGCGATGATCGCCGGCCAGTCCGGCGACACGCAGTGGGCGCTTCACCCCGGCGAGGGCAGCAACAATACCGCGAGCCCGACCGTGCAGGAGAGCGGCGGCGAGCCCGTCGTGGGCGATCCGGGTCCGTTCGCAGGCTCCAATTTCGATACGTCGCCGAAGAGGCCTCCCTATGGCCCCAACGATGAAAGCCCGGCCACGCCAGGGCTGAACCAGACCTATGCGACGCTGCCGCTCTCGTTCATGGGCCGCAACATCGAGAAAATCGTCGCCAGCGACGAAAACCCGGCGCTTGATCTCCTCGATGTGCAGGACGATATCAAGAAAATTGCGAGCGACAAGCTTTCGCCGGTGAACTGGGGTTGGTATCAGGAAGGCTACGACCATGAGCCGACCGACGGCAGCGGTCCCGCCACCTTCGCCAACTACATTACGCACCACAACGGCCCGCAGTATTTCGGCTATATCGGCGACAACCCCAAGGCGGCTTCCAACCTGCACGGGTTGAATGACTTCTTCAGCGACGTCGCGAATAAGCGGCTGCCGAGCAGCGGCGTGTTTTACGTGCGCGGCGGCTACGGCAATCTCGACGGGCTGACGCCGGTCGATCCCAACCCGGCGGTGCGGGCGGCTTTCCCCGGGAACGACGATCACCCCGGGTATTCCGATGCCCAGATCTCCGAAGCGCTGGTCGCCGACGAGGTCAACGCGATCACGTCCAGCCCCTACTGGAAGGACAGCGCGATCATCATCACCTACGACGAGACGGATGGTCTCTACGACCACCAGCCGCCGAATATCCGCACCTTCGATCCGGAGGGCAATCCGCTCGAAGGCGGGCCGCGCATCCCGGCGATCGTAATCTCGCCCTTCAGCAACGTGCATACGGTTTCGCACGAGTATAGCGAGCACAGCTCGGTGATCAAATTTATCGACGAGCTTTTCAATCTGACGCCGCTCGCGGCGCTGCCGGACGAGAAAAAGGGACGCGAGAAAGGCCAGCGCGAGTTCGGACAAAGCGAACTCGGACCGGCTGATACGTTGGATGGAATGGGCGATCTTTTCAGCGCCTTCGACAACGACAGGCTGGACGGTCGCGTCGCCCCCCTGCCCGCCGAATACGCCACTATCCCGGCGAACATCGTGCATACGCTGCCGCACTTTAACGCTGAAGGCTGCTATGCGCTGAATGTCGTGCCGACCGACTACGTCAACGGCGCTCTCCTCGATCCGGCGCCGGCGGACTTCAATCCGCGGCCGGGGACGACGCCGGGCATTCCGACCTCGGGGACCTGGACGCCCTGACGCTCTCGGTTCCGGTCAAGGCTTAACGAAGGCGAGCGGGCTTGGCCCGCTCGCCGCAGTTTTAGGAGCCCCATACACGTGCGGATTTTTCTAGCGGCGACATTTGCAACTCTCTGCCTCTTCGCCTTCGGCTGGCATTCCACAGCCCGCGCCGCCAGCGCGCTCGACGCCATACGCGCGCGCGGGACGCTCAACTGCGCCGTCATCACGGAAGACCCCGACTTCACCAAGGAGGACGCGCACGGACCGCTGACGGGCTTTGCCGCCGATGTTTGCAAAGCGGTCGCCGCGGCGGCGCTCGGCGACGCGGAAAAGGCGCGCTTCCTCAGCCTGCCGGACGAACAGCACGGGCTCAAGGCGCTCCAGGCCGGCAAGGCCGAACTGATGCCGGCGGCGACGCCCGACGCGCGGATGGGAGCGATTTATGGCGTCGCATTCGGGCCGCCGGTATTCTTCGACGGCCAGGGATTTCTGCTCAGTCGTAACCAGGGCGTCGCGACGCCGGCCGGCCTTTCAGGCAAAACCGTCTGCTACATCGGCAACACGGAAGCCGACACGATTCTGGCGGCGACCGCGCGGATGCGCAACGTCGATATTTCGCTTTTTCCTTTCGAGGAGCTCGGCGAAATGGAGGCCGCGCTGGTGTCCGGCCATTGCGCCGCCATGACCGCCGACATCTCGCAGCTCGCGGGCGCGCGCGCGGCGTTCCACAAGCGGATCGGCGACTTCGAGATCCTGCCCGAGACGATCTCATTCGACCCGCTCACGCCGGCCTATCCGCAGGGCGATCCGCAATGGGCGGCGATCGTCGCCTGGACGATCTATGCGTTGATCCAGGCCGAGGCGAGCGGCGTCACGCAGGCCAATGTGGACGCGATGCGCGACAACGCAGATCCGGCGGCGCAGCGGTTGCTGAACGATTCCTCAGGTCTTGCGCACGCATTGGGGCTCGACCCAGGCTGGGCGACGCGCGCGATCAAGGCGGTCGGCAATTACGGCGAGATGTTCGACCGGGACCTTGGCGAAAGCTCGCCGCTCGGTCTGCCGCGCGGCAAAAACGCGTTGTGGACGCAAGGCGGACTGATGTACCCGATGCCAATCCGGTAAGATTCAAAAAGCGTCAATTTGGCTCAGCCGCTTCGGCTCTCCCGCCGCGGCGATCGGATCAAAATCCGTCGATGACAGCGCAGGGACGGCCCGAGCGGCACTCGGGGCCCGTTTCCCGAAAACAGCCGGAGGGGTTAATCGGCAGGCCGGTTGGTGGAGCTGAGGGGAATCGAACCCCTGACCTCTGCAGTGCGATTGCAGCGCTCTCCCATCTGAGCTACAGCCCCGTCCACCGCGGCTGTTTACGCGAGAGCGCGGGGGCGCGCAAGTTCATTGGCGAGCGCCCCCGCCGCCGCCTTGCCAGTGCGGCTCAGGCCGCGTAAACGATGATGATTCCTGCTGAGGCTTCGGAGTTCCCATGCGCGCGATTCTCGACGTCATCCTGCTGGCACTCGATCTTTACACCTATGTCGTGATCGCCGCTGTGATCCTGTCGTGGCTGATCGCCTTCAACGTCATCAACACCTATAATGGCGTGGTCCGCGCCATCGTCAACGCCGTCAACGCGCTGACCGAGCCGGTGCTGCGCCCGATCCGGCGAATGCTGCCAAGTTTCGGCGGCCTTGATATCTCCCCGATCATATTGTTTCTGATCATCTTTCTACTTCAGCGCGTTATTGTCGATTACATTTATCCGAACGTGTTTTGACTGTCTTGACCTGACGTGACCGCGGGCGCGTCTTTCGTTCAGCATTCGGCGCTGCCCTGGAGCCCACGCGGCGGCGCTCTCGTTCTTTCCGTCCGTCTGACGCCGAAATCCGCGCGCGACGAAATCGGCGGGATCGATCGTCTCGCCGACGGGCGGCCGGTGCTTAAAGTTCGCGTGCGCGCCGTGCCGGCCGATGGCGAGGCCAACGCCGCCCTCGTGAAGCTCATTTCAAAATCGCTGCGCCTGCCGATCGCCGCCGTCCGGCTCGAATCCGGGACGACCGGCCGCGTGAAGACCCTGCTCCTGACAGGCGATGCCAACGCGCTCGCAACCGCGCTCGCCGCCGTCGCCGCACGGGGCTGAGGGCGCGCCCCTTCCCGGTCGGTCGTCGGATCGCCGGCGCCTGTAAAATTCAGCCGCCGAGCGTGCTGAAGAAATCCCAGATCAGCCGCGCGCTCTCGACGTCGTTGTTGTGCAGCCCGTGCGTCGCGTCGGCGACAGCCGGGGCGCCGTGGCCGGGGACCGAATGGCCGCCGCCTTCGACCCGCAAAAGCTGCACCGGCACCTTGCAGCCGTTGAATTTGTCAAGATAGGCCCGCGTGCCGTCATGCGTGTCGCGATCCGGCATGATGGCGGTGCTGCGTCCCTCGCCGCAGCCGGCCGCTTTGGCGAAGACCGCGAGCGTCGCATCGACGGAGACGACGCTCGTTTTCGAGGCCGGCAAATTCACCTTGCCGCCGGCGTAGGGAACCGACGCGTCGGCCGTGCCGGCGATCATGATGAGGGGAACCGGCCGCGACGGCTTGCAGGTTGCGGCGAGATCGGCCGGCAGCGAGGTCACCACCGCCGCCGCGCCGGCGAAAAGCGCGGCGTTGTCGCAGACGAGCCTGAAGGCGGTGAAGCCGCCATTGGCGATGCCCACGATGAAGACCTTGCGCCTGTCGACGATGCCGTCCGAGACCAGCTTGGCGATGAGATCGCGGATGAAGACGCCGTCGCGCGCCGCCTCCGGTCCCGGCCCGTCGCTCCAACGGCTGCCGACGGGATCGGGATAGACCAAAACCGGCCCCGCCGAGCCGGCCATTTCCCCGAGGCCGAAGACGCGCTTCAATCGGGCGCCCTTGTCGCCGGTGCTGCGCAGCACGACGACGAGCGGCCGGCGCGCCTGTTTGAGGCGACGGTTCTGCACGAGAATGGCGCTGCGGGCGAGGCCGCCGGATTCGATCGTGATCCGGCCCGACGCCGCGCGGGCCATCCCGGCCGGGGTGAGCAGCGTCAGGAGCAGTCCCAGGACCAGCGCCAAACCCAGCGCCGGCGCCGACCCCGCGGCGGGGCGGAACGCCGCCCGGGCGCTAACGTGGACGACAAGGGTCCGGCCGCCGCGGCGGACAAGGGAAAACTCGTTGCGCCGGGCGGTTCTGCCTTGCAAAATCCTCAATAACGCACCCCCCGAAACGCAACCCTCAACGCGCTGGCTGCGAAGCGCCGTCGCGGCCGGGCAGGCCGACGCGGCTGCGGCCGCCCGGGGCTTCCCGAATTCCCGCCATTCTTCTACCGCGCCCGCGCTTTTTGCAATAAGCAAAGGCGGCGCGCCTTCGCGTAAGTTCGTGGGTCAAATTTCCGGCCGATCGCGTTGCCCGCCACCGCGCTTTGCGTTAATGGAAGCTTAAGCGTCATTCACGAAGATCGGATTTAGCTTTCATGACAGAGGTCGAGGCCAATCTCAGCCGGCCCGAAAGCCGCCGCCCTCTGTCGCCGCATCTGCAGATTTATCGTCCGACGCTGACGATGATGATGTCGATCGCCCACCGCATCACCGGCATCGCGCTCTATGGCGGCACGCTTCTTCTCGCCTGGTACCTGATCGCGGCGGCGAGCGGGCCCGGCCCCTTCGCGACGGCGTCGTGGTTTTTCAATTCGTTCGTCGGCAAGCTCATTCTGTTCGGATTCACCTGGGCGCTGTTTCATCATCTTCTCGGCGGCCTGCGCCATATCATCTGGGACGCCGGCTACGGCCTCGACGATCCAGAGCGCGAATGGCTCGCCAAGGCGACGCTGATCGGCGGCGGCGCGCTCACCTTGCTCGTGTGGATCATCGCCCTCGTTTGAACCTTTTTGAGGTCCGCCGTCCCGCGGCGGCCTGCTCGTTTGAAGGACCCTTGACGATCATGACGCATGACGAAGCAAAGGTTCGCGGCGCCGTCCGCGCACGCTCCCTTGGCTCGGCGAAATCGGGCGTCGCCGACGCCTGGCGCATGCATGTCACCTCGGTCGCGCTGGTTCCCCTGACGCTGGCCGTCGTGTGGATCGCATTGTCGCTGGTCGGCAAGGATTACGCCGACGCGCGTGCCGAACTGGCGCAGCCCTGTCGGGCGATCATCCTGCTTCTGTTCATTCTGGCCGGGATCGCCCACATGCAGACGGGAATGCGCTCGATCATCGACGACTACATTCATGCGCCCCACGCCAGGGAATGGGCGCTCGTCGGCAATTTCCTGTTCTCGGCGGCGCTTGGCGTCGCGCTGGTTTTCGCCGCCCTCAAACTCGGCCTGTCGGCCGGCGCGCCCTGAGCGGCGCGGACGGGTTTTCGCACATGCGGCGCATCTGAAAGCAATTCGAAAGGCGACAGAATGGCCTTGAACGGCACGTTGAACGGCGGCGCGGCGCCCTCGAAGATCGGCGCCGCCTATCCGATCACCGATCACAGCTTCGACGTCATCGTCGTCGGCGCCGGCGGCGCGGGGCTGCGCGCCACCGTCGGCTGCTCGCAGGCGGGCCTGCGCACGGCCTGCATCAGCAAGGTGTTCCCGACCCGCTCGCATACGGTGGCGGCGCAGGGCGGGGTCGCCGCCTCGCTCGCCAACATGGGGCCGGACAATTGGAAATGGCACATGTACGACACCGTCAAGGGGTCGGACTGGCTCGGCGATCAGGATTCGATCGAATATCTCTGCCGCAACGCGCCCGCCGCCGTGTATGAACTCGAACATTGGGGCGTGCCTTTCTCGCGCACGGAGGACGGCCGCATCTATCAGCGGCCGTTCGGCGGCATGACCACCGATTTCGGCAAGGGGCCGCCGGCGCAGCGCACCTGCGCAGCCGCCGACCGCACCGGCCACGCCATGCTGCACACGCTCTACGGCCAGGCGCTGCGCTACAACGACCGAATTCTTCATCGAATATTTCGCCGTCGACCTCATCATGGAGGATGGGCGCTGCCGCGGCGTCGTGTGCCTCAAGCTCGACGACGGCACGATCCATCGCTTTCGCGCCCAGCTCGTCATCCTCGCCACCGGCGGCTATGGCCGCGCCTATTTCTCGGCGACCTCGGCGCATACCTGCACCGGCGACGGCAACGCCATGGTGCTGCGCGCCGGCCTGCCGCTGCAGGACATGGAGTTCGTGCAATTCCATCCGACCGGCATCTATGGCGCGGGTTGCCTCATCACAGAGGGCGCGCGCGGCGAAGGCGGCTATCTGACCAATGGCGTCGGCGAGCGCTTCATGGAGCGCTATGCGCCCTCCGTGAAGGATCTCGCGCCGCGCGACATGGTCTCGCGCGCGATGACGATGGAGATCCGCGAAGGCCGCGGCGTCGGCAAGAACAAGGACCACATCTATCTCCACCTCGATCATCTCGATCCGAAGATTCTGCACGAGCGGCTGCCCGGCATTTCGGAAAGCGCCAAGATCTTCGCCGGCGTCGATCTGACCCGCCAGCCGATCCCTGTACTGCCGACCGTGCATTACAACATGGGCGGCATACCGACCAACTACCACGGCGAGGTGGTCATCAAGAAGGATGGCGATCCCGACGTCATCGTGCCCGGCCTCATGGCGCTTGGCGAAGCCGCCTGCGTGTCCGTGCATGGCGCGAACAGGCTCGGCTCCAATTCGCTGATCGATCTCGTGGTGTTCGGCCGCGCCGCCGGCATGCGCGCCGCCGAGATCGTGACGGCGGGCGCGAAACAGCCGGAGCTGCCGGAGGGTTCCGCCGACCGCGCGCTTTCGCGTCTCGATGGTTTCCGCCACGCCAAGGGCGCCATTCCGACCGCCGAATTGCGGCTGCGTATGCAGAAGGTGATGCAGAACAACTGCGCCGTCTACCGCACCGGCGAAACCCTGGAAGAGGGCTCGAAGCTGATCCATGAGGTGTGGGCCGCGCGCGACCAGGTCGGCGTCACCGACCGCTCGCTGATCTGGAACTCCGATCTCGTCGAGACGCTGGAGTTCGACAATCTCATCATCCAGGCGGTGGTCACCATGGACGGCGCCGGCAACCGCACCGAATTGCGCGGCGCCCATGCGCGGGAAGACTACACGCAGCGCGACGACGTGAACTGGATGAAGCATACGCTGGCCTCGATCGACCCCGACGCGCGCACGGTGACGATCGACTACCGCCCTGTGCACACCTACACGATGACCAACGAGATGCAATATATCGAGCCGAAGGCGCGGGTGTATTGAACGCCGCGTAGGTCCGCCGCCGAAATTACTCTTGAGGCCGGGAAACCAGAATGGTCGAATTCGCTCTTCCGAAAAACTCGCGTCCCCTCCCCGGCAAGAGCTGGCCGCACCCGCCCGCCGCGAAGAGGGTGACCGAATTCGACATCTACCGCTGGAACCCGGACGACGGCGGCAACCCGCGCATCGATTCCTATTTCGTCGACCGCGACGATTGCGGGCCGATGGTTCTCGACGCGCTGATCTGGATCAAGTCGAAGGTCGATCCGACGCTGACCTTCCGCCGCTCCTGCCGCGAAGGCATCTGCGGCTCCTGCGCGATGAATATCGACGGCGCGAATACGCTCGCCTGCACCAAGGCGATCGATGACATCGAGGGCGCGGTGAAGATCTACCCGCTGCCGCATATGTCGGTGGTCAAGGATCTCGTGCCGGACCTCACCGCCTTTTACGTCCAGCACGCCTCGATCCAGCCGTGGCTGCAGACCAAATCGCCGACGCCCGAAAAGGAGTGGCGGCAGTCGCCGGAAGACCGCGCCAAGCTCGATGGTCTTTATGAATGCATTCTCTGCGCCTGCTGTTCGACGTCCTGCCCGAGCTATTGGTGGAACGGCGACCGCTATCTTGGCCCCGCGGTGCTGTTGCAAGCCTATCGCTGGCTGATCGATTCGCGCGATGAAGCGACCGGCGAGCGGCTCGACAATGTCGAGGATCCGTTCCGCCTCTACCGCTGCCACACCATCATGAATTGCGCCAAAACCTGCCCCAAGGGATTGAACCCGGCCAAAGCCATCGCCAACATCAAGTCGATGATGATCCAGCGCCAGAGCTGAGGCCTCAGGGTAGCCCGGCCGCCTCCATGTCGCGGAAGATCCGGGTCTGGAAGGCGTCGTCCTCGCCCTTGGCCAAAAGCGCCGCGCCGGCGGCGATGAAACCGCACAGGGCCTCGATCCAGGGCGCGTCGGCCTTGGCGAAATCGCCCAGCACATAATTATGGACAAGCGCGCGGTCGCCCGGATGGCCGATGCCGATGCGCACGCGCCGATAGTCGTTGCCGATATGCGCGGTGATGGATTTCAGGCCATTGTGCCCGGCGTTGCCGCCGCCCATCTTGACCCTGACCTTGCCCGGCGGCAGATCGAGCTCATCGTGAAAGACGACGATGTCTTTCGGTTCGATCTTGAGATAGCGCGCCGCTTCGCCGACCGCGCGGCCCGACTCGTTCATAAAGGTGTGGGGAAGCAGCAGCACGACGCGCTCGCCGGCGAGCGCGGCCTCGCTGGCGAGGCCCTGAAACCTGGCCCGGAAGGCCGGCGCCGAGGCGGCGCGGGCGATGGCCTCAACGGCCATGAAGCCGATATTGTGGCGATTGCCGGCGTAGGCCCTGCCGGGATTGCCGAGGCCGACGAAAAGAATCATGGCCTCCGCCTGACCGCGCGTCGCAGGCGATCGGCCCGCCTCTTTACAATTAAAGAGACGGGCCTTGTCCCGCGCGTAGCGCTATTTCTTCTTCGCCGGCGCGGCGGGCGCGGCGGCGGCGGCAGGGGCGGCCTTCGCGGCGGACGCGGCCTTGGCGGCCGGAGCCGCCTTGCCGCCCTTGGCGGGAGCCGCGGCGGCGGCCGTTGCGGCGGCCGCCGCCGCCGCATCTTCGGGCACGACCAGCGGCGCCGCGATGGTCACGATGGTGAAATCGCGCTCGCGCTGGGTCGGCTTGCAGCCGGCCGGAAGGGCGAGGGCGGTGAGATGCAGCGAGTCATTGATGTCGAGTTCGGCGAGATCGGCCGTAATCGCCTCGGGGATGTCGTCGGCGGGAACGCGCATCTCGACCGAGTGGCGAACGATGTTGACGCTGCCGCCCTTCTTGACGCCGGGGCAGATCTCCTGATTGAGGAAATGCACCGGCACTTCAACGCGCAGGCTGGCGCCGGGCTTCAGGCGCAGAAAATCGACATGAAGCGGCAGATCCTTAATCGGATCGAGCTGATAGTCGCGCGGGATGACGCGCTGCTTCGCGCCGTCGACATTGATCTCGAACAGCGTCGTCAGGAAATGCCCGGCATAGATGAGCTTGTTCAATTCACGAAAATCGAGCGCGATCGGCTCGGCGGGATCGCCGCCGCCATAGATTACGCCTGGTATGCGGCCTTCACGGCGAACGCTGCGGGCGGCCCCCTTGCCTATCCCGCTACGCACCGTGGCCGCGAGAGTCTTGGTCTCGGCCATGTTGCTGTCCTTTAAAAAAGAATATGCGCCCTCGCCTCCAGGGGTGTCGGAAGGGACGCAACGCGGCTTATAAAGGCGCGGCGGGCGCAGCGCAAGATTCGGGAAGCGGCGGGATTTTGTGGTGATACTGCGAGATCCGAAGCGACTTCCGCAACCGCCGCCCGTTCTTTGAGGTTCATTTGTCGATGGCCGATGCCAAGAGCGCGCAAATAGGGCCGTCGCTGCTTCAAAAAATCGCCGGAAGGCTCCGCACGCTGCTGCGTCGCGAAGAGATCAGCCTGATCTTCCTCGGCTTTCTCAGCGGCTCGCTGGCCGGCCTTTTCGCCGCCGGCATTCTGAAGGCCTCGCTTTCACTGCATTTCTGGCTGTTCGGCAGCGAGCATCTTAGCGCCCTCGCCAGGATCGAGCCGCGCTGGCGCGCCTTCGCGCCGCTGGCGGGCGGGCTGCTGCTCGGCGTCTCCGGCATCTATCTGCGTAAATGGCGACCCGACCGTCCGGTCGATCCGATCGAGGCCAACGCGCTGCGCGGCGGGCGCATGTCGCTCGTCGACAGCATGACGATTACGGCGCAGACGATCATCTCGAACGGCTTTGGCGCGTCGGTCGGCCTCGAAGCCGCCTATACGCAGATGGGAGCTGGCTTTGCCTCCTTCATCGGCGCGAAATTGGGGCTGCGGCGGGCCGATTTGCGCACGCTCGTCGCCTGCGGTTCGGCCGGCGCGATCGCGGCGGCGTTCGGCGGTCCACTAACCGGCGCATTCTACGCTTTCGAAATCATTCTCGGCGCCTACACGCCATTCGGCCTCGCGCCCATCGGCGCCGCGGCGATCGGCGGCATTTTCACGGCGCGCGCGCTCGGCGTCGGCAGCCAATTCGCAAAACTCGCGGTCGGCGCCGCGCATCTTTCCGACCTCGACATGGCGCTGCTCGCGCTGCTTGGCGCGCTTTGCGCCGCCATCGGCATCGCCGTCATGCGCGGGGTCGCGGCTGTCGAGGGATTTTTTCGCTGGTCCGGCCTGCCGATGGCGCTGCAGCCGGCGATTGGCGGCGTCCTCGTTGGCGCCCTCGCGCTGGCGACGCCCGCCGCCCTTTCGTCCGGCCACGGCGCGACGATCGATCTTTTCCACGCCGCCGCGCCGGCCCTCTCGGCCATCGGCCTCGCCCTCGCGGTCAAGGCCGTCGCCTCGATGATTTCGATCGGCTCCGGCTTTCGCGGCGGCCTCTTCTTCGCCTCGCTCTATCTCGGCGCGCTGTTCGGCGAATTCTATTGCCGCGCCATCTCGCTTTATTTTCCCTCGGTCGCGCTGGACGGCGTGATCGGCGCCGCCGTCGGCATGACGGCTCTCGCTGTCGCCATCGTCGGCGGCCCGCTGACGATGAGCTTTCTCGCCCTCGAGACCACCGGGGATTTTTCGCTGAGCCTTCTATTGCTCGCCGTCGCGACGCTGGTCTCCGTCATCGTGCGCCGCTGCTTTGGCTATTCTTTCGCGACCTGGCGCCTGCACCTGCGCGGCGAATCGATCCGCAGCGCGCAGGACGTCGGCTGGATGCGCGATCTGACCGTCGGCCGCCTGATGCGCACCGACGTCGAGATCGCAAGATCCAACATGCGCATCGCCGAATTCATGCAGCGTTTCGCGCTCGGCTCCGCGCAATGGGTTGTGGCGATCGATCCGGTCGGCCGCTACAAGGGGATGATCTTCGTTCCCGACGTCCATCTGATGAGCGCCAACGGCGAGGATGCGGAGCTTGACCTCGCGTCGCCGGCGCGCCTGCCCGATCAATTCCTGGTCGCCGAGATGAACGTCAAGACCGCCGCGCAGATCTTCGAGCAGAGCGAAGCCGAGGCGCTGGCCGTCGTCGACAATGCGACGGACCGTCGCGTCATTGGCCTTTTAACCGAAGCGCATCTGTTGCGCCGCTACGCCGAGGAGCTCGACAAGGCGCGCCAGGAGCTGTCGGGCGAAACATTCCGGGCCGCCAGCTAAAGCTGCATCGCCGCCGACCGGGATCCGACACGCGAGCGGCTTTGGGTCGAGAGACCTTCGTTCGTTTGTTCTGCCGCGCGTATGAAAAAGCCGCCTTTTCCCGGAAGGCGTCATGCAGGCTTACAGGCTTGATTTTTTGTGGCCTTTTGCTGTAATGATGCTTGGCGAGGCTCGTCATCGAGCGCTGCGTTCGCCTTTCCGCGCGATCAGCCGGGGTTCTCTTTTCGAGCGCTGCGCCAGGATCGCCCTGCAAGGGCTTCCGCGGCGCTGAGCCTGCGTATTGCGCGTCGCCAAAGGGATCATCGCCCATGTCCGAGGCCTCAACGATCACCCCGTCCGCGACCGGCGACGCAAGGCCGACGGGCGATCAGATCATCATCAACGGCGAGCCGCTTGGCCTCGATGACATTGTGAACCAGGCGTTTCTGGCGCCTGACAGGGTCAAAGCGCTGCACGAGGCGTTTCTCGCCGTGAAGCCGTTTCCGCATATCGTTTTCGAGGGCCTTTTTTCGCCGCGGCTTCTCGACATGGTTTATGCGGACTTCGATCGGCTGAACTGGAGCGACTGGCGCCGCTTCGACAACGCCAATGAATATAAGCGCGGCTCGGCGGCCAAAACGCGGCTCGGGACCGCGAGCCAGCTTTATTTCGACACGATCTATTCCGGCCGGTTCGTCGATTTTCTGGAGCGGGTCAGCGGCATAGAGGGGCTGCTCACCGATCCGGCGCTTTACGCCGGCGGGCTGCATGAAATCCCGACCGACGGCAAATTCGCCATGCATGTCGATTTCAACCAGCATTCGGTGACGCATCTCGACAATCGCCTCGTCTTCATCACCTATCTGAACAAGGACTGGCGCCCCTCCTATGGCGGCGCCCTTGAGCTCAAGGACCCCGAAAAAGAAGCGCCCGCCGTCGAGATCGTCCCCGAATTCGGACGCTCCATCCTGTTCTATCAGTCCTCCAAAAGCCTGCACGGACATCCAAATCCAGTCGCGGCGCCGAATGGGCGCCCGCGGCGCTCGGCGGCGGCCTATTTCTATAGCAATAGACGCGCCGACGGCGAGGACCTGAATTTCCACACGACGCAATTCGCCAAGATCACCGAGGCGCCGGCGCGCGAGAAATTCATGAATACGCTGAAATATCTGCTGCCTCCGGTCGCCTTCGACGCCGTGCGCAAGGCGAAGTCGCTTCTGCGGTGAGGCGCGCCGCCGGGGGCTTCGCCTGTTCATCGCCGCGAAATGATCTAGGATGGCGATTCGTTAAGGGGGTCGCTATTCTTGGCCGTTGGTTCCCGCCGCCTCGTCGCGCCCGAGCCGCGTGAAGACGACGCAGAAACGTCGCTGCGTCCGCTGAACCTTGCCGATTTTACCGGGCAGGCGGCGGCGCGCGCCAATCTGAAAGTCTTCATCGAGGCGGCCAAGGCGCGCCGCGAAGCGCTCGATCATATTCTGTTCTGGGGGCCGCCCGGCCTCGGCAAGACCACCCTCGCGCAGATCGTCGCGCGCGAGCTCGGCGTCAATTTCCGCTCGACGTCGGGACCGGTCATCGTCAAGGCCGGCGATCTCGCCGCCCAGCTCACCGGCCTCGAAGAACGCGACGTCCTCTTCATCGACGAAATCCATCGCCTCAATCCGGCCGTCGAAGAGATCCTGTATCCCGCGATGGAGGATTTCCAGCTCGATCTCATCATCGGCGAAGGCCCAGGCGCCCGCTCGGTCAAGATCGATCTCGCCAAATTCACCCTCGTCGGGGCGACCACCAGAGCCGGCCTTCTGACCACGCCGCTGCGCGACCGCTTCGGCATTCCGATCCGGCTCGATTTCTATACGGTCGAGGAGCTTGAGCGCATTGTGACGCGCGGCGCCCGCGTCCTGTCGATCGCGATCTCCCGCGACGGCGCCAATGAGATCGCCAAGCGCGCGCGCGGCACGCCCCGCGTCGCCGGACGCCTGCTGCGCCGCGTGCGCGACTTCGCCGCCGTCGACGGCGATCCCGAAATCACCCGCGCTGTGGCCGACAAGGCGCTGCGGCTTCTCGACGTCGACGCCATCGGCCTCGACCAGATGGACCGGCGCTTTCTGGAGACGGTCGCGCTCTCGTTTGGCGGCGGCCCGGTCGGCATCGAGACCATCGCCGCGGCGCTATCCGAGCCGCGCGACGCGATCGAGGACATTATCGAGCCCTATCTCATTCAGCAGGGCTTTCTGCAGCGCACCCCACGCGGTCGCATGCTGACGGCGCACGCGTTCCGGCATCTGGGGCTGGCCGAGCCGCCACGCGAGAAAACGCAGTTTCAGCTGTTTTCCGAGACCGAGAGCAGCGAATAACGCCGCCTTGAGGCGCCTCCGCCGGGACCGAGCAGCGGCGCAGGCGCCGGGGCCACGACAAGTATTGGCGCCGCCCGCGGCTGCGATTACCTTCGCCCAACGTGGACCAACGCGCGGGCGGGAGCACCAGGATGCGCGATCGGGCTGGAGCCGGACTTTGGATCGTTACGGCGTTTTGCGCCGCCCTCGCTATGACGGGGCTGGTGTTCGCGATCCTCGGGCCGAACGAAAAGGGCGCGGTCACTGCCTTGCGGGCGTTGGCGCGCCTCGCCTTCCTGTTCTTCCTCGCGGCTTATGCCGGCGGCGCGCTCGCGACGCTTTTCGGGTCGGCGTTCGAGGGCCTCGCCCGCCGCGGCCGGGAGTTCGGCCTTGCCTTCGCCGCGACGCTGACCGTCCATCTCGGCGTCGCCATATGGTACTTTAACTTTCTCGGCCACGCTTTTGTCGCCAGCCCGATCATCATCGCAGAGATAATTGGCGTCTGCGGAATTTTCGTTTTGACCGCCTTCTCCATCAAACGCCTGCGCGAAGCGATCAATCCCCACCTCTGGCGATGGATGCGCGTGTCGGTTATGGAATATGTCGCGCTCGTTTTCGCCTATAATTTTTTCGTTTTCCCTTTCAAAGTCGCCTATCTGCCATTCTTTCTTTTGATCGTCGGCGCGATGATCTTGCGTTTGGCCGCGGCGTTGCGTCATGCCGGGCGTCCTAACCGGAGGATATCGCCGTAAGCGCCGCCTGAAAGCCGCGGTCGATCGCCTGCGCCGCCTCACGCGCCG
Organism: uncultured Alphaproteobacteria bacterium; assembly: GCA_963715715.1. Classification (GTDB taxonomy): domain Bacteria; phylum Pseudomonadota; class Alphaproteobacteria; order Rhizobiales; family Beijerinckiaceae; genus Methylocapsa. The sequence goes on along the minus strand of OY970269.1, from coordinate 799,448 downwards.
ATCGGTGAGGGTCCAGGCGTAGGCGCGCGGGCGCCGGCGGACCTCTCTTCCCCGGAAACATCCGTGGCGGCCCGCATCACGGCGATGCGCGCGGCGACCGTTTGCGCGATTTGCTTGCGGTCGGCGCCGCGCGCATAGCGCAGCGGCTCGCCGAAAATGAGGCCGCAGCGCAACGGCGCGCCTTTCAGCACCGACCAGACATGCGGCAGCAGGAAGGCGTCGCCGATCCAGGCCGCCGCCGACGACGAATAGGAGATTGCCACCGGCTGAACGGCGACGCTGTCGACATCCACGGCGCCGGCGAGCAGATCGCGCGCGGCGGCGAAATGGGAGCTGTGGAATTTGCGCAGGAAAAGCCCGTGACCCGTGGTGCCTTCCGGAAACAGCAGCACCGAGCGGCCGGCCAACATCCGCGTCGCCATCGCGCCATTGGCCGCGGGAATCGAGCGGCGGCGCGCGCGATCGACGAAAACGGTCCCCTGCAGCCGGGCGAAAGAGCCGACGAACGGCCAGGCGCCGACCTCCCGCTTGGCGAGAAAGCACAGGGGCTCGACGCTGGTGAGCGCCAGGACGTCGATCCAGGAGATGTGGTTGGCGGCGACGAGCCGCGGCCGATCGCGCGCGGGGGCGCCTTCGACCTCAAGGCGCACCCGCAAAAGCCGGATCAGGACGCGGCAGAGAAGGACGGGGATCGCCGCGCCGCCCGGCCAGCGCAGGCGCAGCGCGATCCATTGCAGCGGAACGGCGACGGTGAAAAAGATGATGAGCGTCAGACCGATCACGAAAAGGCGCAAAACTGCCATGACGGCCCGGGTCCTGAAAGCGAATCGACGTTATCTACCCTTCCAGGCTGGCAGTTTCATGACAGGGGCGATCAATTCGCGGCGCCGCCGGCTCGCGCCGCGTCATCAAAGCTTCGCATCGCGTCCCTAGCCTGACCATCTGATCTCTCCTGCAATTCGATACGTCATGTGGTCTCTCGGCACGCCTTTCAGCGGAAACGCGAACGCCTCCGCCCAGCCGAGAAAGCCGCGCCGCGCCATCCGCGATCTCGACGGCCTGCCGCCCGTTCTTGGACGCTTCGGCCCCTTTGAAATCCGGCTGGCGACAACAAAAAAGGAAATCCGCAGGGCGCAGCGCCTGCGTTACGAGGTGTTTTTCGAGGAAGGCGGCGCAAGCTCCAGTCAGGCCGCGGCGCTGGTCAGGCGCGACATCTGCCCGTTCGACGCCTTCTGCGATCATCTGCTCGTCATCGATACGGACCGGGTCAACCGGTTCGGCCGGCCGAAGCCAAAGATCGTCGGCACCTATCGCCTGCTGCGGCGCGACGTCGCCGAGCGCAATCTCGGCTTCTACACCGAGCGCGAATTCGACCTCGCGCCTCTGCTGGCGCGGCACGCCGACAAGCGGTTCCTCGAACTTGGCCGCTCCTGCGTGCATCCGCAATACCGCTCGAAGCGCGCCATCGAGCTCTTGTGGCGGGGTCTCTGGGTCTATGCCAGACACCACCGCATCGACGCGCTGATCGGCTGCGCCAGCCTGCCGGGCACGGATCCGCGCCCGCTCGCCCTGCCGCTCAGCCTGCTGCATCACCAGGCGTCCGCGCCGCCGGAGTGGAGCGTCAGGCCGGTCGCGGGGCGCGCCGTCCGGATGGACATCCTCGATAAAAACGCGATCGACGCGCGCCGCAGCGTCGCCGCCCTGCCGCCCCTGCTCAAGGCCTATCTGCGCGTCGGCGCGAAATTCGGCGACGGCGCGGTGATCGACGCAAGGTTCGGCACCATCGACGTTTTCACCATCATGCCGCTGGCCGACATCGAAGAGCGCTACATAAGCTATTACGGCGGCCCGATGGAAATGCCGGAAAGCACGATCGCCTGAGGCCCGTTGGTCATCGCTTTTCGGACAGCTGTCGCCTGTAGGCTTGGAGCGGCAAGCCGCCGACGCCCCAGTTCTCCAGATCGACCTCGTCGATGACGACGAAGGTCCCCGCGGGCGATTTGTTCAGCACTTTGACGAGCACATCGGTCACGCCCTTGATGAGGGCGGCCTTCTGTTCAGGCGTTGCGCCCTCGCGGGCGATCCTGATGTTGACTATGGGCATGGCGATTCCTGTCCCGAACGCGTGAGGCCGCGCGCCGCGCGGCTTTCGCACCCAATCGATCAAATGCAAGGGATTGGGAAGGGATTTATTTTGCGCGCCGCGTGCGAGAATCAGCGCGCGCAAGGCGGCGGTCAGTTCCGCGCAAGGCCTTGGGAAAAGACTGCCTCCGCGTTCTGAGGATGACGGCATGCTGACCTCGACCCAATATTTTACGATGCTGACCCAGAATTATTCGAAAAGCCTCGCCAACGCGGTGGACTCGCCGAGCGCGCAGAGGCAAACGCAATATTTCGAGGCGAATATCGGCAAGGTGAAAACGGTCAATGACCTTCTGAACAACAGCCAGCTTTACAATTACGTCATGAACGCCTTTGGACTCGGCAGCATGACCTACGCCAAAGGGCTCATCCGCGAGGTCCTGACGCAGGGCGTATCGAGCGGCACAGCCCTCGCCAACACATTGAACGATCCGCGCTACAAGGCGCTCGCCACCGCTTTCAACTTCGCGGCGAACGGCGCCGCGACGACGAGTGCGGCCTCGACGGTGCAGACGACCGTCAGCAGTTTTGACGAACAGACGCTGGAGACGAACGTCGGCAAGTCCAGCCCGGGCGCCCAGATGGCGCTCTACTTCAAGCGCATGGCGCCGAACATCACCAGCGCCTACGGCATCCTTGGCGACCAGACACTTCTGAAAGTCGTGGAGACGGCCTACGGGCTCTCCCAATACATGTCCGAAGAGCCGATCGACCAGCAGGCGAACACGATCGCCGGCCTCGTCAATATCGCTGATCTGCAAAAGCCGGCCTATCTGAACCAACTGATTTTGCGCTTCACGGCAAATTATGACTCGCAAATCCCACCGGCGTGTCGGCGACGCCGAGCAACGCCATGCTGGTGACGACGCCGGGCATCAGCCAAAGCCTGCTGCTGAGCATCGCCAGCCTGCCCCAGGGAGGATGATTCGTGCAATCCGGGCTCTATGTCACACTATCCGCCGCCGTCGCGGTCGACCGCCGCATGACGACGATCGCCGCCAACATCGCCAACCAGAGCACGCCGGGCTACCGGGCCGAGGAGGTCAACTTTAAATCCCTCGTCTCGAAAGCCGGCGACAATCCCGTCCACTTCGCTTCGCAGGGCGAATCCTTCATCTCGCGCCGCCAGGGCGTGCCGATGCGGACAGACAATCCGCTCGATGTCGCGGTCCAGGGGGAAGGATGGCTGGCGCTGCAGACGCCTAACGGCGTGGTCTATACGAGGGACGGCCGCATGCGAATGGAGGAGTCCGGCGCCCTCGTCAGCGTCGATGGCTATCCGGTGCTCGACGCCGGCAATTCGGCGCTCCTGCTCGATTCGAACGGCGGACCGCCGATCATCGCACAGGACGGAATGATCTCGCAAAACGGCCGTCAGATCGGCGCCATCGGCGTCTTCACGCTGAGCGAATCGGCCAAGCTCAAACGCTACAATAATTCGGGCGTTATCAGCGACAAGCCGGCGACCGCCGAACTCGACTTCGCCAATAATGGCGTGGCTCAAGGATTCATCGAGGGCTCGAACGTCAATCCGATGCTTGAAATGACGAAGCTCATTACTGTGTCGCGCGCCTTCGACAGCATCTCTTCGGCGACCGAGGGCTCCGAGACGACGCTGAAAGACGCCATCAAGACCCTCGGCTCATCCTCGTGAGCGTTGCGTCCGCGGGCGATGCGCTCGCCTGGCTGGCGCATTGCGTGGCGGAGGCGGCCGCCGAGCCGCTCGTGCGGATCAGCGGCGCCGTCGCCGAAGTCTCATCCTCGCATGCGCGCATCGCCGGGCTGTCGCCGTTTCTGAAGCTCGGCGAATGCGTCAGCTTCGACGCCGACGGATCGCGCCATCGCGCCGAGGTGGTGCGCATCGACGCGCAGGGCGCCAGCATCAAGGCGTTCGAGCTCGATACGCTGACGAGCCTTGGCGCCAGGGTGACGCGCGAAGGACCCTTGCGCCTCGCGCCGCATCCGGGCTGGAAGGGTCGCGTGATCAACGCGCTCGGCGCTCCGATCGACGCCGCGGGGCCGCTCCCGCAGGGCGAGCGGCTGGTTGAAATCAACGCCGCCCCGCCGCCGGCGATGCGGCGCGCCCGCGTCGTCAAGCCTTTGCGCACGGGGATCCGCGTCATCGATCTTTTCACGCCGATCTGCGCCGGCCAGCGCATCGGCATTTTCGCCGGCTCCGGCGTCGGCAAATCCACCCTCCTCGCCATGCTCGCGGGCGCGCGCGACTTCGACGCCGTGGTCATCGCGCTCGTCGGCGAGCGCGGCCGCGAGGTGCGCGAATTCCTCGACGACGCGCTGGCGGCGAATCGCGCCCTCGCCGTCGCCGTCGTCGCCACCGGCGACGAGAGCCCGACGATGCGCCGGCTCGCGCCGCGCACCGCCATGGCCGTCGCCGAGTTCTTTCGCGACCGCGGCGATTCGGTGCTGCTCATCGTCGACTCGGTGACGCGCTTCGCCCACGCCGCCCGCGACGTCGCCCTCGCCGCGGGCGAGCCGGCCGTCGCGCGCGGCTATGCGCCGAGCGTCTTCAGCGATCTGCCGCGGCTTCTGGAGCGGGCCGGCCCCGGCGAAGAGGGCAAGGGCTCGATCACCGGCATTTTTTCGGTCCTCGTCGATGGCGATGATCACAACGATCCCGTCGCCGACGCCGTGCGCGGCACGCTCGACGGCCACATCGTGCTTGATCGCGCCATCGCCGACGAGGGGCGCTTTCCGGCGGTCAATGTGCTCGGCTCGATCTCGCGCCTCGCGCAGATCGCCTGGACCAGCGAGCAGCAGGGCCTCGTCATTCGGTTGCGCGGGCTCATCGCGCGCTTCGAGGACACGCGCGATCTTCGCCTGATGGGCGGCTATCGCGAGGGCAATGACGCCGAACTTGATCAGGCCGTCGCGCTGGTGCCGAAAATCTACAAGGCGCTGGCGCAGTCGCCGAAATCGCCGCCGAGCAAGGACGCGTTTCGCGAGCTCGCCGAGACGCTCGCGGGATAGGCGTCTGCCACAAAGCGGCGACCGTCTCGGCAAGGATCCGGCGCTCAAGGGATTGCGCCGCGGCTGCGATTCCGCCGTCCGCCGCTCCAGTTGCTCATTCGACGCTGTTGATGAGACCCACATTGCCGCCGACGGCGGCGGTGTTGATGGTGACCGTGCGTTCCAGCGCGAAGCGATCGAGGTAGAGCGGGCCGCCGGCTTTCGGTCCCGTGCCCGACAGGTTGAAGCCGCCGAACGGCTGCGTGCCGACGACGGCGCCGATCATATTGCGGTTGACATAGCAATTGCCGGCGAGGCGCCGGTCGAGGATGCGCGAGATGGTTCCCTCGATGCGCGAATGGACGCCCAGCGTCAGCCCGAAGCCCAGCGCTTCGATGGCGTCGAGCAGGGAATCGAGCTCGGCCGCCTTGTAGCGAACCACATGCAGGATCGGCCCGAAGATTTCGGCCTTCAGATCCGAGACGGCCGGCAATTCGAAGATATGCGGCGCGACGTAATAGCCGCCCTCCGGCGCGCTTTCGGGAATCTCGCCGGAAAAATGCAGGATGGCGGCGGGCTCCCGTCGCAGCGTTTCGACATGGGCGAGGAGCGCGGCCTTCGCCTCGGCGCCGATCACCGGGCCGATATCGACGCCGATGTCGCGCGGATCCCCGATCTTGAGCTCGCGCGCGGCGCCGGCGATCATTGTGATCATTTTGTCGGCGACATCCTCCTGCACGCAGAGCAGGCGCAGCGCCGAGCAGCGCTGCCCCGCCGAGCGAAACGCCGAGGCGATCACATCATCGCTGACCTGCTCCGGCAGAGCGGTCGCGTCGACGATCATCGCGTTGATTCCGCCAGTCTCGGCGATGAGAGCCGCAATTGGCCCGTCCTTGACCGCCAGCGCGCGGTTGATCTTCGCCGCCACCACCGCCGACCCTGTGAAGGCGACGCCGGCGACGCCAGGCAGGGCGACCAGCGCGGCGCCGGTTTCGCCATCGCCCTGTATGAGTTGCAAAACATCTTCGGCAACGCCGCAGCGGTGTAGCAGGGCGACGGCGTCGGCCGCAATCAGGGGCGTCTGCTCGGCGGGTTTGGCCAACACGCTATTGCCTGAGACGAGCGCCGCGGCGACCTGGCCAATAAAGATGGCGAGCGGAAAATTCCACGGGCTGATGCAGACGAAAACGCCACGCCCCGAGCGATGCAGCGCGTTGTCCTCGCCGGTCGGCCCCGGCATCGCCAGCGGCGAACCCCAGCGCTCCCGCGCGAGGGCGGCGTAATAGCGCAGAAAGTCGATCGCCTCGCGCCATTCGGAGACGGCGTCGGGAAGCGTCTTGCCGGCTTCGGCCTGAAGCAGGCGCAGCCAGCGCGGCGCCTCGGCTTCGAGCCGGCGCGCGGCTTCGTCAAGGCAGGCGGCGCGGCGCGCAACGGGCGTGCGGGACCAGAGGCGAAAGCCGGCGTTGGCTTTCTCCATCGCCTGGGGCAGGCCGCGAGGCGCTGCGTCAGCGACGGCGCCGATGATTGTCGAACCATCGATGGGCGAGATGACCTTACGCTCTTTTCGCCCGGGGACGTCCGCCTTGCGCCCCCGTGCGCCGGCGACGATCGCGGCCGCCCGCCGCGCTTCGGGCGACTCACTGATGCTCGCGACCAGCGCATCGAGCGCCAGCGCGTCGCCGAATTCGACGCCAGCCGCGAGCTTGCGCGAAGGCGCGGGAATGTCGCGCGGCAGAGGCAGCGAGGCGCGGGCGTGCGCCGCATCTTCGATGATCGCCTGCGGCCGGCGCAGCAATTCGGAGGAAGCGACGGCGCGATCGCCAAGCCGCGACACGAAAGAGGAGTTGGCGCCGTTTTCAAGCAGGCGCCTGACCAGATAGGCGAGTAGATTTTCATGCGCGCCAACCGGCGCGTAGATGCGGCAGACGCTGGCCGGATAGCGCTCGCGAAGGCCGGCGTAGAGATCCTCGCCCATGCCGTGCAGGCGCTGGAACTCATAGCCTTCGACGCCGCGGGCGATCTCGACGATGGCAGCGACGCTCAGCGCGTTATGGGTCGCGAATTGCGGATAGATCGCGCCGCGCAGCGCCAGCATTTTGCGCGCGCAGGCGATATAGTTGAGATCGGTCATCGCCTTGCGGGTGAACACCGGATAGTCGGCGAGCCCGCGCTCCTGGGCGCGCTTGATCTCGGCGTCCCAATAGGCGCCCTTGACGAGACGCAGGGTCAGCCGGCGGCGATGCTGGCGGGCCAGCGCCGCGACATGATCGATGACGGCGCCGGCGCGCTTCTGATAGGCCTGCACCGCGAGGCCGAAGCCATCCCAGCCGTCAAGCGACGCGTCGTCGAGCGCCTGGTCAATGACGGCGAGCGAAAGCTCGAGGCGGTCAGCTTCCTCCGCGTCGATGGTGAGATGCAGATCGTAGCGCTTCGCCATGCCGGCGAGATCGACGACGCGCGGCGTCAGCTCGGCGAGAACGCGCGCGCGGGACAAAGGCTCGAAGCGCGGATGCAGCGCGGAGAGCTTCACTGAAATGCCGAGCCGCCCGGGATCAGAGGCCGTCCCGCGCGCGCGACCTATCATTTCGATCGCGTGCGCATAGGCTTCGAAATAGCGCGCCGCGTCGGCGCCGGTGCGGGCGCCCTCGCCGAGCATGTCGAAGGAGTAACGGGTTTTCCTCGCATCGCGCGCGCCGGCGCGGCGCAGACTATCCTCGATGGTCTCGCCGAAGACGAAATGGCGCCCCATCAGCGCCATCGCCTGCCGGGCGGCCGCGCGCAGCGCGCCCATGCCGATCCGCCGCGCCGCGGCGGCGATGACGCCTTCGGCGGTCTTGCCCTTGTCGATCATGCGGGCGGTAGTGCCGAGCGCCCACGCCGCCGCGGCGACGACGAGAGGCTCCGGCTCAGGAGGCCCGGCTTCCGGGACCGAAGCGCTCCAGCGGGCGGCGCCGATCTTTTCCTCGATCAAACGGTCGGCGGTCAGCGAATCCGGCACGCGCAGCAGCGATTCGGCGAGGACCATCAGAGCGAGGCCCTCCTCCGAGGAGAGCGAATATTCGCGAAGCAGGTCCTCTATGCCGCCGATCCGGGCGGTTTTCGCGCCGCGCGCGGCCGCGATCAGATGTTCGCCAAGTTCATCGATGCGCGCCTCCGCCCCGGCGCCGAGGGCAGCCTCCTTCAGCAGCGCGGCGGCGATCGGCTCGTCCGGCGGCGCAAAGGGAGCGGCGAAAACCGGGCGCCCAATATCAGACGTCATCGCGGACGAGACCCCCTGGCGATAAGCTCATGCGAACGCAGTCGGCGGCGCCGGCGACTTCTATGGCAGATATTCATGGCGAACATATAAGGGCGCGGGCCGTTTCGCGCCGCAATGGCGGCGGCTTGCGGAAGGTCCGCGCAGCGCAAGCCGGCCTTTAGGCCTCATCGCCCGTAGCGCGCGGCGGGGACGGCGCAATCATCGAGCGCGGCGCGAAAGGCGGCGACGGCCGTGGCGAGATCTTCTTCGGCGATGACGAGCGGCGGAGCCAGCCGCAGAACGCTCTCATGGGTCTCCTTGGCGAGCACGCCGCGCCGCATCAGCGCGAGACAGACGTCCTTGGCCCTGACCATGTCGGGATCGAGCTCGACGCCCGCCCAGAGCCCCTTGCCGCGCACTTCGATGATCGCCGGATGATTGAGGGCGCGCAGCGACTGAAGCAAAATTTCGCCGAGAATGCGGCTGCGTTCGGCCAGATTTTCGTCGCGCAGCAGCGCGATCGCCTCGCGGCCAATGGCGGCGGCGAGCGGATTGCCGCCGAAGGTCGAGCCATGGCTGCCCGGGTCGAAAACGTCCATCAGCGAGCGCCGCGCGACGAACGCGGACACCGGCATCAATCCGCCGCCGAGCGCCTTGCCGATGATCAGTCCGTCGGGCCGCGCGTCTTCATGTTCGAAGCAGAAATTGCGCCCGGTGCGGCCGAAGCCAGACTGCACCTCGTCGAAGATGAGCAGGATGCCGTGCCTGTCGCAGATGCGCCTTAGGCTGGCGAGATAGCCTCGCGGCGGAACGAGGACGCCGGCTTCGCCCTGGATTGGTTCGATCAGGATGGCCGCCGTATGGCGTCCGATCGCCGCCTCGATCGCCTCGGCGTCGCCGAAGGGCGCAGCGGCGAAGCCGGGCGCGAAGGGGCCAAAGCCGCGCCTTGACGCCGGATCGTCGGAAAAGCCAATGATCGTCGTCGTGCGGCCATGAAAGTTCCCCGCGGCGACGATGATCTCCGCCTTGTCGGCCGGAATCGCGAGCTCGTCATAACCGAAGCGGCGGGCCGCCTTGATGGCTGTCTCAACCGCCTCGGCGCCGCTGTTCATCACGAGGCAGGCGTCGAGGCCGCAAAGGCTCGCCAGATCCTCGTAAAAGGCGCCGAGATTGTCGGTATGAAAGGCGCGCGAGACGATGTCGAGCCGCTCCAGCTGTCGCTGCATCGCGCCGACGAGGCGGGGATGCAGATGGCCGAAGCTCGCCGCCGAATAGGCGCTCATCATGTCGATGTAGCGGCGTCCTTCGGTGTCGTAGAGATGCGCGCCGCGCCCATGCGCGAGCACGACCGGCAGCGGGGCGTAATTTTGTGCGCCGAAGCGGATTTCCCTGTCGATGTGGCGATGCGGGAGCATCAATGCGGGCCCTGATCCGACTTAACTCTCGGCCAAGCTATCGCATGTTTGGGGGCAGATCATGGCGCGCGAACGCCGCCTGACGCACAATCTGCGATACGCATTCTGCGTCGGGCGACCCAATCCGCCTCGTTTTTTCCGCAATCCCCGCATCAAGCCGGCGCGGCGGCGAGCGGCGTTTTCGAGTCAGATCTGCCAAGCGAGACCCGCCCAGTCAGACCTGCGCGCCGCGGCGGCGCCGTGCGGTCTTCGCGCGGCGCGCGGCCGGCCCCTGCTTCGCGGGGCGCGGCCATTTGCCCGGCCAGGCGACAATATGGCGAGGATAATCGTTAAGGGCGACCTCGGTCTCGGACGCCGCCACCCTGCCCCGCACCGATACGCCGGCCTCATGCACGCTCGCCGGCGAGCCTGACACCAACGGGTGCCACCAGGCGAGGTCGCGCCCCTCGGCGATCAGGCGATAGGCGCAAGAGGGCGGCAGCCATGTGAGGCTCCGCACCGTCTGCGGCGTCAGCTTGAGGCAGTCGCGCACCTTGCGGCGGCGATGCGCGTAGTCGGCGCAGCGGCAGGCTTCGGCGTCGAACAGCTTGCAGGCGACATCGGTGAAGTGAATCCGCCCGGTGTCCTCGTCCTCGAGCTTGACGAGGCAGCAGCGCCCGCAGCCGTCGCAAAGGCTCTCCCACTCAGCGCTGTCCATGGCGTCGAGCGTTTTGCGCCGCCAGAACGGCGCCGCCTCGGCCGCCGCGGGCGCCGGCGATTCGCCGTGCGGGAGCGGCGCCGACGGCTCGGGGACGTCGACCGGCGCGTCGACCGGCAAAGGCGCCTCGGCGCGCTGCGGCATGCTTAAGACCATTTCGTCATCGGGGCCAAGTCTGATGCCTCGGGTTGCGCTTCCCTATGACATTCGTCAAGGGCTTGCTAAACTGCGCTTTGGTCTGGCGGTTCTTTTCTGGAGCGATGAAACGTGTTCGATGATCTGCGGGAGACGAAGCTTTGGCGATGGGCGGCGCAGGCGCTGCTTGCGCTCGACGCTTTCGTCGATTCGTCGCTCTACGCAGCCGGCGCGTGGACGCAGCAGAGCTACGCCGCCTTTTCCGCCTTCATGGACCGGTTCCACATCGCCGGCTTTCGCCGCGTCCTCACGGAGCTCGCCAGCGAGGCGCTGACGCTTGGCATCGGCGCCGGCCTCGTCGCGCTGACGCTCGCCATCCCGGCGTTTCAGGAGACTTCGGACGACTGGCTGAAGAAAGCAGGACCTCGCCGTGACCTTTCTCGACCGCTACGGCCAGGAAGTCGGCCGGCGCGGCATCAAGCACGATGATTCGGTGTCCGCTCGAAGACCTGCCGAAATATCTGATCCAGGCGGTGCTCGCGACCGAGGACCGGCGCTTCTTCGATCATTTCGGCATCGATTTGATCGGCACCCTGCGCGCGCTGACCGTCAACGCCCGCGCGGACACGGTGGTGCAGGGCGGCTCGTCCATCACCCAGCAATTGGCCAAGAACCTTTTCCTGTCCAACGAGCGCACGCTCGAGCGCAAGATCAAGGAGGCCTATCTCGCGCTCTGGCTCGAATTCCATCTGCCGAAGCGGGAGATTCTGCAGCTCTATCTCGATCGCGCCTATATGGGCGGCGGCACCTTCGGCATGCAGGCCGCGTCGCAATTCTATTTCGGCAAATCGGTGCGCGACGTGACGCTCGCCGAGGCCGCCATGCTCGCCGGCCTCTTCAAGGCGCCGACCAAATATGCGCCGCATGTCAATCTGCCGGCGGCGCGCGCGCGGGCCAACGACGTTCTAAACAACATGGTCGACGCCGGCTATCTGACCGAAGGCCAGATCTACGCCGCGCAGCGCAATCCGGCGACGCCCGTCGACGCGCAATCAGGCGGCGAGCCCCGACTGGTATCTCGACTAGGCCTATGATGAAGTGAAGCCGCTCAGCGAGGCGAAATGCTCGGCGACGACCGCGTGCTCACGGTGCGCACCGCGCTCGATTCGGCCTGCAGCAGCACGCCGACGCGACGATCGAGGACTCAGCTGCGCCAGTCCGGTCCGAGCTACCACGCCAAACAAAGCGCCATGGTGATCTTCGATCCGACCGGCGCATTGCGGGCGATGGTCGGCGGGCGCGATTATGGCGCGAGCCAGTTCAACCGCGCCACCGACGCGCTGCGCCAGCCGGGCTCCTCGTTCAAGCCTTTCGTCTATCTGACCGCCTTGATGACCGGCAAGTTCAAGCCGACGACGATCGTCGTCGACGCGCCGATCTGCATCGGCAACTGGTGCCCGCACAATTACAAGAATAGCTACATGGGCTCGCTGCCGCTGATGACGGCGCTGGCGCATTCGCTGAATACGGTCGCCGTCCGCCTGTCGATCGCGATTGGCGAGGCCGATCTCGGTTCCAGGCCACAACAATGTCTTCGAGGAGGCCAAGCGCGGCCGCGCCAAGATCGTCGAAACCGCGCGCGAGATGGGCCTTACGACGCCGCTCGTCGATACGGTCTCGCTGCCGATCGGCGCCGACGAAGTGACCGTCGTCGATATGGCCTCGGCCTATGCACCTTCGCCAACGGCGGCATCCGCGCGCCGCCCTACGCCGCGGTCGAGATCGCCAACAGCCGCGGCGAGGTGATCTATCGCCATGACCGCGACGCCGCGCCGCCGCGGCAGATCATCGCCCGCCGATACGATCGAGACGATGGATTCGATGCTGATGCAGGTGGTCCTCGCCGGCACCGGCAGACGCGCGCAGCTCGACAATGTCGAAGTCGCCGGCAAGACCGGCACCACCAACGGCTACAAGGACGCCTGGTTCATCGGCTTCACCGGCAATTACGTCGGCGCCATCTGGTTCGGCAATGACGACGACGCGCCGATGGAGAACATGACCGGCGGTTCGCTGCCCGCCGCGACATGGCATGACATCATGGCCTATGCGCATCAGGGCATCGAATTGAAGCCGCTGCCGGGACGTCCCGCGCCCGCCGCGCCAGCTCCGCCCGCCGGCGCTTCGGCAGCCGCCGCGCCAGTTTCGCAGCGCCCCGCGATGCTGTCGTCGCGCACCGCCGAGGTGCTGCGCGCCATCGCGGATGAAATGACCTCGGCGCAGAAGGGGCGCGAGGACGCCGGCGCTAGCGCGGCGCGGGCGCCGCTGCCCGGCGGCTGAGATCCCGCCTTGGACGCGTTCGTCGAGAAATTCCCTGAATACCGATTGCGCGATCGCCTGGCGCTGATCGGCAAATTCCTGCTCGTCGGCGTCGTCGGCGTTCTCATCGGGCTAGGCGTCACCTTCGCGGCGCTGCGCGGGGGCGTCGGTTTCGGCGCCGTCAACGCCGGCCCATGGACCGCCTGGCCGAGGGCCGGCGACGCCAATATCGACCCTTATCTGCGCGCGCAGCTCACGCGTTCAGGCGAGATCCCGCTCGGCGCATCGGAAGGCGTCAGCTTCGTCGCGCAGAAAGACAGCGCCGGCGGCAAGCTTGACGGGACCTGCGATTATTCGGTGAGCGGGCAGACGCCGCAGGCGCGCTACTGGACGCTGACCGCGATGACGCCGCGAGGCCGCCTGTTCGCCAATCCGGCCGGCCGCAACGGCTTCACGTCAAGCGAACTCCTGCGCGCGGCGGATGGCGGCTTCTCCATCGCGCTTTCGCACAACGCGCGGCCTGGCAACTGGCTGCCGCTCGCCTATGGCAAGGACTTCATCCTAGTCCTGCGCCTCTATGAAACCGAATTCAGCGCCGGCGCGCTCGCCTTCGAGCCCGCGAACCTGCCGGTCATCGTCAGGGGCTATTGCCGATGAGCGGGCTCGATCGCCTCTTCGCCGCGATCCTCTGGTGCCTTGCGATCCTGTGCGTCGCGGGAATCGTTCATATCCTCGCCGTCTTCAATCTGCCGAAACTCGCGCGCAATGGACCTTTCGGCCGGGTCGCCGCTTTGACCAGGCCCGCCGGAATGACGCCATTGCCGCGCGTTGGCCCCGGCGCCGAATGGGCGCCCTTCTCCGATCCGGCCCTCGCGCAGGGCGCATGCCTGTTCGACCTCACTCATAATCCGATGCGCCTTAGCGGCGAAATCGCCGGCGATCGAATGCTGACCCTGTCGTTCCGCACCACGTCCGGGGACGTCTTTTATTCGATGACCGACCGCGCGGCGCAGCGCGGCAGGATCGATGTGCTGCTGCTGACCGCCGAGCAGCTTGACGATCTCGAGGCGGAGACCGATGACGACGAACCGGCTCCGCAGGAATTGCGCCTCGTCGCGCCGACCACGAAGGGGTTCGTGCTCGTCAACTCGCTCGCCGCCTTTCCAAGCCAGCGAAGCGAGGCCGAACAGCGGGTTAAGGCGATTTCCTGCGAACCAGAGCCCGCGCCGCAGTGAAATGCGCCGTCACAGGAACTGGCTGAGGCCCGGGATCGCGGCGGCGACCTGCCGTACGCGCTCATCGCCGGCTTTCTGCCTCACATAGGCGAAGATTTCATGGCCGACCGCCTGCATCTGCGTCATGTCGAGGCCAAAGCCCGCGAGGCGTCCGGCAAGGCCCATGAGTCCGCCGCCCATCATGCCCATCAGGCCGCCGAGGACGCCGGCGCCGGACTGCTCGGCAGCGGCGGCCGCGGCCTCTGCGCCCGGCACGGCGGCGAATAATTCATCGATGTCGGACTTCGGCCCCTCCTTGCGCAGGAAGGCCAATATCGCGCCGATCGCCTTCTCGGAGACCTCCGGCTCAACGCCCGCCGCGGCGGAAACGCGCGCGATCAGATCCTGCATGTCAATTCCATTCCTGGCTTCAGGCGTCCCGCGCCTATCTGATCCGTGGCGGCGCTAAGCGCAATTCGAACAGCCGCGTCTGCGCCCGCCGGATCGCGCACATTCGCCTCGGCGGTCGCTTTCGTCCTCGAAGTCATGAAACTGTCGCTCGCCAAAGCTACGAAAACAGCCCAGCAGCCGGCCCTTGCGGCGACAGGTTTCGGCGCGGCGCGAAAACGAGGAGACGTCCATGACATCGCTATCCTCGCCAGACGTTCTGGCGACGCCGAGCGTAAGCTCGAAGCCCGATCTCAACAAGCCTATGTCGCCGCTGGCCCTTCTCATCTTTTTCGCCGTCATCGCGCTCGGGCTTTTCTTCACCGCCTTCAGCATTTATCGGGATATCGCAGCGTCCGGCACGCCCGTGACCGCGGTGCTTCCCTTTGTGCTTCTTGGCCTTTCTCTCGTGATCGCGCTCGGGTTCGAGTTCGTCAACGGCTTTCACGACACGGCCAACGCCGTCGCCACCGTGATCTATACGCATTCGCTGCCAGCGCCGGTCGCCGTCGTCTGGTCGGGCTGTTTCAATTTTCTTGGCGTTCTGCTGTCGACCGGGGCCGTCGCGTTCGGCATCGTCTCGCTGCTGCCAGTCGAATTGATCCTGCAGGTCGGCTCGGAGGCCGGCTTCGCCATGGTGTTCGCGATGCTCATCGCGGCGATTATCTGGAATCTCGGCACCTGGTGGCTTGGCCTGCCGGCGTCGAGCTCGCACACGCTGATCGGCTCGATCATCGGCGTCGGCGTCGCCAACGCGCTGATGCGCGGCCGCGACGGCACTTCGGGCGTCGACTGGAGCAAGGCGACCGAAATCGGCTACGCGCTGCTGCTCTCGCCGGTTGTCGGCTTTGTCTGCGCCGCGGCGCTGCTGCTGATCATGAAGTTCCTGATCAGGGCGCCGGCCCTCTATTCGGAACCCAAGGCCAATGCGGCGCCGCCGGGCTGGATCCGGGCCCTGCTGATTTTCACCTCGGCCGGCGTTTCCTTCGCGCATGGCTCGAATGACGGGCAAAAGGGCATGGGCCTCATCATGCTGATCCTGATCGGCACCGTGCCGACGGCCTATGCGCTGAACCGCTCCATGCCGGAGAGCCAGATCACAAGCTTCATCGCCCATTCGGAGGCCGCCTCGAAGATCGTCGACGCAAAGGCCGCGGGCTATGACGTCATCGGCGATCCGCGCCCGGCGGTCACGGCGTATATTACGACGCATCAGATCAACGAAGGGACGTTCCCTTCGCTGGCGGCGCTGATCCGCGACATCGCCGACCAGGTGCAGCACTATGGCTCGATCGCGAAGATTCCGGCGGCGGCCGCGGGAAACACCCGCAATGACATGTATCTCGCCTCCGAGGCGATCCGCGTGCTGCAGAAGGACAAGGCGAGCGACCTCAGCAAGGACGACCTCGCGACCCTCGCCGCCTATAAGAAGAATCTCGACAGTGCGACGAAATTCATTCCTGACTGGGTTAAAATCGCGGTCGCGGTCGCGCTCGGGCTTGGCACCATGATCGGCTGGAAGCGCATCGTCGTCACCGTCGGCGAAAAGATCGGCAAGACGCATCTGACCTATGGCCAGGGCGCCGCCGCCGAACTCGTCGCGATGGGAACGATCGCCGCCGCCGACAGCTTTGGCCTGCCGGTCTCGACGACGCATGTGCTCTCGTCCGGCGTCGCCGGAACCATGGCCGCCAACGGCTCTGGCGTGCAGATGTCGACGATCCGCGCCCTTGCGATGGCCTGGGTGCTGACGCTGCCCTGCGCCATCGCCCTCTCGGCGCTGCTGTTCTTCCTGTTCCGCCAGCTGGAGCGGCTTATTTAGCGAGGCTCCGCCTGAAGGCGACCATGCTCGGCATGGTCGCCTTTTTCATTAGTCGCTTCAATTGATCGGCTCACCCGACTCGGCGGCGAGCCTGCGCATCACCGCCGGGGTCAGTTCGCCGTTGCTGACGCGATGATGGTCGCGCTCGTAGCGCTCGATCGCCTGCTTCGTCGTCCCGCCCATGACGCCGTCGGCCTTGAGGACGAAGCCCAATTTGACGAGCGCCTTCTGCGCCGTCATCACCATCCGCGATGGCGCGGCCGGCGCCTGAGGCTGCGCCTGCTCGGCCTCGTGCGGCTTGCCGAGCAGCAATTGCGAAATCGCGTCGCGCGGCGTGGCGTCGGCCGCCTCGACCGGGACGGCATGGGCGGGGGCGACCGCGGCTTTCTCGGCGACGGCCGGCTTTGCGGCGGCGACTTCCCCTGCGCGCGGGGGAGCCGCCAGTTCGGCTCTCGGCGGCGGCGCCGGGGGCGGCGCGGCGGCGAATTCGCTCGCCACGGGTCCTTTTTCGACGAGAACGGTCGGTGCATGGGCGAAGAGGGGCGCCGGGTGGCGCGTCTTCTGCAGTGATAGCGCGTTGAACGCGATGCCGCCCAGCGCCGCGACGCAGAGCGCGCCGGCGGCCATGCCGAGGACGCGCCGCGCCTTCAGCGCCGAGAGGCCGACGCGGCGGCGTTTCGCCTGCGGCCGCGCGCGTTTTGCCCGCGGCCTCGGCTGTGCCGGCTCGGTCAGCATGTAGTCATGATTGGCGGCGGCGAGAGCTTCACGCAATTTTCTTCACCGTGATCTGTTGGAGGAGGTCGCGCTGATCATCGCCGCGGCGATAGCGGGCAATGGTTTCGATGCCGGCGCAGGTCCGCGCGGCCTCTTGGGCCGAGCGGCAGTCCATCGGCAGGCGGACGACGACGCAGGTGCCCTGTCCGGGCTCGCTGGCGACGGCGATGGAGCCGCCATGCAGGCCGACGAGGCCGCGCACGATCGAAAGGCCGAGCCCGGTCCCCTCATAGGGCCTGTCGAGCGAACCTTTCGCCTGGAAGAACGGGCTGCCGATGCGGGTGAGGTCCTGCGCATCGATGCCGACGCCCGAATCGGCGACGACGAGCGTCAAGGATGCGGCCTCGGCCTGCGCGGTGATCGACACCTTACCGCTCTCCGGCGTGAACTTCACCGCGTTGGAGAGCAGATTGATGAGGATCTGTTTGTAGGCTCGCCGGTCGCCGACCACCTCGTCGAGCCCGTCTGGGCAGGCGCGCGATATGACGACGCCGCGCTCGAGCGCCCGAAGCTGGATCATGTCGCAGCAGCAATCGATCAGCGGCCGCAGGGCGAAGGGGGCGGGCCGCAGCTCGAACGCCCCGGCCTGGATTTTGGAAAGGTCGAGGATCGAGTTCACGACGGAAATAAGATGCTGCCCGGATTGATGGATGATGCCGGCGTATTCGCGCTGCTTTGCGGGATCGTCCGGCGCCAGCTCCACATTGCCGAGAATTTCCGAAAAGCCGATGATGGCGTTGAGCGGAGTCCTCAGCTCGTGGCTCATATTGGCGAGGAAATGATCCTTGGAGAGGCTCGCCTCCTCGGCGCGGGCCCTGGCGGATACGAGCTCCTCCTCGCGCCATTTCGCCTCGCTGATATTGCGGAAGATGGCGATCGCGCCATGACCGCGCGCCGCGCGGCGCCCCACTCCGCGCCCCTGCTCCGCGCCCACTCGGCGGCCGGGCTCGGCGCAGCGGCGCGCCCGCATGTCGAGCCAGAGGAATACCGGCTCCGCGTAGGGGCCGCGATCGACGAGGCCTGACGTGCGCAGCCGCAGGGTGGCGTTGACGGTCTCGCCGCCGGCGCAGGCCTCGGCGATCGCACTCAGAAACGCAGGCCGGTCCGCGACATGGACGCGCTCGAAGAACCCCCGCCCCATAAGTTCCGCCGGCGGCAGGCCAAACAATGCCTCGCAATTGCGGCTGACCGAGGTCGCGGCGCCCGAACGGTCATGCGTCACAACGACGTCGCCCATGGTCTCGGTGAGAATGCCGAACCGTTCAGCCTCAAGCAGCGCGACGCGGCGGCGCCGGCTCTCGCGGCGGCCGACGACCATCGCGGTCAGGATCCCAAGCGCGACGGCGGCGATGACGAAAAAGGCGTCGTCCCCAAAGGAGCCAAGGCCGTCGGCGACGGCGAATGAGGCGATGGCGAAGGCGGCGATGAGGCGCACAGCGATCGGCGCCCGATAAAGAGCCGCGATCCAGGTTTCGAGGCCGGCGGCGAGGCTTAAGGAATAACCCACGACATGCTCCGCGCTTCGCCACGGTCCATGCCGCGGCGGGTTCGAAGCGAAGGTGGCGCCCGCGTCTTAAGTTCGCCCTAAATCGCTGTGTCCCGCTTGCGCCACTGAAGCCGAAAACTGCCGCCTCCGCGGCGCCGCGAAGGGCGAAACTCTGGCTATGGTGTAGAAACCCTTTCGGCGATGCGTCAGCCGCGACGTTCTCGGCGCTGTTGGCTTGTACGGATTTTAAGACATTTCGCTTAAAGCGCGATGAAGAAGGGCGGCGCTTTTCCGCTCGCATCCGGCCCTGGTCTATTGGAATTGATCGCCTTCAAGATTTTGGATCGATACGGCTCCAGAATCATCGTGATCCAAGGCCGGGATCGTCACCCCAGGAGGAATCCATGTGGTTTCTGATCCGCGCCGCGTTCTGGCTTTCGATCGTATTCGCCCTGCTTCCCTGGCCTGAGGATTCCGGGCTTCAATCTTCGCCGCCGGTGGCGATCTGGTCGAGAACGCGCGACGCCATCGGCGCCGCGATCGGCAAGGCGCGCGCGGACAGTACGAAAATATGCACGGATTCGCCGCTCGCCTGTCTCAAGGCCGCGGTGCGTCTTGATCAATTCGCCGCGGACAAGGCGGCGAATATGGCGGGCGCCGCCGGTCTGGGGCCCGGCGAAATCAAGGCGCCGTCGGCGAGTCAGGCCAAAGCGCCGTCCCCAAGCCTGTTCAAGACAGCGCCGGCCAGTCCGCGGGCGGAGGTCGGCAGCCAGGCCAAAACGTCCCTGGCCGGTCTGCTCAAGGCGGCGCTCGCAAACCCGCCGCCGCGGTGAGGCGAGCCCCGCGACGATTTTTCAATGGCTCTGTGGCGAGCGCCCCCTTATAAAAGGAAATTCCCCTTGAGCCGCCGCGGGCCGTGATGAACATCGACGAGATCGTTGAGAATTTTTCCTATCTTGAGGAGTGGGACGACCGCTACCGCTATCTGATCGAGCTCGGGCGCGCGCTGGAGCCGCTCGATGAAGCCGCGCATAATGATGTCAACAAGGTTCGCGGCTGCGCCAGCCAGGTCTGGCTTGAGACGCACACGGGCGTCGACCCATCGGGCGAGCCGGTCCTGACGTTCAGGGGCGACAGCGACGCGCATATCGTGCGTGGTCTCGTGGCGCTGATCATTGCGCTCTATTCCGGACAAACGGCGCCGAAGATCCTTACGACCGACGCGCAGGAACTGTTCGGCGCGCTCGGCCTTTCCGCGCATCTGACGCCGCAGCGAAGCAACGGCGTGCGCGCGATGGTCGAGCGCATCAAGTCGGACGCCCGCCTCGCGGGCGCGCAGGTCGGTGGAGACGCGGCGCGGGCCTGATCGTCGGCGACGCGCAGCCGGGTCCCGGGCGTTCATGGATAACTGCCGCGGGCGACACTAGCGGTGAGGGAGTCGGCCAGATCAGGATGACTTCGGATAGCAGCAATCCAAAATCAAGGACGCAATGAGAATCCAAGAGCGGGGATACGTGCGCGGAAAGCCGTTGCAGCTTTTACTCATCCCGCCTGGTCCACGTTCGCCTTACGGCGATCAGCCTAAACCCGCGAACTGCTTCATCAGGATGGAATTGCAAAGCGATTCCATCTAATCCGACATTGCTCTAGGCGCGGCGGCGTTGCTGTCCGAGCCCCATTTGCTTGGCCAGATTGGAGCGGGCCTTCGCGTAGTTCGGCGCGACCATGGGATAATCGGGCGCAAGGCCCCATTTCTCCCGGTATTCGTCTGGCGACATATTGTATTGCGTGCGCAGGTGCCGCTTCAATGATTTGAACTTCCGACCGTCTTCAAGGCAGACGAGGAAGTCGTTAGTGACGGATTTCTTGGCCGGCACCGCTGGCTTCGGCGTCTCGACCGTCGGCGCGACCACGCCGGAGGTGACGCGCAACAATGCCGAATGAACCTCGTTGATGAGGGAAGGAAGATCGCTCGCCGGCACGGAATTGTTGCTGACATAGGCTGACACGATGTCGGCGGCCAATTCGATGTAACTGTTTGAACCTGACGTTTCGCTCATGGCGCTCAATATCCCGAGTAGAAGGCGTCACCGCGGAAACATGGATCAGATGCGAAAACCACATTTCCGTCAAAAGGCGACAAAACCGCATCAGACAGAAGTTCTTTTAATCGATCCCCTCGAATTAACTCTTAGGAACCCTTTCCCTTTTCTAAGACTGAAATAACGTAACCGCAAGTAGCAAAGAACAAACTTTATTGGGAGCTAGCAAAAAAAGGCAAGATGCTCGGGCTTCGAGCAGATCAATGCAAAGCTGAATAAAGGCGCATGGTGAAGCCAGTTTCCTCTGCACAGCCCGCAAGCGCTTATAATCGCCGGCAAAAGCGCCGAAAAACGGCGCGGCTCCGGCTTGCCGCGTCGCCTGGGATTGAATAACTTTGCAGCTGCAAGCCGAGCTTGGGCGAAACGACATTGAACGCTCAAGCAACGACTCTCGAACGACGGCGGCGCTTGCGGTCTCAGGCGTCGGCGCGGGGCGTCGAGACATTTCCGCCCCCGGGGATCATCACGAAAAGACGAACGCCGTCAGGGTCGGCGGATCATGGCCGAGGGCGCCCACGTCGTCGGTGGAAGAGCCGAGCATAAGAGAGGCGAAGAGTGTCGAACAGGCTTCCCGAACCTCCGCCCGCCATCGAAAAGCGGACCCTGCGTAAAATCGTGCACGACGTCGCGATCGAGGACGAATATGCTTGGCTCAAAGCAGCGAACTGGCAGGAGGTCCTGCGCGACCCGGCTCTCCTGCCGGCGCCGATCCGTCACCTCGTTGAGGCCGAGAACGCCTTCGCGAGCGCCGTGCTCAAGCCCTATGAGGAATTGCGCAAGGCGCTCGTCAGGGAAATGCGCGGCCGCATCAAGGAGGACGACGCCGAGGTTCCGCTGCGCGACCCGCCCTGGCTCTATTACGTTCGGCATAATTCGGGCGGGCAGCACCCGATCTTCTGCCGCGCAGCGGAGGCGGGCGGCGCCGAAGAGACGCTTCTCGACGGCGACGCCGAGGGCGCGGGCAAGGCTTTCTTCGACATCGCCGAAGCGCGCCATTCGCCAGATCACGCAAAACTCGCGTGGAGCGCCGACGACAATGGCTCCGAGCTTCACGCAATCAGAGTCCGCGATCTTCGCCTTGGCGCGGACGGCGCGGATGTCGTGCGCGATACCGACGGCAGCCTCGTCTGGACCGCGGATTCGCGGCGGATTTATTACGTGCGCGTCGATGAGAACCACCGGCCGGCGGCGATCCTGCGGCACGAGCTCGGCGCCGACCCCGCCAGCGACGCGGTCATTTTCGAGGAGCTCGATCCGCGCTGGTTTCTGCATATCCGGCGCAGCCAGTCCGGCGCCTTCGCCATCGTCAGCGTCAGCGACCATGACTCGTCCGAATGCCATCTCATCGACCTTGCCGATCCTGCCGCGAAGCCGCGCCTGATCGAGCCGCGCGCACCGGGCCTGCGTTACGAAGTCGAGCATCGCGGCGATCGGCTCTATATCCGCACCAACGCCGATGGCGCCGAGGATTTCAAGATCGCCAGCGCGCCGCTTGGAACGCCTGGCAAGGCGTTCTGGATCGATGAGATCGGCCACAAGGCCGGGCGCATGATCGTCGCCCTTTCGCTGTACCCGGATTATCTCGTCCGCCTCGAACGCGAGGATAGTCTGCCGCGCATCGTCATTCGCAGTTTTAAAACCGGCGACGAGCGCGAAATCTCTTTCGCCGAGGAAGCCTATTCCCTCTCGATCAGGGAGCGCCTCGACTTCCAGACCCAGGAACTGCGCTTTACTTATTCCTCGATGACGACGCCGCCCGAGACCTATGATTATGATCTCGTCACGCAGAGCCGCGTCCTGTGCAAGCGTCAGGAGATCCCGTCAGGGCATGATCCCGCCGCCTATGTGACGCGCCGGCTGTTCGCGCGGGCGGCTGACGGCGAATTGGTGCCGATCTCGATCCTTCACCGGCGCGATCTTGCGCCAGGCGGCGACGCGCCCGTCCTGCTCTACGGCTACGGCGCCTACGGCTATCCGACGCCGGCGTCCTTCAGCGCGACGCGGCTTTCCCTCGTCGATCGCGGCTTCATCTCGGCGATCGCCCATATTCGCGGCGGAACCGAAAAGGGCTGGCGCTGGTATACCGGCGGCAAGCTCGCCAATAAGCCGCATACATTCTCTGACTTCATCGCCGCCGCGCGCCATCTGATCGAACAGGGCTTCACCAAGCAAGGGCGCATCGTCATCCAGGGCGGAAGCGCCGGCGGCATGCTGATGGGGGCGGTCGCCAATATGGCGCCGGAGCTTTTCGCCGGCGTCATCGCCGATGTCCCTTTCGTCGACGTGCTGAATACTATGCTCGACGCCGATCTGCCGCTAACGCCGCCGGAATGGCTCGAATGGGGCAATCCGATCGCCGATGCGGACGCCTTCGCGACGATCCGCTCCTATTCGCCCTATGACAATGTGAAGGCGCAGCGCTATCCGCCGGTGCTGGCGCTCGGCGGCCTCACCGATCCGCGCGTCACCTATTGGGAGCCGCTGAAATGGACGCAGCGGCTTCGCGCGCGGATGACGGGCGGCGGACCAATCCTGTGCAAGACCAATATGGGCGCCGGCCACGGCGGCGCCCCGGGCCGTTTCGATCGCCTCGAGGAGGTCGCCCTGCAATACGCCTTCGCGCTGGCCTGCACCGAAGGCGACTTCGCCGCGCCTTGAAGCCAAATCCTTAAGCGTTGAGCCGCCGCTACGGCTCGCCGCGCCTTTGCGATTCCATGAAGGCCTTGAGTTCGGCCATCGACGAAAAATGAAACGCGCCGAGGTCCGAACGCGCGTCGATCGATCCGTCGGCATACATCACATAGGCCGTGCCCTCGGATTCATAACTGCCGATGACGTTGAACCTGTCGTCGCCGCGGCGCGTCGGTTGAGGCTTCCCGACGGGTCGCGGCGGCGCGGCCTCGATTTGCTCCGGCGCGCCGGCGACATCGGAGCGCGCGCCGGCGAAATGCTGCGGAGCGATGTCTTTGAGGTCGAGCGCGCGCGGCAGCCCGAAGGGGGCGGATCCGGGCCGGCGCCGCGACGGCGCCCCTGCCGCAGGCGGCGCTTCGACGACCGCGACTTCTGGTGCGAGCTCCGGCGCGGGCGACGGTGTTTCAGCGCGACGCTGCGCTGTGGCGCGCCTGATGGTCTGCGCGACCACCCGGCGCACATCTTCGATCGAGGCCTCGGCGACAGGCGTCGTCGGCGCCGCCTGCCGGCCGGCTTGCGCGGACTGAAGCGAAGGAGCGGCGACTGCTTCGGCTTCGGGCGCGGCGGCGCGGGCCTCGCGAGACGAGGGGAGCGCCGCGGCGGGCTCAGGCGCCGCGTCAGGCTCGAAAGCTCCAATGTCCATCGCGTCGGCCTGCGGCGGCGCGCTCCCCAGACGGCCGCGTTCGGCCTTGATGAGCGCGCGCAGGCCCGCAAGACTATGCAGGATCAGCGCGAGCGCGATGGTGACGACTCCGCCTGACACCGCCACAGCGCCGGCGATGACGCTCGCCCAGCCCCGCTCGACATCGATGATGCCATAGCCAAAGGAAATCGAGGCTGCGCCGCAGACCGCGAGCAAAAGGCCGAAGGCGAGAACGACATAGCTCATTTCATGCATCCAAGCGCGCCATCACGGCGCGGCCGGCTCCCGAATTTCAGCTTCTTGCTCGGGCGAAATGGCTCCTCGCAGCGCTGAAACGCGATTGTCTGGACAATAGGCGAACTTCCCGCAATCCGCGACTCAGCGCGGACGATTTGCTTTCGGCGAACGATTTGCGATCGAAATGCATTAAAGAAGCATAAATTTCCAAACACCGGAAAGGACCGCGCGAGGTGCCGAAAGAAGGTTGCTGCGCCGCATCCATCGTTCTAGTTAAGGGTCGCCGAGCCCTTCGACGCCGCCCCGTTTGGGCCCAACCCGTCACTTAGCCGCATTCCGTCACTTGAGGAGTCGTCAATGTCGTTCACCCTGCCTGAACTCCCCTACGCCTATGAGGCGCTCCAGCCCTATATGTCGAAGGAGACGCTGGAATATCACCACGACAAGCACCACGCGGCTTACGTGACCAACGCCAACAATTTCATCAAGGGCACCGGCCTCGAAGGCAAGTCGCTGGAAGAGGTCGTCAAGGAGTCGTTCGGCAAGAACGCGCCCTTATTCAACAATGCGGCGCAGCATTATAATCATCTGCATTTTTGGAAATGGCTGAAGCCTAACGGCGGCGGCGCAATTCCGGGAAAGGTCGAAAAGGCCATCATCGACGGACTGGGCTCGGTCGAAAAAGCCAAGGAGGAGTTCATCCAGGCGGGCGTGTCACAGTTCGGCTCCGGCTGGGCCTGGCTGGCCGTAAAGGACGGCAAGGTCATCGTCAGCAAGACCCCCAACGGCGAAAATCCCCTCGTTCACGGCGCTGTCCCGATCCTTGGCGTCGATGTTTGGGAGCACTCCTATTATATCGATTACCGCAACCGCCGGCCGGATTACCTTAAAGCCTTCGTCGATAATCTCATTAACTGGGATTATGTCGAAGAGCTCTATCTGAAGGCCACGGCCTGAGCGGCGCAAGCCCGCCGTTCGCCGGCCGGACTTGCGCGACATCCGGGCCGCAAACCCGCAAAATGATCGCCGTCTGGCGCATTCAGGCGGTGGCGCCTGGCTCCGCCGCGAGAGAGCGACGCCCGCGGCCCCGCGCGGGCCGGCCAGCGGCGGCGGCTGAGACCTGTTCGATGACCTGCACGGAGCTCGCCTGTGGTCCCATGACGCCCTCAGTCGTCGCGCGCGTGATCTGGACCAGCGCCCCGATGCGCAGTGCGTCGAAACTGCCCCGCACGACGCAATTGCGCGTGAAATAGAGGTCGGGACCGCCTTTCACCTCAACGAAACCATGGTTCTGATCGGGAAACAGGCGTGCGACGACGCCGGACTCGGCCGTGTTGTCATGCCGTTTGACATTGCCCTTTTTGATTTCCGCGATCTGTTCGAGGCGGCGCTGCACGGCGTCGAAAACCCGGCTGACGAGGCCGCCCTGTTCGCCCTTACGCTTGGCCTCCGATTTCGCGACGATCAGCGGCCGGCCCGACACCTCGACTTCGACCGTGAGGGAAAGCGGCATGATCCCCTGCTGCTGTCCGCGACGCGCCGCCCCGGCGACGACCCGGCACCCGATGATGCGGTCGTAGACGTGCTCCAGCCTCTGGACTCGCTCCTCGATGAGTTTTGCAAGCGAAGCCGAATGCTGAATGTCGCGAAAAACGATCTGCAGCGGACGATCCATGCTTGTGTCTCCTCTCGAATGACGCGCCCTGATCGGGCAGACTGAGCGCCCGGCGACGCCACAGCTACAAACAGGCGCGTTTAAAACAACGACCGGGAAGGTTTAAGGTTCCACCCTCAAGGTGAAGGCAAATCCACCGCAAAAAAGCGCCACGCATCCCGTTTCGATCAGACTTATCCCCTCTAGACATGTAATCGGTAATGTGCTATAAAATTGCATGAGCACGAAACCGCCGACCCTCAAGCAATTTCAGAAGCGCTTCCCGAATGACGACGTGTGCCTAGAGCACCTTATGCGGGTGCGATACGGCAAGCGCTTCGTCTGCCAAAGCTGCCACCAAGCCGCTAAATATTATCGCGTCACGGGCCGCCGCTGCTACGAATGCGAGCATTGCGGCTATCAGGTCTATCCGACTGCCGGGACGCCTTTCGAGCAAACGCGCACGCCTCTGACAGACTGGTTTTTCGTGATGTTCCTTTTCTCGGCTTCGCGGAACGGCGTCGCCGCCAAGGAAGTCGAACGCCAGCTAGGCGTCACCTACAAAACGGCATGGCGCATATGCCATCATATCAGGCAGCACATGGGCGCTGTGGATGGTGATCGCCCTTTCAGGAGGCGCGGGCCATGCAGCCCCAATAGTGGAGATCGACGAAGCCTTCCTCGGAGGCCGCGACAAACAAGGTCATGACGACAAGGCTGTTGTGCTCGGTATGGTGGAGCGCAAGGGCGACGTGCTTACGCGGCAAGTTGCCGCGCGCCACACCAATCAAGTTCTACCGCAAGTCAGGCGTTGGGTTGCCGAAGGATCGCGCGTGATGACCGACGACGCCCCGCTCTATCGCAGCCTCGACATTCAGGGCTTCGCCCATGAGAGCGTCAACCATTCGGAACGCGAATACGTCCGAGGCGACGCACACACCAACACGATTGAGAGCTTTTGGGCGATGCTAAAGCGCGGCATTAACGGGACCTATATCCACGTCTCTAAGAAGCATCTTCAGAAGTATCTGTGGGAGTTTGAATATCGCCACAATCTTCGTCACGCTCCTCATCTGATGTTTGATCTTCTTCTAATCGTGTTTGCGAAACCGGCTTTGCCATCGCCTTCAATAAGCGATTAAATCGGTCCTCTGTGTCTGGATGAGGGTCGTCTAGCAGCATCTTCTTATTCGGCATGTTCATCACTCATCTGCTTTTTCGCAGCGTTGAAGACAGTTGCTATTTGGAATAACTGCATAACGGTCGAGAAGGTCATTAGAATAGAGTAAAACAGTGCTATACAAGAGACCGATCTGAAAAGATGAGTCGGGTGAGCAAGATCCATTATTGCGACCGCAAGAGCGAATACCTGGACGAATACAAAGTGAACGAAGTTGGCAACCATCTTCATAAAAACAGAGGCCTCGCCGCTCCCGGCAATGAAGTGCGCGAAGAATTCCGCAGCTGAAAACACCAGCACTATTGCCAAGGCTCCAACCGTGAATCCCAGCACCGCAGGGACGACTTCCAAGGTCGTCGCGGCAGGATCGAAGCTGGGGGCCCCGCCGCAAAGCAGCCCCAGCACTAACGATACCTGTGCATAAGGGGATCGCACGAGGGCGCGCCAGCCGCCGTACAGCGCCCAATAGCGGGCTATCTCTCCTGACTGATTAACCCACGGCCTAAAGAATGCCGATAAAGGCCGAAAGAAATCGAACAATCGAGGAGTCATTTTCGCCGACCTCCACCACAACGCTTCTCGGGTGAGACTTCGTAGAATCACTTGCTCCGGACCTTTCTTTCCCGGTGACATAGCCGTTGGTGGACGCGACATTCGCCAGTAATCGGGTCTCTTCGTCAGGCGTAGAGTCGGTCGACCTTTGCCGCTTTCTGCAATTCCAACGTTAGACTACGCGCCTTTTGGCCCCCCAACTTGTTCATCACCACCAAAATTTCATCAGTCATGTCGTCTGGGTTTGGCTTCGTAACGACAATTTTCAAATGGCTAAGCTTTGGAAGCGCAAGAATGCGTTGCAAAGAGTTGGTCTCTGGAATAGTGGTCAGACTAAAATCTAGAAATAAATCATTCGCCCTTAAGAATAGTTCTTGAAAAAAATTGAATGCTCGGCGTGTCGAGAAGGTTTGACGCATCTCGTTTCGCTGCTCATAGATAATAATGTGCTTCTTTAAATCAACAGCATAGTAGAAGAAGCGAGCATTAGGTGCAATATCCCTAGGAATAATAACACCGTCTTTGTCTTTTGTGGTTGCCTTTTCGTTTGTCTTTTTATTAAACCAGTCGCCGCTTTTATCTATATCTGCCCAAACGCAAATTCTGCCATGTATTCTGTTAGGGTCACCGGTTACGGGCTGTGGTGGTGTTATCTTCGCGTAATCAGAGCCGCCAACAAAAATTTCCTTATCGGCAGAGACCTCTATTAATTCTCTATAAACACCTTCCGGGTGAGGGCTGACGGTCACATTCAGCCCCCCAACAACTAGTCGTGTAGTCACCCCCATCGCCCATCTCCTTCCCCATCATTTTACGGAGCCGGAGCGTAACACAGTTTTTCGTTACATGTCCAAAGGGGATATATTGGGTTTCGATCCTTGCGGAACGCAGGGCGAACAGATATTCTCTGTTCACCCTTTGTGCGTAAGCATTTGCTTCGCATCCCTCGAACGCCGCGGCCCTGCCGACGCAAGGCCATGACTTTATAGCTTGAACGCGGCCGGCGCTTCGCAGGCCGAGGGCATAGCGCGGAACAGATGGAAAGTCGGAGCCGATGTTGACGAAAAAGCAGAGCGAGCTGTTGCGCTTCATTCACGAACGGTTGAAGGAGACCGGCGTTCCGCCCTCCTTCGACGAGATGAAGGATGCGCTCGATTTGCGCTCGAAATCGGGAATTCACCGTCTCATCATCGCGCTTGAGGAGCGCGGCTTCATCCGCCGCCTGCCGAATCGCGCCCGCGCGCTCGAGGTGCTGCGCATGCCTGGCTCCTCGACGCCGCCTGAGCCAAGCCGCGGCAAGCGCTTCGAGCCGAGCGTCATCGAGGGCACATTGGGGCGCGTGCGCTCTCTGCCCGCAAGCCGCGAGGAGGAGGACAACGCGCGTTCGATCGTGGCCATTCCGGTGATGGGCCGCATCGCCGCCGGCACGCCGATCATGGCGCTGCAAAACCGCAGCCACACCATCAGCCTGCCGCCGGAGATGCTGCCGCAGGGCGAGCATTACGCGCTGGAGGTGCGCGGCGATTCGATGATCGAGGCCGGCATCTTCGACGCTGATACGGTGGTGATCCGCCGGCAGGACACGGCCGAGACCGGCGACATCGTCGTCGCGCTGATCGACGACGAGGAGGCGACCCTGAAGCGGCTGCGCCGCCGCGGCGCCTCGATTGCGCTCGAAGCAGCAAATCCCGCCTACGAGACGCGTATTTTCGGGCCGGACCGCGTGCGCATCCAGGGCAAGCTGGTCAGCCTCATACGGCGCTATTAGAACGGCCGACGCTACGACGGATTCAAAGCCGCGGCTCGATTTCCCGTTTCTCGGATCGGACGGTCTCGCGGACCTTCTCGCCGGGATTCCGATAAGCTTGTCGCCGCGGCGGCGCGGGCGCAAACACGGCTGTCCCGCCCGGCGGAAAGCCTATTCCAACGGCGAGGCCTGGTCGGTCTCATCCGAGACGGCGAGCGCCTCCTGCTCGGGATCGGGCGCGGCGCCGGAGGCGAGCAGACCGGACGCCGGCGCCTCCTCGGCCAGCTGCGGTCTCGAAACCGGCGCGGCGGGGCCCCATTGGCGTTTTGGCGCGCGCGACCACGGCCGGTCTTCGCCCATTGAGCGCGCCGCGCGCCTTTCGACGCCGGACTGCGCGAATGACAGGGTCAGGGCGCCGGTCTCCTTCAGCGCGTCGCGGTCGATGACGAGGCGCGCGGCGCAGCCGGTCGGCGCGCGCAGCGGCGTGACGATGATGTCGGCGCGCCCGCAATCCTCGGCGAAGGCCCGCGCATCGAAGACGAGGGAAAGCGAGCGCCCGTCCGCCAGATGTCCGACGCAGGCGAGCCTGTCGCAGGCGTCTTTCCTGAGGCCGGCCGCGGCCGGCCGACCGTCGGCGTCCGCGCGCAGCCATTGCTCGGCGGCGAACGGGCTCGGGCGCGCCGCGAGCACCGCGAGGCTGCCGTCGGCGGCGCGATAGGCCGCCGCCTCGCCGCCCGGCGCGACCGCGAGGTCGAACGAGGGGCCGGCCAGCGCGCCGCAAAGGCCGATGGCGGCGAGCGGCGCCGCCGTCGCGCGAAAAAGGCCGGTGCGCCAGAGCACCGCGCTCAGCAGCGCCAGCGTCAGGAAGATGATCGACCACGGCGCAAAGGCGGGCAAATGAACCGTCGCAAAGGGAAGTTTGCCGACTTCCGCGGCCGCCCACATTACGCCATCGATGCCAAGTCCGACATAGCGCCAGACCCAGGCATCGAGGCCGAGCGGATACAGCAGCGTGCCGATCAGCGCGCCGGGGACGGCGAAAATCTCGATCACCGTCAGCGTCAGCGGGTTGCCGACCAGCACATAGGGGCTGAGCTCGTGGAAATTATAGGCCATGAACGAGGCCGTCGCCGCGGTGGCGCAGAAGGTCGCGAAGAAAAGGCCGCCGGGGCCGTGGCTGAGCAGGCTCCGGCAGCCGCGCCAGAACAGCCGCAGGCGCTCGCCTTCGACGGGGCGGGCGCGCGGCGCGGCGGCGTCCTGCCGCTCGGCGGCCGCGGCGGCCATGCGCGCCTCATAGACCGCGACGAGCGCGGCGACGGCGGCGAACGAGAGCTGAAAACTCGCCCCCATGATGGATTCCGGCTCGGTCGCAATGACGATCAGGGCGGCGAAGGCGAGGTTGCGCATGGTCAGCGCCTGCCGGTCGAACAGGACGGCGCCGAGCATGATGAGCGTCATGAACAGCGCGCGCTCGGTGCCGACCCGCGAGCCGGTGGCGATGTCGTAGAAAATCGCCCCGGCCATGGCGAGGAGCGCGGACCATTTCTTGATCGGGTAACGCAGGGCGAGCGTCGGGATCGAAGCGAGGAGACGGCGAAAGCCGACGAAAAAAATCGCCGCGACCAGCGTCATCTGAACGCCGGAGATGG
This sequence comes from uncultured Alphaproteobacteria bacterium, assembly GCA_963715715.1. Classification (GTDB taxonomy): domain Bacteria; phylum Pseudomonadota; class Alphaproteobacteria; order Rhizobiales; family Beijerinckiaceae; genus Methylocapsa. The sequence continues at coordinate 768,337 of OY970269.1, read as the reverse complement.
TGATGATATGAAAAATGCCGGCCTCGCGAATGACATCTTTCGCGGACTCGGACAAAAGGTCGCGCTTGCCGGTGACCATGGCGGCCGCGATCGCGCCGGCGTCTCCGCCGACGATGGCGTCGATGCGGCGGGCGAGCGCATTGCGGCCGCGGTCGAGCGCCATCATAGCTTCAAGGACTGGCCCGGCCGGTCCCCGCGGCTGCGCGATTTCGATGCGCCCCAGCGCGTTGCCGACTCCGCCGATCCGCGCAAACCAAGCATCCTGCGCGAAATCATAGCCGCCTGGAAGGCTGGCGTGCGCCGGCGGCAGCAGGCGCGCCTTCAGTTTGACATAGGCTCCAGCCTCGAAGGGCGGCGCGCGGCGGGTCGTGAGGCGCACGCGGAAAGGCGTCGCATCGGGGGCAAGCCCCTCGATGGAGCGAACCCTGAGGATGAAGCGCGCGCCGGCGCGGCGAAAATCCATCTGTTCGATGAAGCCGTCGACGACGCCGATCGTAACCTTGTCGATGACCGGGGCCGCGACCCGGGCTGACCGCCAGGCCGCCGACAGTTCGCCTGCGAAAAATGCGCAAAGCCCGCACAGCAGCATGAAGCCAATGCGCCAGCCGCGCGTCAGAAAGGCGAGACAGCCGAGCGTCGCCGCCAGCGGGACGAGCATCCACAAGGCCGGCTCGCGATCGGCGGACATATAGGCGACGACGCCAGCGCCCGCCGCGACGGGCAGCCAGAGGAACATGCGCCGAAGCGCGATCTCGGTTTCGAAAGCCTCGCTGAAAGCGCTGAAAAGGCGGGCGAGCCTGACTGCGAAACCGCCAGCCCTGCCCAGCCGCCCGGAGGCGATCGCCGTCTCGGATAAGCCCCCCATAGACTTATGTCTAATCGCTTTTGTTTTTTATGGAAATGCAAAAGCCTTCACTCGTCACATGAGGATCAAAACGCGGCCTTCCGGCGGCGGAATTTGCCGCGTCTCTGCGTTGGCGAGGCCTTCTGTTTTTTCGCCCGTTCCGTGTTACACGAGCGGCGGCGCGAAGACTTCGGTCTTCGAAAAACGCATCCCTTCAAGCAATATCGGGAAAACTCGCCTTATGTCCGACGCGGTCGTCACCCGTTTCGCTCCCTCCCCGACCGGGTTTCTGCATATCGGCGGGGCGCGGACCGCGCTGTTCAACTGGCTGTATGCCCGCCATGCCGGGGGCCGGATGCTGCTGCGGATTGAGGACACAGACCGGGAACGCTCGACAGAGGCTGCGATCGCCGCGATCATCGACGGCCTGGGCTGGCTTGGCCTCGAATGGGACGGCGACGTCGTCTACCAGTTCCAGCGCGCCGCGCGCCACCGCGAGGCGGCCGAAACGCTGCTCGCCTCGGGCCACGCCTATCGTTGCTACGCGACCCCCGACGAACTCAACGAGATGCGGGCGCTGGCCCGCGCCGAGGGGCGCCCGCCCCGCTATGACGGGCGCTGGCGCGATCGCCCGGCAGCTGACGTGCCCGAAGGCGTCCGGCCAGTCATCCGCCTCAAGGCCCCGCAGCAGGGCGAGACGGTGCTTGAGGACGAGGTGCAGGGCCGCGTCGCCTGGCTGAACAAGGACCTCGACGATCTCGTGCTTTTGCGTTCCGACGGCACGCCTACCTATATGCTCGCCGTCGTCGTCGACGATCACGACATGGGCGTCACCCAGATCATCCGCGGCGACGACCATCTCACCAATGCGGCGCGGCAGATCCATATCTATCAGGCGCTCGGCTGGCCGGTTCCGGCGATGGCGCATATTCCGCTAATTCACGGGGCCGACGGCGCCAAACTGTCGAAACGGCACGGCGCGCTCGGCGTCGACGCCTATCGCGCGATGGGATTCCTGCCGGCGGCGCTGCGAAATTATCTCGTGCGCCTCGGCTGGAGCCAGGGCGACCGGGAATTCTTCTCGACCAAAGAGATGATCGAAGCCTTCGATCTCGCCCATGTTGGGCGATCGGCGGCGCGCTTCGACCTCGCCAAGCTTGAGAGTATGAACGGGCATTACATCAGGGCGACGCCGGACAACGAACTGCTCGCGACGCTGGTGGCGAGCTTGCCCTTCCTGCCCGGCGGGCCTGCGCTGCTGTCGCGACTGGACGCCGCGATGCGGGAAAAACTGCTAGCCGCCATGCCAGGACTGAAAGAGCGCGCCAAGACGCTCATCGAACTGATGGACGGGGCAGAATTTCTATTCGCCGAACGGCCGCTGGCGCTCGACGCGAAGGCGGCGGAGATTCTCGAAAGCGGCGGCCGGGCGCATATCGCCGGTCTGCTGCCACTTTTCGCGGCGCTGGAGGACTGGTCCGCCGCTTCGACGGAGGCAGCGGTGCGCGATTACGCCGAGGCGGCCGGGTTGAAGCTCGGACAGGTCGCGCAGCCTTTGCGCGCGGCGCTGACCGGGCGCGCGACGTCGCCGGGCATTTTTGACGTTCTCGATGTCCTCGGACGGGAGGAAAGCCTCGCGCGCCTTGGCGATCAGGCCGGCTGACGCGGCGAGATGCGGGCCAGCCGACGGCGGCGGTTGGATTGGTTTTTGCTTTGCAAGCCGATCATGAATAAAATGTCATCGGCTCAAAATGATTGGCGCGTATTTGGGCAGGACGATTGTTTTCGCGCCGCCCCGGTCAGGCTTGAACCTACCGCCTCGGAAGATAACCGACGACCTCAGCGCAGGGAGGCTTCATTCAAGAATAGACATGATGGTTCCCAACGGGCGGGGGCATAGACTGAATATTGATGCGCCGACTCTGGCGTCGAGATCGCGAAGCGAACAACAAAAATGGCAGCCGCTTGAATCCGGGCTTCGCATAAGATAACACGTCGATTTAAAATAATCCGAACGTTGCGTTCGAGTTTCCATAACCCGAAAAACTGGCGAATGGAAATATCGACGCGCTCCCTCCACCGCAGTTTTTAATCAAAGGCAGACTCCATGAGCGCGACGACTGGGACTTTTAGTCTTGGCGAAACGAAAGTCGAAATGCCGGTTAAGACCGGCTCCATTGGTCCTTCTGTCGTGGATATTGGGAAACTCTACGCCAAGACCGGGATGTTTACCTATGATCCCGGTTTTACATCCACGGCGAGTTGCGAATCCGAGATCACCTATATCGATGGCGACGAGGGCGTCCTGCTCTATCGCGGCTATCCGATCGCCCAGCTCGCCGAACAGGGCGACTTTCTTGAAACCTGCTACCTGCTGCTCTACGGCGAACTCCCGACAGCGACGCAGAAACGGGATTTCGACTATCGGATCACGCGGCACACGATGATCCACGAGCAGATGGCCAGGTTCTTCCAGGGCTTTCGGCGCGACGCGCATCCGATGGCCGTGATGGTCGCCAGCGTCGGCGCGCTCTCGGCCTTCTATCATGACTCGACCGATATTTCGGATCAGCGCCAGCGCATGGTCGCATCCATGCGGCTCATCGCCAAAATGCCGACGCTGGCTGCGATGGCGTATAAATATGCGGTTGGCCAGCCCTTCGTCTATCCGAAGAACGAACTCGACTATTCATCGAATTTTCTGCGCATGTGCTTCGCGGTTCCGACCGAGGACTATAAGGTCAGGCCGACCCTCGCCCGCGCGCTCGACCGCATCTTCATCCTTCACGCCGATCACGAGCAGAACGCGTCGACCTCGACCGTGCGCCTCGCCGGCTCGTCCGGCGCAAACCCCTTCGCCTGCATCGCGGCGGGGGTCGCCTGCCTGTGGGGTCCGGCGCATGGCGGCGCCAATGAAGCCGCGCTGAAAATGCTGACCGAAATTGGCACGGTGGAGAATATTCCGAAGTTCATCGCAAGGGCCAAAGACAAGAACGATCCGTTCCGGCTGATGGGCTTCGGCCATCGTGTCTACAAGAACTACGATCCGCGCGCCAAAATCATGCAGCAGACCTGCCATGAGGTGCTGAACGAACTCGGGCTCAAGGACGATCCTCTGCTCGCCGTCGCCATGGAGCTTGAGCGGATCGCCCTCAGCGACGAATATTTCATCGAAAAGAAGCTCTATCCGAACATCGACTTCTATTCCGGCATCACGCTAAAGGCGATGGGCTTCCCGGTCTCGATGTTCACCGTTCTCTTCGCCGTCGCGCGCACCTCGGGCTGGATCGCGCAATGGAAGGAGATGATCGAGGATCCGGGCCAGAAAATCGGTCGCCCGCGTCAGCTCTACACCGGCGCGCCGCTGCGCGACTACGTGTCGCTCGCCCAGCGCGGCTGACCGCCGACCGAAAGCAGACGCGATCGCCGCGACGCCCCGCGCGCAAAATAGCGCGCCGGCGCCTCGCCAGACGCCTCTTGCCGGAATAAAAGAAGCGGCAAAGGCGGAGAATAGCGGTCATGTCGAAAAAAAGCGCCGACGTTGACATTTTGGTCGCCGGCGCAGGCGCTGCCGGACTTCAGCGGCGATCGCGCTTGACCGGGCCGGCTTTGCCGTCGCCTGCGTCGGCCGTGTCGATCGCCGCGCCAATGGCCGCACCGTGGCGCTGTTTGAGGCGTCGCTGCGTTTCTACAAGGCGCTTGGCCTCTGGCCGCGCTTGCGGGACGCCGCCGCGTCGATCGAAAAAATCTCGATGGTCGACGCCACAAACGCCCGCTTCCGCGCGCCTTCCGTCACCTTCGCGGCGCACGAGATTGGCCTCGCCGCCTTTGGCGCCAATATCGAAAACAACGTATTGGTCGAGCGTCTCGCCGCCGTCGCGACGGAAAGTTCGCGCCCGGTTCTTCATGAGGGTCTCATTGAGGACATCGCCTTCGGACCGGATGCGGTCGAGGCGCGCCTCGCCGATGGCGGCCACATCGCGGCGAAGCTCGTCGTCGCCGCGGACGGACGCAATTCGCTGGTCCGCGCCAAGGCAGGAATTGGCGCCCGCAGCTGGTCCTATCCGCAGGTCGCCCTCACAGTGCTTCTCGCTCACGCGAAGCCGCACCGGAACATGTCGACCGAGTTTCATACCCGCGCCGGTCCCTGCACGTTGGTGCCGCTTGGCGCCAGCGCCGACAGGCCGCATCGCTCGAGCCTCGTCTGGCTGATGTCGGAGCCAGACGCCGAGCGGCGCCGCGGGCTGACGCCGGAGGCGCTGGCCGGCGAGGTCGAGACGCAGGTCGGCCACATCCTCGGCGAGATGGCGCTCGACGGACCCTGCGGCTTCTTTCCGATGTCCGGCATGAGCGTCGCGAGCCTTTACGGCCATCGCATCGCCCTCGTCGGCGAGGCCGCGCATCTGTTTCCGCCGCTTGCCGCGCAAGGCCTGAACCTTAGCCTGCGCGACAGCGCGGCCCTGGTCGAAACTCTTGAGGACGCCCGCGCGCAGGGCTCCGATATTGGCTCCACGGCCGCGCTAAAACCCTATGGCGCTGCGCGCCGGAGCGATATCTCCCTGCGCACCAACGGGATCGATATCCTCAACCGCTCGCTGCTCATTGAATTCATGCCTGTCGATCTGGCGCGCGGCGCGGGCCTCTTCGCCTTTTCGATGATTGGGCCGCTACGCCGCGCCCTGATGCGCGAGGGCGTTCTGCCGCACGGCCCGCTGCCGCGCCTGATGCAGGCGCGCGGAAGACGCGCGCCGATCCTGGCCGGCGGCGCAGCACGGGCTGGGTAGGACGCCGAGGGGACTGTCGTGCAAATCGCCACCTGGAACGTCAATTCGGTGCGGCAGCGGACCGAGCATCTGCTGCGCTATTTGCGCGACGTCGGCCCTGATGTGCTTTGCCTGCAAGAATTGAAGTGCGTCGATGACGCTTTCCCGCGCGAAGAGGTCGAGGCGCTCGGCTATAACGCCGCCGTGCATGGCCAGAAGGGCTTCAACGGCGTCGCCATTCTTGCCAAGACGCCGATCGAAGTGACCCGCGGCCTGCCTGGCGATCCGGCCGACGAACACGCCCGCTATATCGAGGCCGTGCTGCCACATGACGGCGGCGTTGTCCGCGTCGCATCGATCTATCTGCCCAACGGAAATCCGCCGGAGACGGACAAATACGCCTATAAGCTCGCCTGGATGGATCGCCTCATCGCGCACGCGCGGGCGCTGCTCGCGCTGGAGGAGCCGCTGATTCTCGCGGGCGATTACAATGTGATCCCAGAGGCGCGCGACTGCGCCGATCCCGCGGCGTGGGTTGGCGACGCGTTGTTCTTGCCGCAAACGCGGGCGCGTTTTCGCGCGCTCCTCAACCTTGGCTTCACCGACGCCTTGCGCGCGACCACCGACGAGGCCGGGCTTTACACGTTCTGGGACTACCAGGCCGGCGCCTGGCAGCGCAACAAGGGCATTTGCATCGACCATCTCCTGCTCTCGCCGCAAGCCGCCGACCTGCTTGCGAAGACGACGATCGACAAGGCGCTGCGCGGCGAGGACAAGCCGTCCGACCACGTCCCCGTGCGCATCGAACTCGCGATGAGGGCATGAGGGGAAGCGGGAAGCCGCGTTTCCGCCGACATCTGGCTGGCAAGTCTCACCGCGCCAGCCGCTCGATCAGGACGCTCGCGGCGGCGGGATTTTTCTCCTTGGCGCCAGCAATGAAGAAGATGAAGACGTCACGTGCATCGTGCGCCGGCGCAGGCATAGCGCCGACATAAGGCAAATCCGCCGGCTGTCCGCCCCCCGCCCAGCAGCGCGCCCGATCGCGCCATGCGTCGATCTCGCCTGGAGCGTAGCCTGTCTCGAGAGTCGCGTCGCTCTTTTGCAGCCGCGCGTAGATGAGGTCTACGGTGACGTCGGCAATCATGGGATAGGCGTCGGACTCGGCGAGACAGATGGCGCAGGCATAATGACGCGCCAACGCAATGAATCCCTCGACGCAAAAGCTCGCATGGCGCACTTCAAGAACATGCCTTAGCCGCCGCCCGTCGGCCTCTCTCGGCAAGAGGCGCAGGAAAGCTTCGAAATCCTCCGGCTCGAATTTCTTCGTCGGCGCGAACTGCCAGACGATTGGTCCCAGTTTTTCGCCGAGTTCCAAAAGTCCGCTCGACAGGAAATGCTCGATCGCCGCCCCATTTTCGGCGAGAAGCTTGCGATGCGTCGTCAGCCGATGCGCCTTGATCGCGAAGATGAAGTCGTCCGGCGCCTCGTCGGCCCAGCGGCGATAGCTCTCCGCGGTCTGCGTCCGGTAGAAAGTGGCGTTGATCTCGATAGCGCTCAGCTTTCGGCTGGCGAAGCCGAGTTCCTGCGCCTGCGACAGCCCCTTGGGATAGAAATTGTGCCGCCAGGGCGCGAAGCTCCAGCCGCCGACGCCGACCCTGATCCCTCCGGCTTTCAACTTGTGTCAACTCATCGAAGCCCAAAGCAGGCGCCCGTCGCCCGCAGGCGCGGCCGCCGCCCTCCCGCCGCACTGCAGAACGCGAGCGCCCCGCAACGCCACACTCTTAACGTTCAATTGCGGCGTTTCAGGTGATCTTCGAGGTAGCTCAGCGCGGTCTGACGCTCGCCGTCGGTCGCAGCGGACATCGACTTTTCGTAGAGATCCCTGATCCACTGGTCTTTCGCGGCGTCGTTCGCGGATTCGCGAGCAAGGGTGATCCACATCAGACCGCGGGCGCGCTGCGGGGGTAGGCCCTCCTGCCCCTCGAACATCATCTTGCCAATCAGGGCCTGCGCCTGGACATTGCCCTTGTCCGCCGCGAGATAGAGCCAGCGCAAACCCTGCCGGCTGTCCTTGGCGCCGCCGACGCCGTCGAGATAGAGCCGCGCGAGATTGTACTGAGCGGTCGCGTCGCCGAAGGTGGTCGCCGCGTAATTGAACATCAGCCGCGCGCGCGCAGGGTCCGGCGGCACTTTGCCGTCGGCGATGCCGTTCAGGCTATAGGTCCCGACCGCCACGAAGGCGTTTGAAACCACCGATCTATCGCGCCAGTCCGGATCGTCCTCATCATAGCCGCTGATGATCTGCTGGAAATAATCATAGGCTTTAAGGTCGTCGTGCGGCACGCCATCGCCCGTGGCGTAGATTGTCGCAAGCTTCCATTGCGCCAGCGGCTCGCCGCCCGCCGCGGCATATTTAAGTGCGGCGACCGCGGAATCGGACGCGCCTGAGCGAAAATCCTCAAGGCCTGCGAGCAGGGCGGCCCGCGAAGTTTTAAAGGCCTGCGAAACCCCCGTCTTCTCGCCCGCCGCCGCGCTGCCGGCGCCCTCCAGCGCATGGATATGCGCGGCCGGCAAGCTGACAGCCAGTCCAAACAGAGCCAAGGCTCCAAAGCGTCTCAATCGAAGCAAAGACATCGGCTTCTTTCAAAGCGCGGGCTTTTTTCAAAGCGCGGGAAATCACAACCGGAGGAAACCGCAGACATCGCCATAACGCGCCAGAATAAAAATCGGCGCCGCCCAATAGAAAATAATTTGTTTTCGCCCCGCTCCGCATCACCCAGATGGAGGTTAATGGTCAAGCGCATCGCTTCGGCCCCGGCGCCTCGGGCGCGGAGGGCGCGCTGGCGACGCCCCAAACCATAGAGGACACGCGCGGCGCATGAGGTGCGATCCGTCACATGACGGACGCCTTTCCTGCTTTTTTCCACGACGCCCGCGCTCATCAAACCTCTCCAAAAACGACAGCCAAGGACCAGACCGCCCCGGGACGAAAAAACGCCGCGCGAGGAAAGCGGGCGGCGAATGCTTTGTCTTGATCCACAATTACCGAGCCTAAGGGGCCTGAAAAGGGCCGTTGTTCTTGCCTCGGCAAGTTGAGGTCAGGTTATCCCGGCATGTGACCCAAAAAGCACAAATTCTTGTGTCAGTTTAGGACGCAGGAAACCATCGTTCTCGCGGGACGCGGGGTATTCGGGCATAACGCGCGCCGCGCCGTTTAAGCCCGGACCGCCCCACCTACGCGTCGCCAGCTCGCCCCTACACCTCGCGCTTTCGCGCCAGAAATCGTGCGAACGCCGCCAGCGCGACGTCCGAGACGTGGTGCTCAATGCCTTCAGCGTCAAGCTCCGCGCAATGCGCCGGCACGCCGACGGCGATCAACAAATCGACAACGAGCCGGTGGCGGGCGCGCACCCGCGCTGCGAGCGCCTGCCCCTCGGCGGTCAGGAACACGCCGCGATAGAGTTTCGATGTCGCGAGGCCTTCGCGCTTGAGACGCGCGATGCTCTTGATCGCAGTGGCGTGGGAAATGCCCAGCCTGCGCGCGATGTCGGTCGGACGCGCCTCGCCGCCGCTGGTCAGAAGATCGTCAATCAATTCGACGTAATCTTCAAGCACCGCGCCGGCCTGCGCGGAACGCGCTTTCTCAAAGCGAAGCGCCTGCTCCGCCTCCGCCGGCAACTCGGCGGCGACGAGCGGCTCAAGGCCCGTCTGTTTCTTCGTCATCTTAGGCGCCCCTCCCCGGGGCAAGCGATCCTGCGCGGTTCAGCGCTAAGTTCCGGCGTTTCAGGCCCAATTTCGCCGAGCGGGCGGCGATCCGCGGCAGTCGGCGAACTCGGTGTTTTAGCTTAGCGGTCACGAAATGTCCCACCTGCGGAGGGGGCCGGCCCCAACGCTCGCGCTTTTGGGTTGACGTTTTCGTAGCCATGGCTACATTATGCAGCATAAAGATCAAGTTGGCGACAGCGCCGGATCCGTTCGTTGGAACGCGGTTCAGTATGGGCCAATCTCAGGCGTCGATGGGGTATAGATGACGGACATCGCACAAGCCGGCGTGGTGGCCGGCCGGGCGTCTCGGATACACGGCGCGATCCGCGAGGTGCTCGACGGGCGTCGGCGCGGGCTGCGCGCCTTCATCCCGATGGCGGGACCGGCGGTGATCGCCTCGATCGCCTATATGGACCCCGGCAATTTCGCGACGAACATCCAGGCCGGCGCCCGCTATGGGTATTCGCTGCTCTGGGTGGTGGTGCTCGCGAACGCCGTCGCCATGCTGTTTCAGGCCCTCTCGGCGAAGCTTGGCATCGTGACCGGCCGCAACCTCGCCGAAATCTGCCGGGACGAATGGCCCCGGCCGCTGGTGGTCGGCATGTGGGTCGTCAGCGAGATCGCCGCCATGGCGACGGATCTCGCTGAATTTCTCGGCGGGGCGATCGGCCTCTCGCTGCTTTTCCACCTTCCGCTGATCTGGGGCATGGTCGTCACCGCGATCGTGACCTATGGCATTTTAACCTTCGAGCGGCGCGGCTTCCGATCGATCGAACTGATCATCGGCTCGCTCGTCGCGATGATTGGCCTCTGTTACGTGATCGAGTTATTCGTCGCTCCCGTGGATTGGGGCGCGGCCGCCTTTCACAGCGTCGTGCCGCAGCTGCAGGACGCGGCGGCGGTGACCATCGCCGTCGGCATCGTCGGCGCCACCGTCATGCCGCATGCGATTTATCTGCATTCGGGCCTGACCCAGGCGCGAACCATCGCGCGCGACGACGCCGACAGGCGCGAACTGCTGCGCTATTCGAACAAAGAGGTCGTCATCGCGCTGATGTTCGCCGGCGCCGTCAATATGGCCATGCTGGTCATGGCGTCGGCCGCCTTTCACGCCGGGCACAGCGACGTCGCCGAAATCCAGACCGCCTATCACACGCTGACGCCGATCCTCGGCGCCGGCGCAGCCAGCGTGTTCCTGATTTCGCTGCTCGCCTCCGGCGTGTCGAGTTCGGCGGTCGGCACCATGGCCGGCCAGATGATCATGCAGGGCTTCGTCGGCTTCAAAATCCCCGTCTGGCTGCGCCGGCTCGTCACCATGATGCCGGCCTTCATCGTCGTCGCGCTCGGCGTCAACGCCACCAACGCGCTGGTTCTGAGCCAGGTCGTCCTCAGCATCGCCCTACCCTTCCCGATGATCGCGCTTTTGATCTTCACGCAGCGCCGCGACATCATGGGCGCCTTCGCCAATGGCCGCCTGACCCGCATTGGCGCCGTCGCCGGCGCGGCGGGCGTGCTGTTCCTGAATACGATTCTCCTCCTGCAGACCTTCGGCGTCGCGATCCCCTATTTAGGATAGGTTCAGCCGAGCCGCTTCAGCGCCGCCGCGAGTTTTTGCGCCCGCGCCCGCGCGTCTCCGAGGCGCTCGCGGTTTTCCTCAACCACTTCTTCAGGGGCCTTGGCGACGAATTCGGCGTTGCCGAGCTTGCCCTCGATCTTTCTGGCGTCGGCCTCAAGCCGGCCGATCTCTTTGGCAAGGCGGATTTTCTCCGCGTCGAAATCGATGACGCCCTTCAGCGGCAGCGCCGCCGTCGATCCGCGCGCGATCAGCTGCACCGAGCTTTCCGGCGCCTCGGCGGCGAAGGAGATTTCGGAGAGCCGCGCGAGGCGCTTCAGGGTCTCGTCCCAATCCCTCGCGCGCGCGGCGACCGCCTCATCGCCGCTGACCAGCACCAGCGGGATCAGTGCGGCCGCCGGCACATTCATCTCGGAGCGCACCGAGCGCACTTCCGACACGAGTTCAATGACCCAGCCGATCTCCGCTTCGGCGGCCGCGTTTTCGAGGCCCTCGAGGGCCGGCCAGGGCTCCAGCGCCAACAGGTTCTTCCGAGCCGGCCCGGCCTCGCCCTTGATCGCCCAAAGCTCCTCGGTGAGGAACGGCATGAAGGGGTGCAGCAGCTTCAAAATCTCGTCGAGAACGAAGGCGATCGCCGCGCGCGTCTCATCCTTCGCCGGCCCATCCGCGCCTTGCAGCAAGGGCTTCGCCAGCTCCAGATGCCAGTCGCAGAAGATGTTCCAGACGAAGCGATAGGAGGCGTTGGCGGCGTCGTTGAAGCGATAGGTCTTTATCGCGCCGATGACTTCCGCGACCGCCTTGGCCGCCTCGCCGAGAATCCAGGCGTTGAGCGTGACTTTGACAGATTTTGGATCGAAGGATTCGACGCGCTCGCAACCGTTGATCTCGGCGAAGCGGGCGGCGTTCCAGATCTTCGTCGCGAAATTGCGATAGCCTTCGACCCTCTGCGTCGAAAGCTTCAGATCGCGCCCCTGCGCGGCCATGGCGGCCAGCGTGAAGCGCAGCGAGTCCGCGCCGTATTGCTCGATGAGCCCCAAGGGATCGATGACGTTGCCTTTCGACTTCGACATCTTGGCTCCCTTCTCGTCACGGACGAGCGCATGGATGTAGACGTCGCGGAAAGGAACCTCGCCCATGAAATGAAGGCCCATCATCATCATGCGGGCGACCCAGAAGAAGATGATGTCGAAGCCGGTGACGAGCGCATCGGTCGGATAGAAGCGCTTGAGCTCGGCCGTCTCGTCCGGCCAGCCCAGCGTCGAGAAAGGCCACAGCGCGGAGGAGAACCAGGTGTCGAGGACGTCGGGATCGCGTGTGATGCCGATCGTATCGGCCTCCTGAGGCGGGACCGGAAAGATGAAGGAGCGATCGGCAATTTCGATATGTCGCAGCTTCGGAAAATGAGGTCGAAAATGTTCGAACGCTTGGGCGCGGGCCTCTTCCTCGGTGATGGCCACAAATATAGGAGGCGCTTTAGCCAGCCCGTCCTTTCCCATGGCGGCCGGCCCATACCACGCCGGGATCTGATGTCCCCACCAAAGCTGGCGCGAGATGCACCACGGCTGGACATTGTCCAGCCAATCGAAATAGGTCTTCTCCCAGTTCTTCGGGATGAAATTTGTCCTGCCTTCGCGCACTGCGGCAAGCGCCGGTTCGGCCAGCGCCTTGGCGTCGACGTACCACTGATCCGTCAGCCACGGCTCGATGATCGAGCCCGAGCGATCGCCGTGCGGGACTATATGCGAGTGGAGCTCAATCTTATCGAGAAGTCCGAGCGCGTCGATCATTTCGACGATCTTTTCGCGGGCCACTTCGCGCGACAATCCGCCAAGTTGATCGAGCGCGCCGAAGCCAACGTCAGCAGGAATTATGATTTTGGCATCTGCCGACAGCACATTGATCGGCTTCAGGTCATGCCGCCGCCCGACCTCGAAGTCGTTAAAATCATGCGCCGGCGTGATCTTCACCGCGCCGGTCCCCTTTTCGGGATCGGAATATTCGTCGGCGACGATCGGAATCAGCCGCCCGACCAGCGGCAGCCGCACGTTTTTGCCCTGCAGATGCTTGTAGCGTTCGTCGTCCGGATGAACTGCGACGGCCGTATCGCCGAGCATCGTTTCCGGGCGCGTCGTCGCGACGGTGATGAACTCGTCGGTCTGCTTCCCGGCGTCATCGACCACCGGGTATCTGAAATACCAAAGATGCCCCTTGGTCTCGACTTGCACCACCTCAAGATCGGAGATCGCGGTCTGCAACACCGGGTCCCAGTTGACGAGGCGCTTGTCCTTATAGATCAGCCCTTCCTTATAGAGCTGCACGAACACCTTGATGACGGCGCGGGAGAGACCTTCGTCCATCGTAAAGCGCTCGCGCGACCAGTCGCAGGAGGCGCCGAGCCGCTTCAGCTGGTTGATGATGGCGCCGCCGGATTCGGCCTTCCATGCCCAAACCCGCTCCAGAAACTTTTCCCGGCCCATCGCGCGCCGGCCCGGCTCCTGGCGCTCCATCAGCTGACGCTCGACCACCATCTGCGTCGCGATGCCGGCGTGGTCCGTCCCCGGCTGCCATAGCACGTCCTTGCCGGCCATCCGCTCGAAGCGGGCGAGGATGTCCTGCAGCGTCGTGTTGAGCGCATGACCCATATGCAGCGAGCCGGTGACATTCGGCGGCGGAATGACGATGGCGAAAGGCTCAGCCGCGGCGCGGTCGGGCCGCCCCGCCTTGAAAGCCTCCGCCTCCGCCCACGCCGTCGAGATGCGGCCCTCGACGGCTGCCGGATCGAATGTCTTGTCCATCATGAGATCAGTTCACTTCGCTTCGATTGGGCGCGCAAGAGATCAATGCGCGGCGGCGCCCCGCGCAGTAGATCACTGACGTGATCGATTTCAAAGGTTTAGAGAGGAACGCGACCGGAAAAGCGATTACCGCTTTTCCTCATCCTGCTCTGGCATTCAGCGATGGCAAATGGCAGGGAAAAAGGCAAGCCGCGCCAAGAAGGCGCGTTGCCGCGCCTAAGCGCCTTTGGCGATCCGGTCGATCTCGTCGCGGATGAGCCGCTCCACCAAGGCCGGCAGATTTGCGTCGAGCCAGCTCGCGAGCACCGGGCGAAGCGCCTCGCGCGTCAACGCGGCGATCGCCTCTGGATCGCGCGCGAAATGGCTGGCGACGAGCGTTCGGAACGCGGTCGCGACCGAAACATCGGTTGCCGGCGAGACCAGCGGCTCGCCATCGCCCTCGTCCGGATCGTCCTCCTCCCGACGGTTCGCGAGCGCCTCCGTCTCGACGTCCTGCCTCCCATAGCGCGGCGAGTCGCCGGCCTCTCCCGCCTCGTGCGCCCCAGTCGCCGCCTCTATGGCGAACAGCGATTGGTCCTGAGCTATGATGCGCCTGATCGAGGCGAGGATGTCCTCCATCGAAGGCTCGCGCACCGCTTCCCGTGGGGCGGCGCGCGGCTCCTCGCCGCCGGCGACATTTGAGGCCGCGCGCGCCGCGTCGGAAGGATCGCCAGTCGTCTGAATGAGATTGGCTGCGCTCATGGCCTCAGGTCTTTCCAAATAAGCTGCGCCGACAACACCGACGCGCGTCGAGGCGAATCAGGCAACCACAGGCGGGGCCTGCAGAATCACCGCCAAAGGTTAGTCTCAGCCTTTTCGCCCTGGCAAGACGCGCCGTCGACGGGTCCACAGCCTTGCCGGATGGCGCGACAAGGGCGAACGCGCGGCGCCTCCGTTTTGTTTGCAGGATGGCCGGCTTCAGGGCTTGAAACATTGCCATGGCGAGCTTGATCGAAACCTTCGCCGATCAGCCCCTGTTCAGCGCCCGTCCGGCGTGCGCAGCCCGATCCATTTATCCTTAACCTGTTCGAAATGGATGGTCGGATCATATTCGGCGACGTTGAGGCCAAGGTTCGTCGCCGACAGCCGTCCAATCGCCGAGAAGACGGCGTAGGAGGCGACCACGCGGTCGCGCTGGGCGGTGACGAGGCTGACGCGCGTGTTGAGCAGCGTCTGCTGCGCGAAGAGAACGTCGAATGTGGTGCGTTGTCCGACTTTAGCTTCCTCGCGGATGCCTTCGAGCGCGATCTCCGCCGCCTTGACCGCCGCCTTGGCGGACTGGATCACCGCCTTCGCCGTGTCGAGCTGGCCCCAGGTCGAGACGACGTCGGCGCGCACAGAGTCGCGCTGAAGGTCGGCCTGCAGGCGCGCCTGCGCAAGCGTTTCCTTCGCCTGGCGGGCGCGGGCGTAAACTTCTCCTCCCTCATAGAGCGGCACGCTGAGCTGGCCGACAACCGAACCGTTCAGGAATGTGGCGTTGCGAATCCCGAGGTAATCCGTGTCGTGCCGAACGGTGCCGACGACATTGACGGTCGGATAGAGCTCGCCCTCGACGAGCTTGACCTGTAGCTCGGCCGCATCGACGGCGTGGAAAGCCGCCTGAATCGCCGGATGCTCGCCGAGCGCGAGATCGACGGCGCCGTTCATATCCTTGGGCAGCAGAGCCTCGATCGTTCGCGCCGGCTCCAGCCGCGTCGGCTCGATGCCGATGATCTGGCGGAAATTGGCGATGCTCGTCTGCAGATTGGCCTGCGCCGTGAAATAATCCGATCGGGAGCTGGCGAGGCTCGATTCCGCCTGCGCGACGTCGGTGCGCGTGACCTCGCCGACATTGAAACGGTCGCGGGTCTGGCGCAGCTGTTCTTCAAGCACCGTGATGTTATTGCGGCGCAGATCGAGAATGGCCGTATCGCGCAGCACGTTCATATAGGCCGTGGCGCCGTTCAGCAGCACGTCCTGTTCGGTGTTGCGGAGATTTTCGCGCGAGCCGAAGATATTGGACTCGGCCTGACGCACGCTGTTCAGCGTGCGACCGCCGTTGAAAACATTCTGGGTGACGCTCAGAGCGACAGTGGTCGGCGGCGTGCTTCCATGCGTGCGCACGCCGCCTTGCGTCGTATCGAGGTAATTATAGCCGAATTGGCCGGTCGCGGTCACGGTCGGCCGCCAGCCCGCGGTCGCGCGCGGAATATTCTCATCCTGGGCTCTGGTCCCCGCGCGCTGCTGGTTCAGATCCGGGTTGCCGATATAGGCGCGAGACAGGGCGCCGGACATCGTCTCGGCCGTGGCCGGCGCGGCCGGCGCAAAGCAGCCGGCGAGCGCGGCGGCGATCAGGCCGGCGACGGGGGCGGCCCGCTTCACGAATGAAATCCGGGGAGCGCGGCGGACGCAAGGCGACACGGAACTCTGCAACGCATCAGGCAATTCGTTTGTCCTCGACTCGGGCGGCGTCGCTTGCATGCCTTCGCCGCCAAGTCCCGCCGCCGGAAGGCGAAGGCGCTTCGGACCAGACGATTGATCTTCAAGCCGAAGCCTTGTTCTAAACAGGCGACAAAGTCTCTTTTGGGGAAATGCTGCTCCTAAGGGTCAAGAAAATGTGAACGCCTCCGCCGGCCTGAACGCGTCGAGCACAGGCGCGGCGGCGTCGAACAAGATGCGATAGCCAATGGCGCCGTCGACCTTGTCGTAGCGAACGGCTTTGCCGGTCCCGTCGGGCTGGCGCTGAACGGCGACGAGCCGGCCGCCGTTCTTCAATTGCGCGAGCAGAGGATCGAGATTGGCGGCGACGCCGCCATCGACCAAGATGACGTCAAACGGGGCATCGCCGGGAGCGCCCGCGGCGAGCGGGCCGGCAATGAGGCGGACGTCCTTAAGTCCGAAAGCGTCGAGGCTGACGCGGGCTTCGTCCAGAAGCTTCGGATCGGATTCGAGCGCGACGACGGCGGCGGCGAGCCCCGCGAGGAGGGCGGTCGAATAGCCCGTTCCCGCGGCGACGACGAGCGCCCGGTCGCTGTCCATCACCCGCGCCCCCTGAATAAGGCGCGCCAAAACCAGAGGCGGCAGCAGCGTCCGCGGCGTTTGCCCGGGCGCGCCGGCCTTTAGTTGCAAACTTGAGTCAGAATAGACGAGCGGCTTCAGCTCTGCCGGCAAAAACAATTCGCGCGGCACTTCGAGCATCCGCGCCAGTAGGGCGGAATCGGTGACGTCGAAGGTCTTGATCTGGCGATCTACCATCGTCCGGCGCGCGACAGCCGAGGCGTCCGCCGAGTGGTTGGACGCCGGATCGGACGAAGGAGTGGAAATGCTCGAATCGATGCCCTCAGTCTGCATTGGGTCGAGATCTCCTGCGGCCCGGCCGCTTCGTCAGCCCGCCGCAACGGTGCAGTTTATATGGCGCACCGCTTTCCCTGTCTATTCAATCGGCCGGCACGGCGCACTTTGCCGGAGAAGTGTGGCTTTTTCGCCAGCGGCGCGATATCGCTCGCACGAACCCGCAGGACGTTTAAAGCCATGACCGACTCGCCGACAGAGCCGTTCGAACACGCCGAGCACGCCGAACATGTCGCCCATTCCGGCGACCCTTTCCTGATGCAGGTCTCGATCACCATCGCCATTCTCGCCGTCGTCGCGGCTACGATCGGCAGCCTCGAGACGATCGAGACCGCGGCCACGATCGGCGACAAGAACGCAGCGGTGCTGGTGCAGAACAAGGCGACCGACAACTGGAACTTCTATCAGGCGAAAAGCATCAAGAAGAACATGTATGAGATCGCCGCGGCTGGCGGTGGACCTGGCGCCGAGGCGTTTAAAGCGCAAGCTCAGCATTATGGCGAAGATGAGCAGGCGCTGCTGGCGAAGGGCGAGGCGCTTGAGCGCGAAACCGACGCAAAGCTCGCCGACAGCGAGCGGCACGAGCGCCGCCACCATCTGGTCACGGTGGCTGTAACGTTCGTGCATGTCGCCATCGCGGTGGCGACCATTTCGATCATCATGCGCGGGCAGCGCTGGCCGTGGCGCGCGTCGATCGCACTCGGAATTGTCGGCTCGCTGCTGGCCGCCTACGCCTATCTCTGACGGGCGCCGGACGCTGGTTCGCCCGGGCGCAACTCGACTTCGCGCCCGCGCCTCAAACCGCAGGACCGGTCAGCCCTTCAGGCGAGCGTTGCACTGACTGTAGTATCCGCCGCCTTTTTGAATCCATTTCAGCCCGCCGTTGGCGTTGGTTTCTTTGTTCGCCTTGTACTGGTCGAGACAGGTCAGCATGCGCGCCTTGCCCGGTTTCTCGCTGGCGTGCGTAGCGGAGACGGCGGTCGGGAAGACCGCCGCGCCGACGGCCGCGGGGGCGGCGGGCGCAGCCGCCGTGGGAGCCGGCTTCGGCGCAGGCGCGGCGGGCGGCGGAGCTGCCGGAGGCGTCGCGGCGGGGGTCGCGGCGGGCGCGGCGGCGGGCGCTTCCTTAGCTTCCGCCGCGCATTGGCTGTAAAACTGCGGCCAGGCTTGGCCGTTCAGCGTGCCGGCTGCCTTGGCGGCCTGGTATTTCTCGCTGCATTGCTTGCGAACGGATTGCGCCGCGGCGGGATCCGCCAGCGCCAGGCCGACGATGGCTGAAAATACCGTGGACCCGATGAGAGCGCCCATGGCGCGAAACGAGAGTGAAAGCCGAAACGACATAAGGTCCTCCAACGCGCTTATTATGAATCAACTTATGAATCAACGCGGCGCCGTCGCGTCGGGCGTCGACCTTCCTTCGAAAATCTCGGGTCGTCAATTTCCAATCGGAGGCTGTAACAAAAAAGCCGCCGGCGCTAGGCGCTGGCGGCTGCTTGATCGGGGATTTGGGAGGCGCGTCAGACCGTCTCGCCAGAATCTTTCGCGCCTGCGACGCCGCCCGCGGCGGCGACCTCGGCGGCGAAATCGCTTTCCTGCTTCTCGATGCCTTCGCCCAGCGAATAGCGCACGAAAGCCGCGAGCTTGACCGGCGCGCCGGCGGCTTTTTCGGCCTCCTTGACGACCTGGCCTATCGTCTTGTTCGCATGTTCGGCATGGATCGAAGGCTGATCGACGAGGCAGACCTCCTTGTAATAGGTCTTGAGACCGGATTCGATGATCTTTTCAATGACATGAGGCGGCTTGCCGGCGTTCTTGTCGGCCAGCACCGCTTTTTCGCGCTCGACGACGCTGGGGTCGAGCTGCGCGGAATCGAGCGCGAGCGGATTTGCGGCGGCCACATGCAGGGCGATGAGCCGCGCCAGCGGCGCGAGGGCGACCGTATCCCCGGTCGATTTCGAGCGCGACGATCACGCCGATCTTGCCGAGGCCGTCGGCGACGGCATTGTGAACATACTGGCCGATGACGCCATGCGGAACGTGAACGGCCGCGGCGCGCCGCAGCGTCATATTCTCGCCGATCGTCGCGATGGCGTTGGCGATGGCTTCGCCAACCGTGCCGCCGCCCGGATAATGGGCGCCCTTGATCGCCTCGACGTCGGTCAGCCCTTTCTCCACGGCGACGAGCGCGATGGAGCCCGCAAGCGCCTGAAACTCCTCGTTGCGGGCGACGAAATCGGTCTCCGAATTTACTTCGACGACGACGCCGTCAAGGCCTTTCACGGCGACGGCGACGAGGCCCTCGGCGGCGATGCGGCCGGATTTCTTGGCGGCTTTTGAGAGGCCTTTCTTACGCAGCCAGTCGACGGCAGCTTCGATATCGCCATCGGTTTCGGTAAGGGCGTTCTTGCAGTCCATCATGCCGGCGCCGGTCTTCTCCCGAAGATCCTTCACCAGTGCGGCCGTCACGCTCGCCATCGTCGTCTTCCTTCAAGTTTTGGATTCGGATTGCACGTCTTGATCGAATTGCAAGTTTGGACCGCGAAGTCTCGACGGACCAGACCTTGACCGCCAAGACCTTGACCGCCAAGACCTTGACCGCCAAGACCTTGACCGCCCAAGAAGACCTTGACCGGCAGGTCTGGACGAGGCCCTCGCGAAAACCCGCGTTTGGCGGCGCCGGTCAGGCGACGACGAGGCTGCGCGCCAGATTGACCCATCCGTCGCGCTCGATGCGCCCGCCGAGCTTCAGGTCATGGTCGGTCTTCGCGACGTCTTCGGGCGTCATGGCGGCGATCTGCCAGAAATGAAAAATGCCGGCGTCGTTGAGCTTCTTCACGATCTGCGGGCCAATGCCGGGTAGCTTGCCAAGATCATCGGGCGCGCCGCGCGGGGCCGTGAGCAGTTCGAAAGTCTCCGCTGGCGCTTCGAACGCCTCGACGACGACCGCTTCGGGCTCAGCCGCCGCGGCGGCGAGACTTGCGTCAGGCAGCGCCTCTTCGGGCGGACGCTCGGCCTCGCCGAAATCGACGCCGCTCGCGCCCTGGCCGCGGGCGATGCCGTCGAGGGCCGCCCTCGCGACGAGGTCGCAATAGAGCGTGATCGCGCGTCCCGCATCGTCATTGCCGGGAATCGGGAAGGTGATGCCGTCCGGATCGCTGTTGGTGTCGAGGATCGCCGCGACAGGAATATGCAGGCGCGCCGCTTCCTTGATGGCGAGCTGCTCCTTATTCGTGTCGATCACAAAAATAAGGTCGGGCACGCCGCCCATCTCCTTGATGCCGCCGAGCGCCTTCTCGAGCTTGTCGCGCTCGCGCGAGATCATCAGCCGCTCTTTCTTGGTGAGGCCGACCGCCCCGCCGCCGAGAATATCCTCGACCTTGCGCAGGCGCTGGATCGAGGCGGAGATGGTCTTCCAGTTGGTCAGCATGCCGCCAAGCCAACGCGAATTGATGTAATATTGCGCCGACTTATGCGCGGCTTCCGCGATGGCGTCCTGCGCCTGCCGCTTGGTGCCGACGAACAGCACGCGGCCGCCGCGCGCGACCGTATCCGAGACGGCCTTCAGCGCCTGATGCAGCAAGGGCACCGTCTGGGCGAGGTCGATGATATGGATATTGTTGCGCGCGCCGAAGATATAGGGCTCCATCTTCGGGTTCCAGCGGTGCGACTGGTGGCCGAAATGGGCGCCGGCGTCGAGCAGGCTGCGCATCGTAAAGTCAGGCAGGGACATAGGTTTCTCTTCTCCGGTTAAAGCCGCCGCGGATCGTTATGGACTTTTTTCCAGGGAGCTTTTGAGGGCTCCATAGAAAAAAGCCACCGGGAGCGGCCCTTGAAGCAGGGTCGCGCGATCCGCGTGTGGAATGGAGGCGCTTATAGGGGCCGTGGGCGCCAAACGCAAGGCGCCTCGCCGGGCCGGCGCAGGGACGGCGCAAAATCTTTGCGCCTCCGCGCGTCCCCGGTTATCTCTCTAGATTGTGTCGCGCGCGCCAATGTCGAGTCCCGGTCAGACCGCCAGGATTCCAGCGATTCCAGCGGGGATTCCAATGAAACCAATGGACGTCGACCAGACGATTTTGGGCCGCCGCGGCGAGATCGTCGCCGCCCTCCGCAAAATCGTGCGCGGCGAAGGCGTCATTGACGGCGCGATCGGCCGGCGCCCCTATGAAAGCGATGGCTTCACCGCCTACGCCAATCTGCCGCTCGCGGTCGTGCTGCCCTCGACCGTCGAGGAACTGCAATCCGTGCTCGCTTATTGCCACGCGCATGCGGTCAAGGTGGTGCCGCGCGGCGCCGGCACCTCGCTGTCGGGCGGCGCCCTGCCGCTTCTGGACGGCGTGCTCATCTCCATGATGAAGTTCAACCGCATCAAGGAGATCGATTTCGACAACCGCATCGCCGTGGTCGAGCCCGGCGTCACCAATTCGGCGATCACCCGCGCGGTCGAGCACAGGGGCTTCTATTACGCCCCCGACCCCTCCTCGCAGATCGCCTGCTCGATCGGCGGCAATGTCGCCGAAAACTCCGGCGGCGTGCATTGCCTCAAATACGGCCTCACCACCAACAATGTGCTCGGCGTCGAGATGGTGCTGATGACCGGCGAGATCATCCGCATCGGCGGCGCCTATCTCGACGCCGAGGGCTATGATTTTCTCGGCCTCATCGTCGGCTCCGAGGGCATGCTCGGCGTCGTCACCGAAGTCACTGTCCGCATCCTGCAAAAGCCCGAATGCGCCCGCGCGCTGATGATCGCCTTCGATTCGAGCGAGGCGGCGGGCGCCTGCGTCGCCGACGTCATCGCCGCCGGGATCATTCCGGGCGGCATGGAGATGATGGACAGGCCCGCCATCCAGGCGGCCGAGAATTTCGTCAATGTCGGCTATCCGCGCGACGCCGAGGCCATGCTTTTGGTTGAGCTTGATGGACCGCCGGTCGAGGTCGATCATCTCGTTGGCCTCGTCGAGGCGATCGCGCTGAAACGCGGCGCGACGCAGTGCCGGATCTCGACATCGGAGGCCGAGCGCCTCGCCTTCTGGGCCGGGCGCAAGGCGGCCTTCCCCGCCGTCGGGCGCCTCTCGCCCGATTATCTCTGCATGGACGGCACCATCCCGCGCAAGGCGTTGCCGCGGGTGCTCGCCGGCATCCGCGATCTGTCAGAAAAATATGCGCTGAGCGTCGCCAATGTGTTTCACGCCGGCGACGGCAATCTGCATCCTTTAATCCTGTTCGACGCCAACAAACCCGGCGAATTGCAGCGCGCCGAGGATTTCGGCTCGGACATTCTGCGCCTTTGCGTAAAGGTCGGCGGGGTGCTGACCGGCGAGCATGGCGTCGGCGTCGAAAAGCGCGATCTGATGCCGGAAATGTTCAGCGAGATCGACCTCGACCAGCAAATCCGCGTCAAATGCGCCTTCGACGAGAAGCGGCTCTTAAACCCCGGCAAGGTGTTCCCGACGCTCCACCGCTGCGCCGAACAGGGCCGCATGTTCGTGCACGACGGCAAGCTGCCCTTCCCGGACCTGCCGCGGTTTTAGTGCTTTCCCACTACTGCTGCGCGGGAAGCAATCCCGGTTAATGTCGCATTTGCGCCCAAACCGGCCGTGAAGATGCCGCGCTTGTATTCTCTAAAGCGGACACATGAATTAAAGCCGCTATCCCCGAAGCCAACCGACGCCAATGCCAAACTTTGAGGAGAACTCGAAGGCCGACTTCTTCGCTAGCCGCGCTGCCCAGCTGCCTCCAGGATCAGATTCGTGATCTCGTCAGGGTGCGAGATCAACGATAGATGGCTGGCTTCGACCTCTATGGTCTTGGCGCCCATGCGCTTGGCCATGAACCGCTCGAGATCGGGATTGATCGTCCGATCTTCCGTCGAGACGGCATAGAAACTCGGCTTCGACCGCCAGGCCGCCTGCGCGGTCTTGCCAATGAGCAGAGCCTTTTGAAACGGCTCCTGGACCGCATAGAGCACCTTTGCCTTCGCTTCCGGCAGGTCGCCCGCGAAATCGCGCAAGAACGCCTCCTCGCTGAGCCGCCCTTCGTCGCCGTCGAAAATGATGCCGGCGGACGCCGGCGGCGCGGGAAATGTCTTGGCCAGCGCCGTGTAGTCCTCGTCCGCATCCGGCGCCCGCGCCGCCACATAGACAAGAGCCGAGACGTTGGGATGCACGCCGGCCTCGGTGACAATCATCCCGGCAAAGGAATGCCCGACTAGAACCGTTGGGCCGTCTTGTCGCGCCAGCACGCGCTGGGCCGAGGCTACCGCTTCTGGCAGCGTTGTCAGAGGATTTTGTACGGACGTGCAGTTAAAGCCTTGCGCCTGCAATCGTGCGGTCACCTCGGACCAACATGACCCGTCAGCGAATAGCCCATGCACGAAGACGATGTTACGCGCCTTCGTCGGAGCAGGGTTTGCGGCCATGCCCCGGGCGGAAATCAATGAAGCGGCGGCGCCGGCAACAATGGCAGCCGAGAAAATACGTCTGTTCATCGTCATGAATTTTTCTTCCTTCGATCGTGAAGGGTTGCGGCAGAATTTGTGCACACAAATGTCGTTCGACATGTTCGCGTGTAAGCCGCTCGAAGGTTTGCGTTCGACTACCGCAGTTAAAGCTGCATTCCAATTCGTGGGCCTGAGCTAGTTCGCGGCTTTCCGCAGGACATTCTCCAGATTTTCGTCAAGCCTCCGAGCAACAATATCGACTTTGTCGTCACCAAACTGTCCGAAGGTCGAAACCGGCCGATCGTACTCGAATGCAACTTCACCCTCGGGACTTTCCCGAAGCAGGACCCGAATTGGCGCGTAAAGACCTGCTGAGACCTTATGTCGGGTCATCAGCGACGCGGTCAGCGGATTGCCAATGTCATATTGAATGGCGCGCCGCGTCAATCCGGCAAGCGCCAAAAGTGCGCCGTGGTCCCGGTTTCCAAAGATCGAAAGAGTGGCCGCCGCCTCAAGTTCTTGTCGCGCCCGATCAATCAAGCCGAAACGGAGCAGCGTCAGGAAGCCGTCGTCGAGGCGCGGTACCAAGGTTTCGAGTGCCTCTCTTACCGCGGCAAAGGTGTGGCCTGATCGGATTGTAACGTGTTCGACTGTTACTTTTTCTACGGATGTATTGCTACTGACCATTGGAATGCCTTTCATCGCTTGGATCGTTCAGGAGGCCGAGGCATTCCTTGTTCCTCATAGCAAGCGTTGGGCTCCCGGCGCGGAGGCACCAGGAGCCCTACCATCACTTAGCGAGCGCGGCCTTTTCAATTACAGCAGCGACTTCCGTAGCATGGACAACAAGGGATGCATGGCTGCCAGCGACCTCCGTCGTCTGGGCCTTGATCCTTGCTGCGAACATCTCCTGGGCCTCGGGTGCGATTACCTTGTCCTTCGTGCTGATCACATAGAACGTCGGTTTATCGTGCCAAGCTGCCGTATCGACTGGAGCCTCGTACGCCGTGTGGTTTAACGGAAGCTGGGAATTTGCAAGGGATTCGGCAATCTTCAGGGGAAGGTCAGCCGCGACCGCCGAAGGAAACAACTTGGGATCGATGTAGAGGTTGCCCTTTTCGTCAGGATGAATCGCCGCGGTGCCTTCGGTCGCCGGACCGCCTTTGGCCAGGGACGCAAGTGACTCTCCCACGTCGGGCGCGAATGCGGAGACGTAGACGAGTGCCGAGACCTTGGGATCGTTACCTGCTTGCGTGATGACCACGCCGGCCCAGGAGTGGCCAACGAGAACGGTCTTGCCGTCCTGCTTCGCCAGCGCCTGTTTGGTGGCATCGACGTCCGCTGCGAGGGACGTGAGCGGATTTTCAACGAGCGTGACGTCGTAGCCCTTCTTCTCAAGGATGTCGGCAACGGGCTTCCAACTTGTCTGGTCCACGAAAGCGCCGTGTACGAGCACGATATTGCGGGCGGCCCCCTCGGGCAGATGGGACGATTGGACCGGGGCGGCAGATGCTGTTCCGGCCATGAGCATGGTGGCGGCTGAAACTAGAAGATTTCGCATTGATTGTTCCTATTGGAATGTCGGACGAGGCGGGTCCTGGAATGGCCAGGCGTGTCGCGGTTCTTCCATCTGCCCTCGGCGAAATGGTCACCGCGCGACGCGCCGGCCCGCTGCGACATGACCTAGTACAAGGTTTTCTCAGACGATAGGGCCCAATCGTCCGAATATTGTGTCTGACCGTCCGCCGGTCTAACATCCGGGCATGGACATACTCGCGGAAGTGCTCGATCGCGTTCGCCTTGGCGGGACCTTGCTGTTCCACTTCGAGCTCGGCTATCCCTGGAGTCTGGAGTTGCCAGCGCGTCCCTACGCCCTGTTCCATTATCTCAGTCGTGGCTCAGCTACCCTCGCGCTCGAACAGGGAAGAGAGCTCCACATGACCGAGGGCGACTTTGTCGTCGTCACACGCGGCGAGCCCCATGTGATCTATTCGGATCGCCGAACGAAGCCGTTCTCGCTTCTTGACCTCGATCGACCGCCCGCGCATCTTGGCGTCGTCCGCCACGGAGGCACAGCACAGCCGCTCTCGACGATGATCTGTGGCAATTTCACTGTGACGCGGCCCTCGCGCGGCGGTAGCGTGTTAGAATTACTTCCGCCCGTGCTTCTTCTGAAGCCGACGGCGGAGGGTGATTGGCTCGAGGCGATTCTGCAACGCATGGTGAGCGAGTCGGCGGCTGAGCGTCCGGGCCAACGCGTAGCGCTCTCACGCATGACAGAAGTGCTCTTCGTCGAGGTGTTGCGAAGCTGGATCAAGTCTCTTCGTCCCGGAGAAGGCGGATGGCTTGGGGCGATGGCGGACCCGCATATCGGACCGGCCCTTCAGTTGATCCACGAACAACCGGACCGGCCCTGGACCCTTGGCGACCTCGGGCGCCGCGTGGGGCTCGGTCGCTCGGCGTTTTCGGCTCGCTTTACCAAGCTCGTCGGCCAATCCATGTACCGTTATCTGATCGCACGCCGGATGGCGGAGGCTGCGTTTCTGCTCGAAACAAGCGACGAGGGGATTTCGCGGATTGCGACCCGTGTCGGCTACGAGACCGCGGCCGCGTTTTCGAAGCTGTTCCGTCGACATCACGGCCTATCGCCTGGCCGTTACCGATTAGCTCGACGTTCTGACAGCGGCGGAAGGGACGTTCTGAAGTAGACGTGGCCAATTGACCTCGACCAAGCTGAACTTCAAGCCGTTTTCTGATATTCTACTGTGCTTCCGGCTACGGCCTGCCGGACGAAGGTCTGCTTTCAACGTCTGTTCGTCCTAAACCTGCCATGCCGCTTTCGGCCCAAAACGGTCGCACGGCGACAGCGCTTTGGATATCCGAGAAGCGTCAAGAGCGGACGTGTGGGGAATCTGATCAACGGCAGGCATCTCCGCTTCACACATGCTCCACGGCGACAATTCCTAGGATCGCTAGCGCCCCCGTCGCCGGCGCCTTTAGCCCGCCCGCCGGCGGTCTTGCGGACCATCGAAATGCCGCCGGCGATGGCCGCGAAGACGACGAGCATCAGTAGGCCGCTTTGCGCCGCCTCGATCAGATGACGCCCCGAGATCAGCGACAGCCTGCGCGCGCCGTTGCGACCTGCATCCGCCAGGACAGCATCTCCGGATTAGTCGCAGCCCCTCTACACATGCTCCACGGCGACGATGCCGGGGATCGCTTTCAGCGTTCCCGCCGCCTGCGCCGACACCTGATATTTGCCGGGCAGTTTCAGCTCCACTTCGCCGCTCGCCGTTTGCAGGATCAGCGCGACTTCGCCATCGCCCCGCGCGGCGAGGCTTTGCGCGATGCGGCCGAGCGGCGCCTCATCGGCGACGAAGATTCTCAGGCCCTTCTGCACGCGGCTCGCGGCCTGATCCAGCGGCTCGGCGGTGATGATGCGCGCGCGCACGTCCTCGCCCTCGACGCTGGCCTGTAGACCGAGCAACAGCGAGGCGCCTTTTTCCAACAGGTCGCGATACTGGTTGAGGCCCTCCTGAAACAGGATCGCCTCATATTGGCCGGACTGATCGGAGAGCTGCACGATGCCCATTTTCGAGCCCGATTTCGTGCGCCGCTCGGCGCGGTCGAGCACGGTGGCGGCGAGCCGCCCGCTGCTCGCGCCCTGTTTGACTGCGCGGGCGAAATCAGCCCAGCGCTGTACGCGCAGTCGATCGAGGATCGCGGCGTAGGCGTCGAGCGGATGGCCGGAGAGAAAGAAGCCGACCGAATCGAACTCGCGCCGCAAGCGCTCGGCCAGCGTCCACGGGCTCGCCTTCGGCAGCGGCAGCTGCGACTCGGGACCGGCGCCGAACAACGCGCTCTGGCCGGCGCGGCGCTCCTCGTCGCGCCGATGCGCGAAATCGAGGATCGATTCGATTGCCGCGGAGACGCGTGCGCGGTCGGGCTCCAGCTCATCGAAGGCGCCCGCCGCGACAAGGCTCTCCAGCATGCGCTTGTTGAGCGCGTGGGGCTCGACCCGCGATGCGAAGTCGGCAAAATCGCGAAATGGCGCCGCGCCTCGCGCCGCCACGACGCCGCTGGCATGTCCCTCGCCGACGCCCTTGACGGCGCCGAGCGCATAGCGGATGCAAAGCTCGCCCGTTGAGTTCGGGTGCACCTCGAAATCGACGCCCGAGCGCTGGATCGAAGGCGGCTCGACGCGGCCCTTGAGCCGTCGCACTTCGTTGGAAAATTCCGCCAGCTTGTCGGTGTTGGATTTATCCAGCGTCATCGAGGCCGCCAGAAACTCCAGCGGATAATTGGCCTTGAACCACGCCGTCTGGTAGGCGATCAGCGCGTAGGCCGCCGCATGGCTCTTGTTGAAGCCGTAATCGGCGAATTTCGCCAACAGGTCGAAGATCTCATTGGCCTTGGCTTTGCTGAGGCCATTGTCGATCGCGCCATGCACGAAACGGTCGCGCTGCGCGTCCATCTCCGCCTTGATCTTCTTGCCCATGGCGCGGCGCAGGAGATCGGCTTCGCCGAGCGAATAGCCCGACAGGATCTGCGCGATCTGCATCACCTGCTCCTGATAGATGATGACGCCGAACGTCTCTTTGAGGATCGACTCCACCTTCGGATGGATGTAGTCGGGCTCTTCCTCGCCGGCCTTCACCGCGCAATAACGCGGAATATTCGCCATCGGGCCGGGCCGATAGAGCGCGACGAGCGCGATGATGTCCTCGAAGCGGTCGGCGCGCATCTCGACGAGCGCCTTGCGCATGCCGGCGCTTTCCAGCTGGAACACGCCGACGGTCTCGCCGCGCCCGAGCATTTCGTAAGTCTTTTTGTCGTCGAGCGGGATCCTGTCGATATCGACGGCGACGCCCCGCGCGCTGAGAAGCTTGACGCAGTTGGACAGCGTCGTCAGCGTCTTGAGGCCGAGAAAATCGAATTTCACGAGCCCCGCCGGCTCGACCCATTTCATGTTGAATTGCGTCGCCGGCATTTCGGATTTCGGATCGCGATAGAGCGGCACGAGCTCTTCGAGCGGGCGGTCGCCGATGACGATGCCGGCCGCATGGGTCGAGGCGTTGGAGTAGAGGCCTTCCAGCGTCTGCGCGATCTGCAGCATCTTTTTGACGCGCGGCTCGGCTTCGGCCGCTTCCTTGAGGCGCGGCTCGCTGTCGATCGCCTGCTTGAGGTTCACCGGCGCCGCCGGATTCTGCGGCACCAGCTTGGCGAGCTTGTCGACCTGGCCCAGCGGCATTTCCAGCACGCGCCCGACATTGCGCATGACGCCGCGCGCCAGAAACGAGCCGAAGGTGATGATCTGCGCGACCTTGTCGGCGCCATAGCGGCGGCGCACATAGGCGATCACCTCGTCGCGCCGGTCCTGGCAGAAGTCGATGTCGAAATCCGGCATCGAGACGCGCTCCGGATTGAGGAAGCGCTCGAACAGAAGCCCGAAGCGGATCGGATCGAGATCGGTGATGGTCAGCGCATAGGCGACCAGCGATCCGGCGCCCGAGCCGCGTCCTGGCCCTACCGGAATGGCCTGCGCCTTGGCGTGTCTGATGAAATCCGCAACGATGAGAAAATAGCCGGGGAACTTCATGTTCACGATGACGTCGAGCTCGAAGGCGAGGCGCGCGCGATAATCCGTTTGCGAGAAGCCCGGCGCGAGGCCGTGCGCCTGCATCCGCGCGTCCAGCCCCGCCTCCGCCTCGCGGCGCAGCAGCGCGGCCTCCTCCTCCGCGGCGCCGCTGGCCGAAAAGCGCGGCAGCAGCGGCTTGCGCGTGCGCGGCCGATAGGCGCAGCGCTGCGCGATCTCGACCGTATTGCGCGCAGCCTCGGGCAGATCGGCGAAGAGCTCGACCATTTCGGCGCGGGTCTTGAAGCGATGTTCGGGCGAGAGCTGCCGGCGCGCGCCCTCGCCGATGACGGCGCCTTCGGCGATGCAGATCAGCGCGTCATGGGCCTCATAATCAGCGGCGGCGGCGAAATATGCCTCATTGGTCGCAACCAGCGGCAGCGCGCGGCGATAGGCGAGATCGAGAAGGCGCGGCTCGGTCTCGCGCTCGCCCGGAAGGCCATGGCGCTGGAGTTCGACATAAAGGCGGCCGGGAAACAGCGCTTCGAGCTGTTCGGCACGAAGCCGGGCCTGCTCGGGCCGGAACAGCGCGAAAGCGCGGTCAAGTGGGCCGGCGGGGCCGCCGGAGAGGGCGATGAGGCCCCATGTGCGGCCTTCGAGGCGCCGCAGCATGACATGCGGCGCATCCCCCGGCGCCGGATCAAGCCAGGCGCGAGAGGCGATGAACATGAGATTCAGATAGCCGGCCTCATCGCAGGCTAGCAGCACGATCGATGCGCGCCCCGCGCCGCTCTCCTCGCCGCGCGGAGCCATCGCCGCGCCATCGCCGAAATCGAGGGCGATCTGCAGGCCGGCGATCGGCTGCACGCCTTCTTTCGCGAGCTTTTCGGAAAATTCCAGCGCGCCGAAGAGATTGTTCGTGTCGGTGATCGCCAGCGCGGGCATTTTATCCGCGACGGCGAGCTTCGCCAGCTTGCCGATTCCCATGGCGCCCTCGCGCAGGGAATAGGAGCTGTGAACATGCAGATGCGCGAAGCCGACTTCGGCTTCGACGCGGCTATGAGGCATGGCGGTCATGGGCGTCGCGCTGGAACGGAGGAGCGTCCATCGGTCCGAACGAATCGACAGGCGCCTTCAGGCGCGCAGTTTAGAGCGGGATGGCGAAAAGCGGAAACGTCAGATTATGCGGTCCAGAGCCGGGCGATCGAGTGCGGCTGCCTCAATTGGCCGGATAGTAGCCGCTCCAGCCGACCGAGCCGAATGGACGCACGAAAACATAGGCGCCGGCCGGCGGTGGCGGCCCCGGCGGCGGACCCCAGAAGCCGGCCACCCAGGTGCAGGGACCTTGCGGCGCGCACTGCCAATGCTCCTTATGCCATCCCGCCTGCGCGCGCACCTCGTCGTGGAACTCCTCGAGAGACTGGAAGGTCCAGTCGAGCCCGTTGGAGGGACCCGCGGCCTGAGCCGAGGCTGAAGATGGGGCAAGCCCAAAGCCGCAGGCGCCGAGCGCGGCGGCGACGATCAGGCTTTTCAGACTGCGCATTTTACTCTCCAGTTTCGCCGCAACCATCTCGACCAAGGGCTACGGGGCGGCTTCGAACTGCCCGACTCATGCGTCGGTAAACGCGCCAGAAAGCGCGGCCGTTCCATGCCCCGAAGCCAATTTTTGGCGCCGCTAGAGGATCTGCCCGAGGAAGGCCTTCGTCCGCTCGTGCTGCGGCGCCGAAAAGAACACTTCCGGGCGATTGATCTCCACGATGGCGCCGGCGTCCATGAAAATGACCCGATCGGCGACCCGTCGCGCGAAGCCCATTTCATGGGTTACGCACAGCATGGTCATGCCGTCCTCGGCAAGGCTCACCATGGTTTCAAGCACCTCTTTCACCATCTCCGGATCGAGCGCCGACGTCGGCTCGTCGAACAGCATGATCTTCGGGCTCATGCAGAGCGCCCGCGCGATGGCGACCCGCTGCTGCTGGCCGCCGGACAATTGCCCCGGATATTTGTCCGCCTGTTCCGGGATTTGCACCTTGCGCAGATAATGCATGGCGATGGCCTCGGCTTCCGGGCGACGCATCTTCAGGACGTGTACCGGCGCAAGCGTGCAATTTTCGAGGATGGTCAGATGCGGAAACAGGTTGAACTGCTGGAACACCATGCCGACCTCGCGGCGCACTTCATGCGATGTTGCGGAGGTCCCGCGTCAGTTCGGTCCCTTCGACGAAAATCTGGCCGCTCTCATGCAACTCAAGCCCGTTGACGCAGCGGATCAGCGTCGATTTGCCCGAGCCGGAAGGACCGCAAATGACGATGCGCTCGCCGCGTCCGACGCAAAGATCGATAT
Organism: uncultured Alphaproteobacteria bacterium; assembly: GCA_963715715.1. Lineage (GTDB taxonomy): Bacteria > Pseudomonadota > Alphaproteobacteria > Rhizobiales > Beijerinckiaceae > Methylocapsa. The sequence goes on along the minus strand of OY970269.1, from coordinate 736,873 downwards.
CGCGCAGCGCGTGAAACGCGCCGAACCATTTATTGACGCTAATCATCTCAATGGCGACGTCGTGCGGCGTCGCGGCGTTCTTGCCCGGTTGCATGGCGCTCAATGCCCTCTTCCGCGCGAGAGGCGCCGCTCAATGTAGATTGAATAGCGCGACATGCCGAAGCAGAACGCGAAATAAAATAGCGCCGCGAAAACATAGCCGGTCGTAGAGATGGTGGGACCCGCCCAGACCGGATCGAGGCGGGCCGATTCGACTGTGCGCAGAAAGTCGAAAATCCCGACGGCGGCGACCAGCGTCGTATCCTTGAAGAGCCCGATGAAGGTGTTGACGATGCCGGGTATGACGTGGCGCAGCGCCTGCGGCAGGATGACGAGTCGCAGGCTGCGCCAGTAGCCAAACCCCAGCGCCGCGGCGCCCTCGAACTGGCCGCGCGGGATCGCCTGCAACCCGCCGCGCACGACTTCCGCCATATAGGCCGAGGCGAACAGCGCGACGCCGATGAGCGGGCGCGCCAGCCGGTCCGGCGCAAGGCTTTGGGGCAGGAACAGCGGCAGCATCGTATTGGCCATGAACAGCACGGTGATCATCGGCACGCCGCGCAGGATTTCGATGAAGCCGGCCGAGGCAAGGCTCAGCGCCGGCAGCGGCCGAGCGGCGCCCGAGCGCCAGCAGAATGCCGAGCGGCAGCGACGCGACGATGCCGACGATGGCGACGAGGAGGCTGACCATGACGCCGCCCCAAAGGTCGGAATCTGACGCGCGGCAGGCCAAGCGAAGGCGCGCCTGAAAGCAGCGCGAAAGAGGCCAGCGGATAAACGCCGAAGAACAGGATCGCCGCGACGCGTCGGCGCGCCGCGTCGAGCCACAGCAGCCAGATGATCAGCGCGCCGCCGAGCGCCATGGTCAGATCGACCCGCCAGCGCTCGGCGAGCGGATAGGAGCCATAGGTGAAATAGGGCAGCTTGTGCGCGATGAAAGCCCAGCAGGCGCCGGCGCCTGGCGCGCGGCAAGGCGCGCCATCGGGCGCCGACCACACCGCGTCGAAGATCAGAAAACGCAACAGCGGCGGCAGCAACAGCGCCAGCAACGCCACAGCGGCGAGGGTGAGCAGGCTCGCCCGCCAACCGTCGAACAGGCTCTCCCTTATTCGTCGCGCAAGGCCTTGCATCGGCGGCGGCGCGGCGCGGGGCGCGATGCGTTGGCGCCGCACATAGGTCGTCGCGGCCATCCTATCGCTCCCGCGATGCAAAGCGGCGCCCGTAGAGATTCATGGCGAGCGAGGCGGCCAGAGAAATCGCGAGGTAAACCGACATCGTCATGAAGATCACCTGCACGGCGGCGCCGGTCTGGTTCAGCACCGTGCCGGCGAAGACCTGCACAAGATCCGGATAGCCGATGAACACGGCGAGCGATGAATTCTTGATGAGGTTCAGATATTGGCTGGTCAGCAAAGGGACGATGAGGCGCATCGCCTGCGGACGTACGACGAGGCGGTTGACCTGCGCGCGCGTGAGGCCGAGCGCCGCCGCAGCCTCACGCTGGCCGCGCGGCACGGCCTCGACGCCGGCGCGCACGATCTCCGCGATGAACGCGCCCGTATAAAGGCTGAGGCCGAGGACAAGAGCGACGAATTCAGGCAGCAGCCTGACGCCGCCGGTGAAGTTGAACCCGTGCAGCTGGGGCCGCGTGAAGGCGACCGGATCCCCCGCGCCGACGAAGGCGGCGATCGGCAGGGCGACGACGAAAGCGGCGGCGACGCCGCTGAAAAACGCGCCGCGCGGGCTGGTAAATCGTCGCCTCGCGGCGAACCAGCGCAGCCCGAAGGCCGCGACGAGGCTGGCGAGAATTGCGGCGCCGACCCAGCCCGCGCCGGGCTGCAGCACAGGCGCGGGCATGAACAGGCCGCGATTGTTGAGAAAGACGCCGAACGGCAGTTCGAAGGACTGGCGCGGCGCCGGCAATGGCTTCAGCACCGCATTGTACCAGAACAGCAGTTGCAACAGCAGCGGCACGTTGCGCAAGGCTTCGACATAGGCCATCGCGCATTTTGCGACGATCCAGTTCTTCGACAGGCGCGCGAGGCCGATGGCAAAGCCGATGATGGTCGCCAACAGCAAACCCAGCGCGCCGACGAGGCAGGTATTCAGCAGGCCGACGAGGAAGGCGCGGCCGTAGGTCGAGGCGGCGCTGTAGGGAATGAGGCTCTGGTCGATGTCGAAGCCGGCGACATTGCCGAGAAAGCTGAAGTTGGTCGGAATGTCATGCGCGCGCATGTTGGCGCGAAGCTCGACGAGGCCGGCGATGGCGAGCGCGGTGAAGGCGGCGGCGAACAGGATTTGCAGCAGGGCCGCGCGGCTTCGGGCGTCATACCAGAGCCCGCCAAGCGGAGGCCGCGCGCTTTCGCCGACGCTCACCGTCGCCTCACCGCTCAGCCCCTACCGGATCGGCGGGGCATATTGCAGTCCGCCACGGGTCCAAAGGGCATTGATGCCGCGCCTGATCTTGAGGGGCGACCCGTCGCCGAGATTGCGGTCGAACACCTCGCCGTAATTGCCGACCAGCTTGACGATGCGATAGACCCAGTCCGCGGTGAGGCCGAGCCCCTCGCCGTAATTGCCCTCGAGCCCGAGCAGGCGCCGGATCTCGGGACGATCCGTTTTCATCTTTTCATCGACGTTCTGCGAGGATACGCCGAGCTCCTCGGCGTTGATCATGGCGAAATTCACCCATTTCACCAGATTGAACCATTGATCGTCGCCCTGGCGCACCGCCGGCCCCAGCGGCTCCTTGGAGATGATCTCGGGCAGCACGACGCTGTCATCGGGATTGGCGAGCTTCAGCCGCTCGACATAAAGGCCCGAGGCGTCCGTCGTATAGGCGTCGCAACGCCCGGCGTCATAGGCTTTGACGGCCTCGTCGGCGTTGGCGAAATTGACTGGCTCGTATTTCATATCGTTACCGCGAAAGAAATCGGCGAGGTTCAATTCCGTCGTCGTGCCCTGCTGCACGCAGATCGAGGCGCCGGACAGTTCCAGCGCCGACGACAGATCCGCCTTCTTGCGCACCATGAAGCCCTGGCCGTCGTAATAGGTGACGCCGACGAAGAGGAATCCCTGGCCGGTCTCGCGCGAGATGGTCCAGGTCGTGTTACGGGCCAGCACGTCGACCTCGCCCGATTGCAGCGCCGTGAAGCGGTCCTTGCCGCTCAGCGGAATGAATTTGACCTTGGCCGGGTCGTTGAAGATCGCCGCCGCCACCGCGCGGCAGAAATCGATGTCGAAGCCCTTCCACTCGCCCTTGTCGTCCGGCAGGCCGAAGCCCGCGACGCCGGGACTGGAGCCGCAGTTCAATGACCCGCGTTTTTGCACGTCCTGGAGCGTTCCCGCCCGAGCCGACGACGGGCCCGCAATCGAAAGCCCCAAAATCACGAGAAGGGCGATGAAGGAAAGTCTTGCCAGCATATTCATCCCGCGTCTGCGACGGTTCCGGAAAGCGGCCCCGCGTGGAACCGGGGACCGGGCGCAACTAGGAGCGTTTGGGCGAGGGCGTCAAGGTTGCGCGATGATCGTTCCGGCCGTGGACCTTGCTTTTTGCGTTTGGGCCGGAATTGATCGCATCGACTTCGATCGAACCCTGCGCGGGCGGCGCGTCTAATTTCCATCGTCCGGGAGGGAAAAGCCCGGGCAGCGTGGGCTTGACGACGGGCGCATCCAGACCGCAGTTTGCGGCGCGCAAAAGGCGGACGGGACAGAGCCATGACCGAGACGACAGCGGGCGACCGCAAGAATTTGAAAACCCGCACGAAACTCGTCTACGCCGGCCGCCATCCCTCGCAGCAGCATGGCTTCGTCAACACGCCGGTCTATCGCGGCTCGACGGTGCTGTTTTCGACCTATCACGACCTCATGACGCGCAACGCGCATTTTTCCTATGGCACGCAAGGCTCGCCGACGACCGAGGCGCTGACCGAGGCCTGGACGGAATTTTCCGGCGCCGCGGGCACGGTTCTGGCGCCGACCGGCCTTGCCGCCATCACGCTGGCGCTGCTCGCCGCGGTCAAGGCCGGCGATCATATCCTCGTCACCGATTTCGATCTATCGCCCCTCGCGCATCTTCTGCGACACGGTCCTTAAGCGCATGGGCGTCGAGACGACCTATTTCGATCCGCTGCTCGGCGCCGGGATCGAGGCGCTGATCCGCCCCAACACCAGCGTCGTCTTCCTCGAGACGCCCGGCTCGCAAAGCTTCGAGCTGCCTGACGTTCCGGCCATCGCCGCCATCGCGCGCGGCAAAGGCGCCTGCGTCATTCTCGACAATACCTGGGCGACGCCGCTATTTTTCCCGCCGCATGAGCGCGGCGCCGATATGGCGGTCGAGGCCGGCACCAAATATCTTTCCGGCCATTCCGATCTCCTGCTGGGCCTTGTCTCCGCGACGGCCGCATGGCTGCCTCGCCTCAAGGCGACCGCCGACGCCTTCGCCATGTGCCCTGGCCCGGAGGACGTTTTCCTCGCCCTGCGCGGCCTGCGCACCCTTGAGCTGCGCCTGCGCGAGGCCGAGCGGCAGGCGCTGGACATCGCCGGGTGGCTGCAAGGGCGCGCCGAAGTCGCCGCCGTGCTGCACCCGGCCCTGCCCTCCTGTCCCGGCCACGCGCTGTGGAAGCGCGATTTCCTCGGCTCTTCGGGCCTGTTTTCGGTTCTGCTCGCGCCGGCGCCGCAAAAGGCGGTGGCGGCGATGCTGGATGGGCTCGAACTGTTCGGCATGGGCTTTTCCTGGGGCGGCTTCGAGAGCCTCGTCATTCCGTTCGACTGCCGCGCCTATCGCACCGCCACCGCCTGGACTCCGCCCGGCCCCGCGCTGCGCTTCAATATCGGCCTCGAGGACGCGGGCGACCTCAAGGCCGATCTCGAGCGCGGCTTCGCGCGCCTGCGCGCGGCGAGTTGAGCGAGGGCATCTTGCCCTGCCGCGCGCGACCCGGCACACTCGCCGCCAATGGATGAATTGAGCAAACCCGTCGGCATGCATACGCTGCGGCTCGCCCTTTTGGGCCTCGCCGCGCTTGTCGCCATGTTTCTCGGCTGGGCCTATTGGCGCGAACCGGCGCGCGCGCCAGATCCTGAATTCCGGGGCGGACGCGCCGGACCGCAGGACATCGCCGCCATGCGCCGCGTCATCGAACGCGGCGTGGCGGACGCCACGGACTATGCGGGCTTCTTCGACCGGCTCAAGACCGCCTTTCCGGTCGAATACGAGGGTTTTCTCACCCGGGCGGCCGAACGGGCCGCCGCCGCCGGCGAGACCCCCGGCGCCGACGCGCTGATGATCGAGGCCGCGAAGGATTTGCGCGGTTCGCATGGCGTCCTCGCCGCCAAAGCCGACGGTCCCGCGCTCGATCGTTTCTTCGCGGCGAAGCGCGCCATGCTCGATGCGCTCGCTGCGAAAAATCAGACCCTCTGCGTCGATTTCCTCTATGGCGGCGGCAATGGCGATTTCGAGTCCTTCTCGCGCGACCATCGCGGCCTGCTCGCGGCCATGGCCACCGCCGGCCTCGACGCCATCAGCGACGGCGAGACCAGGCGCATCGCCCGCGAGGCACCAAACGACGAGGACTTCCACACGCTGGAGAACGCGCTGCGCGCACAGGGCGTCTCGAACGCCGCGATTGGCGCGTTGCTCGATGGAAAGGCGCCCAATCCGCCGCTCGACGACAGCGAAATGTGCCAGGCGGGGCAAACCTTTTTTCAGACGCTGGCCGCCCTGCCCGAGCCCGCGCGGATGCGCATTTATGGCTTCGCCGTCGCGCTGATGGCGCATTCGTAAGCACGCGCGCAAAAAAGGCGCGACCTGGACAGGAAATCAGGAAGAGCCGCTGTCGGGTCGTAGCGTCCCGCCTGAAAGATGCTCTGGGGCGCGACCTTCGAGCGTGATCAGAGGCCTCTTAAAGCCCCCGCTGACGCTCCCCGTCACGTTCGCGTGAGACCGTTCGATTCAAGCCGAGAGGCCGTTGACGGACTCAATATGACCGGTCATATTGCACCTAACGGCGGCGACGGAAATTCGGTCCGCCGGACAAATCCAGAAGAAGGTCACGAGTTATGATCATCAACAAAACACTCATCCTCGCGGGCGCCCTGGTGGCTTTCGGCGCCATCGCGCAACCGGCCCTAGCGGCCGGCGCCGATCCGGGCCAGACTTTTATCGACAGGCTGTCGGGCGCGTCTGTTTCGACCTCCCACGCTTCCCAGCAGGTCAGGCCGAGCGACTATTATGGCCTCTATAATGGCGCGTCCGCCGAGTCGGATCCGTTTGTGCGCACGGAGGGCCTCAGCATGGGCGAGCGCGCCGGCGCGGTTCGCTACTAAACAAAATCGGGAAGGGCGGAAATTTCGCTTCCGTCCGGACCCCGGCCGCACTCCTCCAAATCGACGGTAATTCAGAGTTTGGGTAGCCCAAGAGCTTTGACCGGCTTGCGTTTAATACGACTGGTCATATAATTACACAAAAATAAAACAGGTACAAAGGGAGAAGAGGATGGCCAGAGCCAGCCTTCGCGAAAAGATCGTCGATGCAGCCCTGGAGCGTTTCCACGCCCAGGGCTTCAACGGTTGCAGCGTCAATGACATCACCGAGGCCGCCGGCGCGCCGAAGGGATCTTTCTACAACCACTTCAAGACCAAGGAGCTGTTAGCGCTGGAAGCGTTCGAGCGTTATCTCGAAGACAGCCGACCCGGCATGTTGTTCGAAGGCGATAATCCGCCCTTGCAGCGTCTGCGGGCGCACTTCGACTTTCTCGCTGACCGGCACGAAAGCTGGGGGTTCGAGCGGGGCTGCATGATCGGCAATTTCGGAGCCGACATGACAGACTCCCATCCGATCATGCGCGAAGCGTTGGCGCGAGCGCTGCGCGAATGGTGCAACGCCGTCGCCAGGCTGCTGCGCGAAGCGCAAGACCAGGGCGACCTGGCAACGGACAGGGATCCCGACGTTCTGGCGCGTTTCCTGATCAACTCGTGGCAGGGCGCGATCATCCGCGCGCGAATTATCAAGAGCCGCGTCCCGTTCGACGATTTCCTGACGGTCGCGTTCGGCCTGGTCCTGGTCTGACGGCAAGTCTGACGCGACAGCTTTTCCGGCCACTTAGTAAATAGCGCCTGTCCTGACAATGCCAGAGCTGCGCCGTAATGTCGCCGCGTCGCGCGCGTCACATAAGCGCGATCGGCCGCCTCGCCAGCGGCCGCGCTTGGGGGGCAGGCATGCGGCATGAGCTTGAGGCGCGACGCGAACAGATCCAAATTCTGATCCGCGCCTCCGAAAGTGAACTGCGGGAAACGCGAAATTCGGCGGCCCTCGGCGGCCACAGCCGCGCCGTGCTGCTGCATCTGGAAAGACGGCTTCACGCCGGCAAGCGCGATCTCGCCCTGCTCGATTTGCAACTGGCGGAATTTGCCAGCGCCGACGTGGGCGAAACCTAAACCTCTTTCGCCGGCCAAGGGTCGGCGCGCCGCAGGAGCTCGGCGTCGAGCTCGGGCAACAGCACGACGCTCTCCTGTTCGTTCGGATCGGTGCGGGCGATGACCGCGACGCAGGGCGTCGTTTCGCTTGGATTATAAGGCAGATGCGGCGCGCCGGCCGGAATGTAGAAGAAATCCCCGGCCCGGACCATCGCGTGCTCGGCGAGCCCCTCGCCGAACCAGCAGCCGGACTCCCCGCTCAGCACATAGATCGCGCTCTCATGCGCCTCATGCTTATGCGCCTTGGCCTTCGCCAGCGGGGGCAGCGTGACGATCTGAAGGTGAAGCCCTTTCGAGCCGGCGGTCTCGGCCGATATGCCGACGGCATATTGCAGCCCCTGCCGACCGGTGAAGGGATCGCCGGCCCGCAGCAGACGACAGGATGGCTCGCGACTATTCGTCACCGGATTGCCCCTCGAATGCAAAGGAGTTGGCATGGAAGTTTAGGGCATTTTCCGGTTTGATGGAACCACGCTGAGGCGCGCCGCGCCGCGCTTCAGTTGGCCGGGAGCGGCGCCGGCTTTTCGTGCGGCAGGCCGTCGTCGTCGATGTCGAAATCGGGATCGAGCACCGTCTTGCCCTGCGCGCCGACGAAGGCCGGCTGCGCCTTGATCCACAGGCTCGGCTTCTGCTGCTTCGCATAGGCCAGCAAGCGGGCTTCAAGGTCGGCCGCGATCTCCGGGTGTTGGTCGGCGACGTTCGTGGTCTCGCCGGTGTCCGTCACCAGATCGAACAGCTCGGTCTTGCCCGGCAGCAGGGCGATCTTGATCAGCTTCCAGTCGCCCTTGCGGATCGCCCCGCGGACCGCCTCGACGTTGATGAGAATATCATCGTGCGGCGAGGGGGCGCCCTGCGCCAGCGTCGGCCAGATGTCCTTTCCGTCCATCGGATGATCGGCGCTGCCGACGCCGGCCGCGAGCGCCAGCAGCGTCGGCATGATATCCACCATATCCAGCGGCTCGGTGACGATCCGCGGCTGCAGATGCCCGGGCCAGTTGACGAAGGCCGGGACCCGAACGCCGCCTTCATGCAGGCTCCCCTTGCCGCCGCTGAGCGGCGCGTTCGATGCCGGCGCTTTCTCGCCCTGCTCGATGCCGCCCTCCTCGGCGTCGCGCTCGGCGTTGCTCTTGGCGCCCTGCGCGAACAGCCCGCTGGTGGCGCCGCCATTGTCGCTGGAAAAGATGATGAGCGTGTTGTCGCGCAGGCCCTTCCTGTCAAGCTCCGCGACGATGCGGCCGACCTGATCGTCCAGCGCGGAGATCATGCCGGCGTAGGATTGCCAGTTCTTGCTTTTCGCGTCGGGGTAGAGATCCTTGTATTGCTGCGGCGCCTGATAAGGGGCATGCGGCGCGAGCGAGGCGAAATAGAGAAAGAACGGCGTCTTGTCGTCCTGCTCGTCGATGAGCCGCACGGCGTCGTCGCCGATCAGCGTCATGTAATAGCCCGGCTCGTTGAGGAACTGTCCGTTGCGCTGCCAGTCGATGACGCCGCCACGCTCATGCGTGAAATAGTCGATCTCGCCCATCACGTTTCCATAGAAATAATCGAAGCCGCGATTCTGCGGCCAGTATTTCCTGTCGGCGTGGCCGAGGTGCCATTTGCCGGTCATCATCGTCCGATAGCCGGCGTCCTTCAGCGCCTGCGGCAGCGTGCGCTCGTCGGTCGCAAGGCCATAGGTGTGGCTCGGGAAGATGACCAGAGTTTGCAGCCCGTAGCGCATGGGATAGCGCCCGGTCATCAAAGCGGCGCGGGAGGGCGTGCACACCGGCTCGCCGTAGAAACTATCCATACGAACGCCTTCGGTGGCGAGCTTGTCGATATTCGGCGTCTTGATCGCGCTACCGCGGTAGCCTACATCCGCGAAGCCAAGATCGTCGGCCATGATGAACACGATGTTGGGCTTCGCATCGGCAGCCCGCGCCGAAGCGGCGGACGTAAGGCATATCGCCAACACTGCGAGGAAATGGCGCAGGCGCATGATGGAATTTCTCCCTGTTTCCGGATTGCGTGCGTAGATCCGGGCAATCTACGATAGCGGCTTCCAGATTGCTTTTTCGCGGCGCGGCCGATTGACAGACCGCAAATTCGTTCAACGATAGGAGCGTCGCGTCGCGAAACGGCGCCAATGGCCTTTATTCAGGCGTGCCTTATAGGCGCCAAAGCGCGCCTGAACATTGTCCGTGGACAAACAATTGAGGAAATATCGAGATCGCCGGGCGGCCAGCTCAGCCAGACGCCGCAGTTTCGCCGACCTTCGCGCGACCGCGCTAGAACAACCCGACCACATTGCCCTTGTCGTCGAGGTCGATCTTGACCGCCGATGGAACCTTGGGCAGGCCCGGCATCGTCATAACGTCGCCGCAGACGAGCACGATGAATTCCGCGCCGGCGGCGAGGCGCACCTCGCGAATGTTGAGCTCATGGCCGGACGGCGCGCCGCGCAATTTTGCGTCGGTCGAGAAAGAATATTGCGTCTTGGCGATGCAGATCGGGAAGTTGCCGTAGCCCTCGTCCTGCAGCTTCTTGATCTGGTTGCGCACCTTGGCGTCGGCTGTGACCTTGGCCGCGCCATAGAGCTTGGTCGCGACGGCTGTGGCTTTGTCCCATATCGTCGCGGATTCATCGTAGACGAAATGGAAGTCGCTGGGCGTCTTGTCGATCAGATCGACGACGGCGTGGGCCAGCTCCTCGGCGCCCTTGCCGCCCTCCGCCCAATGGCGGCAGACGATGATCGGCGCGCCGAGATCGGCGACGCTCTTCTTCAGCAGATCAACCTCAGCCGCGGTGTCAGCGGTGAAATGATTGATCGCGACGATAACCGGCAGGCCATAATGGTTGCGGATATTGTTGATGTGGCGCTCAAGATTGGCGAGGCCCTTGTGCAAGGCATCGAGGTTTTCGACGTTGAGCTCTTTCAGCTCGACGCCGCCATGATATTTGAGCGCGCGGATGGTCGCGACGATGACCGCCGCCTGCGGCCGAAGGCCGGACTTGCGGCATTTGATGTCGACGAATTTCTCGGCCCCGAGATCGGCGCCGAAGCCCGCCTCCGTCACCACATAGTCAGACAGTTTTAGCGCCGTCTTGGTGGCCAGCACAGAGTTGCAGCCATGCGCAATATTGGCGAAGGGGCCGCCATGGATGAAGGCCGGGTTGTTCTCCAGCGTCTGAGCGAGATTGGGCTTCAGCGCGTTCTTCAACAGCACGGCCATCGCGCCATGCGCGTGGAGGTCGCGCGCGTGCACCGGCTTCTGGTCGGTGGTATAGCCGATGACGATGGCGCCGAGCCGGTGCTTTAAATCCTCGATCGAAGTGGCGAGACAGAAGATCGCCATAACCTCCGAGGCGACGACGATGTCGAAACCGTCCTCGCGCGGAAACCCGTTGGCGGTCCCGCCGAGCGCGACGACGATGTCGCGCAGGGCGCGGTCGTTCATATCGACGACGCGCTTCCAGGTGATGCGGCGCACGTCGATCTTCAGCTCGTTGCCGTGATGGATGTGGTTGTCGATCATCGCCGCGAGCAGGTTGGTTGCCAGCGCGATGGCGCTGAAATCGCCGGTAAAGTGGAGGTTGATATCCTCCATTGGCACGACCTGCGCGTGGCCGCCCCCGGCCGCGCCGCCCTTCATGCCGAACACCGGCCCGAGCGAAGGCTCGCGGAGGCAAATCGAGGCCTTTTTGCCAATGCGGTTCAGCGCGTCGCCAAGGCCGACCGTAGTCGTCGTCTTGCCTTCGCCAGCCGGCGTCGGGCTGATCGCGGTGACGAGAATGAGCTTGCCGTCCGGACGGTCGCGCAGGCTCTCGATATAGTCGAGGGAGACCTTGGCCTTGTAGTGCCCATAGGGTTCGAGATGCTCGTCGTCGATGCCGAGCTTCTCGGCCGCGAGCTTGACGATGCGCTCCATCTTCGCGCGCTGGGCGATTTCAATGTCCGTGGACATGGCGTCTCCTCGGGAGGTCCTTAAAGGTCAGGCGTCGACGACGTTCTGCGGCTTGCCCGCGACGAAGGCCTCGACATTGTCGATCAGCTGGTCGGCGAGGATCTGCATCGCCTCGCGGCTCGCCCAGGCGACGTGCGGCGTGATGAGGAGATTCGGCAACTTGAGGTCGAGCAGGATGTTGCCCTGTTTCGGCGGCTCGACGGTCAGCACGTCGAAGCCCGCGCCGCCGATCTTGCCCGCCGTCAACGCCGCGGCGAGCGCCGCTTCATCGACGAGGCCGCCGCGCCCGGTGTTGATGAGGAGCGCGTCCTTCTTCATCAGGTCGAACTCCCGCGCGCCGATCATGTTCTTGGTCTCTGGCGTCAGCGGCGTATGCAGCGTGATGATGTCGCTTTCGCGGATCAGCGTTTCGAGCGGGACAAGCCCCGGCTGCGGGAAGACGTCATAGGGCAGCACCTTCATGCCGAAGGCTTCGGCGATCTTGCCAACCGACTTGCCGAGCGCGCCATAGCCGATGATGCCGAGCGTCGAGCCGCGCATGTCGCGGATCGGGTGATCGAAGAAGCAGAACTGGTCGGACTGCTGCCAGCGCCCGGCGCGCACGTCCTCGACATAGGCGACGATGTTGCGGCGCAGAGCGAAGGCGAGCGCGAAGACATGTTCGGGAACGGTGTTGAAGGCGTAGTTGCGGATGTTGGAGACGACGACGCCATGCGCCTTCGCATAGGCCTTGTCGATCACATCGGTTCCGGTCGCCGCAACCGCGATCAGTTTGAGGTTGGGTAGTTGCGCCAGCGTCGCCTCGCGTAGCGGCGCCTTGTTGGTGATCGCGATGGTGGCGTCGCGCAGGCGCTCGACGACCTCACCAGGCGCGGTGACATCATATTCCTTGTAGCTGTGCGGAAAATTCGGCGCCCTGACATTGGCTTCGAGGGTCGAACGGTCGAGAAACACGATCGAATGTGGCACGGCGCACCCTGATGTTCTGATCTATTGTTGATCCGTATATACGCGCCCCCGAAACGGTGCCGCGCAAGCCCGGCCGATGCGGATCGCAGTCCGGGCCTCAATCTGCGAAGACGAATGGCGAGCCTGCCTGAAGGCTCGCCACGCGTTTGCTTATCGCGCCGCAGAGCGCAGACGGGCGCCGCGATGGAGGCCGCGCCGCCCGGCTGTTCTTCACTGCGCGGTCAGGCCGCTTTTTCGGCCTTGGCCGCCGGGACGGCGCGATAATGCGCCTGCGCCGCCGCGACGCCGCTGCCGAGTTCAACGGGGACGCCCACGTCGGACATCGCCAGCTCCGCGCCGGCGATGGCGCCGAGCAGCATCAGCTCGTTGAGGTCGCCGAGGTGGCCGATGCGGAACACCTTGCCAGCGAGTTGGGACAGGCCGGCGCCGAGCGACAGATTGTAGCGATGATAGGCTGTGCTAATGACCTCGATCGCGTTATAGCCAGCCGGAACGACGATCGCGGTGACCGTGTCCGAATACCACTTCGGCTCCTTGGCGCAGGGCGTAAGGCCCCACGCCTTGACGGCCGCGCGCACGCCGCCGGCGAGCCGGCTGTGGCGCGCGAAGATGTTCTCGAGGCCTTCTTCCTCAATCATCTTCAGGGATTCGCGCAGGCCGTAAAGCATCGGCAGCGGCGGCGTGTAGGGGAAGTAGCCGCTCGCATTGGCCTTGATCATGTCGTCGAAATCGAAGTAGCAGCGCTTCGACGTCGCCGTTTTCGAGGCGGCGAGCGCCTTCTGGCTGACGCTGAGCACGCCGAGGCCAGCCGGCAGCATCAGGCCTTTTTGCGAGCCCGAGACCGCGAGGTCAACGCCCCAATCGTCCTGCCGGAAGTCGAGGCTGCCGAGCGAGCTCACGGCGTCGACGAAGAGCAGCGCCGGATGGCCGGCGGCGTCGATCGCCTTGCGCACCGCGGCGATGTCGCTGGTGACGCCTGTCGCCGTCTCATTGTGCGTCGCGGTCACGGCCTTGATCTTGTGCGACTTGTCGGCCCGAAGGATCTCTTCGATCTTTTCGGGCTTGACGCCGGTACCCCATTCCTCCTCAAGAACCTGCGCGTCGTAACCCATGCGCTGGGCCATATCGACCCAGAGGTGGCTGAACTGGCCGAAGCGCGACATCAACACCTTGTCCCCCGGCGACAGCGTGTTGGTGAATGCGGATTCCCAGGCGCCGGTGCCGGAGGACGGGAAAAGGAAGACCTGACCGTCCTTGGTCTTGTAGATCTTCTTTAGATCCTGAAACAGAGGCAGCGTTAATTCGGGGAATTTCGGCGACCGGTGGTCCTCCATTGGCACGACCATCGCGCGCAGGACCCGTTCGGGAACGTTGGTCGGTCCCGGAACGAAAAGAAAGTGGCGACCCGCCATCATGACCTCCATAAGTATTGCTATGTGTTATCCACGAAAATGTCGACAACGCAAGTCAGCGTCGACAGCTGCGCCGGTTTCGCAAAAAATCATATGACCTTCGCAAAAATCATTTCTCCTGGCGTTGCTTGCAGCGGTTGCGCCATCGCGTCGCGGTCTTAGCGGACAACGAGAAGGGCGCGAAAATCATTGACGTTGGTTCGCGTCGGCCCTGTCACGATGAGGTCGCCGATCGCGGAATAGAAGCCATAGCCGTCGTTATTGGCGAGCATCGCTTTCGCGACGACCCCCGCCGCCGCGGCGCGCGCGAGACTGTCCGGAAACAGCAGCGCGCCCGCATTGTCCTCGGTCCCGTCGATGCCGTCGGTATCGGCGGCGAGCGCGTAAATTCCTGGATGCCCGTTGAGGGCGACGCCAAGCGCGAGCAGGAATTCGGCGTTGCGCCCGCCCCGCCCCGAGCCGCGCACGGTCACGGTCGTTTCGCCGCCGGAAATCAAAACGCAGGGCGGCGCGACCGGCTGCCCGAACTCGAAGGCGTGCCGCGCAATGGCGGCGTGGACCAGCGCCACGTCGCGCGCCTCGCCTTCGATGTCGTTGGCGAGGACGAGCGGCGTCACCCCCGCGGCTTTGGCCACCGCGGCGGCGGCCTGGAGCGACGTTTCCGGCGTCGCGATGATCTTGTTGACGACGCCCACAAGGCGCAGATCGCCCGGCTTTAGCGTTTCGGACTGCGGCGATAGAAGATAAGCGCGCACATGCGCCGGCGCGGCGATCTCATATTTGTCGATAATCGCCAGAGCGTCAGCGGAGGTGGTCGGATCGGCGACGGTCGGGCCCGACGCGATGACGCTCGGATCGTCGCCCGGAACATCGGAAATCAACAGCGCGACGACGGGCGCGGGCGCCGCCGCGGCGGCGAGCCTGCCGCCCTTGATCGCCGACAGATGCTTGCGCACGCAGTTCATCTCGTAGATGGTCGCGCCGCTCTTAAGCAGAGCTTTGTTGATGCCCTGCTTATCGGCGAGGGTGACGCCCGGCGCCGGCAGCGCCAGCAGCGCCGAACCGCCGCCCGAAATGAGGCAGAGGACGAGATCGTTTTCAGTGAGGCCCTGAACCGAGGCGAGGATGCGTTCGGCCGCCTCCCGCCCGGCCGAGTCGGGAACGGGATGGCCCGCCTCAACGATTTCGATCCGGTTGCACGGCGCGCCATGGCCGTAGCGCGTGACGACAAGACCTTCAAGCGGCCCGGTCCAGTGATCCTCGACTGCCTTCGCCATCGCGCCGGCGGCCTTGCCGGCGCCGACGACGATGGTGCGGCCGGCCGGACGCGGCGGCAAATGCGCGGGCAGGCACTTCGCCGGCGAGGCCGCATCGACGGCCGCCGCGAACATGTCCAGAAGTAGTTTACGCGCGTCGAACGCCATAGTGATGTTAAGTTGCCTGATGTTTTTCGCTGCGTTCTTATCGACGCTTTTCACTTGAGCCGCAACCCGCCGAAGCATTGTGCGGCGCAAAATTTTACTGATTCAGAACTAAAAAAAATGCAGGCGCGCCCGCGATGACGTTGTGCTTATAAGATCAGCAATACGACAACGCGGAAGCTACACAGTCGCCATTCAACAATTGCATTTGACTATAGGGCGATTGAGATATTCTATAAAGCGCGCGCCGCCTTCGGCGATGGCCAGACGTTGCAAGGGCTGCTAGTCTTCGCCATAAGCCGACGCCCGCGCGCCGGCCGGCGGCCTTAAAGAACAAGGCGGCCCGGCGCGCGGAAAGAAAATTCAAGATCGGGCAGGCCCGCGCCGACGCGGAGCGGCCCTAACGTCGAGGAGGGGAAGCTGGATATTCACGAATACCAGGCCAAGGAAATATTGGCCAATTTCGGCGTCGCGGTCCCTCGCGGCTCGGTCGCCTACAGTCCCGATCAGGCTGTCTATTGCGCGACGGAGCTTGGCGGCTGGCATTGGGCGGTGAAGGCGCAGATCCATTCCGGCGGGCGCGGCAAAGCGGGCGGCGTCAAGCTCTGCAAAACCTACAATGAGGTGCGCGCGGCGGCGAGCGAGATGCTCGGCCGGACGCTCGTCACCAACCAGACCGGCCCGCAGGGCAAGGTCGTCCAGCGGGTCTACATCGAAGCGGCGGAACCCTTCGAGCGCGAAATCTACCTCGGCTTCGTGCTCGACCGCAAAGTCGAGCGCGTGCGCATCATCGCCTCCCGCTTCGGCGGCATGGAGATCGAGGAGATCGCCAAGGACCACCCGGAAGAGATCCTGCAGGTGGTTGTCGAGCCGGCCGTTGGCCTGCAGGCCTTTGAGGCGCGCGAACTCGCCTTTGGCCTTGGCCTCAATCTGAAGCAGGTCAGCCGCGCCGTGGCGGCGATGCTTGGCGCCTATCGCGCCTTCCGCGATCTCGACGCGACAATGGTCGAAATCAATCCGCTGGTGGTGACCAAGGACGACCGCGTGCTCGCCCTCGACGCCAAGATGTCGTTCGACGACAACGCCCTGTTCCGCCGCAGCAACATCTCCGACATGCGCGATCATTCGCAGGAGGATCCGCGCGAAGTTCAGGCCGCCGAGCACAACCTCAATTACGTCGGGCTTGACGGCGACATCGGCTGCATCGTCAACGGCGCCGGCCTCGCCATGGCCACCATGGACATGATCAAATATGCGGGCGGCGCGCCGGCCAACTTCCTCGACGTCGGCGGCGGCGCTTCGCCCGAGCGCGTCGCGGCGGCGTTCCGGCTGGTCCTCTCGGACCGCAACGTCAAGGCGATCCTCGTCAATGTGTTCGCCGGCATCAACCGCTGCGACTGGGTCGCCGAGGGCGTCGTGCAGGCCTGCCGGTCGCTGAATGTCGATGTGCCGCTGGTGGTCCGACTCGCCGGCACCAACTTCGAGGCCGGGCGCGATATCATCGTCAACAGCGGCCTGCCAATCATCAGCGCCGACACCCTCGCCGACGCCGCCGGCGCCGCGGTCGGGGCGGTCGCGGCCGCGCCGGTCCGCGCCACGGCCTGACCTCTAAGATCATCGGGCCTTTCCGCCGCGAGCCCCTTGAAGGGGGGTCGCCGGAAACGGCGCCAGGAGAGCCATAAAATGAGCATTCTAATCGACGAAAAGAGCCGCGTCCTGGTGCAGGGATTCACCGGCGACAAAGGCACCTTCCACGCCAAGGAGATGATCGCGACCGGCACCAATGTCGTCGGCGGCGTGACGCCCGGCAAAGGCGGCACGACCCACCTTGGCCTGCCGGTGTTCAACACCGTCAAGGAAGCGGTGCGCGCGACAGGCGCCAACTGCTCCATCACCTTCGTCGCTCCGGCCTTCTGCGCCGACGCGATCATGGAAGCGGCCGACGCCGGCATCGCGCTCGTCTGTTCGATCACCGATGGCATTCCGGCGCAGGACATGATGCGCGTGAAGCGCTATCTCCTGCGCTATCAGCGCGGTCGCCGCACCATGCTGGTCGGTCCCAACTGCGCGGGCATCATCAGCCCCGGCAAGGCCATGCTCGGCATTATGCCGCCGAATATCTACATCAAGGGTTCGGTTGGCATCGTGTCGCGCTCCGGCACGCTCGGCTATGAAGCGGCCTCGCAGATGAAGCAGCTCGGCATCGGCGTCTCGACCAGCGTCGGCATCGGCGGCGACCCGATCAATGGCAGCTCCTTCCTCGACCATCTCGTTCTGTTCGAGCAGGATCCCGAGACCGAGGCGGTGATGATGATCGGCGAAATCGGCGGTCCGCAGGAAGCCGAAGCCGCCGCCTGGATCAAGTCGAACATGACGAAGCCGGTGGTCGGCTATGTCGCCGGGCTAACGGCGCCGAAAGGCCGCCGCATGGGCCACGCCGGAGCGATCATCTCGGCCTCCGGCGACAGCGCCGCCGAAAAGGCCGAGATCATGAAATCGTTCGGCCTCACCGTCGCGCCAAGCCCGAGCGAACTCGGTTCAACCATGGCGAAAATTTTGGGCAAGGCCGACGCGTCGGGCAAAGCCGCTCAGCACGCTCACGCTTGAGATTAACTGGGCCGGACCGGGCGGCGCAAGCCCGGTCCGGCCTTGAGGTCGATCCGTCGCGGCGCCGCGCGGCTGTCGGAGCAATGGGCCAGGGGCGGTTCCACGTGGCGCTTCATGCGAAACGCTTCGCCAGGGCGTATCGCAAGAAGCACCCCTGACCGGTTGAGCTCCTGGCCCGGCGCTTTGGAACTCCAATCCTTCGCGCGCGAAGCAAGTCTAAAAGCAGCCCAAGTCTGATCGGACTTTTGCCTTTCGCCTTCGGCGGGGCGCCAAACCCCGACCGGGGACGCTGGTTAACGGAGGAAGTCGGCCCAATGTCAGTGCAAACGCCTGTCTGCAGAGCCGCATTGGCGCGCCATGATTGATACGATCGAGGGCCGCAACGGCCGCGTCGCCTATCCGCGCGAAGCGAGTGAGGCGCCGCCCGCGGGCGATGTCATCGCAGCGCTTCTGTTCGAGCTTTTGCTCGAGGTGGTGCGCCGGCATCACCCCGAAATCGCGCCTGTTTTAGCTGGCGAAGCGGTCATCGACAAAAACGCCCCGCCGGAGTTCCTCTCGCGCGTCTTCCAGGGCCATGGGATCTGGTTCCAGCTGCTCTCGATCGTCGAGCAGGACGCGGCGATGGGCGAGCGGCGACGCACCGAAAAGGAGCTCGGCGATCAAGCCGTTCAGGGCACCTTCGCCAATGTGATCGCGAAAGCCGCCAAGCTTGGCATCGACGCGCAGGAGCTCGGCGAGAAGCTGGCCGCGACGCGCGTGCGCCCAGTCATTACAGCCCATCCAACTGAAGCCAAGCGCGTCACCGTGCTGGAGAAGCACCGCCGCATTTACCGCCTCCTCGTCGAGCTGGAGCAGCCGCGCTGGACGGCGCGCGAACGCGGCGCCATCGTCGACCAATTGCGCGATGAAATCGAACTCTTATGGATGACCGGCGAACTGCGGCTGGAGAAGCCCTCGGTCGAGCAGGAAGTCGCCTGGGGGCTGCATTTCTTCCACGAGACGCTTTTCGACGGCGTCCCCGAGCTTTTGAAAAGGCTCGACCGCGCGCTGGCGCTCGCCTATCCCGGCGAGCGCTTTCCGCTTTCGCATTTCTTCCAGTTCGGCTCGTGGATCGGCGGCGACCGCGACGGCAATCCCTTCGTCACCAACAAGGTGACTCGGCGCGCCCTCGGTGAAAACGCCGCTGCGAGCCTGCGCTATTACGAACAGCGCCTCTACGCACTGATGCGCAGCCTGTCGATCGCCGAGCGCGCCCTGCCCCCGCCCGCCGGCTTCCGCGAGGCGCTGAACCGCGCGCTGGCCGAGAGCGGCGACGGGGCCGGGATCGCGTTGCGCAACCCCGGCGAGCCCTATCGTCAATTTCTCTATTGCGTGCACAGCAAAGTGAAGGCGACGCTCGCCCGCTTCGAGGGCGCACGCGCCAGCGGCCCCTATTACGCCGGCGCCGACGAACTCATCGCCGATCTCGCGGTGACCGAGGAGGCGCTCGCCGAAAGCGGCAGCGCCAATCTCGGACAGGACCTGGTGCGCCCGCTGCGCGTCGCCGTGGAGGTTTTCCGTTTCCGCACCGTGCGGCTTGACCTTCGCGAAAATACGACGCGCCTCACTGAGACGCTGCGGGCGCTGTGGCGCGCGATGCACGCCGAAGCCGATGGTGAGCCGCCGCCGCATGATTCCGACGAATGGAAAGCCTGGCTCATCGCCGAGCTCGGCCGGCCGCTGCGCGGGCCGCCCGTTCAGCGCGCGCTTCCGCCGGAGGCCGAAGAGACGCTCGGCATGTTCAGGCTGGCGCGCGACGAGAGCGAAGAATTCGATCGTGAAGCCTTCGGATCTTTCGTTCTGAGCATGACCCGCTCCGTGGCCGACATCCTCGGCGCTTATCTGCTCGCCAAGGAGGCCGACCTTTATCACGACGCCACCCGCGTCGAGGCCTGCGTGTTGCCGATCACGCCGCTGTTCGAGACGATCACGGACCTTCGCGCGGCGCCGGCGATCATGCGCGAATTGCTGTCGCTGCCGCTCGTCAGGCGCAGCGCGCGCGTGCAGGGCGGCACGCAGGAAGTCATGATCGGCTATTCCGACTCGAACAAGGACGGCGGCTTCCTCTCGTCGAACTGGGAGCTTTCGAAAGCGCAGGCGCGGTTGACCAAGATCGGCGCGGAAGCCGGCATCCCGATCGCCTTTTTCCACGGCCGCGGCGGTTCGGTGAGCCGCGGCGGCTCGCCGACGGCGCAGGCGATCGCGGCGCAGCCCGCGGGCTCGATCAGCGGGCGACTGCGCGTCACCGAACAGGGCGAAGTGGTTTCGTTCAAATACGCCAACAAGGGCACCGCCGCTTTCCAGATGGAGACGCTTGGGGCCAGCGTGTTCGAGCATGCGCTGATCGCCGAGCGCGCCGCGCCGGCGCAGCGCGCCGAATTCGAGGAGGCGATGGAGGCGTTGTCCGGCGCGTCCCACGCCGCCTACGCGTCGCTCATCAACCACCCTGATCTGCTCACCTATCTGCAGTCGGCCAGCCCGCTCGACGAAATCTCGATGCTGAACATCGGTTCGCGTCCGGCGCGGCGCTTCGGCGCGCGCACGCTGAGCGATCTGCGCGCCATTCCCTGGGTGTTCGCCTGGGCGCAGAACCGTCACGTCATTACCGGCTGGTATGGCGTCGGCAGCGGCATCGCGAGCTTCATCGAGGTGCGCAAGGAACGCGGGCTCGCCCTGCTCCGCCGCATGTTCGCCGAGTCGCAGCTGTTCCGCATGGTCGTCAGCGAGGTGGAAAAGACCATGTGCCTCGTCGATCTCGGCATCGCCCGCGCCTATGCCGGCCTCGTCTATGACGACGATGTGCGGGAATCCGTCTTCGCGATGATCGAAGCCGAATTTGCGCTAACGCAAAAGGTGATCCTGCAGATCACAGGGGAAGATGAGATCGCGCAGCGCTTTCCTGTCTACCGCTCGCGGCTCACGCACCGGCTGCCGACCATCAACAAGGTCAACCGCGAACAGGTGGGGCTGCTGCGCGCCTTCCGCGCCAGCCCCAATGAACTCAGCAAGGAAGCCTTCAAGGCGAACCTGCTGCTCTCCATCAACTGCATCGCCAGTGGCCTCGGCGCCACCGGTTGAAGATCTTTAGAAGAGGGAAATCGACGCCATGAGCTTCACCATCATCGAACAGGCGACGCCACGCCTGCATCGCTCCGAACTCGCCGTTCCCGGCTCCAACCCAGGCCTCTTCGAAAAGGCCGCGGCTTCGGCCGCCGACATCGTCTTCCTCGACGTCGAGGACGCCGTCGCGCCTGACGACAAGGAGCAGGCCCGTAAAAACATCATCGCCGGCCTCAACGAGATCAACTGGGGCGGCAAGACGATGATGGTGCGCATCAACGGCCTCGACACGCACTACATGTATCGCGACGTCGTCGACATCGTCGAGGCCTGTCCGCGCCTCGACATGATCCTCATTCCGAAAGTCGGCGTGCCGGCCGACGTCTACGCCATCGACATGCTGGTGACGCAGATCGAGACCGCCAAGAAGCGCCAGAAGCGCATCGGCTTCGAAGTGCTGATCGAGACCGCGCTCGGCATGGCCAATGTCGAGGCGATCGCGCAATCGAGCCGGCGCCTCGAAGCGATGTCTTTCGGCGTCGCCGATTACGCCGCCTCGACCCGCGCGCGCACCACCGTCATCGGCGGCGTCAACGCCGATTACGGCGTGCTGACCGACAAGGACGCCAAGGGCGAGCGGCAATATTTCTGGGCCGATCCTTGGCACGCCGCGCAGACCCGCATGATGGTCGCCTGCCGCGCCTATGGCCTGCGCCCGATCGACGGGCCTTTCGGCGACTTTTCCGATCCCGACGCCTTCATCGCCGCGGCCAATCGCGTCGCCGTGCTCGGATATGAAGGCAAATGGGCGATCCACCCGTCCCAGATCGAACTCGCCAACAAGGTGTTCACGCCGTCCGACGCCGAGGTCAACAAGGCGCGCCGCATCGTCGCCGCGATGGCCGACGCGGCCAAGGCCGGAAAGGGCGCCGTGTCGCTTGACGGGCGCCTCATCGACATCGCCAGCATCCGCATGGCCGAGGCGCTGCTGGCCAAGGCCGATTCCATCGGCGTCGCGGCCTGACGGCGACATTGCTGCAACACGCCCGAGGCGCAGGCTTCGGGCGCACGTAATCTGAGCAATGAAGATTTTCTACGTCACGCTCAACACGGTCGAGGAAGCCCGCCAGATCGCGCGCGCGCTGCTGGAGCCACGCGTCGCAGTCTGCTGCAACTGGTTCCCGATCACCTGCGCCTATCGCTGGGGCGACGAAATCAAGGAAGAGCCGGAAATCGTCCTTCTCGTCAAGACGCAGGACGGTCGCCGCGAAGCCGTCGAGCAGGCGGTCGCCGGCGTCGCGAGTTACGTCAATTGCATCGCCGAAATTGCGCCCGCGTCGGTCAACGCGGCCTTTCTCGACTGGCTCGACCGCGATGCGCCTGCGACTTAGTTTCCGACCGGCGCCGCGATCGCCTGCGCGAGCGGCTCAATTGCGCTTTCACGCATGACTCCATCCCAGTCGGGCGCGCCTGTGGTGAGGAAGTTGATGATCGCGCAGGCCGCCTGCGCGGCGCTGGCGCGCCAGCCGGGATGCCGATAGTTGATGGTGTGATCGGGAAAGAAGAGAGCCGATAGGGGTCCGTCGCTCTGCGCCTGATTTTGCACATAGCGCCGCGCGCCGCGAACGGAAATGCCATGCGCCAGCGCCATATGGCCGCCAATGCAGCCGACCGAACCGCAATCCGACGCCGCCCGCGTCATATCGAGCGCGATTGATTCGCTAAGCAGCTTCGAGGCCAGCGCGATCAGTTCGTGCCGCTCCCATTCTTCGATGCCAAGCGCAGACGCCGGCAGATAGGGTTCATGATGCTTCATCGATCCCTCCGCGATGCGACGATTTGAGCTGCAGAGGCTGTCATGCCCGCCTTGGCGTGACAAGAGGGCGCAGTGGCTCCGACGACGCTTGGCAAGTCGAATTGGCAAGTTGAAGTGGAGCCGGCAACCGCGATCCAATATGAAGGATCGACATGCGCTAGATTGGAGAGACCCATGAAGCAGTATTTTCTTTTGCCTGCGCTGGTGTCGCTGGCGGCCGGTCTCGCGCGCGCGGAAGACGCGTCGACGAGCGTGGCGCTGACCGGGCTCGACGGCCAGCAGGCCACGATCACGCTTGAGGAGCTCGACGCGCTTCCGCGCGTAAAATTCAGCGTCGACCAGCATGGCGCCACGCACGCGTTCGAGGGCGCCCTGCTTGGCGACGTGCTCGACAAGGTCGGGGTTCCGCGCGGCAAGGCAATTCATGGCCCCGAACTCGCCGACGTCGTCATCGTCGAGGCCCGCGACGGCTATAAGGTGGCGCTCGATCTGGCCGGAACCGACGCCGCGACGCGGCCGGAGCGGGTCATTCTCGCCGATCGGATGGATGGCGCGCCGCTCGACGCCGAGAAGGGCCCGTTTCAGCTGGTCGTCGAAGGGGACCTGCGCCCGGCCCGCGCGGCGCGCATGGTCTCTTCAATCAAGGTCGAACGCTTGCGCTGAGCGCCGCGATCAGCCCTTTTCGCGTTCAAGCAGTACGCGTTTGCGTTCGACGCCCCAGCGATAGCCGGAGAGCGCGCCATCGCTTCTCACCACCCGGTGGCAGGGGATGGCGAGGGCGACCGGATTGGCGGCGCAGGCGCCCGCGACCGCCCGTACGGCCTCCGGCGCGCCGATCGCCCGGGCGATGTCGGCGTAGCTCGCCGTTGCGCCCGGCGGAATTGCCTGCAGCGCCCGCCAGACCCGTTGCTGGAACGCTGTGCCGCGCACGTCAATCGGCAGATCGAGACCGAGGTTCGGGGCCTCGATGAAGCCCACGACCTTCGCAACCAGCGCCTCGAAATCGCCGTCGGCGCCGATCAGCCGGGCGTTGCGGAAGCGCTCCTGCAACGCGCGCAGAAGAACGTCCGCATCGTCGTCCATCATGATGGCGCAGACGCCCTTTTCGGTTTTGGCGACAAGGATCGCGCCGAGCGAGCATTGGCCGATGGCGAAGCGCACTTCCGCCCCGGCGCCGCCGGCGCGGTAGTCTTTTGGCGTCATGCCGAGCATCGCGCGCGACTTCTCGTAAAAGCGGCTGCTGGAGCCGAAGCCTGAAGTCAAAGATGGCTTCGGTCACGCTACCGTTTTTCGACAACAGATCCCGGAGCCTTCCGGCGCGGTGCGCCGCGGCGTAATCTCCCGGCGTGACGCCGGCGACCGCCTTGAAAACGCGATGGAAATGGTAAGCGCTAAGGCCTGCGGCCCTGGCTAGCTCGGCCAGCGACGGCGGCTCCTCGGCCGCCTCGATCAGGCGGCAGGCGGCGGCGACCTTCGCCGCATAGCGCGCCGCCAAAGGCGCGTCATCCGGCCTGCAGCGCTTGCAAGGGCGAAAACCGGCCGCCTCGGCGTCCGCCGCGGAGGCGTGAAAGCGGACATTGGCCGGATTGGGGCGCCGCGCGGCGCAGCAGGGCCTGCAATAGACGCCGGTCGTCTCGACGGAATAGAAGAAGGCGCCATCGGAGGCGCGGTCGCGCGAGGCGACGGATGTCCAGCGCGGGTCTTGCCCGGCCAGCGGGATGGCGTCTGCGAATTGCCTCGGGAGCGCGTCCATCGCATTGCCTTTCACGTTTTGATTGCCTGGACCTCTTCTGCCATGCGCGCTCCGGCGCTTCACTCCGGCTCTTGCTCCCGAATTGCGAAAGAGCGCGGCGCGCGCTCAGTTGTAATAGCCGCCGAAGAAAGGCGTGCCGACGCCATCGACCGGGCTGAAGACGCCATGGGCGTTGCCGAAGGCATAGCCTTCGTCATAGTCGTAGCCGATCGC
The DNA here is from genome assembly GCA_963715715.1 of uncultured Alphaproteobacteria bacterium. Lineage (GTDB taxonomy): Bacteria > Pseudomonadota > Alphaproteobacteria > Rhizobiales > Beijerinckiaceae > Methylocapsa. The sequence continues at coordinate 712,127 of OY970269.1, read as the reverse complement.
CTCGCTGGCGATGGCGACGCCCAGCGCGTTGCGTTCGCCGCGGTATTGGATCGCGCGCTGCTGCCGCGCCTGGCTGCGATAGGGCTGCGGCAAGGGATAGAACCCCGCGCCGCTCTGGCCATCCTGAGACAGGTCGACATAGCCGGATCCGGGTCCGCCGCCCGCTCCCGGCGGCGCATAGCTGACGCGCGGCTGCTGCGCGAACGCCGCGGCCGGCGCCATGAATCCAAGCGCCAGCGCCGCGATTACCGTCAGCTTCGACGCGGTTTTTTGCAGGCGCATAATTTCACTCCTCTATCGGTTGGGCGCAAGCATGCGCATTTGTCGGCAAAGCACAACAGTGAAGTCGGGAGTTTCCCGGGGATCCGCCGGGGGCCAGCGGGAGCCGTGTGAATTCGCACGCTAATATGCTCGCGGACTGGCTAACCTGGTGGTTCGCGTGCCGCCCTTAGATGTAATCCGCTGTCGGCGACAGCCGGCGAAAATGCGGCTTGCAACTCGACGAGTCATGGACGGCCTCGTTTGGGTCATTCAAGAGTGCGTGAGAAGACCAATAACTTGCAGGGAGCGCGCGAGCGCCGTTCCGCTTCAGCTTGCCCACTACTCAAAAGCCGGGCGTTTGTCTTCGTCATCGTTAAGTTTTGAGCAGTATCCATCAGAAGATCTAGCTGACCAGTCGTCGACAAGAGTCGTGGAGCGCCGAGCGAAAATCGGGAGGGTTGAAGTGGCGTTGGGATATCGGCTTTCCGGTCCGCGCATGGACGGGGTTCTCGCGCCTGCGGTTCCGCGCCCGGCAAAAGCGCGCGCCGGGTTCTTCGGGCGCCGTCGAAGCAGGGGCCGCGTCTCGACCATTTCGGTCACCGTTCGCAGGGACGGCGCGGTCTCGATCAGGTCCGACGCAAGCCAGGAAGGCGTGGAAAATAACAGAACGCCGGTGATCTTTCGCTTCCGCGCGTCCGACGCGGCCGAGGCGGTCATGGCGGGAGCGCAGCGCCGCCTCGCCGGCGAACGCATGGATGAGAGCGGGCTCTGGTACCTCCATCTCAGCGCCGGACAGGCCGCCGCTGCGATCAAAACCGAGGCCAAGGGGCTGTCCTGTTCGTTCGCAGTGATCCACCCCTACCTCGCGGATGCGCCGATCGTCGGATCGGCGGAGCGGGATTGGTCAAGCCGCACGGCGCGCCTCGCCTCTTACGCGATCGTCATGTCCGCCGGAGTCCTTGTTGGGCTCGTCATCGGGCTTATGCTCAAAGCATCCTGAGCGCAGTCGAAGGTCGCGCGCGATGCCCAATCCGGAGTCGACGCATCAGAGCTTTGGCGCTTCTTCGCGCTCGGCGGCGGCCGCGCGGCGGAACGCGGCGCCAAAGGCGTCAAGATCGGCCGGCGCGAGGTCCGAAACGGCCGTATAAAGGCGCCCGTTGTCGACCCAGCGCAGCAGGGAATAGCCAGCAAGCGTTTCGCGGCGTGGGGCGCTGGAGGCCTCGCCGCCCGCCGCCGGCGTTTCGCTGAGCGCGATCTGGTGCTCGCGGCGCTGATAGACAAGCGTTGGGACGGGCGTCGTTCCGACCACGTCGATTCGGCCGCCGACCAGCGGAAATCCCTCCTTCGCCAGGTCGACGACAGTCGTCGGGTTTGCAATTTTGCCCGAGAACCAGGGCTTAACCGTATGCCGGTCCGATGTCGCGACATCGACGGGCTGGCCGGAAAGCCGACCCCTCACGTAGCCGGCGATAATCGCGTGATCGAGTTCATCGCCGGGCGGAGAACGAAATAGGCCGAAGGCTCCGGCGCCAAGCGCGATCCCGAGCATCAGCGACGCGGCGAGCGAGCGATAGGGCGAGTCGACCAGCGTCCAGCGCGAAGGCGCGGCCGCCAGCGCCCGGCGCGCGGACTGCGCCATCGACAGGATGCGCGCGCGCAAGGGTTCTGGCGCAGGACTGCCGCTCCGCGCCATCGACATGACGCGCGCGCGCAAAGCTTCGGACGCGGCCTCGCGCGGAACGCGCGCCCGGATGGCGGCGCGCAACGCTTCAAGCCGCGCATATTCGGCCGCGAGCGCAGGATCGACCGCAAGCCTCGCCTCGATCTCCATCATGCCGACGGCGTCGAGTTCGCCGTCGAGGGCGGCGTTGAGCAGAAGCCTCGAATCGTCGCGCGGCGATTCCTTCATGTCGCGCCCCCAAGTCTGTCAAGCAGCAACGCCCGCGCGCGCGAGAGGCGCGACATCACTGTTCCGACCGGCGCGCCGGTCGCCGCGGCAATTTCGCGATAGCTCAAACCATTGATGTCGCGCATCACGATGACTTCCCTGAAAACATGCGGCAGCGCCTCGATAGCCGATTCCAGCGCGCTCTGGTCGGCCGCGGCGATCAGGGCCTCCTCCGGGTTCGGCGCGCCGGGCTCGCGCGCGGCGGCGGTCTCGATAAAGGCTGCATCATCAGTCAACAGCACGGTTTTCGGCCGGTTCTTCGCCAGCCAAGTGAACGCGGTATTGCGAACGATCGAAAGCACCCACGCGCGGGGCCGCTCGACCGGGCCTAAATCCAGCGCCGCCAACGCCCGCATGCAGGCGTCTTGCACGACATCCTCGGCATCGCTTCGATTTCCGGTGAGCCACCGGGCGAGGCCATAGGCGTCGTCGAGGTGGGGCAGCACCACCTCGGCGAATCGCCTCTCAGTCGAAGCCATCACGGCGCCTCCCGCGCTCATGGCGCGACGATGATCTTGCCTGTCATATGCTGGCGCAGACCGCAGAAATAGGTGAATTCGCCGAGCCTGTCGAAGGCGACGCTGTATTTATCATTCGCGTCGAGCGCCTTAGAGCGAAATTTGCGCTCTCGGCGCCGACGAAACGGCCGCGGGCGCTGGCGCCCGCGCCGACTGGTTGCGTCTGTTAATAACGCGCTTTCGAGCGGAATCGGAACTTTCGCATCCATTACCAATGAAGCGTTCCCGACATCATTTCACCCGCTCCTTCAAATATTCGATGACGTCGGCGCGATCTTGCGGGTTATCAAGATGGAAGAACATTTTTGAGCCCGGCACGAATTTCTGCGGATCCGCCAGCCATTGATCAAGACTGGCTTCGGTCCAAACGATGTTGGAATGTTTTAATGCCGGCGAGTAGCTATAGTCAGGAACTGAGCCCGCTTTGCGGCCAAAAACGCCCCTGTGTTGGGGGCCGACGTCATTGACGTCCAAAGAATGACAGTCCTGACAGGCCTGGTACAACTGTTCTCCGCGAGCGACGTCGCCCGCAGCCCGCGCGGCGCTGTCGGCGATCGCCGCCGTTATCATGCTTAGGGCGGTCAATTTTGCTATACGCGCGATCATTGATGTGTCCTTCACGCTAACCCGCGAGCGCCGTGTCGGTGATGGCGAGCGCCGCCTCGCCCTGTTTGAGCGTGACCTCGGCAATACCGAGCACCGTCCGCAGCTTGTCGGCCGGCACCGGCATTGGTCCCGGCGACGGCCCGACGCCGGGAGCCGGCTGCGGAAACGCCGTAGACCGCGCAGTGTGAAAGGTGACGTTGCCTTCGACCTTCTGCATCAGCTGGTGAATGTGGCCATTGAGCACGGTCACTGATCCGAACCGCTTCAGGTACCCGAGCGCGATCGCCCCGTCATCGGTTCCCCAACCCCAGTTCGGATAGACCGACCACAGCGGGATATGCGCGAAGACAACAATGGGCGCCGAGTCCGACAGCGCCTTGAGGTCGTCCTCAAGCCATTCGAGCTGATCACCGCCAAGAAAACCAAGTCCCGCCGCTTTCAGATCGATGACGTTGACGAGGCTGATGAAGTGCACGCCGTTCTGGTCGAAGCTGTACCAACCGCTGCCTTTGGTATTCTTCCCATAACGTTCGAGATAAGCCTTGGCCGTGACTTCATCGGTGATGTCATGCTCGCCAGGAGCATAGTGAACGTCGAGCCCCGCAGTTCCGATGACCTGGCTGGCGTTATCAAACTCGGCGGGCTTTGCGCTGTGCGTGATGTCGCCGGTGTGGATCATGAATGCGGGCTTGACAGGCAGAGCGACCACCTTGCCAATCGCTTCCTTGAGCGTGCCCAGCGCATCGGGGTTGACCGGCTTGCTGAAGCCGACATGACTGTCTGAAATCTGCAGAAAACTGAAGCCGCCGGGTTCGGCCTGCGCGGATCCAAGCAGAGCAGACCTCGGCACGCCGCCGGCCACCGTCCAAAGCACCCCGGTCCCCGCCCACAGCATGCATTGCAGCGCGCCCCGCCGGTCGACGCCGCTCTCGTCCGTTGCCATTGATCTCTCCTGCCGCACGCCACCATTTGCGCGATGAAGAGGAGACTTGTCGCGCGGTCGTTTTATTCCCGCGCATGCAGCGTCTTTTTGAAAATGTTTCGCCATCATTTCGATAATCGCCGCGGGCCTCGACATCGAGCGAAGCGCTAAGTCAACGGCGCATCGGATTTCATTTTGCCGGCATGTTGAGCATCGGCGCCGCCCAGCGATCGAAAATTTCCGCCGGCAGGGAATAACCGCAGGCCTCAGGAGTCTCCTCCACAGGAACGGTGCAAGGCCGCGGCGATCCAGCGGCAGGCATCGCCGCGGCAATCTGTTGGAGATTATGTCATGAAAATGCTCAGCATCGCACTTCTCGGCTCGGCTCTCTTGATATCCTTCGCCGCCGCGGCGAAGGATACGCATGAGGCGCAACCCGCCAGCGCCAACCAATATTACGGCCTCTACCAGAATCCGTCGCATGCCAGCGGCGCGAGCGACAGCGGCAACTTCGCCCACTCAGGCACGCGCGGTCGCGAGGATCTCGGCGCTGAAGACGCCCATCCCGAAGGTCCGGGCAACGTCACGGACTAGGCGCTTGCCCGGGGTCTGCTGGCCCATGACGCTGCAGAGCGGCGTCATGGGCCGCCGCGAGACCCGCTTCCGACAGTTTGATGGCGCGAAAACCGCTTCAGCGGTTATTCGCGCAACAAATGCCCGCCTGGCTTTTGTTGCTTCGTGAGCCGTTATTTTCAAACGCTGCCCGCTAGCCGCGTCAATCGAGAACCGGTCAGGAACCCGGCGAGGCGAGCCGCCATCTGGCGATCTCCATGGGCGTTAGGATGCGTAGGGAATCAGAGCCGCCCTGCTCCGTTGCGGCGACCAGCTCCGGGTCGATTCCCATCGCGCTGCTGTAGCGCCGCAGCATCGCCGCCATCTCGCCATTGTCATAGCGGCGGACGCCGCCGTCATAGGCGAACATGCGATGAACGCCGATCTTGCTGTCGCGTGGCGCGATGCGCCTCTTTGCGCCCATAAGCGCGTAGACGCAGGCCGAGAAGCAAACCCCGCCGACCGGCTCCAACGCCGATCCTCCTTCGCCTTCCGCGATCCGCGCGACATACGCTGTCGCGCCGATCTTGCGAAATATCCTGCCCAGCTCAATGCCGCCGACGATTTTCCCGCCCGGCGAGTCGAGGAAAATGACGACGCGTCCGCGCCCCGCCTTATGCGCCCGCAGGAAAGATTGAAATTCCGTCGCCGTCGCGTCCGTAATCTCGCCCTCGGCGGCGATCGAGATTGCGCAGACGTCGGAACAATTCGCGGCGTTTCCGGTCTGAACAAGGCGGAAATTCATCGGCTCGGCGTTGGCGGCGTTGGACACGAGCGCGATGCAGATGACGGCCGCAATCGCCCTTATAAACCGATGGCCTCGGCCAGTTGTCAGGACGCAAAAACGAAAAGCCCGGCGCGGGGGCCGGCTCGCGGACAGGATTGGACGCAATTCCCAAAGTCTCCCTATTGACGTGCATTTTAGCCGATACTCTAGCGCACCTCCGGTTTTGTCCAAATAGTCCAGCGGCATCATAGCGAACGAATGGCCCGGCGCTCGGCACGGGCCGAAATGTATTTACTGTATATAGATAGTCTTGGAGCCTTATCGATCGCGCCGCACAGAACGGTCGATCGAATTCAAATTCTGAAACGTGGCAGATAAGCAACATGGTGTGGAACTCTTTGAAACCGCGGGGACAAAACATCATGTCCTCGCGGCTTCGTGCTAGATCGCAGCTTCGCCTCTTCCACTCATGATATTCGGCTGGCCTTCCGGCGATGATGTCAAAGCGTGCACTGGGGGCCCTCATCGGCGCCTTCGCGACGCTGGCGGGCTGCGCATCCTACCAGCCCGAACCGCTTGACCGGGCGCCGAAGCTCGCCTCGCACGCCTCGGACCTCGCAGGGGCGAGCAACAGGCCGATCACTCTCGCCGAACTCGATCGAATGGTGCTGGACAACAACCCCGACCTTCGCGCGGCGCGGGCGAAGCGCGGCGTCGCGGCGGCCCAGGTCATCGAGGCCGACCTACTGCCCAACCCTCAGATTGCGCTCTCCTATCCATTCTTTCTCGCCGGACCCAACGGATCGGACGCGTTCAGCGTGGGCGTCGCACAAGACCTGAAATCGATTATTCTGCGTCCAACGAGGCGCGAAATCGCGGACAACGCCGCCTCCGCGATCGACGCTTCGCTGCTTTGGCAGGAATGGCAGACCCTCGGCAAGGCGCGACTCCTTTTTGTCGAGATCGTTTCGGGCGAGCGGGCGGAAAAAGCGCTTCTCCGCGATCGCAAATTTTTGCAGGTGCGGTTCGACCTCACGCAGGCGGCCATCGCGCAAGGCAACGCGCCGCTTGCGACCCTGTCGCCAGATCTTGTGGCGGTTGGGGATGTCCAGAAGAGCTACGACGATCTCGAACGGCTGCAACTCAACCGCAGACATCAGCTCAATGCGCTGCTCGGCCTCGCAGCCGACGCGCCCTTGCCTCTCGCCGGCACAAGCGCGATTACACAGATCGACGCGGCGCGCATCCGCCGGGACCTCGCGAATCTCGCCGACCGCCGACCCGACCTTGTCGCCCTGCAATATGGCTACAGATCCGAGGATGCGAAGCTCCGCCAGGCGATTCTCTCGCAATTCCCCAACCTCGCGATTGGACTGGTCGGCGGCCGCGACAGCAGCGCCATTTACTCCTTCGGTCCGCAGGCCTCATTCGAGCTGCCTGTCTTCAATCGTAACGAAGGCGCCATCGCCATCGAACAAGCGACCCGCGCGGAGCTCAATCGCGAGTTCAACGCACGCCTCACTGCCGCGACGGGGGACATCGGCGCGCTTCAATCGGAACAGGCGCTCCTCGCGCGCCAACTTGCCGATATCGAGCCGCGCCTGACCGAGGCCCGCGTGATCGCCGGAAAGGCCGAGGCGGCGTTCAAGCAGGGACTTTTCGACGAGCGCGCCTATACCGATACGGAGGTGGCGCTACTGACGCGCGAAGAGGAAAAGATCAGCATGCAGCAGGCCCTGCTCGACGGGCAGGTTGAGCTGGCGACTCTGATCGGCGCCGGTATGCCGCAAGTCGAAATCGGCCCGGAACGGCCTCCAACGGACGCGCTTGGAATTTTTCAGGCGACGTCTCGATAGATCGCTTGCGCGTCAGACAGGGAAGGCTCGCCGCTGGACGGCCGGCGACTTGCAAAACAAAGACAAATCGGCGCAAAGTCGACCGGGATAAATTCCCGGGAAAAAGGAAAATGTCATCTGCAAGAAGGTCGATATTCGCGCGCGCCACTTTCCGGGCAATGCGCGGTTTGGCCGTCGCGGCCGCCGGGGTGACCGCCGGCGTTTTGATGATGTCAGCCTTGCAGGCGCCGGGGTCTAGGGGCTCCCGCGACGCCAGGGACCCGCCAAAAGCGGCGCAAGCGTCTCCGCCGGATAGGGAAGAGGCGATCGTCAGACTGGACCCAGGCGGCCAGGAAAAGGGGGGAATTGAAACGGCGGCTCCAAAGGAGATCGCTTATCAGGATCAGGCGCGCGCCTATGGCTCGGTTCTGGCGCTCGACCGGCTCACGACCCTTTACAACTCTTCGCTTATGGCGTCGGCGCAAGTTAGGTCGGCGCAGGCTAAACTGGCGGCCTCAAAAACGGCGAGCGCGCGCGCGCAGAATTTACTCAAGGTTTTCCCGACGGCCGTCGCGCAGGCTGAATTGGCCGAGGGAGCCTTCAAAATTGACGTCGCCGCTGTCGAGACAGCCGAGGCGGAGGTCGAGGCCGTGAGAAACACCGCGGTCCAGGAATGGGGACCGGCCCTCGGCGAGGCCATCGTTACGAGATCGCCGCTGGCGCAAGCGCTCGTCCTTCGCAAGACCGCTCTCATCCAACTGACTCTGCAGACTGGAGCAGCGGCCTCCCCCCCGGCCCGGATCAGCGTCACGCTCGGCGACGGATCGGTCGCCGAAGCGGACTTCGTCTCCGGAGCGGCTCAGGCCGATCCCAAGATCCCGAACGTCAGCTATCTCTATACGGTCCCCGCAGTCCCTGGCGCTTTGGCTGGAATTAGCGTTCTGGCGAACTTGCCGAAGGGCGCCGCCCAACCCGGCGTCGGAATACCTCCTTCGGCAGTTATCTGGCAGGCTGGCAAAGCCTGGATCTATGTTCGAGAGGGGTCGGACAAATTCGAGCGCCGTGCGCTCGGCGAAGAGGCCGCTCCGACTGCGGATGGCGGCTATGTGTTGCCCGCAACGAGCCTCCAGCATGACAGGCTGATCGTCGTCGCTGGCGCGCAGACGCTCCTGTCGGAGGAATCGAAAACGCAAATTCCGTCCGACGAGGACAGCAATTGACCGGAGACGGCGTCTTCGAACGACCGCGAACCGGGCTTCAAGCCACAATTATCGGGACCGCGATCAAATATCGCGGCGTCATCGTCGCGCTCGCGCTCGTGCTGCTCGGATACGGCACGCTCTCCGTCATGCGCGCCAAGTATGACGTGTTTCCCGAGTTCGCTCCGCCGCAGGTCGGCATCCAGACCGAGGCGCCGGGCCTGACCGCCGAGCAGGTCGAGATCCTCGTGACGCAGCCGATCGAGAACGCCATCAACGGCGTGCCGGCGTGCAATCGCTGCGCTCCTCCTCGATCCAGGGCCTCTCGGTCATCACCATCATCTTCCGCCCCGACACCGACATCTATCGCGACCGCCAGGTGGTGGGTGAGCGCCTGGCGGAAGCCGCGCGGCAGCTCCCGTCCAACATTGCCGCGCCGACCATGACGCCGCTGACCTCCTCGTCCAGCACGGTGCTCGTTCTGGGCCTCACCTCGGAGAAGCGACTCGCTCATGGATTTGCGCACGCTTGCCGATTGGACCCTGCGTCTGCGCCTGCTCGCGGTGCCGGGCGTCGCCAAGGTGGCCGTATTCGGCGGCGACGTGCGCTCGATCCAGGTGCAGGTCCACCCCGACGAGCTGCTGCGCTACAACCTCTCGTTTGACGACGTGCTCGCGGCGGCTAAAAAGGCGACCGCCGTCACGCGGCGCCGGCTTCATCGAGACCAACAACCAGCGCATCGTGTTCCAGTCCGAAGGCCAGTCGATCGATCCCGGAGGACGTGGGGCGCACCGTGGTCTCGAGCTCGGGCGGCTCGAGCGTCGCCTGCTCGAGACGTCGCCGATGTCGTGAACGCGCCGGAGCCCGCGATCGGCGGCGCGGCGGTGCAAGGTAAGCCGGGCGTAGTGCTGCTGGTATCCGGACAGCTCGGAGCCAACACCATCGACGTCACCGACCGCATCGAGGAGGCGCTCGCGGACCTCAAGCCGGTTATCCAGAAGGAAGGCGTTGAGATGCGCGCCGACCTGTTCCGGCCGGCGGACTTCATCGGCATCTCGACCCACAACGTGCAGACCTCGCTGCTGCTCGGCGGCGTGCTGGTCGTGGTCGTGCTGATCCTGTTTCTGTTCGATTTGCGCACGGCGACCATCTCGTGCATGGCCATTCCGCTGTCGCTCTCTGGCCGCCATCGTGGTGCTGAACTCGCTCGGCGCCACCTTGAACGCCATGACGCTCGGCGGCCTCGCGATCGCCATCGGCGAGGTCGTCGACGACGCGGTCATCGATGTCGAGAACATCGCACGGCGCCTGCGCGAGAACCGGCGCAGAGCGGTTCCGCTGGCCCGACGGCCGACGTGATCCTCAATGCCTCGCTCGAGGTGCGCGGAGCCGTCGTCTACGCCACCTTCGCCGTCATTTTGGTGTTCCTGCCGGTGGTGATGCTTCCCGGGCTCGCCGGGCGCTTCTTCGCCCCGCTCGGTCTCGCCTACGTGCTGGCGATCCTCGCCTCGCTGGTGGTTGCGCTCGTAGTGACACCGGCCCTTTGCATGGCTGCTGGCGGCCCCAGACCAAGGAGACCGACAGCCAGCCGCGCAGCTCCGATGACCCACCCGTAACCCGCTGGCTGCGTAAGGGCCCTACGAGGGCACGCTGCGGGAGATCGTCGCGCGCCCGCGCACAGACGATCGCGGCGGCCGCCCGTCTTCACGCTGGCGGCGTTGGCGGCGCTGCCCTTCTTCGGCGCCGGCTTCCTGCCAGAGCTCAAGGAAGGCCACTTCACCCTGCATATGGCAGCGGTTCCCGGCACGTCGATCGCGGAATCTGCAACGTATCGGCACGCTCGTCACCAAGCGCTGCTTAAAGCTGCCGTACGTGCGCGTCGTCTCACAGCGCATCGGCCGGGCGGAGAATGCCGACGACACCTGGGGCACGCACTACAGCGAATTCGAGGTCGATCTGAAGCGCGACCTCTCCGGGGAGGAATTGAGATGAGGCGCAGGCGGCGATGCGCAAGGTGCTTGCCGGCTTCCCGGGCGTGAACTTCGCCTTGAAGCCGTTCCTCACCGAGCGCGTCGAGGAATCGCTGTCGGGCTACACGGCCTCCGTCATCGTCAACATCTACGGCAACGATCTCGATCAGCTCGACGAGCGCGGCGCGCAGCGTCGCGCGCGAGTTGGGCGAGACCTCGCGGCGCAACCGAGGTTCAGCCTCAATCGCCGCCGGGCATGCCGCAGTTGACCATCCGCCAGCGCGAGGCGGACCTCGAAGCTGGGGCCTCGACTCGGTCGACGTGCTCAACATGCTGCGGGGCGCTTATCAGGGCGACATCGTCGGCCAGAGCTATGAGGGCATCGCGTCTTCAACGTCATCACCATGCTCGACGAGGAGAGCCGCAACAGCGTCGCCAAGGTCGCCGATCTGCCGCTGCGGACGCCGTCGGGCACGTTTCGTGCTGCTGCACCAGATCGCGGACGTGATCAGACCGCCGGCCGCTATCAGGTGCAGCATCTCGGAGGCAGCGCGTGCAGGCTGTCACCGCCGACGTCATCGGCCGGGACGTAGGCTCCTTCGTCAAGGCGGCGCGCGAGCGGACTTGGCGCATGTGCAGCTTCCGCACGGCGTCCATCTTGAATTTGCGGGCTCAGCCGAGGCGCAAGCCGCGGTCGCGGCGCAACCTGCTCATGAACTCGGTGGTGGCGGGTCTCGGCATCTCATGCTGCTGGCGGTCGTCACGGGGAGCTGGCGCAACTGCTTCTGGTGCTGGCGAACATGCCGTTCGCGCTCGTCGGCGGCGTGCTCGCGGTGTTCGCCACCGGTGGCGTGCTGACGCTCGGCTCGATGGTCGGATTCGTCACGCTGTTTGGCATCACTCTGCGCAATTCGATCATGATGATCTCGCACTTCGAACATCTCGTCGGTCAGGAGGGCGTGCCGTGGGGGCCGCAAGCCGCGGTCAAAGGAGCGGGCGACCGACTGGCGCCGATCCTGATGACGTCGATCGTGACCGCGCTGGGCTTGCTTCCGCTCGCCATCGGCATGAACGAGCCTGGGCGCGAGATCGAGGGGCCGATGGCGCTTGTCATCGTCGGCGGGCTTTTTACATCGTCGGCGCTCAATCTTCTCATTCTGCCGACTTTGGCTTTACGGTTCGGCCGCTTTACGCCGCCGGGCACCATGCAAGCGCCGTTCGACAAAATTCACGCCGAGCTGGCCCCGCCTTGATAATGGCAGTCGCCATGGGCAACAGCCATATAAGCCCTCTGTTCGTAGCATAAGCAGCCGAGACGCGATGCTGGCTTTCGACTCCCAGGCCAAATCTGTAGCGCTGTGGACCAAGAGGCTTCTATGGTCGCAGAAGCCATCGACCGGCTCGACGCGGTTTTGATGGGCTGCGCAGACCTTGCCCATAGTCGCGGAACCGCTAATGTCGATCCGCCAAGCCGAACTAAGTGATTGATTTCGCTGGCGCGCCCAAGGGGAATCGAACCCCTGTTTTCGCCGTGAAAGAGGGATAACATGCACTTCGGCGAACGTCTGTGAAAAGTTTAAGTCAATGAAACTGTTATAAAACAAGCAAGTTATGATCTTGACCATTCACTGGCGTTCGCCTGCGATTATCGGGCATGAATTGGGTACTAAGTTTTTCAGAGGCTTGGCGTGGGTCGCACCGTCCGAGACACCAATCTGGAGAAACCGGCCGCGCGGGCGCGTCTGGCAGCTCGGGGCAAGCCATATTGGCGCGTCCTTGAGAGCGGTCTGCATCTCGGCTACCGACGGACTAAGGCTGGCGGCGGGTCATGGACAGCCCGGCGTTTTCTGGGAGATCGCAAGTACGCCGAGCGCGGCTTGGGTTTCGCCGATGATCTTCAGGAAGCGGACGGCGTGACGGTCCTCACCTTCTCCGATGCACAGGGAAAGGCCCGCGAATGGTGGAAAGCCGCCGAACGCGCAGAACTTGGGCTTGCCCCCGCTGACGGCCCCTTCAACGTCGCCATGGCTCTCGAAGCCTATTTCAACGATCGCGAAAGGCGCGGTTCGAAAGGCTTGCCGAAGGATCGCGCCGCCGCGCGTTCGCGTATCTCGCCTGCTCTCGGCGACGTGGAGCTCCAGAAACTGACGACGAAGAAAATTCGCGATTGGCACACTGGCCTCGCGACCACGCCCAAGCTCGTCCGCACCGGCCGCATGGTCAAGAAGGCCAAAAAAGGGCCGCCAGTGGACGCCAAGAACGCGGACGCCGTTCGCGCGCGTCGAGCGACGGCAAACCGAACGCTAACCGTTCTGAAGGCCGCACTCAATCACGCCTTCCACGACGGTCGGGCGGCCAGCGATGAGACATGGCGCAAGGTCAAGCCATTCCGCGAGGCCGATGCTCCTGTCGTCCACTTTCTCTCCGAGGACGAATGTCGCCGCATCGTCAACGCCTCCGATGGCGCGTTCCGCAATCTGGTTCGGGCGGCCCTGCTGACAGGTTGCCGCTATGGTGAATTGACCAGAATGCGCGGTACCGACTTCAACGCCGAGGCTGGAAGCAGCTTCTTTTCAAAATGGCAAAGGCCGGCGAGGTTCTAAAGGCGGGTCGTGGCAAATATATCCATCCGGATCGAGCAGACCTCAAAAAGCCCACCCCCGATAACATCGATAACCCCGATAACTATGAGAGGGACGAGTAAGCCTCAAGCCAAGCCACTTCCGGTAACCGACGCAATAACGAATAACAAAACTGGCCGGCCGCGCCCGTCCCGTGCGAAGACGGCACGCGGGGAGCAGGTTGATACGTCTGACATCCCGCGCACTCTGAAGGTTATCAAGTTACCGAAGTTATCGGGGTGGCTGAGCGCGACTGGGAAGGCATTGGCTGGGGGGACGAGGTTTGACAGCTCAGCGGCAATCTCAGTGGACGATGCGCTTAAATATATTGGCAATATCGACCAGAACGGCGCCAAGGAAGATCGCGGGCGCAGTCAGCCTCAACGACATGGAAAAAGCGATGAAGACTATTTTAGCTGTCGAACGGTCCCGACTAACGCCAGGGCCGCCGGCTGCGGCGACGGTCGATCCGCAGCAGACAGCCGCAGCAGCATCTCGTCGACGCCGGTGTCGATCAGCAACGGCAGAGTCGCGCTGAAGCCGTTAGCCAGGCCGAGGTTCGGCGGCGGGAAGCCCCACTCGTCAACGAAAACTACCGCTCGCCGTCGGAGGCGATGCGGACCACCGGCGCCATCGTATCCAGGAAGACGCCCAGCAGCGGCGGCATATTGCCGGTTGGGCCGCGCCCGATCCGGAACAGCCGACGCATGGCCTCCTGGCTGCGGGTGATGCTATAAAGGTTGCACATGGCAAAAGCAGAGTAGACCTGTAGCAGAGCGTCAAACCGGCTACTTCAATTTAGCTCCGCTCTCTCTCTTTGGCTCCTACAGCGCGGGCCGCTGGAGGCGAGAGGCACCAATCCTTCCGGTCAGACATGAGCGCCTCTCTAACGGAGAACGCAGCGGCGTCGGCCGTCATCGGGAGCACGGCGTTCGAGGGAACCTCCGAATATCTCGGAGAAATCAGTCGCACGTATTCAGCGGCCTCGGACTCGGTGCCGTAGCCGTATCGGTCTTCGACGCCAGGCGCCGAGAAACGAAACCATCGCAGGTGCATGTCAGGCATTTCCCCGGCAAGTTGTGAAGCCACTGGCTTAGTGCGGTCGCGCCAAGTCTCAACAAATAGCGCGTGCGGCGACTTCAAGTTCGCGTAAGCGTCTTCCCCGCGCCCGGCTGGCGTCAAGCCAACCATCTTTCCAAGCTTCGTGCGCGGACGCGGATATTGCCGGGTTGTAAGGATTGCGGTCGAGCGGGATGCCCTCGTTGTAGTCTTTGATACCCTGCTCATAAACGTAGCCAAGCGTCATGGCGCGTCCCCGGTGCGAAGATGAGCCGCCTTTCCAGTCATCGCTCAATTCTTTGCACTGCCGGCTGCGGCTGGCCGGCATTGGGGGCACGACTGCCGGAGCCAACCGCTCGGCAGACAGGCCGTCGGCGGGGCGACTCGGATCGATTTCCAGCGCCAGTGTCTGTTAACATAATAGCAATGGACAAGCTGAAAAACGCGTCGCGGCGCATTAACTTCCGCATCGTTGCGCCCGCGCAACACCTCGAAGCCTGCGCCATTCTCGGCGATGAACTCGGCGACGGTGGCCTAGCGACGTCGCGGCCACAACGCGACAACTCCGACCACCAACGCCAATACTACGAGGCTAATGAGTCCCGCAACGACACTGAAATTCAGCGCGTCCTTCGGAATAAACCACTGCGCTACGGCGCCCCCGGCAGTCTCCAACCAGTGTGCGATCCGATCGATCATCGACGTAGGCTCCGCTGGCTACTCGTCGTTCTGGCTTTTCAGGTCCTCGACCTGCAGAGGCGCCATCCGATCGCGTTCGGTCCACTTCCACAGCCTCACGCCGGCGCCTTCCCCGTTGTCAAGGGAGATGACGCCGGCGGCTTGGCGGCCGTGACGCGATTAAGCGCCGTCGAAGGCTACGCGGCTGCCTTCGCGCTGCCCTGTTCCAAGGCCGGCTCGACGCCCTAGGTCGCGCCCGACACGGAACTGCAGGCCCCTGCTTAGCTCGGAGAGCGCCGACGAGCTAAGCCGGGGGCCTATTAACCAAGGATTAAGTAGTAAAAATATACAACTATGATTATCCATAGGGTACGCCAATCTGGCTAATAATACAGCTTCCGATTGCTAAATTTCTAGATTTGAGACAGAATGCGATCGCTGTCTGAACTCAGGAATCAAGGCGCCAGTCTCGCTATCGTCGAGGTCGCAGAGCGTCTGTTCGCCCAGATTGGATTTCGGAAGACGACCGTCGCGGACATTGCGCGCGAACTGCATATGTCGGCCGCCAATGTGTACCGGTTTTTTTCAGCCAAGGCCGAAATCAACGAGGCCGTCGCCCGCCGCCTGCTCGGCGAAATCGAAGCCGCGGTCGCCGATATCGCAAAAGAGGGCGGCGCGGCGAGCGAGCAGTTGCGCGCCGCCATCGCCGCGATCGAAAGGCAGAACGCTCAGCGCTTTCTGCAAAATCGCAAGCTGCACGAGCTGGTCGAAACCGCCTTTAATGAAAACTGGCCGGTCGTGCATGAGCATTCGGAGCGGCTGAACGCCGCGCTGGCCGAAATCATCGCGCGTGGCAAAGCTGGCGGCGAGTTTCATGTCGAAGACTGCGACCTCGCGGCGATTCTCGTGCGCAGCGCCTGCCTGCGCTTCTGCCATCCGCGCCTGATGGTCGAATGCGCGCAGGACCCCGAGCCGACGATCGACCAGACGATCGATTTTTGCCTCGTCGCGCTCGCCCGAGGCATGCCGGCCACGGAACCTATTTCCGCGACGGGACTGATCCGCCGAGCCTCGAAGGGGAACAGACCGGGAGCCAAGCATCGCCTGCGGTGACACGGCTCCTGGACGCCGCCTCAAACCTCGCGCCCTCTGCCATTCTCCGCGATGAACTCGCGCCGATCAATCAATGAGTCCTCGCGCACGAGCCTCGATCTCGGCAAATAAGCGCGCCTGATGCCGAAGAGTGAAGTCGTGGACGTTCGATTCGGCGTCAAGTGCCGCCTCGAGTTTTCTCTCCACGATCGAGAAACAGAATAGACGGGAGGCGGAGGCCGAGGAACAACATATCGAGATAGATGGCTGATCTGCCGACTGGACAGCGAACTGATCTTGCGCCATTTGCTAGCCTTCGACCCGTGAGGCAAGTGCGCCCTTAGATCCCGCTTGGCCAAGAAAACACGACTGAATGTCCATCATTTTCGCGGACGCGGATACTATCGGCGCCGATGGTGCGCCCAACGCCCTCATACAGATTCCGGCAATGATCCTTGGCTTGGTTCAGGTCGAGCATTAAGCCTTACCCTCCGTATCGGATCCCGCTCGCCTGCTTTCATAAAATCAAAATTGTATTTCTGCATGGTGACGTCTCTGCTTTGCCCTCGGCACAGCATTCGACACCCGTGCAAATCTCGCGCCTAATGCTCTAAGGCGCTCTCTTCCTAGGCTTCACGCCGGCGCCTTCCCCGTTGTCAACGGAGGTGACACCGGCGGCTTGGCGGCCGTGACGCAATTGCAAAAACAGAGCCGACCTGTAGCAGAGCGTCAAGCCCGGCTACTGAATGCGGCAATTTACATGTCCGCCGCCCCTGCAAAGCGGTAGGATAAGGACAAGAGCCGGCGGAACATCCGTCCGGTCGCAGATCGTTTTTGATATGTTGCCAACGTACTCAAAGTGGCATTCGTAGGCGCCGCCGATGACAATCTCGCCGTGCTCGGCGGTTATTTCCGGCAGGAGCCCGACCGGCTCGGCGTGCGCCACGACTGCGGACATCGCCAGCCCGAAAGCAGGAGCCGTTAATACAAGTCGCCGCATCGCCGACATCGTCATGCCCTTGCAGGAGTTGTCCTCGCTTCGCGCGCAGGATAGGCGGCTCGATGATGGCGCGTCGAGCGAAACTTGTCGGCCTTGTCTTGAGGATCGAAGCGATTTTTGGACCGGCGTCAAAGGGCTGGCACGGGAATGTGGCGCCTTCGCCACAGATGTGGCGAATCTTTGGCAGGGCGCCCATCGGCGGCCCTGCTTGTGGTAAAAGAGGAGCGGGGGTTGGTCGAGACCGATAGCTTTCAGAACCGAACAGTTTGGCCTTCCCTCGCCGCGTGTCCGTCGCCCTCTTTCCGTCTCGAAACTGGCAGATAATCCGTTCGATCCCCGCGCGCCTTGGGTCGAGGGAATGTCAAAACCGGAATGGAACAGCGAGACGCCGCCCGACGAGGGCGACGTTGTCTATGTTCTTGCGGCCGACAATCGCGGCCAATATCGGATCCCGTTCCCTGTCCTCTTTCGAGATGACCGCTGGTGGAACGCTCACACTGGCGAAGAACTGGAGGCCGTCATTGTCGGCTGGCGTCCGATCACCAAGACCGAAGGGAACAGTCAGCTTCACGTGGTGAAAAAATGAAACGCGGGCTCTCGTCCGGTTTCCCCGGTTCGTCAGTCTGCGATCGATCGGGTCGCGCTTTTGATGCTTTCGTTCCTGTCGCCGGCGACCGATGCAACCTCATCGACATGCCGGCGGACAAGATCAATCGAGAGGCTTGGCGCAGACTGCAAAAACATGGGCGCGATCAACCCGGCGAAATAGCCGAGCTGGAGGCTCACCGTTAGCACGATGAATTGCAGCAACGAGCCCGAGGGGCTGTTGTCGAGGTGCCCGGCGCCAGCGAGAACGGCGACAAGGCCGATTGCTGGAAAAAGGATATACCACTTGAAGAATTGGCTAAGAAACGTCCCAAACAGGACGCCAACCAAGACCAGAAAGGCCATTCCAGCCTCCAGAAATCGATTGGTTTTACCGCGCGATAAGGCGCAGGCAGACAAATGATGACAAACCGTTAAGGGATAACGTCAGACCGCACAAGACCCATATGGATTCTGCAGAGAATGAGGCTTTCGCGCGGCCGGCGCCGCTATCGCCCATTTAGCTAGTGGCCCATCCCTCGTCTTGCGCGCGTCGATGGCGGCGCATTTCGCGCGAATGGCGATCTTTTGCTCCTGCGTCATCGGCCGGCCGACCATCGCCTCGTACATTGCAATCACAGCATCGGCAGAAGGAGGCGGCATGTAGCGCTTGGGCTCAATCATGAGGCTCGCTGCTCCAGGACGAAGATGCGGCGCTTATTCCTTTCCTCAGCTTCACGCTGGGGCCTTCCCCGTTGTCGAGGATGACGGTGGCTTGGCGGCCCAAAGCGACAACATCGGCCGCCTGGAATATCTTGGGGGCGAGCGGACCGCAGCGCGTAAGCACTGCGGTCTTTTGGTTGCGACCGTTTACTTCTTTGAGTGTTCGTGCGCCGTCGACGTGCTCTTGTGAGCCGCTGCGCTGTGCTCATGCGCGGCCGTCGAGTGCTCTTTACCTTCGGCGTGGCGGCCGTGCTCGTGTTCATGCGCCGCTTGAAGGTGGTGATGCGCCGCCGCCTGGTGGCTGGCGGCAGCCGCGTGATGATGTTCGCTGGAAGGATGCTTTGTCGTAGCCATGGACGGGTCCCTTTTGGTTTCGGGAAGTTCGTTCATCCCGATATTGGTCATTTCCACCGAACTCACTCTTGCAAGCCGGGGCACCTAATAACCAAGCGAGCGCGGATTTGGTTGCCGGCTCATTCTTAACCTGTCCCAGTCTTACACGCATCCGGCGCCGATTTTCGATGACGAATTGAGACGACGGCGTCAGCGACCGGAACTAAAACCAACGCTCTTTAGTTCGTGCCCGTGTACGTTATCGCGGGAGGATGTCAGCTATGAGCAATCTGCTGTACTACGCAGTTGTTTTTCTCATCGTCGCGGTGATCGCGGCCTTCTTTGGGTTTGCAGGTGTAGCAGGCACGGCTGTCGGAGCTGCAAAACTCTTGTTCTGGGTGGCGATTGTTCTGTTTGTCATTTCCCTCGTTGCCGGACTGATAAGACGCGCTTAAGCTTACTGCAAATGAGCTGCGGACAACTATTCGCCCCAGCCGGCCGCCGGTGTCCGAGACCCAGCGGTCGGCGCCGGCTTGGTGGGTGGCGGCTTCTTTGCCTTCTGTGGCGGCGCGTCTGCGGCCGAGGCGCGTCGAGATTTTATTTCGGCTCAAATATCCTCAGGTTCACGCCGAGGGCTTCCCCATTGTCAAGGAAAATGACGCCGGCGGCTTGGCGGCCATGACGCATTAAGGGCCGCCTGGTGGAACGCCCGCACCGGCGAAGAGCTGAGACCTACGCCGTCGGCTGGCGCCCAACCAGGCGATCCTCAGTTCTTTCGGGTCAAGCTAAGAAATTCTTCGCGCGTACGGGGATCGTCGCGGATCACGCCTAGCAAGCGGCTGGTCGTCAAGCTAGCTCCTAACGTGTTGACGCCGCGCAGCGTCATGCAGCTATGCTCCGCCTCGATCACCACCCCGACGCCGTGCGGGCGAAGAATGTCTTGGATGGCGTCGGCTATTTCGGCGGTAAGTTTTTCCTGGATTTGCAGCCGACGAGCAAAACCTTGAACCACGCGAGCCAATTTGGAGATGCCTACGACCCGATTCGTTGGCAAAAAGCCGATGTGTGCGACGCCGATCACCGGTAACATGTGATGCTCGCAAAAGCTAACGACGCGGATGTCGCGCAGCACGACAAGTTCGTCGTAACCGCCAACTTCCTCGAAAGTGCGTTCGAGAACGTCGAGCGATGCGCGGCCCAATATCCCTGGTCCATTGGCGCGTGAGAGACCGAGGTCCTCCGCTTGCAGCAAGCCGGCCGGACCGATCCTCGCTTGCTCTGCGCGTCGAAGACGTTCGAATGGCTTAAGGCCCAGCCCAACGGTACGGTCGCGTTTCGCAACATTCTTCAGTGGGTCGTCGCATCAAGGATACAGAAATGACGCGTTATCGACGTCTCAAATTCGCGGCGGTGAACACCGCTACAAGCCGGCTCAAAACGTAGCAATTTTAGCAAGCGTAGCAGGGATGCGCTGTCAAGCGATGAACTCGGAGATCACGCCCCAACGTCACGCAGGCCATCACATACCGCGCCGAACAGATCGTCTGGCGACCAATGGAACTCAGCGGCAATGCTTGCCCGTCGATCGAGGAACAGGCCAACGTCGATCACCGCGAGTTGCCATTCGTCGTCCAAGGCAGCGCGCCCAGGCGTCGAGATAAGGCTCCGGCCCGCCGCCCAAAGGCCGAGCCTCGGACCGGGGGCGGGCTGATCTGGTTCCTTAACGGAAAAGGCGTTCGCGCGGTCGGGCCGAACACGCGATAGCGGAAAGCGGACGGGTCTTTGATCGTGCTGCGCGCTGAGACTCGCGGAACGCCGCAATTGGCGCGTTGGCCAAAGTCCGGACGTGAAAACAAAGGCGACCTTGGCACCTCCTGAGCCCTACCACAGCTTTGCGCCAACTCGGCCGTTTCGGAGGTTGCGCGCTACGCTCGAAATCGGCCATTCATTCATCCGAGGATCTCTTTTTCCTTCATTCAGCGAACAGCTTAGCGACCTTCAGGCGGTCCCGTTTGCTCTAAAGGATTGGCGCAAGCGCGGCGGCGCGCTATGACCGGCCCGGACGGTGCAAATGGCGACACTCATTCCAGACGCGTCTCTTTTCCGGAACGCTAAGCGAGCTCGATCGGCGGACTATGTTCGCGTCATCTTCGACCGCGAGATGGGCGTCACGCTCCACAACGCGCAGGTCGGTTCGCCGCGCGACGACGCGATGCGTGAGCTCACCAAAGCGACGACGAACCTCTATGCGAAGAGAGTCCTGCGCGAGCTGATCCAGAACGCGTTCGACGGCGCCAGTGGGGCTGGGGCTGCGCGCATCCTAGTGCGCCTCGATCTTCGCGAAGGTGTCTATGGCACCCTCTATGTCGCGAACAGCGGCGAAGGCTTCACTGAGTTGAATGTCGATGCCATTTCGAACCCAGCGCTCAGCGACAAGCGGCCCGGCAATTTTATCGGCCACAAGGGTCTCGGGTTCCGCAGCGTCGAATTGCTCTCGGATGACACACAGATATTCTCCGTGGCCGACGTTGGGCAAACTGGTGCGGTTGGTTTCGACGGCTTTTGCTTCAGATTTGCCGCTGCGGAGGACGAGCGGGCGTGGCTCGGAGCCAAACGGGCTATGGAGCACGCGGAGAAGGTCGTCGGGCGGACTCACCGTTTGCAGCTGCCGCTCCCGATCGACGAAGATCCACCGGATGTCGCGGACTTTGCGCGCGAAGGTTTCGCTACGTTGGTCCGACTGCCGCTGCGAGACGAGCTTGCCGCTGCGCGCGCTCTCGAGGAGATCCGTCTGCTCATCGACGAGAAGGCGCCCATTACACTCTTCCTCGATGAGCTATCCTCCCTCGCTCTCGAAACCATCGACCGAGCCAGCGTGGTCGAGCCTAAGGTCTTGACGCGAACCTCGCGCAACAGGCGGGCCTTGCCGCGTGGCCGCGGTCTCACCCTCGAGGAGGTCACCGTCGACAGACGACGGTTTTTCCTCGCGTCGATGTCGGTCGATGAGGCAGCGTTCCGCGCAAGCGTCGAGCGCGCTGTGAAACAGCGGCATCCCGTGGAAAAGTGGCGCGAGTGGGTCGGTGCCCCGTTGGTCTCGGCTGCATTGCCGCTGTCGGCGGACGCAAAGGCAGGCTCCTTCTACGCGTTCCTGCCGATGGACACAGCAGCACCGTTCAATGGCTGCCTCGATGCGCCCTTCTTTCCGAACGCGGACCGCCGCGACTTGGACCTCTCAAATCCGCTGAACGCGTTTCTGCTCGACAGCGTGGCGGACCTTTGCCTCGCGGTCGCGGACGAGATCGCCAGCGCAAACGAGGGCTCCCTCGAGCTGGCGTGCGCGGCGGTAGATGCGCTCGCCTGGTGCCGGGATGCCAACAGGTTAATCCGGGCCTGCGAGCGCGCGGGCATGGAGGTTGGTGCCCTGCGCCTTCCAACCGTCCGGCGGAAGGTCGAGAAATCCCGCTGGGCTCGCCTTGATGCCATCTTTGACTGGGACGACGCTTCGCGAAGGATCATTGACGGAGCCTGGCTGGTCCAGGCCTGCGATGTCCCGATGCTGCGGCGTGGAATTGGCCAGAAGCGGCTCAAAGCACTGCACGAGTTCGTGGATGGAACCGAGTTCACGTTCGACCCGGAGGATTCGAATTGGGCGGAATGGGGACCTGCGCTCGCGGCCGATCTCAATATGCGCAGGAAGGTACCACGCCAAGCCTGGGAGTTGTTCTATACTGATCTCGCCGCAATGCCGGGGGTGCTTCCCCATCTGCGTGGCAAGAAGATCTTCAGGATAGCGGAAGGAGCACTCGGCGCAGCCAACAGCCCGGAGAATCTCGGGCAGCGCGAATTCTTCATAAGCCCGGAGTCCGAAACGCCTAGCCGGCGGCCAAGGCGGGTTGCGGGCACCGCGCTTTTCCCGCCGCCGAGCGTCGCCAAACGAATGGAGTTTGCCGATCCGTCGCTTGGCTGGACCCCGCCGGTCGCGAAAGCGATTTTCGAAGCCGGTCTCGCAACGGAATTCAGCCTCGCCAAGGTCATTAGCGGCATCGGGCGCCTTCTCGGCAGTCGGCCGAGCAAGACCGTTTTGCTCGCGGCCCTACGATGGACGTTCGCCGCCTGGTTTGCGCACAAGTCACCCGAGGTACATTCGGGGACTTCCAAAGGCCCGGGCGGTGCATCCGAACTTAAGATACGGCAACAAACTACGTCGGGTTGGCGCGCCTTTACCGGATCGCGGCTTGTTAATGCTGAAGTGCCGCGCACACTTAAGATCTTGCGACTGGGTTCATGGGCGGAGCATCCAGTGATCCGTATGGATTTCACCTCGCGTCGAGGTGCCGCGGTACATTGTCTGGTCCCGTTGTTCAGCGGCGGAACTCTGATGAGGTGGGGCGAGGATGACTGCCTAACTGAGATGATCCCCTGTGAGCCGAAGTCTGCTGCGCTCGTGGGGAGCCTCTGCAATTCCATGCGGCACGAAATGTCGGCGATCGTACAATGGGCGTCCGGAAGCGACGAAAGCGAGGCGATGCGCACGATCATGCAGTCCCGGGACGATCCCTGGGCGGCGGTCGCGGCCGGTTTGCTGCTGGTGGGCTCAGGACGTGTCAAGCAGGTGGGCTCGTGGCCCCAGCGGTTCGCTGCACGTCACGCCTGGCTGTCGGACTTCGGCGTGCTCGGGGCTTGGTGGCAGGCTGCGAACCAGCCTCACGACGAGAAAGACTGTCTCGCCTTGCTGAAGCAGGCGCGGGAACGTGGCCACATCTACTTCTGGAACAGCTTTCCACTTTCGGAGCAGCTGCTGACTGCACTGAGCAGTAGCGCAAAGTCGACGGAGCTTCGCGCGGAGGCACGCAAGGAACTGGGACGCTGGAAACGCATGCAGTCGGGTGCCGTCAGAGTTGGGGCATTTCCGATTTGGGTGACGGCCACGTAAACCCATCGGCCGGTAGGGCATAAGGGCGCGGTAGTGCCGAAGGCGGTCAGTCCGATGTCGGCCCAATTCGGTCATTTTGCGGGCCGCCTCGAACGCCCGCTCATAGCGCTCTCTGGCCACTGATAAGGAAGCCGCCCGGGCACGAGTTCAGCGACATGGAGGCCGAGAAAGATCGGTCGGCACGCGCTCCAGTCCTTGTTCGCCGCGGAGGCCGATCGCGGAGGGGGTTCGCGAACATGCCGTCCGGAATTGTTCGGGTCATTGAACATGGAGGGAACGAACGCAGCAATGATAAAAAGGGTGACACGGGGGCTGACACGGCTGACACGAAAGCTGACACGGTTGTTACGGGCGGCCCGGGGGCGAACGCGCAAGCATTCGCGCCTTGTGCGCACCGGGAACGCTCGCGAGCACGGCGTCGTTCGGTTCTTTGAACACGAACTGCAGGGGTGACACGGACTCTGACACGGATGACACGGTCGGCGCACTGGCGCGAACGACGCGCTGCTGCAGGAAGCTATGCGAACTCGGTGTTGATGGCCATGTTCGCCACCGGTGCGCAGATGCGGTGACGTTCGTCGGTCACGCGGAAGCTGCCGATGGGCGACACGAAGCTGACGCGCCGTGCCAAAACGTGGGGCTCAGGCAGTGCGCCATGTTCGCGGCCGAGATTTCTCGCCGATGGCGCTGTCGGCGGACCTGACGCGGCTCCGCATCGAGCGCGAGCGCAAAGGGAACAGAGGGCGGGCAAACGACGGGGATGCCGCGAAAAGCCATGCGAACACGGTGGTCGCCATGTTCCTCAAGGGCGGCCGAAAGCCGGAGTAACGCCTGCGCTGCGAAGCCGGCTGCGTCGCGGCGGCGCTTGAAAGCGCAAGGCGACGCCGCCGAGGAAATCCAGCGCCTGAGCGATGAAGTCGCGGTGCTCAAAGGTCTCATCGAGCGATTACAAGAGCTTACGAAAAGGTTGCCCGGAGCTACCATTTCCATGCGGTTCGCCAAGAAGCCGGCAGATCAATTGAGCCAGAACCCCGCAGCGATCCGCATAAGGGCGAAGCGCGAGTTCGAGCAATCTAAGTACGCTTTAAGTCCGAGAGCGGTCATCCGATTTATGCCAAAAATGCAAGCACTCGACGCTGTAATTTAGCACGTGATCTTGAGCACAGGTTCTGCGATCTTGCGGATTGTGCCTTAATGGACAAGATGAGCCGATCGATCGTGAACGTTTTGAAGTTCCCGCCCGGGCAGCGCGTTGAAGTAAGCAGCCGCGGCCACCTTTTGGGGCGGTTCATCCTCGTAGTGCTTACGCTTTACGGCCTGGCGATGGTCGTGCCCGACTTTTATCGCCTGGTTCGGCCACTCGGATCATTCGGATTGACCGCCGATAACGATGGCCTGATTTTCGACGTTCGGGGCCAATTCGGCGAGATGTCCGATTCGCCGGCATGGCAGGCCGGGCTGCGGGCGGGCGCTCGCATTGACCTACGAGCGATGCGCTGCGTCCCAGTCGACACCAATGTTTGCGCGACCATTCTCGCCGTCAGGGGTGGACAGCAACTTGTCTTGCCCGGTCGTACCGCTGAACTAAAGCTAGCTGACGGCTCCGGCACGGCCAAGCAGGTGATCCTTGTCGCGCGGCAACGCCCGTCAAATTGGTTGCTCGATCTCATTACCTTCCTCGACCAGATCGCCGGCGTACTCGTTGTCCTCGGCTCAGCGTGGCTCGTATGGACCCGCCCCGGCCCGATGACATGGGGCTTCTTCGTCTACGCGATGCAATTCAATCCCGGCCAAGATTTTGAGTTCTATGCCCGCTTGCAGCGATGGCCGGCGGCGTTGCTGGCGCAGCAAATCGCCGACTGCCTCTTGCAGGCGGTTGGGTATACGGGCTTTGTACTGTTTGCTCTTCGCGTGCCGAACGATCGCACCGAGGCGCCCTGGCGTTCCGTCGAGCGCGCCTTGCCAGCGCTTGCGCTCGGCCTTTGCGCCCTCACCCTGCCCAGCGTCGGTAGCGCCTTCGGCCATCAGACCGAGATGCTGACGCGGGCGGGCTTGATCATAGGCTTCTTCATAAGCGCGTTTGTCGTCTACATCCTTTTTGCGCGTCGTAAATATCTCTCGCCGCAGGACCATCAGCGAATGCGGTGGGTCATCTGGGGCTGCTTGATCGGCCTGCCTGCCTGTATAATCGCTGCGATCTCTCAAGGGACCTCCCTGGCGTCCAGGCTGGCCGGCGGTTTCATTCTGCCGGAGGACGCGATCGGACTTCTTTATCTTGTCAATGGCGTTCTTTGCCTCTTCGTGATCGAAGCGATTCGGCGGCCGCGGGTCGTCAACGTGTCTATACCGCTGCGACGAGCCACGGTTCTCGGACTGATCGTCAGCGCGCCGATTCTGCTGCTTCATGAGCAAGTGAACGGAATCCACGAGATTATCGAGCTCCCTACTTGGGGCTGGTTCATCATCGCCTGGCTGGCGGTGTTCCTCATTTCGCGCCTGCATGAGCGCGCCGTTCGCTTGCTCGAGGGCTGGTTCGAACTCGGTCTGCGCCGCAGCGAAGAGCGCTTCGCCGAAATCGGCAAGGCGGTTTTAGGAGCAAGGAGCGCCGTCGAGATCGACAAGCTCTTGATCGACGCGCCGCTGCGCGCGCTGAAGCTGGCGTCCTCCGCCGTCTTTCGTCAGGACGGCGCCGAGTTCAGGAGAAAGGAAGATGGCATTGGATGGACTTCGT
Source organism: uncultured Alphaproteobacteria bacterium (assembly GCA_963715715.1). Lineage (GTDB taxonomy): Bacteria > Pseudomonadota > Alphaproteobacteria > Rhizobiales > Beijerinckiaceae > Methylocapsa. The sequence goes on along the minus strand of OY970269.1, from coordinate 685,774 downwards.
CGATGGCTGCTGTGATCGACTGCAAATCCGCGCTATTGGCGGGCAAATCGAACGGCCCCCCGTTCGAAATCGACCCTGACCTGGTGAAGGACCTCGCATTTCCAACCGGCCCGAAGCAGCCGGTCATCGCGACGCCTGTCTGCAACCAGCTGCGCTGTTTCGCGATAGCGCTTTACGGCTCGCATTTTTCGGGCGCCGACATCGACGGTGCCGAGCGTGACCTGATCTCGAAGCTCGCCGCCACCGCCGCCGTCGCCTACGCGCAAGTTGAGGCGCAGGCTCTTCGTGAGAGGATCGTTGCGCTGGAGCGCGAAATTTCGCTCGGTTCTGCGTCAGCGCCTCGGGCGCGATGAGAATATAATGGGTCGCGCATGCATCCATACGCAAAAACGGACGGGCGTGGCGCACGGCCGCTGTGACCGCCGAAAATCGATGCGGGTAGCGCTAAGGCTCTGGCAAAGGCGTTTCGAAGACGACGATCACTTCCCGACCCGCACTGCCTCGATGTGCAGCGAACCCGCGGGGAGCGGCCGCTCACGCCTTCCAATAGTCGGGGCGCAGCACGGCGATCTGGCGATTGTGGAGCGGCTCAATGTCCGCACCTGGCGCCGTCGTGAGCATCGTGAACGCGGGCGGCCGATTGCCTTGCTGTTCGCGCCAGAGGCCGGCGATAGCCATGAACGGCGCATCGTTCAGCGTGAATTGGTGCTTCGTCTTCGGCGATTTGGCTCCCGTGAACTCGAAGAACGCCGAGGCGGGAACGAGGCAACGATTGCTTTTGGCGAAGCTGCGCCCTTCGGACCGGAAGTTGAACACGGGGCCGCCGCGCGGCGTCGCAGCAGGGAATCCAAAGCTCATCGGCGCTAGTTCGACATCGGCGCCGGCGGCGCGCATGATGGGCGCAAGGTCGGTGATGCGGATGTCGTCGGCCTGCGGCAGGTCCGCTTCGCTCTGGCGGGTGGGAGCGCCCCACTCAAGCAGCTGCATGAGTTCGCAAAAAAATGATGCGCGCCGGTAGGGCTCGTCTGGACAATCCGGGGGTCTTCGGCAAAAGAATGGTCGAAGCGCTTTGAGGTGAGGGAAACGATATGAGAATTCGCCTGGCAGCGTTTATTGCGCTGGTCGCGAGCCCGGCTTTCGGGCTCGGGGATAGCGCTGGAATAAAAATACAGGTTGCGACCTACGCAAATTTTAGCGCCGGAGGCGAACAGAGCTGCGACGCGACTGAATTCGTGTCCAAGATTTGCGACGGCCAATCGTCTTGCGAGTTTCCGGTGAACGCCAAGATTTGCGGCGATCCCAAATCAACGGCGCCCAGGAGCTTGAACGTTACTTACGATTGCGGCGCATCAGGAGGCCTAAAAAGCGAGGATCAAGACGATGGCGGCGTGATCAAGTTGACTTGCAAATAACCACCGCTTCTCCGCAATCCGCCAATTGACGCCACCCAAAAGCCGCCGGTTTTCCTACGACCGGGTCGGCGCCGCATACGCGTGGTGGATCGTGGGGAGAAATAGACCGAAGCCGGCGCCGATGCAACCCGAAAGAATGACGGCCATAACTATGGCCGTCACCTTTGTCGACTAACGCACTATCTACAGATCACGCCAAGCGCAACCCTGATTAGCTGCGTGACGCTGCTACCGCATCCCAGAAGTCGCACTTCCGGAGCGCGTCATATTGAGGATCGGTCAGCGTTGACAAGACCGGGATGTCTTCAATCAGCCAGGCCGGCTTGATCGTGCCGGTCGTATATTTCGGCCAAGGATAGTTGCCTAGGCCGTTCGGGTTGCCGGTCCAGGCGAAGTTCGTCCAGGCGGAAACGAGCTGATCTGAGAGGTCCGTCTGCTTCTTATTCAGAGAGTGCACTATGCTGGGCGGGGACGGTCCGCCGCTCCAGAGCGGGAAGAGATATTGGATGTCGGAGGTATGGTAGGCGAGCGAGAGGAACCCCGGCATCTTCGGGAAGTAGAACGGCGCCGTCTGGTCGTCGAACTCATAGGTGTAGAGCGGTATTTGAGAAGCCAACACTTTGTCGATTCGCCGCTCGCTGCATATTGAAGAGTCTGTTCCGTTCCTGTCCCACGCCAATTGCGGGCTCGCAAAGGCGCTGAGCGGATAGTTGGCCAAAACTTTCGCCGCTGTCCCCGCCGGATATGGCGGCGTAGCATAGGCCGTGTTGACGAAGTTTAAATATTGCGCCGCAGTCGGCGGCGTGCGAAGCGAATTGTTGGTGTTTGTGAAATATTCCGTAATCGCGAGGCCAAAGTTCTCTTCGTCCTCCACGTTGCCGTTCATCAACGGGACATGATTGAACGTGCCGTTGGTGAAAGCCGTGATCGGCTGTGTGGGCAACACTGTGGGATCAATCATCGGGCCGACGACGTATTTGCTCGCGGCGCTATCCGTGCCTGCAAGCGCCTCCACCTGCGCCGCAGTCAGTTTACGCAGACATTTGGCTGTCGCCGCGTCATTACCAGAGCCGCAGCCGGCCGCCACCGAGAAGGCGGTGCCCGTCGTCTCAGCTGTCGCCAAAGTCGGAATTGTGTTGGGGCAGAAGCTTTCACAGATCCCACGCTGGAACAGGCCGGTGAATAACGGCGACACCATCGCGAGGCCGGTGTCTTCGGCGCCGGCGGACTGGCCGCCAATGGTGATGTTATTCTTGTCGCCGCCGAACTTTGCGATGTTCTGCCTCACCCATTTCAACGCGAGCAGCTGGTCGAGGATGCCGTAGTTGCCGAACGTGTGGCCTTCATTATCCAACGCCGGATTGGCCAGCCAGCCCATGAGGTTCAGACGATACTCGACGGTCACGACGACGGTCTTTCCATCGGCGGCCATCTTGCTGCCGTCGTAGCCGGGCGTCTCGCCGTCGAGATTGCCGCCGCCGTGGATCCAGAAGATGACTGGAAGCCGCGCCGAGGGGTCGAGGTTCGGCGTGAAGACGTTCAGATAGAGGCAGTCTTCATTATTGTTGGCGGGTCCTGCGAACACGCCAAGCGTCGTGATCTGCGCGCAGATTGGAGCGTAAGCTTGTGTCGTCACGACGCCAGCCCACGGGGCGTGTTTCTGCGGCGGCTTCCACCGCAGATTACCGAGCGGCGGCGTGGCGAAAGGAACGCCGAGGAACTCGGCGACGCCATTGTTGATGAGGCCCTTGACTATCCCCTCTTGGGTTCCCACAAGCGGGCCCGGCGCGGCCGCGGCGCCCTGCCAAGAAGCGCACAGTGTACCGACGGCGAAGGCGACGCCCAGGCCGATCTTCGCCTTGTTCCTTGAGATTTTAGATGTGTTTGAAGAGGATGACCGATTTGCCCCTAAGGGCGCGTTTAGCCATCGCTTTAAAAGCGTAAGCATAGCTTCCCCCCAAGTGTTTTCGCCACCTTTGCGTAACGCCGGGAGCATAAGCACTTTGCCTTTGCTTAGTCTTCCATGAAATTCCGATTTATAATAATTTCGTGGTGACAATCTATATTTAATCACTGCTGCTCCGCCTTGGTTGCCGTGGGTGGAGGGGCTTTTCTGCGAGGCTGGCGCTAACGCTTCCTCACCTCACGACAGGCCCCGCCATCGCAGCGATGAACTCGACTCCTACAGCGACAATGTCGTTACCGCGCGGCCGTGCCTCGAAAACCGTTACCGATGGCCGTCAGATGGAAAACAACGACCAACCATTACGCGCCGACGCAGAACGTGACGATTTAGGTCGATGGCGCGGCCAGCCCTGTTCATACGGCTAACGCGATCGGCGGCAACCTGCGAAAGTCCGGAGCCGATCTCGTCCGCAACATGACGCCAGTCGCGGTTTGGCGGCGGCGTAGGTCCAGATGGCTGACGCGCTGCTCCCGACGTCCACGCCGGTTATTCGCCGCCCCACATCAATTTGATTGGGGCTAGGCGCGCCGCGCGGTCAAAGTGGCCGTCGAGGAGACGTTCGTTGACGATGACCACGACGACAGCGGCGCTGGCTTCCCTCAATCTTTGGACGCCGCGTTTGGCATGACCGTTACGATCCTATTTGGGGGAAGGCAGAGAGAACCCATCACGAAGAGTTAAACCTTCGCGAACACCTCCGTCTTAAAAACGCTTAAGTTTCAATTAGGGGTGCGTGCCTAGGTACAGGAGCTGCGTCACATTTACGTCGAAAACTCGGTTGACCATCCGATAGCTGCCTCGCATCCGATCGGTTCAGCGAACGCTGAAAAATAATTGGAACAATAAGACCGTGCTGAGGAAAAGCGAAAACGTCCAGGCTCGCGCCGCGGCCATCCGGAGACAACGGGGCGCCAGCGTTGCGCAGATCAATGATACTGACGCGCTCATCCTAATCGATCTCTCCGACGTGCTTTGCCACGCGATTTGGCACGACACCTGCGCAGGCATCCCACGCGTTCAGCTCGAAATCGCGGGGTGCCTGCGTCGCATCAAGCCGAAGGTCCGTGTGTTTGGCCTGCATCGGCAAAGATGGCGCGATCTCGGTCCGCTGTTCGGGGCAGCGGAGGACGACGTCGACCGAATTTTTGCTTTGCTGAAGGAGAGCTTCACGGATTTTAGGTTCAGACTTGAAAATCTGAAGCTGATCGCGAAAAAGCGCCTACGCAGGCTGCAAATTCCGCGTTACGCGCAGACCCCCGATGCGCGCGCGGAGGACTGCCTGTTCATCGGCGGCGCCTTCTGGCTCAACAGAGATGTCATCGCGCTGGGCGCAAAGGCCGCCGCGAATGGCGCCAATCTCGTGATCCTCTTGCATGATCTGATCCCGCTTACCGCGCCATCCTTCACCGGCCACGATTTCACAGCGGAATATGAGGCGGCGCTACGTCTGCCGGCCCATTTCGTCGTAACTAGCGAACATAATCGCAGTGATCTCCTGCGCCAGCGCCGGCGCCTCGGCGTGGCGGCGAGCCGGACCTGCGCGACCGTGACGCCGCTCGCTGACGAGTTCCCTGGCTCAACCCGCGGCGAGCGGCCGGGACCGGCGCCGCGCCGGCTCGAAATGCTCGCGGGCGACAATTTCGCACTATCGGTTGGCACCATTGAAATCCGCAAGAATCATCACGCGCTCATCGGTGTCTGGCGCGAACTCGCGCGAGAGCGCGGCGACGCCATGCCGCGTCTCGTCATCGCTGGGCGGCGGGGTTGGAAGGCCGAAGCGACCCTTGCCGAGCTTGACGCGCTCGCGCCCGGTGCTTCGGTCGTCTTCATTGAGGCGCCGAGCGACGCGGAGCTGCGCTGGCTCTACGCGTCCTGCCTTTTCACCGTCTTCCCGAGCTTTTTCGAGGGGTGGGGACTGCCGGTCGGGGAAAGCTTCTGGTTCGGCAAGCCGTGCGCCGCCTCGAATGCGCCTTCAATCGCACCGGTAGCACGCGATCTCTGCGCCGTCTTCTCGCCGCACCAAAGCGACGACATGAAGCGCGCGATCGAGCCGCTTCTCGATCCGGCCATCCGCGATGCGTCACGGCGTCGCATCGAAGCCACGCCGCTGCGTTCTTGGGCCGACGTCGCCGCCGATATCGAAACCGTTATCCGCGAGCGGCGTTCCGCCAGCGACGCGATCGAAACTGCCGCAGCCGATGGCGCTTGCTAATCGGTTAATCCGGTGCCGAGGATCAGCTTCACTGAAGCGTCCGTGTTCTTTGTGAGTTGGCCCCTGCACCGCCGCTATAAGTTGGAACCGTGATGGAGGATGACTGGTCGACTCACAATAGGCTTGTCATATGTGCTGGATTGTACTCCAGCGGCTCTACGTGGATGTTCAATCTAGTGCGGCAGGTTGTGAGATCGGCGTGGCCTACGCTAAAAGTGGCATCTGGACATTTCGATGCATTTGCTCCGCGCGATTGGATGCCAGCCGTTCGTACGGGATATCATATCGCTATAATAAAGACGCATACTCCATGCGAAGCGATTGTAGGCGCGGCCTTCAGCGGAGCACCCGTCGTAATTACGGTACGAGATCCCCGTGATGCCGTATGTTCGCTTGTAGAGCGATTCTCATATGATCCTGAGGATGCCATTGAACAGGTGATTTCGAGCGCGCTTCATTTAACACGACTTTCCCAATTTGGCGCTGGCCTAACTTTCAAATTTGAAAATCACTTTCCCACATCTGATGCAACGTTGAGCCTTGTGTCATCCTTTATCGGGGCAGATGTCGATGACGCGGTTGCGCGGACAATCCTTTCCGGTCTAACCGTCGAGGCGGTTCACGCGTTCATAGCTCAAGCGACAGCCCAAGGGGTGCTAAAAGGTGAATGCCCCAAACTTGAATACGATCCTGTAACACAATGGCACCCAAACCACGTCGGCGACAGATTAATTGGGAAGTATAAAAATCGCTTGTCCGATGCTCAGATACGGTCGATACAGGCAAGATCTGAGGCTTTTATGAACCGCTTCGGCTATATTTAGCGAGTTCGAGATTGTCGTAGATGTTATGACTAGTTGCGTAACAACTAACCCCCCGCGCGGGCGAATCGCCTTCCTGAGTTTCACACCTGGGCCCTCGCCAACGTCGGGGAAGATGACGCCACGATCCGGTATTGCGTAGTCGACTCTTTGATCTCGGTAAGCGCCGTTTGATGTCCTCGGCCAAGGCGAGGCGGGAGCTTGGCTGGACGACGAGGCCCGTGCCAGAGACAATTCTCGACACGAGTCTTCTCGCACAAGGTTTAGTTTGATCGCGTTCGCGCACCCTATGCGGGTGCCGGGCGGCTCGGCAGGGGTATCCCGGCCGGAAATTGAGCGCATCGACAGAAGGGGCGAGCCGCGACGACTTCGTCGCTGATCGCCTCGATCAGGGTCGGATGGTCATCACTACGTCAAGGTGCTTGAGTGGGCCCATGGTGGATCGCGGGCGCGGATTCGGCAACCATGGTCCGAGGGGTGACCCCGCAATCGACAGCCGTTCACCGACGCTTATCGGGCAAAAGTTAGGCATGAAACCTGAAGTTGCCAACTTTCTGCAAATAACTCATTGATTTCGCTGGCGCGCCCAAGGGGAATCGAACCCCTGTTTTCGCCGTGAAAGGGCGACGTCCTAGACCGCTAGACGATGGGCGCCTTGACTGAAGCTTATGGCAATTTTGGGCCTCGGCGGTCGCACGTATAGAGGGGGATTCGCAAGCTGGCAAGTTCAAGGCAGGCGCCCAACGCGTCCGCCCAGAGCAGGCGCAAAATCCAGCAACCGAAGCTGGACACGCGGCGAGCCGCCCCAACGATCCAGCGCCAGAGTTCCTGCGAGGTGGACCGCGGCGCCGCAGGCTGCGTGCATCGCGCGTTCGAGCGGCTGCCCAGCGGCCCGAAATGCGACGCCGTCGATCCTGGCGCCGTCGCCCGCCTGCGCGCGCAACCTCACGTGACCGTTGCCGACCTCCGCAATGTCGACGAGCCGATGCGCCGGCAGAACAAAAACCGGTTCGGCATTGCCGGAGCCGAAAGGACCCGCACGCTCCAGCGCGGCGACCAAAGCCGGGGTCGCTCCAGAAGCCGTGAGCGCCGCGTCGATCAGGAGGGCCCGCCCGCCGTGATTTTCCGCAATTTTCTGACCAAGCGCCTCCTCAACGAAAACGCGGAAATCCTCAAGCCGCTGCTGTTGTATTGTAATCCCGGCCGCCATTGCGTGACCGCCGCCTTTGAGGAGAATTCCCGCCGTGACGGCCGCGCGGACAATGCGGCCGAGATCAATTCCTTGAATCGAGCGGCCGGACCCCGTTCCGTTTCCGCCTGCGCCTGACCAAGCAATGGCGAAAGCCGGGCTCTGAAATCTGTCCTTCAGTCGGGAGGCGACTAGCCCGACGATGCCAGGATGCCAACCTTCCGAGGCGACAATGACAGCCGCGCCCAGACGATCGGGCTTGGCGCCGAGGAGCGCTTGCGCCTCCGCCTCCTCAAGCGCTCCAGTTTCGAGCGCCTGCCTTTGCTGGTTCAGGCGATCAAGTTCTGCAGCGATGCGTTTCGCTTCAGCGTTATCGGCGATGCTAAGCAGCCGCGCCCCGAGCGCCGCATCGCCGATCCGGCCACCCGCGTTGACGCGAGGCCCGATCAGAAATCCGAGGTGATAGGGATTCGGCGGCCCCTCAATTTTCGAAACGTCGAACAACGCCCTGAGCCCCGGTCGAGCGCGACTGCGCATGACCGCAAGCCCTTTGGTGACAAAGGCGCGATTGAGACCAGTCAGCGGCGCGACGTCCGCGATGGTCGCCAGCGACACAAGGTCGAGTCCCGCGAGCAGGTCAGGCTCGGGCCGCACAGAGAAGAAACCACGCTCTCGTAGGATGCGGTTGAGCGCGACAAGCGTCATAAACACCACGCCAGCAGCGCAAAGCTGCCCAAGTTGCGAGACGTCATCCTGCCGATTCGGATTGACGACAAGCGCGTCCGGCAGCGTTTCTTGAGCCTGATGGTGGTCGAGCACGATTGGATCGAGGCCAAGCCGGCGAGCCTCCGCGAGCGGCTCATGGCTGACGGTCCCGCAGTCGACCATTATGAGAAGCCTTGCGCCAGCGGCGGCAAGGCTCTGGATGGCGGCGAGATTCGGTCCGTATCCTTCAAAAATTCGGTCGGGAACATACACGACCGGAGACAGACCGCACGCGCCGAAATAGTCGGCGAGCAACGCGCAGGACGCGGCGCCATCGACGTCATAGTCTCCGAAAATCGCAATTTTGTCGCCGCGCTCGATCGCCTGGGCGATTGTTTGCGCCGCCGCCGCCATGTCTTTCAGACAGAGGGGATCCGGCATCAGGCGCCGCAGGCTCGGATTGAGGTAGTCTTCCGACGCATCCGGGTCGATCCCACGCCCGCGCAGAACGCGCGAGAGGATGTCGCCATGTCCCCTCAGTTGTGCATCGGCGAGCGCGCGCGCCTGACCGTCGGCATCAAGCCGGTCGCGCCAAGGCCGGCCGAGCGCGGAGCGTTCGACGCCGAGAAAAAATCGCGCAGAAGGGGGAAACGATTCGCCCACGCCGAAATCTTAGCGGCGCACGCGGCGATGCGCGAGCGCCGAGCAAAAATATGCGGCGCGGCCCATTCTCTTATAGATTTCCCATTGGTCGATAATCCAGTAGCTTCTCGATACGTTTGAGCAAACCGTCGCGCACATTGCGATATGCTTCAAGCACCCGCTCGCGAGAACCCTCGACTGCCGTTGGATCGAGAGTTGGCCAATACAACACATCGATCGCCAATGTCCGCGTAAACTCCAGCGCCTTATGATGAGCTTCGGGCGATAACGTTACGATGAGATCGAAAGAGCTGTCTTCGAGATCTTCGAATGTATGAGGCCGATGCCGGGTCATGTCGATGCCGAGCTCGTCCAACGACGCAATAGCGAAGCTATCGCTTTCGCCCTGTTTAAGTCCGGCTGACGCGAAATAGATCCCGCTCCCGAAATAATGCTTTCCCAAAGCCTCAGCCATTGGCGAACGGACGGCGTTGTTCGTACAGGCGAAGAGGACGGATTGCGGGCGGTCCTTGACCCTGGCCTTCATCTCGGCGGCGCCTTGGCGTCCCCTTCCAAAGGCATGGAGGCTAACCCTTCCAGTGCAATGCGGCGACGAGCGTAAAGATTCGCCGCGCCGTATCGCTATCGCAATCGATCTTGCCCTTCAGCCGTTCGATCAGCATCTGGGCGCCCTCATTGTGGAGAGCCCGGCGTCCCATGTCGATAGCCTCGATCTGTCCCGGCATCGCCGTCCGGATCGCGGCGTAATAGCTTTCGCATACAAAAAAATAGTCTTTGAGAAGACCCCGCAGCGGCGTCAAAGACAGGATGTGCGCGACGAGAGGGGCATTGTTCTCGTCGAGTATCTCGAGCACGAGTTTCGAATCCTGCAACGCGATTTTCAATCCGTAGGGGCCAGCGTCGTGGCCGGGGACGCCGAAGCTGTTTTCCTCGAGCAGGTCGTAAATCGCAATCTGGCGTTCGTGCTCCTTGTCGGCCGTGCTGCGGCCAATCGAAGCCTCGTCCAGCGCCACCGAGACGAGGCGATTGCGGGGGCCGTGCTCCGTTCCGCTCATAACGATCCTTCATCTAGGCGGAGCGCAACTGAGCGCGCGTGCGCGTCCAATCCTTCGGCTCGCGCCAGCGCAACCGCGGCAGGTCCCAAGGTGTCAAGGCTTCGCGCGGAGCACTTAAGAATCGACGTTTTCTTCATGAAATCCAGCACGTTGAGGCCGGACGAAAATCGCGCGGAACGGGCAGTGGGCAGGACGTGATTGGAACCGCCGACATAGTCGCCGATCGCCTCCGGCGTGTGAGCGCCAAGAAAAAGAGCGCCTGCATTTCGGATGCCTCGGCTTAAGGCTTCCGCCTCCGCCATGACGATCTCGAGATGTTCGGGCGCCAGTCGATCAGCTAGAGCTATGCTTTCGCAGATGTCCGGCACGAGAATGATCGCGCCGAAGTCTCGCCAGCTTGCGGAAGCGATCGCTTGACGCGGAAGCGCCAGCGATTGCCGCGTCACCGCGGCCTCCACGGCGTCGGCGAGCTGCGCATCGTCGGTGATCAGGATCGACTGCGCGAAGGTGTCGTGCTCCGCCTGAGCCAAAAGATCGGCCGCGATCCATTCGGGGTTTGCGTCCTTGTCCGCTATGATCAGCACCTCGGAAGGGCCCGCGACCATGTCGATGCCGACCACGCCAAAAACCCTACGCTTGGCGGCCGCGACGTAAGCGTTGCCGGGCCCGACGATCTTGGCGACGGGGGCAATCGTCCGGGTGCCGTAGGCCAGCGCCGCGATCGCCTGCGCGCCGCCGACCCTATAGATTTCGTCGACGCCTGCGAGTTTTGCAGCAACCAGGACCAATGGATTAATCTTGCCCTCCGGGGCGGGCACGACCATGACGATCCGGTCGACGCCCGCCACTTTAGCTGGAGTCGCATTCATCAAAACGGAGGACGGATAACTCGCGGTCCCGCCCGGAACGTAAAGTCCGACCGACTCGATTGAACGCCAGCGCCAACCAAGTTCGACGCCAAGTTCATCCGTGAACCGTTGATCGACCGGGCGCTGCCTTTCGTGAAAGGCGACAATCCGCCGGTGCGCCAGTTTGAGCGCGGCGACCGCATCCGGGTCGGAGGCTCCGAGCGCAGCGTCGATATCAGCGACGTTGACGCGCAATCCAATCTCCGCCAGGTCGACGCGATCAAATTTGCTCGAATAATGAAAGAGCGCGGCGTCGCCATTCAGGATGACGTCCGAGATTATGCTTTGCACCAGCCGATCGACGTCCTCGCCAGTCCCTCTTTTCTGAGAAACGAGCGCCTGAAACGAAGCACTAAAGTCCGGGCTCCTGGCATCGAGCCGCACAGGCATGAAATCGTCTCCTCATATCATTGTGACGACCCGTGTAGCGGTCCCAGCGCAGCGAGGCAACATTTTGGCGCGCGCGCTGCGAAGTCAAAAATCGGCTTGCTGTCTGAAACGCGAGCGCGACGAAATGCGTCGCGACGTCGTCCGCGCCAAGCCCACGGACCGCCGGCACGCAAAGTCGACCCATCGCCCATTTCCTCTGCCTCGAGGCCAACACCCGGCGGCGGCGCTAATTGGCGATAAGTTCGTGGCCCCAGAATATTAACAGTATGCAGAATAAATAGATTCTAGATATACTTACACCATTTCTGGCCTTGTAAATATTACTATGCTATATAACATTTTACAATTCATGCTTTTAAGCTGAGTTCGACAAGCTTGCTTGTGTTCCCTAAGGCAGGGCCGTCGAAAACCTACTCGCGAATTTTCTTCGGGCCCTCTCAAAGCGAAAAACAAAAAAAAGCCCCTGTCTCGCGTGTGCGAGGCAGGGGCTGACAAATTTTCACATTTGGAGTCGCTAATGAGAAAGCTAGTTCACACGATAATCCCGACTACGCCTGATGGCGGCTGCATCTCATCGCGATAGCGGAGTCGCCAGAGGCCAACTTCGCTTCGATCCGGGCGTGCCTAACGAGGCCCGCGGGCACCCCGGTCCGTGCGCGCCTGCTCCAGCGCCAGGGTCAAACCATCCACCTTCGTCTCGAGCTTGCGGATCTCCGTCTGCAGATCGCAGATGTGTTTTTCGTACCCCTCGATTAGGGTCCTTATCCGCGCGTCGATAAGGGCCGCCATCGGTGGCTGGCGGTCGATCAGCGCCACAATGACTGTGCCGAGGATGCCAAGAACAGCGCCGGCGCTTCCGCTCAATAAATTGTTCCATATATCGCCGTCACTGGTCGCCATTGCGTCCCTCCTTTGCAGCGGGACGCTCGCAGATAATTTTCGTGAACAGTCCGGCTGCGCCGCGCGGATCGCTGGCGGCCGTCGACAGCCCCGCCATGGCGCATTGCATCGGACTGTCAGCCATGACCTCGCGGACATCTACTGCGGTTTGCCGCGTGCAAGCTTCTTGTGGCGTTGTGGCGAGGCAAGTCAGAATCAAAACGACGATTTGCACCGCGGCCTCCTTGCCAACATTTTCAAAAATGCCATTAGCTCGATCCTCTGCCGAATCGTGGTCGCCGGCGCCGCGGCGGTCTCGCTCATCGAGATTGATCCGATCGCCGCTTCATCCGCTCGAACGCGTTGCAGAATCCCCTGGAGAGCAGCAGCACGTCGGCTGGGGTCAGAACATTTGCCGTCGCGACCAGGGGATGGCGAGGGAGCCAGAGGCCTCCACCGCGGCGAGGAATAATTCGGAGCAGAACCATGCGCTGGCTTCGCGCCAGTCCCGCTGCGGCGTCGGAAGCCCTAGCGCGAGATCGATCCGCGCCATGTGCCGGATTGCGCCCCAATCGTAGGCTTACCAAGCTGGGCGCGGGCGAAATGATAGAACGCCGACTAGACCTCGGGCGAACACGTCAATTCGACAATCGCCGTGTGCGCCCAGTTCTCGTAAGCGGGGGGCAGCGCCTTGACGTCGTCGGAGCGAGCGCCGACCAGCCAGTCGCCGGTCCGGAACTCGTCATCCGGTAGGATGATGTCGACATGCGTGAACGTCGACCACGAATGCTCATTCAGCCCGATCAAAACGGAATAGGCGTCGAAGCCGATGCCGGTCGAGAATTGCGCGCGGATGGCCATGTTAGATCACCTGCAGCAGCAGGCAGACATAGCCGATGAGGAGCCCAAGAGGTACGCCAACGCATGCCCCAAAAAGAAAGTTCTTCATGGGACTATCGGCGCGAGCTTGGCGACCGACAACGCGCCCGTCACAATGCCTGTCACCAGATTCCCCGCGGCAAGCTTCTGCGCGTTCGCCAGCGCTGCGCAGCCCGTGATGATCGGCGAATTCGGCTGCAGGGCGAGCATCAGATCGGTCGCGATTTCGACGTCCACCGCGAGATGGACCTTGGGAAGCTGGTCCGCGGCGGGCAGCGCCTGGACCTGCGTCACGAAGCCCTGAATCGCGGTCCAGCACGGCGTCGTCACTGTGTTGTTCGCCGCCTTGGCGACGGCGAGCGCGGCCGTCAGATCGGCGGAGCCATCCGACGTGACCCATTCCCGGATCTTATCGGCGAGCTGATCCGGCGTCACCCCCTTGCCGCTGTTGAGGTTGAGCGGATCAATCGGAAGGGGAACGGGAAGCGCGCTGTCTCTCGCCAGCGCGGAGCTGCCGAGACTCAGCGCCAGAACGGCGCAGGCGATGATCTTTTTCATGCTGTCTCCTAAAGTTCAGCCATAAAGGTTTGCAGCAGCCGATAGCTGATGCCGGTGGGCGAAAGCTCGTTTGAAATCCACGCGCCGGGCAGCGCCGCATGCAGCTCGTCGCAATATTTCTCGACCCAGCGCCAAGTCGCCTTCTTGAGAGCGCCCCACGTGATGAAGGTGACTCCCTTGTCGTCGTAATCGACCAGCACGGCGCAGTGGCCACCCCACGAGCCCGGCTTGGCGTCGGCGTTGAACAAATCGGCGATGGGCGAGCAATCCCACACGTCCTGCGTCTGCGCCGTCAGCGGCAGCGCGAGGCCGGCATAGAGGCCAGGAAACAGGAACGCGCCCTGCTTGACGTGGTCGATGTTCTTCGGGTCGACCGTCGCGTGGCCGATGAGTTGGCGATTCAGAACGTCATGCCGTAGCCAGTAATTCAGTACGTCCAGCTCGACGCCGCCCTGGTCAGTCGACGGATCTTTCGGGTTGTAGCCCGTCGACGCCGAGTAGAACGCGATGCACTCTATCCTCGTCGGTTTGAAAACGCGCTGCGTCGCCGCCGTCGCAACCTCGATGAGATGAAACACGCCGGCAGCGGTGCAATCGCCGAGATTATCATTGGCGAGCACGCCCCAGTCAGTGCGCCCGAGCGACCAGGCGTTGCGCGCGGGCGCCGCTGGCGCTGCGGGGGAAAGAATCGCCTTCAGCGCCGGCACACGCAAATCGACCCGCGCCGGACGCCGGCCAAGCTTCATCATGCTGTGGTCAGCCATCACACAACCTCGACCGAAGAAATAACCCGAAAATCGCTTACGCTTGCGGCGGCGCGTTCGCCCGCGTCGCGGGCGTGCCGTGCACCGCGCCATCCTTCGCCAGGAGCGCGCCGACGCCGCTGGCGACGAGGCCGAAAACGGCGCCCCAATGCGCGAGGAACTGCGGCCAGGTCGTCACCACGGCGGCGACATCGTTAGCCGACACACCGCCGAACAGTTTCGACGTATCGCCGAAGGAAAGGGCGAGCGCCGCGGCAAGCGAGCCGAGGCCGGTGAGGCTCGTGCGCCAGTTGAGTTTGGCGACGGCGATAAAGGTCGGCCGCACAGGATCGCGCGCCGGCGCGACGAGCGTATCGGACATAGGAAATCTCCTTCAGGAAACGGGGCGCGGTTGTCTTGCGAGCTCGAGCCCGCGCTGGGTCACACGAGTGACGCGCCCGAGCCAGCCGTTCTTAAAGACAGGCCAAGTGCGCAGATGGCGCATGAAGCCCAGCCGCTCCGCGTCGTAACTCTTGACCGCCGCGGCAGGATCTTTTACAGCGGCCGCCGCGCGCAGCGTGACGAGCCCAAGATGGCCGTCGTCGTCGACGCCGAGCGCGCGCTGCAGCCATTTCACGGCCTGCACCGGCCCGGAATTGAACGCGGCGTCGGCGACGCAATAGTCAAGGCCGCCCGGCAGCTGGTCGACGCCAATGGGATCAAGATATTGCGCGAGGAGAATTTTCTTCGCCTCATCCCATGTGAGGCGCATCACATCCTCGGTCCCCACCGGACGTCCCCGCCAGGCGGCGAGAACACGCCGGGTCACGCCATATCTCGTTGCGCCACCCGGATCGCGCGGGTCGTCGACATAGCCGCCCTCATCCGACTTGATCCACAGGCAGATCTGGTCGAGATTTTGGATCGTCATCAAAGCCTCCCGCGTCACGGCATCGCGTTAATGATCGTCATGTACCCAGGCAGGTAGCTAAACGCCGCGTCCTTGTGGCCGCAATCGTTCTCATGAATGGAGCCAGTGCTGTCATAGGCTGCATTGCCTGCAAGCGAAGAGGCGGCGGCGCTTGCCGTCGATACAGTCGCCAGGGAACACGGACCCCATGTGTTGCCCTGATATGCAGAACCCATCACCGGCGGGTTCAGCGGGGGCATGCGAAGCTGGGCGGGGATGAAACCGCTCAACTTCGGCCCAGCGGGATCGACGGCCGCCCAGGACTGCCAGGCGGCATATCCGGTTATCTCCGCCGATGTCGTCGCATCCGTTACGGCAGTGGATGCGAAGCTGCCTGTCGGGTTGGTGAGCGGATTCACAAGGGGATTCATCGGAGCATGGAATGTGCCGGACGCGAGAGTGCATCCGGTCGCGATCGTCAGTACGGTCGCGCTCGTGACGCTCTTGATCGGGCAAACCGCTCCGCCAACCTCGATCACGGACATTGCGCCGGGGATCGTTGAAAACCCAGAGCTGTTGGCGCCGCTATAGTTTTCCTTGATCGACGACCCCGTCAAAGTCTGGCCGGAGACTGTCGCCGTTCCGGATATGTAATTGGAGTTTGCGGCGGGGCTGCCAACGCCGACGATTAGCGCATTTGGCGCGACGTGCCGAAGATTAGGCAAAAGCCCGCACCCGTTTGGAGGAGTTGCCGCCAGGTTGCATGTTGAATCCTGATTGATTAGCGCATAGGTCAGCGCAGACGGCAGAATCGTATAGGCCAGCGTCGCCTGCCCGGACGGCCCAGCGTAAGGCGTCGTCAGACTCATCTGGTTATATGAGCTATGCCCTGCCGCCGCGTAGGACGTTCCGCCGATCGTGAACGTCATCTTGTCAATCCAATACGGTATCCGCATATTCCCGACTGGCGTTACGACTGGAGAGCCGTTGACGACATTAACGGTCACATTGAAGGTTGTCAGACCGCTGTCGTTCGTGCAGCAATCGACAAGGACGACCCTAGGAGCGACGCCGTTTTTGAAGGTCACATATTGCTGGATGTCGAAGAAGGCGTGACTCTGATAATCGATGGTACCAGGATTTCCGCTTGGGTCTACAACGCCGGTTCCCCCCTCGCCAAAGGTTATGTCGTCCGGCAGCCCGACGAACTGGGCAAAGAAATTATACCAGCAGTTCGCCAGATTGTAGCAAATACTTCCAGAGCTAAGTGATGTTCCCAAAATGACGACGGGAAAATCGTCGCCAGCATTGATGTTCGGATAGGATAGTGAATCGCCAGGAGCGAGGGCGACGACCGACAGCGCTGCGCCAACACTCCAGGTCAGCTCGATCGTATGCGCCGCGCGTCCCCCCGCATTGGTGAAATCGATCAGGAAGGACGGCACATTCGTCGCGCCGACCCACTGTGCTGGATTTGAAATCTGGCTGTTAAATGGAGCATTCAGATAATAATTGTCTACGTCCTGACCGTCGACACGAACGCTGAACTGGGTCGTGTTCGCAAAAGCTACGGCGATCTTGTTTGCGACACTAACGAAACTAACATGCTGCGCATAGCACGACGGCGATAGTTGCGGCACATAGCCAAGGCTCACTGAGCCAGTGCCGGAAACCGACCCGATTGTCGCCCCGGTTCCAGGCATCGCGACAGAGAATGATTCGTTGCTGGTGAAGGCATTGACGTAAAACCAGCCTGTGACGAGGGAAGCGCCACCACTCCCTCCATTGGTCAGGCCGCTGATATAAATCCATTGACCAATGCCGGTAACGCCAGTTGGCGTGCTGGTCGTAATCGCCAGCGCGCCGCTCGCCGCCGTGCTCCATGCGGAGCTGGCCATGACCGTCGTTGACGTCTGCGCACCGGGATTCGACGCCATCGCAACGACAATTGTCGAGCCGGTCGTTCCCGCCGCCGTGATGAACGATCCATTGTAGCCGGCCGGCGTCATGCCGGCGATCGTGACCGGAACGCCAACGGGCGTCGATGTAGAGGCAGACAGCGTGAACGTCGCAAACCCACCGCTCCACGAGGCCGCCGTGATGGCGAAATTGACGGAACTCGGAATGCCCGTCGAGGCCGCGCCGATCGACACGAGGCCGGAGCCGCAGTTCCCCGACGCGTAATAGGTCGGCCCAACCGCCGCAACACCGGTCGGGCCATTCGAACTCGCTGAGCCAATGACCACCGGGTAGCCGCCGGACCATTTGAACGGACCGACGTTGCCGACGCCAGCCGCCGAATTGTCGGTCAGAATGACGCCCTTCATGGCGCCGGCGAACGCGCCGGGCTGATACCAGTTGGACAGCGCCGAATTGTAGGTCTGCTGAACGGAGACGACCGGGGCCGTCTGTTGCCCGACCAACGTCCAGGTGATCTGCCCATCAGTCAGGGAGCTTGGCGCCGGGCCGGTTCCCGACGTCGCGGGGGTGCAGGTCGAAGCGCACGAAGCGATCTGATAAACCATCCCGGCATTGGAAAAATTCTGACCGACGTAATAATTCGCATATTGGTAGACGACGCCGGTATTTCCATTGTCCTGGAAATATGTGCCGCTGAAATTGTAAGCCGCGGCGGTCGGCTGCGTGCCGTTGACGATCGTGCCGCCAATGATAACGCGATAGACGCCAGCCGCCGTGCTGGAATAATAAAGCTGGCCCGCGGACACCGTCCCGGTGGTTGGCCAAGTCGCGCTGGTCAGGACAGACCACGCCTGCCCGCCGAGCAGTCGGGGCTTTTCGACGGGGTTGTTGCCCCTCGCCTGGCGCGCGAGGCGACGGAGCTGAGCGCCGAGCGTTTCGCCGTTGCCCATGGCGACGCCCTGCGCATGCAGTTCGGCGAAAGAAAATACCGCCAGCGACAGGAGTGACGCAAGCGACAGGGGCCCAAATGCGACCACCAGAGCGCGGGCAAAGGCTTTCATGCGGATAAACATCGACAGGACCCCCGCTTTATTTGAAGTAGAAAGTTGCCGCAATATTCGCAGCTGGAGCCGAGGCGCCCGTCGCAGTCGATGCGGCGATGGCCGAAATCGCAGTTGCGAAACTCACCCGTCCCGCGTCGGTGAAGGTCTCGACCCACGCGCCGCCGCCCGTGCCGCCTGGAACCCAGATCGCATCCTTCGGGACCGTTGTTCCAGGCGTGATCGACGCCGCGGCGGCGTCGAATAACTGAACCCAAACCCCGGCGTTCGATGAATTAAAGAACCGCGCTTTATAGAGGCTGCCCGCGCTGGTCTTGACCGCGGTGACCGTGCTGTTTGTCAACAATGGATTGCCCGTGCCGCCAACAGCAGCATAAGTTGCAATCCCGCCCGTTGGATTCGGACTGACGTTTACGTCCATCCCGCGCGAGGCGGACCCCGTAACGCGATCCATCGCCGCGCCATTCCAAAGGCCAGCGGACACTACAACGATGTTTTGCGCCGCCATTCCATCCTGCGTCGCCGCTCGCTGAACGTAATGTTTCCCCGAAACCGGATCGAAGATCGCCTCTTCTTCGATTCCTACGCCAAAGGGAAGGAAGCCATTGAGTTGCGGACCCAGCGCCGAGAATGCATCATAGGCGATGGTGTCATAGCCCGCGCTGCCGATGATCGGCGAAGCGAGCGGTACCGTGTTCCCGCCGACTGTGAAGCTTAAGTCGACATTCACAGATTCGAATGAGCCAGCCGCCGGAAATGTCGCGGATTTATAGAGCAACACCTTGGTTCCGGGCTGTAAGCCCGTGCTGGCGGCGAGCGTAAGACCGCTTGATGACGCACCGCCGCCGGCGCTTATCGTCTGGGTCGTCAAGCCCTTTCCATTGAGGCAGCGCGCACGGTCAAAATTCCCGCCGGACGGATCGCCCGCATTATATTCATACTCAGCGGCGACCGAGGTACCCGAACCCGTCGCGCCGTCATTTTCGCCGGATGCGTCGCGCCCCTGGTTGTAAACGAATCCTGTAATCTGGATTGGGGTCGTCGAATGCGCCTTGGCGAAAGTGGCCGTGAACGCGCCTGCCGTGACAGCGCTAACGACGACGACTTCCTTGTTCAGCCCGGAATCGACAACCAGCGCGGAGCCAGTCTGAATGGACCAGCCGACGCCTCCAATTACGCCCGACATCGCGACAGGCGTCACAGTCTGCCCGCCCGTAGATATCGTGTTTGCGCTTGATGTCTTGAACTGCATTGCGAACGAGGCCGCGCCGGATGCGATGCCCTGGGCGGGAACGCCGTCAACTCCCGCTTCCCTCTGGCGGTCAAGATTTGCCGCCGCGTTTAGGAGTTGCGCGACGCCCCCCGTATTGATGCCATAGGCCGTCGCGCCGAGGGCGACATTGTCGGCGTTATGAAACTGGAAGACATTTGCGTAGTGGCCGGAGACCGGATCGGCGACAATCACGCCGCCCACCACATTGATTCCGGCGGCAAGAGCGACCGAGCCGCCGTTCGCGGGCATCGCGCCAGTCGGCAACGGCAGAGAGGCCACAGTGACCGGGACGGACGTTTGATCCGTCGCCAGGGCGACAGACACGCTGTTGGCCGTCGTCGCCGGCGCGTTGGGCAGCGTGTTGATTGTTGCGCCAGACCCTGGCGTAACATTGAGTGTTGGTAGAGCCATTCCTGCAATCCTTATTAGGCTGCGATTGCGGCAAGCAATCCGCTGTTTAGTGCGTTGCTGAAATCCATGTTGCCGTTGCCGGTCGGGCGCCCGACCAAAAACGATCCGGCGCCCTCGTCGATCTCGATGCTGTACATATGCGATCCAGCCGTGAGGCTGCCTGTTGGAACGGACCAGTTTCCGTCTGCATCAGCGATTGTTGTGCCGACCGGCGCGGCGGCTCCGTCAATGTAAAGCCGCACCGCGATTCCCGCTGGCGAACCATTTGGATTCGTCACCACACCTCCGACGGCCCCGGCAACGTAGGCCGACGTCGTCGTCGGCAATGACGACCCATTGAACACCGTCCATCCATTGGCCTCTAATGTGGGAGCATCAAAGTTGGGGATAGCTATCGGAACGCCGGGCGCGCTTTGGTAGACGCGGCCGAAAATTGTTACGATGTTCCGGCTGCCGTCACTGGGCGGCATCAAGAGTTGCGACATCGATTCTGACTTCCGCTATTGGGAACAATGGAAAGACAGCCGCATACGTGACGGGCGTATGGCTGCTTCAGGAGGTCGGCGGCAGGCAGATCAAATAGTGGATCGCGATGCGAACGACGCCGCCGGTGAAATTTGATCCGTTGGCGGTCAGTCTGATTGTCGACGCGGCATACCAAGCAGTGGGGCCGATCACGCCCGAATTATTCGACCCGGTGGAAACGCCGAGCGAAGCGCCGAACTGTCCGGCTGTTGTCCCGGCGCCGCCACCCGACGAAATCATCGCGTCGACGTTGAAGGAACTCGCGCCGGTAACCGTCCCGGCGACATAGACCGAGACGCCGAAGACAATCGCGCGGTTCGGAATCTGCTGGGTCGAGACGCTTGAGGGGCCCGAGCAGGCGATGGTATCCTCAAGGCATCCAAACTTGACCGCGGAGCTATGCGCGGAGCCCTGGGCCGCGACCATCAGCGCGCTCAGAGGCGAAACTTCGGAAAGCTTCGCGGCGGGGAAGCCTCCGACGGTCACGCCGTCGTGCACCTGAACGCGGTTGTTGGTGGTGTCGACCAAAAGTTCGCCGGCGGCTCCCGTAAACGTCGACAAAAAGCTGGCGGCCTCGCGCCGGCGCTTGATCTGGACTGACATTATGCAAACCTCTTGATCATGCTGACGCCAATCCAAGATCGATGACCGTTACAAACGAATCCGACGCGAGACCAAAGTCGTCGGTCTCGTTCACGCCTGTGCTGGCGAGCCCGTAGTCGAGGCTGGACCCGACCGCAAGCGCCTGCGCGACAGGCCCCAGCGTGCCGGCGCCTGTCGGGGTGTAAGTATAAGCGATGCAAGTAGACAGATCCTGGACCGACTGTCCGAAGATATTGAAGCTGGCGAATTTCAAATAAAGCGGGACTCCGACGAAGGCGGCGGGGAGAGCATATTTGAAAATGAGATCGTCCAGACGCGTGAAGGGCGCATTAGCCGCGTGGGCGCCAGCCGTTGAGCCATACAAGCCCCTCTGGAGATATGTGAGGTCATAGGTTGAACCCGACACCAGCGTGGCGGTCTGGTAGGCGAATAGCTCATCATCGACGATGCACAGCGTGACGGCATTTTGGGCGTCTGCCACGCTGCCCGAAGCAAGCGTGCCGCCGCTTTCAGTCAGATCGACGGTCATAGTGTTAGCAAGGTCGGGCTGGGCCGAAGGCGCGGCGATCGGCGCGTCAAGCACGCCCTGTCGGGCTGCTCCGTTGATTTCACCGATCTGTTCATAGGTCGAGCCGTCGGTCGATAGGTAGACTAGCGCCCCGCCCCAGTAGGGATCCGCCGCTCCCGTAGCGCCCTCTGGCGACTCGGCGCCTAGCGCGGCGGTGACTGCCGCCCCTGAGGCTGATGGCGCGCCGTCAAAGGCCGTCGGTTCCTCGGCTGTGCCGGAGAGCGAAGCGCCCCAGATGTAAACGCCGGCGCCCATCGTGCCGGGGTAGGAGCGCGTGCCGATGGCCGTCTCCGGGCCGAACAGCACCTGCGGCGTCGTTGTGGCGCCAAGGGCGCAGGAGATGGTCAGCTTAGAGAAGGAATTGCCTGCGGCCTCAATTGTCGCGGCGACGCCGGCCGCCGGGGCGGCGGTAACGGCCGCGAGGTCAAATTCGGCCAGGAAATTGGTTGCGCCATCATAGATCGACGCCCAGAACTTTGTGTGCTCCGCTGCCTGGACATAAATCGTGAACGAGACCGCCGAGCCGGCGGCCTCGTAAACGCCGCTCGTCCACGTCGCGAAGTGAAGGCCGGTCGAGCTGTCTTCGGCGAGCTTATAGACCGGCGCGAGCGCACCGCTGAGCGCGATCCACACCTGCGAGTCGCCGGCGGTAAGCGCACCGGGCGGCTCAAAGACGAGCGGCGCATTGACCGGCGCGGGGATGACGCCTTGGTTGAGCGATTCCGCCGCGCCACGCTGTATTGGATAAGCGACTGCCGTCGCCGTGCCGCCAGGAAACTCCTCCGCGGTCACAGTCAGAATGCCCGGCTCGTCTTCCTCTATCGAAACAATGCGCACCGCGACATTGCTCATGCCGAGGCCCGCATCCGTTATGGCGACAAGGTCCATCGGTTCGAGGAGACAATATTCGAAGGACAGTTTGAACTGATATGTATTGCGGATATAGAGCCGCCGCTGGAGGATGAGCTGCGCGGAAATCTGCGCGACGTTCGGGTCGCAGATTTCGTGGGCCGTGATGGAGGAATCACGTTGGAGCCCATAGAGTTCGATAGCGTTCTGATCCCAGACGTCGATCGGCGTTGCGTTGTACTGGTTGCCGCGATCAAGGGCCTCCAACGTCACCCAGTTTTTCGCCGTGAAGGGGTCGCTGCGAACTACCTCGACCGGATCTTTGCCATCTTGGTAAACGAAGTCGTCATCCGTCAGATTGTAGAGCGGCGTGACGTTCGGCGCGAAAGTCACGCCATTGCCAGAAATCGGCGCGTCGCCATAGGGAATGAATTTGAGCTTGCCTCCTGACCAGACCGCTGCTGTATTGGTCAGTTGCAGCCATCTGCTCAGAATGCTGTTCGCGGACTTTTGATTCGCAAGAACCGGCGAAAATGCAAGGCTTGAGGCGTTGCAATAGGCCTGGTAGGATGAGCCGCCTGACCCGCCAAGCAACGTCGTCGCGTCGATGCTGGCTGGCGGGTATCCGACGCCATACTGCGAGTTAGTCAGGAAATCCTGCACGGCAAGCGCCGGGTTTGCGTCGATGCCGTTATAGGTTCCAGAGCCCACCAGCCGGCCGAAAACCTCAAATGAGAGCGCCGGCAGGCTAGGGCTCGAACCGAGATCGAAATAGGCCGTCACCGCATAAGCGACGCCTGGATAGTTAAGCGCCGCACCCGGAAAAAGATAACTCTCGTAGGAATAAAGCCCTTGCGGCGTGGTGCCGTAATACAGGCCGAGGCTCAGATTCCACAGATAGGTGATGGTCTGCCCGTTCCAGACGGAGCCAATAGTTTGAATTGGCCCCTCGGAAATCCCCAGCGCAAAGCCACAGGTATAATCATAGCCGGTGACTTGGCCGCCGCCCTTTCCGCCCTTTGCCTTCTGGATCGTATAGCGAAAATTTCCACTCCACATAATGTTCGGCGCGACCTTGTTTGCGCCGTAGACGATCTGGATCGGAACCGCGTTGCTCGACGTCTGGATCTGAAGCCCCGTGTAGAGCGGGATTTGCGCCGAGGTGGATTTCGGCCTCAGAAAGCTCATTCGGCGCCTCGTTCTTCAAAAGCGGGACAGCCCCAAAGGCTGAAGTAGCGTCGCGGCCGCTTTGGTTCGAGCAATTGGCGATTTGTCCGCAAATCTTCCTCGACGACCGCTCGGCAAGGCTGAAACGCATGCACAACGCGAATTCGGGTCGATGCCCGTCACGATCGCGCCATGGCTAAACGTGCGGCCATATTTGAAGACGATGATGTCTCCTGGACCGGGCTCGGCGACCTCGCCGAGACGGTCGCTGGCGAAATAAAGATAGCGCTCCTCGCTTCGATGCAGGTGCCAGTCTTCCGGGTAGGGCCGCGGGTCGAACGGCGCGAGAAGCCCCGTATCGACGAAGACGCGGACCAGCAGCATGCCGCAGTCGACGCCGGCGCCGCGCACATCGGCGCATGCGTGGTACGGCGTGCCGACCCACTTACGCGCCTCGGCGACGACGCGAGCGCGTTCGATCGTTTCCCGTGCCATGTTCAAAATGCGACTCAGTAAGCGAAAGTCGGCGGCGGAATGTACGGAAAGCCGCGAAATTTGGAGAGATTGTTGAATTTGTTCTGACACGTCCCCTGTGTGTGATCGCAGCCCTGATAGACGGTGAAGGCGTCGCCGGAGGACGGCGCATTCGGAAGGGAATAGCTCAGATAAAGTGCGCTGGAATCGGCGTATTTGACATTGGCCGTCGCCCCCGTATTCGGCCCCGATGAAAATGTAATAGTCCCTTGCGCGTACGCGCTTGATGAGTTCGGCCAGTTGATCTGCATCTGCGACGAGCCGGGCCCAACGGTCCCGCTGGCTCCATGCGCGTTTTTGATGAGTCCGCAACCGGTGTCGTACAGAACATGTTGGCAATTCGGCGCGTAGAGATTGCGCGGCATGTCGAGATCAAGGAGAACGAGATCGGAATTGACAGTGATCGCGGCCGAGGTCCGGCCGATGCTGTCGACCGAGCCCACTCGGCCCTTAAAAAGGATCACGCTGCCGATCGGCGCGGCGCGGTCGCCGGCCGACCACGAGTTTACGAAAGCCCGTTCCCGTTGAATCTCGGCTCCGTCGAGGATGCCGTTACGCATCGCCTGCAAAAAAGGAATGCCGCCGATGGTGTCGGTTTGGCGCGCAGCTATCGTGATTTGTTGCTGGTCGACGCTGAGGCCTGCCTCGCATTTGAATTTCAGGCCGTCGACAAGCAGGGAGTTCGCCGCATAGATATAGCCGTTCAAAGTAACTGGCAGATCGGCGTTGGTGTAGGTGAGGATAGCGCCAGCGCGCAACGTGATTGTGAAGCAGTCGGCGACCAGCGCTCGGACATCGGGGCTGGCCCGCAGCGTGTTTAAATAGGCGGCGAGCGTGCCGGTATAAGCTCTCATCGGACCTATGCTCCAGGCAGCGCGAAACAACGTCGGATTTTGAACATGAGGCGCCGAGCGTTTACGGCTTCACGCTGCGAAAGGTCAGGCTTTGCACCGTCCAAAGCCCGGATGTGAAATTTTCGAAATCATTCTGGTCATCAAGAAAGCGGCACTGGAAGGCGTAGGAAAAATCCGCGGAGATTAGCGCGCCGGACCCGGGCGCAGTCACGAATACCAGCGTGTTAGGCGGCGTCAGGGAGAAGCCCGAAGCCTGTGAGACGCCGTTCAGATAGACGTTGCTCAGGGTATTGACCCAGCCGACCGGATCAGTGAAGCCGCCGAGGGTCCGGACCAGCGTGAAGGCGATCGTCGCGCCGTCGCCTGTTCCGACGACTTGCGCTAGAACCGCGTTGTCGGTCGGGTCGGTATAGAGAAACGTTCCGAACTGCCCCTGTGCCTGTAAAAAAAGCCCCATCAGGCTCTGTAAGCTGTTGGAGCCGAGCCCGGGATAATGCGCACCGGAGTCGAGCCCGTCGAAGGTCAGTTCGAACTCGTAGAGCGGATAAGAAAAAAATGGCGTCCTCGCCTCGCGCCCGGACACATGCGAAGCGACGCGCGTCGAGAAAAGCGGTTTCTTATGGACCGACCAGCCTTGGCCGGCGAGGGTCGGAAATGAAGGCGGCATCATCATTCCCCCTTGACCATCCGCAGCTTCAGAGATCGCGCCCGCCAGAACTGACTCATGAATTCCTCGAAATCTTCCTGATCATCGCCGAAGCGACAGGTGAAGAACGCGCCAAGGCCAAGTGTCGCCTGAAGGTCGGCTGGAACGGAAAAAGTGAATGGGACGTCCTGGCCATAACGCGCGGCGATAAAGCCGAGCAGGCTTTGCAATTCCGCATAGGGCGCGGCCATGCGCAGGACATCGAAGGTAATCTCGATCTCGTAGAGCGGGATGCCGGACTTCGCGAAGCGGCTGGCCCGGCCCGAGACATGATCATGGATGCCCGTCTTGAAGACGGGCGTGTAATGCACGCTCCAGCCTTGGCCGGCGAGCGCCGGAAAAGCGGCGTAGCTGCCCGGCCCCGGCGGCGTATCCGGGGCCGGAACGGCGAGGAACGGCCCCTTGCCGCCGAGCCAGTTGCCGGATTCCCAATTGCCGGCGTCGCCCCAGACCGCGTAGAGGTTCGGGAAGATCGGGAACGGGCGCGCGTCCCAGTTCCATGCCATGCAAAAGGTCTGCTGCAGCATCGGCAACGAGCCGGACCATTCGTTGTTGCTCGGCGTGTCGATGAACCAGTATTCGTAGACCGCCTGGAGGGCGAGAAGTTGCAGATTCTGGTCGCGGCGCGGGCGGTAGCCGCCGCCGTCGGCCGGGTCCCAGATCGACCAGTAGGCGGTATAACTCTCGCTCGATTTCGCATCGAAGAAGACGTTCGGCTGATTGGTCCCACGGTCGCAGGAGGTGAAGCCATATTCGGAAAAGGCGATGCTCTTCGAATTGGCGCCCCAAGCCGTCTGCGGCCCTTTCGGACTTTCGCCAGAGCCGTCGCCGTCGTCGTAAAGCGCATAATGCCGGTTGTTCCACCACCAGCGCAGGTGCTTCGCGCCAAGGATCTGCTGGTTCGCGTAATAGCGGTTGCGGCTCTGCGCCAGCCGGTCGCCGGTCGGGACCGACACATTGAGGTCGGAGCCGAACGGGTCGAAACCGCGGCCGAGATTATCGCCATCATAATAGAACCAGTGAAACCGCTCGCCGCCTTCGATGTTCGCCTTGAGATAAGCGAGATTATGCAGCATCGGCGCGCCGGTGAGTCCGAGGCCGGTGGCGTTCGGATTCGTTGGCGGCCAGCTCGTCGGGACCGGCGCGGCCCAGTTGGCGGCGTCGAGGCCGCCATTGTTGGCCGTCGTCCAGTCCGAGATCGGCAGATAATTGTCGAAGCAGACGAGGTCGATAGCGCTTTGCGCCCAGAGCTGATCGAGATGCGGCCACTGGCCATTGGGCGAGGCCGGATTCGAGCCGGCATGGCTGTAGCCCATCCACGATGACCAGTCCGCCGCATAGCTGATGAGATTATGCAGCCCGGACGTCTCTTTGGTGAGCCCGGCCCCGTCGAAGACTGAGCGGACGTCATTGGCGAGCGTGATGAGCCCGGCGACGAAAGGATAATCCCACACCGCCTGACCGCTGCTGTCGGTCGTGCCGGCGTTGGTCCAGGCCGGCCCGCGAATTGTCTCGAGGCCGCGAAGCTCGGAGCCGATCAAGAATAGGTCCACGCCGCCGGCGATGACGCACAGATTGGCGTAATGCAGGATCATGCGGCGGAAGGTGTAATCGTTAAGCGACCCTGAATAGTTGACCGTCAAGAAGACGTCGTCGCGAGTAAATTCACCCACAGACGCGGGACCAAGAAACGCCGCGACCGCGCTGGCCGCGGCGCCGGAAACGTCGGGCGAATAGGTGACGCGGCCGCGCCAGGGGTAAGAACCGGGAATGTCGCCGAGCAGGAACGGGTAAAAAACGACGCGGAACCCGCGCGACTTCAGATATTGAATGCAGCGCACAATCGACTGGTCCGACGGCGTGCCGCCATAGACATAGGAGCCGTCGATCTGGGAAATCGGGATCAGATAGACGGACGTCTCGTCGAGGCCGGAGACCCGCCATTTGTCGTAGACGACGGTTCCATTGAAATACTGGAAGGCGTGCGCGACCGGCGAGCCATATTGATTGTTGATGTAGGTGGTCGAGGGATAGACCTGGCAGGTCGCGGCGTCCGTCGAGTTGAAAAACCACGAGCAGACAATCGAGATCGTCGTGCAGCCGGGAAAAGCCGCGACGAGCTGGTCGATCGCGGTGTGGATGTCCGGGTTGCCCGAAAACTGGCTGGAATAATAGGTGTTGATCGGGAGCAGCGTGCCCAATGGCTGCGCGCGCTGGCCGGAATAAACATAGGTCGGATCATAGGTGAATTCGCCCGTCGCCGGGAGAAGGTGGACGCCGTTGACGTAGCTCATGCGTCACGCCGAGCCGCCGAGCTTGCTCAGGCCCAGATGCGATCCGGTGCGCACGCCATCATTGATCGCGCGCAGGATCTGCCTGCCATTGTTCTTGAGGAACTGCCTGACGCCGGACGCGTCGATCGCCTGCACGCTGAAATTCGTCGCGTGATGGACATGCACAGTTCCGCCGCCGCCGGCGCCGCCGGCGCCGGCGGCGCCATTGGCCATCAAGCCCTGCGCCCACGGCGTGACGCCGGCCGGCACGACCATCTCGCCCTTATGCGCCTGCACGATCATGTCGGACGGCAGCTCCCATGCGCCGACCGCGAGCCCGCCTGCAACGGCCATGACCGTCGCCTGGCCCGCCGCCGCAGGGCCAACGGCGGCAGGCCCCATGACCGGCGCGAGAAACCCGAAAATGCCGGCGAATGTCTCGCTGGCCGAAGCGGCGATGGTTTTCAGGGCTCCCGAAACCATGGCCGCCCCAGAGGTCGCCGCCGCGGCGGTCTCAAGTCCCGTGCGCGCAGAGACGCCGGCGGCAACGGCGCCGGTCTGCGTCGCCTGCGCCGCCTGAGTTGCCGCCGTGTTGGCGAGCTGCCCGGCCAGCCAGTCGGCGACCAATCTGATGCGAGCCGCGACGAAGGATTGCGCGATCGACAATGCAACCTGCTGGACGGCGTCGCGGAGCGTCTCATGCCCGCGAATCATGCCCATGATCGAACTCGTAACGCTTGATCCGATCTGTTCGAATGTGCGCTTGTAATCGGCGTCGATCTGCTGCGTGACCTCGCGCTCGATCTGCTGGCGCCGCAGCGCAGACTGGCTGGCGAGTTCGTCGATCTGGCTCTGCGCGGTCGCGTAAGCGAGCGTTCCCTGCTGATACATGCTTTGCAGAGTCTGCAAATGGTTCGCCTCGATATCCTCACGCTGCTTCTCAGAGGCGAGCAGGCTCGCTAGCTCCTGTTGCCGCGACATCTGCCCTGTCTGAGCCTGCTCCTTGATGAGGGAGGACTGCAGGCTGAGGCCATCCAGCGCTATGTCGTAGCGCGCCTGTTCCGTCTGCCGCGCGATTGCGAGATCGGCGGCGCTGGAGCTTTGCGCCAGCGTCGTTTTCTGCGCGGCGTTGCCGGCGTAGGCCTGCGACAGGCCGGCGAAGACGGTGTTGATCTGGGCCGCGCCAGCGCGCAACGAGGCGGTGGTCGAGTTCGACCGAAGTCGCCGCCTGCTGCATGCCCTTCTGCAGATCCGAAACGTCGGCGGTAAATCGGATGGTGACGTCATCGGCCATGCGGCGAAATCCTTATCGAGCCATGGCGCGCGCGCCTGCGCGCGAGCCTTGATCATCTGCCTTGCGCAGCTCGCACAAAGCCATCAGGAAAGCGGGCGATAAGGCCGCCGATCCCGCTTGGATCGTCGGCGCTCGCGGGGGCCGCCGACTTCGGCCTTCCGCTCGATGCGATGGACGCATTTCAGAATTTCATGCGTCGGCGGGTAATCTCGCCAGTAGGCGAACAGCGCCAACACATCATGCAGCGTCATCTCATCGATCTCGGCCGGGGTGTAGCCGCACCCGGTCATGAGCCGCGCATAAACAAAATCAAAATCGATGCGAGCGGGCGCGTCGCGCTTGGCGCGCCCGCTCAGGCTTCCCCCGGCCCGGCGTCCCCATCGATCGAGACGGGCAGGAATCCACCAAGGCGAAGGATCGCCGCCATCGCCGCGCCGATCTCGGGCGCCGTCGCCTCGACATCGCCAAGCGCAGCCGCGGATTCCGCGTGGTCCCGCCGCAGCGCGATCTGGACGATCGCCATGGCGGCGCACACATTCCCCGTCGCCTCCGGCGCGCCGGCGAGGAGAATGGGTTCGATCTCCTGCACCTGACGCAGCGTCAGCGGGCGCACCGCCCATTGATGCTCGCCAAGCCGGATCGTCTCGATACGCGCGCGCATTAGGACGCCTCCGCGAAGGACCACGTCATGACATTGCCGGAGGGGTCGGCGAAGCAGGAGAAATCAAACTCCGGCATAACGAAATCCTCGAGCTTGGTGCCGAAGCTCAATTTGCTCGACGTGCAATTGTTGAGCTTCAGGGAAATCGCCTGCCCCTGGAAGGACGTGTAGAAATTCGCCTGAAAGGTCGGCGTCGTTCCCAGCAGCTGGTTGGCAACGGTAAATTGCTGGCCGGTCGCCGCGAGCGTGTAATTATAGTTGACGAGGATGGCTTTGCCGGTGTCGGCCGCCGCGAATGTGTAGACGCCGGCCGAAACCGAATATTGGCCCGCCGCCGGCGCGGAGGCGACCTGAGTGAGCGGCAGGCCCGTCGCAGCGTAGAGCACGCCGAGATCCTTGACCCAGGTCGAAGAATTCGTCACCGCTACGGTATAGGGCGATGAGCCAGGCACCGCGCTGGCCTCTGCGAATGAGGTGGCGAGCTGGCCCGATGTCGGCGCGACGCCGTAGAAGAGGCTGGCGAAGGCCAGCCCGGAAATACGCGCGACTTTGGCTTTTCCCGTGGTCTTGATGGTGCCGCGCGCAATCGCCACCGGACGCTGATACTGGCCCGTAAGCTCCTTGATATTGGCGGTTTCCTCGATGGTCACCTCCTGCACGAGGCCGAAGTTGACCGGCGTCGCATTCGCGATGTCCGTGCGGGTTCCGAGCAATACGCCCGAACCGAAACTATACATGGAAGACCTCTCTGGTTCGACCGCTGCGACGCAACCGCGGCCGCACTCAAATGCAGGCAGTCTGCGCCGCGCGATGTTTGCTTGAGATTTCTAGGGAAGGATGAGCTTCACCGGCACGATCAAAAGCGCGTCGCCGTCGAGATCGCCCGGATCTTTCAGCGCCTTGCCATCGATGCGGCAATGATAAACCGCGCCGCCGAGCGTGTTGCGTCCGATGGCGAGATCGGCGCCCGACAGCGCGAAGGCGCCGTCGAGCGCGTCCATCACGCCGTTTATCGCCGATGCGCCGACAACCGACTGATCCTTCGCGTTGAGATAGATGAAAAGCTTGACTTCGATCGCCCGCTTCGGCGCAGCGCCTTCGCTCCAGGAGTAGGTCTCCTGACCGCCCTCGAAGAGGAAGCAGGCCGGCCGGTTCATCGCCGGCACGTCGGTCCAGAGCTTCAGGCGGCGCACCGGCCCAAGGCTCCAGGCATAGGCGCCCGCGACGAGGTTTTGCAACGCCGTCACGGCGGTCTCGCGGCTCGTCCCGGCCATCTGCTGCTCTTTCCGTTGCGTGTCGAAGATGTTCGCGGCTGCGCTCGACGCGACGGCGTCAGGGCCGCCCCAGCGCATCGAGTACGGCCTGTTTAAGGCCGCCGGAGATTTCGTCGCTCAACTCGGCAAAAGAACTGCCGATGAAGGAGCGCGCCGGAATCACCGACCCTGGGTGGTGCACGCTTTTGGCGAACGCCATGCCCCCGCTGGCCTCGAAGGCCAGCGCCTTGCCCTTGATCGCGACAATATCGTGCGCCGCGGTCTTGCCGCCGAATTCCTGGATCGCCGCATAAGGCGCGCCGGCGCTCGAGGCGACGATCGAAACTGCCGACCCGTCATCCTCGACCGAGGACTGGATCGAGGCCGCCAGCGCGCCGGTGCGCGTCTGGAGAACTTCACCGGACAGCTTCTGCTGGATGCGGGCTTCGAGCGCGGCGCACAATGCGTCCGCCTGCTCGACCAGCGCATCCTGGACGGCGCCAGCATCGAAGGCCGCCTCAATCATGGAGTCACAACGCGCCGATAGGGTTGCAGCGCCGCCGCGACGAAATCAGGGACATTTTTGACGATAAAGGCCATCGTCTCCTGACCACCGAGCGATTTCGACTGTTGTCCGATGCGGGAGCGATAGGCGTAGCGCTCCGCCGCCCAGTCCATGCAGGCCACAGTGAGATCGGCCGGCACGTATCCGTAGGTAGTGCCCAGCACGGCCCCGGCGTCGGCCGCTGCGAATGTGTAGACGCCATCGGCGACGTTATATTGTCCCGCGCCGGGGCTGGCGGCGACAGGCGTCAGCGCCGCGCCGCCAGCGTAGGCGACGCCGCCGTCGCTCGCCCAGTCGCCGTAAGGCGCCAGCGCCGCGACGCTGTAGGGGGCGACAGTTGGCGCAACTGCGGCCTCCGCCGTGATCTGATAGCCGGCCAAATAGGAAACCGCGACATTCTGCAGGCCGCGCCAGAAGCGGCGGCCGCGCAGCGACAGGCGTTGCATGCCGCCCGGCGGAGCGACTTCTCCGCCGTCCAGAACATAGCCGACCTCAAAAGGCGCGCCGGCGACAAGCGCGGGCGCCGGCGGAATGATGACGCCGTTGACGCTGCAGGAGAGGACGGCGTTGACAGGCCAATGCCGCAGAACGATAGAGGACTCGTCGCCGCCGTCATAAGTCTCGGCATATGTCATGGGCAGAATTGAGGGCCGGTCCAGGATGTTGAGGATAGCGCGGCTGATCTGGGTGATCAGTTGTGACAAAAGAAGATCGTCGTTTGTCGCCGCAATATCGAGCCAGGCCTTGAGATCGGAGAGGTCGGCGAGATCATAGGGGGAAGCCATGTGCCGATGTCCTTCAATGTGACGGCGCCGTCGGAAGGGTGCTGGCCGCCCTGCCCCGAGCGGGGAGCGGGGGCGTCTTCGGAGTCAGCGCGGCCAGCGTCTCCGGCGTCGGCTCAAGTCAAGCCGACCGCGCGACGCGCCATTGCCCGCAGCGCCGCATTTGTCACTGGCAGGGACACCGAGACGCCCTTGTTCCGGAGGAAGCCGAACAGCCCCTGTCGATTGAGCATCGCAATGCGTTCGGCGTCGGCATCGACGGGCTGCGCAGCGGCGGGTTGCTCGAACGGCGCCGCCGCTGCGTCGCAAGCGGCCAGCCTGGCCCGGATCTCCTCAGTGCCCGTGGCCTCCAGCGCTTTCAGGGTGGCGTCCATGGCTTCGACGATCAGTTCTTCCCGCGTCATCCGCTCGAGCTCGGGCGCCTCGGCCAAATCCGCCCACGGCCTGAAGCCATGCGCGAGGAACGCGGACCATTCATCGTCGTCCACTTCGATGGAGTTGTCCTCGGCGATGTCGAGGCTTCGCCCGGAATGCGAGATGGCCTCGCATCCTTCGGGAACGCGTAATTTCATGACGGCCATCCTTTCCGGGCGCTGCGTTTCAATGGATTGTGTCGGAGGACCTGCCGGGACGGGCGTCGGCGGCTGCCCTTAGACTCAGCCGTTGCCGATATTGGTGATCAGCGCCATCGCCGGCGGGAAATAGTGCTGCAGCACCTCATCGGCGTAGACGCCGTATTCATATTTGCGGGAACGCAGCGGCCATTCGATCTGGTAATAATCTTGCCGCGTGCGAATTTGCATGACGTTGCCGACGCCGGCGAGCGGATAGGGCAGCGCTCGGGTGGTGAACAGAATTGTGCCGGCGGGCATGTTCGGATGGACCTTGATGTCGACCACGCTGCCGCCCTGCATCGAAAAGCGGTTGAGATAGGTGCGGACCATGATGCCGCCGCCGACGAGATCCTGCGCCGTCTCGAACACGAAACGCTGGGCGGAGTTTTGCGAACCCGCCAGGATCTTCTTCGAAACGTTCAGGGCTTCCTGCGAGCTGACCCACATCGTGTCGGGGGAGAGTCGGTAATTGTCCCACATGGCTTTCAGAACGGTGTCGATCTCCATGACGCCGCCGGAGCCATCTGCGGTCAGCGGCGAGCCGACGCCGGCGACGCCCGGGCTCATCGCGTAGATGGAGGCGCCCGAACCCGCCTTGATCGCCTGATAGATGAGGCCATCGAAGGCCAGCGGATTGGCGGAGTTGTCGTTGGTCCCAAGCGAAACTGCGGTCTGCGAGCCGGTCGCCGTCGATGTGATGATTACCGAGTTGATCGTGGTGATCGCGCCGAGCGTTTCGGCGCCGGCCGCGCCCCAGAACCAGGCGTATCCCAACGCCCCTGAGACGGGGGCGACGCTTGCGCTGATCGATCCCGCCGCGCCCGTCGTCGGTACGGTAGCGTTCGCACTCTTTTTGGCGACGCCGCCACCGAAGGTGTCGGACGAGCCGTCGGCGTTGGTGCGCGTGATCTGTCCCTGCACGCCCCCCGCGATCGAACCGTTCATGATGCCGTCGAGAGTAAGGGCGGCGCAGATGACGGACCAGGTCTGTGCGGCGAGCGCGCCGCCGGTTGTCGAGGCGGCCAGCGAGGGCGTCGGCGTCGCGCCGAGCGCGCCGGAGGCGCAGCCGCCGAGGATCATGGCCTCTTCGCCGATCATCAACGCTTCAAGGCCCGTTTTGGCGCCGATTGCGCGAACGTCGTCGAACTCCTGGCCGGCGAATTGCGCTTCGAAATCGACGCTGGTCTCGACGCCGATGCCTTTGTAAGCCGCGGTATAATCCTGCGTCGCCACAGCCAGCACGCCGCCGCGATTGGCGGACGAGACGCCGAACCGCAGGCCCGTGGTGTTAATCGCCGTGATGGCGCGCCAGGCCGCCTGAATGCCGCCCTTGCCCGAAGCGCGCGGGATCATGTTGCGCAGCGGCGTCAGCACGGGATAGACGAATTTCGCGCCGAGTTCGAGATCGTAGAAGGTGAGCCCCGACGTTGC
The DNA here is from genome assembly GCA_963715715.1 of uncultured Alphaproteobacteria bacterium. Classification (GTDB taxonomy): domain Bacteria; phylum Pseudomonadota; class Alphaproteobacteria; order Rhizobiales; family Beijerinckiaceae; genus Methylocapsa. The sequence continues at coordinate 651,140 of OY970269.1, read as the reverse complement.
GCTGGCGCTCTGCGAAAAGGTGCTCTTCTCGAGTCCGATCAGGTCCTTGAAACGCGGATCGCCGAGCGGCCTCGACTGCGCCGTCTTGATGCGGTCGAGGACGTCCTGGGAATTTGTCTGAAGTGTCATGGGTTACTCCTGGCGAAAGGATCTTGCTGTTGGATTTTCGAGAGAGCGCTCGCCGTTCACGCAATCCGGACGAACGAAAGGTTGAGCCTGGGTTGCCGCGCTGGAGCACGCCATTCGGTTGTCGTTGGCTTGGTTGAGGAGATCCCCGCGACGCGCCCGTCGTGCGGTTGCGTCTTACACTCTGCGTCAGCGCATTGGCGGGCGGCCGTTGCGCTGCGCCAGCTTGATCGCGAGAATCGACAGCGCATCGGGATCGAGGAGAAGCTTCTCGAGGCCTTCGCCGCGTGGATCGGCGCCACCGTCCTCCTGTTTGCCGATCGCCCGCGCCTGTCCGGCGAAAGGCAAGGGCAAGGGCTGCGATTCGATCTGCTTGACACGCTTCAGCACGTCGGCGAGCGTCTCGGCGAGCGCGTCGAATTTCTTTTCAAGGGCGCCGCCCGGCATCGCTTTCTGTGCGCCGCCACATTCGGCGCCGAGCTCCACTGCTGTATCGTGCATCTTCTGCACCCGGCTCTGGTCGGCCTGGCTGTTGCGCGCGCCGACTTTCGACAGCGCGCCACCACGGCGACCGTGAGGATGCGCCGCCATCTGCATCGGCTGCGCCGCTACGTTCACAGCCTCGCCGCCCTCTGGCGCTGCGCCATTGGTCGTTGTGCGCAAGATCGCCGCGGCCTGCGCGATGAGACCGCGCACGTCCGGCGCGCCTTGCTCGTCGTCTTCGTCGCCGTCATCGAGCGCGCCGGCGTCCTGAAGATCGTTCAACTCATCGACGATGAACTGTAGCCGCGTCGCGGCGTCCGAGCCCTTGCGGAAGCGGCGCAGCTCGCGCGCGCCATCGGCCTTGATCATTTCGAAATGCGCCTGCGGCAGACAAGGCAGATCGACCAGCGAGATTTCGCTCGGCTCGGCCGTGTAGCGCATCAGCCCATCCTCGTCCGTCCATCGCCGCCCATAGGCGCCGCCCTGCGAGAAGCCGGTGTAGACTCCTTCGGCGACCTTCTCCCATTCGGCGTCGTCAATCACCTTGGCGCAGATCTCAATCTGCCTGTCAGCGTCGTTGAAATTGATTTGCGTGACTTTGCCGGCGGCGACGGCGCCATGCATCGCGCGGACATTCCCGAGCGACTTGCCGCCGGTGGACTTCGCGATCTCCGCCGACCATTTCTCATAGTTCGGCTTGGTCGAGGCGTAGTCGCAAATCTCGCCGACGCGATCCTCCGCCTCCGCTGTCGCGAGGCCATAGACGAGGCGCCGCGCCGCGTCCACCTTGGTAATCGGTATGAACATTCGCAGCGCGGACATGCGTGCTCCTTGGCTTTTCAAAAGACATGGATGGAAGGGTTGGGGAGATGATTTCGGGAGCCCGGAGGCTGGCGCGGCACTCAGCAATGCCGCGTGCAGGCGCGAGCGGAACTGCCGGTTGCAGAATCCTGCCCGACGCCTGCTAGTCGAAGCACTTGACAAACTGGTCAAGCAGGGATTGGCGCCAAATTGTCGGGGTCGTCGATATCCTCTTGCGCATGACCCTCGCGCGCGGGCCCTCAATCCGGCTTGAAGACCCCGCTATCGAGGTTCGCCAGCGTCAAACCGGCCTCGCCGGCTTGCGGAAACCAGTTGGACCCGCTGATCGATTCGATCACTGCTCTAGCCGCTTCGGGCGCTATGCCAAGACTCCATTTGGCCGCCTGCAAGCGGACCTGCATATTCTGATGATCGAACAATCGGAGCAACGCTCGTCGCGCTTCTGGACCTCGGGCGCGGAGTTCATCGTCTACTGCATGCATTTGATCAAAGAGTTGATTGAATTTGCCAATTTCGCCGTAAAGAAGCGCCTCATCTTGGGCGACGCCGGCCTCAGCAAAGCAATCTACAAGCTGCTCAGCTGTCATGGATCTGAGGGTAGCTTGCTTCATCGCTCCAACACCTTGAACTTTCTGAGCGCGTCCAGACCGACCTTTCGCTTCTAATCCCAGCTTTTGTAGCTTAGGCATTCGCGTCGTGAGAGACCATCAAAAAGTACGCTGTTCGTCACATACTACCCGGTGATTTCCCAATGCTTCAGGGTCGGGATCCACACCAGATTGTCCGGTTCATCGAAATCCTCGCGTGCATGGCCCTCGCGCGGCGGGCGCGGGCAAGCGAGTGAGCCTACATCAATCTGGCTTAAAATTACCCTTGTCGAGAAGGGACAAGGTCATGCCAGCATCGCCAGCTTGTGCAAAACAATGTGATTCACTGATGGACTGGATCACCTGTCGGGCGGCTTGAGGCGCGACGCCGAGCGTAATTCTGGCGGCCTGCAAGCGCACTTGCATATTTGGATGATCGTAAAGCTTCCGAAGCGCAATGCGGGCGTCCTTTCCGCGCGCTCGGAGCTCGGTGTCTACCTGTTTCATTTGTAAAATAAGGTGATTTAAGTTGCTTATTTCATTGTACAAGAGAGCTCTATCCTGCGCGATGCAAATTCCCGCAAAGTGATCTATAAGTTCAATGAGCGTCATGTTTTGGAGATTGATTTGCCTCATCTCTGCAACACCTCGAACCGTTTCAGCGCATCGATTCCGAGTTCGTATCGGTCGTCCCAGCTCTTGCCTTTAAGATATTCACGCGGGGATAAATAATTAAAGTCGGGATTTCGTGTCATATACCACCCGGTTATTTCCCAATGCTTCAGGGTCGGTATCCGCACGAGATTGTCGGGCCCATCGATATCCTCTTGCGAATGGCCCTCGCGCGCGGCGGGCGTCTGCTCGACGATATGGTGAACCTCATAGCCTTCCTCGGGCTTGCCGACATCCCTTCGCAGTTAGGCCAGAGGCCGCCTCAATCGGGCTTGAACACTCCGGTTTCAAGATTGCGCAAGGTCATGCCGGCATCGAGAGATTGAGGCAGACAGCCCGATCTTTGCACAGCTCCGATGACTTGGCGCGCCAAGTCCGGCGCGACCGCCAGCGTCTTTATCGCCGCCTTCAGGCGAACTTGTATGTTCGGATGACCGTAGAGCCGAAGCAGAGCTGAGCGAGCGTCGTTCCCCCGCCTCTGTAGTTCGTTGTCAATGGCGTTCATTTGACGGAAGAGCCGTCTAAATTCGGCATGTCGGTCATAGAGCAGCGCTTGGTCTTGAGCGACGCCTATCTCGGCAAATCGTTGGACCAGTTGATCAACCGTCAACTCGTGGAGCTTCAGCGTCATGGTTTCAATACTCCGGCATCGATAAGCGCATCGATGCCAACCTTTCGCCTTGTGTCCCAGCTCTTACCCCGCAAATACTCGCGAGGAGATAATCCATTAAATAAGTCACTCGGCGTCATGTACCACCCTGTAATCTCGCGATGCTTCATAGTCGGGATTCGCACGAGATTGTCGGGTGAGTTGATCTTCTCTTGGCTGTAGCCATCATCGGCGGCTGCTTGCTGCTCGACTATGTGATGAATCTGATATCCCGGCGCCGGCTCATTAATCGCTCGTTGCAATTCCTCAAGCGATTTGGGATTGTCCAGCGCAGTCCGTAAGATGATATGATATCCAAGGCGGTTTATCCAAGCAATGGCCTCCAAGTTGTGCAAGGCGCGCTCGACAACGGCAACGGCTTCACCCTTGAGCGCTTGCGCTGCCCATCGCGCTACTTCCTTGATAATGCCGTAACGGGTTGAAGGAGGCGGCTCCTTTTCCGGAACCTCAGGCGGCTCCAGCGGCGGGCCGCCGTTGTGGCCGATGCCGGGCGAGACCGACCTGCCCTCCCTAACGCCCCCGCCCTGGGCGCCCTGAAGCTGTCCGCCGCCGGGCGATCCGGCGGGAACACGCGGATGTTTCGATTCATCCCAGCCGCCCGCCTTGACGAGCAGCAGGGCCGCGCGCGCATGTTGCTTGAACAAAGGCACATGCGCCGCGATGTCGTCTGCGCGCCACGGCCTCGGTTCACCGGACGAGGGCAGATGCAGCGGCGCGATCCCGAGAGCGCGGGCGAGCGCGCGCACCAGCGCCGCGCCATCGGGCGAGAGCCGTGTGAGGCCGCTCGCGTTAAGCGCCAGTTGCGCGCCGGCTTCATCGCCCTCGTTTAGTTCCCGTGCAGCCTCGGCAATGCAGCGCAAGGCCCGCGCCTCATCCGCTGCCGGGCCATGCAGCCGGCTAATCCAGAATCGCGCGACATCCGACGCGACCGGGACGCCCGCGACGCCACGCCTTTCGCTCAGCGGGACGCCGGGCCACATCCAGACGATTCCGGCGCAGGCAAGCAGCGAATGCGCGCGCGAAGCCGCGCCGGCGCGCGCCTTCGCGGCGATAAAAGCGCGCATGCAGGATCCAACAGAGCGAGAGTTCGAAAGCCGCCGCGCCTATCCTGGCAGCGGCACATAGCCCGCCGCGGTCAGCGCCATCGGCGCGTTGGCGGAGGCCTCCGGCAGCGGCGGGCGCCCGAGTGCGGCGCGCGCCTCATTAATCGTCATGATGCCCTTGGAGGTGAAGTTCGAAAGGATGGTCTCCTGCGTCAGCGGGTCGGTTTCGCCGCCGACGCTCCACACGAATTCAAGATCGGGCGCGTCGAATTCGCTCGCCAGCACGTCGTCGATCAGGGTCTTGGCCCAGGACAGGATCGGAGCCAGGCCCTCCTCCTCGGCGAGTTCCTTCTGCGTCTCCGCGGTGGCGCGGTTCATGGTCTGCGTCAGCGCCTGCGGCGAGATCGAAAAAGCGAAGCAGACGATGCGCGCGAGCCATTCGTCGAACGGGCCTTTAAGTTCCGGCTCCTTGGTCTGGATGAAGGTTTTGGCGACGCCGCCCGGCACGAATTTCGCCCGCCGCCTGCGGCCGAGATCGCCGTCGAAATAGGCGTCCCAATATTTCTGGTAGGAGGCGATCTGGTCCGGCGTCCAGCTCTCCGGCACGCCGATCAGGCTGTCCGGAATGTTGCCCTCGGTGAAATAGTCGAGCAGATACATCTGGCGCCGCAGCGCGATGTTGACGGTTGTGAGAATCTGCTCGACCGGGCTCAATCCATAGACGCGGTTGACGCGCAGGTTGCGCGGCCTGTAGATCAGGTCGCGCACCGAATAGTCGATCGCGGGATAGCCTTTCAACACCTGCTGATAGGCGGCCGGATAGACCAGCGCGCCATTCTCCACATAGGGCTCGGGCGTGCGGCCGAAGCCGTCGATGACCGGCTTGATCGTCGCGCCGTCGAGCGGCATCAGCGCGGCGAGCCGGCCCGCCCGGTCGCGCCGTATATAGAGCGTGGCGGCGTCAGTGACGAACACCTCTTCGAGCAAAATGCGCAGCCAGTCGGCGAAGCAATGGCGTCCGTCGGGTCTGGCGAAAAACTGCGTCGCCGCGCCGATGCGCCCGGCGTTGGCGGCGCCGCTCGCAGTCCTGTCGCGCGCGGAAATCGACCAGGACTGGCGCGCGGTCTGGTCCTTGCGCGTTTCGATGACGAGGCGGAGCAGATCATAGCCGTCGGCGAGGCCGCGCAATGTCCTGAAGGTGACCGCCTCGTAATTACGGACGGTCGTCGCGAGATTGTAGCCGGACGGGTAATCCCACTGCCGCCCGGCGATATCCGGCGGCGCCAGCGGCGTCATCGGCTCCAGGGGCCCGAACCAGCCGTCCTCGCCCGCCGCGGCGGCGGCGGTGGCGTCGAAGCTGACGTTGACCTGATAGGGGCTGAGCGACCAGCTTCCCGTCCCGGCGCTGCGATCGACCATGCTGCTTCCTTCGCGCGTTGAAAATCTCTTGGCGATCGCCTGCGCCGTGCTCACCCGCCGCCGGCGGCTTCCGCTTCGCGGCGGTAGAATTCGATGATGCCGGTCCCGTCGTCGCGGCCGAAGAGATGCGTCAGCGCCCAGATCGCGGCGTCGGCGTGGTCGGGGCTGCCGCCGCCGCCATAGCCCCCGCCCGAGAAGGCGCAGAGCTGGTCCTCAAGCTTGCCGAAGCGGCCGGCGTGATGCACCTGCCCCTGCGCATAGCGCACCGAGATCGGTTCGGCGCGGACCGCCTTGCCGCGGCTAGCGGCGACGAGCCGCACCGGCACGTTGCGGTCGGCGGCCTGGATCGTCGCGCGCACCATCTCGCCGCCGAAATTGCTTTCGGCCACGATGCAGTCGGCGCGATATTTGTGGAAGGCGACGACCGCCCGCCTGCCCCATACCGCAGGCGCCTCACGGCAGGAAAGATCGTCAAGGATGTAGGCGTCTCCATCAAGGCCCCGCGCGGCGACGACGATGCCGATTTCATCGGCGGCGAGATCGTCGCGGCCCGCGGCGCCCGACGGATCAACCGCGACGACCACCGCGGCGCGCCGGTCTTCGGGAATGTCGCCTGGCTCGCAGCGTCCCGCGTCGATCACGCTGTAGCTCCACAGCGCGCCATCAATCTCATCGACGTAAACGCCTTCGTAGAAGCGCTTGCGCTGTTTCTCGGGAAGATTGGCGAGGCTCCTCAGAAACTGCTTCGAAAGATTGGCCTTGTTGTCTGATGGGTTGAGGAAGGCGCGGGCGTAGCTCTCCGGATCCTGCAAAGCCCTCCGGCTGACGGGATCCACCTTGTCGCCGAACAGCCGGTTGGTCCAGTGCGTCTTGCCGACGGGATTTAAATCGACGTAGGCGCGCTGCCGGATTTTCGGCGCGACCTGCGCGAGCCTTGTGAAAGCGACGAGCGCCGACGAATAGGGAATCTGCGAGGCCTCGTTCAAAAACACCGTCGAATATTCAAGGCCGAGAATCTTCTCGACGCGATCCTTGTCGTCGAGGCCGCCGACCCAGATGCGCGAGCCATTATCAAGTTCGAAATAGCCGTCCTGGCGACGCTCGCGTAGCTTCGTTTCGGGAAAGCAGCAGCGCATCATCTTCGGCAGCGAATCAAGCGCGATCGACGCGCGCGCGGCGTTGGCGTGGAAGCGCAGAATCGCGTGGCGGGAGCCCCCGGACAGCAGCGCCCGCATCATGATGGCGCGAAGGATGAGAAATGTCTTGCCCGAGCGCGTGCCGCCGACGAGACAGGTATAACGTTGCGGCCGGTCCAGAAGGCGGCGCGCCGCATCCTGGCCTTCGCTGAATTTCGCCATGCGTGATCCGTCTTCGAGGTTTCGAGAATTGGCGAAGCATGGCGGCCCTGCCCCGAGAGAAAGGAGGCATCCATGAGGAGACGGCGTTGGTGATGGCGGCCAGCGAAACGAAGGCGCAGTTCGGCCCCGGCGCACGCGCATATTGCCGTTGCAAGCCGTCGCGAGTTAATCCATCGGCGCGCTAAGCAAATCCCTCATCTTACATCTTTGTCAGCGATGTTGATCTGGCCGCCGACCACAGGCGCCACGCGCTTGCGTCGCCGTGTTGGATAGCAAAAGTTGAGGCTACGATCTCGATCTTTTTACGACGCCAGAGCGAGCGAGGCCGCATCGCGTAGCTGACTGCGGCGAATCGAATCTTCCAAAGCTGTAGGGTGAAGCGAAGGCGTCGCGCAGAGGACGCAGTTTGGCCCCGGCGCACGCGCATATTGCCGTTGCAGCCTGTCGCAAGTCAACCCACCGCAGCAATGGTCAAATCATCCATCTTACAGCTTTGACCGCGATTTAAGTCAGGCAACGAGCAGCGAGATTTGGGGCCGGCCCAGCGGCATGCGCATTGTTGGCGGATTGGCGTTGGTCGGTGGGGCTGTAGGGGTGCGACAAAGGCGCCTCGCACAGGACGCAGTTCGGGCCCGGCGCACGCGCATATTGCCGTTGCAATTGGTTGCGAGTCAATCCTGTACAGCGACGGTCAAATCGCGCATCTTACAGCTTTGTCTGCAGTTTAATGCAGCCTCATCCGCATATGGGCACGGTAGTCCGACCAGCCGACAGGTCGAAGTTCGTCGAGCGAGCCGAGCGCAATCGCGCATCTCTCGGCGCGACGTCGCTTAATGTTGTCGTTGGCGCAATTCTGGCGCTGCACATGCGCGCATATTGCCCACGCAATCCGTCGCCAGTCAACGCATCAAGACCGCGCCAAAATGCGCGATCTTACAGGGTTGCGCCTGTCGCGCGACGCGTTGGCGGGTGCGCTCAAAACACCGGCACGCGCCGCGCGTTGAGCCATTCGGCGAGATGCGCCAGCGCCTTGGCGCGTTTGCGGTAAAAAGTGTGCGGCGCCCATTTCTTGTCGCGACAGAGCGCCCTCACCGATCGGCCGCGCGCGGCACGCAAGGCCCAGAGACTCGTCACCAGCGCCATGCCGCTGTCGACCGCCCGCAACTCGCGCAGCCAGTCGAAGGCCGCCTCCATCTGCGCGATCTCGAGGCTGGTCGGGCGGAGATTGGTCCGATTGATGGCCGCCTCGCGGTCGCGCCGCTCGCTGTCCTCGATCTCGGCCTGGGCCAACTGGTCGGCCCATTCGATCGCATGGCGCGGCCAGTGGCCGCCCGGCTCGCGCGGCCCGCGCGAACGCGGCAGGCGGTCGAGGGTCGCGAACGCGTTGACGAGCGCGCGCGCGACCCGCTCCGGCTCCCATTGTGTCGGCGCCGGCTGGCGTTCCGGCGCATAAGGCGCTTCGAGCGCATTGATCTTGGCGACGGGCTCCATGATCAAGCGCCGTCGTCGAGGATATTGTCGAGCAGGTTCGGCTCGGCGGCGACGACGAGCAGCAAAAGCTTGATCATGCCGTCGCGGCTGAGGCTGCGCCGTTCGGCCGCCGCGTCATAGTGCCGGACGGCCTCGGGCGGCAGACGCAGCGCGAGCGCGGCGGCGGCGGCGCGGAAGGCGAGGCCGAAGCGCTGCGCCTGGCGGTGCACATTATTGGGGGTCGAGTTGATCAGCGGATCCTCGGCGATGCGGCGGGCGTCCCAGCCAAGCCCGAGCAGGAAGCCAAGTCTGGCGATGCGGTCGCCCGTCCAGCGGGCTTTCTGGATTTCGGTTCTGATCTTCACGGCAAATCTCCCTGGCGTATCCCCGTTAGGCGCCCGGCTTTCGGCGCGGCGCGATTCGAAGACTACGGTATATCTACCGTATTGTAAAGGTATTTTTACCTGATGCGCTCGCGACAATGTACGGTTATTCTACCGTCATGGATCTCGAAGACGTTCTCACCCGCATTGAAAGCCGCCTCAAGGCCCTCGGTCTTTCGGCGCACGCCGCCTCGCTCGCCGCCAAGAAGCCGGACGCCATCCGCAATCTAAAGCGCGCCGTCAAAAGCGGCGACCGGCGCGGCGTCACGACCAAGACCCTGACGGCGCTTGCGCCGGTCTTGAAGACGACGGCCGCCTGGCTGCTCGAGGGCGTCGGCGATGCCACCCCCGGCAACCGCGTGCGCGTCGTCGGGCGCATCGGCGCCGGCGCCGAGATCCAGCCCGAATTCGAGCAGATCCCCCCTGACGGCCTCTACGAAATCGAGGTGCCCTTTCCGATCGCCAAGGACGCCATCGCCTTCCAGGTCGAGGGCGACAGCATGTGGCCGCGCTACGACCCCGGCGACGTCATCATCTGCTGGCGCGAGGGCGCCGACGCCGAGGAGGTGGTCGGCTGGGAGGCGGCGGTGCGAACCGCCGACGGCAAGCGCTATCTGAAGCGCATCCAGCGCGGCGCGCGAGCCGGAACTTTCGACCTCGAAAGCCACAATGCGGCGCCGATCCGCAGCGTGAAGATCGAATGGGCGGCCGAAATCCAGGGCGTCGTCCGATTCGGTCAATGGCGCCGCCGTTAGCGGTAAGATCACCACTACGTACGGCCTATATACCTTTACTAGGTAACAATACCGATTACGGTCTCCCCGGTCCCCAGCCGGAGAAGACCCCATGCCGACCGCATCGCCGACCACATCGTCGACCCTTGCGCCGCTACCTGCGCAGACCCTGTCCGCCAGCGCGGAGCTCGCCGCCGCCCTCGCCGCTCAGGCCCAACGCACCGCTTGCCAGATGATCAAGCGCCGCGCCCGCGCCTATGCGCATCGTCCGGGCGAGCTCGACGCCATTGCGCCCGACCTCTCCACGGCGGCGCCCGAGGCCCTCATCGCGGTCGGCGCCAATCTGCTCGACGGCGAGGCCGGCGCGCCCCGCCGCTGGTTCGGCTTCGGCGGCGAGGTCCCCGCCCTCAACGCGCGGGCGTTGGTGCTGCTTGGCCGGACGTTGCGCCGATTCCCGACGTGACTTTCGGCGCGCGCGCCACTAAAGGACGTCCGCGCGGAGACGGCGCCCTTGTCCCCTGCCGCCCTCGCCCCCAAATGTTGCGGCGCGGTGAAAGCTGGACGCGCCGGGGCTGATCGCGAGGCCGCGGCCAGAGCCGCGCGTTGCGGCTTTTTGGAACAAAAGACGGCGGCTTGCCGTTTTCTCCAATGGGTCGGCGAGGCGGAGGAGATGCAGATGAGCGCGGCGGCATTTGTAACCTCGCAAGACCTCCTTGGGCCGCTTCCGGCCCCGAACGATCTCGCCGAAAGCCTGTTTCGCACGCGCCGGCTGACAGCCTGCCTCGCCGCGCCGCTCGGCGTCGAGGATCAGGCGGCCCAGGCCAATGAGGAGGCGAGCCCAACCAAATGGCATCTCGCCCACACCACCTGGTTCTTTGAGAGCTTCGTCCTTCAGCCCTTTCTACCGGACTACCGCGTCTTCGACGCGCGCTTTAACTATTGCTTCAATTCCTATTACGAGGCGCAGGGACCGCGCCAGCCGCGTCCGCTGCGCGGCCAACTGACGCGCCCGACCTGTTTCGAGGTGCGCGACTACCGCGCCCACGTCGATGAGGCGCTGCGCGCCCTCTTCGCCAGCCCGCTCGTCGAGAACGAAGAGGTGCTGAAGCGCGTCGAGACCGGCATCCATCACGAACAGCAGCATCAGGAGCTGTTGCTGACCGACATTTTGAGCCTCTTCGCGTTGAGCCCGCTGCGTCCAGCCTATCGCGAGGGCGGCCCGCTGCGCGCGCGCCATGAGGCCGAGCCGTTGTGCTTTATCGCGTTCGAGGGCGGCCAACGCGCGATCGGGCATGCCGGCGCGGACTTTTGCTTCGACAATGAAGCCCCGCGCCACGACGTCCTGCTGCGCCCGTTCCAGCTCGCCGACCGGCTCGTCACCAACGCCGAATGGCAAGCGTTCATGGCGGACGGCGGCTATCGCGCGCCGGCCCTCTGGCTTGCGGACGGCTGGGCGCGGGTCGCGCGCGACGGCTGGTGCGCCCCGCTCTATTGGGAGGAGCGCGACGGGCAATGGCTGCAGATGACCCTCTGGGGCCTGCAGACCATCGATGGCGCCGCGCCTGTCTGCCACATCAGCTATTTCGAGGCCGACGCCTACGCGCGCTGGGCCGGCCGGCGGCTGCCGACCGAATTCGAATGGGAGATCGCGGCGGCCGGCGTCGCCGCCGCGGGCAATATGCTCGCCGCCGACAATCTGACGCCGCGCCCCGCCGCGCCGGGATCCGGCCTCAGGCAAATGTTCGGCGACGTCTGGGAATGGACGCAGAGCGCCTATGCGCCCTACCCCGGTTTCCGCCCGGTCAAAGGGGCGCTCGGCGAGTACAACGGCAAGTTTATGTGCAGCCAGCAGGTTCTGCGCGGCGCCTCCTGCGCGACGCCCGACGCGCACGCCCGCCGCACCTATCGCAATTTCTTCTATCCGCACCAGCGCTGGCAGTTTTGCGGGCTGCGGCTGGCGGACGAGGCCTGATGCCGCCCAGCGCCGAAACCCTGTCGGCCGCGCCGGACGCCGCCGCCAACGACGAGGTCGCCCGCGCGGCGCTCGCGGGACTGTCGCTGCCGCAAAAATCGCTGCCGCCCTGGCTTTTCTACGATGCGCGCGGCAGCGAGCTTTTCGAAGCGATCACCCGCCTGCCGGAATATTATCCGACCCGGACCGAGACGGCCATCCTGCAATCGGCGGCGACCGACATCGCCGCCGGGACGCCGCCAGGCGCCGTCCTCGTCGAGTTCGGCTCCGGCTCCAGCCGCAAGACCGAAATTCTGCTTGACGCCCTGCCCGGCCTTTCCGCCTACGCGCCGATCGACGTCTCGCAAAGCGCGCTCGATGAGGCCGTCGCACGGCTCGCGCTGCGCTTTCCGGCGCTGCGCGTCGTCGCGACGGTCGGCGATTTCGCCGCGCCTCTGGCGCTGCCGGGAGCGCTTGCGCGCCGCCCGCGTCTCGGGTTTTTCCCCGGCTCGACGATCGGCAATTTCGCGCCGGCCGAGGCGCGCGACCTGCTTGCCGATATGGCGGCGACGCTCGGGCCCCGCGGCCGGCTCGTCATCGGCGTTGACCTGCGCAAGGATCTCTCGATCCTGCTGCCGGCTTATAATGATGCGGCTGGCGTGACGGCGGCGTTCAACGCCAACATTCTCACCCGCCTCAACCGCGAGGCCGGCGCAAATTTCAATCTCGACCGCTTCATCCATAGCGCGATCTTCAACGCGGCCGAAGGACGCATCGAGATGCATCTCGTCAGCGTCGAGGCGCAGCGCGTCGCCTTGATGGGACGCAGCTTCGATTTTGCCGCCGGCGAAACCATTCACACTGAGAACTCATACAAATATTCGATCCCGCAGTTTCACGACCTCGCCGATCGTGCGGGCTGGACGCCGCGCCGGGTCTGGACCGACCCCAAGCGAATGTTCAGCCTGCACGAACTCACGCGCACGGGCTGAACGCTTCGCCGACAGGCGGCGTCATGCCGCGCCGGCGCTTCGAAATCGCGCTGGCGGCGAATTTCCGCTTTCGCGTAAAATGGGCTAAACAAACGCGGATTGAACATTTGCGGGCCCGCCATCATGACGCAGACCAATGGCAATTTCGATTATTCCATCCCCGAGCACGTCGATCGGCTCGGCGCGTCGCCGCGGATTTTCGAAAATGACCTGCTCGACAAACTCTCGCGCGTGCACTGGTCGACCCCGCTTTTCGTCTATCTGCCGGTCGTCGCTCTTTTGGGCCTCGTGAGCCTGCAATCGTTCAGCCCCGCCGTCGTCGCCTTCTCCGCCATCCTTGGCTACTTCCTCTGGACGCTGACCGAATATCTCGGCCATCGCTATCCGTTCCACTACAAGCACCCGAGCAAATTCGGCGCGCGCATCCATTTCCTCGTGCATGGCGTCCACCACGAGCATCCGAACGATCCGCTGCGTCTCGTCATGCCGGTGCTGCTTAGCATTCCGATCATGCTGATCGCACTCGTCGTCGCGCGCATTCTGTTCGGCTTGCCCTACGGCTATCCAGTGCTTATGGGCTTCATCATCGGCTATCTCAGCTATGACATGGTGCATTATTACACTCACCATGCTCAGCCGACGACGCGGCTCGGCCAGACCCTGCGTCGGCTGCATCTCTTACATCATTTCCGCGATCCGACGCGCGGCTTCGGGGTCAGCGCGCCGTGGTGGGATTATGTGTTCGGCACGCAGCATGTGCGCAATGCGCGCGTTCCCGCCGATCGGGCCGGGTCGCCGCCCGCCTAGAGCATTTTCAAGCGAAGCGTATGCCGGTTCACGTCAAGAAAATGCGATAACTTCAAAAAGATAGATCTCTTCGCCGCTAGCCCTGCTCCGGCTCCGACTGTGGGCCGCGCCGCGCGTCGAAACGCCGGCTTGCCCAAATGACTTCATGCGTGGTCCAGCCGCGCAACCAGGCCGCGAGGGCGAGCAGTTCCCGGCCGATAAAGGCGGGAAGCGACCAGGCCGAAATCTCCCACCCCTTCAGCGCGGCGAAGGCCGTTTCGGCGGCGAACCAGAGGACGAGCGTCCCGGCAAAAGCCGTTAGCGCGGACAAGCCCGCCAGTGGGGCCGCCAGCATAGCCGCGAGCGCGGCCGGCAACGGACTCGCCAGCGGCTCGAGCGGATAAGAAAACCACTCGTTGGTGCGGCGGATGACGCTCCAGCGGGCCTGCCGATGGTAGACGTCCACGAGGTAGCGAAAACCGATTTCCTGGGCGACCGTCTCATGCGCGAAGACCGTTTTCAGCCCGATCCGCGCGAAGGCCAGCGATATCGCCGTATCCTCCGCCAGATTCTCGACTCATCGCCGCGACTCCGCCGGCGCGCTCGAGATCGCTGCGCCGCAACGCCATGATCTTGCCGACGCCAAATCCAAGGCCGAGCGTCGAGGCGCTAAGGAGAAGCCGGGCATGCGCGTTGATGATCGAGGCTTCGATCCAGCCGCCGACGGATTCCGCGCGCACGGCGACAGGCACCGCGACGACAAGGCCGACGCCCGGCACGAAATTGCGCAAAAAGACCGCCAGCGCGTCCGGCGCCAGCGTAATATTGGAATCCTTGGTCAGCACGAAATCGTGCCGCGCCACCGCCAGAGGCGCCGCCAGATTGTCGAGCTTGGGGCTGACTGCGGCGCAGCCCTTCGAATGAATGAAGCGGCAGGCGGCGGCGGGATGGGCCGCCGCGATGCGCCGCGCCGCCTCAAGCGCGGGCGACTCAATTTCGGCGGCGCTGATCAGGATTTCATAAGCGGGGTAATCCTGGACGAAGGCGGAGAGCTGCGCCCGTTTGAAGCCTTGATCGAGATTTTTGATCGGCAGGATCACCGAGACGGGAGGCTTGGCCGTCGCGCGCGCCCGCCGTCCTTGCACGAAAGGCTGCGCCAGACCGCAAACGAGCGTGAAGCATAAAAGCGCAACGGCGACGCACCACCAGATCGCCCCGGCGTAGCTCACAAAATTCGCCGCCATATCCGGTCCCGCTGTGTCCTCACGGCCGCCCGCGATTGTTCATCGCCGCCGCAAGGGGTTAGAGCACCTTTGCCCGCGCGGCGCCAATCCCCGCGGCGCGGACCGCGCGCAAATGGCGCAGACGCGCCCGCGCGCAAGCTTTTGATTGCATGGTGGAATGAACGGTGGCATCAGCGCTGGCGGGGCGCCGACGGCTTGGGCCCAAGGATTCGGCCACTTGCGCCTTCGCGCGCGGCCATCCCGCCGCCAAGGACGCTCGCGTGCCGGAACTGCCTGAAGTCGAAACCGTGCGGCGCGGCCTTGAGCCCGCGATGGTCGGTGCGCGCCTTGTCAGCGTCGAGCGGAAGCGGCCGGACCTGCGCTTTCCATTTCCGGAGGCCTTTTCCGAGCGCCTCGCCGGGCGGCGCATCGTCGCGCTCGGCCGGCGCGCCAAATATCTTCTGGCCGACCTCGACGACGGCAATGTGCTGGTCATGCATCTTGGCATGTCCGGATCGTTTCGCGTCGAGGGCGCCGGGTCGACGAAAGCCCTCTCGCCCGGCGCGATAAAGAATCCAGCGCACGACCATGTGATCTTCGCGCTCTCGAACGGCGCGCGCGTCGTCTACAACGATCCGCGGCGTTTCGGCTTCATGCTGCTTGTCCCGCGCGCGGCGCTAGCGGCGCATCCTTTATTCGAATCGCTCGGCCTTGAGCCGCTCGGCAATGAACTCGACGGCGCTGCGCTCGCGCGCCTTTTCGCCGGCAAGACGACCTCTCTGAAAGCCGCCCTGCTTGATCAGACCCTGATCGCGGGGCTCGGCAACATCTATGTCAGCGAGGCGCTGCATCGCGCGGGCCTGTCGCCGCGCCGCGCCGCCGGCAGCCTCGCGCGCAAGGACGGCGCGCCGACGGAGCGCGCCCATCGGCTCGCCAAAGCAATCCGCGAGGTTCTGCAGGAGGCGGCGGCGGCCGGCGGCTCATCGTTGCGCGATCATCGCCAGACCGATGGCGCGCTGGGCTATTTCCAGCACAATTTCCGCGTCTATGACCGCGAAAACAGCCCATGCCCGACGCCCGGCTGCGCCGGAGTCATCCGGCGCATCGGGCAATCGGGGCGCTCAACCTTTTTCTGCGGCGCCTGCCAGAGGTGAAGCAGGCGCCCCGTCGCCCCTTACGAGCTGTGCGTGGGCTGCGCGTTGCCGAGCACGACGACCTTGGTGCCGACGGTCGTGCGCTGATAGAGATCCATAACGTCCTGATTGACCATGCGGATGCAGCCCGAGGAGACGCTCTGGCCAATGGTCGCCGGCTCATTGGTGCCATGGATGCGGAAATAAGTGTCGGCGTTGTCGTGCCAGAGGTAATGGGCGCGGGCGCCGAGCGGATTGTCCGGGCCGCCCGGCATGCCGGTGCCGCCCTGCAGCTGGCTCATCTGCTTCAGAAGTTCGGGGCGGCGCTCCAGCATCTCCTTCGGCGGATACCAGTCCGGCCATTCCTGCTTGTTATGGATCGTCGCTTCGCCGGACCAGGCGAACCCCTCGCGTCCGACGCCGACGCCATAACGCATCGCCTGGCCGCCTTCCTCGACGTGATAGAGATAATGGGCTTGCGGATCGACGACGACGGTTCCCGGCGCCTCCTTGCCCGCGTAAGCCACGCGGGTGCGGCGAAAGGCCGGCTGCAAATCCGCCTCCCTGACCGCCGGAACGACGAATTTGCCGTCCTGGACCTGGGCATACATCGAGCCGAAGTCGCCCGCAGAGCCAATGACGGTACTCGCCGGCGCGCCCGACGAGGTGGCGGCCGCCGAGGACGGGTCCGGCGTCGGCACGGCCGCGGCGATCTGGTTTTGCTGGCCGACGCAACCGGCAAGGCCGAATGCCGCTGCGGAAGAGGCGCCAGCTATGAGTGTACGGCGGTTCACATGTGACATGGGCGTTTCATCTGTGAGGGTTGCGGTGGAAAGACACAGTAATTCAGAAAAATGCCGGGCGATATTGCACGGAAGACACGGTCGGATTTTCTTTCTCGCCCATTCGGCTCCCGCGGCTTGACGATCTCCGTTCGGACCTAAACCGGGCGCCTCTTGCCAAAACCATATTTAGATATATCTTACTTTTCGATATATCTGAATACAGTTTCGATACGGCGCCGATCCCGGCGCCCACAGCAAGGAGAAAACCTCATGAGATTTCATCCCCATTTTCATGCTTTCGCGCATGGAGACGACGACCGTCACGCCGGCCGAATGGGCGGCTTTGGCATGTTTCGCCGGCACGGCCGCCCAGGGCGCGGACGCATGTTCGAGCAGGGCGATCTGCGCTTCGTCGTCCTCAAGCTGATTTCGGAAAAGCCCTCGCATGGCTATGAAATCATCAAGGCGATCGAGGACCGGCTCGGCGGCGCCTATGCGCCGAGCCCTGGCGTCATCTATCCGACCCTGACCCTGCTTGAAGAGATGGGCGCGATACGGGTCAAGGAGACCGAGGGGCCGCGCAAACTCTATGAAATCACGCCCGAGGGCGAGGCGCTGCTGCGTCAGAACGAGGCGACGGTCGAGGCGATCTTCGGCCGCATGGCGGACGTCAACGCGCGTCACGGCGGCGGCCCTGCCCCGCAGATCCTCCGCGCCATGGAGAATTTGCGGGTCGCCCTCAAGCTTCGGCTCTCGCACGGTCCGCTCAGCGCCGATCAGGCGGCGGCGATCGCCGATGCGCTGGACGCAGCGGCCAAAGCCATCGAGGCGAGCTGACGGAGGCGTCTTAGCCCGCCGCGCGAAGGCGACGCGCGAGAACCTTCGTTCCCGGCAGCGCTGCGCCGCCGGGTCCCGCGACCGCCTCGACGGCGTTGGCGGCGATGGCCTCCCCGCACGCGGGACAAGTTACGCGCGCGGAAAATTCGTGACCGCAGTTCTTGTGGACGAACAGGATCGGACTGCCTTCCCGCGGCCGCGCCCAGCGATCGCCCCACGCCGTCAGGGCGAGCATCGCCGGGACGAAATCACGCCCGGCCTCGGTCAGGCGATATTCGTAGCGCGCAGGACGCCGCTGATAGGCGAATCGTTCAACGATGCCCTTGCCGGCGAGCAACTTCAGCCGCCGCGCCAAGAGATTGCGCGAGATACCGAGATCCTCGACGAGTTCGTCGAAGCGCGCGACGCCAAGGAAGAGGTCGCGAACGATCAGCGGCGACCACCAGTCGCCGATCAGGTCGAGCCCGCGTGCGAGCGAGCACCGCATCTGCGCAAAACTGGTTCTTTCCATCCCTCGGTCCGGCCTTTGTCCCGCTTATCGGCGCAGCCTACTAAGTTGCGACATTGAACTCAATTGCATATAGTTCAATCATTGAACTAATAGGAGGGCGCGCCGATGTATCAAGCCATCATCCGGGATCACGTCAAAGACCTCTTCGCCGCTGTCAGCAGCGGCGACGCCGAGCCGGCGTTGCGCGCCTTCGCCCCCCGCTTCGAGCATGTCTTTTTCGGCGAGCACGCCCTTGCCGGATCGCGCCGGACGCTCGCTGCGACGCGGCTATGGTATCAGCGGCTCTATCGGCTGCTGCCGGGCATAAAATTCGATCTTTGCTCGATCGAGATCGCCGGCGGACCATGGGGCACGCTGGTTCTCGCCGAATGGGACGAGACCAATGACGGCGCCGACGGCGTTCGCACTCATAACCACGGCGTCCATGTCATGCATTTGCGCTGGGGCCGCGCGACGCGCCTCCTCATCTGCCCAGACACGGCCGGGCTGAAGGCGACGCTCGACCGGCTCGCCAAGGCCGGCTTCGCCGAGGCGCACGCGGCGCCCATTACGGACTGACCGGCGCCTGAGCCGGGCTCAGGGCCTTGCCGCCAGAAATTTCAACGCGCCCTGCTTATAGACCGGGTCGCCGACCGCGCGATTATGGTCGCGGCCAGGAATCTCGAGCGCCGCGCCAGCGGGGAACAAGGCGGCGAGGCGATGCGGATCGCCGGCGACTTCGTCGCTGGTTCCGACCGCGACGAGGACCGGGGCGTCGATGCGTCGCGCGTCTGCTTCGCCGAGAAGCTGCCGGGCGCCGCGGCTGCACGCCGCCATGGCGGCGAGGTCGCTCTTCGTCGCTTCGGCGAAACTGCGGAAAAGCCGCTGCAGCGGGTCGGCGACATCGGCGAGCGAGGCCGCCTCCATGGCGTCGGCGACGCCGGGCGGCAGGCCGGCCCCCTCGACGAGATTGTGGCCAAGGCCGCCGAGAATAAGCGACCGGACCCGCTCCGGATGGGCCTTGGCGAGGAAAGCCGCGATGCGCGCGCCCATCGAATAGCCCATGATGTCGGCCCTCTCGACGTCTAGATAGTCGAGCAGGCGGCGGCTGTCCTCGGCCATTTTGGGGATTTCATAGTCGGCTGGCGCGTAGAATTTTTCGCTGCGGCCATGGCCGCGATTGTCGAGCGCGATGACGCGACGGCCGTCTTCCGTCAGGGTCCTGACCCATTGCGGAAACAGCCAGTTGACCGCGTGATTGGACGCAAAGCCGTGAATGAGCAGGATGGGTTCGCCGCGGTCGAAGCCGAGCGGCGGCTCGTCGACGAAGGCGAGACGGGCGCCCTCGCCAGAAAACTCAAGCATGGCGCAATCCAGAGCTTCGGGTCGGCAAAACCGCCGCTTTTTGACAGCGAGAGCCCCAAAATAGGGCTTCAACATGCGATTGGAAGCGCTAAACTCAACCCGATATGCGACGAGGCGGCGACAGACTGGCGCAGGCCGGTCGCTTGCGCTATCTTTAACATTCCCTCAATGAGCGAACTCCATGAACCGCTACGAACGCCGTCCGATCTCCGCCGGAGAAGCCGAAATCGAATATCTCGACGGCGAGTTCCGCATTCTGCGGCCGGGCGCCTTCGTGCGCTGCGCCGCCACCGGCGTTCCGATCCGCATTGAGGATCTGCGCTACTGGAATGTCGATCTGCAGGAGCCCTACGCTAGCCCCGAGGCCAAATTGCTGCGGCTCAAGGCGCGGGCCAGCGAGGGACGCGGCGGCGCATCGGCGTGACCGCCTCGCCGGCGTCAACTCTTCGTTTCATCCGCGACGTCGGGCTCGATAAAAGCCTGTGCGAGCCAGGGTGCAATCGCCTGCATGATCCGCGTCGACGCGCCGGCGCGACGCTCGACCGCATCAGCCGCGGCGCGCCCCATCTCGCGCTGCTCGGCAGCGTCGAGAAGCAGCATCGAGACCTCGCTCGCCAATGTTTCCGCATCATAAACCTGCGCGCAGCCCCCGGCCGCGTCCAGCGCCGCATAGACCTCAGCGAAATCATCGACCTCCGGGCCATGCAGGATCGCGCAGCCGAGCTTGGCCGCCTCGACCGGATTGATGCCGCCGCCAGCGCCTGACTTGCCGAGCGATTTGCCGAGAAAAACGACTCCGGCGAGGCGGTGGAGCAGCCCGGCCTCGTCAGCGGCGGCGATATGGATCGACGCCAGCGGCGCGTCGGACCTGGCCTCGGCCGCGACCCGCGCGTCGAGCCCAAGCTTGCCGGCCCGCACCGCGATGTCCTGACCGCGCCTGGCGGCGCGCGCCGCGATGATGGTCACGAGATCGGGGAAATGGGCGGCGATCTTCCGATGGGCCTCGATAGCAATGTCCTCCTCGCCGGCGTCGGCGGGAAACGCCGCCCAGGCTGGCCGCGCTCCAAGCCGGGCGGCGAGTCGCGCCAGCGCCGGCGCATCGGCGGGCGGCGGAGAAAAATCATAGATCGGGTCGCCCGCAACCTCGGCCCGCGCGACGCCGAAATGGCGAAACCGCTCGGCGTCCGGCGCGGCCCGCGCCAGACATGCGTCGATCTCCCCGAAAAGCGCGGCGGCGAGCCGCGGCGCCTTGCGCCAGAAAAGGTAGGCGCGCGCTGGAAAGCGCGCATCGACGAGGGCGATGGGAACGCCGCGCCGCTTCGTCTCGAGGATCAGGTTCGGCCAGAACTCGCTCCCCGCAAAGAGCGCGATGTCGGGGCGCCAATAGGCGAGAAACCGGGCGAGGAAAGCCGGCGCGTCGAGCGGCGCGAATTGATGCAGCGCCGCCGGCGGCAGCCGGGGCGGCCGCCCATCCTCGTCGCGCGTCGTGACCAGCGCCTGAAAGCCCGCCGAACCGAGCCGCTCGATCAGTGGCGCCAGCGACGCGACGTCGGCCGCCGTCGCGCCATGGAGCCAGGCGATGCGCCCGCGCGGCCGCGCGAGCGAGGGCCGGCCCAGCCGCTCTTCGATGCGGGTGCGATCCTCGCGCCGAAGCCGCGCGCGCCGCAGGCGAGCCCGCTGCCTCAGCACGAACGGCGCCAGCGGGGCGAGGCCGGCGCTGCAGGCCCGGTAGAGGGAAAGCAGCATGGGGGCCTTCAGGGTCGGTTCAATCGACCTCTTTATGAGCGTGGATTTAGGTCCAGTCAGGCAGGCTCGTGCGCGTCGCGGTCCGTTCGATTCCGCAGGTAGTTAATTCAGGCGGCGTCCAGTTCGGCGCCGCCCTGATCCGCGCTTCAGGTGTGGTCGTCGCCTTCTTCCTCGTGCGCATCGGGATCGAGCAGGCGATGCAAATGCGCCACGAAATACCGCATCTGGGCGTTATCGACGCTCGCCTGCGCCTTGGCGCGCCACGCCGCCACGGCGGAGGCGTGATCGGGAAACAGGCCGACAATTTCGATCTCTTCGAAATTCTTGAATTCGGTTTGGTCCAACTCCTTGAGTTCGCCGCCGAACACAAAGTGCAGCAATTGTTTCTTGGGGGGAGCGGGCGCGCGTTTCATATCGTCTATCCAACGGTTTTCAAGGTCGAGCGGCGATTTCTCCGCATCTCGCGGCGCACAGTATATGTCATCGGCCGAGGTTTACGAAAAGGGTTTGCGATGGGATCGAAGCCTCAGGCTGAGCCCCGCGCGCGCCGCAGCGCCAGATTGACCTGGGAATGGAGCTGGCGCGGCGCGGCGGTGAGCAGGCCGTGGCGAGTCTCGTTACGGTTATAGATGAGTTCGCCGCCGTCGAGCCCGGCGAGACGGCCGCCCGCCTCTTCGAGAATGAGATCGGCCGCGGCAATGTCCCAGTCATTTGAGTTTTCCGAAGCGAAACTGGCGTCGAGCGCGCCGGATGCGACATAGGCGATGCGCATTGCCAGCGACGGCACGCGAGGCTGCAAACTGAACTCGAGGCCGGCCTGGCGCAGCTCGGCGGCGAGCAGGCGCGGCGCGCCCACCTTGGCGGTCGGGCCGAGCGTGACCAGCCGCGACACTTCGACCGGAACGCCGTTGAGGCGCGCGCCGCCATCCTTCACGGCGACATAGGTCTCGTCGAGGGCCGGCGCATGCACGATGCCGATCAACGGGCGCCCGTCGCGCACCAGCGCCACGGCGATCGCCCAGGTCGGCTCGCCACGCGCAAAGGCCCGCGTGCCGTCGATCGGATCGACCACGAGCAGCAGTCTTTTGTCGAGGCGGGCGGCGGAATCCTCGGTCTCCTCTGAGAGCCAGCCGGCTTCCGGCAGCAGATCCGAAAAACGCTGCTTCAGGAAGCGGTCGACGAGGTGATCGGCTTCGGTGACGGGCGATCCGCCGGCCTTGTGCGAGACGACTGCGCTGGTGTTCTCGCCATGGCGAAAAAACCCGAGGGCGAGCTCGCCCGCGCGCCTCGTCGCGTCCTCGAACGAAGCGACCAGTGCGTCGGCGTCGGTGAGTGAGGGCAAGAGTTTTTCTTAATGAAAGGGAAGACTGATGATTGGCTTATCGCGCCCCATTGCAGGACACAAGCCTTCCCCTCCTCGCGCCTCGCTGCTCGGGTCGAAAATTCGTTCGCTCCGGCGCGCTCGAAGCGTTCGCCGACCGGCGGGCGATGCTGGTCCTGCGCGACCTCGCCTTCTGGCTCGCCCGCTATGACGATCTGCAACGCTCGACCGGGATACCGACGACGACGCTGGCCGAACGGCTGAAACATCTCGAAGGCGCGGGCCGTCCCATCGTCTCAAGCTGAGGGAAGGCCCAGGCGCGAATGACGTGGTCCGGTGGCGTCTCGGCCGCAAAGACCGCGAAGAGGACGTTCGCTGAACTGACGCGGCTGGCGGTCGGCGAGGGGCCGCAATTAGCGCCGGGCGGGCATGGCGTCCGCTGCAAGATGCATTAGGCTCGCCGCCTCATAACCGGAGAGACGACATTGCATATCGCCATCGATCCCGTGATCGCCGCCGGAGTCCTCGCCTGCACCGCGATCACCGACGCCGCCTACGTCCAGTTCACCGCCGCCGTCGCCGCGCGGCAGCGGATCGGGGCCGCGAACTGGAGCGGATTATGGTATCTTCTCTCCGCTTTCGCAGTGATCAGCTATACGCAAAATCCGGCCTATGTCCTGTTCGCCGCGCTTGGCTCGTGGCTCGGCGCCTTCGCCTCGGTGACCTGGCTGCGGCGCGGCGCGCCTTAGCTCAGGCGAGATCTTTCCTGAGGCGGCTAAGATAGGCGTCGAGCACGTCGCGGCGCAGGCTGTAGCTGGCGAACTTGCCGTCCCGCGCAACTTCGATCAGCCCCGCTGTCTCGAGCTCTTTCATATGATGGGACAGCGTCGCGGGCGCGATGCCCATGCAGTCGCGCACCGCGCCGCAGGCCAGCGCCTCGCGGCGCTCGCCAAGACGCTTCAATATGTCGTAGCGGCGCCGATCGGCCAGCGCCTTCGCGATCAGATGGACCTGATCCTCCGTCAGCGCTGTACCCTGTTCCGACATCCGCTCCGTCCTCAACGCAAGCGCCGCTTGCGGCTGTCCTAGCGCAAACCGCCCGACACCACCAGCGCATCGCCGGTCAGCCAGCGCAACTCGTCCGAAGCGAGGAACACCGCGACCGGCGCGATGTCGTCCGGCTGACCAGTGCGCCCGAGCGGCGTCAGCGCGATGAACTGTTTCTCGAACTCACTTCCAATGACCCCGGCGGCGTTGGTGCCCTCGGTGTCGACCACGCCCGGATTGATCGAATTCACGCGGATTTTCCGCGGCCCCAGCTCATTGGCGAGCACCTTGGTCACGGCGTCCACGGCGCCTTTCGTCGCGGTGTAGATGACCGAATTCGGCGGATTGATCGAAGTGATCGCCGAGCCGATGTTGATGACGCTGCCGCCCTCGCCCAAGTGCTTCGCCGCCTCCTGCGTCGCCAGCAGAAGTCCCAGCACATTGGTGTTGAAGTGGCGGTGGAACTCTTCTTCGCTCAGCGCTTCAAGCGGCAGGAGATTATAGACGCCAGCGTTGTTGACGAGGACGTCAAGACGCCCGAAAGTGTTTTTCGCCTCGGCGAAGATCTTCTTCACATCCGCGGCTTTCGCCACGTCGCCTTGTACGGCGATGGCTTTGCCGCCCTTCGCTTTGATGTCCGCGACGACTTTCTCGGCGCCCGCCTTGCTGGACGCGTAGTTGACGACGACGGCCGCGCCCTCGGCGGCGAGCGCCTTTGCGATGCCCGCGCCAATGCCTTTCGACGCGCCGGTCACCACGGCTACCTTACCCGACAATTTGCTCATGTCTCGTCCTCCAGAAACCAACATCATTCGATAGTTGTAGAATTATCGAATGGTTGAGGGGAAATAGGCCCGGCGACCGTCCGATTCAAGGCCCCCTTCATTGAAAACCCGAGCTTCAGTTTAGATTCGAGTTTACGGCGACGAAATCGGGACGCCCCAAGAAATCGGCGCAAATGACTGCATTCGTTGCCGGAAGTGCGCAAGAAATGCTTGATTTTCGCATATTGTTCGGAGGCGGCGGCGGTTCTAACTTATGGCAGTCGCGATCGGCCGCCCCAGGCGGCGCTTGTATTCGACGTGAAACTCAAGCTGAAAGTCAAAAAACCATGAAGATTTCCGCGCGCAACGCCTTCGAAGGAACTGTAAAGGAAGTGAAGAAAGGCGCCACAACCTCGCATGTGCTTGTCGATGTGAAGGGTCTGATCGTGACCGCTTCGATCACCAATGAAGCGGTCGAAGATCTCGGGTTGAAAACCGGCTCGAAGGTCAAGACAATCATCAAATCGTCGGACGTCATCATCGCCGCCTGATCGGCGGCAAGGCCAACGCCGCCAGGCCCCAAGGGCTCGGCGGCTTTGCCGCTCGCGCGCCATTTCATGGCTTGTCGATTTCATGGTCCGTTGAAATGCACCGCGCCGAACCCGCCAATGTCGTAGCCGCCGAGCTCCCTCGCGCGGCGCCCGAAAGCCTCGCTGGCGCAAAAGCGCACGAGCTTCTGGAACGGCGGATCGAAATAGGCCTTGCGCCAAACCAGAAGATCGAACCGCTCGACGATCAGCGGCGTGAACTTCAATTGAAACTGCCGCGCGCTCGCCTCGATGCCAAGGCCCACATCGGCCCGGCCGGCGGCGATGGCGAGGGCGAGATCCGACTCGGTCCGCTCGACGGCCTCGACGCAACGAAGGTCGTCTGACGCAAGCCCTTCGCGTGCGAGCAGCTTCGCGAGGACCAATTCGCTCGCCGCCTCCGGCTGGCGCGCCTGGAAGCGCAGGCCGCGGGCGCCGGCAAGCGAGTCGAGTGATCGGCCGAGATCGGGCCGGAAGATCAGCCCGCGCGTACGCCTCGCCCATTCGATCAGCGCAACCGGCTGATCGCCGAAAGACTTGCCGACCGTCGCGACGTTCCACGCGTCCTCGCTGCCCTCGGGGATGTGCAGCCCGGCGGCGATGCAGCCTTCAGCCGCCGCGCGCCGCAAGCCGTCCAGCGCGCCGTCGAGAAGCGCGGCGATGCCGGAGCGCGATTCGCGTAGCGCCCATTCGAGCAATGGATCATGCCCGCCAGCGACGACGAGCGGCAGATTTTGCGCGAGCGCGCGCTCGCCTCGCCGGGTTTCGGCGGCGGCCCCGTTCGCGGCGATCCATTTCTCGATTTCGGCGCGCGGAAACAGCAGCTTGCCCGTGACGCGGCGCACCGGCAGGGCGCCCGCCGCCACGAGATCATAGACCTTCCGCTCCTTGACGCGCAGCAATGCGGCGAGCTCTCGGGTCGTTAGAAATTGGGACATGCGTTTTTTCCGGCGGGACCGGAAAAATAACATAAATTCGCATAGCCAAAAAGCCGGCTGTCGCCTCCGCCTTGCGAAGGCGCAAAGCGCGTTCAAGCTAGATTTGAGGCGCGGCCGCGATATCGCGCTCGTCGATCGCCGTCGTTTTGACCAGCGCAAGGACCCGCGCGCCGCGATCGAGATGAAGCTCGTCCATCGCCTGTCGCGTCGCCGCGGCCGCGAGCCGCCCGCCGCCTTCGAGCGCAATTTCGGCCATGGCGAAAGGACCATTGGTCTCGATCGCCTGAATGACGCCCGAGAGAACATTGCGCACGCTCACCTCGCTGAGTGGCCGCGTCGCCAGCACGACGTCGGAGGCGTGAACGATGATCCGCACAGTTCGCCCCGGCGGTCCGGCCGGTCCTGCGAGCCAGATCGTTCCGGCTGGGTGTTTCAGCTGCGTCAAGCCATAGGCTGCGTCCTCGGCGCCGACCGTCACGGTCAGCACGGAGGACCGGTCGAAGCGATCTTCGAGCGACCCCGCGGGCGGCCCGAACACCTCGTTCGGATCGCCGATCGCCTTGACCTTTCCATTCTCGAGAACGACGACGGAAGCGGCGAGCCGCATGACTTCCTCGACCGCATGCGAGACATAGACGATCGGGACCCTGAATTCGTCGCGGATGCGTTCGATCAGCGGCATGATCTCGAGCTTGCGCGCCATGTCGAGCGCGGCCAGAGGCTCATCGAACAAAAGCAGCTTCGGACAGGACAAAAGCGCGCGGCCGATCGCGACGCGCTGGCGCTCGCCGCCCGAGAGGCGCGCCGGGCGCCGCAGAAGCAAAGCGCCGATCCCCAGCGTCTCGACGACGGCGTCGAACTCGATCTCGCGCGAGAATTTCGGCGCGAACCAGCGCCCGAACAGGAGATTCTGCTTCACGCTCATATGCGGAAACAGGTTCGAATCCTGAAAGACGAGACCGATGCGCCGCCGATGCGGCGGCTCGAAAACGCCTTGCGCGATGTCAACGAGCGGCTCGCCGTCGAGCCTGATGAAGCCGCGGTCCGGCCGCAACAGGCCGGCGATGAGATTGAGCGTCAGGCTTTTGCCGGAGCCCGATTGCCCGAACAGCGCCGTGATACCCTGCGCGCCCGAGAAGGCGACGTCGAGTTTGAAGGTTCCGAGATCGAGGCCGGCGTCGACCTCGATCATTCGAAGCTCGCAACGCGCTTTTCGGCCCAACGCTGAATGACTTCGGACGCGACCAAAGCGATGAGCGCGATGGCGATGGCGATTAGCGTCAACCGCATGGCGCCGACGTCGCCGCCTGGAACCTGCGTCAGCGTGTAGATCGCCGCCGAAATGGTCTGCGTTTCGCCGGGAATATTGGAGACGAAAGTGATGGTCGCGCCGAATTCGCCGAGCGCCTTGGCGAAAGCCAGAATGGCGCCGACGATGATTCCGGGAACCGCCAGCGGCAGGCTAACCAGAAGGAACGTCCAGAGGCCGCTGGCGCCAAGGCTGCCGGAGGCCCGTTCGAGCCGCCGGTCGATGCCCTCGAAGGACAAGCGCATGGCGCGGACCATCAATGGAAACCCCATCACCGCGCAGGCAACGGCGGCGCCGGTCCAGCGGAACGACAGGACGATGCCGATACTGGACAGGAACGGTCCGAAAACGCCCCTGCGGCCGAGCAGGATCAAGAGGATGAAGCCGGTCACCACCGGCGGCAGCACCAGCGGCAGATGGACGAAGCCGTTAACCAGCGTCTTGCCCGGGAAATTCCAGCGGGCCAGCGCATAGGCGGTGAAAATGCCGAATGGAAGGCTGGCCAGAGTGGCGACGACCGCTATCCGCAGCGACAGCCAGATCGCGGTCCATTCGTCCGGGGTAAGCGCTAGCTGTAAGCTATCGTACATAGCATAAGACCCATTTAAATCAACCACTTACGAATTTATAAGCAGCGGGAAGTTTACTTAAGCATGCGAAGCTATTAGAAGCTCGCGGGAGTTTTAACGGGAGTTTTCCCGGACAACGGCCACGGGAGTTTCGTAAAAATGGCGACGCTAAACCGGCTCACAGCGAAGATGATAAACTCTTTCACGGAGGCTGGCGATTATCCCGACGGCGGCGGCCTCTACCTTCAAATTATGGACGGCAAAGCGAGCCTTCGCAAGTCGTGGTACTTCCGCTTTAAAAGCCCAATGACGCGGAAGGAGCGCTGCATGGGCCTGGGGCCGCTGGCCCGCATTAGCCTCGCCGAGGCCCGGCGGCGGCGCGACGCGGCGCGCGCGATCGTCGATAGCGATGGCGATCCGCTGATCGAAAAGAGGCGGCTGCGCGCGACCGTCGAGGAAGCCGAAAAGACGTTCGACCAGTGCGCGCGAAGCTACTTCAACGCGAACAAGGCGGCATGGACGAATAAGGCGCACGCCGATCAATTCCTGTCCTCGCTGAGCGCCTATGCCTCGCCAGTGTTCGGATCGAAGCCCGTCCGCGAAATAGACACGGCGCTCGTTTGCGCCGCCCTGGAGCCGATCTGGAGCGAGAAGCCGACGACAGCCGGCCGCGTGCGCGCCCGGATTGAAGCAGTCTTGAATTACGCGAAGGTCAAAGGCTATCGATCGGGCGAAAATCCGGCCGCTTGGCGCGGTCACTTGTCGAACGTGCTTCCATCCGTCAAGCGCATCGCGAAGCAGAAGCATTTAGAGGCCATGCCATATGCGGACACACCGGCCTTCTATCGGATGCTGGCGGCGAGCAATAGCGAGAATGTCGCGATATACGCCTTGCGGCTGATCATCCTCACGGCGGCCCGGCGCGGCGAAGTGATCGGCGCGAAGTGGAGCGAATTCGACCTCGAAAAAGCGACATGGACTATTCCGGCCGAACGAATGAAAGCCCGCGTCGAGCATCGCGTGCCGCTGAGCAGCGAGGCGATCAAGCTCTTAAGGCGCTTGAGTGGCATCCGGCAGAATGAATTCGTCTTTCCCGGCGCGCGCGGCGGCGGCTCGATGGGCAGCGCGACGATCGTTAAGACACTGCGCGGCCTCGGCGTCGAAAGCGCCACGCCTCATGGCTTTAGGTCTTCATTTCGAGATTGGACGGCAGACATGACGAATACGCCGCGCGAGATCGCCGAGGCGGCATTAGCGCACGCGACCGGGTCGGCGACGGAACGCGCCTATTCAAGAAGTGACGCGCTCGAAAAGCGGCGGGTTCTAATGGAGCAATGGGCGGCGTATTTGACGGCGTGAAAACAGGCGCTGTCCGATCGCGACCCGCCCATTTCACCTGCTGTTTGGGCTGCCTCGGAAACTCGGCTTGCCCGCGCTTCAGTGGTCGCGGGCCTTCGGCGGGGACCA
The DNA here is from genome assembly GCA_963715715.1 of uncultured Alphaproteobacteria bacterium. Taxonomy (GTDB): domain Bacteria; phylum Pseudomonadota; class Alphaproteobacteria; order Rhizobiales; family Beijerinckiaceae; genus Methylocapsa. Next base: position 622,063 of record OY970269.1, on the reverse strand, counting down.
CGTAGAGCCCTGGCGTTTTGACATTAATCCTTTGGAATGATCGTTACGTCTGCAATATCATTTTTCAGGTCGTATTCGCATCTGACCGTAACGTGCTCGTCCGCTCCAAAGCCGTTCTTAAATGTCGCCCCATCTTCAATAAGTATTGCCTTACCGTTATCAATATATGAGCTACCATAGAAATATTGACCAAATGGAATGAATGGAAAGTTAGGCTCTCCATATTTTGCAAAGCGTTTTGCAGCAGCTTCGCATTCAACGGGTAGACTAATGTGATCTTTATTCTTGTGCTTCTCTACAAGTTCTTGATTATTTTTGCACTTTGTATAATCTGAAACGCAAGTCGGATTCGCCTTCTCTGCTTCCTCTAGCCTGTTCCCCTCGACGGCTACGATCATCAAAAAGCCAATCTAGAGTATTATTATGATACCGCATCCAGTGCCAGCCGATTTCTTAGCTTTTTTCTTCCTCCTGGCTGCAAGTGGATCGCCGCATGACGGGCAGGCGACGGCTTCGGGGCTGGCAAGATGGCCGCATGACGGGCAGGGCTCGAGGCTCATAAATGAGAATTTCCAGCACAGTTGAGGCGTTACCATAGCCGAGATCAAAACCGCAGAAGCGAGAAAATGGAGCTCGCTCCGCATTGCGTTCTCGGCGGTCGCGATTTGCAGTGACCGCTGGCCTCCCAATATTTCGCCTCGATTTGTACCCTCGCCCGCCGCAATAAGGGCCTTCATCATCGAAATAGGCTGATTTGCAGCCCGCTCCGCGTGTGAGGCGCGGGCGGTACGGATACGCCCGGCCCGGCGCTCGCGCGCGCGGAAGGCGGCTTAAAATCGGCAGCGTCCTTAAGTCCCGATAAAGTCTGGCAAACCGAAAAGCCTAGCCGGCAAGCTCAACTCTCTGCGGATCGCGGGCAATCAATTCGAGCCTATATATCCCCGTTGAACACGTACCGGGCGGGGGGCAAGTTCGCATTTCCAATCGCAAAATCCGCGCTAAAATCCCAAGGGGATGACAGCCCGTTCGAGGGTTAGCCTGCTTTCGGGAGGGGAACATGGAAGCGATACTCGTCGCCGCCGTCGTCTTGGGCCTCATCGCCGCGCTCGCCGTCGCGCTCGCCGTTATTTTCAACAACCCGCGCCATCATGCGCTCCGCCATGCGGAATCGCGATCGTCTATGACGACGAAGCGGAGACGCCATAAACAGGCGGCGAAAAAATCAACGCGGGCGCCGAGAGTAAAAAGCTAGTTCGAGGCCAGGTGTTCCCAGCGGCGCGTGACCCGCAGTCAATTTGAGGGCATTGTGAGCGCGCTGATGCTGCGCTGCCGGCACTGGTCAACCGCTCCAGTACGTGGCGGGCGAGACACTGGCGCTGACCAAGATGAACTGGAATAACACTCAGTTCGACAACGGGTTGCCGATCGCGATCGCAGCAGCGCGGAATGTGGGCGAGGTCCTGAAATACGTACCTGACGGGCAAGAGATCGCGCCGCGGTACCGCTTCCATATGTGACGCTAAATCGTAGAGTGGTCGGCCGTCTCCATAACGAGAGCTAAGTCAACGGCGGCTCTCGCCACGCGTTGCAAGGGGACAACGTCCTGAAACGTGTTCCAACTAACTCGACTTTTCGCTGTCTGATCGCCGAAATATGTCCGGCTGCTTTCGGCTCGTTTGCGCCCGTGATCGCCCTTGGCCAGGGTCGCGCTGCTTCTTCAACCGGACACCACATCAAAGCATAACTACTGAGCCGCGGTGGGTGGAAAGGGGACGTTCGCTGAGTGGTCTTGGACAACCATTTCGCTCTGAGCGTCCTGCCGGACCGGGAGAGCCGACAAGTCGACGCCGCAAATGCAGCGCCGGTCATCCGATATCAGGAAGTCTTGGCACGGCTTCCCGCGTTGCCGGAGACTATGTCAACCGGTCCGTGATCATCGCAGTGGTTGCCATGCGGGTGATGCAGGCGGCCGTCGACGAGGTAGTCGGTGTGGTCGCCGTGCGGCACCGCTTCGTGCCCGCAGCCGGAGCGATGGACATGACCGGCCTCGTGGCCTTGGTGCCCAAACTCAGGCGTGCAGCGACTCGGGTTCTTGTCGGTCACTTCGATCACATGCTCATCGACGGCGTCGCCATTCTGATGATGCAGATGGCCGTCATGCAAATAATCGATATGGTCGCCGTGCTTCAGCGCGACGTGACCGCAGGTCGGGCCATGATGATGGGCGTGTTCGGCATGTGTCGGACGGGTCGTCATGAAATGCTCCTTCCTTTGGATTAGGCTTGCCTTTTGATCCAGGCTTGGGGTCAGTGGGTCTCGCAGGCGTGCGCGATGGCGTTGTTTACGAGGTTCAGGACGTGCGCGTCGACGATCGCATAGATGATCTTCTGTCCAACCCGTCGCCGCTTAACCAGGCGGGCCGCCGATAGAACCTTGAGACGGGCCGACACGGTCGTGATCTTTTCCTGCTCCAGCTCGGCGAGCTGGCCGACGTTAAGTTCACCATCGGCGAGACGGATCAGCACGCGGAGCCGCTGCGGATCAGCCAGAGCGCCGAGTATCTCCGCCGCCATTTCGAGCTGACGTCGCTCCGGCTCCAATCTGACCGCCCTCAGATAATCCATTATTCCATCGAACTATGGAATAATGGATTATGCGTGTCAACCATGATCGGCTTGTTGACGAGAGCCGCTCTCTAAACCGATCGTTCGCGGCCCTGTTTAGCGCGCCGCAACGTGACGGAGTTCAAATTCAACAAGCTTAAAAAATAAATGCAGCCTGACAAGGCTGTGATCCAGAAACTCGTTGGCCAATCGGTGTAATAGGCAAGCATAAGGCCGCCCCAAGCCTCTATCAGCGCGAGCGCCGCTGCGAGAGCGACCCCTGCTCCAATGTGCCGAGTAAATCGTTGCGCCGCGGCCGACGGCCCCACCATCAAAGTGAACACAAGGAGTACGCCGACAATCTGCGCGCATTCGGCAACGGCGATAGCGACAATCATTAGGAACGCCGTCGCAACCGTACGAACCGGCACGCCCTTGGCCTCGGCAAGCTCCGGCTGAAGGCTCGCAAATATGAGCGGGCGGGCAATTGCGCCGAGCGCCGCCAAACTGACGACTGCGAGCCCTACGAGCGTCGCCAGCGCCTCGTTGCTGACGCCGAGAACATTGCCAAAGAGCAATGCCGCAGCTTGGCTAGCATAGGCCGTATAGAAATGCAGGAATAACAGGCCGAGCCCCAACGCCAAGGATAGCATCATGCCAATGGCGACATCGCGGCCGCTTAGCTTTTCTCCAAGCATGCCCATCGCAAAGCCGCTTAGCACAGTAAAGCCGACGAGGCCCCATAGCGGCGAGACGCCAATGAGGACCGCGCCGGTCGCGCCCGTGAAGCCGACATGTGAGAGCGCGTGCCCGGCGAACGTCTGGCCGCGCATGACCAGAAAGAAGCCGACGATGCCCGCCAGGATTGCGGCGACGCCTGACGCTGCGAAAGCCGTCCGCATGAAATCATATTCAAACATGACGGTTCCGAACGTCTCGATGCGGCGTGTCGCCTTGGCCGCCATGATTATGATTATGGTGACGGTGATCGTCCCGCTCGATGTCGAACTCACCGGCCATAACGAAAATCCGGCCGCCGACCCGTAAGACCTCAATGTCGGAGCCGTAGAGGCGCGACAAGACGGAGCTTGTAATGACTTCGTCGACAGCGCCAAGCACGGCATTTCCGCCGCCAAGATAAAGCACGCGATCGATCGAGTTGAGTAGTGGATTCAATTCATGCGCGCTGAATAGCACCGTGATCCCGAGCTGCTTTTTAAGTTTGCCGACGATCTCGACGACATCCCTTTGACGTGTCGGATCCAAATTCAGCATGGGTTCGTCGAGGAACAACAGCCTGGGGCATCCGAGCAGCGCCTGCGAAAGGAAGAGGCGCTGGCGCTCTCCGCCCGACAGTTCGGAAAGCGATCGGCGCGCGAGCTCGGTTGCCCCAACCATTTCCAGGGCCCGTTCGACGTCTTGCCGCTCGGCCGAACTGAGTCGGGGAATCCCCCACCGCTGTCCGCCGGCGGCGCACGCCACAAAATCCCATCCTGTGAAGCGGAGGCCGGCGAGACTGGCGCGGGCCTGGGGCATGTAACCGATTTTGCCATTTCCGCGAGAGGCGCGGCCGCCCAAAACTTGGATTGTCCCGGTTTCCACCGGGATCAGACCCAATGCGGCGCGCATCAGCGTCGTCTTGCCGGACCCGTTCGGGCCAAGCACGGCGACGAACTCTCCCTCTTTAATCGAGAACGAGACGGCCGAAAGAACGTTTCGGCCGCTAAGATTGATCGTAACTTTGTCGAAAGACAGTGCGCTCACATCTCCCCGCCGGAAAGAGCCTTGTCCAGCGCATCGAGCTGCGACGTCATCCATTGCTGGTAGGTTACGCCCGGAGGCTCCGTCTCCGAGACGCCGACCACGGGTATTTTCTCATCCTTGGCCATTTGAACCAGCCGCTGCACGGAGGCCTCGCTCGCTTGCGCGTTATAAAGCATCACCTTAACTTTGTGGCCCTTAAGGTCGTTCTCGAAGGCGGCCACCTCGGATGCGCTTGGCTCTGTATTGTTCATCACGGCCAGGGCGAATTTTTCGTTGTGGACTTTGAGACCCAGAAGCTCCGCCATGTAGCCGAAGACGGGCTCGGACGCTGTGACGGGGCTGCCCGCGTATTTCTTATGCATCTCGGCGATCTTGGCGTCTAACGGCTTAAGCGAATCGACGAAGGAAGCCGCGCCTTTCTCATAGTCAGCTTTGTGCGTCGGGTCGATGCTTGCGAGATCGACGCTCAGCTGCTTCGCCACCGCCTTAACCGTCGCCGGGTTATACCAGAGGTGCGGATTGTCGCCGACCTTCTTGCCGGCAAGCGCCGCCGCCAGAATCTCTTTCCGGCCAGGTGTCTTATTAGCCTTCAGCAGCTTCTCCATCCAGGGGTCATAGTCAGCGCCATTGACAATGACAACCTTTGCGCCAGCCAGGGCCTTCGCCGTCGACGGACTCGCCTCAAACAGATGCGGGTCCTGGTCGGGGTTCGACAAGATGCTCGTGACCGCAACGTAGTCGCCGCCTGTCTGTTGAGCGACGTCGCCATAGAAATTCTCGGCGGCGACGACAGCAATCGGGTCCGCGAAAGCCGGCTGCGCCGCCGTCGCCGCAGCCAACACCGCGGCAGCCAATAGGAGTGATTTCATCGTTAGAAGCTCCGTTTGAGGATAATCTCGGGTTTCCCGAACGGGACCATCGTGATATGTTATATCAGAGCATTAGGCAAGCCGGCCAATGGGCGTTGAGCTAGACGAAGAGTCGCGACCCGCGATTAGATGCGTCGGCAGGATTAGGGCGCAATGTCATGAAGCAGATCGGAAAAGCGAAACCGGATTGGGGTGCGCAGGTGGAGAATGCCTGCGTGGCTTCAGGACTTCAACTAACCAAGCTGAGGCGGCAGATACTTGATATTATCGCGACAGCGCCGGCGCCTCTTGGCGCTTATGCGATCATCGACAAAATGTCGCGCGCGCAGGACAAAAAGGTGGCTCCTCCGACGGTGTATCGAACCCTCGAGTTTTTTCTTGAACAAGGTTTCCTTCACAAGATTGAGAGCCGCAATGCCTATGCTCCTTGCGAACATCTAGGCCACCCCCACCAAGGAATCCTGCTGATCTGCGAAAGCTGCGGGCGAACCGATGAGGTGGAAAACGCCAGCCTCGGCAAGTTGCTCAAGGACGTCGCTGCACAGAGCGGCTTCTCGGCCCAACGTCAGATTGTCGAAGTCGAGGGGCTTTGTCATAATTGCCGAGATGCTGCAGCCGCAACGGATGACACTGCGTTGGACGAGCCGATCGGCGTGTGATGAAGTTGAGGCGACAGGCTCGGTTTACATCCAGCAGCGACAGTAGCTTAAAAATCACAGAACTTCTTCTAATTTGCACGCGAATAGGGGTCGCGGCCGATTAGACCATGCTGCCGGTCCGCGGCCGCTGCTAGACGGCAAGTATGGGCTATAAAGATCCCCGCTGGCTTTTGGCCGCCAAAGCTTGTAGTCGGAGCGCGGGCCAGGCACGTCGATTGCGTAAGACAGTACAGGACAGGCTGCACAATAGAACCCCAAAAACAAGCCCTCTTCAAAATTTCTGCGAGAGTCCGGCAAAGAAGCCCCGCCGCGGCCCGTATTGCGGCGCGAACACGCCAATGCCGCTTCCGCTCCTAATCTGGTAGAGCGTGTCGAAGACGTTCACGACGTCAAAGCGCAGCGTCAGCGGCTTCATGTCCCAGCCCGTGAACACATGCGTCAGCCCGACGTTGAACTGCGCGTAAGGCTGCACGGTGCCGATGTTGGCGTCGCCGCTGCGCAGGCCGCTCCCGTAGAACATGTCGACGCTGAAGCGTGTGCCGTTCCAGAGGTAGGACGCGCCGGCCGAGCCGGTGACGATCTGGGTGTGGTCAGTGTAGATATAGTGCGTTTGAATGTATTGGAATTCGGTGAGGCCGCCGAGGTCGGCGAGCGGCGTGGTGTTGTCGAACAGATATTGGTTCGACACCACGTCGGTGGCCTTCTGCTGGGCTACGGCGAGATTGCCGTAAGCCTCGAAATTGCCGCTGACAAACTTTGCTTTGAGCTCGATCCCCTCGTTATAGGCTCGCGCGTAATTGAATGCACTGAGGACCAGCGCCTGACCGAAATTTCCGTTGTCGATCAGGTCGGTCGCGAGCTTGTAATAAGCGTCGACGCCGAGCTCGAGAGCGCCGCAGTCTTGCTGCTCCACGGGAGGCGGCGCGGGCATGAGCGGCGCCAGCTCGCTGCATCGCACGGGAATCTTCTGCGATACGCCGGCGTCGAAATAATGCGATCGCTCCGGCAGCACCGGATCCGCGAGAAACTGGGATGGCGCGCCCGTCGTGTTGCGGAACAACTCGATATTGGCCGGCGCGGCCTCGACCAGCACTGGCGGCGTGAAATAGCGCGCATAGCCGGCGTGCCATGTCGTGTCTTCGGATGGCTGGTAGGTAAGGCTGAGGCGCGGGCTGAGCTGACTGGCGTTGACAAACTGATACATCTGGTCGTAGCGCAGGCCGCCATTCATCGTGAGTTGATCGTTGATTTTCCACTCGTCCTGGGCATAGACGCCCATGAGCAAGCCGAGCTTGGAGGTTGAATCGACTATTCCCTCGGGCGCTCCATTATCGGTGCCGTCGCAGATCGCGCAAGGCTCGACGATTGAGTAGTTTTGAACGTTCGCCTGTTCGGCGCTGACCGCGAAACCGGTGCGAACGGTATGGGCGGGGTCGACCCGAAACGAGCCGTCGCCCTGGACGCCGTTGGTGTACGATGTGCGGGTCACCTGCGAGGCGATGCCGTTGAGTAGCAGGTCGCCGACGACGTCCGGATCGAACTGCAAACTATTATAGCGGGTAAAATAGGAAAGCTGCCCGTCGAAACCGGGCACGGATTTCTGCAGCGCCAGCACCCCGTAATGGGTCACCTCGGTCTGGGTTTCGTTGAGTAGCGAGGAATCGAAATTGGTGACGCCGAACGCATTGGTGATGGGGGGATTTCCTGTCTGCCCGACCTGCTGGCCCGGCACGTCTGGAATCTGAAAGGCGTTGATCGCCGTCCCCATGATCAGGCTGAGCCGGGTGCTGTCGTCGATAAACGCCGACATATAGCCGAAGCCCTTCTCCTGCTGGGAGAAGTCATGGATGGGGTTTACGCTCGGCGTCGAGTTTTCGATCCCCTCAAGGGTCTGCACATAACGTCCCGTGAAGTAATATTGGACGCCCTTAAAGCAATTCGCATTTGACAGCGCCAGAGCTTGGGTCGCGGACCCGCAGTTGCCCCCGGCTATGCCGCCGTATTCGAGGCTCGGCTCGAACGTCCCGCGGCTGCCGCCGTAAGCGCTGATGCTGCCGCTGTTATTGAAGACATCTGTGCGGGTCGTGATGTCAACAAGACCGACCGTGCGGAGGCCGAATTCCGCCGGCAGGGCGCCAGTGACGAGGGAGACATTGCCGATCAGGGCGGTGTCCAAGATACTGCCAAAGCCGGTGACGCCGTCCGGCAGCATGACGCCGTTGATCCGGAACTGCACGTTGGCGTGATCGTTGCGGACGTGGAGCAGGCCGCTCGCCGCGGAATCCTGCGAGACCCCAGGCGCCTCCAGCAGCACTCTCTCGACCGGCTGGTTTGTGCCTTGCGGCAGCGACTGAATGTCGTCGTGGCTGATCGCGTAGGATGTGGTCCCGATGGTCGTGTACAAATTGGCGCGCGCAGCGTCGAAGGCCTTGGCTTTTTCCACCAGTTCACGCGCCGAGGCGCCTTCGGGCGTCTCGGCGGCCGGCTGGCCAGGCCCCGGCGCGACCACATCCACTGGCGGCAAGGTGGCAGCCGTTTGCGCGGAGGCCGTTCCGCCGAGGCAATAGAGCGATGCGAGGGCGGAACCGCTCAGAAGGAGCGCGCGCCCGGTACGGCTGGACATAGTGACCCCTTATCTCTCGCATCTTGCAGTGACGACCGCGGACAGGCGCACGCGCCGCGACCCCGGCGGCATCTGAGCAGTAATGTTATATAGTTACATCATGATTGGCGCTGTCAAGAAAGGGCCGTCGCGATCGCACTCTGATGCTTTGATTCTCTCGGCCTTGTGGCCGCAAAGCCACATAAGCAGGCCTGTGCGGGCCGACAGCGTCCCCGTTTCCTTCATAAGCCAGGCTATAGCGCTGACTTTCACCAGCAGCTTAGCCCCCACGCGGGCTGCGCAGCGCTCGTGATGTTTCCTCGCGCGGCTTTGAGGTCGAAAGCGGCTGGTGAACTAGAACCCCGATGCCCGTTTTCACTTGCGGCCCACCGAAAGTCGTCGTTCCGCTTCCGGCCCCGTCCGGTTGTTCCTGAACACTCGATCGGCCGTTGATGGCGCGCTCCGGCCCATTCTCAATGGATGCTCGCGAGACGAAGCAGTCATGCGGAAGGTCCGCTGACGCGGTCCTGATCGGAGACCTCGTCGTTTATCGGCCCCGAAGCCATAGCGAAGCCATAGCGTTGGCGGAAATGACACTGCATGAGCGCCAAAATGCGCAAGCCCTGAAAGAAAAAGTTGGGTTCGGACAAGTTGAACGGGTCTCCGTTCAACATTTCACAAGAGCGAGATGACGCCATTCTACGTTTCTTGGCGCGGAAAGAATCAAGCGCCCCTTGATGAGATAGGGCCATTCGCCCTTATCCAACTCGCCTTGAACGCCTCTACCCGGCGCCTCGCTGGTTGAATCCCTTCTCTCTGGTCTGATATTAAAATTTCCCTTGAGTTTTTCATCTTGTGGCGCTTCCAGCCAACAGTTCAATGTAACCACGTTCTTTCTTTACGCAAGGAGAAAACAACAAACTGAGTTGCGCCACCGGGCCAGGATGCAGGCAGCGACGCTGGATTCTCATTCAAATATTCTTTTGGTCATGTTTTCGATTCGCACCACCTCTATGATGATAGCGTTTCTTTCATCAGCGTATTCCTCGATCCGTTGCCTGAAATCCAACTCTACGATCGTGAGCGGACGATTAGACATTGCTGCTCTTCGCGTCGCGAGTTCGCGGGCTTCTGCCAAAGTCTCGCATGGCGTTGGGAAAGAGTTGAGCTGACCGTCTTTGATTGACCTGACGTTGAATGAGTTATGCGTGACGCGCATTGTCTTGTGCCTTCGTGTGTTGTTTGTCGATCATAGATTCGAACACCGTTCGGCGTTGCTAATGCATCAACCGACTTCGGCGCATTGCGCCTGACCGGGTCCAGGAGTGCGACGCGATAGCGCCGGCTCGCGGGGCCCAGACCTTTAAGGGCGATGCGAAGGTTCCCGACGGCTGTCATCGGGCCTCACCTGCCATAAAGACGCTTCGCGCAGGCCGCGCCCGCATCGTATTCGGCGAAATCCTTTCGCGACCAGACGCCAGTGGTATTAGCCCGTTTTTTCCTCGGCTCGCCTTCGTCGTCGTCATCATCGTCGCCGGGAGCGGCGGATTGGTTCGCGTCTTCGGGATCGCACGTCTCGGGCGCGTCCTCGGATTCATCGTCGTCGCCGTCGCGGTTTTCGAGTTCCTCTTCCCCGAGCGATGGCGCGGCTTTCTCTTTTTTCGTCGGCTTGCCGACGCCGAGCGCGACCGCGGCGGCGCGGCCCCAGTCGAACATGGCCGATTCGCTGGTGGCCTCGACTTCTGTGGTCTCGACGCCGGGCGGCAAGGGCGCAACTTTCAGCGTGGCGCACGCTGCGTCAACCGACATGTTGGCCTGATAGGCCAGAACCTGAGCCAACTTTTCGCGGCCTTTACTTTCTGGAAGTGTTAGGATTGCGCGAACGCGCTTGCGATCTTGTTCGATATGAAATTGCAGATCATCTTTGGTCATGTTGTTTTCCTCATTTCAACCTGCTCAAAATATCGCGACAGACTGTGGCGGAAAGATCGGTTTCGAACGCGAGTAGACGGGCGATCGTGTAATGACGATTTGGTTGTGCGGCGGGATGATCGAGAATATGGCGCGCGCGGTCTTGCGAATCCAGCACGGCGCGCTCAATGTGCAGCGCGCGGATCGCGGCGGGGTCATCGAGTAAAAAAATCGAGTTGCTGGTCATTCGCGCGGCCTCCGCTGCGGCACCAGGACACCGTAAAACGGAGTGTCGGCCTTATGCTCTTTCGAGGTTTGTGCCAGACGGAACAGGCGCGCCCGCAGCGCGATCGATGCGATGGCTTCTCCCTGACGCGGGCGCGCGGCGCGGGCGGCGAGCATCGCTTTGATGGAGGCGACGAGGCGGGTCACAGTGCGCTCCGCCGTGGCTTCAGGGGCGCTGCGAAACGCTGGCCCATCGCCGCGCCGATGTCATGAGGTTCCAGCCGCAGCGGTGGCTCGATGATGGGCGTCTCGACAAGATGCAGGCGAGCGCGAGATTTGCGACGCTTTTCGCGCGCCGCGGCGATTGTGCGGGCTTCGTCGCATTTGGCGAGATAAAATTCATGCAGCCCAGTCATGAGTCATCGTCCATGTCGGATGGATCATCATCGAGACCAGCGATGGCGGATGGAGCGTCGCGGCCCAGCGACTTTGTGCAACTCGCCGATCCGCGCCTGGATTTCGCGGTCCTTGATGCCCTTGCCAAGCTGAACAACCTCGACCTTCTTTAGGCCGATTCTGCGCCGCTCGGCTTTATTGGCATTGGTCAGGTCGCGGATGAATTGTTTGAGTGTATCGCGACTGGTCAAAAAATCGCGAAAGGTGAGGCCACGCTTTGTGCCGGTGATTATGCCATTTTTGACTAGTCGATCCGTTTATGTGAAGCTGAGGCCAAGATATTCGGCAATCGCTTGGATGCCACGGATCACGCCGATGTCTTCTGACGCTTCCATAAGTTGTTCTGTCATAAGTGCAAAATTCAGCTGTATTAGGCCGAAAGAGGATACTATAGCCTGTTCTAATTGAAAAGGCCTAATTTTCGGCCCCGCAACCTGAATTTGCGAAGCAAAGCGAACAACATACACTTTGTTTTCGAGGTAAAGTGATATGGTTTAAAAGTTTGAAAACATCCCGACAGGCGGCGGCGGCGGCGCCGCGTGGTGTGAGGCCTCTAGGAAGGACCCGTTGCAGCGTTTAAAATTCTAGCGCGCCTCTGGCGGCGGAAGCCGGGGCGGCTAGCGCCCATGTCAAAGTGGAGTCCAGCCCTTCGGATCAAGCGTGCCGGCGGCCGAGACGCGCCCAAGTCGGCCGCTCAACCAAATTGCGGCGCCTTTTCAAAGCGGACTTGCGTCCTCCGGTATATGCGGGGCCAGCGCCGGCAACTAAGCTTTCGTGCTTGCAGTAGACGGCTTTGCGCCAGAGAAGGGCGCCTGGCACCAGCGCTCAGAAATTCTGCGTCAACGTGGCGAAAAAGCCGCGGCGCGGTCCGTATTGCGGGGCGAATTCGCCGACGCCGTCGCCGCTCCGAAGCAGGTAAAGGGTATCGAGGAGATTGACGACCGTAAGGCGTAAATTGAGCGGCTTTTTGTTTTGCCAGACGTCGAAGTCCTGTGACAGCGAGGCGTTGAATTGGGTATAGGGCTGCACGCTCTGCAAATTACCGAACCCGGTGCGCAGCCCGCTGCCGGCGATAAAATCAACGCTGGCGAGAGTTCCTTGCCAGCGGTAGGAGGCACCTCCGGAAGCAGTGATTAGCTGGGCGTCGTCGGTGAAAACATAATTATTTAGGCGAAAGAAGAATTCGTCCGGGTCAATGAGATATTGATTTGAAACGATGTCGATCGCCTTGGAGCCGCATGGCCGGCGATTTTCGCGAGACCCTGCGTTGAGGGCATCGTCCTCGATGTGGCCACATTAAATTTGTAGAACCAGATAAGTCGAGCGTCAACAAAACTATAGTATGGCAAGAATTAGAATCATTGTATGCTACATCTTACTTTAGAATACATCCAGCAAGCCGGCCCATTAGAAGCCAATGGCGTGCTATTTTAGCAACAGACTTTGTGGATCAGCGCGAAGGATGGTCCGGGGGCACCGTTGATGTGTCCGGTATGCGCCTCGTCGATGACAGCGGCGACCGGCTCGGTGATGTTGGCATAGGCCCGCGCCGAAGCATCGGCACGTCGAGATGTATGGGCCTTGGCGATAGCAAATGACGAATGTTCACCTCGCCCCGGAGGGCTGGCAGTTTACCGCCTCACGCCGACCGAAAGCTGCCGGTCTGGAATCGGCCCATCTCGGCCGGCCGGTTCGGACAGCGTTCGGAGGACATTCGGGGATATTCTTGCCGAGCTGGCACAAGATCGTTGCATCGGAAGCCGATGGAGCGCGATCATGGAAACTATGCAACGAGACCCCGCCTATATAGCTCAACAAGTCAAATCTCTGCGAAAGACGTTTCGACTGACACAGGAAAACCTTGCTGACGCGGCGGGCCTTACTACCCGTACCATCGAGAAAGTCGAAAGCGGGCGGCATCGACCGGATGAGCAAACGCTTCGAAGTATCGCAAGAGCGCTAAAGATGGATGTGAAAGTTTTTGAGAAACTAACCCCAGAACAAGAAGCGCGCACCCACGCGGAGATGCATCGCGCTTTGCGCAAGATGGTTTTGGTTCCGACCCATCCGATCCATACGGCGGGCGATTTCATGAACGCATTCGCTCAGCGCCACGCTTTTCGCTTCGACACAAGCGACGTTGATAAGGAAGAAGCTCTCGAAATAGCGGCCACGATTTCGGACAATATATACAAGACCTTGATGACATTTGGGACGATAGCAGCATGTCTCAGCGGCTCGACTATGCCCGCAGCGTCGCCGCGCTGTGCAAAGACATCGAGCGGCACGGCTTCGTCTGCTATCTCGGCCACCATAGGCAAAAACTCGTCGGGCGAGGGAAGCCGACGTTGGTTTTTAACGTCGGACTCCTGAGCGTTCAAAAGACAGAAGGCACCGCGCGGGGCACACGATACGCTCTGGTCCAACTCGACGGCGCTTGGGAGTTTTTGGAAGAAGACCGAGTTCCCCTCCCCTCCGACGGGGAGGCCATCTAAACCATCACATTTTCATTGCCGGGTCCGCCGCGTTCGGGTCCGCTGCGCTCGCCCGCCCTTCGCGGCCGGCGGAAGTCGCGCCGGGCCTGCAGCGCCGGGGCGGCGGTGTGGGCCTCGCCAGCGAGAGGCGTCGGGCCGGTATCCGGGGGCTGGAGGCAACGGCGGGCGGCTCTAGCAGCTCGCGCCGCGATTTCAGCCCGAAAACAGGGGTCCAAAGCCCGGCGATCTAATCGCGAAGCTCGCGCCTGCCGCATCTAAGCAATTGAATTATCTGGCCGAAACGGTCTCTTACCGTTAAGCTGCCGCCGTGTAGAGGAGGTAGAGAAAATCCCGGGATTTACCCTAACTTTCTCTCGGGAATTCTTAGAAGTTAGGGTAAAACCCCGGTCCTCCTCTACCTCCTCTACCCGCCAAGCTCGCGCTTCAAAGCGTCATGGCTATGCCTTAAAATGAGTGACCCCCTTAATGAGGCAGGATTCATAGCCGCGAGTGCGCAAAACTTCGGCCAGCATCTTGCGCCCCGGAGCGCGCTTCCATCCCATTTCTTCCTCGATCCATTTCGAAAATACCGCATGAAGCCCTGACAGCTTTGCGCTCCCCTCCACTGTCGATTTGAAGCAGACAAGATCAACCCATTGCCCCGCGACATCTTGTTCAGCGCGGTAGGCCTCGGTCGCGTCGAGAACGCATTTCGGCGGCTTGAGGCCATCCTTTAAAAAAGCCCGTAACCCCTCCAACATCCAATTTAGGATGCCTGAAGCCTCGGGCATAAGCACAGTGGGTCCGAAGTCCTTTATGTCCTCAGCGTCACTAATCGTTACGACATAAGGAATTGAATTGATGCGGCGCCAGATGCCGAGATCGGTTCCCCGAATTTTTGGCTTGTGGTTTGTGCGTAAAATCGGTTTGTGAGTTGGCTTGAATTTGATCCGGTTTTCATAGAGGTTGCGGCCGCAGAGCATGTCCGGCGCGGCCAGGTATTTGACGCGCGACTCATTCAGATAGTCCTTTTCGTCCGTCTCGTTAATGAAGACAGCGCGCTTGCCTTTTAAGGCGACAATTTCTGGCGTCGCGCTGCCGGCTTCTTTTGTCGCAATAAGAAGGCTCGCATCCATCGCCTCAGCATAGTCGCCTAAAATGTCGCTGATCGTTTCGAGTTCGGTTGTCTTCCCGTTTGCTCCGCCGCCATACGCGATGAATAGCTTCTCAACTATCAACCCAGTTAGCAAAAGCCCGAACACGCGCTGCTTGTAGGCGATTAGCTCCTTGTCGTCAGCGGCAATCTTCTTTTGAAATTCGATCCATCGCGGACACATTGCATTCGGGTCATACGCTACGTCCGCGCGCTTGGAAATATAATCCTCGCGCCGGCCTTCCCGGAAAGTCACTGTCTTTAGCTCAATCGTTCCGTTCGAGACGCCAAGCAGCATGTTGTCGGCGTCCAGATCGTCTTCCGATAGCACTACGGGTATAAGGTTCTGCGCTAGCGAGATCATCGCTTCCAGCTGGCCTTTGCTCTGGCTCTTCAGGACAAATTTCCGGTATGCTGTCCGGGCGGCCTCGTCAGCGATCGATTTGGCTAAATCGAACATCGCCTCAGTGGTCGCCTCGGCGCGGCGCATAATCTCTCCATTGTCGTCGCGTCGCCAATATGCCCCGTCCCATATGAACCAGGATTTCCTCGCGTGGACATAGCGGATATCCTCGCCGAAAAGGCGAACCAGCCTGTGGGCGTTGCCCAGTTCGGTGTAGCGCGAGCTTTCATCATCAGGCCCATTGTGCCCTATTCCGGCGGCCTGAGCGGCTTCTCTTTGCGCATATTTCGCGTTGCGCGCCTTCGCGTGCTTCGCTGACTCTTTCCGCGCGGCCTTTACGTCCTCCGTCAACGCGGGCCTCGGCTCCTCCGGCGGGTCATCGAACGGCAAATCAGCGCCGCATCCCCGCGCCAGCGAATCAACCCATCGCTGCGCCGTCCAGAGCCGGTAGAGTTCGCCGAGGCGCGAAAACTCGCCGTCGAGCTGTTGTCTATTAAATAGCGCCCTTGTGCGCGCGGGTAGAAGCTTTATGTAGGCGGTTTTCTCGTTTAAACTCATTTCGTTAACCATCAGACTACCAAGAGCGCCATCGATCCCCGTTCAGGATTGGCGCTCTTTTTTTGCCGCTGCTAGGTCGCGATCCTCGATCAACAGCGCGGCGATTTCATCCACGCTTAGATTGGCCCAAACGCCGAGGCATCGTAGCTCAAAACGCGGCCAATTCCAGCCGCGCTCGAAAGCCATATTGTAGATCGTGCCGAGGTTTCCATTGTAGTCTCTGCGCGTAAAATTGCGCCACGCTCGATGCTGGTTTGCCCGGTTATATCGGCGGCACTGCGAAGACCACCAGTCGGCAAGCTCGCGAAATTCGTCCGCCGTTTTCGGGTCGGCATTTTTCGCCGCGTTGCTGAGCGCGATCATGACATTTTTCCAATCTTCATATTCGACGCCTTCGTCATTGTTCGGAATCGTTTTCAGCGCCGAAGTCGCGGCCATGCGGTCATAGCTGTCATGCGTCGATAAAGTCTCGCGCGGAGGCGCGGCCGGCGGGGCGGGGAGCGCCGCTCGCAGGGCTTCCGGGCTGGCCCTGTACTCGGACACATCGAGGATAAAAGTCGGCACAGGGACGCGCCCGCGCGCGACCTTAGATGGTGTCGGAAAATTCGGCGTTCCAGGCAGTCTATAAACGCCGGTGACTTTGCCGGAGCAAGCGTCGGCGCCAGAGGCGAAATGCAGGAGCCGCGCGCCGAGATCGGCCGCATCCTTCGCCGTCATCGGCCGATCGAATAGGAGCCAAAGGTGGTTATTGCCGGGGCTGGTCTGGACGGTCAGGGAGGCGGGAATTTGGACGCTCGCCGCCTTGCCACGATCGTTATCATTATCAATGACGAGCGCGAAAACAAACGTCGTGTCGCCGATGCCGCCGCGTTGATTCCCTTTTAGGTCGCGGCGGATGGCGCGCCCCTCAACATGAATGTTGTATCCGGCTTCCGAAGTCGCCAGCGCGACGCGGGTCATCTCGTTTACGTCGCCGATCTCGAAGCGCTGCACGAGCGGCGGCCTCGGATCGTCGGCCGGCCAAAATGAAACCAATTACAGGAGGCCCGCGCCGGGGCGGTCAGCGGCGAGCCTCGCCGCGTGCTCGTGTAGGATTTCGAGGAAGCGCCGGATTGCGGCCTCGTCGGCGCGCAGCCCAGCCGGGCTAGACTTTTCGGTAGGTGAGTCTGTAAGCCGCGCCACTGACCGCGCCTCCTTAGTCCCGGTTGGTTATACAAGCCCGCTGTCCCTGTAAGAGTTTTTACAAATTGTTCCATTTTTCCTGTAGCTTCTTTTCCTGCTGGCTTATCCTTAAAGAAAAATGACATTCCATTCATCCTTGCCCGCCCGAAGGATGGTATGCATTTTATTGGTTACGTCATAATCCCCGTTAGGAAGGATGAGATAAACATTATCCCGGCTAAAAACATAAGTGCGAGTCTCGGAGTTTCGCAACTCAGGTTTGGCAAGGCCCTTGTATGCTAATTCCCTTAAGTGCCTACGGTATGGCTCGCTTTTCCAAATATCAGGAAATTCGGGATCGACATGGACCTCACAGGATAGCCATCCTTGTTTCTCGCTGGCAGCAACGCGCACCACCATCTTCGATCTTGTAGGACGCCATTCTTCAGGGAGGATTGGGTCGATAAGCCACATACAGGCAAAAGTGCGACAGCACGTGGGACGTGTTTCGTATATAGAGCAGCCGCCAGCGCCCGGAAGACAATGCTTGCACCATTGATCTTTTGGTTTTTGCAACTCATCGATCTTAAGGACCTCACAACACAGTGAGCAATCGCCGCAGCCACGGGCAGTTTTTGCTTGCTCTTCAAGAATAATGCGCTCCATTGCTAATCGTCGTCTTTTCATTTCACCCATCACTCAACCTTTCCGCCATCGCCCACCGATCAACCACCGCTCGGCTCCACGCGATCAGCACGCGCCTAGCGTGTCCATGATATTTCGGGCGCGCGGAAAAGCGTCGAGATCACTCATGGCGTCACGCCTTCCGCGCCGCCTTCGCCGCTGGTACAGCTTTGCGCTTGCCATTCTCGCCGCGCCGTGAGTTACGCAGCCCGCCTTGTGCCAATAGCCTCTCAAACTCAGAAGCCGAAACAAGAACGCGACCGCCGACGCGAAGTGTCTTCAGTTCCCCCGCAGTCGCTAGATTGCGGATAAGCTGGACGCCGACACTCATTTTCCGCGCTACAGCTTAAATCGTGTGCATTTCAATTTCATGATCGAGCATTTCAGCTTGCTCCTGCACGCTCGTTATCTTCGATCCTTCCTAAATACGCGCGAAGCAGCCGGACGTAAAGGCGGCAAGTCACTGTTTCAATTGAGGTTTCCGCTTTACTTCCTTTAAAAGCGACTGATTATGACTGATTTCGCTCGACTTTCGGCTCAAAATTAATTTTTCGTAATGCTTTCTAGACAGCTTAACCGTTTGATTTTACAAATGTTTATTTCCCTCGGCTCGCGCCGGCATGACGCTGCCCGGCGGCGCGGCTGGTTTAGCGATCCGTCTAAAAAGCGCGGGAGTAGAGACAGGAGTTTTAAGAAAAAATCGCAATTCCTAGAGAGAAAATCGCGGTCCATTCGTCCGGGGTCAGATCAAACATCGCGGCGCCCTTTCGATCCGGCGCGAGATATTGTCAAAGCGACCGGTTGCAGCCCGGGCCGCCTATTTCGACAGGATGGAAAAGCCCTGGTCCAGCAAAATCTTTGTCGCCGCCTGCGAGGACAGGAAAGCGACGAAGGATTCGGCGTCGGCGTTTTTCGAAGACGCCAGAACGGCGACCGGATAAACGATCGGGCTGTGCGATGACGCCGGGAACGTGCCGACCACCTTGACCTTGGGTTCGGCTTTGGCGTCCGTCGCATAGACGATGCCGAAATGGGCTTCGCCGCGCGCGACGAGGTTCAGCGCGCTGCGAATATTGTCCGCCTGCGCAAGCTTCGGCGACACCTGGTCCCAAATCCCGAGGCCGGTCAGCGCCTGTTTGGCGTAGATGCCGCCGGGGCATGAGGCGATGGTGCAGACCGCGACCTTGCCGTCGCCCGTCGCGCCGGCGAGGTCGAAGCCCGGCCCGATCTTGAGAGCGACGTTGGAATCGGCCGGCTCGATGAGGACGAGCTCATTGCCGAGAATGTTGCGCCGCGTGCCCGGCCGCAGCAGTTTGGCCTTGTCGAGATAGTCCATCCAGTTGAGGTCCGCCGAAATGAAAATATCGGCGGGCGCATCCTGCTCTATCTGTTTGGCGAGGACGGCCGAGGAGCCGTAAACGATCGACGGCGACTTGCCGGTCTGCGCCTTCCAGGCGGCGGCTATGGCGTCAAGCGCGGTCTTCATGCTGGCCGCCGCGAACACGGTAGGGCCTGTGGTCGTCGCCACCGCGCCGGCGGTTGGCGCCGGGCCTTCGGCCGAAGCCGCCAAAGGAAAACCGGCGTAGGCTAGCGCCGCGATCAGGGCGAGCTTTCCTAGCGCGCGCCGCGCAAACGGGATCATGCCAATCTCCTGTGAAAGCGGACGCGGAAGGCGAAGCGGTAAACGCGCGTAGTTATATTCCAGTCTATATGGCAAGCGCAAGCGCGTCTGGAGCATGAGCGCCTGGAGGACGCGTTCACCACGATTTTTGAACGCGTCCCCGGCTTCGTTAAAACGCGATAGAATAGCGCGCTGGACAAAAACGCGGTCCGGGCGCCGATCCCATCGCGGGAATAAAGCCATGACCCATCGACTGCATGAAGAGTCGGACGGCCCTGTATTCGAAGCTGCGAAGGTGGCGGATCTGGGCCGCGGGCGCGCGAGGGCCGATTTCGCCTATAGCGTGCGACTCGTTCCGAAAGGGGCCGACAGGCGCGCCGCGCGCCGGCGCCGAACCCGATTGCGCTCCGGCAAAATCCTCGATCTTGACAATGGGTTCATGATTGAATGCCAGGTCTACGACCGGTCGGAGAACGGCGTCCGCGTACGCCTCCTTGGCGATATTCCGGCGCCGCCGGTGATCCGGCTCTATGAGGACGATTCCGAGCGGTTGCGCGACGCGCGCGTCGTGTGGCGCAGGGATCTCGATCTCGGCCTTTGTTTCGTTCGCCGCGCAGGGCCGCGCAAGATCAGCCGCACCCAGCTAACATGTTTGCGCACGCGCTATTACGCCGTGAAGGATTAATCGCCGCGGCTTCGGCGCGTCACGGCGCCGGCTCCGTAATCGTGCCGTTTTCCGTCAGCACGACCCAGCGCCCGTTGCGGTTCTGAATCGAAAGAATGCGGCCTTTGTCGGGAAGCACAACTCCCGGCGCCGCGGCATAGGAGCCTTTTGGACCCTCCACCAAAATGGCGCCCTTGCGCGTGAAGCGCAGCACATATCCCTTGCCAAGCCCCCCGGTCGAACCCTGATTATCGGCGCCCTGAACCGGCGGCGGATTTATCGAGCCCGTCGCATCATCGTCAGAGGGCCGCGTCGACGCCTGCGCGAGCAAGCGCCGCTGCTGACTTGCCGAGCCGCCGATCGGCTGCGCGAAAATCATCAGATGCTCGACGCCGCCGAACAGCGGATGGCTGTTGTCCCGCGCCGCCATGAAGCCTGCGAAGCCCGCCGACCCGATCGCCGCGGCGACCCCTGCGGCGACCAGACCATGATCGACCGTCAGAGCGAAGATGTGCGCTGACGCCGCCTTTGCACGCGCGGCCGCGGCGGCTTTGGCGGGCGCGCTTTTGCCGAAAGCGGCGCCGAAAAGGGCGCGCGCCCCTGTGGCCGAAGACCGCGACGAACGCGCGCGTGAACCCTGTTCCGCGCCGCCCACCCGCAGCGGCGCCTTACGCGCATTCCGCATGTCCCACCTCTTTCGCGCCATCGCGCTTGCAACCTTCCCGGCCACAGGCGTCTTGCTTTTGCTTACGTCGGCCCCGCGCCTTCTACCCGGGCCTTACGCGATGAACTCCTGGGCCTCCTGCAGCGATGGGAAAATACGCCGCCCCAGCATCGTCTCCACCTCGACGCTGCCGTCGGCGAAGAGAACATAGGCCCTGTCCTTGACCCAGCCGCGCTCGAGAATTTTTCTCGGCGGCGCCGGCTGTTGCCTAGCGATCGCCTTGGCCGCCGGCGCGGGCGTTTGCGCCGCTGCGCGATAATTCGCCGCCGGCGCCTGGGTCTGCGCCACCGGATAGGCAGCGGCCGGCGCGGCGGTTTGCGCCCGCGCTTGCCCGGAGCGCGCAAGCACGGCGGCGAAGAAGCAATTCAAGGCCCCAAATCCAGTTTGCAGCGCGCCGATGATCCCGACGCCGAAGCCGCTGATGATCGCCGATTGCGCGATCGCCGCCACATTGACGAGCGGCGTCCCCTCTGGTGGGCGCCCGGACAAATGCGCCGCGGCTTCGTTCAACTGCGGGGCGGAAAGCAAAAGCACCCAGCCTGCGGCGACAATCAGGAAGCCCGTCCAGGTTAGCCTGTCGAAGATCATCGGATTACCCCTTCCTCAAGAACGGCGCGCCGGCGCACGGCGCCGCAACGCTCGAAACCTCCGGATGCTCGCCCACCATGCGACAACGGTCGCCGTCATTTGGAGATGTCGTCCTTCGGCACATAGTTGAACTGCTCCACAAGGACGTCCTGGACGATGTCGCCGCCGAGACGCTGATTGACCTTTTTGACAAGCTCTTTCGTCAGGGCGGCCACGTCGTATTTTTCGAGATGGTTGAAATCCACCTTGCCGACGTAAAGCATGCGGAATGCTTCGTCCGTGATGAAGACGTCGGGGGGTACCGAGAGCTGCTTCAGCGCCTGCGGATCGATGAGATAGACGAATTGCGCCACGACATAGCCGGCGACGACGCCGTCGGCGATCATCGGAACGCTGATCGGTTAAGTCTTTTTGTGGTCCAGCCCCTCGATTTGCTGCGGCTTCTGCGAGGCCGCCCCGGCCCGATACGACGCGCCGGCGTAAACCGACGCCAGCGTCACCGCGCAGATCCAGGCGCAGCTGGCAATCAGGCGAATCATCCCCGATCGCATCTGGCGGATCTTCTGGCCGTGTAGGTTCCATCCAATTCATGGTCCTGAATGGCGCGCGCGATGACCGCCGCGATCTCGCCGACAGCCGTCAAATGTGTTTGCAGGCTGGCGAGATTGCTTTCGAGTTTGACGCGCAGGCGCGCCAGGGGGGCGCTGGTCTCCGCGTCGAACGCCGAGCGGTCAAGGGCGCGGCAGGCGATCATCGCCCGGCTGAGCTCGAGCAGCCCATGGCTTTTTCTGTGATTGAAATCATGAAAAGCGATCGGCATGTTCTGGTCCAGCATTTGCGTCTCTTGATCGAGAACGCCTTCGAGCCGCTCGATGGCGTTGACGAAAGCCTCGAGCATCGCCCGCCCACGCGCGCGGTCGGCGATGGCGTTGCGTTGCGCGGCGTCGTCCGCCTGCGGCTCCGGCGACGCGCCGGCCGCCGTCGTGGCGACTTCGCTCGCGCCGCGCAGTTTGATGGGCGCGCCATCGCCGTAAATCGCAGATGGGCCCTTCGCCATCATCTAGGACCGCCGCAGCGCCGGCGCGCCCGCGAGCGCGGCGGCGTGACCTGCTTCCGGCGTCGCGCGGTGGGTCCCAGCTACGGTCTTGACGAGCCCGAGATCGACCGTTTTGCCGATCTGCTTCGCCAATTGTTCGGCGAGCATCGACCGCCAGACATCGCCGGCCGTGCCGGAGCCGAAGACGCCGCTTTCCTCGTTTGGCAGCATCGTCTCGACGAGGCGTTGCAGAACGAGTTGTTCGAGGCCTTTGTAAGCTTTCGCTCGATCATCGGTCGGAGCGCCTGCCGCCGGAGCGGGCGCCGCATTCATCGTGGCGATGCGGCCCCGCAACTCGCCATCCCCGGGCTCGGCGGGCTCGGTCTGCGCCAGCGCGCTGGCGAAGCCCGTGGCGGGCTCCGCCAGGCCGAGCCGCGACAGCCTCTGCATCGCCGCCAGAGACGCGCCCGGATCGGCGGCCCTCGCAACGTCAAGCACGATGTCCGAAGCCGGATTGATCGACATGCGGCTCTCCCTGCCTCCAAAGTCGATTCAGGATGATCGGTTCAACTTGCCGGAGCCTTGCGTCGAGCCGACGAGCGAGGCGTCGATCGCTTCAGAAAGCTGCAACCGCTCGTCGCGTCGGCGCTCATCTCTTTCAAGCATCTTCACGATGTCGGCGGCGCAGCGCATGCGCGTGCGCTCTGCGAGGCGCCTTTCGGCCTGCGCCGCCTGTTCGAGCCGCAACGCCGCGCGCGAGGCTTCGAGGGACTCGAGCTTGCGCATCATCGCCCCGGCGAAAGGGCTGCCGAAGCCCGGCTCGGCGTCAAGGAAGCCGACCAGTCCGACGCGGCGCGCGTCGACCTCGGCTGCCTGGTGCGCAAGATCGATGAGCTTCCAGGCGGCGAGGCGATCCAGTCCGGTTTGCGCGGCCAGAATGCGTCGCGCTTTGGCGAGCCGCCTGTTCACCGATCGGTCCCCGCCTCGCATGGGAGCAAAGCTGCGTCCCGGCGGCACCCGCCGCCAGCCGCCTTGCGCCGGCCGTCGCCGGGATCGCGCTGGCGTCGCACAAAAAAATCCGACGGCGCGGGTTGTCCTGAGAGACGGCCGCTCAACCCGACGCGAGCCATGTAGCGAATCCGGCGGTGAACATCTCAAGGAGCGGTCTGCAGGTGAAATAGAGCAGTAACAGACCCCCCGCAGCGACGGCGGGAACGGTGATGAAATAGATTGGAATCTGGGGCGTGAATTTGGCGGCGAGACCAATCGCCAAGTTGACTATCAGCGCATAGACGATGAATGGGCTGCTGATCCGAAGCGCGAGGCTAAAAGCCCGCGCGAGACAATCTGCGACCTGCACGAGGCCAAACCGCGCATTGAACAGGCCGGCCACCGGCCACGCCGCGTAAGAAGCGACGAGTCCGCGCAAGACCTCGAGATGAAGGTCCGTCAGAAAGAACGCCATGGTCGCGCCGAGCGAGATCAGCGATGCGACGGCGGGCGTTTGTTCGTCGCCGCTGAGGGGCGCCAGCGGGCTCGAAAGGCCGATCGCCATGGCGATCGCATTCGCCAACGTTTCGAGGGCGCCGAAAAAGATGCGGCCGAGAAAGCCAATGAGGCCGCCGATCAGGGTCTCCGAGACGATGGTGCGCATCAGCGCGAAAGGCGCCGCATTGGAAAGCTCCGTTCCGATTTCGCCCGAAAGAAGCGGCGCAAGCGCGAGCGTTATGGCGAAAGCGAGGAACAGTCTGACCTTGACCGGAATGCGCGGCCCGGAGATTCCCGGCATCAGCATCAGGCAGGCGCCAATGCGGCAAAACAACACGAAGACGGCGAGGACCGCGTTCGAGCCGATCGCAGTCACGAGATCGCGCCGAGCGATTTGATCTCGACGCCACGCGCAATCTCGAGATGCGACAGCACCGGCAAGGTCGGAAACAGCCGATCGACAACCATACGGACGTAGGGCCGCGTCTCCGGCGTCGCGACAAGAACGAAATGATGGCCCTGATCCATGCGTTCGCGCACGGCGACCGAGGCCTCGCGGCCGAAATTCTCCACCATTGCGGGATCAAGATCGAATTCGACGACCTCGCCCTTGGCGTCGCGCTTCAGGCTTTGATGGAAGGCGAGGTCCCATCGGCTGCCGAGGCGCAGCACCTTGAGAACGCCGCCGTCGACCAGATCGCCGCAAATCTGCTGCGCCATCCGCATGCGCACATGTTCGGCGACCTGTTCCGCGCGGCGCGCATGCGGCGCGATCTCGGCGATGGCCTCGAGGATAAGGTGCAGGTTTCGGATCGAGACCCGTTCAGCGAGCAACAGCTTCAGCACCGCTTGCAGCCCCGAGTAGGAGATCTGCGAGGGACACATATCATCGATCAGGCGCTTGTATTCGGGGCCAAGCCGATCAAGCAGGGCGCGCATGTCCTTGTAGGACAGAAGCTGAGACAGATTGTTGCGAATGACTTCGCTGAGATGGGTGAGCAACACGGAGATATTGTCCGCCGGCGCAAATCCCTCGCGTTTGAGCTCGTTGGCGAAAGCGTGGGAAACCCAAACAGCCTTCATGCCGAACGCCGGTTCGCGCACGTCGTCGGCGGGAAGATCCGGCCGTCGCCCGTCGCCGGTGATGACGAGAAGGTCGCCAATCCGCAGTTCATAAGCGGCGACGACGGTTCCGTGTATCTTGATCTGATAGCCCTTGGGCGGAATCGACAAGCTGTCCGACAATTTAATGTCGGGGACGACAAAGCCATATTGCCTGGCGAATTTGCGGCGCATCTTGGCGACCCGGGCGGCGAGCTCGCTATGGGAAACGAGCAGGCGCGCGGCGAGCTGCTTGCCAAGGCAGAGTTCGACCTCGGCCGACCGCATTTGCTCGCGGACCGAGTCCTTCGTCTCTCGCTGGGCCGCCTGCTCAGCCGCGGCGCGTCGCGTCTCCTCGGCCTCGCGCTCCTTCGCGATGCGCTTTGGCGCCTCGTATCCGACGAACGCAAGCACCGTTCCTAGCGCGGCGAAGGGAAAGAAGGGAAGCCCCGGCGCCATCGCCATGGCGAACATCAGCAGCGCCGCGACGAGCAGGGCGCGCGGATATTTGACCAGCTGGTTCAGCACCGCCGTTTCCGTTGCGCCGCGCGTGCCGCCCTTCGACACGAGAAGCGCTGCCGAAAGCGAGATGATCAGAGCCGGAATTTGCGAGACGAGGCCATCGCCGACCGACAGCTTGGTGTAGACATCGGCGGCCTGCCCCAACGGCATGTTGTGACGCGTCGCGCCGATGACAATGCCGCCGAAAATGTTGACCGCCAGGATGATCAGTCCGGCGATGGCGTCGCCGCGCACGAATTTGGAGGCGCCGTCCATCGAACCGAAGAACGAGCTTTCCTCCTCCAGTTCGCGCCGGCGCCGCTGGGCCTCCTTGTCGTCGATCAATCCGGCCGAGAGGTCGGCGTCGATCGCCATTTGCTTGCCGGGGATGGCGTCGAGCGTAAACCGCGCGCCGACTTCGGCGATGCGCGTCGCGCCTTTCGTGATGACGACGAAATTCACTGTCATCAGAATGGCGAAAACGATCAGCCCGATGACGAAGTCGCCGCTCATGACGAGCTTTGAGAAGCCGCCAATGATGTAGCCCGCGGCGGTCAATCCTTCGGCGCCATTCGACAGGATGAGTCGGGTGGTCGCTATATTGAGGGCGAGGCGCAGCAGGGTCGCGACCAGAAGGACGGTCGGAAAGGCGGAGAAATCGAGCGGTCGCTCGATCCAGAGCGCGACCATCAAAATCAGGACCGACAGCGCGATCGAAAAAGCGAGCCCGATGTCTATGCAGAACGCTGGAACAGGAAGAAAAAAGATCGAGAGAATCGTAATGATGCCGGCGGCGAAGCCGATGTCCCGCGTGCTCTTTCGATCCGGGCCGGCGGCAGCCGGCAATATGACGTCAGCCATCGAGGCGCCTTGCCCTTTGCAATCCGCGCTAATGTGGACGATGAAGCCTGTGCGGGGATATTATTCGCGGTTCATCGTTCGTACGGCGATTTCAGGAATGCCGGCGCGCCCGCGCCGTCGCCCCGGTCAGAAGCCTTTTTCGATGCGTCCGTAGACAAGCTCGGTGAAGGCGTAAATCTGGCCGCCGATGAACGGCGCGCCGATCGTCAGGGCGAGGAAAATGACGATGATCTTGGGCACGAAAGTTAGCGTCATTTCCTGGATTTGAGTCAGCGCCTGTAAAAGTGCGATGATAAGGCCGACCGCCATGGCCGCGGCCACGGCCGGGCCGGATCCGATGATGATCGTCCAGATCGCCGCGCGTATCAGCTCCAGCGCATCCGCCTCGTTCATGATGAACCGATTGTGACGCCTGAACCAAGCGTAACGGTCGCGCCGTTCTGCAGGGTCGCAACGGCACCGCCGCCAGCGCTGGTTTGGATGGAGGCGACGACGCCGCTCGTCGTGCCATCGGCCGACGTCACAGTCTGGCCGACGAGGCCCCCGGCCTGGGCGACCAGCAATGAATCCAGCGTGGAGTTGGTCTGCACCTGCTGCTCGACCGAAGAGAATGACGCGAGCTGGCTCATATATTGCGTCGGATCCGCCGGATTTGTCGGATCCTGGTTCTGCAATTCAGCGACGAGAAGTTGCAGGAACTCGTTATAATCGACCGTTGCGGCGGCCGCCGTGCCCGCCGAGGCGCCTGCCGCAGAGGCCCCATTGGCGTTGGACGTCCCGTTTATGCTGTTGATCGACATCATGCTCTCCTTTCAGAAAATGCTTTCAGGCGGCCTGTATTGGAGAAACCGTTCTGCCGCCTGCGAGGATATCCGCCTCGATTGAGAATAGCGTGCGGATCGCCTTCAGAGCTTCGAACACCCGACCGCTGTCGACTTGGGCTTTAACTCCGCGCAATCCGGCGAGGAGACCGGCGTCGTCGCTTATTTCAATGATCATGCGAATCGATTTTTCGAACATTTCACGGGCAGATTTTGAGTCGGTCGGGTTGATCAGCATAATTTGCACGATGAAATAGAGTTGCCGCAGCGGCGTGATCGCGTTCTCGACCTTCATGACATGCGCTTCAAGCAGAAAGGCCGCGTCGTTCAAAAGCTCGATAGACACCTTGCGGTCGGCGCGAAGCACCGCGCCGTTGATGTAGATCTTTTCTCCCGCGCGAAGCGAAATATGCATGCAGCCGCCTCACTTCAACCCATCGCGGATCATTCCGCTGATCTCGACAAGACTGCGAAAACCGTTCGATCGCCCCTTCTCAATGGCGTCTGTCTCGCGCAGGATCCAGATGCCGATTGAAATCAAATCGCCACGCAAGGCGTCCGGCAGATCATTTTCGGAGCCGGCCAAATCCTCGATCAGGGTCCGCCACAGCCGACGCACGAAGGCCAGCGCCTCAATCGCGGCGGGGGAGCCGGTTCCGTTCCGCTCCGCCTCCGCGAGTAGCGCGATGCTGCGTTCGAGAGCGCGACGCTCGCGTTCGCGACATTCGCGCGCGGATTCTTCGACGGTTTCAGCGTAGCTAAGTTGATACATAATGATCCCATCGCTTTACGTGACAAGGTCGCTTGCCCTCGTCGCCGGCTCCATTCCAACATATCGATTGTCTCCCACGCGGGCGAAGCCGCTGTGAAGCAAGGAGCGCCTAGAGAAATTTGACGAGGCTGAGTTGCTGAAGCTGCGATGTCAAAGAGTACGAAGTCTCGATCTGCGTCTGCAATTCGCTGACG
Organism: uncultured Alphaproteobacteria bacterium; assembly: GCA_963715715.1. Lineage (GTDB taxonomy): Bacteria > Pseudomonadota > Alphaproteobacteria > Rhizobiales > Beijerinckiaceae > Methylocapsa. The sequence continues at coordinate 594,170 of OY970269.1, read as the reverse complement.
CGCGTTGACGCCTCGTAGGTATTTACGCTCTCGAGGTTACTGATTTGCGTAGACAACAGATCCATTTGCTGGGACATCTGCTCGTTCGCTCCCGAGACGTTCGCCTGCACGATGCCGACGCCAGCCTGGATATTGGTTAGATTGCCAATCGCAGACGTTAGAAGCGTAGTCGCGGTCGAAGTCACAGCCTGATATGCGCCCTGGCTGAGATTTTGGGTCCCGAGATCGGAAAGCATCGTGTAGGCTTGCGCGAGTTCCTGAAACGCCGGCTGATTGGCGCTGACCGAGGTACTCTCTGTCTGATTGGGGTCGATGGCGCTCGTCAACGTCTGATCCGAGGCCGAGGACCAATTGCTGGTCCAGGCGGCGCCCTGAAACAGCGGCGCAAACTGCGTATCGAGGAAACTTTGCATGGCGGCGCCGCTGATGCTCGACACGCCAGCGCTTGTCTGGGACATTCCGAACGCGGCCGAGAACGCCGTGTCGACCGCCTGTTTGTTCGGGGCCGACGCGGCGTTGTAATCCGTTATCGGCGCAACGCCGGTATTAATGCCGGCGAAGAGATGATCGCCGTTCAGCGTCGAATTCAAAATCGAAATCAACGACCGCAGATTGCTCGCGCCGGCCAATTGTGCCGTCGTCGCGCCGCTCGTCGAGCCGTTCGCGGCGAGCAGCGAGTTGAGCAGCGACTGGGCGGAGGATTGCAGCCCGCTCAGATCGTCCTGCGTGGCGCTGAGACGCGTGGCGACTGCGGCGTTCGTATCGGAAATGGTCTGCAAAAATGCATTTTCGTTCTGAAGCGAAACGCTTTGGCCCGTCTCTGCGCCGAGCGCCAGCCCGATATCGGCATAGTTCCCAGTCGATACCTCGGTCTGACTTGCATTGAGCTCGTTTTGCAAATTCAGAACAGATTGCCGTAACGACGACGAGATCGATTGGGTAGAGATGTAAGCGCTCATTGCGGGACCATCCTAGGGGTTTATGTCCGCTATAGCGGTGACAAGATTGTTGAACATGCTATTGATCGACGTGAGCAGTTTGGCAGAGGCGGAGTACGAATTCTCAAGGTCGAGCATCTTCGACATCTGATCATCGATATTGACGCCTGTTGCGTTGGAGAGCGCCGTCGTCGCGGTGCTTAGCAAAGTGCCTTGATAGCTGCTTTGCGATGAAACGCTCGAGCGTTCCGCTTCAAGCCAGCTGACCGAAGCCGATGCGTAGGCGCCAAGAGTTGCGCTTGTCGTTATGCCGCCGGCGGCGCTGAAGCTTTGTGTGGCTGACAAATTGCCGATGAGTTGCGAAATGCGGCCGGTATAGCTTGCAGCCCCGGTCGTGTTATAGGTGTAGTCGCTGTTGGCCGTATCGGAAATGCCGCCGTCGCGCAGCAGATTTGCATTGCCGCCCTGACTTGGATCGACTGTGGGGTTGATGCTGATTGCGCTTGCGAGGCCCGTGACCGACGTCGGCAGGGCGGTCGCGCCAGGGGTCGTGAAGAGGCCAGGCAAGTTCGGCCCCGGCCCTGCCTGATCGGCCTCCGCGAAACCATTGATGAGAGACCCCGCTATATTGTCCAACTGCGCCTGATAGGCGACGGCCGTCGAATTGCGCAAGCTGGCGAGCCCGGCGAGGTTGCCAGACGCTATCGGCATCATCGCCGACGCGCCCGTAATCGCCACGCCGCGGACGTAAACCGCGTTCCCGGCGGCGCCCGCCGTATAGGTGTCGGTGGGCGTGAAAGTGACGTCGCTCGCTATTCCGCCCTGAAACAGCGTAACGCCGCTGGCGGTGTAAATGGACATGTCCCCATTTGATCCGACGGTCGTCGAAATGCCTATCTGCTGGGACAGTTGCTGGAGAATCGAGTTCGCGCTGGTCCTGCGCGTCCGTCACGTCGGCGCCGACGGCGGCGCCGGAGACGACCTGTTGGTTCGCAGCCTGGAACTGGCTAAGCAGCGAATTGATGCTGGCGACCGACGTCACCATTCCAGAGTCTGCGGTTTCCCGGACCTGCTGAACCGTTGTCGCCGCGCTGTTGAGAGCAGTAGCCAGCGCGCTGGCCGCGGTCACGACCGCCGCGGCCGCGCTCGAATCGGTCGGCGAGGCAGAATAGGTTTGCAGCGCGTTGGTCAGCGCGCTGACCAACGCGGCCGGCGAGGTTCCCGTGGAGCTTGAGCCCGAGGTAGAGTCGGAGACATCGCCAATCGTTTGATTTAGCGTGTCGAGACCCGCCGAGATCGCAGCCTGCATGGCATTGGCCGAGGTCGCCGAAAGCATATTGTTGAACACCGCCTGATTGGAGGCGCGTGTGACCGATATGACCTGCGAGCCCGACGAGGTGGTTATGACATTCGGGATCTTTTGCGAATAATAGGACGTATCATTGCTGTTGGAGATGTTGCGCGACAGCGCCGCGATCTCCGCGGTGACAGTGGCGAGTCCAGACTGCGTAATGTTGGCGGCGCTGGAGAGGCTCATTGCGCGTAACCTTGGTTGGCGGGCGGACGTCCGGTCACTTCAGAAGATTGTTGAGCTGCGCCAGCAGATCGGATCCTGTCTGAAACACTTTGGTGTTTGCATCGTAGGCGTTCTGCGCGACTATCATGCTGGTCAGCTGCGTCGCGAGATCCACTGTCGAAGATTCAAGTTGTGACGATTTTATCGAGCCGAGGCCGCCCAGTCCGGCGTTGCCGACGAGAATGACGCCGGAATTGAGGTTCGCCTGATACACATCGCCCGGCAATGAGGTCATATTGTCGACGCTGGCGACGGTCGCCAGGGGAATCGTGGCGATCGCCTTGGTGGTCCCGTTGGCGAAGACCTCCGACACTGTACCATCTTCGCCTATATTCACGCCGCTGACCGCGCTTGGGGCGCTGCCGTTGGTGCTCGGCGGGTTCGACGACGATACGGCGAACGGCGAGGCGAGCTGGGTGGTGCCGGCGAGACTTATGGTCAGCGTCTGTCCATTGGGAATCAGCACCGAGGCGGTGGTCGGACCGGTCAGACTGCCGTCGGCGGCGCTGAAGTTCAGCGTCTGCGTGCTGAGAGAGATCCGGCTGAGTACGGAAAGCCGCCGCCGGCCGCCGCGCCGGCGGCGTTGAAGATCGTCTGTTCCCAGGTGTTGGCCGCGGTTTTGGTGGAATAGACGTCGAGCGTGACGGGATTGCCAAGATTGTCATAGGCGGTGAGCGTCGACTTCGACGTGTAGGTCGATGTGGCGAGGTTCGCGCTTGGCAGAGCTCCCGTGACGATCGTGGCATTGGAGTTAAGGTTCGCAGCATAGACGCCGGTCGTCGACGGAACGGCCTTGAGGCCATCGCCGGTGACGTTGATCGGCTGCAACGCGCTGACGCCGTCAGCGGCGGTTTTTCCGGAAGCGACGCTATAGCCAAGCAGCGTGAAGCCCGCGGAATTGACCAGGGTGCCTGTTGAGCTCTGGTTGAAGGCGCCCGCCCGCGTCAGATAGGTGGCGCCGCTGGCGTTCGTGACCAAAAAAAAGCCGTTGCCCTGGATGCCAAGATCAGTTGTCTGAGAGGCGGGGGCTAGCTGGCCTTGCCCCGAGATATTGTAGCTGACGAATGTGCTGACTCCCGCCGCATTGTAGCTACTGGTGCTCGTTTCGTTGAGCATATCCTGAAATTGGGTGGAGGCATCCTTGTATCCGGTTGTATTGGCGTTTGCGATATTGTCGGATATCGTGGAAAGCATGTTGGCCTGCGCCGTCATTCCGGACACGCTCGCAGTCAAGGCGCTAAAAAGGCTCATCGAGGATTCTCCGCGTTGGGTAGCCGAACTTAACAGATCGAGACTTGCGCAGGGCTGACGCAGTCGGGATCCATGGCGAGACAAGGTCGCCGCGGCGTCAGCATCGGGAGGCTGTTCGAAGCCGCTCGATATTGGCGGAGCGACGCGCGCAAATGGGAGAGGTTCGTCGTGGCGCGCGTCGACAACACTTTAAGCCCCTGATCCGCTTGAGATAGGCTCGACCGACGTCCGCGCTGGATGGCCCGAAGCAGGTGGGACCGCGCAAAAACTTTCGTTGTAGCGACCCTATCAACGACCGGGGATGCGCCATCGCGGCGGGGGCGGCCGGAGCATTAAAGATATGGGGCTGCAGGTCCCGCGACCGGGCCCGATCGGCAAGGCCCTGTTGCAGGCTTGAACTTACATCGAGCCGTCGAGCCGATAACCAAGGTAGCGCACCGAATTGATCGGGTCATAGCCGAGCTGGCAGCGCAATTTCTTGCGCAACTTGCTGATGTGGCTTTCGACGACGTTCTCTTCGACATTTTCATCGAAGATTCCGTAGATCGAATTGAAGATCTGCGCCTTGCTGACTCGGCGGCCCCGATTATTCACGAGGTACTCAAGGATGCGGCGCTCCCGCCGCGGCAGCACGAGAACGCGCCCGTTCAATTCCGGATCGCGCCCGTCGAAAAACACCCGCAGGTCGCCGACGGCGACCAAATCAGCCTGGTGGTCGCGCCGCCGCTTGATCGCGCCGACCCGCGCAAGGATTTCGCGAACATGCACCGGTTTGCGCACGACGTCGTCAACCCCCGCCGCGAAGAGATCAAGCGTCTGCTCGAGAGACGGCGTTTCATTCATCGCAATCACAGGCGCGCGCGACCGCTCCCTGATGATTTTCGGGTACGTCTGGCGGTCCTTGCAATCGCCGAGCAGGAAAGCCTCGACGGCGCCAAGATCGGTTTCGGCGACCGTCGTCACCCATTCCCTGAACTCCTCGGGGCAGAACCCGGCTGAGGAAACGCCCTCGCTGCCGAATCGGCAGGCGTATCCGGAGGTGACGATCTCCCGTTCATCAATGATCACAAGCATATAGGGCCCCGCCAGAATCAAACGCGCTCTCGTTAACTGAATTTTAACAACTATAAATATTAGGTCAAACGATATTTCGCGTTAAAGTTGTATTTTGAACGGGGTGTCTCGGGCAGGCCGCAGGGCTGAACGTCATGGCCCCTGAAACCGAGCGGCCGCGGCCTTATTGGCAGAAGGCGCGCGCGTTCGCCGTCCATGCGCCAAAGCCGCTGGCCACCATATTGGCGATGACCTGACAGACATATTTCCTTTGCGCCGGGTTGTTGTCGGGTCCGGCATGGTATCGCGCCGCCGCGAGCGTCCAGCTGCCTTCCCGCGCGCGCAGCGCCTTCAGAAATTGCGCGGCGTATTCAACGTTCTCGCGCGGGTCGAACATCGCCTCCACAGAAGAGAACTGGCGGCCGTGGAAATAGTGGTTGATCTGCATGCAGCCGATGTCGATGAGCCGCACGCCATCCTTTCGCGCCGCCTCGAAGCGTCGCATGGCTTCGGCAAGGCTGGCCGGGAAATAAGACGGCCCCTCGATATTCAAAGCGTAAGGACTGAGCGAGCCGCGCCGGCCTGTTTCAGTCAGGCCCACGGCGTAAAGGACGGCCAGCGGGACATCGTATTTCGCCGCGGCGCGGGTCATCTCGCGTTCGCAAAGATTGGCCGAATCGGCGTCGGCCCATGCTTGGCGCGGCGCGCCTGGCAGCGCAAAGTCAAACGTAAACAGCGCCGCTGTCGTCGCGGCCGAAAGAACGCTCCTGCGCATCCGCCGCTCCGGGCAGCGCGTGGTCCCTTCGCGCTCCAGATTCCTCATTGGCGCTCGAACCTCCCTGTTGCGCCATGCCCGGCGACGCGGCGGCGGCTTCGCCACCGCCCTCGGGCGGCCGGCTTTCCCCTCCCTGAATCGCCTGCGCCGGCTGCGGCTCGGCGACTCTGACCACCACATGGTCCGTCGCATAGCCGGCGGACCGCAGCTTGGCGACAAGCAGATCGCTGTCATCTGCGATGCGGCGCGTCGTATCCGCGTGGGCCGCCTCAACCTCAAGATCGAGGCGATCGCCTGACAGCCGCATCCGGATGCTGACCGCGCCAAGACCTTCAGGTTCGAGCTGCAAATGCAGCACCTGAGTCGCGGACAGCGGCGACTGGGGCCCGATGCCCATGAGCCCGGACGACGGCCCGACGCTAGACGCGTCGACGCTCCCCGCCTCCGCCGTCACAGGCGCCAGGCCCGGGCTCGCCCCGGCCACGATCCGATTGACGATCTGATCGATTGGAGAAGACGGCGCGAGCGGCGGAAAATGCATTTGCCGGTCAACGACGGTGACCTTGGTTTCACCCTGCTCCCGCATCGCGTTTGGCGGGCTGACCGGAACCGGCGCCGCGTCAGTCCACGAAATACTCGCGGCGCCACCCGCCGAAGTAGCCGACCGGTTTGAGCCCTGGTTCAGGCCTTGCGCGAGGGCGAAATCCCGGCCCCGCGCCGGCGCGACGCCAGGCGTGGGAGGGGCCATCATTGCGGCAGACGCCGACGAAGCGGAGCTTTCCGAAGCCGAGGGCTCCGTTGGCGCCGTCGCGGAAAGAAGCGCGGCCCCGGCGACGATGGTTGTCGAGGAGGATTGCGCCAATGCTTGCGGCGCCGTCCCCGATGGCCCAGCTGTCGCGCCGCCGGAACGCGTCTGAGCTCCCTGCCGCGTCCGCGCTACGCCCTCGCGAGTTGATGCGCCGCTGTTGCTAAGGCGTGAAGACAAACTCGGAGATAAGCCGATCCCGGCCGGCCCTGGCGACGCCGGCTCCGGCGCGTCGGCCGCCGCGCCGCCGAAGAAAGCAGGCATGCCAAAATCGCGCGCGGCTTGTATTCCTTCGTTTGCAGGGCCGGCGTTTGCAAGGCTGATCGCCGAATTCGCCGACGCGGACGAGATGTCTGTTTCGACTCGGGTCTTCGTCGTCATGGCTGCGCCGCCCGCCGCCGTCAGGGAAATCACGGCGTGCGGCTGCGGCGTCTGGCTTGGGGAAACGGGCGCCAGCCCGCGGGGGTCCCCGCCGTCGGCGTTCGCACTTATCGCGCCGGCGGCGGCGGCGGGGATGCCGGCGCGGGAATTTGCGGCCCCGCCGTCGCCGATGCCGGCGTTCGCCGCCGCGTAGCCTTTTCCGGCGGCGCCAGATGAAGCGCTGTCGCCGTGGCTCGCCACCGCGATGCTGACCGAAAAGGCCGCGCGGATCGAAGCCGACGCATCGGAGCGGCTCAACGATGCCGCCGGCTGCTCGACGGAGCCGTCGCGCTTCGAGACTTCGGCCAGGATATTGTCGAATCCGGCGCCTTTTTCAGAATTCGATGCGACGCCATCCGTCGCGGCCGGCCGCGCCGCCGCCGGCGCGTCGGCCGTTCCCGACCGGCCTCTCATCAGACCGTCGATCAAATTCATGGCTCTGCCCTCTTCAGCGCTGCATCCGCCTGATCGAGCGCCGCCTCGGCGGCTTCCATCAGCGCCGAAGGCGGCGCGCCGTCGCCGGCCTTGGCCGGAGACTGCCCTTCGGCGGGTTGCGGATCGTCCGCATCCTTTTTGTCCGTGTCGGCCTTTTGAATTTTTGCGCCCATTTTGGCGACGACGTCCTTGAGTTCGGCATCGCGCCTTGGCAACCGCGATGCGTCGATCTTCGCGAGTTCGCTCAGCCCGGCTTCCGGAGACCGTGCGAGAATCATTGTCGTCGCCTCGTAGAGTCGCGCGCGATCCGCCTCAAGACCGGTCTCGTCCGACAGGCGGATCGCCTGCCCGGCTGCGAAGCTGGCCTGCTCGATCTTGCCTTTGAGGATCCCGGTCTCCGCGATCGACAGATACAGTTTGAGCTGATCCGGGCTGTCGAGCTCGTTCAGGAAGCTCGTCATTTTCTGGCGCCGGACGGGATCGCTGGTGAGGCCAAAGCGCGCCGCCGATTCCGCAAAGCGTGCGCGAAAACTATCGGCATAGACGGAGTGCTGGAACCGCCGCATGTATTGACCCGACGAGGCGATAAAACGGTCAAGATTTCCCGTCTCGTCGGCGAGGAAGGCCGAACGGCGCAGCGCGGCTTCTTCAATGAGCGTGCCCGGGGCGACGACGCGCGCTTCGTCGAGCAGCCCCAGGGCGCGTCCGGGATCCTCGGCGGCGATCAACGCCGCCTGGGTCAGCGCCAGATAGCCGGCGACCGCCGGCGCCGCCGTCATGGCGTCGACCGACATGAGGACTTGCTTTGCCTTGGCGGCGCGTCCTTCGACATAGGCGAGAGCCCCCGCCATAACGGTCGCCTCGGGCTCGGGGGCGATGGCGTATTCCAGGATTTTCCGAACGACGCGGGGCTGGCCGCCGCTTAGCGTATAGATGATCGCCGCGCGGGCGTTGCGCGGCTCGCGCCAGACGGCGCGATCAGCGGCGAGCAGGCGGTCGGCGATCTGGGAGACAAGCTTTGGCAGCTTGCTTTTGGCCTCTAGGTCGCCCATCACCACCTGATCCTGAATCGCCTCCATCGCGCGCGTGATTTCATAGGGCGGCGCGTCGCCTCGCTGCGCGTCCGGGGCTTGAGCCTGTCGCCCCAGGGCCCCGCCGCAACAGACGGCGATCAGCGCTGCGCCGAGAAGCAATTCCGCGGCTTTGCTCACGACTTTTCCTTTCGCAGGAGAATTTCAATGCGGCGGTTGACGGGGGCCATCGGATCCTCCGGGACCTTCAGGCGGTGATCCGCGTAGCCCTCGATCTTTTCGATGCGCCGTTCATCGAGACCGCCGCGAACCAGCATGTAATGGGCCATATGCGCCCGCGCGGCGGAGAGCCGCCAGTTGTCGTAAGTCGCCGATCTGAACGGCCGCCCATCGGTATGGCCGCGAACGATGACGGCGCCCGCGCCCGTCTTCAGAATTTCGCCGATCCGCGCCATGACCTCGACGGTCTTCGGCTGCGGCTCGGCCGAACCGACGGCGAACATCGAAAAATTCCGATCGTCGGTGAGGCTGATCAGAAGGCCTTCGCTGGTGCTCTGCACCTCGATTTGCGGGCCGCCTCCCGCCCGAGCGTCCTGCTTGGCCAGCGCCGCCACGGCCGACTTCAGCCGGTTGGCCTCCGCATCGCTAACGTCGGCCGCCATGTTCGGCGGCGGAGCGCTGGCGACCCGAGCCTTGATCTCCGCGTCGGGCTTCGCCGGCGGCGCCTCGCTCACGGGCGAAGGCGCGCCATGTTCATGCTGGTCCAGCGGGGGCGAAGGGTCAGGCGGCGCTTGCGCTGCTGGAGACAGCTGCAGCGTCGCGGCGGGATCGGGGCCGCTGGTCGCCTCCGCTTCGCGCGGAATTGTCGTGAAGGGATCGGTGAAGGTCGGGAAGGTGTCCGGGGAGGCCTGCGGCGCTGCGGTCTCCGCGGGGCCCGAGACTGGCTTCGGCTTTTCGTCCTCCTTCACCGCGGACTGGGTGTTGGCCGCGATCTCCGCCAGCACCGCGTAAGGATCGCGAAACAACGTCGCTTCGGAGCGCGTCGGCATTTTTGCGCCAGGCTGGAGAACGACCTCCCGCGTTTCCGCGAGGGATTTATTGGTGTCGGCCTCCGGCGACGATTTGCGCGATCTCGGGCCGGCCGCCATCTCCGTGTTTTTCGGATCGCGAAACCCTTTTTTCAACGTCGTCACGTCGACAAGTTTGACCGGATTGAAATATTGCGCGACCGCATGCTTCGTCTTCTCGCTGGTCGAACTGATGAGCCACAGGACAAGGAACAGCGCCATCATCGCGGTCATGAAATCCGCGAAGGCGATCTTCCATGCGCCGCCATGATGGCCGTCCTCAAGCGGCAGACGCCGTTTCACGATGACGAAGGCTTGCTGCTCTTTCTCCGTCACCGGTTCGCCTCCGCAGGCGTCTCGATCCACCGCATCCACGCTTCAATCCGCGACTCGATGATCGTCTCATCGGCGACGATGCGAACGTCAGCCGCGCAATTGGGCGACCATGCGATCGCCGCCGTCACGCCGACCAGGCGCCGCTCGAGGGCGGCGAGAAGATCCGGCGCGCCGCTGATCTCGATCATCGGCTGATCCGTTCGAAGCAGGACGCCGATCGCCTCATCGAGCGCGTCGATCGCCTTGTCGCGCAGCGTCGCGCCAATGAAAGGGCGCAGGATGCCTGCGACGCTTTCCGCTATCTGGATCTCGATCGAGGCGAGGGCGGCGCCGAGCATCGCGCCAAGCCTTGCGCCCTCGTCCTCCGCCCAAAGCGCGCGTTCGCTCGCAAGCCGCGCCGCGAACGCGCGCCTTTCCGCCTCTAGCTCCGCCTCGAGCGCGCAACCGCCCGCCGCAAACCCTTCCGCGTAGGCGTCCGCGTGGGCGCGCTGCGCCATCTCGGCGACATCCTCGTCCGTTGAAGCCGGAGTTGACGGATCCGCCCAGGCGAGGCCGCCGTCGTCCGCCTCGTCTGGCCGAGCCGGCGCGTCGAACGCCGCGAGATAATGCGCCACCGGGCGCGGCGTCATGCGTATTCTCCCTGGCGCATCCACTGCCGCAGGATCGCAGCCGCCTGCTCCTCGTCATATTCGACGATCTGCTCAAGACGCTTCTGCGGCGAGCGGCGGGGATTGCTGGTGAGATCCTCGATCAGGCTGACCTCGCTTTGCGGAGTCCAGCCGCCGAGTTGGGGATGGGCCTCATCGCCGCCGCCAAGAGCGGTCGCGCCGTCGAACGCCGGGATTTCGGCGGATGGCGCGGGGAGCGCGGGCGCGCTGAAGATCGCCCGCGCCGCCGGCCGCAAGCCAAACCAGATCAGCAGCAGCGTGACGACGAGGATGGTCACGGCGTTGAGGACATTGCCCGACTGGCGCGCCAGCATTTCAGTGACCGGCGGCGGCGGCTGCGGCTCAAGCTCGTGCCCCGCGTCGACGAAGTCAACCGCCGCGATCTTGATGGCGTCGCCGCGCTCTTTGTGGGCGCCGGCGGCCGAGGCCACCAATTGCTCGACTTCGCCGAGTTGCTTCTCGATCGCCTCGGGCGTCGGCTTGCCGCCGAGCGAGGCGATAAGGCTGCCCCGGTTGATCAGCACGGCGACCGAAATGTTGTCGACGCCATAACCGCCGCTGGTCGTGCTGATAGTTTTCGACGACACCTCATAGTTGGTCAGCTCTTCGTTTTTCTTGGTTTCCTGCGTCGATTGCTTCCCGTCGTCGGCTTTCACCTGCTCCTGCGGCAGGTTGCGCTCGACCGTCGTCGGCGACGAATTCGTGTTGTTCTGCGAAACGTCGCTCTGTCTCGTGACTTTGACGGATCGCTCAACCCGCGAGTTGGGATTGTAGATCGTCTCATTGGTCTGCTTCTTGTCGGTGTTCAGCCGCGCCGCAACGCTGACCTGAAAATTGCGCAGGCCGAAATATGGCGTCAGCGTCTTGCGGACATTGTCGAGGATTTCCTGCGATACGGTCCGCTCCAGGCTCAGCATGCCGCCCGGCGCGCTGTCGGCAAGTTCGTTTCCGGCCGCGAGCAGGACCCCCTCGGTATTGAGGACGGTGACCTGATCCATCGTCATTCCAGGCACCGCCGAGGCGACGAGATGGCGGATCGACCGCGCGGCGGAGACGTCGTCCGCCATCTCGGTGCGAATGACGACCGAGGCCGACGGCGGCTCGGGCGTGCGCCTGAACGAGCCTTCGTCCGGCATCACGACATGGACGCGGGCCGCCTTGACGCCGCGCATCAGCTGGATCGTGCGCGCCAGTTCGCCCTCGAGCGCGCGCACGCGCGTCACCTCCTGCATGAAGGAGGTGAGGCCGAGCGAGCCGAGCTTGTCGAAGAGTTCGTTGCCGGCGTTAGGACTGTTCGGCAGACCCTTTTCCGCGAGCAGCATGCGCGCCCGCGCTGTCTCGCCATAACGCACAAGAACCGTATTGCCGTCCGGATTCACGTCGAAAGCGATGTCGGCTTCCTTCAGCGCCGCGGCGATCCGGCTGACATCCTGCCTGTCGAGTCCGGCGTAAAGCACCTCGAGCGCCGGGCGGCTCAAAAAATAGCCGGCCAGCGCCGTCATGACGAACACCGAAACGCCGATCATGGCGAGCGCGATGAGCCGCCGCGAACCGAGCTTTAAAAGATTGGCCCAGATTTGTTCGATCCGCTCCTGCCCGAACATCCATCGCCCCGATCAGCTTCAACATCGATGGAGCCAAATCTAGGCGGGCAAACTTGCCCGGGGGTTGCAAAACAACCGAAGCCTGCAAACCAAAAGGGCCGCGCCCCGAGGAGCACGGCCCTTTCCTTTCAGGCCCTTGCTTAAGGGGCGCTGATGTCAGCCGCCGAAGAGTTTCAGGATCAGCTGGGTATTTGAGTTGGAAATGCTGAGCGCCTGAATGCCCAACTGCTGCTGCACCTGAAGCGCCGCGAGTTTGGTCGCCGCCTCGTTCATGTTGGCGTCAACGAGAGACCCGACGCCGGTGGTCAGCGAATCGCTGAGGTTCGAGATATAGGTTTGCTGGGTCGTGAGGTTGGTCGTCGTGGCGCCAAGCGTGCTCGCCGCGGTCGTCATCGAGCTGATTGCAACCTCGACGTCCTTCAGCATGTTGGCGATGTCGCCCGCCGTCGCTGTTGAAACGTTGAGGGTCAGAATTGACGCGGTTGTGAAATTTGCGCCGGTCGCGCCGAGAATGCCGGAGGTGGCGCCGGTCGTCGCGTCGAACAGAGCCGTCTGGCTGGTGTCGACGGACAGGAAGCTGACGCCATTGGTCGAATCATAAGCGGCGACCAGCTGGACGGTGCCGCCGGTCGTTTCGAGGAAGTTGACGCCGTTGAAATCCGACGAACTGCCGATGCTGATCAACGACGCCTGCTGCGATGCGATGTCGGTCTGAACCTTGGTCAGATCGGTGCCGGAGGTCGAGGCGGTGACAAGATCGTTCTTGATGACGCCGACCACCGAGATCGCCTGCTGCAACGCCTGCGTCATCGTTGAGACGATCGAAGAGCTCTGGCTTAGCGCTTCGTTCACGGCGCCGAGCGCGCCGATGTTGGATTTCATCTTGGTCGCGATCGACCAGTAAGTGGCGTTGTCGGCGGCGCTCGAGATCGCGAGGCCGGTCGAAATCTGGTTTTCTGTGGTGGAGAGATTGGCCTGCGTTTGCGTCAGCGCGGCGAGCGCGCTCATTGCGGAGGTATTGGTTAAAAGGCTCGACATGGGATGTCCCTTGGTTTGAATTCAGCTGGGGACATACCGGATTTGCGCCGGTACAGCAGGGCGGCATGATGCCTTTAGATGCTTGCGCGTAAATGCTTGCGCGGATCCAACCTGCCGTGCGTTCTGGATAACAGAACGAGCTTTCGCAAAGCTTAATTCGACCTGCAAGAGACGATGATTTTCGCGCTCGGCTTACATATAGGACCTGACGAGGCTGCCGATCAGCAGATTCCATCCGTCGATCAGAATGAAGAAAAGAATCTTGATCGGCAGCGCGATCACCGACGGCGGCAGCATCATCATGCCCATCGACATGGTCAGCGTCGAGACGATCATGTCGATGACGAGAAACGGCAGCGCGATCAGAAAGCCGATCTCGAACCCGCGCCGCAGCTCCGAGATCATGAAGGCCGGAACCAGCGTGCGCAGCTCCCCCGGCGCTTGGTCCTTGGTCTTGAAGCTGTCCCTCGCAAGGTCTTCGAACAGCTTCAGATCGCGTGCGCGCACCTGCGACATCATGAAATCGCGAAAAGGCTCGACGATTTTGCCGAAAGCCTCCTGCTCGGTGAGCTTGTTCTCCATCAGAGGCTGGACGCCGCCATCCCAGGCCCGTTCGAACGTCGGCGCCATGACATAGAACGTCATGAACAGCGAAAGACTGATCAGGATCAGATTGGCCGGCGTGCTTTGCAGCCCCATTCCGGATCGAAGAAACGAAAGCGCGACGACGAAGCGGGTGAAACTTGTCGCCATCACAAGCAGGCCCGGCGCAACCGAGAGCACGGTCAAAAGGGCGACGAGCTGAATGATGCGGCCGGCGGCGGTCCCGCCGCCCGGCGGAACGAGCGCGCTGAGGTCTGGCGTTTGCGCCAAGGCCGCGCCGGCCGAGAGCAGCGCGAAGGCGGCGAGGGCCAAGATGACGAGGGACGTCCGTTTCACTGAACCACCAGGGTTTGAAGGATAAGCTCCCGCACGCGTCCCTCCGAGCGTATCGCCGCCCGCTCGTTCAGGTCCTCGCGCAAATGCTGAAGACCGCTGGCCCCTGCGATCTGGGCCAGAGTGACGGTGCGCATGAAGCCGAGGATGTCCTCGGCGATCTGCGCCGCGAGGATGTCCGGCTTTGGCGTCGAGGCGCTGTCGAAGACGACGGTCGCCTGCAGCCGGACCCAGGAGTTGGGCGGATCGGCGAGATTGGCGATGATCGGCGGCAGGTCGCGCAGATTGGCCTCGCCCGCGTAGGGCGCAGACGCCTTTCCAGCCGCCGCCTCGGCGACCTTCGGCGCCTCCGCGCGGGTTGTGGCGGCGAGGCGCAGGCCAAGCGCCGCGCCAGCCGCCGCGGCGATCAGCGTCAGCGCCGCCATCGCGCCGGCGAAAGCGGCTATGGAGCGGCCCGGCGGCGCCTTCGCGCCAGTCAGTCGGGCCACGTCTTCGTTCATGCTCATCGCCGCGTCACCGATATGCTCCGGGGCAAAGCCGTCAAGCGGCGCCGGCGGCGCCTCGCGGCCAGCCCTCAAAAGGGCTTGAACCAGTCGTAAATCTGTTGGCCCCAGGCCGGCTGCTGCACTTCCATGATGCGGCCGCGGCCGCCATAGGAGATGCGCGCTTCGGCCACCTTGTTATAGGGGATCGTGTTATCCCGTGAGATGTCGCGCGGGCGAACGATTCCGGCGACGTTCAAAAGGCGCAGCTCGAAATTGACGCGCACTTCCTGCGATCCGCTGACGACAAGATTTCCGTTCGGCAGGACGTCGGTGACGACCGCGGCGACCGACAGCTGGATCTTCTCGGCGCGATCGGTCGTGCCCTTGCCCTGCGTCGAAGACATCGCCTCCGAGGTCAGTTGCGGGTAGAGCTCGGTCGTGGTGGTGTTGATGCCGAGTTTCCAGTCAAAGTTGGCGTTGATCTTCGCATCGAGCGAGCGATCGGTGGCGTTGCCGAAAGTGGCGCTGTCGTTGATGGCGATGTTGACCGTCAGCACGTCGCCGATCTTCGCCGCTCTCGGGTCGCTGAAAATATCGGCGCGCGCGCCGCTCCAGATCGAGTTTGAATTGCTCTTGCCAGCCGGCAGGAATAGGGCGCTGGCGGTCGGCTGCACATCGGTGAGCAGCCCTGTCCCGACAGGGCTCATGGCCGGCTCCCGGCCAATCTCCCTGACGTCGCCGGCGCAGCCGCAAAGGAAAAGCGCGAAAAAGGCGAGGACGACGAGTTTCATTTTATGATTTCTTCTGATCCGGCGCGGCGTCGGGATCCGCGATGACGCGGGTGAGGCGAGCGGCGCGGCCGGGCTCCATTTCGTTGAGGATCGCGCCCGCGGCGCGCGAAGGGAGCTTGGCGAGGATCGCCGCCGCGACGGGATCGTCCATGGCCGCGAGCTGCAATGCCGCCGCCTCCGGCCGCATCTTCGCGTAGATGGCGACGACGCCGTCGGCGGCCTGTTTCATCGCTTCATCGCGCTTGCGCAGCCATGCTTCGTATTCGGCCTTTTTGGCCTCGAGCTCGGCGAGCCGCTGCCGGATTTGCGTCTCGATCTCCGTCAGGCGGGCGGTCTGAAAGGCGATCCGGGCGTCGCCGAGAAGCGCTGCGTTGTTGACGCAAAACTGCTGCACGTCGGATTGCCCCCTCGCGTCCGGCTTCGACTTTGACCTCGACTTTGACCTCGCCTCCGGCTTGCTCTCTCCCTTGGCGTCAACCTTGCCCGGGTCCGGTTTTTTCGGTGCAACCGCGTGTCCGGGCCCGGTCATGGCGAGAACGAGCGCGAGACAGGCGATCCATGCAAGACAGGCGATGCTTGAATGTGAAACTCTGCGGGTCATGGTTGCAGCCATCCTGAGCGCGCTCCCCGAACCATCGCCGCGCCCGCTTGCGCAGAGCTGGCCCGTCGCCGCGGCTCCCGATCACTGGACGACGAGATCGGCGTGCAGGGCGCCGGCGGCCTTGATCGCCTGAAGGATCGAGATGATGCCCATCGGTTTCAGGCCCATCCGGTTGAGCCCGGCGACCAGTTCGCGCAGACTGGCGCCGCGGACGATGCCGATATGTCCGCCCTGCTGATTGGTGTCGATATTGGTGCGCGGCACGACCACCGTTCTGCCGTTTGAGAACGGCGCCGGCTGCGACACCTCGGGCGTTTCAACGATGCGAACATTGAGATTGCCATGCGTCACAGCGACGGTGGACACCTGAACGTCCTGGCCGATGACGATAGTTCCGCTGCGGGAATCGATGACGACGCGGGCCGGGCCGTCCGGATCCACCAGCAGATCGCCAATTTCGGCCATGAACCGCGCGGTTCCGACGCGGGCCGGCTTATTGAGGGCGACCGAGTTCAGATCCTTCTCATGCGCGACGCGCATGCCGTAATGCTGCATTGAAAAATCGTTGATCGCGTCGGCGATCTGCGCCGAGGTGTTGAAATCGGGATTTTTCAACACCAGCGCCAGCGGTCCGACATCGAGGAGACTGCCAGGAACCTCGCGCTCGATCAGCGCGCCGTTGGGGATATGGCCGGCGGTGGCGACATTTTGCGTAATCGTCTCGGCCTGGCCTTCGACGGCGAAGCCGGCGACGGAAACCTGTCCCTGGGCGATCGCATAGGTCTGGCCGTCGACGCCCGTCAGCGACGTAAGGATCAATGTGCCGCCGTAAAGTGATGTCGCGTCGCCGAGCGACGACACCGAGACGTCCATGCGCGCTCCGGGCTGAATGAAGGGCGGCAGATCTGCCGTCACGAGCACGGCGGCGACGTTGCGCGTGCGGAATGTCAAGGCGCGAACGTTGATTCCCATGCGGTCGAGCATCGACTGC
Organism: uncultured Alphaproteobacteria bacterium; assembly: GCA_963715715.1. GTDB lineage: Bacteria > Pseudomonadota > Alphaproteobacteria > Rhizobiales > Beijerinckiaceae > Methylocapsa. Next base: position 577,369 of record OY970269.1, on the reverse strand, counting down.
AGGGCCTGTTGCGTGAAGGCGGAGTTGGCCAGGGTGTCTCCGGATCCCTGAAGTCCGACGACGAGCCCGTAGCCGACCAGCTGATTGTCGCGGACCCCCTGCAGAGCGGCGATGTCCTTGATCCGGACGGAGGCCGCTGCGGATCCGGACCAGCAATAGATCAGGCAAAGGGCGAGGCGGCAAGCGAGACGCCGGGGCAGGCGCTTCGATAAGCGCTCGGCCCAGCGCTGGCCAAGGCGCCGGGCGAAGCCGCAAGAGCCCAAGACAGGAAGCGCGCGAGGCATCATTCGCCGCTCAATCGCACCGAGCCGTCGGCCTGAACGGTTCCCGAGACGGTCAGACCCGTGTCGAGATTGCGCAGCGAAATGACCGCGCCGACGCTGCCGTCCTGGAGGGCGGCGCCATATGTCGCGATGCTCAGCGCGCCTTCTTCGAAGACGATCCTTACGCGCGCGCCATTGGCCACGATTTTCGCCGGCGACACAGCGTTCAACGGGATCGGCGCTCCTGGCAGCAGGGTTCGCCGCGCGATTTTTCCGACGATGGCCTCGCGGGCGGCGACGAAGCCGTCCCGCGAGGGCGAGGCCTCAGAAAATTCACGATCGACCAGCCAGTCGTCTTTGATCGCGTCGCCCGGATAGATTGTGATTGTCGGCACGGGCAGGAGCTCGGATGCGGAGGCGGCGCCGGCGGGCGGCGCCGAAAGCGCGCATGATCCGGCGAGAGCAAGGCCGAAAAGCGCCAGATCGAGTAGGGAGATTGGCCGGATCGCCTTCCTGCGTGGTCGACGCGCGATTTGAAGGGCGCGCAGGCCTGATCCTTCATTCCGGCTGGCGCCTGTAGGCCTGCGCCAGACGGAGCGTGTGTTGCGCAGCGCCGCGCGGGCGCCGACGAAAGCGAAGCTCAGCTTGCGGCGCACGCCCTACCCCATGTTCTTTGAAACCGTGCTCATCATGTCGGAGGCGGCCTGGATCACCTTCGAATTCATTTCATAGGCGCGCTGCGCCGCAATGAGATCGGTGATCTCCTTCACGGGATCGACGTTGGAGCTTTCGAGATAGCCCTGGCTCACGGTGGCGAAACCCGGATCGCCCGGGATGCCGACGACGGGCGTGCCCGATGCTTCGCTTTGGGCGTAGAGATTGTTTCCCGTCGGCGTCAGCCCGGCGTCATTCGGGAAAAGCGCCAGCGTCATCTGCCCGAGCTGCTGCGGCGTCGTCTGCCCCGCGAGGGTGATGGAGACCATGCCCGACTGGCTCACAGTGACGCTCACCGCATTGGTCGGAATGGTCATCGCGGGACTGACCACATATCCGTCCGCGGTGACGACCTGCCCGGTTCCATTGGTGTTGAAAGCGCCGTCGCGGGTGTAGACGATGTTGCCGTTTGCGTCTGTAACCTGAAACCAGCCGCGCCCGCTTAAGGCGAGATCGAACTGATTTCCGGTATTGGTCAGCGCCCCCTGAATATGCAGATTGCGGATGGAGGCGGTGCGGACGCCGAGGCCGAGTTGCGCGCCCTCCGGAATCGTATTGTTCTGGCCGCGATTCGAAACCCCCTGCAGGCGCTCGGCCTGGTACAACAGATCGGTAAATTCGGCGCGGGCGCGCTTGAACCCGGTGGTGTTGATATTGGCGATGTTATTGGCGATGACCGCGACGTTGAGGTCCTGGGCGGCCATGCCGGTCGCGGCGATGGAAAGCGCTTTCATTTGAACTCCTGGGGCATGTTCGACCGAGCCGATATCGCGTCAGGGCAATGCGGCGATGCGACAAGTTGGGCCGGCGCCCGAACGCGCCGATCGCGGCCGCGCTAGATCGCCATCTGCGAGAGAGACTGATAGGCGGAGACCGCCTTGTCGCGGATCGCCATCGCCGTATTCAGCGACTGCTCGGCGCCCATCACGGATTCCACGACCTGCTGTACGGAGGCCTTGCCCTGAAGGCCGGAAATCGCCGTCGCCTCCCCCGCTTTGAGATCGCCGACCACCCCGGCCGAAACATCCGCCAGCACCTGACCGAAGCTGGCGCCAGGCGCCGCCGGCGTCTGCGCGGCGGTCACCGCCATCGACGCATCGGAGGCGACAGGGCCGAGAATGGAGCCGAGAAGTGAGAGAGCAGGGATCATGACGAATTCCTCAAGAGATCGATGGTCATCGAAGACAGTTCGCGGGTTTGCTTGACGATCTGAATATTGGCTTCATAGGAACGGTTGGCCTCGCGCAGATCCGCCATCTCCATGATCATGTTGACATTGGGAAGCTTGACGAAGCCTTTGGCGTCGGCCGCCGGATTGCCGGGGTCGAGATCGACCCTGAATGGGGCCTTGTCGACCCCGATGCCCTTGACGCGCACGAGGTCTGCGCCGGAAGCGCGGTCGACCTCGCTCGCGAAGGTGATCGTCTTGCGCGCGTAAGGGTCGGCTCCGGGCGCCGCGCCTGTCGATTGCGCATTGGCCAGATTCTCCGCCACGACGCGGAGCCGCGCCGATTGCGCCTCGAGGCCGGACGCGGCGATTTTGAGCGATGCGTCAAGGGGGTCGGACATGCGCTATCCTTTGACGCTGTTCATCAACATTTGATGGAAGGCCTTGACGACGCTCGTATTCAACGAGAACGAGCGATTCACCTCGCCGGCCTTCAGCATCTCGTTTTCAAGGCTGACCGAATTTCCCGACTGCGTCGTCTCCCAAGCGGCCGCGTCCGCGACGCTGACCTGATCGGCCGCCAGCGGATCGACGCCGATGTGGCCGGGATTGGTCGCCGCCATCCGGATCGAGGCGTCGTCGAAGACCTCCTCGAAGGGAACAACATCGCTCGCCTTGTAGCCAGGCGTATTGGCGTTCGCCACATTCGAGGCGATGGTCTGCTGGCGCACCGTCAACCAACGCGCCTGCTGCGAAGCGAGATCGAAGAGATGAATTGGCTCCATAAAATAAACCCGAAAAGACGAAGCGAAAGGAAGCGTTTGCCGTTCTCCGGTTTAGCCAAACGAGCTTGTGCCGGGCTGGCGCGCCCGGCATCAGGGGGCGGCCGGAAGCCGCGCGTCCGCCAAGGCTTCAATCATACGGCGCGTTTCGCTTTCCGCATCGCACGCCGAACTCGGCTGCTGATTCGCCTTCCGCTGACGAAAAATGCTCGATCGAGACGTCGCTTCGATCAGCCGTCAGAGCAAGCTTGAAAACGACGCGGACCGCAAGACGCCGGAATTCCATGCCGAGGCTGATTTTCGGCGCGCTCGCCCAGTCCAGCTCATACGACGCCGCCCAGCCAAATGAGAGGGCTCCAGGCCTGAAGATAAGCTCGACCGACGAATTCACGATATCCTGTATATTGGCGAATTGTTCGTAGCGGATGAAGGCGATGTAGTCGGCGACGTCGACGAGCCGCAGCTCGGCCGCGAGGTCTTTCAGGGCATCCTGCAACGCGGCGACCCTTGCGTCGACCTCGCCGCCTGGGAGAGGCGTCGGCGGCCGCCGGGAGGCGGAAGCGTGAGCCGACACAAGGCGCGTCATCACTTCGCCGCGGCGCTGTGCGCCCGCTTCGGACCGAGGAAATGAATGAGCTCCGCCACCGCCTTGTAAAATTCGGGCGGTATGGTGCGGTCGACCTCGACGCTATCGTACATGGATCGCGCCAGCAGCTTGTCCTCGACGACAGGGATGCCGTGCTGTTCGGCAATTTCACGAATCTTGAGAGCGATGAGATCCTGTCCCTTGGACAGCACCAGCGGCGCGGCGTTCTCCTCCTTGACGTAGCGCAGCGCGATCGCATAATGCGTCGGATTGGCGATGACGAGGGTCGCCCTCGGCACGTTGGCGATCATGCTTTTACGTTGGCGATCCTGCGCGAGAGAGCGTAGCTTCGCCTTTTTCAGCGGATCGCCTTCATTCTGCTTGATCTCGTCCTTGATCTCCTGCCGACTCATGCGCAGATCGCGCCGCCAATGGGTGCGCGCCCACACCAGATCGGCGGCGAGCAGAAGAACGGTCACGACGCCGACGACGGCCAGCAGCCGCATGGCGATGGTCAGAATCAATTCGGGGATCGCTTCCGGGTCGACCGCCATCGCGTTGGCAAGGTTATTCTGCTGCCATTGCAAAACCGCGAACAGGACGGCGCTAATGGAGCTCAATTTCAAAACGCCTTTCAAGAACTCGACCTGGCCGCGAGCGCCGAACAGACGATGCCAGCCGTTAGCTAATGAAATGCGTTTAAAGTCCGGTTGGATTCGATCGACTACGAGGCGCGGCGGATTTTGCAGGACCGATGCGAGGATCCCAGCGGTCGCCAGAACAGCCAGCGGCCCAAGCAAAATCGCCAGCGCCTGCTGGCCGACAACCTGCAGCAGGGCGACGGCGTCGTTTCCATCGCGTATCGATAAGCCGCCCGCGTTATCCAGCAACTGACGTAGAAGCGCCGTCATCTGCGCGATGACGCCGTTTGCGGCGAAGGCGCCAATGATCAGCATGGCGGAGACCGAGGCGAAGAGCGGCGCCTCTCTGGCGAAGGGGACATCGCCGCGCTCTAGCGCGTCGCCGATCTTCTTTTCGGTCGGCTCTTCGGTCTGGCTCTCCCGCGACTCCCCGTCAGCCATTGCGCGTCAATCCCGCCTGTCGCGTAGCCGCCCGTGGGCGGCCCTACTCATAGACTTCGTCTTCGTCCTCCGACGAATTGAGATCAATTTCGCCGCTGCTCGATAATTCCAGCGCGCAGTCGGCGATCATGCGGCGCGCCTTGAGAACGTCGCGCTGGAGCGCGGGACCGCCGTTCGCAAGTTCGCTGTCGACGATGCGGCGCGCCCGCGCGGCGAGCGAGGAGAGGATGGCGTCCCGGAACGCGGCGTCCGTGCCCTTGAGGGCGAGCACGACAAGCTCGGTAGGTATCTTGTCGAACAACACGCTGCGGGCTTTCGATTGCAGTTTGATGATGTCGTCGAAGGTGAACATAAGCCCGCGCAGAACCTCAGCCGCCTTCGGACGCGCCGCGGCGAGGCTTTGCATCACATCCTCCATTTGGTCGCGATCCAGCTTGTTGATGATGTTCGCGACCCTGACGTTCTGCTCGTTTCCGCTCTGGCGCGACAGGCTGGAGAGCAGGTCGTCCTGCAGTTGCCCCTGAATGATGCGCACCGCGGCTTCCGTGACCGGCGCGATGCTGAGCATGCGCCGCGTCATCTCGTTGCGCAGATCGCGCGGAAACTGCCCCATGACCTTGGCGGCGCAGGCCGGCGTCACCTTCGAAAGGATCAGCGCGGCGGTCTGCGGATGCTCTTTGGAGAGATAGGCGCTGAACACCGATTCCGGCACGCTGGAGAGGCGGTCCCACATCGCCTCGTTCGAACTGCCGGTGACGTCCGACATGACGTCGGCGATCTGGTCCGGCGCCAGCACGCCGTCGAGCATCTGCTCGACGTCGCTTGGCGAGCCGAGCAGATCAACGCCGTTGGCGAACTGTCCGGCGAAATCTTCGACCAGCAGTTCGAGCGTCGGCGCCGGCACCACGCCAAGCTCGGCGACGGAACGCGTGATCTGTTTCAGTTCGTCAACGTCGAAATGCTTCAGGATACGGCTGGCGAGCGGTTTGCCCATGGCGAGCAGCAACGCCGCGACCCGTTCGGGCCCGCGCAGGAACCTTTGGTTCGCTCCAGCGGTCTGGGCGGACGCGGTCATCTCTAGCCAACGGACCCGGTCGGGCCGACGATCTCGGTCAGCGACACGCCGAAGCGGGAATTGTCGTCCTCGACCACGACGATTTCGCCGCGCGCGATGACCCGCCCGTTGACGACGACATCGACCGGCTCGCCGACCCTGTGGTCGAGCGGTATGACCGCGCCGCGCCCGAGCTTCAACAGATTCGACACCGGCATCACGGCCGAACCGAGAACGACCTGGACCACCACAGGGATCCGGAGAATCGTGTCGAGATTGCGATGCTGGCTAGGCTTCGTCAGCGTTTCCTCGCCGAGGCTATCGCCGAAATTCGCCGCTTCGTCGCGTTCGTCTGCACTCATGAATACGCGCTCCCCTCAAGCATTAGACCAGCGTCGATACGCGGCGTTGCGCCCCGCCCGCTCTCCCCGGACCAAAGCCGCGAACGCTCCCGCTCAACGCGACAGGACGTCATCGATAAATTCCTGTTCCTGACTGACTGACTCGTCGATTCGAAGCGTATAGAAGCCTTCGCCCTGGCCGAGGTTGCACCAGAACAACGGCTCGGCGTTGCATTCGAGCCGGACGCGCGTGCGCGTCGTCGCCTGAAGTTCAAGAATGCCGCCGACCTTCAAGGCGGCGATGTCGGCAAGGACGAAGTGGCGCTCCTCGATGACGCCCTTTACGGCGACATCGGTGCGTCCGATTTCGGCCTCGATCTGCCGCGTCCAGGCCGGATCACGCACCGCCGCGTCATTGGAGAGATCGCGCCCCAATTCCTGGCGCACCGAATTCAGCGCCGCCTGCGGGATGAGAATGAACATTTCGCTGTGCCGGCCGAGGATGCGCAACCTTACTTTGGTATGTATCGCGTAGGAATTGCGCGGCGCGATCACGGCGAAATCCAGTCGCGTATCGACGCGCTCCAGCCTGAACGTCGTATCGCTCACCGTTTCAAATGAAGTTTGCAAGGCGCGGCCGAAGAGGCCCAGAGTCTTTTGCGCGAGGCGTATCTCAAGGCTCGACAGTTTCCGCTGTTGCTTCAATGGCGCTTCGCCGCCGTCGCTGCCAAACAGCGCGTCGGCCAGCGTAAAGATGAACTCATGGCCGAGCCCGATCAAAATGCGCGAGTCCCAGGCCTGCACCTGGAAGATGCCGATGACGACGTCATTGTCGAAGGCGTCGAGCACGTCGCCGAGCCGTCTTGCGCTGATCGAGTTCGACCGAAAAGAAGGCCGGAGCGGCGGATAGCTGGCGCAGATTCTCGGTGCATTGCGCCGCCATTCGGTCGAACACCACATGCAGCATCGGCATGCGGTCGATCGAGATCCCCGGCGCGTCGAGGAGGCGCTCCGATGCGTTCCGCACTGCGTTCTGGGCGGGGATTTCCGACATGCTCGATCAAGCCGCTTGCTGGACGTTCTTCGGTCCGCCCGACACCGTCTCATTTTCGACCATGTCGATCGATGGCCGGTCATGCGAGGCGATGGTCTTGCGCCCATGCTCCAGCGCGATCTGCGGCATCGCGCCGTTCATGAAGGCGAGCAGGGTCTGCTTGACGATGATGTAGAGCCGGCAGCGCGTCGAGCGCGTCGCCTTGACCTTGTGCGCCAGCGGGGCGATGATGCCATAGGAGACGAAGATCCCGGTAAATGTCCCGACCAGCGCGGCGCCGATCAGGCCGCCGAGAATTTCGGGAGACTGGTCGAGCGCCGCCATCGCATGGACGACGCCGAGCACCGCCGCGATGATGCCGATCGCCGGCAGGGCGTCTGCGATCGTGGTCAGCGCGTGATAGGGCTTCAGCTTGTCGTGCACGACCGTTTGCAGCTCTTCGTCCATCAGCGCCTCGATCTCATGCGTGCGCGCATTGCCGATGATGATCAGGCGGCAGTAATCGCAAATGAAGCTGGTCAGATTGGCGTCGGCGAGGACCTTCGGGAAATTCTTGAAGATCGCCGACTCGCCCGGGTTGTCGACGTGCTGCTCGACCTCGCTGCGCGCCTTGCCGCGCAGCTCCCGCATCAGCGTGTAGAGCACGCCGAGAACGTCGAGATAGTCGCGCTGCGTCGTTCCCTTGTCGAGAACGGCCTCGGCGATCGCCGCGCCAGTATCCTTGATCGTCGCGAGCGAGTTGGCGATGATGAAAGTGCCGAGCGCGACGCCGATGATGATGATGAACTCCCAGGGCTGGAAAATCACCGCGAGATGGCCGCCCATCGCAGCGAAGCCGCCGAGCATGCAGCCGAGCGCCACGATCAGGCCGATTATGAACGCCAAGGCTTTACCTCCGCCGATGCCGTGCCCAAATCATTAAACGGCCGGCCTTGCTTCAAGCTGAATTTGAAGCCGTCAATTCGATCAAAGTTAATTCCCGGCGAACCACCGGCGCCGCATCGCGGCAGGCGAGCCAGCGCCGATTTCTTCTTGTGTTCCCAACCAGTTGGAGGCTTCCAGTAATGTCAGCCGTGAAGACATCCTGTGTTTTGGCCGCGCTCGCCGCGTCGCTGGCCGCCTCGCCCCGGCCCTGTCTCGCCGAGATCGCGAGCTTCGATTGCGTGAAGGCGGCGGATCCGACCGAGACCGCGATCTGCCGCACGCCCTCGCTCGGCGCGAAAGATATCCGGATGGCCGCCTATTATCAGCTGCTCGAAGACGCGCCGCCCGCATGGAGTGGCATGGCGTATCGCGAGTTTCGCGACGCACAGCGCGGGCGCCAGGGCGACTGGATCGCGAAGGAGCGCGATCCCTGTGGCGGCGACGTCGCCTGCCTGCAGCAGGCCTATGACGCCCGCATCGCCGAACTTTTATCGACGATCGCCAAAAACCTTGGGCTGACCTACGGCCGGATGTGCGATCCGGGCTAAGGCGCGATGAATTGCGCCGTTCAGCAATGAACGCCTGCGGCGCCACGAGGAAACGGAAAGCAAGATCGATTTCAGAATCGATTCGAAACCTGGACCATCGCGCCCTAATAGCCCGCCGCCAGCGTTCCGCGCTGGCGCGTATCGGCCGCCCCCATCAGAACGCCCTCGCCGCGGACAATGCTCTGCGCCGAGCCCCAGGCGCCGCGCGCAACCACCTTGTGCCCGAGCGCCTGCAGCAACCGGATGCTGTCCGGCGAGACGCCGGGTTCGACCTCGAGCTGGTCGGGCGCGCCCTGATCGTGCATGCGCGGCGCGGCCGTCGCCTCGGCGACGTTCATTTTAAAATCGACGATGTCGGCGATGATCTGCGTCACGATGGTGATGATGCGCGAGCCGCCGGGCGAACCCGTCACGAGTTCGAGTTCGCCGTCCTTGAACATCATGGTCGGCGCCATCGACGAGAGCGGCCGCTTGCGCGGCGCCGGGGCGTTGGCCTCGCCGCCGAGCAGGCCGAAGGCGTTCGGCGCGCCGGGTTTTGCCGCGAAATCATCGAGTTCGTTGTTGAGCAGGACGCCGGCTCCCTCGGCCACGAGGCCGAGGCCATAGGAAAAATTCAGCGTGTAGGTGTTTGCGACCGCGTTGCCGTCCGCGTCGACAATCGAGAAATGCGTCGTCTGGTCGCTCTCATAGGGCGCAGGATCGAGCGGGCTGATCTCAGCCGCGGGCCTTGCGCGATCGGGGGAGATCGATTGACGCAGGCGCGCCGCATAGGATTTGGAGATCAACCCGCGCACCGGAACGGCGACCAGATCGGGATCGCCGAGATATTTCGCCCGGTCGGCATAGGCGAGCTGCATCGCCTCGGCGAGGACATGGATCGTCGCCGCGGAGCCCGCGCCAAGATCAGCCAGCGGGAAGCCTTCGAGGATATTGAGCAGTTCGATCACATGGACGCCGCCGGACGAAGGCGGCGGCATGGAGATGATCTCATGACCGCGATAGGATCCGCGGACAGGTTCGCGCTCGACGGCGTGGTAGGATTTGAGGTCGTCGAGCGTCATATGGCCCCCCGCGGCGCGCACGCTCGCGACGATTCTGGCTGCGACGGCGCCTTGGTAGAAGGCGCTCTCGCCATCGCGGCCGATCGCCTCGATCGTATCGGCGAGATCGGGCTGCTTCAGCGTCTCGCCTCGCCTCAGCGGCGCGCCATCGGGATGCAGGAAAATCTTCGCGCTCGAAGGCCAGCGCGCGAGTCGCTTCGTTAGCGCAAGCGAATCGGCGAGATCGTCCTCGACCGGGATTCCTTCGCGGGCGAGACGCACGGCGGGCGCCGCGAGTTCGGCCAGCGAGAACTTGCCGGAGCCATAACGCCGCCACGCGCGGGTAAGGCCGGCGACGGAACCCGGCACGCCGACGGCGAGGCCCGTATCGCGCGATTTTTCCGGGACCGCCGCGCCGGAGGCGTCGAGAAAGACGTCGCGGGCGGTGTCGCTCGGCGCGGCCTCGCGATAGTCGATGGCGACGGCCTGCTTGGTTTTGGAAAGATAGACCAGCATGAAGCCGCCGCCGCCGAGATTTCCTGCCCGAGGCAAGGTTACCGCCAGCGCAAATCCGACGGCGACCGCCGCATCGACCGCGTTGCCGCCGCGGCGCAGGATGTCGACGCCGATCCGCGTCGCCGTTCCCTCCTGCGCTACGACCATTCCGTGCGCGGCGAGAACCGGCAGAACGCGGGCGCCCTGCTCGGCGATCGGCGGCGCCACAGGCGCGGGAGCTTCTGCGAACGATGGGAACGAAGCGAAAAGCGCGAAGGCGACAAACGCGGCGAGGCGTCTCCCGCGCCCCTGCAGCGCGAAACCTCCCGCAGGGTTATGACGACGGCCCCGGTTCATCCGGCGCGCTCATGCGCCGCGACGACGTCGAGGACCATCGCCCCGTAGCGCGCGAGCTTGGCCGGGCCGACGCCGGCAACGCGCCGCAGCTCGTCGGCCGTGCGCGGGTAAGCGCGCGCGATGCCGATGAGGGCGCTATCGTGAAAGATGACGAAGGGCGGCTGCTTCTGCGCCCGCGCAATCGCCAGCCGCTTCGCCTTCAGCGCCGCGAGCAGGCTCGCCTGCGTCGCCGTCAGGTCGGCCGCGGCGTTTTTCGGCGCCCCGCCGCGGAAATCCGGCGCCGGGATCTCGCTTTCATCCGCGCCGATCTCGCGCAAGGCGCGGCGCAGCGCCGGCGCGTCGGGCGCATCGGCCGCGGCGCGCAGATCAAGCGCGGCTCGGCCGGCGAGCACTTCGCGGCCGGCTTCGGTAAGCACCCAGCGGTCGCGGTCGCCAGCGTCCTGCGCAATCAGTTCGGCCGCCTGCAGCTGGCGGAAAATGCTGCGCCATTGCCCCGGCCTGAACTCCTTGCCGGCGCCGAAGGTCGGAAGCAGATGATGGCCGTGGCGCGTAATCGCCGCCGTGGCGTTGCCGATCAATAGATTGGCGAGATGGCCGGAGAAAAACCGGCCCGAGGTGCGGTGGATCGCCGACATCGCCTTCTGCGCGGCGACGACGCCGTTGAACAACGGCCATTTGCCCTCGCAGACATCGCAATTGCCGCAGGGATTCGAGCTTTCGGCGAAAGCCGCGAGCAGGGTCTGTCGGCGGCAGCGCGGCGTCTCGCAGAGGGCGAGCAGCGCGTTGAGCTTGCGCCGCTCCATGCGCTTTCGCTCCGGCGCCGCGTCGCCCGCCTCGATCTGGCGCTCGCGCAGCATGATGTCGGCGTCGCCATAGAGGGTCAGCGCGTCGGCGGGCAGGCCGTCGCGGCCGGCGCGGCCGATCTCCTGGTAATAGGCCTCGATGCTCTGCGGAAGGTCGGCATGGCAGACGAAGCGCACGTTCTGCTTGTCGATGCCCATGCCGAAGGCGATGGTCGCGACGATGACGACGCCGTCCTCGCGCAGGAACTCGTCCTGATGCGCCGATCTTATCTCTGGCGCGAGCCCCGCGTGGTAAGGCAGCGCCGCGACGCCGCGCGCGCGCAGCGTCTCGCTCAGCTTCTCGACGCCCTTGCGCGAGCCGCAATAGACGATGCCGCTCTGGCCCTTGTGGCGCGCGATCATCGCCAGAACGTCATGCGCGACATCGCCCTTGCGGCGCATCGCCAGATGAATGTTCGGCCGGTCGAAGGAGCGAATGAAAACGCGCGGTTCGGCAGGAAACAGTTTCTCTATGATGTCGGCACGGGTCGGCGCATCGGCCGTCGCGGTGACGGCGATGAGCTGCATCTCCCTTTTGCCGGCGATCGATCGCGCGACCTCGGCGAGATCGGCGTATTCGGGACGGAAATCATGGCCCCATTGGGAGACGCAGTGGGCTTCGTCGATGGCCAGCACATTGGCGCCGGCGCCGCGCAACAGCGCCTGCGTATCGGCGCGCACGAGCCGTTCGGGCGCGACATAGACGAGGCGAAAGCGGCCCTGGCGCAGGCCCTCCTCGATCGTGGCGTTGTCGCTGGCGCTGTTCACCGAATTCAGCGCGGCGGCGGCGACGCCGCGCGCGCGCAACTGCTGCACCTGGTCGCGCATCAAGGCGATCAGCGGCGAGACGACGACGGTAAGGCCCGGCCGCACAATCGCCGGCAGCTGGTAGCACAGCGATTTGCCGGAGCCCGTCGGCATCACGGCGAGGATGTTTTCGCCGGCGAAGACGGCCTCCAGCACCTCCGCCTGCCCTGGCCTGAATTCGGAAAAGCCGAAGCAGCGTTGCAGCGCCGCACGCGCGTCGATCATATCGTCGAGCAAGAGGCCCCCGGCGGGACGCCCCGTTTTGGCTTTTGATCATATCGATTCATATTTATCGTTCTGTTTCATGCCATATTCTCGGCTTCGACGAAATTCGGCGCGCCGCCGCTTTCTCGTTTTGCAGCCATCTCGCTGGAAGTCCAACAACGATCGCGTGCAAAGATGTGCGCAAAGATACGCCTGCAAAGATCTTTTGCGCGCAAAGATAAAGAAAAACGGACAGAGGGAGAAAGCCCGCCAATTCTCCGGCCATGTTGCGCGGATCAGGCTTGACGGCTAAAAATCCGTCGCGAGCCTTCTTGCTCTCCTGGACACTCGATCGACCTCCCGCCCGGCGCTGCGGGCAGATTGGAGCATAACGTGCTATTAGGCCAGAAACGCATTTTGATCACCGGCGGCGCGGGCTTTCTCGGATCGCATCTTTGCCGGCGGCTCCTGAAGCAAGGCCATGAAGTTCTTTGCGTCGATAATTTTTGTACTGGAACCCGCCGCAATATCGTCGATCTCCTTGACGATCCGAATTTCGACCTCCTGCGCCACGATGTGACCTTTCCTCTTTTTGTCGAGGTGGACGAGATTTACAACCTCGCCTGCCCGGCTTCGCCGATCCATTATCAGCTCGATCCGGTGCAGACGACGAAGACGAGCGTTTCCGGCGCGATCAACATGCTGGGCCTCGCCAAACGGCTGAAGATCCGCATCCTGCAGGCCTCGACCTCGGAAGTTTACGGCGATCCCGCCGTGCATCCGCAGCCGGAAGAATATTGGGGCCACGTCAATCCGATTGGCAGCCGGTCCTGTTACGACGAGGGCAAACGCTGCGCGGAAACTCTGTTCTTCGACTATTATCGCCAGCACAAGATGAGCATTAAAGTCGCGCGGATCTTCAATACCTACGGGCCCAATATGCGTCCCGACGATGGGCGCGTCGTATCGAACTTCATCTGCCAGGCGCTGCTCGGCGAGGACATCACCATCTACGGGCGCGGCGAGCAGACGCGCTCGTTCTGCTACGTGACAGACCTCATCGACGGCCTCGACCGTCTGATGAATTCGCCCGAGAACGTCGCCGGCCCCATCAATCTGGGCAATCCCGGCGAATTCACCATTCGGGAACTCGCTGAAAAGGTCCTCGCCATGACCGGCTCGAAGTCGAAACTGGTCGAACAACCTTTGCCGGAAGACGATCCGAGGCAGCGTAAGCCCACGATCGAGCTTGCCGAACATCTGCTCGGCTGGCGTCCGACCATCAATCTCGACGAAGGCCTCAGATCGACGATCGCCTATTTCGAAACGCTCCTTCGCGAGCATGGCAAGTCGATCGTCGCGACGAAGATCGAGCCAAAAGCGGACGCTTTGCGGCAGGTTCCCTGACCCGTCGCCACGGCCGCCGACCGCGCGCCGTCCCTTGCATGAGCGGCGGTAGGCGCGCGTCATGGCGGGGCGGCCGTTTCAAAAATGACGAAGAACGATGCCAGGCGAAGAATGGCGCCAGCATTGAGGAGGGAGGCGGTTACAGATAAGCTTCAACAGAGCCTTGAGTTGGGGGACAGAATGGGTGCTTTTGCCGGCCTCGTCGACGCCGCGACGCGCAAAATCAAGGGAAGTCCCCTCATTTACGTGCCGGTCAAGCGGTTTGTCGTGCCGGTGCTGCGGACGGCTCGAAACCTTGGCGCTCACGCCGCCGCCTTCGCGCTGTCGCGGCCGCCGCTTGACCGTTTCTTTCTGACCCCCGTGCGCATCGACAGGATCGGAGCTCTTGAGGCGAAGGGCGAGCTCGCGGCGGAAGGGATCAGCGTTCAGACGATCTTTCCCGACGAGCCGTTTCGCGATCCGGCGCCGCATCGGCTGGACGGCGAGCAGCTCTGGACCCTGCGCGAATACCGCTCGGTGGCGGGACGCGTTGCGACGATTTCGCAGGGACGCTTCTGGCTGCCCGGGCTGGCCGTGACGTCGCGCGACCGGACCTATCTCAGCGACGTGCTGCCGGTGCTGTCCGTGCAGGCGCCCGAAAATGCCGTCAGGGCGACGCCCTTCGTCCGCGCCGAGAAGCTGCCCGGCGTCACCGGCCTCGTCGCCGGCAACCGGCCGGAAACCTATTTTCACTGGATGATCGAAGTCTCGCCAAAATTTCTGCAACTGGAGGCGGCCGGAGGATGGAGCCGCTACGACCGCATTGTCGCGCCCCCGCTGGGCAAACGGTTCCAGCAGGAGACCATCGATCATTTCGGCGTTCCGAGAGCGCTTCTCGATGAACTCGAAACCGCGCAGCTGGTCGAGGCGGAGGAGCTCGTGGTTCCGTTCCGGGCCAACTGCGACCGCGTGCCGGGATGGCAGGTGCGGGAGACGGCCGCCCGATTCTATAGCGGCCCCGCCTCGCCGCCAGATGCGCTGCTCTATATTTCGCGGCGCGATTCGCCGGCCCGGCAGGTTCTGAACGAGGATGAGGTGGTCGCGTGCCTTGCGCCGTTCGGCTTTGAGGTCGTGACGCTGAGCGGCAAGTCGGTCGCGGCGCAGGCGGCTCTGTTCAGGTCCGCGCGCATCGTCGTCGGCCCCCACGGCGCCGGCTTCTCAAATCTCTTGTTTTGCCAGCCCGGCGCGACCGTTCTCGAGTTCTTCTCGCCGCATTATGTCAATTTCTGCTACTGGATGCTCGCGCAGGGCGCGCGCCTCAATTACAATTACATCCTCGGCGAGGGACCGCAGTTCCCCGATTCCATCGAGCCGAGCCTCGGCAGCGTGCCGATGCGCATTTCGGTCAAAGCCCTGCGCCGGGCGCTCGACCATTTGCTGCCCGCCAGATCGGCGCCCGGCTTTGACCCGGCCGCCGAGAAGGCCGCGCCGGGCTGAAGGCGCAGGCTCCGTGGCGCTACCCCGCGGCGGCCGCGATCAGCGCTTCGATCTCGGCTTTCGCCTTGGCCGCGCGCTGAGGCGTCATGGCGCGGCGGGGCGTCTCCAGAATCTGCTCTGCGACGAGATGGCCGGGGCGCCCGAGAGGATGACGATGCGGTCGGCGAGCGCGATCGCCTCCTCAATGTCATGGGTGACGATCAGCGTCGTCACATTGCGCGCCTCGACCAGCGCCAGAAGTTCGCCGCGAAGCCGCAGCGCCAGCGCGGCGTCGAGCGACACGAAGGGCTCGTCGAGCAGCAGAAGATCGGGCGAAATCGCGAAGGCGCGGGCGATTGCGACGCGCCGCGCGAGGCCGAGCGAGAGTTCGCCCGGAAAATGCGAGAGGTGCTGCGAAAGGCCGAGCGCGGCGAGGGTCTCGTCGAGCGCCGCGCCAGGAACGGCCCCGGCAAGCGCCAGATTTTGCGCGACGGTGCGCCAGGGCAACAGGCGCGGCTCCTGAAACACCATGCCGATCTTATGCGGCGAAGGCAGCCGCACCGTTCCTTCGAAGTCCCGGTCGAGCCCGGCGATGATGCGCAGCAGGGTCGTCTTGCCGCAGCCAGACGGCCCCAGCAGGGCGCCGATCTCACCCGATTTGAGGCTGAAGGCGACATCGCGCAGCACGGCGCGGCTCTGGCCCGATGCGTTGCGCAGCGTCTTGCGGGCGACGGCGACGTCAAGCATGTTTCGGTCGCCAGCGCGACACATGCCGCTCGATCGGCTGTACGATGAAAGTCTCGATCACCAGCATGATGGCGACGAAGGGCAGCGCATAGCCAAGCAGCCTCGTGACGTCGAAAAGCTGAAAGGCCGAGCCGATCTCGAAGCCGACGCCATTGGAGCGGCCAAGCAGCTCGACGATCAGCACGATCTTCCAGACCAGCGACAGGCCCGAGCGCGTCGCGGCGGCGAGATAAGGCGCGAGCTGCGGCAGGATGACGTGCCGCATGCGGGTCCAGTACGGCATGGCGAACACCTCGGCCATCTCGTCGAGGTTAACGTCGAGGGCTCTTGCGCCTTCCCGCACGGTCGCCGCCGTGTTCGGCAGCTTGTTGAGGGCGACGGCGCCGACCGCGGCGACCTCGTTGAGGCCGATCCAGATATAGGCGAGCACGATGACGACGAGCGCCGGCAGGTTGAGGAGGACGATCAGCCAGGGATCGCAAAAGCGGTCGATCGCCTTGCTGCGGCCCATTGCGAGGCCAAGCGCCGCGCCGCACGCCATGGCGATGGTGAAGGCGGCGAGAACCCGCGCCAGCGTCGCGCCGAGATTGAGGAAGAGCGCGCCGGAGCGCGCCTCGGCGCCGATGACGGCGACGACCGCCTGCGGCGAGGGCAGCAGGCGCGATCCGGTCAGGACGGAGGCCAGCTCCCAGATGAGCAGCAGCAAAAGCAGCGACGCGAGACGCAGCGACACGGGTTCAGTGTTCCGCCGGGGTTTGATCCGCGCCGAGATAGAATGCGCCGGGGTCGAGCTCCGTCGCGGCGCCGACGAGTTCGGGGCCGCCGATGTCGCGCAGGACATGATAGAGGGCGGCGGCGTCGGCGGCCTCGGCCGCGGCCGGGCGCGTCGGAATTCCGTCGGCATAGCTCTGGCGGTAGAGCGCCAGCTCTTTCGGGTCCGTGACGCCGAGCTCCTTGCCGATCCGCTCCCAGTCGGCGTCGGAGCGCGACAGCTCCTCGCGCGCCTGCCGCGAGATCTGGAAAAACCGCGCGAGGGCGTCGCCGTGGGTCCTGGCGAGGCTTTCGTTGAAGACATAGCCGACCATGGCGATGGGTCCCGCGGCGCCGAGCTGCTTTTCGAGCGCCTCGACGCCGATCAGCCGCCGGAAGCCGCGCGCTTCGAGGGGAACCGCGTAGTTCCAGAAGGTGAGGTTGGCGTCGAGCTCGCGCCCCAGGGCTTTCTGGTAAAGCAGCGGCGGCGCGCCGAAGACGACATTCGCCTCGCCTTTGAGATCGAGCCCGCCCTTCTGCGCGAAAGCGCGCAACAGCAGCCAGCTCTTGTCGAGCGGGCCGCCAGCGACGCCGATCGTCTTGCCGCGGAGATCGGCGAGCGACTTCGCCGGCGAATCGCCTGGAACCATGACCGCCCCGAGCGCGGTCGAATAGGGCTTGAACGTCAGATCGGCGCCGAGGCCGCGCTCGCGCGCGACCCACAGCCAGTCGCTGAGGATGATGTCGACCGAGCCGCCCATCAGAGCGATTTTGCCGGCCTCCGTCGAGGCGAACTCGGTGACGACGAGGTCGAGGCCCGCCCTGGCGTCGAGCCCCGTTCGCTTGATGAGGTCAAGCTCCCAGGCGAAAGTGCCGCTTTTCTGCACGCCGAGGCGCAATTGTCCCGCCGCCTCGCCCGGGGCCGCGGCGGCGATGAAGAAGGTGAGACAAAATAGCGCCCCGAGCAGAGCGCGCGCGCGGCGCGCGAATTTCACTCCGGAACGCTCCCTGCGGCAGGATGCGGTCCCCCGGACTTTATTGTACGCGCCGCTCAAGTTCCGCTCGCTTCCGGTTGTCTTTTTGCCTGCTGTCAGGATACATGCTTTTCCGGGCGAGCGATAATCCCAGCATCGTGACCCCGGCCAAGGCTGAAGGCCGTCTCGCAGGACCGGAGCGACAGCGCCTCGCTCAAGGGAAGGAAACCGACATGAAGTTCAGATATGCCGCAATGATCGCCTCGCTCGCCATGATCGCCCCCATCTCCGGCGCCTTCGCCGATGGAGACCCGGCCGCGGGCGAAGCGCTGTTCAAGCAGAAATGCTCCGTCTGCCACAAGATCGGTCCCGGCGCCGTGAATTTCGTCGGGCCGGAACTCAATGGCATCATCGGCCGCAAAGCCGGCACCGCCGCGGGCTACAGCTATTCGGACGGCGTCAAGAACGCCGGCTGGACCTGGGATGCAACCCAGCTCGACAAATGGCTCACCAACCCGAAGGCCGACGTCGCCGGCACGAAAATGATCTTCCCCGGATTGCCGAAAGATACCGATCGCGCCAACGTCATCGCCTTTATCTCGCAGTTCAAGGCCGACGGCTCCAAATAGGCCCGACGCAAGAGCGCCCCTATCCCTCGCGCCGCATCAGCATGCCGCGCGAGGGATCGTAGGCGACGATCGCCGCGCCGAGAAAGACGATGGTGCAGCCGAGCACCACGGCGAGCGACATCGGATTGATCTGGCCATAGAAGGCGAAGCGGATCAGTTCGACGGCGTGGGTGAACGGGTTCAGCTGGCAGACGAAGGCGAGGCCGGGGCTGCCCTCCTGCACGCGCCAGAGCGGATAAAGCGCCGAAGAGGCGAAAAACATCGGGAAGATGACGAAGTTCATCACGCCCGCGAAGTTCTCCAGCTGCTTGATCAGCGACGACAGCAGCATGCCGAGCGCGCCGAACATCAATCCGGACAGGATCAGCGCGGGCAGCACGGTGAGATAGCCCCACAAGGTCGGCGGCTCGATCTCCCAGAAATAGGCGATCAGCAGGAAGGCGTAGACCTGCAGGATCGAGACCGACGCGCCGGCGACGAGTTTCGATGTCAGCAGATACCAGCGCGGCAGCGGGCTGACCAGCAGCGTGCGCATATTGCCCATCTCGCGGTCGTAGACCATCGACAGCGACGACTGCATGCCGTTGAAGAGCTGGATCATCGCGATGAGGCCCGGCGTGATGTAGACATCGTACAGAACATAGGTGTCGTAGGGTGGGATGATCGAGACGCCGAGCACCGAGCGGAAGCCGGCGGCGAAGATGAACAGCCACACCAGCGGGCGCACCAGCGCCGAGACGAAGCGCTCGCGCTGATGCAGGAAGCGTAGCGCCTCGCGCCAGACGACGCCCTTGAGGCAGATCGCATATTGGGCGAGGGTAAAGCCTCGCGGCGCGGCCGGCGGGGATAAATCCACAACCGCCATGTCAGTTTCCCTCCGCCGCATCGACGCCCGTGAGGCGATTGAAGGCGACGGCCATGCTCTGCGCGCCCGCGCGCGCGCAGACCGCCCCGACCTCGCCCTTGTCGAGCAGCTTGCCGCGATGCAGCACAACGACGTCGTCGCCGTCGCGGACCTCGTCGATGAGATGCGTCGCCCACAGAACGCCGATGCCTTCCGAGGCGATCAGACCGCGCACATGGGCCAGAATGTCCGCTCGCGCCTTGACGTCGAGGCCGACCGTCGCCTCGTCGAGCAGCAGCATGCGCGGGCGGTGCAGCAGCGCGCGGGCGATTTCGACGCGGCGCATCTGGCCGCCCGAGAGGGCGCGCACCTTGTCGTTGCGGCGATCCAGCATATCGACCTTGGCGAGGACGTCGGCCGCGCGCGCCTTCGTTTCGGCGGCGCCCATTCCATGCAGCGCGGCGTGATAGCGCAGATTCTGCTCGACAGAGAGGTCGAGGTCGAGGGTACGCGCCTGGAATACGACGCCGAGCCGGCGCAGCGCCTCGCCCGGCGTGCGGCTGACGTCCCAGCCGAAAATCGAGATCGCCCCCGCGCGCACGCCATAAAGCCGCGTGATGAGCGAGAACAGCGTGCTTTTGCCGGCGCCGTTGAGGCCGAGCAGAACCGTAAAGCTCGCCGGCCGCACGCTGAAAGAGACGTCGTCCAGCGCCTTGCGCTTGCCGTAGGAATGGCTGACGTGGGAAATCTCCAGCGCCGCGGCTGAGACTTTCGGGGCGCTGGTTTCGATCGCCGCGGTCATGGCGCGATCGCGACGCCCCAGGGGAACGAGCCGACAGGGATCGACTTCACCACCTTGAGGCTGGCGACGTCGATGACCGACACATCGTTGGAAACGCCATTGGTAGTGTAGAGATATTTGAAGTCGGGCGTAAAGGCGAGCTGCCAGACGCGCTGGCCGACGAGCAGATATTTGTCGATCTTATGCGTCGCGACGTCGATCACGGCGACGCGGTTGGCCGGGCCGAGCGCGACGAAGGCTTTCGCGCCGTCCGGCGTGAACCTTATGCCGACCGGCTGCACCGCCTCCTTCGCAAGGCCCGGAATGTCGAAGGAAATCTTCTGGATGATCTTGTTTTCGCCGGCGTCGATGACGCTGACGGTGCCACCGACCTCCGAGGAGACCCAGAGCTCCTTGCCGTTCGGCGTATATTGCGCATAGCGCGGGCGCGCGTCGACCAGCACATTTGCGAAGATCTTGCGCGTCGCGGTGTCGATGAGATGCGCCATGTTGGTCGTCTCGGAGGTGTTGACCAGCACCTTTCCGTCCGGGCTGAGGGCCATTCCCTCCGGCTCGACGCCGACCGGAATCTCCTCGAGCGTCTTGCGGCTGGCGATGTCGATCACGGTGACGAGATTGTCGTTCTCGTTCGAGGTGTAGAGCAGCTTTCCGTCCGGACTGACGATCAGCAGTTCGGGATCGGCGCCGGACTGAAAATCGCCGACGATCTGTAAGGTCTTGGTGTCGAGGATCTGGATGGTGTCGTCGTCGCCGGCGCAGATGAAGAGCTGGCTGTAGTCCTTGCTGAGCGCGATGCCGCGCGGGCGCCGGCCAACCTTGACCGTGTTGACGACAGCGAGTTTGTCGGTGTCGATGATCGAGATCGAATTGCCTTTTTCATTCGAGACATAGGCGGTCGCCGCCGCGGCCGGGCTTGCCGCCGCGAGCGTCCCGGCCACGCAGGCGGCCGCCACAGTAAGCCGCAAATTATTGAAATTTATTGCAGTTTGCATTTCGTTTCCGGTTGGTCGTAGCCAAGGGTGTCGAGTTCGGAGGTCTGGTGCAAAAAACCCTCCTGCGGCGAGACGGACACGATCATGCGTCCGTCGCCGAGCAGGATCGGCTGGCGAAGCTGCTGGTTCCACGGCCTCACGGTCTGCCTCTCGCCCTTGAAGGCGGCGATCGAGAAATCCGGGCCGACGATATAGGCGCGCAGAACCTTCGGGTCGTTGGAGCCGGTGCGGTTGGCCGCTTCGCCGATCATGCGCATCGCGACCCAGGCCTGATTGTCGCGCGCATTCATGCCCCGGAAGGCGAGCTTGAGAAACCGGTTCTGCAGTTGGTAGGCGCCCCATTGCTCATGGGTGTCGTCCCAGCTTGTCGGCTTGAGGCCCGCCGATCCCACAACAAGCCGGGGATCGTAGGTGCGATAGGGTAGATAATTGGCGAAGACGTCGGATTCGTCCGCCGCGACGATGACGTCGGAGGCCGGCGCGCCCTGCGTCGCCACGGGCACCAGCTTTTGCGTCTGCACGCTGCCGGAATCCGAGCGCCGGCCGCCGCCGGTGTCGACATAGGTGCGCTCGCCGACGATCTTCGCGCCGAATTTCTTGGCCGAATGCCGGATCTCCTCGGCATAGATTTCGTCCTGCGGGTGCGAGCCCTTGATCATGAACCAGCGCGGCCATTGCTTCCAGACGAGATATTGCGCGAGGCCGTCGGCCAGCATCGAATAGGTCGGCGCGACATGGATGACGTCGGCGCGACAATCCTCCTCGCGCAGCGAGTCCTCGGCCGCGCTGGTATTGAAAATGAGGATGTTCTTGTCTTTCGCGGCGTCGGCGATCTTCAAAAGGTCGGGCGCGGGGAGGTCGGCGAGGATGAGGCCGACGCCCTGCCCCGCGAGCGCCTCGAACGCCTTCAGCGGATCATCGCTCCCCTTCAACGGAGCATCCACGATCTCGAAGGTCTGCCCGAGAAATTTGCCTGTCGTATTATTGTCCTCCGCCGCGAGCTTGGCGCCGGCGAGGCCGTCGTCGGCGGCCGGAATGTCGAGGATCGAGACCGTATCGCGCGAATGCTGCTGGCGGATGAAGCCGACCTTCACGTCGAGCGGCGGATTGGCGCGCGCGGCTGGCGAGGCGGCCATCCCCCCGGCGAAGGCGAGAGCGAGCAGGCCCGCGCGGATGAGGCGACTGAAAATCATGCGGCTATGATGGTCTGGCGGCAGGTTGCGATCAAGGCCGCGCGCCTCGTCCGGGATCAACAAAGATGTGAGGCTTTTCTGTAAGGAGCGCCAGCATGGCCTCTTCATTGGGCTCGGGCGCGACGCGGACCGAGGCGACGCCCGCCTCGATCAGCGGCTGCGCCGCGTCGGCCGAGATCGCGACATGGTCGAGGCCCGCGACGTCGAGGCCGGCCTCGCGCGTAAGCTCCAGAAAGAGCTGCGCGCTGCGCCGCGAAAAATGCAGCGCGGCGCCGATCTCGCCCGCTTCGATCAGCGCGGCGGCTTCGGGATCCAGCGCCTCCGCCGGCTCCGCCGCATAGACCTCGATCGCCGCGACGGCGTGGCCGGCCTCAGCCAGCTCAGCTTCAAGATCGGGCTTGCGGTCGCGGCCGGCCAGATAAACGAGGCGCGCGGGGCCGCCGCCTCCAAGCGCTTCGACGACGATCCGCGCCAGCGTTCCTGCGTCCGGCGCGAGCGTGGCGCGGCCCTCGAAGCCGCGCTCGCGGGCGCTGTCCAAGGTGCGGTCGCCGACCGCATAGACGGGCGTCAGGCGGCGCGCCTCGAGCGGCGGCCAGTCCGGCGCGGCGGAGAAGAGTTCGAAGCCGCGCGCGCTCGTCGCGAGGACGCCGTCGACGACGCCGTCCGGCCATTCCGCGCCGGTCGGGATCATTTCCAGCACCGGCGACAGAATGGCGGTATGGCCGCGTACGGTGAGGTTCGCCGCCGTTCGCATGGCCTCATCGAGGGCGCGGGTGACGAGGACAAGCATCGGCTCTAGTCCTCAAAAAGATCGGCCGGGACGCGCGCGCGAAGATCGCGCCCGGCCGCTTCCCCGAGCGCCGCCGCCTCGCTCGCCGGCCCGCTGACGCGCGCCTCAAAAGACTCTGCGCCATCGGGCTTCAGTACGATTGCGTGCAGAAGCAGGCGCGCGCCGTCAAGCTGCGCCAGGGCGCCGATGGGCGTCCGGCACGATCCGTCGAGCGCGTGCAGCAACGCCCGCTCGGCGGCGAGCGCAAGCCCCGTCGCTTGATCCAGAATGGGCGCCAGCGCCGCTTTGGCCTCCGCGTCTCCGGCCCGCGCCGTGATCGCGATCGCGCCCTGCCCCGGCGCCGGCACGAATTCCGCGACGTCGAGCAGCGCGCTGGCCCGGCCCTCAAGGCCAAGGCGCTTCAGGCCGGCGAGCGCCAGCAGCGTCGCGTCGACCTCGCCGGCGGCGAGCTTGCCGAGACGCGTCTCGACATTGCCGCGCAGCAGCGCGACGGAAAGGTCGGGACGCAGGCGCTTCACCATGGCGGCGCGGCGCAGCGAAGCGGTGCCGACCGTCGCGCCCTTGGGGAGATCGCGCGGATGCGGGCCATGCGGAGAGATCCAGGCGTCGCGCACGTCCTCGCGCGGAAGATAGCCGAGAATGACGATCTCGTCCGGCAGCAGCGTCGGCAAATCCTTGGCCGAATGCACAGCGATGGCGATGTCGCCGCGCATCAGGGCGAGATCAAGCTCCTTTGTAAACAAGCCCTTGCCGCCGGCTTCGCTCAACGCCCGGTCGGTGATGGCGTCGCCCGTCGTCTTGATGATGACGATCTCGACGGCGTCCCCGGCGCCGCCATGCGCCGCGGCGAGGCGGGCTTTGAGTTCGCGCGCCTGCGCCAGCGCCAGGGGACTGCCCCGCGTTCCGATCCTCAATTTGAGATTCTGGCCGGATTGGCGCGGGGCTGGAATCGGAGGATTTCCTTTTTAAATCTTATGGTTCTATGTGAGAACCATGGCTTGGCGACGCCCGCATGACGGCCGCGGCCAATCCGATTAAACCATTTCGCCGCGCCCGCAATGGCAAATCGCGAGGCGCGGCGTTAACGATTGTTCAGAAAGCGGCCCATGCGCGTTCTTGGCATTGAAACCACCTGCGACGAGACCGCCGCCGCGGTGGTGCGGCTACAGCCGGGCGGCGCCGGCGAAATCCTCTCGAATGAGGTGATGAGCCAGATCGCCCAGCACGCCGCCTATGGCGGGGTGGTGCCGGAGATCGCCGCGCGCGCCCATATCGACGTGCTCGATCGTCTGATCTTACGCGCGCTGGATCGCGCCGGCGTAAGGCTCGCCGATCTCGACGGCGTCGCGGCGGCGGCGGGTCCCGGCCTCATCGGCGGCGTCATGGTCGGCCTCACCATGGCGAAAGCGCTGGCGCTCGCAGCCCGCAAGCCCTTCGTCGCAGTCAACCATCTCGAAGCGCATGCGCTGACCGCGCGGCTCACCGACGGGCTTTCCTTCCCTTATCTCCTCCTGCTCGTGTCCGGCGGCCACACCCAGCTCGTCGCGGTGAAGGGCGTCGGCGACTATCTGCGGCTCGGCTCGACCGTCGACGACGCCGTGGGCGAAGCGTTCGACAAGGTGGCGAAGCTGCTCGGCCTGCCCTACCCCGGCGGGCCGCAGGTCGAGATCGCGGCGGCCAAGGGGGACCCCACGCGCTTCGATTTTCCGCGCCCCATGCTGGGCCGGCAAAAACCCGATTTCTCCCTCTCCGGCCTCAAGACGGCGGTAAGACTGGAGGCGCAGCGCATCGCCAGCCCGAGCGCGGCCGACGTCGCCGACCTCTGCGCCTCGTTCCAGGCCGCCGTCGTCGATACGCTAATAGACAGAACCCGCGCGGGACTGCGTCTTTTTCGCGAGACGGTCGGCCCCTGCGACGCGATGGTGATGGCCGGCGGCGTCGGCGCCAATGGCGCGATAAGGCGCGCGCTCGGGCGCTTTTGCGGCGAGAGCGGCTTGCGGCTGGTTTTGTTGCCAGTGCAGCTTTGTACAGACAATGGCGCGATGATTGCTTGGGCGGGAATCGAGCGCCTCTCGCTCGGCCTGACCGACGATATGACCTTCGCGGGGCGCCCTCGCTGGCCGCTAGATTCCAATGCGGAAGCCGCCCATCACGGCAAGGCGTGATGGGGTGTTTCACGTGAAACAGGCAGATTTTTCCCGCAAAAGCGGGGGGTGTTTCACGTGAAACAGGGCAAGAGCCGTGTTTCGCGCGAACTGTTTGAGCGATTTGTCAGGATAGCCGGCTTAATTAACGGTTTCGTTCGGCTTTCTGTGCGTCAACGCCGGAAAAATATGTAAGGTCGGCGGAAAATCGAAACCGCATTGGGCCCCAATTGGGCTGAACAGTTTCGATTGACCCCAATCGCGCCCACAGCCGTTGCGGATCTTGCCGCAACGCCTTGGCCGGACGGATTTGCTGCATTCCCGAAAATTTCGCTTCAACCGCCGCGTCATTGGTTCGCGGCGAAAAGTGCTAAAGTGCGCGCGCTTTGAAGTCCGCGCGCCGCCGATGAGAGCCGACGGGATGATGCGCGTCTTCAAGGAAAAGCCCGGGCACAGGGCGCTTAGGGAGGGACTGATGAAAACGCACTCCAAATTCGCGACATTCGCGTGCGGACTTGCGGTCGGCATGTCACTGTCCGCGACGCCGTTCATGAGCGCGCAGGCGCAGACGCCCGCCAAAAGGCCGAATATCGTCATGCTGATGACTGACGACACCGGCTGGAACGATTTCGGCGCCTATTCCAACGGCGGCAAAGCGCTCGGCCATCCGACGCCAAACGTCGATCAGATCGCCGAGGAAGGCGCGGTATTCACCAGCTGGTATGGCCAGGCGAGTTGCACGGCCGGCCGCTCTTCGTTTATAACGGGGCGTTTGCCGATCCGTTCGGCGCTCTCGATCGTTGTGGCGCCGGGCGATCAGAACTTCCTCCGCAAGGAAACGCCGACCATCGCCGAGTTCTTCAAGAAGAATGGCTACACAACCTATTTCTCAGGCAAATGGCATCTTGGCGACAAGCCAGAATCCTATCCGATCGAGCATGGCTTCGATGAGATGAAGAACTTCGCCGCCTATTACGCCGGCGTCTATACCTACGACTACACCAACAAGTGGTTCCACCCCTGGTTCCCATCCTACAATCCTCAATTTGAGAAATATTATAGCGAAAACGTGAACCTCGCCGAATGGGAAGGCATGGCCGGACAGCCTGCGAAAAGCCTTGGAACAATCACCTATGAGCGATTCGCGACTTTCGACGAGGACCAGTCCGACAACGCCGTCAAATACATCAAGGAGCACGCCACCGGCGACAAGCCGTTCTTCATGGACGTGAACTACCTCAAGATGCACAACCCGACCAACGCAGCGCCGGATTTCGCCGGAAAGTCGCATCTTGGCGACTATTCGGACTCGCTGATGGAGCTCGACGCCGACATCGGCAAGGTCATGGACGAAATCCGCAAGGACGCGCCCAACACCATCGTCATCGTGACCGCCGACAATGGCGCCTGGCTCGACGCCTATCCCGACGCCGGCACGACGCCGTTCCGCGGCGAGAAGGGCTCGCCTTTCGAAGGCGGCTGGCGCGTGCCGGGCATCATGTGGTGGCCGGGCCACATTCCCGCGCGCGCCAAATACGACGAGATGATGTCGCATATCGACGCCTGGGCAACTCTCGCCGCCATGGCCGGCCTGACGCCTCCTCCGCATGAATGGGTCGGCAATGACGGCAAGCCGATCTATTTCGACTCGATCGACAACAGCGCCTACATTCTCGGCAAGGATCAACATTCGGCGCGCAAGTCCTGGATCTATATAGATGGCGAGACGTTCAACGGAGCGCGGGCCGACATCGGCGGCGATCCGAACGAGCCCTGGGTCAATATCGCCTGGAAATACCTCTACACCGCCAAGGATTCCTGGCTGGGTTCGGAAGCCAATCTGGGGGCAATCGGCGCGACCTACAACCTGACCATGGACCCATACGAAAAATACGACATGACGTTCAACGGCGCGGCGCCGGCGCGAGTGCTGACGACGTCGCCGGGCAGATATGCCGGCCAGGACAATGGCTGGGTGCTGGCGCTGATCTCTCCGGTGATGGTCGAGTTCGACAAGACGCTGTTGAAGTTCCCGAACATCAAGCGCTTTGTCGGCGGCGCCTCGACCGACCTGATCCCAAACCTGCAGAATCCTGACAACCCCGTCCCGCTGCTGAAGGAGCAGATCGAGAACCACATGGAGCCGCACGCCCAGGGTGGCGCGGACTGATCGCTCCGGGCAAAACGGGGTGGCTTCAGCCGCCCCGTTCCGGCGCATCCGGCGAGGCGGGGCGCGATGACGATTTCCGAAACGATATTCCGGCCAGTCGCCGCGCGGCGCCGCTTCGCGACGTCCCTACTGATCGCCGCGCTGACGATCGGCACAACAGCCCCGGCTAGCGCGGACGCGGCGCTGCCGGCCGCTCCGCCGTCGGACGCCGCCCTGACGGCCTGGGCGATGCAATGGTTCACCGAGATACAAGCCGGCCGCGCCAACCGCGCGCAATACGCCCCCGGTTTCGTCGACGAGGTGACAGACGAGGCGGTAAAGACGATGTCGCACGACCTCAACACCTATGGGGCGGCGCCGCTGCGCGCCGAAATCATGCAAAGCAGCAAGATCGGAGAGCAGACATTCTATGTTGTGAAATACATCTTCCCGCGCGGCGACGCGACCAGCCTGTTGTTCGGCTTCGACGCGGCGGGCAAGATCACCGGCGTCCGTGTTGAAAGCCTCGCGGGAGACTGATCAGGCGCGTCCCGCGTTCGCTTGGATAGGGCGGCGCTTAATCGTCATTTGTTTTGGGCGCTCGCCGTCGTATAAGCCGTTCCGGTCCGGCTGACGGCCGCCTTCGCGACGATCCAAAAGCCGTTCCAAGGGAGGACCAGATTGATGCGATCATGTTTCCGATCATCGCTTGGCGGGCTTGCGGCCGGAGCGATCCTCGCCGCCCTGCCCATGCTGGCGCCAGCCGCGCAGGCGCAGGAGACAAAGAAACCCAACATCATCGTCATCATGGGCGACGATGTAGGCTGGGAGAACATCGGCGCCTACCATCAGGGGCTGATGTATGACACGACGCCGAACCTCGACAAGCTGGCGAGCGACGGCATGCGCTTCACCGACTATTACGCCGAGCCGAGCTGCACCGCCGGGCGCGCCAATTTCATCACCGGCGAACTGCCGATCCGCACCGGCCTCACCACCGTCGGCCAGGCCGGCGCCAAGATCGGCATGCCGGACGATGCGCCGACCATCGCCACCGCGTTGAAGACGCTCGGCTATGAGACCGGCCAGTTCGGCAAAAACCATCTTGGCGATTTGAACCAGTATCTGCCCACCGTGCACGGCTTCGACGAATTCTTCGGCTATCTCTATCATCTCGACGCGATGGAGGACCCGTTCTGGCACTCCTATCCGCCGGCGCTGAAGGATCAGGTCGGGCCGCGCAACATGCTGCACACCTTCGCGACCGACACGGACGATCCGACCGTCGAACCGCGCTGGGGCAAGGTCGGCAAACAGAAGATCGTCGACGAAGGGCCGCTGCCGCCGCACCCGATCGCAGGCGTCAAATACAACATGGAGACGGTCGACGAAGACATTCTCGACCATACCGAAAAGTTCATCGACAAGGCTGAAAAGGACAACAAGCCGTTCTTCGTCTGGCTCAACCCCACTCGCGTGCATGTCATCTCGCATCTGTCGCCGAAATACCAGGCGGAGCTGACGCCGGAAAACCAGTGGTATCTCGAAGAAGGCGTAATGAAGCAGCTTGACGACGTCGTCGGCGGCCTGCTCGCCAAACTCAAGGCCGACGGGCTCGAGGACAACACCATCGTCGTGTTCACGACCGACAATGGCACCGAGAATTTCACCTGGCCCGACGGCGGCAACACGCCTTTCGCCGCCGGCAAGGGAACCGTCATGGAAGGCGGCATGCGCGTGCCGATGATTGCGCGCTGGCCCGGCCATATCCCCGCCGGCAAGGTCGAGAACGGCATCATGTCCGGCCTCGATTTCTTTCCGACCTTCCTCAACATAGCCGGCGAACCGAACATCAAGGACGAGTTGCTGCAAGGCAAGCAGCTCGGCGATAAAACCTACAAGGTGCATCTCGACGGCTACGACCAAACCCCCGTGCTGACCGGCAAGGGGCCGTCCAACCGGCACGAAATCTTCTATTTCGCCGAAGGCACGCTCGGCGCCGTGCGCATCGACGACTGGAAATTCCGCCTCATCGACCAGCCGGACGGATGGCTCGGCGGAACCGTGCATCTCGATTGGCCGATTCTGTCCAACCTGCGGCTCGATCCTTTCGAGCGGATGCTGTTCGCCAAGGGCAATAACGGCTCATTCGGCTACGCCATGGACTTCTACACGCATGAGTTCTGGCGCTTCGTGTTCTTGCAGCAGAAGGTCGGCGAATACGCGCAGACCTTCATCGACTATCCGCCGATGCAGCGCGGCGCGAGCTTCAACCTCGATGCGGTCAAGGCCGAAATCGCGGCGCGGATCGCGGCGATGAAGGGCAAGATGGAGTAGCGGGCGGCGCCCAACGCTCCATTTAATCCGCTACTGCGCCAGCTCTTTGAGGCCGCGCTTGATGAGGGCGGGCGCGCGCGCGTCGGCCCCGAGCGCGCCGAGCGCGGCGGCGACGGCGAGCGCCGCCTGCGAGCGGCCATAGCCGAGGTTGACGAGGGCGGAGATCGCGTCGCTGGCCGCGGGGTTCGCGGCGGCGGCGGCGTCCGCCCCGGCCGCGGCGAAAGCGGAATTGACGCCGCCGAAGACCGGCGCCTTGTCCTTCAGTTCCGCCGTGATGCGGGCCGCGAGCCTCGGCCCGACGCCGGGCGCGCGCGCGAAGGCGCCCCGGTCCTGCGCGGCGATGGCGAGGCTGAGTTCGTCCGGGCCAAGGATGCTCTGCACGGCGAGCGCCACCTTGGCGCCGACGCCCTGCACCGATTGCAGCAGGCGAAACCAGTCGCGCTCGACCTCGGAGGAAAAGCCGAACAGCCGGATCGAATCCTCGCGCACCTGCGTCTCGATCGAGAGCGCGGCGGCCTCGCCTTTGGCGGGCAGATTTTGCAGGGTGCGGGCGGAGCAATGCACGACATAGCCGACGCCATGCACGTCGAGGACGACCGAGTTCCTCGGCTTTCGAATCGATGACGCCCTTGAGCCGGCCGATCATCGCCGCGCGGATCTTCGATGGCGGCGCGGCGAGCGCCTTGGCGCGGGCGCGGCTGACGCGCAGCTGCGCATGGGTGATGGCGACGGCGAGCGCGTCGGCGGCGTCGGGGCTTTCGGGCAGGGCTTTGGGCAGCAGGAATTTGACCATCAGCGCGACCTGCGCCTTTTCGGCGTGGCCGTTGCCGACCACCGTCTTCTTGATGAGATTGGCGGAATATTCGCAGACCTCAAGGCCGGCGAGGGCCGGCGCGACGAGCGCGACGCCGCGCGCCTGGCCGAGTTTCAGCGCCGATTGCGGATCGCAATTGACGAAGGTCTCTTCGACGGCGGCCTCGACGGGCTCCAGATCGGCGATGACGCCGAGCAGCCCCTCATGCAGCAGGCGCAGGCGTTCGGCGAGCGAGAGGCCGACGCGCGAATGCACGCTGCCGCAGGCGACGAAGGCGAGCTTCGAGCCCGAAACCTCGATGACGCCCCAGCCCATGTTGCGCAGCCCCGGGTCGATGCCGATGATGCGAATCGCCGCCAGTTCCATGCGGAGAGTCTAGAGCGTTTTGCGATTCCGTCGAATCGGAAAACAGCCGCGTCTTTTTGCTTTGTCGCATTTTGCCGCGGCAATGCCGCGTGCGCCCGCCTGCGCCCGGAGAACAACCGCGCGCTGCATGTTCTGCGAGGACCCGCGCGGCAACGCTGGAGGATCGGTTCACTCCATCAGCATGCGCTTCAGAAGCTCGATCTCTTCGGAGAGCGCAACGTCCTTGCCGGCGAGCGCGTCGATCTTGCGCACGGCGTGCAGCACGGTGGTGTGGTCGCGCCCGCCAAAGCGCCGGCCGATCTCGGGCAGCGAGCGCAGCGTCAGGGCTTTCGACAGATACATGGCGATCTGGCGCGGGCGCACGACATTGGCGGTGCGGCGCGAGGAGAGGATGTCGGCGCGGCTGACATTGAAATGGGTCGCGACCAGTTTCTGGATGTCCTCGATCTTGACCCGCTTTGGCTCATGCATGCGGATGAGATCTCTGATCGCGAGCTCGGCCGTCTCGACGCTCAGCGGCGCGCCGTTCAGCGAGGCGTGCGCGAGCAGGCGATTGACGGCGCCGTCGAGGTCGCGGCCGTTGGTGTTGACGGCGCTGGCGACATAGGCGGTGACGGCGGGGGGAACTTCGAAATTGGGATGGGCGAGTTTGGCGGCGGCGATGCGCGCTTCGAGAATCTTGACCCGCAGCGCTTCGTCGAGGCCGCCGACCTCGACGCAAAGGCCGCCGGCGAGACGCGATCGCACGCGCTCGTCGAGGCTGTCGAGATCGGCCGGTGGACGGTCGGCGGCGATGACGATCTGGCGATGGCCGTCGATCAGCGCATTCAGCGTGTGGCAGAACTCCTGCTGGATCGACTTGCCCTGCAGGAACTGAATGTCGTCGATGATCAATATGTCGATGCCGCGCAGCTTCTCCTTGAAGGCGATCGCGGTCTGCGCTTTCAGCGCCGAGACGAAGCCATACATGAAGCGCTCAGCGGTGAGGTAGATGACGCGGCGGCGCGTCGTCGCGGCGGCATGGGCGACGGCCTGCAGCAGATGGGTCTTTCCGAGGCCAACCGAGGCGTGCAGATAGAGCGGGTTGAACAGCAGCGGTTCGTCCGACGGCGCGGCGGCGACGCGCTGGGCGGCGGCGAAGGCGAGCTGGTTCGATCTGCCGACCGAGAAATTCAGGAAGTTGAGCCGGCCGTCGAGCGGCGAGCCGGCGATGATGTCGGCCTCGGCGTCGCTCGCGGCCTTGCCCGGCGCCTCGCGCGGGCGTTGCGGGCTGAGGAATTTGGCGGCGGCGCCGGCCGCCTCCGCCGCGACGCGCGGCGGCTCGCTGTGGGCGCCGATGTCGGCGGCGATTTCGGCCACGCCGCCGCCGAGCGCGAGGCCCGCAAGCGGCCGGTTCGACGAGCGCACGGCGACCGAGAGCCGCTTGACGGAGGGATATTCCATCGCCAGCGCCAGCAAAAGCCTTTCGGCGTAATGCGACTGGATCCAGCTCTTGAGGAACTTCGTCGGCACCGACAGGCAGGCGGTCCCGTCCGTCAGGCTGTCGAGTTCGAGACGGCCGAACCAGGAGGAGAAGACGTCTTCGCCGACGTCGGCGCGCAGGCGCCGGCAGATGCGCATCCAGGCTTCCGAATTCGCCGCGCTCGCGGGGGCTGTTGATTTGTGTGCGCAAGTTGAGCATCGCCCTGCTTCTGAAAAACGAGACAAAGAGGCTGGCCCGCCGGAAACCCGGCGCCACATCAAGGTCAGAGACAGAATGAGAAATACAGGCGGAGATTACTTGCGCCGCCGCGGGCGGCCATGCTGCCGGATTGCCGCCCGACGGGCGTTTTCGGCAAGCGCAGGATCCTCCAGCAAAGGACGGCGTCGACGCCGAAGCTGATCCTGATTGAATAGGTCTTTGATCACGGAATCCCCCCACCCGCGCACCATCAATGGCGGATTCAAGTCTTAAAAGGCGAAGAACATCTCGCCATCAACCTAGAAGAAGTATTGTTTTTTTAAGCATTGGCTCGTCCCCACTCATAGTTAAAACGGGCGAGCTGGCATCATAAGTCCTCGCGCGATAACGTCCAGACAAATTTTGCATGCCAAGGGGGCCCGACAATACACGGAAATTTAGGAGACAAACCGGAGAATTCGGTCAAAGTTCGCCATCAGCACTTTCGCTGCGTCGTCCGACCGGATTTAGACTTTAGCATAGGCGAATGCCGCCGCAAGGAGTTGAGTCCTAAAAATTCGCGTCCAACCGCTCCGCTCGCGCCCCGGCCGATGCGCGCCGCTTCGCGGCCGCGACTAAACGTCTGATTCTGCGCGACCCAAATGAGCCTGGCAAAGATGTCGCGTCCATCAGAAAAGAGTCAAAAAACTGTCTTGAAAGACGGGGAAAATGTGCGCGATTTCGATCCGCGCCGGCGTAAACCGCGCGCTTTATCTCCAAGCCGTTGGAATGCATAGAAAATAACTGAGCGGAAAAATCGCCGCTACTTTTTGCTGGTCACAAAAGCGCCAACGAACTGTCTAAATCCGAACAAAAAGCGGGCAAAACTTGTTGCCCGGCGAGCCGCCAGGCTGTCACTGAACTAAAATTACTGTCATCAACCGGAAGTCTATTTTCCCAGGGCATGCACGCGCGCGCTGAGCCGCGACACTTTCCGCGACGCGGTGTTTTTATGCACGATGCCCTTTTGGGCCGCCCGCATCACCAGCGGTTCGGCGGCGTGAAAAGCCTGCGCCGCGGCGGCCGCGTCGCCGGTGGCGATCGCCTCCTCGACCTTGCGGATATAGGTGCGCATCTGGCTGCGGCGCGACTTGTTGATCGCCGTGCGGCGCGCGATCTTGCGGACGGCCTTCCTGGCCGAGGGAGTATTCGCCATATTAAAATGCGGTCCTGTCTGAACTGACGCCGCGCGGCCGGCGCGTGCGAGGCGTGGGTTTAATCATGAACGCCCGCGCGCGTCAACGCCGCAGCGGCGCGAAGCCGGCGCCTTACGGCGCATGCCCTGCGCGCCTCGCGGGGCCGGTTCTGGCCGGAACAATCAAAACATCGAGGCCGCGCGGTCGAAAATGGCGTTGACGCCGCGCGCGGCGACTTCGATCTCCTCCGCGCCCGCGCCGCCGTCCTCGATTTCGTCGAAGGCCGCGGCGAGCAGGTAGAGAATGAGAAGCCGTCGGCGCGTGCCCTGATCGGCGATCTCGATCGGCGAGCCGCGCGCGGCGGCGAGATAGGATTTAACGAAGATCTCGGAGAATTCGACGAGCTGCTCGCTGAGCCGCGTCGCCGCCAGTTCGGGATCGGGGACGAGCTTTGCGACGCCGCGCCGCGCCGCCGCCGCGACGCGGGCGAAGGAGCGCAGCATGGTGGCGACGTCGCGCAGCGGCGAGGCTTTCGCGCGCATGTTTCTTTCGCAATCAGCCTGCGCCTGCGCGTCGTCGCCGCGATCCCCGCAACCTTCGAAGCCGACGATCATGACATCGTCCTTGACGACCAGCGCGCGGCCGAGATGGTAGTCGCCGTGGATGCGGATCTTGATCGCGCCGCGCGGCGCCTCCCGCAGCGCATCGAGAAGTTTTGCGCATTCCTGCTGACGGCCAAGAAGGCGTTCGATGTCGGCGCGCGCCGCGCCGGCGTCCTTGCTCGCTTCCTGGGCGCGCGCTTCGAGGCGGCTGAACGCGCGCGCGGCCGTCGCTCGCGCCGCCGCGACGGCCTCGCGCACATCCGCCTCGGCGAGGGGCTCGGCCTTGAAGGCGGGATCGCTGGTCGGGCTCGCCAGCGCCTGATGCATCTGCGCGGTGCGCAGTCCGAGGCGGCGCACATGCGGCGCATAGGTAGAGAAGCCGGCGGGCGCCGTCTCGCCAGCCTGATCGGTCTGCGGCGGCGCCATCGCCAGCGTCTCGAGGATGCGCTTTGAGGCTTCGAGCGTCCAGGTCCAGGCGTCGCCCTGGCCACGCACAAAGGTCTCGAGCGCGGCGAGCGTCGAACGGGCGCCGGCGGAATCGACGTAATCGACGACGCCGAGCAGGCGCGGAGTATTGGAGAAATTGGCGACCTCGGTCAGGAAGCGCTTGATCTCGACCTCGGGCTGCTCGCCGGTGCGCAGCCGGCGATAGATTTTGAGGGCGAGCCTTTTGCCGAGCACGAGAGTGGTGTTGCGTTGCGGCGCGTCGAGCGGATGCGCGTCGGCGTCGGCGATGTCGAGATCGGCATCGAGGCGGCTCGTCGGCAAAAATTCGATGCGCCCGCCGCGCGCGGCGGCGAGCTTGTCGGCGCGGCGGAAGGCGTCGAGCATGGAGCGGCCGAAGGCGGGACAGGCGTCGGCGTCGTAGAGGAGGCCCATGCGCGCGCCGCGCCGCAGTTTGGCGACGGAGGCGGCGAGCGGCGGCGCCTCCTCGCGCTCGGCCTCGGCGGCGAAGGGCGTGAAACAGGTCTCCGCCACGCCGCCGGCAAAATGGATGTCGAGCAAAGGCAGCACGAAGCGGCGGTCCTCGCCCGCATTGCGCAGCACCGCGAAGTCCCTGACGTCGACGGATTCGATTTTGCCGCGACGATCCGAGGCCCAGCGCCGGCTGGCGAGGAATTTCGGCGCGACGTCGCGCTCGAAGGCGACGAGCTCACGGCCGGAGAAGATAGTTTCGATCTTGCCAGTGGCGACCAGCGTGAAGAACTCGGGCGGCTGATGCGACTGGCTTTCCGCCTTCGCAGCCTCGAGACGGAACCAGATGAAGCCGTAGGCGGGAAGGGTCAGCACATAGGGCGCGTCGCGGATCGGCGGAAACGGGCTGCCGGCGGTCATCTCGATCGGCGCCGCGCCCTGGAATTCATGAAGATCGAGTTCGACCGCCTGCGGCGCGCGCGAGACGTTGACGACGCAAAGGATGCGCTCGCCGTCGAGTTCGCGCAGATAGGCGAGCACCTTACGGTTCGAAGGATAAAGAAAGCGAAGCGAGCCGCGGCCGAGCGCCGGGCTGGAGCGGCGCACGGCGATCATGCGCCGCATCCAGGTCAAAAGGCTCCACGGATTGGCGAGCTGCGCCTCCACGTTGACGGCGCTGAATCCATAAATCGGATCCTGGATCGCGGGGAGAAAGAGCCGCGCGGGATCGGCGCGGCTGAAGCCGCCGTTGCGGTCGACCGACCATTGCATCGGCGTGCGCACGCCGTCGCGGTCGCCGAGATAGATATTGTCGCCCATGCCGATCTCGTCGCCATAATAAAGCACTGGCGTGCCCGGCATCGAGAACAGCAGCGAGTTCAAAAGCTCGATCTTGCGGCGGTCGTTTTCGAGCAGCGGCGCGAGGCGCCGGCGAATGCCAAGATTGATGCGGGCGCGCCGGTCGGCGGCGTAGAAGGACCAGAGATAATCGCGCTCGCGGTCGGTCACCATGGCGAGCGTCATCTCGTCGTGGTTGCGCAGGAAGATCGCCCATTGCGCGCCGTCCGGAATCTCCGGCGTCTGGCGCATGATGTCGGTGATCGGGTGCCGGTCCTCCTGCGCCAGCGCCATATAGATGCGCGGCATCAGCGGGAAATGGAACGCCATGTGGCATTCGTCGCCGTGGCCGAAATAGCCGGCCGCCTCCTCCGGCCAGACATTGGCCTCGGCGAGCAGCATGCGGTCGGGATAATCGGCGTCGACCGCGGCGCGGATCTTCTTGATGATGGCGTGCGTCTCGGGGAGATTTTCGCACGCGGTGCCTTCGCGCTCGACGAGATAGGGGATGGCGTCGAGGCGGAGGCCATCGACGCCCGTGTCGAGCCAGAAGCGCATCACATCGAGCACGGCCTCGATGACGCGCGGATTGTCGAAATTGAGGTCCGGCTGATGCGCGTAGAAGCGATGCCAGTAGAACGCCCTGGCCTCTTCGTCATAGGCCCAGTTCGATTTCTCGACGTCGAGGAAGATGATGGGGACGTCCCTGTAGCCTTTGTCGTCGTCGGCCCAGACGTAGAAATTGCGCGCCGACGAGCCGGGCTTGGCCGCCCGCGCGCGCTGGAACCAGGGATGCTGATCAGAGGTGTGGTTGATGACGAGCTCGATGATGACGCGAAGGCCGCGCTCATGGGCGGCGCGCACGAAGGCTTTAAAGTCGCGCAGCGCGCCATAGGCGGGGTTGATGTCGCGGTAATTCGAGATGTCGTAGCCGTCGTCGCGCAGCGGCGAGGGATAGAAGGGCATCAGCCAGATCGCGGTGGCGCCGAGATCCTTCACATAATCGAGCTTCTGCGTCAGGCCGCGAAAATCGCCGATGCCGTCATTGTCGCTGTCGAAGAAGGATTTGACGTGGAGCTGATAGATGATGGCGTCGCGGTACCATTGCACGTCATTGCGATCGATCATGCGTCAACTGCTCCGCCGTCGGATCGACGGCCCAGGATCTCGCGTCGCAAGGGTCTAGTCGTTTCGACGCGCGCGCTCAAGTTTCGGCGCGGCGCGTTGGGGCGCGCAGGCGCGGGGCCGAGATCAATTTTGCTGGAGCAAGGCGCTTCACTGCGCGCGCCCGCGACGCGGCGCGGTCTTTAATAAAGGCCGCGCTTCAGCCTTGTCCGCGCGCCGCGCAAGCGTCGGCAATCTGGCGATGCTGTCGCCGGCCTCGGCGCTGGCGAGCCGCAGTTCGTAAATGTTCTGCAGGTTCAGCCAGAACGCCGGGGCCGTGCCGAACCAATGGGCGAGTTGCAGAGCCGTATCGGCGCTGATGCCGCGCTGGCCGTTGATGATCGCGGTCACGCGATTGACCGGCACGCCGATCTGTTTCGAAAAGGCGTTCGCCGAAAGGCCAAGCTCCTTCAATTCTTCGGCGAGATGCACCCCGGGATGGATCGCGCTGCGCGCCATGGAGCCTCCTGATGATAATCGACGATCTCGACGCTGGCCGCGCCGGGAGAGCCTTCGGGCCATTCGAAGCAGATGCGCCACCGGTCATTGATGCGGATGCTGTACTGGCCCTGCCTGTCGCCTTTGAGCGCTTCAAGTCGGTTGCCCGGCAAAGCGCCAAGGTCTCGAAGGCCTGTCGCGGCTTCCACGCGGTCGAGCCGGTTTTCAGCCCGCCGGACGAAGCCGGAAAATTCCCGCACGGCTTCGCCCTTGGCGAAACGTTCGGTCCGCTTGT
The DNA here is from genome assembly GCA_963715715.1 of uncultured Alphaproteobacteria bacterium. Lineage (GTDB taxonomy): Bacteria > Pseudomonadota > Alphaproteobacteria > Rhizobiales > Beijerinckiaceae > Methylocapsa. The sequence goes on along the minus strand of OY970269.1, from coordinate 539,608 downwards.
CCCGAAAGCTCCGAATCATTGCGAGGAGCGTAGCGCTACGCCCCTCTTACGTAAGGCATAAATCAGGAGCGCCCGCGGCGGCCGCCTTAATAGCCGAGGCTCGACCATATCGGCGGGGCGGCGAGCCAGGGCTCGGAATATTCGATCGCGCCGGAGCGCACCACGGCGCCGGCCGGATGCAGCGAGCATTCGGGCTCGGCGTCGGCGCCGTCGCCGGCGATGGCCCTGAGGCAGCTCGAGGTCCAATGGTCGATGCTGTTGGCCTGCAGCGCGGCCATCATGTCGCGCCAGCGCGCCTTGCGCTCTTCGAGCGGCATTTCAATCGCGCGCGCGATCGCGGCGGCCGTCGCGCCGACGTCGTAGGGGTTGACGATCAGCGCGGCTTTGAGCTCCTGCGCGGCGCCGGCGTATTGCGACAGCACCAAGACGCCGGGATCGTCCGCCGACTGCGCCGCGACATATTCCTTGGCGACGAGATTCATGCCATCGCGCAACGGCGTGACCAGCGCGACGCGGGCCATGCGGTAGAGGCCGGCGAGCGCCGATTGGCTCATCGTTTTGTTGAGATAGCGCACCGGCGTCCAGTCGATGTCGCCATGCCTGCCGTTGATATGGCCGACCTCTTCGGCGACCTCGTTCTGGATGCGCGCATATTCGGGAATTTCGGAGCGCGACTTCGGCGTGATCTGCAGCATGGTCGCGCGGGCTCTGGCGATCTGCGGGTAATTTTCGAGGCAGGCCGCGAAAGCCTCCAGGCGATGCTTGATGCCCTTCGAATAATCGAGCCGGTCGACGCCGATCAGCATCGGGCGACCCTCAAGGCTCGCGCGCATGCGCTTCACCAGCACGTTGCGCTCGGCGAGGCGCGCCTCCAGCGCGAAGGCGTCGGCGTCGATGCTGATCGGGAAGGCGGCGACCTCGAATTCGCGGCCGTTCGCTTCGCACCAGTCGTCTTCAAGCGCGCGGCCCTCGCCGGAGGCGGCAAGGCAGGCGCGGAAATTCGCGGCGTCGGGCTCGGTCTGGAAGCCGACCACGTCATAGGCGGAAAAGGCGCGCATGAGGCGGCGATAGCCGTCCATCGCCGACGCCGTGTCGGGCGAGGGCCAGGGAATGTGGTGGAAATAGCCGATGCGGTTCGCAACGCCCTGCTGGCGCAGGAAGCTCGCCAATGGAATGAAATGATAATCGTGAATCCAGACGATGTCGTCGGGACGCAGCATCGCCGCGAGGCGGCGCGCGAAAAAGGCGTTGACGCGGAAATAGCCGGCGGCGTCGCCCTCCGAATGGCGCGCGAGGTCAAGGCGATAGTGGCAGATCGGCCAGAGCGTGCTGTTGGCGAAGCCGTGGTAATATTCGGCGATGTCGCGGCGGGTCAGATCGGACACGACGAAGCTGATGGGCCCGAGCGTGCGCGTCTGGGGCGCCGGATCCTCCTCCTGGCAGGTCTTGCCGGACCAGCCGAACCATACCCCGCCGCGGCTGCGCAGGGCCGACTGCAGCGCCACCGCAAGTCCTCCCGCGGCGGGAACGCCGGATGCGCTAGGAACGGGAACCCTGTTCGACACGACGACCAGTCGACCGCTGGTGCTTTTGTGGCTTGACGAAACAGGTTTGTAAAGCAGGTCGAGATTAACCATGCGTGTAAACGTCTCCTCGACTATGGCTGACCTGTGCCCGAAACGCCTTAGACGCAGAATAGTTGCGTCGCGCGCGACGATACCCTCTCCGCAATCGTTATTTCATCATTAATAAGAATAAAAGCAAAGTTTTGGCTCGATTGCGCCAATTGCTGGGTTCTGCGGGCGGCCTCAATAAATCTTTGTGGCGGCGCGTATTTCCCGTCGCCCGCGAGTTATTCAGGCGCGATAGCGGCAACATTATACTGCCGATGATGTGAAATTCTGAGGCGCTGCAAAGGGCGCCGCCTTTCGGACGTTTAGACCCGACGCGGAGTTCAGGCCGCGCCGCTCTCGGCCCTGATGTCGAAGGCGGCGGCGAATAGCGCGCGGGTATAGTCCGAGCGCGGGTTTCGCAGCAGCTCGACTGTCGGTCCCGATTCGACCAGCTTGCCGTTGCGCATCACGATGATTTCGCTGGCGAGCGCGCGGACGACGCGAAGATCATGGCTGATGAAGAGGAAAGCGAGACCGCGCCGCCGCTGCAGATCGCGCAGGAGATCGACGATCTGCGCCTGCACCGACATGTCGAGCGCCGAGGTCGGTTCGTCGAGCACGATGAATTTCGGCTCCAGCACGACGGCGCGGGCGATGGCGATGCGCTGGCGCTGGCCGCCAGAGAATTCATGCGGATAGCGATCCATCGCGGCGGGATCAAGCCCGGCGTCGGCGAGCGCGCGCGCGACCCGCTCGCGTTTTTGCGCATAGGAAAGCGACTTGTTCTGCACGCCAAGGCCTTCGGCGACGATGTCGGCGACCGACATGCGCGGCGACAGCGAGCCATAGGGGTCCTGAAACACGATCTGCATGTCCGCGCGGAGCGGCCGCAAAGCCTTGAATTTCAGCCCGTCGATGCGCTGGCCGAGAAAGACGATCGCGCCTTCGGAGCGGATCAGCCGCAACAGCGCGAGGCCGAGCGTCGTCTTGCCGGAGCCCGATTCGCCGACGACGCCGACCGTCTCGCCCTCGCGCACTGTGACGCTGACGTCATCGACCGCCTTGACGTAGCCGATGGTGCGGCGGAAGAAGCCGCGCTTGATCGGAAACCACACGCGGATGTTGCTGGCTTCGATGATCGGCCTCGCCGCCGCGTTCACGGCCGGCGGCGCGCCTTTCGGCTCGGCGGCGAGCAGCGCGCGCGTGTAAGGATGGGCGGGCGCGGCGAAAATGCGCGCGACGGGGCCGGCCTCGACGATGCGGCCCTTCTGCATTACGGCGACGTCGTCGGCGATCTTGCGCACGATGTTGAGATCATGGGTGATGAACAGCATGGCCATGCCGTAGCGCGTCTGCAGGCGCTTCAAAAGATCGAGGATCTGCGCCTGCACGGTGACGTCGAGCGCGGTGGTCGGCTCGTCGGCGATGAAGAGATCGGGGCGGTTCGCCAGCGCCATGGCGATCATGACGCGCTGGCGCTGGCCGCCGGAGAGTTGATGCGGATAGGCGCCGAGACGCGCGGCGGGATCGGGAATGCCGACCTCCTCGAAAAGCTCGACGACGCGGGCGCGGATTTTGTCCGCGCCGCGCGCGCCGTGCAGTTCGAGGATTTCGCCGATCTGCTTTTCGATGGTGTGGAGCGGATTGAGCGAGGTCATCGGCTCCTGGAAAACCATGGTGATCTTGGCGCCGCGGATGGCGCGCAGGCGGTCCTCGCTGACGCTCAGGAGATCCTCGCCCTTGAAGAGGGCCTTTCCGCCGGGAGCGATCCCCTGCGGCAGCAGCCGAACGATAGAGAGCGCAGTGACCGATTTGCCGGAGCCCGAATTCGCCGACGAGGGCGAGCGTGCGGCCGCGCTCCAGCGTGAAGGAGACTCCGGCGACGGCGGGCGCGGCGGCGGGGTCCGGGCTGAACGAGACGGTGAGGCCCTGGACGTCGAGGAGGGGCGCGTCAGGCATGGAGGGCTTCCATCATTGCAGCGTCTTCCTCGGGTCGAAGGCGTCGCGCACCGCCTCGCCGATGAAGACGAGCAGCGACAGCATGAGCGCGATGACGAAAAAGCCGGTAAGGCCGAGCCAGGGCGCCTGAAGATTGGACTTGCCCTGCAGCAAGCAGTTCGCCGAGCGAGGGCGAGCCGGGCGGCAGGCCGAAACCGAGAAAATCCAGCGCGGTCAGAGTCGTGATCGAGCCATTGAGCACGAAGGGCAGGAAGGTCAGCGTCGCGACCATGGCGTTGGGCAGCACATGCTTCCAGCATGATGCGCGCCGTCGCCAAGGCCAAGCGCGCGGGCGGCGTTGACATATTCGAAATTGCGCGCGCGCAGAAATTCGGCGCGCACGACATGAACGAGATTGACCCAGGAGAACAGCAGCAGAATGCCGAGCAGCACGAAAAAGCTCGGCGTGATGATCGATGAAATGATGATGAGCAGATAAAGATGCGGAAGCGACGACCAGATCTCGATGAAGCGCTGCGCGACGAGATCGGTCCAGCCGCCGAAATAGCCCTGAATCGCGCCGGCGGCGATGCCGATCACCGAGGAGACGCCGGCCAGCGTCAGGCCGAACAGCAGCGACAGGCGAAAGCCGTAGATCAGCCGCGCCAGCGACGTCGCGGCCCTGATCGTCGGTGCCGAGCCAGTTCCATTCGATGGCGCGGCAGCCGCCATGCGGATCGGATTTGCTGAAACGCTCGCGAGGCGGCCTGGCACTGCGCCTTGGTCAGCATCCAGGTCGGCGGCGAAGGCGCCGGCGTCGGCAGCTTGCGGTTGATGGTGCGGTAGGAGAAATGGATCGGCGGCCAGATCATGAAGCCATGCGCGTTGATCTCGTCGGCGATCACCGCGTCGCGGTAATCGGTGTGGGCGAGAAAGCCGCCGAATTTCTCTTCCGGATAATCATGCGCGATGGGGAACAGGATTTCGCCCTTGTAGACGACGAGGATCGGCTTGTCGTTGGCGATGAATTCGGCGAACAGCGACAGGCCGAACAGCGCGAGGAAAATCCACAGCGACCACAGCCCGCGCTTATTGCGCCCTGAAATTGGCGAGGCGGCGCCGGTTGATCGGGCTGAGCCGGCCCTTCGCCTCCGGCGCCGACGCGACGGCGGCCTTGGCCTCCCCTTTGAGGTCTGCCGCGGGAGCGTCCATTCAGACCTCCCGCGTCGAAAAATCGATGCGCGGATCGATCCACATGTAAGTGAGGTCGGAGATGAGATTCACGACGAGGCCGATCAGCGCGAAAATGTAGAGATTGGCGAAGACCACCGGATAATCGCGGTTGACGATCGATTCGAAGGAGAGAAGGCCGAGGCCGTCGAGCGAGAAGATCGTCTCGATCAGCAGCGAGCCGCCGAAAAAGGCGCCGATGAAGGCGCCCGGAAAGCCGGCGACGACGATCATCATGGCGTTGCGGAAGACATGGCCATAGAGCACGCGCCGTTCGCTCAGGCCTTTCATGCGCGCGGTCAGCACATATTGCTTGCGGATTTCGTCGAGGAAGGAATTCTTGGTGAGGAAGGTCGTGGTGGCGAAGGCGCCGAGCGTCAGCGCCGTGACCGGCAGCGTGATGTGCCAGAGATAGTCGGCGATCTTGCCCGGCCAAGAGAGCTGGTCGAAATTCTCCGAGGTGAGGCCGCGCAGCGGAAAAATCTGCCAGAAGGAGCCGCCGCTGAACAGCACGATCAAAAGGATGGCGAAAAGAAAGCTTGGAATGGCGTAGCCGACGATGATGACAGCCGAAGTCCACATATCGAAGCGCGAGCCGTCGCGCACCGCCTTGTGGATGCCGAGCGGGATCGAGATCGCATAGGAGAGCAGCGTCATCCAGAGGCCCGAGCGAGATCGAGACCGGCAGCTTCTCCTTGATGAGCTGCAGCACCGGCTCGTCGCGGAAATAGGAGCGGCCGAAGTTGAAGCTCGCGTAATCCTTCAGCATCAGGAAAAAGCGCTCATAGGCCGGCTTGTCGAAGCCGAACTGCTTTTCGAGCTCGGCGATGAATTTCGGATCGAGCCCCTGCGCGCCGCGATATTTCGAGGAGAAATCGCCGGCGCCTCCCGCCCTGCCCGTGTCGCCGCCGCCGCCGCTGAAACTCGCGGTCGCGCCGGAATCGAGGCCCTGCAATTGAGCCAATATGCGCTCGACCGGACCGCCCGGGGCGAATTGCACGATGACGAAAGAGATGAGCAGGATCCCGAAGACGGTCGGGATCATCAACAGTATGCGGCGGGCGATATAGGCGAACATCAGGCCCCGTCAGCGGCTGACGAAATTGATGCGTTTGGCTTTCGCGTCATCGTACCACCAGGTCGATTCGATGCCAGGACTGAAGCGCGGCGTCTTGTCCGGCCGGCCGAACAGGTCCCAATGCGCGATCCAGTGCGAGGGCTTGTACCAGTGCGGGACCCAATATTGGCCGGCGCGCAGCACGCGGTCGAGCGCGCGGCAGATGGTCACGAGTTCGGCGCGGGAATTGGCCGCGATGGCCTTCGTTATCAGCGCGTCGACGACGGGATCGCTGACGCCGACGAGATTGCGTGAGCCGGCGACATTGGCCGCCTCCGAGCCGAAATAATCGCGCAGCTCTTCGCCCGGCGACCAGGCCATGACGAGGCGTTCGGTGATGATGTCGAAATCGAAAGCGTCGAGGCGGCTCTTGTATTGCGCCGGATCGACGATGCGGATGCGGGCGTCGATGCCGAGCTGCTTCAGATTATCGACGAAAGCCTGCGTATGCGGCACGAGGCCGGTCTCGTCGAACAGAAATTCGATCGCGAAAGGCTTGCCGTCGGGCAGCGTCAGGGCGCCGCCGTCGCGCTTGCCGCCGGCGGCCAGAAACAGCGCGTTTGCCTTGCGCAGCAGCGCGCGGTCCTGGCCCGATCCGTCCGACTCCGGCGGCGTCACGGCGTCGCCGAAGACGTCCGGCGGCAGCTTGTCGCGGAAGGGTTCCAGCAGGGCGAGTTCGGCGGCGTCGGGCGGCCCTTTCGCCGCCATGTCGGAATTTTCGAAATAGGAGGTGGTGCGCTGATAGGCGCCATACATGAGGTTCTTGTTGGTCCAGGCGAAGTCGAAGCAGTCGCCGATCGCCTCGCGCACGCGCGGATCTTTGAGAGCCGGGCGGCGGATGTTGAAGAACCAGCCCTGAATGCCGGAGATATTCTCGTCGGGGATCGTTTCGCGCAGCACATAGCCCGCGCGGATCGCCGGGAAATCATAGCCGGTCGCCCAGGTGGCGGATTTGAACTCCTCATGCACCGTATAGGCGCCGGCCTTGAAGCCCTCGAAGGCGACGGCGCGGTCGGCGAAATAATCATAGCGGATCGTATCGAAATTATTCTGGCCGACATTGACCGGCAGATCCTTGGCCCAGTAATCGGCCACGCGGTCAAAGCCGATGAAGCGGCCCTGCTCGAAGCGCCCGACCTTATAGGGGCCGGAGCCGAGCGGCGGCTCCAGCGTCGTCTCCTCGAAGGGCTTTTTGGCGTAATAGGCGCTGGAGAAGATCGGTAGGCCGGCGACGAGCAGCGGCACCTGACGGCTGCGCCCCGGCGCGAAGGCGACGGTGAGGACGTCGTCGGCCTCGGGCGTCGCGCTCGCCATGTCGCGCAGCAGCAGGCGCAGGCGCGGGTGGCCCTTGGTCTTGAGGAGATCGAGCGAAAAGGCGACGTCCTTGGCCGTCAGCGGCGAGCCGTCGTGGAATCGCGCTTCAGGGCGCAGCAGGAACTGATAGGTGAGCTTGTCGGGCGAAATGCGCACGGCGCGGGCGACGAGGCTATAGAGCGCGTCGTGCTCGTCGAGGCTATTTTTGAGCAGGCTGTCGAAGACATTATCCATGCCGGTGGCCGGATCGCCGCGCAGGATGAAGGCGTTGAGCGAATTGAAGGTGCCGGGGACGTCCATGGAGACGGAGCCGCCCTTCGGCGCGTCGGCCTTGGCGTAATCGAAGGATTTGAAATCCGCCGGCAGCGCCAGATCGCCGAAAACCGAGAGGCCATGGACCTCGCTCGCCGCGGCGCCCGCCTCGTCGGCGAGAGCGGCGCCGGCGAAGGTCCGCGGCAGGACCAGGGCCCCAGCGGAAAGCTGCAGAAAGGCGCGGCGCGAGAAAAGCAGAGGGTTCGGCCAAAGGTTCGACAAAGACTGCATCCCGGTCAAAAGCGGCGCCGGCTACGCGGAGATTTGCCGGACCCCGACCCGCCGCAGCAGCCGGTTCCCCCGCGCCGGAAGCCGCATTGGAAAAAGCGCCTTGCCGCGATGGCGATGCGGCGCATGAGGCCCGATAAGCGAAATGGCGGCGCGCCGCAAGCGAGACGGCGATTTTATCTAGGTTTTATAATGACGCGCGCCAGTTGGATGAACGAGATTTCATGCGCACGCGCGAAAACGCCGGGCGAAGGGCCCGGCGCTGCATAGTTGCAAAGCTTACGCCTCGCCGGCGCGATCGGCGCTCCCGCCCGGCGGGCGCTATTTGGCCGGCTCTTTTGCCGGCGCGTTGGCGGGCTCCTGGGCGACCGCCGGCAGAGCGACCGGATTGTCGGACAGCGTGTGCAGATAATCGATGATGTCGGCGCGCTTTTGCGGGTCCGGCTCGCCGGCGAAGGCCATTTTGGTGCCAGAGACGAAGGCCTTCGGGCTGGTCAGGAAATGGTCGAGATCGTCGAAAGTCCAGTCGCCGCCCTTGGCTTTCATGCCGTCGGAATAGGCGAAGCCTGCGATCGAACCCTTGGGGCGATCGACGACGCCATAAAGATCCGGACCGACCTTGGCGCCGGCGCCTTTATCGAAATTGTGACAGGCCTGGCAGGCTTTAGTGTTGGCCTGGCCCTTGGCGACATCCGCCTTGGCGAGGCGCTCGGCGATCGGCGCCACCGGCGCCGGCGCGCCGCCGCCCTCGCCGCCTGCCGCCGCTTCGGCGGGAACTGGAAGGTCGAAGCCTGGCTTCAGCAGCGGTCCATGGGTGAAAATCAACTGTCCGATGACGCCAAGCCCCATGGCGAGCAGCAGAGAGCCCAGAACCGCTCCGGCGATCTTATTGATTTCAAACGTGTCCAATGGCGCTCTCCACCCTCTCTGCGGTCGCGGCCGGGGCTGAGCCGTCACAGCGCGATTTTCCGCGCGAAACCTTCGGCTGGACCGCGGGATGCCATAGCTTATCCGCAGCGCCGCTTCCAACACAATATCGAGGCGGCCTGGGCAATGCTTCTTTTTGTCGCCCGAAAGCGAGATTTGGAGGCAAGCGCGAGGGATTTGCGCGTCAAGCGCGGTTTTTGCGGACGGCGGGGCCCTGAGGCCTTTCCGCGCGGCGCCGGAACGTGCCATAGGCTTCGGCTTTGTTTCCCGACAGGGTTTACGCGTTCATGACCGTCCAGAAAATCGCCTATCAGGGCGAGCCCGGCTCCAATTCCGATATCGCCTGCCAGAATGTCTATCCGGGCTGCGAGACGCTGGCCTTCGACGCCTTCGAGGACGCGCTCGGCGCCGTCGCCGACGGCGAGGCGCAGCTTGGCATGATCCCGATCGAGAATTCGATCGCCGGGCGGGTGGCGGACATCCATCATTTGCTGCCGCGCGCAAACCTCCATGTCGTCGGCGAATATTTTTTGCCGATCCATTTCCAGCTTCTCGGCGTCAAGGGCGCGACGCTCGCCGATCTGAACGCGGTCTACAGCCATGTCCATGCGCTCGGCCAGTGCCGCGCCATCATCCGCAGGCTGAAGCTGAAGCCGCATGTCGCCGCCGATACCGCGGGCTCGGCGCGCGAGGTCGCCGAGTGGGGCGACAAAGCCAAAGCCTCGATCGCAACGGCGCTGGCGGCGCGGATTTACGGCCTCGACATGCTGGCGGAGAATATCGAGGATGAGGCGCACAACACGACGCGCTTCGTGATCCTCTCCAAGGCGGCGAACTGGGCCGCGCCCTCGATAGAGCCGACCGTCACCACGTTCGTGTTCCGCGTGCGCAACGTGCCGGCCGCGCTCTACAAGGCGCTCGGCGGGTTCGCCACCAATGGCGTCAACATGACCAAGCTCGAAAGCTACATGGTCGGCGGCGAGTTCACCGCGACGCAGTTTCTCGCCGATGTCGACGGCCATCCAGACGAGCCGGCGCTGGCGCGCGCGCTCGAAGAGCTGGCGTTCTTCTGCAAAGAGCTGAAGATTCTCGGCGTCTACCCGGCGCATCCGTTCCGGATCGAGAGCCGCGCGCGGAATGGGGATGGATAGCGATCAATAATTCGGCCCCTGCCTCACCCAGCGAGCGGGCCGCCGGCTTTTTTCCAGGCGTCGATGCCGCCCTCGATGTGGCGCGCGGTTTTGAGGCCGGCCTCCTGCGCGGCCTGCACCGCCATCGCCGAGCGCTCGCCGAAAGCGCAGTAAAACACAATCGGCCTGCCCGTCGCCGCGGCCAGTTCGTGCAGCATGCCGCCGGGGCTGATGTTCTCGCGCAGCGCCGGATAGGGCGCATGCAGCGCGCCGGGAATGGCGCCATGGCGCTCGCGTTCGCTTTTTTCGCGAAGATCGACGATCGCGACGTCAGGGCGCAAGGCGATCGCCTCGGCCGCGGAGATCGCCCAGCCCTTGCGCGCGATCTCGTCCTGGTGCAGCCCCACATGCATGTTGGCCGGCACTGCGACATCCATCATCTTCGGATTGGGCAGCTTCAGATTGTTCATGAGCTCGACATATTCGTCGAGCGAGCCGACGGCGAGGCGCGGGTTGAACCGTCGCTCCTCGCCGATGGTCGAGACGGTGTCGCCCTTGTAGTCATGCGCCGGATAGACGAATGTTTCGTCCGGCAGCTTCAAAAGCTTGCCGAAGATTGATTCATATTGCGCGCGCGGGTCGCCGTTCTGGAAATCAGTGCGGCCGGTGCCGCGGATCAGCAGCGTGTCGCCGGTGAAGACGCGGTCGCCCATCAGGAACGAATAGGAATCGTCGGTGTGGCCGGGCGTGTAGAGCGCCTCCAGGCTCAAGCCCTCGATGTCGATGCGGTCGCCATCGGCGACGCGCATCGAGACGACGTCCGCGCGCGTCTGCTCGCCCATGACCGTGATGCAATGAGTGCGGTCACGAAGGGCGCCGAGGCCGGTGATGTGATCGGCGTGCAGATGCGTATCGACGGCCTTGACCAGATTGAGGTCGAGTTCGCGCACGAGCTGCAGGTAGCGGTCGACCTTCTCCAGCACCGGATCGATGATCAGCGCCTCGCCGCCGCGCCGGCTTGCGATCAGATAGCTGTAGGTTCCCGAAACGCTGTCGAATAATTGCCGAAAGATCACGCGCGCCTCCGGCCCGGCCTCAGCGCGGCTGCTTCACGATGCGCAGATAAGGCCGCGGCGCCTTCCAGCCTTCGGGATAGACCTTCTTCGCCTCTTCGTCGGACACTGAATCCGGGCACGTTTCGCCGATCTGAAGAGTCATGATGATCTTCCTGACTTAGGTTATGAAAGTTTTGTTGCGGCGTAGACCCGCGTCTCATCCGACTGATCGCCAACGGCGCCCCAACGATCAATGCAGCCGCCTCGCGCGCTGTCAAACAGATTCCCGCTACGCACCTAACCCGCCGAAATCGAGGCCGAAAGAAAGCGTCGCCTCGGCTGAAAAGCTCTACCGCTGTTGCAAAGAATCGGTCTTGCGGCCGGCGCGATGCGCGCCATATGGTGCGGGCGGCGGCGGCGCCCCGACGCGCTCGATTGGACCACAATGAAAACTCGAGGGCCTGCAATGCTTAAGGTTGGACTTGCGGCGCTCGCCGCAATGCCCCTGACATTTGCCTGCGCCCGGGCTATTGACAACTCGGGCGCCGACCGCGCGGCGGCAGCCTTTGCCGAGTTCGGCGTCCAGGGTCTCGCCATCGCAGGACAGACGCACGGCGGCATGGAATTTCCCGCATTCGTCCCGGCTGAGGAACCGCCGGTCGGCCCGTCCGGCTATGGGCCTGTCGGGCCCGTCGGGCCGCCCGCCTATACGCCGGTTTGCTGGACGCGATATGTGACGCCCGCGAACGCCAACACCTTGATGAACCTGCCCGTCACGATCTGCCGGTGAGTTCGCGTGGGCCTGCTTCAGGATTTGGAGATGGAAGACTGCACTGACGTTTCGCCTCCCGCGATCCAGTCGAGCGCGCCCCTGCCCGCTGCGGCGCCGGTGGCGAAGGAAGCCTGTAAAAGGTAGCCGCCCGTCGGCGCCTCCCAGTCGAGCATTTCGCCGGCGACGAAGACGCCGGGGCGCCGGCGCAGCATGAAGGTCGCGTCGATTTCATCGAAAACGACGCCGCCCGCCGTTGAAATCGCGCGCGTTAGTGGCGCGACGCCGGCGAGGCGCACCGGCGCGGCGTTGACGAGCCCGGCGAGTTCCTCGGCCGACATTTGCGCGATCGGCTGCGACGCATTTTTCGCGCATTCCTGCAACAGCCCAATGGCGACAGGCGAGAGTTTCAGCGACTTGCGGGCGAAGGTGGAGAAGGACTGCTTGGGGTCGCGCGCGGCGATGCGCGCCGTCAGCTCCTCCTGCGAAAGATCGGGGCGCAGCGCAACCTTGAGCATCGCTTCGCCAGAGGCGGCGACGGCCTCGCGCAGCGGCGCGGTGAGAGCGTAGAGCGCGCCGCCCTCAAGCCCGGCGCTGGTCACGATCGCCTCGCCGCGCACGCTCTCCCCGCCGAAGGAGAGGGCGATGCCCTTCAAAGGCTCGCCCTCGAACAGTTCGCTGAAATGCCCGGACCAGTTGACGAGGAAGCCGCAATTGGCGGGCCGCAGGGGCGCGGTCGCGATGGCCGCGCGGGCCATGGCCTCGACCCAGCCGCCGTCGGAGCCAAGATGTGGCCAACTCGCCCCGCCGAGGGCGAGCACCGTCGCCTGCGCCAAAACCTCGACCTCGCCGTCGGGTCCGGCGAGGATGGCTGCGCCCTCGCGCCAGCCGCGCCATTCGTGGTGCGGCCGGAACATGACGCCGAGCGCGGCGAGGCGCCTCAGCCAGGCGCGCAGCAGGGGCGAGGCCTTGAAGCCGGCCGGAAAGACGCGCCCGCTGGAGCCGATGAAGGTCGGCTCGCCAAGGCTCTCGCACCAGGCGCGAAGGGCGGCGGGAGAAAAGCGTTCGAGCGCCTCGCGCAGGCGCGGGCGGGCCGCGCCGTAACGCGAGAGCAGGATTTCGAAATCCTCGCTATGGGTGAGGTTGAGGCCGCCGCGGCCGGCGAGCAGGAATTTGCGCCCCGGCGTCTTCATGCGGTCATAGACGGCGACGCGCGCGCCGGCCGCGGCGATGACTTCGGCCGCCATCAGCCCCGCGGGGCCCGCCCCGACGACGATCACTTGCGCGGGGGCGTCTGACATCGTCTTGATCCCGGAACAGGTTTATCGCTGCAGCGGCGGATGGAATCGCCTGACGGCGAGGAAGCCCAATATGACGAAGGCGATCAGCACGATGATTTGCGCCACAAGAAAGGGCGGTTCGCTTTGCGTTGGCGCAAGCGGGCGCAGAAACGGGATTTTCTGGAAAGCCTGCACGACGCCGACAAAAATGTTGAGATAGAGCGCCAGCACGGCGCTGACGACGTAGATCCAGCGCCAGGGTCCGGCGAGACCGCGCCCGTAAAGCGCGAACAGCGCGATCGCCAGCGCGGCCAGCGAAATGATGCCGATGACGCGCGCGGGATCGAGACCGGTCGAGGGGAAGAGAAATCCAGTCACGCTGGTCGCTATCGTCGCAGCCAGGAACAGCGCGGTCCAGCCGTCGCGCTGCACATCCTCAATGAGCGAGCCGAGCATGACGTAGCCGGCGAGGATCCCAACGAGGCTCAAGGCGACATGCACGAGCGTGAAGACCGGTATCGACAATCCCAGAATCATGGCGAGTCCCTTTCACGGCAAGCCGCGTATGCTCGAGCGAGATGAGGAAAGGCGTGGGCGCTTTTCCCCGGCATCCCGCCATAAGCTGTTGGAATTGATCGAGGTTTTCCGTGCGCCGCGCCTCACTCTCGCTGCGCCTCGCCGCGCTGGCGCAGGACATCCTTCAACGCGCCGCGCAGCCCGTGCAGCTGGTCAATGAGGTGAAGGATGACGCCGACGGCTTCATCATTGGCGCCGATATCGGTTTTGAGATCGCGGATCAGCTGCGCGCGGGCGACGTCGGCGTCGGAGAACTCCTCGCCGCCCGCCGCGCGGCGCGGGATCAGCCATTCCTCGGCGATGTAAGTTTCGAGAACATGGGTTTCGATGCGGGCGCGGATCAGGAATTGCTGGCGATCGACCATTTCAGCTCTCCATTCCCGTGCGCGGGTTCTGCGCCTTGCCGGCCGTCCAGTTGGTCACGAATGATTTCAGCTCCGGATCATGCGTATCCGGCAGCACGACTTTCAAGGTGACATATTCGTCGCCGCGGCCGCCATCGGGGCGCGCGGCGCCCTTGCCCTTGAGGCGCATGCGCGTGCCGGAATTGGCGCCCTTCGGCACGCGCATGCTGACCGCGCCGGCAGGAGTTGGGACCTTGACCTCGCCGCCGAGCACGGCCTCCCTGAGGCTGATCGGCAAGGTGAGATGGATGTCGTCGCCCTCGCGGGTGAAGAAACGATGCGGCTGCACTTCGAGCTCGACGAGGCCGTCGCCCGGCTCGCCGCCGGCATGGCCGGGCTCGCCCTTGCCGCGCAGGCGCAGAATCTGGCCCTCATGCGCGCCGGGCGGGATGGCGACGTCGAGCGTCGGGCCGTCGGGCAGGCCGACGCGCGCGGTCCCGCCATTGACGGCGGTGAGGAAATCGACCGGCAGATGGTAGCGGATGTCGCGGCCGGGCATCGGGCCGCGCTGGCGGGCGCCGCGGAAGAGGCTCGAAAGAATGTCCTCGTCCATGAGGTCGGCGAAGCCTGAATCATTGGCGTAAGGGTTGCCGTCGCCGCCGCCGGGGCCGGGCCCGGCGTAGCGGCGGTAGAACTGCTGCGGCGGGCGCTCGGCGCCCGAGGCGTCGATCTCGCCGGCGTCATAGCGGCGGCGCTTTTCCGGATCGCTGAGGAGGTCGTTGGCGGAGGCGACCTCCTTGAACTGCTCCTCGGCTTTGGCGTTGCCGGGATTGAGGTCCGGGTGCAGCTTCTTGGCGAGCTTGCGATAGGCTTTCTGAATGTCAGCGGCCGTCGCGTCGCGCGCCACGCCCAGCACCTCATAGGGATCTCTCGCCACTGCTCGCCCTCGATCGTTAGTCCCGCGCGGCGTTTTAGGGCCGGCCGGCGAAGCCTACACCATCCAAGCCCGGGCTTGTCGGACAGGACGGGATTTCGTTCAAGCATTTTCGTGGGGTTTCTACGCGGGCGAGGCCCATCGGCGCGGGGCGGCGGAGGGCGGCTGGCAAATCAGGCTTGCAAAAACGGGCCTGCTGAACGGTCTTGCAAAACGGGCTTGCTTGACACAAATGTTCGCCCTGCCTATGCCAACGTCGCGTCTCGTCAAGCGGGGCGGAGTAGCTCAGCCGGCTAGAGCAGAGGAATCATAATCCTTGTGTCGGGGGTTCGAGTCCCTCCTCCGCTACCAAGCGAAATCAACGACTTAGACGCTAAAAATCAGGAAAAACCCGGCTCTGATGTCGCGTCGTGTCGCAAATCAATACCATTGATTTCAAACTGATTTCAAAAAGTGGCGGCTGGTCCACGCGACATGGATGCAACATGGAGCGGACGCCGCGCGTCGCCGGCCGCCCTCGCTGTTCCGGTGCCGATATGTGGACAACCTCGGCCTCACCATCGATCCGGGGCCGCGTTTGCGGGCCTGCTCCGGGTCGTCGACCCGCTCGCAGACGGCGACGCGATGGCCGAGGCTGATCAGCCGGTAGAGCGCCTCGTGGGCGCACTCGAAGGGAATGCCGCACGTCGGGATATCGGCGCCCTCATGCTTGCCGCGCTTCGTGAGGACGATCCCTAGGGCCTTGGCCGCGGCCACAGCGTCTTCGAAGAACAATTCGTAGAAATCGCCCATCCGGTTGAACAGCAGCGAGCCAGGATTGGCCGCCTTGAGGGAAATTGCAGAGGTCGGCTGCCCGATAGGGTCATCGGCTGATCACGCCAGCGCCTCCGCAATGAGATCCTCCCCCATTGAGGTGATGACCGATCGCCAGGCGAAGGAGCTGCCGCGCCTACTGGCTTGGCCTGCTCCTCGACTGGGAGACGTCTCGGCGGGGGATAAACGCCTGGCGGCGCGGCTACGTGCGGCCAAGCGGCGTCAGCGAGCGAGCGTCGAAGACGTCGACCATCGCGCCGCCCGACCGGAACGGTCCCGCCGCGGCCGAAGTAGCGCTGGTAGCGGCGGAGGCGGCGCAGCTGTCGGGAATTGTTAGATGGGTCCTACTGGTCCAGCGCCGCGGCCGCCGCAGTAATCTCGGTCGGGGACTGTGTCCTTACGGTCGCCACCGCGCTGCGCGCCGGCAATTCGAGTTTTACTTGCTGCTCCGCCTTTTCAAGCGTCGCCGCCCTTGCGACGAGAGCATGCACGATCCATCCGCGGACTGACTGCCCGACCCGAAGCCTCAGCAGCGACTTATTTGTCTCGTCGACGAAAACCGCAACATCGATAAGAGGCCCATGCACCACGCCGACCAGCGTGACTTGCGGCTTTTCCGGCTCCGCAGCCGGCTGGGCCGGAGGCACGGGGTCGACCCTTGGCGCATCTGCGACGATTGGAGGAGGCGGGCGGCGCGAGGCTGAGAAAAGAGGACGATCGCGGGTCTCGTGCAAAGATTCGAGAGGAATGGCCCAGAGCGGATTGGCTCGTCCGCGTTGTGGGCGCGGGAGCGCGGACGGGTCACGCGCAACGGGCTCGGCCGCTATCCTCTCCTGATCGCTACCGGGTGCGCCGGCTCCCAAATTCCGGCCCGGAGCCTGCGCAAGGACTATGCCGTTCGCGCAAAAAACCCCCAGCGCCGAAACCAGAAAGGCAGATCCGAATGATCTCATTTTCTTTCAACTCGCGGCTGATCGGCGCGTCGAATTCAATGGTTATCTCGCGCGATGCTACGACACGTTCGAGCACGAGACAACGGTTTCCATCGCCGCAGAGATAAATGCGAGTGAGTAAAAAAGCCTGAAGCTATAGCTGTCGCCTACCGAACGAAGGCTCGCTCCCTTCCGCCAAGAGTTGAACGCCGAAGTCGCCGGGTTGGCGAAAGATACAGAGTAGCCAGAGGAGCCGATAGCGCGACTGTGAGCGTAGCCAAAGCGGCAGCGTGTGGTTTCCACGAAATTCCGATGTCTACCATAATCTAGCGAATCTTCCGCGGACGGGTAGAAAAAAATCCGCCTACTCCATGCGCAAACTGGATGGACGCGCGAAAAAATACTTCTACAATTATGGCCGCAAATGGACAATCCATTGCGTCGAAGTAGGGGGAAACACCAATGAAAGGGATGAAACACACGTTATTGTGGGCCGCAGCCCTTATCGGGCTTGGGCTCATGACAAATGTAGCCGCCGCGCAAGATTTCTCCGCGGTCAACGCCAACGGCACTCTCCAGTTAGGTGGGTATGGAAGTTTCTTTATCCCAGGAAATCTTGAAACTTGTCCTACGCCGCCGTCGCCCTACACCAATGCCAATGTTTGCTCGGGGACCACAAACCCTGGGCTGCACATGATCAATCAGATGTATGTGCAGTTCATGCTGCCTGTCAAAGAAGCAAAAAAAGTGCATTATCCAATCGCCATCGTGCATGGTTGCTGCTTGAGCACAAAATCGTGGCAGACCACGCCGGATGGACGAATGGGTTGGGACGAATACTTCGTCCGTCAAAAGTTTGATACCTATATGATCGACCAAGTAGGCCGTGCCCGTTCGGGCTTCGATGCGACGCCTCTCATGGCATTGCGGTACGGCATTACGAACTGCGTTCCTACCGCGTCACCGCCCGTTCAATGCCCGGCAAGTCCCAGCGTCATAATCGCCAGTGATCAGTTCGCCTGGAATGTCTTCCGCTGGGGAACCACCACTTGTACGACCTCTCCGTGCACCGCCACCACCACCCCTCAGCCCGGTATTAGGTTCCCGATGCAAACCGTTGGCGTCGGCGGAGGATCGAACCTGCAATTCTATAACATGGTGATCCCTGACTTGAATTCTATTCTATCCGGGGCGCCAACTCCGGCTGACCCTGCGGGTTTTTACAATACTCCCGCCCAGATGGCACAGCTCGCCAAAGAATTGGGCGGCGCCATCCTGATGGGTCACTCCGAATCGTCATCGTTCCCGACCCGGGCCGCGCTTCAACCCGCTTCGGGCTGCTACCCCTGGACGACAGCGGATGCTTGCATGGTTAAGGGCATCATGCAGCTTGAGACGGGTTGTTTCGGAAATCTTACCCCGGCGGAGATCAACACGCTCGCGCATATCCCAATCCTGATCGAGTACGGCGATTTCTCGGCGGTGACGCAGCCGGCGGCTCCGTGCCCGACAGAAATTCAGCAGATCACTGCTGCCGGCGGCGACATTAAGTTCGCCTGGCTGCCACACTTGAAGCCAAACTCGCTTTTCAAGGGTTCGCCCGGCCCCATTACCGGGAACGACCACATGGTGATGCTGGATACCAATAACCTACAGATCGCCCAAATCTTTATCGATTGGGCCACCAAACATGGCATATAAACGGATTCAGTAAGCACGTGATAATCGAGTGACGTGCGTCAGAGCGACAAAGGCCTCCCCGCCACGTCGGCGGAGAGGCTTTTAATCAGGTCGCCGGTTCCTCAATAGTTAGACGAATGATTACGGAGGAGGTCGTGGAAACGATCCTTGCTATAGCTCTCGTTGCGTCGCAGATAACCTATTATGACGCCAAGGTCACGAGTTTTGGCTGCAGTTCGATCGAAGCCGTTGCTCAACTGAAAAAGGTTCGGTCCGACGAAAGCGCGTTTCAGGCAGCCTTGATGGAGAAGCAGGCCAACGGCGAATGCGTTGTTATCCTGAAAGGCACGCAGGTGCAGGGTTCGGTTGAAGCGGCCGACGATTCCATACTGCGGGTGAACGACCAGATCGAGCCGCCAGGCTACGAAGCTCCGGCAGAGGACTTCGAAACAAAAACGACCGATGAAAAACAAGGAGGTTAGAACCTCGGAGTTTTTCAGCGCAGAGCGCCCGTTAAGGGACTTAGTCCGCTTTGAGCATCGCTTTGGCCGTCTCTGAGACGTCAACGCGGAACTCCGCCGCCAGCTGACGACCGCGATCGATCAGCTGGCTCATCGCTGACCCGCCGCGCGATCCATTATCGACGGCATCGAGGATCGCTGTCGGCTCTGTGAAAAAAGCGCGCAGCCTCTCGATCACGACGCGTTCCAGATCGCCGGCTGGCAGCCGCCATCCCTGTTCGGAGCCTTTTGCGGCGCCAGCGGTGAGCGAGGCCGACACATAGTATCTGTAACGAACGCCTCTCTTGACGGCATGGGTTGGCGTGAGCCGCTCGCCGGCCTCGTCAAAAACCATGCCCGTCAGCAGACTGGGGCTTTGCACCCGCGCGCCCATCGCCCGCTCGGCGCGATTTGCGGCGAGCGTTGCCTGGACCTCGTCCCACAAGAGTTTGTCGACAATCGCCGCATGTTCCCCCGGGAATGAATTGCCCTTATGCGGCGTTTCGCCAAGGTAAAGACGGTTCTGGAGGATAAGATAAAGCGCGCCGCGGGAGAAGTTCTGACCGCCATACTCCGCGCCGTCGGCACGTCTGCGGCACTTGCTTTTGATCCCGACGCTGGCAAGCTGATCCCGCAACGCGCGTACGGATTTCAGCGCCTGATAACGCCGATAAATGTCGACGACGACCCGCGCTTCGTTGTCGTTGACCACCAGCTTGCGGTCTTTTACGTCATAGCCCTTTTTCTTCGATGCGGCGATCTTGTCGCGGATTCGTTCGCCGGTGACTTCCCGCTCGAAAGCCGCCCCATGCTTGAGGTGGTGTTGAACTGCTGAGTGATCGAGACGAAGGAGACGCCGCGGCGGTCGAAGACCTCGACGAGCTTGGCGAAATCGGACAGCGCCCGCGTCAGCCGATCGACTTTATAGACTACGACCACGTCGATCTGGCGGTCCTCGATATCCGTCATCAGCCGTTGCAGGGCGGGGCGCTGCATCGTGCCGCCGGAAAAGCCGCCATCGTCATAGCGCGTCGGCGCTACGGTCCAGCCCTCGTGCTTTTGAGATGCGATGAAGGCGGCGCAAGCTTCGCGCTGGGCACCGAGCGAATTGAAGGCCTGCTCCAGGCCCTCCTCCGACGATTTCCGCGTATAGATCGCGCAGATCTTGCGGCCGGACCGTCGCGGCGGCGTTTTCAACTCAGCCATCCCGCGCACCAGCGTTAAGACGCTTCGTAGCCGCCCGTCGACACCCTGAAGAAGCGCGGACCCGACCAGTGCGTGCCGGTGATCTTTTTGGCGATCCCGGTCAGCGACGCATATCTTGTCCCACCATACTCGAACCCGTCTTCCGTCACGGTGACGGCGTGCATGCGCCCCGCCCACTCCCTGACGAGACGAGCGCCGGGTTTCAGGCTCAGGCCTGACATGGGCCCGACCCTGCCCGTCGCCCGCAAGGCCATCGCCATTGTCTCGAGTTTGCGCTGGGTCGACTTGCCGAGGCCGCCGTGTTCGAGCTCCTGGAGCTTGTAACTCAGCGCGAGAACGAACAGGTCGCGGCTGAGCCGCGGCGGATCGCCGTGGTGCAGCCGCCGCCATTCGCGACGCAATTCCTCAAGGCCGAGCAGCCGAAGGCGATCAATCTCGCCCGCGAGCGCTTGCGTGTCCCTGCCAGCCATATCTAGGCGGCCGGGCGCTCGGAGTTCTTGGGCTTCTTCGATTTGGACGCCCGTCGGTCCGTCACACGATAGACGCGTTGGCCAGCGGGCTTTTCAGACGTCAGCGTCAAACCGAGCTTCCTTCGCACCACGGCGGCGAAGAAACCGCGCACTGAATGCTGCTGCCAGCCCGTCGCCGTCATGGCGGCGATGGTTGCGCCTTTGGGCTGCCTAAGCAGGGTGAGGACTGCCTCTTGCTTGGTCCCGACGCGGCCCGAAATTGGCGCAGCGGTTCGAGGCTCGGCGGGCCCCTGCGCGCGGCTCTTCGCGCGGGAGGACTCGGTCTTCGTGCGGGTCTTGCTCTGCGCCATTTTAGGATCCTTTTCGGTTGCGGCGCGTCATGCGCCGTCACCACCGAAGCCCCACAGTGGCGGCGTCGCCAGCGGGGCAGGATCCGGAGCGAGGCCGCTTGGCCTCTATTCGGCATAGCGACAATGACGCTCCCTTCGCGTCGGAAGTTCACTCCTTTCTGCGATGAAAACCACACCGCCATTCGCGAAACACTTGCGGTCAATCCTCTGGCGAACCCGCACTAGCGTCTCAGAATTCAAGAGTTCGAACCTTTCCGCAACCGCCATGCAGCCCCGAAATTGGAGACCGGTAAGCATCTGCGAAGATAGCGCCGCATTTTCGAAGGCTTGCCCGCTGGCTAGAAGCCGGCTTTCGTCGAGCGCAAACCAGTGCGTTCCCTTAGGCCGGCTATCCGTCCACTCGCAAAACGAAGTCGCCGGCACAAGGCAGCGCCATTACCGCTTGAGCCAGCCGCGCCAGTATGGGCGACGCCATGTTTCGGACGTGCGTGAGCGGAACCTTGCCGAGGTTCGGCGGCGGCGGGAAGCCGCAGCGCATCAACGACAGCTCGCGCTCGCCATCGGAGTCCCGCTCAACCGACGCCATCGTATCTAATGACTTGAAGGCGAGGCGCGATCGCCTGGCCTTCTTTGTGTCAGCGGGGCTTGTTGGGATCGCGAACTTTAATGAAATCCTAAGCCCCGCTTAAGGACGCGCGGGGCTATCGGACGCAATTGTTCGATTCATCAGCTGGTTGCGCTGATGACTCCATGACGGATCTTGAGACGTAGTCATCCCCCCATAAGCGGAGCCGACAAATGAAACGGTCGCTCGGATCAACAATGGGTGCCCTCGCTGTCCTTGAGATTGCTGAGCGCTTGTTTGGACAAATCGGATTTCAAAAGACGACCATCGCTGACATTGCGCGCGAACTCCGAATGTCGCCCGCCAATGTGTACCGGTTTTTTTCGGCCAAGGCCGAACTCAACGAGGCTGTCGCGCGCCGTCTGCTCGGCGAAATCGAAGTCGCAGTCGCCGATATCGCAAAAGAGAGCGGCGCGGCGAGCGAGCAGTTGCGCGCCGCCATCGCCGCGATCGAGAAGCAGAACGCTCAGCGCTTCCTGCAGAATTGCAAGCTGCACGAGTTGGTCGAAACCGCTTTCAATGAAAACTGGCCTACAGTGCATGAGCATCTGGACCGGCTCAACGCTGCGCTGGCCGAAATCATCGCGCGCGGCGACGCGGCCGGCGAATTTCACGTACAGGACTGCGAGCTCGCGGCGGCTCTCGTGCGCAGCGCCTGCCTGCGCTTCTGCCATCCGCGCCTGATGGTCGAATGCGCGCAGGACCCTGAGCCGACGATCGACCAGATGGTCGATTTCTGTCTCGTTGGGCTTTCGCAAGGCGTTTTGGAGGCGACGGTCGACGCGCAAAAAAACATTCATCTCTCGAAGCCCCTGAAAAGAATTGCTGCCGCAAACTAGTGCTTGCGTCAGCGGCCGTTCTCTGCGCCCTCGACGACCCGATCAGCCAGAGCGACGAGCGGCCGCGCGCGAGCGCAATGGATGAGGCGGGGCGAGGATGCCTTCGATGCGTCAGCGGCGCTTGTCGGGGAAGCGTACTTTAATTAAATCTCGAACTCCGCTTAAGCCGAGGCGAATGGCTGGCGAGAAAATTTTGTTCAAATTACGATTGCGTTCGATCCTTAGATGCGCGATTAGAACGCTGCCCTTGCGCAAGGGCCAAAAAACAACACGGGCCAGAGGCTCTAAAGGGGGGAAGCGGCAGTCACAGCGATGACTGCCGTTTTTCTTGTCCGCCGCGCGGCCGCGTCAACCCCGCCGTTTCAATTCCCAGAACAGGTGACAGTGCGGCCTCCCTGCCGAGAGACTCCTGTCCAAAACGTAACTTTTTTATGCAGCGGCAGAGCGATACTATTGATTCTGCAGATTTTGGCCCTTCCCCCCTTTTGCCAGAGTCTGGCCTCTCGACTTTTAGGAGCTGACCTCGGGTCAGCTCCTTTTTTGTTAAAGCGCCGCCGCTTGCTGCGCCTCCCGGCCGCACGAGGCCGCCGAGAATGCGAGAACCAGGAGCCAGTATCGAAAGGCCACGCCACACTCCCTTGACCAAGCCCCGGCGCGTTTCTTGCTGAATCTCTCGTCTGCCTCGGCGGGCTCCCTCCATTGGGGCAGTTAACCTCCCGATCGCGACTGAAGGCTAGGCAGAATGCCTAGCCTTCTTTGAATCAGCCGGTTTTCGCTACGCTAATGACGTCGCATCCGGCCGACGCCTGGGGATTGCGCCAGCCTCCATCAGGCGAAATTTGCGCCCGGCCGCCAGCTGGCTTGCCGTCGCGACGGCGCCATGATCCCAAAAATACTCACGCCGTCCTGTCAGCAGCTCCGCCATGCGGTCTATTGAATTTGCGATCTCGCGCGCGGCATCGCAGTCAGGAGAATCGTACTCGAGTTGGCCGCCGACCTCGATCATTGCTGTTCGCGCAGTTCTTAGAGCCCGGAGAAGCGCCGCCGGATCGCGCGGCCCGCGCGAGATGACAACCGCCCGTTTCGTCAGTTCTTTTTGCGATTGCACAACAAAGGATTCGACCTCCTCAAGTCAGTGCGCGTGAACTGCATATGTCGCCCGCCAATGTGTATCGGCTTTTTTTCGGCCAAGGCCGAAATCAACGAGGCCGTCGCCCGCCGCCTGCTCGGCGAAATCAAAGCCGCAGTCGCCGATATCGCGCAAAGTTGGCGGCCGCCTGAGCAGCTTCACGCGCTGGCGGAGGCGACGTCGCTCTTTTCCCCCGTCGCGACGACCTTCAGCATCGAGTTCGGCAACGGCCTCTGCAACGCCGTCGTCTCGTCGATCGATCCGCCGAGCCTGTAGCGGAGCGTCAAGGCGGCTGCTTCAATTTAGCTCACTCTCTTCTTGCCTTTGGCAGCGCGAGGAAGAGGAGGCAAGAGGTGCCATTCCTCCCTGTGAGACGCGAGCGCTTCTCTAAGCGAGAACGCGGCGGCGTCGGCCGTCATCGGGAGTACAGCGTTCGAGGGCACCTCCGAATATTTCGGGGCGATCAGCCGCACGTATTCAGCGGCCTCGGACTCGGTGCCATAGGCGTATTGATCGTCGGCGCCGGGCGCTGAGAATCGAAACCATCGCAGCTGCATGTCAGGTTTTTCCAAAAAGTTGTGGTTGCTTGTTTCTGGAGTGAGGCCCGCGTTTTCGTTATTTCAGCGGCCATTTTTGGCTCTTGCAAGAATCTGCGAAGATATCCTTCACCCGTTGCAGTTCGGCAACAGAAGGACTCGAAACGGACGCCGTGTTCTGGTTATGTCGTCGAAATGCGCGGCGACACCTTAATCTTCTTTTCCCTATGTCAAGGCGCGGCTGGCCTACCGGCGATGCAGCCGGACCGGCGCTTACAGGCTCGCGCGGCTCGCGGATAAGTTTGGCGCGGAGGTCCACATGGACGACTTGCTGAGGCAGTTAGTCGGGGATTGCAAATTGATCGATCCGCGGCGCCCGTTCGCCGATCGCTGCGGCGCCCATTTCGCGGACCTCGACTGGCCGCCTAAGCCGCCAGACCTGCCTACCGAGGGGAGCCGCCGGCTCCGCGTGGTTAAGAAATGAGGCGGCCTGCTTACCTCGTCGGCGCGTCTGCGCTGCGCCTGCTTGGCCTCGTTGCCGGCTGCCCGGCCATGTGCGAGGCCAGCGCCGGCGTCGACGCGCCAGCGGTCCGTTACGCGCCGGTCGAGAATCTGGAGCGCATCGACGTCGCGCTGATCGATCAGGCGAAGACCAGCATCGACACGGCGGCCTATGTGCTGACCGATTGGGCGGTGATCCAGGCCCTGACTGGAGCCGCGGACCGTGGCGTTGCCATCCGCATTTACCTTGACGGAAGGCAGTTTAGTCCCAGCGATCCCAGCCAGCCACTCCGCCAATTTCTCGCCCTCTGGCCTGAAACGGCAAGACAATGACCTCGTCGTCATCGAAAGCTCTGAGGCCGCTGAGGCTTTCAAACTGGACTTTGAGCGAATCTTTCCGGCTGGAGATGTTTTGGAGTGATATTCTCGCGCGTATAAGGTGCTCTACAAGGCGAACCTTCATGGGCGACGCTGCGAGGCCCTTACGGCCCGTCGAAACCGCAATGACACGCGTCATCGCGGCCGGTAGCTTTGTCGTCATGGCCGAGGCCATGGTTTCAGCGCAGACACCAATACATGTGCCGCCGGCTGGAATACCACCAGATCAGCCAGCGCGACGGCAACTTCGGGCGGCTCGCGCGCTCTTGTCTTGGTCCCAAGAAAGGCTAGCTCAGGAATCCGGCGTCTCGCCGCCTACGATCAAGCGACTAGAGCCTGGCGAAGGCTCGCTTCAAACAAAGGTTGAAACAATGAAAAGGCTTCAAGCTGCCTTGGAGGCTGCAGGCGTCGAGTTCACCAACGGCGGACAGCCAGGAGTTCAGGATGAGGCGTCGTTTCGAGAGGGCCGAACACTCTGCGATCGTATATTTCGAAGAGTGACGTTCGGCGCTCGCCGCGCTTGAATTGGGTCCGGCGCGCTCGGAATTTCTTACCTTTGAAAGAAGCGGTGAGGTATTTCATGACGACGTTGGATCCCCCCAAAGGAAGCATGCGAAGATCATCACGAAATCGGGCGAGGTTTGGCTTCTTGAAGAGGTAGAGAAGATCTTCGGGAAGGATGCGAAGGCAGGCGCTAGCCCGTTGGGCGCCTGCGCCGAGTTCATCGCCGGGCATGCCGGCGGGGCTGCAGTGAGGCCTAAGCCCCATGCTTAGTGAGCATCATCGCTGCCATAGCCAGCTTGTCGTCGGCGGAGCTTGGGTGGTCGCCCATTTGATCGTTGAGACCGCGTTTTGAGAGACGCACAATCACGCTGGCAATAGCCAGATTATGATAGGAAGCGGAATTTTCGGGAAGACAGCAAGGTAAACAAGGCAAATACCTTCCGGCGGTCATCAACAATGTGTGGCCAAAATGGGGGGAGGAAAGCTATGTCCAAGCTTTCGAAGCTTTGCGTAAGCGCGTGCTTACGCCTTGGTAGATCGCGAATACCCAAGCACAAATTGAAGAAAACGGGCCTCGTCTTAAGCCTCATCTTAGCTGCTGGCGCGCTGTGCGGTACGCCGCATAGCGCTTCCGCCGGGCCCGGCCCGTTGGTCACAACCCACGAGGGGATAGTCAAGGGCTTGATCAACAATGGAGTCGCCGAATTCCTCGGCATCCCCTACGCCGAGCCGCCGCTCGGCAATCTGCGCTGGAAGCCGGCGAAGAACCACGCCCCTTGGGCTGGCGTCCTTACGACGCAGGCTTATGCGCCGATCTGCGCTTTCATCACAACCCTTGGACCATTCTCGGGGCCTGCGAACAACAACGAGGACTGCCTCTACCTGAACGTCTTCACGCCGAACCTCGACCCGTCGGCCAAGCTGCCGGTGATTGTCTGGATCCATGGCGGCGGCAATGTCGACGGCGAGACGCCCGGCTATGACGGCAGCAAATTGGCTTCGGATGGCAAAACGGTCGTCGTGACCCTCGCATATCGCCTGAACCTGATGGGCTGGTTCGCCCATCCCGCCCTGGACGATGAAGGGCACTACTTTGGCAACTACGGCATCCTCGATCAGCAGACCGTGCTAAAATGGGTACAACGTAACATAGCACAATTCGGCGGCGACAAGAACAACGTGACCCTGGGCGGCCAGTCCGCGGGCGCGGCGGACACCTCGTATAACATGGTGTCGCCACTCGCGACCGGCTTATTCCATCGTGCGATCTGCGAAAGCTGGTGTTCACTCCGAACGCTGGCCACAACGACGGCCGCCGAGGCGAAGGGATCCGCCTTCTCGGTCGCCGCCGGCTGCGGCTCGGGCACAGGCTCCGCCACCGCGAAATGCCTGCGTAACCTGACCGCGGCGCAGGTCGAGGCGCTTGCGGGGACGGCCAGCGGCAACAGCCAATACATAACCGGCGTAATGCTCGATCCAAACGTCCTACCGATCCAGCAATCAACCGCATTCTCTACCGGCCAATACATGCACATTCCGGTATTGAACGGAGACACGGAGGACGAGTGGAACTTCTTCCTCGGCATTACGGAGTACTTTTCCGGTCCGCCGCGCGTGCCGCCGACTGCGGCGCAATATCTCAACTTTGTCAACACGACCTTTGCGACGCCACCCTATCCCGCTGGAACGCCCGCCAAGGTTTTGGCCAACTACCCGCTCGGCGCATTTGCAAGCCCGCTGCTAACCTGGAATTGGGTGGAGACAGACACCACTATCTGCTCTCAAAGAAGACTCGACAAAATTCTCGCAACCGCTGTCCCGCTTTATACGTACGAGTTCGACGACCAGACTGCCCCACTGTATTTCCCGAAGATGCCAGGGTTCGTCTCGCTCGCCTACCATACGAGTGACATCCAATATTTGTTCCCTCTTTGGCATGGCGGACCGGCCCCCCCGAGTGTGGAACACTCTCTGAACAAGAAGCAGCAGGACCTCTCGGATCAGCTCGTTGCCGCCTGGACCAACTTCGCCTGGACGGGCAACCCGAACGGGCTTGGCAACTATCCCTGGCCGCGCCACACAAACAGCTCGATCAAGCCGCAATGGTTGATTCAAGACATCCCAGTCTTGTCGACCTTGACGGATCCGCAGTACGCTGCGCTTCGCAAATGCGATTTCTGGGACGCGTTGGCAGCCTCAGCCTCACTGCCTTGACACGTCGGCTTTCGGCGCAATCCAGCATGCAGTGAGTTAATCAACAAAGGTGACGGCCATTTTCGTGGCCTTCATTCATTTTAGGCTGGAGCGCCAAAGGCCGGCCTACTGCGTCTGCGGCGTCGTGTTTCGGACGAGATCGCCATCAGACGCCAATCAAGCCGGAATCGGGAGGGGAAAATGACGATGGCTATCGAAATAAGGCCCGGTGACCGGATTCGTCATGTTGCCCAAGTTCATCGCCCGGGAAGGAAGTGGAAACGGGACTAGAACGGGAAAGGCCCGGCGAATGGTCCGCCGAGCCCCTCCTTCTTCCACCTCGAAGTCGGAACTGTGGCCTCAGTATTTGGCCACCACTGGCGCGGGCCCGGCCATGTCGAACTTGTAGCAGAAGCCAAACCTGGACGTGATTTTCGGTCCAATGATGTTGGACGGAGAACTGCTCGTCGATTAAGGCTATGCTTGCGAAGGGGTAATCCTGGCGCCGGAGGGGGGCGCGCATCAGTCGATCGCCACGCCGCTCATCGGCATGGCGCAGGACGGCCTGGCGAGTTTCGAGCCGGCGTTCGTCGACGAACTCGCGACCGTCCTGCGCTGGTCATTCGACTACATGCAGCGCTCGGAAGCAGCTGAGCCGGATCAGGCGAGCTGGCTGCGCGACAAGGTTGGCGGCTCGGTCTATCTACGGCTCTCGACGCGGTCTCTCGAGCAGCCGCGAAGGGCTATGACGCCGACGCTCGCCGACGACATCATCAGCGGCGCTTACTGGGTGCGCGAGCCCGGGCGGAACGCGCAGATTGTGGTGGCTTATTCCGGCGCGGTTGCGCCTGAAGCCGTTGAGGCGGTCGGCCTGATGGCGGAGGATCGCCGCGACGTCGGCCTCCTCGCCGTCACCTCTGCCGATCGACTGAACGCCGGCTGGACGGCGGCGAGCCGCGCCCGTGAGCATGGCCTCCTTGAAGCCCGCAGCCATATCGAGCGCCTTTTCGCCGGCCTTCCGCTCCATTGCGGCCTCGTCACCGTCCTTGATGGCCACCCTGCAACTCTCGCGTGGCTCGGCGCGGTCCTGGGCCATCGAACGCGCTCGCTCGGCGTCGAGCACTTTGGTCAGACAGGGTCGATCGCGGACCTCTATCGCCACTACGGCATCGACGCCGAAGCCATCGTCGTCGCCGCCCAATCAATCGTCGCCGGGCGTCCCATCAGGCATCTCCGCGCCGCTCGATAACGAAATTCTCCGCGTGGCGTTGTTACATTGCCGAACCGAGTGCGTCACAGCTTTCGGGTCCCTAATGCATAACGCCGCAGCAACGGCTTCGCGCCACGTGTTCGTCGCCGTCGCCTTGAAGGCCCGGTGCGTTCTTGCTGAGGTGTGATGGCGCTGGACTTGGCCATGCAGGCCGGACTCCTTCGCAAGCGCGCAGCTGGAATCAGAAACTCGCCGATTCGGGAAGCCCCGACGACTCAGTCAGTGCTAGGAAGATCGTACTCGGCCGATGAACTCGCCCAATGATTTACTGATCGGACCCCATTCGAGAGGGGAGAGGTTCGCTTCCGGCGCATAGACTCTGTTACGCATCCAGGCGAGGAATTGTTTTATCAGTCCGACGGTTAGCTCACCTTCGTAGAGATGAAGCCACGAGCTTCCAATCTGGGCCTCTAGTTCAACCAAGCTGCCTGCGCGTGGCGCTATAACGGGGCGATTGCGAGACAGGGCCATGATTGCGGCGCCACTGTTGAGGATATTGCTGTACGGTAGGATAACCGCATCGGCCAAATCAATAGCGGCCTCAAGCGCCGAGTCGGAGATTGATTCTTCACGGAGGTCTAAATGAATGTTCTCCACTTCCTCGCTCGCTGACTGAAGTCTGGCAGTAACTCCACTATCGACCGCTCGACCGATTATCGTGAGCGTCATCGCGCTGCTGGTTAGCTCCCTTGCGCAAGCCACCAGCCTCTCCAAATTCTTATAGGGACGAATTTGTCCGAAGAAGACCAGGTTAATATGATTCTTGCCCGGAACCGCGGGCCGCGGTTTGGTGACCATAACATCGCGGTAATGGCCATGAACAGTTATCAAGGTGGGTAGTCTTTTCGTTGCAGGGTAGAGCGCATGGATCACCTCGAGTGAATATTTCGAAAGAAACACCACGCCGTCTAAAGACTGGACGAAACACCAAGGCAACAATCGCGAAGCTCTTTGGGCTTCATGCGGCTTCGCATTGTGCGCGACCCAGATTAGGCGCGTGCCCCGCCACAACCGTGAAAAATTTACCCGGATAAGGATCTTAGAGAGGCTAATTGCCCCGCGGAGGGTGGGCGATCGGAAGAACTCGTCTGGCCAATGCAGAATGATGACATCCGCTTCCCTCAGCCCCGCCGGCAACCAATGAACATCTACGACCTGAAATCCAGCGTCAGCAACTGCTGTCGTAAAGCGGCTAACAAAACGATTCTGAGCGGAGCTGGAAGGCAGAACGCCAACACGGACCGTTGATCGAGACACAGCGTTAGGCGACATGTATCCTCGAAAGGCTAAATTCCTTGGCACGGGCCTAGACTATCGGCGACCTACAGCGTTCTTGGCATCGCCGAGTGCGGTCAGCGGCAGAGAACGCACGCCTGAGGGCGCTCAGCCCCAGAATCATCGAACGACTCTGTGTTCTCCGCCTGAAAAGCTTTTTTTTCGGGAGAAGGTGAGAATAAGCCGCCGCCATATATCCTTCCTTCGTTCTGACGCTTCTGCGAATGTCATACAGGCGACGGGTGTCACAACGAGTAAAAGCATTAGTGTCCAAGCCGAAGACTTCGGCCATGGGGAAATCGCAGATAATAAATGCATGATTGGCAAATGCATTAGGTAAATAGAAAATGTCCCCCCGGCAAGCCAACGGATAAGTTTGGCATGCGAGTCAAGTAAGTAGCCAAAGCTATTCGAGACAGCGACAAATCCAACGATATTCATGGAAAACAACAATGCCAAGAAATAATCCTGCGCGGTGCTTGCGAGTCTTGCAGTAGAGAACGAGACACTCGTGAATTGTTGTAATGGTGAATGGGGCGCCATTTGGTAGCCAGCCAACATAACAAATGACAGAGCGAAGACAAACCAGCCCATGCTCTTTGAAAGGCGTTGCTTACTGCAAAAATAATATGAAGCCACTCCCGCGAGCCACGCCGGGAACATAAGAGCGACCTTTGGCCCGATAAAAGCGAGTACAGCGGCGGTTGCCAACCATCGCCATCGGCCAGGAACAAAAAAAAATGCGCCAAACGCGATATAATACCAGACCTCAAATCCCAGGGACCAATATGGCCCATCACTCCCAGGAAATTGGTGAGAGTCCCACATTTCTCCAATGAAAAAAATCGAACGGATAAATAGTCTCAGTGAAAATGTTTGAAATGCGCCCTGGTAGGTCGCGGCGTCTTCCTTCATACCGATTGCGTCGAGCATCACTGTCAAAATCAATGCCGGTATGGCGACTGAATATATGCGGGCGGCGCGGCCGATAAAGTAACTCGTGACATCCTTTTCTTTAGTGATGCAGACATGCGCGATGACAAAGCCTGATAAAACAAAGAATGCGTCTACCGCCTGAACACCGCTTGACGCCATGAATCCGAGCTGTCCCCCGCTAAGGTTCTTCATGCTAGCATGCGAGAGCAAAACAACTAAGGCAGCAATTGGTCTGATAATATCTAAGTATAGTGATGTCTGGCGGGTCATCATTTGCCCTCTATCGATTGTGGTCTACACCTGTTTCTTTAATCGACGCGATAAACGCCCAGACCCGCCAAGCGCGCCGGACGCTACGACTAAGCGCCGGGCATAAAATCTTATCATTCAGCTCGTTGCGCACCC
This sequence comes from uncultured Alphaproteobacteria bacterium, assembly GCA_963715715.1. Taxonomy (GTDB): domain Bacteria; phylum Pseudomonadota; class Alphaproteobacteria; order Rhizobiales; family Beijerinckiaceae; genus Methylocapsa. Next base: position 508,299 of record OY970269.1, on the reverse strand, counting down.
ATCCGGCACCAGTCTGTCCCGCGTGACCACAGCGCTGACCCAGTCAATTCTATTTCAGCGAACGAGAATTGGCATTTTTCGAAGATGCCGCATTGAGTAGAACCGCTTCCCATGCGCTGATTTGAAGATCCAGCCGCGTTTCAGGGCGACACGAATGGGCAGCGGCGGCGCCCGACAAAGTCTCGTAATAGCTTTGATCTTGCCAGAGTTGGCGTATGGCGGCGGCCCACTCTTCGATTGGCTGGTCTGGATTCAGCGTGAGCCCACCGGGCCCTACGGCTTCTGGGAGCCCACCGCGCGTTGAGGAAACGACCGGGATGCCGCTCATTTGAGCCTCTGTCACCACTCGTCCGTAGGCCTCTTCCCATATACTCGGGACGAGTAATATTTTACATTTGGAGTAAACGTTTTTCATATCCGATTGCGGGCGAAGCAGAGCTACATTCGGAAGTGCAGAGATTTCTTGTTTTAAATCAGTTAAAGTATCCAGAGTGAGAGGCCACGTCTCGATAAAAGCGAACGGAATTTCAGGACAGTGTTGCGCTATCTTTAAAGCGATTTCCCGGCCTTTTTCGGGAAACGGATTTATAAATGTAACATTTTCTCGAGATGTTTTTGTTTTGTATTTCTCGCGTGCGATAATTGGATGGATCACCAGCGACGAGGCGCCAAAGACCTCACGATATCTCTCCGCAGTGAAGTTCGAGTTCGCGACGCATGGCAACGAGGCGATTTGGGTAAAATCGCCGCCGTGCTTCGAGAACTCCACGTCCTGCAATTGGATGATAATCGGAATATTCATCGATTTTACCGCCTGTGCCATTTTCACAGGCTGCATTGCCATCACAACTATTACGTCAGGACGTTCCTGTTCTGCGACGAATTCGACCGTTTCCCATGGATTCCAGGAAAAATAAACCGGATAGCCCAATCCGGGTTCTCTTGAAAACTTGACCCCGCAAAGCCGATTGTTGATTTGCATCTTTATGCGGGCCTTGGACGCAAATACCCCGCCTGGCAAAAGGCCCGCCGCGACAGAAACCTTATGGCCGCGTATCAAAAGTTCGTGGCAAAGTTGATCTGTCGAGCACTGCTGACCGCCACGCATTTGCGGTAGGTACTTATGGGCCGTAATAAATAACACCTTCATCTTTTTGCGGTCCGTCAAAATTCATTTTCGAGGAGGATCAACGGACGGCAGGAACTCGGCTCCTACAGGTACAAACCAAGCATTCCCAATTTTATGTGCGATTGCCTCTTCGCAATGCGTTTTGCGGTGCGCTGATCAGATGGCTTGCCCGATATATCGGGCCTTGCGCTTGCCCGCGAACGCCAAGTGGGTCGCCGCGACGACAGTTCCAGACAGACGGGCGGGTTCCCCTGGTGGCCACGCCCTAGATAAAGTCCGCAAAAAGCCCAAATGTCAAATGATATTTATTATAATACGTCATATCCAAGCGATGGAGGATCAGCAAAAAAATGGCCGTCCTGCTTCGCGCATGGCCAGATCGAACATCCCTCCTTATCATGCTGGCGGTAAAGTTGGTGAGGTCGCTTCGCAACCCGCCTCCAACCTCCGACACGAGATCGAGGAAAGCGGCGAATGACCCGCCAGTACATATTTGCTCCAAAAGGAATTAGAGTCCGCACGGACAAGCGAGCAAGGTTCACGGAAGGGGAGATCATCGGCATTTTGCGGGAACGGAAGGCGGGCGCCAAGGTCGCCGACCTGTGCCGCAAGCATGGCGTTTCGGAAACGACGTTTTGCAATTGGAAAGCCAAGTACAGCGGGATGGACGTCTCGGAGGCGAAGCGGCTCAGGCAGATCGAGGACGAGAACGCGAAGCCGAAGAAGCTTTTGGCCGAACAGATCCTTGATGCTGCAGCGCTCGACTGGCTCCTTTCAAAAAAATGGTAGGCCCGTCGCCAAGCGCGAAGCCGTCGCGCATCTACGGGCTGTCAAGAGCCTTTCAGAGCGGCGGGCCTCCAGCGTCGTCACCGCCATCGATTATTCCGGCAGCCCGGATACGGCTTCGCGAACGCGGTTGCGCGAGCTTGCGAACTAGGGTCTGGACTTACAACCGGTAACTGACGGTTGCGGCGAGGCAGACGGCGGCGAGGAAGTTGCTGGCGAGACGATCGTAGCGGGTGGCGATGCGGCGGTAATCCTTGAGGCGGCAGAACATGCACTCAATAGTGTTGCGGTTTCGATAAAGGAACGGCGAGAAGCAATTCTTCCAGCGCCGGTTTGATTTAGGCGGCATATTCGGCATCGCGCCCTGGTCTTCGGCCTGCCGGCGAACGGCGTCGCTGTCGTAACCTTTGTCGCCAGCAGGATCGAGGCTCCCTGCATTTTCTCCAAAAGCAGGGCGGCGGCCGTGCAATCGGCGATCTGACCGCCGGTGAGCAGCAAGGCGATGGGGCGACAGGCGGCGTCGGTCAGAGCATGGATTTTCGTGGTCCGACCGCCGCGCGAGCGGCCGATCGCCTGAGCGCGCTCCCCCCTTTCGCCCCGGCGGCGCAGCGGTGCGCCTTGACCGCGGAACTGTCGATCAGCGCCTGCGCCGGAGGACCGCCCGTCGCGGCGAGCGCATGGAACATGCCGACCCAAACGCCTTTCGCCCGCCCAGCGAACGAAGCGGTTGTAGAGCGTCATGCGCGGGCCGTAGACGTCGGGTGCGTCAACCTAGCGACCGCCGGACTTCAGCACACTGGACGATCCCGCTGATGACCCGGCGGTCGTCAACGCGCGGCTTGCCGCGCGTGTCATTCGGCAGAAGAGGTTGAAGCCGCGCAAACTGATCATCCGTCAACCAAAAGCCATCATGAATTATGACTCGTCCCTCCTCGGGAACGGTGAATCAAAAATCTGTCTCGCCGGGAATCATTATGGGTCTGGACTCTAGCGAAAGCGCTTCGGCTATTGGCGGTTGTTCTTGCGCCAGGAGGGCGAACCGTCCGGGATGTATGAGGAGGAAGGCCTCACGGTGCGCAAGCGACGTGCGCGGCGCCGGGCCGTAGGCGCCCGGGCGCCGATCGTTGTAGAAATCTAGCCCAACGCACGCTGGTCACTAGATTTCGTCAATGATCGGTTCGCCTGCGCCCGGCGCTTCCGAGCCTGAACATCGTCGACGACGTGACGCGGGATTGAACTTCTCATTTTTGTTTGCCGCCACGCAACAAAATAAGAGCAAGGACGGTAATTACTCCGCTTAACACCCATCCGACGATCAATCCGTATAAAAAATCGCGACTCATGGCGGCTATATCCTTCAGAGGACCGTATTGCGACCGGTGCGTATATTTTTTGGTTGGTCGAAGACTTTGTGATTATGGATCCGATTGAGAATCTTCGGCCGCCGAAGAGCCGATCGGCGATCATCTGAAACGCCAGATTTCTATAGTATAGCGAAGCTGACGTCTACCCTAGCTGATTGTTTTTTCGTTGTTTGGGCGATGACCCTTGTGAATTGAGGATTCGGCACCATCGCCGGCTGATTTGAGCCTTTCTACTTCAGGCGCGTCGTATTCGCAGCGGTGCACGCATCCAATCCGCGCTACGGATCCGTTCGGCTCAAACCGCTCTCCCAGATATCCGGCCATGTCGCCCTGCAAAATTAAATGTTGCGCCGCAAGGCCGATGCTGTTAACGTTGATAAACTACGTTACTCTTCATCTATCAGGCCATTTAAGCCGCAGGGGTAGGAGAACGTCATGTATGATGCCAGGGCGGTTTTTTTTACAAACCAAATTGAGATGGAACAAAAAGCGCTGGGCGGAGCGCTCAAACGAGGTTTTGATCTTGCTGTTGCTTCTCTCATTGTGCTTGCAACTGCTCCATTGTTTATAATGCTTTCAGTCGTGATAAAACTGCACGACGGCGGTCCACTCATCTACAAACATCTGCGCGTTGGATATAGAGGCAAGGAGTTCTACTGCCTTAAATTTAGGACGATGGTTGTCGATTCTGAAAGCCGCCTAAGGGCTTTACTTGATAGCGATCCAGCGGCTCGTGAGGAGTGGGAGCGCGACCGAAAACTGAAAAGCGATCCTCGGATCACGCCTTTTGGATCGATTTTGCGGAAATGGAGCGCTGACGAGCTACCTCAGCTTATCAATGTTATCCGCGGCGATATGAGCCTCGTCGGGCCGCGGCCCATCGTTTCGGAAGAGCTTGAGCGCTATGGCGAATGTGTGAGCGTCTATCTTGCGGCCCGGCCCGGCGTGACCGGCTCTTGGCAAATTAGCGGTAGAAGCGACGTGACCTACGAGAGCCGCGTCTCGCTTGACGCCGAATATGTGCGCAACTGGCGAGTGTCGAGAGATCTCTCGATCTTAGTTGGAACCGTAGGCGCGGTCATCCGGCAAAGGGGAAGCGTGTAGAGGTCGGCCGTTCTCGCGCGATCGGCCCGCGACCGTCTGTGATGGAGTGCCTCCGGTGTATGTTCATCGCGCTCGTTTTCCTGACATCTCGCGTGCTTCTTCAGCATTCTGCCACCGATTTCTCCTGTTGTGTTGCTATCGGCGGCCTACACCAGGATATTGACGACGTCCGCCACTGTTTTGACCGGGCGGCGTGCGCGCTGACGCTGGAGGGTCGGAAGGTCGAAGTACAGAAAATTCCGAAGAGACTAAGGGCAGCGCAGGCGCCCCCGAGGAACCAGTATGCTGCAGATCGACAAGTCAAGGCACGGTATTGATTCGCATCCCGCGCCGCCGGGAGGCGTGTCGCTAGCGGAGCTGTTCAATTCCTACGTCGCGTTCTTCCGCAGGCAGTTCCCAGTCGTTCTGTTCGTCATGCTGCTGACCATCGCTTTGGCGACAGTCTACCTCTTCACCGCTCCGCGGCGCTATACAGGCGAAGCGGTTCTAATCATCGACACACATAAGTTGAATTTTCTCGAGCAACAATCACCTGGGGGCGGCGACCTTCCCCCCGAAACTGCTTTGATCGACAGCCAGGTCGAGATTCTCGAGATCCGAGAACATAGCGCTGGCCGTCATTAAAGACCTGCATCTGATTGACGATCCGGAATTCGTTAAGCCAAAGCCCGGCCTCGTCGGCACGGTTCTGAACATTGTGTCGGGCTTGTTCGAGTCGGAGGGGCCACAGTCGGAATTCAAGCTCACACGGCAAGCGCTCGCCGTTTTTCAGAACAGATTGAGCATTAAACGGATTGGGCTGACCTATGTCATCGAAATCGATTACCAGTCATTCTCGCCGGACCGTGCGGCGCAGATCGCTAACGCGGTGGCTGATGCCTATGTGGACAATTCGCTGGATGTGACGTATCAGGCCACGCGCCGTGCCGCGGTGTGGTTGCAGGATCGCCTTGGGGAGCTGCGCCGCCAAGCGTCCGCCGCCGAGCAGGCTGCAGTCGATTTCAAGGCCAAGAATAACATCGTCGATGTCGGCGGCCAGCTGCTCAATGAGCAGCAACTCTCCCAATTCAACAGCGACCTCGTGCTTGCCCACTCGCAGACCGCGGAGGCACAGGCCAAATTGAACCGCGTCCTGGAGATCTTGCAGGTGGAGGATCGGGGCACGTCTTTGGACGCCCCCCCCACCGTGACCGACAGCTTGACCGATAACGTTATTACCCGGTTGCGCCAGCAATATCTTGACATCGCGGCAAGGGAGTCTGACTGGTCGGCCCGCTATGGGACCAATCATCTGGCGGCGGTGAACCTGCGCAACCAAATGCACGAGATCCGTAAGTCTATTGACGACGAGCTCCGTCGCATCGCACAGACATATAGGAGTGACTACGAAATCGCGAAATCGCGCGAGGAGGAGACCGAGAGGCGCCTCAAAGACACCATTACCCAGTCGAACGACACCAATCGGCAGCGGGTCACGGCACACGAACTCGATGCGACCGCCCAGAGCTATCGGGCTCTCACTGACGATTTCCTGCAGCGCTACATGGAGTCAGTTCAGCAGCAATCGTTCCCAATCAGCGATTCTCACCTAATAACTCGGGCTACACCGCCGATGCGGCCAAGCCATCCTAAGACTTTGCTGGTTCTGGCGATCGCGGGCATCGGCGGGATGGTACTGAGCGTCGAGAATCGGCCTGATGCGCGATTTCTCGGACCGCGTCTTCCGCACCAGCTCGCAGATCGAAACGGATCTCCTACTGGATTGTATCGCTGTCGTCCCCCTCTTGAAAGTTGCGAAGATCGTGCCGGCGGACCGCGGAACCAACGATAATGCAATCACGGGAAGCGACCGAAGCCTGTGGCGCCGCGTTGTAAATTCGGCATGCTCCTATTTCACCAAATCGGTCCGGTCCTTTAGGGTCGGAGCAGACCTTTACAGTGTAAGCAAAGCCAACAAAGTGATCTCTGATCGCATCGTTCCCCCGCTTGTGCAAGATACGACGATGGCGTTGGTGGACCGCGGCATCGCGAATGGACCCGGGGCGGGGAGCGACCAAAGTCTGTGGCGCCACGTTGTTAATTCGCCGTTCTCTCGGTTCACCAAATCGATCCGGTCAATCAAGATCGCGACCGAACTCTACGGCGTAAGTAAGGCCAACAAAGTCATCGGTATGACTTCGTCGCTCCCCAACGAGGGTAAATCGACCATAGCGGCAGCCGTGACGCAACTTATTTCCCGGTCCGGCTCGCGCGCGATTCTCGTCGACGCCGACCTGCGCAATCCGTACCTCAGCCGCTGGTTGGCTCCCGACGCAGTTGTAGGCATGGTGGAAGTAATCTCGGGAGCGGCCTCACTCGAGGATGCGATCTGGTGGGACGATGCGACCAACACGGCCTTCTTGCCCACAGTTGCGCGGACCCGCTTGGCGCATACCAGCGACCTGTTGGGCTCAGCGTCGACAATGGAGCTGTTCAAGCGCCTGCGCCAGGATTTCGACTATGTAATCGTCGATCTCTCCCCACTAACCCCCGTGGTCGACGTGCGGGCGACCGGAGACCTTGTTAACTCCTATGTGTTCGTCATCGAATGGGGCCGCACCAAGATCGACGTCGTCCACCACGCGCTGGGGGCCGCGCGCGTCGTCTGCGACAACCTAATCGGCATCGTGCTCAACAAGGCCAATATAAGCACACTCAGCCGCTACGAGAACCATGGCACAAACTATTACCACAGTCGCTATCACTCACGCTATGCTTACACGGATTAGAGGAGAGTGCAGCCCCGCCTCTTATCGCCGTTGCGGGTTCTCTGCTGTACCGAAACCCAGGTAACTGCGACGATGCGGCTCCTCAAACGGGAGTACATCCGGCCTAATAGAGTTTGCAACAGAGGCGTTCGCACAGCGGTATGAGAGACCGGACGCTAACGGAAATTCCACTCACATATCCGCAGAGAGGCTAAGTTCGATCTTCAGCTGACGAGGGAGGAGGTGGCGCGGAATGACCTTTATGTCCAAGCTCTCACGGACCACCGAATTGAGTTTCGATACAGACGGGGCGCCTCTGAAGCCGGTTAAACCCGTCGTCGCGTTCTTCGGCCACGATTCCAATGAGCCGACTATCATAAAACGCATGACCGCATTTGCGACGGCAGGCGCTCGAGTGGTAGCTTTTACATTCACACGCGAACGCCTAGGCGTTGAGCCGGCACCGACCTTCGAGAATGTTCATCTCGGCTTCACCCAAGATCGGAAGTACGTGAGGCGACTTCCCGCTTTGATATGGGGCGTCTTGGTTGCGCTTGCAAACGCCAGAACCCTCAGGCGCGCGGACGTTATCTATGCGCGTAACATCGACATGGCTCTCGTTGCCGTGTTTGCTAAACTCCTTAGCGGCTCCCGCGCCACGCTGGCCTACGAAGTCCTCGACATTCAGCGGATCTTTTTGGGAGATCGGCCGATAAACAAAACTGCGCGTTTAGTGGAACGGTTAATTCTGGCTGCGAGCGACATGCTGGTCATCAGTTCTCCGGACTTCATGGACAACTATTTTAAGACAAAGCAAAAATATTCGCGTCCCTGGCGATTGCTCGAAAATAAGGTTGCGGCAAGCGAGCGGCTTTTCGAAGCCATCGCTGCTGAGCCCCCTTCGGCTCACCCTTGGGTGATCGGCTGGTTCGGCCGATTGCGCTGCCGCGAAAGTCTCGAGATCTTGTGTCGGATCGCAGACCGGCTCGGCGACAAGGTTTTCGTCGATATCCGCGGGGCGCCATCGGAGGAGGACCTCCCGACGGCTGTAATCGAAAGGACGGTCGGCAGGCGCCCAAATATGTCATACGGCGGCACGTATTCTAGCCCTCAGGATCTTGCACAGCTCTACGGCGCCGTTCATTTCTCTTGGTGTATCGACCTTCTCGACGCCGGAACCAATTCCGATTGGCTCCTGCCGAACCGACTTTATGAAGGCGGTCTGTATGCCGTTCCAGCTCTGGCGCGGGTGGGGACTGCGACAGCGCGTAAAGTGAAGGCGGATGGGCTTGGCTTTTCGTTCGAAGAGCCCCTGCACGACAGCATCGGCGAGTTTCTGCGGCAGCTTGAATTTGCAGAATACGAAGAGGTAAGGAAAAGAATCAAAATCTTACGTGGTTCGCAATTCGTCGATGACTCGGATACCCGCGAGCTTCTTTATGTTCTCGGGGGCGTTGGTTTTAGGCAGAAGGAGACTTGGTACCCGATCTTTTAGGGTCTTGTGTAAAAAGAAAAGACGGAACCGATTCTTTAAAAGCCGCCATCTCGACCGAGAAATCATCATCGCCCCGCGCTTGCCGGTATTTAAGGTTCGAACTCAGCTTGCAAGATCACGGAACGAGCGCAGAATTTCCCTGACCCAAACCCGATATGGTCCGAGAGCCAGGGGCCGCCGGGCGCGCGAGTGCCCAGACCGACTGCCGTGTCCGTCAGTCTAATCGCTATCAGCTCCCATCAGAGACAGAATGGGGCTCAATTTGAAGTGCAGTTCCTAAAATTCCGAAATGTTCCGTTGAGTCGGTTCCGAGGGTTTGAACGATAGCCCCAAAAATGACAGTGGTGCCCGTATGTCCGATGTATTTGAGCCTGCACATGCGCCAACTAGTATCGTGGAGACTGTTGATATCACGTTCGTGACCGCCGCATATAACGCAGCCTCTTTCATCGAGGCGGCGATTGTTTCAATTTTATCTCAGACCGTGCAGTCGATCGAAGTGATCGTCGTGGATGACGCGTCGACAGATACAACCTCCGATGTCGTGCGCAGCGTGATGGCGCATGATACTCGCGTGCGCCTTATTCGGAATGAAAATAACGTGGGTCCGGCGGCTTCGCGGAACAGGGCTCTCTCAGTTGGGCGGGGATCCTGGTTCGCCGTTATCGATGCCGACGATCGCATCGACCCTGATCGTTCGCGGCGTCTTCTCGATTTAGCCGCAAGCACTGGGGCCGATATCGTTGCGGATAACATAGAGAGAGTTTTCGACCATCAAATCATATCCACAACGTTGAGGCGCAGCTTCCGGCCCTATTGGGTCTTAATCGATCCTGTAGCTTATTTCCGGCACAACACGATGTTTTCGTCCGGATTGCAGCTTGGCTATCTCAAGCCCATGTTGCGGGCTAAGTTCCTGCGCGAATACGAATTGCTGTATTCCGAGGGTTTGCGGGTTGGCGAGGATTTCGACTTCTGTTTGCGCTGCTTGCTCGCCGACGGACGGTATGTGGTGACATCCGAAAGCTTCTATCACTATGAAATAAGGGAGGGCTCGCTCTCCTGGCGCCTCACGGGCGCCGACCTCCAGCAGCTGATGGAAGCTCATCGAAAAGCAATGTCGCAAGGGCGGCGAAGAGGAGAAAAATTTGATTTGGCAGCGGATGAATACATGAAGGCGTTGGAGCGAGCAAACGATTTTCTCACCCTCGTCGAATCGCTGAAGCGGCGGCGCTGGCGCGATGCTTTCTCTTCGATTGTGCGCAGGATCGATCTCCTTGCGCTTCTCAGCGCTTCTGCTCGCGAGCATTTTTCTAAACGCTTCTCGCAACTGCTCGAAAAGATGAGAATGTGATGGACAAAATCGCTATATGTATTTGCACTTTCGAACGCTTAGATGGATTGCGCTGCCTTCTTCGCGCGATCGACGTCCAGCGCCTTCGCACTCTTTCAACGAAAGACATTCAGATCATCGTCGTGGACAATAGTCCCTCCGCCTCGGCCACCCCGATCTTTTTGGAATACTCGAAAACCGGACGGTTTGCGGCTACATTCCTGCACGAAAAGAGCAAAGGCCTGTCTAATGCGCGCAACGCCGCTATAGAACGCGCCCTGGCATTAGAGATCGCTTTTTTTGCCTTTGTGGACGACGACGAAATTCCTCTGCCTGATTGGATCGAAAATCTCTTGGCGAAGGCCTTAAAAACCGGTGGGGCGGCAGTTGTCGGTCCCGTGTTTCCGATTTTTGAGGAGCCGCCGCCAGCATGGGCGGCTGCTTCAGGATTCTACTCTAAGTTTCTGTCCTCTCGAGATGGTTATGTCGAAGATGGCTATACCGCAAACTGCCTTGTTTCTTGCGCCGCCGTAGAAACCCGGAAACTACAATTCGACTTGCGTTTCAACCAGACGGGCGGCGAAGACACTTGGTTCTTTAAGTGTCTAATACGGGCCGGAGAACGCATCGCTTGGGCGGAGGAAGCGATCGTCATGGAAATGATTCCAAAGCAACGCATGACGCGAGGCTGGTTGCTGAAACGATGGTACCGCACCGGCGCTACTGAAGCTGCGTTGTCCAAGCTCGAACCATCCAGTTACAGGGGGAAACTTGCCAATCTCCTGAGGGGACTATCACGTATCGTGGGCGGCTCCCTACTTATTATCCAGGCCTTGATAATGCGGCCTTTTCGGGAGTCTGGCTCAATCGTCGCGGAATGCTATACGCTTTGCCGCGGGGTAGGCATCCTTATGAGCATCATCGGGAAAGAGTACAAGGAATACACCGCCTCCGACTACAGATGATCGTCGAGCGATTCCTGACGCTATCCGGTAGGTTGACTATATCATGCAATGTAAATCGAATTTGACGGCTGCCAAGGCAAGCAGCAAGCGATCCGACCAAAGCTGTAGCACAGCTGGCTTCGTATTGGTCGTTATTCCAGCGCTTAACGAGGCTGAGCATATCGATGGCCTGATCACCCAGTTATTGGCCGATGCAGGCGAGATAGCTATGAAGATTGTCGTGGCGGATGGGGGTAGCACCGATGATACGCGCGCAATCGTCCAAGGTATTATGCGGCGTGACAGTCGTGTCGCTCTTTTAGATAACAAAAAACATATAGCCGCGGCAGCCGTAAATTGTGCTGTAACAGAGTTCGGCGAAGGTGCGGAGTTCCTAATTCGAATAGATGCGCATGCTGAGTATCCGTCGCATTTTTGTGCCCGATTGTTGGCAGTCCAATTCGATACAGCAGCTGACTCGGTTGTCGTCACCATGCTCACAATGGGTCCTACGTGCTTTCAGCGCGCCGTCGCCGCCGCGCAAAATTCGCCCCTCGGAAATGGAGGGGCGCCTCACCGGAATGCGCCCAAGGGTCGCTGGGTGGATCACGGCCACCACGCTCTCATGCGGATTGCGGTCTTCAAGGCTGTCGGTGGTTATGATGAATCATTTCACTCGAACGAAGATGCCGAGCTCGATGTTCGGCTGAGAGCCAATGGCTTTCGCATCTATCTGGCCGGCCCGGTGTCGATTGTTTATTATCCGCGGCGCTCGATTCAGGCATTGTTTCGTCAGTATTTTAATTATGGTCGGGGCCGCGCACGTAATTTTCTCAAACATCGCCAGATACCGATATTAAGACAGATAATTCCTTTGGCGGTCGCTCCCGCGCTCGGTGTGTTGTTTTTGGCTCCAATGTCCGCTGCATTTGCGATACCAGCTCTCCTTTGGAGCCTCTCTTGTATTGGTTATGGCATCCTGCTCGGAATAGGCGCCGGGGACGCGTGCGCGTCGCTTTCCGGGATTGCCGCGATGACGATGCACGCTGGCTGGTCGCTCGGATTCTTCAAACATCTGCTCGTGGACGCCCCCCGGGATGGTCGAGTCGCGCGCAATCTTAGTCGGCAGAAGCGCCGCATTAACCGACCTTCTCCTGACAGCGTTCGATCCTAGCCGTCCCACCCGAAGAGTGATCGTTCTTGAAACGCGGTTTTTGCTGCGGTAGAGGATCTGAAACGGCCAGGAATGGGCGTAAACCCGAAGAGGTTGTCGCGAAGGCGTGGCAGGCAGATGCGTTGACAAACGCAAGGCCGAGCGATGGCTAAGGCGTTTCGAACGATACATTTGATGGAAGTTACGCCCTATCGGCGGCGCCGGGAATTGTGCTGGGCTGAAGAACGACTGGGTTAACCGGATCAAGGAGCTTGAGACTGAAAATGCGAGTTTAAGCACGGTGGCGTCGGATCTGAGGTTGTGGAGAAACTGATTCTGAAACAGGCGCCTTGGGAAAGAGGTGAGCCGCCCTCGCCGCCGCACTTGCGTCGAACATTTGGGCCGGCCGGTAGCGGAAGGATCTGTGCAACCCACGCAGACCGAATGCAACCGGGCGAGAAAATACAGGGGTACAGGGAATAGCGCGAGCAGATGGCGTCACCGGCTGCGGAGAAGGAGGCGTCTCAAAGCTCTTGATGCTGCCCGTCCAAAAATGGCAATTAAACGACAGCCCCTGAGTTCGAGCCTGTTGCACTAAGTTCCAAACCAAGAAACTTGATACAGTCCACGAACGCAAAAAGGGCGCAATAAAGCGAAAAAGGCTGCGTGCTTTGAATGCATCTATGACCGCTAACCACTGAGCGCGTGCATCCACGCTGTGATAGTGTCGTCTGATAGCCAACCTTTCACTAATCGTGAGTCCATCGATGCCGCCGAGCTCGTGGTCAGTGTCTCGTAGACGTTCGAGATTTCGCATGGTGTGGCGGCTGCTAATCGAGTTGGTCCGTTCAACGGAGACATATCCACCCACCGGTATCAGCAGGAAACGGGCCCGCAAGGCAAGCGCACGAGCATAAAGGGCGTAGTCCTCGCCGAGCCTCAAGGAGTTGTCATAGCGTAGTTGATTGCGACTAAGGAATGAACGGCGCATCATCGGCTTCAGAAATCCGAGCTCCTTCCGGGACTGTCCCCATACGCTGACATTGGCAAGAACGAATTCCTCAAAATTCAGTTGCCATGGTTCGAAATTCTTGCCCAGCAAATTGGATTGCAAATCCTCGGTCTGACCTTCTTGAATTTGTATGCAATCGTCGGCGACGAAGTCTTGGTTGTTCGCAAGCGAAAGTAGTCTATTGACGCGTCCCGGAAGGAAGAAGTCGTCACTGTCAAGAATTGCAGCCCACGGAGCGACTGATTGATCAAGCCCCACATTGCGTGCAGTAGCAGGGCCGCGGTTGGATGGCAGCCTCACTATCGCGACGCGCGGCTGTTGCTCCCTTCCAATACGCTCGGCACGAGACACGGTTTCGTCGGTCGAGCAGTCGTCTATGACTATGACTTTGCTGACCTCAGGCTGGTTAAGAGCAGACAACATCGCACGTTCAATCGTGCCTGCGCAATTCCAAGCCGCGATTATAACGTCAACTGACTCCGTCAAACCCGCTCATCCATGATAATATGGTCTCCTTTTCGTAATCCCCCGAGCCGCTCTCGGGCGTGCTTGACAATAATGTTAAGCGCCCCTCGACGAGACCGGCCGCGAGGACCGATTGCCGATACCGGCGCGGAGTTGGGATTGGTAAGCCGCGGCTCTGTGACAGTAAGCGTCCACCGCAGTCGGAACGACCTATAGCCCAGCTTGTCAAGTTCATTGGTGAGCGCGTTGAGAGGGCCGGCATACCTGGGGCGGCCGTCGGCGCGCCGTTCGATAATGCCGACGTTTTTCGGGCCTCCAGCGTCAGTTTTCGGACCCAAAGTCGACGCTCCTCTCATGGCGGGCCAGTTTTAAGCATGCGTGCAGTTTGCAGGACTGGCGCGTTAAAAAAGGGCCGGCGGCCACTGGGCTAGGACGATCCCGAGTTGATGTATAACTTAGCGCCTGATATCGCGCCCAGGCGTAGACTACCCGCTGGGGCCGTTATTCGCGCCATTATCATTCCAAGTTACGCCAATTACTGAGGTGAGCGTCATTCCCAAAGGTTGGCGGGGCGCTTTCTTAGATGGGGGCAATGATCGTAGGCTGGTCAAAACCTTTGAAACCGCTCCCGATACTCGAAGCGAAATCTATCCATCGCCGGCATGATCCCCAGGACCATCTGCGTGCGAGAATACGGCGGAACCTCCAGCGGGACGCAGTGGTCCAACTCATAGTAGCAAACAGTCATTTGGATGACCTGCGCGCACTCATTGGTGGCAACAATGACGTGATTGAACACCTGTGCATCGTTGTTCTGCGGCGGCGCCGCACCGCTGGTCTCCTTCGGCAGCGCCACGCCAAAGACCTTGACGCAAGGCCTACCCGAGGGATTCATATGTTTCTTGTTTATCCCCAGGTCCGTCCCGACGATGGTGGGTATCCCAGCCGGAACCTTCATGCCGCCTGCTGCGCCATATATATCCATCCACGGCGATAACCCCTGAGCCTCAGCCCCACCCACGGCTGCAAATAATGCGAACCACACCAAATTCGACGCGCGCGAACGTTTCAATTCGTCGACCAGCGAGCCGCGGAAATCCGCGCCCCAATTAAATGCTCTGGACGCGGTGTGCGCGAGCGCTGGCCTTGCAAACAAGAGCCATACCGACGGGAATAAGCGCGCCCCTGGGGGCCAGCATGAGACATACGAGGACCTCAAGCTGCTTTGAACTCTCGGCCTCATAATCCGCCGCACCAACCCCGGCGCTCGGATTGGTTTCTCAAAGCGAGCCGATTCTCCCTCTCCGGCCTTAACACGCTGTCGCGGAAAGCCAGCGTGTCCTTGATCACGGAACGCGTTAGAAATTGGCGCATTGGCGATCGTCCATACCTGAAACGAAGCGGACCTAATATGCTATAATTTATGATTTTGCTCTGGAAAAGTCTAGCAAAGACTGTTATTAAATGGCTTCGCCTTGGATCTACTCCCGCGGAAGTCTGTCCTGGATGGGCCTACAATTGAAGATCGCAGTTCTGGCCGACAAGTACCAGACGCGGTTTAATACTCCCAAAATTTCCAGACATGTTATTCAGCGCGTGAAATTCCTGCCTGCTAATAAAATATCACATCATATCGAGGGGCTTACCCTTACTTTGCCTTGTGGCGAGGATTTGGGACATTTTCATAATCGCATTCCCATCGCCAACAAGGCGCCGTTCATAATGTCCTTTGAGCACCAATTACCGCGGTACTTTGGTGGAGGAAATACCGGATTGTTCCGTTTCATGCGGCAGAAGCTCGCCGGTGACCAATGTCGGCGGATCGTTGCAATGTCCCATTATGCGGAAAGGAGTTTTCTGAAACAACATGTCGGCACCTCTGAATATAATGTTCTCTCGAACAAGCTGGAGGTCATCTATCCAAATATGGTTTTGCCCGCCTTCCGGGTAGAGCCAAGAGAATACCCTCTACCGTTGCGCATTGTCTTCGTAGGCGCGCATTTTGGGCGCAAAGGCGGGGCAGTCGCCGCACGAGCGGCGGAAATCGCGCGCTTTAAAAAGCTCCCCATGCATTTTCGCATCATATCCACGCTACAAGCCGGGCATGGTGTCTGGAGCGATCCTCAGCAAGATAATTTCTTTGAGCCATATTTTCGTCTTCTGGACGCCGATAATGTAACCTTCGATCGCGGGCTTCCCAATGCGCGAGTTCTTGAGATTTTGCGCGACAGTGATTTTTCAATTCTCACTACGTTTAGCGACACATTTGGCTTCAGCGCGGCAGAATCGATGGCGGTCGGAACGCCGGTCGTTGCAACTCCGCAGGGCGCTTTAGTCGAATTTGTTTTATCCGGACAAAACGGCCTGATGCTCACACTCAGTACAGACGAAATAGGCGAATGGCGGCATATCGGTCGCGCCGATAAGGCGACACCCGCTTATGGGGCTATGTTTCGCGAAGAAACCGAGCGTCTCGCACAGGAATTGATAACCGCTGTCGCACCCTATTGCGACAACGCCAAAAGCCTCCGAGGTTTGCGCGCGAACGCCCGCAGCACTGCGGAAACAATGTTTGACGGCCTCAAAACATCGGCATATCTGGATGACCTTTATGAGCGGTGCGTCACCCAATAATGTCCGTCAGATTTTTGGAGAGCGACGGCCCAAAAATCTTAAAGGATCGCCTCTGGTCTCTGGCTTATCTGGGTTTCGAATCTTATCGAGATTACCGGCGGTGCATTAAGCGGCCGTTTGCGATTTGTCCAGCGTCTGAATCACGCCCTTTTGATCAGAACGGTCGCCTATTTAGCCGAGATGGCTTTTTTTCGAATGTCTCTTCAAAAGGAGCCGTTGAGGGAATGCGCCGCGTTGGCATGATCACTGGAAAGCTCCCTCTTGGCACTATGGTGATGGCCCTGGCCAGTGCCCTGCGGGCGATTATTCAGATCGCCATTTTGCCGATTATCGGTCGCATTTTGGGGCCACATGCGTATGGGCAGATGGCGCTTGTAGCACCTTTCATTTTTTTCGCGACGCTGCTGGCGGAATCTGGCCTTGGTATCTGTATTGTCCGGGCAGGGCGGGTTACGAAGGAGCTTGAGGGCACTATCTTCTGCTTTTCCGCTGGATGCAGCCTTTTCCTAATCAGCGTTTTTGCCGTGCTAGCCTATCCGGTCGGGCGTCTTCTCGGCGAGCCGCTTTTCCCGCCGCTTCTTTTCGGCATGTCAAGCATCCTTCTGCTCGCGGCCATGCATATCGTGCCAGTGGCGCTCTTGATACGCGAGAAGCGCTATAGGTATATAGCCTTAAGCGACCTCGTTTCAACGTTGGGGAGCGTTGCGACGGTCGCCACTGGAATTGTGCTAGGTTGGGGCGTCTGGAGTCTCGTGGCGCAGCAGCTAGCCTTGTGGATTTGCAAGGTGATAGTTGTCACCGTTGGATCACGCAGCCGACCGCATTTTGTTTTTTGTTGGAACATCATCAAGGAAAACATTTCTTTCGCATCAAGGGTGACCGCGTCTTCCGTCATTTCCTTTATCGCTCGCAACATCGACAATGTCTTGATCGGGGCCTACATGGGCACCGTCACACTTGGCTATTATGCGCTTGCTTTTCAGATCATCGGTCTACCCGCCGTGATTGTGTCGGGTCCGGTGTACTACACGGTCTTTTCTGGAATTAGTGAAGCGTCGCGCAATGGCAATTCTTCGCCCCCCCACTTCTTGAAAGCCCTGCGCGGCGTTTTACTACTCTGCGCTCCGGCAATGATTGGGCTTGCCGTTACGGCCCCGTTATCAATTCCCATCATTCTTGGAAATAAATGGATGCCAGCGGTCCCTTTGCTCATTAGCCTCGCGCCTTTGGGCTTAACGCAAGCAATGTGGGCGCCGATCTCGGGCGTTCTGGTGGGCTTTGGTCGGGCGGACCTTACGCTAAAGCTAGGCTCGATCGGTTCGGCCGCTACGATTGCCGCTATAATTGTGGGTGTTCTTTTCAGCAGCACCGCTGTGGCGCTGGGCGTATCCGCGGCCGCGATCGTCAGCTTGCTATTTGCCTTGCGCAAAGCCCTAGATTTATGTAAAGTTAGCAGTGAAGACGCGCTTGGGTCGATAGGTGTCCCCTTAGTCGCCGCCCTATTGATGGGGTGCGTTGTTGCCGGCGTACAACAAACGCTGTTTACAGCTCTTCCGCTCGGCGTCCGGCTCACGATGAGTATTGCGGTGGGAATTCTGGCCTATGGCTCAATTCTCGTTGGCTTGTTTCGCGATCACGTCTCCGACGACATGGCAATGGTTAAGACCGTCCTATATTCTCGATTACGTTCCTAGTGGATCGAGTTCTAACTCTTAGCGCCCCGCGTCTTAGTTCGCCTCAATGCGATTAGCCTTCGGCTTCCTGCGTTGTCCTACGATCTCGTCAGCTTCACGCGCGTACTGGCAACGTCCGAGCGGATCGAGCATTGGTCGCTGACGAGCCTTAAGGAGTTGATTAAGATCGCCGCGAAAGTCGTCGGCCGGGCATTATGTCGAATTCGAGATAGCCGCGATCCGGGCTGTAGCTGACGTGATCTTACACAAGAGGCTCAATCTAAGCGATCCCGATGACACAGACATCGGCGTAAGCGCGGCGTCCGGCACTTTCGCCGCCTCCCGGCCAGCCTTGCTCCGCTCTTTGACGGTCCAGGATTTCCACCCTCATGGACGAATAAATCGGAATATGGCAGTGGGATTTTGTTCATCATGGAAGTGTGTATGGTATTGTTTCGCTATTTCGTGGCCACGCTGCCGGTTCTTATGTGTGTGTCCTCGCTTCATTGCCAAACCCTGCCTCAAAGTGCGGGCACGCTTTCGCTAGATAATGCCGTCGAAACACTTCAGCAGGATTTCCGCGGGCCACCAGTCTGGCGGCGCGGGGCTGTGCAGGTTAATGAAAAAACCAAGCCACTTTCCGACCCGTCATTTTCGTGGGCGGCCGGATATATTTGGAGCCACCCGCCAATCGGGGCTGCCGATGGATGGCCCCGGCCGACAAAGGACTTTCCGGCCTGGACATCGAATGGCGCTGCCGATACCGATCCAAACGGAGACATGATAGCACAGGTAGGTGAATTGCGTTCTCCGTTAACGTGGTCGCGAACATTGAACGTGACAGCACGAAAAATGCCTGACGATTTGGCGGCAACAATCAACAGGCCTGACCCGCGAGATTATATCAGTGGAACGATTACGAGCTTTCCGTATGCTCAACTTTACGGCGTGTTTGCTATCTCTGCCAAACTACCAAAAGGCAAAGGGCTCTGGCCAGCGTTCTGGCTTCTTCCCTCCGATAAGTCATGGCCGCCAGAACTTGATATAATGGAAGTAATCGGCCGCGAGCCCAACACGCTTTATACGACTCTGCACGTCGCAAACGGTCGCGCCTACGCTCTTGGCACCAAAACGCAAACCGACTTGAGCGCCGGGTTTCACGAATACGCTGTCGATTGGGGGCCGGACAAAATCGACTGGTATTTTGACCGAAAGCTTGTTTTCTCTCAGCCGACGCCCTCAGAACTGCGCAAGCCCTGTTATGTTTTAGCAAATCTTAGCGTTGGGCGAGCAAATAGCTGGGGAGGCGAGCCGGATGGGGCAACACATTTTCCCGCTACCATGCAGATTGCGTATATAAGAGTTTGGCAGCGTCCGAGTTATTTAGAGTTGAAAAATTCGGATACGCGCAAATGACCCCTGGTGGACCCTATGCTGGCCTGGCCTGTAACCTGTCTCCGACAAGGACCGCCATCGCCCAACTCGGCGCGGTGGCGTCCTGTCGTCGGAAGCGGCATTCTAGCGCAGCGCGAGACCAGGCCAAGCAGTGTCGCGCCGATCGTTAAGCAAATCCGTCCAACAAGTTGCCTTTCGCAATGTCAACTAACGTCCCGGTAATTGCGTCGACAACCTAATCGAGCACGCGGCGGTAACGGCTCCGGTCAAATCCAGTTTGAGCAAATGATTCCCCTCCCGGTTTTGGTCTGCTCCGCCAAAGTGACGCCAGGCTATTTCGAAATTCCACAGAGGAGCAAGAGGAATGCCACGGAAGCATTATAACGATGACGCCTCAAGACGGCCAACGAAGATGCTGCGCCGACAGTTTCGATCGTGCGGTCGTTACGGCTCTGTCGCCGCATCCGTGAGATAATCGTTGCCGAGGGCTGGCGCGGCATTACGATGCTGTGAGGCCGCACTCATCGGCCGGCTCTCGGCCACCGGCTCCAGAAGCGATCCCCCCACCACCTTCCCGTCTGCCCTACCATGGGCCTCGGCCAGACCAGACCCTGGCCGAACGCCGCCGGGTTCTAACTTAGCGCCTGTCGCGGCCAGGGCCAGGCCAGCTTGTTTTTTTGCGCTCGGAGATTTGGGATAATGGGCCTGCGGGACGAGCTAGAGAAGTATAACGGTGCCTATGGGCGTCCTCAAGCCAGACCCAGATCACGCACACAAGGATTGTTCCAAGCCCAAACTGCCCGTAGAAGTCAATTTCCACCGGGGTGCGGATAAGCAGGAACAGAGACGTCCCAATTGCAAATATCTGCGCGGTCGTTGGGGCGGATCGAAAGGTCGTCATTGCGCGCCGAATGGTACCAATGACCGGCACCAGGAAGGCGCCGAGCCCAATAAGACCGAGATCCACGGCGACCTGTAGATAGGCGTCGTGGAAGTGGAATCCAGTCTTGCTCAGGATCCCGAAAAGCGCCCACATCCGCTCAGCGCCCCAGTTTCCCTCCTGCCAAAACGCCTGGTATCCGACCCCCGCAAATGGCCGTTGCGCGATGGAATACCAAGCAAGCTGCCAGAGGACTGTCCGCCCCGTGACGGTCTCATCTTTTCCGACCAAATTGAGGATTGCGCCTAGGTCTTCGATGTAGAACGCTGCCAGCAGACCACAAGCCACAGCGATCATTGTGCCGATGACGAGGACGGTAATACGATCCAAGGAGCGCAAACGGCTGATCAGCAACAGCATCAACATGACGATTATCGCGTCGCCAGAGGCAACAATCGCCCCGAAGGATTTTGCCATGTACAACGCGAAAGCTACCACCGGAAGAGATATCAGGGCACTTAACCGCATGATAGGTGGCTGCGACCGGTCGAGCAAGATAGCAACGCCTGAAAGCAAAAGTACCGAAATGCAGAAAGCCCCGTTGTTCTTGCTTCCGAAGACACTAGCCAACAGGACAGTCAAGTCACCTTCCCGAACCCCAAGAAGAAGGCTTAAGCTCAGTGTAAACAACAACGCGCTGAACAACGCCGCCAGAAACGTGCGAGGCCGGATGTATTGCCCCGCCATGATGCCGATTACTATAGTCGCCGAATACTCCAAGCTGGCCTTCAGTGTCCAAGAAGGATAATCTGACCAAGAAGTAGAAAGAAAGGCGAGCGCGGGCAGAAGCATCAGCGGCCAGTTTTGCAATATATCGATGACCGCACGGTTCGGCTGAAACAAGAAGAGTACGCCCCACGGCGCCATGAATATCAATATCGCTATTATCGGCTCAGATGGAGTGCCTACATTTTCAATGTACCTGATCAACAGTAGCGGTACCAGGGACACGAAGCACCCTATCCATGAAACAACTTCCCTGATCCTTATGGTTATAGAAGGCCTCGTGCCGGCCGTTCCCGACTCCCTCACGAATTGTAGCCTTGATATTGCCAACGCAGCTCCTCAATATTTTCGGCATAATTCACGTACTCAGCTCAAGCGAGCTAACAGCGGGGTGCGAGCGCTTCTTTAAGTCGACGATCGTTGGTTTGGGTTTGGTCGACAGGAACGATATTTTTTCTCCGCCCCATGAATTCACGTGTGGCAACAGTGCGACGCACCGCATCCGATATGTGCTTCAAAGTCTTCTGTCGCCCAGCCTCAGCGGATCGACTTGCCCTTGCCGTCTGTTTTGCGACGATCTCTTCGGGCTATGATCCTGAGATCAGGAGCCCCCTTTACATATAGTCGTGAAAATGCATAAATGTCGAGGGAGATTAGTTGTTAAATGTCAGTCTAGAAACGATGCACGAGGAACCCTGAAACGAGCGTCTCGCGCGCATTCGAGGATATAGCCCTAAGTTACGCTTCGCCACTTGATGCCGAAATTGGTCGCTGTCGGTAATGGCAGCGCAACCGCTGCCCGAGCCAAAAACCGGTGTGGCGCCCCGATACGCGCGGCGCGAGCACCTTCTTGTATTCGCCGATGACGATTGCCGGTTGAGCAAAACCTACGTTAGCGACCTACTTCGCGGCGATGCTGCCGCGGCTATCGACATCGTGTAGCGGGGCGGATGTGTTGAGCCTGGCGACCCGCCGGATTTGCGACTGCCCTACCCCGCTTACGTTGGCGCAGTCATTCAATTCGGCGGGCTCCGAAAGCCTCGGTGGTCAGATTAGCGGATGCCACATGGCGATGCGCCGCGCTGTAATCGAACGCATCGGCTATTTGGACGAGCGCAGCGGGGGCCGGGCGCAAAAATGCCGTCAGGCGCAGATAATGGCTTTCTTATTCGCTTGCGCGAGCATAACCACTGGCGAAGCTCTCCGCGGCACGACGAGGGTGGCCTGGCCCTACCGGCGACGGGTTAAATCGGAAGGGGATTATTGAATGCCTGTCCATAAATCAGCTGCGCCATTTATAAAGCAACTAGTGAAGCCATTGATCCCAAGAAGGTGGATTCTCGAGAGGGTATTTCATTCCGAGTTGATAGACGGGGAAGCGGAGCTAAATATAGTCAGATTTCTGTGTAAACGACATCAGACCTGTATCGACGTAGGGGCAAATGCAGGCGTGTATTCATATGTTTTTTCCAAATGGAGCAAGAAGGTTATCGCAATTGAGCCTCATCCGGACCTCGCCTTGCGACTTAGAAAATTACTTCCGAGTGCGGTTCGAGTTATCAATATCGCTGCCTCCGATCGTGACGGAGTGTCAGACTTCCACGTTCCCTTTGTAGACGGTGCGGAGATTTCCTCGCGCGCCTCGTTGGAAATCAGCGCGAATGCGGGGATGGAGGCGCGCAGCATCCGCGTCGAGACGCGGCGGCTTGAACTCGTTGTCGCTGGATCCTGGCACCATTGCGGTCGTCAAGATCGATGTGGAGGGTCATGAAATGATGACATTGCGGGGAATGACCGGCATTTTAGAGCAGTCTCGTCCGACGCTCATCGTCGAATCCGAAGCACGTCACCAGTCCGACGCCCCTCGAATTTTGTTCGATTTCTTAAAGAATTACGGG
This sequence comes from uncultured Alphaproteobacteria bacterium, assembly GCA_963715715.1. Taxonomy (GTDB): domain Bacteria; phylum Pseudomonadota; class Alphaproteobacteria; order Rhizobiales; family Beijerinckiaceae; genus Methylocapsa. The sequence goes on along the minus strand of OY970269.1, from coordinate 485,501 downwards.
TATCAGGGCTACTTCATTCACCGTAATAGCCTCAAGCCGCTATCAGCGTTCTCTGTTCACGAGTTCCAGAATGAGGTCAATTTGAAGACAGTATTCGGAGCGCGCTCCCCGGACTACGTTAATAACTTCATCTTTGTTCATCTCGATCACTTGGATGTGCTAGACGCAATCGCAAACGTGTATCCCCGCCAGCTGAATAGAGAATAGATCGTGTGAGGCAAGTCTTGGCCAAATTGGTGAGTTTTGAAAAAGATTAGGTTTCGACCATCCCCTCATTCTTTTAGCATGAGCATAACTGGCAAACACCCGTTCGCCACAAAATAACCATATATGTGGCGGCTGAGCCACAACAGTTCTTCCTTGTACATCAGGTGGTTGAGGCGGCCAGTCGATCGAACGCAACTTGAACGAGAAGACACCATTCGCGTGGCTCGACGAGCTGCCCCGCTTGTGCGATCTGACGTTATCCCCTAATGCTTTGTCATCATTTGTCTGCCTGCGCCTTATCGCGCGGTAAAACCAATCGATTTCTGGAGGCTGGAATGGCCTTTCTGGTTTTGGTTGGCGTCCTGTTTGGGACGTTTCTTAGCCAATTCTTCAAGTGGTATATCCTTTGTCCAGCAATCGGCTTCGTCGCCGTTCTCGCTGGCGCCGGGCACCTCGACAACAACCCCTCGGGCTCGTTGCTGCAATTCATCGTGCTAGCGGTGAGCCTCCAGCTCGGCTATTTCGCCGGGTTGATCGCGCCCATGTTTTTGCAGTCTGCGCCGAGCCTTTCAATTGATCTTGTCCGCCGCCACGTCGCCGAGGTTGCATCGATCGCCGGCGACAGGAATGAGACCATTAAAAGCGCGACCCGACCGATCGCAGACTGATGAGCCGGGGGAACCGGACCAGAGCGCCCGCTTCATTTTTTCAGCTCGCGAAGCCGACATTGGCCTTTCGGAAGATCGGGTTTGGGCGGCGCATCCCGGTCCGGGAGCAGCGAGCGTGATGCTGGTGCCGCTACGTCCTAAGCGCTATATGCCGCCTCCTTCCGCCGACGCAGTGATCGCGATGTACGAGGCAATGGTCGGTCGGCCGATGACGGAGGAGCAAAAGGTCGCCATCCGCGCGAAATGCGCCGCCATCGACGCGCGCAAGACGAGAGATAGGATAAATAAGCGATAGCAGCGTATCCGCTTGTTGCGTGTCAGAGCGTCGAGTTCCCTTGCTCTGAATTTCGATCTCATGCGTGAACCAAACGTCATCTCGTCGGTTTGGATCGGCGAGGGAGACGACGATGTTCAGGGTTCAGCTATTTGGGCGTCGCTTGGAAATTCCATGCAACACAACATAAATTCCGGGTTTTGGGACCCTGCGGACTGGCGATTGACGCGGCAGAAAGGGCAACCACGCACAATATTTACGCCTCCGCGGCAGTCCATCACCGATTCTCTTCGATGTCCACGTCAGCGGCACCAAAAGGCGCCTCTCGCGGGAGCTAGCGGGGGTGATCCCACGGAGGAGACTTCGATTGACCTTTTGCAAATCCCCAAGCGTTGAGACTTCGGTCATTGAGACAGGCGACGGCAATGCGTCCGTACAGAACCTGATCTCAATAACGGAATTCGCCGAAGCCCGCGGGGCGCGGTCGGAGCGGTTGATGGACCGCGTTAGCGGAGTGATGTTAGAGGGAGTCACAGCCATTTTGCTGATCGCCCTATGGTGCGCGCCCATAGCGACTGCGGCTTTTGCAGCCTACAAGGACAGTGGGTCGGATAGAGTCCTTTCTTACCGTTAGCGCCAAGAGCTCACTTAGGCGATTGTTTTCTGCCGGACAGCGGCTGGATCAACGGCCAGGTCGTTCGCGCGAATGGCGGCGTCATCTGAGGAGAAGATTCGATGGCGAAAATGATCGCACTCCTCACCGGGCTTCAAGGGGTTCGGACGCTTGATCGCCGATGCCCTCGCCGGCGCAGGGCATGTTATCTACTTGTCAATGCGGGGGCTCGGCAGCAAGAACGCGTCCCAGGTTGTGGCGGTGGCCAGCTACTCTTCACGGGGTCGATCCGCGCGCTTGAGCTCGACGTACGGTCCCGGGATTCGGCCCGGCGGCGGAGTCGGCGGTCAGTCTGTTTAGACGCTCGCAGATTCCCCGAAGCGTTGGCCTCGCGCCATCGCGGGCTCTGATCAGCCAAAACTTTGGATCGATCGCTTAAATGGGTTAAGGTCGGGGGCGAACGCCCGCGGGGCGATTGGCTCAGCGAGAGCACCGCAGCGTGCCGATACGGCCCGGCTTTAACGCGCCGTGCGACTGACGAGTAGTGGACGAATCTGACAAGGACGTCCGGAGGATGTCGGTGCTCAAGAAGCTCCTGATTTGCGGCGTCGCGCTTGGATTTCTGGGCGTCCTGGGCTTCGCCGCGTTGGCCTGGCGGCCGACGATCGATCCGGTCTCGCCTCCTGCACCCGGCAGCTTCGCACCGAAGCTGGTCGCGAAGGGTGAGGCGCTCGCTAGCGCTGGCTACTGCGCGGAGTGCCACACCACCAAAGGCGGACAAAAGTTCGCGGGGGGTTACGCCATGGCGACCCCTTTCGGCGTGATCTATTCGACCAATATCACGCCAGATCCCGAGACCGGCATCGGGTCGTGGTCTGAGGCGGCGTTCCGGCGCGCGATGCATGAGGGAGTCGCACGCGACGGCTCGCACCTTTTCCCCGCATTCCCATTCGATCATTTCACCAGGGTTTCGGACGACGACGTAAAGGCGATTTACGCTTATTTGATGACTAGGCCACCGGTTAGGGGCCCGGCGTTGCCGAATACTGTTCCCTTTCCGCTCAACATTCGCGCCTTCCAGGAGGGCTGGAAAATTCTGTTTTTTAGGCCCGGCCGCTTCGAACCGATCGCTGGTAAAGCGGCCGAGTGGAACCGCGGCGCTTATCTCGCGCTGGGGTTGAGCCATTGCGGCGCCTGTCACACGCCACGCAACCTGCTCGGCGCGGAAAAGGCGAACAACGCGTACGCTGGCGCGGTGATCGACACCTGGATCGCTCCGCCCCTGACTGCCGCAAACCCCGCTCCTGCGCCATGGACGCAGGAGGAGCTTCACAGCTATTTGCGCGATGGCGTGACTATTCTGCACGGGATCGCGGCGGGACCGATGTCTCCTGTTGTGCATGGTCTTTCCGCACTGCCGGCATCGGACGTCCAGGCGCTCGCAACATATTTCGCCGACGTCGACCAAGCCGCTGACCGCCTAGCGTCCGTCGATCCGGCGGTGGCGCGCGCGATGTCCGACGCCCCGCTTGGCGTCGGTCAGGAGTTCGACGCTGACGCGCGCCTTTACACAGCCGCCTGCGCATCCTGTCACTATAACTCCGGCTGCTTGCCGCTCGCGGTGCGACCGGAACTGGCGCTCAACAGCGCGCTAAACCTACCCGATCCCACCAATCTGATCCAAGTCGTGCTGCGTGGCGTCGGCGCGGAAGAAGGCATCCCAGGCGTCGTGATGCCGAGCTTCGCCCGAGCGTTCAGCGACGCCGACATCGCTCGCATCGCCGCCTATCTGCGGCGTACCCGCACGAATTTGCCGCCCTGGCCCGATCTCGACAAGAAGATCGCCGCGCTGCGACGGCAAATCAGCGCCTCGCAGTGAAGTCCGCCGTTCGGAGTTGTTGGGCATGGCCTCATTTCACATTAACGGCCGCGCGGTTTCGATCGACGTAGAGGACGCAACTCCGCTGTTGTGGGTCATTCGCGACAAAATCGGCCTCACCGGCACGAAGTTCGGCTGCGGCATCGGCATGTGCGGCGCCTGCACGGTGCACGTGGGCGGCCGCCCAACGCGCTCTTGCATTACGCCAGTTGGCCGCGTCGCCAACGCCGAGATCACGACAATTGAAGGGCTCGATCCCAAGGGAGAGCATCCGCTGCAGAAGGCCTGGGTCGATCTTCAAGTTCCGCAATGCGGCTACTGCCAGTCCGGCCAGATCATGCAGGCGGCATCCCTGCTCAAAGACTTCCCGACGCCCACCGATCAGGACATAGACGCCGTCATGGCGGGCAATCTGTGCCGTTGCATGACATATGTGCGCATCCGCAAGGCGATCAAAGTGGCTGCGGCTGAATTGAGGAGCGCTAGGGCCAATGGGTAGGCTCCTTCACCACGGCGCGAGCGATGTCGTGCAGCTGTCGCGGCGCGGCTTTCTGATTGGCGCGGCTGGCGCCAGCTTTGTCTTCGGCTTTGCGAGAGCGGCCCTCGCGGCGACCGGTTCGATATCGCCAATGAAAGGCGCTTTCGAGCCCACGATCTGGTATCGCATCGACCCCGACGGGATCATCACCGTCAACATCATCCGCGCCGAGATGGGGCAGCATGTGGGCACGGCGCTCGCTCGCATCCTGGCTGACGAGCTCGAGGTCGATTGGAACGATGTCCGGCTTGACGCCGTCGACAGCGATGCGAAATGGGGCCTCATGGTGACTGGCGGGAGTTGGTCGGTCTGGATGACGTACCCGGTTTTCAGCCGCGCCGGCGCGGCCGGACGCATCGCGCTCGTGGAGGAAGGCGCCAGGTTGCTAGGGGTCCCCGCTGCTCAGTGCGTTGCGCGCAGCAGCGCAATTGTCGCGGCCGAACGGTCAATCTCCTATGCTGAGATCGTGCGGCGCGGCGATCTTAGCCGCACCTTTTCCGCCGACGAATTGGCGCGGATGCCGGTCAAGCCCGCCGCCGAGCGGCGGCTGATCGGCCGGACCGTACGCGCGCTCGACATCCCCTCCAAGACAAACGGCGCCGCGCGGTACGGCATCGACGCGAAGGTGGAGGGCATGGTCTATGCCCGACCAAAGATCCCGCCGACGCGCAACGACTCGAAGGTGCGTTCAATCGACGATTCCGCCGCCCGCAACGTAAACGGCTACATCAGTAGCTTGGCGCTCGACGATCCGTCGGGCACTGTGCCGGGTTGGGTCATGGTCTTCGCTGAGACCTACCCGGCCGCCATTCGCGCCGCGGATCTCGTCGCCGTGGATTGGGCCGTCGGCGAAGGGGCGAACGTCTCCGAGCAGGATATTCTCGCCCATGGCGTCACGCAGATCGCCGATCCAAGTGGCGGCGTCTTCCTCGTCGACGACGACGGTCTCGACGCCGCATTCGGCGCGGCGAAGTCTGTGCTTACGCAGACTTACACGACGAGCAGCGTCCTCCATGTCCAGCTCGAGCCCGTCAATGCGCTCGCCTTCGAAAAGGATGGCATCTTTGAGATCCACACGGGTAACCAATGGCAGACGCTCATCCTGCCCGTGCTTTCGAAGGCGCTCGGCCTGCCGCAGGACCGCATCATCCTGCGGACCTACTATCTCGGCGGCGGCTTCGGGCGGCGCCTCAACGGCGATTATACCGTGCCGGCGGCGCTCGCCGCCAAGGCGCTCGGCAAGCCGGTGAAGATGGTCCTGACGCGGCCTGATGATATGCGCTTCGAATTCGTTTCGCTCGCCTTCCATCCAGACGCTGCGCATGGCCTTTGGCGACGACGGCAGGGTTACGGCGATGGAGCACCACGCCTCCGCGGGCTGGCCGACTTTGGTCATGGCGGAAGGGTTCATGGCAAAGGGGCTCCAACAAAAGCTTTATGATCCATTTGCAATCTCCGGCGCAGATCATTGGTACGATGTGGGCGTGCAGCGCGTACGAGCTCTGTCAAACGATCTCGCCAATCGGGCCTTCCGGCCAGGCTGGTTGCGCTCGGTTGGCCCCGGCTGGACCAATTGGGCAGTGGAGAGCTTTATGGACGAAGCGGCGCACAAAGCCGGCGCTGATCCCGTCAATTTTCGCGTGGCGATGCTAAACGGCAAGGGTCGCAATGCCGGCTCAAGCCCCAGTTCCGTCGGTGGGGCGCGCCGCCAGGCGGCTGTCCTATTACGGGTCGCGCAGAGGGCCGATTGGGGCAAGACGATGCCAATGAATACCGGTCTCGGCATTGCTACCACCTTTGGCCAGGAGCGCGACATGCCGACTTGGATCGCTTGCGTCGCGCGCATCGTTGTGAACCGGCAAAATGGCGTGGTCAAAGTCGAAAAACTGACAATCGTCGTCGATGCCGGGACAATCGTCGATCCGGATAGCGCCTTGGCGCAAATCGAGGGCGGGGCGCTATGGGGGCTTAGCATAGCGCTGCACGAAGGCTCAGAATTCGTCAAGGGGGAGGTCAACGACTTAAATCTCGACACCTACGCGCCATTGCGTATGGGCGATGTGCCTGAGATCGACATCGAGTTCGTCGACAGCACGGAAGCGCCCACTGGCCTCGGCGAACCGGGCACGACCGTCGTCGCTCCCGCCATCGGCAACGCCATCTATGCGGCCGTTGGAGCGCGGATGCGTCACCTCCCGATCCGTCCCGACGCCGTGCTGCAGGCGCTCACGCGCGGCAGCTGAGCGGGCTTTGCACTCGTCCAGGCACGATGGACTCAGGCCGCCGCCGACCACGTTCTTCCCTCAGGGCGGATCTTGTAGGATGGACTTCCTAGCGTGATGTTTGAACAGTGTGAATCACGCGCGCGTCTTTCCACCTCCAATAAGAACAAAGGCGCTTAGATGAGGCGGGCGAGGATGGTCACGCTAACTCCAGCTCCCGCACGCGAACGGGCTCTCGCTGCGGAACGGAGATCTGCTGCCGGACGGGTTCAAGGACGCGGAAGCGGTCGGGCGCATAGCCCCCGTCTCGAATCGGCTTGCTGTCGCCAACGTCCGAGACGAGCACTGCATAGCCGGCCAACGCGCCTATCCAGTTGTGCTGCTTTTCGAAGCTGTGAAGGACATAGATGCGGCTCTCGACCAGCGGCCCTAGCTGATGGTTGCCGCCGCAGCGGCAGGTGCTGAAGCAGCCGCGCGTATCGATGCACATCACCATCGTGCCCAGAGGCGTGTTCGGAGAAAGCATAGTCAGGCTCTCCCGTTATTGGCGTTGGGATCGAAGTCGCCGGGGCGGTATTTATCGCGCTTCCGAAGTTCGGGCCGCGAAGGCGCTAATTTTGGATCGGCAGGACGGCGGAAGATGCTCTCCACCACGTCGCAATAACGTTGAACGCTGTACACAAAACAGAGGTCTTCTTCCGTGGTTCCGTCCTTGAGCTCCTCCTCGATCACTATGCCGATCGCGATGCGGAGAGTTTGGATCACCTCCAATTTCTTGCTCATCACGCAGCCCTCCGCCGGCATTCAGCAGAGAGCAGATCATTGGCGATTGAGTGAGCAATAGAGTTGGGCCAGTAATGATTGTGCGCATCGATTATTTCGGAAACGAGAGCGTTGAACATAACGTCGTCCAGGAGCTCGTAGCGGCGTTAGCCTCACAAGAATTTTGTTGCCTGCTCGGTTCGCCAACGTGACAAAGTTCGCCAAGGTAAAATCATGAATGTAGCAAAGCCCGGAAAAGCGACGTGGCGTCAAAAACAGCACTTAGCGCAGCTCAAGTCAGGCGAGCATCGCTCGCGTTGGAGGGCGGGACGCGATTCCTGCTCGCAATGCAGGGGAGCGACGGCCTCTGGCGCGATTTCCTTACGCCCGCCGGCGAGGCGTCCGAATGGCCGACCGGCTTCGTCGCGACTGCGCTTCACCTCGCAGGCGCCGACGCCAATCCCCTCGATTTGGCGGCCGACGCGCTCGTCACGAGGCAGAACGACGACGGCGGCTGGGGCTACAACGAGGACGTTCCGAGCGACGCCGACTCGACGGCGTGCGTTCTGATGTTCCTCGCGCTCACGGGTCGCCACGAGAGCGCGTGCGCGCGTGCGGCCGCATGCCTGGTCAGGCACCAGCGGTGCGACGATGGCGGCGTTGCGACGTACAACGACCCCGGGCCGATCCGCCGCTTTATGGGCGTCAGCTGGTGGTGGCGGTTCGACGGTTGGTGCAGCTCACAGACCGAGGTCACCGCGATAGCAGGTCGCGCGCTCGCAGCCGTCGGCCGCGGCGCCGAGGCGGATGCCGCCTGGCGTTACGTCAGGTCGCGGCAGCGTGACGACGGCAGTTGGAGCTCGTACTGGTGGACCTCGGCGCATTACGCGACTCAACAAGCGGTGGAGCTCGCGGTCTCGTTCGGGGATCAGGACGCCGTCGGCCGCGCAGCGGGCTGGGCGCTCCGAAATGAGGGCCTCGACGCCCCCGCCTTCGCGACCGCGTTGTCGCTGTCCGTCCTCCTGCACGCGGGAGCGAGCCGCGAGGCGATCGAGCGCGCGGTCGCGCGACTCGCCGAGCTGCAGGACGGCGACGGCGGGTGGCCGAGCCACCCGATCATGCGCATCCCGCTGCCGGGAGACACGAATCCCGATCGGCGACGGCTCATCGGTCGTGGGACCGTCGTCCGCGACCAGCACCGCATCTTCACCTCGGCCGCGTGCGTCACCGTGCTCGCGCGCGCGGCGATCCGTTGACACCCTTGGCGGGCGGTACTACCGTCGAACTATCGCGCGACAGGGGGGATCCCGGAATGCTTGAGGATTTCAAGCGTGTGCTTGCACGCGTGCAGAACGACTACGGGTTCTATATCGGCTGCCAGGCAAATCCGGCCGTGGCGCTTGCGGGTTACGACCTCAGTCCGGACGAGCGGACCGCGCTGGTCAATCCCGAGAAGCTCGCCGACCAGCTCAGGCGCGGAGTTCGGCGTCATCAACAAATTCTCGATCACGATCAAGATTTGCGGGACGCACGACTGGGTGAATCGTGCCGCCGTCCCGGGGGACGCGGCCATGGAGAACACGGAGCGCGAAGCACGCGTCGCGGGCGAAGTCACCGCGATCCGGCGCGCGAGAACCGGAGAGGAACGCACCCACGCCGTGGTCCGGCTGATAGAGCTGATCGGATGAGCGACGCCGACCCGACCGTTCCGGCGGTCTGGCCCTTCGACATTGGCATCGTCGGCATCGGCATCGTAGGGACGCACCAGCTCACGCGTGAGGCGGAGGAAGTCATCCGTCGTTCCAAGCTCACGTTCGTCATCGACTCGGGCTACGGCGTCGCGGAATACCTGGAGACGTTGAGTCCCAAGGTGACACAGCTAGGCACACTTTATGAGCCCGGACGGAATTGGCTTCCCACGTATCGGAGGATGGCGGCCGAGGTCGTCTCGGCCGCGGTCGCGGACTCCCCGGTGTGCCTGGCGACGTACGGTCATCCGTGGGTGTACTGCTACCCGACGACGCTGATTACGCGGGCGGCGCCGCGGCTCGGCCTGCACGTCGAGGTCTTCCCGGGCATCTCGTCGTTCGACACGCTGATAGTGGATCTGGGAACCGATATCGCGTTCAACGGCGTGCAGATGTACGAGGCGACCGACCTGCTGTTGCGCCGGCGCCCGATCCAAAACGACGTGACGTGCATCATCTGGCAGCCGACGATCTTTGGCGACCCGACGTACCCGACCGAGCCATACACGGCCGAGCAGTTCAAGCCGCTCCAGGAGTACCTGTTGCGCTTCTACCCCGCCAGCCACGAGGCCACCCTCGTGATGACGAAGACATTCCCGCTGACGCGGTCAGTCTTGCAGCGCCTTCGGCTGCGCGATCTTGCGGCGGAGCTCGAGCGCGCGCCACAGGTTGGGACGCTGTACATCCCCGCAGTCGGCCAGCGGCCAGTCGAGGACGGCGAGCTGATGGAGATGATGCTGACGCGGGGTATGGACGCCTCGGACGAGCTATGACGTTGGTCGGGGCGCGATCCCCGCGTAGCGCTGGACGAAATACAAGAACGCGGTCGGATCGTCGGCGCCTTCCAGCCCGGCCTTCAGATTGTCGGCCGCCTCGCGGGCTGTGCGGGAGATGTCAGTCGTGGCGAGCAGGCTCTCGAGCGTGGTGACGACGTCGTCTCCCCCGGCGCCGAGTAGGACGCTGTTCAGCGATCCGCTGCGTGCGTCCCGGCAGAGGTCGACGAGGTCGTCGATCCGCCACATCGCCTCCCCGAGTTGCGTCCCCGCGGTCGGTTCCGCGCGCCCTGGCTGGGCGTCGGCGAGGGTCTCGATAATCTGAAAGGGCAGCACAGATGTGAGGCGCGAACACTTGAGCAGTTGGTCGCGCGCGGCGTCCGCTGACGGGCTGACGGACGCGCGTTCGGCCTCCAGCGCCGCGCTTAGCTGCGCGCCGGCGCGGTGGCGCCGCGCGTCGTCCGAATGAAAAACATCGTGCAGCGTGTCGAAGAAAGTCTCGATGACGTCGGCGGTGAACGCCACGGCCGGATCTCCCGCAAGCAGCGATGGCAGCGTCGCGCGAAGCCACCCGCGCGGCCGCGGCTGCTCGGCGGCATGCGCGAGATTTTGTGCGTTGACGAGCTCGAGCAGCGCGGCGCCGATGTCGGTGTCCTCATCGCATAGACTGTCGACGAGGCCGATGCCGAGGTTGAACATGGCGCAGACAAGCTCGACATCGGGATTGTGCAGGTCTGGCGCAATCACGCGCGCGGTCACAGCGCCAAACGCGAGCGCAGCCTGAAGTCGCGCCACGCCGCGTTCGCCCCCAAAGTCGAGCGCAACCTCGGCGCCCGCCTGCCGCGTGATGGGGTAGCACCGGTGGATCAGCGACATAGCCAGACGCGCCCCGCGCTGCGCCGCGTCTGCCTCCGCCGCCGCGAGGTCGTCGGCCATGAGGAGCAGCCCCCGGTCACCTAGCTCCGCTGCAAGCCGACGCGCGACGGCGTCGCTGACCGCATGCTCGATGGACTCCGGGATCTCCGCGCCGCGAGGTCTTGGCCCGCGCCGAGGGTGCTTGCCGGTCATCCTCCGCCGTCCGCGCTGTTTAGCGGCATCCGATCTTGACCCCCAGGCGATTCGCGGCGACCTTGGCATGGTGACTGAAAGGAAAGATCCTCCAGCGGAGGGGAGGTTTCAAATAACATTCCGAAGCGTGTTCGAGCAACGAGGCCGTACACCCCCTACTTCGCGCAAGATTGAGCGTTTGAGGTCTTCTGGCAAGGCGCGCTTTTTGCGTGATGCCCGACCTTGAAACCATCGCCAAAACCCTCGCTGGGCATCGCGCGGGCGCAACATGGATGGCCCGCTGCCCGGTGCACGGCGGCGGCCATTAGTCGTCTGGCCCCCCGCCCGGCATGCTGGTCCGCAAAAACGTCTCGCTGTCCGCCGGCTATGAAGACGAAGGAGAGGGGCTTTTATTCCAGGGCCGGGTCTTTCAGCCGCGCATCGGGAGGAAAATCTGACCGATACTTATGCCGACATTCTCGCGCAGAGCGCCGACGGGGCTTACAACTACGTCGTCGTCAACAAGACGTTGGCGAAAGGTTCGACGCCTCTCGACCGCTACAAGACCGCCCTTGAGGCGATGAACCCGTTCGGCGTTCAGCACGGCTATATCCCGCAGGGTCTTTTCGACACTTTCTCTGTTGGGTCGAGCGCGGCAAACGCATTTGTACGGCGGAGATAGCCGCTCAAGCCTTGCTCGATGGCCATTCTTATCAACGCCAACCGGAAGATCGCTTCGCGGAACGACGCTTGGCCATGCCGGAAGACATGATAAGTGCTCGGACGACCAAGTGTGATAGCCCCCCAGAGAAGCTCTTCCCAAGATGTTGAGAGCGCGGCCGCTGGGAACTTGTAGGAAACACTGCTGCGATAGTCGATGCGCAGCGTCATTTTATGGCGTCTAACCATTGCGCAATCCTATGAGGCGCGAGACTTGTCCGATGAAAGCCTGCATATCAGCTGAATGATCGGCCAACTCCTTGAGCTTGCGGGCGCCTTCCGCAGGTTCCAAATGATTTGAAAGACCGCATAGGTCTTTCCGGTTCCGATAGGCAGCACAAGCAGGATGGGGACCTGGCCTTTGGCGATCGCCTTTATCGCCGCGTTGACGTCTCGTATTCAAGACATATTCCGGGAAAATCCGCCTAGCATCCCGAGATAGCCTCCCCAAAAATATCTTGGTTTCCGCGATTGTTATACCGAAATTGAAACTCGACAACATACAGAGGCAGGTACTTTTTGCTGACCTTGTGAAAGGTTCCGACCATGCCGCGTTTCAGGATCGACCAGCTTGCGCACAAACTCTGTAAGGGTCGCGGCTTGTACATTGGCGATGACGCGAGCGACGACGTTGCCCTTGCGTTTGACCGCCCCGACAACGATTTCTTTGCCAGCGCCGCCTGTGCCACCGGGCCCGTCCCCACGCTTGTCTTTGTGCAGATTTTTGGCCCTCCCGCCAACGAAGGTCTCGTCGACTTCGACGATACCTCCGATCTGTTCGATGTTATCGACCACAGCAATGCGAATGCGGTGGCACATATACCAAGCGGTCTTGAGCGAGCCGAACCCAATGTAGCGCCAGATTTGCCGCGCGCTCATGCCCTTTTTGCTTGTCAGCATGAGGTGGATAACGCGATACCACTCACGCAAGGGCTTGTTGGTATTTTCGAAGATTGTGCCGGTGAGGTGGGAGAACCGATAGCCGTCAACCGCGCATTCCTCGCACTGCCAATGATGGCCGGAAGCGAGCGAATAGACTTTCAGATTACCGCAGCGGGGACAGGCGACGCCATCGGGCCAACGCCGCGCGATCAGATAGGCTCGGCAGTGTTCTTGGTCGGGGAACAATACCTCAAACTGAGCAATGGTAAGCTGATGAATTTGCTTGGGCTGTTTGGCGCGAGCCATGACGGAAGCTCCCCTGATTCGATAGGGGAGAATGGCATGTCTAAAATCGTCTGTCGCCGCTTGGATCAACCCTGAATTGGTACTTCGTGGACATTGTTATATTCCCTCCAGTTGCACAACATATCGATCAATTTGATAATTGTCGCCCTCGGCGTCGACGGCGTGCCAAAGGTAGACCATGCGGCCGTTGATCTTGAGATAGACTTCGTCCAAATGCCCGCGGGTCCGACGCGACCATTGGCCCGAAATTGTTCACCCAGCGGCGCGCGGTCTCATAGGCGACCGAGATCCCGTGCTCCGCCAATAAATCCTTGATGTCGTGAAAGCTCAAGGTGAACTTGACATAGAGTTAGATCGCCTGCTGGATGATTTCGGGAGGGAAGCGGTAGCCAACGTGACTGATATTTGTCATCGTGGAGAATAAGCGCCAAAACTCGCGCAAGGGCCGGCTGTGACAATGCCAGCACTAATCCTGAGGAGACAGGTGGCGCCCAAAGCGTCGGTCGCCCGGCGTCGGCTATATCTCCCTTTGTTCTATAGCGACCGGCGCTGTTTGTCTGGCGGCGCCGGTTGCAAAATTTGGGATGCGGCGGTGTACTCCGTCGGATTCAGGGGTGCCGCTCGTCAGCGGGCGACGGTCGTCTCGCTCGAATATTGAAAGGACATTCACAATGATCGACCACATCGGCCTGCGGACCCGTCAATCGAACGCCATGGTGGCCTTCTATGAAGCGGCGCTCGCGCCTCTTGGCTTCACAAAAGTCGTCGAATTTGAAGGCGGAGCGGGCTTCGGGCGTCGCGGTAAGCCTTCGATTTGGATCGGCCCTTCGGCCGCGGCATTGACACGTTAACGACTGTTACGTGTCAATATGATTGGCCGGCCGTTAGCCGCATGAAGATCGTGACCGTCCTGCGTCGCCGGCGTCACCTCAGGCGTCGTCGCCTCCCTCCTTGTCATCGGCGTCCGGTTCGGCCTCCCGCCCATTACTGGGCAGGATGATCACCGTCCGGGATTCTTCGCGTTCGACGCCTCAGTCGAATCGCTATGTCGCTTCATCAGCTCGAACAAATCCCTCCGGGCTTTTGCGTCGCCGCGCAATGCGTCATTGCGCAGCCGAAGAAGGATCGCTTCATCGCTGGAGATCCAGCTCGTTTTGCCGTTTTCGGTGACGGCGACCTTCTTTTTCATGACCTTCTTAAAGCTCGACTCGAATGACCGGCTGCCTTTGGGCCGCCCTTTCGGGTTGCCGCTTTTGCCTGGCTTGAATTGCGACGCCTTAGGCGGTCGGCAATAGCCGACGCCGTAGTCCGGCGGCGCTGGGCCTTTTCGATCAGCCATGGCTGTCCTCCGGACAGGCGGCAATCTCGGCGCCGTCGATGTCGCGCGCGATGCGCTCGCCGCGCCGTCGCGCCGCCAAAGCGGCGAAAGCCTCGCCGGTCGCCTCGAGGATCGCCTCGCGTCCGGTCTCGGCCTCATAGCGGCGAATGATGACGTCGACATAGAGCGGATCGATCTCGACGCCTCGGCAGCGCCGTCCCGTCCGCTCGGCGGCGACCGGCGTCGAGCCGGGGCCAAGGAACGGGTCGATCACGAGGTCGCCGCGCGCGGTGACGTCGAGGAGGGCGTCCGCCAGCATGGCGGTCGGTTTGACGGTCGGGTGGTCCTCAAGCCCCTTGCGCGCATCCGACCCGAGCGAAGAGGCGCCCGGATAAGTCCAGAGATTGGAGCGCCAGCGCGCTTTGCGGCCAAGCCCGATATTGTTGAGATGCGCGCCGTCGCCTTTTTGAACAAGGGCAGCAGTTCATGCTGAGATCGATAAAGGCTGCCCATGCCGGCGTTGCTCTTGGCCCAGACGATGAGATTGATTGGGCCGAGGCAGAGCTGCGTCGCGGCCGCATGGACGGTCGGCAGCCCGCGCCAATCGATGAAAGTGCCGAACAGGCCGCCGTCGGCGAGGCGATCGAGCGCGGCCTTCATCCAGGCGAGGTTGAAGGTGTGGAATTGCGCCGCCTCATTTCGCCCGAGGCCATGGCGAACTCACGGTGCGGTCCGCCGGTGACATTGCCGGAAATGCGCACATTGTAAGGCTCGTCGGTCAGGACCAGCCTGGCTGGGCCATCGTCCCGCATGAGGGCTTCGAAGACGTCCCCGGCGGTGGCGTCGCCGCAAACAAGCCGATGGTCGCCAAGACGGAAGCGTCGCCTTGCCGCGTCACGGCGGTCGCCTCGGATGCAGGCGCAAGCGGCCCTTGCTCGAGGGGCGGCGCATCGTCGCCGAGCAGGATTTGGTCGATCTCGGGCGCGCCGAAGCCGGAAATCTCGATCGGCGCCTCCTCGACGATGAGCTCTTCGAATTCGACTTTGAGGTCCTCGAGGCTCCAGGCGCCGGTTTCGCCGAGCCGGTTGAGGGCGACGCGCAAAAGGCGTTGCTCCACGTCAGTCAGATGCTCGACGCGAACGCAGGGGATTTGGGCGAGGCCCAATTGCCTGGCGACCTCGACGCGGATCACGCCGTTAAGGACAGCATCGCCGCTGCCGAGCAGCACGGGATCACAAAAGCCGAGCGCGGCGATCGAGGCCGCGACCTCGCGGATATGGGCCGCGTCCCGCCGCCGCACGTTGCGCGTCGGGCCGATGAGGTCGGCGCGCGAGAGTTCTTCGATCCTTAGCGACGGCAGCAGATCGTTGCGCCGGCGCAGGGGCGGCGTGGCCGCCAACGAGGAAAGACGCTCGTGGCGGCGTTTGCTTTGCGCCTTCAGCTCCTCTCGTAGCGCCGATGATGGGCTGGCGACCTTATCGAAGGGGCCATTTTCACCCCCTTCGTCCGAAGCGGCCGGCAGGCACGGCGCCCGGCCGATCGAGTTGTCCCCGCCCGGCGAGGGCTTGTAGATCCGCCGGCCCAACGTTCTCCGCCAATTCGTCCAATTCGACGACGACGACGTTCACTCGCGCAAGACTCGCGGACTCACTGCGCGGTGCCTGTTGGGCGCGTGGGCGGGCGTCCTGAGTCGCTCGGTCAGCACGTCATGACGCAGCTTGTCTTTGCAACCTTCGACCTGCGAGCGGTCGCGCCGACGTATTCTGACCGGCTTCGGAAGCTTTGAATAGTATTCGTTCATATCGCATTGCCTCTATTGACTAGGACAAGGCGAGTATTCTCCCGGCGGCGACTCCGTTCAAAGGCTTTCCGGTCGGAAATAGGCGTCGAATTATCGCCTATTTTCCAGCGATAGGCGCGGCGAGGTTCAAGATCCCCGCGGCGCTTGAACGAGCGCCATTCCACCACTTCACCGCTTCCGCGGCGTGGTCGGCGACGCTGCCTTGTATGTCGAGCGCCTTGAAAACGGCTTCGAGAAAATAAGGAAATCTATGCCTGTTTCGCGAAAGGGTCGGCGGCTCTCTGGTCAGATCGGAAAAATCGCGCGCGGCGACCCTAGCAATTTCACGCGGAAGCATATTCAGATCCGGGCCCTTGCGCTCCTTCACCGCGTCCCCCAAACTGATCGGCGAAGACGCGGCGTCCGCCAATCTCTGCAAATAGGCCATCAGCTCGCCGACCGTGGGCCGGCGCGGATGCAGCTCCATCATGCTCGACGGAATCAGACAGGCGCTTTCGGGCGAACGCTCGCTTTGCGCCATCGTTCGGTACAGGGCGTCACTCACTGGCCCTTCCAGCGTCATCAAGCTAATCAGCAGCGCTTCGCTCTGCTTTTTTATCTTCACAAGCCTCGATCTAATCTGCTTCTCCGTGAGCGGTTTCGCATCGAAAAGCCGATCGAACCGCATGTAGGCATATTTTTCAGCGAGAGCAGCTATGTCATCCTCGCGTGCGCTGTCCGGCAGCGGCAGCGGCAAAGCCCGCATCGCGTCCGCCAGCCGCTTTTGCATGAGCCCAAAATCGAGCGATTTCGTTTTCCCCGCCGTTATTCGCGCCGTCATTGGCTCACGCCCCCGCCGGGATTTTGACGAAATCCCTCGCAGGGATCCCGGCCAAATTTCGGTATCGACGATATCCGCTCTGGCCGACGCGGCGCGAACGAAGGCGGCGCCGCCCGCTTGTCGACCTCGGCCGCTTTGGCTCGCGCGCTGCCTGATACGACGAGCCCGGTCGCGTTATCGTCGACGCGAAAGCAAACCGCCGCCGCCATGCCAAGGTCGCGTGTCGCGTCAATGCCGCCTTGCCCGGTGAGAATGCGTTTGTCGCCATCCGGATTGGAGTTGCCGGGCGCCATCCGCTCGCGGCGATCTGGCAAATTCGTTTGCGCAAATTAAATCGCGCGTTGCGCGGCGGGGCCGCACCAATGGGTCGAGTTTTGATGGTTGTGGTAGTCACGGAACAAATCCCAATCCGATGTTCGCTGAGCCGCGCCACAGTAGAATAAAAATGCGCGCTAAATGTGCAGGAGCTCTTCGGCGCGCTACATAGGTTTTGAAGGTGAGGCAGCACCACGGTTCCACGATCGCGCTGCGCGCATTTTGGCGCGGGATCCGGCGACGGTCGGAGATCCTGAGCCGCCGAAAAGGGTCGTAGCTTCATCGCGCCAAGAATTTGCTGCTCAGCCCGTGCTTTCGCTGATAAGCTCGAATTCGGTCCCTGTTATGCCGCGTAGGAAATTCGATCGTAACCTACTGGAATTAGGCACATTTTTGGCGCAGATGCTCGGCAAAAGGCGCGCAAAATCGTAAATTCGCTGATATGTTCCCTGTTACCAGGGAATTTCAGGCCGAGACAGGTTCGCTTTGGACTGCCTCGTCTACCACTTTTCGCGGAATCGACGTCGCATTATGTTCCGCCCGACCGAGCCGCCGGATTTTAGCGCGATTTGGCGGGGTTATGCGAACCCCGCGGCAATCCTGTTTCGGCCAGAGACCGAAGCGCGCGAAAAGGCGCCGGGTTATCTCATAACATTCTCTGCGGCGCGATTTCGGGGTTGAGTTTTACGCTCTGCTCCTTGCGAATGATGCCACCATGCTCATCCTCTATCGCTTCGTGCTGGCCGGTGTGAGCGCTGTCGTATTTTCGCTCGACCAAGCTGCAGAAGCGTTCGCTGCGATCGCCGCCGGCGAAATTCGCCGGAGGATCGAAGTCGATTGGCTGATTTTACACCTGCGGCAAGACCGATGCGTCAAGACCGATCGCCTCGATACTTCGACGGTGCGCTTCGTCGCCCGTATCATCGGCGTCGAGACGGCAGAAATGTTGGTCAACGAGAATCTTGTCCCACCTTCTTCGAGCCGGCAATGTGTGGGTGCGGCGCGGCACGATCCAACTGGCCTGGCGATTCTCATAATTTCCAGAAAGACAGCGCGCTTCCTCGATGGTTCAGCGTTCGGGCAGCTCACGGACACAGGGCACACGCAAGACGATAATCGTGGCTGCTGGCGCCCAATTTCTCTCTTGTTTTTTGTACATTAATGGTTATTTATAGTTCTGTTATAATAATTGTCTTTTAATAGGCTTATAGCGCATGTGTGTCTATATGTCCGGATCAACAGAGGTCCCGCGATGGGCGCACGCATACTGACTGTCTTTGGGACGCGGCCTGAGGCGATCAAGATGGCGCCGATCGTCAACCGGCTGAAGAGCAGCAATGTTTTCGATGCAACCGTCTGTGTGACGGGACAGCACCGTCAAATACTCGATCAGGTGCTGAATGTCTTCAATATCTCGCCCGACTTCGACCTCAACATCATGAAGTGCAATCAGGGTCTATGCGAGGTCACGTCGTCTATCCTCGCATCACTTCCTGGCGTCTTCGCCCGGTGCAAACCTGACTGGATACTGGTACACGGAGATACAAACACCGCGTTTGCCGCCGCGCTCGCCGCTTATTACAAAGGGATTCCCGTTGGCCACATTGAAGCGGGCCTGCGCAGCAACAACAAACAAGTGCCCTGGCCGGAGGAAATAAATAGAAAACTCACGGCTACAATTGCTGACCTTCATTTTGCACCCTCCGACAATGCAATGCAAAATTTAGTCAAAGAAGGCGTTCCTGCGGAGAAGGTCATTACAACAGGCAACACGATTGTCGATGCGTTGCTTCACGTGACGGCGTTACTGAACTCGGACTTGCCATTGGCCCATCGCGTGCAGAAGCAGTTCGACTACCTCGATCTGAAAAAGAGAGTAATTCTTGTGACCAGCCACCGCCGCGAGAGCTTCGACGGTGGCATCGAACGTGTGTGCCACGCCCTTGTCAAAATCGCCAAGCGGCTAGATGTCGCGATTGTCTTTCCGGTCCACCCCAATCCAAGAGTAAAGGAACTAGTCAACCCAATCCTAAGCGGCAATAGCCACATACACTTGATTGAGCCCTTGAACTATATTTCGTTCGTTTATCTCCTCAGCCGCGCTTACCTAGTGATTACTGATTCGGGTGGCGTTCAGGAGGAAGCGCCGTCACTAGGCAAGCCTACGCTGGTGACCCGGGAGTTAACTGACCGGCCAGAAACGGTTGTGGCCGGCACGGCAGAAGTCGTGGGCACCGACGTTGCGCGCATTGTTGCAAAAGCGAACGCGCTGCTGGACGACGCTGCATACTACAAGAGAATGAGTGTGGCCCATCAACCATATGGCGATGGAAAGGCAAGCGACCGAATCGTGCATTACCTAGAGACCCATGCGTATACGTGATACGGCCTTCCCAGCGCTGCTAACTTTCACCGCTCCTTTAAGTTGTCTTTGAGACCCCTCGAAGGCCTTTTCTGGCAAAAGCAAATGAAGGTCGTCTTCTGTACTTACGACTTCGCAAATTACTACAACGGCCCCAATTCCTGGATGCGTCGTCTGCTGCCGCAACTGCGAAGTCGCGGTGTAGAGGCAAGAGTTCTTTTTATAAAGACCTCGGAAGCGGGACCTACTTTCGACGATCTCACGCGGCTGGGCTTCGACTGCCCCCATTTCGATTGGAATACGAGGACGCAGGATAAAATCACGTGGATCCTCGAACAGGTCGCTCTTTGGCCGCCGGACGTCTTCTTCGCCAACCTTGTGGTGCCGGCATACTATGCGGGCCGATGGATTCGCGAAGCTGGTATTCCTACCGTGGGCATCCTGCACACCGACGACCCATTTTACCGTGGGATCGTTGCCGAGTTCGTGCGGGGCGATCCCTTGTACCGGGTCTCGGCGATGATCTGTGTTTCTAAATGGCAGAAGAAAAATCTTGAATGTATGCACCTTGAAAATACGATTATTCATCGTATCCCCTATGGCACCCCAATTCCGTCCGATGTCGCAAGTATGCCGAGAGATCGGCTGCGTTTGGTATACACTGGTCGATTTGTAGAGACGCAAAAGCGAGTTTCGGACCTGACGAGAGCGCTATGTCGTGCGGTGCGAGAGGTTCCTGGAACTGAGGCGGTAATGTATGGTGACGGCGAAGCACGTTCGGATTTGATCCGCATCATCAAAGAAGAATGTGCAACGCACGTGCACCTGGCAGGCATCGTGGACACGGCGCGGATACAGGATGCGCTTCTTGGTTGCCACGCCTTCTTGCTGCTCTCCGATTTCGAGGGGCTGCCAATCTCCGTTCTCGAAGCGATGGCATGTGGCGTCGTTCCAATCTGCCTGAAAATCCGCAGTGGCGTGCCTGAGCTGATCGAACACGGCGTCACCGGCCTTCTAGTCGATGATCGGGGCGATGATTTCGTGAGAGCCGTCCATCGATTGCGGACAGACCCCGGCCTATGGGCACGGCTCTCGCATGGTGCGCGCGCCATGGTCGTGCGCGACTATGCCTCCACTACCGTTGCCGATGACTGGGTCGATGTCTTCAACGCGCTGGCGGAGGGCGGACGCCGAACCCGCCTGAATCCCGTCCCGCCCACATTCGAGCTCCCGGCGGTACATCCGGAACTCGCCTGCGAGGATTTCCGAAATGCTGTGGATATTGTTGGTCCACGCTTTTCGTCTGAAGATTTTCTCGCAGCGGGCGCTCGAATGCGTTAGACGACAGGCATCGGGCGACGGTTATCAAATTTCTAACTTTGGGGATAGCGGCCATAGCAAACGAAAAGCTCATCGTTGTAGGGGCAGGTGGCGTCTCTCGCTTTTGGTTCGAGGCGATTGCTGCTGAAGACCTTGAGGTCGCTGCCGTAGTCGATCTGGACCTCGCCAAGGCGGAGGTCCAGAGGGCGGCATATTGTCCTACCGCAGTCGCATCGAACGACCTCAAGGCCATGCTCGACCAAACTCAGCCTGATTTCGTGATTGATCTCACGGCGCCGCAAGCGCGCGCGGCCGTAGCCTGCAGAGCGCTTGACGCCGGCTTCCATGTGCTATGTGAGAAACCGCTCGCCGATAGCATTGAAACGGCTAGCGAAATCTTAAAAGTGGCGGACCACAGCGGCAGAATGTGCATGGTAAGCCAGTCGCGTCGCTGGGATATGGGTCCTGCCACCGTACAGCAGGCAATAAAGGACGGCATCATCGGTGCACTCACCGCAGTGCATTGTGACTTTTTCCTGGGTGCTCATTTCGGCGATTGCCAGCTGACGGATCCTGAATCGCCCGAAGAAGCGTACGCCCTCGCCACGACCATGGCCCGACGGACTATGCCAAGCCCGCTCATCGGTGACATGGCGGTCCATCATTTTGACATGGCACGTTTCATGACCGGTCTCGATCCGGTCTCTGTCTACGCGCGCGAGTTCAACCCGACGCGATCCTGGTTCGACGGCGCCTGCTCGGCCGTCTGTATCTTCGAGATGATCGACGGAGTGATCTTTACCTATCGCGGCAGCTGGTCCGCCGAGGGTTTCACCACAGAGTGGAACGGAAACTGGCGCATGATTGGCGAGAATGGGACGATCTTATACGAGAATAACAGCCCCCCTAAGGCACAGATTGTGGTCGGCAGCGATGGATTTAGGCGCCCCCTGCGAGATGTCGATTTAGTCGCCGCCAACGTTCCTTATCCCGGAATGCGCGGCGCCTTGCGTGAAATGCTGACGTTCCTGCGTACCGGCAAGACGCCGCAAACGCCCTGCCACGACAACATTAAGTCCTATGCGATGGTCGCTGCCGCCCTGTCTTCGGCCCGCACAGATCAACGGGTTCCGGTTACCTTTGTTTAAGGGAGGGGGAGGTGATCCGTAAATTGATGTGCGTTGCGCCTGGCAAGCTCACATGGCAAGCGGCAGATGATCCGGCGGTCACGCGGTCCACCGACGTGCGAGTGCGCAGCGAATTTGCGGCGCCCAAACATGGCACGGAACTCGCGTTCTACAAGGGCTCGGTTCCTGCCCGCGGAACGCTCCACCCCGACTATCAGATCTGGCGTCCGGGAGAGGCTTCCTGGGGATACCCCAACCAGATGGGCAATATGATCGTTGGTCGGGTGGAGGAAGTCGGATCGAAGGTTAAGGGAATATCGGTCGGCGACCGAGTCTGCTTGTACAGCGGCTTTCAGGAACAGTGTGTCGCGCAGGAGGCTGACGTCTGGAAAATGCCAGCAGATCTCTCGTGGAAGTCCGCGGTATGTTTGGATCCGGCTGACTTCGCATTCGGTGCAGTACGCGACGGTCACGTGCGGATCGGGGACGGTGTTGCGATCTTCGGACTTGGAGCCATAGGGCTAATGTGCATTCAGTTTGCGCGCCTAGCCGGCGCCGACCCGGTCATCGGCGTGGACCATCTCGCCAACCGTCGTGCGGTTGCCAAAGAGTTAGGCGCTACCACGGCGCTCGATCCTGGAGCGTGTGACGCGGCGCTCGAGATCAAGAAGGCAACCGGAAGACGTGGCGTGGACGTAGCGATCGACTTCCGAGGGTCAGCAGCCTCGTTGCAGGCGGCGCTCGGGGCCGTGGCCTATGGCGGCAACGTCGTAGCAGGCGCCATGCCCGCGCCATATCCAATGGGGCTAGACCTTGGAGCCGAATCCCACATCAACATCCCCAACCTCATCTTCTCCCGTGCCTGCAGCCAGCCAGACCGGGATCACCCGCGCTGGAACAACGGTCGAATCTACGAGAATTGTTGGCGGCTCTTATGCGAGGGCAAGGTGACCGGAGAGCCGATAGTCGGCCCCATAGTTTCCTTTGACGATTTGCTGATCGAATACCCCAAGATTGTCAACCATCCCGACAAGATCATTAAGCTCGGCGTGCGATTTTGAGCGTGTCGCTTATACAATTGATATCCCAGGCAAACAGATGACATAACAAATGAGATCTGAGAAGTCCGCATTGGTGAAGCTAGGCGATGCGCGCAAATCGGATCCAAGAACGCAGAAAGCTCTGCGCTGTCGCGTCGTCCTTCTTGTCGAAAAGGTGCGACGCACTTACAAGCGGCGCTGGGTCGAGATTGCGGGACGGCTGCGACGCTGACGAGCTCGTCAACCTGCCGCAGCTTCGCGACAATCTCCCTAAATTTATCTCTCTTCCTCGTTATTTCGAATCCTCCGGAGCCAAAACCAGACTTCAAGGAAGATCGCTTTTCAGGGGAAAGCCAGTTGTTGGGCTGGCAATGTACTCACCTCGGTTCAGAAGGTCCCGGGCGGTCAAATGAGAAGTTGTTTCGCGGCCATGAGAAAGTGATACAATCGCCTGTAGCTTCAACGCACTGAGATACTTCCACATTTCAAGGGCCTCAGCCCAGTCAAACTGGTCGGCGCGTAGCCCGACCTCGAAGGCGCGTCGCAGGCGATCTTTGTCAATTAGATCCGAGTTGCAGGCGGGATCGCTAAGGCAATCTTCAATCCAAGGCCGCATCACGTCGCGAAACCAGTTTGCCACGGGAGAGGTAAATCCGATTTTGCTCCGCGACAAACGAATTGTGTTGGGCAAAGCCCCTATCATTGCATTTCGCAAAATCAGTTTGGTATAGCCGCGATCAATTTTGCTTGTGGACGGGAGCGAGAACGCGAAGTTGACCAGCCGGTAATCAAGGAAAGGCGTTCGGACTTCGACGCCATGGGCCATAGACATTGCGTCGAAGTTCTTCAGGATGCGAGGCAGAACCCCATTGTGAAAGTCATCGTACAGCGCCATTCCCAGATGGTCGAACTCGTCCGATGCTTCCACCCGACGTGGTGAATAAGGGGCCACTTCTTCCGCTGCGGCCGAAAGGAAAGACGGGACCTTTGGCCCGTGCCCAAACGAAACGCCAAGATGGTGGTCAAGCCATCGGACGCTTTTTTGTAATCCCGACGAACTCGAGGAGCCTGTTAAGCAGAAAATGTCGCGGCAGATTATCGCCATAGATTTCCTTCTCCAGCATCAGCGTTTTCCAATATCGCCGCGACCATGGCTTTGCGTCCTTGAGCGCGAACGGAGGATGCCACCAGTATCCGCCCAGCAACTCATCCGCGCCGTGGCCATCCACGGAGACCGTAATGCCGCATTGCCTTTGTGCACGATAGATTCGCCAAGGGCCGTCGAGCATGCCGCCGAAGATCCCTTCGAGGCTGTATAGGATATCGTCCAAATGCTGCACGAAGTCACCCGCTTCAGCAGCAATGAGGCGATAATCCGTTCCCGCTGAGATTGCCGCTTGAAGAGCGCCTGTCGTTTCGTCAAGAAAGGTATCTGGAAATGAATGAATGAATGCCATCGGTGGGCTCGTACCGATACGGGCGCTGGAATCTGGGCTTGCGCGTGCAATCCGTGAAAGACTGGACAGGACACTACTCGAATCCAGGCCGCCACTGAGAGATGTTCCGACGCGTACGTCACTGCGCATCCTGATTCGGCAGGCGTCATCGAAGAGATCTTTGAATGCGGCACACTGCTCATCAAAGTCGTTGGGCGCCTCATGCAGATGATCGAGTGTGTTCCACCACTGCGACACCTCTAAGTGGCCTCCTGTTATAGTCAGCATGTGACCTGGAGCAAGATTGTGGACGTGCCTGAAATACGTTTGCCCCGAGCTTTCAAGCTGAAATGGATTAATCAGCGCGGTTTTGAGGCCCCGTTTATCCCAACGCAATCGAAGTTCATCGCCAACTGCCCAAAAAGCCTTGCATTCAGATGCAAATGCCAACCGCGCACCTTCAAAATGATAATATAAGGGCTTTACGCCATAACGATCGCGGCACAGAGTGAGTTTGCCCCGCCTCTGGTCAAAGATCGCAAATGCCCACATTCCATTAAATCGTGACAGCGCTCCAATACCCCAGGCCAAGTAAGAAGCGAGTACAACTTCAGTATCGGAGTTAGAGCAAAATTGATAACCTTTCCTCTCTAGTTCATCACGTAACTCAATGAAATTGTATACCTCTCCATTATATGTGATCCAATATCCAGAATCCTCATAAGTCATCGGCTGATGACCAGCTTTGCTGAGGTCGAGGACCGATAGTCTGCGGTGACCGAGACCCACGCCATGCTTTCGATCGAGGTAGTAACCAGCGTCGTCGGGTCCGCGGTGAGCGAGCGAAGCGGTCATGCGCATCAGCTCGGTCAAATCCCAGTCGAGCATGCCGTAGAAACCCGCAATACCACACATCGCTTATGAACCATCTGATAAATGTTGTTAGCTCTATGCTTCCGAAGCCATCGCATAAGTAGCGCTACCCCCAATGTTCGCCGCGTGTCAACTCAACGTCGAACGGCTCGCAAGAGGTCGGCCATTCCTTGCTCGGTCAAACTCCTCAAATCGGCCTTTTGGCGGGCAAGACTCCCGACGTTAACCGACATCGCGTTGTCGACCGCCTCGACTAGCTCGTCGAACTTGGCCGGCTCCTTTAGGGCATTGGTGCTCCAAGTGTTCAAGAAGACTTGCAGTTTATCGACCCCAGTCAGAGCGACATAGGGGACGCCGTACGACATGCCGGTTATGATTCCATGCAGGCTGGTTCCCACGACAACCTTTGCATAAGACAGCAGGGCCATAATATCGTAGACGCCGTTTGGTCTTGGCAGTATGGCGGGACTTCGCATTCGGCCTTTGATAGCTTGGAGAGCAGTTTGGTCTTCGTGGAATGCCGCTCTTCCGATCGGTAGAAGTACAATCTGTAGCGCGAACTTTGAATGCAGGCGGTCAAGCTGGTTCGCAATCGTGGCTATATGGCGCCTGGCGCTTGCATGACTGATCTGGAAGCAAAGGTGACCTCTCTGGTGGCTGCGCAAGATATGTCGCGTCTCCGCATTCACTAGGCCGAGTAGCTCTTCCTTCGGAAACAGCTTGGACACCAACATGGCCGAGTCAGGAAATAGCGCGGCAATGTTCTGATCCTTGTTCAGAAGTTTCTCACTCGCCGCGTCGCGGACGGACAGAAAAATGGCTGCGGACAAAGCCTTATGCGCCCTCTCATTTGTGGGGCGATCTCTACGTGTCAGCGACAAGGCGCCGACGGCATTATAGATGACTGAGACTTCATTAGCGAAGTCGTCGGGACAAATCACATATGGCAACTCCCAGTGGGCCGCAAAATAATTACGACTGAACCAGTTGAGACGGTCGTGAGAAACGAATTTGTTGAGCATGCGAGGAACAAGAGTCAGGCACGGAGGTATCAGGCTGCCATGCATTTCTGCCCAGCTTTGCCCGATGAGTTCTCCACCACCGACAATAACAACGCTGCCATCTGGGAGATTATCGCTCTTGGTCAGATAAGAGACAGGCTTGGTCGGATGGCCGCCGAAACGACACAGATTGCTTTGGCGTAGACCTACAAATTCAATTTCACTATCAACTTCATTTGCGGTCTCATACAGCCTGCAAAATATGATTGGAAAAAGCAGATCGCCATAGTTGAACCTGTCGAATGCGCCGAAGAGGACTATCTTGCGGTTAGACATGGCTCATTTTCTTTTCAAATCACGCTCATCACAGCCAGCTAAACCCGAATAGTAGATCAATCCAATCTCGGGTATTTCCCCGATTAAATCGTTGAATTAATCTCGGCATTGGCAACCCTACAATCTTATTAAGCATATATTCAGACGCATGATCTGTGTAGTACATTACAGGCGTCAGCGGACGACGAAGGACTTCGCCGCCTGAGCGTCACGCTACGCTGTCCATAATTACTCCTTCAGCCTGGATTTGAACGGTATGGGTTTCCCATTTTATGATGGCCTCTCGCGTCTCAGACATCCAGTTGTGCTTTTGGTATACCGCAACGAGACCCCAAGTGAGCCCAATGCATAACACAGGAATCGCTTGGTCACCTCAATAAGGTCCTCCGATGGCGGCGCCTGTTTATGACTAGCCGTTTACCGCCCAGCCGGAATTCTCTTGCCAGGTATCGATCATCGGCTTGCGATCGCTATAGGCCCCATTGGCATATTCAAGGGTGCTCTTTACCATGCCACCCGCTAGCGTGCGGATCTCCACTTCCCCTTGCCGTTTCAACACGTCACTCGTGCGATGAATGATGCTAATGACCTCGTGGGGCGGCGTAGGGCTGCGGAATAGGCCGGTCTCCTCATCGAGAATAGGTAATGACCGGTGGCACATCCAGTTACAGAATGGAGGCAGCAAGTCGATATGGGACGGAAAGAACCGTTCGAAGTTTTGATAGAGCGCCAGGTTCATCGACAACAGCTCGACCATGTAGTGCTGCGCGTTTTTTAGCCCTGTCGAAAGAGCTTCGATCCAGGCTTGGCGGAGCTCGGAATCGCGGCGCATTCCGCATACGCCGGTGTTGAGCACCGCGTTGCCTTGGAATTGTTCGGCCACCGCGCTACCAAATGCCCTCTCATACTTGTCATAAATAAAACGCCTGAGCGCATTGCTGCGATCAAGGCAACCGACATAAGAGGCATGTACTTCCGGGGTGACGGCAAAGCCCTTGCGTGCAGCACCCCTTAGGTACAGATCAAGGCCGGACCAGTCCTGTAACCAGGTATCGGCATCCATCCAGACAAGGATGTCATAGTCGGTGAAAAACTCCGGCAAATGGGGACGCGCGGTCATTGCTTTGAAGTACTCCGGCATAACGTCACGACCTGGAAAGTCGAAGTCCCAGTCCGCTTTTGCGACGGAGATACCGCGCTTCGCTAGCCACTCGAGTTCCTCATCTTTACATCCGAAGTCGAGAAAACAAATTGGCGCCTCTTTGCCCTCGTCCTTGTCTCGGATCGAACTAACCAGCCCTTGGGCGCAGGGGAAATAGGCGGTGTCGGCGCCTGTCACGACAGCGAAGTTGTTCGTCATCGGCTTTAACTTCGTCCCTTTAGGAGGATCGTAGTTTAGGGGGTCTAATCGTGACATTATGCTGCCCCCCTACGATGGCGCCGAATCTAATCGCAATTGCTCGAAAACACGCCGGTAAACGATTCTAAAGCGGAAGACAAGGCTACGATCGCGCCTCGCATGCCGACCGCGGCATAAATCTGGGCCAAGACCGGCAAAAATGCGCAACGCTAACTATGTTATGTGGACAGGAAAATGATTTTGACCCAGTACAGCGGGCTGATTCAAACTCTGAATGAACCTGCAAACGGCGTATGGATAACAATTGGCATGGCTCCCAAACGATGTCTTCAAATCTTATGAAGACATCCTCGATTATTGCTTTTTCGCCTTGAATAAGCTGATCGGCATCCCCTGAAAAAAATGTCCATCGGCATCCGTGAATAGGTGCTTGGATCACCTCAACGCGACTGGTATTAGAGCCGACTTTCGTACCACTTCATAGCCGTAGCGACGATGACGTCTATGTTCGATCGAACCGGCGACCAGCCAAGCTCGCGACGCGCCTTCTCGGCACATGCCACCAGCGCAGGAGGATCGCCAAGTCGACGCGGACCCACTTGGACAGGCACAGATCTGCCGGCAGCCTTCTTGACGGCCTCAACAATCTCTTTCACGGTTGTGCCGATGCCGGTACCCAGATTGAAGGTGTGTAGGCCGCCGGTCCGCAAGAGCATTTCGCCAGCCAAGACATGAGCCTCAGCCAGGTCGCTCACATGAACATAGTCGCGGATCGCGGTGCCGTCTCGCGTATCAAAGTCAGTTCCGTTGATTGTAAAGCAGCGGTCATTCAGCAAAGCTGCCGCGATTGCGAGTGGGATCACATGCGTTTCAGGCTCGTGGTGTTCTCCGATCTCGCCATCAGGGTCACATCCCGCGGCATTGAAGTAGCGAAGAGCGACTGATTCTACACCATAAGCCGCACCATAATTGTCGAGCATTCGCTCTATGATGAACTTGGACCACCCATAAGGATTGATCGGTACTTGCGGATGTTCCTCGTCGATGGGGATTCGAAGCGGAACGCCATATGAGGCGCAAGTGCTTGAGAAAATAATTCGGTTCAAACCTGATTTATAGAGCTCGTCGAGTAGCGTCAGCGTACCCACGCAATTGTTGCGATAGTAGAGCGACGGTTGCACAACAAACTCACCCACGTAGGCGAGACCGGCGAAATGGACGACCAGATCTGGGCGGTACCGATTCAGCGCTCTCGCCAGCACGGCCGCATCTAGAAGGTCGCCTTCCACCAGCGGGCCCCATTTTACCGCATCCCGCCAACCGCGCGAAAGATTGTCGAAAGTGACCACATTCCAATCCGCCTGCGCGAAGGCTTTGGCGCAATGTGATCCAACATATCCTGCCCCACCAGTCACCAAGACAGTTTTCACGACGCAGTCCGTTCTGAGCCTTCGCGAGATTACCGAGCGTCATCACGACATTAACGCAGGTACTCATCCCTCGCAAGCGGCCGTGGTCGACTGAATTTTTCGAACGACGCCGCGTACATAACACGCATCTTCGTGTTGAACCTGGATCATAATCGACCCTGGTCGATTGCGGGGAGTCATGATCAGCGATCAGTCGCTCCAGACCGGCAACGACCTAATAACCCCTTGCTGCAAAATCAAATCGCATACCTTTCAGCTTCGTCCTCAAAAAAGTGAAACGTTTGCGCTTCATTCTCTGATCTCCTCAGAAGGGCAGCTCGAACTTCGAACCGGATAAGCGCCCAAGGGCAAGATCAGGACCGATAATAGTGCTGTGGCTGAAGGAAGGCAGCTTCTCGGGTCGACGGATTCATCTGCAAGTCGTCGAAGGTGGTTGTCTTCATCCGAGTGGTACGAGTTCAGGTCAGCGGCCGCCCGTCATAGTTGAGCCCCGTGTCGACCAGCGCGACCTTCCGGTCGACGATCGAGCGGTTGATCATCGATTTCTCGTCGGTCGCCATGTCGATCGTGAAGTTCGAGTGGAGTGTGTGGTAGTTGAGGAAATACGACTTCACGTACTCGGCCTTGTAGCCCAGCGCGAGGACAAAGTTCTCGTAACTGTAGTGGTGGGCGTAGATGCCCGTGATATGCCAGAGCATCGGCTTGCCGCCGATCGGCACAATGGGCTTTGGAATATCATCGGTATATTCCGAGAGGGGGGCGCCGAAGCCGCCACGAGCAGCACTGTTTTCATAGCGTCCGTTCGGGTTGTGGAGTGATTGATCCGACTTTCTGGAGACTGAACAGCAGCCAGCTTGCCGTCATGAGGGCAAACGACGCCACGATCGGTGCGCCAACGCCAAATCCTGCGAGCGCGCCGCCGGCGACGGAGATCAATCCAAAGGAGAGCGAGCTGATCGCGGCCGTGATCCCCAGGATCTCACCCTTGGCGTCCTCGACCGCGGTATCGCTGAAGAGGTTGATGAGGGCGCCATAGCTCACGGCTACCGCCACGGAGATCGGCAGGATCAGCAGCCATTCGACGGCCAACGATGGGCCGAAGGCGCTGCCGGCGATGAGCGCGGCGGTGACGAACAAACTCCAGCGGGTGATGGCGGCGTTCGAGAAGCGCTGAGTGAGAATGGGCATGGCGACGGCAAAGCTCAGGCAGAAGCCGATGCCCATGACCGACATGAACAGGCTGGCCTCCCGGCCGCTTACCGAGAAGTGATGGAGCAACAGGACGGGTATGAAGTAGAGATAGGCGCCCCACGCGAGTTCCTGCAGCAGAAACACCCAGGAGAGGTCGCGTAGCGCGCCGCGCTTGGAAAAGGCGGAGGTGAAGCTACGAAAGCCGCTCAGTAGCGACAGTGGCGGCCGGATCACCGGCGGCGCCGAGTGTCGGCGCGGTTCATGGAACAGCCACGCCAGGAGCACGATGGCGGCGCCAGCCAGCAGCGCGATCGCCAGCAGCGGTGTGAGAAGATTGAACCACGGGACGATCGTCGGATCCGAAAGCAAGCCGCCCAGGGCCGGCCCGATGACGAAGCCGAGCGAGGACGCCAGCAGGCCCATGCTTAGCCAGAATTTTTTGCGGTCGGGACGGCAGGCGTCGACGATTGCCGCCAGTGAGACTTCCTGGCTCGCCGCCGTGAGGCCGCCGATGAAGCGCCCGGCCATCAGCAGCGGCACGGATCCGACGGCAAAGGCGGCAGCGATCATGAGGTAGCTGGCGAAAAGGCCGCCGGCGCAGACCAGGAGGACGGACTTGCGGTCTGCCCGGTCGGAAAGCTGGCCGAGGATCGGCGCGCCGAAGAACCTCATGAGCGGGGCGATGCCCGTCGCAAATCCGTAGACGAGGTGACGCGTTCTGGGCGCCAGGCCTTCCTTTATGGCCGAAGTCGATTTCGGGGCGAATGCCGATGCCAGAAGCGGCGTCAGCAAGGCAAATCCAATGGCGTCGATCAGGATCAGAAGCAGCAAGGGCACGATGGCGGCCCAACCCGATTCCTTGGCTATCGCAGCTCGTTCGCCCACGCTCAAAACTTCTTTCCGCCTCTTCCCTGCCAGTCGCTCAGATGCTCAGGCTCCGTCGAGGCCATGACGCTGTCATACACGCCTTCCCGATACTCCAGGTTGCACACCAGGGAGCCGCACGCTGTGGTCGATATCGATGCCACCTTCTTGTACTTGAAGTTGTCCAACGAGCGATGGATGCAGTGATGGTGGCTCCTGGGCAGCGACACGCCTAATGGTGCATAAAAGGGGTTAAAAAACGCCAATTGGCGATTGCCAACGTTGATGGAAGGACTCAATTGTCCCCACGACAATGACGTTCGAAATCGGCAAAAAAGGTGCTTGACAAAAGTGCGAGGCGTTATTGCGGACGAGCATTCCAGCGCTTATGATTCGCAGCTCTACGGCGGCTGAGTAAAGGCTGCCGACGGGCACAGCCTGTGACCCCGAAACCGGAGATCGGCATAGCCCTAGAAGGCAGGCGAGACGCCGTGGCAGGACGAATCGCTTCCGTCGAGGAACATGTCAGATGAACGATTCGAGAGAAACCGGTCAGCGCGATTCTACATCGCATGCGCAGGTTTTCCTCAGAACTGTTCGGAATTTGTTGAATTCGTCGCCGGAATCGGGGGCGAAAAAGCCCCCCGGCCCGAAGCCCGAGAGGAAGGTAGCTTCGGGCACGCAACCCAAGCATGTGTTGTCGGGGTCTGTTTCGGTTAGCTCCGAGGCAAGCCCCGGCAATGCTCCCGAACAAACTCTTGTCGCCCGACAATCGCTTTGTAAGCGCAGCGGAAACTCCGCCGTTTCTAGTTGAGGGGTAATGGCTGTAGCGGACCTCCGCTACCAAAAAAACAATTAGATCAAGCGGATCGTCGGGAGCTTCAGCCGCCCGGTCTTTGGGGGCCTGTTTGGGGACTATCACAATGCCCAAGGGACTGAAACCCGGTGTCTGGGGCGAGATATTCCCGGACGACGTGAAATGGACGCCCTTCGCGGCGTTCCCCGAGTCGGCCCGGCTCAGCGTCCTGATCGGGGACACGACCAAGCCTGGCCCCTATGTCGTTCGGGTGAAGCTGCCTTGGGGCGTCAAACTGATGCCGCACGCCCATCCCGAGGATCGAATTTATACCGTGATATCCGGCGTGTTCTATATAGGGCGCGGACAGGCATTCGACCCCGAAAAACTCGTAGCGTACCCGCCCGGAAGCGTCATCATCCTGCCCGGAAACACCGTCCACTTCCATTGGGCGAAGTCGGGGGAATATATCACGCAGGTAAGCGGGATGGGTCCCCTCGGCATCGATTATTTTGACGCCAAGGACGATCCCCGCAAACCCTAGCTCCACAAAGGCTTCTTAAGGCGAGGCTTGCGAGTTGCGGTTTGGCCATAGGCGCCGAAGGCCCGTCCCTAGTCACCCCGGAATCCGCCGAATAACGCCCCGAAAAAGTCCTGGGGCGGCCTTGGCTGGCTCCTGCCGGCTCCAGGGCTTGTCTGATTCCGGGCGACTCCATAGGCGCCGCTGGTCTGAACTCTTGGCGACATACTCGTCGCCCGGGCTTCGCCCGGCGATATAGTCACCGCCCGGGGTCTCGCCGCTTATCACAACCTGCGTATGCTCCAGGCCATTGTCCTTGACCAGCGCAAACAGGGTGGCCGCGTTCGCTGGGGAGATTCGCACGCAGCCATGCGAGACCGGTTTGCCAAGACTTCTTCCCTCCAGGGTGCCGTGGATCGCGTGGCCGTCCTTCATAAAGAACACGGCATGCGGCATGGGCGAGTTGTCCCATTGCTTGCTATACCAGATTTCGTTCATGGAGGTGGCGGTAAAGGTTCCCGATGGCGTTGAAAATCCCGGTCGGCCGGTTGACACCGGCCATTCATAGGCTTGAGTCCCATTCAAAAAAACCGTCATTGTTTGACTTGTCTTATCAATATTGACGAGGACGGCGACGTTGTCGCCTTCGGCCACGCTCGCGTCGATCGCCCGTCCCGATCCGGGCGCCGCGTGCGCCGTCGCCAGAAAGAGGACCGATGCCGCGGGCATGGCGATCAAGAAAAGTGCAATTCTCATCAGTTGATTTAAGTGCCTGCGCATTCGCGCCTCCAAGGCCGGGAAAATGACATATGCTAAGCATAGAAAATGCTCGCCCGCTTATTTTTTTCAGCACTGCTCGTCACGCTGCGCTTCAGGCGCGACTTCTGGGGCCTCGATCTGGGCCGGAAGACGGGTGAGGGTCGGATCGGGCGCCGCAGGCGCATCGTCGCCCCCTCGACCGGCAGGCGCATCTCGCGACCGACGCGACGCAGGGCGCTGGCCGGTCGGATTGCAATCCCGCTAACAATCGAGACGTGCGCGGTTCTTCGACGCCAGATTGGGTTCGCGCAAGCAATTCTTAACCCGAAAAAGGCGCGATCCGATCAGACGCGCGGTCTTTCGCGGCGCCCGCGCTCGATCCGGCGCCAATAAGCAGACGAACCTCTCCCGGCAACCCCGCAGCGGCTCCAGCTTAACAGTGCGTTGACGCCAGTTGCGGTTAGATCTTTTCGGGCCGCTGGCTTGTCAGCTTTTTTTGGCCGGCGCACGTCTAAATCGCTAATTTATGGTAGACATCGGAATTTCATGGAATCTCAGCGGTAAGCTTGCCTTCGAACGGATCGGCGCGCCTTCTCGACGCTAGTCAGGATCAGCCAGCGTTACGAGCAGCCGTGGCCGCGTGGTCTACATCCAGGCGCAGAAGATCGACCCTGATGCTATTCAACGCCACGATGGCGATAAGCGCGCCATCCGTCAGCGGGCGCCCTTCGGCATACCCCTATCCACAACTTCGGGCTTCTGGAGGAGTCGCCGTCGTGCTCGGTCGCCATGGTGAGGACGCGAGGGGAAAGATGGTCGAGGCGCTCCTGGCGCGCATCGTTTTCCTCGCCCATCACGTCTGTTGAGCAGGGCGTTGAGACAACGTTTCGAGAGACGCACAATTACGCTGTGTAACAGCCAGATTATGATAGGAAGCGGAATTTTCGGGAAGACAACATGGTAAACAAGGCGGATAGCTTCCGGCGGTCATCAATAAGGTGGCCGCAATTGGGGGGAAGCCATGTCCAAGCTTTCGAAGCTTTGGGTAGGCGCGCGCTCGCGCCTTGATAGATCGCGAATACCTAACCATAAATTGAGCAAAACGAGCCTCGGCCTGAGCGCCATCTTGGCAGCTGGCGCCCTATGCGCCTCGCTGCATGGCGCGGCCGCGGCGCCCGGTCCGCTTGTTGGAACCCAGGAGGGGATAGTCAAGGGCGTCATCAACAATGGCGTCGCCGAGTTCCTCGGCGTACCCTATGCGACGCCGCCGCTCGGCAACCTGCGTTGGAAGCCTTCAAAGAAGCACGACCCCTGGGCCGGCGTGCTGACGACGCAAGCCTATGGTCCCACCTGCGCGCAGATCACCACACTTGGCGTCTTCGCCGGGCCGGCGAACAACAACGAGGACTGCCTCTATCTGAACGTCTTCACGCCGAACCTCGATCCCTCGGCCCGGCTGCCTGTCATTTTCTGGATCCATGGCGGCGGCAATGTCGATGGCGAGAGCAACGACTATGACGCCAGCAAACTCGCCTCTGACGGCAAGACTGTTGTCGTCACTATCAATTACCGCCTGAATCTGATGGGCTTTCTGGCGCATCCGGCGCTTGACGATGAAGGCCATCTCTTCGGCAACTACGGCAACCTTGATCAGCTGCTTGCGCTGAAATGGGTGAAAAACAACATCGCAAAGTTCGGCGGCGACAAGAACAACGTCAGCGTCGGCGGCCAGTCCGCGGGCGCGCAGGACACTGGCGTCGCCGTCGTATCGCCGTTGTTCACGGGCCTGTTCGATCGGGCGATCTACGAAAGCGCCGTCCCGGTCAATTTGACCCCGCTGTCGATCGCCCTGTCTCGCGGCAACGGCTTTGCGGCCGCGGCCGGGTGCACCTCCGGCTCAAACACGGCAATCGCCAAATGTCTGCGCAATCTGACCGCCGCGCAGGTCGAGGCGCTGGCGGGAACGGCCAGCGCCCAAAGCGCCTATATATCCGGCCCGCTTATCGACGGCGCAATCATACCGCAACAGCCGATCCAAGCCTGGCATAACGGCCAGTTCAATCATATGCCAATGATGAACGGGCGCACCTTCGACGAAGCGAACTTTAGTCTCGGCATTACGGAATATTTCACCAACACGGACAACTCGCTTCGCACGCCGCCGACCGCGGCGCAGTACATAAACTTCGTCAACACGACCTATACCGCGCCTAACGCGGTGCCGCCCGGCCTGCCTTACCCGGCGGGGACCGCGGCGAAGGTTCTCGCTCAGTACCCGCTCTCGGCCTATGCGTCGCCGCAGCTGGCGTGGGACGCGGTCGTGTCAGATTCGGTCGACGCGTGCGTCGCCCGGCACAATAACAAACTCCTCGCCTCGCAAGTGCCGTTGTATGGTTATTCATTCGATGACCGGACGGCGCCGTCCTACTTCCCAAAAATGCCGGGGTTCCAGTTCC
The DNA here is from genome assembly GCA_963715715.1 of uncultured Alphaproteobacteria bacterium. Classification (GTDB taxonomy): domain Bacteria; phylum Pseudomonadota; class Alphaproteobacteria; order Rhizobiales; family Beijerinckiaceae; genus Methylocapsa. The sequence continues at coordinate 449,737 of OY970269.1, read as the reverse complement.
TCGCCTATCACACGAGCGATATACAGTATTTGTTCCCGCTCTATCATGGTGGACCGGCCCCGCCGAGCTTCATCCATCCGCTGAACAAGAAGCAGACCGATCTCTCCGATCAGCTTGTCGCCGCTTGGACGAACTTCGCCTGGACGGGCAACCCGAACGGGCTCGGAAACTATCCTTGGCCGAAATTCCCGAACGGCACGGTCAAGCCGGCCTACCTGTCGCAGAACATTCCGGTGTTGTCGACCTACACAGACGCACAATACTCGGCTCTTCATAAGTGCGACTTCTGGGATACAATTCTGCCCTATACTTACGGTCCGAACTACTAATCCTAAAAGGCATCGAGACCAACTATAGGAATGTGACGGCCGCTTCGCGTGGCCGTCACTTTTTTTTGCGCGCTGTCAGTCTGTCAAAGACAAATCCCGTGGCCAACCCGTTGATGTCAGCCGCTACGGCGCGAAGCCGGCGGCTCCCTTCCGTCGGACGATCGGACGGCCCAGGCGGCCAATCAAAGGTCCGCGAAATAGGTCCCGCAACGATCGCGAACGATTGCGGCGGCGGCCTTTGAAGTTCTCGAGGACGTCCGACGGTTCCTCGGCCGCCGTTTGAGGATCGCGTGCCATCAGGGTTGACGTTCCGCGGCTCGCTCGCTTGCTTGAAATGGCGCACGAACACCCTTACCGGGTCGTGGAGCAGATATCCGGATATAAGGCCTGCCGGTTCAGAGAGTGAGCCGCGCTTATTCGGTCGCGTCGCTGCGCCCCGCGTTTCGGCCCGTTCGTGACCCCGTCAACCAGCCGCTCGCCGGCGCCTCGCGTTGACGGAATTTATCGAGACTGCTACGAGTTGAGGAAGGGCTCATCGACCATCCGCATCTTGCCTGGATGTCTTCGCCTTGGCGCCTTCGATCTACCTAATCAATCCCGCTGAACGATCTCCGGGCTACCATAGCCTGGAAGTGCTCGAGGCGTGGCGCATCGCGAAGGCGGTCAATTTCGCCGATCTGTCGACGACGACGATCGCGGCGCTCGTTCCGGGTGATTGGCGCGTCGCGATCTGCGACGAGCGGATAGATGCGATCGATTTCGAAACCGAGGCGGAGGTCATCGGGATCACCGGCAAGGTGTCCCAGCGTGACCGCATGATTCAACTCGCCGATGAGTTCCGCCGTCGTGGCAAGCTCGTCCTGTTCGGCGGCCCGTACGTCACGTTGAACCCAGAGGATCTCCGGCCGCACGCGGACATCGTCGTGCGCGGCGAGATCGAGGAGATCGCTGCAAGCCTGTTCGCCGACATCGGCCGCGGCCGTTGGGCCGCCGATTACGAAGGCGCGCGCCCCGATCTGGGCGGCAGCCCGATCCCGCGCTGGGATCTCTATCCGCGTCGCGGCGCGCTTACCGCCCAGATCCAGACCTCGCGCGGCTGTCCCTTCGAATGCGAGTTCTGCGACGTCATTCAGTACCTCGGCCGCAAGCAGCGCTGGAAGGAGCCTGGCCAGGTCATCGGCGAGCTCGACGTCCTCTACCGGCTCGGCTACCGCGGCGTGTTCTTCGCCGACGACAACTTCACGGTGATGCGACGGCGCACGCAAACCCTGCTCGAACGCGTCGCGGAATGGAACCGGGCGAGGCCGGCGGGGCGCGTGCGATTCTCAACGCAGGCCTCGATCGATCTCGCGCGCGACGAGGCCCTGCTGAACCTATGCGCGGAGGCCGGACTCGGGATCGCTTTTGTTGGCATCGAGACGCCCAATCAGGACAGCCTCGCCGAAACGCTGAAGCGGCAAAACATGCGCGTCGACCTCGCCGCCGAAGTCCGGAAAATCGTACGCGCCGGGATCATGGTGACCTGCGGCATAGTCGTCGGATTCGATCACGACGATTCAGCCATCTTCGAGCGCCAGGCCGCCTTCATAGAGACGCTGCCGGTCCCGGCGATATCGCTCAGCGTGCTCGTCGCGCCTTTCGCGACGCCGCTCTACGCGCGGATGCTCGCGGAGGGTCGCATTGTCTCCCATGGTCGCGTCGGCGGCGGCGAATTCCTCGAGTCGAATTTTCGTCCTAAATTGATGACCGGGACGCAGCTCACGGAAGGCGCTGCCTGGCTACTCAACAGGATCTACGAGCCGCGGGCTTTCGGGCGCCGACTCGCCGCCTTTGTCGAGGCGAGCCCCACGCGCCGCGCGGATGTCGAGCCGATCGGCTTCAGCCGGCCGGAAATGCTGCTCGCGGGGCGTCTCGGCCGCTATGGGAGCGGAGAGAATGATCTCGTCAGACTGATGGGATCCCTCTGGCTGAAACGACCCGATCTTCGCGCGCAATTGCGCTATCTGCTACTGTTCTACTGCCAGATCCGGTTCATGCTCGAATATTATCGCGTCGTGGGTCCGCTATTGGGCGAAGCGCGCGAATCCGGACGTCCGATACCGCGGGTAGGCGTGCCGTTGCCCTCGTGAAGGCGAGCAAATTGCGGAGCCGGGCGCCACGGTTCGATTTTTATGGAAAGAGGGCGCGGTCGAGGGGAAACGCCCGCCTGGGATTTTCCCGACGGCCCGAGAGCCCAGTCGAAGCGGACGAGGCAATCCCCCCGCTCCACGGTGCGCGCATGGCTGGCTTCGCCGAGGTCGCCCCCGTGTGGGGCCACGCGGATCACCAGCCGATCGCTGCCTGGGCGACCGGCCGCCGCCCAGGATCGCACAAGGTCTTTCAGGACGAGGGCGAGGGCCTCGGCGCCGCCATAGCTGCGGCAGGCCAGTTCCATCGGGGCTTCCACGCCGGGCGGACCACGATCGCCGCGGCGCATCGGCGCGAGTATGGCGAGTCGACCATCGCCGAACAGCCCGATCGTCGCCGCGCCGGGCTCCGTTCCCCCCGCGAGGTCCGCGAATACGGTCCGCCTGTACGCCGCGACGAATTGCAGGAACGTGATGCAGCGTCCGTCCCTGGTCGCCAGCCAAGCGTAAAGTCCGGAGCCGATTTCCGAAGCGCGCGCCGCAACGCCCGTGGCGAGGTCCGACCACGGCGCGCGTAGACATGAACGCAGTTCCGCGGGGTCGATCGCGCGGTCGTCAGACGCCGCCGAAAGTCCCCGGGCGGGCTCCAGACGTATCCATGAACGGCTCCAGACGTCGTTCGCGCCACGCTGCGGGACGAAAAAGCAATCGACGACGGAGGTCGAGGTCAAGGTCTGGTCATCGGTTCGCACGAACGAGGCCGATCTCTGCACGTTGCCGCTGAGGACAATCGGCAGTTGTAGGCGCCCGTCCACGGCCAGCTGCCGCGCCCAGTCCGGGGACACACGATCGGAGGCGCATGTCAGCAGGATGCGGTCATATGGCGCACGCTCGGCCCAGCCGAACTCGCCGTCGGCGCAGACGACCCGGATGTTGCGGACGCCGGCCTGCCCGAGATGCCGCCGCGCGGCTTCAGCGAGGGGCCTGCTGATCTCGACGGCGACCACCTCGCCTTCCGGCCCTACAAGATCGGCCAGAAGCGCCGCATTGTAACCGCTGCCGGCGCCAATCTCGAGAACGCGCTGACCACGCCGCACCTCGAGCTGCTCGAGAATCTTCGCGGTGAGGGCGGCCGGCGTGAGGCAGCATCCCTGCGCCCGCGGGATGCGACGATCGCCATAGGCGTCCGCGATCGCGATGTCGGGCGCAAAGAGATGGCGGCGGACATTGCGGAAGGCCCGTTCGACAGCGTCGGTGCGAATCCAGCCCTGCTCGACGAGGCGGGTGGTCATGAGCTGACGCATCAGGGCGGCATAGCCGGAATCGTTCGTCATCTGGCGCCGCGTCGCTTCGTCATGTCGGCGCGCCATCGGCGGGATAGCCGAGCGCGAGCGCGAACAGCTGACGTCGAGCCATCGAAGGGCCGAATATGTGACGCGCGGCCGCTGGCTGGAACCCGTTGAAGACGACGCCCGCCAGCCCCTCGTCGATCGCCGCGAGCCAGGCCGTATAACAAGCGGCGCCGGCGCGCGACAGCAGAAGGCGGTAGCCGTGATCGCCGTGGCGCGCGCAGGACGCAAGCAGATTGCCGGAAGCCAGGAGGAGCGCGGGCGCCGACTGAAGCCCGCGCTGCAGCGCCACCGAACCCCGCGCGCCGCGCTCCGGCGGGTCCCCGACGAACCGGAAGGACTCACTTTCGCGAACGTAGATGCCGGGCGCGAGCCGGTCGACCGACCAGGCGATCAAAACGAGCTCTAGGTCGACCCCGCGCGCGTTTTCATCGGGCCACAATTCGCCGTCTGCGGCGATTCCCGCGTCGATGCTCGCGCCGATAGCGCTCGCCGGAACGGGGCGAGACGAAAAGGCTCGCACCGATTTGCGCGCCCGGAGCGCGGCGTCGACCCGTTGGGGCGACAACGGCGCCGGCGCCGTCGGGCGAACGCCGAGCCGATGGCCGAGCAGCGCGGCGGGTATTTCCCCGTCGAGGGGGCCGGCCGCGCTGGCGCGGCTCGCCGCCATGACCTCGGCGACGAGCCCCATCCCGAAACCATGCTCGCTCATGCGACGCACTCCCGGTCGAGCGCGGCAATCGCCGTCACCGGCTCAGAGCCGGGCTGTGCGCACAACAGATCGCGAATCCGACCCTCGTCCCATCGGGAAGCAACTCTCGTGCGAAAGCCGAGCGCGCGCGCGACGAGCCTCAGCTGCCCCAGCGCGCAACCTGCGTCGAGTTCCCGCCAGGCGATAGGCGTTCGCGTGGTATTTCCGGCTTACCCGATCCAGCGCCGCGGTGAACAGCAGAAACCCGCCGGCGGCATCGGAAAACTGGCGAGGCAGCGCGGCGAGGAAGCCGTCATACGCTGCGGCGCCGCCAAGGATCGAGAACCGGTGTTGGGCGGCGCCGTAAAAGTAAAGTCCCGTTTCGAGACCGATGATGTCGGGGGTCGCCCAGTAGAGTTGCACCGACCCGAGATTGCCGCCTGTCGGCGCCCAGCGCGTCCGCTTGGCGTCGGCAGATTTGCGCAGGCCCGCGACTCGCTCCGAAATCAGCGCGACTTCGGCGAGCGACAATCGGCCCCGGCCGGGTTCCCGCTCAGCGTCCTCGGAAAGGTCCGGCGAAACCGGCAAGGCGATATTGCGCAGGGTCGGCCGCTGCTTCTCGAACTCGCTGCAGCGCGATGTTTGACGGGACGTAGTGGATCCGGTGCGCGCGCGGATCCAGCAAGTCGGGCGGCGCGGCTTCGACGTAATCTTCGTAGACGAGCGCCGCCGATCGGGGCGTCGACCAGGTTTCCCCCGATGGCAGCGGGCGGCAGGTCGGGCAGTCTGCTCGACGCGCGACGAATTCAGCGCTCGGACGCGGCGCGCCATTCACGAATCGCGTGACGAACCGCAGCGCCGGGATCGAGCCGACGCGCGACAGCAAATGCACCACGTTTCCCGCGGCCAGTCCCAGAATCAGCGCCTCGATTCCGGGATCGCTCATGCGGACTTCGGGCTCGTCCGTCGCCACCCCCGCGAGCCGCGCGCAGCGCCAGCAGGCGCTCGCCGCGCCCTGAAACACCGGCCCTAGTTCCCGGCGCCCGGGCGACACCCACATCCAGGGCGCCTCGATGCGTCGGCAGAGGGCGTCGACCTCTGACGCGACGCGCCGGTCGAGAACCAACACGATCGCGTGCGCGCTGTCGCTCGGGCTCCACGACCCAAGCGTCGGAACGGCGAGGGTTGGGGAAACAAGCGAACAATTTCCGACGCCCGTGCGGCGCAACAGATCAACGAGATCCGTCGCGAAGCGGCCTTCTCCGACGATGAGCGCCTTCGCTCGATTCAGCCGGGCTTTCGCCTCGGCGCCGTTCGCATTGACCGCCGTGGAATTGGCCGCGCGCGAGAAGAAGAAATCTGCTTCATCCCGGGGAGGCGGCCCGCCGCCCTCCTCAATGACCCCGCGCATGTAGAGGAGGGCCACCGCGGCGCGCACGTTGGGGACGGGCGCGCCGATCCGGCTTGCAACGCCCTCGACATCATCCCGCCCGTCGAGGGCTGGCAAGAGGCGCGGCAGCAGATCGACGGTAGCGCGCCCCGTAAGATATTGTCGTTCGGCGGCGCCTTCAATGAGGAGTCCGCCGGGGACCGAGACGAGACAGAGGCCGTCGCACAGTTTGGGTCGCGTCGGGGCGACGATGTCCGGATTGGTCGCCACGGCCCGCGCCATGGAATCGGCGGTGACGAGATCGGTCATTCGCGCGGCGCTCCGGCATCCGCCGCGACGGGAGCCGCGGCATGCTCGACCAGAGGCGTGAAGCAGGCGAGGATGGAATCGTTGGTGCGCGCATGGCGTTTGGCATCGCAGCGGTCGCAACCGTGGACGCCGACCACATAGTTGAGCTCAATCTCGTTGCGGAGCATATGGTAACGTAGGATGGGTGAACGCTGGTCGTCATTCGGTCGCAGCCTGTCTTCGACCCAGGCTGTCAGGCCCGCGGCGATCCTGAGGTGGTGCGGTAGATATCCCCGCACGCCCTTCTGCGAGTTGTTCGCGTAGGCCGCCTCCAGGGCCAGAGAAAGATCCGGGCTGGGGTCATGCTGGAGCCGCCTCAGCGCGAAGCATTTGTGGCAGGGCGTCTGACCGGGCGCGATACCCGGCCCCACCCTGACCCAGGGATGCTCGACGACGATGGGGATCCAGGGTTTGGCGGCCTCGTGGCACAGCCGGTCGAGCAGTCGGGTCACGTCCTGCCGCTCGCGCCAGGAGGCAAACAGCACGAAGCTGCTGCCGGACACTGTCGCCGCGAGTCTCTGCTTCAGACTTGCCCCGTCAGCGGCCGCGTCGAGGTCTACAGGTTTCCAGCCCGGCAGGACGGCGGCCATCGACCGACCGAAATCGCCGCAGGTCAAAACACTGCGCTTCATCTCTTCCATCGCGGTGCGAGCCTCTCTCCGCCTCCTGGCGAGGCTCCGAGCCATGGCCGACAAAGCTGTCGCAGCAAGCGCGCATCACCCGGACTTCATGACCGTCATGGAAACGGCTGCGGCCAGGGGTTCAAATCGGCTTCCGCATGCACGGTATGTCCCATCGCGGCCGGCGCGTCGAACAAACGGGGATGGCCGCGGTACTGCGCGAGCGGGCGGAAGGTCAGCGGCTGCAATGCAGGAATGATCACCCGCACGACCGAAAGTCCGACGGCCTCGGCTTCCCGGGTCGTCAGGTTGACCGCATAGGCCTGCACGCCGCGTCGTGCGAGCGTCGAACGCAACGCGTCAAGCGCGTCCTCGGGCCGCTCGACAAGGTCATGCGGGATGGTCTTCGCCCGCGCTTCGACGCCTTCCAGCAGGAAGTCGAGCGCATGGCGACGCTCGGGCCGCGCCATGTAAACCGCGCCGTCGAGCACATTGGCGAAGGACGCGACGTCGTCGGGCGGCGCCCGGCGCCTTGCACCGCGAGCTTGGCGACGCACAATTCCGTGACGGCCTTATGCACGGCGTCCTCGATCGTCACGCTGGTCGAACAGCCGACGAGCTGGGCGATCCGCGGGTCCGCCGGCGCTACGGTCACCGTGTAGACCGTTGGAACGCCGAGGTCGGAGGTCGCATCGAAGAGGTGGGTCCGCATCTCGTTCCGTTCGCACCAGGCCATAATCTCCTGGGAATCCGGGGGGACCGCCTTGGGGTCCAGCGGCGGCAGGCGCAGGCGCTGAAGCCAGGTCAGTGCGACCGCGTCGCGTTCGATCACCTCGCAAATGGCCGCTGCGAGCGCGGCGCGAATGTCCGTGTGCGCGGCGCAACCGGTCGAGATCTGTAGCCAGAACCGCTCGTTCGGAAGTGGATGCATCCGCATGAACGCCATTACGGCGGGCGCCGAACTCGCCGGCCGGACAGCAGGTCGATGCTTTCCACCCATCGCATCGGAGCGTTGCGATCGGGCGGCGGCACTCCGCAGCGCCGATCCCGCAGCTCCCGGACGGAACTGCGTGGAACCGAGTTGAGGTCCATCGCGGCGGAGCCGAGCTCGGCGGCCGAAGCGGTGACGATTTCATGGCCTGAGCACATGCAGCTGGCATGGCGCTCGATAGCCTCGGCGATGGCAATGCCGCGTGCGAGACGCTCATCAAACGACCGTCCCGTCGCGCTCGGGCGCATTTCGTGATAGGCGCCCTCCCCGCCAAGCAGGCGCCCAATATCGCCCATCAAGGCGGAATAGATCTTCAGCCGGGGATGGCCGAACGGCGGCTCGAGCGGTCTCAACGACGAGACTAGCCCGCCCCGGCCGGAAACGACGCGGTCGACGGACGACAGCCATCCTGGCGGAGCCGCCGCCGTTTCGCCGGCATCGTCCGCATCATACACTTTCGTTGGCTCCGTCGCCGATGTCTCCACCGCCCCCATCGTCGCCGTCGTCGCCGCCACCGTCACTGCCACCGCCGCCATCGCTGCCGTCATTCTGCGCGAGAGCGCCATCACTGGCGCCATCGCTGTTGCCGGCAACACAGCCCTCGCAAAAGCAGGTGGAGCAAAAGCATTCGGTGGGGGCGGTGTCGCAGACCGCCGTGCAGTCCCAACAAGTGTAACATTCGCCGCCGCATAGCTCGCAGAAACACTCTTCCGCTCCGGCGACCTCGTCGCCGGCGGAAAGTTCATGTGCGGAGAGATCGAGTTCGGGTTCGACCATCTTGCTTCTCCAACCCCTCTAACGGGTGTTTCCTCCGTCGGGTTTTCGGCTTCGAAGGGCTATGGCGCCCTCCCCCGCCTGCTGCGCGATCTTCGCGTGGCGGACGCGGCGCGTCGCCGGAGTTCGGCGAACTTGGCGATCAGATCGTTCTCGTTCGCGACCGGGAAGTAGTTCATCGGCACGAAGCGCCGGATGGTTCGCAGCGGCAGCTCGCGCCCACCGATTCTCAGCGTGACGTCGGCGCCGCCCAATCCATCCTCAAGATCGGCGAAGCTGTTGATGGGAAATCCAATCGGAGAGACCTTGCGGACGACGTGCAGCATTTCCTCGGCGCCGGGATAGAAGCGCAGGATCTTTCGCAAATGCGCTAGATCATCCGGTCCGATCGCCGAATGATCCCGCGCGTGAGCTCGCCCAGTTGCATGGATTTCGTCGGTCACATTATCCCTCCGTTATTCCCGATGGCCGAGTCCTCAATCGTCGCCGGAGCGGCGTCGATCCGGCCCTCGGCCATTCCCGCGTCGAGGTCCGGCGTCCCGCGCGTTCGCGGGCGCCCGGGCGATCCCGGACCCTCCAATCGGCGCGCCGCCTCCGCGACGAACCCCCGGTATGTGACGAAAGCGCGCTCGCCGCCGAGCCGTTCGATCGCGCTTCGCATGCCCTCGTTGGCCTCCATGGCGATCGCTGACCAATGCGAAAGACCGCGACGCCTCGCCTCCTGGATCGAGGCGCGCAGGAGCGCGCGGAGGATACGGCCGCGCAAGAGCAGCGAGCCAAGGCTCGGCGATCCCGAGCCCATCGGCCGCACACAGAGAACCTCGAGGCTCCCGAAGCTTCCTTCAGACCAGAGAGGATGGCGGCGACAGGCGACCAATGCATATCCTACGGCGCTCGAACGATATTCCGCCAGGACGAGGAATGCATTTTCCGAATTGAGCGCGCGCTCACAGTGGCGACGCTGGGCTTGCCATGACGATTCCAGATCGGACAGGGTTCCCAGCGCCCGGGTCCTGCCTTTTGCCTGCAGCGCCGCGTGATGTTCGTGTAGCGAAACCCAGACAGGACGCAATTCGGTCAGTCGATCCAGGCCGACCAGCGAGGCCGACACTGAACGCGAACCTTGGCGACCGACCAGCCAGGCGTCCACTCTACACCCCCCGCCGCCCTGGAAACCAAGAGGCGGAAATAAGTCCGGACAGCGCCGCAGGCGCGGGAATGAGAACGGCCGCGGGCGAACTAACACCGTCACTACATTCACGAACCTACAGACGGCGCGAATCGAAAGTCAATCCCCATGCGCGGCTCGGGCGCCTGGCGCCGGTCATCAGCTTCGTGGCTGCGGATCGCCCTGCCGCCGATTTCGATCGCCGGCCGGAGATACGGGAATTGTGCACCGCCGAACTGGCCGACCGGAAGCTTGTGGTAGTAGTTTGTGTCGCCGGCGCGCCGGGAATATCCGACGCAGAACCGCCCGACGGGCCGACACCCCTCGAGCTGGCCGCTGACCGCCTCGCGCAGAAGCCTCGGCGAGAGCAGCTTGACGCCGGCAAGAAGGAATCCTGAATGCAGGGCGGCGACAGCGGTGGCTGGGCCGCCAGGCCGAAAGCAGGGATCGACGACGCAGACCGGACTGGACGCGTAGAGTCCCCGGCTTCGACAATGCCATAGTGCGCGCTCGACGGCGTCGTCGGCGGGCGGGAAGCCCTCGCGCGGCGAGAGTACGAGATCGACGTCGGAGTTAAGATTGCCGGGCTCAACCCGCGATCCGACCAGCCAGATTCGAAACGGGTCCAGTTCGGCGGCCGATCGCAGAGCGCGCAGAAACCGCCAGATGGCGACGTCGGAAACCGCCATCCGCCGGGCGCGCGGTCCGAATAATTGCATCTGCATGCGCATGACGACGGGACTGGCTCTGTATCTGCGCCAGTGCGACTCGGCGACGACCGGATCCCAAGGGCCCGCGCTCATAAACGGAACCCTTGCCGCCGCTTTCCCGTTATGCGCGCCATCTCGAAGGGAAAAGGGCGCAGACGGTCATGCCGAGGGAGCCGCCGCGAACCTCGAAGCGCATCTCCGTCGGCCCGCGCATCCCGTCAACGATGTGTCGGGACGTCCCGCCGCGCTCGGCGAGGCGTCGCAGACGCCCCGGTCCGTCGATCGGGACGCCATCATAGCGCAACAGCACGTCGCCGCGCGCCATGCCCGCGACCGCTGCCTGGCTGCCGGGGCCGATATTGGTGACGATTACGCCTGTGGGGCGACCATCGCGGTCGGGACGCCGTGGAGGTCGACGCGGGCCCACCCTGCCGGCAGGATCGCGCTCGAACGGCTGGCGTAGAACACGCGTCAGCGCAACCACGACCGGCGCCAGCTCGCCCGGCACCTCCACAAGCGCGGGCCTGCGCCTGTCGTGCGCCCGCGCTTCCGTCAAGGTGCGGATCACGTTCACTTCCATCGCAACCTCCCCAGTCGACCTGGCGCCAGCGTCCGTAAGACGGTGACCAATTAGAAATATTCGCCCAAAACGGAAAGCGCAACGCGTAATCCCCCGATCGATGACGAGACGCGCGGCGGCGATCGCCTTCCGATCCATCCGGCTCGCACCCTACTGGCGATTCGGGTTCGGCCAAAACGCTTAGGCTATAGGTTCCTCATGCTCATGTAGAGTGCGACGTTCGTCAGAAGCTGTTCGTTGACACGTGTAGGCATTTCGACTACTTTTTTGTGGAGGCTGCTTTACGTTGACCTCGCTGTTAACAGGGAGGGTCTCGGCCCTCTCTGTCTTTAATCTTGCTGCTCCTCATCCTCGTCTCTCCCGTCGTGCAAATCGCCAGGCTTGAGGCCGGGGAAGAGGTCCGTGGCCGGCGCCAACCGATTCCAGATCGTGTCGAAATCCGCGGAGAATTGCGCGGCGAGATCGGCGTCGCCGCTGATGCGGATGCGATGTTCGGAATGGCGCGCCGTAGCGTCGGTCGTCATGTTCGCCGTTCCGGTCAGCACAGTCGACGATTCCTGGATCAGGACGTATTTCTGGTGCATCATGCGGCCGGCCGTGCGGACCTCGACGGCGAGGCCTTCGAGCCGCCTCGCCGCCGCGAGGCGGGCGACGACGTCCGATCCAACGGCCCTATCGAGCAGCGCGAGGACGCGGACCCCGCGCCGCGCCGCGTCCAGCAGCGCGTTATATTCGGCTACGCGCGCGGATAATCCATACATCGCGATCTTCAGCGTCTGCCCGGCCGCGGCGCGAAACATCGTGTCGAGCGCTAGATTGGTGATCGTCAGCGGAACGCGCTTGGCCTTGCCCGACGTCGTGTGGAGCGGAAAGCGTTGCCTCCGGTTGCAATCGGCGTAGCCGCGCCGACTCCTTGCATCTTGTGGACGGCGGGCGCTGAAGGCGACCTCGACCCTTGGCCTGCCCTCGCGCAGCGGCTCGTCCGGGCCTTCCACGCATTCGCTCTCCTGACCTGTGGGAAACTCCTCGGGATCAAGAATTCGTAGCGGCGCGGTCCCTGCCCCTTCGATGCCCTCGATCGCCGCCGGCGAGATCGACGAATCGCGGCCGTAGGCTTCGACGATCGCCTGGTAATGCCGGTCCGCTTCCTCGACCGAGAGCGCGGCGGCGCCATCCGACCATAGCGCCTCGAACTCAAGTTCGACGCGCGCCATCAGACGGCGCGGACCCATCTGGTCCGGCGTGACGATAAGGAGGTTTTCATAGCTCCGCGCCGCGCTCGCCGTCCAGTTGAAGCTACCGCAGACCAGTCGCCAGGGGCGTCGGTTGATGAGTACTCCGAGCGTCTTGTGATGCAAGAGGCCGCGGCTGACGGCGTAGGACCACCGCACGTGTCCCGCCTCCACATCCCAAAGGTAGGGCTGGTCCTTCTTGTAACGCACGTGCAGATTAGGCAGGTCGAGCCGCATCAGGCGGCCGACCTGCTGGCCGCGCGCGCGGGTGCGCTGGCTCCAGTCGGCGAGAATGCGGACGGTCAGGTTCGGGCGACGCGCCGCTGCCTCCGCCAGTGCGCGGGCGAGTTCATCGTCGGTGAACGCGAAGGTCATCACGTGAAGGTCGATCCTACTCGCGGCGGCCAGATCGGACGCTTCGCCGACGAGGGCGAGCAGTCGTGTGCGAAGGGCTTCGCCTCCCTGGAGGCTGGCGAATAAAGCTTCCATTCGCGCTCGCGCAGGCGGTCACGGTCGCCCCAATGTCGGCTTTGACGCTAGGCAAGGCAAGCCCCGGCGGCCCCCTGCTTTTGCAAATGCTTCGCCGTCGTCGCGGCATCAGATCCGGCGCGCGGCGGGGGCCCGCATCGTCCTTGATTGCGGGTCGGGTTTGGCGGAAGCTACGTCGAGAGCTCCGGACCTTCCCTGAAATCGGCGACTGGGCGCGGTCCGCGGTGCTGGTGGAACTGGCCGGGGACCGCCTCTTGCGCGACGAAATCGTGATCCTAGACGAGTTCCTGCCGCCCGAACTCTACGAAAACCTCGCACGGCTCGTCGCCAACGCATCGATGGCCTACGGATCTCGCTCGAACTCCGAGACCGACCCGCATGGCCACTGGAGCCGGAAGTTCGTCGCCGCGGGCAGGCACAATCTGGCGGACGTCGCTTATCTGCTGGACGAGCACAATGAGCTCGACGCGTTGAACGTCGCATGGAATTTCCTCAATCTGACCCGCTTGAAGAACACCGCGCTCATCCGATGCTACCTGAACGGCTACACCTACGGCACCGATGGCTATTTCCACACCGACTCGAACCGCGCGGACGAATATACGGCGATCCTGTTCATGAACGAGACGTGGGAGCCGGATTGGGCGGGCGAGACGGTATTCCTCGACGAGCACGGCGACATCGCCAGGGCGGTCCTGCCCAAGAGAAACCGCGCCATCATGTTTCCCGCCCGCATGCGCCACGCAGGCCGCGGCGTCTCGCGAAAATGCATGCAGCTGCGCCAGACCCTGATATTCAAGGTGAGGAAACGCAGGAGCGGCAGATTCGAGAGGCTAAGCCTCTTTCTGAGGAAGCGGGGCGCTACGAACCTCCCCCATAAGGAGGGATCGCTGCACGACCATTTGGTTCGCACGTTCTCAATCCTGGAATCGGGCGGCTTTGAAGAAGAGGTCTGCTTTGGCGCCGGCCTGCACGCGATCTATGGAACGAACGCCTTCGGCCACAGACTGGTAACGCTCGATGACCGGGCGACGATCGCCGACGAATTCGGCGAGGGCGCCGAACGCCTCGCGTACCTCTTCTCAGTTCTCGACCGACCTGAGACGCTGGAGTTACCGCTGGAGCTGGATCGAGACGCCGCCGTCGTCAGACAGGGGGATGCGAGAAGGGTCGAGTTGCCGATCAAGACATTCGGGGACCTCCGGATGATCGAATGCGCGAACCTGCTTGACCAAAAGGCGCTGGCCAAGCACCAAAGCCTCAGTCGCGCTTGGAACGACGAAACGGAGCGCCGCAAGTCGCAACGCGACACGACCTAGCCCGCCCCTCAGCAGCCTGACGCTAAGTTTCTGCGACGTTGATCGAGTTGAATTTCCGGCTCAGTTGGATCGCCAGGCATTCGCGGACGAACTCGTCGATGATGCTGAGCATCCGGAACTTGCGTCCCTTATGGGTTCCGTTCTCGACGAAATCGCAGGACCAGACATGATTGGGGCGCTCCGCCCACATCTGCAAAAGAGCGGCGCAGCGGCATCCTCTTGAATTCGCCCATCACCAAAATGAGAGTGACGACTTTGTCAGGCGAAGTCACCTCGATCAGTAGGCGTCAATCCAGCCAAGCTTCGAGAATTTGGACCATCGACTTTCCAACTTTATGCTTTCCGTCGCGCGTTCGTGCGTAAACAACAACAGGGCGGTGTGATATTTGATCCTACACATATTGCGGCAAGGGTCGGCTCCTGCTATTCGTGGCGCAATAATCAACCGTCCTTAGAAAATACCGGGAGTGATGCAATGACGTTGGGCCAAGGGAAACGCGGCGTTCGGTCCGAGCACGCCAAAAGAATGATGAGATTGGTCTCATTTGTTTCCGCCGTATCGCGCCGGCGTCGTTGCGCCGCATTGGCGTGCCTCAGCGCGAGCCTGTTCTGGGCCGGTACGCCAGAGACGGGGCGCGATAAAGCTTGGGCGCTCTCCGGGACATTGGCTCCATCGCCGGTTCGATCGACTTAATCTAGGCTCCTGGTCGCGCAGACCGCGGGCGATCCAGCCGCGACAACGCCACCGGGGCCCTCCGAGCAAGAAAATCAACCGGCCAAAGGTCCTGCAGCCCCCGACCTTCCCGGCGCCCCTTCCCTATTTACCCTTCATCACGATGGCGCGATCACGCGCGTCGCTTTTGAAATGTCGGGCGATCGCATCGTCACCTCCGCGCGAGACGGCACCGCTCGCATCTGGGACGCCCACACCGGCGAGCCGATTGGAAAGCCACTGCAGACGCTTGTCATGGTCTACGCGGCGGCCTTCGACCCCAAGGGCGAGCGCGTCGTGACTGCTTCTTGGGACAAGACTGCCCGCATCTGGGACGCCCATACCGGCGAGCCGATCGGCAAACCGCTGCAGCATGAAGACGTTGTCTACACTGCGGCTTTCGATCCCAAGGGCGAGCGCATAGTCACCGCCTCGGAAGACAAGACCGCGCGTATTTGGGACGCCAACACCGGCGAGCCGGTCGGCAAGCCGCTGCAGCATGACGGTGGGGTCAATACCGCTGCCTTCGATCCCACAGGCGAGCTCATCGTCACCGCCTCAGCGGACAAGACCGCGCGCATTTGGGACGCCAAGACCGGCGAACCTATCGGCAAACCCCTGCAACATGACGCCTATGTCTTCGCGGCGGCCTTCGACCCGAAGGGCGAGCGCGTCGTCACCGCCTCATACGACAAAACCGCGCGCATTTGGGACGCCCGAACCGGCGAGCCGATCGGCAAACCGCTGCAACATGACGGCCCGGTTTACGCCGCCGCCTTCGATCCCGAGGGCAAGCGCATCGTCACTGCGTCGAAGGACGGCACGGCTCGCATCTGGGACGCCGCCACGGGAGAACCGATCGGCAAGCCGCTGCAGCACGACGGAGCGGTCTACGCCGCGGCTTTCGATCCGAAGGGCGAACGCATCGTCACCGCATCTTGGGACAGGACTGCGCGCATCTGGGACGCCAATACCGGCGAGCCCATCGGCAAGCCCTTGCAACATGACGGCGAAGTTTATGCCGCTGTCTTCGATCCCAAGGGTGAACATGTCGTCACTGGTTCGGCGGACAAGACCGCCCGAGTTTGGGACGCTAATCCTGCGCAGAGCGGGCCGTGAGCGAGGCCCCTCGTTTCGATCCGGCTTACGAAGTTAATGCTCGAAGATACTGCGCGTCGCAAACCGCCGGGGGAGGCGGTCGAACACGCGATCATTTGTATCGATCGGCAGTCGCGAATGGTTTAATGCGCCCAACTGGAGTTCCATGAATTGGACCGCTTGGCCCAGTTAGCACAACGGCGGTTTCTTCCGTAGCTGGCGACGTCGCGGCGGTCACCGTGTTGCGCCCCGGCAACTCGAGCTTCACCTGCTGCTCGGCCTTTTCGACCGTCGCGGCCCTTGGATCGACGTCATGCACGGTCCATCCGCGGACCGACTGGCCAACGCGAAGCCTAATTGACGATTGATCGGTCTGGTCGACGAAAATCCCCATCTGCACACCTAGGCCGCGCACGACGCCGACGAGCGTGATCTGGGGCTTGTCCGGCGCCGCCGGCTGCGCCGGCCTGTCGCTAACCTTGGGCGCCGTCGCGACCTGTGGCGGAGGGGGCGGGCGGCGCGAGGCTGAAAAAAGAGGGCGCTCTCGGGTGTTGCGCAAGGACTCCAGCGGAATAGCCCAGAGCGGGTTGCCCCGGCTCGACGGCGTCAACGGGACCGCGGACGCGCTGGGCCGCGGCTCTGGACCGGCCTCGCCTTTTCGTGCCGCAACAGGCTCCGAGGCGCTAGCCTGTTGATCGCTAAGCGGTTCGCCTGCTCCTGAACCCTGGCTCGGCGCCTGTCCAAAGGCGCCACCGTTGGCGAAAAAAGCGCTCAGCGCCGCGACCAGAATGCCCCATTCGCGCGTCTTCATCTTCAAACCTGTCGTTTGACCGGAGGCGTCGATGTCAAGACCGACGCCTACGACCATATCGCACGCCCTGTCCGAGGGCAAAGGCCTTTGCCGCTGACGTCGCGTAGTTTCGGACGCGGCGAGGCGACGGCCGGTGTCATGGCCGTCGCCCTTAGTTATCTAACAGCACGCTCCGGCACGGACGGAGTTGACCTCGCTCAGTTGGTCGCGCTCAGCGAGTCCCAGAAGTCGCAATTGCGGATCGCTGAATACTGCGGGTCCGTCAAGGTGGACAGAACCGGCAGGTCCTCGATCAGCCAGGCCGGCTTGATTGTGCCATTGGTGTAGCGCGGCCAGGGATAGTTGCCGAGTCCGTTCGGGTTGCCGGTCCAGGCGAAGTTCGTCCATGCGGCGACGAGCGTGTCGGACAGATCGGTCTGCTTCTTGTTAAGCGTATGCTGAATGCCGTCAGGCCCACCGTGCCAGCCCGGGAACAGATACTGGATATCCGCCGTGTGGTAGGCGAGGGCAATGAACCCTGGCATTTTCGGGAAGTAGAACGGCGCCGTCTGGTCGTCGAACTCATAGACGTAGACCGGGATTTGCGGCGCCAGGATCTTGTCGAGCGCGCGTTCGCTGCATAGCCCCGGATCTGTCCCGAGCCTGTCCCACGCGAGCTGCGGGCTCGCATAGGCGCTGAGCGGATACCGGGCCAGAACCTTCGCCGCGGTTCCGGCTGGATAGGCCGGCGGGGCGTAGGTCGTGTTGACGTAGTTCAGATATTGAGCCGCTGTCGGCGGGGTGCGCGGCGGCCCGGAGTAATATTCCGTGATGGCGAGACTAAAGTTCTGCTCGTCTTCGACATTGCCGTTCATCAAGGGCATATGGTTGAAATTGCCATTGGTGAAAAGCGTAAGCGGCTGATCGGGTATGATCTGGCCATCCACTATGCCGAAGGCCGTGCTCGATATGTAGGGGCTTTGCGCGCTTTCCGTTCCGGCGAGCGCCTCCACCTGCGCCGACGTTAAGTTACGCAGGCATTTGGCGGTGGCCGAACCCGTGCCGGAGCCGCAACCGGCTGCAACAGAGAAGGAGACGCCGATCGTCTCGGCGGATGCCTTCGTGGCGAGCGGGAAGACCGGGCAGAAACTTTCGCAGAGCCCACGATTGAACAGGCCGGTGGCGAGCGGCGAAATCATGTTGATGCCGGTATCGAGCGCGCCGGCGGACTGGCCGCCAACGGTGACGTTGTTCTTGTCGCCGCCGAACTTGGCAATATTGCGCTTCACCCAGTTCAGTACGGCCTGCTGGTCGAGAATGCCGTAATTGGCGAAGAGGTGCCCTTCGTCGTCGAGCGCGGGATGGGCAAGAAAACCAATGAGATTCAGGCGATATTCCATGGTGACGACGATGGTCTTGCCGTCGGACGCCATCTTGGCGCCGTCATAGCCGGGAGTTTCGCCGTCGACATTTCCGCCGCCATGGATCCACACGATCACGGGCAGCTTGGCCGTCGGATCGAGGTTTGGCGTAAACACGTTTAGATAGAGGCAATCTTCATTGTTGTTGGCGGGACCCGAGAACACGCCGAGCGTGGTGACCAGCGCGCAGATTGGCGCGTAGGCCTGCGTTTTCAGGACGCCGGACCATGGAGCCTTCTTCTTCGGCGGCTTCCAGCGGAGGTTCCCAACCGGCGGCTCGGCGTAAGGAACGCCGAGAAACTCAGCGACGCCGCTGGAGATAAAGCCCTGGACGATCCCCTCTTGGGTTCCGACCAACGGTCCTGGCGCGGCGGCGGCGCCATGCAATGAAGCGCACAGCGTTCCAAAT
This sequence comes from uncultured Alphaproteobacteria bacterium, assembly GCA_963715715.1. Taxonomy (GTDB): domain Bacteria; phylum Pseudomonadota; class Alphaproteobacteria; order Rhizobiales; family Beijerinckiaceae; genus Methylocapsa. The sequence goes on along the minus strand of OY970269.1, from coordinate 431,191 downwards.
GTGAAGATAGTCCCCAGGCAGAGATTCGCTATTTTAAATTTTCGGGACGTTCGTGGCGCGTCAGCGCGCAGGCGCGCGTTCGCCCACAGCTTCGAAAGCTTGAGCATGGTTCCCCCCTATTTATCGCCACGTTACCGAGGCGCTGGGGAGCTAGACGCCGTCGCAACCGCGTTGTCTTCCGTAAAATTCCGATGAATATCGAAAAAGTCCGATAATGCATTTTATTGTTATCACATCCGGTCATCGCGGCTATGCTTGAGCGCCTCTCGATCAAGCGACCCTCCTGCAGTTTGGGAATCCATGCCGCCTTGGATTGCCAGATGCACTTGGCGGCGCGACGAGCGTCGCGCTACGCTGATATTTTGTGCATCGCAGCGCCTGGCTCCCTGCGGAAACTAATGGATAGTTAGGACTTCCAACGGCCCGGAGGTTTCAATATGTTGCTGCATTGACAGAAATTGCAACCTACCTGATCAAGGTGTAAGGGCTGCGCTGTTGACGAAAGCGGAAGGATTTGGAAGGAGAGCGATCGGATGCGCCTAGCAATCAGACTTTTGGTCGCCGCAATGTTGTCGTGCGGCGTCGCGCCTCGGCTAGCCGCCGCCACGCCTGCGGCGATCACGGCGGACAGTGTGCAAAAAACAGCGCTTGAGTGGTTTGACCGGATGCGGACTGGTCAGATCGATCGAACGCAACTGACTGCCGACTTCAGCGCCCAGCTCACAGATCAAACAGTAGAGACGACGTCGCGGTTTTTGCAGGCGCACGGCTATCTCGACTCGCCCGCGGGCGCCAAGCTTGTCGACACCCGGACTGGTGGAGACGATACATTATACACCGTCAGGCTTTCGTTCACGGGCGGCAAAGCCGCGAACCTCCAGCTGGCCTTCAGCGGTGATGGCAAGATAAGCGACATCAGTCTGTTGAACGCTGCCGGAGACTAAGGAACTTATGACGCATCAAAAAACCGTCGCCTGACGCCGTAGCTACGTTTTCGACGGCAATTCAAAACCACAACTCAACGAGAATTACGCCTATGACTCCAGCAACTTTGTTTCGCCGAAAACAAGCCCGTGCCCGGTTGTCCGACGGCGACCGATCCTACGCACCTCCGATCATTGCGCTTGGCTGGGAATTGACGCCGCAATAAAATTCATCGGGCGGAAAAGGCCGTCTTGGCCGCGTCTCGATGATTGGAAACGGCTATCTGCGTTCTCTCATTGTCGTCGGAGCCACGGCGAAGATTTGCTATGCGCGTGAGACGAGCGCGGTCAACGCCCGATTGATCAATGCGGTGCTCGACGGCGGCGGCTGCCGCACAAAAAAGACGGCCAATATGATGGCCGTCATTCCGATGTTTAATTGACGCTTTGTGATTGTCAAAACTCAAATCGAGTTCCAGAAGTCGCACTTCCGAAGCGCCGAATATTGCGGGTCCGTCAATGTCGACAGGACGGGCTGGTCTTCGATCAACCAAGCTGGCTTGATCGTGCTGTTGGTGTAGCGCGGCCAGGGGTAATTGCCCAGCCCATTTGGATTTCCCGTCCAAGCAAAGTTGGTCCAGGCGGCGACGAGCTGATCCGAAAGGTCGGTCTGTTTCTTATTCAGCGGATGCTGGATGCCGTCGGGGCCGCCATGCCAGAGTGGGAAGAGATACTGGATGTCGGCGGTGTGGTAAGCGAGCGAGAGGAACCCCGGCATTTTCGGGAAGTAAAAAGGCGCGGTCTGGTCGTCGAATTCATACGTGTAGAGAGGAATCTGAGACGCCAGGATTTGGTCGCCTTTCCGTTCGCTGCATATTACCGAGTTTGTCGAAACCCTCTCCCACGCCAACTGCGGGCTCGCAAATGCGCTAAGCGGATAATTAGCTAATACAGCCGCAGCGTTCGCGCCATAGGTGGTGTTGACGTAGTTGAGGTATTGCGCCGCTGTCGGGGGCGTGCGTGGCGGTCCGGAAAAATATTCCGTGATAGCAAGGAAAAAGTTCCATTCTTCCTCGACATCCCCGTTCATCAAAGGCATGTGGTTGAAATTGCCATTGGTGAAGAGAGTTACCGGCTGATCCGGAATGATTTGGCCGTCCACTATACCGAAGGATAAAACGAAGGCGCTGGAGGCGCTTTCCGTTCCTGCAAGCGCCTCGACCTGCGCCGCTGTCAGCTTACGCAGACATTTGGCGGCGGCTGGGCCCGTGCCGGAGCCGCAGCCGGCCGCGACAGCGACGGCTATGCCGGTCGCCTCTGCGGATGCTTTTGTGGCTGCCGGGAAGAACGGGCAAAAGCTTTGACAGATCGCGCGTTGGAACAGGCCTGCGGCAAGCGGAGATACCATATTGAGACCGGTGTTGATCGCACCGGCGGACTGGCCGCCAAGGGTGACGTTTTTAGGATCGCCGCCGAACTTTGCGATGTTCTGCTTCACCCATTTCAGCGCGAGTTGCTGGTCGAGATTTCCATAATTGCCGAAGAGATGACCTTCGTCATCCAATGCGGGGTGGGCGAGCCACCCCATAAGATTCAGGCGATACGCAATGGTCACGACGACGGTTTTGCCGTCTGACGCCATTTTGCTTCCGTCGTAACCTGGGGTGCCGCCATCATAACTGCCGCCGCCATGGATCCACACAATCACTGGAAGCTTGGCGGACGGGTCGAGGTTTGGCGTGAAGACGTTGAGGTAGAGGCAGTCCTCATTGTTGTTCGCCGGGCCGGCGAAACCGCCGAGGGTGGTGATTTGCGCGCAGATCGGCGCATAGGCCTGTGTCTTCAGGACGCCGGCCCAGGGGTCGTGTTTTTTCGAAGGCTTCCAGCGTAGATCGCCGACTGGCGGCGTGGCGAAAGGAACGCCAAGGAATTCGGCGACCCCGTCGGAGATCACGCCCTGGACGATTCCTTCTTGGGTCCCGACCAGGGGACCCGCTGCGGCGGCCCCGTGCAATGAGGCGCACAGCGCGCCAGCTGCGAAGAGCAGGCCCAAGCCGAGGTTCGCTTTCCTTGATGTTCGCAACGCGGCGGCGCGTACAGGCGCGCGTCGCCATAACCGCGAGAGCTTGAGCATATTTCCCCCTTTGTTCTTCGCCACGTAATGTGGCGCCGCGAGGGTAGTCGGCTCATTTTTGATCAGTCTTCCGCGAAATAGCGATCGGTATCGAAATACTCCGATGACTATCATCACGAGTTGTTCATCGCTACTCCACTCCCCCCGCGCCGGCCCACTGACTTCGGGTCCGCCGGACCTTGCTGGTTTGTATGCCGGAGAAGTGCTGGATACTGGCCTGCGCCGGTTGAAGCGATACATCCGGATTGGGATCGAGAGACCGCCTGACGTGGGATTGTTGTCGGCGCTCGAAAAAGAGCCGGTCGATTGGTCTAAATCGGGCTTACGGCCGCCAAAGCGTGATTATAAGGCCGCCGGTCACAATCAGGACTCCGCCAATGTAAATCGGCAAATCGGGCCTTGCTCCGAAGAAAACGAGGTTTGTAATTTGAGCGACGAGGAAGAACAATGTGACGTAGACGCCGAGAAGTTTCCCGAAGTCCCAGGGCGGCGCGTTGACCACAACGCCATAGGAGAACAGCACCACGGCGCCAGCGGCGAAAAGGCCGACGCGCGCACTGGTGCTGGAACTATGGAGGCCAGTGCGGACGAGCGCATCGCCGCCCGCTTCAAGAGTGGCGGCGAGCAGCAATACGAGGTACGCGGCGATCAGATTCATATCGATTCCTGAAAACAGCAATTTGCTTGGAGCGAGAATACGAGCGAATCATCCACGGCAGCCGACGCCGATTGACGCCGCAGTCGGTTACGCCGGCGCTCGACGGCTCGCAGTGCATAAAGCGGGCCGGCGCCGAAGTTCATCACGCCGAGCGATCCGACAGACAAGGGCGGCGACAGGGCTTTTGTATCAGGCAGATGCGAAGTCGACCCAAACTCCATAAGGATCCGCGGCGCTCGCAAGCGCGTGGTAGAGGCTGCCCGCGAAACTGCGAGACACCGCGCATTCAAAGGCTTCGCCGTCAGTCGTGCGCCGCAGCTGAACGGTCATGCCATGCAGCTCTGTGGCGGCGGCCGCTCCCGCAGGAAAAGATGCCAGATCGAGATCTATGCGGACCAGTTTATTGAGCGTCGCCTCTGCCTGCGGCCCACTGAGCTGGAACGCCACGAATCCGTGCGAGACGTCGACGATGATGCCGAGATCGCGGGCCGCCGCAAGAAGGGCACCGCGCCGCGCAGCGCGGCCCTGACCGCGCGAGACCGCATGCCAGCGCGAAGGTCCGATTCCGACGAAATCGAATCCGGCCGCCGTCACCGTTCGCGGACCATCGATTGGCATTGCGCCAAATGCCTGACTGATCGCAGCCATGAGGTCGGATGCCTTGCCACGGCGCGCCTCGATGTTGAAACGATCTTCCTCGGCGATCAGCTCCAGAATCACGCCGGGTTGCGCAACATTGGCGCCCCGACGCCCGGCGCGGAAATAATGCGGCGTCGACGCCAGCGCGAGCCCGGTTTTAGCGCTTGCCTCATGCGGTGGTGTGGACGGTTCAGACACGCGAGCGCTCGCCCTTGGGGTCAACGAAGCAAGAAGGGACGATCTCGGCTATGACGTCGCCGCCGCGCACGGGGTCATAGACCCGCACCTGCTCGCCAATTCTGTCGGGTCCGCCCGACACCATCGCAAGACCGATCCACGAGGACAGCGTCGGCGAATAGCAAGCCGAGCTGACCCAGCCGAGGTCAGTCTCAGCGGAGGGAACGGCATCGCGCGGAATGACATGCGCGCCGCCGCGAATCCTATCGGCAGGATCGAGGGGCTTTAAGCCGATAAGACGGGACCTGGCCGGATCGACGAGCGCCGCGCGACCGGAAAGGACCCGCCCGACGTGATCCTTGTCCTTGGCCAATGCGCGCGCCATGCCGAGGTCATAAGCCGTGGTCTGGCCATTGATCTCGCCGCTTGAAGGATGGCCTTTTTCGATCCGCATTACCCCCATCGCCTCGCTGCCATATGTCACAATCCCGTAAGGCCCGCCGACCTCCATTACGCGGCGGATCAGCGCGTCGCCGAAGCCGGCCGGGGCGCCAAGTTCGAAAGAGCGCTCGCCCGAGAAAGACAGGGCGCAGAGGCGAGCCGGGACGCCGCCGCAGATCGTGATCTCCGCGGCCCGCATCGGCGGAAACTCGGCTTTTGTAATCGAGACTGGCGGATCGACGAGCGCCTGAACGACCGATGGCGACCTCGGCCCGGCAATTGCGAGCTGCACCCATCCGTCGGTGACCGCCGTGAGGTTCACATCGAGTTCCGGCCAAAGGACCTGCCGGCAATATTGCATGTGCCGATAGACGGGAGTTGCATGGGCCGTAGAAACATAGGCGACATATCTGTCTTCCGCGAAGCGGGCGAACATGCCGTCGTCCTTGAGGAAGCCATCCTCGCGCAGAATGATGAGATAGCCGCAGCGGCCGATCTTGATCGCCGAAGGGCGCATCGCGAAAGCGAGATCGAGGAACTTCGCCGCGTCGGGACCCTCGACCTCCACTTTGCCGAGAGTTGAGACGTCGGTCACGCCGACGCTGGAACGGACGGCGTTCACCTCGCGGTTGGCTGTCGCCAAAAGATCCGCGTCGCCGGCGAGCGGAAAATACTGAGGCCGCTTCCATTGACCGACGTCGACGAATGGGGCGCCGCGCTCCAGCGCGTATGCGTGAATGGGCGTCTCGCGAACGGGCCTGAAGGCTGCGCGCTTGTGCGCGCCGGCGACCGCGCCAAGGGCGACCGGAACGACGGGCGGGCGGGCGAGGGTCACTCCGGTCTCGGGGATCGAGCGACCGGTGAGTTGCGCCATGATTGCGAGCGCATCGAGACTGGATGTCCGTCCCTGGTCCGTCGCCATGCCAAGCGTCGTGTAGCGCTTCAAATGCTCGACAGAGCGATAGCCTTCACGATGGGCGAGCACAACGTCCGAGGCCGTGACGTCATGCTGGAAATCGATGAAGACCTTGGCGCCATTATCGCCGCCCGGCCGCCACCATGCGGGCGCCGATCCCGTCGCCGTATCATGGACGACAGGAATAGCAATCAGCTTCGGCGAGAAACCGAGCTCCTGCAAGGCTGCAAAGCTCGCATCGGCGCCGCTTTTGAAGACGCCCCTCAGATCGTAGACGCCGGCCGCCGCGCCAGCCGGAAGCAATCCCGGCGTCGCGTCATCGGCGAGGAAGCTCTGGATCGCTTCGGACCAGACGGGACGACCGCCGAAATGGCTGGCGAGCTGGATGTTGGGATTGAAGCCGCCCGAAACGGCGAGCGCATCGACGGCGTAACTTTGCGTCGCCCCGGGGCTCTTCACCGTAATGCCGGTCAGCACCTTGCCGCCCCGCGTCGCGACGACCGCCCCGCCGGCGATGACCGGGACTGTTTTTGCAACATCGGCGAACTCGGCCGGGGATCTCGCGCGCGCGTCGATGACGGCGACCGGCGCAAGTCCGGCCCTGATTAGATCGCGCGCGGTAAGCCAACCATCGTCGGTGGCCGTATAGATGGCGACCTTGCGGCCGACGGCGACGCCGAAGCGATTGAGATAGGCGCGTACGGCGCCGGCCAGCATGATCCCCGGCCGGTCATTGCTCGGGAACGCCAGGGGCCGCTCGGTCGCGCCCGTGGCGAGGATGCAGCGACGAGCGATGATGCGCCAGAATCGCTGGCGCGGCGCGAGGGGGGCCGGCTCGGGCAGATGGTCAGAAACGCGCTCGAGCGCGGAATATGTGCCGCCATCGAATGATGCGACGACATTTGTGCGCGTGAGGACGCGCACGTTCGCCATTGCGGCCAGCTCGGCTGCAACGGCGTCGACCCATTCGAACCCCGGCCTTCCATCAACGCTGTCGCGCTCTGTCAGCAGACGCCCTCCAAGCCGCGGTTCGTCCTCGCAGAGGATGACTTTGGCGCCAGACCGGCCGGCGGCGACCGCCGCGGCCAGGCCCGCGGGACCTCCGCCGACGATGAGCAGGTCGCAATGGGCGTTCGCGCGCTCGTAGGCGTCCGGATCTTCGAGGGCGCTGGCGCGGCCAAGTCCCGCCGCGCGGCGAATGATCGGCTCGTAGACCTTCTCCCAGAAAGACGCCGGCCACATGAATGTCTTGTAGTAGAAGCCGGCGGCGAAAACCGGCTTAAAAAGTCCGTTCAGCGCCATGACGTCGAAGTCGAGCGAGGGCCAGCGATTCTGGCTCGACGCGACCAGGCCGTCATAGAGTTCGATGGTTGTCGCCTTGACGTTCGGCTCGCGGCGCTGGCCCGCGCGCAGCTCGACGAGAGCGTTCGACTCTTCGTGTCCCGCCGAGAGGACCCCACGCGGACGATGATATTTGAATGAGCGGCCAAAGACGCGAACGCCGTTCGCGAGCAATGCGGAGGCCAGCGTATCGCCGGCATAACCCGCGTAGGGCTTGCCATCGAAGCTGAACGAAAGCGGACGAGATTTGTCGATCGCCCCACCCGCGGCCAGTCTGAAACCGCCGCCGCTCACGACGGATGCTCCGGCGTCCGCGAAGCCTCGACCTCGACGATTTCATGGGTGCGGGTGTCGCGCTCGACAAGGAGCCAGCTCTGGCATCCGGCGGCGTGAAACCAATGTTCGCGATGAAGGCCGGCTGGGTTGTCGCGCAGATAGACGGCCTCGGCGAAGGCGCCGCGGGCCGCTTCGCCATCAAACTCGCCATTGACCGCGGGGCGCGCGACGGCCTCGCCATTGACGGTAAATTCGACGAGGTCGCGCAGCCCGCAATACGGACAATCGATCAGCATGGATAAAAAGCCTCATTTTGACATGAGCGGTTGAATCGCCCCGCGCGCCCGTCTCGCCTCGCGAGCTAATGCAAATTAGGCGTCGGGCCGACGCCCTTCTCATCGATGACGCGCCCGCTCGCGAAACGATCGAGCCGATAGGCGCCCGCGGCGGGATGCGGCTCCCCCTTGGCGATCAAATGGGCGAAGCAGAAACCCGCGGCCGGCGTCGCCTTGAAGCCTCCGTAACACCAGCCGCCGTTCAAAAAGAGGCCGTCGACAGGGGTTTTGTCCATGATTGGCGAGCCGTCCATACTCATATCGACGAGGCCCGCCCAACTGCGCAGAATGCGCAAGCGGCCGAGCATCGGCATCATTGCGATGGCGTTTTCGGCGACGTCGGAGAAGATCGCAAGGCTGCCGCGCTGCGCGTAGGACGGATAAGGATCGAGATCGCCTCCGAAGACGAGGCTGCCCTTGTCCGACTGCGAAATGTAGAAATGCCCGGCGCCGAAAGTGACGACGCAATCGATAACCTGCTTCAGACTTTCGGAGACGAACGCCTGAAGCGCGTAGCTTTCGATCGGAAGTCTCAGTCCGGCGAGCGACCCCACGCGGGAGGAGCTGCCTGCGACCGAAAGGCCGACGCGCCTCGCGCCGATGAATCCCCTACTCGTCTCGACGCCGATGATGTTTCCATTTTCTTGCCGGAGCCCGGTGACTTCGCAGTTCTCGACGATATCGACGCCGCGCCTGTCGGCGGCGCGCGCATAACCCCAGACCACGGCGTCATGACGGGCCGTGCCGCCGCGCGGCTGCAGCAGGCCGCCCTGAACCGGGAAGCGGGCGTTGTCGAAATCGAGATAGGGCGCCATACGCCTCACCGCGTCGCGGTCGAGCAGTTCGGCGTCCACGCCATGCAGGCGCATCGCATTGCCGCGCCGCGCGAACGCGTCGCGCTGGCCGTCGGTGTGATACAGATTGAGCACGCCGCGTTGCGACACCATGGCGTTGTAGTTGAGATCCTGCTCGAGCCCCTCCCACAGCTTCATTCCCAGTTCGTAGAAGGGAATATTGCCGGGGAGTAGATAGTTAGATCGGATAATCGTCGTATTGCGCCCGGCGTTGCCGGAGCCGATCCAGCCCTTTTCAACGACCGCGACATTGCCAACGCCAAATTCCTTCGCAAGATAGTGTGCCGTCGCGAGCCCATGGCCGCCGCCGCCGACGATGACGACGTCATAGCTCTCCTTCGGCTCGGCCTTGCGCCAATGCGGCGTCCAGCCCGTTTGCCCATTCAACGCATTCTTCAGAAGCTCAAAGCCGGAGAATGTCATCCGTCATGCCCTGCCACGCGGCTCATAATCTGAAATAGCGCCGGAACCGCGATCCTCTAAGCGAAAACGAGCGGCTGTGTCCGGAGGCCGGCGGCGACGCGCATTCGCCCAGCATGATGGTCAGCAATCCAATGTGCGGTCGCGCTCCCAATCGCTCAGATGGCTCGTGTATTCGTGCCACTCCCGATGCTTCAACTTCGCGTAGGAATTCACGAATGATTCGCCAAGACCGTCCTTGACGACCTTCGATGATTCGAAGAGACGCAGCGCGTCGAGGAGGTTTTGCGGCAGCTTCTTCGCCCCGTTGCACTTATGCGGTTCTGCGTACATGTCAAAATCCGACCGTTCGCCCGGATGGCTGTTGGTCTTGAGGCCATCGAGGCCGGCGACCAGAATTGCCGCCTGCAAAAGGTAAGGGTTCGCGGAGCCGTCGGCGAGACGCAACTCGAAGCGTCCGGCTTCCGGAATGCGGATCATGTGAGTGCGGTTGTTGCCGGTGTAGGTGATTGAGTTCGGAGCCCAGGTCGCGCCAGAAGCAGTAGTCGGCGCGCTGAGTCTTTTGTAGGAATTGACTGTCGGGTTGGTCAGCGCGCAGATGGCGTCTGCGTGGTCCATGAGGCCGCCGAGGAAGCGGTAGCCGACCTCCGACACGCCCAGTTGGCCGTCCTTATCCTCAAAGGCGTTGTCCTCGCCGCGCCAAAGCGAGACATGAGAGTGGCAGCCCGAGCCGGTCAGCGTCGGAAACGGCTTCGGCATGAAAGTCGCGCGCATGCCGTGCTTCTCAGCCAGCGACTTCACCATATATTTGAAGAAGGCGTGGCGGTCGGCGGTGGTCAGCGCCTTGTCATATTCCCAGTTCATCTCGAATTGCCCGTTGGCGTCTTCATGGTCGCTCTGATACGGGTTCCAGCCGAGCTCCTGCATCGCCTCCGAGATTTCGGTGATGACCTCATAGCGGCGCATGAGGGCCTGCTGGTCGTAGCAAGGCTTCGACTGCCTGTCGGCGCCATCGGCGATCGCCGAGCCGTCGGGCGCGAGCAGGAAAAACTCGCATTCGACGCCAGCGCGCATCTCATAGCCGAGCTCGCCGAGCTTGCCGATCGCGCGCGTCAAAACCGTGCGGGGCGCTTGCTCGACCGCCTTGCCCTCCATGTAGAGATCGGCGGCGAGCCAGCCGACTTCGGGTTTCCACGGCAGCTGAACGAGGCTGTCCGGATCAGGCACTGCGAACAGGTCCGGCATGGCAGGGGTCATGTCGAGCCAGGTCGCAAAGCCCGCGAAGCCCGCGCCCTCGCGCGCCATTTTGTCGATCGCCCGCGCCGGCACCAGCTTCGCCCGCATATGGCCGAAGAGGTCGGTGTAGGAAACGAGAAAATTCTTTATTCCTCGCTCTTTGGCGACGTCGGACAGTGGGGTCTCTTGATCAACTGGCTTAAATGCCGGCATGTTTTCCTCCGTGTTTTTGCTTCTTTGCGCTGGCGTTGAGATTGGCCGAGGCAACCGGATCGACGCGGGGCCCAAACCCAGGGAGAGTGCGTCTCTTCATCGGCTAATATCCGCTTGCGCCAGGTATCCAAGTGGTTCCCGCAAGAGGAACGCCCGCCATCGCTGCAGCCTCCACAGTCAATGAAACGAGGTCTTCCGGCTCAAGATTGTGAACATGGCTTTTGCCGCAGGCGCGAGCGATCGTCTGCGTCTCAAGCGTCAGCACAGCGAGATAGTTGGCGAGCCGGTGTCCGGCGGCGACGGGGTCGAGCCGCTTTGCAAGGTCCGGGTCCTGAGTCGTGATGCCGGCGGGATCGCGTCCCTCGTGCCAGTCGTCATAGGCGCCGGCGGTCGCGCCCAAGGCTTGATACTCCAGCTCATGATGCGGGTCATTGTCGCCGAGCGCGACGAGCGCCGCCGTGCCGATCGATGCGACGTCCGCGCCAAGCGCCAGCGCCTTCGCGACATCGGCGCCGCTGCGGATGCCGCCCGAGACGATAAGCTGCACCTTGCGGTGCATGCCAAGGTCCTGCAGCGCCTGCACGGCGGGGCGGATCGCGGCGAGAAGCGGGATGCCGACGTGTTCGATGAACACCTCCTGCGTCGCCGCCGTGCCCCCCTGCATGCCGTCGAGCACGATGACGTCGGCGCCGGCCTTGACCGCAAGAGCCGTGTCATAATAGGGCCGCGAGGCGCCGACCTTCACATAGATCGGCTTCTCCCAGTCGGTGATTTCGCGCAGTTCCTCGATCTTGATTTCGAGATCGTCCGGCCCGGTCCAGTCGGGATGGCGGCAGGCGGAGCGCTGGTCGATGCCTTCGGGCAGCGTCCTCATTTCGGCCACGCGCTTTGAGATCTTCTGGCCGAGCAACATGCCGCCTCCGCCCGGCTTCGCGCCTTGGCCCACTACAACCTCGATGGCGTCGGCCTTGCGCAGATCGTCGAGGTTCATGCCATAGCGTGACGGAAGATACTGGTAGACGAGGATCGATGAATGGCCGCGCTCTTCCTGAGTCATGCCGCCATCCCCCGTTGTCGTCGAGGTGCCGGCGGCCGAGGCGCCGCGGCCGAGCGCCTCCTTGGCCTGAGCGGAGAGCGAGCCGAAACTCATGCCGGCGATGGTGATCGGAATTTTCAGTTCGATCGGCTTTTTTGCGAAACGTCTCCCGAGCACCACCGAGGTCCCGCATTTCTCCCTGTAACCTTCGAGCGGATAGCGCGACATCGAAGCGCCGAGAAACAGGAGATCGTCGAAATTGGGCACGCGCCGCTTGGCCCCGCCGCCGCGGATGTCGTAGATGCCGGTCGCCGCCGCGCGCCTGATTTCCGATAGCGTCTGCGGATCGAAGGTCGCCGAGAAGCGCGGCAACGTTCTCGGGACGCGAACCGGTTCGTTCATCAGTAGGCCCCCGCGTTATCGACGTGGAAATGATAGAGGTTCCTCGCTGAGCCGTAGCGTCGGAACTCGCTGACGTCGACTTCGCCCGCGACGCCGACCGCCTGGAACTTCGCGAAGAGCTCGGCCCGATGAATGTCCTCCATCGGTTTTTCGATACAGTCGGCGCCGAGGCTTTTCACCGAGCCGCGCACGAAGAGCTTCGCCTCGTAGATCGAATCGCCGATCGCTTCTCCAGCGTCGCCGAACACCGCGAGCGTGCCGGCCTGCGCCATGAAGGCGGACATCGAACCGATCGAACCCTTGACAATGATGTCGGCGCCTTTCATCGAGATGCCACAGCGGCCCGAGGCATTGCCTTCGACGACGATGACGCCGCCATGAGCTGTCGCCCCCAAAGCCTCGCTGGCGTCGCCCTTCACATAGATGAGCCCGGACATCATATTTTCGCCGAGGCCGATCCCGGCGCTGCCATTGATGATTATGGTCGCCCGTTTGTTCATGCCGCCGCAGTAATAGCCGACGTCGCCGTCGATTTCGACGACTACGTCGGCGTCAACGCCAGCGGCGATGGCATGGACGCCGCGCGGATTTAGAACCTGCCAGCGCGTGACGTTGCTTCCGTCTTTCACGGCATGGAGGGCTGCGTTAAGTTCGCGGACGGAGCTTGACGCCAGGTCCACGGCTTTCCATGAAAATTGAGTCGTCATGCGGCGCGATCCCAAAAATAAACGGTGGCCGGGTCCGGCTCGAAAATTCGTGCCTTTTCGATGCCGGGCAAATTGCTCAGCGCGCGATATTCCGTACCGAAAGCGACATATTGGTCGGTCTCGGCCATGACGGCGTGCTTGCAGCCGATCGGGTCTCGAAGGACGCCGAAGCCGGTATCCGTGCCCACGACGAATGTATAGAAACCGTCAAGCTCATTCAGCGAGGATTCAAGCGCCTCGCCGAGACTGTCGCCCTCGGCGAGGCGCCATGAAAGATAGCCGGCCGCGACCTCGGTGTCGTTCTCGGTGGAAAATGAAATTCCCTCGCGGATCAGGCGACGGCGAACCTCATTGTGGTTCGAAAGGGAGCCATTGTGCACGAGACATTGATCTTTCCCGGTCGAAAAGGGATGCGCGCCCGCCGTCGTCACCGCTGATTCTGTCGCCATCCGCGTGTGGCCGATGCCATGGCTTCCGCTCATTTCCGAAAGACCAAAGCGGCCCGCCACCGCGGCCGGGAGGCCGACTTCCTTGTAGAGCTCCATATGCGCGCCGACAGAACTCAGCGAGAGAACCGGTGCAAACTCGCTAACCGCGGCGAGCGCAGCCTCGACCTTGGAATTCGATACGGAAACGACAATGTGGGTGTCGCGGCGAACGAGATCGATGTCCGCGCCAAGGTTCGAAGCCAGCGCGGCGCCGAACGACGCGACATCGAAATCAGCCGGCGCACGAAGGGTGATTTTGCATCGACCCGGCGCGGCGTCGCCATAAACGGCGAAGCCGGCGCTGTCCGGCCCCCTCGCCGTCATTGTCTCCAGCATGATGGCGAGATGCTTGCCAAGGTCTGGCTGGAGCGCCGGGTCTTTGAGGAACAGTCCAACTATGCCGCACATAGCTTCAAGCCCCGAATTTCTTTCTTTGAAAGAAAATATGCGTCCTTAGAAGAAACAGCAAGCCAAATGTGCGACATTTCGAAATTATTTCACAATTGTGCTGGTCATGCTCGCTAGCGGTCCGACGAGACGCCGGCTAACCCATCGGTCATAAAACTGAGCCGAATTATAATTCATGTTGCAACAATCCGCGGTGAGCGGACCGCCGAATGGAGGATTGCGTGATCGAGCCCGAAAAATCCGCCGTGCATGAAGAGCAGATCAACACGGGGTCGGGCGCTCCACGCAACGCGGAGCGAACGCTCGAGGAGGCGATCGGAGCGCAAATACGAATGTACCGTAGGCGCCTCGATATGACCGGAGCCGATCTTGCCTCGGCGGCGCGCCTTTCGACGGGCATGCTGTCCAAGATCGAAAACGGCCAGATTTCCGCATCCTTGTCGACGTTGCAATCGTTGGCGCGGGCGCTCAATCAGCCGCTCTCGTCGTTCTTCACGCCTTTCGAGGAGCATCATGACTGTTCTTTCGTTAAGGCGGGACAGGGCGTCAGCATCGAGCGGCGCGGCACGAAGGCGGGCCATCATTACCAATTGCTCGGACATTCGCTTGGCGACGATATCGTCGTCGAGCCCTTCCTCATCACTCTTTCCGAGGAAGCGCGACCCTACACATCGTTTCAACACGGCGGCGTCGAACTCATTTATATGCTGACTGGCAAGGTGCTGTATCGTCACGCGGACAAAAGCTATCACCTGGAGCCGGGAGACACTCTATTCTTCGACGCCGCCGCGCCGCACGGACCCGAAAAGCTGATCGAACTTCCTATGACTTATCTCTCCATCATCATCTACCCGCACGACTGACGCCATCGCAGGCTTTCGCATTCCGGCCCACCTTTGCTACCCATATCGATCCAAACGCGATGGGGCTGCTTGGGATCATGGGCGGCCAGGCGTCATTTTCTCGAAAATTGGCCTAGCGAAAGCCGGTCCGTCTGTCCCGCGATAGCCACAGAAGCCGTGTTGTCAAACGCCTTCTGTTGACCTTCGACAACCAAATAAACCGGCGACTTGGCCAAGCGGCGCACCCGGTAGGGCTCTTGGTCCCACATAAAATTGGCGATGAGCCAGTGTCGCGGCGGGGGCGCCGCCATGACGATGGCGACGCCGCGCCCGCTGCGCTTGGCCTCGGCAACGATGCGCCTTGCGGCGTTCCTGCTGCTCACGACCTTGCCCGTCGCCTCGACGCCCCGACGCTTCAGCTGGTCGACGGCTTCCGCCGCCAGATCGCGCTGGACCTGCCATTCGCGCTTGGTCGGCATCAGGCTCGGGTGGGGCAGGCCAAACGCGCTGCCCCAAATCCGCGCGACGGTGAAGACAACGACCGGCGCTGCGGACCCGCGCGACAGACGAATCGCAAACTCCACCGCGTCCGCCGTAATGCGCCCGCCCTCCGACGCGAGGAGGATCGAGGACGGCGTAAAGCCGCCGGGGTCCGGGCTGGGTGCGGAGGTCCACGGCCAGATCTGCGGAAATTTCAACGCCATGACGAAATCCGAATCAAGCTGGAGACCTCTAATCGCAGCGGGCGACCCGCATGGGCCGCCCGGCTCAGACCGTTTCACACGGGCTTGTCGGCTGTGCTCTGAGCCGGCGCTATGCGGGCCGCCCGCTTGTCCTCGACATGTACGCGATACCAGTACAGCGGCAGATAGGCGAGCAAGGTCGCCCAGCCAAGCCAGTAGTAAATCTCGACGTTGCCGATCTTCGAGTACCACAAGCCACCGAACAGCCAGAACACGAAATACACCGCCGCCAGGGCGAGGGCGACGTATTTCATGAACTCCGGCAGTTTGAACGGACGGCGCAGGTGCGGTTTGTCTTGACGCAGCAGATAATAGCCGATCAGAACCGGAATGAAGGAAATCGTGTAGCCAACATTTGAGAAGCTATAGATCTCGACCGCCCCGCCGGCCAACACGACGACAAGGGAGCAGACCACGTTGAAGGCCATGGCGCGGGCCGGCACGCCGTGATCGTTGATCTTCGCGAACCATTTGGGGAACTCGCCGTCGAGCGCCATTTGATACAGAGCGCGCCCCGAGCCCATGATGGCGTTGAGAGCCGAGAGCGCGAGGGCGACGATAAGCATGGCCGCGATGATCCAGTTCAACGCCTCGCCGGCCACACCCGGAAAAACCTTCCCGGCGAAATTGACGAAAATCGTCTTCGGATCACTCAGACTGGAATTGGACAGCGCCTTGGCGCCAAGCACGACGATAAAGGCGATAGGAATGAGCGTGTAGATGAAAACGCCGTAGCCGCCCTCGAGATTCATGGCGATTTTGGCGTCGTGGTCGGGGTTTGCGCATTCGCCGACGTAGCAGGCCGCCGCCTCCATGGCGATGACGTTCCATGTCAGGAGGAAGCCGTAGGCGATATAAACCTGGATCCAGTTAAAGCCGCTCATGGACGAAAAGAAGCTCGACCCGTCGAGATGCTTGAAGCCGGCGAGTTCGCCGAGATTCACAACGCTCGGATTGAAGATCCAGGCGACGGCGATAAAGGTCAGCGGGATCATCGACAAAAGGGCCAGCACCGTGGCGAATGCGGCGCCCACGCGGATGCCGCGATAGGCCGGAATGAAGAACAGAAGAATGCCGATCACCGAAATGATCAGCGTCGACCAGGCGATGAAAGTGTGGATCGGCGTGAAGCCGGCCGTGGTGTTAAGGCCGAAGCGGTCCGCCAGATAGGCGGAGGCGAGGATCATGTTGAGAGGCGCTACGGGGAACCAGCCAAGCCAGTAAGCCCAAGCGGTGAAGCCATTGACGTGCTTGGCAAATCTTGGCCAACGGGAACTAAAGGCCGGGTATGCGTAACTAGGCGACCCGCCGGTGCGCTCCGGCATCATGGCGGCAAGCTCGGCAAGCAGGAGGCAAAGCACCCAGCCCGTTAGCGTGATGAAAATGGTGATCGGGATCGACGCGGCGCCAAGGGAGGTCACCATGACCGGCGCGATGCCGGTCACCAGAATGGTGCCGGCAAGTCCAATGACGAAGGCGCCCCACCACCCGGTCTCGCGCCTGAGCCCCCCGTGCGTGTATCCTAGGTCGTGGGTTGCATGAAGATGTGTTGGGTCCGAACTCATTAGAGATCTCCCGCCGGCAAGAACATTTCTTTCCTTCTAGGAAAACTATTCGGCGTTCGATATTCTTGTCAAGAGCGAAAACTTCAAGAGGGGAAACCAGACGATCTTACCATCGATCGAACGCCGGCCATAGGAATGGCCATATCGGTCCGAGCCCGCAGCAGGTTCACGGCTCCCAACACGAGCATCAGGATAACGGCGGATTTGGTCGCCACTATCTCGCTCTCGTCAAGGATCGAGCGGCCCGCGAGCAGCGGCTCCGATTCGCCTGATGGCGCTCGGGGCCGTGGAACCGTCGCGCCGGTCGACGCAATGTTATTGCGATTCAGCAAGCCGTCCCGCGTCGGAATTGCCGGCTGAGGCGGATAGCGGCGGTTAATCCGCACCCCAAGAGCGCGCTTACCAACATGCCGTCGCCAAGAACTCGGTCATTGCTTCCTCTCCATTCGCCATCGCCGCGCATGAAAAAGCGTCGCCAACGCGTCGATAATCCGCTAGTTCAGGAGCCGCGGTGTTCCCTTGATTCTGTGTCCCGCCCTCTTCCGCCCGATGATTTTTCACATCGAAGCGCTCCGCGCGTTCGCCGGGCGCGATCAGGCGGGACGCGCGCGCCGCCGTAGCAGAAGTCCCCGCTAACCTGTTCGCCCGAACGGCGGCCTTTCTGCTGCTAAAGGATTTCGAAATCAAGCTTCGCCATTGCGGGCGAGAATCCGCCGCTGGGGCCGAATTCAACGGTGGCACCGGGCGGCCGCGGCTATTTTTCTAATCGCACCATGCGCGCCGCTTGGCGACTGCGTCTTTTGCGAGTTATGAATACGCAACGTCGGACCTTCGGAGCCCTAAACGAATATTGGCGTTGACTGCGCCGCGCAACTCGGATGTCGAATTATGTCGAGATCGCTTTTTCTCGCATTGGCCTTTCTCCTGGCAACCGCGCCAATCGTGCGCGCCGAGGAGACGCTCAGTTACTGGATAAGTCAGAATGCGCTGACGAGGCAAATGGAAGAACAGGGCTACAGCGAGGTTGAAGTCACCGAGATCGATGGCCGTTGGGAAGGCAGTGCGGTTAAGGACGGCAACATCATCGCGTTTCACGCCGACCCGCACACCGGCGTAATCACGAGAGAACTCAAGGCCGCCAAAGACTGATCGACACCGGGCGGAGGAGCCTCGCCTTTTTTGCGTCAGAGCCGCGCCACCGGCTGTTTCAGGCGGCCTCGACGGATCGCGCTCCAATTTCATTTCGCGCGCGATTGTCCGGCGCAAAAGGTTAGCCTTGATGCTGAGGAACGCTTCGACGGACGTGACGCGACGCCCGGATGTCACTTCGACGCAGGGGGGCGAAGCACTCGACGTTGTTCAATCGCCGGCGCGGGCATTCCCTGTCTTTCGACCAAGCGGGGACGATTTATGCTCGAGCATTTGAATTTTGCAATTGTCGGAAATGCTACAACGGGCGCGAAGCTCAAGCGGCGCCAGCGGCTTAAAGGCAGTGCCGGCCGAGGCGAAGGTTGAGGCCGCGTAGCGCCGAATTTCACCGCTTTCAATTTATGGCGACCGCTCTAGTCTGTCAGAGCTCGGTTCGAAACGGATTCGATCTAAAATCGAACGCGCCGCCGACGGCGCGAACCTGGCAGGGAGGGCGCGACCTTTTTATGTCTCTTACATACCATCCAAGTCTGGTCCTCCTGTCTCTCTTGCTTGCCATCCAGGGAAGCTACGTCGGTCTGCGCATCGCCTTGCAGGTCAGCGGCTCCAGAGGGCAGAAGCGCAGGCTTTTGCTAACTGGCGCAGCTTGTTCTCTGGCGGTCGGCGTTTGGAGCATGCACTTTGTCGGCATGCTCGCGGCGCGCCTGCCGGTATCTGTGAATTATCTCGTGCTCCCAACGCTGCTGTCGTTCCTGGTCTGCGTTCTGGTTGTGGGGTTTGCGCTGGAAGCGGTCAGCCTATGGCCGCGAGCCTACATAACCTTCGTAGCAGCGCCGATTTTCATGGGAAGCGGCATCGCGGCAATGCACTACATCGGCATGTCGGCGCTCCATGATTGCGCCCAAATGACCCTTGATCCCGTCTTCGTCGTCCTCAGCATTCTGATCAGCATGGCGGCGTCCGCGGCGGCGCTCTGGCTCGCCTTCGATGCGGCGCGACGGCCACCCCTCTTGGTCTGCGCCTTGCTGCTGGGCCTGGCCATTTCGGGAATGCACTATACCGCGATGGCAGGGACAGCCCTCCACCCGCTCATCGACCTGAAAACGCCGACTTCGCCCGCGGTCTCGATGGATCTTTTAGCGATTGTCGTGACCGTCGTCGCTTTTGCGCTGTCGGGCGTGTTCCTCCTCACCTTCGTCCCCGAGGAGCCCGAAAAAATATCGAAAGCCGAACCGGAGGCGACGCCAGCGGCGCCGACGGAGCACGCGTCGCGGGCTGCGGAACACGCCGAAATGGACGCTCTGTCCACGGCCGAGCCAGCGGTCAACCTTCTCGTCATTGGGCCAACGCCGCGGCGGCTGCTTGGGATGGCGGCGCCCGCGGGGCGCACGCTCCCGATTGAACGCGAAGGCGTCAAGCAATCAATAAAAGCCGAAAATGTCTTCGCGGTCCAAGCCGACGCTCATTACACTTTCGTGTTCGACGGGCAGGACAGATTTTTCTGTCCTCTCGCGATTGGCGAAGTTGAAGAGCAGCTCGCCGGCGGCGGCTTTCTGCGCGTGCATCGAAGCCACCTCGTCAACTTGAATTGCGTCAAATGCGTCCGCCGGGCCGGCGACAACGCGATCGCCGAGCTATCGGGGGCGCCACGGTCCGTTCCGGTCAGTCGCGCAAAGTTCGGCGAACTCCGCGCCTTGTTACAAGAGCGGGCGACGCGCCCAAGCCGCGGCCGCGGATGATCCGGCAGGGACTGTAGAGGCGACGCTGGGCGCAATCGCCAAAAACGCCAAGGTCCAGGGGACCCGCGCGCGCCGCTTTCCGCTTTCTATGCAGGAGACCCCGCCACAAAGCCGGTGAGCAAGGCGCGGGAAGTCAGAACATCAAGCCTGCGTTGCGCTATCCGATGGAGGGAGACAGACGCATTTGATGCATTTGCACGAAATGCGTCAGCATTGCTGCCGGCCCTCACGAAATGCAGGAAGCATGCATTTGAAGCGCGAATCCAACTGGAGGCGCCTTCAACCGGCGGCAATCGTTTGTTTTTTTGACGGTTCATGCATCAAAGATTGCCGGCGCCTCGTTGAATCACCATCCTCGCTCATCAGCAACGCCCAAACAGTTGCATCCGACAAATGACCGTCGAAAGGGAGAGACATGATCCCCGGGAACTTCGAGTATCATCGACCCGCGTCGCTGACGGACGCGATCGCGCTCCTCGCTAAATTGGGGGATGACGCGCGCCCGCTGGCCGGCGGCCATAGCCTGATCCCGGTGATGAAGACGCGGCTCGCTGCGCCGGAGCATCTGGTTGATCTGGCCGGCGTCGCAGGCCTCAAATTCATCCGACGAGAAGGCGACCGCATTGCGATCGGCGCCATGACGACCCAGCACGAGATTATTCAATCCGGGCTCCTGGCTGAAGCGCTGCCGATCATGCGCGAGACGTCCCTGCTAATCGCCGATCCGCAGATTCGCTACCTCGGCACGCTCGGCGGCAACGTCGCCAATGGCGATCCCGGCAATGACATGCCGGCGCTCATGATGTGTCTTGACGCCGAATATCGCTGCGTCGGCCCGGACGGCGAGCGTACAATTCCCGCGCGCGAATTCTATTTGGGGGCCTATGACACGGCGCGGCAACCCGACGAAATTTTGACCGAGATCCACATTCCGGCGCTGCCGGCCGCGCATGGCTACGCATACGAGAAGCTAAAACGCAAGGTTGGCGATTACGCGGTCGCCGCCGCCGCGGTCGTGCTCACGATCGCAAACGGGCGGTGCGCCTCGGCCTCTATCGGGCTGACAAACGTCGCCGACACGCCTCTCCTCGCCCAAGAGGCGGCGGCCGCCTTGCTGGGAAGCAACCTCGACGACGCCGCGATCACAGCCGCCGCGCGTGCTGCGGAGGCCATTACAAGTCCCGCTGCGGACGGACGCGGTCCGGCCGAATATCGCACGAAAATGGCGGGCGTCATGGTCCGTCGCGCCGTCGCGCGCGCCAAGTCGCGGGCCGGGCGCTGAGCCTAACCAGCTCCAATCGGAGACGTAAATGTCGAAAGTTCATGTCAGAATGACCATCAACGGACGCGCCGTCGAGGCGCTAACCGAGCCGCGCACCTTGCTCATTCATTTCTTGCGCGAACAGATCGGACTGACGGGCGCGCATATTGGCTGCGACACGAGCCATTGCGGCGCCTGCACAGTCGATCTCAACGAAATGTCGGTCAAATCCTGCACGCTATTCGCGGTGCAGGCGAATGGCGCCAATGTCGTCACTATCGAGGGCATGGCTGCGCCTGATGGGACCTTACACGCGCTGCAAGAAGGTTTCCGCCAAATGCACGGACTGCAATGCGGCTATTGCACGCCGGGCATGATCATGCGCGCGCATCGCCTGCTGCAGGAAAACTCGAACCCGACCGAAGCCGAGATCCGGTCCGGCATCTCCGGAAACCTGTGCCGCTGCACCGGCTATCAGAACATCGTGAAGGCGATTCAATATGCAGCCGCGCAGCTCAACGGCTTGCCTTACCAGGAGGCCGCGGAATGAACGATATGACCCCAAGTCAAGCCGAGCGCGCCGAGAAGCTTCAGGGCATGGGCTGCAAGCGGAAACGGACAGAAGACATCCGCTTTACGCAGGGCCGCGGTAATTATGTCGACGACGTCAAGCTTCCGGGCATGTTGTTTGGCGATTTTGCGCGCTCGTCGCATCCGCATGCGCGCATTAAATCGATCGATGCTTCGAAAGCGAAGGCGCTTCCGGGCGTTAAGGCGGTTTTGACCGCGGCCGACCTGAAGCCGCTCAATCTCCACTATATGCCGACCCTCGCCGGCGACGTCGCTGCCGTGCTCGCGGACGAAAAGGTGCTGTTCCAGAACCAGGAAATCGCCTTTGTGGTGGCCGAAGACCGCTACATCGCCGCCGATGCGATCGAACTGATCGAGATCGAATATGAGGCGCTCCCGGTTCTGGTCGACCCATGGAAAGCCATGGCGCCGGACGCGCCGCTGCTGCGCGAGGACATCAAGGACAAGATGGATGGCGCGCACGGCCCGCGCAAACACTACAATCATATTTTCAATTGGCAGGTCGGCGACAAGCCCGCGACGGACGCCGCCTTCGAGGCCGCCGAAGTCACCACGAAAGATACTTTTCTTTACCACCGCACCCATCCTTCGCCGCTCGAGACATGCCAGTGCGTAGCCTCGATGGACAAGATCAAAGGCGAGCTCACCTTGTGGGGCACATTCCAGGCCCCGCATGTCGTCCGCACCGTGGTTTCGATCCTGTCGGGGATCGCCGAGCACAAAATACATGTGATCGCGCCGGACATCGGCGGCGGTTTCGGCAACAAGGTCGGCGTTTATCCCGGCTACGTCTGCGCGGTCGTCGCCTCGATCGTGCTCGGAGTTCCGGTCAAATGGGTCGAAGACCGGATGGAGAATTTGTCGACCACCTCATTCGCCCGCGATTACCACATGACCACGGAGCTGGCGGCGACGAAGGAAGGCAAGATATTGGCCATGCGCGTTCATGTGCTGGCCGACCATGGCGCGTTTGACGCCTGCGCGGATCCGTCGCGCTGGCCGGCCGGCTTCATGAACGTATGCACCGGCTCCTACGACATGCCGGTCGCGCATCTCGAGGTAGATGGCGTCTACACCAACAAGGCGTCTGGCGGCGTCGCCTATCGTTGTTCCTTCCGCGTGACGGAGGCCGTCTACGCGATCGAGCGCGCCATCGAGGTGCTGGCCCAGAAGCTCGGTATGGATTCCGTCGTGCTACGGATGAAGAATTTCATCCAGCCCGAGCAGTTTCCCTATCACGCGCCGCTTGGCTGGGAATATGACAGCGGCAACTATCCGTTCGCCATGCAAAAAGCGATGGACGCCGTCGACTACCCGGCCCTGCGCGCCGAGCAAAGGGCCATGCAAGAGGCGTTTCGCCGCGGCGAAACGCGCACCCTGCTCGGCATCGGCGTTTCATTTTTCACCGAGATTGTCGGCGCTGGACCCACGCGCAATTGCGATATCCTGGGCGTCGGCATGTTCGATTCGGCCGAGATCCGCATTCATCCGACGGGATCGATCATCGCGCGGATGGGCACGAAAAGCCAGGGCCAGGGCCATGAGACGACTTACGCGCAGATCATCGCGTCGGAACTCGGCATCCCCGCCGACGACATCACGATAGAGGAAGGCAACACCGATACCGCGCCTTATGGGCTTGGCACGTATGGGTCGCGGTCTACGCCCGTCGCCGGCGCAGCCACCGCCATGGCCGCCCGCAAGATAAGGGCGAAGGCGCAGATGATCGCAGCTCATCTGCTCGAAGTCTCAGAATATGACGTCGAGTGGGATATTGATCGTTTCAAGGTGAAAGGCCTGCCCGAAAAGTTCAAGACGATGAAAGAGATCGCATGGGCGGCCTACAATACCCTGCCGCCCGGGATGGAGCCGGGGCTTGAGGCGGTCAATTATTATGATCCTCCCAATATGACCTACCCGTTCGGCGCATATTTTTGCGTGATGGAAATCGACGTCGATACGGGCGTCGCCAGGATTTGGCGGTTTTACGCGCTCGACGATTGCGGCACGCGCATCAATCCCATGATCATCGAAGGGCAAGTGCACGGCGGATTGACGGAAGCCTTCGCTGTCGCCATGGGGCAGGAGATCGCCTACGACGAGCAGGGCAATGTGATGGGCGCCTCCTTCATGGATTTCTTTCTGCCGACGGCCGTCGAGACGCCGAAGTGGGAAACCGACTTCACCGTCACCCCGTCGCCGCATCATCCGATCGGCGCCAAGGGAGTCGGAGAAAGCCCGCATGTCGGCGGCGTTCCCTGCTTCTCCAACGCGGTCAACGACGCCTTCGCGTTTCTCGGGGCGGCCCATATCAACATGCCGCACGACGCCTGGCGCGTCTGGACGGTCGCTGAGAAATTAGGATTGCATGCGTAATGGTTTATCTGCGGATCGCCTTGAAGGACGTCGAGACAGCCGGAGGCGGAAACCGCTGTGTCTTGACAGGTCGATTCGCCCCCCGCGCCGGCCGTCCATCCGGTCGGCCTGACCTTTCGGGGATGCGCTGATGGAAAGCGCTCTTCCGCGCGACAAGATCGCCGAAGGCCTCAAATCCTCGGGCTACATCGCCGATCGTGATCTCTCGACCGCGCTCTGGCTGATGGATTTGCTGCATCGTCCGCTGCTGCTCGAAGGCGAAGCAGGCGTCGGCAAGACCGCGGTCGCGCGCGCCCTCGCCCAATTGCATGGGACCAAGCTGATCCGCCTGCAATGCTATGAAGGGCTCGACCAGAACGCGGCGCTGTTTGAATGGAACTATCAGCGCCAGTTGCTCGCCATCAAAGCGCGCGAGGGCGATGCCCCCGATGCGATCGAAGAGCATATCTTCTCAGAGCGCTTCCTGCTCGAGCGCCCGCTTCTCGCGGCGATTCGTCAGGAGCGCGCGCCGGTTTTGCTGATCGACGAGATCGATCGCGCCGACGAAGAGTTCGAGGCCTTCCTTTTCGAAATATTGTCCGACTTTCAAATATCCATTCCGGAACTCGGCACAGTGACGGCGCGAACAATTCCACACGTCATCCTGACCTCAAATGGAACGCGCGAGCTCTCCGACGCGCTGCGCCGCCGCTGCCTCTATCATTATGTCGAATTTCCTGACGTCGACCGGGAAGCGCGCATCCTGCTGGCTCGCCTTCCCGGCATCGACGCCGCGCTGGCGCAGCAGATCGCGACAATGGTCGAGGCGATCCGCAAAGAGGATTTGCGCAAGACGCCGGGGGTCGCCGAAACGCTCGACTGGGCGGCGGCGCTCATGGGACTTGGGATGAAGCGGCTCAACCAGGATCCGGAAGCCGTCTTCGAGACACTCATCTGCCTCGTCAAGACGGCCGAAGATAGAGCCCGATTCTCGCGCGAGTTGACCGATCGCCTGCTTGGCCAGGTGGCCTGACACCATGACTGCGCTTTCGCTTCCGGCACAAGACGAAAGGCGCGTCGGCGAGGCGATGCGTAGCCGACTTGTCTCGTTTGCGCATGTCCTGCGCGACAATGGCTTCGCCATTGGCTTCGCCGAGACGCGCGACGCTCTCTCGCTGCTTGCGGATCCTGTCGCGCGGCGCGCGTCGCAGCTCCGCCCCGCGCTACGTGCGCTACTCTGCGGGCGCCAATCGGATTGGGAAAAATTCGACGAGATTTTCGCGGCGTTCTGGCTCGCGCGCGGCGTCCGGGCGGCGGTGCGCACGGGCGGCTTCGTCACGGATCCAAAAGCCCCCCGCCGATCGATCCCCGGAAGCGAGCCATCCGCGGCATTTGGCGAGGCCGATCGGGTCGAGCGCTCCGACGACCACGGGATGGACGGCGCTCCGAATGGTGAAGGACGCCGCGAAGGCGCGACAGCCGCCGAAAGCCTCGCCAAGGTCGATTTCCGCCATATCGCCGATCCCGCCGAACTCGCCGCCGCCCACGCCCTGGCGCAGCGCCTCGCCGTATCGATGCACGCGCGGCTCGTGCGGCGTATGAACGCGCGAAAATCCGGCCAACGCCTCGACTTGCGTCGCACAATCCATCACAGCATTCCCTTCGGGGGAACGCCGATCGAACTGCTTTATCGACGCCGCAAGAAAAAGCAGCTGCGGGTCGTCATTCTTCTCGACGCGTCGGGCTCCATGAACTTTTACGCGCCAGTCTTCCTTCGCTTTATGCACGGCGTGCTCGATGCGTTCTTTCAAGCCGAAGCTTTCGTGTTTCACACAAGGCTCACGCATATTTCCTCTGCTTTGCGCGAAAAGGATCCGGCGCGCGCAGTGGAGCGCCTGACCCTCATGGCGACTGGCGTAGGCGGCGGCACGCGGATCGGCGAAAGCCTGGCGACGTTCAACCGTTGGCATGCCCGCCGCGTCATTCATTCGCGCACCGCCGTCATGATCGTTTCGGATGGATACGACACCGGCGATCCGGACCACCTCGGAGCTGAAATGCGGGTCTTGCGGCGGCGCTGCCGCCACATCGCCTGGCTGAATCCGATGCTCGGCTGGCGCGATTACGCGCCCGAAGCGCGCGGCATGAAAGCGGCGCTCCCGTTCGTCGATCTCTTCGCGCCGGCGCATAATCTTGAAAGCCTTATCGCGCTCGAACCTTATCTGGCGAGGCTGTAGCCATGGGCAAATCCGACATCCTCGAGCTGGCCGCCGATCTGAAGGCCAAGGGGGAAGCCTTCGCTCTCGCCACCGTCGTGCGCACAGTTTCGGTCACCGCGGCGAAGGCGGGCGCCAAAGCGATCATCCGCGTTGACGGCGCCGTCTCCGCCGGCTGGATCGGCGGCGGTTGCGCGCGCGGCGCGGTGCTGCGGGCAGCGCGGGAGGCCATCAAGGACGGCGAATCCCGCCTCGTCAGCGTCCAACCCAAGGACCTCCTCGATCAACTCGGCGTCGCGGCGGGCGAAGTGCGCGCAGGCACGCAATTCGCGAAGAATATGTGTCCGAGCCAGGGGACGATGGATATTTTCGTCGAGCCGATTCTGCCGCGGCCACAACTCGTCGTTTTCGGCAGCTCGCCCGTCGGCGTCGCCCTGGCCGAACTCGCCCATCGCTTCGGCTATTTCGTCATCGTTTGCGCCCCGGCCAGCGACCACGCGAATTTTGAGGAAGCCGATGTCTTCGCCGACGGCTTCGCCATCCCGTCCGCCTACAAGGGCGATGGCTTCATCGTCGTCGCGACGCAAGGCAAGGGCGACAGCGCGGCGCTTCGCGCAGCGCTCGATGCGCCCTCGGCCTACACCGCTTTCGTCGGTTCGCACAAGAAGGCCGAAGCCCTACGCAAAGAACTGGCCGAGGCCGGTTTGGAGTCGGAGCGCCTTGCAAGAATTCAAGGCGCCGGCAGGTCTCGATATCGGGGCGATTACGCCCGATGAAATCGCTCTTTCGATCCTCGCAGAGATCGTCGAAGCGAGGCGGCGCGGACATCGATGCAAGGCGGCGCAAGTCGCCGCCCTGGGGTAGGAGAATAAGTATGGATATGAACGGAACGCAACGGATAGAAGCGCCGCGCGAAAAAGTCTACGCGGCGCTGAATGACGTCGACGTCCTGAAGCAAAGCATTCCCGGTTGCGAAACGATCGAAAAACTTTCCGACACGCAGATGCAGGCGACCGTGACGCTGAAGGTCGGCCCGGTTAAGGCGTCTTTCAAAGGCCTGGTCACGCTTTCCGATCTCGATCCGCCCAACGGCTATACGATAACCGGCGAAGGATCGGGCGGACCCGCCGGTTTCGCCAAAGGCGGCGCAAAGGTCACACTCGAACCAGACGGCAATGCGACGATTCTGCACTATGCGGTCAAGGCCGACATCGGCGGCAAGTTGGCTCAACTCGGCGGCCGCCTGATCGACAGCACTTCGAAAAAGCTGGCCGGCGACTTTTTTGAGAAATTCGGCGCGATCGCCGTCGCAGCGCCGCCGCCGCGCCAAGTGGAAGCGCCCATTCAAGGGACGAGCAGAGAGGGCTGGCTCAGCAGGATCTGGGCCACGACCGGCGCCTTTCTGCAAGGCTGGCTCGGCAAGCTCCTCGGCACCGCTGGCGCGTTGCTGCTCGGCGTTGGCGTCTACAGCCACGCCTGCTGCTTTGGCGGGGGAGATCGCGGTGTGGACGCGATCATCCATGCGCCGATTTGTACGGCGCTGGGGCATGCCGGCGCCCCTCGCATCTGACGCGCGATCCGTGCCGGAGAGAGTGGGCCAATACATGCAGGCGTCAGACGAAGATATTGCGGGCAAAGCGCTGGCGTGCAGGCAACCGGCCGGAGTTCGCGCCAAATCGGGGAAGGCCGCGTGAAGTTCGGACCAATTCCTGTGGCCGCAAGCAACGGCGTCGTCCTCGCCCAGGCGATCAAATATGCGGGGCTCGCTTTGAAGAAGGGCGAGTCGATAGACGGCGTCCATATCGCTGGCCTGCAGGCGGCGGGCATCGCCGAAATCGTAGGCGCCCAGATCGAGCCGGGCGAAATGGGTGAGAACGAAGCGGCCCGCCGCCTCGCCCTTGGCCTTGCGGGCGCCAATCTGATCGCCGAGGAAGCGGATAAGGGTCGCTGCAATCTTCGCTCAACCTGCGCCGGCGTATTCAATGTTGACGCTGCAATCATTGATTGCGTCAACATGATCGATGAATCCATAACGGTTGCGACCCTGGACCCTTTCCGTCGCGTTGCTGAGGGCCAGATGGTGGCGACCGTAAAGATTATTCCCTTAGCGGTCGCCTCCGGCACGCTCGAATGCGCCGTCGCGACAGCGTTGAGATCTCCGCTGCGCATTGCCTCCTTTCGCCCGCATCGTGTCGGAGTTGTCTCTACTCTGCTGCCGGATTTGAAGCCCACGATCATCGAGAAAGCGCTACGTCATCTTGAGGACAGAGTGACGCCGGCGGGCGGCAAAATCGCGATCGAGGAACGCGTTCCTCATCAGGCCGAATCGCTCGCCGCGGCGCTTCGTCGTATTGAGCCGGCATGCGACCTCATCGTGATTTTCGGCGCAACCGCGATCACCGATCGGCGCGATGTGGTCCCCGACGCCATCGAAAGAGCCGGCGGACGAGTGGAGCAATTCGGCATGCCTGTAGATCCGGGCAATCTGCTCCTTCTCGGATCGCTCGCAGGGCGGCGAGGCGGAATGCATGTCATTGGAGCTCCGAGTTGCGCGCGTTCTCCAGCTGAGAATGGATTCGATTTTGTGCTGGACCGGATCCTCGCGGGGATTGCTGTGCGAGGCGAGGACATCAAACGAATGGGTGTCGGCGGTCTTCTCCTGGAGAGCGTCACGAACTTTCCGCCTCGCACGCGACCCGGCGCGAGCTCGGCGCGTTAACGTGTCAATGCCATGTTTTCCGTTGCTCGGATTAAAGCAAGGCCGGCGCGCCCCTCGCGATAAATCAGCCCATCGGCTGGGCGCGTCCTATGGCGATCGGACGATAGGAATATTGAGCAGTGGCGGGCGGTGCGAACAGATAAGCGATTGGACGGCCCGCGCCATCGACCTTGAAATTCAGGAAACCAGAGCCGACGCCCGTCGTTCCCGCTGGCGAGGCTCGCCCGTCGGGCATGCGGGTGTCGTCGAAATGCGCTTCGGCGGCGGAATCATAGACCCGTGCGACGTAAAATTCCCCGGCGGAATCTAACGTCGGCGTTTCCGCGAGGATCACGACATGTCCGGTGTCGATACCAGGCTCTATCGTTGGAGAGCGCCACGCCAGAATGTCGCCGCGCTCTGCGTGGGACAGCAAGTCGACGCGGTTCCACCCGCCGGCGGAGTGAGAGGTCAGCGAGGCGAAGAAATCGTAATATTCGAAGGCGCGCGGTCTCAACTCGACAGAACCCAATTGCGTGTCGATCGGAATCGCCTCAAAATTCTGAAGCGCCACCGCCCTTAAGACGAAAGCGGCGAAGCCGTTGCAATCGCAATCATAGACGCCCAACGCCGGATCGATCTTGTCAATGTGTTGGTAGGCCGTCTCGGTCAGTGTGTTGACGATCGACTCCGCCATCGCTGCAATGTCCTCGGCCAATGGCATGGTGACGCTCCCCAAGCATTTTAAAATACGAACGTGAGCCTAACAGGGGTTCAGGGAAATTGTGAAGAGCCGCCGACCGCGGGCGGCACGCATGCCCACTCCGCGCCTCATTTCGCCTTTTTTTGACCGAGCCCGCTCGACCGCCGGCGGCACCTTTCGCCCGCTGGCAATTTCTTGAACTTAACATGAAATATATGTGATTTTTCTGGCGGCCTAGGCAGGGCTCGAAGCTTCGACCTCCTCCCTTTGGCGATGATCCCGTACTTGACGGGTACGACTTAGCATGTCAGCTTCTTTTCGGAAGAAAGTTCCGAATGGAATCGTCATGGCTAATCCGGTCTCGCCAACGGCATTACCTATTATTTACGATGCTTCGACTCCTGTCTTTAGGCCCATCTTTGATAGAGCCGTCAGGGCAGGGCTTGTGATGGGGATCGAATGGGCCTCTTTATCTCTGGTAGAGGATATGCCGGGATACCTGAGGGTTATAACTCTGGTCATCGCCGTTTTGATTCTGGCTGTGCTCGAATCTCGATATTTTCTGAAGATGAAAGGGCGATGGTATTTTCCAGCCTTAATGGGCTTGTTGATAGCAACTTACATCGCCACCTTAGCGTTTGCTTTTTTACGCTTCTCATCATCTTCACACAGCGATGGGACCGCAATAAAATCTCCCGCGCATGTCGCGAGCCAGCCTATGCCGCCGAGGACGATGTCTGAGGATGAAAAGCAGTTTCGCAAAGATCTGAAGATATTTATTAGATCGACACTTGCAACAAATATTTCGGCATTTGATCAATTGTTTGGCCTAACTTCCATGAACCAAGGTGTTAATTACTCTAAGGATCCGGAAACGGTTGAGGCTGCTGCCCGGCTAACTCAAAATGCACTTCACTGCGGCTTCGAGCCAATTTGGCAGGCGCTTTATACAGACACAGACAAATCAACAGAAGCTCTGGACGTTCGTAAGATTATGTCTGATTTCAAGGTGTTTATGCTAGCGTATGATGCCGCACAACTTGATCTGCGATATTTCCTTGATTTAGCCGGGGCGGACCCTAACAAAGGCGACCTGTTGCGGAAATGGCTAGACGCCGACAAGCAAGCAAAAACGTTCTTGGGCAACCTGCTCGCGTCCTCTGTCGCAACCGATGACGGTTTGCAAAGATACAGCTTTGCTTCAGACACGGATCGATTTCAAAAATACTTATCCGGCCGCAATGTGGGGCATTAGGGCAATGGCAACTCCAGTTGCGCTGGCTCGCTGGCGTCATCCTCAGATGGCTGAGGCAGTCGCCAGTGTTTGTGCCTCAGCAGCCCGCTATCGCAGCTTCAAAGATCGCCGGATCGTGACGATGATTATAGCGGAACTCGAATTCGGCCACGTAAAGCGGGAGGTACTTCTTACTGACCTTGTGGAAGGTCCCAACGACGCCGCGTTTGAAGATCGACCAGAAGCCCTCAATCGTGTTCGTGTGGATCGACCCGACGACGTACTGGCCAGCCGTGTGTTTGATGACCTCGTGCGGAAAGAGCTTTTTGACGTGGCGATAGCCCGTCCATTCATCCGTAACGACAAGGCTGACCTTGTCAGACACCGAGTCCATGACGAAGCGGGTCAAAATGTCCGCGCTGACCGTATCAATCACACGGGCCACGACGTTTCCCTTGCGGCTGACCGCGCCGACGACTGGCGTCTTGCCAGAGGCGAGTCCGCCAGGGCCGCCGTCGCGCTTGTTCCGATGCTTATTGTGTGCCTTGCCGCCGACAAAGGTTTCGTCGATCTCGACAATGCCGATGAGCTTCTGAAATTCGCTATCCGCCAGCGCCGCGCGAATGCGATGGCACATATACCAAGCGGTTTTGTAAGAGCCGAACCCCATGTAGCGGTGGATTTGGCGGGCGCTGACGCCTTTCTTGCTGGTCAGCATCAAGTGAATGACGCGAAACCACTCCCTAAGATTGACGTTGGTATTCTCAAAAACCGTGCCCGCGATATTGGAAAAGCGGTAGCCGCTGGGGCTGCAATCCGGGCATTCCCACTTCCATTTCATTGTTTTGAGCGGATAGGTGCGGGCGCCACCGCATCGAGGGCACGTGATGATGCCATCGGGCCAGCGATGCGCGGTGAGATAGGCGTCGCAATGTTCTTCATCGGGAAACGATGCCTCGAATTGGGCAATCGTCATTTGATGAATTTGCTTCGGCTGTTTTTCGCGGGCCATGGCTGCTTCCCTCTCGATTTGGAGAGTAAAGCATGTCTAGCTTAATCCGTCAAGTACGGGATCATCGCCCTCCCTTTGAGGCGAAATCGCGCCAAACGAGCCAGCAGGGCCAAATCGTGCTAAGCATCTGGCGGGATTCGGGTCCCAGGGCATCGGTCCGAAGGGAGTGACTAAATGCGCTACATTCTTGCGACAATCTTCGCTTGCACGATCGGCATGCCCGCAGCGTTTGCTCTGCCAGCGGTTGGCCCCAATTCGCTTTCGACATCGAAAGCGGGCCCGATGGTGCAGATGGTGAAGCGCAACCACCCAAGCTCTCAGCATAGCCGCAAAGACAACGGCATCCATCCTTTGGTCGGAAGCGGCGATTATTAAATCAGGTTCCGAGCCGCCGAACCGGCGACCTGGCATTTTTGCATCAATGGGATCGTGCATCCGCGCAAATGGGTTCCGAGCGGCGCAGGCTTTGCGCCGTCGGGTTCGACAGTTCTACTGCGGTTTGCGGATCGCCGGCTTGGGTTGCGCCAGTCGGCCATAACGGAGCATAGGTGGGTCGCGGTCCAGGAAAGCCGAAGCGCAACGGCGACGGCGAGCCTGGCTGACCGATCGAATGAGCAGCATGAACGCCGACCATCGATCCGAATGCAAAAAACATATGCGCCTCGCCGGCGCTTCGATCGCAGCCATCTTTGGCGTCGCGCTTTGCTTCGTCCCCGCCTCGGCCGCGATGGTCGGGCAGACCGTTTCCGTCAGCGATGCAACCATGGCGTGCCCGAGCGTCGCTGCGCTTAGCCGGTTCAAGAAAGCATCGGCGGACAATCCGGCGCTGGCTTCGAAGGACGCGCTGACGGCGGGCTGCCGGGAACTCGACCCCAGCAAGCAAGGCGTGATCGCCAAAGTCGCCGGCGCCAATCTCTGCGCCATTTTTTCGGCCGAGGGCGGCGGTTGTCTATGGCTGCCGGCCGCGGCGGCCTCTGGGCGGATAGATCCGGCTCAGGATCCTGGCGCCAGCCAACGCTCGCGGGCCCCGCTCTCGGGCGTCGTGGAGGGACTGCAGAAACTGTTCGGCGGTTTCTGATGCCGCGTTTTTCAGCGGAACGTTGCGATTCAGCGACAGCTTGCCTCCGACGGCAATGATGAGGCGCCGGTGGCGATCACATTCGCGCTTCCTGCCGTCTTGCGCCATGCTGCTCGCGCTGCGGCCTGCTTCTTGCGCCGCCGCGGACGCCATTTGGTTCCGGACCCGGCCGCCCTGCCGGCGCAATTTGCGGGGGACGCCTCGCGCCGGCCACCGTCGGGGGCGATCGCCCTGCGTTTTCGGTCGCCCTGGGGCCGCGTCGATTTGGGGAAGTTCGCATGTCTAGCATCGAATTGGTCGTGGCGCGGATCGTGGAGCGCCTGTCGGACGCAAAGGAGCGCGGCAAGGTTGCGACCTATATTCCGGAATTGGCGCGCGTGCCGATCGATCAATTCGGCATTGCGGTGTTCACCGCGGACGGCGAGACGATCGCAGCCGGCGACGCCGATGCGCCCTTTTCGGTGCAGAGCATCTCGAAAGTGTTTACGCTGACGCTGGCGCTCGGCAAAGTCGGCGACCGGCTCTGGAAGCGGGTCGGCCGCGAGCCGTCGGGCAACGCCTTCAACTCAATCGTCCAGCTCGAATATGAGCACGGCAAGCCGCGCAATCCTTTCATCAATGCCGGCGCCATCGCGGTGACCGATGCGCTGCTGGCCGGCCATGCGCCCCGCGAGGTTCTCGGCGAGATCCTGCGCTTCGTCCGCTTCATCGCCGAAGACGACAGCATCATCATCGACCAACACGTCGCCCGCTCCGAGAAGCAAACCGGCTTCCTTAATTTCGCGCTCGCCAATTACATGCGCGCCTTCGACGTTCTGGAAAACCCGGTCGATCACACCCTTGGCGTCTATTTTCACCATTGCGCCATCGTCATGACCTGCCGCCAGCTGGCGATGGCGGGGCGCTATCTCGCCTTTTCGGGCAAGCTGCCGGGCGGCGGCGCTTCCGTCATCTCCTGCGAGCGGGCCCGGCGCATCAGCGCGCTCATGCTCACCTGCGGCCATTATGATGGCTCGGGAGATTTCGCTTTCCGCGTCGGCCTGCCGGGAAAGAGCGGCGTTGGCGGCGGCATCCTCGCCGTCGCGCCCGGCAAGGCCTCGATCGCGGTCTGGTCTCCCGGCCTCGACCGCAACGGCAATTCGCTGCTCGGCACCATGGCGCTTGAGCAGTTGGCGAAGGAGATGCACTGGTCGGCGTTCGGGGATTAGCGGGTTGCCTTGCCGCTAGTCCGCGGCGAGGATGACGTGGGATGCGTTGAAGAAGGCGGCGAGCCGGTCGCCCGGGGCGATGCGCAAATCTTCGGCGCTGTCCTTCGACACGACGGCGGTGAGGATTTTGCCGTCGCCGATGTCGAGTTTGATCTCGCTGTTGTTGGCCCCGTCGATGCGCCCCGTCACGCCTCCCAGAAGCTTGTTGCGGCCGGGAACGCTGATTGCCTCCTCGGGCGGCGCGAGCGTCACGAAGGAGGATTTGACCAGGGCGACGACGCTGCGTCCCGGCGCCAGCCCGAGGTCCGCCGCGGCGCCATGGGTGATCAGGGCGCGGATATCGTTCGTCGCCGAGACGCGCAAGGTCACGGCCGCGTCGACGGGATCCGCCTCGATCCCGACCACCGCGCAACGGAACGCGTTGCGGGCGCTGATCTTGACGGCGAGGCCCCAGAGCAGAAGATCGTCGAAATTGTCGAGCCCCTCGGCGGCGATCGCGCCCCAGATGCGGGCGAGTTTCTCTTCGAGCCTGTGGAAGGCGGCGATGAGCTTGCGTCCTTCTTCGGTGACCTCGGCGCCGCCGCCGCGCTTGCCGCCGGCGCGAGTCACGAAGGCCGGCCGCGGCAGCAGATTATTGATCGCCTGGACGGCGTCCCAGGCCGCCTTGTAGCTGAAACCGGCGACCTTCGCGGCCTTGGTCATGCTGCCGTGGGCGATCACGGCTTCGAGCAATGCGATGCGGTCGCGACCGACGAGCAGCCGCCCGTCGCTTCGCAGGCTCAGGAGAGCGTCGACCTCGGTGACCGGCATGAAATGTCTCTCCGAGCCCCGAATTGGCTGCGCGGCATCCGGATTGGCCTGCGAGCGGCGGGAGATGGTAGGGCGCTTCGCAGGCGCCGCCAACGGTCTCCGGCGAGGTAAAATCGCAGGGCCCGCATTTTGAGGGCGCCTGAAACCAATCGGGTTCCGGTTGATCGCGATCAAGGCGAGCGTCATATACGTTGGATATATCAAATCGGCGTCCAAGGCGGAGGGCGCCGAGAGATACGCGCGGAGAATTCGAATGGATCTGGAGCTTGAAGGAAATTGCGCGGTCGCCGACGACGTCAATTCGTCGGTCGAAGTTCGCTTTGAGCCGGCGGCCCGCGGCGGCCAGAATTGCGACGAGGTCACGGTCAATGTGCGCTTTCATCCCGACGGCGCCGTCAATTCGATAGACGCGCTTCCTCGGCAGTTCAGCCGGCAGGAGTGGTTCTATCGGCTATGCCGCGCTGAAGCTTCGAAGTACGAGGTTTTTGCGGGCGGACGCGGCCGCTTCCGCATCGACCGCACCGGCTTCGAAGCCCTTTCGAACCCTTATCCGAACTGAGCCAATCGGGGCGGCGCCCTGGTGGCGAT
The DNA here is from genome assembly GCA_963715715.1 of uncultured Alphaproteobacteria bacterium. Taxonomy (GTDB): domain Bacteria; phylum Pseudomonadota; class Alphaproteobacteria; order Rhizobiales; family Beijerinckiaceae; genus Methylocapsa. Next base: position 395,795 of record OY970269.1, on the reverse strand, counting down.
CGCGCCCGCGACAGCGAAGCGTCGATCAACGGCGTTGCAAATTCGGTCGGTCATCGGCGCAATCTCCGGCGTCATGGTTTCGGCGCCCGCGCCTTGATTGGGCGGTAGCGCGACGCGCATCGGGAGCTTGGCGCGTCAGGGGGCGCGGCGACGCCAACCCGTGGCGAGCAGGACATGGCGGGCTTCGACGGAACAAACCATCTGCCGTTTTTTAAGTCCCTCTACCGCGATTTTTCCGCAATTCTGACCGCCGCGCCAAGCCGCCGCGATCCGATCGAACCTCTTTTGCAGTATTGCTTCGCCGCCTTCGACCGCAATTGCGAGAACGCGTCCGGCGTCGTTTGCCACGGCGGCTGCTCCAGCTGCTGCACAATCCGCGTCGCCGCGACCGCACCCGAAATCCTGCTCATCGCGCGAAGCCTGCGATCTCCCACAGATCCGATCGGCCCCGAGCTGCGGCGAAGGATCGGCTCCGCCGACCTTGCGACGAGGCCGCTCGACGAGCGCAGCCGCATGGACGCGGGCCTTCCGTGCCCCTTCGTCGAGGACGACCTCTGCGTCATCTATGCCGCGCGCCCTCTCGCCTGCCGCGGCCACGCATCTTACGACGAGAAGGCGTGCGTCGAGGCTCTCGCCGGGGCATCCTGCGACGTGCCCGTGTCGGCGCTCCATGTCACCGTGCGAAGCCTCGCGCAGAATGCGATGCAGGCGGCGTTGCGCGACCGCGGCTACGCCTGGGGCGCCTATGAACTCAATCAGGCGCTGCAAATCGCGTTGACGAACGAGGCGTGCGAAGCCGCTTGGCTAAAGGGCGACGACGTCTTCGCCGCGGCCCTGATCGAAGACGTAAGCCTGCGCGAAATGGCCGAGACCTTCGACGCCATCAAAGCGCTTTGACGAGAGCCGACGCTTGGCGCCGCTTGGCGGCAAATTTCGCCGGACCAATTTTGAACCTTGCGAGAAGGCGACCCGGTTCGATTTAAGGGCGCCCGACTTAAAACCTGGCCGTGATCCCGGTATAGAGATTGAGATCTGGCGATGCTTTGGTGAGGCCGAAGTTTGCTCCCGCGTCGAGCTGCACATTCGGGAGGATTAGATAGGCGAGGCCGACATCCAGCGTGTAGACCGCCGGCGTGAAGGGGTCCGTTCCCACAGAAGAAAAGAACTCGATCGAGGCGGTGAGATCCTTGCTGATGAAGGATGCCGCGTGACTCAGATTGACGATATTGACGAGATTTGAACAGCGCTGGCTGTCATTGGCGTCTTTCAACGCGTCATATTCGGTTTGCAAGGCGAGGGCGAAGTCCAAAGGTAGATTGATCTGCATAGGCAGGGCGACCCCGCCCTCGACGACGCCATTGCCGAGGCCCGGGGCGGCCGAGGGAGCCTTGACATAAGGCACGAGGGCCATAGCGAAGGGACCGCCGTCGTCGCCGATGAGATTGAACTTGAATTTAAGTATGGTGTCGCCGAAGCCATGTCCGTTGGCGACGAGCGCGCCCGTCTGATTGCTGTGCGTCGCTGAATTCAGATAGCCGTTCAGCTCGACTTCGAAATCGATGGCGTTGGTGAGGCCAAGCTTGATGGTCGGATCGGCGGTGATGAAAAGCTGCGTACCGAAGCCCGCGTAATTGGTGGCGGCGTAGTTGACAAAATCGCTCTCGATCTGAAAGTGACCGGCGTCGACCGTGAAGGGATTGAGGATTTTGGCGGGCCGCTCGGGCTCGAAAGCCCGCATGGCGTCGACCGGCGTCGGATTAAAAAGGTTGTACATGCTCTTGTCCGCGAGCGCCGCGTCATCGGCGAACGCGGATTGCGGCGCCGACAAGAGGAGTAGGAGAGCGCCGCCCAGCAGCGGTTTCATTTTCAAATCCAGGGTCGTGACGCGAAGGCTCGAAAGTCTAAGGACGCGCGGGGCGCCTCCGACGGGATCTGAGGGCGCGCGAAGTCACTGATTCTTCAAGGGTTGGGGCGACTTCGAGCCCGTTGACGCTATAGAATGGATCATCTGGCGAGCCTCGCCTGTCAAGCCGGCGAAGCCCGTCCTTTGGAAGGATCCCACCAGATGTGATATTCCCGACACTGAAAGGCTGGTCGCTGGTCGAGGCCGGCCAAAATTGCCGCCGCGGCGCCGATTTGGCAGAATGGGGCGCATAAGGCGAGGCGGCGCGATTGCGGCGCCATCGCAAAGACCACAGCGGAGGGGCGCTTCAATGGCCGCCACGCCTCAAAAGATCATCCTCGATACGCCGGCGCCGGATTTCCTGCTTCCAGCCACAGACGGCAAAACCTACGCGCTCGCCGACATCGCCGGCGAGAAGGGCACGGTGATCGTCTTCATTTGCAATCATTGTCCCTATGTCAAAGCCGTGATCGACCGGCTCGTCGCGGACGCGCGCGCGCTGATCAAGCAGGACATCGGCTTCGCCGCCATCTGCTCAAACGACGCTGCGACCTACCCGGAAGATTCTTTCGCCGAGATGAAGAAGTTCGCCGAGCGGCATCGTTTCCCGTTTCCCTATCTGCACGACGAGAGCCAGTCCGTCGCGCGCGCCTATGACGCCGTCTGCACGCCGGATTACTTCGGCTATGATTCGGAGCTGAGGCTCAAATATCGCGGTCGCCTCGACGAAGGCCGGACCAGCGCTCCGCCGGCCGGCGCGCGGCGCGAGTTGGTCGAGGCCATGCGCGCCATCGCGGCGACAGGACTCGCGCCGCCGGACCAGGTTCCCTCGATCGGCTGTTCGATCAAATGGAAGGCGCAAGGCTAGATCCGACATCGCCCTGCGGGCGCAGTCCGAGAGGCAAAAGTCCAGCGCCCTAGACCTCGTCGGTCCAAACCTTAAACCCGGCCAGAGTGTTCGGACCGAAGGTGGTGGCGATCGGAACATCGGCCGCGTCACGCCCGCGCGCAATCAACACGCGGCCGATGCGTGGCTCGTTGTTGCGCGCGTCGAAGGTGTGCCAGGCGCCGCCGAGAAAGACCTCGAACCAGGCGGCGAAATCGCCCGGCGCATAAGGCGGCGGCATGCCGACGTCGCCGAGATAGCCGGTGCAATAGCGCGCCGGGATATTGAGCGCTCGACAGAAGGCGACCGCGAGATGGGCGTAGTCGCGGCAGACGCCCTGCCCCTCTTGATAGGCTTCCGAGGCGGTCCGCGTCGGGCGCGCGAGATGATAGCCGAATTCGATGCGCTGGTGGGTGAAGTCGCAAATCGCCTGCACCCGCGCCCAGCCGGGCTTCGTCTGGCCGAACAGGCTCCAGGCGAGGTCGAGCAGCCGGTCGCTGTCGCAAAAGCGGCTCGGCAGCAGGAATACGATCGCTTCCTCGGGCAGCGCCTCGACCGGGATCTGCGCGGCGTCGGGAACGATTTCATCGGCGAGGCCAGAATCCGAGATGACGGCGTCCGTGGAGAGAACGAACCGGCCGGCCGGCGCCAGAATGCGGCTGCACCAATTGCCGTAGAGGTCGCGATAGCCGGAAATCGGAACCGGTGGAACGGTGCGGATGTAATCGGGAGCGGCGAGATCTGCGGCGCGGCTGTAGTGAACATTCAGCATGCCGATAAGCGGCGTCGGCTGCGGAAAGTCATAGGCGAGTTCATAGCCAACTCGAAGCTTCAAGCGAACGCCTCCACCGCGGCGCGCGCCGCAAAACGGATTTCGCGAAAAGCTGCGCCTGCGCAGCCGCGATCGTAACACTGATGGGCGCCAGCGAATGCGGGTTTATTAGGCGCCGGCGATCGCTTATTTCGGCGGCGCAGGCGCAGGCATTGGCACGGGCGCAGTCGATGGCGCCGGGGCGGGCGACGCCGCGCCGATTGTCTCCTCGCGATGCGTATAGCCGTGAACGTCAAAGCCCGGGGTGACGGCGGTCGCCCGGCGGGAATCAATATCGCTGCAGGAAAGGTTCAGCGGAACGCCCTCTTCGGCCTGCTTTGCGCGATGCGTCGTCGGCAGATCCTTCGCGCCTATCGCGCAATGATAGCTGACCCAAAGATGCTTTCGCCGCGCCGGGTCCGCCTCCGCGCCGGCCCAGCTCTGCGTCGCCGGAACCGAGCATTCCCGCCTTGCGTCGCACGCCGCGCGGACATAGTCGGTTTCATCCGTCGTTCCGCAGCAATCGGTCCAGACATTGGCCCGCTCGACAGTTACGACGGCCAGAATGTCCTGATCCCTGATCCATTTTCCGTCGACGCACATGAACCATTGGCCATCGGCCTGAACGACCTCCTTGCGCTCGGGTTCGCTCGAATCGCCATAGCGGCAATCGGCTTTGGCGGCTGAAGATGCGAACGCCAAAGCGCAGATCGCGAGCGCCAAAGTCGCGAGCGCCGCGCGCGGCCTTCCTGTCCGCTGACGACATTCGCAAGCAGGAAATTCGATCGCCGCCAGAACCCGCCGCCAAAGCGCGTCAATCATGAATCGTCTCCATCAACGCCAAGCGCCCCCCGCTTGACTATCGCCTATGGTGTGTATAAATACACATATAAACAGCCGAACGATCATCGCCCGTTTGAAGGCCGACGGATGGCCCAAGGTCGGCCAAAAAGGCGATCATGTTCAATTCAAGCATCCGACGAAACCCGGCCGCGTGACAGTCCCGCATCCAAGCCGCGACATCCCGCCCGGCACGCTGAAAAGCATCGAGAAACAGTCTCATCTGAAACTGAGGTAGCAAAATGCGCCAATATATTGGCCTCATCCACAAGGACGCCAACAGCGATTATGGCGTCTCGTTTCCCGATCTTCCAGGATGCGTCACGGCCGGAAGAGACCTCGACGAGGCGCGCGCTATGGCCGAGGAAGCCCTCGCCCTTCATCTCGAAGGGCTCCTCGACGATGGCGAGGCCGCGCCAGAGCCTTCCTCTTTGGAACAGATCATGGCCGACCCTGACAATCGCGACGGCGTCGCGATCCTCGTCCCCGCCCCACAAAGCGCGGCGAAGGCCGTTCGCATCAATATCACTGTTCCGGAGGATATTCTCGGGCGGATAGACCGCCATGCCGAGCGGGAGGGCATGACCCGGTCCGGCTTTCTCGTACAAGCGGCTAAACGAGCCATGCGTGACGCGTAGCCCGATCAGATCCCCGGCATGGCATTCTCCGTCCCCCGCGCCGGCGCGCCATTTCGGTTCCCATCGCAACTCGTTTATAGTAGCGCTCCTCGTCGGAGCCGCCCGTGACCCGCATTCGACCCCTTTTTCGCGCCGCCATCGTCTTTGCCGTGGCGCTCTCGCTGATCGGCTGCGGCCGGCGCGGGCCGCTGGAGCCGCCGCCGGGCGCGGCCGATGCGAATGCGCCGGCAAGCGCTCCCGACGCCTCGCTGCCGAAGAACACGGAGATCGCGCCGGTCGATGCGGCTTCGGTCGCGCCATCGCCGGGGCAAGCGGCGGCCGCAAATCCCGCGCCGGCGAGTTCGGCCACGACGCCGGTGAAGAAGTCCTTCCCGCTCGATCCGCTGCTCTGACGCTTTGAAAACATGCACCATTTCGCATTCAAACACGGCGTCATGCATGCCGAGGATGTCGACCTTTCTGTTCTCGCGGACGTCGTCGGGACGCCCTTCTATTGCTATTCGAGCGCAACGCTGACGCGCCATTATGAGGTATTCAGGGCGGCTTTCGGCGATCTCGACCCGCTCATCTGCTACGCCGTCAAGGCCAACTCCAACCAGGCGGTGCTGACGACGCTGGCCCGGCTCGGCGCCGGCATGGACGTCGTCTCCGAAGGCGAGTTGCGCCGCGCGCTCGCCGCCGGAACGCCAGCCGGACGCATCACTTTTTCCGGCGTCGGCAAGACGCTGGCGGAGATGGCTTTCGCGCTCGAAGCCGGGATTTTCTGCTTCAACGTCGAATCAGAGCCTGAACTGCACGCCCTGTCGGAGCTCGCCCGCGCGATGGGCCGCATCGCGCCGGTCGCGCTGCGCGTCAATCCCGATATCGATGCCAAGACCCACGCGAAAATCGCCACCGGCAAAGCTGAGAATAAGTTCGGCATCCCCATCGCCCGCGCCCGCGCCGCCTTCGCCGAGGCCGCGCACCTGCCCGGCCTCAGGGTCAGCGGCGTCGATATCCACATCGGCTCGCAGCTGACCGATCTTGCGCCCTTCGATGAGGCCTTTCGCATCATCGCCGATTTCGTCGGCGAGCTGCGCGCCGACGGCCACGGCATCGGCCATATCGACCTCGGCGGCGGCCTCGGCATCCCCTATCGCGAAGGCGAGGATCCGGACAGCTATCACCCCGACCGCTACGCCAAAATCGTCCGCTCGCGGCTGGGCTCGCTCGCCGCGCTCGGCGCGCCGCCTCGTTTTCGAGCCGGGTCGGCTCATCGTCGGCAATGCGGGCGTGCTCGTGACGCGCGTCCTCTACGTCAAGCAGGGCGAAGCGAAGACCTTCGTCATCGTCGATGCGGCGATGAACGATCTCATTCGGCCGACGCTCTACGACGCCCATCACGACGTGCGCCCGGTCAAGGCGCCGCGGCCGGACGCGCCGTGGATCGTCGCGGACATCGTCGGACCGGTCTGCGAGACCGGCGATTATCTCGCCCTCAACCGGGCGATGGCCGCGCCCGAGGCCGGCGATCTGATCTGCGTCATGTCGGCCGGCGCCTATGGCGCGGTGCAGGCCGGCACCTATAATTCGCGGCTGCTCGTCCCGGAAGTGCTGGTGAACGGCGCCGATTACGCCGTCGTTCGTCCGCGCCGGACCTACGATGAATTGATCGGACTGGACAAACTTCCGGCGTGGTTGCGTTAGATCGTCAATGCGGCGGCGCGCGGGCGACCGAGGCGGGCTTTCCCTCAGCGCCAAAACTCCCATATGATCTCAGCCGACGCGCGGGACTGGTTCGCGCCGCAGCAGGAGTTGTATTTGCGGATTTTCGGACGCGAGATTTGGGGCAGACGGGACGCCTCCAACGAGACGGCGCCGGCCCCTGCGTCCGGCGCCGCCGCGAACCCGCGCCTTGAAAAGCTCGTCGCCAGGGCGCGCGGGCTTTTGCTTTTCGAGCGGAGCTGGCGGCTCCTCGTCCCGCCGCTGATCGTCGTCGGGCTTTTCGTCTGCCTCTCCTGGACCGGCGTCTGGCTTGAGACGCCGCACTGGCTGCGCGCCGTCGGCGTCGGCCTGTTCGCGCTCGCTCTTGGCCTCAGCCTCATCCCCTTGCGCTATTTCCATGCGCCGACCCGCCGCGAGGCGCTTGAGCGTATCGATCGCGTCTCCGGCCTCAGCCAGCGCCCGGCGGCGGTGCTCGACGACCGACTCGGCAATGCGGGGGAGGACGCCGCGACGCTGGCGTTCTGGCGACTGCACCGGCGCCGCGCGGAGAAATCCGTCGCGCTGCTGCGCACCGGCCTGCCTTCCCCCCGAGTCGTCGACATCGATCGCTACGCCCTGCGCGCGGCGGTCCTCGTTGGTCTCATCGCGACGAGCTTTATCGCCGGGCCGGAAAAATATGCGCGCGTCGCGGCGGCCTTCGACTGGCGTTTTGGCGGCGCGGCCGCGGCCGGCCAGCGCATCGACGCCTGGGTCGATCCGCCGGCCTATACGGGGCGTCCGCCGATCGTCCTCGCCGGCCATGGGTCCGGATCGCAAAAGATCGAGGCGCCGTCCGGCTCCATCGTCGTCATCCGCGGCTCCGCCGGCGCGCCCGCTTACCAGGCCGATGGCGCCCTCGCGGTCGCCGCTGCGACCGACAAGAAGCCGGCCAATGGCGCGGCGGCGGCGCCCGCGGATCCCGCGGCGGCGTCCGCGAAAGCCGCCGTGGGCGAGACGCGGCTGGTGTTGAAGGGCGACGCCAGGCTCAAGATCGAATCCATCGGCGCGTTCGAGTTCGCGGCGATTCAGGACGATGCGCCGACCATCGCCCTCACCGATCCGCCGCGGCCGAACGCGCGCGGCTCGCTCACGCTGAAATACGCCATCACCGACGATTATGGCGCGATCGACGCCGAGGCGGCCTTCGCCAATCCGATCTTGCCGGGCGGGCGGCCAGCGCATCGTTCGCTGGTCGAGCCGCCGAAGGCGTCGCTGCAGATTCCGCCGGCGGGCAGCGAGGGCGGCGCCGCAGAGACGACCATCGATCTTTCCGACCATCCCTGGGCGGGGGCGCGGGTCGAGATGACGCTGATCGCCCATGACGAAGGCGGCAATGAAGGCAAGAGCGAGCCCGTCATCGTGACGCTGCCGCAAAAGCCTTTCGTCAAGCCGCTCGCCCGCGCCCTCGTCGAGCAGCGGCGCAATCTCATTCTCGATCCCGACGACAGGGGTCGCGTCTCCACCGCGCTCGACGCCCTGATGATCCAGCCCGACGCCTTCGACGTCAGCGCCGGCGTCTATCTTGGGCTGCGCGTCGCCTCGCAGCGGCTGGCAGCGGCGAGCACCGACGCGGAGCTCGTCGATGTCGCCGATTATCTCTGGCAGATGGCGCAGCGCATCGAAAACGGCGATCTCTCCGACGCCGAGCGCGATCTCCGCGCCGCCCAGCAGCAATTGCGCGAGGCGCTGCAGCGGGGCGCCTCGCCCGAAGAGCTGAAGCAGCTCTCCGACAATCTGCGCGCGGCGATGGACAAGTTTTTGCGCGAGTTCGCCGAGCAGCAGCAAAAGGAGATGGACAAGGCGGATCAGGGCCCCGACAGGAGCCAGAGCCCGGGCAAATCGGTCAGCCAGAAAGACCTGCAAGCCATGCTCGACAAGATGCAGGAAATGGCGCGCAACGGCGACGCCGCGGGCGCCCAGAAAATGCTCGACGAGATGCAGAACATTCTCGAGAACCTCAAGATGGCGCGTCCCCGCAACGCCGATCCCGCCTCGCGCGAGATGAGCCGCGCGCTCAACGAACTCGATCAGTTGAGCAAGCAGCAGCAGGACCTGCGCGACCAGACCTATCAGAACGGCGAAGCCGCCAAGCGCCAGCAAAGACGCGAGCGAAACCAGGCGGATGCGCAGGCGGAGGAGCAGGAGTTTGGGCGCTCGCCGCTCGATGGCGACGAGCAAGACCAGGACAGCGCGCAGGATCAGGCCGCGCAGCCGCCGCGGCAAGGGCAAGAGCAGCAGGGGCAAGAGCCGCAGGAGCAGGAGCAACAGGCCGATAGCGACCTGCAGCAGCGCCAGCAGGCCCTCAGCGACCGCCTGCAGGAGCTGCAGGAGCGCCTCAAAAAGGCGGGCCACGGGCAAACGGGCCTCGGCGAAGCGCAACAGGCCATGGGCGAAGCGCAGAAATCATTGGGCCAAGGCGCCCGCGGCAGCGACTCCGCCGTCGAGGCGCAAGGGCGCGCCATCGACGCCATGCGCGAGGGCGCGCAAAAGCTGCAGGAGGCAATGCGCAATCAGGGCGAAGGCGAGGGCGAAGGCCAGCCCGGCGAGGGCGAGGGCGAAGGACAGGGCGAAGGCCAGCAGGGGCAATTCGGCGACAATGGCTCCGACCCGCTGGGACGTCCGACGGGCCGCGAACACGCCTTCAATCCGAGCGCCAAATATGACCCCATGGGCGTTCCGGCGGCCGAGCGCGCCCAGCGCGTGCTGGAGGAATTGCGCCGCCGCCTCGGCGAGCCGTTCCGATCGCACGAAGAGACGGATTACCTCGAACGCTTGCTGCGACGCTATTAGGCTTCGCCTGCGAAGGGCGCGCGGGCGGCGCGCCTTCCGATGCAATTTGAGCCTTCCCGCCCGGTTCCGTTTCTCTCAACCGCCAGCACGTTGGCCGGAGCGTTTCTCACATGCACGCCGCCACAAACCTCATCGTGGCCATCGCAGTCGGCGCGGTCGCTATCGTGCTTTTCGCGGGATTTGTGAACATGATGCGCGGGGATAATCCCAATCTGTCGCAAAAACTGATGCGCTGGCGCGTCGGTTTGCAGTTTGCCGCAATTTTGGTCATCATCGCCGTGCTATGGTTCCGCCGTTAGACGCTCATGATTTTGGCGCGATGATCCTGGATTAAATCGTTCCGAAATGGTCATCGGGTTCCAATAGTTCGGAGCGAAGCCGCCGCTTCCGTCGCATGATCCCGCCGCAGAGTTTTGCGACTTTGTGGATCATGCCCAATTTCGCGCTATGGGGGGTCACGAACGCGCATGGTTGTGCTGAACCGGATTTACACGCGCACGGGCGACGCGGGCAAAACCTCGCTCGGCACCGGCGAGCGCCGTCCCAAGAATGATCTGCGGATCGAGGCCTATGGCACGATCGACGAGGCCAATTGCGCCATCGGCCTTGCGCGCGTTTCGACCTCGACGGCGCCTTATTGCGCGCGGGTCGACGCCATGCTGCTCTGCGTCCAGAACGATCTCTTCGATCTCGGCGCCGATCTCTGCATGCCGGAATCCGATTCGCCGCCGGAATATGAATTGCTGCGCATCGTTCAGGCGCAGGTCGATCGCCTCGAACGCAAGATCGACGAACTCAACGCCGAGCTTTCGCCCCTGCTCTCTTTTGTGCTGCCCGGCGGCACGCCGGCGGCGGCGGCCCTGCATCTCGCCCGCACAGTGACGCGCCGGGCCGAGCGGCTGCTTGTCGGCCTGGCGCTGACGCCCGGCGAAAAAGTCGGCGAGCCGGCGCTGAAATATGTCAACCGGCTGTCGGATTTCCTGTTCGTCGCGGCGCGCTATGTGAACCGCAAGGGCGAAGGCGATATTCTGTGGGTGCCGGGGCAGAACCGTTGAGGAAGCGTTCTAACATCATCGTCATGCCGGCGTCCTGACCGGGCGTCCAGCCGGAAAACGCTTCGGTCTGGATGGCCGGGTCAAGCCCGGCCATGACTTTAGGGCCGAAGACGCTACGGCGCGATCGAAACATAGCGCCCCGGGTGGAGGTCGAGCGGGTTCGGCTCCCAGCCGCGCAATTTCGGCGAGATGAGATCGCTCGCGCGATAGTCCATCAGCACGATGTAGGGCGCTTCTTTCAAGAGAAGGGCTTCGGCCTCGTGCAGGATGGCGGAGCGCGTCGCCGGGTCGCGCTCGGCGTCCGCCGCGCGCATCAGCGCGTCATAGGCGGCGCTGGAGAAGCTTGGAACGTTCAGCCCCTGATTGTCGCTCTGAGCCAGAAACAGGAAATTCTGCGCGTCGGGATAATCGGCGAACCAGCTTGTTCGGGCGACGCCGAAGGGCGGCTTTTCGCGCAACAGCGCGTAATGGGTGTTGGCGTCCGAGCCCAGAATGCGCGTCGCGACGCCGAGCGGCTTCCACATATCGGCGATGGCGACGGCTGTGGCGCGGTTGCCGCCTGAATTATTGAAGCGAATTTCGACTTCGAGCGGCTTGCCGCCCTCGCCAAAGCCCGCCTCGGCAAGCAGCCGCCGCGCCGCATCGCGCCGGTCGGCGAGGCTCATATCCTTCCACGAGGCCTCGGCCGGCGCGCCATAGCTCGCAATGCCGGGCGGCACGAAGCTGAGGCTCGGCGCCATCACGCCGCCCCAGATGCGGCCGGCGAGAAAATCGCGGTCGATCGCCATGGACAGCGCCTGACGCACACGAGCGTCGTCGAAGGGCGCATGGCGCGTATCGAAAGCATAGTAATAACCGCCAAGGCTTTGCGATTGGCGCAGCGCGCCGGGAAGATTCTTGCGCACGAAAGCGATCTCCTCGACCGGCACTTCATCGTAGGAATCGATCTCGCCGGCCATGAAGCGGCGCAGCGCCGCCGAGCGGTCCTCGATCGGAATGAACTGCTCTTCATCGAGCGCGACCTTGTCCGCGTCGTAATAGGTCGGGTTTTTGACGAGGACGATCGAATTGTTCGGGATGAATTTTCGCAGCGTGAAGGCGCCGTTGGTGACGAGATGCGCGGGATGGGCGAAATCGCCGCCGAACGCCTCGACGGATTTGCGGTGCAGGGGCTTTGCCGTGAAATGGGCGAGCTGTTCCAGAAAATATGGCGTCGGCCGTTCGAGGGTGAGCTCGAGCCGGCCGTCGGCAAGCGCCCGCGCGCCGAGCGCCTCGGGCGGCAGTTCGCCCCTGTTGACCTTCTCTGCGTTTTTCAGCGTGTAGAGAATGCTGGCGTAGGGCGCGCCGGTCGCCGGCGTCATGAGGCGGCGGAAGGCGAAGACGAAATCCCCCGCCGTGACTGGATCGCCATTCGACCATTTGGCGTCGCGGCGCAGTTGAAAGAGATAGACGAGCCCCTGCGCATCCACGCTCCAGCTTTCGGCGACGCCCGGAATGAGCGCGCCCTTGGCGTCGCGGCTCATCAGCCCTTCGAACAGATCGTCGAGCACATGACTTTCAATGAGAGTCTCCGCCTTGTGCGGATCGAGCGAGCCGGGATCGCCGAGCGCGCCGCGCCGCCAGATCATCTGCGCGTCCGCCTGCGAGGCAAGGGCGAAAAGCGCGACGGCGAGCAGCGCGCGGCGAAAGGCCGAGGGGTCCATCAGGCCGGCCCGAAGCGGACCTTGTGGCGCGCCACCGGGATTTGCGCGCGCACTTTTGCGACGCGCGCGGGGTCGATGCGGGTCGAAACGATTCCGACGCCGTCCGAGGCGCGCGCAATGACATGCCCCCAGGGATCGACAACGAGCGAATGGCCGTAGGTCAGGCGCTTCTCGCCGCCGGCGACATGCGCGCCTGTTTGCGCCGCCGCGCAAAAATAGGTCTGCGTCTCGATGGCGCGGGCGCGGCAGAGCACCTCCCAATGATCCTTGCCGGTCTGCTGCGTGAAGGCGGCGGGCAAAGCGATCATCTGCGCGCCCTTGGCGGCGAGGGCCTGAAAGAGATCCGGAAAGCGCAGATCATAGCAGATCGAACAGCCAACGATGATGTCCTCGCAAGGATAGGTCACGATCGCGTCGCCCGGCGCGAAAGACGCGCTCTCGCGATATTCCGCGCCATCCGGCGTCGTTACGTCGAACATATGGATCTTGCGGTAGCGCGCGATCTCGGCGCCGTCGCGGCCGAATGCGACGGTGGTGTTGTGCAGGCGCTCGCTGCCTTGAGGCTTTTCGAGGATCGAGCCGGCATGGATGAAGATCTTATGCTTTGCCGCGAGCGCCTGCATGGCGCGGTAGGCGGGGCCATCGGGGAGCCTTTCGGCGGCGGCGAATTTGGCCGCGCGGTCGGCGCCCATGAAGTCGAAGCATTCGGGCAGGGAGATCCAGTCCGGCCGCTCCGCGGCGACGGCCTCTTCGATCAGCGCCGTCGCGGCGGCGATATTGGCCGGCTTGTCGCTGACCGAATTCAGCTGGATGAGCGAGACTTTCATCTGGGTTCCGTGCGGGGCTTTGTCGCCGCATGTTATGACATTTTCTGACGAAAGGCTCAGCGCTTCACTCCCGTCACCCCGCGCAGCGTCAGGTTGAAGCGTCCGCCGCCCGGCAGCAGCGCGGAAGAGCCGGCATAAATCCGGTCTACGCCGTGGAAGACGAGGCGCGAGGCGCCGCCGAGAACGATGACGTCGCCCGAATGGAGCTTTATGCTTTTGCTCGGATCATTGCGGCGAAGGCCGCCGTAGCGGAACAGCGCGTCGTCGCCGAGCGAGATCGAAACGACGGGCGCGGAAAAATCGCCTTCGTCGCTGTCCTGATGCAGCCCCATCCGCGCCGAAGCGTCGTAGAAATTGACAAGACAGGCCCGCGGCGCGCGCGCATAGGCGGCAAGCTCGCGCCAGGCCCTCAGCGCAAGGTCCGGGATGGGCGGCCATGGCTCGCCTGTCTCGGGATGGGAGGGCTGATAGCGATAGCCGTCGATATCCGAGACCCAGCCGAGCGTCCCACAATTGGTCATTTTGACTGAGAACGCCTTGCCCGTGCGCGGCATGCGCGGCGTGAACCATGGCGACCGCGCGGCGACGGCCAAAACGTCGGCGGCAAGGCGCGCCTGCTCCGCCGCGTCGAAATAGCCCCGCGCCAGCAAAAGCCCTGGCGCGAGCTCGATCGAGGGCTTAAGCGCGGACAAGAGATCGGGCATGGTTCGGCGCTCCCGCGGCGCGGCCGCAAAGCCATCAGATAAGCCGCGCGATCGATTTCGCCAGGATCAGGCGGCCAGAACCGCCTTGCTCTCCACCGTCGAATCGAGCTTCAGCCGATAGACCAGAGGAACGCCGGTCGCCAGCTCCATCGCCGGAATGGTCTCCGGGGTCAGCTTATCGAGCACCATCACCAGCGCGCGCAGGGAATTGCCATGCGCCGCGACGACGACGCGCTGGCCGTTCAGCACGGCCGGCAGGATCGACTGGCAGTAATAGGGCAGCACGCGCGCCACGGTGTCTTTCAGGCTCTCGCCAGCAGGCGGCGGCACGTCATAAGACCGGCGCCAGATATGGACCTGCTCGGCGCCCCATTTCAGCGCCGCATCGGCCTTGTTGAGGCCGGCGAGATCGCCATAGTCGCGCTCGTTAAGCGCGACGTTCTTCACCGTCGGCAAGTCGGGAGCGCCAAGCTCGGCGAGCAGCAATTGCATGGTCCGTTGCGCCCGCAAAAGGTCCGAGGTGAAGGCGAGATCGAAGGCGAGGCCCGCGGCCTTCAGCCTGCGTCCGGCGGCCTTCGCCTCCTCGACGCCCTGTTCCGTGAGATCCGGATCTTTCCAGCCGGTGAACAGATTTTTGAGGTTCCATTCGCTTTGGCCGTGGCGCACGAGCACGAGAATGCGATCCATTTCCGATCCTTGTCCGGGCGAATGGGATAGCGCGCCTGCGATCGCTTGAAGCGCAGCCTTCGCCTGCGCTCATCTAAAGCAATTTCCGGGCGCGGAAAACCAAAACCGCGCCGGCGAGCCTATATGATGGGCGTTGCGGACGGCGCTCGCTTCGCAGCGCAGCCAGTTTGCGTTAGTGTCACGCCAAAACAGCGCCAGCAGGCAAGAGGATCAGGGCATGACCGAGCGAAGGAGTGAGCCGCCGGGGTCCGCGCCGCAGACGCCGCCGGGATGGACGACCAGTTCGCCGCGCCCGCCCGCCGGACCGCCGCCGGCGGACAACGCCCTTGTCCGCTTTCTAGGCGGATCGCCAGGCAGCGTCATTCTGCGGCTGTTTTTCGTCTCGCTGATCGTCGGCGCGCTGTTCATGTGGCTCGACATCCGCCCGGAAGACATTCTGCGGGGGATCACCGACCTCATCAACCGCATCTCCCGGCTCGGCTTCGACGCCTTTCGCGAGATCATCAACTATGTGCTGGTCGGGGCGGCGGTGGTCGTGCCGATCTGGCTCGTGCTGCGGCTCCTCAATATGCGCGGCGACCGCTGAAGCGGGGAAAGCGTTCTTTTGACGCGAGGGCCGGCGCCGTCAAATCCCATCGGCGTCCGCCGTTCCCGCCGCGAAATCCTGCGCGCGCGCGCCGACCGCCTTAGTGAGGCTCGGCCAGACGCCACGATCCAGCGCCGCGAGCAGCCCTGCTTTGATCGCCGCCGGCAGGCCTAGGCCTTTGAAAACCAACGCCGAATAGAGCTGCACGAGGCTCGCGCCAGCCTCGATCTTGGCCAGCGCCCGAGCGGCGCTGTCGACGCCGCCGACGCCGATCAGCGGAAACTGGCCGTCGACGCGCAGATAGGCCGCGGCGAGCATTTGCGTCGAAAGCGCAAACAGCGGTCGCCCCGAAAGGCCGCCCTGCTCCTTCGCCAGCGCAGCGTCGGAAAGGGCGGGGCGCGACAGCGTCGTATTGGAGACGATGAGGCCGTCGATCCTGCGCGCGCGGGCGCGGGCGATGACCGAATCCAGCGATTCCAGCGAAAGATCCGGCGAAATCTTCAGAAAAACCAGCTTGCGGCCGAAGCGCCCGGCGCTTTCATCCCGCGCCGCGATGACCCGCGCGAGCAGATCGTCGAGCGCCTCCGCCTGCTGCAGATCGCGCAGGCCGGGCGTATTCGGCGAGGATATATTGATCGTCAAATAATCGGCGAGACCGGCGAAAACTGCGACGCCTTGCGCATAATCGGCGGCGCGGTCCGTTGAATCCTTGTTGGCGCCGAGGTTGACGCCGACGATGCCCGGTTTCGGGCCGCGGGCGCGCCGCCGCAGCCGCGATTCGACCGCGGCGAACCCCTCGCTATTGAAGCCAAAGCGATTGATCACCGCCTCATCCGCGCGGAGCCGGAACAGGCGCGGGCGCGGATTGCCGGGCTGCGGGCGCGGCGTCACCGTGCCGACCTCGGTAAAGCCGAAGCCGAGCGCAAGGATGCTTTCGATCGCCTCGCCATTCTTGTCGAAGCCGGCGGCGAGCCCGATCGGATTGGGAAAATCAAGGCCCAACGCCCTGACGGCGAGGCGCGGATCGTCGGCCTCGCGCGGGGGGCGGATCGGCAGCGCCGCCAGCGCCTTGATCGCGAGGCCATGCGCGGTCTCGGGATCAAGGCGGAGCATGAGGGGCCGCGCAAGGGTCTCGAGGCGCGCAATCAGGCCCGATCGGTCGATCGCTATGGCAAATGCTCCTTGAAGCGTCAGGCTCAAAGCCTGGAGCAGGATGCGGGCTGGAAAGCGCTCTATGCTTTTCCTCGTCCCGCTCTAGGATGACGCATCTATACTCTTATAGGCGCGGAGAAAACGCTTCATGCCGCCAGCGCAGTTCACGACGGAGCGTTTCGGCTGGCGGCGACTCGCCTGCGAGGACGCGGAGGTCCGAACTCTGGCTCATTGATGTCGGCGCGGAGGCCGCAAATCTCGCCGGAGCGACGCAGGCGCTCGCGAAAGACGAGATCGAGCGCGCCGCGCAATTCCACCATGCGGAGGATCGCGCCCGCTTCATGCTGACCCGCGCGGCGCTGCGGCGTCTCCTCGCCGAGGCGACGGGCCGGCCGGCGGAGACGCTCGCCTTTTCACAGGGGCCGCACGGAAAGCCCGCGCTCGCAGGCGGCGAGGCGTTGCATTTCAATGCCTCCCATTCCGGCGCGCTGGCGCTGATCGGCATCTCCGCGCGGCGACCGATCGGCGTCGATATCGAGCTGATGCGCGAAAACATCGATGAACTCAGGCTCGCCGAAACATTCTTCTGCTACGCCGAGCATGCGTTTCTGGAGCGCCTTGAAGGCCCTGCGCGGCGTCGCGCCTTTTATCGGATCTGGACCGTCAAGGAAGCCGTGCTGAAAGCTTTCGGCGTCGGCGTCACGACCTCACTCAAGGATTTCCGCGTGGACCTCAAAGCGGACGGCCTCGGCATCGAACCGACGCCGGGCTGCTTTAATCTGGAGCTTGGGGCGGCGGTGGCGGACGGCGTCGAAGCGCCCGCCGGCTACGCCGCCGCTTACGCGCTGGCGTAAAACCGCTCCTGCGTCATTCCGGAACGCGCCGCATCGCGGCGCGGCGCGGACGCAGCAGACCGTCAGGCGACGCGGCTGTGCTTCTTCTTGTGCTTGCGGCCTTTGTGGTCGTCCTCGTCCTCATCCTCGTCTTCGTCATCCTCGTCTTCATCCTCATCGTCCTCTTCGTCGAGCACGGTGATCTTTTCAAGCGCGATGGCGGGGATGACGTGGGTTTTCACCTCGTCCTCGGCTTCGCCATACCAGATCACCTGGACGCCCTCGGCAGTGACGGCGATGACCGTCATGGCCGGTCCGAAGGACTTCAATTGAACGATGTCGCCTGGTTCGAAAGTGGTGGGGCCGCTGCTGATCTCGGTCATGGGGTTCGCCTCCGGCGTTGGCTTTGCTGTCTTCGTCCAGAGCAGATCGTTCGCCGCTCCGGGCCGCGCCCCTTGCGTAAAATCCCCGCATGTCGAAGTCGTGACGGCCCGCCTCAGGGCCATTCGACGGCGGGCGGCAGCGATGACAGGATCGCCTCGACATTGCCGCCGGTTTTGAGGCCGAAAATCGTGCCGCGGTCGTAAAGCAGGTTGAATTCGACATAGCGCCCGCGCCGCACCAGTTGCTCCGCGCGATCCTGCTGCGTCCAGGGCAGATCAAAATTGCGCCGCACGAGCCCTGGATAAATTGACAGAAAGCCGACGCCGACCGCCTGGGTGAAAGCGAAAGTCGCGGCAAAAAGCGCCTCATCACGCGGCGGACATTCGAGATAATCATAAAAGACGCCGCCGATCCCGCGCGGCTCGTCGCGGTGCTTCAGATAGAAATAATCGTCGCACCATTTTTTGAACTTCGCATAATCGGCGACGGGGCCGGCGCCTTCGCAGGCGCGCGCCATGGCGGCGTGGAAATCGCGCGCGTCGGGATCGGTTTGCGCGCGGCGTCGGTCGAGCACAGGGGTCAAATCCGCGCCGCCGCCGAACCACGCCTTGGTGGTCTCGACAAAACGCGTGTTCATGTGGACGCAGGGAACATTCGGGTTCCACGGATGGGCGATCAGCGAGACGCCCGAAGCCCAATAGCGCGGGTCGGCCTCGGCGCCTGGAATCTGCGCTGCGAACTCAGGGGGAAACTGGCCGAACACGGTCGAGGTGTGGACCGCCATTTTCTCGAAGACGCGGCCTTTGAGGATCGCCATCAGGCCGCCGCCGCCGGCGTTCTCCTTGCGCCATGGCTTCGTCTCGAAACGCCCCGGCGCCATGCCGGCCCGCGCAAACGGCCCCCCGGCGTCCTCTTCGAGCTGCTCGAAGGCGGCGATGATTTTCTGTTGCAGCGCTTCGAACCAGTCGCGCGCTTCGGCCTTGCGCCGCGCGCCGCTCTCGGACTCGCTCATTCGTTTAGCCCCTTCGCGCCCTTGCTTCGACCGCAACTGGAAACAAATGCGTGGAGCACAGGAAAACGCAAAAAGAAAGAGCGCCTTCCGATCGGCTCGCGATCGAAAAACGCTCCAGGTGGGAGGAGCCAGGCGGAAATCGGGCTCGCCTGACGCGTCATTCATGCATGTGAAAATTGCGCCAGGCTGTGCGTCGCCACATGGCGCACAGAATAAACGGCGCAGGCGGCGCCGGGCGAGGACGGGCGCGGCTCAGACGTCGCCCGCGGCGCCCACTTGCATAAGGCCGATCTGGCGCGCGGCCTCGCCGGCGACCATCGCCGCCGCCACCGCGACGTTCAACGATCGCATGCCGGGCCGCAGCGGAATCGCAAGCCGTGCGTCGGCGGCGGCGTGCACTGCCGGCGGCGCGCCCGCCAATTCGCGGCCAAACAGCAGAATGTCACCCGCTTCGAAAGAGAACGCCGTATAGGCGAGGCTCGCCCTGGTCGACATCAGAATGAGGCGCGCGCCCGACGCGCGTCGCGCGGCGTCAAAGGCGGCGAAGGAGGGGTAGCGCGCGATCGTCACATGGTCGAGATAATCCATGCCGGCGCGGCGGAAATGGCGGTCGCTGACCGGGAAGCCGGCTGGCTCGATAATTGCGGCGCCAAATCCCAGACAGGCGCACATGCGCAGGATCGTGCCGGCGTTCTGCGGAATATCGGGCTGGTACAATACGAGGGTCAGGGCAGGAAAAGCTGCGGTCATGCGGGGAGGCATCCCTTTGGCCGAAAGGCCGGAGCGAGGCGCCGCGCCGGGCTATCGCTTCCCAACATGTAAAAAAAATTCGGCGGCGAAGCGTCACACCTTGGCCTCGGTTATTGATTCTTTCTAAAGCGGCGGTTAACCGATAAGCCGAGGGCGGCCCATAATCACCAAGCTTCAAGTCCGAGGATGCGATGACAGCCACCACGACGTTGGACGATCCGACCCCGACCCGCAGGGATTTTCTTTATCTGGCGACCGGCGCCGTCGGCGCCGTCGGAGCGGCGGCGGCGATCTGGCCGCTGATCAATCAGATGAACCCGGACGCTTCGACATTGGCGGCGGCCTCGACCGAAATCGACATCAGCGGCATCGCGGAAGGCCAGATCCTGACTGTGAAATGGCGCGGCAAGCCGATCTTCGTTTCGCATCGCACGGCCGAGGAAATCGCGACGGTCCGCGCCGTTCCCCTCAACGAACTCAAGGATCCGGCCACCGATCAATCGCGGGTGCAAAAGCCGGAATGGCTCGTTGTCATCGGCATCTGCACGCATCTTGGCTGCGTGCCGCTAAAGAACGAGGGCCCCTTCCATGACGGCGGCTTCTTCTGCCCGTGCCACGGCTCGGTCTACGACCAGTCCGGCCGCATCCGCCAGGGGCCGGCGCCGGCCAATCTCGTCGTGCCGCCGTATAAATTCGCAAGCGACACGAAATTGACCATAGGTTAGTGTTCCGGCGCGCGTCCCGGCGAAGCACAAGTTTTGCAGACAAATTTTGCAGAGATGAGAGCATGAGCGGACATTCGACTTACGTCCCACAACATCCGGCCGCGAAATGGCTGGAAAGCCGGCTGCCGATCATCGGGCTGGTCCACTCCTCTTTCGTCGTCTTCCCCAACCCGCGCAATCTGAACTACTGGTGGACCTTCGGCGGCATTCTGGCCTTCCTGCTCGTCTCGCAGATCATCACCGGCGTCGTGCTGGCGATGCATTACACGGCCAACTCGACCCTCGCCTTCGCCTCGGTCGAACAGCTCATGCGCGACGTCAATTACGGCTGGCTGCTGCGCTACTGGCACGCCAACGGCGCCTCGATGTTTTTCCTCGGCCTCTACATCCATATTTTCCGCGGCATGTATTACGGCTCCTACAAGGCCCCGCGCGAAGTGTTGTGGCTGCTGGGCTTCATCATCTACCTGCTCTCGATGGCGACCGCCTTCATGGGCTATGTGCTGCCTTGGGGACAAATGAGCTTCTGGGGCGCGACCGTCATCACCAGCCTGTTCTCCGCCATTCCCCTCGTCGGCAACTCCATCACGACATGGCTCTGGGGCGGCTATTCGGTCGACAACGCGACGCTGAACCGCTTCTACTCGCTGCATTATCTGCTGCCCTTCATGATCGCCGGCGTCGTCGTGCTGCATATCTGGGCGCTGCATGTGCCGGGCTCGAACAATCCCGCCGGCCTCGAACCGAAGACCGATAAGGACACGCTGCCCTTCCATCCCTATTTCACCGTGAAGGATGGTTTCGCGCTGTCCTGCTTCCTCGTGTTCTACGTCTGGTTCGTATTCTACATTCCAAATTACCTCGGCCACGCCGACAATTACATCGAGGCCAACCCGCTCAAAACGCCGCCGCATATCGTGCCGGAATGGTATTACCTGCCCTTCTACGCGATCCTGCGTTCGATTCCCTCGAAGCTCGGCGGCTTTCTGGCCATGTTCGGCGCGGTCCTGATCCTCGCGGCGCTGCCCTGGCTCGACACCTCGAAGGTTAAATCCGGCGCCTTCCGGCCGCTGTTTCGGATCTTCTTCTGGATTTTCGTCGTCGACGCGGTGCTGCTCGGCTATATCGGTTCGAAGCCGCCGGAAGGCGCTTACGTCATCGCCGGGCGCATCCTCACCGCCTATTACTTCATCCACTTCCTGGTGATCCTGCCTCTTCTCGGCCGGTTCGAGAAAACGCGGCCGTTGCCGGCTTCGATCGCCAACTCCGTTCTCGATGAGGCCAAGACCCCCGCCCCCGCCCTAGCAGGCTGAAGACCCGGCTGCTCGAGCGCGCGCGGCGAATGGGTTAAAGCAAAAGTTGACGCCCAAAAGGAACGAATTCATGAGGCTTCGCAGGATAATCGCCGCAGGCGCCCTGACCGCGGTCGTCGGCGCCTTGGCTCTCGCTCTGACGTTCGGCGGAAGCCGCTCCTTCGCGGCCGACGAAAACGCCTCGACGAGCGCGGTCGCCGAGCACCCGAACCCGCCGCGCCAGTCCTGGAGCTTCTACGGACCCTTCGGCAAATTCGACCGGGCCCAGCTTCAGCGCGGCTATCAGGTCTATCACGATGTCTGCTCCAACTGTCATTCGATGAAGCTGGTCGCCTTCCGCGATCTGGCGGCGAACGGCGGCCCGTCCTTTTCGGAGGGGCAGGTCAAGGCGCTGGCCGCGACCTTCAAGGTCAAGGACGGACCGAACCAGACCGGCGAAATGTTCGAGCGGCCGGGGCGCCCGTCCGATTATTTCCCGTCGCCCTTCCCCAATCCAGAAGCCGCCGCCGCCGCGCTTGGCGCCGCGCCGCCGGATATGTCGCTGCTCGCCAAGGCGCGCGATTTCGAGCGCGGCTTTCCGCTCTTCCTCGTCGACGCCGTCACGCAATATCAGGAAGAGGGCGTCGATTACATCTACGCCCTGCTGAACGGCTACACCAAGACGGATGATCCGAACTACAATGAATGGTTCCCGGGCCACCATATCGCGATGCCGCCGCCGCTCAGCGACGGCGCGGTCACCTATACCGACGGCTCGCCGCAGACCCTTCAGCAATACGCCAAGGACGTCTCGGCCTTTCTGATGTGGGCCGCCGAACCCAAGCTCGAAGCGCGCAAGAGCCTTGGCTTCGCCGTCATCATCTATCTCGCGATTTTCGCCGGCATGCTCTATCTGATCAAAAGGCGGATCTGGGCGAAGATCCCGCACTGAGCCGCGGCTTCACTCGCGCCTAGCCACCCCGGCGCCGCCAGGCGCCACGCGAGCGCGCGCCCGAACGCCGATCATAAAATCTCCCGGCGCGCTTGCGGGATCGCGCGCGATCTGGCAGCAAGGATCTCCCGCGCCGGGCGATTTTCGCGCCGCCGCGCTTCCACCGCCATCGTCAGGATCCGCCATGCCGTCCGGCGCCGATTCCTTAGCAACGCCCGCCGCGCCGCCGATCCCGCCGGATCTGCTGGAGGGCGCGCGGCAGGCCGGCGCCTGGCCCTTCGAGGAAGCCCGCAAAATCATCGCGCGGATCGAAGCGACCGGCCAGAGCGAGGTCATCTTTGAGACCGGTTACGGCCCGTCCGGCCTGCCGCATATCGGCACCTTCGGCGAGGTCGCCCGCACCACCATGGTGCGCCACGCTTTCCGCGTGCTGACGGAAGACAGGATCAAGACGCGGCTGCTCGCCTTCTCCGACGACATGGACGCGTTGCGCAAGGTCCCCGACAATGTGCCGAACAAAGAGATGCTGGCGTCCCACCTCGGCGAGCCGCTGACCCGCGTGCCGGACCCGTTCTCGAACGAATATCCGTCGTTCGGCGCGGCCAACAACGCGCGGCTGCGCGCCTTTCTCGACCGCTTCGGCTTCGATTACGAATTTGCGAGCTCGACGGATTACTACGCCTCGGGCCGGTTCGACGAGACGCTGCTACGCATGCTGGCGATCTATGACGAGGTCATGGACATCATCCTGCCGACGCTCGGGCCCGACCGGCGCGCGACCTATTCGCCGTTCCTGCCGATCAGCCCTGCAAGCGGCAAGGTGATGCAGGTTCCGATCGTCGAGCGCGATGTTGCGCGCGGGACCATCGTCTATGTCGATCCCGACAGCAATGAGAAGGTCGAGACGCCGGTCACCGGCGGGCGCGTAAAATGCCAGTGGAAGGCCGACTGGGCGATGCGCTGGTTCGCGCTCGGCATCGATTATGAGATGGCCGGCAAGGATCTCATCGAGTCCGTGAAGCTCTCGGGCCGGATCTGCCGCGCGCTCGGCGGCCGCCCGCCCGAAGGCTTCAATTATGAGCTCTTCCTCGACGACAAGGGCCAGAAGATTTCGAAGTCGAAAGGCAACGGCCTCGCCATCGAAGAGTGGCTGACCTATGCGAGCACCGACAGCCTGTCGCTGTTCATGTTTCAGAAGCCAACGGCGGCGAAGCGGCTCTATTTCGACGTGATCCCGCGCGCCGTCGATGATTACTTAAGTTTCCTCGACGCCTATCCGCGCCAGCCGCTCAAGGAGCGCCTCGGCAATCCCGTCTGGCATATCCACGCGGGAACGCCGCCCGCGCCCGAGACCATCGGCGGCGAGGACCTTGGCGCGACGGTCACTTTCGCCATGCTGTTAAATCTCGCGGCGGTAGCAAACAGCGAGGAGCCGGCGGTGCTGTGGGGCTTTCTGCGCCGCTACGCGCCCGACGCCTCGCCGGCGAACCACCCGCGCCTCGACAGCCTCGTGCGCTACGCCGTGCGCTATTTCCGCGATTTCGTGCGCCCGGCGAAGGCCTATCGCGCGCCCGACGACGCGGAGCGGGACGCGCTGCAAAGGCTCGCTGAGATGCTCGCGGCGCTGCCGAAGCACGCCAGCGCCGAGACGATCCAGACCGCGCTCTATGACGTCGCGCGAAAAATCCCGCGCTATCAGGATCTGAAGGCCAAGGGCGCGACGCCGGAGCGGCCCGGCGTCTCCAACGATTGGTTCAACATGCTCTACGCCGTCCTGCTCGGCGAAGGCCGCGGCCCGCGCTTTGGCTCCTTCATCGCCCTCTACGGCATCGACGAAACGCGCAAGCTGATCGCGGCGGCGCTGAACGGCGACCTCATCGCCGGCCACGCCGAATTTCTCGCGCAAAGATAGCGCGCCGCGCCATCGGGGGAAGACCGGCATGCCTCTCATCTACAAGATCGTTCCGGCGGCGCTCTGGCGCAAAGCCGAGGACAGAGGGCGCTTCGACGGCGCGCCGCTCGATATCGAGGACGGCTTCATCCATTTTTCGACGGCCGCGCAGATCGAAGAGACGGCGGCCAAACATTTTGCCGGGCGCACCGATCTCGTCCTGATCGCGGTGGACCGCAAAAAGCTTGGCGAGGGGCTGCGTTTCGAGCCCTCGCGCGGCGGCGCGCCGTTTCCGCATCTCCATGCGCCGCTGCCGCTCGACGCGGTGGTTTCAGTGAAGCCGGTGCCGCCGAAGCCCGGCGGCGGCCATGATTTCTCCGGTCTGCTCGGCAAGCCCGCGAGTTGACCCCTCTGGCGTCGGAGGCCGCTCTCCGATCGGTTTCCCGGCGCCGGATTGCGCGCGGCCGCGTTCCGAGTCATTGCTCCATCATGCTTGAGCAATTGAAGCCGCCGCCCGATCCTGCCCTCGCCGCGACGGGCGACCAGAGCCGCCGGCCACGTTTCGGTCAGGGCGCTCTCATCATTTACGCAGCCGGGTTCGGGCTTGCCGCCATCTGCGGATATATGGCCTGGGTTTCCGGGCCGGATCTGGCCTTTATAATCTTGTTGCTGAGCTTCGGATGGTTGGTTTCGATCGTCTCGCTGCTCGCCGCTGACGCGCCATCAAAGCTCCCGATCATCCTACTGGCTGGCCTTGCATTCGGGGTGGAAGGGTTCGTTCTCGTTCAGCAATCCCGAACGCCGCCAGCGCCGATTGAGCTCAACAACCGCGACCTGAAGTTGTATATAAAGGACTTTTCCCAGCGGTTGCGCGACAGCGAACTACCATACAAGAGTAAATTTGCTGAAATAACCCGGCGGCTCAATAATCCCGCGCTTTCGCCGGAAGACAATGACGTCACGGCTCGTCACAGCGAGGACTATAAAAGGCTTCTCCGGGCGGAAAGCGACGCTTTCAGGGACAAATACCTTCTCCAGAGCACCCTGCTTCACGGCGAATTGCTAAGGAGACTGGGGCCAAAATATCCGGGAGCGCTTTATCCTCGCGGGGACAGCCGCGGCGCGTCTATCGAGAGCGACAGGCTTATGCTCAAAGAAGGAAATCTTGAGAGCGCCGATTTAATTTCGCAGATCGGCGATTACCTCGTCGATCTTGCGAACCGCCTGCCGTAAGTGGCGGGCTGAGGCGCGACCTACGCCGCCGCGTCGGCGACCAGCGCGAACAGCAGGAACGAGCGCGCCGTGACGGCGTATTTCTGGGCGAATTTGAAAGTCGCGGTCCCCTGCTCTTCGGCCGCTTCGGACAGATTCTGTATCGATCATCAAGGTCCAGTGCTGGTCGGCGCCGCCGAGGCTTGGCAGCGTGAATTCGACCACGTCATGCCAGGCGTTAAAGATCATCAAAATGGTCGCATCCTCGCCGCGCTTGCGGATGCCGGTCGGCTGCGCGCGGCCATCGAGCATGAGGCCGAAGCACTGCGCGCCTTCCCAGTCGCCCGGCTCCATTTCGCCGCCGCCAGCGTTGACCCAGGTCAGCTCCTTGAGGTCGAGCTCTTTGTTGTAGGCGTCGGTCAGGAAGCGGCCGCGCCGTAAGATCGGAAAGCGCTGCCGCAGCCCCGCGATCTTGCCGACGAAACGGGTCAGCGCCTCGCCCTCGACGCCGATATCCCAGTTGACCCATGAGATCTCATTGTCCTGGCAATAGGCGTTGTTGTTGCCCTTCTGCGTGCGGCCAAATTCATCGCCGGCGACGATCATCGGCGAGCCCTGGCTGAGCAACAGCGTCGCCAGCATGTTGCGGACCTGGCGGGCGCGGACGCGGTTGATCTCGGCGTCCTCAGTCGGCCCTTCGGCGCCGTAGTTCATCGAACGATTATCAGACGTCCCGTCCCTGTTGTCCTCGCCATTGGCTTCGTTATGCTTGTCGTTGTAGGCGACGACATCGGCCAGCGTGAAGCCATCATGGGCGGTGATGAAATTGACCGAAGCCCAGGGCTTGCGGCCCTGATGATCGAATTCCTGCGGCGAGGCGAGCAGCCGCGGCGCGAGTTCGGCGGCATGGGAGCCGCCGCGCCAGAATTCGCGCGCCGCATCACGGAATTTATCGTTCCATTCCGCCCAGCCCGGCGGAAAGCCGCCGACCTGATAGCCGCCGGGACCGCAATCCCACGGCTCGGCGATCAGCTTCACCGTCGCCAGCACCGGATCCTGGCAACAGGCTTTCAGAAAACCCGATTGATTGTCGAATCCGTTTGGTTCGCGCGCAAGGATGGTGCCGAGATCGAAGCGGAAGCCGTCGACATGGGTTTCATTGACCCAGTAGCGCAGGCTGTCGGTGACCATCTGGATCACCCGCGGATGCGACAGGTTCACCGTGTTTCCCGTGCCGGTGTCGTTGACGTAGAAACGCTTTTTATCCGGCAGCAGGCGATAATAGGAGGCGTTGTCGATGCCCTTGAAAGACAGGGTAGGACCCTGCTCATTGCCTTCGGCGGTATGATTGTAGACGACGTCGAGAATCACTTCGAGATCGGCGTCATGGAAGCGCGACACCATCTCCTTGAATTCGCGCAGGCAGTTGGCGCGGTCGGCGGCGTAGCGCGGATCTGGCGCAAAAAAGCCGATCGTGTTGTAACCCCAATAGTTGGTGAGATGCTTTTTCAACAGATAATCGTCGTTGATGAAGCTGTGGATCGGCAACAGCTCGACCGAGGTGACGCCGATCGCCTTGATGTGATCGAGCGCCTCTTTGCCGCCAAGGCCGGCGTAGGTCCCGCGCAGATGCCCTTCGACGCCGGGATGCAGCTTGGTGTAGCCGCGCACATGCGCTTCATAGAAGACCGTCCGGTCCCATGCGACGGGTTTGCGCCGGGGCTGGCCATGCCAATCGAAATTAGGATCGACGACGACGGATTTCGGCATGAAGGGCGCGCTGTCGCGCTCGTCGAAAGAGAGGTCCGCGTCGGCATGGCCGATGGTGTAGCCGAACACGGCCGGATCCCATTGCAGATCGCCGGTGTGGGCGCGCGCGTAAGGATCGAGCAGCAGCTTCATCGGGTTGAAGCGATGCCCGGCGTCGGGCTCATAGGGCCCATGCACGCGATAGCCATAGACCTGGCCCGGCCCGAGATCGGGCAGCCAGCCATGAAAGATCTGGTCGGTGTATTCCGGCAGCGCGACGCGATCGAGTTCGGTCTTTCCTTCGGAATCGAAGATGCAGACCTCGACTTTCGTCGCATTGGCGGAGAATAGCGCGAAATTGACGCCCTTGCCGTCCCACGTGGCGCCAAGCGGATAAGGGAGCCCTTCGCGAACGCGGGCTTTGAGCGTGTCGACTATGGCGCAGTCTCCTGTTCGGGAATGGAAAGCGGAGTGCGAGTTTCGTGCCGCAAGAAATCTATCCGCCCGTCACCGGCACGCCGATCAGGACAGGATGCAACAGGATCATCGCGATATAAGCGACGGTCCCCGCGCCGAGCGCAATGGCGTCCGCGCGCGTGAAAGACTTGACCGGAGGCGCGCCGGCGTCGCCGCGCCGCTTCACCGCGATGCGGTCATAGACGGCATAGGCGAGAAACGACCCGAACAGGAGCATGCCGCCGGCGTCGCCATTGGCGAGAAGATGGGCCAGCGCCCAGATCTTGATCGCGACCAGCATGGGATGGCGAAGCCAGCCCCGGATCCGGCTCGGCGCCGGGTTCATGGCGGCGAGCGCGATGAAGGCGAACCACATCAGCGCGATGGTGATATGGCGCGTCCAGGCGGGCGGATCCCAGATCTGGATCAGGCCCCCCGCCCGATAGCGCGAGAAGCCCCAGACGATGAGGACGAAGCCGACGAAAGAGGCCAGCGAATAGGCGACGCGGTAGGGCCGGTAGCCGAGCTGCTCGACCAGCTTGGTCCGCGTCTCGCGAAATGTCGTCAGGACATGCGCGCCGAGCAGCACGACGATCCCCAGGGCCAGAATTAGCATGCGTCCTCCTTGGCCGCGGCGATGGCTCGCCGGCGCGGATTTAAGTCTTAACACCATCGCCCCGGTCTAGCCTAACGGCGCCCGAGAGATGCGCGGGCAGCGGAAGCGGTCTATATTGACGCCATGATGACAGAAGCCGCATCCAAAAGCCGAACGGCGGCGCGGCCCGCGCGGCGGCGCGCCCTGCCGGCGGGTGCCGCTATCGCGCTCATCGCCACGATTTTTTGCCTCTGCCCCCCGCCGGCTTTCGCGCAGGACGATCCGTTCGGCTGGTTCACTCATATGTTCCAGTCGGCGCCGCCGCGGAGCCCGGTAATGAAGCAGAAGCGGGGCGTCAGTCGCGCTGAACCGAGGCGCTTTTACGCGCGGCCAAGGCAGGAGGCGCGGCCGAGGCCGCGCGAGCGGCAGATCGACACAGCGGGAACGAAGCCGGCGGCCCCGGCCGTGCCGCCGACCTTCTTCGTCGCCGTGATCGGCGACAGTCTCGGGCAGACGCTGGCGCAGGGGCTGACGGACTCGCTGGCCGACCGGCCTGAAATAGCAATCCTGCGCGAGGCCAAGGTCGATACCGGCCTCGTGCGCGACGATTTCTTCGATTGGACGAAAGGGGCGCGGGATCTGCTGGCCAGCGGCAAGCACATCGATTTCGCCGTTATGTTGATCGGCAGCAACGACCGGCAAACGCTGCGCGATGGCAAGGGCGGCGCGTTCGACCCGCTCTCGCCGCAATGGAAAGATGCCTACGCCAATCGGATCGAGACCATCGCCGGGATGTTCCGCGACAAGAAAATTCCGCTGGTGTGGGTCGGGCTGCCGGTGCTGAAAAGCGAGCGCCTCGCCGCCGACGCCACGGCCTTCAACGACCTCTATCGCGAATACGCCGGCAAGGCGGGCGCGACCTATATCGACGTCTGGCAGGCCTTCGCCAATGAGGCTGGCGAATACAGCGCGACGGGACCCGACGTCAACGGACAGATCGTCAAGCTGCGCGCCTCCGACGGGGTCAATTTCACCGCCGCTGGCGCGCTCAAGCTGGCGCATTTCGTCGAGCCCGAGATCCGCCGCACCTTCGACGAGACGAAAGAAAAAGAAAGTCCGCAAAGCCCCGCCATTTCGGCGCCCGCCGAGGCGAGCCTGCCGCCGGGCGACGCGGCGCCCGCCAACGGCGCGACGCAGGCGACGCCGCCCGCGCCCGCGGCAAAACCCGTCGCTGGCCCGGTCCTGCCTTTAACCGGCCCGGTGCTGGCGCCTGGCGGCGAACTCGCCTCGCGAGCAGGGCCCGCGGCGCGGCCGATGGCGGATCAGGATCAGCCCGCCGGGCCGAAGCCGGGACGCGCCGACGATTTCAGCTGGCCGAGGCCATAGACCGAGCGGCTGTGGTCGCGGCAGTTGGATTCGGGCCGCTTTGGGCCTTGCGAACGATTGACGCGTCCGTGCGGGTGGCGGGATGTCCGTCCAGACTCGACACGCAGTGGCCGGCCAAACGGTGACGCGTGCGGCCGCATTTTCGGGCCGAACCGGCGTCGGCGCCGCCGCACAGACATACTGCCGCCAATGCGGCGACGGAAAGCAGCGCGATGACTCTGTCGAAGGCTGGTTTAGGTTTCATCACACTTGTCCCTTTCCATGTTCCGCACGCGCTGATCCGCGCAGCAATGCAAAACGCGGAGCCTATAGACCGGCGCCGCCAGGCTTGAGAGAACCGCTTCGCCGAGTGGTTCAGGCCGGCTCGCCCTGGAGGGAGAGGATGATATGCACGGTGTCTCCGTCCTGCTCAAGGGTCATCGGCAGGCCGCTGGCGCGGAATACGGCGAGCATCGGTAGGTTGGAGGTCAAAACATCGGCCTCGAACTGCCGGACCCCATTGCGGCGGCCGAAGTCGATGAGATGGCGCATCAGGCGCGTCGCCATTCCTTTGCCCTGATAATCCTCTTCGACCGTGAAGGCGAGTTCGGCGCTGCGAGTCGGCTCGCTGGGATCGAGGGCGAAATAGCTGGCGCCGCCCTGCACGACCTCCGCGTCGCCCGATCCGGTCGTGACGAGCAGCGCGACGTCGCGCGCAAAGTCGACGCCGGTGATATGCTTGAGCTCGGCGTCCGACACGTCGCGCTTGTAGGCCATGAAACGGTTGTGGACGGTTTCGGGAGCGAGCCGCCGGAAGGCCCTTTGGATTTTCTCGCCGTCGCCGGGGCGGACAGCCCGGAAAGTGACCTCGGTTCCGTCGGAGAGGGGCTCTTTGACGGCGAAGTTGCGCAGGCTCTCCAAGATTCCCGCTCCAATCGGCCCGCAAGGCGCCTCGGGGCCGCGTTCAAGGCCAATTCGCTTCGCTAGCAGCCGAAGCCGTCATTCTGATGAATGGCGTTGCTCACCCGGGATCCGTTCGCGGGGCAAGGCTCGCAGCGAACGGATCCGCGCCGGCGAGCGAGCCCGGAATGAAGGCGTCGAAGGCGGCCCAGAACTGCTCGCGAACGGCGTCGCGTTCGATCAGGATTTCGTGCCGCGACTGACCCAGCGTGATGCAGCGGCCGACCTTGAGCCGGCTCGCGAACGCTTCCGCCGCGGCCGTGTCGACGACCCTGTCGATGCCGGCGGCGAACATCAGGACCGGCGTCAGGATGCGGCGCGGATACTCCGCGTCGGCGAGGCGCCGCATCTGCCCGAACGCCGCATTGGCCCAGCCGATGGTCGGGCCGCCGATGGCGAGTTGCGGCGCCGCCGCCGCGACCGAGGCGACGCGGGCGTAGCGCTGAGGATCGGAGGTCAACACATTGCCCGGGAAGGGACGCGTGAGATAGGCCGTCGCGCCGCCGTAGCCCGGCGCGAAGGCGCGCCCGAAGCCGAGCGCCGTCAGGATCGGGACAAGGTTGTGGGCGATCCGGGCCAGCCGCAGCCGGTAAAGATCGATCATCGGCGCGGTGAGCACGATGCGTTCGAAGGCCGAGCGGCCGGCGCGGGCCTGATCGAGCAGAATGGCGCCCGCCATGGAATGGCCGAGCGCGAAAAACGGCGGCCGGCAGAAAGGTTCGAGCACCTCCCGCCGCAAGGCGTCGAGATCGCGCTGATAGGCGGAAAAGCGGCCGACATGGCCTTTGGCGGGGTGCGGCGCCAGCCGATCGGAGCCGCCCTGCCCGCGCCAGTCGAGAATGACGACGTCGAAGTTCCGTTCGAGCAGTTCGGCCGCGACCTCGAAATATTTCTCGAGGAACTCGGCCCGGCCGGGAAAGATCGCGACAGTCCCGGCGCAGGTCTGCCCGCAGCGCCAGCGGGCGACGCGAAGGCCGACATTATCCTTCGTCCGGATAATCGACGCGATGGCGCCGGCCGGCGGTGGATTGAGGTCAGTGACGCAAAGATCCATTCGTCGAAGTCCTTCGTCCAGCAGGCCGCCGGGAGTTCCGCGTCAAGCAGGCGCTGACCCGGCTCCGCAAGCGCGCAAACCGCGCGAGACGTCCAATCAATATTTTCGCGGCCGATCTTGAAGCCTCGCGAACCCCTCTTGCATCCGGCGGCCCGCTCCTTACATCATTTTTGCGCGGGCCGCTCACGGACGCGCGAAAGCCATGTGGGATGGCGGAAGACCTCCGCCGATAAGGGTTCGACAAGGTGTCGCTTCAATTCATGGAGGATGCAAATGCGTCAGTATGATCTTTCCCCCCTTTATCGCTCGACCATTGGATTCGACCGCCTGTTAGGCATGCTCGATCAGGCCGCGGGGCTCGAAGCCGCGCCGGGTTATCCCCCCTATGACATCGAACGGACGGGCGAGGACGCCTACCGGATTTCCATCGCCGTCGCCGGCTTCGCCGAAAAGGATCTCTTCGTCGAGACTCGCGACAACACGTTGACCGTGCGCGGATCGCGCGGCGCGGTAGCCGAAGGCGAGGGCCGGCAGACCGAGGTGCTCTATCGGGGCATTGCGTCGCGCTCGTTCGAGCGCCGCTTCCAGCTTGCCGATCATGTGCAGGTGACCAGCGCCAGCCTCGAAAAAGGACTGCTTCACGTCGATCTCGTGCGCGAACTGCCCGAGGCCCGCAAGCCGCGCCAAATCCCGATTGGCGGGACCCATTCCGAGGCTGGTCCGCAGGTCGTCGCTTCGCCAAAGGCCGCCTGAACCTCTGGGCGCGCTATGGCGCCTGAATTTTAGCCGGACGGATTTCGCCCATCGGAAGGCGCCTTGATCGAGGCGCCTTTTTCTTTTGCCCATGCTGGGCGCCAATTCAGCCCTGCGCGAGTTTGATCAGCTCATCGACCCCCGCCGCCGTGGTCGAAAACGAGGCGACGAGGCGGACGAATGTCTCCCCCGCGCCGACGGCGACGCCAAACTCGCGGCTGCTCCACTCATGATAGGAGACGCCCGCCTTCCGCAAGGCGGCGTCCGTTGCGCGCGGCAGGACGGCGAACACCTCATTCGCCTGACGCGGCCAGGGCAGCCGGACGCCCGGCGCCTTCGCGAGGCCCGCCGCCAGCCGGCGCGCCTGCTCATTGGCTGCGCGGGCGTTGGCGAGCCAATGATCATCCCTGAGGTAAGCGACCATTTGCGCGCCAAGAAAGCGGCCTTTCGAAAGCGTATGCCCGCTGCGCTTTCGCTGAAACGGCAGCGCGTCAGCCTTGCCCGCCCCGAAAACGAGCAGCGCCTCGCAGGCCAGCGCGCCATTTTTCGTGGCGCCGAAGGAGAGGACGTCGACGCCGGCCTTCCAGCTCATCTCGGCCGGCGAACAGCCAAGCTCCGCCAGCGCATTGGCGAAGCGCGCGCCGTCCATATGCACGCCAAGGCCCGCCGCATGTGCGAGCGCCGACAGACCGCCGATTTCGGCGCAGCTATAGAGCGTGCCGCATTCAGTCGCCTGCGACAGCGAGAGGGCGGCGGGCTGAACCTGCTTGACGAGGCCGGACGGAAAGGCGGCGAGAGTGGCGGCCAGCGCGTCCGGCTCGATCTTCCCGGCGCCGCCGCTGACGCCGATCAGCTTCGCGCCGCCCGTGAACATCTCCGGCGCACCGCATTCGTCGACCATGACATGCGCGCTCTCGTGACAGAAAACGGCGCCCCAGGGCGGGCAGAGCGCGGCGAGCGCCAGGGCGTTGGCGGCCGTTCCGGTGCCGACGAGGTAAACGGAAAGCTCCGTCTCGAAAACCTCGCACAGGAGATCAGCCGCGGCGGCGCTGTAAGGATCCGCGCCATAGGCGGGCGACGGACCCGCGTTGGCCGCGACAATAGCGTCGAGGATGGGCTGGCTGACGGCCGCCGTATTGTCGCTGGTGAAATCCATGGCCTCTCGATCCGGCATGGCGGCGGCGCCGACGGGACGAAAGGCCGCTTCGTTCGATAACACGAAGGGCGCCCGACGCTCCAGCTTCGAAGCTGAAGCGCAGCGAATGGGTCGCGCGGTAATCGCCGGTCCATGGCGCGCTAATTGCTAATTCATTTCCATCGCTACGGTTTTTCTGGCTTGCCAAGGTTTAGAACGGATCGCAAAGGATGCGCCCGTCGCGGCGGATGGCTCTTGTGAATGGAGATCAGATGCCATATTTTTATGTCTGTAAGGACCCGGACAAGAAAGCGCTTCCCAAGGCGGCGCTGCTGGCGCGGTTCGCCGGCCTCGGGCGCGTCCCATTCCATCGCGAAACAAGCGAAGGGCGAAGCTCGGCGGGCTGAGCCTCTGCTTTCGCCTGCGGCGCGTCGCGCCTGTGGCGTGGGCGTCTCGACGAAGAAAGCTCGTGAAGGGAGGGCGAATGCTATGCTGAGATCACGCGGCGACCGCCCGGCGCGAGGTCGAGAAGCCCGCCGGCGCGACGGCGAAGCTCGCGAAGCCGGTCGCGAACAAAAGCTGCATGGCGTATTCATGGCGGACCCAGGCGCGCCGCGTTTTTCCCGAGGAGAGGAATAGACAGTGACCGCTTCGATCGACCCGGCCGTTTCCCGCCAATCCCCGCTCGCCGAAGCCGCCCGCGATCCCGGTCTGCCCGCGGCGCAGGGCCTTTATTGCCCCACGCGCGAACATGACGCCTGCGGCGTCGGTTTCGTCGCCAATATGCATAATCGCAAGTCGCACGAGATCATCGAGATGGGACTTCAGATTCTGCTCAATCTCGATCATCGCGGCGCGGTCGGGGCTGATCCCAAGGCGGGCGACGGCTGCGGCATGCTGGTGCAGATTCCGCATCATTTCTTCGCCGGCAAGGCGCGCGAGCTCGGCTTCGAACTGCCGCCGCCCGGCGAATACGCCATCGGCGCGCTGTTCCTGCCGCGCGACCCCGAAGGGCGCAAGATCGTCGAGGGCATCGTCGAGAAAGTGGTCGCCGCCGAGGGCCAGATCTTTCTCGGCTGGCGCGATACGCCGATCGATTCCTCGGACCTCGGCGAAAGCATCAAGCCGTCGGAGCCGGCGCACCGCCAGATTTTCATCAAGCGCGGACCCAACGCCGAGGACCAGACCGCTTTTGAGCGGCGGCTGTTCCTGCTGCGCAAGGTGATCTCGAATACTGTCTACGGCCTGAATGACCCGCGCGTGTCGGGCTTCTACGCCGTTTCGCTGTCCTCGCGCACGCTGGTCTACAAAGGCCTGCTGCTCGCCGGCCAGCTCGGCCACTATTACCGCGATCTCGCCGACCCGGAGTTCGTGTCGGCGCTGGCGCTGGTGCATCAACGTTTTTCGACCAACACCTTCCCGACCTGGTCGCTGTCGCACCCCTATCGCATGGTCGCGCACAATGGCGAGATCAATACGCTGCGCGGCAACGTCAACTGGATGGCGGCGCGACAGGCCTCCGTCGCGTCCGATCTGTTCGGCGACGACATCTCGAAGCTGTGGCCGATTTCCTATGAAGGCCAGTCGGACACCGCCTGTTTCGACAACGCGCTGGAGTTTCTGGTTCAGGGCGGCTATTCGCTCGCCCATGCAATGATGATGCTGATTCCGGAGGCTTGGGCCGGCAATCCGCTGATGAGCGAGGCGCGCCGCGCCTTCTACGAATATCACGCCGCTATGATGGAGCCGTGGGACGGCCCCGCCGCCGTCGCCTTCACCGACGGGCGCCAGATCGGCGCGACGCTCGACCGCAACGGCCTGCGCCCGGCGCGCTACATCGTCACCGACGACGGGCTCGTCGTGCTCGCCTCCGAAGTCGGCGTGCTGCCGATCGCCGAAGAGCGCATCGTCGCGAAATGGCGGCTGCAGCCCGGCAAGATGCTGCTGGTCGACCTC
The DNA here is from genome assembly GCA_963715715.1 of uncultured Alphaproteobacteria bacterium. GTDB lineage: Bacteria > Pseudomonadota > Alphaproteobacteria > Rhizobiales > Beijerinckiaceae > Methylocapsa. The sequence goes on along the minus strand of OY970269.1, from coordinate 360,396 downwards.
GAACAAGGCCGCATCGTCTCCGACGAAGAGATCAAGAATGCGCTGGCGACGCGCCATCCCTATGGCGACTGGCTGAACAACACGCAGATCGTGCTTGAGGATCTCGCCGCATGTCGAGCCGCGCTCGACCCGCACCGACGTGTCGCTGCTCGACCGCCAGCAGGCGTTCGGCTACACGCAGGAAGATCTGTCGCTTCTGATCGGCGCCGATGGCGGTGACCGGTCAGGAGGCGGTCGGCTCGATGGGCACGGATACGCCGATTTCGGCGCTGTCTTCGGCAGCGAAGCCGCTATTCACCTACTTCAAGCAGAACTTCGCGCAGGTGACCAATCCGCCGATCGATCCGATCCGCGAAGAGCTCGTCATGAGCCTCGTCTCCTTCATCGGGCCGCGGCCGAATATTCTCGATCACCAGGGCAATTCCACGCGCAAGCGGCTCGAAGTGCGCCAGCCGATCCTGACCAACAGCGATCTCGAAAAGATCCGCTCGATCGGCCATTTCGAGGAGACCTTCGACACCAAGACGCTCGACATCACCTACAAGGCGGACGCCGGCGCCGAAGGCATGGGCGACGCGCTCGCGCGCCTTTGCGACCGCGCCGATCAGGCGGTGAGCGGCGGCTTCAACATCATCATCCTGTCGGATCGCCTCGTCGGCCCGGACCGCATCCCGATCCCGGCGCTGCTCGCGACCGCCGCCGTGCATCATCATCTGATCCGCAAGGGCCTGCGCACATCGGTCGGCCTCGTCGTCGAGACCGGCGAGGCGCGCGAGGTGCATCATTTCGCCCTGCTCGCCGGCTATGGCGCCGAGGCGATCAACCCCTATCTCGCCTTCGAGACGCTGGCCGCCATGGCGGACGAGTTTCCTGAGGAGGTCGACGGCTACGAGGCCTGCAAGCGCTTCATCAAATCGATCGACAAGGGCCTCCTGAAGGTCATGTCGAAGATGGGCATTTCGACCTATCAGTCCTATTGCGGCGCGCAGATTTTCGACGCGGTCGGCCTCGCCGATGATTTCGTGCAGAATATTTCACCGGCACGGCGACGCAGATCGGCGGCGTCGGCCTCAATGAGGTCGCGCAGGAGACGGTGCGCAAGCACAAGGACGCCTTCGGCGATTCGCCCCGTCTATCGCACCGCGCTGTCGATTCGGCGGCGATTACGCCTACCGCATCCGCGGCGAGGTCGCATTCCTGGTCGCCGCAATCGGTCTCGCTGCTGCAACACGCCGTGCGCGGCAACAACGCCGAAACCTACAAGGCCTACGCCCAGCTGCTCAACGATGAAAGCGAGCAGCCATTGACGATCCGTTCGCTGTTCCGCATCAAATCCGCCGAGGAGGACGGCCGCGCGGCCGGTTCCGATCGAGGAAGTCGAGCCCGCCGCCCTGATCGTGCGGCGTTTCTCCACCGGCGCCATGTCCTATGGCTCGATCTCGCGCGAGGCGCATACGACGCTCGCCATCGCCATGAACCGCATCGGCGGGCGCTCCAACACCGGCGAGGGCGGCGAAGAGTCCGACCGCTACAAGCCGCTCCCCAATGGCGATTCCATGCGCTCGGCGATCAAGCAGGTCGCCTCGGGCCGTTTTGGCGTGACGCCGGAATATCTCGTCAACTCCGACATGATGCAGATCAAGATGGCGCAGGGCGCAAAGCCCGGCGAAGGCGGCCAATTGCCCGGCCACAAGGTCGATGCGGTGATCGCCAAAGTGCGCCATTCGACGCAAGGGCGTCGGGCTCATTTCGCCGCCGCCGCATCACGACATCTATTCGATCGAGGATCTGGCGCAGCTCATCTCCGATCTTAAAGAACGTCAATCCGCAGGCGCTGGTTTCGGTGAAGCTCGTCTCGGAGGTCGGCGTCGGCACGGTCGCCGCCGGCGTCTCCAAGGCGCGCGCCGACCATGTCACGATCTCAGGCTTCGAGGGCGGCACCGGCGCCTCGCCGCTGACCTCGATCAAGCACGCCGGCAGCCCGTGGGAGATCGGGCTCGCCGAAACTCATCAGACTCTCGTGCTGAATCGGCTGCGCTCGCGCATTGTGGTGCAGGTCGACGGCGGCCTGCGCACCGGCCGCGACGTCATCGTCGGCGCGCTGCTCGGCGCCGACGAGTTCGGATTCGCCACCGCGCCGCTGATCGCCGCCGGCTGCATCATGATGCGCAAATGCCATCTCAACACCTGCCCGGTCGGCGTCGCGACGCAGGACCCGGTGCTGCGCAAGCGCTTCGTCGGCCTGCCGGAGCATGTCATCAATTTCTTCTTCTTCGTCGCCGAGGAAGTGCGCGGACTGATGGCGCAGATGGGCTACCGCAGCTTCGACGAAATGGTCGGCCAGATGCAGATGCTCGACAAGCAGAAGGTCGTCGCGCACTGGAAGGCGCGCGGCCTCGATTTCTCGAAGCTGTTCCACAAGCCGCAGCCGTTGGGCGGCCAGACCATCTATCACTCGGTCGCGCAGGATCATGGGCTGGACAAGGTGCTTGACCGCCGCCTCATCGCGGAGGCCGAGCCGGCGATCGAAAAGCGCGAAAAGGTGTTCATCGAGACGCACGATCCGCAATACCGACCGCACGACGGGCGCGATGCTGTCGGGCGAGATCGCGCGGCGCTATGGCCATGCCGGCCTGCCGCGCGGAACGATCCACATCATCGCCAAGGGAACCGCAGGGCAGAGCTTCGGCGCGTGGCTCGCGCGCGGGCGTCACGCTCGAACTGGAGGGCCAGGCGAACGACTATGTCGGCAAGGGCCTCTCGGGCGGCCAGATCGTCATTCGCCCCTCGCCGGATTCGCGCATCGCGGCGACCGACGCGATCATCGTCGGCAATACGGCGCTCTATGGGGCGATCGCGGGCGAATGCTATTTCCGCGGCGTCGCCGGCGAGCGTTTCGCCGTGCGCAACTCGGGCGCGCTCGCCGTCGTCGAAGGCGTCGGCGATCATGGCTGCGAATATATGACGGGCGGCATCGTCGTCGTCATCGGCCGCACCGGGCGCAATTTCGCCGCCGGCATGTCGGGCGGCATCGCCTATGTGCTCGACGAGGAGGGCAATTTCGCCGAGCGCTGCAATCTCGCGATGGTCGAGCTGCAGCCGGTCGAGGAAGAAGAGGCGGTGATGCAAAGCAACTATCACCAGGGCGGCGATCTCGATTCGCACGGCCGCGTCGACGTCATGGGCGACATGACCCGCTTCGACGCCGAGCGCCTGCATCAGATCATCTCGAAGCATGCGGCGCGCACAGGCTCCGCAGCGCGCGCAGCTGATCCTCGAGCATTGGGACGACTACAAGACCAAATTCCGCAAGGTGATGCCCGTCGAATATCGCCGCGCCATCGAGGAGATGAAACTGGAGCAAGGTCAGAAGCTTCTCGCGGCCGTCGGCTTTTAGGCGCGCGGGCGACGCGAAAAAACCGGAGCGGGGCGTCTTGACAGAGGCGCAAATCCTGCATGTTCATCTGCGCGATTGATCCGGCCGCGTAAAGGCGGCCGGAAGCGGGGCGTTAGCCGCTCGTCGCGGTCGGCGGCAGAGGGACTTCTATGGGCAAGGTGACAGGTTTTCTGGAGATCGACCGGCGCGACCGGCGCTATGCGCCGGCGTCCGACCGCATCCGCCACTACAAGGAATTCATGATCCCGCTCTCGGAAGAGGCGACGAAGGATCAGGCCGCGCGCTGCATGAATTGCGGCATCCCCTATTGCCACACCGGCTGCCCGGTCAATAACCAGATCCCCGACTGGAACGACCTCGTCTATCGCGCCGACTGGGAGGAAGCCTCTCGCAATCTGCATTCGACCAATAATTTTCCCGAATTCACCGGCCGCGTCTGCCCCGCGCCGTGCGAAGCCTCCTGCACGCTCAATCTCAGCGATTCACCGGTGACGATCAAGACGATCGAATGCGCCATCGTCGATCGCGCCTGGGCCAATGGCTGGCTGCCGCCCGAGCTGCCGTCGACGAAGACGGGCAAGAAGATCGCCGTCGTCGGCTCCGGCCCCGCGGGCCTCGCCTGCGCGCAGCAGCTCGCGCGCGTCGGCCACGACGTGCATGTCTTCGAGAAAAACGGCAAGCCCGGCGGGCTGCTGCGTTACGGCATCCCCGACTTCAAGATGGAGAAGCACATCATCGACCGGCGCATTGACCAGATGCAGGCCGAAGGCGTCGAGTTCCATGTCGGCGTCAATGTCGGCGTCGATGTCGAGGCCGCCGCCCTGCTCGAGGATTTCGACGCTATCGTCCTCTGCCGGCGGCGCCGAGAAGCCGCGCGATCTTCCCGTGCCCGGCCGCGACCTTTCCGGCGTTCATTTCGCGATGGAGTTTCTGCCACAGCAAAATCGCCGCGTCAGTCGCGAGCCGGTGCAAAGCAATGAGCCGATCCTCGCCGCGGCGAAGCATGTCGTCGTCATCGGCGGCGGCGATACCGGCTCCGACTGCATCGGCACCTCCATCCGCCAGGGCGCGCTGTCGGTGACGCAGCTCGAAATCATGCCGATTCCGCCGGAACATGAAAACAAGCTGCTGACCTGGCCGAACTGGCCGCTGAAGCTGCGCACCTCATCGTCGCAGGAAGAAGGCGCCAAACGGGAATTCTCCGTGCTGACCAAGGCGATCCATGGCGAGGATGGCGTCGTCAAGAAGATCGTCTGCGTGCAGGTCGACGAGAAGTTCAAGGAAGTTCCCGACACCGCCTTCGAGCTGCGCGCCGATCTCGTGCTGCTCGCGATGGGCTTCGTCTCGCCCGTGCATGAAGGCCTTTTGGAAAATCTCGGCGTGAAGCTCGATCCGCGCGGCAATGTCGCCGCCGACCAGACCACCTACCAGACCTCGCTTGCCGAAAGTATTCGCCTGCGGCGACATGCGACGCGGCCAATCGTTGGTCGTCTGGGCGATCCGCGAAGGGCGTCAGGCGGCCCATTCGGTTGACGCGTATCTGATGGGCTCGACTGTTCTGCCGCGCTGAAGCGCGCCATTCAAGCTGCGGGAAAGCCGCCTTCGAAAACGAAATCGCTTTGCGGATTGCGGCTGTTCGGCTGCTCGCGCGCGCGAATCGACTCGGGCAAAATCGACTTGTCGCCAAGCCGGCCAATGGCGACGGCCGCCTCGATGCGGTAATCGTCCGGCACGTTCAGCTCTACCGCCGCGCGGGGAATATCGAAGCCGGCCATGGCGTGCGCGGCGTAGCCCGAGCGCGCGGCCTGCAACGCCAGATAGCCCCAGGCGGCGCCGGCGTCGAACGAATGGCTGTGGCTCGGCTTCGCCTCCGTCTTGCCGGGGGGCGCGAAGGTTTTCTTCGACAGCACGATGATGAGAACGGAGGCGTTCTTCGCCCAGGACTGGTTGAACTCGACGAGAAGGCCGAGAAATTTGGCGAAGGCCGGGGTATCGCGCTTGGCGTAGAGAAAGCGCCAGGGCTGCGAATTGAACGAGGACGGCGCCCAGCGCGCGGCCTCGAATATGGTGTGCAGATCGGCGTCGGGAATCGGCTCGCCGGTGAAGGCGCGCGGCGACCAGCGTTCGAGGAAGAAGGCTTCAATCGGGTGATCTGCGCTGCGGGAATTGGCGGTGGTCATGTCGAGGCGGCTCCTTGCGGGGTCCGCCGGCGCGCGCGCTCCCTTGGCGGCGCGCGGATCGGCTGACCTCAAAAGGATGATCTCATACCCTGATCCGCGCCGCAAAGACCGCGAGCGCCGCGCTGGGCTTCGCGGTCAACGCGTCCTCGGCGGTCGGCTCAATCGGACGAGAGCCGATAGACCAGGTAAGCCGTCAGCAGCGGCGGAATGCCGAGCAGCGCCAGCACGATCGGAACTTCATTCTCGCCGGCGCCCGGAGCGAACGCCAGAACGGCGAACAGCGCCGCCGAAAGCGCGATAAACGAATAAAGCAGCGTCAAGTGGTCGACCCGGTCCTGAAACCAGGCGAGAAACAGACCCCAAACGGCGAGAAAGAGTCCGGCCGCCCATATCGCATTGGTGCTCATGATTTCACTCCATGGCTCAATTCCACATGCTTGTCAGAAATCCTTGAGGAAGACGGCGTAGTTGCTGTCGAGCTCACGCACGAAGGCCGCGACATCGGCGGCCAGTTCGTCGCGGGGCGGACCGCCGCCGTTCATTTCGCGCGCGACTTCGTCGACGATTTCCCGCGTCGAAAGTTTGCCGCTGCATAGGGAATAGATGCGGGCGCCGACATTGCTCAGTTCAAATGTCGTCGGGCCGCCGCCGACCTGAATGCGGCCTTCCTCCATGCGCAGCGAAGCCGTCAACCGCGTCGGATGCCGGCCCATGAGTTCGCGCTCATCGATCTCGTCGGCGCGCTCCCAGCCATGCTCGCCGACCATGTCGAGATATTCCTTCAGCCGGGGAAATTTCGCGAATCTTTCGAAATAGCCGGTCGTCAGATTGAACCGCCGGTTGAGCTTCGCATGCAGCGCGATGGTCGACCACGGCATGCGGCGAATGACCGAAATCATCGCCGCCGAGGTTTCCTCGATGAAGCGCCAGCGAAAATTATTGATCTCCGCGCGGCAGAGACTGCTGGTTTCCGTCGTCGGAAAGTTGAAATTCGAACTGGTCAGCAGGTCGGGATCAAGCAGCCGGATGTCGAGACGCTCCGGGTGCTCGCGGATCTCGGTGCCGGGAAGAGGCGTCAGATAGGACGGGAAGCATTCGAAGGCGCCGGGCGCCACGTCATTGATCATATGTTTAGCGAAAGCGAGAGACGTCTCAAGGCTCTGCATGGTCTCTCCGGGACCGCCGACGATGAAGCCGCAGTAAACCGACGGCAGCCCCGCGCGGTAAAAACGTCCGACCACCTCCTCGACGACCGTTGGCTTCACGTTCATGCGCTTGTAGGCGCGCAGCATTCCGTCGTCGGCGGATTCCATGCCGATCTGTATGCGTCCCGCGCCGGCCGCGACCATGGCGTCGACCAGTTCGGGGTGCTTGCGCACGATGTCGACGCGGACTTCGCAAAACCACATGAGGTCTTCGCGCGGCCGGAAGTTCTTCTCCAGCAAGCGGCAAACCTCCATCGCATGCGCCGGATCGGAGGTGAATGTGTCGTCGTTGATGGTGAGGTACACCGGCCCGTACATGTCGACGATCTTGCGGATCTCGGCGACGATGTTTTCGGGCGAGCGATGGCGGTAGCGATTGCCCATGCGGCCCTCGAAGCAGAAGGTGCATTTGAAGGGGCAGCCGCGGCCGCTGATGATCGACGGCTTGTAGTCGAGTGGCCTGTCCAGAAAGTCGTAGTCGGGAAACGGCAGGGCGTCGAGATCGTCGATCGGCGCGCGTGGCGCGGTTCGGACAAGCCTGTCGCCGTCGCGATAACAGACGCCGTCGATGTCGTCGAGGCTGCCGACGCCGCGCAGGAGACAGTCGGCGACCTCGCGCGCGGCGAATTCGCCCTCGCCGATCACCAGAACGTCGGCGGCTGAGCGCAGCATGATCTCTTCCGCCTGGCCCTGCGACGCGGGACCGCCGAAGATGATTTTAAGCTCGTCGCCGAAGGTCGTCTTCAAAAGCCGGCTCATCTTGCCAGCCGAGAAGAGATTGTCGGAATCGATCGAAAAGCCGACCATTTTCGGCGCGGCCTCTTTTATTTTTTCGATGATGTTACGCAGTCGCGAGCCGCGGTCGGCGCAATCGAGATAGCCAACCGTATAGCCATGCGCCCTCAGGCTGGTCAGGACGTAAAGCATGCCAAGATGGGGCACCCGATCCGAGTAATAGGACTCGTATGGCGGCAGGTTGACGAAAATAATATCCGCGGACATGGCGTCTCCTGACCGGAACGCTCGATGTGGTGGCCGCTGATCGATAAGCGACTGTCTCTAGCCGGGCGCCGGGGCCAAAATCTTCAGCGCGGGGCCGCGCAGCATGCGCGAGTTGGTCGCTCTGGAGCGCGCGCGGGAAAAAGTTATGCCGTCGATGATGATAACCGCTATGTCCACAGCAATGATTATAACCGTCACCACCAACACCACAGGCACAAATGCCGTCGGCTCGTCAAAGGGAACCTCAGGGAGCTGCACGACCTCGGGCTTTTGATAGGAGTAAGGCAGTCCATTCATGTTTCCCCCATTCACACAATTTGTTGTGAGAATATTGAGGTCTATGGTCTGGCGTCGGTTTAATTTGCTTAAGCTTTTGACCCTCCACACAGCCTTATGCAGGCGCCGGGGCCAAAATCTTCAGCGCGGGACCGCGCAGCATGCGCGAGTTGGTCGCTCTGGTGCGCGCGCGGGAGAAGGTCACTCCGTCAACGATAAGAACCGCGACATCAACGGCGACGATGATGATCGGCAGGAATGTCACCGGCTCGCTCAGCCTGACATCCGGAAGCGCCGAAATGACCGGTTTTTGGTAGGAGTCAGGCAGTCCCCTCATGTCACCCTCCCCTCACATTTCCGTGAGAATAGGGAGGGGTTGGATTTAATGTCAATTCAATTTGACAGTAATTTCAACATGCTGCTCAGCTAGCGCTCGGGAATCCGGCGCATTCATTGAAGGCAAATTAGCGCGGCGCCGCGCGCAGAAGAACCGGCCTTCGGCGCGATGATTTCGCCCGCTTGGGCGCGGCGCGACCGGTCAATGCGCAGCGTAGATTTGATCGAATACGCCGCCGTCGGCGAAGAACCTCGCCTGCGCCTTGGTCCATCCCCCGAACGCGCCATCGACCGTGACCAGCGGGATATGGGCGAGGCGCGCCAGATCCTTCGGATCGGCGCCTTCCGGCTTCACGGGATGATAGAAGTTCCTGGCGATGATCGCCTGCGCCTTCGGCGAATAAAGAAACTCAAGATAGGCCTCGGCCTGCTTGCGGGTATTCTTGGCGTCGACATTGCCGTCGACGAGGGCGACCGGCGGCTCGGCGAGAATGGAGATCGAGGGATTGACGATCTCGAACTGGTCCTTGCCGAACTCCTCGAAGGCGAGGAAGGCGTCATTCTCCCAGGCGATCAGCACGTCGCCCTGCCCGCGCTGGGCGAAGGTGATGGTGGCGCCGCGCGCGCCGGTATCGAGCACCGGCGCGTTCTTGTAGATCGCCGCGATGAACTCCCTGATCTTTGCTTCATCGCCGTTGAACTTCTTCGAGGCGTAGGCCCAAGCGGCGAGGAAATTCCAGCGCGCGCCGCCGGACGTCTTCGGGTTGGGCGTGATGACGGCGATGCCCGGCTTCGCCAGATCGTCCCAGTCCTTGACGTCCTTCGGATTGCCTTTGCGCACCAGGAAGACGATCGTCGACGTATAGGGTGCCGAATTATTCGGCAGGCGTTTCTGCCAGTCGGCCGGAATCTTGCCGGATTTCGCCGCGATCGCATCGATATCGGCGGCGAGCGCGAGTGTCACGACATCGGCCGGCAGTCCGTCGATCACGGCGCGCGCCTGCGCGCCCGAACCGCCGTGGGACGCTCGAACGGCGATCGTCTCGCCGGTCTTCTCCTTCCATTCCGCGATGAAAGCCTCGTTGATCGCGCGATAGAGTTCGCGGGTCGGATCATAGGAGACGTTGAGCAGCCCCACCTGGGCTCGCGCGGTAGAAGCGCCGACGAAGGGAGAAATCACACTCGCAGCGAAAATGGCGCCACAGGCGGCAAGGAAGAGCCGACCAACCCGGATCATGCAGGAAACTCCACCATAATGTAGATTGTTTCTATAGAATTGGTACGATACGTCAAGCTTGCGCTTGGCGCCGGTCCGGGCGGCGCACGCGACGCCGCACAGCTGCGCGCATGAAAGCGCGTCGCCACGGAAAGGCGGATGATGCCTTTTCTCAGCCGGCCCTAATCGCTGGCCAATATGACGTTGGAGCTCTGGAAGATTGCGTAGACGTCCGCGCGTTCCTCGATGCCGGTGGCGTTGGCGCTTTCGGCGGTGATGATCGAGGTCATAGTCTTGCCGTCGCCGAGACCAACGGTCACTTCGACGTCGGAGCCGCCATCGAACCGTTTGAGCACGCGGCCGCGAATGCTGTTGCGGGCGGAGATGCGCGGGCCATCCGCGCAAGGGGCCAGCATGACCGAGTTGGCGTTGACCAAAGCGAGGACGGCGCGCCCCGGCGCAAGCCCCAATTCGACGACGCTCGCATTCGTCACGAGCGCGGAGATCGAAAGGCCGGGCGAGACCTCCAGCGCGACCTCGACGTGAACGGGGCCTGGCGCGACGTCGACGACGGTGCAATGGAAGGCGTTGCGCGCGCTGAGCTTTAGGCCCATCCCCCAGAGCAGAAAGCCGTCCTCGCGCTCCAGGCCATCGGCGGCGATGCTGTCCGAGATGCGGCCGAGCTGTTCTTCGAGGCGGCGGAATATGCTGATGAGGCGGCGCCCTTCGTCGGTCGCCTCCGCGCCGCCGCCGCGCGGCCCGCCCGTATGCGTGATGAAGGCCGGACGCGGCAGCAGATTATTGATCGCATTCACCGCGTCCCAGGCGGTCTTGTAACTGAACCCCGCGGCGTCGGCGGCCTTCGTAATGCTGCCATGCTTGATGACCGCTTCAAGCAGCGTGATCCGCTCGCGACCGACCAGCAGCCGGCCGTTGGCCCGCAAGGCGAGCAGCGTGTCGATCTTTCCCGGAAGCACGCGAGGCATCGATCCTCCCTACGCCCGCCGCGCCGCGGCGGCGTCGCTGCAGCCAGCCCGCCGCCGCAGCCCTGCGCGTCAAGACAGGGAGCAGCCTACTTCCCGCCGTCGCCGCCCTTGAAAGCGGTTCTTGATCGAGCGCAGAGCAGAAACCCGAGAGTGACGCCTTTGCCCGATTTTGGCAATGCCGGCCGCGGCCGTTCGTCGCGGCCGGAAAAAGGGCTTTTGCGCGCTTGCCGGTACCTGAAGGCCTAAAACGCGACGCTCAAACGATTTCGACGGTTTGCGCCAAATAAAGTGCGCCCGCCCGCGCATCCTCCGCGAAAACGGCGTCCGTCAACGCCCGTACCGGATTTGACGCAGCCCGCGCGAGCAGGGCCGCGATCCGCGCCCGCGAGCGCGCCAGCAGGGCCGCATCGAGCCGGCCGGCGGCCTCGGCCTCGATGATCGCCTGAGCGAACCCCCGCGCGCGGTCGGCCTCGGTAAAATGCGCGCAGACCATCAGCATGTCGCAGCCGGCGGCGAGGAAATTAGCGGCGGCGTCGGCCGAGTCGAAAAACCCCTTCATCGCGCCCATGCCGATGTCGTCTGAGACGGCGACGCCGTTAAAGCCGAGTTCCTCGCGCAGGAGCGACGCGATGAAGCGCCGCGACAGGGTCACCGGCGCTTCGGCGTCGATACCGGGATAAAGAATATGCGAGGTCATGATCATCGGAATGCCGGCCGCGACCGCGGCGGCGAAGGGTTTGAGTTCACGCTGGCGTAGCGCGTCGAGATCCAGATCCTGCGTTGGCAACCCAAGGTGCGAATCGACGCCGGTGTCGCCGTGACCGGGAAAATGCTTGCCGCAGGCGAGCACCCCCTCAGCCTGCATCGCCCGCATGAACGGCAGCGCCGCGCGGGTCACGGCCTCCGGGCTCGTTCCGAAGGCGCGCGGGCCAATGACCGGATTTAGCGGATTGGTGTGAATGTCGAGCACCGGCGCGAAGTTGAGATTAAAGCCGAGGCTTGCGAGTTCGCGCCCAATCGCCGCGCCGACGGCGGCGGACTCATCCGCCCAGCGCGCGGCGTAGGCGAAGCGGGTGATCGGCGGCGGCGTGCGGCAGACGCGCCCGCCCTCATGATCGACCGCGACCAGGAGCCTGTCGCGCCCAGCCGCGGCGCGGATGTCGGCGATCAGCCGCCGGTGGCTGTCGAGCCAGCCCTCATAGGGGAGATCATGACGAAAATTGCTTTTGAACAGGATGACGCCGGCGGGCTTCAAATCCCGCAGAAGCGCGCGATCGCGATCGTCGAGATCCGGCGTCGGCCGCAGGCCGACAATGAAATGGTCGCCCACCGCGTCAATTGCGTTTTCGCCCATCGCCAGATCGTCATCCTCGAATCATCGTCGCGGCAGTCTAGCGCGCGAAGGAGGCGAAGGGAAAAGGCTTGCGCGCGCCGTTCCGCAACGGCGGATCAAGCCTCGCCCTCGCCAAAGCCAAAAACAAAGCGAAACAAAACAATCGATAAGCAACGCAGTGTAAAGCGATTCATCTAGTTCGACGCCAAAAAAGAGAAGTAAAGCACAAACGCGCCTGCTATTCGCCGGCGCAACGTTTTCACAAGCGGGTCATATGCCTATTATAAAGTCTTCGCGCCTAACCGTTAGGCGAACAAAAAGGAGCCCCGCCATGACCGCCACCACGACGAGAGCCGCCGAACACCACGCGCAAGCCGCCCAGCACCACGAAAAGGCCGCCGAGCATCATCAGGAAGCCGCCAAACATCACGAGGCGGGATCGGTCGAGAAGGCCGCGCATCATGCGCAGGTCGCGACGGGTCATGCCGCGCATGCCGAACATCACGCCGAGGAAGCCGCCAAGGCGCACGCCGAGCACCACGCCGGCAACTGATCGGTCAAGCCGCTTCGCTCACGACGAAGGTCTCGACGCCAGGGCCGGCGTCGAAATCTATCGCGATCGAGCCCCGCCTTTCAAGCATGTCCTCCGGACATGCTTTTCTGTTTGAGGCGCCAGCGCCCTATTCGGCAGCCGCCGCCGCCGCTTCGATCCGCGAAGGGTCATAGTTGAGGATCGGCGCAAGCCAGCGCTCGACCTCGGCTATGCTCATGCCCTTGCGGCGCGCATAATCTTCGACCTGGTCGCGCTCGACCTTGGCGACGCCGAAATAATGCGCGTCCGGGTGGGCGAAATAGAGGCCCGACACGGACGAGCCGGGCCACATCGCAAAGCTCTCCGTCAGCGATACGCCGATGCGCCTTTGCGCGCCGAGAAGCTCGAACAGCGTCGCCTTCTCGGTGTGGTCAGGCTGCGCCGGATAGCCGGGCGCGGGACGAATGCCGCGATATTCTTCATTGAGCCGCGCCTCGTCGGTCAGGACCTCGTCGGCGGCGTAGCCCCAGAACTCGCGCCGCACGCGCTCATGCATGCGCTCGGCCAGCGCTTCGGCGATGCGGTCGGCGAGCGCCTTCACCATGATCGAGCCATAGTCGTCATTGGCCTTGGCGAAGCGGTCGGCGATCTTGCCCTCCTGCGCCCCGGCGGTCACGACGAAGGCGCCGATGTAATCGGCCCTGCCGCCATCCGCCGGCGCGATGAAATCGGCGAGGGCGAGATTGGGCTTGCCATCGCGGCGCAGCAACTGCTGGCGCAAGGTGTGGAGGGTCGCAAGTTTCTCGCTGCGCGATTCGCCCGTATAGAGCGCGATGTCGTCGCCGATCGCGTTGGCCGGCCAGAAGCCGATGATGGCTTTCGGATCGAACCAATGCTCGTCAACGATGCGCTTCAGCATGGCCTGCGCGTCCTCGAAAAGCTGGCGCGCCGCCTCGCCCTGCTTCGCATCGTCGAGAATAGCGGGATAGCGCCCGCGCAGCTCCCAGGTCTGGAAGAAAGGCGTCCAGTCGATATAGGGAATAAGCTCGGCGACGCTGTAGCTGCCGAGAACCCGCGCGCCAGTGAAAGCCGGGCGCGGCGGCGCGTAATTGGCCCAGTCGAGCTGCAGGGCGTTGGCGCGGGCCTTGGCCAGCGGCAGGCGCTGCTTGTCGGCCTCCGAGCGCTTATGCGCTTCGGCGACCTTATGATATTCGGCCCTGACCGTGGCGATGGTCTCGTCGCGCGCGGTCTTCGAGAGCAGCGATTGCACGACGCCGACGGCGCGGCTCGCGTCGTTGACGTAGACCGCCTGGCCGCGCGCGTAATTCGGATGGATCTTGACCGCCGTATGCACCCGGCTCGTCGTCGCGCCGCCGATCAGCAGCGGCAGGTCGAAGCCTTCGCGCTCCATCTCGGCGGCGACGAAGCACATCTCGTCGAGCGAGGGCGTGATGAGGCCGGAAAGGCCGATCGCGTCGACGTTCTCGGCCCGCGCCGTGGCGAGGATTTTCGCCGCCGGCACCATGACGCCGAGATCGATGATCTCGTAATTGTTGCAGGCGAGTACGACGCCGACGATGTTCTTGCCGATGTCGTGCACGTCGCCCTTGACGGTCGCCATCAGGATCTTGCCGGCGCTCGAGCGTTCGCCGCCGCCGTTGAGGCCTTTTCCTCCTCCATGTAGGGCAGGAGATAGGCGACGGCCTGTTTCATCACGCGCGCCGATTTGACGACCTGCGGCAGGAACATCTTGCCGGAGCCGAAGAGATCGCCGACGACGTTCATGCCGGCCATCAGCGGGCCTTCGATGACGTCGAGCGGCTTCGCTGGCCGCGGCGCGCGCCTCTTCGACATCGCGGTCGATGTATTCGGTGATGCCATTGACCAGCGCATGTTCGAGCCGCTTGCTCGACCGGCTCCTCGCGCCAGGCAGAGATTCTTTTCCGCCCGCTCGACGCCGGGACCCTTGAAGCCTTCGGCGAGCGCGAGCAGTCGCTCCGTCGCGTCGGGACGGCGATTGAGCACTACGTCCTCGCAGGCCTCGCGCAGCTCCGGCTCGATCTCCGCATAGACCGCGAGCTGGCCGGCATTGACGATGCCCATGTCCATGCCGGCGCCGATGGCGTGATAGAGAAACACCGCATGCATCGCCTCGCGCACCGGCTCGTTGCCGCGAAACGAGAAGGAGAGATTGGAGACGCCGCCGGAGATATGGACGAATGGGAAGCGCCTGCGGATCTCGCGCGCGGCCTCGATGAAATCGACGCGCGTAATTATTGTGCTCCTCGATGCCGGTCGCGACCGCGAAAATATTCGGATCGAAGATGATGTCCTCCGGCGGAAAGCCGACTTCCTCGGTCAGGATTTTATAGGCGCGCGAGCAGATCTCGACCTTGCGCTCCTGCGTGTCCGCCTGGCCCTTTTCGTCGAAGGCCATGACGACGGCGGCGGCGCCATAGCCGCGAACGGTGCGGGCGTCATGCGATGAATTTCTCGTCGCCTTCCTTCATCGAGATCGAATTGACGATCGACTTGCCCTGAACGCATTTGAGGCCGGCTTCGATCACCGCGAATTTCGACGAATCGATCATCACCGGCACGCGCGCGATATCCGGCTCGGCGGCGACGAGATTGAGAAATTCGACCATCGCCTTTTCGGAATCGAGCAGGCCCTCGTCCATGTTGACGTCGATGATCTGCGCGCCGTTCGCCACCTGATCGCGCGCGACGTCGAGAGCGGCGGCGAAATCGCCCTCCTTGATCAGCTTGCGGAATTTCGCCGAGCCGGTGACATTGGTGCGCTCGCCGACATTGACGAAGCGAATTTCGGGCGTCAGCGTGAAAGGCTCGAGGCCCGACAGTCGCAGCAGCGGCTCGATCTCGGGAATCTTGCGCGGCGCGACGCCCCTGACGCGTTTGGCGATGGCGTGAATATGCGCCGGCGTCGTGCCGCAGCAGCCGCCGACGACATTGACGAGGCCGGATTCGGCGAATTCGCCGATCAGCTCCGCCATATATTCCGGGCTTTCGTCATAGAGGCCGAATTCGTTGGGCAGGCCGGCGTTGGGATAGGCGCAGATGAGCGTATCGGCGATGCGCGAAAGCTCGGCGAGATGGGCGCGCATCTCGCGTGCGCCGAGCGCGCAATTGAGGCCGATCGACAGGGGCCTCGCGTGACGCAGCGAATTCCAGAACGCCGTCGGCGTCTGGCCCGACAGCGTGCGGCCGGACAGATCGGTGATCGTGCCCGAGATCATCACCGGCAGCATGACGCCGACCTCCTCGAATGCGTCGTCGATGCCGGCGAGCGCGGCTTTGGCGTTCAGCGTGTCGAAGATCGTCTCGACCATCAGAATATCGGCGCCGCCTTCGAGCAAAGCCTTCGCCGCATTCGGCGTAGGCGGCGCGCAGTTCGTCGAAGCTGACCGCGCGAAAGCCCGGATTGTTGACGTCGGGCGAGATCGAGGCGGTGCGGTTCGTCGGCCCGAGCGCGCCGGCGACGAAGCGGCGGCGGCCGTCTTTTTCCTGTGCGGCGTCGGCGGCGCGGCGGCAAAGGCGCGCTGACTTCGGAGTTCAGTTCCGGGACGAGCCCTTCCATGCCGTAATCGGCCTGCGCGATGCTGGTCGAGGAAAATGTGTTGGTCGCGATGATGTCGGCGCCGGCGTCGATATAGGCGAGATGGATGGCTTCGATCGCCTCCGGCTGGGTCAGGCTCAAAAGATCATTGTTGCCGCGCAGATCGCGCGGCCAGTCGGCGAAGCGCGCGCCGCGAAACTGCTCTTCGGTGAACTTATGCTGCTGGATCATCGTGCCCATGGCGCCGTCGAGCACGAGGATTTTCTCCCGCGCAGCATCGAGGAAAGCCTCGCGGGTCTCCGCGCCATCGAACTCTTTGGGTCATTCAGGCGGCCTTTTGTTCGAGTTTCGGCCGCACGCCCGAGAAGATGGCAGATCGCATAGACGAGATCGGCGCGGTTCATTGTGTAGAAATGGAAATCGCGAACGCCGCGGTCGACGAGATCGAAGCACCTGTTCGGCGGCGACCGTCGCCGCGATGAGCCGCCGCGTCTGCGGATCATCGTCAAGGCCCTCGAAACGGTCGGCGAGCCATTGCGGCACGCTGGCCCCCGCCTTTTTGGCGAAGCCCGCGGTCTGCTTGAAGTTCTGCACCGGCATGATGCCGGGCACGATCGGGATGTTGATGCCGCCGGCGCGCAGCCTTGTCGAGAAAGCGCAGATAAATCTCGTTCTCGAAAAAGAATTGCGTGATCGCGCGATTGGCGCCCGCGTCGATCTTGGCCTTCAGCACATCGATGTCGGCGTCGAGCGAGAGGCTTTCGGGATGGCCTTCGGGGTAGGCCGAGACCGAGATTTCGAAATCGGCGATGCGCTTGATGCCGGCGACGAGGGCGCAGCGAATTTGCATAGCCATCGGGGTGGGGCCAAAACTTCGCCCCAAGGCCCTCCTGCGGATCGCCGCGCAGGGCGACGATGTGGCGAACGCCAACGTCCCAATAGCCTTGCACGATCGCATCGATCTCCCGGCGCGACGCGGCGACGCAGGTCAGATGCGCGGCGGGCTTGACGTCGCCTTCCCGGGCGAGGCGCGCGACCGTCGCATGGGTGCGCTCGCGGGTCGATGCCGCCGGCGCCATAGGTGACCGAGACAAAGTTCGGCCGCAAGCGGCGCCAGCCGCTCGATCGATTCCCACAGCAGCGCCTCCATCTCCTCCGTTTGCGGCGGAAAGAATTCGAACGACACCCGGATGTCGGCCCGCGGCGTCCGGCTGGCGCGCGGCGGGTCATTGCTCGTCTCTTCGATCATGCGAATTCTCGCGCTGTCAGGGGGAGGGCGTCCGCGATGATCCGGCGGTCGCGGCCCAGCCAGAGCGAGACGGTGAGCTTGCCGCACTCGCCAGGTTCCGGGCACGAGTTCGCGCCGCTCGACCACGTCGAGCCCGGCCGCGCGAGATAGCCGGCGATTTCCTCGGTCGAGAAGCCGAGGCGGCGATGCGCATGGGCGCGGCGCAGGCTCTCTTCTTCATGCGGCGCGAAATCGACGATGATCAGCCGGCCGCCCGGACGCAGCGCCCGCGCCGCCTCGCGCATGGCGCGCGCGGGATCGTCGAGATAATGCAGCACCTGATGCATGATGACGAGATCGTAGAAGTCGCGCTCGACCGGCAGCGCGTAAATGTCGCCCTGGCGAAGTTGCACGTTGCGCAAGCCCGCGCCTTTCGAGGCGCGCGCGCGCGACGCTGAGCATTTGAGGCGATTGATCGATGCCGACGGCCCGCGTCGGCGAGCGGCGCCAGAATTTCGAGCATGCGGCCGGTGCCGGTGCCGAGATCGAGCACGGCGTTGAGCGGGGCGGGCCCGACCGCCTCGAGGATCGCCGCCTCGACGCGCTCCTCGGGGAGATGCAGGGCGCGCACTTCGTCCCAATTGGCGGCATGCGCGGCGAAATAGCGGGCCGCCTGATCGGCGCGCGCCTCGCGCACTTCGACGAGCCGCGCGCGGTCGGCCGACGAGATGGGGGTCGGAGGGTGCGAGCCGGGCGACGATGTCGCGGGCGAAGCCCGCCGCCGGCCCGCTCTGGCTGATCAGGAAAAAGACCCAGGCGCCCTCGCGATGGCGCTCGACGAGGCCCGCCTCCGCCAGCAGCTTCAGATGGCGCGAGACGCGCGGCTGCGACTGGCCGAGAATGGTGACGAGTTCGGTGACCGTCAGCTCGGCTTCGGCGAGCAGGGCGAGAAGGCGCAGGCGCGTCGCCTCGCCGGAAGCGGTCAGCGCGTTGAGCACGGCGTCGAAGGGTGTGTGTTGAGGCATGGCAGCCTGCTCCAAACCAGACACCTGAGACTATATATGCATATATCTTTATATGTAAAGGAAAACTTGCGGGTCCGACCCGGCCCGGCAGGCTTTTGCCTTGGTTCGGCGACGGCGGAGCGATAAGGTCGCGCGTCTACCCCGCCAGAGGATAGCGC
Source organism: uncultured Alphaproteobacteria bacterium (assembly GCA_963715715.1). Taxonomy (GTDB): domain Bacteria; phylum Pseudomonadota; class Alphaproteobacteria; order Rhizobiales; family Beijerinckiaceae; genus Methylocapsa. The sequence goes on along the minus strand of OY970269.1, from coordinate 341,945 downwards.
GACGTCTTAAAAGAGGTGCGTCAATGAAATTTGCTTTTTCTTCAATTCTCGCAGGCGCTCTTGTCCTCGCCATTCCGGGCGTCTGTCTTGCGCAGCAGCAAGCGCCCGCCGCGGCGCCAGCGGCTCCTGCGCCAGCGGCGGCCGCGGCGGCAAAGGCGCCGGGAATGTCGGACGACGCCAAAAAGGCCAAGGCCAAGCAATGCTCCGCCGAAGCGGACGCCAAAAATCTGCACGGCAAGGCGCGCAAGGAATTCCGCTCGAAGTGCAAACACAGCTAGTGCGGGAGGGCGGCGTCCAGTTTTCCGCCGCGCGCCGCTCCGAATGCGGCAACTGATCGGGTTCATGACTTTGCATGATTCTGGATTGATCCAATCCAAAATCATCGCGCCTTGACCCTCCTCGCAAATCTCAAAGCCCTTGCCCCGTTGATTCACCGCATGATTGTCATCCGCTCGATCGTCTTCAATGTCCTCTTTTACGCCAATGTGACGATTCTTGCGTTTTTGGGATTGCCGACTCTTTTGCTAAACCGGGGCGCGGTGCAGGATCTGGCGCGGCTCTGGTCGCGCAATTCGCTCTGGCTGCTCGACAAGGTTTGCGGAGCCAAAGTCGAGTTCCGCGGACTTCAGAATCTGCCCAAGGGCGCCTGCGTCATCGCCGCCAAGCACCAATCCGCGCTGGAGACGTTCGCGCTCACGACGCAGATGGACGATTTCACCTTTGTGCTGAAGCGCGAATTGCTGGCGATCCCGATGTTTGGCTGGTACCTCAAGGGCGCCGGGCAGATCGCCGTCGACCGCGCGCGGCGCGGCCAGGCGCTGGCCGATCTGACGCGCCAGGTCGCCGGGGCGGTGGCGCAGGGGCGGCAGGTTTTCATCTTCCCCGAAGGCACGCGGAAGGCGCCGGGCGCGCCGCCCGACTACAAATCCGGCGTCGCGCATCTTTGCGCCGCGACCGGCGCAATCTGCGTGCCGGTGGCGCTGAATTCCGGCCTGTTCTGGCCGCGCCGCGGCTGGCTGCGCCATCCTGGGCGCATCGTCATCGAGTTTCTCGCTCCAATCGCGGCCGATGCCGACAAGCAGCAGTTCATGCGCCGGCTCGAAGCCGAAATCGAACAGGCGACGGCGCGGCTGATCGCCGAGGCCCTCGCCGCCGATCCCTCGCTCGGGGCCGCCCTCGCGCGTCAGCCCGATCCGGCGGCGGGTTGAACCGCTAAGGCGGACCCGGCGGAAATTGCCGTTGACGGAACGTCAATCTGTTCCTACTATGTTCACATCAGCCAGATTTTTAGGAAAACGGCATGGGCGATCTCGCTCTGTTGCGTCAGGACTTTGTTCGGCCGCGCCGCGGCCGCAAGGCAACCAAGCGCGTAAAGGTCGAGGCGGCGATGGCCGACCTCTTCGACGACGCCGCGGTCGCCGCGCCGCCGCCCCGCCCCGCGCCTGTGGGCGCGCGAAACCGCGAGGCGCCGCTTGGATGTCTCGCCGGCGCGCCTCTCGCCACGCGTTTCCATAGCTGGCGCGGCGCCTCCGGCCGGCGCTACATCTGCTCCGTGTTTCCTGTGCGCGACGACGCCGAGCTCGGCGGCCTGCCCGAGTTCGACGGCGCCGTCGCGCTCGCCGTTTCGCGCGACGACCGCGGCCGGCGGCGCAAGGTCGCCGTGCTCGATCTCTTCTGGCGCGACGGGCGATTCGGCGGCGATGTGCGGGCCGCCGGCGAGGCGCTCGACGCCGGCGCATGCGAGTGGCATGTCCACCTTCTCGCCGAGGACGGCGAGGCGCGCCGCGCCGCCATTGTCGACATCGCATCGTAGAAATGCTAAAAAAATCCGTCTGCGCCCTAACCGAGGCTGCGGGCGAGCCATTCGAGCGTTTCGTCGCGAATGGCGAGGGCGGCGAGATGGGCCTGCGTATTGCGCACGTAGTCCGGGTTGTCGCCCGAGACGCCGACGCCCTGGCTCACCAGCCTGACGAGCTCGGCGCGATCGAGCCGTCCGGCATATTGGACATGGCCGCGGTCGGCGACATAGGAGACGGCGCGCACGCTCTCCCCATCGGCGAGACGCGCCCGCAAACGCACTTCTCGATAGACCGACGTCACCTGCTCGCGCTCGCGGAGATAGGCGAGCGCGGCGTCGGCGTGCGCGGCGGCGACGCGGAAAGCGACACCCTTGCAGGCGCCGCCGCGATCAAGCCCGAGCACGAGCCCAGGCCGTTCGCTCGTGCCGCGATGGACGTGCGAATAGACGCAAAGCGCGCGATGATAGCCGCGCACCATGGCGCCCTGGCGTTCGACGAACGCAAAGCCCGGCCGCCAGATCAGCGAACCATAGCCAAACACCCATAAATCATCACCGGCGTTCATCGCGATTGGCTCCCTGGCCGTCCCGCCCAAGGCGATTTTCTCGTGGCGATCTATTCACGGCGATTTGCTCATGGCGATTTGCTCACGGGTGACGCGCGCTATAAACGAAGACGCGCGACGAGAAAAGCGCGCAGCCCGTTGGCTCGAATCATCGCGGCGTGATCGCCGCGGCGCATCGCAGGCGGCCAGGCGCGCGAGAGCCAAGCCAGCGTCGCCGGGCGCGCCGCGAGAGGAAGGCCGTCACAATGCCGCGTTCCGTCATCATCGTCGTCGCGCTGCTAGGAGCGGTCGTCGCCGGCTGGTCCCTGTTGTGGAGCGCCGCGGCGCACAAGACCGACACGCTCCTCGACGCCTGGATCGAAAACGAATCGCAGCTCGGCCGCGACTGGACATGCGGCCGGCGCGACATCGGCGGCTATCCTCTCAAGATCGAAGTCTCCTGCGCGGGTCTCCAGTTTCGCGGCGACATTTTCGCGGAGAGTTTCTCTGGTTCGCTGCAGGGGTTCCGCGCCGTCGCCTCCGTGCTGCAGCCAGATCGGGTCAAGCTGCGCATCGAGCCGCCCTTCACCGGAAAGACGGCGGATGGCCAGACTGATTTTCGCCTCGAATGGAACAGTCTCGACGTCTCGATCGAGGGCCGCCCTGGCGCCCTGGCGCGGCTCTCCGTCGACGGCGATCAGCTCGCGGCGAAGGGCGCAGCCGGAAGCCTTGGCGCGCTCGACGCGAGGGCGCAGTCCTTGAAGGCGTCCGTCGCGCCGACGCCGGGCGGCGCGGACGGGGCGCTCGATTTCGCGATCGCCCTCAACGGCGCGGTGGTTCCATCGCTCGCGGAACAGCTCGGACTTGTCGCACCGCTCGACGCCACAATCGACGGAACAATCGCCCGCGCCGACGCATTCGGCGCCGGCGCCCTCGCCGAGCGCCTCGAGCGCTGGCGCGCCGGCGGCGGCAACATCGCGCTGAAGACCGCGCAGCTTGCCAGCGGCGCGGCGAAACTCAGCGCTGCCGGCGTCCTCGATCTCGATGATGGACATCGCCTGCGCGGCAAGCTCGACGCCGCCGCGGAAGGCCTGAACCCGATCCTGCGCCGCCTCGGCGTCGATCCGCAAATCCTCGCGGCCGGTTCGCTGCTGACGCGCTTTCTGCGCAATTCGCCGGCGCAGGGCGACGGGCCGGATACGACGCGCCTGCCCTTGCGGCTCACCGACGGCTGGCTGTGGATCGGGCCGATCCGCACCCCCGTTCGCCTGACGCCACTCTATTGAAAATGATTTGAACGCCCCGGGGGGCGCTCCCGGCGGAAGTGCGCCCGCCGCCGGCGAGACGCGGCTCAATAGGCGCGGCTGCGCAGAACCTCGAAGCAGGTTCGCAGGAGAATATTGATATCAAGGCCGAGCGACCAATGGTTAACGTACCAGAGGTCCAGTTTGACACGGTCGACCATCTGCTCGAGCCGGCCCGTTTCGCCGCGCAGCCCGTTGACTTGGGCCCAACCCGTCATGCCGGGCTTGACGTGATGCCGAAAGGCGTATTTGGCGATGAGGACCTTATATTCATTGTCATGGGCGAGCGCGTGCGGACGCGGACCCACCAGCGACATATCGCCCCTCAGAACATTGAACAGCTGCGGCAGCTCGTCCATGCTGGAGCGCCGAAGCAGCTGGCCGACGCGCGTGACGCGGCGGTCATTCTTGCGCGCCTGGGCGATCACCGCGCCATCCTCCTGGACGCTCATAGAGCGAAATTTGTAGATGACGAATTGCTTCGAGTTGAAGCCGTTGCGCCGCTGCTTGAAAATCACTGGCCCCTTGCTGTCGAGTTTGATCGCCAGCGCGATCAGCAGCAGCAGCGGCGACAGGCAGACGATGGCGACGGCGGCGCAGACAAGATCCATCGTCCGCTTGACGGCCCTTTCCGTGGTGCTGAGGGGCGCACGCTGAATCTCGAGGCTGAGGGCCGGGCCGCCAGTCGACAAGGCGCGGCGGCCGAGCACCGAACGAATAGTATAGTCGGGCAGAAGGTGCGCCGGCAAAGGCGACGCCCGGAGCCGTTCGCGCAGGATTTCGAGCAGCTCTCTGCTGCTCCAGCGCAGCGCGACGACGAATTCATCGACGCCGCATTCGCGCGCGGCGTGCAGCGCCCGGTCGATATCGACAAGCACGTCATCCGAGGCCGCGCCCTTGGTCGTCGATAAAGCGACGCGGGCGACTTCATTCATGCCAAAATAGCGAAACAGCATAGCGGTGCTCAATCTCATCAATTCAGAGGGTTCGCCGATCGTGATGACGCGCCGGCCCGGCAGGCTTCCCTTCGCCATCAGCGAGCGCGAGGTCTTTTCCGCGAGCCATCGGGCCAGCAGCAGCAGCGATATCTGCAGCACAGCCGACGTAATCATGGAGCCATGCGATAGGCCGGCGTTCCCTTTGAGGAAAATCAAAAATATCGCCGCAAATAAGACAACAATCGCCCAAGTGACAAAAATCCGCCCTAAATAACCGGAGGGCGCGAGCAACACGGGCAGCCGATATAGACCCCGCGAACTCGCGACATAAGCGTAAAGTAAACCTTCGGCAAGACCAATGCCAAGATTGACTACAATGCCGCTGTTTTGGCCCGACCAAAGAAACTGATAGAGAACACCGCCGAATACGCTGGCGAACGTGATAAGCAATATATCGACAAGCCCGGCGACAACCTCAATGTTTTTATAAGAAACGTAAAGTCTCGGCGAGCCCACGCCCGGCGTCTCGGCATGGACCTCAGTTTCCGCGATCTGGCTCAAGCGGTTGAAGTACATTTCTAAACTCACGCTGTTCAGAAGAACGCCCATAAACATTAGGCAACAATAAATGGGAAAAATCAACCTAAAACCCGGCGGCGCAAGTGGCTGAGGATGCGTGCTGTGCGAATGAGCACGCGGCTATTCAGCGAATTTCCGCGGGCTGGCGCCGCCGTTGACTAGTTTCGCCGATCAATATTCATCGCAGTTCGGCTTCAAAAAATCGCAATTTGACTCCGCGGCGCGGCATCAGCGCGGGGTGAATATCCTTCAGCGCAACCATGCGCCAAATTGTCGCCGCAATCCCGCCGCTTTTCGCGCCGGTCAGCTCGCGCCGGCCGGCGCGCGCTTGCGGTCCGGCGGCGCGGCCTCTCCGGCGAGCGCATCGAGCGCGTCAAGCAGCGACGCCGATCTCTGATCGTTAGACCCAAGCCGCCTTATGGACACCGCGCGCTCGAGGCTCTCGCGCTTGCCGACGACCAGCAGCACGGGAACTTTGGCGAGCGAATGCTCGCGCACCTTGTAATTGATCTTCTCGTTGCGCAGATCGCCCTCGACGCGCAGCCCCCTCTTGCGCGCCGCCGCGACCACCTCCAGGGCGTAATCGTCGGCGTCCTGCGTGATCGTCGCGACGACGATCTGCAGCGGCGAGAGCCACAGCGGCAAATGGCCGGCGAAATGCTCGATCAAAATGCCGGTGAAGCGCTCGAGCGAGCCGAACATGGCGCGATGGATCATCACCGGCGTCTCCTTTTCGCTGTCGGCGCCGATATAGAAGGCGCCGAAGCGGCCCGGCAGGTTGAAATCGACCTGCGTCGTGCCGCATTGCCATTCGCGCCCGATCGCGTCGCGCAGCGTATATTCGAGCTTCGGCCCGTAGAAAGCGCCCTCGCCCGGATTGATCCCGGTCTTCAGGCCGCGCGCGGCGATGCGTTCGAGCACGCTGCGTCAGCGCCGCCTCCGCCTTGTCCCAGGCCTCGTCCGAGCCGACGCGCTTTTCCGGCCGCGTCGAAAGCTTGACGACGACGTCGTCGAAGCCGAAATCGTCGTAGATCGACATGATCAGGTCGTTGACCTTCAGCGCCTCGTCCATGATCTGGTCTTCGGTGCAGAAGATATGCGCGTCGTCCTGCGTGAAGGCGCGCACGCGCATGATGCCGTGCATCGCGCCGGACGGCTCGTAGCGATGGACGATGCCGAATTCGGCGATCTTCATCGGCAGATCGCGGTAGGACTTCAAGCCGTTCTTGAAGATCTGGATATGGCCGGGGCAGTTCATCGGCTTCAGCGCGAAGACGCGCTCGTCCTCGGTCTTGGTGATGAACATGTTCTCGCGATAGGTCTGCCAATGGCCCGAGGTCTCCCACAGCGCGCGGTCGAGCACCTGCGGCGTGTTGACCTCGACATAGCCGGCCTCCTGCTGGCGCCGGCGCATATAGGCGATGAGCGTCTGGAACAGCGTCCAGCCCTTCGGATGCCAGAAGACCGTGCCCGGCCCCTCCTCCTGGAAATGGAACAGGTCCATCTCGCGGCCGAGCCGGCGATGGTCGCGGCGTCTCGGCCTCCTCGATGCTGCTTGAGATAGGCGTCGAGTTCCGCCTGCGTCGCGAAGGCCGTCGCATAGATGCGCTGACAGCATCGGCCGGTTCGAAATCGCCGCGCCAATAGGCGCCCGCGACCTTCATCAGCTTGAACGCCGGGCCGATCTTGCCGGTCGAGGTCATATGCGGGCCGCGGCAGAGATCGAGCCAATCGCCCTGCTTGTAGATCTTCAGCTCCTGGTCGGCCGGAATCGCATCGACGAGTTCGACCTTGAACGCTTCGCCGTGCGTCTCGAACCAGGCCTTCGCCTGATCGCGGCTCCAGACCTCCTTGGTGAACGGCCTGTCGCGCGCGATGATCTCGCGCCATCTTCTTTTCGATGGCGGGGAAATCCTCCGGCGTGAACGGCTCGTTGCGGAAAAAATCGTAATAGAAGCCGTTCTCGATCACCGGGCCGATGGTCACCTGCGTGCCGGGATAAAGCGTCTGCACCGCTTCGGCCAGCACATGCGCGGCGTCGTGGCGGATCAGCTCCAGCGCGCGCGGATCCTCGCGCGTGATGAATTCGATCGTGGCGTCGCTGTCGATCGGATCGGCGAGATCGCGCAGCTCGCCGTCGAGCGACCATGGCGACGGTGCGTTTGGCGAGCGAGGGGGAAATGCTTCGGGCGATTTCGAGGCCTGTGACGCCGGCCTCGAACTGGCGCGCGGCGCCGTCGGGAAAAGTCACGCGAACCATTGTCTCTCCTTCTCGCTCACTCGCCGATACCAATCGGCGTAAGCGCGTCAAGTCATTAAAGAGGCGGCGCAAAAACCCACGTCCCGCATCGATCCTGCGTGGTGGTACGGCGTTTGAAAACGCGGCTCAAGCCCCTCGGGGCCCAAAACAGCCGGCGCGCGAAGCAGGACGTCCCGCCTCAAGCGAGACCCCGCTTGATCAGTCAGATCAAAGGAGACGACCCGACCCGTCGGGAACCGCCGATTCAAGAGCCAGAACGAAGACCGCAAAATAAAACTCCGCCCGTTCCAGTCCATTGGCATGTGTTAAATGTTGTCATCTGATATTTGTTCAGTTTTGCGCGTGTGAAAACGCACAGTTACCGGCGACCTCCGCGATTAGATGAAATCAAGGCGGATTGGGAAGCGAACACAACCCTGTCGGGCTGTTGGTCCCGAGAGGCGAGGCAGCGGCAATTGCGGCTTTTTAACTGAATTTTTCGCGATCATGAAGTAGAGCAAAGCCTATACTCTTAACGCCTTGAGGATGCGGCGGCGCGTCCGGAGATGACTGGCGACCTGAATGACACCCTTCGCTATGTATCTTGACGGAATGGAACTGGAGTGCGCCGAAAAGCGCGCGCTCACTTCATTTACCCGCCGGATCGTCGAAATCGCCACGCTTTCACGGTCGGCCGCCGCCGATCCCGATTCCACCGCCCCGCTCAATATCCTGTCGCAGCCCGCGCTCCTTCTAGATCTCGACGGATTTGTCGTCGAAGCGAACGCGGCGGCGAATTCGCTCATCAACAATGATGTGCGGGTGAGGCAAAGGCGTCTTTATATTCGGGATGCGGAGGCGAGGCACAAGCTTCGCATTTATGTCGATCAGTTCGACGATTCGACCCGGCACGCCGCCCCCTCCGCGCCCTCGATCGAGCCGATCATCGTCCCCCGCCAGGATGCATTGCCATTTCTGCTGCGCATCTGGCCGATCGAGGCCAGCGCACGGTGGCCTTCGCGCGACGTCCGCGCGCTGGTGACGCTGAACGCCCTCGGGCCGCGGCCAGGCCCGCCCGCCGCGCTGCTCGCCAAGACGTTCTCGCTGACGGCCTCGGAGGCGAAACTCGCATGCATCATCGCGCGCGGCGCAGGACCCGATACGGCCGCCGCGGAACTCAATATCTCCCGCGAGACGGCGCGCAATCAGTTGAAATCCATCTTCGCGAAGACCGCGACGCACCGGCAGGGCGAGCTTGTCGCCCTCCTGCTGCAGGTTTGACAGGGGCCCCGACCGATCGAGCCGGTTGCGCGAGGCCGTGACGGAAAAGCTTTGAGCGAAAGGCGCAATACGCGAACTCGTCTATGCGTTTTGTAGGCGCTCTTGAATAAAAATTCGCTCGCGAAGCACCCGAATTGCGTATCGAATTACGTAATAGAACTTGTTCTCTTTACGCAGATGAATGAACGCAATAGGTCGGCATTAGGCAACGGCTAAGATTAATGCTTTCCGAAGTAACTGGTGTCAATAAAAAACACTTATCACAAAATCGACCCAACGATTTTAGCTATTGAGTGCGTTTTTGGGCGTATAAGTAAAAGGCGCGGCGTTTCATACTGACTATCCGCACCCCGCCGCTTTATTGTTGGGAGATGGCCGGATCGTGGAATTGGTCGATATTCAAGAGAGCATTATGCCGAGCAACAAGATCATCGTGGACGTGCTCATGGAAACCAGCCAGCTCCTTCAGCAAAAGGGCTGGAACAAGTTCTCCATGGCGCGGGATCCGCGTGGGGAAGGCGTCGGCCCAAACAGCAAGGAGGCATCCTGCTATTGTCTGTCCGGCGCGCTGGTGAAGGCCTGGCGAACGATTGATCCTGAAAACGAAGATTTTTACTTCAAGTATTTCGAAAAGAAATTCTCGGACGATTTGCGCGAGACCTACGGTTACGGCCACACTTTCACGCGCTGGAACGACGAAGTCGCGACCTGCCGGGATCATGTGGTCACCCTGATCCATTCCGTGATTACATCGATTTTGCGCGACGACGCCGCCGAGGCCGGCGCAAACCTGCTGCCGCCCCCCGTTGGAGACGACAAGCGCCGCGCATGACCGCGCCCGCCGTCTACACTGTTCGCTCCCCGCCGCCGCCCCGCTCATCTTCGCCCGTCCGCGCATGGCGCGACGGCGCGTCCCGCCGCGCGGCCGCATTGCGTCTTTGCGCCAAAACCTCAAATTAGGGCGGGGCGAATCGACCGCAGCGCGGATCGCCCGAAGAGAGTGCGACCATGCCGGAAACCGAGCTCAAATTCCTTATCGCGAAGGCGGATCTTGCAAAGCTCCGGACCCTTCCCGCCCTCCGCGAATGGATCGGGGACGCGCAGCCGCAGAAAAGCAAAACCATTTATTTCGATACCGACGCCGGCGATCTGTGGAAGCTCGGCTTCATCCTTCGCATCCGCAGCGCGGGCGGATATCTGGTTCAGGCCGTCAAGCAACAACAATCGTCGCTCATCGAGAGAGGCGAGTGGGAAAGCCGAGATCCGTCCGCCTTTACAGGGCGAGGCGCTGCGGCCCGATCTTGCGTTGATCGGCGATACGCCTCTGGGCGGCGCGATCGACGAACCCGCGCGCGCGGGCCTGCGCCCGACGTTCGAGATCGACGTCGAGCGCACCACCTTCCTGTGGCGCGCCGGAGAAACCTTGATCGAGGTCGCCATCGACCAGGGCTCTCTGCGCGAAATCGCCGCGCCCGGCCGCACGCTCGAAATCAGCGAACTCGAACTCGAACTGAAGCACGGCGACCCCGAGGCGGCGTTCGTCCTCGCCCGCATGCTCGCGGCCCGGGCGCCGCTGCAGCTCAGCCTCATCAGCAAGGCCGAACGCGGTCAGCTTCTCACGGCCAGCGCCGTCGCCCTGCCCGCGAAGGCGTCCCGCCCCCGCCTCGCCGACGACATGACGATCGGCGCGGCCTTCATGGCGATCTGCCAGTCCTGCCTGCGCGATTTCATGCTCAACGCCGTCGCGCTGGACGGGGATGATCCCGTCGAGGCCGTTCACCAGGGACGCGTCGCGCTGCGGCGGCTGCGCGCGGCGCTGGCGCTGTTCAGACCGGCCACAGGCGGCGGCGGCGTAAGGATGAACAGCCAGTTGAAGTGGCTGGCGGATATTTTTGGCGTCGCGCGCGATTCCGACATATTGAGCGCCCGCTCCAGCGCGTCCAGCCCGGATTCCAGCGCGCCCAGCCCGGATTCCAGTAATCCGACCCCCAATTCCAGTGATCTGGATAAGGACGGAAAAACACCCTCCTCTTTTCCCGCCGCGGCGTCGGCCGAAGCGATGGATTTCTCCCAATGGCGCGCAGCAAGGCGCCTCGCCGCTTACAAGGCGGTTCGCGCGGCGGTGCAATCGAAGCGATGGCGCATCTTCCTGATCGATCTCGTCGAGTGGATTGAAAACGTCGAACAGGCGGCGCGGGCGCACGATGGCGCGGACGCCATGGTCCGTTTCGTTCGCAAACGGCTGAAGCGGACCCGCGAGGCTCTCTTGCAGGCGCCGCGCGATCTCGGCCGCCTCGATCCGCAGGCCCGGCACGCCCTTAGAATCAAGGCGAAAAAACTGCGCTATATGGCGCAGTTCTTCACTGGCGTTTCCGGCGTCGCCGACCGCGCGAAGCTGAAGCTGCTTCTGACGCGGCTCGATAAATTGCAATCGTCCCTTGGCGAACTGCATGACGAAGAGGCGCGGCGCGGCGTGGCGGACGCCGAAATCAGCCTCTGGCGAAGCGCGACCGGCTCCGCCGCGCCGGCCTCGCGCGCGGCCCCGGACCGCCCAGCCGCGGCGATCGACGCCGAAGCGGAATGCCTCCGCAAGGCGATCAGAGCCTATGCCGGACTGGCGCGCGACGACCCGTTCTGACTATCGCTTGACGGGGAACTCATCTAGCAGGCATGTCTCATGCAATCCGGTCCCCCGCGGGCCTCGGCGGCGGCTCCGCTTAACCGGCCAAGGCGCCGGCATTTGAAACGAAACGTGCTCTAATGCGGAAATCGCGCCAGTTCGCAGCCCCTGCGGCGACGCCAAAACTGCCCGAGGGGGTGCGAATCTACGCCGTCGGGGACATTCATGGCCGCGCCGATCTGCTCGAACAGGTCTTTGCGCGCATCGACGCCGACCTCGCCAAACACCCCGTGGCGACCGAGATCGAGATTTTTCTCGGCGACTACATTGATCGTGGACCGAAATCTGCAGAGGTTCTGGCTCAATTGCTCCGGCGCGGAAAAACGCATCGCACAATCTGCCTAAAAGGCAATCACGAGATTTATATTTTGGAGTTTTTGCGCAATCCGGCGATCCTGAAGTCATGGGGCCAGTTCGGCGGCCTGACCACGCTTTTGTCCTACGGCCTGAAACCGAGCCTCAATCCCGACGACGCGGAGCAGGCCGAACTCGCCGAAGAACTTGGCCGCGTCCTGCCGCAAAGCCACCGTCAGTTTTTCGGCGCGCTGCCGCTCTCCTTCACCTGCGGAGATTTCTTCTTCGTCCACGCGGGCGTGCGGCCCGGCGAACTGCTGTCGCGCCAGCGCGATGAAGACCTGCTCTGGATCCGGGACGACTTCCTCAATCACGAGGAGGCGTTCGAAAAAGTCGTCATTCATGGCCATACGCCGGTCATGGAGCCGGACGTGCGGCGGAACCGTATTAATATCGACACCGGAGCCTATGCGACCGGCCGGCTGACATGCCTCAGACTGGAGGGCGACGAAATCAGTTTCATCTAATTTTCGCGGATCGGAATGCTTCGTCCGCCCCTCCTCTTTTTAGCTCTTGTGCGACTTTAACTCTTGCGCGACCGGTTCAGAATCCCTCGGCTGCGGCGCCGTCGCGGGTCGGGCAAAATGAAATCTCCGGCAAGGTGAAATCGATGAGTTTGGAAACGCCTCGACGAGACTTTTTACCTCCCCACGCCTGGAACAGGCTGCCGCTCGAACCGCCGACGGCGCTGCGAATCGGCCTGCTTGGGCTTGGCGGCGTTCTCGCCCTCGGCGGCGTCTGGATGCTGATCTCCGCGCTTTTGCTGCCGCAGGCCGTCGCGCTGCCGCTTGACCGCGCCGGCGCGACGGTCGCGGCCGCGCAACGTGGCCGCGCGCTCGCGGCGGCGCGATTTGGCGTGGTCCGGGGCGACCTCTACGCGCAGGCCGCCTATGGCGACGCGGGCCTCCTCTGGCTCGAACGCGCGCATGGCCTCGACGCGGCCGGCGCCGAAGTTCAGGCCGCAAGGTCGAACGCCGAAACCGCCCTGTCCCTCGCCCCCGTCAATGGTTCGGCCTGGCTTCTCCTTGCAACGTTGCCGCCGGCGTCCGGCAAGGGCGCCGAGGCGAACGGCCTCTCCGCCCTCGAAATGTCCTATCTGACCGCGCCGAGCGATCCCGCTCTAGCCCTGCCACGCGTCGAGCGCGCGCTCGCCTCCGCCGTTCCGATCGACAAGGATTTGCAGGAGCTCGTGAAGGGCGACCTGCGCGGGATTTTGACGAGCGAGCCGCAGCAGAAGCCGGCGATCCTCGCCGCCTACAGGATGGCGCCGCCGCAAAATCAGGCGATCTTCGCGGCGCTCGCCGCCGACGTCGATCCGGATTTCGGCCAATCGCTGCGCGGCGAGCCGCCGAAATGAGCGAAATCACTTTGCATACCCGCTTCATCGCCGCCGCGGGCCGCCCGGCCTTCCCGGTCCTCCAGTCGAAAAGGTCGAGATAATGAGCAAGATCAAGGTCGCCAATCCCGTGGTCGAACTCGATGGCGATGAGATGACGCGGATCATCTGGCGCTATATTCGCGAGAAACTCATTCTGGCCTATCTCGACCTCGAAATCGAATATTACGATCTCTCGATAGAGAACCGCGACGCCACCAGCGATCAGGTCACCGTCGACGCGGCGAACGCGATCAAGAAGCGCGGCGTCGGCATCAAATGCGCGACGATCACGCCCGACGAGGCGCGCGTCAAGGAATTCAATTTAAAGCAGATGTGGCGGTCGCCGAATGGCACCATCCGCAATATTCTCGGCGGCGTCATCTTCCGCGAGCCGATCATCTGCCGCAACGTTCCCCGCCTCGTGCCGGGCTGGACGCAACCGATCGTGATCGGCCGCCACGCCTTCGGCGACCAATACGCCGCGACCGACTTCAGGGTGCCCGGCAAGGGGCGCCTCACCATCAAGTTCGAGGGCGATGACGGCACCGTCATCGAAAAGGAAATTTACAAATATCCAGGGCCCGGCGTCTCGCTGTCGATGTATAATGTCGATGATTCCATCCGCGATTTCGCCAGGGCCTCCTTGAATTATGGCCTGAACTCGAAATATCCGGTTTTTCTGTCGACGAAGAACACCATCCTCAAAGCCTATGACGGCCGCTTCAAGGATCTCTTCCAGGAGGTCTTCGAGACCGAATTCGCCGAAAAATTCGCCGCCGCGGGGATCATCTATCAGCATCGCCTCATCGACGACATGGTGGCGTCCTGCCTCAAATGGTCCGGCGGCTATGTCTGGGCGTGCAAGAACTACGATGGCGACGTGCAGTCCGATACGGTCGCGCAGGGGTTCGGCTCGCTCGGCCTGATGACGTCTCTGCTGTTGACGCCGGACGGCCAGATCGCCGAGGCGGAGGCGGCCCATGGCACGGTGACGCGCCATTACCGCGAATATCAAAAAGGCAAGGAAACATCGACCAACTCGATCGCCTCGATCTTCGCCTGGACGCGCGGCCTTTTGCATCGGGCCAAGCTCGACGGCAACGCCGAACTCACGGCCTTTGCGCAAACGCTCGAAAAGGTCTGCGTCAAGACGGTCGAGTCCGGCTTCATGACGAAGGATCTCGCCCTGCTCGTCGGCGCGGAGCAGAAATGGCTTTCGACCACCGGCTTCCTCGACAAGGTCGATGCGAATCTGCGCGCCGCCATCGCCGCCCAAAAGGCCTGAGCGCGGGGCGCGAAGCAGCCGGCGCGCCTTCGCCGCGGCGCGCCGGAGCCCGCAGTTAACCACAGCAATAGCGCCGCCCGAAACGCGTAAGTCCTGTGCCCGGCGTGACTTACGATTGAATATCCTCGTCGCAATCGGTATAAGGCTGCCATTTGGACAGGGGAGACCTATCGGTGCCTCGCGACACGGTCGACGACGCCTACCAGCCATCTGAAGAAGAGGCGTTCATGAACGAGCGCCAGCGCGATTATTTTCGTCGCAAGCTGCTGGCGTGGAAGGAAGACATTCTACGCGAGAGCCGCGAGACGCTTGTCGCCTTGCAGAGCGAAAACGAGAATCACCCCGATGTCGCCGACCGGGCCTCCTCGGAAACCGACCGCGCCATCGAATTGCGGGCGCGCGACCGCCAGCGCAAGCTCATTTCGAAGATCGAGGCGGCGCTCGGCCGGCTTGACGACGGCAGCTATGGCTATTGCGAGGAAACCGGCGAACCGATCGGCCTGAAGCGCCTTGACGCCCGCCCCATCGCCACCCTCTCGGTTGAGGCGCAGGAGCGCCACGAGAAACGCGAGCGCGTCTATCGCGACAGCTAGAACGGGATAAGGAAAAGTGTAAGGGCCTTTTCGCCCGCATCCCGCTCTAAACTATTGGAATCAATCGGACCCGAGAGCGCCGCCGTCCCGACCGCGCGCCGTCTCGTCCAGGGCTGATCGATTTTTCGGGCCAGATCTCGTTAGAACGCGGGCGGCGCCAGTCAGGGACCGCGCCCGAGCAGCCGGGCCATCTCTTCTTCCAGCGAATTGTCGAGGCTGTCGATCGGCGGCAGGGCTGGCGCTTCGGCGGGCTTCTCTGCATCCGGCGGCGCGGCGTCGCTCGCTTCCGCGCTCGGCTCGGCGCCCACGGGCGAGGCTGACGCCTCCGGCGCGGGCGCGGTGACGCCATCCAGCGCGGTCTCCGGCAGGGCCGCTCCGGTCTCTCGCGTCTCGCCGTCGCGCGCGATGGTGGCCGGGGCGGCGTTGGCGCCGACTGAGCGTCGCGCCGGATAAGCCGAGCCGGCGGCGAGTTTCGAATTCCGCCAGCTGGCGCGGCGGCGGCGGCCGAATGAAAGGCGTCGCCAGCGGCGCGCGCGCCGGCGCGCCCAAGGGATCCGACCGGCCCAGCGGCTCGCGCGCGCGCGGCGGCGTCAACGGCTGCGCGGCGCGGCGCGGCGGCAAGGGAAAGCCCGTCGCGCGCGGCGCGGACGCGGCGAGAGGCGGCGCCGCAAGCGGCGGCGGCGCGACAGGTGGCTGCGCGAATGGAGGCGGCGCGGCCGGCTCGTCAACTGTCGCGGGCGGCGGCTCGGCATCGGCTTCCGGCGCCGAAGCGGCGGGCGGCGGCGCAGGCGTCAAGCCCGCGGGGGTGTGGGCGGCGGGCGCGAACGACGGTATCGGCGCCTTGCGCGGCGGCGGGGAGCCGACGCGCCCGAGCGCGGGCTCGGGCTCCGGCTGCCAGGCGGGCGCGGCGGGCGAAGGCGCCTGCGCCGGGGCTTGCAGAGCCTCGCGCGGCTCCTTCTCGCGCGCGTCCTTGTCGCGCAACCGCGCGTCCCGCGCCTCGGCGCGGATGATCTCGGATTCGATCAGAACATCGTTCGGGCCGCCGATCATCAGAAGATGCTCGACATTGTCGCGCCGGACGATCACGAGTTGACGATCCCGGTCGAGGTCGAAGGCGTCGACGATGCCGAGCCGCGGCAACCGCGTGCGGCCGCCGGCCGGCGTCTTCAGCCGGCGCCCGAAGGCGAGGCGGAAAATGAACAGGATCAGCGCCGCGACGGCGAGGAGAGCGATGGCCCAGACGACAAACATGAAACCTTTGTTCTCTAAGATCTTGTCGACTATGGCCTGCATCGGCTCGGCTCGCTGGAAGATGCCCGGATTGCGATCTTTACGCGACCCTCAAAGCCGGGCGCCGGCGATCAGGATCAAACCGGCAATCAAGACCAACACGCACCATAGGAAATAGCATTGATTCTATCAAGGCTCGCGCTTGCGGGCGATTCGCGGACATTTTGGCAGGCATTTCGCCACCGCCAGGCGTCATGACATCCACGCGGAAACTGCTTACAAATTTTACCTCGCCAGCGCGAATCAGCGAGCGCATCCTCGCGCGCCCGGAGACCCTGATGCCGCGGACCGGATTTATGCCCTTGCCTGCGCCCGGACGAAGATGAGCGACCAGCCGTTTTCCGCCAGCCGCCACGGGACGGAGCGCGCCGGCGCCCTGGCGCTCATTCTCGTCCCCGGCGTCCTGCTGGCGGCCGCCGCGGCGGCGTTCGCCTTTCTGCCGAAGGATGCGGCGGCCAATCTCGCCGCCGGGCTGCTCGCCCTTTTCGCCGCCGCCGGCGTTTTCGCCGCCTTCGCTTTCGCCGCCGGATTTCTCCGCTTCGCCATCGGACCGCGCCCGGATGATCTCTCAACTCTCATCTGCGACAGCGATGCGCGGGCGATCATCGCGACCGACGCCGCGGGCGAAATCCTTTACGCCAACGCCGCGTACGTTCGCCTGTCCGACGCTGCCAATCCGGGGGGCCTTCGCGGCGTCGAGCGGCTGTTCGCTGGCGCGCCCGGCGCGGCCGAAGCGGTCTATCGCCTCGCGCAGGCCGCGCGCGACGGCCGCCCGGCCGTAGAGCAGCTGCGCGTCGCTCCGCGGGGCGCCGGCGAGCAGCCCGGATGGCGCGAAATCAGCGTGCGGCCCCTGGCCGGACGAGACGGGCGCGCGAGTCTCTGGACCATCGCGGACATCGCCCGCGATGGCGGAAGCGGCATGGCCCTCGAGGAGATGCGGCGCGCGGATTTGCTGAATCACGCGCCGGCCGGGTTGTTCGCCTGCGCGCCCGATGGCGGCGTCTCCTTCATCAACGCGACGCTGGCGGCCTGGCTCGATTGGGACCCCGCCGACGCGACCTCCGGGCGACTGGCGCTCGCGGACCTTATTGCGGGCGATGGCGCGGCGCTGCTCGCGGCCGGCGCCGCCGCGAAAGGGGCGGAGGGCCAGCTCGACGTCGATCTGAAGCGGCGCGGCGGCGAAAGCCTGCCCGCGCGCCTGCTCTATCGGGCCGCTCCCGGCGGTGGCGTCCTCGTGCTGGCCCTGCCTCGCGCGCGGGCCGAGGATCCCGGCCAAAATCCGGCGCTGCCCGAGACTGCGGCCCGCGATGCGGCCCCGGCCGAGCCGCGTTTCGCGCCGATTTTCGATGCGGCGCCGGTAGCCATCGCCGTTCTCGACGCGGAGGGCGGCGTCGCCCGCGCCAACGCCGCTTTCGCGCGCCTGATGCCCGAGGCCCTGAAGCCCGGCGAATCCGGCGCCGGCGGCTCGATCTATCGCGGCGTCGTGGAGCGCGACCGCGATGCGCTGCGCGCCGCGCTTAACGCCGCGCGGCCGCAGGCCGACAGTACGCCGCTCGACGTCACGGTCGCCGGCGACGCCGACCGCTCCGCGCGCCTCTTCATCTCGGCCGAGGCCGACGCGGCCGGCGCGACAGTGTTCGCCTTCGATGCGACCGAGCAGCGCGCGCTACAGGAGAAATTCGCGCAATCGCAGAAGATGCAGGCGGTCGGCCAGCTCGCCGGCGGCGTTGCGCATGACTTCAACAATGTGCTGACCGCGATCATCGGCTATTCGGACCTGCTGCTCGCCAATCACCGGCCGACCGATCCCGCCTTCCGCGACATCATGCAGATCAAGCAGAACGCCAACCGCGCCGCGGGCCTCGTGCGTCAGCTGCTGGCTTTCTCGCGCCGGCAGACCCTGCGCCCGCAGGTGCTGCAACTCGGCGACGTGCTCGCCGACCTGCAGATGATGATGCGCCGCCTCGTCGGCGAAAAGATCACTGTCGAGCTGCGGCACGGACGGGACCTCTGGCTCGTCAAGGCCGACCTCAACCAGTTCGAGCAGGTCGTCGTCAATCTGATCGTCAATGCGCGCGACGCCATGCCGGACGGCGGCGAAATCATCCTGCGCACGCGCAATGTGACGCCGGCAGAATGCGCGGCCTTCGAAGACGGCGCGCTGGCGCCGGCGGACTACGTCGCAATCGAGGTCGAGGATTTCGGCCATGGCATCGCGCCCGAAGTGAAGGACAAGATCTTCGAGCCGTTCTTCACGACGAAGGAGATGGGCAAGGGCACCGGGCTCGGCCTCGCCATGGTCTATGGCATCGTCAAACAGACCGGCGGCTATGTGCATTGCGCCAGCGCCGTCGGCGCCGGGACCACCTTCACCGTGTTGCTGCCGCGCCATATCGCCGGCGCTGGCGACGCGGCGCCGAGCGCGCCTACGAAAGCCGCCGCCGACCTCACCGGACAGGGCGTCATTCTGCTCGTCGAGGACGAGGAGGCCGTGCGCGCTTTCGGCGCGCGCGCGCTGGCTTCGCGCGGCTATAGCGTGCTGCAGGCAGCCTCCGGCGTCGAGGCGCTCGACATCGTCGCGCAAAACCCGGGCAAGATCGATCTCGTCGTGTCGGACGTGGTCATGCCGGAAATGGACGGCCCGACGATGTTCGGCGAATTGCGCAAGCGCGGCGTCGCCGCGAAGGTGATTTTCGTTTCCGGCTACGCCGAGGAGGCTTTCGCCAAGAACCTGCCCGAGGGCGAGGACTTCGCTTTCCTGCCGAAGCCCTTCTCGCTGAAGCAGCTCATCGAGGCGGTCAAGGCCGCGATCTGAAGTCGCGCGTCGCGCGCCGCGGGCGAGGCTCTACTCGATCCCCGCCGCGCGGCTGCGCGCGTTCCAGGCCTCGCGGAAGCGTTTGTCGATCTCGACGGGATCGGTTTCGGCCGGCGTCGCGGCGGCGAGCGCGCCGCGCACCAGCGAGCCTTCCTCGGCGGTCAGCACGATCGGGCCGGCCATGAAGGCGGCGTTCGGCAGCGTGTGCAGGATCGCCGCCTTGTTCGGATGCGTCTCGACCTCGACGATCCGGTCGGCGACGGGCTTGCCGTCGACGCAGATCTGCCCGCCGATCACCTCGACTTTGCGACCGTCCGAAGTCGCCCGAATGAATGTCGTTTGCATGATTCCCGCACACCCTTTCCACTGCGCGGCGTCAGATCGAGGAAGCCGCCCAACGCCCGATGTCCTCATTTTCCAAGCATCGGATTTTTCCCGAAACCGGTTCCCGCTTTCGGGTCCGATGCTCTAACCGACCCCCGCCGCCAAAGCGGCGATAACGCTTCCCCCAACCGTCTCCATCGCGCCCAATTCCGCGATCTTGTCGAGGCAGCGCCGCGACTTTTCCTTCTCGTCGCGGCGCAGGTGAATGAAGGCGAGCGCCTTCAAGGTGTAAAGGCCGAAGTGGCCGGCCCCATTGACGTCGGCCGAAATCTGCCCGGGCGCCCAGCGCGCCCAGTCGGGATCAAGGCCCGCCTGCCGCGCGGCCTCGGCGAGGCCAGCCTGCGCGATCGCCAGCGCCTCGTCGAGATTGCCCTGATAGGTGTGGATTTTATAAAGGCAGAGATAGGTCGGCAAGGCGTCGGGCCGCAGCGCCAGGGCCTCGCGAAAGGCGGCGTCGGCGCCGGCCGCGTCATGCCTGTAGAGCGACACGCCGCGCTGCAGGATTTCATTCACTTCGGGCAGGACGCCGTCGCCGAAATCGACAAGATCGTCCATGCGAACGACATTGTTCGTTCGAAGCTTCCACGGATGGCTGTTTTCCGACATGAAACGCGCGGGATCTCGAACTCGTGCGGACTTTCGCCCAGAGCAGCAATTCCCGTGCCTTGGCGCGCGGCCCGTCGGCGCTGGGGGCGAACGCAGTGCGAACGTGACCGCTCAAGCCGACAGAGCCGTCCGCAGTGGTTTGCCGACATGAGCCGAATTTCCGCCGCTGATGGCCATTGCCGGCCACCAGCGCCTTTACGCATGCATCAAGCGTCTGTTCAGGGCGTGGTTGACTGATACACCAACACGCCGTCCCAGAAGTTGCAATGATGCTCTTTCACCCAAAACGCGTCCGTCTCCGTCGATAAACCGGCGGGCGGCAGGTTTTCAGTGAAGAAGACGCCATTTGGCGATTTGTATCGCGGCCAGGGCGCGTCGCCCCACGCTCCATTCGGATTGCCGGTCCAGGCGAAGTTGCTCCATGCTGCGACGAGCTGATCGGAGAGAACTTCCTGCTTGCTGTTTAGCGGATGCGGGGTTCCCGCAGGCCCGCCATGATAGAGCGGCCAATAATACTGGATGTCGCTCGTGTGATACGCCAGCGCGACGAAACCGGGCATTGGAGGAAAATAATCAGGCGCGGTTTGGTCGCGGAACTCGTAGGCGTACAGGGGGACCTGACCGGCGAGGATTTGGTCAACGTGGTGCGTGACACAACTATAATTCGCGTCGGTCTCCAACGCGGCCCATTGCTGTTGCGGGTTCGGGTAGGCGCTGAGCGGATATTCAGCCAAGACCTTCGCGACGGTCCCTGCCGGGTAGGCGGGCGGCGAGCCGCCCGGCCCGGCGTTGCCGCTGTAGGTATTGGTGACATAGGCGGTGAATTGGGCTTCGGTAAGCGGCGCCTGCGGCGATTCGAAATACTCGACGGAGGCAAGCGCGAAATTGCCCTCGTTTTCCACATCGCCGTCGAGGATCGAAACATGATTGAAATTGCCGCTCTTATACTGTTCGATCGCCGGCGCGGGCAGGATTTGGCCGTCTGTGATCAAACCGGCTATGTAGGGGCCCCCGGCGCTTTGGGTTCCAGACAGCGCCTCAACCTGAGCGGCCGTCAGGCTACGCATACATGCGGTGACCGCTGGCGTTGCGCCGGAGCCGCACCCGGCCGCGACGGCGAAATTCGTGCCCTTCGTTTCGGCGATGCTCAACGGCGTTTCGTTGGCTATCGCGCCGCTTTCGAAGATTGCGTGCTGGAACAAGCCTCTCGAAAGCGGCGAGAGGAGCTCAGTCACTGAGTTCCTCGCCCCCGCGGATTGGCCGAAGACAGTGACGTTGTCCGGATCGCCGCCGAACTTTTCGATATTCCGCTGCACCCATTTCAACGCGAACTGGTTGTCGAGGGTGCCGTAATTGGCGAACAAATGTCCCTCATGGTCCAGGGCGGGATGCGCCAGCCAGCCCATGAGATTCATGCGGTAATTGAAGGTGACGACGACCGTATGGCCCTGACGGGCGAGCTTGCTGCCGTCGTAATCATTGCTCTCGCCGTCGACCGCTCCGCCGCCATAGCTCCAGAACATGACGGGCAGCTTTCCCCGGCCGCGCCCGTCGCCCGAGTCGAGGTCCGGCGTGAAGACGTTGATATAGAGACAATCTTCATTGTTGTTCGCCGGCCCCGCGAAAACGCCAAGCGTCTCGATCTGCGCGCACTGCGGACCATAAGCGGTCGCCTGCAGCACCTTGGACCAGGGAGCGTGCTTTACGGGCGGCGTCCATCTCAGATTGCCGACTGGCGGCGCTGCGTAGGGAATGCCTAGAAACTCGGCGACTCCCTCCTTGACGAAGCCGCTGACCGGCCCTTCCGCAGTGTCGACGCGCAAATTCGAGGCGCTCGCATGCAACGGCGCAAATAATGTGCTCGAGGCGAAGAACAGCCCGAAAGCCAGACCTGATTGGTATGACTTTCCGGCGCGCGCGCAGCCAGAGCTCGATGACTTGGACATGGCGTCCCCCAATTTTGTTCGTTGATTCCGCCGCGTCCGTGCGACGGGCGGGGGCACGCTAAGCTTGTCATTTCGGCGCAGTCTTCCATGAAATTCCGCTCGCTATAACAAAAGGGATCTCAGCTTTATAAAATAACCACAAAATACACTTCGCCATTCGCCTTTAACCGCTGCGATCAAGACGGGAGCGCACAGACAAAGACTTGCTTTTGGTAGAAAGCCCTGGCCGGATTTCGGAGGGTCTACATAAATCAAAGGGTCCACATAAAAAGGTCGGCCGCCTAACCCCCTGTTGGCCGATTTCGCAAAAGTTCCGCGTCGCCTCGGATGCCCGACGCCATGC
The DNA here is from genome assembly GCA_963715715.1 of uncultured Alphaproteobacteria bacterium. Classification (GTDB taxonomy): domain Bacteria; phylum Pseudomonadota; class Alphaproteobacteria; order Rhizobiales; family Beijerinckiaceae; genus Methylocapsa. The sequence goes on along the minus strand of OY970269.1, from coordinate 319,587 downwards.
TCAAAGCGCATTTCCACCGCGTCGAAATCAAAACCGATGCGGCCGACATCATATATCTGCGAGCGCACCCGCGAAAATCTTACGCTGACGGCCCTGCGAGGCCATCGCCACCCGCACAACCTTTCGTTGCTGCTTTCAGGGAGGAGTGTGGGACCGGTCTATTTTCGAGGCATTTACTATACCTCCAATTAGAACATAAAAAGAACTTGCAGGTGAGAACAAATGGGGTACATTTGATCTCAACGCAGACCGCATTGCGCTGCGCGTCAAGCCTGTGCCAGAAGGATCAGACCGATGAGTCAAGCCAATCTCCGCCTTGTTGAAGGAACCTCCGTGGACAAGACCAAGGCGCTCGACGCCGCCCTGTCGCAAATCGAACGCGCCTTCGGCAAAGGCTCGATCATGCGGCTTGGCAAGAATCAGAAAGTCGTCGAGATCGAAACCGTGCCGACCGGTTCGCTTGGCCTCGACATCGCGCTTGGCGTCGGCGGCCTGCCGCGCGGACGCGTGGTCGAGATCTACGGCCCTGAATCCTCAGGCAAAACGACCCTCACTTTGCATGTCATCGCGGAAGCGCAGAAAAAGGGCGGCGTCTGCGCCTTCATCGACGCCGAACATGCGCTCGACACGATTTACGCCCGCAAGCTCGGCGTCAATCTCGAGGATCTCCTGATCTCGCAGCCCGACACCGGCGAACAGGCGCTCGAGATCACCGATACGCTGGTGCGCTCCGGCGCGGTCGACGTGCTGGTCATCGATTCGGTGGCGGCGCTGACGCCGCGCGCCGAAATCGAAGGCGAGATGGGCGACAGCCAGCCGGGGCTTCAGGCGCGCCTCATGAGCCAGGCGCTGCGCAAGCTCACCGCGTCGATTTCGCGCTCGCAGACGATGGTCATCTTCATCAACCAGATCCGCATGAAGATCGGCGTCATGTACGGCAGCCCGGAGACGACGACAGGCGGCAACGCCCTGAAGTTTTACGCCTCGGTCCGGCTCGACATCCGCCGCATCGGCTCGATCAAGGACCATGACGAGGTGACCGGCAACCAGACCCGCGTCAAGGTGGTGAAGAACAAGGTGGCGCCGCCGTTCAAGCAGGTCGAATTCGACATCATGTATGGCGAAGGCATCTCGAAGATCGGCGAACTGATCGATCTTGGCGTCAAGGCCGGCGTCGTCGAAAAATCCGGCGCCTGGTTCTCCTATGACAGCCAGCGCCTCGGCCAGGGTCGCGAGAACGCCAAGACCTTCCTCAAAGCGAACCCGGCGATCGCCGACAAGATCGAACTCGCCATCCGCGAGAACTCCGGCATGATCGCCGACAAGATTCTCGACGTCGCCGACGGCGCCGACGAAGAGTGAGGCGAGGCCTCGCCCTCAAAGCCTGACTTCCGGACCGTCGCCAGGCGGCGCCGCGCGACAAAGCCGGCGCTTGCGTTTTGGCTTCGTCGAACGCATTTTGCTCGACGAGGACCGGGCGATCGAGGTTTGCGCCTTGCGGCGTCTGGCGTAGAACGCCTCGACCCGGCGGCGCGCGGGCGCCATCCCGGCTTTCGACCTGAAGATCATCGTTTTCGGCGGATGCGGGCCTGAGGGCTACATGGCGGCTGCGCAGGCCCTGATGCGCGGCAGGCAAGACGGAAAGGCGAGACGGAGAAGAATGAACGGCGTCAACGAAATTCGCGCGGGCTTTCTCAATTTTTTCAGGAAGCATGGCCATGAGATCGTGCCCTCGGCGCCGCTCGTTCCGCGCAACGACCCGACCTTGATGTTCACCAACGCCGGCATGGTGCAATTCAAGAACGTCTTCACCGGCCTCGAAAAGCGCCCCTATGTGCGCGCCGCGAGCGCGCAGAAATGCGTGCGCGCCGGCGGCAAGCACAACGACCTCGACAATGTCGGCTATACCGCGCGCCATCACACGTTTTTTGAAATGCTCGGCAATTTCTCGTTCGGCGATTATTTCAAGCCGCTCGCGATCGAACTCGCCTGGCGCTTGATCACGCAGGAATTCGGCCTGCCGAAAGACCGGCTGCTCGTCACCGTCTATCACGACGACGACGAGGCCTATTCGACTTTGGAAGAAAATCGCCGGCTTTCCGGATTCGAAAATCATCCGCATCGCGACGAGCGACAATTTCTGGGCGATGGGCGACACCGGCCCCTGCGGCCCCTGCTCGGAAATTTTCTACGACCAGGGCGATCGGCTGCAGGGCGGCCCGCCGGGCAGCGCCGATCGAGGACGGCGACCGCTTTCTGGAATTCTGGAACCTCGTCTTCATGCAGTTCGAGCAGACGGGGCCGGACGAGCGCATCGATCTGCCGCGCCCTTCGATCGATACGGGGATGGGGCTCGAGCGCATCGCCGCGCTGCTCCAGGGCGTGACCTCGAATTACGATATCGATCTTTTTCGCGCGCTGATCGGCGCCATCGCCGAGGCGACGGGGGTCGACCCGTCGGGCCCGCAAAAGGCCAGCCATCGCGTCATCGCCGATCATCTGCGCGCCTCGGCCTTCCTCATCGCCGATGGCGTCACGCCGTCGAACGAGGGCCGCGGCTATGTGCTGCGCCGGATCATGCGCCGCGCCATGCGCCATGCCCAGCTGCTCGGCGCGCGCGAGCCGCTGATGTGGCGCCTCGTTCCGGTCCTCTCGCGCGAGATGGGCCAGGCCTATCCCGAACTGATCCGCGCCGAGCCGCTGATCGTCGAGACCCTGCGGCTCGAGGAGACGCGCTTCATCGATACGCTGGCGCGCGGCCTTTCGATCCTTGATGAAGCCGTGCGCGGCCTTCCGGCCGGCGGCATGCTGCCGGGACAGGTCGCCTTCCAGCTTTACGACACCTTCGGCTTTCCGCTCGATCTGACGCAGGACGCGCTGCGCGCCCGTTCGCTCGGCGTCGATGTCGAGGGGTTCGAAGCCGCCATGGCCCGTCAGCGCGCCGATGCGCGCAGGGCCTGGGCCGGGTCGGGCGAGGCCGCCACCGAAAACATCTGGTTTTCGGTCCGCGAGAAGGCGGGCGCGAGCGATTTCCTCGGCTATGAGGCCGAGCGCGCCGAAGGCGTCGTCGCCGCCATCGTCAAGGACGGGCGCGAGGCCGATCGCCTCGCCGCCGGCGAGAGCGGCGCGCGTCATCCTCAACCAGACGCCCTTCTATGGCGAGTCCGGCGGTCAGGTCGGCGACACCGGCGTCATGAGCGCGAATGGCGTCCGCTTCCGCGTGACCAATACGCAAAAGAAGCTCGGCGATCTCTTCGTCCATGAAGGTCGTGGTCGAGCAGGGCGAAATCCGCCCGGGCCTGCCGCTCGAACTCGCCGTCGATCACGCGCGCCGCGCGGCGATCCGGGCCAATCACTCGGCGACGCATCTGCTGCACGAGGCGCTGCGCCTCGTGCTCGGCGATCATGTCGCCCAAAAGGGTTCGCTCGTCGCCAGCGATCGCCTGCGCTTCGATTTCGCCCATCTAAAGCCGATCTCGCCCGATGAGCTGACGCGCATCGAGGACATCGCCAATCGCGCGGTGCTCGAAAACGCCCCCGTCGTGACGCGGCTGATGGGCGTCGAAGACGCCATCAATTCGGGCGCGCGCGCCCTTTTCGGCGAGAAATATGGCGACGAGGTGCGCGTCGTCTCCATGGGTTATGCGCAGGACCGCGACGACGGCGGCGCGGCGCCCAATCGCGCCTTTTCGGTCGAGCTCTGCGGCGGAACCCATGTCGCCCGCACCGGCGACATTGGCCTCATCACCATCGTTTCGGAAGGGGCGGTCGCCGCCGGCGTGCGCCGCATCGAAGCGAAGACGGCGGCTGAGGCGCGCCATTTCCTCAATGCGCGCGCCACGCAGCTGCGCGACGTCGCAACGCTCCTCAAAAGTCCCGAAGACGATGCGCCAAAGCGCCTCGCCGCGCTGATCGAGGATCGGCGCAAGCTGGAGCGCGACCTCAGCGACGCGCGAAAAAAGCTGGCGATGGGCGGCGGCGCCGGCGAGGCGGGAGCAGGCCTGCCGCAGGACATCGGCGGCGTGAAATTCCTCGGCCGCTCGGTCACGGGCGTCGATCTCAAGGATTTGAAATCGCTCGCCGACGAGGCGAAGCAGAACGTCGGCTCCGGCGTCGTCGCCATCGCCAGCGTCGATGACGCGGGCAAGGCCGGCATCGTCGTCGGCGTGACCGACGATCTCACCGACCGCTTCAATTCGGTCGCCCTCGTGCGGCTCGCGGCGGGCAAGCTTGGCGGCAAAGGCGGCGGCGGCCGGCGCGATATGGCGCAGGCCGGCGGCCCTGACGGCGCCGGAGTCGACGCGGCGCTGGCGGCGATCGGCGACGCGCTGCGCTCGACCTTGAACGCGGCCTGAGCGCGCCAAATACTACGCCGACAACGCAACTCATCGGCGTCTGAAAGGTTTCCTCTCGGGAGTGTTCCCACCCGGGAGGCAATGATGTCTGACATCAATTCGCGCGGCATTGGCGCCGCGACGGAACTGAACGCCATCGGCGCATCGGCCGCGACCAGAAATCTTCAGGCTTTCGCGGCGGAAATCAACGAGATGTCGCGGCAATCCATCGAGCACACGACTGAAACCCTTGAAAAACTAGGCCATGCGCGCGGCGTCGCCGAAGTTCTGGCGATCCAGACGAGCTATATGCGCGAGGCGGTCGAGCATGTCCTGCAGCACACGCGAAAGCTGAGCGAATTATTGACGTCTTTCCCGCTTGAGCTCAGCAAGAGCTACGCCGAAGTATGGTCGCGGTCGGTCAAATCGGCGATCAAGTCGACCGAGGAAGCGGGGGAAAAAGCGGTCGCCGAGGCGCAGCGCCTGTCGCAACCGTTCCGCAATCCTTGAGCGCATCGTCGCGATTCGTCGCCGGCGCAATGCGCAGCCTGCGGCGCGAACGCGCGAGGCTTTTTTATATCGCGAAGACATGAGAGACTAGGCTTCCGGCATCTGATCAGGGCTACTCCCTTTCATGCTTCGGCTTCTTCTTCTTCGCCACGCCGAAGCCGTGCCCGTCGCGGGCGGGAGCGACATTGACAGGCCGCTGACGGCGGAGGGGCGAGCCGCGGCGTGGAGAATGGGCGCCTATCTGAAAGCGTCGGGCGAGGAACCGGATTTGGCGCTTGTCTCGCCGGCGCGGCGGACCATCGAGACCCTTGAGGTGATCGAGCGCGCCCTTGGCCACAGCCTGCCCCAGACTATGGCTTTGCCGCTCTACCAGTCCGGTTCGGCGGCTCTCGTCGCGCTGCTCGCGGACACGGCCCCAGCGGTTCGCGCCCTTCTGGTCATTGGCCATAATCCTGGTCTCGCCGAGACCGCCAACGCCCTGTCGAAAAGCGGCGCCGCCGCCGACCTCGCCCGGCTGCGCACGCAATTTCCGGCGCCCTGTCTCGCCATCATCGCATTCGAGGCGGCGGATTGGAAAAAGGCCGCTCGCGGACGCGGCCGCCTTGAGCGCTTCATAACGCCCGCCGCATTGCAGAAACTGGAGGAGGGCGCCTGAACGCCGTGCGCCGCGCGGCCTTTCAAGGGAAGGCGCCTCCAATTGGATAGGACGCATGCTGCTTGAAGTCGTCGCTCTCCTTGCGCTCGCCGTCAGCGCCGCCGCGCCGGCTGATCTCGACGCCGCGCTGGCCGCGCCGGCGCGCGGCTGGGCCGCGGTCCAGGACGCCGCCAAGGGCGCGTCGACGGAGGCGGCGGCCTTCCATCCCGCCGAGCGGATCGTATCGAACTGGCGCCTCGAGGCGGCGCAAGAGCTCGAACTCGCCGCCAGAATCGCTGGCGAAGCTGGTCGCGGCCGACTTGCCGGCGACGCCGCGCTGCATCAAGCTTAACAATTACTGGTGCGTCAAAAGCGCCGGCTGGGCCGGCGAGATCGCCGCCGACGCCGACGGCCATGTCGCCTTCGCCTCGGCGCTGGAGGGCGCCATGGTCGCGGTCATGCTGCTGCGGCGTTATTACCTCGTCTATGACCGGCGCTCGGCGCAAGCGATCGTTTCGCGCTGGGCGCCGCCCCAATGCGGCGGCTTCGCGGCGGCCCGAAAGCCGGCCGTCGCCCTCAGCCTTGGCGGACTCGCGACGCATGGCATCGGCAATACGCTGCGGGCGCGCTGGCTCGCAACGCATTCACGGGGCTTCGTGCAGCCGCTGGCGGCGGCGAAGCCGGGCGGCGCGCCGGCTTCAAAGGTCGCCGCGACGCCCGCCGCGAGCCCGGCCGCCAAATTGGCCGCGAGTTCACCCGTCAAGCCCGTCCGGCTGCGGCGGTCGATCATCGTCGATCGTCCGCTGCGGCTGATGCCGGCGCCGGAGATCGCCGTCGGCATGGGCGAGCTGCCGTCGACGCAGGCCCCGCTGACCATCGCCGCGCTGGAGGCGATGCCGATGTTCGCGCCGCGCGCGCGGGACGCTGCGCAAGGAGCGGCGCCGGGCTTCGCCTGCGCCGATGACGGGCCGCGCATCCGCCAATATGCCGAGCGCGCCGTCGAAGGCCTCGCTGCGGGCCCCGACGATGATCTGCAGCTGTTTACGCCGGATGGCGCGCCCGGCGCCAATCTCGCCCGCGTCCTGCAAAACATGGCGAAGGTCGAGATCGGCCCCTTCGCGGCGCGCGGCGATCTCATCGACGCCGCGATCGAAGCCGAAGCGCGGCAGGACCGCGCGCGGCGCGCCGGCGCCGCCGAAGCGGCCGCGGCCGCCAAATAACCCGCATGCCCCGCGAAACCGCTTGATTTGACCCGCCCGCTTTGGTTCATCGCATGGCGCGCGGCGCGCCGGCGCCCGACCCGCAAAGCCAGCCGGACCTTCGACTTGCCCCTCGTCTCAGACCTTCTTTTCGAAGCCCGCGCCGTGGCGCGGAGCCTTGTCGACTATTCGTCGGGCGCGCATGTCCGGCTTGGCGTCACCGGGCTCTCGCGCGCCGGCAAGACCGTCTTCATCACCGCGCTGATCGAGCATCTGACCAAGGCGGCGAGCCCGGCCCTGCGCGGGCGGAAAAACATGCTGCCGGTGTTTCGCGTCCACGCCGAGGGGCGCCTGATCGGCGGCGCGCTGGAGCCGCAGCCAGACGACGCGGTGCCGCGCTTCGCCTATGAGGAGCATATCGAGGCGCTGGAGGGGCCGGGCGGCGCCGCGACGCGCCATTGGCCGCAGTCGACGCGGCGCATCTCGGAGCTGCGCCTTCGGCTTTCGTTCCAGCACAAAGGCGGGTTTCGCCCCGGGCGGCATTTCCTCACGCTCGACATCGTCGATTATCCCGGCGAATGGCTGCTCGACCTGCCGCTGCTGTCGAAATCCTTCGCGCAATGGTCGCAGGAATCCTTCACCGCGGCGTCAGGCGCCGCGCGCGCGCCCTTGGCCGCGGCCTGGCGCGGCTTCGCCGCCCAGCATGATCCGAAAGCCAAATTCGACGAAGCCGCGGCGCGTCAGGCCGCCGAGCTGTTCACCGCCTATCTGCGCGCCTGCCGCGCCGAGGAGTTCGGCTTCTCCAGCCTGCCGCCGGGGCGCTTTCTGATGCCGGGCGATCTCGCCGGATCGCCCGCGCTGACCTTCGCGCCGTTCGCCGTCGAGCCCGATCAGATCTTCGCTCCAAATTCGCTCGCCGCCATGATGGAGCGCCGCTACGAGGCCTATAAGGCGCATGTGGTCAAGCCCTTCTTCCGCGATCATTTCTCGCGGCTCGATCGCCAGATCGTCCTCGTCGACGCGCTGGCCGCGCTCAACGCCGGCCCCGCCGCGATGCGCGATCTCGAAACCGCGCTGACCGACGTGCTGACCGCCTTCCGCGCCGGCCGCGGCAATGCGCTCTCGGCGCTGTTCCGGCCGAAGATCGACCGCATCCTTTTCGCGGCGACGAAAGCCGATCATCTGCACCACACCAGCCATGACCGGCTCGAAGCGATCCTGCGCCATCTGACGGCGCGGGCGATCGCGCGCGTCGAGAATGTCGGCGCCGAGGTCGATGTAATCGCCCTCGCGGCGGTCCGCGCGACGCGCGAAGCCAAGGTCGACGGGCATGGCGGTCCGGCGCTGGAGGCCGTGATCGGCACACCGCTCGATGGCGAGCGCATCGGCGGCGAAGTCTTCGACGGCAAGGCGGAGGCGGCGATTTTTCCGGGCGAGCTGCCGGCCGATCCCAAAGCCGTGTTTCGCGACGCCGCTGCGCCATCGCCCGGCGAGATCGACTATCGCTTCGTGCGCTTCCGTCCGCCTGTCCCGACGCATGCGGCGAATGGAACCCTGCTGCCGGCGCCGCATATCCGGCTCGATCGCGCGCTGCAGTTTCTCATCGGCGATAAAATGACATGATCCGGCTGCTTCGAGAGGCGACGCACATGGCTGCGCAGAATGACTGACCCGAAACGCCCGCGCGCGTTCCGCCTGCGCGACCTTGGAACCGCGGGCGACGACGGACAGAACGGCCCCGCGCCGGTGCTGATCGAGCCCGCGCGCGATCCCTACGAGGCGGAGGTCGAGGCGGCGATGGCGGCGCAGCGCGTCGGCGCAGAGGAAGCCGCCATCGAGGTCGCGCAGAAAAAAGGCATCGGCCGGCATTGGCTGCTGTCCTGGGCGGGCGTCTTCTGGTCGGCGGCGGGCGGCCTCATCGCGCTCGGCTTCGGCCTCTGGCTCAACCATTTCATCGACGATCTTTTCACCCGCGCGCCCGCGCTTGGGCTCGTCGGCCTCATCCTCGCCGGCGCCGCCGGGCTGGCGCTGATCGTCCTCGCCGGCCGCGAGGTCGCCGGCGTCATGCGCCAGTCGCGCATCGCCGAGCTGCACGCCGGCCTCGCCAGGGCGCGCGAAAGCGACGATTTCGACGACGCCCGCCGCCTCGTGCGCGAACTCGCGGCGCTTTACGCGACGCGGGCTGAAAGCGCGCAGGCGCGCGACGAGCTACGCGATCTGGCGCGCGACATCGTTGACGGCCGCGACCTCATCGACATCGCCGAGCGCACCCTCATCCATCCGCTCGATCTCGAAGTGCGCCAGGAGATCGCCACAGCGGCCAAACGCGTTTCGATGGTGACGGCGATCGCGCCGCGCGCCTTCATCGACGTGCTTTTCGTCATCGCGCAGGCGGTCCGCCTGATCCGGCGCATTTCGACGATCTATGGCGGACGGCCGGGCCTGCTCGGCTTTCTGAAAGTGCTGCGCTCGATCGGCGCGCATATCGCGATCACCGGCGGCATGGCGGCCGGCGACAGCATCGTGCAGCAGTTCCTGGGCCATGGCATCGCCGCGAAACTTTCCGCGCGGCTCGGCGAAGGCGTGCTCAATGGGCTGCTCACCGCCCGCGTCGGGATTTCGGCGATGGCGGTGTGCCGGCCGATGCCCTATGCGGTCGGCCGCGCGCCGGGCGTGCGCGATGTCGCGCCGTTCCTGTTCAGTAAGGCCGAGACGAAAGGCTGACGCGCGGGGCGGCTGAACGCCGCGTCTGACGCGCCGAGCCCATGGCGCGCGGGACTACGCGTCAGATCCCCTCCCCCGCGACCAAGCCGCGACGGACTGTCGGCTGCAGGCAGGGCGAATGAAACAGCGCGCCGCTCCAGACGCCAAACCCCGTCCTTACGGCGACGATCAGCCAGAACGCCGCGAGGCACAGCGTCAATATAGCGCCGAACGCCGAGAGAAAGGCGAGATGCGTCGCATTGGCGAGGGCGAGCGTCGCCAGCGTGTAGACGGCGAGCGGGAAGGTGAAGCCCCACCAGCCCATGTTGAAGGGCATGCCCCGGCGCATGTAGACCGACGTCTTGAGCAGCGCCAGCAGCAGCCACCAGAGGCCATAGCCCCACAGCGCCGCGCCGCCGAGAACGCCGCAGCCGAAGGCGACTTCGCCGACTCCGGAAAAGCCCGCGGCGGCAAAGGCGCGAGGGGCGGCGGCGCCAAGCGTCAGCAGGCCGAGGGCGCCGGTGCCGATTGGCCCCAGCGCCAGCCAGCCGGAAGCCGCCATATCGCTTTCGGGCAATTTATGTATTGCCAGGCGCAACAGCAGGATCACCAGCAGGCTCATCGCCAGCGGCACGGAAAAGCCCCAAAGCGCATAGCTGAAGACGATGATCGGAAACGCCTCGGCGGCCGGCAGATGCGCCGCCAGCACGGCCCCGCTCGCCGCCGCGACCTCGGCCGCCACCACCGGTAACAGCCAGATGGCGGTCATCTTCGGCAGGCTGTGTTCCTGGCGCGTGAACATCAGAAAGGGAATCAGCAGCCCGCAGGCGAGCGACATGGCGACGTCGGCCTGCCACAGCGTATGCGCGATGGCGAGCGCCCTCTCGCCCCACAGCGGCATGCCGAAGACGATGAAGCCGTTGACGATCGTCGCGAGGCCCATCGGGATGCAGCCGAAAAACATCGAGGCGGCGGGATGCGCGAAAATGCGCCGCGCGCCATCGAAGAAGAAGATCCACCGCGCGGCGTAAAGAAGCGACAGCAGGCAGAAGAGGCCGATATTGAACAGCCATAGCGCTTGGGCCGCCTCATGCAGGCCCGGAACCGCGAACGGAAACTGGTTCAGCGCCAGCGCCAGCCCGCCCGTCCCCATGGTGGCGGCGAACCAGTTCGGCGTGAACTGGCGCACCATTTCGCGCGCGCGGAAGCGAGGCGGCGCCGAAGCTGAAAAACTCTCAAAAGTCGAAGCACTGCTCTGCGCCATCATCCATCTCCATTGATTTCGGACGAAAATTAGCGCGCCGGAATCAATCTTGATAACGCATTAATATGATTGTATTGATCTGTTTTTACGATTGAACAGACCGCCATGACTCTTGAGCAACTCCGCATTTTCGTCGCCGTCGCCGAGCGGCTGCATGTGACCGAGGCGGCGCGCGCGCTCAATCTCGCGCAATCGGCGGCCAGCGCCGCGATCGCCGCGCTCGAAGCGCGCCACGCGACGAAATTGTTCGACCGGGTCGGGCGCCGCATCGAACTGACCGAAGCCGGCCGCATTTTTCTGCCCGAGGCGCGCGCGGTGCTGGCGGCGGCCGCGGCGGCGGAGCTGGCGCTCAGCGAGATCGGCGGCCTGCGGCGGGGTGTCCTCAGCGTCGAGGCGAGCCAGACCATCGCCAGCTATTGGCTGCCGCGCCATCTCGTCGCCTTCCGCCGCGCTTATCCGCTGATCGACATTCGCCTCTCCATCGGCAATACGGCGCAGGTCGCCGAATGCGTCGAAGCGGGCGAGGTCGATCTCGGCTTCGTCGAGGGCGCCGTTTCAAACGCCCGTCTCGAGGCCGTTCCCGTCGCGCGCGATCAGCTGACGCTGGTCGTCGGCGCCGCTCACCCCTGGGCTGCGCGGACGGCGCTGACCCCGCAAGATCTCATCGCCGGCGAATGGGTTTTGCGCGAGCAGGGCTCCGGCACGCGCTCGGCCTTCGAGGCGGCGTTGCGCGGCTTCGGCCTCGATCCCGCCGCGCTGCGCGTCGTGATGGAGATGCCCTCCAACGAGGCCGTGCGCGCGGCCGTCGAGGCCGGCATGGGCGCAAGCGCGCTATCGGCCTCGGTCGCGGCGCCAAGCCTTGAAGCCGGCCTTTTGCATGAGCCGCCGCTTCGCCTGCCCGACCGCGCCTTCTACGCGCTAAGCCACCGCGAGCGCCGCCGCGGCCGCGCGGCGGAAGCCCTGCTCGCCATCATCACGGGCGGGCGGCCGTGACGGAAAGCAGCGTCAAAGAGTTCAGCCTCGCTCGAATGACTTGATGACCTGTTCTTCATCGCGATCGGCGCCGCTGTGATAGTGAAGCGTAAAACGGCTTGCGTCGTCAGGCCAGGCCTCGTCGTACGAAAAGCCTTCCAGCATTTTTAGATATCCGTTTTCAACGAGCAGCAGAAATCCGGCTCCGTGTTGAAGTCCCGCGATCTCGGCGCCGACATCGCCAAACCTGAATTTACGCTCTCTGGGGAGCTTAGGCGCGTCGGCAGGCGCCGAGAATTCCGTGAAGAACCCGACGCCGCTCAGTTCTCTTTTGAGCACTCGGGCTACCGAAAGCTGGCGGCGAAGGATTTGGGACTCTCCCGATCGCCCTGCGAGCAATTTGTCCAGAACCGCCCGCTCCAGTTTCGTCAGCTGTTCCATCGATGACCTTCCCGCCGCGCGCCGCCCCGCTGGCCGGGTTGCAGCGAACCTCAGGCGCCATTTTTCAAGGGTTCGAGGATATTCTTGGCGGCGAGCGCGATAGCTTTCGAATCGGGGCGCAAATGCAATTTTTTCTCTATATCCATAAGACAGCTTTCTAACCTGCAGGCGTAAAAGGCCGGGTAGATAAGCATGATATTCACCCGAAAGATTCGGTTCCCTCCAACACTGAGCGGATCCAATCACGCAGGAGGATGGCGCGGATGGCCTCATCGAGATTCATGCCACTTCATCCTTTGTCTGTCCAATCCGCGACGACCGCTTGGGCGGCAGCAGCCGTCTTTTCGGGAGCGGGCGCGAGGCCCATTTCCTCGGCCTCCATTTTTGCAAGATGCCGCTCCAACTCCGCAGCCGTGCAATGACCATCCAGCAGACGGAGGATATCCGCGATGTATCGATCATACTCATTGCAGAGACGCGGATTATCATTGACCTCCAACGGATCCCACTCTCTGAAAAGAAGAGCGCGTACAGTCTCGAATTTATCCCTCCGCCACGTCACCGGCGCGCCGCCAGGCTCGAAACAAGATTTCTGGCGGTCCGCGGAATGCCCTGTGTCAAGCGCGGCAGCCACATTTTGTCTGTTTCTATCGAAGCAAGATGGGCCTCCATTTGTTCAATCGTGCAATCACTGTCGAGCAGGCGGATAATCTCGGGAATATACCGATCATATTCGTCGGCGAGATTGGGATTGTCGCCGACGATAAGCGGATCCCAATCCTTAAGGAGGATCGCGCGAACGATTCGGGATTGGTCTCGATTGCTCACTATTTTCCTCCCCTATACACGTGGTCTAAGATTCCTCTAATTCGCGCATCGAAATGCGAAGCTGGATAAGTAGTTATAACTCTTCCGCTGGGGTCCAACACGACAACCGCCTTGTCGGACAGAAACATAAATCGGCCATCTGATTGTTGCAGGACCATCAAGGGGTCGCTGACGGTATCCCGTATGGCAGCCATTGACTCTTCACGGTCGACACGCTCTTCGGAAGCGTGATCCGAAAGTTCGCCGAGTTCAATCTCCGGCTTCTCAACCCCGACCCCCAATTTTCCGTAATCCTCCCCGATAAAATCTGATGGCTTCGGCCCCGGCTCCAACGCGCCGGAGGACGGCGCCGGCGGCGCCAGCGGCCCTTCAGGAACGAGCGGGATGCCACGTCCGTGCTCGATCGCGTCCTTCGGCGTCTCCTCGCCCCGCAGGCGCCGCTCGCGCTCGATGCGGTCTTTATCGTTATCCTCCGAGCCCACGGCGACATTGACGCCCGCGCCGCCGCCGGTCGTCCAACGGCCGCCCTCATCGCGCGGCTCGGTTTCATTATACGCTCGGGCGAGCTGTTCGAAGCCTTGCGCCTTCATCAGTTCGATCGGCGCTACGCCCTTTGCGATCAGCCTTTCGGCGGCGAATATGCGCAGGCTCTCCCCCGGCCCGCAGGCGGCAGGCCAGCGAAAGCCAGATGAATATGCGCCAGCGCTTTTTCGCCCTCGCTCCAAAGCGCGCAGGCGCGCCGCAGCCTGGCGACGACATCGACCCCGATCGGCCGCCCATAGCCGGTGGCGAGCAGCGCCATCGCGCGCGGCTCGTCGTCGAGGCGCAGGCTCGGCCGGCCACGCGCGTCGGCCTTTGTTTCAGCCAGAAGCGCGCCGGAGCCGACGACGAGACCCTCTCGCGTGATCTCCAGCGCGGCGTGGATTTTGTGCGTGCGCGCGCGCTCGCCCCAAAGCTCCAAAATCTCGTCAGCGTGGTCCACCAAAAACTCCGATTCCCGAGCGGATGAATCTGGCGACGACTGTAAGGCCGAGCGGCAAAATCACGAAGGACGGAGAGTGAACATTCTTTCGCGGCAAAGCTGTACGATACGCTGCCGGCGCGTGCGACCCGCCGCGATCAACCGTGGCGCCATCGCCGCAAGCGCCGCCTTGGCCGCGCCCGAAAAAGATGACGCGCGGCGCGGCTTCGCCTATAGATGCGCGTTCAGCTTCTCGCTTGCATTTCAAAAGTCTGGACAGACCGATGCCTCCCTATCGCTCCCGCACGACGACGCATGGCCGCAACATGGCCGGCGCGCGCGGCCTCTGGCGCGCCACCGGCATGAAGGATTCCGACTTCGGCAAGCCGATCATCGCCGTCGCCAATTCCTTCACGCAATTCGTGCCGGGCCATGTGCATCTTAAAGACCTCGGCCAGCTCGTCGCGCGCGAGATCGAGGCGGCCGGCGGCGTCGCCAAAGAATTCGACACCATCGCGGTCGACGACGGCATCGCCATGGGCCATGACGGCATGCTCTACAGCCTGCCCTCGCGCGACCTCATCGCCGACAGCGTCGAATATATGGTCAACGCGCATTGCGCCGACGCGCTCGTCTGCATCTCCAATTGCGACAAGATCACGCCCGGCATGCTGATGGCCGCGCTGCGCCTCAACATCCCGGCCGTGTTCGTCTCTGGCGGGCCGATGGAGGCCGGCAAGATCCTCGCCCATGGCAAGACCCGGGCGCTCGACCTCATCGACGCCATGGTCGCCGCCGCCGACGACGCGGTTTCGGCCGAAGAGGTCGCGACCATCGAGCGCTCGGCCTGCCCGACCTGCGGCTCGTGCTCGGGCATGTTCACCGCCAACTCGATGAATTGCCTCACCGAGGCGCTCGGCCTCTCGCTGCCCGGCAATGGCTCGATGCTGGCGACGCATGGCGACCGCAGGCGCCTGTTCGTCGAGGCCGGCCATCTCATCGTCGATCTGGCGCGGCGCTACTACGAGCAGGACGACGCATCGGTGCTGCCCCGCGCGATCGCCAATTTCGCGGCGTTCGAGAATGCCATGACGCTTGACATATCAATGGGCGGCTCGACCAACACCGTGCTGCATCTGCTCGCCGCCGCGCATGAGGGCGGCGTCGATTTCACCATGCGCGACATCGATCGCCTGTCGCGCCATGCGCCGGTGCTGTGCAAGGTCGCCCCGGCCAAATCCGACGTCCATATGGAGGATGTGCATCGCGCCGGCGGCGTCATGGCGATATTGGGCGAGCTCGACCGCGCCGGCCTGCTTCACGCCGAGGCGCCGGTGGTGCACGCGGCGAGCCTTAAGGATGCGCTGGAGCGCTGGGACATCGCGCGCAGTGAGAGCCCCGCGACGGCGGAGTTCTATCGCGCGGCGCCGGGCGGCGTGCCGACGCAGACCGCCTTCAGCCAGAACGCGCGCTACGCGGAGCTCGACCTCGATCGCAAGAGCGGCGTCATCCGCGACGCGGCGCACGCCTTCTCGACGGATGGCGGCCTCGCCGTGCTCTACGGCAATCTCGCCGAGGACGGCGCCATCGTGAAGACCGCCGGCGTCGATTCCTCGGTCCTCGTCTTCGAAGGCCCGGCCCGCATCTTCGAGAGCCAGGACGCCGCCGTCGAGGCCATCCTCGCCGACAGGATCCAGTCCGGCGACGTGCTCGTTATTCGCTATGAAGGGCCGCGCGGCGGACCCGGCATGCAGGAGATGCTGTACCCGACGAGCTATCTGAAATCGAAGGGCCTCGGCAAGGCCTGCGCGCTCATCACCGACGGGCGCTTTTCGGGCGGCACCTCGGGGCTTTCGATCGGCCACGCCTCGCCGGAAGCGGCCGAGGGCGGCGCCATCGGCCTCGTCGAGGAGGGCGACCGCATCGAGATCGACATCCCCAATCGGCGGCTGCGTCTCGCGGTGTCGGACGAGACGCTCGCCGAGCGCCGCGCCGCGATGCAGGCCAGGGGCAAATCCGCCTGGAAGCCGGCGCATCTGCGCACGCGCAAAATCTCAGCGGCGCTCAGGGCCTATGCGGCGATGACGACCAGCGCCGCGCGGGGCGCCGTGCGCGACGTCGCCCAGGTCGAGCGCTAAAAAAAAGCCTCGTTGGGCCGCAAGCGCCGCCCTAGGCGCCCGCCGCCACCGCGCATTTGTGGTCGAGCAGGTTTTCCATGTGGGTCTTTCCCGCCGGCGCGCGTTGCGCGATGAGCGCGAAGCCGGGCGCGCCGCCAGATAGCCGCATGCCGATGACGGCGAGCGAATCCTCGCGCAACGGCGCTGACTGCGCGTCCTCAGCCAGCAGCCGGAAGGGATCGGGGTCCGGCTCCTCGCCGACGATGCCGCGAACGCGATAGACTTGGCCGAGCAGCTGAAAATCGGACCATTTGTCGCCGATCTCGGCGGCGCGGCGCTCCAGCGCGTCGCGCACGTCGGCGCGCACGCAATCGACATGGATGTGCATCTGGTCCTGCGTGCGCGCCCCGGCGCCGTTGATCGCCATGCCGATATCGTCCCGCGGCAGCGCCTTGCCGGCGTTTTTTGCGACGAGCGCGCGCGCGGCCCAGGCGGCGCGCCAATAGTTCGGCACCGCGTCCGTGCCGACCAGCGGATCCTCGATGCCGGCGAGCCGCCGCGTCGGGATGAGCAGGAACTGCGTCTTGCCGACGATATCTTTCAGCACCGCCGAGCCGCTCTGTTCGCCGCCGTCGAGATCGACCGCGGCGCAAGGCGCCGGCGAGTGAAGCCGCTTTTCATCGACGACGCAGAGGTCGTGCACGATTTTCCACAGCGCGTCATGCGCGACCGCGACGAGGCCGGCCTCGGCGCCCGCAACGCCAGCGCCTGCGACGTCGGCGCCCGCGAAAGCCATTGCGACGAGGGCAAGCGCCGCGGCGGCGGCGAGGCGCCGGCGCTTCGCAGCGGCGCGGCTCTGGACTGCGGCGGGTGGGAGCATGAGGCGGCGAGGTTTCCTGTCGCCCTGCTCTAGCCCGGCGCGCCCGTTTCGTCCAGCTCAAGCGGCTCTGGCAAGCGACTCTAGCAAGCCGGCGCCGCGGCGAACGCGCGCTCCATCCGCTCGCGCTCCTCAAGGGCTTCCATGTCGCGCCCGATCATCAGCGCCGCGAGCACGCGGCCCCCGCGCAGATAGCGCACGGCGCAATCCATTTTCGCCGGGTCGCCGTCGATCCTGATCTCGTCCCATTCCTTGGCATGGCCAAGATAGGAGGGCGAGAAGTCGAATTGTTTGCTCCAGAAGAACGGCACGTCGGTAAAGGGCTTTCGCCCGCCGAGCATGTTCTGCGCGGCGACCTGACCCTGACGCGTCGCGACGTTCCAGTGTTCGACGCGCAGTCGCTGGCCGCTATGCGGGTCGGGCCAGGCGGCGATGTCGCCGGCGGCGAATACGTCGCCATCGCTGGTTTGCAGAAAAGGATCGACGATGACGCCGTCCTCGACGACGAGCCCCGAATCTTTGGCGAGCTGCAGGCGCGGCGCGACGCCGATGCCGGCCAGCACGAGGTCGGCCTGGAAGTAGCGCGCCATCGTCGAGCGTCACGGCGATTCCGTCAAAGGACGCGATGCCGCGGCCAAGATGCAACCGCACGCCGTGCTGCTCGTGCAGGGCGACGATTACTTTTGCGATCTCCGCCCCGAATATCCGCGCCATCGGCGCCTCGTCCTTGCTGACGATGTCGACCTCAAGACCGCGTCCGCGCAGGCTCGCGCCGGCCTCAAGGCCGATGAAGCTCGACCCCAGCACGACGACGCGCCGCGCCGATTTGGCGGCGGCGACAATCGCTTCGGCGTCGGCGAGCGTGCGCAGCACATGCACCTGCGACCGCTCCGCGCCGGGAAACTCGGCCTTGCGCGGTTCGGCGCCTGTGGCCAGAAGAAGCCTGTCATATTTCAGCTCCCGGCCATCGCTCAGCAGCGCAATATGGCGACCAAGATTGAGGCTTGCGACGCCGGCGCCGAGTTCGATTTTGACGCCGCGCGCGTCGAGCGGCTCGGCGCCGAGGCCGGTGTGGGGATCATCCCAGGAGCCTTCGAGATAGTCCTTGGTCAACAGCGTGCGCTCATAGGGCGGCGCTGGATCCTGCGAGATGAGCGTAATGCCACGATCGACGCCCTCGCGGCAGAGCATGTCGGCCGCCGCGAAACCGGCGCCGCCGCTGCCGACGATCAGGAAGGATTCTTGCCGCGCCGGGGCGCGCTTCTTTTGCAGCGGCCCCGCCTGCGGCTTTACTAGCCGCGCCTTGCCGTCCTCGATCTCGACGCCATAGCGCGCCAGCGGCGCGAAAGCCGGCGCGGCGACGGCCTCGCCCGTTGCGAGATCGAAGCAGGCCTGATGCCAAGGGCACCGCACCCTGTCGCCCGACGCGTCGGAAATCAGCAGGCCCTCGTAAAGCGGGCCGCCGAGATGCGTGCATTTGCTGCGGAAGACGCAGAGTCCGTCGCCGCGCCGGAGCGCCACCACTTTCTTGCCTTCGAATGCGCCCTTGAGAAGGCGCCCTTCTGGAATCGCCGCGATGGCGATCTCTTGATTGAAGTCGAGCGTTCCGTCTTCGCCATGCGTCGTCATTTTGAACCACCGATGCGCAGAAACAGCCGAAGCCATAACGCGCTCGCAGCCGCGGCGTTGCGCGCACCAGGCCGGCCCCCGATGTTTGCTTCACCGCGGCAAAATACGACGCGGCGAGCGACAGAGCCGCTGGAATTCGGCTTTCAGCGCTTGCGCGCGGACGAAGCTCGTGAATATTATCGCATTGCGGCGTCGATGCTGCGCCGCACCTCGAAATTTCCGCCATATGTCGCCGGTTCCCGGCCACCGTCCGAACAACCGTCAGAAGGTCGTCATGGGCCTCTCCTTCGCCGCTCTCGGTCGACCGCCCGGGCCGCGCCGGACCCGCGAGGCGTCGTCCGCCTCGCGCTACCCGGTCTATACCTCGCTCGCCGATCTCGTCGCGATGCATGCGGCCGCGCGCGATTTCGGCGCGCCGCCGCGCCAGCCCATGCATGGGGTGCTGTCGGGGCGCCGCAAGGGAGAGGCGCGCGACGACGACGCCGTCGGACGCGCCGCCGCGCAGGGCTCCAGCCCGCGGCGCGGCGGCTCCGCCCTCGCCGACGACAAGGAGCGCGCGACGCTCATCGTCGTCGACCAGCGCCTCGACATGTTCTACGGCTCGCGCCGCTCGATGAAGTCGGTCGCGGCGGCGGAGGCGGCGGCCTTCTGCGCCTGGCGCATCGTCGACGGCGGCGACCCCGTCGGCGGCATCGTCTTCAACGACGCGCGGATCGAGGACGGTCGAGCCCGACGGCGGCCCGGCGCCGGCGATGCGCCTCATCGAGGCGGTCGCCGCGCAGAACGCCGGCCTCAGGGCGGGCTCGACGCAGGCGCGGGCGCCCGGCCAACTCGACGCCGCGCTCGAGGCCGCCGCCGCCCTCGCCCTGCAGGATCAACGCATCATCGTCATCAGCGATTTCCATGGCCATGGTCCGCGCACCCGCAATCTGCTGATGACGCTGGCGCGGCGCAACGAGGTGTTCGCCATCCTCGTCTACGATCCGTTTCTCGTCGATCTGCCCAAGGCCGGCGCGATCATCGTCACCGGCGGCGAACTGCAGATCGATCTCGACTTCGGCGACGGCCGCATCCGGCGCAGCCTCTATGAATTCGCCGAGGCGCCGGGCAAGGAACTGCTTGCTTTCGAGCGCGAACTCGGCGTGCCCGTGCTGCCGCTCTCGGCGGCCGAAGAGACCGCCCCGCAGCTGCGCCGCCTGCTCGATCAGCCGCCTTGGCGCCGCCCCAACGCCTAGATCGGGGCTGCGCGCCCAGATGCTTGGCTCCAGGCCGGGCGCATAGCGTCAGTCGGCGCGCTGTTGCAATGCAATAATTCTGGCCGGCGCGCTGCCCCGTTCGCGCTGCGACGCAAGATTAGTTTCTTGACCGCGACGATTTCCGCACCCCCGCCGTGTCCCGCCGCGAACAAGCCGCGCAACTGATCTCGGCGCCGCTTAGGGTCAAACTCAGCTTTAGCTTGGTACAATCGCAAATAGATTAAAATTTTACTGTATGTTTTGAACCAATTTCTTTGCGGGTGGTTGTACGGACCTTAACAGCGAATATTTTACTTTCCGATGGCCCACGGCATCGGCGTCCGACCCGGACTTTCCCCCAGTCACGCCACCCGAAGGCGCAGGGCATTTCGCCTTGGCGGCTCATCCTGGAGACATTGCGATTATGGCTTTCGTTCTGGACCATCGGCCCCAACGCCGCGCCGCCGCAGGCGCCGCGCGTAGCGGCGCGAAAAGTCAATCCGCCCAGCCGGCGCGCGCGCTCTGGAGCCTGCTGACTGCGCGGCCCTCGCCGGCGCCTGCGGTAAGCCCTTGGGGCGCCATCGAAAATTCGCGCGAGATAGCCCCCGGCATCCTCTGGTTCGCGACGGCGGCGCGCAAGGGCTACCATCTGTCCGCCCACCGCCAGCGCGCCCTGCCGCACGCGCTCAGGACCGAGGACGGATGGTATGAGGACAGCACCGAATGGGCCGCCGTCGCCGTCGTCTTCGACCGCATCTTCGACAAATTGCCGGCGCCTGGCTGTGGCGATCTCTCGCTCTACCATGCAGCCAAGGAAACGCTGAAGAACTGGCGCCCGGCCGAATATGAGAGCTGGTTCGAGACGACGCTGGACGAAGCCGAAATCGACGCCCTTGCGATCACGCAGTTCCATCGCCGCCACGCCGACCGCTGGATCGTGCTCGAAGCATTCGACGACCGCGCGTCCGTCGCCGCCAAAGGCTGGATTAACGCGCGCGCAAGGCTCGGCGGCGATCCGCCCTTCGGCGCCGCGCGCGGCGGGTCGCTTGGACCCAGCCGCTGGTTCCTCGTCGACGCCGAGGATTTCACCCATGGGCGCGGCCGGCCGTTCCTGATCGATCCCGAACGCCATCACGAAATCGACGATCCCTGCGCGGCCTAGGCCATCGAACCCGAAAGTAGATCCGGTCTTCGGGAAAGATCCGATGCTAAAGCCAGACCGGAGCGGCGGCTTTAATTCCCTTGTCAGCGGCGCCGCTGAGAATACGCGCGCGGAACCTTCAGCGATGGCCAGCCTCATCCAGTCCGCGACCGCCGCGCCCGCCGCGCCCGCCGCGCGGATGATTTCGGCGCCGGTGCTCGCGGGCCTCGTCCGCGCCGGCGATTTGGCGCTGTTTCTTGTCGCCGCCTTCGTCGCGGCGGCCGGCGTCGGCGCCTGGTTCGGCGCCCCGTTCTGGCAAGAGCCCGCCCTGCAGCCGGCGCTGCGCGGCGCCGTCGCGCTGGCGGGCGCGATCGGCGCGGCGACCGCCTGCGCCGCGCTCGACGCCGCCGGCGTCTATTCCATCGAAAGGCTCGGCGCCGCGCGCGCGCAGATCGGGCCGATGCTGAAGGCGGTCGTCCTCGCCGGCGCCGCCGCCATCGCCTGCCTCTTTCTCGTCGACGCCGACACGCCGGCGCTACGCGCCTTTCCCTTCGCCTATGCCGCCGCCGCGCTGGCGCTGCAAGGCGGCTTTCGCCTTTCGCTGCGGGCGCTGATCCAGCGCTGGCGCCGGGCGGGACGCTTTCGCCGCCGCGTGGCGGTGGTCGCGGTCAGCGATTTCTCGCGCGAATTCATCGAGC
This sequence comes from uncultured Alphaproteobacteria bacterium, assembly GCA_963715715.1. Taxonomy (GTDB): domain Bacteria; phylum Pseudomonadota; class Alphaproteobacteria; order Rhizobiales; family Beijerinckiaceae; genus Methylocapsa. Next base: position 298,044 of record OY970269.1, on the reverse strand, counting down.
GGCTGCGCGCCGATCCCGACGCCTTCGAAATCGCCGGCGTATACGACGATCGCCTGCGCTCCGGCCGCGTGCCGCCGACGCACGCCGGCGTCGCGCTGCGCGGCTCGGTCGCCGACCTCGTGCGCGACAGCCGCGACGAGCGCATCGACCTCATCGCCGTCGCGCTGCCGCTGAGCGCCGTCCAGCGCATCGCCGACACGCTGGAGACCCTGCGCAGCACGGTCGCCGACATCTGCCTCACCACCGACCTCGCCGGGCTTTCCTACCGCGGCCATCAGTTCGCCGCCGTCGGCGCCAACCCGGTCATCTCGATCGGCGAGAAGCCGCTGAAGGACTGGCGCGCCGCCAAGAAGGCCTGCTTCGATTACCTCGCCGGCGCGCTCGCCCTTTTGGCTTTGTCGCCGCTGCTCGCCCTGCTCGCGCTCGCAGTCCGCCTCGACAGCAAGGGGCCGGCGCTGTTTCGCCAGCCGCGCCTCGGCTTCAACAACCGCCTGTTCGTCTGCTACAAATTCCGCACCATGTACGCTGATATGACGGACATCATGGCCGACCGGCAGACCGTGCGCGGCGATCCGCGCATCACCCACGTCGGCCGCTGGATGCGCAAATTCAGCCTCGACGAACTGCCGCAGCTCCTCAATGTGATGAACGGCTCGATGTCGCTGGTCGGGCCGCGCCCGCATGCGCCGAACACCAAGGCGGCCGACCGCCTGTTCGCCGAGGTCGTGCGCGAATACGCCCAGCGCCACCGCGTCAAGCCCGGCATCACGGGGTGGGCGCAGGTCAATGGCTGGCGCGGCGAGACGACGACGGCGGAGCAGGTCGAGAATCGCGTGCGCTGCGACCTCTACTATATCGACAACTGGTCGATTCTGTTCGATCTCAAAATCGTCGCGCTGACGATCCTGCGCGAAATTTGCAGCCGCCACGCCTTCTAAAGCGGTCCGCGCTAGAGCGGGCTGTGCTGGAGAGATGAGAAAAAGCGTCAGCGCGTATTCGTCCGCATCCCACTAAAAAATATAGGAATCGATCAATTTTGATCGGCTTATCCGACATCGCCGTGATCGAGCGCATGAGCTACCGCGCCGGTCGTCGCCCCCGCTGCGCAATTGGCCGGCCCGCGCTTGATCCGGATCACAGCGCTTGCGTTCCCGGTCCCCTGATAGTCCGTGATCGGGAAACAATAAAAAACCGACCCACAGGCCGAGTGAGAACAAAATTCCCGCGCGTCGGCTGGCGGACACGCGGGAACGAGAACATAAATCGGTCATAGAAGTAAATTTGCGAGCCAAAGGCGCCAGCCTTCGCGATCAATTCAATTCGTCGGACGCGCCGGCCGTCTAGGCGCGGATCATGCATGCACGCGGCAAGCCTCGAGCCCTCCGCCGATCCGACCCCGCCGGCCCCCTTCCGGCTGCGTCTAAACGCAATTATACGCAAAGGCTCTGCTTGCGTCCTGAGCTTGCAGCGGGAGAACTCTTAGTTTTCTCTTAAGATTCGCGGTAAACGCGTATCGAGAGGCATCGCATGGCGGGCAGCAAAGGAAAGAGGCTCGCGTTCGGGGAGTTCGTCCTCGATCGCGCCAACGCCCTCCTGTGGCGCGGCGCCGATCGCATCGCGCTGGCGCCGAAGCCCTTCGGCGTTCTCTGCTGCCTCGCCGAGCGCGGCGGCGAGCTTGTCGGCAAGGACGAATTGCTCAGCGCCGTATGGCCCAATCTGCACGTCACCGAATCAAGCCTCAGCGTCTCGATCAACTCCATCCGGCTGGCGCTCGGCGACGACCCGCGCGCGCCTCGCTATATCGAGACCGTGTCGCGGCGCGGCTATCGCTTCGTCGCGGCGGTGCGCCTGATCGGCGACAGCGGCCCAAGGGGCGACGACGGCGTCGGCCCGATCGCGCCGCGCGCCGACCATCGCGTCGGCCGCGAGGATGCGCTCGCCGCCATGGAGCGCTGGTTCGAAGACGCGAGCCGCGGCGCGCGGCGGCTCGTCTTCGTCACCGGCGCGGCCGGCATCGGCAAGACCACCTTCGTCGACATGCTGCTGCAGCGCCTGGCCGGGCGCGACGCCGGCGTGCTGGTCGGCCGCTGCATCGTGCATTTCGGCGGCGACGAGGCTTTTCTGCCGCTGAACGAGGCCCTCGCCGCCGCCTGCGCCGCGCCGGACGGCGCCCTGCTGCGCGCCCTGCTGCGCGAGCGCGCGCCAACCTGGCTCAGCCAATTGCCGGGGGCTATCGCCGGGCGCGACAGCGCCGCCCTCCGCGGCGAAACATTCGGCGCCTCGCGCGAGCGCATGCTGCGCGAATTCTGCGAACTCCTCGAAAGCCTGAGCGCCGAGCGGCCGTGGATCCTCGTCGTCGAGGATCTGCACTGGAGCGATGTCGCGACGCTCGACGCGCTGTCGCGCTTCGCCCATCGCGAACAGCGTGGCGCCGTCCTTATCGTCGCGACCTACCGGGCCGCCGAAGCGCGCGCCGGCGCGCATCCGGTGCGCGCGCTGCATCAGGAGCTGCAGATCCATGGCCGCTGCGCCGAGCTTCCCCTCGCCGCGCTAGACTCTGCCCGAGGCGCAGCGCTATCTGGACCTCCGCTTCGGCGCCGATCTCGCCGAGACCCTCGCGCCGGAGCTGTTCCGGCGAAGCGGCGGCAATCCGCTGTTCCTCGCCTCGCTCGCCGATTATTTGGTCGCGCGCGGCGACCTCATCGAAGGCGATGGCGGCTGGCGGCTTGTTCCCGGCGCGACGAGCGCCCAGGACGGCATGCCGCGCGATCTGCAGGAAATGATCGCGCGCCGGATCGACCGCCTCGGCCGCGACGAGCAGCGCCTGCTTGAGGCGGCGAGCGCGCTCGGCGCGGATTTCTCCGCCGCCGCGGTCGCCGGCGGCGTCGGGGTCGACGCGGCGGAGGTTGACCAGATTCTCGAGGATTCTGGCGCGCAAGGGCGAAGTCCTCAACGCCGAAGGGATCGCCGAATGGCCGGATGGGCGCCGCGCCGGCCGCTACGCCTTCGCCCACATGCTCTATCAGGAAGTGCTTTACGAGCGGCTGGCGACGGCGCCGCGCGCGGTGCTGCACCGCCGGCTTGGCGAGACGCTGGAGGCGGGCCACCAGGGGCGCACGGCCGAGATCGCCGCGACGCTCGCGCTGCACTTCGAGGAGGGCGGCGTATTCGCCCGGGCCGCGCATTATCTCGCCGAGGCCGCCGAGGCCTCGACCAAGCGATTTGGCGCGCGCGAGGCCGACGCTTATCTCACCCGCGCGCTCGCCCTCGCCGAGCGCCTCCCCGAGCCCGCGGACCGCCCGGCCACGCGGACGAGGCTGCTGCACCAGCGCGGCTGGGCGCGCCGCGCCGGCGGCGATCTCGGCGGCGCCTTCGCCGACATCATCGCCATGATCGCCTGCGCCGACGAGGCCGGCCAGCCGCGCGTCGAGGTGCATGGCCTACTCGATCTCAGCCGCTTCAGCCTTTACGTCGACCGCCGCCGCTGCCTCGACTACGCCCAGCAGGCGCTGATCAAAAGCGAGGCGCTCGACGATGAGATCGTCAGGGCCCTCGCCCGCGGCAATCAGGCGAACCTTAGTCTCCTTCTGCGCGGCTGGCGCATGCAGGACGCGCAGCGCTGCGGCGAAGCCGCCCGCATCATCGCCCAATCGAACGATCCGATAATCCTGCTCAGGCGCTGCTCGATCGAGGCGGTGCCGCAATTCCTTTCGTCGGATTACCGCGGTTGCGGCCTCGCGGCGCGCCAAGGCGAGGCGCTGGCGCGCGAGATCGGCGATGTCTTCTACGCGTCAATCTTCAATGTGCTCGAAACCTGCTCGTATCTCTATCTCGGCGAATGGCGTTCCATGTTGGCGAGCGCGAACGCGGCGCTGGCTCTCGCCGAGAAAAACGCCAATGGACAGGGCGTCGCCCTGTGCCAGCTCTCGCTCGCCTGGCTGCAGGCGCAGGCGCTCGATTACGCCGGCGCGAAGCAGCGCGCCGAGGCGGCGCTCTCGCCGGCCATCGAGCGCAATCCGTTCAACTTCTTCTATGGCCGCGTGCTGCTGGCCAAGGCCAGTCTTGGCCTGCGCGACTATGACGCCGCCGAGGCGCGCTTCGCCGAGATCAGAAACAAGATTGAGATCGAGGAGACTCCCATGGACGCCTCGATCTATCCCGAACTCTTCTTCAATCAGGCCCAATATTTCATCGAGACCGGAGATCTGCCGCGCGCGCGCCGCAAGGCGCTGGAGCTTCACGCCATCGCCGCCGAACCGGGCGAGCGCACCTATGTCGCGCTCGCGCACGGGCTGATCGCGCGGATCGCCTGCTTCGAAGGCGACGCCGGCGAGGCGCGCGAACGGCTCGGAGAGGCAATCGCCATCGTCGAGGCGGCAGAGACGCCGCTCGCCGCTTGGCGCGTCTTCGCCTGGGCCGCCGCATTTTTCGAGGACGCGGGCGAAACCGCCGAGGCCGCCGCCGCGCGCGCGCGGTGCGAGGCCGTCATCGCCGCGCTGGCGCAAGGCTTCGAGGCGGCCGATCCGTTGCGCGCATCGCTTTTTGAAAATTACGCGGCGGACGCGCGCCGCGGCGCGCCTTTCGCGCCGGCGGTTCTGCGAGGTCGCGCGATTCAACTGGAGACCGCGGGGCCCCTGCTCGGCGACGCGGGCGCAAATCCGGCGGCGGAATGAGAGCGCGTGCGCGCATCCGCGCCGAACGATCTGGAATCGGCCGCGTTTATCATTTGGCATCGTGGCGCAACGCTCCGCTGCGGGGATTGGCGGCGAGGAGGATTGGCGATGGTCAAGGCGGTGTGGAACGGCGCGACGATCGCGGAGTCGGGTGAAACCATCGTCGTCGAGGGCAATCATTATTTTCCGCGCGCGGCCGTCGCGGAAAAATATCTGAAGCCGAGCGCGACGCAGACCACCTGTCCGTGGAAAGGCGTCGCGCATTATCATTCGATCGTGGTCGACGGCGCCGAGAACAGGGACGCCGCCTGGTTCTACCCGGAGCCGAAAGCGGCCGCGGCCGAGATCAAGGACCACATCGCCTTCTGGAAAGGCGTCAAGGTGGCCTGACCCTTTGGAGCCTCGCGGGAACGGCGTCCGCGCTGCCCCGCCCGGCCGGGAGTCAGGCCGCGATGGCCGCCGAAAGCCGGAGCGCGAAAAATCACAGCGTCTTTTCGAGCAGCGCCTCGATCCACTCCTGCTGCGTCTCGCCAGTTGAACGGCCGACTTCCTTTGCGCCCTTAAAGCAGATCAGCGTGCTTTGCAGGTTGGCGCCGAAGCGGGCCAGCAGATCCTTTTGGGTATCGAAATCGACCGTGAAGATTTCGAGATCCTTAAAGCGCGGATCCTGCCGCAGCTTCTCGATGATCGGCTTTTGCGCCTTGCAGGCGGGACACCAGGGCGCGGCGATATGAATGAGGATCGGCTTGCCCGCGGCTTCAGCCGCCGCGAAGGCCTTGTCGTCAAAGGGCTGCGGCGGCGCGCCCGCCATGAGCGGCGTCGCCGCGGCCAGCGAGAGGGCCAAGGCGGCGAAGGCGGCGAAGGCGAAGACGCGGCGGCTCAGCATGGCGGCCTCCTCACGCGGCTTCCGGCGCGCCGCGGCGCTCACTGCGACTGCGGCGGGTTTTCCGCCGCCCAGGCGGAATCGGGTTGAACCGGCGTCGTCTCATGCTCGGTCTGCCAGCCTTCGACGCCGTCCGGATACCAGTAGACATGGCTGTAGCCAAGGCCGACGAGCCGTCTGGCGGCGTTCCAGCTGCCCCAGCATTCGGGATGGCAGAAGGTCACTACCGCGCGGCCAAGGTCGCCGCCCGCAAGCTCCGCGACGCGGCTTTTGAAGCGCGCCGCGAATTGCGCGTCGTCGCTGCCGCCGCCCGCCTCCGGCAGCCAGACCGCGCCGGGAATCGAGCGATGCAGCGGCAGCCACGGCGCCCCCGCCGCCATTGAAGGCGGCTTTTTGTCGATAAGCGCGACGTCGACCAGCACCGGCTTTTCCGTCTCGATCAGCTTCGCCAGCGCCGCCGCGTCGAGCACCGTCGCGCCCTTGACCGTATTCGGCGTATAGCCGCGCATCGGCCCCTGCCACAGCCCCTCGGGCTCGGGAACCTGTCCGGGAGCGGCGCCCATGAGCGCGAGGCCCAGCGCGATGGCGGCGAAGCGGCGCATGCGGGGCGTCAATTGCTGAGCTGCGGACCCGCGAAGGTTTGCTCCCAATGGCCCTTTTCGCTGTCGGTCACAGCCACCTTGACGTCGCCCCCGGGCACGAGGCCAAAGCCGATCACCGGATTGCTGGCAAGCGAAATGTCGCTGGCGAGATCGAATACTTTCTGGTCGCCCGTCGTCAGCGTGATGGTCTGGATGTAGCGCGCCGGAGTGTAGTCGCGCGTCACCTGATTCATCTGCATGCCGTTGAAGTTGGGATGGCGCACCATCAGCGTCGCCGCGGACGGCTTGCCGGGCGCGGCGCCTTCGGCGAACTTCAGGCGCATTTCGCCCATGCCCTTCATCGCCTCTTCGTCGGACATGCCCATCGGCGCCGAGCAGCCGCCGGACGCCTTGACGTATTGGACCGTCTCATAAAGCTTGCCGTCGGCAGTCTCGGCGATGGCGTGGACGTTGGTGTAGGTGTTGACGCGCACGCGCAGCTTGATCTCATGCGGATCGGCCGCCGGGCCGAAGGTGAAATGCGCGGCGACCGGCGAGGGATTGTCGTCGATGATGAGATAGACGCCGGTGATCGGCTTGCCGTCGGCCGTGGGCCCGGCCAGCGTCACCGTCATCGGCACCAGCGAAGCGTCCTCGGCGCGCGGCGGCGCGTCGAGCGCAATGATGGAATCGCCGTTTTGCAGGGCGCGGTCGTTGAAGACGGCCTTGGCGATGTCCTGCCAGCGCGCCTCGCGCTGCGCCGGGTCGTCGCCGAATCCGGCGCGAACTGTGGGCGCGGCGATAAGCGCCGCGAGCGCGACGCCAGCCGCAAGGACGTCACGTCTCGCAAAGGATGCCCGCATCGTCGTCTCCTCCAAACGCCGGCCGCGAAGCCGGTCCGCTGCTTTCAAATCTTCGACTGGTTTTTAACGCGTTTTTCGCGCATTGGCGAGCCCGGCGCCATCTGCGCCGCGGCCCGAACAAGAGATGGCGATCGAGGCTTCAAAATAAAGGCCGCGAAAAATAAAGGCCGCGAAAATTTGCCGCGCCCTCAGACCAGCGCGGCGTCGAGCGTGATCTCGGCCGCTTTCAGCACCTTTGAAACAGGGCAGCCGAGTTTCGCCTTGTTGGCGAGATCGGCGAAGGTCGCCGCGTCGGTCCCCGGAATTTTCGCGCGAAGGGTGAGATGGATTTTGGTGATGGAATAGCCGTCGCCATCCTTTTCGAGGGTGACGTCGGCCGTCGTATCCATCTGCTCGGCTGTGAGCTGCGCCTGACCTAGAATGAGCGAGAGCGCCATGGTGAAGCAACCGGCGTGCGCCGCGCCGATCAGCTCCTCCGGGTTGGTCCCCGCCTTATCCTCGAACCGGCTGGCGAAGCCGTAAGGATAGGCCTTCAGCGCGCCGCTCTGCGTCGAGATCGAACCCTGTCCGTCCCTGAAGCCGCCCTGCCAGGCGGCCGATCCCGATCTCTTCATGACGCTCTCCTTACGTGAAACGCGCCTCAGCCGGCGCGCCGAAGTAAACGCGCAAGCGGCGGCAAGGCTCCATGCCGCGCCTCAGCCGAAACGATAGCCCGAAATCGGCAGGCCGAACACATGGTCGGCGTAATCCCTGACGCCGCGATCCGCGCCCGCCGCGCCGGCGGCGACCATCAGCGGGATCAGATGATCCTCGTAAGGGTGGCAAAAGCGCGCCCCCGCCGCCTGCTCCCAGACCTCGAGCGCGGCGGCGCGGGCGGCGGGCTCGGCGGTCGCCGCCGCGGTCAGCCAGGCGTCGAATTTCTCCGCGACGCCGAGCGCGCGCGGGTCGGCGCCGTAAAAATTCTGCAGATTGTGGAAGCTCATGCCGCTGCCGAGGATCAGGACGCCATCCTCGCGCAATCCGGCCAGCGCGCGGCCGATGGCGAGATGGCGCGCCGGGTCCAGCGTCTCGACGAGCGAGAGCTCGACGACCGGAATGTCGGCGTTCGGATAAAGCAGCAAAAGCGGGATGAAAACGCCGTGATCGAGGCCGCGCATCGCGTCGACGCCGGCCTCGATCCCGGCCGCGCCAAGGCGCCGGACGATCTCGGCGGCCAGCGCCGGTTCGCCAAGGACCGGATATTTCAGGTCATAGGTATGCGGCGGAAAGCCCCGATAGTCGTAGATCAGCGGCGGCCTGGCGGCGCCAGTCACGGTCGGGCGGCTTTCGCGCCAATGGGCGGAGACGACAAGAATTGCGCGCGGCGTCGCCGGAACGACGAACGGGATGGAGCGCAGATAGGCCGCCATGGCCGTCCAGGCGTCCGGCGCGCCGGCCGGCGGCGCCATGAAAAAGCACGGTCCGCCGCCATGCGGGATGTACCAGACGGGCAGGCGCGTCGACGCCATGGGATCGGCCTATCCTATTTTGCGGCGCCGGCGTCGGCCGCCGGCTGCTCTTCGCGCTCGAAGCCGGCGCTGATGATGAGATCGACCTCGTCGCCGATCAGCGGGAGATAGGTCTTGACGCCGAAGTCGCTGCGCAGAATCGAACCCGTCGCGTTAAAGCCGACCGTGTATTTCTTGTCCAGCGGATTGACGCCCGCGGCGTTGAACTTCACGGCCAGCGTCACCGGCCTGGTGACGCCGTGGAAGGTCAGATCGCCGGTGAGCCTGCCGGCGCCCTTGCCGGTCACGGCCAGCTTCGACGACTTGAACGCAATGTCCGGATATTGCGCGGCGTCGAACCATTGGTCGCCCTTCAATTCGCCGTCGAGCTTGGCGTTGGTGGTCGTCACCGTATCGGTCGGGATATGGATTTCGACGGCGCTTTTTTCCGGCGCCCTGGGGTCGAGATCGAGCTTGCCCGAGACATTGGTGAATTGGCCGTACCAGGTGGTGAAGCCCATATGCGACACGCTGAACAGCACGCGCGTATGCACGGGCTCGACCGCGTAGGCTCCGGCCTCGACGGCGGCGGGAGCGGTTTTGGGCCGCGGCTTCGCGGCGGGCTCGGCGGCAGTGGCGAGCGGCGCGATCAGAACGGCGGCGCCGACAAGAAAGGGCGTGAGTTTCTGCAACATGAAATTGGCTCGCTTTACGTTTGGCGGCATGAGGCTGCGCCAATAAGCACGGAGACATAACGGCGTATTTTTTGCGAGAATACTGATAAAGATTTCGATCAGCTTCATCTGAAAGTTAGATAATGTCCGGGCCCGCGCCCTCTTTCGATCAATTGCAGGTCATGCTGGCCGTCGTCGAGGAGGGCAGCTTTTCGGGCGCCGCGCGGCGGCTGAACCGCGCCCAGTCGGCGATCACCTACGCCGTGCAGCGGCTCGAAGAGCAGCTCGGCGTCGCGCTGTTCGACCGCGCGGCCTACCGCCCGGCCCTGACCGAGGCCGGGCGGACGCTGCTGCCCCGCGCGCGGCTCATCGCCGATGAAATGCAGGCGCTGCGCCATCACGCCGAGGGCATCACCGCCGGCGTCGAACCTGAATTGCGGCTCGTCGTCGACGGCATGTTCCCGATGTGCGCGCTGGTCGAGGCGCTGCGTCTCTTCGCCGCGCGCTTTCCCTCAGCGCCGCCGCGCATCTATGTCGAGACGCTTGGCGCCGCGACCGAACTGGTGCTGAACGAGACCTGCGCGATCGGCCTGCTGCTCGAGTTCAACAGCGATTTCGAGGTCCTGCAGCGCCAGACCCTGATGGCGATCAGCATGATTGCGGTGGCGGCGCCGGATCATCCGCTCGGCGCGGCGGGGCGCCCAGTGCGCAAAGAAGCGCTGCGCCAGCATGTTCAACTCGTGCTGTCCGACCGCTCGGGGCTCTCGGGGAACCGCGACTATGGGGTCTACTCGCCGAAGACATGGCGCCTCGCCGATCTCGGCGCCAAGCACGCCATGCTGAAGGCCGGCCTCGGCTGGGGCAGCCTGCCCGCCCATCTCGTCGAGGAGGATCTGGCGGCCGGGCGCCTGCGCCGCATCGAAATTCTGGCCGATTGCGGCGCCAGCGAATCCGCGACGCTGCCGCTCTGCTCCGCCTACCGCCGCGATCGCCCGCCGGGGCCCGCCGGGCGCTGGCTGCTGGGTCGCCTCGCGGCGATAGCAGAAAATCGCAAGACGGCCAGCTAAGCGCGCTCAGGCCGGGCCGGCGCCGCCCTGGGGCGGCGTCTCGAACCGGCTTTCCTCGGCATGGTAGACATATTGGCTCGCCACCAGCCAGCCCTTGAGCGGGCGCAGCGGCAAGATGCAGGAAATCAGCAGCACCGGCAGGCTGGTCACGAGATGGACCCAGAGCGGCGGCGCATAGGCGTAATCGAGCCAGACCGCGAAGAAAACCGCCGGAACGCAGAAAAAGCATATGACGAAAAAGGCAGGGCCGTCGGCCGGGTCGGCGAAGGAAAAATCAAGCCCGCAGACGTCGCAGGCGGGGCGCAAATTGAGAAAACCCTGAAACAGATGTCCCTTGCCGCAACGTGGGCAGCGCCCCATGATTCCGGTGCGCAGCGGGCTCAGGACTGGCCATTGCTTCTCCCCGTCGGCCGGGCTCGCTGGTTGCGACATCGGCGTTCTCCATGCCCCGCGGACCGCGCGCCCGGCCGGTCCCGCTGGAAGCATAGAGCAATTTTCCGACCGCATCCCGCTCTCAGCTCCTGGAATCGATCACGATGATTTTGGATCGATCTGGCTTCAGGCCGCCGCGATCTAGATTCGCGTGGTGAGCGCGACCAGCCAGTCGGGCGTCGCTTCCAGCACCGCGGCCTCGAATTTGCGGTCGAGCCCGCTCAGGATGGCGCCGCCCAGGGCGATGAGCACGACGGCGAGCGCCGCCTGCCCGAGCTGCGCCCGCTTTGCTATGGCGCCGCGCGCGCGGGCGGCGAGCCGGCCAAGGCCGAAGCCGGCGGCGAGCAACGCCAGCGCGGCGCCGAGCGCGAAGACGAACATGGTGGCCATCGCGCCCGCCAGCGATCCGCCGGCGGCGGCGAGCGCGAAGGCGGCGCCAAGCGTCGGTCCGACGCAAGGCGCCCAGGCGAAAGCGAGCACGATTCCCGCGGCGAAAGAGCCGGCGAGACCCGCCGCCGGCAGACGCTTCGACAGCGCGTCCGCCCAACGCGCCAGCGGGGTCAGCGCGCGCTCGGATTTGAGGCCCAGCGCCGGAACCAGCATGACGATCCCGACGCAGACCATGACCGCCGCCGCGATCATGCGCAGCGCGTCGGTCGCGCCGAAGGCGACGCCGAGCGAGGCGACGATGCCGCCGCCGACGCCGAAAGTCAGGGCCAGCCCCAAAGCCAGCGCGAGCGGGCCGCGCGGATCTTTCGATTGCGCCGCCGCGATGACGATCGGGGCGAGCGGCAGCACGCAGGGGCTTAAGATGCTCAGCGCGCCGGCGATAAAGGCGAGAACGAGCGTCACTGCGAAACACCGCGGCTCGGCAAAGCGCCGCGACCTGTCGCGCCCCCGCTGCGTTTCATGCCCACCACCGGCTTCCCCGAGACGCCGCCGCGCCCCTTATAGGCCCGCGGACATCAAAAATCCGCGCGCCGTTCAGGGCGCCTTCAAGGACAGGGGCCCCAATGCGCCTGTTACATCAACGGCATAATCATGCAACCGGCAGTTTGCAGTCGATCGCCGCTCAGCGGTGCACCAGCACCGGGATCTTGCAATGGGTCAGCACCTTCTGCGTCTCGCTGCCGAGCACCAGCGCGGCGACGCCCTTGCGCCCATGCGAGGCCATGACGATGAGGTCGGCGCCCTTCCCCTTGGCCGTGTCGATGATCGCCTCATAGGGCCGGTCCGCCTCGACCGCCAGCGTCTCAACGGGAACGCCGGCCGCTTTGGCCTCGGCCGCCGCCTCGCCGAGAAGCCGCTCCGAATGCTCGGCGACGCGCGCCTGGAAATCGGCCGGCGGCTCCTCGATCAGCGCCACCTCGGCGCTGTAGACCTGAATCGGCGCGGTGACGGTGAGGACTGTGACCTTGGCGCCGATCGCCTTCGCCAGATCAATGCCGGCCTTCACCGCATCGCCGGACAGACTGGAGCCATCGGTCGGGATAAGAATATTGCCGTACATGTTTCCCCCTCGATGTTGAAGATTTGAATTTTACCGGAAAAGAGAAGTTTGTTTTCGCGTACAATTATTACTTGCCGCATGCGTTGACGCTGATCAATCCCCTGTCGCAATCAGGCGCTATTATTTGCATCTATTTCATCGCTTGCGGTTGCGCCGATCCGATCGCGCTGTAAAATACGCCAAACAGGCGCCGCCGGACGCGACCGGGCCAGCCGGGACACAACAGGGGAGACTGACATGATTGACAATCCAGCGACCAGCCCGATCCCGCCGCTCGGCCGCGGCCTTGGCGAAGGCCTCACCAGAACCATCGCCGCGCATTGGAAATGGTATGTCGCCGAGGGCGTCATCCTCATCATCCTCGGCCTTCTCGCCGTGCTGGCGCCCTTTGTGGCCGGCGTCGCCACCACGCTTTTTATCGGCTGGCTGTTCCTCTTCGCCGGCGTCACCGGCCTCATATTCACCTACAAGCAGCGCGCCGCGCCAGGCTTCTGGTGGGCGCTGCTGTCTTCCGCCGTCGCCGTGCTCGCCGGCCTCTCGCTGCTCGCCAACCCGCTGGTCGGCCTGTTCAGCCTCACCGTCGTGCTGATCGCCTATTTCCTCATCGACGGCGTGCTCACCATCATCCTCGGGCTCGAATACCGCCGCGACCTTTCGGACCGCTGGGGCTGGGTCGTCTTCAGCGGCGTCATCGACCTCATCCTCGCCGCGCTGCTCATCTCCGGCCTGCCCGGCACGGCGCTGTGGGCGGTCGGCCTCATCGTCGGCATCGACCTCGCCTTCGGCGGCGCCTCGATCATAGGCCTCGCGCTCGCGTCCCACAAAGCCCAGGCGTGAAATCAACAAAGCCCTGAACCGGAACAAGCGCTCGGCCGGGCCGCGGCCCATAATCCACAAGGCTTCAATCAGCCGCGGCCAGCGCGATCCCCCTTCAGCACCGCATGCACCTTGCGCGCGAGCTGGTCCAGCGTGAACGGCTTCGACAGGAAATTCACGTCGCTGTCGAGCACGCCATTGTGGATGACGGCGTTGCGGCTGAACCCTGTCGTGTAGATGACCTTGAGATCCGGGCGCTGGCGCAACGCCTCCTCGGCGAGCTGGCGCCCGCTCATGTCCGGCATCACCACATCGGTGAACAACAGGCCGATGTCGGGGCGTTCGGCGATGACCTGCAGCGCCATCTTCGGTCCATCGGCCTGCAGCACGCCATAGCCGAGATCGCTGAAGGCCTCGACCGTCAGCGCGCGCATGCGCGCCTCATCCTCGACGACGAGCACGATCGTCTCCGCGCTTCCCATCGGCGCCGGCTCGGCTGCGCCGGCGCTCGCCCCCCGCGCCGGCTCGGCGGCGTCGCCGAAGAAGCGCGGCAGATAGAGCTTGATGGTCGTTCCGTGCCCGGGCTCCGTGTAGATTTTGATGTGGCCGCCGGACTGCTTGACGAAGCCGAACACCTGGCTGAGGCCAAGGCCGGTGCCCTTGCCGACGCCCTTGGTCGTGAAGAACGGCTCGAACGCCTTGGCGGCGACCTCGGGCGTCATGCCTTCGCCGGTGTCGCTGACGCAGATCAGCGCATATTGTCCGGCCTGCGCGCCGGCGTTCTGCGCCGCGTAGGCCTCGTCGAGGCTGGCGTTGGCGGTCTCGATGGTGAGCCGGCCGCCCGCCGGCATGGCGTCGCGGCCGTTGACGGCGAGATTGAGGACGGTCGCTTCGAGCTGGCTCGGATCGACGAAGGTGCGCCACAGGCCGCCGGCGAGGACGGTCTCCACCTTGATCGATTCGCCGAGCGTGCGGCGCAGCAGATCGGAAAGGCCGCCGACGAATTTGTTGCAGTCGATCGGCTGCGGCGCCAGCGGCTGCTGGCGGGCGAAGGCGAGCAGGCGCTGGGTCAGCGTGGCGGCGCGTTCGGCGCCGTCGAGCGCGCTGTCGGCGAAGCGCAGAAAATCCTTGTCGCCGCGCTGGGCGCGCCGCTTCAGCAGATTGAGGCTGCCGATCACCACGGCCAGCATGTTGTTGAAGTCGTGCGCGATGCCACCGGTGAGCTGGCCGATCGCCTCAAGCTTCTGCGATTGCCGCAACTGGCGCTCGACCATCTCCTTCTGCTGCATCTCGTCCATGATGCGCGCGTTCGCCGCCTGCAGCGCGTCATTGGCCTTGATCGCGTCCTGCAGCAGGCGGTGGGCGTCGCGGATCACCAGCGCGCCGAGCAGGATGGTCAGCGCCAGCGCCACCACCGTGCGCGTGCGCGCCGCCGAGACGATGCGCAGCGATTCATCCTGCGCCTGGTTCAAGACCTCCTGTTCGGCGGCGTCCATGACCTGCACCGAATCGCGGATGCGGTCCATCGAGGCTTTGCCCTTATCGGTGTCGACGAGGGCCAGCGCCCCCGCCTTGTCGCCGTCGGTGGCGAGCTCGATGGTCCGATGCAGTTCGCCGAGCTTCTCCCGCGCGGCCGTGACGAGCTCCTGCAGCGGCGGGCTCGCCAGCCCGTCGTCGCCGAGCGCCTTGCCGAGCGCCGCGAGTTCGCCGGGAATTTGCTGGACCGCGGCGTTATAGGGATCGAGATAGCTCTCCTTGCCGGTCAGCAGATAGCCGCGCTGTCCGGTCTCGGCGTCCTGCATGAGAGAGAACAGGCGGGTGAGGCGGAGCTGCCCTTCGAGCGCGTTCTTGACGCGGCTCTCGATCGCCGCCTGCTGGCCGACCAGCAACAGGGAGACGGCGATCACCCCCAGAAGCAGCGCCAGCATCACAATAAGAAAGAGGATGGAGCGCTTCCGTTTGAAGACGGGCATCGAGATCCTTTGAGAGCGTTGCCGGTTTGCGCCTGCGTCGCGAGACCGTCACGAATGGCGGGAAAAAGGGCGACGAACGATAGCGCGCGCCGCCGAGGGCGACAAGCAAGAGCGAGGCCGCGCCGGGCTCGCCGCGCGTCTGGCCGCGGCGGAGCCTTTGACCATGGCGATCTCCGGCGCGCATCGCCGACAAGGGCGGCGCGCGTCTTCGAGTTCTCGGCGCCGGACCGGATCGATCCTAAATCATAAGCGTGATAGATTGCGATGGTTTCAAGCGGGCGCCGGCGGAAAAAGCCGCGTTCGCTTCTCCTCATCCCGCTTCACGGCGTTTTCGGGCCGCGACCGGCGACAGGCTTCAACCGTTGAGGATTTGATATGCGATCCGACATCGTTCCTGGCGCGATCTTCCCCGACTATGAGCTTTCCGACCACGCCGCCAAACGCCGCAAGCTCTCCGAACTGCAAGGCCCGCATCCGATGGTCCTCGTCCTCAGCCGCGGCGGTTTTTGCCCCAAGGACCGCCGGCAGGCCGAAGGGCTTGTTGAACTCCATCGTGAACTCGAGGTTGCCTATTGTCGCCTTGTCACGATCAGCACCGACAATATCACCGAGACGAACGAATATCGCAGCGGGATCGGCGCCCATTGGCCTTTCCTCTCCGACGTCGGGCGCAAGCTTCAAAAAGATCTCGACATCGCCGAGTACACCGATCCAGTGCACAATCCCATGATCCCGCACGTGATTGTCCTCGAGCCCGGGCTCGTCATCTACAAGATCTACAATGGCTACTGGTTCTTCGGCCGTCCCACTCTGGAAGATCTGCGCCAGGACCTGCGCGCCGTCACCATGAAATGCCGGCCGGACTGGGACATCACAACGCCGGAACTCAAAGCCGCCTGGCAGGAAGGCCGCAAGGAACTCTTCTACCCGTATGGCAAAACATACGTCCAAACTCTCGGCGATCAGGATTAGGCGCGGCTGAGCCGGCAGGCTCGCATCGCTATCGGCGCTTCGAGCTCACGATTTCGCCGGGCGACGCGGCACGACGAGCTTCGACGTCATCGCCTGCGCCACCTCGCCGCGCTGGTTCAAGGTTTCGCTGCGCACCGTCACCATGCCGCGGTCGGGCCGCGAGCGCGACGGCGTGATCGCGACGATCTCGCTTTCGACATGCAGCGTATCGCCGGGCCGCGTCGGGCGCGGCCAGTTGAGTTCGCCGCCGGCGCCGATGACCCCGCCGGCCAGCGGCGCGCCGCCTTCGACGAGCAGCTTCATCGTGATCGCCGCCGTATGCCAGCCGCTCGCCGCGAGGCCGCCGAACAGCGAGTCTTTCGCCGCCGCCTCGTCGAGATGGAAGGGCTGCGGATCAAACTGCGCCGCGAACGCCTTGATCTGCGCCGCGTCGAGCACATGCGCGCCGCTGACGAAGCGCTGACCGACCTTCAGATCGTCGAGGTAGAAACGCCCGTCGCCGCCCTTGTCGCCCTTGTCGCCGCCTTCGTGCGTCGTTTCGGTCATTTCAACGCTCCGGCAATGCCAATATTGGCGCGGCGCCCGCGGCCAACATGCCGCGCCGGCCGCGTCTTAGCAACCCGCAAAATCCCGCCCCTTTCGCCTCACGAAGCCGTGAATTTGAACGGCGGAAAAATCATGCTGATGCATGGCCGCGCGGCGCGACGAGCGCGGCGGCTCGCAATCTTTCCACAACGACCGGCCACAGGCGAAGGAGACATGACGATGGGCGTGATCACCACCAGCGACGGCGTCGAAATCTTCTACAAGGACTGGGGCGCGGGGCAACCGATCGTGTTCCATCACGGCTGGCCGCTCAGCGCCGACGACTGGGACGCGCAGATGCTTTTTTTCCTCGACAAAGGCTATCGCGTCATCGCGCATGACCGGCGCGGGCACGGCCGCTCCACCCAGACCGCGACCGGCCACGACATGGACAGCTACGCCGCCGACGCCGCGGCGGTCGCCGACGCGCTCGACCTCAAGGACGCGATCCATGTCGGCCACTCGACCGGCGGCGGCGAAGTCGCGCGCTATGTCGCCCGCCATGGCAAAGGCCGCGTCGCCAAGGCGGTGCTCATCAGTTCGGTGCCGCCGATCATGGTCAAATCCGACAAGAATCCGGGCGGCACGCCGATCGCGGCGTTCGATGACCTCAGGGCGCAACTCGCCGCCAACCGCGCGCAATTCTACAAGGATGTGCCGTTTCCCTTCTATGGCTATAACCGCCCGGGAGCGAAGATCTCGCAAGGGATCATGGAGAACTGGTGGCGCCAGGGCATGATGGGCGGCGCCAACGCGCATTACGAGGGCATCAAGGCGTTCTCGGAAACCGATTTCACCGAGGATCTGAAGGCGATCGACGTTCCGGTGCTGGTCCTGCATGGCGACGACGACCAGATCGTGCCCTACGCCGACGCCGGACTGCTGTCGGCGAAGCTGGTCAAGAACGGGACGCTCAAAATCTACCCGGGCTATCCGCACGGCATGTGCACGGTGCACCCGGACGTCATCAACGCGGATTTGCTGGCGTTCTTCAAAAGCTGACGCGCGCCGCTGTCTGCGGCCGCGCTCCAGCGTCATGCGCGGGCCTGACCCGCGCATCCAACCGCGGCGACCGCCAGTCTGGATGCCCGGCTCAAGGCCGGGCATGACGACCGTGGGGCCGGCCGTGACGCCTTGATTATCCCCCTCCCGTCTTGCGCAGAGGCTTGGTCCTGGGGCGCCGGCTCCGCGCCCTATTTACATGATATGCATAATATGATGTAGACGACCGTGCTGTTTTCGCCGCTCGCCTCAGACATATTCCGAGATCTCGATGAGGTTGCCGTCGGGATCGCGGATATAGAGCGAGCGCAGGGCGCCGACCGCGCCGGCGCGCTCGACGGGTCCCTGTTCGATCGCGACGGAAATCGCGGCGAGATGCGCGGCGACGTCGCCAAGCGGCGTTCGGGCGATGAAACAAACGTCGGCGGAGCCCGGCGTCGGCCGCGCGGCCTTCGGCTCGAATTCGCGGCCAAGCTCATGCAGATTGATTTTCTGCGCGCCGAACCGCAGCGCCTTGCGGCCGCCGGCGAAGGTCTCGACCTTCATGCCGAGCGCGCGCGCATAGAAATCGCAGCTTCGATCGATGCTCGCGACCGTCAGCACGAGATGGTCGAGACGATCGATCTCGATCATCACACCGGCGGCGGGTTGCGCTCGGCGAACACCGCGCGCTGATGCGAGTACGGCCAGGGCTCCGGGCGCGCGCTGACGGCGTCGAGCTTTGCGACCTGCCCCGGCGTCAGCGCCCAGCCTACGGCGCCGAGGTTTTGCCGCAGCTGCTCCTCGTTGCGGGCGCCGATGATGACGCTGGAGACGGTCGGGCGGCGCAGCAGCCAGTTGAGCGCGATCTGCGGCACGCTCTTGCCGGTCTCCTTGGCGATCTCGTCCAATGCGTCGACGACGCCATAGAGATATTCGTCATCGACCTGCGGCCCGATCTCGGCGGCCTTGTGCAGCCGGCTGACCTCGGGCATCGGCTGGCCGCGCCGTATTTTGCCGGTGAGCCGCCCCCAGCCGAGGGGGCTCCACACCACAGCGCCGACTTGCTCGTCGAGGCCAAGCGGCATCAGCTCCCACTCATAGTCGCGTCCGATCAGCGAATAATAGGCCTGATGCGCGACATAGCGCGGCAGGTTGTAGCGCGCCGCGACGGCGAGCGATTTCATGAGATGCCAACCGGAGAAATTCGAGCAGCCGACATAGCGGATCTTGCCGGCGCGGACGAGGACGTCGAGCGTCGACAGCGTCTCCTCGACCGGCGTTTTGGCGTCGAAGCCGTGTAGCTGGAAGAGGTCGATGTGGTCGGTCTGCAGGCGCTTCAGCGAGCCCTCGACCGCGCTGATGAGGTGAAAGCGCGACGAGCCGACGTCATTCGGCCCCGGCCCCGAGCGGAACGTCGCCTTGGTCGAGATCAGCGCGTCATGGCGGCGCCCCTTCAGCGCTTCGCCGAGAATCTCCTCGGCGGCGCCGGCCGAATAAATGTCGGCGCTGTCGAACATGTTGAGGCCGGCTTCAAGGCAGACGTCGATGAGGCGGCGCGCCTCCTTGACGTCGGTCGCTCCCCAGGCGGCGAACAGTTCGCCCTTGCCGCCGAAGGTGCCGCTGCCGAAGCTCAGTTCGGGGACGTTGAGGCCCGACCCGCCAAGTTGTCTGTACTCCATCGCAAAGCTCCTTCGCGTTTCGTCAAGCGGTTCGCCGACCCTGATGTGAAGGCTGGCG
Organism: uncultured Alphaproteobacteria bacterium; assembly: GCA_963715715.1. Lineage (GTDB taxonomy): Bacteria > Pseudomonadota > Alphaproteobacteria > Rhizobiales > Beijerinckiaceae > Methylocapsa. The sequence continues at coordinate 278,807 of OY970269.1, read as the reverse complement.
AAGCATTTTGGAAGCGAAGCGGCCGGGCTGGCCGGTCACGATTGCTTGAGCGCGGCGGTCACGACGCGTATTGCGCGACGCCATTGCCGAACGACCAGTTCTCCTTGACCACCTCAATGAGGCTGATGAACACGTCCTCGCGGCGCACATCGAGCCGCTCGTGCAACCCGTCCGCCACCGCCTTGTAGAAGGCGCGCTTTTGCTCGACCGTGCGCCCCGCGTTGAGCGTCATCTGGATGACGATGACATCGTCGGATCGTGCGATCCCGAGATAGGTCTTGTCGATGATGAAGTCATTCTCCGAATGCTCCGCGATGATCTGGAAACGATCGTTGGCGGGCGCGTTCAGTGTCGCGATCATGGCCTCATAGACGACATCGGCGACAGCGCGGCGATAGTGCTCCGTCTTGCCGCGGGCAAGATCGATTCGGGCGAGCGGCATAAGCGGGTCTCCTGAACGATAGAGGATTTGACAGGCCGGCGCGGCCTACCGGCGCATTTATATGTCGATCATCATAACATTATATCATCGTCATACTATGAAGAAGGTTTCTTGTCGCCGTCGATGTAGGCGGCGAGGACGACCGCGTCATTATGCTCTTCGTCTCGGGCGGCATAAAGCAATGTCGCCGGACCTTTGCGCAGCAGATCGCGCAGCCGCTCGACCGCCGCCGGATTTGAGTTCAGTTCAACATAATACCGGCGCTGAAATTCCAGCCACCGCGTCGGATCGTGGCCGAACCATTTGCGCAGATCCGTCGATGGCGCAATCTCCTTAAGCCACAAGGTCAGCGCGGCCGCCTCTTTACTCAATCCGCGCGGCCACAGCCGGTCGACCAGAATGCGCATTCCATCGTCCGCCGCCGGCGGCTCGTAAACGCGCTTGTGTTTCACGTGAAACACCTCGACCTCCCCGCATGTGTTTCACGTGAAACACCCCGGCCTCCCAGCACGTGTTTCACGTGAAACACCCCCGCCTTCCGGACGTTCATCATACCGCATTGCGGCGGCGATGCGTAAGATGGCGCATTCCCCGCCGTCTCAAAAGATCGGCCAGCCTTGACTTCCGGCGACGGCGCCAAACACCGTGACGAGGCTCAAAATCAGCAGGATCCAGTGCCCGACCCGCAGCGCCGCGAGGGCGCCGTCGGGGTCGCGCGCGCCCCAGCGACGCAGGCGCCGGTGCAGGACAAGCGGCTCCAGCACGAACAAAAGCAGCGCGAAGACGAGCCAGACGAAGACCATCGCATGCATCCACCAGAAGGCGGGCTCGCGGAACCGATCCCACGCGCCGAGGCGATGAATCATGTACAATCCGCTGAGGCCGACCAGCAGAATGGCGATCTGCGCCTGCGGCGCGAAACGGCGCTCGATCGCCTCGAAGGCGCCAAAGCGCGCGGGGCCAAGCTCGCCGCGGCGCGCCGCCGGCAGCACCGAGAGCGTGACCATCGCGACGCCGCCGATCCAGACGACGACGCCGAGGACATGCAGCGCGCGCGCGAAAACGACGTCGATCATGGCGGCTTCTTTGGCGCGCCGTCGCGGCCCCGCGCGAGCTTTCGGCTCAAAAACTCGGCCAGCGCCTCGACGCGGGCGGGACGCGGGCCGCCGGGGGGCGTCACCAGGTAAAGACTTCCCTGCGGCGTCAGCCAATCATACAGAACCCGCTCGAGCCGCCCGTCCGAAAGGGCGTCCTCGACGATGAAATAAGGCAGGTCGGCGATGCCGAGCCCAGCCAGCAGCGCGGGCATCAGCGCGTCGCCATTGTTGGCGCGCAGCCGGCCTTTCGGACGCACCGCGACCTCTTCGCCGGCGACGTTGGAGAAGCGCCAGACGTCCCGGCTGGCAAGATAGGCGTAGCCCAAACAGACATGGTTTTCGAGATCGGCTGGGTGCGATGGACGCCCGTGGCGGCGCAGATAGGCGGGCGCGGCGACCGTATAGCGCGGCGCGGCGCAGAGCCGGCGCGCGATCAGCGCGGAATCCTGCAAAAACCCCAGCCGCAGCGCCGCGTCAAAACCCTCGCCGATCACATCGACGAGCGCGTCGCTGAGATGAAGATCGACGCTAACATCCTGATGCAGCTCAAGAAACTCAGGCAGGATCGGGGCCACCTCGCGCAGCCCGAAGGACATCGGCGCGGCCAGCCGCACGAGGCCGCGCGGCGTCGAAGATTGCGCCAGAAGATCGTTTTCCGCGGCTTCGGCGCCCGCGACGAGGCGCTGCGCGGGCTCGGCCAGCCGGCGCCCGGCCTCGGTCAGCGCGAGCCGGCGCGAACTGCGGTTGAAGAGCCGCGCGCCGAGGCGTTTTTCGAGCCGGCTCAAGGCTTTGGAGACCGTCGGCGCGGACAGGCCGAGGTCAGCCGCCGCCGCCGCGACGGAGCGCGCTTCCACCACTTTGGCGAAAATCGCCAGCCCTTCGAGATCCGGCAGGTTCGACATTAAATTCCTGAAATGATGCCTTTCCGAAGTTTCTCTTTTTTATTCCAAACCTTGTCATAGATTTGCGGAGAAGGCGAGCGCATGATCCGCCAAAAACTAAGGTCATGGCGTCGCCAAAAGGAGCAATTCACATGATCGAACGCAGGGAATTCAAAGGCTTGGGCGGCGCCGACCATGGCTGGCTCAAGGCCAGGCATCATTTCTCCTTCTCCAACTATTACGATCCGAAGCGCATGGGCGTCGGCGCGCTGCGCGTCTGGAACGACGATGAAATCGCCCCCAACAAGGGCTTCGCGCCGCATCCCCATTCCGACATGGAGATCATCACCTATGTGCGCGAAGGCGCGATCACGCATGAGGACAGCCTCGGCAATGTGGGAACGACCGCGGCCGGCGACGTGCAGGTGATGAGCGCGGGCTCCGGCATCCGCCATTCGGAATATAACCTCGAAGAGAAGCCGACGAAGCTGTTCCAGATCTGGATCGAGCCGAAGCAGGCCGGCGGCGCGCCGTCCTGGGGCGCCAAGCCCTTCCCGAAATCGGGCCGCGACGGCCGTCTCGTGCCGCTCGCCAGCGGCTTCGCCGAGGATAAGGACGCGCTGCCGATCCGCACCGACGCGCGCGTGCTCGGCGCTACGCTGAAGGCGGGCGAGAAGGTCGAATACGCCCTCGGCGCGAAGCGCAGCGGCTATCTGGTGCCGGCCAAAGGCGCGGTCGAGGTCAATGGTGTGCGGCTCGGCGAGCGCGACGGCGCGGCGATCCAGAACGAGGAAAGCTTGAGCATCACCGCGCTGGAGGACGCCGAAATCGTCCTCGTCGACGCGGCCTAAGACAGAAAATAGAGGGGAATCAAATGGCTAGAGTTCTCGTCCTCTACTATTCAAGCTATGGCCATATCGAACAAATGGCCGAGGCCGAGGCCGAAGGCGCGCGCTCCGCGGGCGCGACGGTCGACATCAAGCGCGCGCCCGAAACGGCGCCGCTTGAGGTCGCCACTGCGGCGCATTTCAAGCTCGATCAGGCGGCGCCAGTGGCGACGATCGACGATCTCGAACATTACGACGCCATCATCGTCGGCACGCCGACGCGCTTCGGGCGGGTCAGCTCGCAGATGGCGAGTTTTCTCGATCAGGCGGGCGGCCTCTGGGCGCGCGGCGCCTTCAACGGCAAGGTCGGCGGCGCTTTCACCTCGACGGGGACGCAGCATGGCGGCAATGAGACGACGCTGTTCTCGGTCATCGCGAACCTCTTGCATTTCGGCATGATCGTCGTCGGCCTCGACTATGGCTTCGCCGCCCAGATGCGGCTCGACGAGATCACCGGCGGGGCGCCCTATGGCGCGACCACCATCGCCGGCGCCGACGGCTCACGCCAGCCGAGCGCCAGCGAGCTCGACGGCGCACGCTATCAGGGCCGCAGAATCGCCGAGGTCGCAGGCAAGCTGTTCGGCTGAGGGGGGCCGGCCTTTGTCTGAAATTGCTTCAGAAATTTGGAGCATGGCGGCCGGCATGGGCCGCCACTCCGCCCGCCGCGAAAGGATCGTCGCATGGCTAATTTTGAACGTTATGCGCCCGCCGTCGGCCGCCTGCTGCTGATTGCGCTGTTTTTCGTCAGCGGCGTCGGCAAGCTGACCGCGCCGGCGGCGACCAAAGCCTATATCGCCGGCATGGGGCTGCCGTTTCCCGATCTCGCCTATTGGCTCGCTGTGGCCGTCGAGCTTGGCCTCGGCGCATTGTTTTTGCTTGGGTTCCAGACCCGGCTCGCGGCCGCCGCGCTGGCGCTTTACTCGATCTCGACCGCAGTTCTGTTCCACCACGATCTCGGCAATCAGGCGCAGATGCTGCATTTTCTCAAAGATATAGCGATCGCGGGCGGCTTCCTGCAGGTCGCGGCTTTTGGCGGCGGCGCCCTCAGCCTCGACGCGCTGATGTCGAAGCCGAGATAAGTTTTAAAGCCCGAGCTGCAGACAAATCAGCCTAAGCTCGATCCGGCCAAACCCGACGATCGCCGCCGCTGACAACCGATATACTGGGCTGGAGTTTTACCTCGGCGAGGAGCAGTAGAGTTGAAACATTTGTTAATATAAAGCCTGACTGCGCCTCCGTTTGGCGCTCGTTGCGACCGAGGCGTGCTATACTTCTGATTGTGCAGTTAGTGCGTTAAAATGATCCTGTGTCTTCGAGATTAGAGGGCGTGGATCACCGGGGGTTCGAAGCTCGAACGCGTGGTTTTGTATCGGCTCTCGCGCGCGTGGCGATGCACGCCCGGATTCCGATTACGACATCGCCGTCTTTCTCACCGATCCTGACAGTTTCTGGAAAGAGAGCGGCCGCATCGCGGAGCTTGGCGCGGATATACTTTACGCGACGGGAGCCGTACATCAATGCTTTGCCCTTCCGCGCCGGACGCTTATCGCGACCGCACCGCCCTTATGCATGAAATGCGGCGCGAAGGTCTCGATTTATGACGCCGGAGGCCGGCGATTACATCGAGAATAGCCCGGCAATCCTTGCACGAGGCGCGCGCTGTGGCGGCGATAGACCTCCCGATAACAAGAATGCTTCCTCCCTACAGCCTTCTTCACGACCTTCACTAAGCGTTTACTTTATCATTGCATAGTAACAGTCAGATTGTCTTTGGATTTTGTTAACATGAGCAAGAACCCACGTCCCGAAAAAGCGCCTGAAGGCACATGGGAACCGGCTGATGAGAAAACCATGGCATGCCTCGGCCGTTTTGTATTGGCTATGGTCCCTTCGAATCTTCGATGGAAGTAGCTATCTGCAAACAAACAGGACTTCCAACCGCTCGAATCCTCGATGACGACGGCAGGGCTTCAATTTCGTGGCAAAGCGACATTGCTCTTGAGTTTACTTAATCGGGACGCAAAGAAAAATAAAGCGTCCATTAACGCGATAAAGGAGGCGATGAGCATTACCGATCGCAACGACATTCTTCACAGTGTCGCCGGAGGTAGCACGAACGATATATGGTTTAATCGCAGAAAAACAGATGTTGTGTTTTCAAGCAAGATAGTCCGCTACGATACTGCTAAGTTGCTAAATATTGCGTTGAAATGCTCTCAGCTGTCGTCGGACATTATGAGCGATCTTGGCATAACAAAAGCCGACTATGTATCGTTTTTCCAACAGGCTCACAACAAAGCCAATCAGGTGTGAATGGTCTCAGCTTGCAAACGATCGAATCGCGGTATTTACACATGCGCCTTCACAGCCTCCTTCTTCTTGAACCCGCCCTTGATCTTCTCGCGCCATCCCTGGAAGAACACGTAAAGCGCCGGGATCGCGAAAATCCCGATGAATGACGCCGCGATCATGCCGCCGAAAACCGGCGTCGAGACGTTGCGCCGCGCCAGCATGGCCGCGCCCGTGCCGAACACCAGCGGCGCAAGGCCGAGGATAAAGGCGAAAGAGGTCATCATCACCGGGCGAAAGCGCAGCCGCGAGCCCTCGATCGCAGCTTCGAGCAGCGGCATGCCATGCTCGCGGCGCTCCTTGGCGAATTCAACGATCAGAATGCCGTTCTTGGCGGCGAGCCCGATCAGCACGATCATACCGATCTGCCCATAGAGATCGAGCGTCAGACGCGCGACAATGAGCGCGGCGAAGGCGCCCAGAATGCCGATCGTGACCGACAGCAGCACCGGCACGGGAATCGTCCAGCTTTCGTACAGCGCGACGAGGAATAAAAATGCGAATAGCACCGCGAAGGCGAGGATCATCGCGGTCTTGCCCTCGGCGCGTTTCTCCTGGAACGAAATATCGGTCCATTCGCCCTTGTAGCCGGCCGGCAGCGCCTTGGCCGCGACGGCCTCCATCGCATTCAGCGCCTGGCCCGAAGAGACGCCCGCCGCCGGCGAGCCCTGCACCGTCACGGCGAGGCGGTTGTTGTAGCGGATCAGCGCCTGCGGCCCAATCACCACCTTGGTTTCGACCAGGCTGCGTAGCGCGATCATCTGACCAGTCTTGCTGCGCACATTGATGCGATTGATGTCGTCGATCGAGCTGCGGTCGGCGGCCTCGGCCTGCGCCTGCACCTGCCAGGTGCGGCCGAACAGATTGACGTCGTTGATGTAAACGCCGCCAAGCGAGGCCTGCAGCGCCTGGAAGATGTCGCCGACATCGACGCCGAGGATCTGCGCCTTGTCGCGGTCGATATCGAGATAGATCGAGGGGTTTGAGGCCGAGAAGGTGCTGTAGACGCGCGCGAGCTTCGGATCCTGATTGGCGGCGACCAGCAGGCCCCGCAAGACCTGCGAGAGCGCCTTGGGATCGCTCGAATTCAGCGCCCGCAGCACATAGCTGAACCCGCCGCCCGTGCCGAGGCCTATGATCGGCGGCGGCGCGATCGGGATCGCGCGCGCCCCCCTCACCGTCGCGAGCTTCTCGCCGAGCCGCGCGATGATGGCGGGCGCCGAGTTCGCCGCGCCCGTGCGCTCGTCGAACGGCTTTAGCGTCACGATCAGGAAAGCGGCGTTCGGCTGCGAGTAATTGTCGATGAAATTCAAGCCGATGATCGAGGAATAATCGGCGATCGCCGGCTCCTCCTTCAAAATGTCCTCGACCTGCTCGACGCCGCTGCTGGTGCGCCCGATCGAGGCGGCGTCGGGCAATTGCACCACGACGAAGAAGGCGCCCTGGTCTTCTTCCGGCAAAAAGCCGGTCGGGGTGATCTTGTTCAGCGCCAGAATGCCGAAAATCGAGACGGCGACCATGGCGAGGCCGATGATCGAGATGCGCACCAGCCGCGCCACCACCGCGCCATAGGCGTCGCGCACATGGTCGATGCCGCGCATGACGGCGCCGATGGGGCCGCGCCGCGGCCCGTGATGGGGCTTCAAAAGCATCGCGCAGAGCGCCGGCGACAGCGTCAGCGCGTTGATCGCGGAGAGGAACATCGACACCGCGACGGTGACGGCGAACTGGCGGAACAATTCGCCGGTGATGCCCGGAATGAACGCGACGGGCACAAAAACCGACAGCAAAACCAAAGTGATGGCGATGATCGGCGCGGTGATCTCGCCCATCGCCTCTTTCGTCGCCTCGGCCGGCGTCAGCTCCGGCTTCTGCTCCATCTTGGCCTCGACCGCCTCGACGACGACGATGGCGTCGTCGACGACGATGCCGATCGCCAGAATGAGCGCGAGCAGCGAGACCGTGTTGGCCGAATAGCCGACGGCGTTGAGCACGACGAATGTGCCGATCAGGCTGACCGGCACGGCGATGGTCGGGATCAGCGTCGCGCGCAGGCTGCCGAGGAACAGGAAGACGACCAGCACGACGAGGATGAAAGCCTCGACCAGCGTATGCTCGACCACCTTGATGGTCGCCTTGACGAAGGTCGTCGGGTCATAGGTGACCTTCCATTCGAGGTCCTCGGGAAAGCTTTTCTGCGCCTCGGCGAGCTTGGCCTTGACCGCGGCCAGCGTCTGCAGCGCATTGGCGCCAGGCGACTGATAGATGCCGATAAGGGTCGCCGGCGCGCCGTTGAGGCGCGTCGCGCGGTCGAGATTCGATGCGCCAAGCTCAAGCCGGGCGACGTCGGCGAGCCGCAGCACCGAGCCGTCGGGATTGGTGCGGATGATGATCTTTTCGAAATCCGCGATCGAGGACAGCCGCCCCTTGGTCTGGATATTGAGCTGCAATTGCTGGTCGTCGGAGATCGGCCGCGCGCCGATGCGCCCGACCGCGGCCTGCACATTCTGGCTGCGGACCGCCTTGATAATGTCAGCGGAGGTGAGCCCGAGGCCGGTCAGCCGGTCGGTCTGCACCCAGACCCTGATGGCGTAGTCCTGCGGGCCGAACAGCTTGGCGTCGCCGACGCCGGCGGTGCTGCGGATGTCGTCGACGAGGTTGATCGTCGCATAATTCGAGATGAACAGCTCGTCATGCGTGCGCTTCGGCGAATAAAGGGCGACGACGCCAAGCAGCGCCGAGGACTGTTTCTTGACGTTGACGCCCTGGCGCTGGGCGTCCTCGGGCAGCTTGGAGAGCGCGGTCTGCACCCGATTGTTGACGTTGACGGTGTTGATGTCGGGATTTGTGCCGAGCTCGAACGAGACGAGCAGCGAATAGCTGCCGTCATTGCCGCTGACGCTCTTCATATAGATCGCCTTGTCGACGCCGACGATCTGGCTTTCGAGCGGCTGGGCGATGGTCGTTTCCACCACCGACGCCGAGGCGCCGGGATACGATGTCGTCACCGAGACCTGCGGCGGCACGATATCGGGATATTGCGCGATCGGGATCGCCAGCAGCGAGACGAGGCCCGCGATCACCGTGACCAGCGCGATGACGATGGCGAGCCGCGGCCGGTCGACGAAGACGGACGAGAGCATGGCTCAGCTCCGGCCGGGCGTCTTGGCCGCCGGCGCGGCGATCACCGGCGCGCCCTGCCGCAGCGCCTCGATCCCTTCGACCACCACCTGCTCGCCGCCCTCGAGCCCCGATTCGACGATGGCGTTCGGCCCGCTCTCGCCGCCGATCTTGACGCGCCGCACCGCCGCCTTGCCGTCCTCGACGATAAAGACATAGACGCCCTGCTGGTCGGCGATCAGAGCCGCCTGCGGCACGAGGATCTTCTCTTCGGGCTCCTCGCCCTGAATCGACACCTTGACCAACTGGCCGTCGATCAGCCGCCCCTGCGGATTGGGCACGCTCGCGCGCACCAGCACGCTGTCGGTCGCGCGGTCGACCGAGACGTCAACGAAATTGAACTTGCCCGGGAACTCATAGGCCGAGCCGTCCGAGAAGCGCAGATTGGCGCTGAGCCCCTGACCGCCGGCGCGGCGCTTGTCGCCTTCGAGCTGCAAAAATTCGCGCTGACTGACCGGGATGGTCACATACATCGGGTTCTGGCTGACGATGGTGGTGAGGATGCCGCTGTCCGGCCCGACGACATTGCCCTTGGTGACGCTGGTGCGCCCGATCAGTCCCGAAATCGGCGACTTGATCTCGGTATAGCCGAGATTGATGTTGGCCGTCTGCAGATTGGCCTCGGCAATCAGTTCGTCACCTTTCGCCGTCTGCTCCTCGGCGAGCCGCTGGTCTCTGGTGGCGACGGAGCCGGTCTGCTTGGTCAGCAGCGTCTCGGCGCGCCCGAGCTGGCCCGCGGCGTTGACCACCACGCCCTTCGCCTTGACGAGGGCGCCGCGCGCCTGCTCCAGCGCGGCCTCGAAGGGCTCCCGCTCGATGCGATAGAGGATATCGCCCTCCTTGACCGAGTCGCCCTCCTTGAACAGCACCTCCTGCAGAAAGCCCGTCACGCGGGCGCGCACATTGACGCGCTCGACCGCCTCGATGCGGCCGACAAATTCCTGCGCCGGATTGATCGGCTCCTTTTCGGCGAGAACCGTGCCGACGCGCGTCGGCGCCGGCGCCTGGGCCGCGACCGGAAGCGCGGCCGCGAGCAGGGCGAGAGCGAGCGGAGTGGCGAAGGCGGAAAGACGCATGGCTTCCTCCTGATGCGGCGCGGCCTTTGAGGGCGACGCGCGCCGGCGCCGCGACGGCGCATCGGTCTATCGGGAACAAAGGACGCGGATGCGGGGCGGCGTCAAGCGAGGCGGCGGGTTTGGCCGCAGCGTGCCGGGCGGGAAATCGAAAGTCAATCGGCGGCAGGGCGCCGCGCCTTGACCGCCGTGCTGTTCCGTGAAGAATTCACGCAGAAAAAAAACAATGCGAATCATGCGCTTTGCCGCCCCCGACGGGGCAGGACGCGTGGCGGGGCTGGCCCGAGGGAGGACGCAATGAGCGATCATCTTGCCGATGTCAAAAAATACGCCGAAAAGCCCATCAACGAAGCCGCGCTCGCGGGGCTCGAAAAAACCTACCGGCTCGTGCTGAGCCACGCCAACTCGCGCTTCGTCGCCTGCTCCGACCCGGAGGAGGTCGAGACGGTGCGCGAGAATTTCCTCAAGAAGAAGCTAGGCCTTTCCGGCGGCGATCTCGACGGCGCCGTCAAGGCCGTGTGCCAGACGATGAAGGCCGAACACAACAAGTCTCGCCTCACCTTTTACTATCTGCTGGCGGAGCATTTCGACAAGCTCGGCCAGTTCGCCGCCTGACGCGGCCTGCGCTGAAGATCAGGCGCCGATCAGCTTCGGCGCTTCGTCCGCGTCGCCCCAGCCGCAGGACTGGCGCAATTCGATCGTTGAAACATCGCTTCGCCTGCCGCGCATGGAGGCTTCGAAGGCCGCAACGAAATCCTCCTTCGCCGCGACGAGGCCTACTCCGTCGTGCGAGATGGCGGCCAGCAGAGCCGTCGTCGCGCGTCTGACGGCTTCGTCTTCGAGGCAGGACTCGATCGCTGCGTAAACCGCCCGCTCGGGCTGGGCGGGGACGCGAACCTCAAGATAAAGAGTCGAAGACAACCATTGCCAATGCAGTTTCCAGCCGAGGCACCATTTATCCCATGGCGGGATCGAGCACATTTTGAGGCACTCAGCCCGGCTTTGCGGGTTGGTTACAGGCTCTCTCCACTGCGCCAGCTTCCGCAGGATACGTAATTCCTGTCTTTCTTTATTGATATTATGCCGCAAGCGACATTCGTACAAAGACGCATCTGGCGGAGACGTATTTGAGGAGACAAATATTTTGCCGTCCATCTCATCGCCTTTCGATATTCGAGGTCGGTAACCGGGCGAAGTCTTAAACAGTTATTATCCTATAAAAAAAATTACTCCGCAACAACTTGAAACAACTGGCGACAAATGTTGCAGCGCGAGCGCGTTGCTGTTGCGCTGCCGCAATTGAATATCTCGCCTGGCCAATAGAAGATGCCGACGCATAGCGGCGACGCCCGCCTCAGAGCAGCGGATCGAGCATCCGCGCCACCCCCTCGATGGTGTCGCGCAGGGCCGAGACGGGCGTGACGCCCTTCTGCGTCGCGTCCTGCAGCGTCTCGATCCATCTGGCGACAGCGCTGGTCTGCGCTGCGCCATAGACGATGGCGTTCGCCTCGAAATTCAGAAACAGGCTGCGCGGGTCGATATTGACCGAGCCGACCATGGCCAGCGCATCGTCAACAAGCACGATCTTCGCATGCACCATGCCCCCGATGAAGCGGATCACGCTGACGCCCGCCGCCGCCGCGTCGCGCAGCGGTTGTCCGCGGGCGAGATCGGCGACGAAATGATTCGACGGATCCGGCACATAGACGCGCACGTCGACGCCGCGATGGGCCGCCAGCGCGAGCGCCTCGGCGAGGCCCTCCGGCGGGATGAAATAGGGCGTCACGATCCATAACCGCCGGACGGCGGCGAAGGCCCCCGAGACGATCGCCGCGTAGACCGGGTCGCCCGGCACGTCAGGCCCTGACGGCGCGACCTGCACCACCGCGTCGCCGGCGGCGTGCGCCGCCCCCGGCAGGGCCTCAATGCGCTGGCCGGTGACGAAAGCCCAGTCTGCGGCGAAGATTGCGGCGTAGTCGCGCACGGCCGGCCCTTCGAGCAGGAAGGAGAGGTCGCGCCAGCGCCGCGGATCGGGCTCGGGGCCCATATATTCGCGCGCGACATTGGCGCCGCCGGCGACCGCCCTTCGATCGTCGGCGATCAGCATCTTGCGATGGTTGCGCATATTTGTGCGGGTGAAGTGCCTGACCGTCACCGGCAGGAAAAAAGCCGCCTCGCCGCCGGCGCGGATCAGCGGGTCGAGCGCGCGCTTTGAGGTATGGAACGAGCCGAAGCCGTCGAGCAAAAGCTTGACTTCAAGACCATGGCGCGCGCGCTGGGCCAGCGCCTCGACGATGGCTCGGCCGACGGGATCGGGGCTGAGGATGAAGCTGGCCATATGGATGCGCCGCTCCGCGCCTTCGATCACCTCGATAAATCTCTGATAGATCTCGGTTCCGTCGGCGCAGAGCGAAACGCTGTTGCCGGGTTTGGCGGGCGGCAGGCCATAGCTTTGCAACAGACGGTCGGCCCCCGCCTCGCCCGCCGTCAGCGTCGCCGGCCGGCCGGAGCCGAGTTCGGGCTTCAGCATCAGCGCGCCGTCGAGCTTGCGCCCGCCAAGCACGAGATAGGCGGGGATGCCGAGCCAGGGAATGAGCAGGATGGCGAGCAGCCAGGCCGTCATGCTGGCGGCGGAGCGGCGCTGGCGCAGCATGCGCGGCACGATGAGCAGCGTCATCGCGACGCCCGCGATCATCGCCAGATGCGAACCGATAACCGAGTCGAGCATGAGATTCGCCAAAACCGACGGGTTGATTGAGCATACCCGCCCGCGGGCGGCAAGCGAACCGGGTCTATTGCGCCGAAAACCTTTCGTCCGCCGGCGCGCCGAAACCGACCGCGCCGAAAGCCCCACGCCAGCGCCCCGGTCGAAGCTTATGGTGAACTAACCACAAAATCTTGACCGATCGACAGGGGGCGAGCCGATTTCCCCTATTGCCGCCGCAAAGATCGAACAATTTGGCGGCGGCGAAGCGCTTCGCCCGCGCCCTCCGGGTTAAAAAAATGATTGCGACAGCCTTGCGCGGAGTCTTCCGCAGCGCCCGATTTGCGGGCCTGATCCTGCTGGCGGCGTCGCTGGGCGGCGGCGCGCGCGCGGCGGAAAAGGGCGAATTGCCGATCCCGGCGGCGACCCTCGCTCTGATGACGGCCAAGGACACGACGCCCGCGGCGCCGATCCTGATGCGCGCCTACAAGGAAGAGTCCGAAATCGAAATCTGGAAGCAAAACAGCGCGGGGCGCTATGTCTTTCTTAAAAGCTTCCCGATCTGCCGCTGGTCGGGAACGTTGGGGCCGAAGACGACGCAGGGCGACCGCCAGACGCCGGAAGGGTTCTATTCGGTCGGCGCGACGCAGATGAACCCCAATTCGCACTATTACCTCTCCTTCGACACCGGCTATCCCAACGTCTTCGACAAGGCGCATGGGCGCTCCGGCTCCTCCGTAATGGTGCATGGCACCTGCTCGTCCGCCGGCTGCTTCGCCATGACCGACAAGGGCGTCGGCGAAATCTTCGCCCTCGCCCGGGAGGCGCTGCGCGGCGGCCAGAGCGCCTTTGAGTTCCAGTCCTATCCCTTCCGCATGAGCGCGCAGAACATGGCGCGCTATCGCGCCGACCCCAATATCGCCTTCTGGCGCCAGCTGAAGGAAGGTTCGGACCGCTTCGAGGCGACCGGCGAGGAGCTCGCCGTCAGCGTCGCGGACGGGCGCTACGCCTTCGCGCCTTCGGCCGATCCCGTGAAGGAGGCCGCGGCCGAGGCCCGTCACGCGCAGGAGCAGGCGCGCATCGCCGCCTTCGTCGCCGAGGGCAGCGCCGCCGTGCGCACGATCTATTCGGACGGCGGGCAGAACCCCTATTTCGCCGCCCTCCTGCGCAAGGGCGCCCAGCTTGGCGAGGTCAGCCGCCCCGAGGCGCTGGCCTATGCCGGGATCGACCAGGTGCTGACGCCCGCGCGCGGCGTCTGCGCCCGCAAGGGGCGCTGCCCGGACGCCGTCCTGAACGGGCCGGGCCTCGGCTCAGGGTCGGCGAACGCCGCCGCGAGCGCCCTGCCCGAACCGCATATCACGCTGGCCGCCGCGCACGCCGCCCCGCTTCCGGCGACCGAGCCGATGACGCTGGCGCCAGAGCCGCTCAGCTACAAGCTCGGCCGGCCGGCCCCGGCGCAGACCCTCATCGCCGGCGCGATGCCGGTGCTGCCGGCGGTGTTCTTCGACTGAACGCGCCAAGCGGCGCGGACCGGATTTTACCTCGCCTGTCGCTCGGCCTCGGAATTTCGGCCACTCGCGATCTCGAGGTTTTCGGGGATTGGGGCATTGCCAAAATGCGGCAAAAGAGGCACTCTCGCCGGTAACGGGCCCGTTATCCGGCCCATCCATCGCTACCACACAGGCGATGACGCCAATGAGCGAGCGACTTTCGATCGACGCCGCCAGTGCCGAACCGGACGCCGTCCCGAGGCAGGATCCGGTCGTGCGGCATATTACGGTCGAAGATATGGCCGAGGCGTTTGCACAGGGTTTGCGCGATTTCCAGAGCGCGCCGGGTTTCGGCCTGGTGTTCGGCGCGATCTTTGCGCTGGGCGGCCTCGCGATCGTCGCGTGCACCCACGCGTTTGGCCTTTCCTATTTGATTTATCCCTTGATCGTCGGATTCGCGATGATCGGCCCGTTCGCGGCCATCGGACTTTACGCGGTCAGCCGCTTGCGTGAAGCGGGCGTGCGTCCGAGCTGGCGCGCCGTCATCGGAACGATCGCCTCCCAGGCCGGCGAGGAGCTCGGCTGGATGGCGTTCGTGACGCTGTTTATTTTCATGGCCTGGATATATGCGGCGCAGATTCTGGTCGCCCTGTTCTTCGGGCTTTGGTCGTTTTCGTCCCAGTCCGAGTTCCTCGCCATGGTGACGACCACGCCGGAAGGCCTGTTGTTCCTGCTGGTCGGGAATTTGCTCGGCGCCGCGATCCTGTTCCTGACCTTTTCGTTGACAGTCGTGTCAGTTCCCCTGCTGCTCGACCGGAATGTCGATTTCGTCACCGCGATGATCACCAGCTTGCGGGCGGTCGCCGCGAGCCCGGGCGAGATGATTGGCTGGGCGGCGATGGTGTTCATCGTGCTGATCGTCGCGTCGGCGCCGGCGTTTCTTGGCCTGCTGGTCGCCGTGCCGGTCCTGGGCCATGCGACCTGGCGGCTCTATCGCAAGATCGTGGTCTTGCCGGAAGGACAGCGTCCCTCCTCCTAAATGGACCGTCTATGCCGCTCCAGCGGCCCCGCGTCGCCGGCCGGGAAAACCAGGTCTTTTGATAAGCAATTGAATATAATTCAATCTATCCTGCTCCTGTCCGCATAGCCTTTGCGTTCGCCGCGAGCTATGGTCGCGCGCCTTTACGACTGCCGCCGAGCGAAGCGCGAAAATTAATGCCCGAAGAGACCCATTTCGGTTTTGCCCGCGTCCCTCTGCGCGAGAAGCAGGCGAAGGTCGACGCGGTTTTTCGCAATGTCGCCGGCCGTTACGACCTCATGAACGATCTGATGTCGGCCGGCCTGCATCGCGTCTGGAAGGATATTTTCGCCGCCAAGGTGCATCCCTCGCGGCGCGGCAAATTCCGCCATCTCGACGTCGCCGGCGGCACTGGCGACATCGCCTTCCGCGTCGCGCGCGCAGGCGGGCGCGAAACGGAAATCGCCGTGCTCGACATCAACGCCGACATGCTCGAAATCGGCCGCGAGCGGGCGCAAAAGCAGAATCTTGCGGCGAAGCTTGAGTTCGTTCAGGCCAACGCCGAGGATTTGCCGTTTCCGGACAATGCCTTCGACGCCTATACGATCGCCTTCGGCATCCGCAACGTGCCCCGCATCGACCGCGCGCTGACCGAAGCCTGGCGCGTGCTGAAGCGGGGCGGGCGCTTCCTCTGCCTCGAATTCTCCCATGTCGAGGCGCCGCTTCTCGGCCGCCTCTATGAAGCCTATTCGTTTCACGCCATTCCGCGCCTTGGCGAATGGGTCGCGGGCGACGCCGACTCCTACCGCTATCTGGTCGAATCGATCGCTCGCTTTCCCGGCGCCGAGGAATTTTGCGACCGCATCGCCGCGGCCGGATTCGACCGCGCCGCCTTCACCCGGCTGACCGGCGGCGTCGTCGCCATCCATTCCGGCTGGAAGCTTTAGGCGCGCCCGCGTGATTTCCTCCCTCGGCTCCATGTTCCGGCTGACGCGCGCGGGCTTCGTCCTCGCCCGCGCCGGCGTGTTCAGCGACATCGATCCCATGCTGCTGCCGCCGGCGGCGCGGGCGCCGCTGGCGCTGGCCAAGCTGATCCCCAAACTCTCGGGCCGCAGCGGCGAGCGCCGGGGGCTGCGCAATCTGCCCGCCGCGATCAGCGCGCTGGGGCCATCCTACGTCAAGCTCGGCCAGTTTCTGGCGACGCGGCCGGACGTCGTCGGCCCCGATGTCGTGCGCCATCTGGAGCTGCTCCAGGACCGCATGGCGCCGTTTCCGCGCGAGGTCGCGGTCGCCACCATTGAGGCGGCGTTCGGCCGGCCGATCGACAGGGTTTTCGTCAGCCTCGGTGAGCCGGTCGCCGCCGCCTCCATCGCGCAGGTGCATAAAGGAAGCGTCCGCGACCAAAGCGGCGAGCGCGCGGTCGCCGTCAAGGTGCTGCGCCCCGGCGTCGAGCGACTGTTCCGGCGCGACCTTGGCGACATGTATTTCGCGGCGCGGCGCGCCGAGCGCTGGTTTGCCGAGGCGCGCCGGCTGAAGCCGGTCGAGGTCATCGACACGCTCGCGCGCACGGTCAAAATGGAGATGGATTTCCGGCTTGAGGCCGCGGCGGCCTCGGAATTCGCCGAAAATTGCGCCGGCGACCGCGATTTTCGCGTGCCGACGGTCGATTGGGACCGCACCGCGCGCGAGGTTCTGACCCTCGAATGGATCGATGGCGTGGCGCTTTCGGACATTCAGGCGTTGGCCGCCAAAGGCTACGACCTGCCCGAGCTTGGCCGCACCGTCATCCAGTCCTTCCTGCGCCACGCCGTGCGCGACGGCTTCTTCCACGCCGACATGCATCAGGGCAATCTGTTCGTCGACCGCGACGGCCGCCTGACCGGCGTCGATTTCGGCATTATGGGTCGGCTCGGCCTCAACGAGCGGCGCTTTCTGGCGGAAATTCTCTACGGCTTCATCACCCGCGATTACCAGCGCATCGCCGAGGTCCATTTCGAGGCGGGCTATGTGCCGCGCAGCCATAAAGTCGAGGATTTCGCGCAGGCGATCCGCGCCATCGGCGAGCCGATCCACTCGCGCACCGCCGATCAGATCTCCATGGCGAAGCTGCTGACGCTGCTGTTCGAGATCACCGGGCTGTTCGACATGAAGACCCGCCCCGAACTCGTCCTGCTGCAAAAAACCATGGTCGTCGTCGAAGGCGTCGGCCGCACGCTCGACCCCAAGCTCAATATGTGGGCCACCGCCGAGCCGGTGGTGCGCGCCTGGATCGAGCAGAATCTCGGGCCGGTCGGCAAGCTGCAGGACGCCGGCCGCGCCGCGCAGACTCTCGGGCGTTTCGCCGCCGGCCTGCCCGCCGCGCTGCTGCGCGCCGAAAGCGTGCTGACCCAGCTTGAGGGCATCGCGGAAAAGGGCGTCGAACTGTCGGACGGCGCCGTCGCCAGCATGGGCGAAGCTTCCGCGCGCGGGGCGCGCCTCGGGCACATCGCGCTCTGGATCATCGCCGCGATCGGCCTTTTGCTGCTGTTGCGGCTCTGACGCGCCGGCCAGCAGCGCACGCCTGACGCGCCCTGATGCGGACAGAATCCTCAAAGTTGCAGATTTATTCGCTTACGTTAGAAGAAGAAAAAAAACCTATGATTGGTCCAAAAATCGACCCGCGACGGCAATTATCATTGTCGCGCGTCCGCGCCGGATCGGCGCCTCGACGGGGGAAACTTTGGCCGTATGAGCGGATTGTCGGGAAAACGCGTCCTCCTCATCATCGGCGGCGGCATAGCGGCCTATAAGACGCTCGACCTGATCCGCCGCCTGCGCGAAAGACGCATCGCCGTGCGCGCCGTCATGACCGCCGCCGCGCAGCATTTCGCAACTCCCCTTTCGGTCGCGAGCCTGACCGGCGAGCAGGTCTTCACCGATCTTTTCTCGCTGACCGACGAGGCGGCGATCGGCCATATCGAATTGTCCCGCGCGGCCGATCTCGTCGTCGTCGCGCCGGCGACGGCGGACCTGCTCGCCAAAATGGCGCATGGACTCGCTGACGATCTCGCCTCGACGCTGCTGCTCGCCACCGACAAGAAGATCCTCGTCGCGCCCGCCATGAACCTGCGCATGTGGCTCGCCGCGCCCACGGCCCGCAACGTCGCGGTCCTGCGCGCCGACGGCGTGATGTTCGTCGGACCGGACGACGGCGACATGGCCTGCGGCGAATATGGACCGGGACGGATGAGCGAGCCGCGCGACATTCTCGCCGCGATCGAGGCGGCGCTCGCTGGCGACACCGCGCTGCCCCTGCCGGCGGATTTACGCGCCGGGCGAAACGGCGAAGTAGGCGCGCTGGCGGGGCGGCGCGTCGTTGTGACCTCGGGGCCGACGCATGAGCCGATCGACCCGGTGCGCTATATCGCCAACCGCTCGTCGGGCAAACAGGGCCACGCCATCGCCGCCGCCGCACGCGCCGCCGGCGCCGAGGTCATCCTCGTCTCGGGGCCGGTGGCGCTCGCCAATCCGCCCGGCGTCGCGACCGTCCACGTAGAGACCGCCGAGCAGATGCGCCAAGCCGTCGAGGCGGCGCTGCCGGCCGATATTTTCATTGGGGCCGCGGCGGTCGCCGACTGGCGCGCCGCTGAAGCCGCGCCCGAAAAGCTCAAAAAAGTTGCCGGAGCGACGCACTCCCTGGCGCTGGTCGAAAATCCCGACATTCTGGCCGGCATTGGGCGGCGCAAGCAGGGCCGCCCCACGCTCGTCGTCGGCTTCGCCGCCGAAACGGAGCTTCTGGTCGAACATGCGCGGGAAAAGCGCCTCGCCAAGGGCTGCGACCTGATCGTCGCAAACAATGTCGGGGCGGGCGCCGATGTCTTCGGCGGCGAGCGCAATGAAGTGACGCTCATCGCGGCTGACGAAACGGAGCGCTGGCCAAGCCTCAGCAAGAGCGAAGTCGCGGCGAAGCTCATCGCGCGGCTCGCGCGGATGCTGGGCGCGCCGCCATGAGCGCGTCCGTTCCGATTGGCGTCAAGGTGCTGGCGAACGGGGCCGGACTGCCGCTGCCCGCCTATCAGAGCGCCGGCGCAGCGGGCCTCGACCTGCTCGCCGCCGTAGTGGCGGACGCGCCGGTGATCCTGCCGCCGGGCGGCTGGCGGCTCATTCCGACCGGCGTCGCGCTCGCCATCCCGCCCGATCATGAGGGCCAGATCAGGCCGCGATCGGGGCTCGCCGCGAAGGCCGGCGTCACGGTGCTCAATGCGCCGGGCACGATCGATTCCGATTATCGCGGCGAAATCGGCGTCGTCCTCATCAATCATGGCGAAGCGCCGTTCGAGATCGTCCGCGGCGCCCGCATCGCGCAGATCGTGGTCGCGCGCGTCGTGCGGGCGGCCCTGTTCGAGACCGAAGATCTCGATGCAACCGAACGCGGCGCCCGTGGGTTTGGCTCGACGGGGCGCCGAACGGATAAGGAATCAATGTGATGATGGTGCTTTCGCACCGCGCTCTGCTGGCGCTGGCGGCTGTCGCCGACATCGCCATGCACGCCCGTCCGCTCCCCGTCGCGGCGAAATCGCTCGCCGCCCGCCTCGAGCTGCCGCCGCGCCATCTTGAGACCCTGCTGCAGGCGCTGGTGCGCGCCCATATCCTCAAGGGGCTGCGCGGTCCGCGCGGCGGCTACGAGCTGGCGCGCGAACGCCGCAAGATCACCGCCGCCGCCGTCCTGCGGGCGGTGCTGAACGGATCAGGCGCGGAAAGCGGCGCGCCGGCTGACGGCAAGCTCGTCGCCAAGGTCGTCGCGCCGATCGTCGAGGCTGCCGGCGCGGCGTTCCTCAGAGAACTCGACACCATCACGATCGAAGACATCTGCCAGCGCGCCGAAGCGCTGAACCTCTCCGACGAGACGCAGCCCGGGGCCGATTTCACGATCTGAAGCGAGCCGAAGCAAAGCTAAAGCACGACCACCCGCGTTCCCACCGAGACACGCTGATAAAGGTCGATGACGTCGGCGTTCATCATGCGGATGCAGCCGGATGAAACCGCCTGGCCGATCGTGTCCGGCTCATTGGTGCCATGGATGCGGAACAGCGTGTCTTTATTGCCCTGAAACAGATAGAGGGCGCGCGCGCCGAGCGGATTTTCGAGCCCGCCATCCATCGATTCGGGCAATTCAGGGCGGCGCTGCAACATTTCCTTCGGCGGAATCCAGCGCGGCCACTCCGCCTTGCGGCCGATGCGCGCCGCGCCCTTCCATTCGAAGCCCTGACGCCCGACGCCGATGCCATATTGGATCGCTCGGCCGCCGGGCTGGATCAGGTAAAGATGGCGCGTCTCCGTGTTGATGACGATCGTGCCGGGCGGCTGATCGGTCGGGTTCTCGATGACGACGGCGGTCCTCTGGTTCGGATTGACGCCGACTTCAAGATCCTGCTGCGCCGCGGGGCCGCCGTAACTCTGCTGGTAGGCTTCGCCGCGCGGCTCGGGATCGGGATAGACGGCGCCGCCATAATAAGGATCCTGACCATGATAGGCGTAAGGGTTGGAGCCGTAAGGCCGCGCGCCGGGCACAAGCGGATAATCGGGGTAGGCCGGCAGGGGCGCCTGCGGATAATATGGATCCGGGACGTAGCCGGGATAATTTCGCCACTGCGCCAAAGCGGGCGCGGGCGCCGCGAGGCCGGCGACCAGGGCGGCGCCGATCGCAACTTTGCCGATCGAAACAAGGGGCGTCAGCTTTGCTGTGCGCATCGTGATATCCGATTTTGGCTGCCGAGCGGGGACGCTATCCGATTTGGCCCAAGAAAACGGCAAAAAGAAAGCGCTTACGCGATGGCGAATTCGCCTCGCGGAATCATGATCCATCGGACTGGCGCGTGACTTGAGCCAACCATTCTCACCTCTCCCTCGCGGCGCGCCTGCCAAAAACAAAAAAAGAGGGCCTGACCGATACGGCGGTCAGGCCCTCCTGAAGGCTATTCGCCCCGGCTATCGAAGCCGTCGGCTACGGCTTTAGTCCTGCGCCGGCGCCGGCGCCGGCGCCGCCACCGGCAGCAACGGGGTCTGCTCCACGTGCGGCGTCTCGGCCTTTTGCGCGAGGATCAGCTCGTCGCGCATCGCCGCGACGCGGCGAAGCTTGGCCATGGCGGCGCCCGTTCCGGCCGGGATCAGGCGGCCGACGATGACGTTCTCCTTGAGGCCTTCCAGCGTGTCGGCCTTGCCGTTGACGGCGGCTTCGGTCAGAACCCGCGTCGTCTCCTGGAAGGAGGCGGCCGAGATGAACGAACGCGTCTGCAGCGAGGCCTTGGTGATGCCGAGCAGCACCGGGGTGCCGGAGGCGGGCTTGCCGCCGGCCTCGATCGCCTTGATGTTGGCCTCCTCGAGCTCGGTCTGGTCGACCTGCTCGTTGGCGAGGAACTCGGTGTCGCCGGGATCGACGATATCGACCTTCTGCAGCATCTGCCGCACGATCACCTCGATGTGCTTGTCGTTGATGGCGACGCCCTGCAGCCGATAGACCTCCTGGATCTCGTTGACGAGATAGGCGGCGAGCTCCTCGACGCCCTTGATCGCCAGGATGTCGTGCGGCGCCGGGTTGCCGTCGACGATGTAATCGCCCTTCTCCACGACGTCGCCGTCCTGGAGATGGATGTGCTTGCCCTTCGGGATCAGATATTCGATCGGCTCGGCCCCCTCCTCGCTCGGAATGATCGAGATGCGGGTCTTGTTCTTGTAATCGCGGCCGAACTGCACCGTGCCGGAGGCCTCGGCGATGATCGCATGGTCCTTCGGCCGGCGCGCCTCGAACAATTCGGCGACGCGCGGCAGACCGCCGGTGATGTCGCGCGTCTTGGCCGATTCCATCGAGATGCGCGCGACGATGTCGCCGGCGCGCACGGTCGAGCCCGGGTCGACGTTGAGGATCGACTCGACCGGCAGCGTATAGCGCGCGTCGCCGCCGCGCTGCAGCTTGGCGAGCTTGCCGTCCGGCGTCTTGATCAGGATGGACGGCTTGAGCGTGGCTGAACGCTGGTTGAGCCGCCAGTCGATGACCATGCGCTTGGCGATGCCGGTCGCCTCGTCGATGGTCTCCGTCATCGAGGCGCCCTCGACGAGATCTTCGAAGGCGATGACGCCGTCGACCTCGGTCAGGATGGGCCGCGTGTAAGGATCCCATTCGGCGATGCGCTGGCCGCGCTTGATCTGGTCGCCTTCGTCGACCTTGAGCCGCGCGCCATACTGGACGCGGTGGACGGCGCGCTCGGTCCCGTCCGGCCCCTCGATAACGACGGCGACGTTGCGCGCCATCACCATCAAATCGCCGTCGCTGTTGCGGGCGAGGTGGCGGTTGCGGATGCGCACCGCGCCATCGAAATTGGATTCGATGAACGACTGATCGGCGATCTGCGCCGCGCCGCCGATATGGAAGGTGCGCATGGTCAGCTGCGTGCCGGGCTCGCCGATGGATTGCGCGGCGATGACGCCGACCGCCTCGCCCATATTGACGGGCGTGCCGCGCGCAAGGTCGCGGCCGTAGCAGGTGCCGCAGACGCCGTTCTTGGCCTCGCAGGTCAGCACGGAGCGAATCTTGACCTCCTGGATGCCGGCCGCGTTGGTGCGGTCGATATGCCATTCCTGGATCATCTCGCCGGCGGCGACGATGATATTGCCGTCAAGATCCTTCAGATCCTCGGCCGCGGTGCGGCCGAGAATGCGCGTCGCCAGCGAGGCGACGACCTGGCCGGCGTCGATGATCGCGCGCATCTTGATACCGCCCTTCGAGCCGCAATCCACCATTGTGATGATGGAATCCTGTGCCACATCAACGAGGCGCCGCGTCAGATAGCCGGAGTTGGCCGTCTTCAGGGCGGTGTCGGCGAGGCCTTTGCGGGCGCCGTGGGTCGAGTTGAAGTACTCGAGCACGGTGAGGCCTTCCTTGAAGTTCGAGATGATCGGGCTCTCGATGATCTCGCCGGAGGGCTTGGCCATCAGGCCGCGCATGGCGGCGAGCTGCTTCATCTGGGTCGGCGAACCGCGCGCGCCCGAATGCGACATCATGTAGATCGAGTTGATCGGCTTGTCGCGGCCGTTCTCGTCCTTTTGCACGGACGAGATGCGCGCCATCATCTCCTCGGCGAGCTTGTCGGAGCATTTAGCCCAAGCGTCGACGACCTTATTGTATTTTTCGCCCTGCGTGATGAGGCCGTCATTGTACTGCTGCTCGTACTCCTTGGCGAGCGCGCTGGTGTCGGCGATGATCTTCGGCTTGGTCTCCGGCACGACCATATCGTCCTTGCCGAACGAAATGCCGGCCTTGAACGCCTCGCGGAATCCGAGCGCCATGATGCGGTCGCAGAAGATCACCGTCTCCTTCTGACCGCAGTTGCGGTAGACGACGTCGATCATGTTCGAAATTTCCTTCTTCGTCATGAGCTTGTTCACGACGTCGAAGGGAATCTTGGCGTGTTTCGGCATCAGCTGGCCGAGGATCAAGCGGCCGGGCGTCGTGTCGTAGATCTTCAACTGGCGCTTGCCTTCGCCGTCATAGGTCCAGGCGCGGCCCTTGATCCGCGTATGCAGCGTGATCGCCTTGGAGAACAGCGCGTGCTCGACCTCGCCGATGTCGGCGAAGGCCATGCCCTGCCCCGGCTCGCCGTCGCGCATCAGCGAGACATAATAGAGCCCAAGCACGATATCCTGGCTCGGCACGATGATCGGCAGGCCATTGGCCGGATGCAGGATATTGTTGGTCGACATCATCAGGACGCGCGCCTCAAGCTGCGCCTCAAGCGAGAGCGGCACGTGAACGGCCATCTGGTCGCCGTCGAAATCCGCGTTGAAGGCGGCGCAGACGAGCGGATGCAGCTGGATCGCCTTGCCCTCGATCAGCTTCGGCTCGAAGGCCTGGATGCCGAGACGATGCAACGTCGGCGCGCGGTTCAGCATGACCGGATGTTCGCGGATGACCTCGTCGAGGATATCCCAGACCTCCGGCTTTTCCTTTTCGACCAGCTTCTTCGCCTGCTTGACGGTCGCCGACAGTCCCTTGGCGTCGAGGCGCGAATAGATGAACGGCTTGAACAGTTCGAGCGCCATCTTCTTGGGCAGGCCGCACTGGTGCAGCTTAAGGTCGGGTCCGACGACGATGACCGAGCGGCCCGAGTAATCGACGCGCTTGCCGAGCAGGTTCTGGCGGAACCGGCCCTGCTTGCCCTTCAGCATGTCGGCGAGCGACTTCAGCGGCCGTTTGTTGGCGCCCGTGATGACGCGTCCGCGCCGGCCGTTGTCGAACAGCGCGTCGACCGCCTCCTGCAGCATGCGCTTTTCGTTGCGCACGATGATGTCCGGCGCACGCAGTTCGATAAGCCGCTTCAGACGGTTGTTACGGTTGATGACGCGGCGGTAGAGGTCATTGAGGTCCGAGGTCGCGAAGCGGCCTCCGTCGAGCGGAACGAGCGGGCGCAGGTCCGGCGGAATGACGGGGACCTCGGTCAGGATCATCCATTCCGGCTTGTTGCCGGAATGCATGAAGGCCTCGATGATCTTCAGCCGCTTGGCGAGTTTCTTCGGCTTCAGCTCGGTGGTCGACTGCGCGATCTCGATCTTCAGCCTTTCGGCGATCGCCGGCAGATCCATGCCGCGCAAAATCTCGCGGATGGCTTCAGCGCCGATCATGGCCGTGAAGGAATCCTGGCCATATTCGTCCTGCGCGCGGAGATAATCCTCCTCGTTGAGCAGCTGGCGGTCCTTCAGCGGCGTCAGGCCGACATCGAGCACGATGTAGGATTCGAAATAAAGGATGCGCTCCAGATCCTTCAGCGTCATGTCGAGCAGGAGACCGATGCGCGAGGGCAGCGACTTTAAAAACCAGATATGCGCCACCGGCGCGGCGAGCGAAATATGGCCCATGCGCTCGCGCCGCACGCGCGAAAGGGTGACCTCGACGCCGCACTTCTCGCAGATGACACCCTTATATTTCATGCGCTTGTATTTGCCGCACAGACACTCATAGTCCTTGATCGGCCCAAAGATGCGGGCGCAGAACAGCCCGTCACGCTCCGGCTTGAAGGTGCGGTAGTTGATCGTCTCGGGCTTTTTGATCTCGCCGAAAGACCAGGAAAGAATTTTTTCCGGACTTGCGATCGATATCTGGATCTGGTCGAAAGCCTGCGGCTGCACGACCGGATTGAAGAGATTCATGACCTCTTGATTCATTGCCATCTCCAGGCGCATGGGCCGGGGCGCAATCGCCGCGGGCCCTTGCAGGGAACACAAAAAAGACGTGCGGCGGGCAGCGTCAGAGCGCGCGCCGCGGCGGGTCCTTGCGGATCATTCGGCAGCCTCGGCCCGCGGCGGGGCTGCGATCTTCTCGGTCTGCGTCAGTTCGACATTGAGGCAGAGCGAACGCATTTCCTTGACCAGCACGTTGAAGCTCTCGGGAATGCCCGATTCGAAGGCGTCGTCGCCGCGCACGATCAACTCATAGACCTTGGTGCGGCCCGCGACGTCGTCCGACTTCACCGTCAGCATCTCCTGCAGCGTATAGGCCGCGCCATAGGCTTCGAGCGCCCAGACCTCCATTTCGCCGAAGCGCTGGCCGCCGAACTGCGCCTTGCCGCCAAGCGGCTGCTGCGTGACGAGGCTGTAAGGCCCGATCGAGCGCGCGTGGATCTTGTCGTCGACGAGATGATGCAGCTTCAGCATATAGATGTAGCCGACCGTCACCTTACGGTCGAAAGCCTCGCCGGTGCGCCCGTCATAGAGCGTCACCTGTCCCGAGGGGTCGAGGCCAGCCTGCTGCAGCATTTCGACGATGTCCTTCTCATGGGCGCCATCGAACACGGGAGTCGCGATCGGCACGCCGCGGCGCAGATTTTCGCCGATCTCGACGACGGCTTCATCGTCGAGCGCGGCGATCTCCGTCTTGGCGTCATAGATCTCCGCCAGCTTCGCGCGAAGCGGCTTCGTATTCTGGTCGCGCAGGTAGGAATTGACGGTCTCCGCCACCTGCCTGCCAAGACCGGCGCAGGCCCAGCCAAGATGCGTCTCGAGGATCTGGCCGACATTCATCCGGCTCGGCACGCCGAGCGGGTTCAAAACGATATCGACCGGCGTGCCGTCGGCGAGGAAAGGCATGTCCTCCTGCGGAACGATCTTGGAGACAACGCCCTTGTTGCCATGCCGTCCCGCCATCTTGTCGCCAGGCTGGATCTTGCGCTTCACCGCGACGAAGACCTTGACCATCTTCATGACGCCAGGCGACAGCTCGTCGCCGCGCTGCAACTTCTCGACCTTGTCGAGGAAGCGGCTTTCGAGGCCCTTCTTCGACTCGTCATATTGTTTGCGCATGGCTTCGAGCTCGGCCATCGTCTGGTCGTTCTCGACGGCGAAGATCCACCATTGCGAGCGCGGATATTCGTCGATCACCGCGCGGGTCAGCACGGTGTCCTTGCGGAAGCCTTTGGGTCCGGCGATCGCCTTCTTGCCAACCAGAACGTCGCTGAGGCGCGCGTAGACGTTGCGGTCGAGGATCGCGAGTTCGTCGTCACGGTCCTTGGCGAGGCGTTCGATCTCCTCGCGCTCGATCGCCTGCGCGCGCTCGTCCTTCTCGACGCCGTGGCGGTTGAACACGCGCACCTCGACGATGGTGCCGGTGACGCCCGGCGGCACGCGCAAGGAGGTGTCGCGCACGTCAGAGGCTTTTTCGCCGAAGATGGCGCGCAGCAGCTTTTCTTCCGGCGTCATCGGGCTTTCGCCCTTCGGCGTGATCTTGCCGACGAGTATGTCGCCGGCCTGCACTTCGGCGCCGATATAGACGATGCCGGCCTCGTCGAGATTCTTCAGCGCCTCTTCAGAGACGTTGGGAATATCGCGTGTGATCTCCTCCGGGCCGAGTTTGGTGTCGCGCGCCATCACCTCGAATTCGTCGATGTGAATCGAGGTGAACACGTCGTCCTTTACGATGCGCTCGTTGAGCAGGATCGAATCCTCGAAGTTGTAGCCGTTCCACGGCATGAAGGCGACGAGGACATTGCGGCCGAGCGCGAGATCGCCGAGGTCGGTCGAGGGACCGTCGGCGATGATGTCGCCCTTGCGCACGAAATCGCCGACCCGCACCAGAGGCTTCTGGTTGACGCAGGTCGACTGGTTGGAGCGCTGGAACTTCATCAGCCTGTAGATGTCGACGCCGGGTTTGCTGGCGTCGGATTCCTCGGTCGCCCGGACGACGATGCGGGTGGCGTCGATCTGGTCGATGTAGCCGGTCCGGCGCGCCGCGATGGCGGCGCCGGAATCGCGCGCGACCACGGCCTCCATGCCGGTTCCGACGAGCGGCGCGTCGGCGCGAACGAGCGGCACCGCCTGGCGCTGCATGTTGGAGCCCATCAGGGCGCGGTTGGCGTCGTCGTTCTCAAGGAAGGGGATCAACGCCGCCGCCACGGAGACGAGCTGCTTCGGCGAGACGTCCATGAAGTCGACGCGCTCGCGCGGCACCATGACGACGTCGCCGGAATGGCGGCAAACCACCAGATCTTCCGTCAGGCGCCCTTCGGCGTCGAGAGGCGCATTGGCCTGCGCGACGTAATATTTGCCTTCCTCCATCGCTGAAAGATAGACGACATCCTCCGTCACGCGGCTGTCCTTGATGCGGCGGTAAGGCGCTTCGATGAAGCCATATTTGTTGACGCGCGCGAAAGTGGCGAGCGAGTTGATGAGGCCGATATTCGGACCTTCCGGCGTCTCGATCGGGCAGATGCGGCCGTAATGCGTCGGATGCACGTCGCGCACCTCGAAGCCCGCCCGCTCGCGCGTGAGGCCGCCCGGACCCAGCGCGGAGAGACGGCGCTTGTGGGTGATCTCGGACAGCGGATTGGTCTGGTCCATGAATTGCGACAATTGCGACGAGCCGAAAAACTCGCGCACCGACGCGGCCGCGGGCTTCGCGTTGATGAGGTCCTGCGGCATCACCGTGTCGATATCGACCGAGGACATGCGCTCCTTAATGGCGCGCTCCATCCGCAGCAACCCGAGCCGGTACTGGTTCTCCATAAGTTCGCCGACCGAGCGCACCCGGCGATTGCCAAGGTGGTCGATGTCGTCGATTTCGCCGCGTCCGTCGCGCAGATCGACGAGCGCGCGCATCACCGCGATGATGTCCTCCTTGCGCAGGGTCCGCACCGTATCGGCGGCGTCGAGATCCATGCGCATGTTCATCTTGACGCGGCCGACGGCGGAAAGGTCGTAGCGCTCCGGATCGAAGAACAGCGAATGGAACATCGCCTCCGCCGATTCGGGCGTCGGCGGCTCGCCCGGCCGCATTACGCGATAGATGTCGAACAGGGCTTCCTCGCGCGAGCTGTTCTTGTCGATCGTCAGCGTGTTGCGGATATAGGGCCCGATGTTGACATGGTCGATGTCAAGCAGCGGCAGCTCGCTGAAGCCGGCCTCGATCAACAGCGGCAGGCTTTTGGCGCTGATTTCATCGCCCGCCTCGGCGAAGATTTCGCCGGTAGCGGGATCGTAAAGATCGGCCGCGATATACTGGCCATAGAGATCCTCGTCCTGAACGCGCAGGAACTTTAGTCCGCGTTCGGCGAGCTGGCGCGCGGTGCGCACGGTGAGTTTCTTGCCGGCCTCGAGCACGACCTCGCCCGTCTCCGCGTCGAGCAGGTCGACGACGGCCTTCATGCCTTTCAGGCGCTCCGGGTCGAACGGCTGGCGCCAGCCGTCCTTGTCGCGCGTCAGCAACACGGTCTTGTAGAAGGTCGAGAGAATCTCCTCGCCGTCCATGCCGAGCGCGTACAGCACCGAGGTCGCGGGTATCTTGCGGCGCCGGTCGATGCGCGCGTAGACGATGTCCTTGGCGTCGAACTCGATGTCGAGCCAGGAGCCCCGATAGGGAATGATGCGCGCCGCGAAAAGGAGCTTGCCCGACGAATGGCTCTTGCCCTTGTCGTGATCGAAAAACACGCCCGGCGACCGGTGCATCTGCGAGACGATGACGCGCTCCGTGCCGTTGACGATGAAGGTGCCGTTCATCGTCATCAGCGGCATGTCGCCCATGTAGACGTCCTGCTCCTTGATGTCCTTGACCGACCGCGCCGCCGTGTCGGGATCGACGTCAAACACGATGAGGCGCAAGGTCACCTTCAAGGGCGCGGCGTAGGTCATGCCGCGCTGGCGGCACTCGTCGACGTCGTATTTCGGCGGCTCGAACTCGTATTTGACGAATTCGAGCAGGGAGGTATTGGAGAAATCGGCGATCGGAAACACCGACTTGAAGACGGACTGCAGGCCTTCGTCAGGGCGACCGCCCTCCGGCTCGTCGATGAGCAGAAACTGGTCGTAGGATGCTTTTTGAACTTCAATCAGGTTGGGCATTTCCGCGACTTCGCGGATGTTCCCGAAAAATTTGCGGATACGCTTGCGGCCGTTGAACGTCTGCGCTGAATGATGAGCCATGTCGCTCTTGCACCTTTGCAAAAACGGCGATTGGCCCTAAGGGGAGACGCCCCCAAGGATCATCGCCTCATCCGCGCCCGGCCTTGAAGTCGGCGCCGCGGGACCTGTCCGTACCTATGCGCGGCGAAGCGCCGCGAATGAATTGGCCGCAAAGGTCCGAACATACCTTCCGGCAACAGATCGACGGCCCCCCGTCTCCAGGGCGCCGCCGATTTGAAAATCTAGATCGCCACGGCGATCAATCTCACTTGAGCTCGACCTTCGCGCCGGCCTTTTCGAGAGCGGCCTTGATCTTCTCGGCCTCCTCCTTGGAGACCCCTTCCTTGACCGGCTTCGGAGCGCCCTCGACCAGATCCTTCGCCTCCTTGAGGCCAAGGCCAGTCACCGCGCGAACTTCCTTGATGACTTCGATCTTCTTCTCGCCGATGGCGGCGAGGACGACTGTGAATTCGGTCTGCTCCTCGACGGGAGCGGCGGCCGCGGCCGCGCCGGCGCCGGGGCCCGCCGCCACCGCGACGGCGGCGGCCGCCGAGACGCCCCACTTCTCTTCAAGCAGCTTGGCGAGTTCGGCCGCCTCGAGCACAGTCAGGCTCGACAGATCCTCAACGATTTTTTCCAGATTAGCCATGTTGCGTCCTTCGATAGGTCAGTTGTTGGGTTTGGTCTTTCAAGATCAATGCCGTCAGGCGGCGTCTTTTTCGGCATAGGCCGCGACGACGCGCGCGAGCTTGGCGGCCGGAGCCGTCGTAAGCTGGGCGAGTTTCGTCGCCGGAGCCTGCAAAAGGCCGAGCAGCTTGGCGCGCAATTCGTCGAGCGAGGGCATCGTCGCGAGCGACTTGACGCCATCCACGTTCAACGCGGTCTTTCCCATCGCCCCGCCGAGGATCACGAGCTTGTCGTTGTCCTTGGCGAAAGCGACGGCGACCTTGGCCGCCGCGACCGGATCGCTCGAATAGGCGATCAGGGTCGGCCCCTGCATCAGGCTCGAAATCGAAGCGACGTCGGAGCCTTCGAGGGCGATCTTGACGAGACGGTTCTTGGCGACCTGAACCTGCGCCCCAGCCGCACGCATCTGCTTGCGCAGAGACTGCATCTGAGCGACTGTCAGGCCGGAATAATGCGCGACGACTACCGCCGACGTCGATTTAAAGACGGCGGCGAGTTCTTCAACGCATTCTTTCTTTTCCGCTCTGTCCACAGTGCGTTCTCCTTGCGCGGGACCCGACCGGATCGGGCGGGACCCGCTGGCTGCATTTGCCGCTTTTGAGACGGGCGAAGCCCGCGCCCGAAAGCTGCGCTGTGCCTGTCCCCGGAAGGCAAACGCCGATCCGGACAGAGGGAGTAGACCAAAATCGAAGGAACGCCAGGACGGACGGGCCGGCCTCGCATCCAAAATCTTGCTATTACCCCGTCTATGCCGGCCCTTTCAGCGGCGCGACCGAACCCGAAGGACCGAACCGAACCGCTGAGCGAACATTAAGCTCAGGCCCATCAGATGGACTTGAGCGCCTGCAGTCTTGGACAGGACATGGCCGGAAGGGACAGGCGTCGCCGCCTATCCTCCAGCCTCATCCACCGGACAACGAACGCTTTTTGCAGACAAGCCGAACTTGCAAGTCAAAGAGGCTGCTCGCCGTCGCGGAAGCTATATGGGTGCGGGATCGTCATCTCCAACCGACCCCGAACCTTCTCCTTAAACCAACTGCGCCGCGCTGCCAAGCTCCGATTGCGGATTTTCCCACATGTCAAGCGATAATTCGAAAATTATCGCCCCGCCTGCGGCGAAACGGGCCTAGAGCGTGACCGTCGCGGGATCGACCTTGACTCCCGGACCCATTGTCGACGAAATCGCAACCCTCTGAATATATGTCCCTTTCGCGCCTTGCGGCTTGGCCTTCGACACGGCATCGACGAAGGCTGCGATATTGTCCACCAGCTTTTCGTCCTCGAAGGAAGCCTTGCCGACGCTGCCCTGCACGATGCCGGCCTTCTCGACGCGGAACTCGACCGCGCCGCCCTTGGACGCCTTGACGGCGGCGGTCACGTCCATGGTCACGGTGCCGACCTTCGGGTTGGGCATCAGGCCGCGCGGGCCCAGCACCTTGCCGAGACGGCCGACCAGCGGCATCATGTCGGGCGTCGCGATGCAGCGGTCGAAATCGATCGTGCCGCCCTGAACCGTCGCCACCAGATCCTCGGCGCCGACGATGTCGGCGCCAGCGGCTTTCGCCTCGTCGGCCTTCGCCCCGCGCGCGAACACTGCGACCCGCAGCGTGCGTCCGGTGCCGTTCGGCAGATTGACGACGCCGCGCACCATCTGATCGGCATGCTTCGGATCGACGCCGAGATTCATAGCGATTTCGACCGTTTCGTCGAATTTCGCGCTGGCCCGCTCCTTGACCAGCCTGACTGCGTCGAGAAGCGGGTATAGCTTGATGCGGTCGATGCCTTCGCGCGCCTTGACCACGCGTTTTCCAATGTGCGCCATCTTGCTACCCTACGATCTCGAGGCCCATCGAACGGGCGGAGCCCTCGATCATCGTCGCGGCGGCGTCGACGCTCGCGCAATTCAGATCAGGCAGTTTCTTTTCGGCGATCTCCTTGATCTGCGCCTTCGTGATCTTGCCGACGAAGCCGCGCCCCGTCGTTTTCGATCCGGAGGCGACGCCCGAAGCCTTCTTCAGAAAATAGGAGACCGGCGGCAGCTTCATGTCGAAGGTGAAGGAGCGGTCCGCATAGGCCGTGATGACGACCGGGATCGGCGTGCCCTTCTCCATCTGCGCGGTGCGCGCATTGAAGGCCTTGCAGAACTCCATGATGTTCAAGCCGCGCTGACCAAGCGCGGGGCCGATCGGGGGCGACGGATTGGCCGCCCCGGCCGGCACCTGAAGCTTCACGTAACCCGTGATCTTCTTCGCCATTGCAATTTACTCCCAGGCAAGCCGGCCAAAGTCGAGCAAGACCTCGGCGGCGGTTGCGGTCGTGGTGCGACGTTGGGCTCGGCGTGGCGCGCCGGACCTCGTCTCCCACGTCTATGAAGCGGCGGACGCTCCGACGGAATCGGAGCCGCCGCCTTATTCGCCCGAGCGTTCGGATTTTACCGAAACCGGGTTTCCCCTTCGGGTCGATGCTCCAGCGCGGAACGGCCCGCGCCGCCCGGCCGCGACAGCCTCAGATCTTTTCGACCTGAGCGTATTCCAGCTCGACCGGCGTCGCCCGGCCAAAGATCGACACCGCGACCTTGACCCGCGAGCGGGCCTCGTCGACTTCCTCGACGACGCCGTTGAAAGAGGCGAAGGGGCCGTCGGCCACCCGCACCGTCTCGCCGATTTCGAACGAGATCGAAGCCTTGGGACGATCGACGCCTTCGGCGACCTGGCCCTTGATGCGATCGGCCTCGGCGTCCGATATCGGCATCGGCTTCTTGTCGGCGCCAAGAAAGCCCGTCACCTTCGGCGTGTTCTTGATGAGATGGTAGATATCGTCAGACAGATCGCATTTCACAAGCACATAGCCGGGAAAAAACTTGCGTTCTGAATTGATCTTGCGGCCGCGCCGCACCTCGACGACCTGCTCGGTCGGAACCAGTATTTCCTCGAACTTGGCGGCGAGCCCACGCTGCGCCGCCTGTTCGCTGATCGATTCGGCGACCTTCTTTTCGAAATTCGAATAGGCGTGGACGATGTACCAGCGCGCGCTCATCGGAACAGCTTCCGGCCTCTGTTGAAATGCGTTCAATGCCCGATACTCAGGATCAACGTCACAAAGAACCGCAGCGCCTGATCGACCGCGACGAAAAACAGCGCGGCGAAGAGCACCATGAGAATGACGAGACCGGTCGTGATCAAAGTCTCGCGGCGCGTCGGCCAGGTAACCTTGCCAGCCTCGGCGCGAACTTCCTGAAGGAACTGGAACGGATTGGCCATCGCCAAAGAAACGCCTCGACGTAGATTGCGGATGAAGACTCGGCGGACGAGAACCTTCGGCCGCGCAAAAAAACATGGCGCGGAGCCGGAGAGCCACGCGCCTAACTTTCCCCTTATAAGCATTGGAGCGAAGAACGCAAATCTAATTTTTTCGCGCCCGGCGGGTCGCTTCCAATCCCGGTAAGGTCGACGCAATCCAAAGCTTGCCGACCGGCCCCGTGAATTTCAGCGGATTCGAGCTTCGAATCATCAGCATAGACGCCCCTAATCTTCGCCGAGCATTGCGCGAGCCCAGGCGCAAAGGGCGGGCTTCCCTTGCTTTTTGATCCCGGCTATGCATTCGCCTGCGGGCGTCCGCCCTCTCACCGAGTTCCGTTGCCGGGTCCCCAATGAAAGCCGTCCATTGCCTGAACGGGCCAAACCTCAATCTGCTTGGATCGAGGGAGCCGGAGCTTTACGGCTCCGCGACCCTCGATTCAATCGCGGCGGAGCTTGCGGCGATCTGCGCCGACCGAGGGATCTCCCTCAATTTCCGGCAAAGCAACCATGAGGGCGATCTCGTCGGCTGGGTGCAGGACGCCGGGCTGAAGGGGGAGCCCATTATCCTCAACGCGGGGGCCTACACGCATACCTCGATCGCGCTTCGGGACGCGATAAGGGGCGCCAAGGCGAAGGTCGTCGAGGTGCATCTCTCTAACGTCCATGCCCGCGAAGACTTTCGCCGCCGTTCCTATATCTCTCCTGTGGCGCAGGGCGTCATTCTTGGTTTTGGCGCCTTGTCCTACCGTCTCGCGCTCGACGCCTGCATCGCCCTCGCCACGGCCAGTGAAAGTTGAGGAAAATGAAATATTCGGGGCCGAAAGCCGCCGCGCCCGCGCCAAACAGCGTGCTGGACGCCGAACTCGTCGAGACGCTCGCACGGATTTTGACGCGACTCGGCCTGACCGAGATCGAAATCGCCCAGGGCGACACCAAGATCAGGGTGGCGCGTCAGATGACGGCAGCCGCGCCGCCCGCTGCAGCGCCCGCGGCTCCAGCTTCCGCCACGGCGTCGCCCGTCGAAACGGCCGAGGCCGACGCGCCCGGCGCCGTCAAGTCGCCGATGGTCGGCACCGCCTATCTGCGGGCTTCGCCCGAGGCGCCGCCCTTTGTCGAGGTCGGCTCCGTCGTCAAGGCCGGCGACAAGCTATTGCTCGTCGAAGCCATGAAGACGTTCAATGAGATTGTCGCGCCCGTCGCTGGCACTGTCACCCGCATTCTCGTCGAGGATGGTCAACCCGTCGAATATGGCCAGCCGCTCTTCGTGATCGAATGAGCGCCGCGGTTCCGGTGGACTGACATGTTCGAAAAAATTCTCATCGCCAACCGCGGCGAAATCGCCCTGCGCATCCTGCGCGCGGCGAAGGAGCTCGGCATTGCGACGGTCGCGGTGCACTCCACCGCCGACGCCGACGCCATGCATGTGAAGCTCGCCGACGAATTGGTCTGCGTCGGGCCGCCCGCCGCACGCGAATCCTATCTCAATATTCCGGCGCTGCTTGCCGCCTGCGAAATCACCGGAGCCGAGGCGCTGCATCCCGGTTATGGATTTCTCTCCGAGAACGCTCGGTTCGCCGAGATTCTGGCCGACCATCACATCGCCTTCGTCGGCCCGCGGCCGGAACATATCCGGCTGATGGGCGACAAGATCGAGGCCAAGCGCACGGCGGCGCGGCTCGGCATCCCCTGCGTTCCAGGCTCGCCCGGCGCGATCACCGACGACGTCGAGGCGCTCGCCGTGGCCAAGGACCTCGGCTATCCGGTGCTCATCAAGGCGGCGGCGGGCGGCGGCGGGAGGGGCATGAAGATCGCCTATGGCGCGGAAGACCTGCCCGCCGCGCTGGAGACCGCCCGCATGGAGGCGAAGGCGGCCTTTGGCGATGAATTCGGTCTATCTCGAGAAATTTCTCGAGAAGCCGCGCCATATCGAGATCCAGATTCTCGGCGACGGCTTCGGCAACGCCATTCATCTCGGCGAACGCGACTGCTCGCTGCAGCGGCGCCATCAGAAGGTGTGGGAGGAAAGTCCGTCGCCGGCGCTGAATCAGTCACAACGTCTCGCCATCGGCGAAATCTGCGCCAAAGCCATGCGTGAATTGCGCTACGCCGGCGCCGGCACCATCGAATTCCTGTATGAGGACGGCAAGTTCTATTTCATCGAGATGAACACCCGCATTCAGGTCGAGCATCCAGTGACGGAGATGATCACGGGGGTCGATCTCGTCAACGAGCAGATCAAGATCGCGGCGGGTTCCGAACTCAGCCTCACCCAGGAGGAAGTGACCTTCAGCGGCCACGCCATCGAGTGCCGCATCAACGCCGAGCATCCGGCGACGTTCCGGCCCTCGCCCGGGACGATCAATTACTATCATCCGCCGGGCGGCCTCGGCGTTCGGGTGGACAGCGCGGTCTATGCCGGCTACACGATCCCGCCGACCTATGACTCCCTTGTTGGCAAGCTGATCGTGCACGGGCGGAGCCGCAACGAAGCCTTGCTGCGCCTGCGCCGCGCCCTCGATGAATTCATCATCGACGGCATCGACACCACCATTCCGCTGTTCCAGACGCTGGTGCGCAACCCAGACATCCAGAACGGGCTCTACGACATTCACTGGCTTGAGAAATTTCTCGCCGACGGCGGCATGGACGGCGCCGCCTGAGGGCAACGTATCGCGGCCTTCGCCGGCGGCTATCGTTCAGCGTTTTAAACGAGCATCATAAGCGGCCCGGTTGTTATTTGATTCCTGACGCTTCGTAATCGCCGCCGCTCGAGCGACAGCTGATCGCCCGCTGCCGCCACTTCTGGCCGCTGTCGCCCAACCAGTCGAACCCGACGAACCCGAGTCCGGGAGCCATGTAATAATAGGCCCGCTTTTTGGCGGAGCCCCAAGCCTCCTCGCGGAACATCTTTAGGCAGGACAACTTCTTCTCGCCAATTGAGAGCTCTATGTCGGCCGCTTCGAACCGAACGTAGTTCCGTCCTTGAAGTCGAAAAAGTCCGGCCTGGGCCACCCGCTGGTCAATGACGGATCCAATCGATTGGCGGAGGCCCCACAGATTCTCGTAGCCCGTCGCATAGTTGGTTCGACGCTCCTTTCTCAGCCTCCGAAGCGCCGCATAATTTGGATAGGCGTTGCCTGTCTCGACAACGCCTCTCTCCGAGACCACATAGAACCAGGCACAAATCCATTCGCCATTCTCGTCGGACTCATCCAGTCGGTACTGACCCCGTTCAATGTCGAATGACCACTTTTGCGTCAAAGCAGGATCGAAGACTACGGTGAGAGAGCGTCCGATTCCAAGCTGGGGCCAGTAAGCTGGAACGTGTATCATAGAGGGCTAAGTTTCTTGTCTGACAGCCGATGGGAGCAATCGCGCGCTTTTGGCTTCGCAAGCGCATATGACGATATTGTTTCAAATAATACGCTAGGCTCAAAAAACCTCAACGCGGTCGTCATCCCGCCTGCGCTGGAGCTAAAGACGTGGATCATCAGACAGAAGCTTGATTTCGGCGAAACACCACCCGATCATAAAGAACGAAATTCACCAAGAGTCCGGCGCCGACGCCAGCCATCATAGCGAGATAGGGTATGGGCGTCGCAGCTCCAAACCTGAATATTAAAGCGGAGTAGACCCCAAGGTTGCAGAATCCCGCGAGCAGGCTTGAGAGAAAATACCGCCCGAGTTCGCTCGAAGGGCGCAAGGAAGCTTTGTCGGCAAAGGTATAGGTCCGATTCATCTTCCACGTGAAGATAACGGCGACCCCAAAGCTAATGCAGCGACTTGCAATCGGTCCGACCTTCGTCCAGTTAAGCGCGGCTGCGAAAACACCAAGATCAATGAGAAATCCCGCAGCTCCGATTCCGAGAAAACGTGAAAAGCGCCTCAGCATTTCAAGAGGCGCGCAGATCGCCGCCTACCGGCGGATAATTTAAATATATCAATAACTTCGATTCGCGTCGACCTTTAGCCACGCTATCGAGAATAAGTCCTGCGAAAAATGCGAGAACCCCCAAAACCATGACGCCTACAGCCAACACAGCCGTCGGCAGGCGCCGGACCAATCCGGTCTCGATAAATTCGCCGATAAGCGGAATTCCCATTGCCGTCGATGACAAGACAAGTATCCCGCCCACGATAGAGAAAAATTGCAATGGAAGGAGATCGCGGATGAGATGCAGAATCAGCCAAAGAATGCGGAAACCATCCCTTACAGTCGAAAGTTTACTGGCCGAACCGACGGGTCGCTCCTTGAATTCGGTGTCGACTTCGGACACCGGCAGGTCAAGATCGAGGGCATGCACAAGAAGCTCTGTTTCTATCTCGAAACCGGTGCTTGCGGCGGGAAATGATTTAACAAAGCGCCGCGACAGCGCCTTATAGCCGGATAGCATGTCTTTACTTCGTGCGCCAAATATAAACGAGACGAACCCCGTCAATAACTTGTTTCCGAGCATGTGCCCGGGACGATATGCGCCGACGGCCGCATGAATTCTCGCCCCATTCACTTGGTCGAAAGGACCGCTCAGTAGTTCTGAAACGACGCGGGGCGCGGCGGCGGCGTCATAAGTCGCGTCGCCATCGACAAGTAAATAGATATCGGCGTCGATGTCGGAAAACATTCGCCGAACGACATTTCCTTTGCCCTGGCGGTGCTCAGTTCGGACGATAGCCCCGTGCTGGCGGGCTATCTCCGCGGTCCCATCTGTCGAGTTATTATCGTATACATAGAGCGAAGCTCCGGGAAGACTGGAGCGAAAGTCTTCGACCACATCCGCGATCGTTTTAGCCTCATTAAAGCATGGAATGAGGACCGCAATCGAAGCAGAAGTTTGCCCCGAAACGATCTGCTGCTTTGATATAGTTGGCCGAGCGACGAGATCAGACAGCATTTATGGGATTCCAAACTTATTCTTCAAACTTATCCGGAGCGGCTGGATCCAATCAAAAGCGTTTTTCCGTCGGCTAGTCGTTCACGGTCCCGTGAGACAATGTCAAAATCGCACGATCATTGCAACGGGAGAGCGAGGCGCAAAACAGAATAACCTGCGAGTTGCGGCTTCAAGCGCCGGCAGCGTCGAGGCGAACGGAAAGCTCGACACAAGCCCCCAATTCTGCACTTAGGAGGCAATCAATTCGTGGATAATACTCGTTTCAGATGGCACCAAGTAAGCGGCGCAGGCCGCCCGGAAGTGGTCGCACAATCGCGCTCTGGCGTGAGCCCGTATTGCGCCATTGTCGTTTTGAAACTTTGGGAGAGCGGTCCTAACGCGATCGCTCGCAATTCGTCATTGTCCGGATCCGCCAGAAGAGCTTTCACGCGCCGCTGAAACACCGTATCGCCCATTGACGCGAGATTCTCCCAAGCGATGACGTCGATCACAGCGGACCCCGGCTGCAATTTTGGCGCTACATAAGAAAGGGGTTCGCCATCAAGAAAATACACGGGATGCGCATTAGCGGCGGGAGGAATGTCAACTGTATACCAAGTGTGGTCCCAGCGTAGATGACCAAAGTCGGGAGCCACTACCGTTACCGCACAGGCGACGGCGAGCGCTCCTCCGATCGCCGCCAGCGCCCAGCCGCGACCGATCCGCCCAATGCCGGACCATTGAAGTAGCGCGACAAGCGCGGGACCTAAAAGCAGCTCGAGCACAACGATATAGCGTTGAATTGACCAAATATACATCCATAAACAGAAGGCGATCACGAAGAATGAGATAAGCCGGCGGCTGGCTGGAGTAATCGGCGGCGCTCTTGAGACCAATTGGGTGCGTTGCGCGAATTGACGCGCGCATGCGAGCGCGCCCAGAATAATAAAGGAAGCAAACCGAATATCCCGGAAAAGCAGTTCGTCGGTGATCTGTTGCGTGCGTGTCCACAGGAACGGGTAGCTCAAGGCATCTACCACATTATGCGGAACGAACCGCGGGTCAAAGAAGGACTTGGCGCTTGGGTAGTCTGGCGAGCGGAACAGGGCGTTGAAATACGGAAAGACCGGATTCTGGAACTTCCGCCACATCAAGAGGTACCAGAACCCGCCGCCCGCCACAAAGCCAATCACCGCTCCGAATGCGGTCGTCAGGACGGCGGTCAAACGATCCTGCCAGTGTTTCCAGCCAGCCAAAGAGGCAAACGCCAGAGCCACGGAAAACACGGCGCAGGTGAGCTTAAGACTCGTTGCAGCCCCCAGCAAAGCGCCGGCGAGCCCTATGCAGATCGTTGTCGATGCCCTTCGGCCATATTGCAGGTCGGCGCTCATCAGAAGGGCCAATCCTCCGAGAACGAGTAGCGAAACAAGAATATCCGCAAATGACGTGCCGATCTCGGCCAAAGCCATAGGGCTGGCGGCAGAGATAGCTATAGCGGCGGACACTATTGCAATTCGCGCTGGTCGTGGGATCGAGCTGGTAATAATCCACGCGATGATCCCCACCAGCCAAAAGTTGAGCCCGTGAAGTCCGCCAAGCGCCATTCCAACAACTTGCGGCGGAAAATTCCGCACCAAAAAGTAGAATGGCAAGTAAATAACAGGACTAAAGAAGCTATGAATAATCTGTCCTGGCGCTACGTCTTGGCTGAGGCGATCCGTCAAGAAAGCATGCGCGATGTAAAAATGGTAGTTCAATTGATCATAATTAACGTCTTGCCCACGCGAATAAGAAAAGATAGCACCCGCGGCAATGCAAAGCATAATCACGAGCGTATTTATCACGACCAGCCTTCCAATAGATGAACCGCGCCCAGACGGCCCAGACGCCATTGGTAGTGAAAGGAGCGACTCCCGACAAACTGGATGAGGCGGGGCGCTCATTGCTAGGATACTTCCTGGCATTGGGCCGAAAAATATCGGTCGGCTAACTCAATC
Organism: uncultured Alphaproteobacteria bacterium; assembly: GCA_963715715.1. Classification (GTDB taxonomy): domain Bacteria; phylum Pseudomonadota; class Alphaproteobacteria; order Rhizobiales; family Beijerinckiaceae; genus Methylocapsa. The sequence continues at coordinate 238,414 of OY970269.1, read as the reverse complement.
AATTCGCCACCCTTCCGTGCCATGCTTCGTGAAATGGCACGGCATGACGCGGCCTTCGGCTTTGTTCAAAGCGCCGATAAGGCCTTGACGCCTCGTCGGATCGACCATGAACACGATAAAGCCGCCTCCGCCCGCGCCCGATACCTTGCCGGCGACGGCGCCCGCATGCAGTGCAATAGAAAACATGTCTTCGATCATTGGATTGCTGACGCTTGACGCCGTCCTTTTCTTGGCGCGCCAAGATTTCCCCATCAATTCGGCAAAACTCCGAAAGTCGCCCTTAAGCACGGCTTCCTTCATGCCAAGCGCGTCTCGTTTCATTTCATCCATCGCCGCGATGGAGTCCTGGTCGCCGTCTTTGACGTTATAAATCTGTTGATCGATAATCTCGGCGGAGGCGCGTGAGGCGCCTGAGTAGAACAGCACGATCGAGGCCTCAAGCTCGGACAGAATCCATTGCTTGATGCGCAAAGGATTTACGATCACGTGGTCCTTGGCGTAAAACTCCATGAAGTTAAACCCGCCGAACGTGGCGGCATACTGATCTTGCCGCCCGCCGCTAAACCCGATATCGCGGCGCTCCACCTCGAAGGCCATGCGCGCGACATCATATTCGCCGAGCGGCAGACGCAGCCATTCCACAAAAGCCTTGATCATGGCGACGACCATTGTGGAGGAAGATCCTAATCCCGACCCCGGCGGCGCGTCGCAATACGTCACCATTCTGAAGGAGAGAGGATCGCCCCGTCTGAACTCCCGGACAATTCTGTTGTATACGGCCTCGTGGAGCCGTAAAGGAGCCCCGATCTCGATCCTCTCTTTCGCGACCCCTTCCCATTTGGCGCCGATATCGGCCGCTTCGAAGGAGACGCGACCGTCTTCCCGCGTTTCGATGTGCGCGTAGGCGTACATGTCTATCGTCGCATTGAGCACGTGGCCGCCATGCAGATCGCAATACGGCGATAAATCGGTTCCGCCGCCCGCCAATCCGAGGCGAAGCGGAGCCCGCGAGCGAATAATCAAATTTTGTTATCCCTCATACGTAAAAGAGCCTACTGGCGTCGTGCGCCGGCCGTCCAGATGGCCGTCGCGAATTTCGCCCCTCGAAGGAAGTATCATGATTGACGTTCGGGAAGCCATTGTTTTGGCCGGAGGCTTTGGAACCCGTCTCCGCTCGGTCGTGAGCGAGGTTCCAAAACCCTTGGCCCCCGTCGCCGGGCGTCCATTCCTATTTTATATTCTCGAAAGTCTTCAAGCGGCCGGGGTCGCTCGGGTCATTCTGGCGATCGGTCATCGTGGCGAAATGATCGAACAAGCGGTCGACGGCCGGTTCGTGCAACTCTCGATAGAGTTTAGCCGGGAGGAATGCCCGCTCGGGACGGGCGGCGCGCTTTGGCAAGCGCTATCGAAGTGTCAGGACGAACGCGTTTTCGCTCTCAATGGCGACACCTATCTCGCGCTGGATTACGCCGCTTTCGCGGCAAGCCAACCCAAAGCGGATATTCTCGTCGCCGTGCGTCCCGTCGCCGACCGCTCCCGCTACGGTTCCGTCAAGCTCGATGGCGCCCGAATTCTTGGATTTGAAGAGAAGGGCGCCGCGGGTCCAGGCCTTGTGAATTCAGGAAACTATCTGCTGCGCTCGGATCTTCGGACTCGCTTGCCTTTTAACGGAGCATTCTCGTTCGAACAGGAAATCCTGCACGGCCATGTGGACGGTCTTTCGATCGAAGCATTCGCAACCGAAGCGGACTTCATAGATATAGGCACGCCGGCCGACTTCGCTCTGGCTCAAAGGGTGCTCCCGGCCTGGGTCAGACGAAATGTCTGACGTCGCCTATTCGCCGGCCACGAACGCGGGTGCGGTCATATTTGGCAGTTACGAACTAATTTGGGCGTTCGCTTCGCGTGAAGGACAGCGCCTCTCTTCGCGCATCGAACCCCGCCATCATGTGGGCCAATGCGACGGATTGAGGAGGGCCTCGTCCGCGATGGCGCAGTTGGCGATTCGAGACAATAGATCGGACGGCAGCGGTCCGGCGGCGGCGGCGACCAGCGCTCGATCGAGTTCCTCTGTGGAGACAACTCCAATAAGCACCGAGGAAACCGGCGCCCCGTGGCCGAGGCAGAAGCGCAGCGCCGTCGCCGCCAGGTCGCTCTCATCCAGTTCAAGATCATCGATGATCCGGCCGACGGCCCGCCGCAGACCGGCTAACCCCACCGGCAAATTGCGCCATCGCGGCGTCAAGGCTCCCTTCAGCAGGGCGGACCGGATAACAAGCGCGACGCCCTGCCGACCGGCTTCGGGAAAAACCCGAACGGACGCGCGCTGGTCCAAAAGGTTGAATGCGACCTGGACGACATCGATCACCCCGGACCCGATGGCGGCCAGCGCCGCCGTTTCGCCGTAGACTGTCGCTCCTGTGGCGGTCGTCAAGCCCTCCGCCCGCAGCGTGTCGAGCGCGCGAAGCAGCCGTTCGTCCCGCAGGTCCTCCTCGGTGGCCGAGTGAAGTTTGAGAATGTCGAGCCGGTCGCGCCCGAGCCGCTTCAAACTGGCTTCAACGGAACGACGCAATTCGCCAAGCACCTCGGGAGGCGCGGCGCCATCGCGGGCAGAAGTCACGGCGGCCTTGGAGGCGATCACCGCATCCGGCGCATCGGCCAACGCGGCCCCCAATATTTCCTCCGCGACGCCATAAGCGGGAGCGGTGTCGAAGAAGTTAACGCCGGCGTTAAGGCAGCGGCGAACCAGGCCCGCCGCCGCCTCGAAGCTCGGTCGGTCAAAGTCGGCCGACCCTGGCAAGCCATAGTCGAGCCCAAGGGCGGCTGTCCCGAGGGCGAGGTGGGAAACCTTAAGACCGGTGCGGCCGAGGGGATTTTGCGGAAGGATGCTATTCACGAAAGTCAAGCGAGCAGATCCCATTTGAGCGGGGTGCCCCTTACGAGCGGGACTCTGGCCTGACGGCCGATAACCTGATCGAGATGCTTGGGCGCGAGACCAAAGCCTGGCCGAATCGCCCGCACATTTGCTGTCGTCAGAACTTCGCCTTCGGCGATATCCCGCACCACGTAAAGCGACCGCCGGAATGTCAGATTGGCGATCTCGCTCGGCTTCCGATCGTAATTGATCGTGCCCAGCGCCTCCCAGGCGAAGCGCGCGTCGCGCGTGAGTTGCTTGAGTTCCTGCGGTTCAAGGGAAAAAGCGGCATCGGGACCGCCGTCGCTGCGGCTCAAGGTAAAATGCTTTTCGATGACCGCGGCGCCAAGAGCCACCGCAGCCACCGCGACGGCCGTTCCCAGAGTATGATCGGATAAGCCGCTTACGACGTTGAAGGTCTCTGCAAGATGCCTAATCGTGCGGAGATCCATGTCTCCTGGCGGCGCAGGATAAGCGCTGGTGCAATGGAGCAGTACGATGTCCTGGGCACCGGCTTCCTGTGCGACCGCCACAGCTTCGCCGATCTCGGCCAAATCAGCCATGCCGGTCGAAATAATCAACGGCTTGCCAGTGCGTGCGGCCCGTCGAATCAGCGCGTGATCCCCAGCCTCGAAGGAAGCGATCTTGTAGGCTGGCGCGCCAAGTTCCTCAAGCAAATCGATCGCCGTCTCGTCAAAGGGTGAGCTGAAAACAATGAGGCCCAGTTGGCGTCCCTTCTTAAAAAGGGCTTCGTGCCACTCCCACGGTGTCTGCGCCTCCTTGTAGAGGTCGTAGAGCCGGTAGCCGTCCCACAAACCCCCCTTGATGCGGAACTCCGGCCCGTCGTGATCGAGCGTCAGGGTATCGGGCGTATAGGTCTGCAATTTTATCGCGTCGGCGCCGGCTTCCGCCGCGGCCTCGATCAGAGCGAAGGCTCGATCAATGTCGCCGTTATGGTTGGCCGACATTTCCGCGATGACGAATGGGGCGTGCGCGGACCCGATCTTGCGGCCGGCTATTTCGATTTCCGCCTCTGCGTGCATGGAATTTCTTCCCGAAAACTCGTCAAAGCCGTGCAGGGATCGAGACTTTTGTCGGACGCGTGGGATGACTCTGAAATCCTCATTATACACAAAAGCCTCTATTCGACGCATCGCTAGCATCGAGTTTGGCCTCCAAAAAAGTCAAGAGATTCGCGGTCCGCGCCCAGAACGCCGGTAGGTCAAGAAATTATCGGCCGCGTTGATCAGTTCGAACCGACTGGCCTCAAATATTCGCCGCGACGCGACGTTATCGGTCCTGACTTGCGCCAGGAACGCAGCGTGCGGCGTAAGCGAATGGAGAGAGGCACAGGCCGCCGAGAGCAACCTTGCTCCAAGCCCGCAGCCGCGCCGCTCCGGAGCGAGATTGATACTGACTTCGAAATCTCCATGCTTCGCCCGATCAAACCTCACGACCCCGATCGGCTCGTTCTCGACAATGCCGATGAACATGAAGCTATTGGGATCGGCAAGCATCTTTGCAAACCAAAGTTCGTGATCCGCCAAAGGCACAAGACCGCTGCTGCGAGAGTTTGCACGGCTGGCGGGATCATTGCGCCAAGACCAGACGAGTTCGCTGTCGTGTAGCGACGCAGCACGGACGTCGACGCGAAATCCCAATTGCCTGAGCGGTGCGAAAAGATCGTCAACTGCGGTTATTATCCGCACGCTTCCGCGCCCATCGACGACGGCTGCCGCGCTTATCGCTGCTTTCCGCAAGGATGCGGCGTTGGCGACAAAATGGGCGACTTTTGCAACCACGTCCGCGGCGCCCAACTCAGACATTCTAGCCGTCACAACAGCGCCCGCTTGCTCAAGACGGTTCGCAACGAGCTGCTGATTTTCGGCAAGGATGAGCAATACGGTCGGCAATCCGAGGCAGCAACGCTCCCAACTGGTCGTGCCGCCGGCTCCTACAGCGAGGTCGGCCTCCGCCATCAGTCGGGCCATGTCAGGGGGATCGACATGAAGACGAAGATGTGGATGGCGGGCCGCGAGATCTTCCAGTTCGGATCTGCTCGGCGTCACCGGACCCAAAACGACATCGATCCGGAAGGTTGAATCGAAGTCAAGCAACGGGCGAACGACCCGCGCCGTGACGCCGCCGATATCGGTGAGGCCAAACGAAACGAGGATGCGTTCGACTTTATCGACCGACGCACGCCGCGCAAACGACCACTCTCGGGTCGCCGCGAATTCGGCTCGCAGCAGCGCATAATCCGGGCCAACCAGCACCAGGGCGCCTGCGGGAACCAAGCGGGTATAGTCGGCGGCGCTGCGTCCAAGCGTCGAATCGAGCAGAAGATCGCAATCGTGGGGTCTGTCAGCAAGATCGTCGATAACGACCACGGCCTTGGCCCAGCCGCGGCACGAGCTCTCGAAGCGGGCGTCGAGCGAATAATGATCGACGACAAGGATGTCGCAGCCTGAGGGCCAGCGCCGAGCCAGAGCTTCGGCGTCGAGGGACTGGAGGTCCCGCCCTTCCAGCAGTTCGGCGATGTCGTTCAGATGCGGCGCGATGGCGCGGCTCTCGGACACGCAGGCGAAGCCTACCGCCCAGCCGTCGGCGGCCATATACTCCGCAAGGGTGAGGCAGCGCATAACATGGCCGCCGCCGATCCGGCTCGAAGCATCGGCGCGAAATATCGCGCGCCGCTGTGAGCCGGCCGCCACCGTCATCTCACGCGAAATAGGGGTTGAAGCGGCTTGCAGCGCAGGTATCGCGCGAAATTCTCGCCATAGACCGCCTCTCTCAAAATAGGAAACACTTCATCGTAAACCGCCAGCAAATGATCGACATCCGCTTCTTCATGGGCAAAACTGACGTTGTGAGTACCAAATGAAAGGACGCCTCGCGCCATAATCTCCTGCATCCATAACGTCTTGATCTCCCACAAACTCACTCCGTTGGCGTCGCAGAAGGACAGGAACGTCCAGGTCGGATGTCCCGACGTCGACAGAAGTGCGCCGACGCCATGGCGTTCTATTCGCTCCGCCACGCCCTCTAACAGACGTTGCCCGCGCGTCGCCATCGTCTTGATAACAGGCTCGCGATTAAGCTTTGCGAGAACCGCTTTGGCCGCGGCAAGGGACAGGCATTCGCCGCCCATGGTGAAGGAGAAGAAAATCTCTTCGAACTCCTTCATCACGTCCGCCCGCCCGGCGACGGCCGAGAGCGGAAAGCCGTTCGCGAGACCCTTTCCGAAAGCGGAGAGATCCGGAATGACGCCGAACAGTTCCTGCGCCCCGCCATTGGCGAAGCGGAAGCCGGTGATGGTCTCGTCGAATATAAGCAGCGCGCCCTGCTCCCGGGTCAATTCCCGAACGCCTTCGAGAAAGCCTGGAGCCGGCCAGGCGATATTCATTGGCTCCATAACGACGGCAGCGATTTCGCCAGGATAAGCGGCGAACAAGGCCTGCAAACTTTCAAGGTCGTTGTAGGCGAAAGTCTGTGTCAATTCACGCGTCGATTTGGGAACGCCGCGATTGCGCGCGGTCGCGCCTATGTACCAATCCTGCCAACCGTGATAGCCACAGACCGCGACGCGGTCGCGTCCAGTGAAAGCCCGTGCAGCGCGCACCGCGCCGGCCGTCGCGTCCGAGCCGTTCTTGCCGAAGCGCACCATTTCGGCCGACGGCACCATACCAATGATCGCTTCGGCGACCTCGGTCTCGAGGGGGTGAGCAAGCGTGAAGATTACGCCGTCTTCCAGCTGGCTGCGCACCGCCAAGTCCACGTCCGGGTCGCAATAGCCCAGCGTTATCGCCGCGAGACCGTTGATGAAATCGACATATTCGTTGCCGTCAAGGTCCCACAACGTGCAGCCCTTGCCTCGCAGCGCAAAATAGGGCGAGACCCCGCGCGGATATTGCGTATAGCTCTTGCTGAATGTTTGGCATCCAAGAGGCATCGCCCTGAGCGCTCGTTCGAGCATCTCTTCAGAGCGGACATAGCGCTTCTGCATTAGCTTCTCCGGGCAGCCAAAAAGGCTGCATCTGCGGCTTGTGATTTCTTGAGACCTTCATTGCGGCCTATCGTGGCGTTCAACGCCACAAGCTCGGGACGCGCTTGCAACAAGGCAAGAATATCAGCTGTCGTGAAAGCCGGATTGTCTGGATATAAAGCTTCGTAGATCTCGGTCACGAACTTAAAGTCCGCCGATTTGTCGACGGTCCAACGCAACGCCGACATGTCAATCTCCTGCTCGAGACTGCCGAGGCGGAACCGCTGTGGCCGCCGATGTATGAACGCCGTCACATGTTCGCGTTCCGAAGGAAGTTTAGCCTCCAGCCAAGCCTGCTCCAAAGCGCAGAAACGCATGACTTCGACGTCGAGGCCGTCCGGCCACGTCGGCCGCAGCGCATTTGACGCGTAGTCAAACTCGCCCTTGATGCAAAAATCAATCGCGCGGTCGATCAGGGTCCAGTCGGCTAAAGGACAATCGCCTGTCAGGCGCACGACATAGGCTGGCTTATATGGCATTGCGGCCTGATAGCAGCGATCGAGCACGTCGTCGAGCGAGCCTCGATAGCAAAGAACGGACGAGGCTTCGCATAACGCGACGATCTCAGCATCCGATTTTTCAGCGCTTGTCGCGACGATGAGTTGATCGAGGCGACGAGCCCGTCCTACGCGCTCGATTTGGCGCGCCAGCATGGGAACGTTGAGGATCGGCTTGGTGACTTTGCCGGGCAGACGGGAGGACGAAACCCGCGCCTGCAGAACAGCGACGATCATAATCTCAGCGATGGTTTGAGGAGCACGGAATACAACCAAATCGATGCTAGGGCAAAAGCGGAAATGCTGTGCTGACATCCTTCACCAGAACATCTACTGTCACTCGCGCATCCGCTTCATGTAAATCTCCGGGGCCATGTGTGGCGAACTCGCGATGAACTAGAGTGTAAGCCGGGTTGCACGTGAACATGCGACTCCATTCCATCTTACGCGTCAGGATCCCATCACGATGAACATAGGTCTTGCTGTACGCGGTAGGAGCATAGAAATCATAGATCAGCAGCTTGCCACGGTCTCTGAGCACCCTGTCGGCTTCTCTACTAACTGAAAAATAATCCGTCGGATCGACGAGGTAGAGGCAGAACCCGAAAATAAGCAAATCGAATCGATCTCCTGGAAATGGCAGCGCGTCGGCGGTCCCAACCTGCAAGTTCAAATACGGATAGGCCGTCCGCGCAGCGTCGATAGCGGCCTTCGACGGGTCGATGCCGACGCATTCGGCGCCGGCCTGTTCATGCATGATCGTCAATCGGTCACATGCGCCGCATCCAATTTCGAGGATCGAAGTTCCCTCAAGCCGGAGTTGGCTCATTACTCGCAGCACTGGATCCTCCTCGGCGCCGCTCCAGCGGCCCCGGTTACGTCGGAAGTAGGCGTCGCCCTCGTTCTCAAGGAACGCTTGTTTCTGTATGCTGAGATCCGCCATATTGGGCATCGCCTATACAAAGCTTCCAAGGGTACAACACCCGATTTTTTAAAGAGAGCGCTTCCCTAGCTCTGCTATCATGGTCCTGCGACTGCTACCATGGGTCGGCCCAGTTCCGTCTCTCGCTTTCGGCGAGCCTCAGGCCAGAACGCCGGCGAGAGCGTCGACGACGTCCTGGACATCCTGCTCCGTCATGGCCGGAAAAAGAGGAAGACTAAGACAGCGGGCGTAATACGCATCTGCGCCGGGCAGAGGCTGGCGGCCGTAGCGGTTGACGAAATAAGGGTGGCGGTTAACCGGAAGGTAATGGACTTGCGTGCCTATCCCTCTCGCCTTGAGCGCATTCATAACCGTTGAACGCGAACGACTGGCGGCATCGAAATCGATCAAAACAACATAAAGATGCCAAGCTGGCGCGCCGTATCCGCCCCTACCGATCGGGCGGACGATCGGCGCGAGAGGCGTGAGAAGCCGATCGTAGGCCGCCGCTAGCGCGGCCCGGCGCGCCACAAAATCCGGCAAACAGCGAAGCTGGCTCAACCCAAGCGCGCATTGGATGTCGGTAATTCGATAATTATATCCCAATTCGATCATCTCATAATACCAAGGATTTGCCTTTCCATCCGCGTCGAGTGCTTGTTCGGAAAAACAGAAATCATCGGGCTCCCTCGTAATTCCGTGGTTGCGGAGCCGGCGGAGCCGACGGGCCAGAGCCGCATCCCGGCAGGAGATTGCCCCTCCTTCGCCGGCGGTGATTGTTTTGACGGGATGAAAGGAGAAAATAGCCATGCTGCTTTCGATGCAGCTCCCGATGGTCGCTTCTGCGCCCGAAGCCGTTAAGGAGGTAGCCCCAATAGCGTGGCAAGCATCTTCGATAAGCGTGACGCCGCGAGATCTCGCCACTTGGCCGATGGAGGCCATGTCGGCGGACTGACCATTGAGATGAACGACAAAAATTGACTTGGCCGCACGTCCGGTCGTTTGCAGGGCCGCGGCTATGGTCTCCGGAGTTGCGAGTCCGGTAGCCGCATCAACGTCGCAAAATGCGACCTCGGCGCCTACGAATTGCGCTGCATTCGCTGTGGCCGCAAAAGTGATCGCAGGCACGATAACGACGTCGCCTGGCTCCAAATCGAGTGCGATCGCAGCGAGATGAAGTGCGGCCGTTCCATTGGCGCAGACGATCGCGTGAGGGACGCCGAAAGTCCCGGCTAGGGCAGCTTCGAACGCATCCACGGCGGGACCGCCCGTCAGCCACTCGCCCCTGAGAGCCGCCACCACCGCAGCAATATCCGCCTCGTCGATTCGCTGCCTTCCATAGGGCAGAAACCGCGAGGCCCGAGCGTTCACCGCCTAGCTCCCCCAAGCATCGCGGTCAACGTCGATTTGTTGAGCCATTCCGAATTTGTGTTGCTCGCATAGCGGAAACCCTCGGCGACGGCGGCGGCCCCATCCGGAATCACCAGTTTGGCCGGGTTGGCCGTGCTCGACAATATCGCGTATCGATCGGATAATTCATACGTCCAGCGATTGTCGTCCTCAGTAAGCAGGACCTCATGCAACTTCTCGCCCGGACGAATGCCGACGACGCGATGCGCCAAATTCGGCGCCATAGCATACGCCAAATCGACCATCTTCAAGCTCGCGATCTTCGGAATGAAGATCTCTCCGCCAGTCATCATTTCCAATGAAGAAAGAACGAAACGAACGCCCTGTTCGAGGGTGATCCAAAATCGGGTCATCCGCGTATCGGTGATCGGCAACTCTTTTTCGCCGCGATCAATCAAGCGACGAAACAGCGGCACCACGCTTCCGCGCGAGCCAAACACATTGCCATAACGAACTACAGAAAAGCGGGTTCCATCGAATCCCGAAAGATTATTGGCGGCGACAAAGATTTTGTCGGAAGCCAACTTGCTCGCGCCGTAAAAATTCACGGGATTGACAGCCTTGTCAGTCGATAAGGCGACAAGCCGCTTCACCTTCGCCCGCAGACATGCTTTCACCAAATTTTCGGCGCCGTGGACATTGGTCGCAATGCATTCCATTGGATTATATTCCGCCGCCGGGACGTGTTTCAGAGCGGCGGAATGGATAACGTAGTCGAACTCCGCGCATCGCCATCTCCAGACGATCGACGTCGCGGACATCCCCGATGAAATATCGCATGCAGCCGAATCTGTCAGATGACAGATCTTCGGCCATTTCGTACTGTTTGAGTTCATCGCGCGAAAAAACGATAAGCCGCCGCGGCTTCCAGTGCGCAAGGACGGTTTTGATGAAGGCTTTGCCGAATGAACCGGTGCCCCCGGTCACGAGGATGCTCCTGCCGTCAAGGTCGGGAAGCGGTTGGTCGAAAGTGCGTAAGAACCCGGGCGCCATAAACAAAAACTTCCCAACGCGTTAAAACCGCCGAAAGGTAAGCGGCCCAGCGGAGTCGGGACGCAATAGCACAGCACCTTAAGCTCGTGTCAATGTTTCGAGTTTCGGGATTATAGGCCAGATTGATCCGGCCCGCGGCGGGGGGCGGTCACGGCGCGGCCTAGACGATACAGTCAGCGGCGGCTCGGAATGGAGTCTTCCACCGCCGTAAGTTTGCGTCTGGAGAACATTCTATTGTCAAATTGATAAAATAAGTATCGCATTGATACGATTTGTTGCGCCTATACGTTGAGGTGCGTGACGGGAATATATTGATGCAAATAATGCGAAAGATCTATGAGCTGGGAAAAAAAAAGGAACTTTTTGGTAGCCGCAAGTCGCGCTCGTCCGAATATGACGAGCCGAGCTATTATGTGATTTTGAACAGCGACGACACTCTGCTTACCCCAAAACTGCGGACTTGGGTCCTAAAATGCGCATTCGCGGAGCAGGACCTTAATGAACTTGCGACCGAGCTCATGGCGTCTGCCCCGACATCGACCGTTCGTGAATTTAATGAGTGGCTACTTCATCTAGCATCCAGCCCTCTCGACCGAGCCGCGCCTGATCTTCAACGTAACCTTCGATTCCGAGCGGCGGTTTTCTCGCATCTTTTGCGGCTCTCCAGAAATGAGAAGGCATACCACCCGGCACGGGTCGGCGCCGGCGACAGCGGGTTTTGGCCGGATCCGACCAATGCCCGGAACGGTCGATCGTTGCTGACCGAGCTGCCATACGTCAAGGCTCACAAGTTCATCACTCGATCGACGCCAGTCTCGTCGGCCGGCAGTTGCTTTGCCATGGAGATTGCGCATCAACTGCAAGCGGACGGATTCAATTACGTCATCGCAGAACGAAATCATGCGGGGGGCTCTGCTCTGGGAGAGGACGCGCCGGTTGATGCCAGCGCGGCTTGGGGCATCATCTTCAATACGCCGAGCTTTCGGCAGCTTGTGGAGCGCGCCTTCGGTCTTCGAGAGCTGCCGAAGATCCTCTGGTCCGGCCAGACTTCGGAGGGCGGGCGCGAACTCTATATGGATCCGTTTAGAGAAGGCATCGAATTCGAAACGCCAGAGGGATTCCTCGCCGAATACGCCGCTCACCAGCTCGCTGCACGCACCGCTCTCCTGCAGGCTAAGGTTTTTATCATAACACTCGGTCTCAATGAGGTGTGGACATTTAGAATGGACGACTCAGTATTTTCGAGATCCCCTTGGAGGATCGCTCCGAGCTTTGTGGACCATGGCGTGCTGACGGTCCGGGACAACGTGGAAGAATTGCAGAAAATGCAGCAAATTTTGAAGAAGTTCAATCCAGATATAAAGATAATTGTAACTCTATCTCCGATTCCATTACACGCGACTTTTCTGCACGAAGCCTTGCATGTAGTGGAGGCGAATACCCATTCCAAGGCCGTTTTGCGGGTCGCGGCTCAGGAGTTCGCGGATGCGAATGAAGATGTTTTCTATTTCCCGAGCTACGAATTGATCATGACCGGCATCAAGGATCCTTGGGAAGCCGACCAGAGACATGTCAAACGTTCAGCCGTTGCGCGCGTAATGGAAATGTTTAAAGAAATGTATGTGACGGATTGAGCTTGAGATTCTTCTAGCAAGGCAACACAAAGTGCTTTCTGTTTTCGACAAATGGATTAGGGCGGCGAGGACTTGCCGAGGCGGCAAATGGCAACGCTATCTGCAATTTGAACGGCGCGCGTTGAAATCTCTCGCAAAGAAGTCAACCTTCGAACTGATGACGCTGGACCTACGGGAAATGCGCGATCGCTTCAAATCAGGATTTGCGAAATTTTGCGTGACAGGGCGAACGGATCCTGACGCTTATCTCGCCATGCGGCAGCTGCACATGGCGACCAAAGGCGGAAGCGACGCAGCGTTTGCGGCGGCCGCGGCGACCGTCTTCCCGGTAATCGCAACGTCGACAGATCTCAAGAGTCCGGTGTTCGGCGATATTTCCGCCAAAACATTGACGGACATAATGGCGCAAATCTGCCGCGATGGTATCTACGTCTTTCCGATCGCGGTAAGGTCGCCGGTTGTCGCCGAAATCAAAAGCGCCTTAGTTGGCTTGCCTGTCATTAGCGATGACGGCAATAATGCCGGCATGTACCCGGACCTTGACGACAGCCCACGCGTATTTTTCGCGGAACAAGACCTCTTAAAATGTGGGCCCATCAGATCCCTTATCCTTGATCCGCTTTTGGTCGAGATTGCCCGACAGAGCCTTCAATTGGAGCCTATTTTCGAAAGTGTGAGCGTTTACCATACGCGTCCTCATGATGGGAATAGCGCTACGCTCTCGTCCACGGCTCAAATGTATCACATTGATCGTGACCGACTGACTTTCTTGAATTTTTTCCTTTATCTCGACGATGTTACAGCTGATCACGGACCGCATTGGTTCGTCAAAGGCAGCCACGTCACCAAACCCGACGATTATTGGCAGGATCGACGCTTCTCAGACGCAGAAATCGAAGGCGCTTATGCATTTGACGACATTCTGTGCATTACTGGAAAAGGCGGAACTTTATTCGCCGCAAACACGAGCGCTTTTCACAAGGGCTCGCCTCCTCTCCGGAACTCTCGTACCGTTCTTCAAATTAGATATGCCTCGTCTCTGTTTGGCGCTGAAACTCATTTGCACGGATATGATCCGTTTGAAGAGCGCTTAAAGCAGGCGTCGATGACCATGCCAACGGTTTCCAGGATGTTGGTGAGGTTCGGTATGGAAACGCCTGCGTCGTGACGATGACATTATCTTCGACGCCGGACATCTGGTTGATGCTGTGACTACATTCGCTGTTCTGATCGTTGGCTGTGGTATGATAGCGGGCGGCTATGACGAGCAGAGCGCCGACGGTGACGCGATCCTGACTCATGCTGGCGCCTACACGCGACATCACGCATTCCGAGTCATCGCCTGCGTCGAGCCTGATGAAGACCGACGCAGGAAGTTTATGTCTCGCTGGAACATCGCGGTCGGTTTCGCCGCGATTGAGGAAGCTCTGCACGCTGGCTTGGCCTTCGATGTCGTTAGCCTGTGTACGCCGACGCATCATCACGCCGCCGCCCTGGAAAAGCTGGTTGCGGGTCCGCAACGCCTTGTGTTCTGCGAAAAGCCACTCACCGAGGATTTCCGAACGGCTGAGATTCTTGCGCGCCGGTACGTCGAGGCGGGTAAATTCCTCGCGGTCGATTACACGCGCCGGTGGGATCGCAAAATGGTGGAGACGACGCAAAGAATCGCGTCTGGATCATTCGGCGAAGTTCAGTTCGCCGTCGCCCATTATACCAAGGGAATCCTTCACAACGGCATTCACCTCATCGACCTGCTACATATGTTGCTCGGACCGCTTTCCGTCGCAGCAGTGCTTCGAGCTCGGCCTACGGCCGATCCGGCCGACCTCGACGTCGATGCCGTGCTGTGCTGCGTAAATGGCGCACCTGTGCATTTGATCGCAGCGAACTGGAGGTCGTTTGAGCTCTTTGAGGTGCAGCTTGTAACTCAAAACTCCCGCATCATCGTCGCACAGGGCGGATTCGTCGTCTCCATCGAGCACCGCGAGGAGGATCTGCGCTATCCCGGCTACTACGGTTTGGGCAGAGCCTGCGTGACTCCTACGGGGCTAAGCCACGCGATGCTTGAAGCTGTCGGCAACATCGCCGAGGTTCTCTCCGGGCGCGCGGCGCTCGCTTGCGACGCGCAGACCGCCCTTATCGCCCAGCGCCTCTGCACGGAGCTACGCGACAGCGGCCGCAAGCTTCCCTCGACCGCATCGGCTTAACTGATGGCCCGCTTGCTAATGGTCGCACATGATCCGGGAGGCGCCAACATTCTGGCGGCGGTCGCCCCCCTTTTGTGGAGAGCCCATCATCAACTGTCCTGGTGCGCGGGAGGACCGACGGTCGGGTTGTGGACAGATTTGGGACTTCCCGTTATCGCCATATCAGACGATGGCGGTCTCAATGAAGAATTCACAAGTCGGTCGCCCGACCTCATCGTCACCGGCACGAGCGCCGTCTCCGACCTTGAGCGTTCTGCTTGGGTGGCGGCGCGGCGGAACAATGTCGCGAGTTTAGCCGTCATCGATGCTTGGATGAACTATCTCCGGCGTTTAACGATGACGCTGACCGGGCAGACGGTTCTGCCCGATGCAATCGCGGTCGCGGATGGACCCATGCAGCGCGGGCTTGCCGCGGAAGGCATCAATCCCGATCGTGTTTATGAGGTTGGCCAGCCGCATCTGGAGGCGCTTGTAAACCGCCTCGGTCCGCAACGAGCTTCTCGCTTGCACAACGAGCGCCCCTTACTCGTGTTCTTCTCTGAAGGGATTTTGGAGCAGGCCTCGTTTGGATGCCTGCCTGGTTACAATCAGTTCGCGGTAATGTCGCAGCTTCTTCGCATGCTTCGCCCGCCTTTCGACCTTGAACTCGCGGTCATGCCCCATCCTCTCGAAGGCTTCGAGCTCTGGAACTCGTTCCTCGCCAGCGTGAACCCGCCGGATCGCGTCATGCTTTCACTCGGCGGCCGCGACCGCGACCACGCATTGTGCGCAGCAAATGGGGTCATCGGAATGACGTCGATGGTTCTGGTTGAGGCGACGCTTCTCGGAGTGCCCGTGCTATCCCTCCAACCCGAACGGACCGAGAACAGCAACCCGATACTCGATGAATTCCCCGACATCGCCGTTGTTACCGAGTTTGTCAATCTTTCGGCGGCGCTCAATCGCTTTCTAACGACGCTCGACCAACCATTCGAAGTTCCGAAATTTACGGTCGTCGCCGGCGCAGCGGCGCGGCTTGCGAATGCAATAGAGAGCGAACTCTCGTTCAACAATGCAGGGCGTCTCGACGCCGCACAGGCCCCAAGGTAATGATCGCCCCCGTGCGCGCGCAATCGGTGCTTTTTTTCATGCCTTACGGGGCTTGGAAAGTACACAACCAGCTCGATGGCCTTGTAGCGGCCGTAGCGAAGTCGAGAAATCTTGCCGTTCACCTTATTACCTGCGACGGCTTATACGATCCGTGCGCCATCACCCGCGGCGCCAGGAACTGTACGTACTGTCGCGAGACCGCCGAATTGACACTCACGACATTCGATTTGTCTGGCCGCCCCCTCGGCTCGTTGATCCTGCAGAGCAATGTGGCGGAAGCGGACGCCTGGGTTGCGGGCCTCCCCGAAAATCATCTCGTCGAGGCGCGCTTCCGGGACCTCCCGATCGGAGAATGGGCCGTATCGACAGTCATGACGCATTTCCGCATTAGTCTCGCGGAACAACTCGCTGATCCGCGCATCCTGCCGATCCATCGGCGATTTCTGCGCGATACGCTTCTGACTTTCCTTACATTGGATCGCGTTCTTAGCGATGAGCGAATCGACGCCGTGTTTTTGTTCAACGCCCGTTTCTATCCCTATCGCGCGGCGTTTGAGGCCGCCAAACGCCGCGGCCTACGCGTACTCGTGCATGAACGCGGCCGCATCGCCGATAGCTTTTCCTTTTTCGATGATGAGACATGCCTTAGCAGCCGACCAATGCGGCGCCTCGCGAAGGCATGGTCTAACATTCCCCTCGACGCGGCAGCCATCGGCCGACTTGAGGGCCACTTTTCCGGCAAGCTCGTTGGTCAGAGCAGTCACTGGCCCTCCTTCTACGAAACCGTTCGAGAAGCCGATATCTATGCTGTGCTCGATATTCCACGTAACGCACGGCTGGTTGGCTTATTCACGACTTCGTCGGATGAAATCGCCCATTTTGAGAATTACAGCAATGTAACGCGACAGTTCGAGCTGATTGACAACATCGCGCGCGCGCTTGCGGGATCTGACTTTGTTCTGGTCGTCCGACACCATCCTGCGATCGGCGGAATGTCGGCAGGCGGGGTGGAAGTTAGCGGCTTCGAACAAGCGTACCGGCAGGCGTTGGGCAGGCGCGCCAATATGCGTATCCTTATGCCTAGCGACGACGTCTCCTCTTATGCGCTTTTTCCTCACCTGACGGCCGCGATCGCGCCTTTCAGCTCGATCGCCATGGAAACAATTGCCTATGGCATCCCAACGCTGGTTTCGGAGCAATCCGATGCAGCATTTTCCGGGCGTTTTGTCCTCTGCGACTGGTCTTTCGAAACAACCAAGGCAGCGGTCGATCGATTGCTTTCCCCGCAGGCATGGCTCCGGGCGGACGATTTGCGGGCGTTTTATCGCCTATGCTACGCTGTCTTGTTCCGTTTTTCGGTCAGCTTCAAGGCAATCGGCATTGAGCACTACTTCGAGCCACGCCTCCGTCTCGACCTTGCCGAGGCCGTCACATTGGGCCGGGATCCGGCGCTCGATCGGGTGTATGCCTATTTACGCGATGGAACGCCGGTCCATACCAATCCTCTGGACAGCGATGAAAATGGTTCAGCCGCTGCTGAGGACGCATTCATCGTGGCCCAACTCCGGCTCTTCGAGGAACGGCGGCGCCAGCGCGACTGCCCGTCCGAAGCACAGCCTCAACCCGATCCGAGGTCGAGGTTTATCGCGCTGATCGACGAAGACGTCGAGGGACCGTGGTCCCCCGACTCATGGTCGATTTTGCCGCATGCACGCAATATCGCCATCCATTCCTTCGGGGCGAAATCCCAGTCGTTTTCGCGCCCACTCCAAACATTGCCCTTTCCGCAGCAATGGAGATTGGCAATAAGCTTCGAGCGATGGCGGCGGCAGCTTCGCGCCGCTCTCAGGCAATGTGCCGATGGCTACGTGCTTGTGACCAGCAAGCGGTTTCAGTTCCACGACACGTCCGTCGCTGTCATCCTTCAGGCGGTCGGAGCCGCGGCGGCGGCCAACCAACCCGTCATCGCACTGAGCGGCTGGATCCGGGACCCTTCCCTGTTGGAGCCCGTTCCTATGAATTTTGACCGTGCGGACCTCAAGGCTTGGCGCGCGCTCTGTGACCACGGATCGAACCCGCTTCGGATTCAGGACATCCTGGCCGCGTTCCTAGTTCGCCGCGATTGGCTGCTCGCCTGTCTCGACGCGCGGACGTCCGCTGAAACGTTGGCGGCTTCAATCATTAACGAAGCGGCCAAAACGCCGAAGGGCATCGCCGTTGCGCTGCCGGTTTTCCTATTGCATTAGAGCTGATTCCGGAATCCCAATCGATTCAGAGCGCTTGGCTAAGCTGCGCGTTCGCCACTTTTCTGACCAGCAGCGACTTGCCATTGTTCATTGCTGATAGCGATAGCGCCCTTGTTCAAGCTTTTCGATCACAGCGGCCATTTCTGCAGCCGGAATGGGCTTATAATAGGTGCCGGGGCCTTGCGGGCGACCGTCGGCCGGGCGCAGACGTTCCGATACCACGAGTTCAACTGCGCGCGCTAGTAATGCAAATCCGCGCTGGTAAACGATGGTTCGAATATCGTGATAGCGATCGTTACGGGCGAAAGTGTAGCTCTCCTGAAGGACGATGGGCCCTTCATCGATGCCAGCGCTCATGAAATGGATTGTATTACCGACGGGACGATCCTTGTGAATCGCCCATTCGACGCAACTCGCGCCGCGAAATTCCGGCAACAACCCAGGATGAATGTTGAGGATGCCGTGGTCGACAGATGCGATCATTGCCGCTGAGAGAATACGCGGACATCCACCGTTGACAAGGAGTTGGAGGCCCAGCCCGCGGACAAGGTCGATCGTCATCTGGGAATTGGTATTCTCGATGAAAAACGCCGGTATGGCGATGGACGCAAAATCGCGAAGGGGCACCGGCGGCAAGGCGCCTTCCGTCCGCTGCTCCCAAAGAGCAAGATCTTTGTCGCTTTCTTCGCGCAGAGTCGAGGAAAATCGCACTCGGCGCCACGCCTCGTTCGACGAGAGCTTTTACAGTCCGCCCGGTTAGCGGCGAGCGGATATTCCCCAACACTGCTACGCGCATCGACCAGCACAACCCCTATCTAATCCAATGACGGAAAACCGCGCGCATTGAGACCCCGCCGCGCTAGACACGGTAAACTGAGTTCGGGGTGCGCATCATAAAAAACGATCAGCTGTTCGATGCCGAACATCGGATCATCAAGGCCTTCGTGCGCAGACCGAATTAGATCGTAATCCTCCTGATAGTCGAGCGTCACCACCACACGACGCGCGAGCGCCTCCGGAAACTGCCGCACGAACAATGGATTAAAGCGGCTGGCGTTTTCGGTTCTATAGAGATATAAAGAGACGTGCTCACGGTCAGCTGGGTCACGCGTTTCGGCATCTGCATTAAAGAGCGCGTCGGCGGCGAAAACCTGCACGTCCTGGCCCGACGGCGCCCCGAGCACAGGGCCCGTGGTGTTACCGACGTATAGATGCCGTCCCTCGACAGCGCGATACTGAGCGATCATCGCAGAAACAAGCTTCGGATCAATCAGCGGACAATCGGCCGTAATCTCCACCCCTACCGTCGCATCGCTGCATGCGAGCGCTCCGGCCACACGTCCGAGGACGTCCTCCTCGGCGCCGCGGAACACATCCACCCCGTAATGGCGCGCCACCTCGACAATCGCCTCATCCGCGCCATTCGTCGTTGTTGCAACTACAATTGCGTCGAGCTCGGCAACTGCCTCAAGGCGCTTTATGAGTATTCCCAGTAGCGGTTCCCCTCCGGCCTTCATCAGGACTTTTCCCGGAAGCCGGCTGCTGCCCATGCGAGCCTCTACAGTTGCGACAATCCTCATGACTTAATACACTCCATCGCCGCGCTCGCGAGATCTCTTCGATGATCATAAACTTTGTGAAATGCCGCCGCCAAGATATCAATCTCTATTTCGTCTAACTCGAAACCGCAGATTTCAAATAGCAGGAACTCGTCGTTATGGAGGCGTTCCGCAACGGGACAAACCGAATATGCAATTGAGCCTGCGCTCGCGGTGAACGGAAAGCCGTCGCGGCCAATCGCAATGCGGTTACGAAAAACCGGAAGATGATATAAGGGCCGAACGTAACCCGTGGCGTGCGGCACTCCCTCCGCCGCCAGCGCTCTGGAAAACATTTCGCGAGACACCCCGACGGCTCCTTGATCATACCGAGCAGCCCACACATAATAGCTGTGCCTGCACTCCGCACGCACATGTGGAGGTTGCACGCCGTCCAAGCCCGCTAATCGAGCGCTGAGCCGCTCTGCGGCCTCAATTCGACTTCCGACAAGGCTTGGCGCCTTCTTCAGTTGCTCGATACCAACCGCCGCACACAACTCGGTCATGCGAAAGTTGAAGCCGATTAGATTTGTCAAATCGCCCCTGCCGAGTATCTCTGCCACATTCTCTCCATGGTTCCGAATCATGCGTAGCCTGTCAGCCAGTCTATCGTCATCGGTCATACAGACGCCGCCTTCGCCCGTGTGGAAATGTTTATGATAATTGAGACTGAAAACGCCGATATGACCGATGCCGCCCGTAAAACGATCTCTTTGAGTAGCGAACGGAGCCTGAGCATTGTCTTCGATCAAATAAATCCCGTGACTATCTGCAAGCGCGCGGAGTTTCAAAAGATCGGCAGGTTGCCCGAACAGATTGACGGCGAGGATAGCGCGCGTCCTCGGCGTGATCGCGGCGGCCGTCGCGATCGGATCCAGGCAGAACGTGTTCGGTTCAATATCGACAAATACCGGAACACCGCCGTAAAAGAGCGGAGCGATCGCGGTAGCGGACATCGTAGTGGGTGGAACGATCACTTCGTCGCCTGGGCCGACCCCGATTGCGCCCATAGCAGCGATCAGCCCTGACGTGTTCGAATTAACCGTCACGGCGTGATTTGCGTCAAAGGCTCGTGCCCAATCGGCCTCGAATTGACGAACCATAGGGCCGCCGAAGAATTCATCGCACCAGCTTCCAAAGAAGCCGCTGAGCGCGCCGCTCACCATGACCGAGTCCACGGCCGCCCGCTCCTCCGTACCAATCGTCCGGTAGGGACGTAGGGGCTTCGTCAGCAAAGGCGCTCCCCCCAACAACGCAAGCTTTGTCATCACTGGATCCTTGATTGGGTGCCAAATGGAAGCCCCCGAGTTTTAAAAGCAGCGCAACAGCCCAGCCGATTTGATAGCTGGAAGGTTGTTCTGGGCCTCAAGGAGCGTCGCCGCGCGATCCTATTCACCCCTATCAAAGGACGGAAGAGATTAGATCGGTGTATTGCAGAGGGCCAGCCGCTCCGCCACTGGGAACTATCGCCAAGGCGCTTTGTCGGGCGAAATCGACCCATCTCCCGGAGCTAACCCAGAATATTAAAAATGCCTTTTTTAGACCTTGCTTGGAAAGGCGGCGATTTTCGAAGAGCAAAGATCATCTTATCAAGCATTTGCTGGCGACTAACGATATGATAATGAACTGCTTATCCTATATTTCAACGAGCATGCGCATGATAGAAACCCCGACCCAACATGCCAATTCTCCCCTCGCCGACTTTTTCGAAGTGCCGGTCGCGCTTTTTGTCTTCAATCGGCCGAAAGTGACGCAGCTGATTTTCGAGGCTGTCTCACGGATCCGTCCGCGTCGTCTTTTTTTGATTGCCGACGGTCCGCGCGCTGATCGGCCGGGAGAGGCTGAAGCCTGCGCTGAGGTTCGTAGGATCGTAACGGCGGTCGATTGGCCCTGTGAGGTCGCTACCGACTTTAGCCCTAGCAATGTGGGCTGCGGACGACGTATGTCGAGTGGAATTGACTGGGTATTCAATAATGTTGACGATGCCATTTTTATTGAGGATGACTGCTTGGCTTCGCCACAGTTCTTCGATTTCTGCCGCGCCATGCTCGATCATTATCGATATGACACGCGGATAGGCACGATTGCAGGCACGAACTGCATGATCCGGCATGCTGATTTCCCGGGCAGCTATTTTTTTAGTCGCTGTCCGCATATTTGGGGCTGGGCTTCTTGGCGGCGTAGTTGGGCGCTGTATGATTATGGGATGAGTACACTTGCCGCCGCTCGAGAGGCGCGATTGCTGGAAAATGTGATGGGAACCGAGAGGCTTGCGGCCTGCTGGTACAACATTTTCGGTAGGGTCGAGTCTGGCGAATTGGACACTTGGGATTTTCAGCTCTTTTTTACCAGTTTCTGCAACTCATGGCTCCACATCATTCCTGCGACCAATCTTGTGAGCAATATCGGGTACGGACCGGACGCAACACATTGTCGGGAGCCAACCGAATTTGCGGATCTTCCCCTCGGCAATCTACTGCTGCCGCTGCGGCACCCCGATTTCGTGGTGCGTTGCCTAAAGCATGATGAATTCGACGAACAGCGCTTTCTAAACTTCGGGCCGCCGCCTTCGTCAACGACGGCGCCCCCTGAACCAGCGATCGCGCCGACGCCGCCCGCAGCTCCGGGTTGCTCCGAGTTTCGGTCGAGCCCCAAAAACTTCGTGCATCGTGTCTTTCAGGCGGTGGCGCGCGGCCGTTAGCTTGATCCTCTCGCCCTGTAGCTAAATCAATATGCAATTCGAAGTTTGATGAGCTCCGCTAACGCCACAGAGCGGCGCAATGAATTGTGGCGCACCCCCGGTTTGGCTCTATAGGCCAGAAGATAGACGGTTAATTCTCCGGAGTACCCATTGCCGCCCGCGCCACGCAAGGGATTGCACTTTCAGCTTTGCCGTCCGTCCTTCACTCTCTTGAAGCGTATTCTCCCTCGCACGAAGGTCTTCCTCCCTTTCCAGAAGCCGAGCTTCAGTCTCACGAATCTTCGTTTCGCTCTTGCGACGATTTTCCTCGCTCTCACGAAACATTTGGCGATAACGTTTCATTTGCTGCAATGACGCGCCGAACCTGTCGAATCGAATCAGATACTGCGTCAGGGCGCTAATTTTTTGGACGAATTCCCCCTTCGCCAAAATGACGAACCCTCGACGTTCGCCGCCTTCGCCTTTAGGTTGCCAGTTTGGATAGAAGAGCGATATTTCATCAGTCAGGACCGGCGCAAGGATATCGATCGATAGAATAGCGTTCTCGCCATAGTCATCGAAATCGTAATCACTCCGATGCGCCACTTCAAAGTCATCGATCATGATGATTGAAGATCTGAAATATTTAAATATAAGACGAACTTCCTCAAGTAACGGCAAGTCAGCGTTCCAATGCGCATCCAAATAAAAAAATATATTTTTGTTGCTTAAAATAGCATCATTGCTCAATTCTAAAATAAACTCTCTTGAATCACCTTTGAAAAGATGAATATTTTTGTTCGCGGCGAGACGGGTCGACGCATATTCAAAGTAACGATCGCCCAATTCACATGAGTAGACGTCGGCCCCACTGACTTGTTGTAAAAAGATGGTTGTAGATCCTCTAAAGGTTCCTGTCTCAACGACCGCGCCGAATTCGACCTGATTGACCATTGCCTTGAAGAGCACAACTCGTTCTTCCTGGCCGTTAAACGGCTTTTCCCCCCACGCATTCTCTCGTTCGGGATTTTCTCGATCCCTTGCAGCAGCCACTTTGAAGGCGGCGGATGCTAGCTTTTCCAGTTTTGCGGCTCGCAGCGCGTATCCAACCCTGTCATAATCGTCCGCGGCTTTGTGGTCCGGGCCCAAAAGTCCGTCAAACAAACCAGCCACGGGAGCCGAGCCCAGAGTTGAATTCGCGATAAGGGTCAAGAGAAATTGCGCATCCAAATCACCCGGTTGCTCTGCCAAAAAGTCCAGGAGTTTTTTTGCGGCCTCGGCGGCATTGCCATTTTGAAAAAGCTGCACACACTCATCGAATTCTGAGTCCATCCGAAATCCTTTTCCTTCCAGATTTGCGTTGCCTGATAGCGCGCCAGCCTTAACGCGTCTAAAAGGACCAGAAACATTCACCATGAGATTAATATCATGAAGCCGTTAAGAGCAAGCAAGATCATCGAGGCGGCGACTCACCGCGTTAAACAGATTGTGGGACTCTTTTATGGTCGACCGCTGAAAAGTGCAGTGGAGCAAAGCAAGGCGGAAACAGCGCCCGACCAGAATGCATTTCTTTTGCATAGCAAAGGCGTCTTACATATCGGTGCAAATCTAGGACAGGAACGAGATCTTTACGCAACGTATAGATTGCCTGTCGTTTGGTTTGAAGCTCTGCCGGATATATTCGATAAGCTAAGGGACAACTTGATCGGCTATCCAAACCAAACCGCGATTTAAGCGCTTGTGACTGACCGCGATGGCGATGACCGTATATTCAAAATCGCCAACAACAACGGAGCTTCCTCTTCTATCCTAGATTTAAAGTATCATAAAGATATCTGGCCAGACGTATGTTATGTGGACCAAATAACTTTAAAGTCGCTCTCTCTTGCCTCAGCCTTAAAGTTGAATAAAATAGATGAATCTTCGTATGACACACTCATCATGGATACACAAGGTTCTGAACTGTTAATCTTGCAAGGCTCCGGGACGTTGCTCGATAATTTTAAATTCGTAAAGACAGAAGCGGCTGATTTTGAAGCATATGCAAATTGCGCGACAGTTGATTCAATCGATATGTTCCTTTCCAACTACGGATTTCGTCTAACGCGCAAGGACAGGTTCGCCAATCACCCTCATTTAGGGGCTTATTATGACCTTTTATTTGAACGAGAGGCGACAGGCCAACCGTAACGCTTAGGCATGCCCCGCCGCTAAAATCGCTTTCGCCGCTCTGCATTCTTTTTTGCGGCTCCGGTCGCCGCGTTGATGACGGCGGTCGATGCTTCGCGCGAGAAATGCGCTTGCGCATAGTCGAGCTGACGCCGCGCCTGCTGTTCCCAAGCCTCGTCGTCGCGCAGGAGCGTCAGGATTTCTCGCGCGAAGACCTCGGGTTCTTCAACGACCACCGCTGCCCCGCCAAGTCCCGGTAGGCCTTGCGCGCCGATTGGCGTGGTGACGAGCGGCAATCCTTCGTGCAAGGCTTCCACGACTTTCAGCTTCACACCGGCGCCTATCCGCAGGGGAACGACGGCCACTCTCGCCTCACCGTATCTGCGGGCCAAATCATAGTCGGTCACATAACCTGTCACTTCGATCGTATCGCTGGCGAGGCTTCTCACCGCCGGCGCGGGGTTCGTTCCAACGATCCAGAGCCTCACGAGCGGCGCATCGCGTCTCACGATCGGCAAGATTTCCGTCGCAAACCATATTGCCGCATCGACATTTGGCGAATGGGCAAAACCGCCGACGAATAATATGGCGGTTGAAACAGGCGCTGACCGCAACGATCGAAACTGGTCGAAGCAAAAGGGAGGCAAAACGGCCGCATCGACATCTGGCTCCATCCTTCGAACTTCATCGACCTCGTCCTGCGAAGGATACAGGACCAGATCGGCATTCCGCCATATCTGACGTTCGGCCGCCTCCATCGCGTCGGCTTTACGCACTAGCGACACGCTGTTGGTCACGCGCGCCTCTATGCGCATTCGTGCGCAATGCAGATCATGACCATAGAATATTATTGGAGCATTCGGAATAATGCGTCGGACCGACTCCATGCAAATCTGAGCGACAGATGGCCTGCTGACGAAGACAAGATCGATGTCCTCCTTGCGTTCCGAAATCCACTGATCGAACGACCTCACCCAGGGTTCATACGCCGTCTCGACGCCCAACTGCTGAATTATGCTTGTGTAGATTGGATCGTAGTGTAGATTTTGTGGCCAGAATTTGACGATCCAACCCTCGATCTGCAAGCTTTTTATGATGTCGATCATGGTTCGCGATCCAGCGTCACGGTCCGGCTCGGGAACATAATGATCGATCATCAGCATGATGCGTTTGTTTTTTGCCCGATCCCGGGCCCGAACAATGTGTTGTCCGTTTGGATATTGTTCGACCTGAAGGGTCGAGAACCAGCGCTGCCTAAGGCGCTCTTGATTTACCACCTGATACGCCTTGACGCCCGCCTTTACGTCGGTGCCGTGGGAAACGCCTTCATAATGAACGACCACCAACTCGGGCTGATAGAGAACCCTGAGCCCCTTTTGCCGCAGCCGAAACGCTAGATCCGAGTCCTCACAATAAGCCGGCGCGAAGCTTTCATCAAACCCGCCGAGTCGGTCCCACACATCGCGGGGAACAAGGATCGACGCCGCGGAAATATAGTCCGCATCACGAACATAATTGAATTCCGGCCGGCCCGGATCGCCTAAATGTCCGTAGTTCCATGCCGACCCATCGTCCCAGACGATTCCACCGGCTTCTTGCAGTCTTCCGTCCGGATAGACAAGCTTCGATCCTACCAAGCCCACATTCGCAGTTGTACACGCCGTTTCAACAAGGGCGTCAATTGTCCCCTGCTGAAGTTCCGTGTCATTATTTAGCAGGAGGATAAACTTCCCTTTGGACTGCGTGACCGCCCAATTTGCGTGACGAAGAAAACCAAGGTTAGCTGGTGGCTGTATAAAAGTGAGGTTCGCGACCGAGGTCAGGCGCTCCAAATCCGGTTGTTCCGATCGATCGTCGGAAACGATTACCTCGATCGTACATAAGGGAGGATGTTGCGCGATCGAGTGCAAGCATCGCAAAGTGTAGTCAACCTCTCCATAACTCAAGATTACGATAGATACCTCCGGCTGATGATTTCGCGACGGTAGCAGGATCGCTTCAGGGGCGACAGGGACTGGCAGGGAACGAGTGGGCTCAGCAGGTCCCCTGGGCTTGGGCAGAAGCCCGGCAAGAAGCGCAGCCGGCGCGCGGAGCAGTTTGTTAAGCAGCGAGACGAGACGCCACCACGCAGACTTGTTCATGCGGTCGAGATGATACAGATATTCCGTGATTTCCTCATTCTTTTCGGCAATTACGCCATCGAGCCGACGTAAGTGAAATTGCAGTGCCCGAATCTGACGCTGTTCGGCGAGTGAGTCGCTCGCGGCGCCAGGCCGGCACCGGTCCGTCATCGCGTCAATCACGTGGCGCAAATTGCCGATCTCTTCGATCGATCGAGCAAGCGACGATTTGAGATGACTCGAATTATATTCGCTGTTTGCACCGTCAGAGGTTATGATAGAGACGCTCGGCCGGTTGTTCTGCGACGGCGGCAAAGACGCTTCGAGCGTGACCGGAAGGGGACGAGCAGACTTAATTTCGCTCCGGAACTTGGGTATTAGCCCCGCAAAAAGAGCAGCCAACGCCAGGACAAATTTGTCTAGCTGCGAGACGAGGCGCCACCCTGCAGAATTGTTCATGCGATCGAGATGATACAAATATTCGGCGATTTGCGCGTCTTTTTGGGCGACTACGCCATCGAGCCGCCGCAAGTGAAATTGCAGTAACCGAATATGGCGCTGTTCGGCCAGCGATCCCCCCGCAGCGCCAGGTCGGCGCGGGTCCAGCATCAAGTCGATCACGCGACGCAAATAGTCGATCTCGTCTATCGATCGAGTAAACGATGATTTGAGATGATTGGCATCATATTCGCTGTCCGCACCGTCGGCAAATTCCAGAAGCTCGCTGGGAAAAGTGCAGATAAGTTGAAGCTGCGAGGGTGAGTTTATCCATGTCAGCGGTGGAATGAAACCTTCTCCGATATCCTTCACCAAAACGGATTTGGTCCCGCGCGCGCGCAGAATGCCTAATAAAAAGGGCTCCGCGCTCCAATGGTGATCTTGGAAGAGCTCAATGTTGCGAAAAGAGATCAATGTCTGAAGTTTCGATGAAAGCAGCGCAACGGCCTCGCAAAAGCTTCCTACGCCGGCAACCAGATGTTTCGCGCCTAGCAAGGTCCGCAAATCTTCCTCGACTGTTAGGCTCTGCGATTCGAATGGAAGCGAGCGATCGCGTAAAAATGCCTCTGTAACCGCAACCGCCGGATTGCCGCGATCTTCGTAGACGAGGCGAACACGACTGATCCCAAGATGTCTTTGGCCCCATTCAATCGCTTTAGTGTAATAGCTGGCCGGAGGCTGCACATAGTCTAATTCCCTCACCTCACCGTGAAAGATGTCGCCGCTACGAAAATGAAGGACGAGCACATCGTCGTCCAGGTTTTCGGCGCCGCTTAGGAGCTGGTTGAACAGCGGTTTGAGACACACTTCGATGGCTTGGAGCGCGGACTCAGCGGGAACAGCCTGGAGCAAACTGCCGAATGAATATGTGTTGAAGAAGGGCCCAGCGAGCGTAGGCGTCTTCGCCATGTCCTCGCCGCGGCAATAGGTAACCCATCCCGTTTCAATCGGTAGATTGACTGGCCTCAGCGCAAATCGACGTAATCCGACTGTTCCACAGCCGAGATAACGAGCGACCAGGGTCGAAAAGAGAATCTGATAAACAGCGTTTCCAAATCTGACGGGTCCATCGACGATGCGCACCGCCGAAACATAGCCATCAAAATCTGCGCCCCCACTCTCGATTTCGTAGATCACGTGACCGGTCAGGTACTCTTTCTGGAGGGTATATTTGGTGGCAAAAGCAGCTACTCTGGCTTCGTTCGTATCCATTGGACTTCTCGTTTGATGTGCAGGCTGCTCCATAACGTCGCCTTAATATGCCAGCGTTGGAGAATGAGTGGATTTGATTTCGTACTGGCGGCGCTTCGCCTCCTCATCGAGCCGCCAATTTACCCAGATCGTGATGCAAGCATCACATCAGGTAACATTGGGCGATTTTCAGGCGAACCGGCGGGATATCAGTGTCGCGCCTTAAACATTGGTGCCCGAAAGTCTTTCGGCTCTGGTTCGCCAGCAGATGCGGCAGGAAACGAAATTAGCTTATCGACCGAAGGTTTGCTTCGAGGAATACTTGAACGGAAGCCCGTCAGTTAGCTAAGTTCTGTTAGAGGAGATATCCAAACGCAGCGATTTTCGCGGCTGTGACGGCACGCAAAAGAGGCGATTTTTGCCATAGCATCAAATTCTATAATCCGCCAACGACAATGCGCAGGCTTCGTATCGGGAATCCATAAGCTGCAGTTCCTGGGCACACGTCGCTATTCAAGCCGGGGACTTGGCCGTCTCATTATGCGCCGAAAAGCAGGTTAGGGTAGGTCGTCGCGGCTCGAACACGGAAACAGGCATGGTCAATTCTCATAACCGTTTCGTCTGGTATGAGCTGATGACAACGGACGTGGCGGCGGCCGGGGCCTTCTACACCGAGGTCATGGGCTGGGGCGCACAGGACGCGTCGCTGCCCGGCATGGGCTATGTCCTGTTTACAAATGGAAAGGCCGCGATAGCCGGAGCCATGGACCTGCCCGAAGAGGCCAAGAAAATCGGCGCGATGCCGCGCTGGATTGGATATGTCGGGGTCAACGATGTGGACGCGACCGTCGAGCGAGTTAAGAGGCTTGGTGGGGCCGTGCAGGTTCCGCCGAAGGATATCTCCAACATCAGCCGCTTTTCGGTCCTGTCCGACCCGCAATTGGCGACGTTTGCGTTGTTCAAATGGCTGAATCCAGGCCAACAAAAACGCGCCGGGGAGCCGGGCGGGCCTGCCCCCGTGAGCTGGCATGAGCTGCTCGCCGCCGACTGGGAGAAGGCGTTCGCTTTCTACAGCGACGTTTTTGGCTGGGAGAAAGCGGACGCCGACATCGGTCCGATAGGCTCCTATCTGCTGTTCTCCGCCGGAGGGCAAAAGATGGGCGGGATGTTCACTAAACCGGCGATGGTGCCGGTCCCGTTCTGGCTTTACTACTTTAGCATTGGCGACATCGACGCGGCTGTGGCGCGCGTTAAGGCTGGCGGCGGCCAGATCCTTGAAGGTCCGCTTGAAGTGCCAGGCGGCAGCTGGATCGCCCGATGCACGGATCCTCAGGGCGCCGTGTTCGCGCTGGAAGGAGGCCGGGGCCCCGACGCCGCCAGGCATCTCGAGCATATGGCATTGCGCAATCCGGCCGATGCGCGGGGCCGATTATACTGGTGGATTGATCGCCGTTGACCATCGCCTTTACCCGTCCTTCGGCCGCGCCGCCGTGCGATTGTCAATCGAAAGCTCCGGATTTCCGGACGCTGCCAATTGCAAATTGGCCGACGGGACCTTCCACATGAAATTCGAGGCCCGTCATCTTCGCGAACAGATCGATATTGGCGATGCCGATCGCACATCCGCCAAGCCCCATCCCGGTCGCCATCAGGTAGAACGTTTGCATTAATGCGCCAACGTCCTTCAGAATGAGCGAATATGCGATCGAGCTGTATTTCCACGAGATCCGGCCAAAGCGCGCTGCGATCGTGATCAGGATCTGGGGCGCCGCGGGCGCGCCCATTGCTTGTTCGGCCCCCGTCAACTGCGCCTCGAGCTCATCGGCGGAAACGTTGACCGGGATTAACGCGTGAGCGCCAGCGTCGTAATGATAGAAGGCTCGCGGAAGTCCTTCGCATTTGGCGACCGCTAAATAGAGCTCAAGCTCGTAGCCGCCGCCTGCAGATGGATATGGCCTGACGGTGTGCCCGCCGTCGTCAAAGTCAGGCTTGCTCTTCGATTTCGACAGAATACGCGCGGCGCCGTCGAGAAACAGCGAAAGCTCGGCGAGCGTGATTGGTCGGTCGTCATCGAAGCCGCGGGTCGAATGACGTTCGCGCAGGAGCTTCGCGACCGGCGAAATTGCCTCAGGATGCGCGGTCGAAAACTTACGCAGATCGACTTTTTTTCCGGGCCAGCGTGGCCGCACCGCCGGCGGCGCGGAAACGAGGCCAACGAACGGATAAACTCCGCCCATTGGGTTGGCGTGCCGCCCCGCCGTGCTGCGCGCGTGAAACAGAAGATCGTGGAAGTCCCAAAGCACGAGGTTGCGGTCGCCTTCGGCCGGTCGAAGACCGCTGTCTCCAGCGGCGTCGATTTTGAAGACGATTTGGCAATCCACCAGCAATGCCAGAATCTCGACGCCCGGAAAACCCTCCAGCTGGCGGAGTTGTTTGATTTGCCGCGGGACGGCTAGCAGAGCGAGGGTCGTTGCAATCGTCGGATCGCAAATTTTAAACAAGGCGCCGGCGCGCGGCGATTCTAGCACCATCTCATTGCCGCGCCGACGCATGTAGGCGAACCGTGACAAAACCAGCGCGTCCGCATCTTCGAGATGCGGTACTCGCGGCCAATAATCGGGAACCTGCGCTTCGATGACGACAAGATCCGCGGCGATCGGCGAGCGCCCGACGCGGTACTCCAATAGACCGCGTCTGGCCAATCGCCTCACCAACAGATCAATCTCTTTGTCGAGGTTTTGACCGTCAGGCGCAAATGAGACTAGCGGGAGACCCGTCTGCAGGTCCTTCCAGCGGTCCGCCACGCCGGCGCCGAACCTTCCCAAGCCCACCGAATAGCCGCCGAAGCAAGCGGCGATTTCTCCTTCTCCGCGCGCTTCAAGCGTGACGTGACCGCTGAGCCGGGCAAAAACCGTTGCCGGAGCGACTGGCCGCGGTCTCTTTGATCGCGAAGCGCGCAAGCAGAGATGACCCTCAGGTGTGGGGATGAATCGGATTAAGCTCATCTTCGTCGAGCGGCCGCTCGCGCAATCCGAGCTTTACGGGAACATCGAACAGGCGTCCTGGCGCGAAACGGCGATAGAAATGCCGCAATCCCGGAACGATCACCCTGACGACCGGAACCTCGATGTCGGGGCGCGTTTGATTGAGCACGAGGAAATCGAGGTCCGCTTCCCTGGCCAGGCGCACGCAGGCCGTAACCTGGTCGCGCGCGTCGAGATGGCCGAACTTCGCGCCAAAGTCCGTTTGCAGCAAAGGATTTCCGCCCGGCGTCAAGTAGGGATGGTCCCGCAGGTGCAATGGCGTGGCGCCGTCGAGGCTCGATTTCTCCCCGGTCCCGCCGCCCATCAGACCCAGCGACAAGAATTGATTCAACTCCGTCAGCGCCCGCAACAAGGCGATTCGCGCATCGAAGTGCGCGCCGGAACCGAACTCGATGTTCTCCTGCCCATTTTGCATCCAGTGCGTTACCGCCACGAAGGTCGGAATCCCGAGATCGCTGGTGAGGTCGAGCGCCCAAAGCCGGCGTCCCGTTTCGGCAAGCTGACTGTGCAAATCACGGACGTAGGAATTGTCGAACTGGCCGAGCTCCAGTTCTGGCCGCTGCAGTCGATTATACCACCAGATTGCATATGCATCCCGTTCCACGAGCTCGAGGAACCCTTGTACGATCGCCTCCTCAAGCGTGTTGCCCGCCGCGCAGCCGTTTGAATCAGCGTGGACCTGATAGGCGCCAGCGCCCTTATAGAAGAAATACAACAGGCTGGTCGGAAGGTATTTAAAGCGGTCGTCACGCAGAGACCAGACCGGCGACCATTCGATTTCAGCCGATCGATCAAACGGGACCGGGATCTGCGAATCGTCTGCCTCGGGCGCCGCCCCTTGGCGTTGCCGGTACTGCGCGTCGCTGAACAGCAGGACGTCGTTCGGGAAAATGGCTTCGCCCAGGGGAAAATCCGTGAACCGCCGCGTCACTCTGATCTCATCGCCCTGAAAAATCCCGGAATAGCGCTCGATCGCCTCCATGAGGGCGCTAGCTTCGCCCTGCTCTGCCGTGCTGCCTTTGCCGAAGCTGCCACCGCTCAGTCCGGCCCTGAGCTCATCGACCGTTCGGGCCGGCCCCGAAAAATTATGCGTCGCGCGGTAGTTGGTGTTCAACGGCAAATCGGCTTCGATGCGGTCGAGACGCGAGACCACGCCTGTTAGCGGGCTAACGTGCTTTCGGAAACGCGCCACTGTGGCCCGCGACGAAACAGTCCGGTAGCCGCCGCTGGTCATGACCAGCTTGCCTCCGGCGGCCAGTTCTATCGGCGATGGCGGCCGGCTTGGGTCGCGCAGCTTGTCACGGCCGCATGCCGGGCATTGCGGGCGGGCCGCTACGTAATGCTTCACGATGGTCGAACCGAGGAGATCAAGGCTGATGATGTGATCGCTCAATTCCGTTCGAAACTCGGTTGCGATCGCTTTCGCGATCTCAACGGCCGCAAGCTCGATGGAACTCTGTCCAAGCATCGTCTGAGCGAGCGGCGAAACCGCGACGCTGTGGGCCTGTCGGCGGTCGAGAAATGCCTTCACCTCTCTATTTCGATTCATCCGCTCGGCGAGACAGCTCCAGCAGGCGTTCGCGCCTGGACTGAACACTGGCCCCACAAGGGGAAAAATGCCGGCAGGCTGGACGAGCAGCCAGGGTGTGCGGTCCGACAAATGCTGGAGGTTCAATTCGGCCAGGCGTCCCTCGAGGTAATCGCTCACAAGCGTGACCGTCAGGTCGGGGGAGCGCTTTACGACGCGGACGCCCAGCCTCGTCAGCGCGCCGCCAAGTTCCATTTCGCCCTGCGCGTCAATCGATTGAATGCGTACGCGGCATTTTTGGAGATTTTCCCGCGCGGTCTCGGGTGACAGGCCGAGGCTCATCCAGAAGGCAACCATCGGACCGGCCAGAGAGTCCGGCGTCGTCACGACAAAGCGACGTTCGACCAGCCGCTTGAGGCCCTCCTGGATCTTGTCGGACGGAAATGCCTGCTCCAGCTCGCGGGCGAGGTCCCCAGAACTCCTTCCGCCCGCCCCTATCGCGGCGGCGAGCGCACAATAGAACCCGCCGTGAAGAAAGAACTTCCGATCCTCGGAATAAAGACAGACGACGTCGGGCGGCAGGACATACACTGTGAAATTCGGCGCGAACCGCAGAGCGTCTCTACTGTTCTTCTGTGCAACGCGGGCGCCGCGATCGCCGGCCGTGCGCTTGGGACGCAAACTTCCGCGCTTATCGACATTGGTGTGGATCGCCATCGCAGATCAGCAATTCTCCGGCTGCCAGGACGCGCTGTCAAAGTCGCGCCCCGGCATTTTTTGATCAAGCAACCCACCACCGCCCATCGCGTACGAGCAAACGGGTCGAGCGAGCTATAATCCGACCGAGTCGAACGCGTTCAAAATCGGACGACCTATATTTAAGAATTGACCGGAACGCGCCGCGGTCTAGCAGATGCGGCAAGCTCCCACGGATAGACAGCAGCCGCAGCCTCCACAGCCTCGCCAGCCTCCGCACCCCCCGCACCCTCTGCAGCCTCGCCAGCCTCCGCAACCTCTGCATCCCCTGCAGCCTCGGCAGCCTCCACAGCCCCTGCAACCTCCGCAGCCCCTCCATGCCACTTGTACTCCGGCCTGATCTGTCAGGGCGTTTTCCTTGTCGAATACATAGAACGTCGACAAACTGACGTCAGAGATCTCTTCCTCGCCGAAAGTGACGACATGACGCGAAGTCGCATTTTGCGACGATATATCCGCTGAGATTCGCCGGTCGATGCGTATACGCCACCATCCGCCACCGCCAATGACAGCCCAGCGACCCCCAGCACGGACGCGGTCTTGCCCCGACGCTTTCTCTTCGAAGAGTATTTCGCTTGCGACATAGCAGAGTTCTCCCTCCACTTTCCTGCGAAAAAACGATAAACGCAGGGTATCCGTAGCACCTTTCGCCTCGAATAGCACCATTCCGACCGATTCTCTTTATCGCGCTGTTGCCAGCGCGAATGTCTCTTATTTTCAACGAATTGAGGTTCAAAGGCCTTCCTTAGAAAAACAATCGTTGAAATTCCTGACCTTCGTCAGCGAGGCAAGAGTTTCATGGCGAGGACCGAGAAGCGAGCGTACACTGTATTTTTGTATCAAATTCGAAGGATGGCTATAGATAATCCGTTCGCTCAACCTGAGCTCGGCGGCGTCGAACGTCGACTCGATCTCCCTGCCAACTGCGCTACGCGGTTGCGTTCGCCATACCGGCCAGTCAACGATTCGCGAGAGAGCTACAAAAAATTCGTCTGGCGCGATGCAAGGGCATGGGGCAATGAATACAAACACACGCCTCATCGCAGCCCTGTTGCTAGGCGCGCTCATCCTTCCCGGCCCGACTCGCGCCGATCCGCCTCAAGACGCTCATGCTCAGCCGACGGTCGGGAGCGGCTCTCCTGGCGCCCCTGTCGCCGACGAACGCATGTTTAATATTCCGCTCAATGACGGAGGCCATCAACGCGTCCTGTACGCCAGCTCGCCTCACCCTCGTGGAACCATCATTATGCTGCCGGGTGGTGGGGGCGACATCGGCATTGAGCGTAACGGCAATATTCGGCACGACCGCAACTTTGTCGTGCGCACCCGCAACCTGTGGGTCGACCGAGGCTATGCGGTGCTCATCCCCGATGCGTTGGCCCATGAGAATCTGCGTGGCCTACGAAGCCTACCGCCTTATGCGGCCCTCGTCGGCGACATCGTCGCCTTCGCCCATTCGCAGGGTCCCGGACCCATTTTTCTGCTCGGCACCAGCCAAGGCTCGATCGCCGCGATGAACGCGGCGGCGCACATAAAACCGGGTAAGATCGCTGGGCTGGTTTTGACCAAATCGGTTTCGCGCTTGGGCGGGAGCCGCGAAACCGTCTTTTCCGCGGATCCGCAGAACGTCCGCGTGCCGGCGCTTGTCGTCGCCAATCACGATGATCGCTGCGACGTCGCTCCGCCGCAGGATGCGCCGCACATCGTCAAGGCGATGTCCAATTCGCCCGATGTTCGGCTACTATATGTCAGCGGCGGCATTGATCGCTCGAAAAAGCCGTGCGGGTCTCTTACGCCACACGGCTATTACGGCATCGAGAGGAGCGTTGTGGGCGAGATCGCCGATTGGATGGACGGGCACCATTGACCTTCAGCGCAGGCGGACCCTCGAGCCGACCGCTCGACCATTGGGTCGACGCGCGAGCGTTTGGTGTCTGCGATACGAGGGTTTTCCCAATTTTTGATCGAAAGATGAAAATTCGGACGAAGCGGCCACATTGCTCATTCGCAGGTATTAGGGTTCAAATGTCAGACGAGGTCTGCCGGCGCTTCGAAGAGTATCTGCCGCGCGAGGGTCAGGTTGAGCTTAAATAGCTCGCCCCCAGACCGGTAGGCGAGCCGTCGCTTCGCGCCGTCGGACGTGACGAATAATTGAGGCCGCCGCCGTCCGAGAACGCGATTGAGTCGCACGCAGGGCTTGACCGCCCGGATGCGCCATATCAGTGAGGGGCATGTTGGTATTTGATTTGTTAGCGTCGACCCCGCGCCAACAAATATACCAACGGGCGCCAACACCCGTCCCCGAGTCGACGCCGGACAGGCGATCAAATCATTGCTTTTAAGGTTTACTTCTCATAAGTCTAATTTCTCAGCGATTTCGGACGGTCGAGAACAGTAATTTGGTGCGCAAGAGGGATCCACATTAGCGATTTATGTAGTTGATACAACATAACTTTTTTCGTGGTAAAAAATTTTAATACCAACAAATATACCAACAATCCTGCTGGCTGGACGCATCATTAGAAAACGGCAAAGGCCGATCTCACGATATAAATGCCGCTGGAAACCGACGGAGACGACCATAGGAAAGCATGCCCAAGGAAAGCCTCGCTTGAGCGATTCGGCCATCTACTCCCTTCCCACCACCGTGTCGTAAAGCCCGTAATGCGTAAGCCCCTCGTGGCTTTCGATCCCCGTGTAGCGGAGGGAGGCATCCTCGTAGCGGCGAAAGGCGAAAACGGCCTCGTTCATCCGCTCGGTATTGAACACCTTCAGGCGCACTAGGAGGTGGAAGTCCGCCACCGTTAAGCCAGTCACCGCGAGGAACAGGTCCGGCTCCAGCTTAGTGATTACGTCCTGAAGGGTGTTTTCGCGGAAATCCGTGAGATACATGAAGGCCGGGATGCGCGTCGCGAACTTGATCAGCTTTTCCTGAACGAGTTTGCGCTTCGATTTGTATTCCTTCTCCTCCTCGCTCAGCTCCTTCTTCTCGTTCGGCGTCAGCTCGCCGTCCTTCGCCTTGTTCTTGAGTTCCTTGACCTTGTCGCTCTTGTTGATGATGGTCTCGATGATATTATCGCCGAGCGCACGCCATCCCTCGATCCGTTCGACGGCCGCCATCGCTTCGGGATTGTCCAGCACGCCGCGCAGGGTGTCGTTGTCCACATTCACCAGCAGCGGGGATTCCCACTTGCGGGCGAGCAGCGTAGCCGAGGTGCCGGCCATCGCAATGTCGAGGATGCCGCCGGCGTCGACTTGCGTCATGTTGGCGCCGTCGTAAGCCAGTACCGGCAGGAACGAGACCAGCTCGCGCACGGCATTTTCCGGGTTCGCCTCGCCCGGCGAAAGCCCGATGCCGTATTCGGAAAGCTGTCGCAGAGCGCGGGTGGGCGCGAAGTCGAACACGAAGCAGACGGGCTTCAGCACCTCCTCCTCGTTCGGATTGTCGCCGTTGGGATTTTTGATCGACCAAGGCGATTGCACCCGGAACGCGGCCTGGAAGTAGGTTTCCGGCGACTTGAGGTTGCGGAGCATAAGTATCGACGACCACTGTGCCACGGTTACCCCGGTCGTCAGCTTGCCGCAGGAAAGCGTGATGGTCTTCGTCTCGAAGCCGCTGCCGATTGCCTGCCGGACGGGCGGCAGCGCATCGAGACCTATCCCCGCCGAGGCGCCCGCCGCCACGACGACGGTGTAATCGCGCCAAAAGGTGTTTTGCCGCTCCGCCAGCAGGTTCGCCATCGCATGACAGGCGGCGACGTTGGGAAGGAACCAGAAAGAATGCTGGAGGTAAGGGAGCAGCCGTACATCGGAATAGGGAAATGGCGGCCGAGTCCCCGTCTTCAGGCTTTCAACCGTTTGCGGCGCATGGCCGCCCCGGATGATGTCCAGCCATTTCTGCACATCAGTCTTATGCTTGAAGACCGCCGCATCGCACATGCC
This sequence comes from uncultured Alphaproteobacteria bacterium, assembly GCA_963715715.1. Taxonomy (GTDB): domain Bacteria; phylum Pseudomonadota; class Alphaproteobacteria; order Rhizobiales; family Beijerinckiaceae; genus Methylocapsa. The sequence continues at coordinate 200,931 of OY970269.1, read as the reverse complement.
GGTGGCTGCGAAAAAGGCGTTCAGGTCAAATTCGTCAAACTCTCCGGCGCTGGCAATCGCCAGCAGCTCATCGGGCATCTGGTAAGTTAGCAGGCGCATCTGCGGCAGCGCACCGTATGGGTTGCGTTTGCCCGGATTTTTTGCGGCAAAATCCGCCTTGGCGCGCTGTTCGTCGGTATAGGTCCAGTTGAAAATCTGTTCTTCGATAAATTCACCGGTCGACAGCGCCTTGAACGGCGTGCCCGAGAGGTAGAGGTAAGCCCGTGTCGTGATCGGCAGAAACTCCGCCTCGCTTTCCGAAAGCACGTTAAGGTCTTCGTTCACGTCTTCGAGATCGGCGGCATATTCCAGACTGGTCTCCTTCTTGGCGACCGCTGCATCCTCACCCTCGAAAAGCTCCCTCGCCGTCTCCCGCCACGCGCCGAAATGATATTCATCGAACACGACCAAATCCCAGTTGATCATGTGGAGCCATTCGTTCCTCGACTTGATATTGCCGGTCTTGTCTCGCCCGAGCAGGTCTTGGAACGAGCCAAAAAAAACCACCGGCTTGTCGCCGTCGATTTGTCCGGGGTCGCGCCCGGAATTGCGCGACAGATATTGCCAGCCGCCGAAATCGACATGGGACTGAAGGTCGGTCTGCCACGCATCCTCTACAGCGGGCTTGAAGGTCAGCACCAGCACCCGCTTCGCGCCGAGCTTCTTAGCGAGCTGGTAAGTAGTGAAGGTTTTGCCGAAACGCATCTTGGCGTTCCAGAGGAAGCGAGGGACGGCGTCGGCGTCCTGCTGCCAGCGCGAATGGTAGTAAGCGAAAGTCTGTTCCACCGCCGCCGCCTGTTCGTTTCGTGGCGGAAAGGTTTCGTGATGCGCACCGGTGAATTGCTGGCCGCTCCGCAGCTCAGCCAGTACCGTCTGCACATCGGCGAGGGTGCACTGCATCCATTCCAGTTGCGAATTGGCAAAACCCTTGCGTTTGAGCGCGTCGCGCACGGCGTGATCGGTGATAATCGAACCGTTATAGGCCTCAGCGGATTCGTCGAGTTCGATAGTGTAGTTGGTGATCGCGGCGGTCTTGAGCTGCTCCGCGACGCGTTGCTTCACGTCGCGGACGGTCTGGCCCACCTTGAGCAGCCCAGCGTGCGCCACATCGGCAATCGCATAGGCATAAATGCGCGGCCGCGCTTCCGGCTTGGGTGCAAGGATTTCCTCGATGGTGGGCCTATTCATCCCCCGCCTCCATCGGGCGAATCAACAACTCGATGAGCGAGATTTCTTCGTCGCTAAGACGATATTTCGCGTAGAGGTCCTTGTCAGACCAACGCCGCGAAAAATCCTGTACCGGCACAAAGGAATAAGCAATTCGCGGCAAATCTTGGGCCGATGCGCGCGCGGCAACGAGGAAGCGAAAGAATTTCGTCGTTGCGTATGAGAAGCAGTTGCGGGCCTCCGCTTCGCTATCATAAGCCCCGAGCAGGACATATGTTTCGGTCACGACCGATCCAGGGGGCAGGACGCCGGAAAGCGAGAGGACCTTTCGCATACCGTTCTTATCCGCCTGTCCCGCATGTTCAGACGACGATTTAGAGGTAAAAACCTTCCACTTGTCGATAAGGTTGGCACCCTCGGTAATTTCTGCTCGCGACGCCCACGCCCGGCCGCCGCTCTGCAATACCACAATATTGTCCTTGCTGTTTTTCTTCGGCTTCCCTCTGAAAAAAGTGCGAAGGCCGAAGGGCTTTTGACCACTGACTTGCCGATCGAAGCGGAGGTGGGGAGGAAGAACAACGCCTACTGCGCCCGTTTCCTGGAAAACGATCTTCCTCAGGATCGCGATGTGGTCGTTATTCCGAATGAAAATGTCGCAGCCAGGTTCCAACAGGGGGCGGACGCTTACCGTCTCTTGACCGCCAAAATTATGGCTGACAACCTCGCAATCGCCTTGGTCGTCACGGTTCCAAAGAAAGTAGCAAATGCCGCCTGCGACATCGACCGTTCCGAAACACTGGCGACTATCGGGGAAATCGACAATCTTCCGAATGCGGTTGTCTTCAAGCATTGACCTTCGGAAAGCGTCGAGACCGCGACCGCCAAAAAACCACCGCGCCGGAATGACCATTGAAAGAAAACGCGGTTGCAGGGCCTTCGCTTGATCAACGAATTTATCGTAGATCGGCACGGCGCTCGCACCCTGCCCACCGTCCGCAAGCTGGTATGGCGGATTGCCGATGATAACGTCGAATTGCATTACCCCTCCAAACATCTCGGCAATCCGAGTTTGAATATCGTCGGTATGAATGAACGCAGAGGCGTGGGTTTCCATTCCCTCGCCCCGAACAAGGGTTTTCTTGCTGGCCCCGCAAAAGGTGCATTTGCCGTTGGCCCAAGAATGCTCGATCCGCTCAAACCAGATATTGCCGTCATCGTTGGCAAAGCTCTTGGCGACCGAATGCTCGCCGGTCGCGTGCTTCGAGCAATAGACGCTGCGCCGTGCAAGCAGGCTGGTAAGCTGGGTGATGCCTATGCCGAATACCTGCCGCGTCAGGATATGATCGACGCGCGCTTGTAGATCGGGGATTTCCGCTTCCAGCCCTTTTATCAGGCGTCCAGTGATCTCACGTAGGAACACACCCGATTTCGTGCATGGGTCAAGGAAGCGCACCGAACTGTCGATCCAAATGTTCGCGCCGCCGTTGCGCGCCGCCCACGCCTTGGCCAGCGTATCCAGCATCCGGTTAGCGAATTCCGGCGGCGTGAATACCTCGTCGTTCGAGAGATTGGCGATGCAGGTGAGAACATCGGGGTTGCGCCCGCGCAGCGTAAAACTCGCTTGTTCGTTCATGCGGCGTCTCCCGAAGCATTGCCGCTGACGCCGGCCGCCAGATCGCGCACAGCCATCGGCGGATATGCTTTGGTGGGCATAAAGATTTCATGCTTGCCGAGATGCGCGAACAGCGAGCCTTCCGCGCTGAAGCCCGCCATGCCCGTCAGCACATCGAGTCGGAAATCGCGCCGCTGAAACTTGCCTTTGCCCAGGTAGCCCCACTCCACCACGCTGATCGGCGCGTTCGTGTCGCGCATGGTCATGGCGTCGCCATGCACGAGATTGAGCGACAGTACGAAATAGGCGGCGCGATACAGTTCATCTGCCTCATCGAGATTGAGGTAGTCAGCGAACACTTCGAGCATGTTCGCGCGGCACTCGGCGATATTGTCCGCAAGCAACTCAATACCATAGCAGCACATCAGCGCCAGCAGAGCGTAATGCCGTCGCTCGAATTCAGACTTGCCGAACTTCGCCTCGACGGCGGCCAGTTTGCGTTGCAGGACCGGGATCAGAAAGTTACCGCTGCCGCAGGCCGGCTCCAGAAAGCGGGCGTCGATCCGCTCCGTCTCGCCCTTCACGAGATCGAGCATCTTTTCCACCAGCCATCGCGGCGTGAACACCTCCCCGTGGTCGGCAACGCGTTTCTTGGATTTGATCAGGCCCATGGGCCAAATGTATCAGGACTATTTCGCCGCGCCTATCGATTCGACAGCCGCGAGGTAGGCGCGCAGGAAACCACTAGCGCGCCGCGCTAGGGCCAAGAGCCGGCTCAGGAAGAGTAGGAATTCCACCGGTGAAAGAGGTTTGGCGCTCAGGAGCGCCCGGCCTTTCGATCTCGTTCCCATTGATCCGCCAGGCGCCGGAAAAACTCGGGCGTGATTTCCGTGGGCGGCGGGGCAACTGCGGTGGCGAGGCCGCGCAGTATTTCCGCCTGTCGGTGCGGCGAAAGGGTTCCGTAGCTGGACAGCGTGACCAGACATTGCTCGTGTCCCAGATTTTGGGACCAGGCCTTGAACTGTTCTATGTCAAGTTTCAGGTCATAAGCGACATGCACCAGTGTATTGCGGAATGAGTGCGGGTTGAAATACGGCAGGCCGGCGCTCGTGAATGCGGCCTTGAAGATGGCGCGGATCCTGTGCGCGTTGGCCCAATGCGCCCGGTCGAGGCCGTTCGCCGCAAAACGGAGGTCCGGGCCTGCTTCCACGCGCGACTTCGGGAAGATCGGGTCTTCCGGCCCAAAGCCCTTTTCGGTTCGCAGGAACGTGACCCAATCGACGACAATTCGCTGAACGGTTTCGCCGACCGGAAAAAACCAGGTGGTGAAGGTCTTGGCGCCCTTGGTGCGCACCTCGCGGGCGTCCTGTTCCAGCAATTCATTTTCAATGTCGATGTGCTTCAGCTTGAAGGAAACGATGGCGCTGTCGCGCGCGCCGGTCAGAATCGTGAAGGCGATCAGCGCCCGGTCTCGCCGCTCAATCTCCGTCGTCGCAGGCATGGCGGCGAGGACAGAGCGGATTTGGGCCAGCGTTGGAAAGCTGGTCCGGCGATGCGCTGTCGCGACGCGCGCGAGATTTTCCGGTGCGTTGAAATATTGCGCGTCGGCATATGTGATGTGAGCACGATATTGCGGATCATCGGCCAGAAAGACGAAGAACGCTTTCAGCGCTCCGAGGGTGGAGTTGATGGTGGAAGCCGACAGCGGCGCGCCGGTCCGCGCGTTGCGCTGCTCCTCCATCAGATTGGCCTTGAAACCACATGCCTGTTCGGTATGAAACTTCTTGAAATCGCGCCGCCGGTTGTATTCGTCGAAGCGTTCTATCGCTTTGGCCACGGCGTCGAGCGAGGTTTCATCGCGTCCTTTCACCTCGCGCAGAAACTGAAGGTAGCGGCGCTTAGTGCGTTCATTTTCGGGGTGTCGTTTCACGGTCATTCTCAATCCTTTCTGAAGTCAATACGCAGGAGGAAGGCTCGACTATTGGTTAGGCGTTCTTCCGGGGTCTGGCGCGCGGCGTCGAGATAGGCCCCACGCCAGGTCGGCTACGCCGCTTTCGACAGGCGGTGGATGAGCCGCCCGCAGGTCGGACAGATGCCACGCAGCAGAACGGTCGTCGGCGTCTTGGAGATCCGCTCCACCATGTCGCCGGCCGGCCATTTTGGCGCCCGGCAGCCAACGCAATAGATTTCGCCGGGCCGACAAGGCTGCTTGCGAGGTTGTTGCGCCTTAAGGAAGTCGCGCAGATCGCTCCCATGAATGAGAAACGGTCGCTTCTGCTCGACAAGGGGAAGGCCGCTCTTGATCCATCGGGCTACGGTGTGCTTATGCACACCCAGAAGCTTGGCGGCTTCCGAGACATTATAGCTCCGATGGATTTTGACGCGGCGGGGGTTATGCCGCCTCGCCATCCCTCAGCCGCCGTTCTCGATGAGAGCGCGGATGTCCTCGACGCGCCAGGCGGTCGTGCGTGGCCCAAGCTTGACGGGCTTTGGGAAACGCCCGTCCTTGACGCCCGCCCACCAAGTGGAACGTCCGACCGGGATTGGACCAATGGGAGCGAGGATGGACGAGAGCCGCAAAAAGCCGGTCTGCGGCAGTTGATGATTGAATGCGCCCGGATGGTCGCCGGGTCTTACGCTGAGAATCAGACACAACATGCCTTTCACGTCTTGCGACGAGCCAGCGACACAATCAACCTTTGACAGTGATTGCATCGCTGGATTAGGCTTGCTCCCGCTCCTACCAGAGCACGGGTTCAAACCCACGAGCCGCATTTACCCTGCCAGGGGTTATGCGGCTCTTTTTCTCATCGGCCTCCATGCGGGCGGCGCGCGTTGAACCTCTCGATTTAACCAATCCGATCTTAATAGAGCCGCGTGAAGCTGGAAGGATAAAATCGCGCTTTCCACACCATCTGTGGAAAACTTGCTATGGAAATTCAACGGGTAAACTAGTTATCCTCAGATGCCTGAAAGGCGGGGAAGAATCGCCTACAGAGATCAAAAATCCAATATCTTGAAGCCTTTGCGCGTAAGCTCTTGGATTTATGTATAAATTCTCTGCGCCAACAGCTTCACGCACAAAAAGGAATGACCTTCGCACCCGCTCGAAGCTCGTTAAGGCAGTCCGCCCAATAGGCCATCATCGCCACACGCTCGTTCCAATAATCCGCACGATGATAGGCGCGGCGAACAGCGTCGTTTTCGACATGCGCCAGTTGGGCCTCGATGGCGTCTGCGTTCCATTTGCCGCTTTCGTTCAATATTGAGCTAGCGACGGCGCGGAAGCCATGGCCGCACATTTCGTCCTTGGCGAAGCCCATGCGCCGCAGCGCGGCGTTGATGGTGTTTTCGCTCATGCAACGGTCCGGCGAGCGAACGGACGGGAAAAGAAACCTCATGCCTCCCGTTATCGTCTGAAGCCCTCGCAGGATTTCGATCGCGCGGGGAGCCAGCGGCACACGATGCGGACGCTTCATCTTCATCTTTCCAGCCGGTATCGACCAGAGGCACGCCTCCAAATCGAATTCCGCCCATTCGGCCGCCCGAAGCTCGCCGGGGCGCGCGAAGGTGAGGGCTAGCAGTTCGAGCGCGGCGCGGGTTTCAGGCGCTCCCTCATAGCTTGCGATGGCGCGAAGCAGACCCCCAAAGGCTTTCGGCTCAATAATCGCAGCGCGATGATTGACAACAGGCGCAGCGATGGCGCCCCTCAGCGCGCCCGTAGGATCGCCTTGAGCGCGGCCCGTCGCGACCGCGAAGCGGAACACGGCTCCGATGGTCGCGCGAAGCCGGCGGGCGGTTTCCAACCTACCGCGAGCTTCGACAACCCGAAGCGCAGCCATGACTTCCGGCGCAGTGATTTCGGCAATGGGGCGCTCGCCAATCGCCGGGCTGGCAAGGCTCAGGAGCCATTCAAACTTGGCGATCGTGCGATCAGCCTTGGCCTCCCGGCACTTCTTGTCCAGAAGTTCGGCGGCGACAGCGTCAAAGGTATTGGCGGCGGCAGAAGCTTTGGCGGCCCTGGCGAGTTTTTTCGCGACACAGGGGTCTCGGCCATCGTCGAGGAGGCGTTTGGCGTCTTCCCTCGCCTCTCGCGCCACACGAAGGCTGACCGCCGGATAGACGCCGATCGCCAGCACCTTTTGGGTACTGGCGAATTGATAAGCGAGCCGCCAGCGCTTCGCGCCGTCCGGCATGAGCCACAATTGAAGGCCCCCGCCGTCCGAGAGTTTGACGATTTCGGGCGCTGGGCTTGGCCGCCCGGATTTCCATGTCGGTAAGAGCCATGTTGGTATCTGATTCGTTGGTATCGAGACTGTACCAACGAATATACCAACTTTTTAGACGGATGCTAGCCTCCGTCCAGAGACGCCTCTGGACCGAAATCAGCTGCTAAATCATTGTTTTTCAGTAAGTTATGGACGTTTTGGGCCCGCGTCGGACGATGATTTGGTGCCGCAAGAGGGATTCGAACCCCCGACCCCCTCATTACGAATGAGATATTATCGGTAGACACACCCAGACGCATGAGGACATCAGTCCCCCAGATATGCGCCCCCGTCTACTTGTAAATTGCTCAATGTCTGGTAGTGTCGCGGATATGGGGTAACAAGCCAAGACGCGCTAGTTTTGTTACCCAGCGTTACCCCAGCGTGATCTTCTTACTCGGCGGTAATTCGATTCCTTTTTGGGGCGCGGGTTCGATTCCTATCTCGGGGGTAGCCGAAGATGGCGAAGGCTCTAACGGCCAAAGCGCTCGAAAACCTGAAACCAGGCGATGCGCGCAAGGAAGTGCCGGATGGGCTGATCCGCGGCCTGTTTTTTGTCCTGCAGCCGACAGGTAAGGCGTCCTGGGCCGTGCGCTACAGGTCGCGAGGGCGAACTCGGAAGCTCACGCTTGGTACCTATCCGGCGATCGACCTGAAGGCCGCACGCGAAATCGCCAGTCGCGCCTTGGTTAAGGTCGCATCTGGCGAAGACCCGGCGGCAGAGAAGCAAGCCGCCAAGGTCGCGGTGCGTGTCCCCGCAGACGCTGATTTCGTAGAAAGCGTCGTCTCCCGGTTCATTGAGCGCTACGCCAAGGCCAATACTCGGGAGAGCACTTGGGTGGAAACGGAGCGCGTCCTGAATAAAGAAATCGCTCGACGTTGGAAGGGCCGGCCGCTGTCGGCAATTGGTCGGTCTGACGTTCATGAGATGCTCGACGAAATCGTCGATCGCCCTGCCCCGATCCTTGCAAACCGAACACTCGCGCTCTTCCGACGCATGTGTAATTGGGCTGTCGAGCGCGGCATCATCACGACGTCACCATGCGAAGGCGTAAAGGCGCCCGCTCCGGCGAAGAGCCGCGATCGTGTTCTTTCGGACGAAGAACTCAAAGCCGTTTGGCAGGCCTGCGACGGCCTCGGCTGGCCGTTCGGGCATCTGATCAAATTGCTGGCGTTGACGGGTCAGCGCCGCGACGAAATCGCTTCTATGCGTTGGAGCGAGGTCGACCTCGAAGCTCGGAGCTGGACTCTGCCACGCGGGCGGGCAAAGAACGACCAGGCCAGCATCGTACCGCTCTCCGGGCCGGCCATCGCGCTCTTGGAAGGTCTCCCGCGGATCACGTCGAAGGAGAACTTCGTCTTCACGGCGCGCGGTGAAACGGCGGTATCGGGTTTCGCGAAGGCGAAAGAACGTCTTGATGCTCTCGTGCGCAAAGTGCTGCGCGAAGGCGCAGCCGAACCAGAGCAGATTGAACTTCAGCACTGGGTCCTGCACGATCTTCGGAGGACCTTCGCCAGCGGTGCGGCCCGGCTCGGGATCAATTTGCCCGTTATCGAGAAGGTGTTGAACCACGTGTCCGGGTCGTTTGGAGGGATCGTAGGCGTCTATCAGCGCCATTCGTTCGCCGACGAAAAGCGCGCGGCGCTGGAAACGTGGGCGCGCCATATCGAATTGATCGTGACCGGCAACGGGGCTGCAAATGTTATCGAATTGAAGGCGAGGAGCTGATGCTATTCGCGTTGAATCAGGGAGTCGGGTCGCTCGGATTGGGTTCCACCCTCCTATCAGTGCTCGCCTATCCAAACGATAGCGGTAAACGAGAAAACTTCGCTAAGGCGCTGATCTGTGGGTCCGTCACCGAAATGAACCGGGACACTGATCGCTTCGGCGAGCCGACCGAAGTGCACCGCATGATGTGCGACGGCCGTGACCACACCGCCACGGAACGAATGATAAAAGCCGGATGCCGAATTATCGCAAACGAGCGCCTGATCGCAGCGAAAATGGCGTCACCGAGCTTTCACGCGTTCCTCGCCGACAAGGCCGGACGTCAGAGGCCCCCTATTGTTCCAACCCACGCGGGGCTCGACATGTTGTCGCAGATAAGCATTGATCTAGGTGACCCAGGTCGGCCTCGCGACGGTCGGGGACGCACGCCTTCCGGTGGCGCCGCTGAGCTCAATAAGGGCAACATCCTTAGCAGATGTTGGACCCCGAGCCTTCCGGTTTTGCACCTTTGCATAGCGCTTGCTTTGGGCATTGACCGAACTCCCACGCTGGCAGAAAAAAAGGGAACGAATATCGGCGACCTTCTTTTCGATGAGGACCTGCTCTTATGGATTATCAAATTCGCCGAAGAATGCGGCCCGATGGTCGCTGAAAAATTCAATATCGACAAGACAATAATGCACGATATCAATATGTTACGGGAATGAGTTTTTTCATTTCAAAAATGGCATTTTTTTTTGAAACCCGCGCCTTCCCAGAGTTGTGTTTTTAATCTGCCAGAATCCAAATCCGGAAAAGGCAGATCACATGTTACTCAATTGCTTACCGACCAAAAGCAAATTGCTGAATACCACCGCCGCGCCGCCTGATCGGCCGGAGCATTTGACGCCCGCGCCGAGAGTTGCGCAGCAGTTTGACATCACTCGCCGAACCTTGAGTTGATGGCTTGCCGACCAAGAACTGACCTTTCCCCGCCCGATCGAAATAAACCGGCGACTTTATTTCCGCCAGGCGGAACTGGAGAGTTGGAAGCTCGAACGCGCACGGCGCGCCGCGGCGTGAGAATCGTCCTGTAATCTGCCGGAGAAAATCAAACATGAGCGCTCTCAAACACGACCGAGCAATGGTCGAGCAATTCACCATGTCCCTCTGCAACTTCACGAAATGGCACGAACTCGTGCGGGTCGAAATTTGCGGGCCTGAAGCGGGGACGCGGAAGGCTCGCGGCGAACGAGACAACGGTCACCGGGGACGGCGGACCAAAATCTCAATCGACATAGGCAGTTGCCGGGGGTGATAGCCCATCGGTTTCCAACCCATCAACCAAATCTGAACTGGCAGCGCCGGGGACGGCCAACAGCCGAGAGGATTCCAACCATGAAAAAGATCATAAGCCATGCACGACCCCCTGAAGTTTATAGGCAAATATCGAGATGTCGCGGACCCGGATAATGTCTGGGCCTTTGATGCATACGAGAACCGGGATTTTATTTTTCGGTCCGCGTCAAAAGGCGAAGCCGCGCGAGCTGGGCGGTCTCCCTCCGGTCCCGTAGAGAGGGCGTTTGCCGTCGTCCAAAAATTAACGCCAAATGTCCACAGCACCTACATCTTTCTTAGAGAGGGGTTCGCTCGGAGCGTCGATGGTAAAATAATTCGCGTTGATGGCAAAATGATTTCCCGCCGCTGATCCCGAAGTTGACTGGACGGACGATGATTTGAGGGCGCTAGTCGAGCCTCATTTAGGAGAGTCGCTGGCGCCAGTTCTCGATAGGCTAGTGGGTACATTGCATGAAATTCAAATGGATGCAGACGGGATATACCGTCATTTGAACGAGATTTCAGTGAACTAGTCCCGCCACAAAAATGGGCTTGTCATTGTGCAAACCGGCACCAAGAAAAAACGCGCGACCCGAGGGCCGCGCGCTTGAATCTCAATCACGATGGAGTCGGCAAACTCCGTCTACAAAAGGGTCAACAAAATGAAACTCGCCTCTCAGCCCGAAAGGAAACCTCCCTGTGTTTATCGCCGATTTAGCTGAAAATATCAAGCATCATATAAAGAAAATCTCAGAGTTAGAGCCGGACCTGGAGGCGGCTGCGGGGTTCCTAAAGCTCCTTGACCCTGCCGCCGATAGCTTTCTCTTTCAGACCATCGACAACCGGCCGCTTGAAGGGCAAAAGGCGGATTGCCACACGCTTTATGGCTCGCTCGACGAACATGCGCCTGCCTTGAGCGAATGGAATCGCAGGGGCCATGGCGTCTATGTGACAGTAAACGAGACGGCGGGCAGCAGGCGACGCAAGCAGGATATTACGCGCGTGCGCGCTGTCTTTCGGGAGCTTGACCAACCCGATACCTGGATTCCCGATCTTTGGGCCTCCCTAATCGTTGAAACGTCGCCCGGCAAACAGCATCAATGGCTTTTCGTGGATGGCCTTTCAATGGCCAACTTCGAGGCGGTGCAGCGCTTCCTTGTCGCGGAGACGGGCAGCGACCCCAGCGCCAAAGACCTCGCCCGTGTGCTGCGCGTACCGGGCTTCTACAATATGAAAACTGAGCTGTCTGAGCCGCACCTAGTGCGCGTCACCAGCGGCGACGGCGTCCGCTACACTTCTGACGAAATCACGCGCGTGTTCCCGCCGGAGATGTATTCCAGCACAGAAACCTCGATTGCAGGCAACCTGGATTTTACGCCGGTCGCGCGAGCCTTGGTCGAATCGTGGATTGCGGCGATTCCCGGAGAGAAGGTCGCGGACTATGACGGCTGGTTTCAATTCGGCGTCGCGCTGGCGAGGCTGGGCGATGACTGGCTGACGGAAGACAGCAAAGACTTGCGGCTCGCGCTGTGGGAGCGCCTGTCAGCGAAAGCGCCCGGCTATGACGGCTCCGACTGCGCCGACAAATGGGAAGACTGCCTTGACGCGGCAGGAGAGGCCCGTGACGGGCAGGCGACCTACCGGACGCTCCTCGGGGCGGCCTGCGACGCCGGATGGTGTGATGAAGACTGCGCACTCGCGGAGGAGCAGGAGCTGGAGGCCTGGGAGATCGTTAACGGCACGACACTCGAGGACAGGCTCGGGGGCATTGACCTCTCCGACACAGTGACGGCGGGCAGCGGCGGCGCCGAGGAGCGCGCGCCCGAAGCCAAAGGGGCGAGGGCGAAGCCTCTGCGCCTGGATGCTTTCGATTTTGTGAGGGTCGATCCGCTTAAAATCCTTATCGACGATATCTTGCCCGCCGGTTCGCTATACACTTTCACGGCCGCGACGGGCCATGGGAAAACTGAATGGTGCATCAATGCGGCGCTGGCGCTCGCCTATGACCGTTCGGACTTGATCGGAAAAAGGGTAGAGCCGTGTCGGGTTTTGTACATGACGGCAGAAAACCCTGACATGCTCAAGCGCCGCCTCGGCCTATCCCTTCGCAAGTTCGGCATACGGAGGGAAGACTTTCCGACCGGCAGATTATGCGCCATCGGCGGATTCTTGACGCCGGCTGAAATGTTGCGTGAGTGCGGGGAGATGATGAAAGAAGCAGAGGACGCCGGCGAATCGTTCGGCTTCGCGATCATCGATACTTTGCAGGCCTATTTTAGCGGCGATAACTCGAACGACAACACGCAAGTTGTGCATTTCATGCGGTCCCTTCGGCCGATTACAGAGCTTACCTCTAAGCCCTCCGTCATAATCCCAGCGCACCCGACAAAGAACGCGGGGGAGGATCAATTGGTCCCTTACGGCGGCGGCGGAATCATTAACGAGATTGATGGCAATCTAATCGGCGCCCGCAACGGAGACATTTTCTCGCTCCACTGGCAGAAAAAATTGAGGGGTCCAGACTTCAAGCCCGTCCTTTATCAATCCGCCCTTGAATCGGACCCGGCGCTGGTCGATCACAGGGGACGCGAACTGACGCTGCCCGTGCTACGGGTGGCGGAAGGTGAGGCGATAGCGGACAAGAGGGTGGCGGAAGCGAATGCCACGGATATCCGCCTTCTATCCGCGATCTGGACCATGCCCGACGCCAAACAAGCTAAATGGGCGACTGACGCCGATCTGGCGCCTGGGTCCATGCACCGGACCCTCACCCGCCTCAAGCGGGACAAGCTGATTGACGGCGGGAAGGGCCAATATTGGGTCACGTCAAAGGGTCGAAAGATTGCTGCCTTGGGGCTCGAAAGCCCCTTGCAATGCCCGGCGGCGCAACCTTTCGAGAACGTTTTAGATTGGTCGGAGACCATGCAATAGCGCGAATGCCAGCTTCATCGTAGCAGAAACTCTTGTGGCTAAGCTCAAGCGAGTTTTTAAGGGGTCGAACTCGGCCAAAACTCGCCCCAAAACTCGCGAGTTTTTAGCGGGCGAGTTTTTCGAGTTGAGCGAGTAATGGATGGTGAGTTTGCAGGTAAATCAATGACATACGTGAAATAAGCGTTTTTGAGCTTTTTGAGTTGAACTCACCCCGAACTCCCATCAAAACTCGCCCCCCCCTTTTTTCTTAAAAGGGGGCGGCGAGTTGGAGTTGAGTATTTTTGGGATTTTTTAAGCCGGCAGAGCAGAAGGACTAGGGGGACTGCAATCTTAACAAAACCTCTAAACGGCTCCGGCCGCTCCCCATCTTCGGCGGCGCCAGCTATCGCCTGCGCCCGCCGCACCTTTTTCTACGCGGGCGGCGTCGCCCGGAAGCTGATATTGCACTTTTTCTGAACGCTGGCGTCCTCGACAGCCTCCATCTCACCTTTCAGTCTAGCGACCTCGGCGGCCGTCGTTGAATCGCCCTTGATGAAAAACAGCGCTGGCCAGAAAAGCACGACGCTGACGCCGGTTGCGACAGCATCCCCGGTCGCCTTGCTGTTCTGGACACCTGCGGCCTGAGCGGCGCGCGCGGACAGCCTCGCGGCTTCCTCGGATATCTGGGCGCAGGTGAAAGACGAATAAGCCACGGGCGAGACGTAAGCTGGCGCAATGTCGTTGGCACTTTGAGCGCAGCCAGTCAGAAGCATCCCGGCCGCCGCCGCCACAAATTTATTCATGAAATCCCCCAATCCCGAGCTCGCACCTTAAAGCAGCGTTTCAGCTGTGGCTAGCAGGGCTAGCGCCACGGTGGCCCCAGCGCTGAGCGTACGCCGAGGCGAGCGCTGAGCAGACGGCATAATGCGCTGTTTCAGCGCGTCATATTGCGCGCGAAAAGGGGCCTATACATTTAACATCATAAATATGTAAATAGGTCACCTAATTCCCTCTCATGTGGCGCTAACGATAGTTTTGATTACCAAATGTACGCAATTACGCAGACATTTAGATAAGTCGTGCATCGGTTTAAAATACCCCCGCGATCACAACACCGCTCTTTAACAAATCTGTTAAATGCCGAATAAGGGCGTTAACAATTTTGCTAATTCCGAATTGCGAGCAGGATTGGATAAACCACCTCGGAAGGGCGCGGCGACTGATAAGCTGATCAATTTGAGTGCTTCGCTCCAAGCGCGGCACTCATCTTTACGCGCTCCCGACCCATCTTTGAAATAATCCCGGGTCGAATTCGGCAAGGGCATCCATAGGATCAAAAAAATGCCCGAAATCCGCTGTCGGTCCGGCGTCGGAAGAGCTCAAAATATACCAAGCGCGCCACACAGGTTAGAAAGCGGCAAGAGTCGACGGAGGGTTTAAGGAAGCTCATTAAACCGGCGCTCGGCATGGCTCAAAACATTTAACTCATAATGTATGTGAAATAAGAATGGAGCCTAGGCTGTCAAGTCCTTCAGTGGCGCAACCAATGGCCCAAACTGGCCGTCGGCCTGCCAGCTAGCCCTTCCCCACTCGCACCGTCTCGATGTGCAGAGAACCGGCAGGGAGCGGGCGTAGCAACTCGGCCTCGGGCTTGGTGAGGTAAACCCATGTTTTCCAATCTTGCGGCTGTAGCACGACGATCTGGCGGTTGTGGATCGGCTCAACGTCCGGGCCTGGCGCCGTCGTCAGCATCGTAAACGCTGGCGGTTTGTTGCCGGTCTGCTCGCGCCAGATGCCAGCGATCGCCATGAAGGGAGCGTCATTCAGCGTGAATCGATGCTTGGTCTTCGGCGACTTGGCGCCGGTGAACTCAAAGAACGCCGATGCCGGAACAAGGCAACGATTGCTCTTGGCGAAGCTGCGGCCTTCCGATCGGAAATTGAACACCGGGCCCCCTCGCGGTGTGGCGGACGGGAAGCCGAAGTTCATCGGCGCGAGCTCAATTCCGTCGCCGCTGGCGCGCATGACGGGCGCAAGGTCGGTTATCCTGACGTCGTCGGCCTGTGGCAGGTCCGCCGCGCTCTGATGAGGCGGAATGCCCCATTCGAGCAGCTGCATCATTTCGCGGTACGCCTTCCAGGCGACGTGCTGCTCATAATCGTTGCACATGGGTGGTGATCGAAGCGGGTTTGAGCTTAGCCGTCAATCTTGCGCGCCGCGGATGTTCTATTTATGTTCTCACCATGGGCGAGGACACTCTTTCATCATTCCCCTACGTCAAGGTCCGCCTGGCGTGCCGTAAATGCAGCCGCGAAGGAGCCTACAAGCTGGCCCGGCTGGCCGACAAGTACGGCGCGAACGTCGGCATGGGCGATCTGCTCAAGATGCTGGTCGGCGACTGCAAGTTCATCGATCCGCGGCATCCCTTCGCCGATCGCTGCGGCGCCTATTTCGTCGATCTCGACTGGCCGCCCAGGCCGCCGGACCTGCCTACTGAGGGCCGGCGCCGCATGCGCGTCGCAAAAGGCGGGAAAGAGTAGGCGGCGGTTTGGATCGAGCGGCAAGAAGACGGTTTAGGCATGAGCAGGCCGACCCGACGCGCCATAGCAAATCTGCTAATTCCGATTTGGGGAGTCGATTGGAAAAACTTGGTCGGAAGAGCCACAAACCATGCCACTTCTACCAATTCAAACGCCTTGGCAAGAAATCCGCGGCCCGTCTTAGGGTCGGGACTCATATCCAGTAGCTGACGGTTGCGGCGAGAGAAACGGCCGCAAGGAAGTTTCTGGCGAGACGATCATATCGTGTGGCGATCCGACGGTAGTCCTTGAGGCGGCAGAACATGCGCTCGATGGCGTTGCGGTTTCGATAAAGATGAGGCGAGAAGCAGTTCTTCCAGCGCCGGTTCGATTTGGGCGGAATATTGGGCATCGCGCCCTTGTCCTCGGCCTGCCGGCGGACGGCGTTGCTGTCGTAACCTTTATCGCCGTGCAGGATCGAGGCTTGCGGCATCTTCTCCAAAAGCAGGGCGGCGGCCGTGCAGTCGGCGACCTGGCCGCCAGTAAGCAGAAAAGCGATGGGGCGACAGGCGGCGTCGGTCAGAGCATGGATTTTCGTGCTTCTGCCGCCACGCGAGCGGCCGATCGCCTGAGCGCGCTCCCCCCTTTTCCCCGGCGGCGCAACGATGAGCCTTGACGGCGGAGCTGTCGATCAGCACCTGCGCGGGCGGACCGCCCGCGGACGCCAGCGCATGAAACATGTCGACCCAAACGCCTTTCGCCGCCCAGCGGACGAAGCGGTTGTAGAGCGTCTTGCGCGGGCCATAGACCTGCGGCGCGTCGATCCAGCGGCCGCCGGATTTGAGCACATGAATAATCCCGCTGATGACCCGACGGTCGTCAACGCGCGGCTTGCCCCGCGTGTCCGTCGGCAAAAACGGCTGGAGCCGCGCAAACTGATCGTCCGAAAGCCAAAAATAGTCGCGAATCATGAGCCGTCCCCCTCGGGAACGGTGAATCACAAATTTGTCCCGCCGGGAATCCTTTATGGGTCCCAACTCTAGCGCGAACTCGCCCGCGTCAAGGCGTCCGCGCGCGCCCGTGTTGGGCAGGCCATCCATCAGTACTTGCTAGGTCTCGCCATCCTAGAAGGCAGTATAGTGTGTACATATGTTATTGCTATAATTTAACTGCGTTATATGTAAATGATGTTGCTAAGATATATAAAATATTATAGCTCTCCATTACAAATATGCTTAGCCAGCTGGGCGTCCGTCTAGACCTGTTGAAAACCATAGAGGCTTCAGTCGACGACGCCCCCTAGGGCTAGAGGAGCGGCGGCTCTTAGAGCCTTCGCTCTGGCCGTGGGGGACGGCCGGACCGATGGATCGGTATGCGAAGGGCTGGACGCCGGCAGGATGGCCTCCTCAACGTCGCCTGGCCTCTGCCCCGCACGGCCGGCCACCGTATAGGGAATCTCAAATGATTAACGTCGAATCAATGCGGACCCATATCGATGCTTTGATATGTCAGCGCGACATCATTGTGAAATGGCTCAAACGGCCCGGCGGAATGGCATATGCGCTAGCGGAGCTTGGCGAAATCTGGATCACGCCGATCAAATCCGTGGTTTCTTACTCGACCGCGCTACATGAAATCGGGCACGTCCTAGGTCGTTTTCAGACCAGTAACAGATGCCTCGTGAGAGAGCGCTGGGCTTGGACCTGGGCCGAGGAGAACGCTCTGATCTGGACTCCGCCGATGCAGCGGAATCGCGAGAGGTGCATGGGGTGGTACGCTGCCAACGCAAGAAAGGTCGATAAGCAGTATGCAGACGTCCTTCGCCGCCATGGCAGTGTCGCCGAGCAATTCCAGGCGGCAGCCATTGAGCTCTCTAGGCTCGAAGGCAGGTAGTGCCTCGAGTTTAAAGTTCTGCGCCCTTGACGTGCGTTCGCGCGTGACCAATCTCCCGATTATACTAGCGCAAGCTACGGAGGCTGATGTGAATCGAGTAACGGCGTTTAATGTTTCGACCGGACGGCCAAAAGTATCGTGGCTGGTTCCCGGCCCGGAAGATGAAGTCTTTGAATTCGTTGCCTTACAGGCAGCTAGGGCTATAGCGACAGGCTTCCGAGAAAATTACAAGATTGAAATTGATGGCGAGCAAGAGGTGGTTTGGAAGACCGATCGGCAGGCCAGAGCCGACGGTTTAGCATCAGAATATTTATTCCCAAGAGATTCAACTGCCTAGAGGCCACAAAGGCGAAAAGCGCCCCGCCTGGCGTGATTGGCACTGCAATTATGGTCGCCAACATCGCGACTGGCGAGATTGAGGATACGGTCGCAGACGACGGCAAAGACCTGGCCGTAAAGGCACTTGGGGCCAAGGGCGGAAAGGCGCGGGCTAGCGCCATGACGCCGGAGCGGCCGCGCGGAGAGCGCGAAGAAGGCCGCGGCGAAGCGGCTCCGTGCGCCCTTAGCGCTTCTGTTAATTCCGAGTCGGGGAGTCGATTCAGAATTTTAGGTGACAAGGGCCAAGAACCATGCCGGCTCTATCGATTTAAACGCCTTGGCCTTTCATGTTAAAGTGATCTGCCGGCCGTCACGGGCGGCGATCGCCAGCGCGACGCGCGCGAACGCGGCGTGCGGCATGGCGCCCCGCCAGGAGGCGAGCGCTGCATGCTCCTCGCAGTAGGGGCGCAACGTGGCACCGCGATCGAAGATCGGAGCGCCGCAGAACAGCGTGGCGCTCCCAGTGCGCTCCCCCGGCAGCGGCGCCTCGCCGACTGGAAAGCGGCAATCGTCTGTTTCAAGCTCAAGGAAGGTTTTGAGAGCGGCGCCCGACATAGCAATCTGTTTAACAGAAAATTTATGTTTAATAAAGAGCGGCTGTCCGCCGCGTTTGAGCGGGCGAGCCCGCCATCAAGCAGGCGGCAAATGGCCTGGAGCAGTCGGCGGTGACGAGCGCGCCGTGCGACCCTATGGATTGGGCAGCCTCCGAGCAGATGGGTCGACGTTCCTCTGATCATATATCAGTGCATCTTATCGTTGCTCAGCGCAAAATTATATATCCGTATCAGATCCTTGCGTATCGCCTAGTTAGCGCAAAATGCGCCTTGGGTAACGCCCGGGATGAACAATCTGTTGTTTTCGCCGTTCTTGGGCTTCAATTCACATTCGAGCGTCGCAGTAGCGGCTCGTTAGCTCTATGCCGCGGCGCTTCATTTTCGCCGACGTATTGCGGGACACCCCGAGGGGAGACGGCTCATGCCATTGCTACTTGTATTAAATCCGCCAGATATTCTGAGGTCGGAACTACACCCGTGAGTAGCAGGTGTTCGCGCGCCCGCGTACAGGCGACGTAGAGCAATCGCCGCTCTGTTTCATAAATTTCGTCGAGCTCCGCTTCGTCTGCCGCGTCCGCCACACGCTCGTCGAGCGGCAGGATTCCTTCGTCGCACGCCATGACGACGACAGCGCGGAATTCCAATCCCTTGGCCAGGCTCATGGGTACAGTGACCATCTCGTCGGCACCCGTTAGCCCTGCGATTGCGCCCCGCGCACGAGCGACAAGCTCCGGCGTGCGGACGAACAGGCCGATCTCATGGGCCGCGATACCCTCGCTTAGCCAAGTCGCAATTGCGTCATGAACGATTTCGGCCTCGGTCGCAGCGGTGGGGAGGGATTTGACCTCCGGCGCCGGGCCGTCAAAGACCGAGACGATCCCGCGCCGCTCGTCTTCAAGGCCGTCGGTGTCGCGAAGCACGGTCGGCAACAGTCGATCGGCGGCGCGCCGAATCTGCTGCGAAGTGCGATAGCAGACCTTGAGCATGTGCGACCGGCCCCGTACATCGACGCCGAGGCTCGCCCACGAATAAGGGTGCTGGAAAATACGCTGGCCCACGTCGCCCGACAGGAACAGGCCATCCGCCTTTGCGGGCGCCAGAGCTGCGAAGAACCTCAGTTCAGCCGGCGCAAGGTCCTGTGCTTCGTCGATGATGACGTGGTCGAACGGCTTGAGAGGCCGACGAGCCAGAGCGTGAGCCAAACCGGTGAAGACGTCCGCCCAGGTCGTATAGCGTTCGGCCGCCAGCCCATCGCGCACCGCCTGGAATACTGGCCACAAACGCGCGCGTTGATTGGGACCGAGCTTGCTCTTGCGCCCCATCCGCTGGACCGTCGAATAGGCATCGAGCGATTTCAGCCCCCAGGCATCGATGACGTTCGTCCACTCAGACAACAGAAATCGCTCGGAGAAACCTTTGAGGCCTGTCGCGGCTGCGGCGGCGCGCAACCGCTCGCGCAGCACGGCCTCTGACGCGACACGGGGGCGCACGCCATGTTCGAGCTGAAACATCTGCTCGGCGATCCCTCTGAAGGACGCGGTGGTGATGCGTGGAACGACGCCGCCCGTCTCAGGAGCCAGAACCAGAACCTTCTTCGCCATGGCGTCCGCCAGCGGCTGCGAGAAGCTCGCCAGCAAAATTCGGGCATTAGGATTGTCCCGTGCGAGCCGGACGGCGCGATGGATCGCCACGATGGTCTTGCCGGTTCCCGCCGAACCGGCCACGCGCGCAGGACCTGAGAAGGACCGCTCGACCAACGTGCGTTGCGAAGGATGTAGGAAGACGCCCCATTTTTCCCACGGAAAGGCGAGAGCCTGTTCCAGTTCCTCCTGATCGGCGATCAGCCTGATCCGCCGCAACGCGTCGGGATGCGCAAAGGGGTCGGCGATTGCCGGAATCGGCGCGGGCGGCGCCAACCTGCCAGTGGCGGCATATTCGAGCAGTGCTTCCGAGGCCTCGGCCGGCAGATGCCCGGCCAGCGCGAAGAAACCGTCTTCGCTCGCCGCGCGAACGTCGGCCAGCCAATCGGAGGGCACGCCAATCGAGAGCAGCGCATTATCATCCAACGAGGAGAACAACGCCGTTGGAGCTGTTTGCTTCTCTCTGCTTTTGGCGGGCCCGGGAAAGACGAAATCGAACGTAGCCGGCGGCGCGACTTCCTCCACAAGCTCGCGCACTTCGACAATCTGTATCGCGCCGGTCCGCGGATGCGCCTCGATCCGCCGCCGCTCCGCCCAGGCATAAGCGTCGTCATGATGACCGACAAAGGCGACGAGGAGGCTATCACCCGTCTTATGCACGATCAGCCGGACATCCCGATTGACGCGCGCCGACCAGAAATGCCCGTCCTTGCTCTTGTCGATGCGATGTAGTTGGAGACCGTTGCCGGTCGGGTCCATCTGCAGGTCGAAGACGCTCGCTTTGACCGCCTTTTGGTCCACGCCGGAGAGCTTGTTGAATGACGCGGTGAAGGTGTCGGCGATCAGAAAGTTCATTGAATTTAATCGAATGCGGCGGAAAAATCTGGGTGGTCTTCTACAATTCCAAGTTCTCTTGGCTCAAGCCATTCCGGTTCGACACCAAGTTCTTTAAAAAATTTAATTTCGCTTTTTACACCGGAACTTAAATCCCAGCCCGGTAGCTTAAGCACCATCAACCGCCGACAATAAGTCATAAACGCTTTATCAAAAAACACCCAAAACTCAGACCCGGGATCGTGCCGCATTCGAATATCGATTGGATGGGTCATCGTCAAAGGACTATATACGATCTCACGTTGTTCGATCAGACGGCGTGCCGCTTCTGTCACGGCATTGAACCGCGCAACACGTTTTTCCGGCGATGCTTTCTTAGACGCGTCTCCTGGTGCGTCATTAGAATATGGGCCTGCGAGATAAATGATAATGGGATCGAAAGTAGGGTCATTTGCCACTCAGGAGCCTCTATATTCAAACGGAAAATAGAACTGCCAATTGATTCGATAATCAAATATCGATCTACCAATCTCGAATAGAACAAATCCATACGGCGCGAGCGGTTCGATCGACCTGAGGCAGGGACGGGACGACGCCCAGTAAGCCGAAGTTCCCCAATACAACCAAGCCAAACAGAGCCAAATAAAGTTATTTCCAGCCCAGATTGGTCGCCGCCCCTTTTGTATCCGCCAGACAAGAATGGACCAGGTTACATCCAAACTGAGTAGCGTTGACCAGAGGTAGAAAAAGGTTACTGGATTATCCAAGAAGCGTCCCATTGCAAAGAGTAAGCAGCTCATTAGCAAGAACGCATATATATCTAGTAGCATCGGGGATGAACGAGAGTCAGGTTTCTCGATCGGACGGACGACATGGGTCACATAAAGAAACCAATTCATTCCTTGGTAGAATGGAACGATTGTGATAAGCAAAGATGCATAGAGGACGCCACGTCCCAGCGTGTCCGCCGAAATTCCGTTAAGGATCCAGCCATCAATAAGCTTCATGGTTGCTTGCGTGAGCGCGAAGCTTATGAGAAATGAATAGAAATTCTCTAAAATCTTGATGTACGCAGATACTGCGTCATCCTTAGCTTTCTTTAGAGCAGCATCGTTGATCTTTGGTAAAACAACGTCGCTCATGCCTACACCCCGAACACCTTCATCACCTCGTCGCCGAAGTGGTTGATGACCTTCACCGCTATGCGGCCGTCCTCCGGCCTCTGGAACGGGCGGGAGGTATCTGAATAGAGGGTCGCCCAGGCCTCTTCGTCGATCTCGGCCTGGAGCGCGGTCTTGAGGCTCTTGTAAGGGTCGTTCGCGCCGAGGAAATAGGCGTGGCGGACGAAAAAGCTCTCTTCGTTGTAGTCGGTGTCGATGAACCAGGCGGCGATGCCCGCCGTGTCGTTTGAACGGATGTCGCCGGTGTTGGGATCGAACACGTCGACGCCGTTCACCTTCACGCGGATTTCTGGGCCGCCGTCGTCGAGGATTTCGATGTCGGGCTCGCCGAAGACCACGAACATATTGCCGCGCCCGGTGTTCTTCAGCTCGTCCGACATGTGCAGGTCGGGGTTGATCCGCGCCTTGAGGATTTTGAGGCTGCCCAAGCTCCCCAGTTCGGACGAATGGGCGTCGAAGTTGAAGGCGCAGGCGATCAGAACGTCGAAACGGGCATCGTTGGCCTCGCGGGCGGCCGCGACAATGTCCTGCCGCCCGACAGTGCCGTATTCGGGACCGATCAGTATCGCGGCGCGGCGCTCGGCCGTTCTCGCGCTCCTGAAAGCGCCGCTGGCGCCGATGAACTTGCCGGGCCAAGGCGTCACGCTCTCGAAAGTCATGCGGTCGCCCTTGTCCTGCTGCTGGACGCCCTCGCCCTTGAGATAGTCGATGACGATCGCGGAGAAATCCTGACCGGCGGAGCCGCGTCGCCGGGGAGCCTTCCCTCGGCGGCATCGAGATCCTCGGTCAGTTCCTCGTCACTCGCGGGCGACGCGGTGCGGCGACAGGCTCTCGACCGTGAACGGGCCGGCGACGCGGACGCGGCCGTTATCGATGTAGGGCTTGTCGTAGAGATATTCGACGTCGGCGCGGGCGGCGATCGCGGCGTCGATCTCCTTCTGGCGGGCGATACGCGCCTCCCACCATTGGGCGTGCGCGCTCCTTGCGGAACGCGGGCGCGTCCAGCCGGCAGCTTGCGGGGGATCTCCCATTCCTCCCAGTCTTGCTCGACCGCCGCTTTTAGCGCGGCGCGCAGCGGCTCCAGCACCGCCTGCCATTTCTCCCAGATGTCGTCGATCAGCGGATTGTTGGCGATCGACTTCAGCGTGATGTGCGGCACGCGCTCGTAGACGAAGCCCTGGCGCATATCGTTGTGGACGGGCGCTGTCGGCGGCCGGGCGCTTTGTCAGTTCGGCCTCCTTGGCGCGGCCCTCGCGGCTGTCGGCGAGCAGATACCAAGGATAGCGCGCCGCCATCAGCCGCGTGCGCGCCAGCGCCAGGGCTACGCGGCTGGTGTCGATCGTGATCCAGCGCCGTCCCCATTGCTCGGCGACATAGGCGGTGGTGCCCGAACCGCAGGTCGGGTCGAGCACGAGGTCGCCGGGGTCGGTGGCCATCAGGATGCAGCGTTCGATGACCTTTGAGTTTGTCTGAACTACATAAACTTTTTCATCCGTAAAGTTACCTGTTCCTGTATCCGTCCAAATATTTCCATAAACGCTAGCTGAAAATCGTGTGATACCTGATATAGCGAATCGAGTTCATCAGCCAAGTGAATCGCTATTAGCCCTTGCAAGGCGCGCGATACCTATGCGATGCGACGGCTTCCAATTGCATTCTTACCCAGCTATCAAAACTTCTATTCTGAAATCAGGAAGGGCTGTGGTTCTTTCGCGCGCCCCTGCGATGTTAGGTCCCTGGCATATACGGAGTCGCGCGCCGTCAGGGAATAATTCCGCGTTGCTTCTCGGCCGCGGTAACTCACCGCGATGGTGTAATCGGAAAGCATCAGCCATCGCGCGTTGCCTTCGCCCGCTCGAAGTCCTTTTCGTAAATTGGTGGGCGCGATTTTGTGGCCTCCTTGTTTTTTCCGTACCAGAGGATGTAATCTGACATGTTGCCGAGAAACTTCGCATTGATCCCGGTAGTGGTTTGGACGGAGATTAAGCGAGTGAAATTCTCCGCCCCAAACACCTCATCCATTACGTGCCCGAACGCGATGCACATTCTCGTCGCCGATCTGCACGAAGATCGATCCGCTCTCGGTCAGCAGGTCGCGCACCACGGTCAGGCGGTCGCGCAGATAGGTCAGGTAGCAGTGGATGCCGTCCTTCCAGGTGTCGCGGAACGCCTTCACCTGCTCGGGCTCGCGGCTGATGTCGGTCTGCTTGCCGTCCTTGACGTCGCGCGACTGGGTCGAGACCTGCCAGTTCGAGTTGAATTTGATGCCATAGGGCGGGTCGAAATAGATGCACTGGACCTTGCCCTTGAGGCTCTCGCGCTCGGCGAGGCTCGCCATCACCTGCAGGCTGTCGCCGAGGATCATGCGGTTCGACCAGTGCTGGTCGTGCTGGTAGAACTCGGCGCGCTGCGTCCGGCGTGACGCCGTTGAAATCGGCGAACAGGTCGGCGTGTCAGTCTGCGCCTCGCGCTTCTCGGCCGTGCGGCGCTTCAGATCGTCGATGATCGCCTTGGGGTGGATCTTCTCCTGGATGTAGAGCGGCGGCACATTGACGACGAGATCGGACCAGTCCTGCGGGTCCTTGCCGCGCCAGACGAGTTGCGCGTCGGACAGAGTGAGCGTGCCGGTCTCGGCCAGCTCGGCCATCTGCGCGTCGGTGATGGTGATCCGCATGCCGTTCCAGATCAGTTCGGGCTGCGCGGCTCCTCCGCGGTTCGCGTCTCGCCCTCGGCCAACGGCCGCGCGCGCGGATAGTGCTTCGGCGGCCGCGGCGAATGATCCTCCTCGCGCTGGAAGAAGCTCTCCATCTCCGCCGTCGGAATGTTACGCCGCGTCGCCGCTCATGCTTCAGCGCATCGACCTGTTTGGAGGATTCTTGGAGGTCGCGGGCCATCAGGCGGAACCTTCTTCAGCAGTCGATCGACCAGCGCGGCGAACTCCTCCTCCATACCGACCAGTCGCGGAATTCGGCGAATGCCCAGCGGCCGAAGCCGCCGAGCGCGTTGACGCCGGGAACCCAAAGTCGCGCGTCGTATGCGCCTTGGCCTTGTCGCTTTCGTCGCGATGGCCCTTGACTTCGAGCACGAGGTTGAGCGGCTCCTCGCCGCCGTCATCGAGCCGGACCAGGAAATCCGGAGTTAGCGCCGCGTCGACGCCGCCATGAGGTAAGGCATCTCGAACCCCATGCGCCTGGTTCTTGGCATAGCGCGAGCACGCGCGGATGGTTCTCGAGCGTCAGGCGAGCTGTTCCTCCCAGCTACTGTCGAGCACGACATGGCTGATATGGCTCTTGGCGGTGCGCGCCGGTCGCCCAGCAGGGCTTGCGACGTGATGAAATTGACGTGGCGCGTCGATCCCTTGGGCTTATACGGATCGAGCACGGCCAGGATCGTGCCCTCGCTGCCGCGCGTGCAGGCGATGTCGATCTTCTCCGCCGCCGGGCGAGCTGGTCCTGATAGAGGATCGCGCCGATCGGCACGCCTTTCGTGACGAGATAGCCCTCGTCGAGCCAGCGGCGTGCGAGCCGCTGGATCTGCGGAAACAGGTGCTGCTTCGGGAAAACCATCCTCGTCGCGGAAACTCCGTGTAGAGCAGGTGCTTGGCCAGGTTGAAGCTGATCTCCGACGGGCGCAGCCGCGCCAGCACCTGCGGCGTGATAGTCACGCCGGCGCCGACGATCCCCTCCATGACGACCGAGGTCGGACCGATATCGCGCGGCGTGATCTCCAGCCGGCTGTCCTCGGTGAAGATGGCCCCCAGATTTTCGGACGGCAGGTCGCGGCGATAACCGCTGACGCGCGGAAAGACGATTTCCAGCTCCGCCCGCTCCTTGATCGCATGGACGCGCGTGACCGGCTTCGGCTTGGTCGGCTTGGCCAGCTGCGGCGAGGAGGTGAAGTCGAACGGAATGCCCATGATTTCGGCGTATTCGACGTCGAACAGGCCGGTCTTCGGGTTCAGGTCATAGGACTGGCGGCGCAGGCCGCGGCCGACCACCTGTTCGCACAAGAGCTGCGTGCCGAAGGCGCGGACGCCGAGAATGTGGGTGACGGTGTTGGTGTCCCAGCCTTCGGTCAGCATCGACACCGAGACGACGCAGCGGATCTGCTCGCCGAGCCGGCCCTGGCGGCCGACGGTGTTCATCACCTCGCGCAGCAGTTCGCTTTCGCTTGCTTCGCCCTGCGCATCGCCGGCGCCGTCGCGGGCGCGCTAGCTCGCGCTTGAACTGCTCGATTTCGGGTGCGGCGGCGTCGCGGAATCCCTTGTCGAGCGCGTCGCCGGATTCGATCTGGCGGAAGTCGATCAGCAGCGTGCGCGGGCGGGCAAGGCGGGTGCCGTGGTCGTCATAGTTTCGGAACAGTTCGAGATGCCCGGCATGAAAGGCGGCGCGCTCGCCTTCCTCCGCGTCGCCGCGCTCGAAGCCGGCGATCCATTCGAAGACCAGCTTGGAGATCGCCGTGTTCTGGCACACCACGATGAATACCGGCGGCACCCCGATCCCGGCTCGCTGCCAGCGCTCGAACTCGCCCTCATAGTGGCTGTAGAGCGCGTTGAGCGCGGTCTTCAGCGTGTTGGGCAGGTCGAACGGGCTGAGCTTGGCTTGCGCCGGCGGCGGTCTTCGGTAAATCCTTGCCGATATGCTTCCATAGATCGCGGTAGACGACGGTGTCGGTCTGCACGAGATTGTCGGTGACCGGCACGCGTGGAAGCTTGACGATGCCGCTCTCGATCGCGTCCATCAGGCTGAAATCGGACACGACCCAGGGGAACAGCGTGCCTTCATTATATCCCGAACCGCGCAGGAAGAAGGGCGTGGCCGACAGATCATAAACTGCGCGCACGCCCTTCGACAGTTTGCGGTCCAGCGCCTCGATGCCGTTGATCCAGAGCCGGGCCGCCTCCTCATTCTCGGCGGCTTCCTTCTTGTCATCGCCGGTCAGGGTGCCTTCGGCGTCGCCCCCGACCTTGTGCCGATAGCAATGGTGCGCCTCGTCATTGATGACGTTGACGCGGTCGTAGTTGAGCAGCTTGCCGCACGCTCTCTCAAGCATCTCCGCGTCGGTTTCGGTCGTCTTGAGCGGTTCAGGATCGTTGCCTTGCAGGAAGCTGCGCGCGACCTTCGGCAAGGCCAACGTCTCGCGGTGCTGGAACGCGTGGTAATTCGTGATCACGATTTCCGCGCGGCGGATCTCGGGCAGCATCTCCGGCGGCACGATCTCGCGCGTCTCGTAATAATTGTCCGGCTCGCTCGGAAGCAGCACGCGAAGCCGGTCCTTGATCGTGATGCCGGGGGTGATGATCAGGAAGGCGCGGGAGAAGTCTTTCGATTCCTTTCGGGCGGCGTTCACCGTCTGCCAGGCGATCAGCATGGCCATAACGGTCGTTTTGCCGCTGCCTGTCGCCATCTTCATGGCGAGGCGAAATAGCGCGGGATTGGCCTCCTCGTTGGCCTTGGCGATCTGATCCAGAAGGCCCTTCGACGCCGCACGCTTCGGAGCGACCTCCGTCAGCCAGATGATCGTCTCGACGGCTTCGATTTGGCAGAAGAACGGCGTGGTGCCCGCGAACTTGTGGTGGCGCCAATGTTCAAGGAGCCGCTGAGTCGTCGCCGTCACGCCCCAGTCGGCGGGATTTCGCAGAGCGCGCCACCTCTCGAGATAGCCGCGGATCTCGTTGATCAGCGCGTTTTCGGTGTACGTTTCCAGGTCAAGCGACGCCTGACCGGTGGATGCCTTCTTCCGCGAAGCCGGAACAGGCACAATGAAGCGGGACGGGCGGCGACCCGGTCGTTGGCTGCCCGTCGAGCGGCTGGCCGTTCTCGGTCTAGAGGATGGTGCAATTCCGGCGCGCGATAAGGCGAGTTCAAAATTGGCCGTTCGTAAAAGCTGGTCACGTCTTGCCACCGCGCAATGCATAAATACGTAAACTATTGAAATTGCATGCTGGATTCTTAAATCGATATAATCACAGCACCCCATGGTTCATTACAAAATGAACTCTAAAGGTCGATCTGTGAGGAGCCGGCTGGACCTTGAACGTGGCGTTAGGCGCGGGTGAGTAGTCGTTACCCTCAACGTTACCCGATCCCTTCACATGACGACGCGATCTTTTGATTATTTTCTTAATCGATTGATTTTATTGGTGCCGCAAGAGGGATTCGAACCCCCGACCCCCTCATTACGAATGAGGTGCTCTACCAGCTGAGCTATTGCGGCGTCCGGCGATCGGACCGCTGGATGTGCTTCTTATCGGCAAGCGCCATGGTTCGCAACCGACCGCATGCGCCTCTCTCGCCCCGGCCGCGCGAAACCGGCTTTTCATTTTCGCCCGAAAATATGCTCGATCCCCCACGGCTTTGATTTGGCCTGATCCGGCTCCGTCGGCGCGTCGTGGGTGGTCGTGGCGGCGGGCGCTTCGCCCACGGCGGGCGCTTCGCCCACGGAGCGCGCCGGATCTGCAGCCGCATCCGTGGCGGCTGCCGCCGCCTGTTCGGCAGCCGGCTGGTCCGCCGGCGCCGGGGCCGGCGGGGCCGGCGTATCCTCAATCAGCAATGGCGGCGCAGGCGGAAGCAGCTGCGCAAAGATGGCGTCCTCCGCCTCGTCGCCCGAACTTAGGCGTTCGATCGGCTTTTGCCAGACGAAGGCGTCGAGTCTGCCGGTGACGGGCGAGATAGGCCGCCAGCGGTCGGAAGCGACGCCATCGGCCACCCAGGTGGCGTCGCGCGGCGCGTGCGAGGCTCTGGTCAGCCACTCGCGAATATAGCCGCTGGCGCCACGCTGCTTCTCTTCAAGTTCGGCCATCAGCCGGCAGACGCGCGCGGTCGGCCGCTCCGGCCCGTCGATTAGCGGCTGCACGGCCTCTCGCGCGGCCTTGAAGTCGCCGGCCGCGATCGCCGCCTGCGCCACCGCGATCTTGCTCTCCGCCTCGCGCGGCGCGAGCCGCGCCAGCGCCAGCGCCCGGCTGAGGCGGTCGCTATCCGATTCGCCGGGATAAAGGCCGAGATAAATCTTCGCGAGATCCGGATGCGGCGCCTCCGGCCACGCGACTTCGATCATTTTCGCCGCCTTGCGCGCATCGCCCGCTTGCGCCAAAAGCCGCGCGCCGAGGCCGACTGCGGGCGCAAAGCCCGGCGCGCGCTTCAGCGCGGCGCGGACGAGCGCAAGCGCGCCGCTGGGGTCAGCCTCGGCCCTGTCGAGCGCAAGCGCGGTCTCGAGCACGGCGCGACGGCGTTCGCGCACTGTCTTGTCGAGGAGTTTCTCGCCGGCCGCGCTGTCAAGCAGCGCCAGCGCGCCCTTCCAGTCGCCGCTCGCAACTTTATGGTCGAAGTCCGCCTTCGCCGCCCAGGGCAGCGGCGCGATCTCGCGCGCCTTGGCCGCATATTCCAGCGCCTTTTCCGCATCGCCCTGGCGCTGCGCCTCAACGTGGAGCCCGCGAAGGCCAAGCAGACGCGTATCGTTGCGCTTCGCCATCTCCTGGAACGCCGCCTCAGCCTGGCCGGCCTCGCCCGAAAGCTGAGCCGCCTGCGCCTTCAGAAGCAGCGTCAAGGGCTCGTTGCGTAGCAGCCGATGCGCCTCGACGGCGGATTTGCGGGCGAGCTGCGTGTCCCCGGCGCCAACGGCGATCATACCCCGCGACAGTGCGGCGTAACCCCTCTGATGCCGCTGCCCGCGCGTCGCTACGGCCATCAGCGAGGGTATTTTGAAGACAAAGCGGATGAGGCTCCAGAGCGCAAGCAGCGCCGCCGCCGCCACGATCACCGCGCCGATGCCGACCAGCACGGAGGTCTCGATGCGATAGCCCTGCCAATTGAGGACGAGGTCGCCCGGTCTGTCGACCAGCCAAGCCTCGGCGAAAGCCAGAGCGATCAGAATTGCGAAGAACAGGAGGACGCGGATCATGTGTTTCCTGTCAAAAAGCGTTTCGGCTAGTTCGTCTTCAACACCAGCGCGCGCCCGGAGCATGACGACTGAGAATTTGCATCGTCACAACCTCGTCTCCATGCTGCCCGGTCCCCGTCAGAAGGCCTGACGCTTGTTCAAAAATCGCGCCTCAGGACTTCAACTTGCCCAGAGCCGTCACCGCATCGGCTTCGATCGCGCTCGCTGCGGACACGGCGTCTAGCCGCGTTTTCGCGGCGGCCCCCCAACTCGCCGATTTCGCCTTTGCGGCGTCCGGCAATTGCAGCCAGGCGGCGTAGGCTTTAGCGACATCGAGCCGCCCCAGCGCCGCCTCGATCGCGGCGATGCGCCCGGGTACATCGAGATCATGGGGATCCCCCGGCCGGCGAATGTGAACGAGATTGGATGCATCATGCGCGAGGCGCTCCAGAATCCCGGCATCTGGCGAGGGCGCCGCGGGCGCCTCAAGCGATGGCGCGAGAGCTGCGAACTGGTCGGCGAGATCACTGATGCTGGCGACGCCCGTCGGCGCCGCCGCGCGCAAGGGCGCAAGTTTGGCCGGGTCGACGCCAAGGTTCTCGAGCGCTGCGATTTCGTTGGCAAAGGGCTCGCCGCGGCTGACAAGCTGAACGAGGCTGGTCGCGACGACGCCCTTGGAATGCGCGTCAGAAAGGTCCTTGGCGCGCTGCTCGGCGACGGCGCGCTCCTGCTCGGCTTTGGGGTCCACTTTCGGCGCGGCCAGAGCGGTCTCTATAGCGCCGAGCTTTTGCTGGACCGCATCGATTTCTCCGGCTTTTTGCTGGACCGCGTCGACCCCGCTGAGCTTTTTCTCAAGCGCATCGATCTTCGCCTCTATCGGGGCGAGATCAGGCGTCTCTTGCCCGCCGGCGACGGCGGCGGGGTGAGCCGCAATGGCCGCGCGCAGTTCGTTGACAGCCGCGTCGGCCGCGGCGCCCTTTTTCGCGATGCCGCTTTCGACGGCGTCAAGACGCGTCTGCAGCGCTGCGACCGCCGCGGCGGAGGCCTCGGCGTTGCGCTCCAGCGCGTCGGTGCGCGCGTTCAGTTCGCCGATTCGGTCGACAGCATCAGGGCCCTGCAGGGCGTCGATGTAGCGCAGCGCGAAAGCGCCGCCGAAGCCGCCAAGGGCTCCAATGAACAATGCTGCGATCCAGCCAGGCGCTCGCGACGGCTTTTTTAGTCTTTCCGGCTTCCCCGCGACGCCCGCCGTGGACGCGGCCGGGGCCTCCGGCTCCGCGACGACAGGCCGCGGCGGCTCCGCCGCCGTTTCGTCGCCCGCCGCCGCTTCGAAAGGCTCGTCTTTATGGTCGGCCATGGTCGCTCCCAGCTTTCCGCTCCTTGTAAAGCAACGAACTCGCGCTCGCAACGCTGAAGGCGCCCGCACGACGCCGCCGCATCGCTCGTGCGCCGCGTCGGCGGCCGCCTCCGAGAATTTTCAGACTTTTACAAGATGCGCCGAGGCGCTTGGCGGATCGCACGAGGGCTCCTCGCCGGGTGAAGTGCTGCGGCTCCTTCGCAGTAATTCGCGAGCCGCGACGCCAGTCGGGGTTGGGCCGCCGCTGTGAATTACATCAGAATGATGGATTGACAGTGTGACAGACAGCGGTTCCTTCAGGGCGCTACGTTCGCTCACTATCTAGCCATTACTTTAGGTATAGACATAGAGCATGTGAAAATACTACCGCACCATCTATAAGACTAATATCGTATACACCTGCATTTTTACATGATATATTTTGTGATATCTCTACTTTATACTTGATCTTGTTACATTTGATCTATTAATCAAATTTAACGTTTGGTTACTGTAAAATAGCGAACGCGGGATGTACATGGCGTTGGCGGCTGGTCGTAAGCGTGACTGTGATAAATGACTAGCCTTAATATTTACATTTTATTGTCATATTCGCATACTAACCTCCAGTTGAAGCTAGCCTTACCCCGGCTACCGTTCGTTCTCGAACCCCGCCTCAAGGAGTGAAGCATGCGCCTTCCAAGCAAGGCCCCTCATTCACCCGCTGTGACGGGACGCCTCCGCGTTCTTGCGCAGGCCGCGCTTTTTTGCTCGCTCGGGGCGAGCGCAGCTTCGGCGGCCGATGCTTACTTCTCGCCCATTGGCACAGACGCGCCAGGACACGCCATTGGCACGGACTGCACCCTGGCCGCGCCTTGCAAAACGGTGGCGAAAGCGCTCTCTTTTCTCGCCAGCAATATCGCCAGCGGCGCTGGGCCAAACCGGAATTACACCCTGCTGTTCGATGGCGCCAATGGACCATTCTATCTGCCCGCCACGCAGATCCTGACATCGGCGCACACTGTCGCGTCGGGCTTTACAACGACGTTCGACGTTTATAACGGGACGCAGGCGGCCTGGAGCGGCGGTCTGGACACAGCCGGCACGTGGACCTCGACCACTTTGCCGAGCGGCGCATCCGGATGCGTTTCGTCATATCTCAAAAATCTCGCCCCGCTTACAGGAGCGAACGCGGCGTCCTATGTAGGCGTCGCCTGGATCAACGGCCATCGCGTGCAGGAGGTCATCAATCCGCGTAGCGGCAACCCGTGGGCGACCGTGCCAGGAACCGCCGGCGGCGCGGACCGCGGCTTTTCCATGTTCGTCGGGCCGGTCGCGTCGCTTAGGGCGGGGAGCACGTCGATCGCGGTCAGCGATCTCGCGCGTATCGGAATTGTCGGCCAGCCAATCGCCCTTACAAACTCGGCCGGCGGCTTCTTGGCAAATCGCAATTACTGGATTTTGACCAAAAGCGGCCAAACCGGCGGCGGCAACATTACCGTGTCGTGGTCCCCCGGTGGAACGCCGATCACCTCCACGGTCGCCGCCAACATCGACATCCAGGACCCGGTGCAGTCAGAAAACGCTGGCGACCGGTCGTCCCCGCCCGGCAAGAACACGTTTCCCTACAACGCCAGCCAGGCGGACTTCCACTCGGCGTACAACCAGACCGACGTCAAGGGAGAACTCGCCGACATCTCGCCGGCCCTTGCTCCCGTCGCCGAAGTTACGACCAGCGGCGTCGTGGTGCTCAACAGCCGGATGTTCACAATAACGAATTTGTTCCCCGGGGTTGGCTACCGCGTGTGGAACCGGTTCGAAGATCTCGGCGCAAACGGATACACAGGCGAGCTTTACACGGACCGGACTACCGGCGCCATCTACTATACGCCGCGAACGGATCTCGGCGAGACGTGCGCCAGCATCAATGCGAAAGGGAAAGCTATCATTCCGTCAACGCTGGAAACGGTGGTAAGGATATCGAGCGCGCCCGCCGACATCGCCGCGGCTGGCGGCGCGGCTGGCGCCGCGGTCGGAAACATGGTCTTCAAAGACATTATCTTCGAGCATACGAACACGTCGGTGTTCACCGGCGTCGCAAATCTCGCCGGGGCGGTCGGCGGCTTCATAACGACGGTCGCGTCTCATAATGTGGGGGCGCTCAATTGGGCTGTCGCGACGGTCGGCGCGAAGAACGTCACTTTCAATGCTGTGACGATGGCGCATTTCGGCGGCAGCGCCCTCGCGATCTCATGGGGATCAAATCATGACACCGTGGAGAACAGCCAGCTCTACGACGCGGGAGGCGCTTTGATCACGGCGGGCGTCTCGCCAGTCGAGTTCAACGCTTTCCGATTCAACAATGACGCGAGTGCCTATGGAACGGCCGCATATGGTCCGACGACGCCGTCTTTCAACACAGGAAGCCAGGCGGTCAATCAGGATCTCACCGGCGCCAGCGACTGCTGCCAGACATTCACCAACAACTTTATCTATAACGGCGGCATCGTCCATCCCGGCATGTCCTGCATAGCGATCGCGGGGTGGCAGAACTTCACAATCTCGCACAACACAATGCACGATTGCGGCAACTATGGCATTAGCGCCAGCACGGACGTCGGCGTGACGAACGGCCCACCCTCCTTTCATGGCACCGTCGGCGCCATACACAGCGGAAACTCCGTTTACTACCCCTTCTTTGGCAACAGCATCTCCTACAACGAAATCTATAACTGCGGCTATGAAACGACCGTTCTGGGCGCTGGCGTCCCAGGCGGAACAATGTCGACCGATTTCGGCTGCCTTTACACCAGCGGGCCGCAGGACGGCGATGGCACCAATTCAGCCAATTCGCTTAAGATTAGCTATAACAAGATCCATGACGTCAGCTCCGCAGCGTATCCGGTGTTGAAGTGGAACGGAAGCGCATATATCGTGTGGCCTCATGGCTATGACGCGGTCCTCGATTATAATGACGGCAATGACGGCAATGGAATCATTGAGTGGAATAATCTGTTCTACAACAGGTCGGCCGCTGCGATCGGCGCCACGACCTGGCCCACGCGCATAGCAATGCACAGCGGAAATATCCGGACGGTGCGTTCAAACAACATCTGGGCCGGCGTGTTTCCGGCAGGCTCTATCATATACAACACTTATATCCCCAGACTGGAGGCGACGCCAAACTTCAATATTCCGGGGCCAACCAGCAACCATACATATCCCGCCGGAGCGTGCGCCTCCACCTGCTACATCATGAATAAGTATAACATCTATTCGGCGACATTCTCCGGCTCACTCACCACCGGCAACAACACGCCGCCGACCTGCACTAGCGGCACTTGCAAGGACGGCGGCGTCACATGGACCTTTGTCGAAAAACTGCCGGGAGCAGCGCCCTATCTGCAGGATTACTCGAACATAACCGCGTGGCAGGTGACGGGCGACGCGGCCGGGACGACAAAGGATTATCCGTTCACGGACGCTTTTCCCACCGATCCGGAATACGGGCAGTTCAGCAGCAATCTCTATTCGATGGCTGGAAACGCTCTTTACAAGATTTCGAGCGGCCACACTTTCGCGCAATGGCAAGCCGCGCTCGGGTCGCAAGGCGTAGTGGAGGATAAAGGCTCGCTCTACGGCGGGCCCAACTCGCCCGACGCGCCCGGGATCCTTCCGAACTTCGTTTCGCTCGCGACCGGGAATTTCGCGTTCAACGCGACCTATGCGGGGCCTGGAAAGGCGACCGCCTGCACCGGCACGGGCGGCGTCAGCCCGGCCTGCGGCCTCGGCTTCGTGCCGTGGAACTACAATAATGTGGGCGCGTCGCAGTGAAGGAGCGGCCGCGCCCCGCGCCCAGAGCCCGAGCCGCCTTTAAAATCGGCTCGGCGCTGGGACGGGTCAAAGCTTCAGCCGCTTGAAGATCGGCTCGGGGATCAGGCCGATGATGGTCATGACGACGAGCCAGATCGGCTTGACATAAACGACGTCGCGCGGACGGACGACGCTCGCGCGATAGATCGCTTCGGCGACCTCTTCGGGCTCCGCGGTCAGAAGCGGGGGCAGCTTCAGCCCCGCGGTCATTTTCGTCCGCACAAACCCCGGCTTTACGGTGACGATACGGACGCCGGTCGCGGCCAGGCGGTTGCGCAGCCCCGACAGGAAGGCGGTAAAGCCCGCCTTGGCCGCCCCATAGACGTAATTCGAGGCGCGGCCGCGTTCGCCCGCAACCGAGCTGACGCCGACCACGACGCCCTCCCCCCTCGCCTTGAAGCGTTCGGCGAAGAGCCCGAGCAGCAGGGCCGGTCCCTCGAAATTCGAGCGCATGACGAGGCTCGCATGAGCCAAATCCGTTTCGGCTTTCGTCTGATCGCCGAGGAGGCCAACGACGCTGACGACCGTGTCGGGCAGGCCGTCGAGGCCGGAGACGAAGCTCTCGAAGGATTCGTTCTGCAAGATGTCGAGAGCGGGCGTCGCCACCTTGACGCCGGCGCGCGTCGCGATGTCGTCGGCCTCGCGCTTGAGGGCGGCGGGATCGCGGCCGGCGAGGGCGATGCGCCAGCCGGCTTCGGCGAAACGCCGCGCCGTTGCGCGGCCGATGTCGGAGGAGCCGCCAAGAACCAGGAGAAATTTGCCGTTTGCCATGCGTTGCGGTTCCGTTCAGATGCCAAGCCGGTCCGACAGGCGCGAGGCGATGTGACGCTCGGCTCCAATGCGCCGCCTGATCGCGCGAAACTTCTCGAGATTGGGATAGCCCGCGGCGAAAGTCGCGCGCGACTGCCGCGCATCCTTGGCGAGATAGACCCGCCCGCCGGCGGCGACGACGATTTCGTCGATCTCGTCGAGGAAATCGAACACGCCGCGATCGATCGCCAGATCGAGCGCCAGGGTGAAGCCGGGGCTCGGAAACGACAGAAGGCCGCGGCCGGCGGGCCCAAGCTTCTTCAGCACGGCGAGGAAGGAGGCGTTGCCACGCCGCGCGAAGCGCGTGAGAATCTCGCCGATAGCGGCCTCGGCATGGTCCGCGTCGATCACGCTTTGATGCTGCAAAAAGCCCCGCCGCCCATAAATCCGGTTCCAGTTCAAAACGCCGTCGAGCGGAAAGAAGAACGGATCAATGCGGTTGAGGAAGGGCGCCCCCGCGCTCGCCACTCCCTTGCGGAAATAGACCTCGTTGAACGCCGCGACGCTCCAGCGATTGAGTGTGAAGCTTGGCAGGTCGATCGGCACGCTGAGGCGCGGGGCCCTGCCCGCCGCGCCCGGCGTTTCGCCGCCAAGCGCCTCGACGTCCAGCTTCGAGGCGTGGCGGCCAAGATAGATCAGCGAGCGGCCCAGCGAAGCGCCGCTGGCAAGGCAATCGATCCAGGCGGCGGAATAGGGCGCGTCCTCACGCGCGCTGAGGGCGGCGATCGATTCGGAAAGATCGCGCGCGACGACGGTCTCCTGCGCGATATGGGCGGTCTCGACGGGAAGCAGCCTGAATGTCGCGCTGAGAATGGTTCCGGTCAGGCCCATGCCGCCGATCGTCGCGATGAAGAGATCGACGTTGTCCCGCGGCGAGCAGGTCTTGATCTCACCGCTCGGCAGCGCCAGATCGAAGCATTCGACATGATCGCCGAAGCTGCCGGCGCCATGGTGGTTCTTGCCGTGAATGTCGGCGGCGATCATGCCGCCGATGGTGACGAATTTCGTCCCCGGCACGACGGGTGGAAAAAACCCGCGCGGCAGCAAAGCGGCGATGATGTCGCTTAGCAAAACCCCCGCCTCGACGGTGAGCCGCCTGTCGCTTTCGTCGAAATCATAAAAACGGTCGAGGCCGCCGGCGAAGAGGCAGCTCGCCGCGCCGATCGCGGCGTCGCCGTAGGATCGGCCATTGCCGCGCGCGACGACGCCGTCGAGATCGCGCTGCAGGCGCGCCGCCTGCTGCGGCGATGACGGCTCGAAAACGCGCGTCTCGAAACGAGGATAGCGGCCCCAGCCGGTCAGTTCCATGAGCGCGCCTTCTCGATGGCCTCGACGGGCGCGCCCGCGGCCCCCTGCCCGAGGACGGCCGGGTTCTGGCCGAAGGTGAAGGTGCGGTCGAGCAGATATTTGAGGAAATTGCCGATGGCGAGGCCAATGATCGCGCCGACGTATTTCGCCGTATTGGTGCCGAAGACAGCGAGGAAGCCAACTTCGAAAGCCCAGAAAATAACCGTCATCGCGACGCTGAAGGAGCCGTAGAGGAAGATCTTGCGCGCTTCCCGCGCCGGCCCGTGATAGCCGTCGAAAAAGATCCAGCGTTTGTCGAGCAAATATTTGACGGCGAAGCCGACCCCGGTGCCAGCGAGGATCGACAGCGCGAGGGGCTGCACGGGAAGCAGCGCGAAGGCGACCGCCTGAACGCCGAGGTTCATCGCACCGGCGATCACGGCGAAGAGCAGATAGCGGGCCGCGATGGCCGCGGGCCGCGGCCTCCCGGACGGCGGAGCGGAAGGCGCGTCGATCATCTGGGCGCTCAGATCGCGGCGAGCATGATGGCGGCGATCAGGGCGCCGGCGATGAAGCTGACGCGATCCTTCAGGGCGAACACGATCGGATCGTCATGCACAAGGCGGCGATGCGCCATCATCAGCATGCGGCTGACCCAGTACATGAGGATGGGGCAGACGAGCCAAAGCAGATGCGGATGGCGGTAGAGCGGCTTCACGGCGTCGGACGAAACGTAAAGCGCGAAGACCGTGACGGCGTTGAAGCCGGAGGCGGCGGCCAGCGCGGCGACGATCTGCATGTCGCCGAGGCGATAGTTGCGGTTCGAAGGATCGGGCAGATCCTTGTCGAGGCGTGTGGCGAGTTCGATATAGCGCTTGACCAGCGCGAGCGAGGCGAAAAAGAACATCGAGAAGGCGATCAGCCATTCCGACACCGGAACGCCGATCGCGGCGGCGCCGCCGATGACGCGCAGCGAATAGAGCATGGCGAGCGCGACGACGTCGATCAGCATCTTCGTCTTGAGCCAGCAGGTATAGGCGTTGGTCACGGCGAAATAGAACAGGAGCACGCCAAGGAACGGCCACGACACGCTGACCGCGATCGCGACCGAAGCCAGAAACAGAAGCGCCATGGCGATGACGCCATCCTTGATCGGGATGGCGCCGGAGGCGAGCGGCCGATTTCGCTTGGTCGGGTGGCTGCGGTCGGCGGCGAGATCGACGAGGTCGTTGAAGATGTAAACGCTCGACGCGCAGAGCGAAAAGGCGACCGCCGCGAGCACGGTGTCAAACAGCGAGACAAGATTGAATTTATGCGCGGTCAGCAGCGGCAGGAACACCAGCGCGTTTTTCGCGTATTGATGCACCCGGATCAGCTTGACCCATTGTTTGAGGCCGGCCTTAGGCGAATCGATGACTTCGACGCCGAGCGCGGCGAGATCGCCGCTGAGCCCCTGCGGCGTCCTGACGCCGATCCGCCGCGCCGCCGCGGCCCAGACCGGCAGATCGGCCTTGTCGTTGCCGATGTAGTCGAATTCCGCCTTCGCCGAACGCCTCGACCAGCCGCGCGGCCTTGTTTTCGGCGGAGACATTCGTCTGCGCGTCCGACGCGAACCAACCGTCGAACAGCCCGACATGGGCGGCGACGGCGGCGACGAATTTCTCGTTGCTCGCGGAGGCGAGGAAGACTGGACGGCCCGCCGCGCGCGCCTTGTCGATAAGGTCAAGGACAGCCTCGTCATAAGGCAGCGTGGCGATGTCGAGATCGACCCGTCGCGCCAGAAGGTCCTTCACATGCGCCTTGCCGGACCGCAGCGCGAGGACGAGGCCAAACAGCGAGGTCGGATCGCCGCCGACCCGCCGGAACAGGGACTCGAGCAGCAGATCCGATTTTATCAGCGTGCCGTCGAGGTCGACGACGAACGGTTGATTGTCCCGGACCGGCGCGTCGGGTTGAACAGATGTGGCGGTTCCGGCCGACATTCTCTCTCCATTTCAAGCAATCGGTCGCACAAAATTCAATCAAGCAGCTGTGCGAGCAATCGGCTGTGCGAAAACGCAAACAAAAAGCGCAAGCTTATGCATGTCGGCGATCAGGGTGCCCGGCTTTTCGGCGTTGGCGCACGGGAACCACCGGTAGGTTCGCCGCACGATCCGACCCCGCTCCGCGGAGGGGCGGCAAGAAAAAGCGCGCACCCAGTTCCGTTTATACTGCATTGCAGCATGAAGGAATAGTCTACGAGCGAATTTTTCGCCTGTCACGCCGCCGGCGCCCCCAAGCACGCGAATTTGCTGCGCTCGGCGCGCGCCAGTTCAGCCTCGCGCAAGGCTCAAGGGCTCTGCTTTCGGCAAATGGGCTGAATGCGATGCTGAACGGCGCTCTGGAAACGCAACATAATCGGAATCGGGCCTGGGGCCGGGTCCGGGCGGCGACGCAGAGCCGCCCTTCTCGGAAGCTTCCGTCGATTGCACTCTCAATAGCGCGATCGAACATCTGAAAACGGGCAGCGTGGCCGCCGCACTCGCCTGCGTGCGGCCGCTGGCGGCGCGGCGCGAGCACAAGGCGGCGCGCGCCAACCTCGCCGGACTGATTTATCTCGCAGCGGGCAAAGCAGCCTCCGCGCTCGCGTGGTTCGATCGCGCCGTCGCGCTCGACCCCGGTCACGCGAGCGCCTGGTCCGGCCGAGGGGCGGCGCTGCAGGAGCTCGGCCGCGCGGAGGCGCTCGCCGCTTACGACGAAGCCGTCCGCCTCGGACTTGCGGAGCCGACCCTCTATTATAACCGCGGCAATCTGCTGCGCGCGGCGGGACGGCTCGACGCGGCGATCGCCTCCTATGACGCGGCCCTCCGACTTAATCCGGCCTACCCACAGGCCTTGCGCGCCGGCGGGCTGGTCCTGCGCGATCTCGGCCACCGCGACGGCGCGCTCACCTTCCTCGACGAGGCGATCCGCATTGATCCCCGTTTTCTCGACGCCCTCATCGATCGCGGCGATCTCCTGCAGAGCCTCGATCGAGAGGAGGAATCCGTCGCCGCCTATGATCGCGCGCTGCAATGCGCGCCGGGCGACGCCCGCGCCCTCAACAACCGTGGCGCCGCTCTCCTCACGCTCGGCCGCTACGCGGAGGCGGCGGAAGCCTTCGACGCCGCCCTTCGCGCCGACCGGCGCGCGCCGCAGGCCTGGAACAATCGCGGCAATCTGATGATGGCGACGCAGCGCCCGGAAGACGCCCTAGCTTGCTACGCGCGCGCGCTCGCCCTTCGCGCCGATTATCCTGAGGCCTTGATAGGGCGCGCGTTGGCGAAAAAGGCTCTCGGCTGCTTCGACGAAGCCCTGGCGGGCCTCGACGCCGCGCTTGCGCTGGAGCCGCAATCCGATCACGCGCGCAATAACAAGGCGGTCCTCCTGCTCCAGCGCGGCGATTTCGCGGCGGGCTGGGAACTTTACGAATCGCGCTGGATCCTCAGCCGCACCGCCAAGCGCGCGCTGAAATTGGACGTGCCCGAATGGGATGGGCAGCCGCTCGCCGGCAAAAGCGTCGTCGTTTTTGACGAGCAGGGCTTTGGCGATTCCATTCAGTTCGTCCGCTTCTGCCTCGAGCTCGCGAGCCGCGGCGCCGATGTCGTCTTTTTCTGCCGCAAGGGCCTGCACCGGCTTTTCGAGAAGCTGCCGCTTCGCCTCGTCGACGACATCGCGGAAGAGGCGCGTTTCGATTATCAGATCGCACTTTGCAGCCTGCCGCGCGCGTTGCGCACGCGCGCCGATGCGATTCCGGCCGGGACGGCCTATCTCAGCCCGGAGCCGGCCCTCGTCGCGAAATGGGCGGACCGGCTCGCATCACCAAGCGGCCGCGGTGCGCTCAAAGTCGGCGTCTGCTGGCGCGGCAGCGCCAATCTGAAGGCCGATCGCGGCCGCGCCCTGCCCCGCGCCGCGTTCGAAGCGCTCGCCATGAACGGCGTGCGGCTCATCAGCCTGCAAAAGCCGGATGATCTGCCGCCCGAAGATCGCGCCCCGGCCGGCTGGCTGGAAGAAATGGGCCTCGATTTCGACGCCGGCGGCGACGCTTTTGTCGATACGGCGGCGCTGATGGCGAGCCTCGATGTCATTGTCACTTGCGACACCTCGATCGCCCATCTCGCCGGCGCCCTTGGACGGCCCGTTTTCGTGCTGCTGCAGCAGGTCGCCGACTGGCGCTGGCTGCTGGGTCGCGAGGATTGCCCCTGGTATCCGTCGATGCGCCTTTTCCGGCAGAGCCGGCGCGGCAACTGGGCGGGTACGCTGTCGCGCGTCGCCGAGGCGCTAAGCCGCGCGCGCCAAAGCCCGGCAACACTCAGGTCCGCTTGGCCGCCGCCAGAATGTAATTGACGCTCATATCATGGGCGAGCCGCCATTTGCCCGCGAGCGGATCGAAAACGACCCCGGTCTCGTCGAAAACGCGCAATCCCGCGCCGCCGAGCGCCGCCTTGAGCTCGTCTGGAGTCATGAATTGACGCCAGTCATGTGTCCCGCGCGGCGTCCAGCCCAGCACATATTCGGCGCCGACGATGGCGAAGGCGAAGCTTTTCATCGTGCGGTTGAGCGTCGCCGCGAACAAAAGACCGCCCGGGCGCGCCATCGCTCCGGCCTGGCGCAGGAAGGCGGCTGGCTCGCGCACATGCTCGACCACCTCCATGGTCAGCACGACGTCGAAGCGCGCGCCCTCGGCTTCAAGCTCTTGCGTCGTGGCGCAGCGATAGTCGATGGCGAGGCGGGACTGCGCGGCGTGATCCTTCGCCACCTCGATATTGCGCGGCGCGGGATCGATCGCCGTGACCGCGGCGCCAAGGCGCGCCAGCGGTTCGGAGAGCAGCCCCGCGCCGCAGCCGACATCAAGGGCGCGCAGGCCGCGCAGAGGCTCGGCGCCATAGCGGTCGCGCGGGCGCCCCTCGACCGGGTAATGGCGGCACATGACGTCGCGCAGCCAGGCGACCCGGACCGGATTCAGCTTGTGCAGCGCGGCCATCGGCCCGTCCGCGCTCCACCATGCCTCGCCAAGCTGGTCGAACCGCGCGACATCCTCGGGATCGACCGTCGATTTCGGCTGTTCCGCCTGAGCCATGGTTTGCAATCCGCCGGGCTTTATTGCATTGACTTGACGCGCCGCCCTTTGCATTTAGGCCGCGCGGACAGGGCTCCTAGATAGGCTCGCGCGTCGCCTTAACGCAAATCGGCGCGAATTCGCCGGTGGAACCAACCTCGCCTCAGCCAGGGAGCGCTTTTCGTCCCGATGTCCCGTCTGGTCATGAAATTCGGCGGCACGTCGGTCGCAAACATGGAACGCATCCGCAATGTGGCGCGGCATGTCCAGCGCGAGCGCAAGGCCGGCTTCGACATCGCCGTCGTCGTGTCGGCCATGTCGGGCAAGACCAATGAGCTCGTCGGCTGGTGCCACGAGGCGTCGAAACTGCATGATATGCGCGAGTATGATGCCGTCGTCTCGTCGGGCGAACAGGTGACGGCCGGACTTCTCGCCATCGTTCTGCAGCAGAGCGGCATTCCGGCGCGGTCCTGGCAGGGCTGGCAGGTGCCGATCCTCACCTCCGATGCGCACGGATCGGCGCGCATCCTCGGCATCGAC
This sequence comes from uncultured Alphaproteobacteria bacterium, assembly GCA_963715715.1. Taxonomy (GTDB): domain Bacteria; phylum Pseudomonadota; class Alphaproteobacteria; order Rhizobiales; family Beijerinckiaceae; genus Methylocapsa. The sequence goes on along the minus strand of OY970269.1, from coordinate 158,092 downwards.
GGCGCGCAGCTTATCGAGGGTTTTGCGCGCGAGGAGGTCGCGGTCATCGCCGGCTTTCAGGGACTTAACAAGGCAACCGGGCGCATCACGACGCTGGGCCGCGGCGGCTCCGACACCAGCGCCGTCGCGATCGCCGCGGCGATCAAGGCAGAGCCGCTGCGACATCTATACCGACGTCGACGGCGTCTATACGACCGATCCGCGCATCGTGCCGAAGGCGCGCCGCCTCGACCGCGTCGCCTTTGAGGAAATGCTGGAAATGGCCTCGCTCGGCGCCAAGGTGATGCAGGTGCGCTCGGTCGAACTCGCCATGCGGCGCAAGATCAAGACCTTCGTGCGGTCGTCCTTCGACGATCCGGATCATCCGCAGCCCGGCACCCTGATTTGCGACGAGGAGGATATCGTGGAGCAGCAGGTCGTCACCGGCATCGCCTTTTCGCGCGACGAGGCGCAGATCACCTTGCGCCAGGTCGCCGACCGCCCCGGCGTCGCGGCGGCCATTTTCATGCCTCTGGCGGAAGCTAATATCAATGTCGATATGATCATCCAGGTCGCCTCGGAGGACTCCGGGCACGACCGACATGACCTTTACGGTTCCCGCCGCCGAGTTCGAACGAGCCCGCGCGATTTTGGAAAAGGCGCAGTCGCAGATCGGCTTCGCCAGCCTCCATGGCGCCGAGCGATGTCGTTAAAATTTCGGCGATCGGGGTCGGCATGCGCAGCCATGCGGGCGTCGCGGCGCGGGCGTTCAAGGCGCTGTCCGAAAAGGCATCAACATCCGCGCGATCACGACGTCCGAAATCAAATTTTCGGTGCTGATTGACGCCGCCTATACGGAACTGGCGGTTCGCACGCTTCATTCGCTTTATGGCCTCGACGAAGCCTGAGCCGCGAATTTCGGCCCATTGCCCTTGCGAACTGGACTACATTCCCTATAGGCGGTCCAGAGTTTGCAGCGCGGTTAACACGGAGCCACTGCGGTCAACAGAGCGCATCGTCAAGGAGCTGGACGGCGCTCTTTGATCGATCGCCCTTGACCCATGCGATCAAGCGGCGCTTACCAGGCCTGGACAGGACAATTGACATGTGTGGCGCTCTGCGGCGGACCGCGTCTGCTGCTGCGCCGGCTGCGCGAAGTCATGGCGGAGCCGGTCAGCCCGCAGGCGCGGCTCGACAAGATCGTCGTTCATATCGCCGCCAATATGGTGGCCGAGGTCTGCTCGGTCTATGTGCTGCGCGCCGACGGCCGGCTCGAGCTCTTCGCGACCGAAGGCCTGAACCGCGAGGCGGTCCATCTCACCACCATGCGCACGAGCGAAGGCCTCGTCGGCCTGATCGCCGAAACGGCCGAGCCGCTGGCGCTGGCCGACGCGCAGTCGCATCCGGCCTTCTCCTACCGCCCGGAGACCGGCGAAGAAATCTATCCTCCTTCCTTGGCGTTCCGATCCTGCGCGGCGGCAATACGCTCGGCGTGCTCGTCGTGCAGAACAGGGCGCGCCGCGTCTATTCCGAGGAGGAAATCGAGGCGCTGCAGACGACGGCCATGCTGCTCGCCGAGATGATCGCTTCCGGCGAGTTGCAGTCGCATCGTGCCAGCCCGGCGCCGACATCGCGACTCAGCCGCCCGCTGGCGCTCAAGGGCGCGCCGCTCGCCGACGGCGTCGGCCTCGGCCATGTCGTGCTGCACGAGCCGCGCATCGTCGTCAAGCAGCTCGTCGCCGAAGACGCAAAGCAAGAGATGGCGCGGCTCGACACGGCGATCGCGGCGATGCGCGATTCGATCGACAGCCTGATCGAGCGCGGCGACCTATGGGGCCGGGCGAACATCGCGACGTGCTCGAGACGTTCCGCATGTTCGCCCATGACCGCGGCTGGCTGCGCCGGCTGCGCGAGGCCGTCAACACCGGGCCTCACCGCCGAGGCGGCGGTCGAGCGCGTGCAGAACGACGCGCGCGCCAAGCTGCAGCGCCAGACCGATCCCTATCTGCGCGAGCGCCTGCATGATCTCGACGATCTCGCCAATCGCCTGCTGCACCAGCTGACCGGCCAGAGCTTCGTCGCCGCGCACGACGAACTGCCGGACAATGCCATCATCGTCGCGCGCACCATGGGACCGGCCGCGCTGCTCGATTATGACCGCTCCAAACTGCGCGGCCTCGTGCTGGAGGACGCCGGCCGGCGGCAGCCATGTCGCGATCGTCGCGCGCGCGCTCGGCATTCCGGCGGTCGGGCGAAGTCGCCAATATCTCTCGATTTCGTCGAACCGGGCGACGCGATCATCGTCGACGGCGCCATCGGCGACGTGCAGGTGCGGCCGCCGCCGGACGTCGAACACGCCTATGCCGAAAAGGCGCGGCTGCGCGCGCGAGCGTCAGGAGCAATATCACAAGCTGCGCGACGTCCCCGCCGTCACCCGGGACGGCGTCGCGATCGATCTGCACATGAACGCCGGCCTGCTCGTCGATCTGCAGCATGTCGCCGAGACCGGCGCCGTCTCGATCGGCCTGTTCCGCACCGAACTGCAGTTCATGCTCGCCGCGCACTTCCCGCGCATCGAGCGAACAGGATACGATTCTACACGCACGGCGCTCGACGCTCGCGCCCGGCAAGCCGATCACCTTCCGCACGCTCGACATCGGCTCGGACAAGGTGCTGCCCTATATGACGCAGCTAGAGGAAGAAAATCCGGCGCTCGGCTGGCGCGCGATCCGCATCGGCCTCGACCGGCCGGCGCTTGCTGCGCATGCATCTGCGCGCCATGCTGCGCGCCGGCGCCGGACGCGAGTTGCGCATCATGTTCCCGATGGTCGCCAGCCTTGCCGAATTCGAATCGGCAAGAGCCATGGTCGAGCGTGAAATCGACATCTGCGACGCCACGGCCACGAGGTGCCGTCCGATCTCAAGCTCGGCGTCATGGTCGAGGTGCCCTCGCTGCTCTGGCAGCTCGACGAGATCTGCCGTCGCGTCGATTTCCTCTCGGTCGGCTCGAACGATCTCATGCAGTATCTCTTCGCCGCCGACCGCGACAACAAGCGCGTGTTTCAGCCGCTTCGATCCCTTGTCGGCGCCCTTCCTCGGCGCTCTCAAGCAAATCGCTCGACGCCGCCGCACGCAGAATCGACGCCGGTGACGCTCTGCGGCGAAATCGGCGGCCAGCCGCTGGAGGCGCTGGCGCTGATGGCGCTCGGCTACCGCGGCCTGTCCATGTCGGCCGCCTCGATCGGTCCGGTAAAGGCCATGGTGCTCGCGACTGATCTCCGCATCGCCAGAGCCTTTGTCGCGAATCTGCTCGCGGAAAGATCGTCCGCGCCTTCGCTGCGCGACGCCCTGCGCAAATTCGCGGAAGGCCAGGGCATTCCCCTATAGGCAAGGTCGCGCCCATATAGGTTAAGGTCGCGCAAGCCTCGACCGCAATTCGCCTGCTCCCGCTGTCTGTTCATTCGTCCATGCTGCCGCAAGAAAAGCTCGATCTCATCCTTCGCCGCCACGCGGAAATTTCAGCCCGGCTCAATGACGGCGCCGGAGCCCGCGCTCTACGTCGCCCTGTCGCGCGAACTGGCCGGAACTCGACGAGGTCGCGGCGAGCGATCCGCGCCTATCGCACGCAAAGCGCGGAGACCGCCGGCCTCGCCGCCATGCTCGAAGATCCCTCGCCCGACGCCGAAATGCGCAGCCTTGCCGAAGAGGAACTGCGCGCCGCCGAACTCCGCCTCGAAACGCTCGAACAGCAATTGAAGCATCGCGCTGTTGCCGAAGGACGCGGCGGACGAGAAAAGCGCCATCCTTGAAATCCGCGCCGGAACCGGCGGCGACGAAGCGGCGCTTTTCGCCGGCGATCTCTTCCGCATGTATCAGCGCTATGCCGAATCGAAGGGCTGGACGCGTCGACATCGTCTCGGCGAGCGAAGGCGCGCCGGCGGCTACAAGGAAATCATCGCCGAGATCGCCGGTCGCGGCGTCTTCGCGCGGCTCAAATTCGAATCCGGCGCGCATCGCGTGCAGCGCGTGCCGGACACCGAAACGCAGGGGCGCATCCACACGTCGGCGGCGACCGTCGCCGTGCTGCCCGAGGCCGAAGAGGTCGATGTCGCGATCAACGAATCGGATCTGAAGATCGACACCATGCGCGCGCAAGGCGCCGGCGGCCAGCACGTCAACAAGACGGAATTCGGCGATCCGCATCACGCATCTGCCGACCGGCACGATCGTCTTCGTGCAGGACGAGCGCTCGCAGCACAAGAACCGCGCGCGCGCGATGGCGCTTCTGCGCGCCCGCATCTATGACGCCGAGCGGCAGAAGCTCGACGCCGAGCGCGCCGCCGACCGCCGCTCGCAGGTTGGCTCCGGCGATCGCTCCGAGCGCATCCGCACCTATAATTTCCCGCAGGGGCGCGTCACCGACCACCGCATCAATCTGACGCTCTACAAGCTCGACAAGGTGATGACGGGCGAAGCGCTCGACGAGATGATCGACGCGCTTCAGACCCATCATCAGGCCTCCCTCCTCGCCGACAGCGAGAGACAGGGTCGATGAAGGGCTTTGGCTCTTCCTGGCTGATCTGGGCGCTTCTTTCGGCGGCCTTCGCCGCGCTGACCGCGATTTTCGCCAAGGTCGGCGTCGCCAACGTCAATTCCGATTTCGCGACGCTGATCCGCACCGTGATCATCGTCGCGGTGCTCGCCGCGATCGTCGCCGCCACCGGGCAGTTTCAGCCGCTAGGATCGATCGCGCCCCGCACGTATCTCTTTCTCGCGCTCTCCGCTCTGGCGACGGGCGCGTCCTGGCTTTGCTATTTCCGCGCGCTGAAGCTCGGCGAGGCGGCGCGCGTCGCGCCGATTGACAAGCTGTCGACCGTGCTAGTCGCGATCTTCGGGGTCGCTTTTCTCGGCGAGCGCCTGTCGGCGCAAAACTGGTTCGGCGTTGTCCTGATCGGCTGCGGGGCCCTGCTCGTCGCCTACAAGGGCTGAGCCACGCTAGAACTCCGCATTGCAACCTTTAGCCGCGCGGCGCGTTGCACATTTTATCCGCCAGAGGTGACAGCCAATGCTTGGTAAGATGCCTGGGCCGATCGGCCATGCCCTCGGCAATTTACGGCCGGGGCTTGAAAAGCTGATTTACGCCGATCCGGCGCTGAATGTTCCCGAGACGATCCACGTCGAGAGCGTTGCTTTTGACAATGACGCGGCGATTCCGCCGATTTTCACCGCCGACGGCGAAAAGGAATCGCCGCCCCTGCGCTGGCGGCACACGCCAGACGGCGCGGCGGCGATCGTTCTGGTGGTCGAGGACGCCGACAGCCCGACGCCCGCGCCGCTCGTTCATGCGCTGGCCATCAAGACGCCGGGCCGCGACGACGATCTCATTCCCGGGGCGCTCAGCCGGGAAAAGGCCGCGGAAGCCGAAGGATTGCGGCTTGGCCGCAACTCATTCAAGCGGGCGACTTGGCTGCCGCCGGATCCGCCGCCCGGCCACGGCCCGCATCGCTACGCGTTCCAGATCTACGCGGTCGATCATCTGCCCGCAATCGACGGCCATCCCGGGAAGCGGGAAATCCTCGAAATCCTCCGGGGGCATACGCTGGCTAAAGGCTGCGTAATCGGAATTTACGAGCGTCCTGCCTAACATATCGGCGCCCAACGCGGGAACTCGCGGCCATGCGCGCGGCTTTACGCGCCGTGAGCGTCTGGCCCGCACACGGTCGAAACGGCGCCCTTTTCCCATAAGGCTTTAAAGAGCAACCAGGACCGACCTATGCTGATTCGTTACGGATATGAACTCGCCTTCAATTGCGCTCAGCCGACGCTGATGGTCTGCCTGCTCGATTTGCATCCCGACTACGACTATCGCATTCGCTACAAGAGCCCGTTCCTGACCAGCCCCTCGATCGGGTCGCAGAGCTATTTCGACTCCTTCGGCAATAAGGTCCGCCGTTTCGTCGCGCCGGTCGGCGACCTCGCCATTTCGCGCGATTTCGTCATCGAAGACAACGGCCAGCCGGACGGCTTCGAGCAGCATGCGCAGGAGGTTCCGCTGGAGTTCCTGCCAAGCGACACGCTGGTCTATCTGCTTGGCAGCCGCTATTGCGAAACCGACAAGCTCGGCGACGTCGCCTGGCAATTGTTCGGCGCGACGCCGCGCGGCTGGAGCCGGGTCAAGGCGATCTGCGATTTCGTCAGCGGCCATCTCAGCTTCGGCTATCAATATGCGCGATCGACCCGCACCGCTTACGAGGCTTATCACGAACGCGTCGGCGTCTGCCGCGACTTCGCGCATCTCGCCGTCGCGTTCTGCCGCTGCATGAACATTCCGGCGCGCTATGCGAACGGCTTTCTCGGCGACATCGGCGTGCCGCCAGATCCCTCGCCGATGGATTATAATGCCTGGTTCGAGGCTTATCTCGACGGCCGCTGGATCACCTTCGACGCGCGCCACAACACGCCGCGCATCGGCCGCATCACCGTCGCGCGCGGCCGCGACGCCACCGACATTCCGCTCGCAACCTCCTTTGGACCGCATATTCTCAAGGGCTTCCGCGTCTGGACGGACGAAGTCGACGAATCGGTCGTGCGCGATCTTGAGCGGCGCAGCGCTTAACCCGCGCGATTGCCCTGAGCGATTGCTGCTGTGTGGCGCCGACGCTGCACTTTGCGGCAATCTTTCGCCGCGCAGCCAGCAGTTTCGGGCGGCAGCGAACGCGGCGTCCGGCCATACATCTCACTAAAACAACAGGTTAACCGAGTTCTTCGGATCCATCCGATCGGGACGCGCACCCACCTTCCCCCTGTCGCCGCTTGACGGACGCCCCAGCTAAAGCCACGGTCCGCTTCGATTTGCCCCGTTTGAGGCAGTCGGCGTCCTGGTTGGTGACATGCGTCAGTTTCTGTGGAGGCACAAGCGCCTCACGCCGGCAAAATGGCTGGGCCTCGTCGCCGCTTTGGCGCTTTGCGGCTGTTCCACGATCAACGGCTATCTCGATCCTGTGCCCGCTTTTGAAGGCGCGCCGGGAACCACGCATGTCGAGATGGTGGTGGCGACGACGCGCACGCGCGTTGAGGACCCGGCCCTTCTGTTCGGGGGCGGCAGAGCGCCTGAACCCGCTTTCGCGGACATGGTCGTTTCGATTCCGCCGGACGCCAATCGAACGATCGGCCTCGTGCAATGGCCAAAGCAGCTTCCGGGCAATCCGGAAACCGATTTCGTGACCCTCAAGGCCGACGTCATCAACAAGGATCAGGCGATCGCCACCTTCTCCCGGCTGCTGCGCGATTCGAATAAAAGCGAGGCCATGGTCTATGTGCATGGCTTCAACGAGCGCTACGAAAACACCGTTTATGGCTTCGCGCAGATCCTGCACGATTCGGGCGCTCTTGGCGAAGTCGCGCCAGTGCTGTTCACCTGGCCCTCGAAAGGCAACGTCTTCGCCTATGGCTACGACCGCGAAAGCGCGAATTATTCGCGCGACTCGCTCGAAGCGCTGCTGCGCTTTCTGGTCAAGGATCCAAAGGTCCAGAAAATCACGATTCTCGCCCACTCCATGGGCAATTGGGTGACGCTCGAAGCGCTGCGGCAAATGGCGATCCGCGACAAGCGGGTCGACCCCAAGATCAAGCTGGTTCTCCTCGCCGATCCCGATGTCGACGTCGACGTCTCGCGCGAACAGATCATGGCGATGGGTCCCAACCGCCCGCATATCGCCCTGTTCGTCTCGGAGGACGATCGCGCTCTCGCCGCCTCGAAGCAACTTTGGGGCGCGCCGCGCCTCGGCGCCATCAATCCCGACATCGAGCCTTACAAATCGATGCTCGAGCGCGAGAACATAACCGTCATCAACCTCACCGCATTTCCCTCGCACGACTTGTTCAACCACGGCAAATTCGCCGAGGATCCGAGAGTCGTCGAGTTGATCGGCCGCAGCCTCGCCAACGGCCAGGCCTTGAGCGCCTCACAGGTCGGCCTCGGCGAAAAAATCATGGAGACGACGGCGGGCGCCGCGAGCACGGTCGGTCACGCCGCTGGCCTCGCCATCTCGGCCCCCGTCGCAGTCGTCGATCCCGAGACCCGCGAACATCTTGGCGATCAGGTCGAGGAGCTGACAGACTCCGTCGCCCGCGTCGGGCAGCCAAAGGAGCAATAAGCGGGTCTGCGCCGGAACCGCTCAACGCGTGCTGGAAATGGGGCGAAAGGGGCTTCTGGCCCAGCGCGACGCGCCTTCCGCGCGTGCGCGGCTACACCCTCGAATTAGGCCGCTACGGCCAGCTTGACGGCGATGCCGGTCGCAAGCACGCGGCGCAGGCTGACGCCGGTCTGCTCGGCGGGCACAACGCGGTCCACTTCGTAATTGACGTCGATGATCGCATCGGCGTCGACGTCTTCGGCGCGCTGGATCAGTTCGCGCAGCGCCATTTCGCGCCAGTTTCCCTGATGGGACTCAGCTGGGGCGGCGTGCCAGGCGGACGCGGCCTTGATCTTGCCGATAGGGTAGAGAACGCGATCGCCGTCGATCGAGTCCGTTGAACTGATACGCATCTTTTTCTCCGGTCCTATTTTGGCGGCCGCTTTGTCTAGCGGTCGCCATTGGCGTCTGGCTCACCTGTTTCGCCCGCCGGAAGGCCGACGTTACATACTGAAGGACTTGCCGAAGGCATAAGTATGGCTCCCTCAGACTGAACCACAGGTGTATTAACACACCCTGCTGCAATGCAGCATTCAAAAAAATTTGCGGCCTCTTAATCGGAATAAAAACAGCTATCTAGAACCATAGCTTTGCGTTCGAAACGCGTTGCTGCGGCGCCAGACGATGCGCGAATCGGTCAAATTTTAGTGACGGAAATGGCGAACGCCGGTGAAGGCCATGGCGACCCCCTTCTCATCCGCGGCGGCGATCACCTCTGCGTCGCGCACCGAGCCGCCCGGCTGGATCAGGGCGGTGGCCCCCGCCTCGATCGCCGTCAGGACGCCGTCGGGGAAGGGAAAGAAGGCGTCCGAGGCGATGACCGAGCCGACGGCCAGACTCCGCGGCAGGCCGGCCGCCTTCGCCGCCTCGGCCGCCTTGATCGCCGCGATTCGCGTCGAGTTCGACGCGGCTCATCTGCCCCGCGCCGATGCCGGCCGTCGCGCCGCCCTTCGCATAAACGATGGCGTTCGACTTTACATGCTTGGCGACGCGGAAGGCGAACACGAGATCGCGCCATTCCTGTTCGGTCGGCGCGCGTTTGGTGACGACGCGCAGCTCCATGTCGTCGACGACGGCGTTGTCGCGCGACTGCACCAGAAGGCCGCCGGCAACCGGGCGGATGGCGAGGCCGGCCGCGCGGGGGTCTGGCAGGCCGCCGGTCAGCAGCAGGCGCAAATTCTTCTTTGCGCCGACGATCGCGATGGCGTCGTCATCGGCGTCCGGCGCGATGATGACCTCGGTGAAGATCTGCACGATCTCGGCCGCGGCGCTTGCGTCAAGGCGCCGGTTGAGGGCCACAATGCCGCCAAACGCCGAGACCGGGTCGCAGCGCAGAGCGAGCCGATAGGCGGCCTCAAGCGTCTCGCCCTCGGCGACGCCGCAGGGGTTCGAATGCTTGATGATGGCGACGGCGGCGGTTCGTTCGGGATCGAATTCGGCGACGAGCTCAAACGCCGCATCGGTGTCGCCGATATTATTGTAGGAGAGCTGCTTGCCCTGCAGCTGGCGCGCCGTCGCGACGCCAGCGCGGCGCTCGGGCGTCCGATAAAGGGCGGCGTTCTGGTGCGGGTTTTCGCCATAGCGCAAAACCTCGGCGAGAGCGCCGCCGAAGGCGCGGAAGGCCGGCGCATCGACGCCGATCTCTTCGGCGAGCCAGTTCGAGATCGCGGAATCATAGACCGCCGTGCGGGCGAAGGCCTTTTGCGCCAATTTCTGGCGCAGGCCCAGCGTCGTCGCGCCGGCGTTCGCCTGCAATTCGGCGAGCACCGGCGCGTAATCCTCGACCGCGACGACGACGGCGACGTCGTTGAAATTCTTCGAGGCGGCGCGAATCATCGCCGGGCCGCCAATGTCGATATTCTCAATACAGGCGTCGAAATCAGCGCCGCTGTCGATCGCCGCCTCGAACGGATAGAGATTGACCACCAGAAGATCGATCGGATGGATGTCATGGGCGAGCATCGCCGCCTCATGCTGCGGGTTCTCGCGGATCGCGAGAAGGCCGCCGTGCACCTTCGGATGCAGCGTCTTGACCCGCCCATCCATCAGCTCGGGAAAGCCGGTCAAATCCGCCACATCGCGAACTTCGAGGCCGGCCTCGACCAAAGCGCGATGCGTCCCGCCGGTCGAAATCAACTCGATGCCGAGCTCCGCGAGGCCGCGGGCGAAATCGATGAGGCCGGTCTTGTCGGAAACGGAAATCAGCGCCCGCGCGGCGCGGCGAAACTCTATCGGCATAAGGCGTTCACCTGCTTCTGCTCAAGCACAGGCTGTACCATGAAGCGGGCAGCGAGCCTATCTTTCGCCAATCGGCGGCGGCAATCCCAATTTGAAATTTTGTTTTTGTAGAGGGGCGCCAACAGGAGCGGCGCGCCTTACCCCATCCAATTGGCGGCGCGTTTCACCTCCGCCAATTGCTTGAGGAGTTCTTCCGGCGTCTCCACCACAACCACGTCCTCCCCCGGAGCGGCGAAGGCGATACGGGTATCGGTCTCTCGCCTGATAGAAATCGCGGCGGCCAAGTTCACGAATATAGCTGATTTGCCGCCCGCCAAAGCGCATTTAACCCATTCCGACGCCATGATCGTCTCCTTGTTCCACATCGGGGGGCTCCCGCTTAAGACGAGAGCAGCTATTTTTCCAATCTCATGTCCGGCCCCTCCACGGCGCGCGCCAGGAACCCGACGGCGGGAAAGCACAGAGTTCGAACGGTATGGTTGTATTGCGAAGCGCTGTCGAACGAGTTTAAGTCATTCAACTGGGCCTTCGCTTCTTTTCCAAAAGTACGGCATCATGTCGCTTGGACTGATCCTCGCAATCATTCTGATCATTTTTTGCTGGGCGGGTTCAGCGGCCATTTCGGGGGCTACGGGTACGGCTACGGTCGCCGTGGCGTCGGCATCCTTGGCATCGTCCTGATCATTGTCGTCGTCCTGCTTCTTCTGGGCCGCCTTTAGGGCAGACTGTTCGCGCGCGGGACGCGAGGCCGGACAGCTTTTCACAGAACGGCCGCCGCGCCGGGTCATGCCAGACCTGGATGGAACAAAGAAACGCGGTTACATCGACCGCCCAAAGCAGGAACGTTGCTGACCGGCATGCAAAGCGAAGATGAAATCCGGCTGGAGCTGGAAAACGCAAATCTTCGGCAGCTCCTTGAACAGGCCGGGATCGACGCCGAGCAGCATCACGTTGCAGAAAAGCTGCAACGAATTATCCTGGAGGAACTGCACCATCGCGTGAAGAACACATTGGCGATGGTGCATGCCATCGTAAATCAAAGTTTGCGGTCTTCGACGGATCTGCGGCAGGCAGAAGCGGCGATCTCAAGCAGAATATTGGCCTTGGGCCGCGTGCACGACCTGCTTTTGCGAACGAATTGGAACGGCGCAAGGTTGGAGCATTTGCTGCAAGCAGCCATCGAGCCGTTCGACACGCCCGGGGCCGGGCAATTCATCGTTCAACCGGTAAACATAGAGATCAGCCCAACCGCCGCGCTTCCACTGGTGATGACGATAAATGAACTGTGCACGAATGCGGTCAAATATGGCGCGCTCAATACGTCGAAGGGGCGGATAGAAATATCCGCGAAGATTGACCAAGACAAAAGGCAGCTCCGGCTCACATGGAAGGAGCGAGGCGGGCCGCCCGTTCAGGCGCCTACGCGTCGAAGTTTCGGAATGCGGCTCATTGAAAAGAGCTTCATGGGCCAACTTTCGGGCGATGCGCGGGTGACCTTCGATCCAAGCGGCGTCGTATGCGAATTCGACATTCCCCTGGCTGCGATTCAGATGAACAGTCCAACCTGAGACATGCCGCGATCGCTGAAGGACACGAAGGCGATTACCGCGGGGGCGCCTTCTGCGCGGACGCCGCCGATGGCGCAAATCGCCGCAGCCGCAGCGCGTTGAGAACGACGAAAATCGAGGAAAACGCCATCGCCCCCGCCGCCAGCATGGGCGACAGAAGGATTCCGAAGGCCGGATAGAGCGCGCCCGCCGCGACCGGGATCAAGACGACATTATAGGCGAAGGCCCAGAACAGATTTTCCCTGATGTTGCGCATAGTCGCGCGGCTCAGCGCCACGGCGGTCGCCGCCGCGCCAAGATCGCGCCCGGAGAGGACCACGTCAGCCGCCTCGATGGCGACGTCGGTCCCCGCGCCAATGGCGAGGCCGACATCCGCCTCGGCCAGCGCTGGGGCGTCATTGATCCCGTCGCCGACGAAACCCGCGACGCCATATCGCGCCTTTATCTCGCGCACGGCGTCGACCTTGCCTTCGGGCAGAACCTCGGCGATCACGTCGTCGATGCCGACGGATTTTGCGATCGCCGCCGCCGTCTTCTGATTGTCGCCGGTGACCATGACGAGCTTCAGCCCCTCGGCGCGCAGCGCGGCGACGGCGGCGCGCGCGCCATCGGCGATGGGATCGGCGACGACGACAAGGGCGGCGAGCTTGCCGTCGATCGCGGCGTAGAGCGGCGATTGCGCCGCGGCGCCGAACCGCGCCGCCGCGTCCGCGAAGGCGCCGGCATCGACGCCAAGCGCCGCCATGAACCGATCCGCCCCGACCGCGACATGGCGCCCGTCGACTTCGGCCTCGACGCCAAGCCCCGGCCGCGCCGAAAACGCTTCGGCCGGCGGCGCGCTCAAAGCCTCCTTCGCCGCCGCCGCCACGATGGCGGACGCGACCGGATGCTCGGAGCGCGCCTCGACGGCGGCGATGAGCCGCAAAGCCTCGGCGCGCGAAAAGCCGGGCGCGGGCAAGAGTTCAATCAGTTCGGGGACGCCGCGCGTGATCGTGCCGGTCTTGTCGAGCGCCATCGCCTTGACGCTGGAAAGCGCCTGCAGGGCCGCGCCCTTGCGGAACAGCACGCCGAATTCCGCGCCCCGGCCGGTGCCGACCAGAATTGAAATCGGCGTCGCAAGACCCATGGCGCAGGGACACGCGATGATCAGCACGGCGACCATCGCCACCAGCGCATGGGCGAACGCGGGCGCCGGGCCAAGGGTCAGCCAAAGCGCAAAGGCGAGCAGCGCGATGGCGATCACCGCCGGCACGAACCAGCCCGTCACTTTGTCGACCAGTTCCTGAATCGGGAGCTTCGCGCCCTGCGCCTCTTCGACCATGCGGATGATCCGCGCCAGCGCGGTGTCGGCGCCGGTCTTCGTCACCTTGAAGGAGAAGCTGCCAGTCGTGTTGACGGTGGCGCCGACGACCTCGGCGCCGACCCCCTTTGCGACGGGCTGCGGCTCGCCGGTCAGCATCGATTCATCGACGAAGGACGAGCCCTCGACCACTTCGCCATCGGCGGGGATTTTTTCGCCCGGCCTCACGCGCACAACATCGCCGGCGACGACTTCGTCAAGGGGCGTCTCGACCGCGACGCCGCCGCGCATCACGAAGGCCGATTGCGGCTTGAGCGCGATGAGGCGCTGGATCGCCGCGCCCGCCCGCCCCCTCGCCCGCGCCTCCAGCGTGCGGCCGACCAGAATCAGCGTCGCGATCACGGCGGCGGATTCGAAATAGACGTCGTTCGCGCCGGCCGGGAAAAGCGAGGGCGCGAAGGTCGCCAGCGTCGAATAGGCGAAGGCGGCGCCAGAGCCAAGCGCGACCAGCGCGTTCATTTCCGGCTCGCCGCGCAAAAGCGCGGGCACGCCGCTCTTGAAGAAGCGCCAGCCCGGACCGAACAGGACAAAGCCGGTCAGCGCGAATTCGATGATCCGGCTGGTCTGAAGGCCGATGCGGTCCATGACGAACATGTGGACCGCCGGAAAAAGATGCGAGCCCATCTCCAGCGCCACCACCGGAATGGTGAGGATGAGAGCCAGCAGGGTCGCGCGGGTCAGATCGCCGCCGTCGCCATGATCGTGCTGATGCTCGTGCGGGCCGGCGGGCGCCGCGCCGCCGGCGCCCGGCTTGATCTCCCGCGTCGGATAGCCGGCCTCGGTCGCCGCCCGCGCGATCGCCGCCGGCGTGGTCGCATTGCTGACAAAGCGCACCGAGCCGGTGCCGGCGGCAAGATTGACCCGCGTCTCGACCACGCCTTCGACGGCGCGGAACGCTTCCTCGACCGTCGTGACGCATTCGTCGCAAGTCATTTTTTCGATTGAGAACTGCGCGGTCGAAAGGACCGCGGCGTAGCCCGCCCGGTTGATCGCCTCGATCACCCCCTCAAGGTTCGCCGGCCCCAGAAAACTGACGCTCGCCTGTTCGGTCGCGAGATTGACTGCGACCGAGGCGACGCCGGGAACCGCGCCGATCGCCTTCTCGATGCGCCCGACGCAGGAGGCGCAATGCATGCCCGTGACGGGCAGGCTCAGCGGGTGAGAGCCCGCTTTGGCGGCGGCTTCGGTGGCGCCAGACGACATGGCTTTATCCTTTGGTCTGTCTTTACACAGTCCCTTTAATCTGCGCTTCGCCCCCGCGCGTCCTTGCGCGAGGCCGCGGCGATCGAAAAAGAACCGGATCCGCCTCGGTAACAAAAATGATCCGCTTCAGCGCGAAATCAAGGGCGAAACGCAGGCCCGGCCGTAGCGGACCACCCCAGGGGCCGGACTTCGAGCGATAAGGGCAGGATTGCGCGGAATTTTTAAGTCATCCGGTTTCGGCTTCTTTCGAACCACGCCGGCGATCTCTAGATTGGCAGTCTCTTCACCGGACTGGAGAAGCTTCATGCCGCAATCGATCGTCGTCACCGTGCCGCATAATCTTGGCGCCGAGACAGCCAAAAAGCGCATCGCCGAGCGCATCGAGGCCTTGCGCTCGGCCTATGTCGACAAGCTCGCCCGGTCCGAAGTCAACTGGACCGGCGACCGGGCTGATCTGCGCATCGAGGCGCTGGGACAAAGCATGACCGCGCAGATCGACGTGCTGCCCGATAGCGTGCGCATCGAGGCGCAGCTGCCGTGGCTGCTTGCGGCGCTCGGCGACAAGGCCAAGGGATTTCTGACCAGCAATGCGAAAGAATCGCTGAAGATCGGCTATACGCCGCCGAAAGGTTGATGGCCCGTGCTAATCGACGGCGATCATCACGTCGGATGATTTGACGATGGCGTGCGCCTTCTTGCCCTTGACGAGGCCGAGTTCATCGACCGATTTGTTGGTGATGGAGGCGGTGACGATCTGCCCATCCTTGAGTTCGATTTCGACATGCGCCGTCGTCGCGCCCTTGGCGACGCTCTTGATGACGCCTTCCAGCGAGTTGCGGGCGGAAATCTTCATGGTTCATCTCCTCTGCGCGGGCGAACCCCGGTCGCGGCCGCCGGGGCTTCCAGGCCCGGTGCGGCTTTGGACGATAGGACTTCTAGATCAAACGGCCGGGAATGAAAGGCGGGATTGCGCCCAAGTCTTTTTAATTTGCGGCGGATCAATTGCAAATTATGTGATCGCAGCGATCCTTGCGAGGCTGACGGACGGAGGGCATGCTTATTGCGTTGTTCGCTGGCGCGACGATTTCGGACTATGAATATGCTTATGCTGGAGAAACCACGCCGAACGACGATTCGCCCGCCCCTCAGGACGGACATCGCCGCGCGCATCCTGCGCCACGATTTTGGGGCCGCGATGACGACCCTCCATTTCGAGGACGGCGAATTGCGCGCTCCGCTGGTCAATTTTCCGGTCGGCGACGGCGTCATCGTCCGCATCGAGGCGACCGACGTTTCGATCGCGCTGTCACGGCCGATGGACGTTTCGATCACCAACCGGCTGCCCGGGGAAATCGTCGAAATCGCCGCGCTCGATCCGCCTTATGTCCGCGTCGCCTTCAACCTCGGCAAGACCCGGCTCTACGCGCTCGTCACCGGAGAATTGGTGGAGCGGCTCGCCCTTGCGCCGGGCTTGCGCGCCTGGGTGATGATCAAGGCCGTCGCCATCGCGGAGGGCAGCCTCAAGCCAGATCGCGCTCCTGAGCGGCGCCCTTGGCCTTTGGATCGAACGCCCAATCCAGCGAGGCGCTGAGCTCGTCGAGCGACGTTTTGGAAGAGGTCGCGGCGTGGCGCTCGATGGAGCGGTAGAGGGCGACAAGCCGTTCGCCAAATTGCGTAATCTCGGCGCCGCCTGCGCGCCGGCCGGGGAAGGTCGCGACGACCGCCGATTCGAAGCAGCGATTGAGCGCATCGACGATCAGCCAGCACTTACGGTAAGAAACGCCGAGCGCCCGGCTCGCGCCGATGATCGAGCGCTCCTTGCGGATCATGTCGATCAGGCCGACTTCCTCCGGTCCCAGCGCGCCGCCATTGGGAAATTGCAACTCGATCGAAACCGCGGCGGACTGCCGCTTGCTTTCCCGCATGGAAGTTTCCTTACACGGACGCGTGCGTTAATGTCAGAAATATAACTTTTTATATGGCGAAAGCGTCAGAAATATAACCCCGTATATCGCAAAAGGCAAAGCGCGAGAGGCGCCTCGCCGTGCCCGCTTGCGCCCGAGCGACGGCGCAGCCCATAGTGTCGGCATGACTTCCGATCGTCTCCGCCCGCCCCCGCGATGAAGACCGTCGCGCCCTTCGGCGCCTGGGTTTCGCCCGTCACCACCGATCTCATGACCGCCGCCGCGATCGGCCTCGGCGGCTTGACCGTCGACGGCGACGACCTTTACTGGCTCGAAGGGCGACCGAGCGAGAGCGGGCGCACCGTCCTCTGCCGGCGCGGCGCCGGCGGCGCGATCGAAGAACTCACCCCCACGCCCATCAACGTCGGCAGCCGCGTACATGAATATGGTGGCGGCGCCTTCGGCGTCGAAGCCGGCGTCATCGTCTACAGCGAGCGCAAGGACGGCTCCTTATGGCTCATTGAGCCTGGTGCGCCGGCGCGGAAAATCGCGACGCCCGAGGGCTGCCGCTACGCCGATTTCGAGTTCGATTCCGCGCGCCGCCGAATCCTCGCCGTGCGCGAAGACCATCGCGACCGCCCGCCGACCAATCCACAGGCCGCGATCGTGGCCCTTTCCCTCGACGGCGGAGCGTCCGAGACGGTGCTGGTCGAGGGGCCCGATTTTTTGAGCTCGCCGCGGCTTTCCCCCGACGGCGGCAGGCTCGCCTGGATCGCCTGGGACCATCCGGACATGCCCTGGGACCGCACGCGGCTCTATTGCGCCCGCCTCACGGCGGAGGGCGCTCTGGAGCCGCCGGAGCTGATCGCAGGGCGAGAGCCCGAAGCAATTGTGCAGCCGGCCTGGTCCACGCAAAACATCCTGCACTTTTCATCGGACCGCAGCGGCTGGTGGAATCTTTACGCGCGCGAGGACCGCCGCGATCGCGCGCTTTGCCCGATCGAGGCGGAAACCGGCGGCCCGCATTGGGTGTTCCGCCAGCGCTATTACGCATTCCTCAAGGATGGCCGCATCGTCGCCTCCGTCGTCAAGGACGGCGTCCGCCGCGCGGCGCTGATCGAAGACGGCAGGCTCGAGCCGCTCGACATCGGGCAGGTCGCCGAATCGCCGCAGCCGCTCGGCGAAGGCCTCGCCTATATCGCGACGCCGCCGACTGCGCCGCCAGCAATCCTGATCAGGCCGACGCTCGATTCGCCGCCGGTCCTCGTTCGCGCCGCGGCGCCTTCCGTCCTGCCGGCGGAGTTCGATCTCGGTCGGCGAACCGATCGAATTTCCGACTTCGCATGGCCCCGGCCATGCGTTCTGGTATGCGCCGAAGAACCGCGACTTCGCGGGGCCACGGGGCGCCCTGCCGCCGCTGGTCGTGCTGTCGCATGGCGGCCCGACCAGCATGACGACCAATTCTTTCAATCTCAACGTGCAATGGTGGACGAGCCGAGGCGTCGGCGTGGTCGACGTCAATTATGGCGGCTCGACCGGCTATGGGCGCCCATTCCGGCGCCTGCTCGACGGACGTTGGGGCATCGTCGACGTCGAGGACTGCCGCGCCGCCGCCGAATATCTCGTCGCTGAGGGCCTTGTCGACGGCGCCCGCCTCGCCATTCGCGGCGGCAGCGCCGGCGGCTTTACGACCCTCGCGGCGCTGACGACGTGCAAAACCTTCAAGGCCGGCGCGAGCCTTTACGGCGTCGCCGACCTCAAGCTGCTGGCCAGCGACACGCACAAGTTCGAATCGCGCTATCTCGACCGGCTGATCGGCCCGTTGCCGCAGGCCCAAGCGCTCTACGCCGAGCGCTCGCCGATCAACCATCTCGACCGCCTCGCCTGCCCGGCCATCTTCTTTCAGGGCGAAGAAGACAAGACCGTGCCGCCGAATCAGGCCGAGACGATGGTGGCGGCGATGAACGCGCGATCGCTGCCGGTCGCCTATTATCTCTTCGCCGGCGAGGGCCATGGCTTCCGCAAGGCCGAGACGCTGTGTCGCGTGCTCGAACTCGAACTCGATTTCTACGGCCGCGTGTTCGGCTTCGCGGCGCCGAATTTGAGCGAGCACGTCAAGATCGCGAATACAGAAGGCAAACAGGCCGGCGGCGCGTAAAGGCCTTTAAGGCCAAGCTCTACGTGACGGATGGTCCCGCCGGAGGCGGCGCGGGCCGCCGTTCGGCACATATTGCATCGCTTGGCTTGCTTCGCGGCCGTCCCGCCGCCGAATGTCCGCGCGCGTCTCTTCCGCCACCGCGTCGTCGCCGGGAAAGTTGCAAAAATACAACTGGCCTCAACGCTTTTCTCCGGTGGCGCAGCGGAAAGAAAATCATCCGTAACGGATTCGCGGGCCGCGTCGAACGCATTCCAAAAGGACAAGAGCGTCGCCGTTTTCGCATCAACTTCTGGGAGAGATAGATGTCCAAGCCCATCGGAAAATCTGGCGCCTGTCGGCGCGAAGCCTCTTTGGCGGCGGCCGCCGTCGTTTGCCTCATATTCGGAACGAGCGAAGGTCGCGCCGACTCAACGGATGATTTGCTCGATCAGCTCAAGGCGAAGGGCGTTCTGACTAAGACCGAATATGCGAAGCTGAAACAGCGCCACGCGGCTGAAGTCGCCGGAGAGGCGGCTCCGGGTCCGGGTCCAGCAGGTCCACATGGCAACGATCGCTACGTGACTGCACTCGACAAGGGCATCGGCGTCCACATTCCGGGCGCGACGACAGTCACCAAGGACAACGGCGTCGTCACCGTCGGCGACGTCGACGTCAAGCTCACCGGCGAACTTATCTTCTTTGGCGCGGAGGGATTCAAGACGAACTATACCGGCACCGCAGGACTTGTCGCGGCGCCTGGAGGCCCTGTTTTGGGCGTCGCTGGCGGCCTCTTCAGTGGCGCCAGTCAGTTCAACAACTCCAACGCGATCCGTTCCGGTTTGTTGCCAAGCGCCGTTCTCCTGAGCCTTAATACCAATCAGTTAGGTTGGGACCTTGGCTTCACGGTGGGCGCTTATTTCGGCGGCAACAACATCGACCCAGGCGCGTTAAACGCCAACGGCCCCGGTTCGCCCGTTGCTCTAGGAACTCCCGGCATCGATCTCCGTCGAGTTCTACGGCACCATTGGCACGCCAGAATATGGCACTCTCAAAATCGGCCGCGATCTCGGCCTGTTCGCCGGCGACGCGATCCTCAACGACTTCACGCTGCTCGGCTCCGGCTCGCCTGGCACGAACGCGACGCCAGTCAACACGGCTCTCGGACGCATCGGCATTGGCTATGTCTACGCCGACTGGATTCCGCAGATCACCTATACGACTCCTGACTTCGGCGGCTTCACCGCCTCGGTCGGCTTGTTCACGCCCCTTGATGCGTTCAACTCTACCGGAGTTACGGCGCTCGGCGGTGGCGACGCGACCGGGTTCGCTCCGGGCATCCCCGCGGGCGGCGGTCTATTCCTGACTTCAGGGCAGTTCACGGCGCATGATCAGCCGCAATTCCAGGGCCGCGTGAAATATATTGGTCAGTTCGCGCCTGACGTGAAACTTACCGCTTGGGCGGATGGCATTACTCAGCTGCAACGCGCAGAACTTGGCGACCCCAACGCCGCGAACGTGACGCCCGGAACCAGCGTCAGATCGTCCGGCGTCGACGGAGGCGCGAGGCTGGATTGGGGCGGGTTCAGCGCCGTCGGCTATGGCTACTGGGGTTCGGCGCTCGGCACGACCGGGCTGTTCTTTGCGGCCCTCAGTCCAAATGGCCAGGCGCGCACCTCCTCAGGGTGGTATGGCGAAGCCGAGTATACCTTCTTCGATCGTGTGACCCTTGGCGGCAGCTTTGGCGCCAGCTATCTGCAAGCCAATAGCTTCGACTACACGCAGGCCTATGGACCTTTCCTCCTGAAAGCGAACCAGTCCGCGATCGGATTTGTCCGCTACAAATTGACCGATTGGGTGACGTTCGCGGCCGAGTTCATCAACTCGCGGTCGATCAATCAATCCGCCGGATCCGCGACCTCTAACGCAATTGTAGGTGGAACAACCTTCTTCTTCTAGCGGGGCATGTTTTCTAGCATTTGAACCATGTCTCTATGCCGGCGCCCGAGAGTTTGGCCGCCGCCGCCGCGACGCTGCGCCCGCCGAGCCGAAGGTCCGGGGCGATCTCGGCCAGCGGCGCGAGGACGAAAGAGCGATTGAACAGCTCCTTGTGCGGCAGCACGAGTTCAGGCCAATCGAGCGCCTCGTCGCCATAGAACAGAATGTCGATATCGATGAGGCGCGGGCCCCATCTGACACCGCTTGTGCGGCCCATTTCGGCCTCGACCGTCTTGACCTCGGCGAGCAGCCCCTTTGGGTCCAGCGCCGTCGTCGCCAGCGCGCAGGCGTTGGCGAAATCTTCCTGGTCGAGATAGCCCCAAGGCGCCGTGCGATAGACCGAGGAGACGGCCGTTACGACGACCGCGCCGCGCGCCGAAAGAAGCGCCAGAGCGCGCGCGATATTAGCCGGCTTGTCGCCGATGTTGCTGCCAAGGCCGAGGCCAATTTCGACAGTTTTGGCGCCGCGATCAGGCCCGGCGGATGGCATCGAAAACCTTGAACGCCGCCACATGTTCGGCCACGTCATGCACCCGAAAGATCGTCGCGCCATTCGCCGCCGCGACGAGGTTCGCCGCCAGCGTCGCGATGAGGCGCGGCTCGATTTTCATCTCGCCGACCGGCGCCTCGCCGACGACGGATCCGAGCAGCGATTTGCGCGAGAGGCCGACGAGGATCGGCAAGCCATAATCCCTGAAGGCGCCGAGGCCATTCAGCGCCTGCAAATTCTGCCGCCCTGATTTGGCGAAGCCGATGCCGGGATCGAGAATGATGCGCTCCGCAGGAATGCCGGCCCGCGCCGCGAGCTCCAGCGAGCGGTCGAAGAAGCGCCGCATATCGGCGAGGATGTCGCAATCAGGATCGGCCGCTTCGCGATTATGCATGATGACCACGCCCATTTGCGTCTCTGCCGCCACATCGGCCATCGCCGGGTCGCGCTGCAGGCCCCAGACGTCGTTGATGAAAGCGACGCCCTGCGCCGCCGCGAAGCACGCGACGGAGGCCTTCGAGGTATCGATCGAGACCGGCTGTTCGACGCTGGCGACCACATCGGCGAGCAGCGGCGCGAGGCGCGCCTGTTCGACATCGGCGGCGACCGGCTGATGGCCCGGCCTCGTCGATTCGGCGCCGACGTCGATGATGTCGGCGCCTTCCGCCGCGAGCCGTCGCGCCTGCGCCACGGCTGCGGGCCGAGTCTCGAACCGGCCGCCGTCTGAAAAGGAATCGGGCGTCGCGTTGACAATTCCCATGATTAGCGAGCCGGCGCCGAGGCGGCCGAGAAACCGGTCGCGCTTTTCCGCCATGGACGCGACGCGCGCCTGCGCCTGCAATGCCTCGCCCGCGCTCAATGTCACGCTCGTCTCAGAGATCGTGCTCTTCCTTGTCGGGATAGCCGCAGCGCCATCTCGCGACGAATTGCCCGGGATGGCGGCCGGCCCATTCGGCGATCGTCGGCGGCGCCGACATCGCGCATTGCATCAGGCTCTCGCCCTGATCGACGAAAGGCAGGGTGGTTTGCTGGCACGAGGCCGGCTGGGCGAAGGCGCAAACGGTGAGGATCAATTCGATCATTCCCATGCCGATGATTCCTGTAACCAAACTCATAAGATCTCGATGATTGTCGCAGGTAGAATGGAGAATTCGCCGCGAAAGCACAAGTTGCGCGGATAGACCCCGCCTTCAACGCCGGGGGCCTTGCGCCGCGTATTGGCGCGCCTTCGGGTTTATGCCATGTAGAGCCGCGCGGCCCCGATGCGCCAAGGGAAACAGGATCGAAAAATGCAAAATCCGAGATGGGCTGGAGGAACCCCACACGCCCCCGTTGAGGTCAGGCCTTTCGCGACCCGCGCGGCTTCACGCAAATTTGCGCGGGCTCTTGCGATCGCCGCGCTGATCGCCGCGCTTCCCGCCGCGCGCGCATCCGCGGACGAGTCCAAGCCGAACGACGACGGCAAGGACTGGCCCTGCCATCAAATTCTGGTCGAGAAAATCTCCCTGCCGGCCGTCTGGTCAGGCCCTGCGATCGACGACATCGACTGGCGGGGCGACGCCGCCACCGCCGACCTCGTCGCCCTGCTCGCGGCGCGCAAGACGCCGATGGACGCCGCCGACAAAGCCATACAGAGCTTCGCCGCGGCGGCGGGCGCGGACAAGACGAAGAAGCTCACCGCCCTCTTCGCCGGACTCTTCGATACGCTCAACACGGAGCGCACCGATATTATTGATGGATTGACCCGTTTCGGACGCAAGCAGAAAGCGCTCGCCGCCAAGATCCGCGCCGAAAACGCCGAGCTGCAGAAAAGCCCCGACGCCACATCCCCGCAGGGCGTCGCCCCTGACAATCCGCTATCGCAAAAGCTGGAGCTCGATCTGCGCGCCTTCGACGAAGGACGCAAATCGATCAGCTTCGTCTGCGAGGCGCCAACCGCGGTCGAGCAAAGGCTGTTCGCGCTGGCGCGCAGCATCCAGGGCAACATGGATTGATGCGGGGGTCGCTGTTCGGCCGCTCTATAAGCGGTTATGAGGCCCGCGCGAAACGCCGCAGCGCTTGAGCCGAACAGTCAGTTCGCCGCTTTCGGCTTGTCGTTGTCGTCGAGCAGAGGCACGCCATAACTGGCGAGGATCTTGTCGATCTCGCCCTGGTTCTCGGCGATGAGCTTGTTCAGCGTGCGCTTCCACTCCTGATCTGAATGGCGCACGCCAAGCCCCATGCGATAGACCATCTTCGGGCCGGTCGTCTCGTTGACGAGCGGGGTGACCTGCAGCGGCGTTTTCGAGTCTTTCGCGAAATTGCCGGCGATCGGCCCCCACAGGACGCCGACGTCAATGACGCCGTCCTGGAGGTCCTTGATCATGTCGGCTGTCGGCGCGTCGAAGCGGGTATCGACCACCAGCGGATAGGATTTGACGTTGGACAGCAACCCGTTGACGGCGAGATTGGTCGCCGGCGGCGTTCCGGCGACGATGCCGATGCGCTTGCCCTTCAGCTTCGCATCCTCAAGCGTAGTGACGCTTTCAAGCTCGCCGCCCTTTTTCGTCACCAGCGCATAGGAGGCGCGGTAATAGGGGTTCGTCACCTGGACGAAATCATCGCCCTGCGGCATGTCCATGACCACGTCGCAGCGGTGCGCGTTCAGCGTGTTGCGGACAAAGCCGGTCGAGTTCGGGTAATACACATAGGCGACCGGCCTGCCGAGCTTCTGCGCCAGCAGATCAGCGATCTTGTTTTCGAAGCCCTGACCCTCCTTGTTGGAGAAGGGCAGGTCGCGCGGATCGGCGCAGACGCGGAAGTTGTCCGGATCGACGAGTTCGATCGCCGCTTCCGCGGCGCCCTGCTCCTGCGCCCGCGCCGCAAAGCGCGGGCCGAGCGGCGCGACAAGCGCGGCGGCGAGGGCGAGCGTCCAGAACGGTTTCATTTGCTGGCGTCCAGACCGAGACATTCTTTTTCCGTCGCCGTGGCTTTTTCCGGCTTGTCGACATGATCGGCCGGGCGCCCGCGCGGTATGGCGCCTGTAGAGCGCGCGCGGAGATAGATGTAGATATCGTCAAGATAGCACATGACGTTCTTGTTGTCGCCGAACGCCGGCATCACGTTTTCTTGGCTGGTGGTGACGTTCTTGCGGCCGCCGACGACGGTTCCGACGAATTCCGCGTAGCTCATCGTCTTCAGCGAATTCTTGAGCGCCGGCGCGTAGGACGAGCCTTCGCCGTCGGGACCATGGCAGACGTGGCACTCGGAGTGGTAGCGGCGAAATCCGGAATAGGCGAACCAGTCGAGATGTCCGTCGGATTCGATCTTGTAGGTCGGATCGCCCTTGGCGTCGAACCATTTGCCGAGGTCATCCTGTTTGACGGGCGCGGGGTCGCCGGGGGCTTCGGCCAGGGCGGCTCCGGCGCAGGAGAACAGAACAGTGGCGCACAAGGCCCGCGCCAGGAAGCTGAAATGCACGTGAATTTCCTTTGAGGCAGGTTTCTACAGCGACGGACCCCGACGCATGCGCGCGTAGGATTATACAACGACCAAGCCTGGCGCGGGCGCGCCCAGGTTTCTAAACGATAGACCTCGGCGCTGATGCGCGCCGAGGTCCGATATCGTTACAGCTTTAGGGGCAGCTTACTTGTGCAGGGCGAACACGGTCAGCGTGCCGCCGAGAGCCGTGTAGTTCGACAGGGCGGCGTAACCGCCGACCGCGCCGAGACCGGCCGTCGGATCGGTGAGGCCCGCCGCGAGGCCGATGCCGGCCCAGCCGCCGACGCCCGAAAGCACCGCGATGTACTCCTTGCCGTCGTGCTCATAGGCGTTGACGTTGCCGATGATGCCCGACGGAGTCTTGTACTTCCACAGCTCTTCACCCGTCTTGGCGTCGACCGCCTTGAGGTAGCCTTCGAGCGTGCCATAGAACACCACGTTGCCGGCGGTCGCGAGAGCGCCCGACCAAGCCGAGAACTGCTCCTTGTCCGACCATACGATCTTGCCGGTCTTGGCGTCCCACGCGATGAAATTGCCCATGTTGGTCTGGCCCGGAGGCGGATACATGGACAGGGTCGCGCCGACGTAAGGCTGGCCAGCGGTGTAGCTCACGCGGAACGGCTCGTAGTCCATGCACACGTGATTGGTCGGGACGTAGTTGAGTTCAGTGATGGGCGAATAGGCGGAAGGCTGTTCGTCCTTCGAGCCGAGCGCCGCCGGGCAGATGCCCTTGTAGTTGACGTCCTCGCCGGCGGAGCCGGGCGCGTATTTCGCGACCACTTCCGGACGGCCGTAGTTCTTCGAAGACTTGTCCATATCGATCTTGGTCGACCAGTTGACGGCCGGATCGTATTTCTCGGCGACGAGAAGTTCGCCGGTCGCGCGATCGAGCGTATAGCCGTAGCCGTTACGATCGAAATGCACGAGGACCTTGCGGCTGCCCTGGTTCTGCAGGACCATTTCGTTGATGCCGTCATAGTCCCACTGATCGTGGGGGGTCATCTGGTAGATCCATTTGACCTTGCCGGAATCGGCGTCGCGAGCCCAGATCGACATCGACCACTTGTTGTCGCCGGGACGCTGCACCGGGTTCCACGTCGAGGGGTTGCCGGACCCGTAGTAAACGAGGTTCAGCTCGGGATCAAAGGAGAGCCAGCCCCAAGTCGCGCCGCCGCCGATCTTCCACTGATCGCCTTCCCAGGTGCTGGTCGAGGAATTCGCGCCGACCGGCTTGCCGAGAGCTGTGGTCTTTTCAGGATCGATCAACGTGTCTTCGTCCGGACCCATCGAATAGCCGCGCCAGGCGAGTTTGCCATCCGAGGTGTTGTAGGCCGATACCCAGCCGCGCACGCCGAATTCGCCGCCCGAGACGCCGATCAGCACCTTGTCCTTGACGACGAGCGGCGCTGAAGTGCCGGTCGAGCCCTTGGACGGATCGCCGTCCTTGACCGACCACGCGACCGCGCCGGTCTTCGCGTCGAGCGCGACAAGCGTGGTGTCGGCTTGATGGAGGAAGATCTTGCCGTCGCCATAGGCGACGCCGCGGTTGACAGTATCGCAGCACATCACCGGAATGACGCTCGGATCCTGCTTGGGCTCATACTTCCAGATGATCTTGCCGTCGCTGTTGAGATCGAGAGCGTAGACGATGTTGGGGAACGGCGTCGAGAAATACATCACGTCGCCGATGACGAGCGGGCCGCCTTCGTGGCCACGCAGAACGCCGGTCGAGAAGCTCCACGCCGGAACCAGATCCTTGACGTTCTTGTTGGTGATTTGCTTGAGTTCTGTAAAGCGCTGCGAGGAGTAGTTGCCAGCCGGTATCACCCACTGTTTTGCGTCTTTTTGCAGGGCGATGAGTTCGTCGTTGGCGAAGGCCGCGCCGTTCGCGATGAGCGCGGTTGCGGCGACACAGGAGAGTAGGAGAGTTTTGCGCATGTATTTCCTCCGGACATTTTCATAGATGCTGCGAAGCTTATGGTGCTTCTACAGCGCGGTCTTACATGTCTTTCCGGCAGCGTGTCACCACCTCAGCGGAGAAATGCATCGCTGCATCGTCCCGCTCCCGTCTTCGAATAGAGCCCTCGGCCCCCGACCGCTGGCTCATGAAGCCGGAAAAGTACCGCGCACCTATACATTGTGCGGCGAGTTGACACAATAGTCATCGCAAGGCGCGAAGCAGCTTGGCGCCCCTATCCCGAAAAGCAGTTAAGAGCGCCTGCGTGTTCTTCTTATCATATTGATTTCTAAAAGATTTCAAGAGCTGCAGGGGACTTTTGCGCGCGCGTCGCGGCGGTTTCGAACGCCGAAAAATTCATTTGCCGGACATGCATTTTTCTCTTTCGGCGGCGGCGGCGTTCGCGTCGCGCGCGAATCCGTCGGCAAAGGTCCAGCCATTGCCTGCCCCGCCCGACGCTTTTCGCGCCGATCGCCGCGAAGGGCGCCCGGCGGCGGCGCATTTCTTCGTCAGAAACAGCGGATTTCCGCCTCCGCCTGCGCGCGCTGCAGATCGTCCGACATCGACTTCGCCTGCGGGCTGTTGCGAAACATCATGCCGACGGCGCCGAGGGACTGATCCATGCTCGCCACCGTCTCGGCCGCCTCATAGCGCTCGTAAGGCAGCAGCGAGGCGATGACGTCGATCGAGCAGGCGCAGCGCTTCAGGGCATCGCGCGTCTCGCCGTTAGTCTTCATGCAGACATAGACGTAATCGGCCCGCGCCTCGGTCGGATAATCGTTGATCTCGGCGGCGCGGACGGGCGCCATCGCGGCGGCGAGCGAAAAAGCGAGAAAGACGGCGCTGGCGATCTTGAGCATGACGGATTTCCGTAGCGATTCGATGTAAAGCGCCGCCAGAGCGGCGCGGCGGCCCCGAGCCCTGTGGGCGGCGCGGCGTCAACATAGTCAGGCGCCGGCGCGATGGCCAGCGCCAAGAACAGGCCCGCCCGCCTTGGTCAGGCGGCGGGGGCTTGCGTCAATTCGGCGATGAGCTCCGCCATCAGCGCCGCCGCCGGCAGCGCGCGGGCGAGCGGCGCGCCCTGACCCGCCCAATGCGCGCCGTAGCCCTGTTCGCCCGCGGCTTTGGCCGCCCCGATGAGCGCCTTGGCGGCGTCATAGGCGATCGGATAGGCGGGGATGTCCTCGTTCGCTACGCCCGCGCCAAATTCCGTGAAGCGGTTGGCGAGGCAGCGGGCGGGACGGCCTGATATCGCGCGGGTCACGACGGTGTGGTTCGCCGCCTCGCTGCGCAGCGCCGCGCGGTAGGCGTCGTCGGCCTGCAGATTCCGCACAGGCGATAAAGGCGGTGCCAAGCTGCGCCGCGCTCGCGCCAAGCCGCAGCGCGGCGGCGATTCCGGCGCCGTCCATGATGCCGCCGGCGGCGATGACCGGAAGGTCGAGCGTGCGCGCCAGGAGCCGCGTCAACGCCAGCGTCCCGAGGCGATCGTCGGGCGCGTCCGCATCGAAGACGCCGCGATGGCCGCCAGCCTCGAAGCCCTGCGCGATGACGGCGTCAAGCCCCGCGGCGGCGATCGCGCGCGCTTCGGCGAGGTTCGTCGCCGATGCGATGAGGACGATCCCGGCCTCGCGCAGCGCCGCGATCCGTTCGGCCGGCGGCAGGCCGAAATGAAAGCTCACCACTTTGGGCCTTTCGGCGAGCAGCAGCGCCAGCATGGCGTCGTCTGCGACAAAGCTTTTGTAGATTTCGCCGAGGCGCGCCGGCGGCTGCGCGTCGAAGCGCGCGAACTCAGGCCGCAGGCGCGCGAGCCAGGCCGCCTCGACTGCCGCGTCGGCGGCGGCCGGCCGATTACAGAACACGTTGACGTTGGTCGAGCGGCCGGTCGCGGCGCGCGTCGCCGCGATCATCGCGCGGGCGCCTTCCGCTCCGGCGGCGCCGACCCCGATCGAGCCGAGGCCGCCGGCGTTGGCCACAGCCGCAGCCAGCGCCGGCGGCGCAACGCCGGCCATCGGCGCCTGGATGATGGGCCAGTCGATCTTGAGAAGATCGCAAAGCCCCTTGGCGCTCGAATGCGTCATGTTCAACTCCTTACCGCGGCGTTTCAGTCCGCCGGACAAGCGTAGATCGCCTTGATGCGCGAAGTCACGCGCAGGCTCGGATAGCCGTCGGCGACATTATTCATGAAGAAGGTGGCGGATTCGCCAGGCTCCACAATGCCTGACGCGGTGATCGTCACCTCCTGCAGCTCAAGGCTCTGCGTGCCGATCTCGACGCGGCGGATGATCTTGCCCGGCAACACATTGTTGACGTCCCAGGTGAAGGCGTTGGCGAAAGCGACGACGGACGGGCTCGCCGAGCGGATCTTCTTCAGATCGGCGTCGTCGACCGGCTGCGGCGCGCAGGCGGCGACCTTGTCGCCGAGGCCCTGCTCCTTAAGGCGCGCCTCGGCCTTCTCCTCGCAGTCGTCGCGGCAGTCCGCCATCAGGTCGCGGATGGACTGATCGTCGATGTCGGACGGGGACATCGTCATTTTCTTATGCAAGCAGGCGTGGAAGCAGGTTTCCGCGCGGCCCGGAGCCGCCGCCGCGAGCAGAGCGCCCGCGCAGACGCCAATCAGCAGCATCGCCTTCGCCATCGATCGCCTCCCTTTCCGTCCCAAGCGGCGCGTTCACCGACATATACGCGCCAAGGTCGCGATTGGATCCAACGGCCAAGTTGCATTGAAGATTTCCGCGGAGGTTTTTCTCGCGCTTTTCCGCTCTGAAGACGCGTCACGTCCGGATCAGCCATTCGATCAGATGATCGGCATGCGCGCCGCCGAGCCGCTGACTGAGGCCCGGCAAAATGACTTTCGCTTCCGCCTCCAGGGGAAAGGGCGGATTGGCGATGATGAGGGCGCTTCGCGCCAGCGGCGCGCGAGCCTCGACTGAGCCGATGGCCAGCTCCAGCCGCAGCGCGGAGCCGACGCCGCTCGCCGCAAATCCGCGTGCGATCGAGCGCGCGAAGGCCTCGGCGCCGGCGCGGTCCTTGACCGGATGCCACAGCATGAAAACGCCGCCCGCCCATTTGCGCGCCGCCGCCGGCAGAGCCTCGGCGAGCCGCGCGAATTCATCCGCCGCCTCGAAGGGCGGATCGACCAGCACGAGGCCGCGCCGCTCCGGCGGCGGCACGAACGCCTTGAGGCCATGGTAGCCATCGATCTCTATCGCCTTGGCGCGCCGATCGCCGCGCAGATTGGCTTTCAGCCGCGCGAACGCGCCGGGATGCAGCTCGCAGGCGATCAGGCGATCCTCGCGGCGCAGCAGCGCCGACGCGATCAGCGGCGAGCCCGGATAGAGCGGCGGGTCGGCTCCGACGTGGGGCGCAACGATGTCGGCGTAGGGCTGGATCAGCGCCTGCGCCGCCGGCTCCAGCGGGCGTTCAAGCAGGCGCAGGACGCCGCCGCGCCATTCGCCGCCGCGCGCCGCCTCCGCGCTGGAAAGATCGTAAAAGCCGCTGCCCGCATGGGTCTCAATAAGGCGCAGCGGCGCCGGCTTCTGGCCGAGGTAAAGCAGGATGCGCGTGAGGAAAATATGCTTGAAGACGTCGGCGAAATTGCCGGCGTGGAAATCATGCGCGTAGTTCACAAGCGCAATCGGCTGTCACAGCGCCGCCGGCACGGCGACCGGTCCGCGCGGACAAAGAGTCCGGGCGACCTCGGGGCAATTGTGAAAATCGCGCAGATCCTTCGATAAGCAGACGCGCACCTCCTGCAGCGTCCCCCGGGCGCAGGCGAGGCCAATCATGCCCGGCCGCAGCCGCCTGTTGGCGGCGATGAAGGCGCGCTCGATATCGAGCGGAGTCCAGCTCTGGTCGGCCTTGGCATTCAGAAAAGGCGGCGGGATCACGATCGAATCATGCGCGCGGCGCACGTCGGCGAAATAATCGGTCGGGCTCTTGCCGGCGCAGACGCCGTGCTTGCGCCATTCATAGCGCGCGAGGCCTTCGCTCGGATAAAGCCCCGCGATGCCCTGCAAAGCCATGCGCGAGGGCGTTGGCGCGCCGAACGGACAATCCTGCGGATAGCCGTGCTCATATTGCGGCCAGAGCCCATGCACGACGAAGCCAAGGCCGGCGCCCGGATCGCATTGGCTACCCGCGCGCGACGCGGCCGGCGTGCGGCAGAAGCCCGGCGACCAGGACAGCGAAAGCACATAGAAATCGAAATCGCCCGCAGCGCCTGTCCGACCGCCGCTCGGCTGGCGCGATGGCCGATAGGACGGCGGCCCTGCGTCATCGGGCGGCGCCGGCGCGGCGGGCGCGGCCTTGTCGGCGCAATTGTCGAGAATGCAGTCTGAATCCGCCGGCGCCGCGCGGGCCGATGAAAGCGCGAGCGCCGCGCAGATCGCCAGCGGCAGGCGCGAGACAGCGCGGTCAGGGCGCAGGCGAAGCATCGGCCAAAGCTTTCGTCAGGGCCGCGCCATCTTGCAGTTGGGCGCATTGGCGTCGAAGCGGTCGAGGCCCTGCACGCACCATTCGACGGCGAGCTCATCGGCGATGCCGGGGGAGTAGGACGGGATCGAATAGGAGACCACGCGCACCTTGGCGTCGTTCATATGGGCGTAGGCCTCGCAATAACGCCGCGGGATATAGTCGAGACCATTGGAGCGAAAGCCGATCTCGCGCACGTCCTCGAAGGCGACGATTTCGAGGCCGGTGCGCCAGAATTCGCTCTCGCGTTCATGAAAGCGCGCAATGATCTCGTTCAAGGGCGCGGGATCGGCGCAGCCCGCCATCACCGCGTCGAAGGGCGCATAGCGGTGCTCGGAAGGCACCAGCGGGCGCGCGAATGAAGGCGGGGCGCCAAGGCCCGCGAGAGCAAGCGTGGCCATCGCGAAGGCCGTCGCAAATCCGAAAAACCTGTGCGCCATCAGGGAAGCTCCGCCGTTCCGCCGCATCCAGCCGCTGTTTTTAGCCAAGCATGCGCCGGAATTTGGGCGAACGATGCGTCGCCAGAGCCCAAGCCGTCAAGGGGCCGGCGGGAAAGTCGACGAGCGCAGCCTGCCCACGCTTCGGCGCTGCGCCCCGCGCATCGCCCCGCTGGACGTGCGCTGATCGGAAAGGTTCTGGGAACCTTAAGCCGGATCTACCAGGTCGATCTCAAATGAGATATACAGGAAGAAAACGAAAGGACGTTCCATGTCGCAGACGAGAGAAGCCGCCAAAAAGCCCGGCCGCGCCAGGAAGGCGAAGCTTGCGGGTCTCGAGTCCGGGAAGGTGGAGCGGGCCGCGAAACCTACCTCGTCGATGATGCACTTCCGGGTGGATAATCGCCTCAAGCGGGACGCGGCGTCGACGCTCGAAAGCATCGGCATGTCCGTCCCGGAGGCGGTGCGCCTGTTCCTGAGACGCGTCGTCATCGAAAAGGCGCTGCCGCTGCGGCTCGAAGCGCCGAACGCCACGACGCGGGCAGCCATGGCGGAGTCCCTGTCGCCTGACCTCAAGGTCTTCAAGACGGCGCAGGAGCTTTTCGATGACCTCAAAAAAGGCGGCGTCCGCTAAGCGTGCCGTCATTCCTCGGGACGCCCGCAAGACCAGGGAATTCGACGCTGACTGGGACCGGCTGAACCGCGCCGGCCGACACGATATGCATGACCTCGAAGCGGTGATGATGCTCTTGATCGGAAACGAGGGGCCGTTGCCGCCCGAGCGGAAGGATCATGCACTCGAAGGCCCGTGGAGCGGGTTCCGGGACTGCCACGTGCACGGAGATTTCCTGCTGCTTTACCGGATAGACGGGAAGGGCGACAAGGAGACTGTCACCTTCACGCGGATCGGGACGCATGCGGAGCTTTTTAAGTAGTCGGGCTTCCCCAGCCTAGGGGAGCCTCGCCCGCGGCGTCCAAAGCCACGATTAGCGCGGACTCCGGCCCCCTCACCCGCGGTTATAAATGTCCTCGAGTCGGATGATGTCGTCCTCGCCCAAATAAGAGCCGGTCTGCACCTCGATAAGCTCGAGGTCGATGCGGCCGGGATTGGCCATGCGATGAATGCAGCCGATCGGCAGATAGATCGATTCATTCTCATGCACGAGAACGATCTCGTCGTTGCGGGTGACCTCGGCGGTGCCCTTCACCACGATCCAGTGTTCGGCGCGGTGGAAATGCTTTTGCAGCGACAGCCGCTGGCCGGGCTTCACGACGATGCGCTTGACCTGATAGCGCGCGCCCTGATCGACCGACTGGTAATAGCCCCAGGGCCGATAGGAGCGCTTGTGCTGCAGCGCTTCGCCGCGGCCCTCCGCCTTCAGCCGGTCGACCAGCTGCTTCACCTGATCGCCATGCGCCCGGTTGAGGACGAGCACGGCGTCCTCGGTGGTGACGACGATGACGTTGTCGACGCCGACGACGGTGGTCAGATGGTCCGGCGAACGCACCAACACGTTCGAGGCGTTGACGACGACGCCATGACCGCGCGTCGCATTGCCGTTTTCGTCGCGGTCGGCCAGTTCCCACACCGCGCCCCAGTTGCCGACGTCGGACCAGCCGATGTCGGCCGGCACGACCGCCGCCTTGTCGGTGCGCTCCATGACCGCATAATCGATCGAGATTTTCGGCGCGCGGCTGAACGCCTCCTTGTCGAGCACGACGAAGTTAAGGTCGAGCTTCGCCTTCGCCACCGCCTCGGCGGCCGCTTCCGCGATGGCGGGCGCGAATTTCTGCAGCTCCGCCTGCATGACGTCGGCGCGAAAAAAGAAATTGCCGGAGTTCCAGAGATAATTCTGCTCGATATATCGCTCCGCCGTGGCGGCGTCGGGCTTTTCGACAAAGCCCTCGACCTTCAGCGCCGCGCCGTCGCGCGTCACCGCCTCGCCGGTCTTGATGTAGCCGTAGCCGGTCGCGGGCGAGGTTGGCTTGACGCCGAGCGTCACAATATAGCCGAGCGCGGCGGCCTCGGCGGCCTGTTTGCAGAGCGCGATGAAGCCGGCCTTGTCCTGCACGACGTGATCGGCGGCGAGCACCGCCACGATCGTCTCGGGACCGGCCTCGGCGGCGATTTCGGCGCCGACCGCGACGGCGGGGCCGGAATCGCGGCGCACCGGCTCGAGCACGATGCGCGCTTCGCGGCCGATCTCGGCCAATTGCTCGGCGATGAGGAACCTGTACTCCTGATTGGAGATCACCACCGGCGTCTCGAACACGGCGTCTTCGAGCATTGCGGTCGCCATCTGGAAGGTCGAGCGCGCGCCGACGAGGGGGATGAACTGCTTCGGCAGGCTCTCGCGCGATTCCGGCCAGACCCGCGTGCCCGAGCCGCCGCACATGATGACCGGAAGGATTTTCGCCATTTATGAACGTCCTCGTCGCCAGACGGCCGATCGTCAGCCGAATCCTGATGGTTCACGCTTTATACGCTGCCCTCGTTAAGCGGCGGTGACCCGGTCCGCTGTGATTGAGCGCACCTCCCCTGCGGATTGGCGCCGGCGCAATCGGCCTGCGCTTCGCCCCCTTTGGCGGGAGCGCCTTGATCCCAACAGCGCGGCCGGAACTATATACCCGGTTTCGCCAAAAGTCGCCCTCTCGGCCGGCGGGAGCGCAACGCCAAGGGGAGCCGCGTCCCACCTGCATCCTGCTGTAATCGATTGTTATTTATGACATTTGCGATCTTTGATGAATTTCGGCCCGAAATCATCCTGATCG
Source organism: uncultured Alphaproteobacteria bacterium (assembly GCA_963715715.1). GTDB lineage: Bacteria > Pseudomonadota > Alphaproteobacteria > Rhizobiales > Beijerinckiaceae > Methylocapsa. The sequence goes on along the minus strand of OY970269.1, from coordinate 123,907 downwards.
GAGGCGATTGGCCGCACGGGTCGCGCGCGATTGACGGCCCCCCGCCCATAGCCCAGATTGCGCCGCTCGAAGTCCTGAGACCTGACCGGCATGGCGAGACCCGATTTCCGCATAGAGCGCCGCCTGCGCGAGCGCGGCGTCTGGCCGGTCGCCGGGGTCGACGAGGCCGGGCGCGGACCGCTCGCCGGGCCGGTCGCCGCAGCCGCGGTCATCCTCGATCCGCAAAGCCTGCCGCGCGGCCTCAATGATTCAAAGCTGCTGACGCCCGAGGCGCGGGAAAAGCTGTTCGAGGCCATCATGGCCCGCGCGCTCGCCGTCGCCATCGGTTTCGCCAGCGCGGCCGAAATCGACGCCGTGAATATCCGGCAGGCGACCTTCATCGCCATGCGCCGCGCCCTCGCCGCGCTCGCCGCCAGCCCGGCCTATGTGCTGATCGACGGAAATGACCTGCCGCAAAGCCTGTGCTGCGCCGGCGAGACCATCGTCAGGGGCGACGGCGCGGTCCTCTCCATCGCCGCCGCCTCGATCGTCGCAAAGGTCGCCCGCGACCGCCTCATGCGCCGCCTTTGCGCCATCCATCCCGTCTATGGCTTCAGCCAGCATGTCGGCTACGCCACCGAGGCGCATCTCGCCGCCATCGAGGCGCACGGCCCCTGCCCCTATCACCGCCTGAGTTTTAGTCCGTTCCGCACGGACTGAGGCGGCGCCGAGAGAATCGCCCCCTTGGCCCGGCAGGGAGGAGCCCGCTCACGCCTTGAGCGACGCGCCGAGCCGGTCGAGCAAAAACGCCGTGCCGCGCTTGCGCGAGCCGTCGTCGAGCCCATCGAGATAGGCGCCCTGTTCGGTGATCGAAAGCCGCGTGCCGGCGCCGACCGGGGTAAGCTCGACGGTCGCCAGCGAGACCGACAGCTTCCTCTCGTCGTGGTGCATCTCATAGGCGTAGACGAGCCGCTCATCCGGGATCACGTCGAAATAGACCGCCTCGAAATGCGTGGTGACGCCGCTCGCCCAGCGCCCCCTCACGCGCTCGCGTCCGCCAGGGCGCACGTCCATCTCGCGCTCCACCACCTCATAGCCCTCGCCGCCGCTGAACCAGCGCGCCTTGGCCGCCCTGTCGGTCAGCGCGCGAAACACCAGCGCCGGCGCGGCGTCATAGACGCGCTCCAGCGTGAAGGAGGCGTGCACGACCGAGAGGTTGGCCGCCGCCTTGATCCGGGCCACCTCGCGCTCCAGCTTGTCAAGCGTGGTGCGCCAGCCCTCCGTCGAGCCCTCGACCACGTTCTGGAAAGCAGGGTCGAAAATCTCATAGGCCTGGCGCACCGTCAGACGCGTGCCGACACCTTCCACTTCAAACGCGACCGTGGTGTGGGCGGTGAATTTCTTCTCGCCGTCGACGATGACCGCGCTGACGAAAGCCAGCCGGTGCGGCGGCGCGATCTCGGTAAATTCGCCCTTCATCCAGAAATCCTGCCCGTCAGGCAGGCGCATGCAAACCTCGAATACGCCGCCTGGCCGGAAATCGATCGTCGCCTGCGGCACGCTGCACCCTTCCGGGCTGAACCAGCGCTTCATGTGTTCGGCGCTGCTCCACGCCTTGAATACCAATTCGCGCGGGGCCGCAAAGCTGCGCGAGATGGTGAGTTCCGGCTTTTCGCCGCGCTTCAATTCAGCCGCCTGAGCCATCGCCGTCTCCTTTCGCTTTCATTTCCTCAAGATAGTCGCCGAGGCGATCGAGCCTTCGCTCCCATTCGCCGCGGCGCGCGTTGATCCATTGCTCGGCGAGACTCATCGCCTTCGGCTCGATGCGGCAGGTTCTGACCCGCCCGATCTTCTGCGAGACCACGAGGCCCGAACTCTCGAGCACCGCCAGATGCTGCATCACCGCCGGCAGCGACATCGCAAGAGGCCGCGCCAGCTCGCTTACCGAGGCGGGGCTCTGCGACAGGCGCTCAACCATCGCCCGGCGCGCCGGATCGGCAAGGGCTTGGAACGCGCGGTCGAGGGCGGCCGATTGGTTAAGCATACACTTAACTATCACGGCGCAAACAATTAAGCAATCGCTTTAGTTTTGTAAGCGACCCGATGCCTGACCGCATGAGCGCGAGGCAGCCAAGGCGGGTCCCGGACCGCGCGGCGCCGCCCCAAAACGGGACGCCCGCGCGCCCACCCGCGTAACGCGGCCTTCACCGTCCCCACGGTAAACAAAGCCTGTCAGTTGCGTAGCGGGTTTTATCCATGCGTCCAGCATCCGCCGGAGCGGCGTCGCTCGCAGACGGCGCCTCACCCCCGATCAAGGTTTTGCGTACGGGGGCGACGCCAAAGCGCGCGCCGTTTCCGGCGGCTGTCCGGCAATTTTCCGCCCCGCCCCTGCCGCTGAACCAGATCCTCGTCGGCGATTGCCTCGATGAGCTGGCGCGCCTGCCCGACGCCTGCGTCGATCTCGTCTTCGCCGATCCGCCCTACAACCTTCAGCTGGAATCGACGCTCTCGCGGCCCGACCAGAGCCTCGTCGACGCCGTCGACGACGATTGGGACAAATTCGCCAGCTTCGGCCATTACGACGCCTTCACGAGCGCCTGGCTCAAAGCCGTGCGCCGCGTCATGAAGCCCGACGCGACGCTTTTCGTCATCGGCTCCTACCACAATATTTTTCGCGTCGGTTCACTGTTGCAGGATCAGGGCTTCTGGATTTTGAACGACATCGTCTGGCGCAAAACCAACCCGATGCCGAATTTCCGCGGACGCCGCTTCACCAACGCGCATGAGACGCTGATCTGGGCCGCGCGGGATTCCGGCGCCAAAAACTACCGCTTCAACTATGAGCTGCTCAAAGCCGGCAACGAAGACTGCCAGCTGCGCTCAGACTGGCTGTTTCCGATCTGCACCGGCGCCGAGCGCCTCAAGGACGACACCGGCCGCAAGACCCACCCGACGCAAAAGCCCGAGGCCTTGCTCACCCGCATCCTGCTCGCCGCCACCAATGCGGGCGACGTCGCGCTTGACCCCTTCTTCGGCTCAGGCACCACAGGCGCGGCGGCCAAAAGGCTCGGCCGCAACTTCATCGGCATCGAGCGCGACCAAACCTACGCCGCCGCCGCCCATGCGCGCATCGCCGAAACGCAGCCGCTGCCGCCTGAGGCCATCGCGGCGACGCCCAGCAAGCGATCGGAACCCCGCGTCGCCTTCTCCGCCGTCGTCGAGGCTGGCCTCATCGCGCCCGGCGCGACGCTCTTTGATGAAAAGCACCGCCACGCGGCGACCGTCCGCGCCGATGGAACCATCGCGCTCGGCGCCGTCGTCGGCTCGATCCACAAGATCGGCGCGCTGGCGCAGGGCCTGCCCGCCTGCAACGGCTGGACCTACTGGCATTTCGCCCAACAGGGAAAGCCGCAGCCGATCGACGCGCTGCGCACGCTGGCGCGGGAGCGGCTGCGCGCCGGCGATTAGAGCGTTGTCTTGCCGGCTGCTCGCGACAGGCCTAGCATCGCTCCGCCTTGAGGGAGGGAGCCATGCAGCTTGTCCGTCGCCAGTTCCTCTTCCTCGCCGGCGCGGCCGTCGCGGCGCCGGCGCTTGGCCAGGGCGCCGCGCTCACCCTTCTCATCATCCGCCACGCCGAAAAGCCCGACGAGTCCTGGCCCGGCCCTGGCCTGACGCCGGAGGGTTCGCCGGACAAGAAGTCGCTGGTGATCCGCGGCTGGCAGCGCGCGGGCAGCTGGGCGGCGCTGTTTGGCGCGGGGCTCGGCGGCGCCGATTTCCCGCAGCCCGCCGCGATCTACGCCGCCGACCCAAAGGCCGAGACCGGCGACGACCCAAGCCAGCGGCCCTATGAGACCATCCTCCCGCTCGCCGCGCGGCTTGGCCTAGCGCCGATCACGACCTATGCCGTCGGGCAGGAGGCCGCCCTCGCCGCCGAACTCACAGGCCTCTCCGGCGTCGCTCTGGCGTGCTGGGAGCATAAGGCGATCGTCAAATCCCTGCTGCCGGATCTCGTCGGCGACCAGCGCATCGACGGCCTGCCGAAGAAATGGGATGGGACGCGCTTCGACGTCGTGCTGCGCTTCGACCGCGCCGCCCCCGGCGCGCCTTGGTCCTTCCGCCAGCTCTTCCCGCGCCTTTTGTCGGGCGATTCCGATGCGCCGCTGACATGAAGATGGCGGAGCTTTTCTGATGCCCCAGCACGAGGCCGGGGAGGCGCCGAAGAGCGCGCCGCGCGAGCCGCCCGCCAAGGGCGATAGCCTGCGCGACAAAGTCGCGACCGCCATATTCGGATTCTTGCTGACCGGCGTCGTCGGCACCATGGTCGCGACCTGGTTTCAACAGCGCGGCTGGGCCTGGCAGAGTCAGGTGACGCAGGTCGAAAAGGACACTGCCAGCGCGCTCGACTCGCTTCATTCGGCTTCCGACCTTCTCGACAAGCGCTGGTCGGCGACGTTCCAGATGCTACGGGCCATTCAGAACGCCGGCGAAACCGACGCGGCGAAGGCGGCGAAGGACAATTTTGCCTCCGTCAACAATGAATGGGAATTGCAATACGCCAATGTCGACGCCTCGGTTGAATTCAATGTCGACCGGCCGTTCGGCATAGACGCGGCGCGGATCCCGGACGCCGTGTGGACATTCCAGTGCGAGGCCTTTCCTTTCGATGGCGCGGCCGCCGTCGACCCGAAGTCGGCCCACACCATCCTCACCGTAATCAACCACTGTCAGGATCTGGTTAAAACCGATATCGACACGCTCGCCAAAGCCCCCGCCGACGACGCCGCCAGCAAGAAGCTGATCGACCAATCCTATTTCCGCCTGTCGCATATCTACTACATCGACGATGCGCTTCGCTGCGTAATCCTGGAGCGCGCCGTCGCCATGCGCCGCAGCCTCGACGCGGAGCTGACCCTCGGCTCCTTCTTCCAGATCGGGCCGCGCAGCTACAAGATTCCCGTAAAAGAGCGCGACTGCCTCGCGCCCTACAAGGAATGGTCCGACAAGAACCCCGCGAAGCAGTAGAGTTGGCTCAGAGCGCGCTGACCTTCGCTCGACGGAACCTGTGAAAGGATCTCACCGTCGAGCGGCTGGCTGGCGTCGCGCGTCTCAGTCCGCGCCAGTTCAGCCGCGTGTTCCGGGCCGAACTTGGAAAATCCCCCGCCAAGGTTATCGAGCAGCTGCGGGTCGAAGCCGCGCAGCTGATGCTGGAGGACGGCGGCCATAGCATCGAGGACGTGGTGCGCGAAACAGGCTTCGCCAATCGCGAGCAGTTGCGCCGCGCTTTCTTAAGAACCCCCTCGGCCAGCCCCCGCAAGAAGTCCGCCGCGCCGCCCGGCTGCAGCGGACGGGTTGATCAAAACCCCTTGCCTGCCCTGACCCAGCCATCCAGACAAACGCGTTTACGCTTGCATTTCGCTTTAAGCAACGGCATCTTCTGCAATTAGTACGAAATCAGCGGAGCAAAGCTATGACGACCGCCGTCAGCAAAATCCTCGATCGCCTCAAGGACGACGGCGGTCTCCAGGGCAAGGACATCGCCAATATCGTCGCCGTCTCGCCGGCCACCGTTTCGCGCTGGTCGAGCGGCAAGGCGACCCCCGATCTGCGCACGCAAACTGTCATCGCCGAGCTTCGGTATGTCGTCGATCGCCTGGCCGAATTCTACACGCCTGACGAGACGCGGCTCTGGCTGCACGCCAGGCATCCGATGCTGAACAATGAGCGGGCGATCGACCTCATCAACAATGGCCGCACCGAAGCGGTTCTCGCCGCGATCGAGGCGCTGGATTCCGGCGCGTACACCTAAATGCCAGAGGCGCCCCGTCGCGCGCGCGACATCGCGCTTCTCGACGCCATCGACGCGTTCCGGCGCGAGCCTTTCGACGCCCATGCCTGGCGCGTCGCGCGCGAGGGCCGCGACCCGCGCCTCGGCGGCTCGTCGCAAAGCCGCTGGTGTAACGGCGCATTCGAGGTTCTCTACACGTCGCTCGATTATGACGGCGCCCTCGCCGAGATTCACGCGCTGCTCTCTATCCAGCCCGTGTTTCCCTCCCGCATTCGCTGGTTCGCCCACAGGCTGAAAGTTGCGGCGGCGCAGACGCTGAGGCTTGCCGACCTCGCGACGCTGGACCGGCTCGGCGTTGATACATCTCGCTACGCCGATCGCGACTACAATCGAACCCAGGAGATCGCTGACGCCGCTTATTTTCTGGGCTTCGACGGGCTGATCGCCCCGAGCGCGCGCTGGACGTGCCTCAACCTCATATTGTTTACGGATCGCATCCCGCCAGGCCAGATCGAAACCGTCGAGAGCCACGCCAAGCCGATCGACTGGAACTCTTGGCGCAAACGCAAGCGATAGTCCCGCACTCGCCCTGTGATCACGAACAATAATCAGAGCTCGGGCTAGCCACATTGCTTGAAGCGATCGAGAACAACACGTTCGGCCGCCCCCAGATCGCGGGCGCCCCACGCCCCGCCTGCGGCCCGTGCCGCGTAGGCCTCAGCCAACACGGCATTCACCTCAGAAAGCGCGGCGAGGGCGCCGAGCCGCGCGAGCTTTTCCGCGATGATCCGCGCGCGGGCCTCCGCGTCTTCCCCCGGCGCAAACCGCCTGATCTCATCGGCCGCGGCCTTTCCCGCCGCGCCGCAGGCGCCGGCCAGCGCGTCGATCACCGCCATCGCACGTTCCTTGTCCCTGCGCACAACGCGCAACACGTCGAGCGCCATGACATTGCCGGAGCCCTCCCAGATAGCGTTGAGCGGCGCCTCGCGATAAAGCCGCGCCATCGGGAAATCCTCGACATAGCCATTGCCGCCGAGGCATTCGAGCGTCTCGTAAATGAAAGCCGGCGCCATCTTCGTCACGTGATATTTGACCGCCGGCGTCATCAGCCTCGCATAGGCGGCGTCCTGCGGCGCCGCATAGGCGCGGGCGAGGCGAAAGACGAGCGCCGTATTGGCCTCGCTCTCAAGCGCGAGATCGGCCAGCACCGCGCGCATCAGCGGCTGCTCGATGAGGGGGCGCCCGAACGCGACGCGAAAACGCGCGTGATGGACGGCGAGCGCGAGGCCGAAGCGCATCTGCCCGGTCGCCGCGATGGCGCAATCGAGCCGCGTCAGCTGCACCATGTTGAGGATCGTGCGGACGCCCTCGCCCTCGGCGCCGACGCGCTCGGCGTAAGCGCCGAAAAACTCGACCTCGGCGGAGGCGTTGGAGCGGTTGCCGAGCTTGTCCTTGAGGCGCTGCAGGCGCAGCGCGTTGACGCTTCCATCGGGCCGGAATCGCGGCATGAGAAAGCAGCTGAGGCCGCCCGGCGCTTGCGCCAGAACGAGAAAGCCGTCCGACATCGGCGCCGAAAAGAACCACTTGTGGCCGGTGATCTCGTAATGGCCGTTGCTCGGCTTGGCCTCGGTGAGGGCGGCGCGAACATCCGTGCCGGACTGGCGCTCGGTCATGCCCATGCCGAGCGTCGCGGATTTTTTCTGAAACCACGGCCTGAAGGCGCCGTCATAGTCGCGCTCTGTTATATAGGGGCGCCAGGCGGCGAGGATTTCCGGCGCGGCTTTGAGCGCGGCGCTGGCGGCGTTGGTCATTGTCAGCGGGCAGATGTGGCCGGCCTCGATCTGCGTCGCCATGTAGAGTTTCGCCGCTCGTTCTACAATGTTGGCTGTAGAATCATGCAGCCCCGCCGCCATGCTCTTTTGCATCAACGCATGCCAGGCGGGATGAAACTCGACGCGGTCGGCGCGCTCGCCATCGGGCTCGACAATGCGCAGCCGCGGCGGATTCTCATTGGCGAGGCGGCCGAGCTCCATTGTCTCAGCCGAGCCATAATCCGCGCCAAACGCATGCAGCGGCTTCGGATCGGCGCCGCCGCGCGCCACAGCCTCGCGCAACGCGACGTCGCTGGCGAACAGATCGACGTTCTCGAACGGCGGCGGCTGGTTGGCGCCCATATCCGCGATGCCTCTGGCTATTCGAAGGCGACGACAAGCCCGAGCCGGTCGAATTCCTCCTCGATCGCCTGCGTAATCGCCTGCATCTGCTCGACGCTGACCTCGTCCGATTCGTGCGGCGGGTCGAAACTGACAATCTGGTCCATGTCAACCACGAAATCCGCGCGCTCTTCCACATTCTGCAGAGCGGGCGCCGGTAAGATCGTCAATACGCGGTCTCCCCAGTGAACGCGGATGGCGCCTTCGGTCAAAATGATCCGCGGTCTCGCGCGTTTCGCCATGCTTTGCCCCCTGTTTCACGTGAAACACCCTGTTTCACGTGAAACACCCCCCGCCCGCGCGGCCTCGATCGCCTTGCGCATCAGGCTCGGCAAAGCTTCCGCATCAAGGCCGCCCGCCGGCGCCCAGCGGCAGCCTTCCGGCGCCTGCGCGCCGGCTTCGACCTCGGCCAGATACATCGTTAAACGCAATTCGAAATGTGTAAACCCATGCGTCACAAAGCCATCGAGCCGGCGGTAGCGGGCTTTCAGCGGGGCGAGGCGGCGGGCGGCGGCGGGGTCGAAATCGGCGCTCCAGGGCGTGCCGGGCAGTTCCGTCATGCCGCCGAGCAGGCCTTTTTGGGGCCGCGTTCGCACCAGAACCGCGCCGTCCGCGCGTAAGATGTAGAATGCCGCGCCCCGCCGCAGCGGCCGCGCGGGCTTTTGGGCCTTGACAGGAAAGCGCAAAGGGTCTCCCCGGCCGGCGCAGACGGGGCCGAGCGGGCAGATCGCGCAGGCCGGATTTTTCGGCGTGCAGATGGTGGCGCCGAGATCCATCATCGCCTGCGCGTGGTCGCCAGGCCGCTCGGGCGGGGTCAGCGCCGCCGCCCGCGCGCGGATCAGCGGCTTTGCGGCGGGCGCCGGCGCGTCGATCGCGAACAGGCGGGCGACGACGCGCTCGACATTGCCGTCGACCACGACCGCGCGGCGCCCGAAGGCGATGGCCGCCACCGCCGCCGCCGTATAGGGGCCGAGCCCCGGCAACGCGCGCAGCGCCGCCTCCTCCTGCGGAAACCGCCCGCCATGGCGCTCGACGACGGCGCGGGCGCAGGCGTGCAGGTTGCGCGCCCGCGCGTAATAGCCGAGCCCCGCCCATCGCCGCATCACCTCCTCGACGGGCGCGGCGGCGAGCGCCTCAACGTCCGGCCAGCGCGCCATAAAGCCATGAAAATACGGGATGACCGCCGCCACGGTCGTTTGCTGCAGCATGATTTCGGAGAGCCAGACGGCGTAAGGATCGGCGCGCGCGCCAGGCGGAGCGCGCCACGGCAGGACGCGGGCATGGCGGTCGTACCAGGCGAGCAGCGGGCGCCCATGTGACGGCTTGAGCGAAACGTCATACATGCGCCTCGTTTAGCCGTTCTGCTCGGCGGCGCAAACCATCAGATCACGCTCGGGGGGAGCGAACACATGCATGATCCCTCGCCCGCAAGGGTCAGCCCCGTTCCGGCGGGACGCCAGGCGGCGATTCCCTATCTCAGCGTGCGCGCCGCCGGCCGCGCCATCGAATTCTACAAGCGCGCCTTCGGCGCCGAGGAAGTCCTGCGCATCGAGCATGAGGGCCGCGTCGGCCACGCCGAGCTCGAAATCGGCGACGCGCGCATCATGCTCTCCGATGAATTCCCCGACCACGAGGCGCTGTCGCCGCATTCGATCGGCGGCACGGCGGTGCTGATCCATCTCTATGTCGCCGACGTCGATGATTTCACGCGCCGCGCCGAGCATGAGGGGCTGAAGGTTTTGCGGCCGGTCGCCGACCAGTTCTATGGCGACCGCGGCGGCAAGTTTGAAGATCCGTTTGGCCATCGCTGGTGGATCGCCAGCCACATCGAGGACGTGTCCGCCGAAGAGATTCACCGCCGCGCCGCCGCGCTCTACAGCAGCGCCCCGCCGAACCAGGGAGGGTAGCGGATAAACATCCGTTGCTTGCTCCAAGCACAGCGGAACCACGAACCGCGGGCGCCTGGGCAGGAGAAAAGCAAGGGGCGCAATGACCGCCCCTTGCGCAGCTTAACGGCCGCGGCCCTACTGATCAAAATTGTGGTCATGCAGCCATTTCGACAACAGGCCCGCAATCTGAAGGTTGTTCAGATCCGCGAAGGCGAAGTGGCTGTTGCCGCGAATGCCAATGTCCGGAAGATGCGTCAGATGCGCATGGCCGCCGCGCGCGTTGATCAGATCGACGAACTTCTGCGCCATGATGATGCGGCCCTGCCAAATCTCGATGTCGGGATACGGCGACGGGGGCTGGCCGGCTGTTGGAAAATTGTCCCCCCATATAATTTCAATCGGAATCTTTGTCAGCTTCTGAAAATCGGCAGGCGAAATCGGCGTGCCGGTTATCGGCCCCAGCGGCCCTGCGGGCACGGGCGCGGGAAGCGCATCCGACGGGAACACCTGCGTGACGGGCTCATAGGCGTAGATTCCGATGACGTTCTTGCTTTGCGTCGCCGTCTCCCATCCGTAAACGCCGCTCGCCGAGTGCGTAATCAGCACCGCCGGTCCGATCTGGTCGAACATTGTGGCGACAGCGGCCGTCGCGACAGCGTCGGTTGTTGTCGCGGTGTCAGGCGTTTGCTGCCGCCACCATTGATTCAGCGCTGCCGAGCCGCGAGGGAACTGGGCGTTCGGGAAATAGTTGGGCCAGATTCCGGCTCGGAAGCGGATGAAGATCCCCTGCTCGCCGGTCGGCCCGGGGCCGGGCACGGCGGCGACCGTGCCATTTGTCGTCGCGCGTCCGGCATTGCCGCGGTGCGGCTCGTCGATCAGATAGGTCGCGTAGCGCTGGCGCAAGAAAATGTTCTGGTATCCGTCGCGGCCGTCGGGCGTCGTTTCCCAGGTCTTCGTGAACTGGCCGCCGCCGTGCCACATCACGAGGGGAAAGCGGTGCGCGTTCACCGGTATCTGATAGGCCGCATAGGCGTGGTCGCCGTGAATAGTCTGTCCGTCCGGCGTTAACGCGATCGGATCAAACGTGCCGGGGTTGGTCACCACCGTTCCGCCGGGCATGAAGCTGCCTTGCGTCTTCAACACGATCGGCTGATCGGACTGGCCGGGGTTATCGGGATGGCCCCAATCATCGGCCATCAAGGCGTTTGGCGCGGCGCTTAGCGCAGCCAGAGAACTGAAAAGGAAAACCGGGTTGAAGAAGCGGCGCGAATGAGTTCCAGCGCCGCGATCATTATAAGTGCGTTTCATCGTTTCCCCCACGCAATTGTTGATTACGCGGCCGCTGTTGGTCCAGCCGCAGGCGCGTTCCGTTCGCATGACAAGGGGGGATGTGGCCAGCGCCACGCCGGCAGGACGCAAAACAAAGGCAATGCCGGAGATCTCCCCCCGCCGTCGCATTGTTTTTGGCAAGTTCGCGACGGCGGAGGCGACCATAGTGCGGCCGAGGCCGCTTAATCTTCCATGAAATTCCGCTCGCTATCACAATCGTCATGTTTCGGCGGCGGGACTTCGTCGTCGTTCGGGCGCGTCTTGGTCCTGTAGCGAGCCGGCGTCACGCCGACGATGCGACGAAAATATTCGTTCAGGTGACTTTGGCTGCTGAAGCCGACCATAAGCGCGACATCGATCAGGGATAGGTCCGGCCTCTGCAAAAGCGCCTTCGCCCGCTCGACGCGCCGCTCGATCTGAAATTGATGCGGCGGCCTTCCGGTGGCCTGCTTGAACGCCGCGCAGAAATATCTCGGCGTTAGCTCAACCAGGCTCGCCAACGCGGTCAAGGTGATATTGTGGTGCAGATTTTCTTCGATGTATTCGATAACCATTGCGAGATTCGCGTCCGAAAGCGCGCGCGTCGGCTCAAACCGCGGCGTAGCGTCGTCGAGGACATACGCCAATTGCGTGACGAAGACCGTCGCCGCATTTTCGAGAAACATCGGTCCACGCGGGAAGCCAGTCGCACACTCTTTCCTGATTTCGGAAAGGATCATCCACGACAGCCGGTCTCTCGTCCAGGAGGCGTCCACCAGGGGCTTCTTGGCGAAAGTTTCGACACGGCTGTCCAAATCGAATGATTGCGGATCGATAAAGAGCCACACCCCTTGTCCGCTTCCCCAGCAGCGAACGTTAAATTCGCAACCGGGCGGAAGCAGGACCAACTCATGCGATGTGGTCGTCGTCGTCCATGTTTTGGCTAGCGCCTCTCTGCCATCAAGACGCCAGTTCACCTCGCTTCCCGGGTTCTGGAACGCAATGCCGATCGCCAGGTCGCTCCGCAGAAAATCGCGTCGGCAGCTGCCGCCCGCGGCCTGCGTCCTCATCAGCGCCGATCCGCCCGTCCAAGAAAGCTGCTCCTCCGTGAATTCGCCATGCCGTAGCTGGCTCATCATTTTACACTCCCCTTACTTTTATTTTTTACTTGGCGCGATGTTAGTCCGGGCTGACAAAAGTATCAATCATGCTCCGCACAACCTTTTTTATATACGGGGTTGTGTTGTAATTAGTGATCAGCCGGGTGGCTTGCGTATTTATAGAATGGCTGCATTGGACAACCCTCGAATCGCCGGAGGATCAAGTGATTGTGATTCGCGGCTGGCCTTTCGCCGACCTTGTTGGACCGATCCGGCGTCGGCGAAACGCGGCTTTGGCCTGTCGGGCATCATTCTCTGGGTGAGACGAGATCGTCGGCGAGCTGGCGTCCGTGCCGCAGCCACCGAAGAATCTAGCCGCGCTGCGGCGCCAGCGGACGGCTTCGCGCGCTCGGACTTCGCGCGCGGCGAGCTTAGCCGCCAACCGCGCTCACTCGCAGCCTCATATCGATAAAGGACATGGGGATCGGACGCGGCCCCCGACGATCGGCGCCGCGGCCATCACGGCGAGCGGCCGGGCGGCCGAGCGTGAGCGGCGCATTAGAGAACTCCGTCCTGCGGATGGGAACGCCGGCGGCCGGCCGCGCCGGTCGCGCGAACTGGCGCGAGGTCGATACCCGTATCGTCCCTGTCGAAATGCGGGCGAGAAGGCTTCCTGAAGCAGCTTGCTTGTGGGCGGACGTCAGACGCGCGACGCGCATCCTAAAGACTGCCCCAGGATTTTCTTAAATGTTCGCCAAGTCCCGAGCCTTCGGCCGCAAAAGGCGGGCGCGACGAACGGGCGGCTCATTGAGCGTCGCGCTGGATCAGCGTTTCGGGCCGGGGTGAGATCGCGGCGTAAAGCACCGCGCTCGTCAGGCCGAGCGCCAGACCAAACACGAGCAGCGATTTCCAGACGCGCGCCCGGCGAACATCCGGCCGCATCGGCTGCGGCGACCACAAACGGATTCCGTCCATTCCAGCTTTCCTTCGGCATCAAGGCGTCGCCTGCTTCTCTACGGGCAAAAGCAGTCCAGAGTCCTTCAGCGGCATTGAGCATTTTCTTAATTTTCGTTTAACGACGGGCGTCGGGCGTCGCGCCGCGGGCTTTGCCCTCTTGCCGCAAAGGCGCTACAAACCCTCATGCGCCCGCGCAAGGAACCCTGGTCTCGCCCGCTCGCCGATCTTGTTGGACCGATCATCGATCCGGTACTGGCCAAGCGCGGCTTTGGCCAGTCGGACGTCATTCTCTACTGGGACGAGATCGTCGGCGAGCGGCTGGCCTTGATGTCGCAGCCGCTCAAGCTCAACTGGCCGCCGCGCCGGGCCGGAGCGGACGGCTTTGCGCCGGCTTCGCTTGTGGTGCGCGTCGAGTCCGGCTTTGCGCTGGAGCTGCAGCATCTTTCCGGCGCCGTGATCGAGCGCGTCAATGCGCATCTTGGCTGGCGCTGCGTCGACAGGCTTGTGCTTAAGCAGGGCCCGCTGGAGCCGCGCCCGGCCGCAAGGCGCGCCGTCGCGCCGCCCGATCCCGCGGTTTTGAAGGCCGCGGCGGCCGCCGTGGGGGAAATCGACGACGCGGGGCTGCGCGCGGCCTTGACGCGGCTTGGCGCCAGTGTGCTAAGCCAGCCGCGGCCGGACGGGCGCAGCTGAGCCGGCGCCCTTATTCCGCCGCGCCGGCGTGGTTTCGTCCCGCTTCGGACAACCGGCCGGCCCGCGGCCCCGCATGGATGAACGCATGAAGACGCCGATCAGAATGTCCAGCCGCCGCATGGTTCTGCGCATCGCCGCCGCCTGCGCCGTCGTCGCGCTCGGCGGGCATTTTGGCGGGCGCGGCGCGCCCGCGCGGGCGGAAGGCACGACCATTCCGGTCGATCAGCTGATGGCGCCCGAGGCGCTGCCCGACGTCGCCGTCGGCAAGGCCGACGCGCCGGTGACGGTGGTCGAATACGCCTCGATGACCTGTTCGCATTGCGCCGCCTTCTACGCGACGACCTATCCGGTGCTGAAGTCGAAATATATCGACACGGGCAAGGTGCGCTTCATCCTGCGCGAGTTTCCGCTGGATCCGCTGGCGACCGCCGGCTTCATGCTGGCCCGCTGCGCCGGCGACGACAAGCGCGAGGCGATCGTCGACCTGCTGTTCGCGCAGCAGAAGAACTGGGCGTTCACCGAGAAGCCGGTGGAATCGCTCGCCATGCTGGTCAAGCAGGCGGGCATTGGGCAGGACAAATTCGAGGCCTGCCTCAAGGATCAGGATCTCTACGACAAGATCAATAAGGTGCGCGACCGCGCCTCGGAAAAATTCGGCGTCGGCGCGACGCCGACCTTTTTCTTCAACGGCCAGAAGCAGAGCGGCGAGATGACGCCCGAACTCGCTCGACAAGATTCTGGAGCCGCTGCTGAAGAGCTGAGGCGCGCGCGCTACGGCGCGCGTTTCAGCGCGATGAGGCCGAACGGCCAGATGTTGAATTGCGCCGCGCCCGGCGAGACGATGCGGTAGGTTCCCTCGATTGGCGCCGTCGACCAGTCGGATGTCATCTCCCACTTGCCGACCGCCGCCGCGATGCGTCCGCGTTCGTCGCGCGCCTCGAGATGCGAATGGAAGTTTCGCTCGCGTCCGATTTCGATGCTCCAGTCCCAGTCAACGCCGCTCAGCAACAGCGAGGTTCTCCACGCGCCGACGAGCGCATCGTTCGGATATTCGCTGGCGCCGACGCGGGTGAATTCGGTCGAGGCGCCATGCGCCGATTGCAGCAGAAGCTGGAACGTCGTCGGATCGGTCGGCGACGAAAGTTTCAGGAGATCGGGGCCGTTCAGCGCGTATTTCCATTGGCCGGTCATCACGGCGCGTCCGGCGTTTATAGTCAGCGTCTCCGGCGTCGTTTCGATCGCGCCGCGTTCGTCGATGACATATCGACGCGACAGCCCGCCGTCGGCGGCGAAGTCGAAGTGAAGCTGAATTTCGAAATTTTCAATTCCGCCGACGCCGTTCCATGAACCGACCAGGGCCGGATCGACGCCCGCGAGTTTGTCCGCGCGGCTTGCCGTCGCCTGCTGATCGCGCGCGGGATTGAGCGCGATCGCGAACGCCGTCGCGAGCGCCGCGACGACCGCGAGAAAACAAATGACCGCGGCGGAGATCGCAAAGCGCCTGCCGCGCGCCTCGATCTGTTCCAGCGCGATTTTGAATTGCTGCTCTTTCGTGAGATCGGCGGCTTCGACGTTGAAAAACTCGAGCGCGTTCCTGACGAGGTCCGCGCGGTCGGCGCCGTCAGCGGCGCGGATCAGCCGCTCGCGCTCCTCCAGCTTCGACTTCAATATCCGGGCGATGACGGCGGCTACGAAGGCCGCCAGCGTTAAGCCGGAACTGACGTAAGCGATGGCTTGCCACATGATGCATCAAACTTTGACGCCATGATTGCATTGCGTTCCACAGAGTAGATCAAGCCGAATTTTTAACAAGCGCTCCAGCGTCAGTCGCCGGCGACGCTTTCGAGGCGGACGCCGGTGATCTTGCCGGCCGCGTCGAAGCCGAACAACAGACTCGTCGCGTCGCCGCGCGGAAACTCATATTTCACCACACAGAATGTCTGCCCGCCGATCTTGCTGCTTTGCACGATTTCCGCGCGCAGCGGCGCCGCGCCATAGGTGTTGAGCTCGCGCGACATCGTCTCCACCGCCGCGTCGGTTACTTCGCCGACGAAGCTTTTGGCATATTGCGCGCGGTCGGCGCGGCCGGCCTGCATCTCGGTAAACCAGCGCATCGCCCACGCCGGCCGAGCGGCGTCGGTCGGCGCGGCGCACGGCGTCGCGGCTGGCGGGGCGGCGTCGGCGCCAACCGGAGCGACGGCGCCGATGATTAGCGCGACCGCCCGCGCCGCGACGGCGCGCCATCCTGCGATGCTGGAAGCCTTCATGCCCGCCCCCGCCGGCTTTACCGAAAGCCGCGAGCATGGATCATCGCCCTCGACGCGTCTGAATCATTTCATTCCGGCAGCCGCCGCGCGGACGCGCCGCCCAAATGGGTCAACTGGAGCCATGGCGACCACGCCGTTTCAAACGCGCGCATCCAGAAAAGGACGGGATTGGCGGCTTCGAGAAAATTGAAGAAGGATTCGAAAGACGGCGTCGCGCGCAGCGTGACGGACAGCATTTCGCCATCGCCGCGCCAGGGACGCCGATGCAGGATCTCGATGTCCAGATTCGGCAGATGGGCCACGGCCCTTGCGTCATCATAGTCGGATTGCATGGACTCTTTCCTTCCGCCTTTGCCTCAGCCACGGAACCATGGTGTCGGGACGCCCTGACGGCGCGGAAGATACCATTGCTGGCCCTCATGGGGCGAACAAGTTTTTATACAAAAACACGCGCGCGAAGCCGGGCGGAAAATTCTCGATGCGGCCGCAGGGCTTAAAGCCGCAACGGGCGTAAAATTGCGCCGCGCCGGGATCGAAAGTGTCGAGATAGAGGCCGACGCAACCTTGCGCGCGCGCGTCCGTCTCGGCGCGCCGCATGAGGCTTCGCCCGACGCCACGGCCGCGCCACGCCTCGGCTACCCAGAAATGGCGGATATGGCGCCAGCGCCAGTGGGTGGCGCCATTGAGGCCGCCGATCGGGACGTCGGAATCGCCGAAGGCCAGAATTGAAAACGGCGCCTCGCCGCGCGGGCCAAAGCGCGCGGCGACCTCCGCCTCCAGAGATTGTGAGACGAGGGCCGATGCTTTTTCGTCAGGGCTGTCGTAACTGACGAGAAGCGGCGGCTTTTGGGGCCTTGAGTCTGTGGTCATGTTCGGCGCATGAAAACGATCGCGGGTCTTGCATCATGTGCGATGGCGCTGTTCGCCGCAATCGGCGTCGGGCGGGCCGAAGATGCGGTCTGCGAGGCGCCGGCGCGGATCGCGGCGGCGGGCGCGGCGCCGGCTTCTCGCGCGCGGGTTCAAAATTATCGCCCGGTCTTTGAGGAATGCCGCGACGGGGCGGGCGCGACGCGGCTCGCCATCCGCCGCTTTAACGTCGATGGCGCGAGCCTCATGCTGACCGTCGATCCTTCGAGCCTCGCGACCAGCGTCGAACATGCGCAATGCTGGACCTGCGCGAACACCGACGAGGCGGCGCAGAAGGATACGCGATTGATCCGCGCGGTGGAGGCGCCGTCGCAGCATGCGGTGAGCCCGGAACCGGGCGTCGAGTTCAACGCCGGCCTCTCGCACGGGCAGGGCGAAGGCTCGTTCATCACCGGCGACCTCTGCCCGAGCCGCCAGCCGCTCGACCGCGCCTTCCTCGAAAAACTGGCGGCGCTGGGACCCGGAACGCCGGTCGCACTCTCGATCTCGGGCCTCTGGCTCACGCGGCATTGGGCGGATTTCCAGTGGCTGCGGGCCGAGGCGCAATCCGGCCAGCTCAAGATCGCCTGGGTCGATCATTCCTACCATCACCCCTACGTTCCCGGCCGCGCGCTGGCGCGGAATTTTCTGTTGACGCCGGGGGTCGACATGCAGGCCGAAATTCTTGATACGGAGCGGCTGCTGATCGCCAATGGCGAGACGCCGTCGGTGTTTTTCCGCTTTCCCGATCTCGTCTCCGACGCAGCGGCGATGGAGGTCGTGCGGCGCGATCATCTGGTCGCGCTCGGCGCCGACGGCTGGCTGGTTTTCGCGCCGCCGCTGCGGCCGGGCGCGATCCTGCTCGTGCACGCCAATGGCAACGAACCGTTCGGCCTGCGGCTGTTTGCGAAGCTGCTCGAAAAAGGGCGGCTACCGCGCCCGTTCCGGCCAATCGGCGAGGCGCCGTAGGGACGTGAGACGGAACCTCAGCGGGGTTTCGCGCGTTACCAAAACAAGCGCATTTTTGCGATTCTCAGGACCTCAAGAAATGCGCGTCAAACCCCTCGCCGCCCTCGCGACTGCCGCCGCGCTCGCCATGGGTGCAGCGCCTTCACAAGCTTCAGAACACAGCGGCGCGCATCGCCACCACGCGACGCGCGCGGCGGTGGTCTACGCCCATGGGCGCGCGCTGCGCGGCAGGGCGACGGGCGGGCATTTCGCTGAACTCGTCGGCGATCCGGACAGCGGCGCGGGGTTTTATCCGTTGCCCTGGATCTATCGCGTCGGCGCCTGGCGCGCGCGCCAGCGGCGCGAGTTCGAGGCGCGCGACGCGATTGGTTTCGCCATCGCCAGCACGGCCGTTTACAATTACGCGTGGCCTTACGGCTACGGCAGTCACCGTGGCGTCTTCAACCCCTATGACGGGTACGGCACGCCCTTTTTCGCCGGCTGGTATGGCCCCGGCGATCCTGACGTCGAACCCGGGTTGTTCGGCGCCCCTACCGCTGACGCGCGGTCAATCCGGCGCGCCAGATAGGACGTCAGCGCCACGCGGCCATTGCGTAGGAAGTGAGCCTTCGGGGTTGTACTGCCGCCGTCAGCGGACGGAACGTCGGTTTCGCGCGCCGCAGGTTTCCGCGGGCGCGCCGAGCTTCCGAACCTTTAGAACATATCGAGCGCGACGCGCGCCTCGTCGGACATGCGGGCCTGACTCCAAGGCGGCTCGAAAACGACGTCGACATTCGCGCCCGACGTTCCGTTGACGGAACCGATTGCGGATTCGACCGAGCGCGCCAGTTCGCCGGCGACCGGGCAGCCAGGGGCGGTCAGAGTCATCTCGACCTTGACGAGCCGGTCGGCCTCGACCTCCACCTTGTAGATCAGCCCAAGCTCGTAGATATCGCACGGGATTTCCGGATCAAACACGGTCTTGAAGGCGGCGACCGCCTCATCGACGAAATGCGCCCGCTCCGATTGCGGAATGGAGCCGTCAAAAATCCATTGCGGCTCGTTCGGCACGGTGTCGGCGGCGTCGCTGGTCTGCGCGTCGGCCATGGGGCTCCTCATTCCTTTCGCCTCAGCCCTCTCCGATTGCATGGAATCGGAAAAAGCTCCAGTTCCTTGATCGACCATCGTCTGTCTCTTCGTCCTGACGCGTGATCCGGTCTGCGTCCCTTATGGAATTGCCTTATGCAAAAAGCCGCTCGGCCTTGATCAACGCCTCAGCGAGCTTGTCCACCTCCTCGAAGGTGTTGTAGAGCGCGAAAGAGGCGCGGCACGTCGAGGTAACGCCGAAGCGGGCGAGCAGCGGCTGGGCGCAATGCGTGCCCGCGCGCACCGCGACGCCGGCGCGATCGAGGATCGTCGCGACGTCATGGGCATGAGCGTTCTGCATCTCGAAGGCGATGATCGCCCCCTTGCCTCTGGCGCGCCCGAAAATACGCAGCGAATTCAGCTGCGACAGGCGCTCCTGCGCATAATCGCCGAGCGCCGTCTCATGCGCGTGAATGCGATCGCGGCCGAGCCGCTGCATATAGTCGAGCGCGGCGCCAAGTCCAACCGCCTGAATGATCGGCGGCGTGCCCGCCTCGAAGCGATGCGGCGGATCATTATAGGTGACGCGGTCCCGCGTGACCTCCTTGATCATCTCGCCGCCGCCGAGGAAGGGCGGCAATTGCTCAAGCCATTTCGCCTTGCCGTAGAGCGCGCCGACGCCGGTCGGCCCGTAAAGCTTGTGGCCGGTAATGACGTAGAAATCGACGTCGAGATCGCGCACGTCGACGGCGCAGATGCACCGCGCCCTGCGAGCCATCGACCAGCACCGGAACGCCATGCGCGTGCGCGATGCGGACGATCTCCTTGACCGGCGTCACCGTGCCGAGCACGTTCGACATCTGGGTGATGGCGACGATCTTGGTCTTCGGCGTCAGCGCCTCCTCGAAGCGCTGCAGCGAGAACTTGCCTTCGTCGTCGACATCGACCCATTTCAGCACGGCGCCCTTGCGCTCGCGCAGGAAATGCCAGGGCACGATATTGGCGTGATGCTCCATGATCGAGAGCACGATCTCGTCGCCCGGCTCGATGAAGGCCTGGCCGAAGGACGAGGCGACGAGGTTGATCGATTCGGTCGCCGATTTCGTGAAGATGATCTCGTTCGACGCTCTCGGCGTTGAGGAAGGAGCGCACGCTCTCGCGCGCGGCCTCGAAGGCGTCGGTCGCGGCATTGGCGAGATAATGCAGGCCGCGATGGACATTGGCGTATTCATGATAGGTCGCCTCGACCATGCGATCGACCACCGCCTTCGGCTTTTGCGCCGAAGCGCGCATTGTCGAGATAGACGAGCGGCTTGCCATAGACCTCTGTCGAAAGGATCGGAAAATCCTCGCGCACGCGCGCGACGTCATAAGGCGCCGGGGCGATGATATGCTTGTTCATGGCCTGCTCCCGCGCGCCAGAAGCCAGCGCGCGATCTCCGCGCGGAACAGGGCGACGAGGCGCTCATCGCCGATCTCATCGACGAGTTCGGCGGCGAAAGCCTCAAGCAGCAGCGCCTCGGCCTCGGCATAGGGAAGGCCGCGCGTCTGCAGATAGAAAAGCTGATCCTCGCTGAGGCCGCCGCAGGTCGCGCCATGGCCGCAGGCGACGTCGTCGGCGAAGATTTCAAGCTCGGGCTTGTTGTTCATCGCGACGTTGTCGGTGAGCAGCAGGGCGCGGCTCAGCATCCTTGCCGTCGGTCTTCTGCGCGTCCTGCTCGACGGTGATCTTGCCCTGGAAGACGCCGGTCGCCTCCTCGTCGAGAATGTAGCGGAAATTCTCGTCGCCTTCGCAGCCCGGCGCGACATGCTCGACGTTCAGCGTCGTGTCGGCGTGTTCGCGTCCGCGCAGCAGCGAGACGCCGCGCAAGCACGCCTTCTGCAGTCGGCGCCCTCGAAGCGCACGAAAAGCTGGCGGCGCACGAGGCCGCCGCCGCCGGCGATCAGCGCGAAGCTGCGCAGCTGCCGCGCGGGCGCCGACGCGCGCGATGAAGCTCTCGATGGCGCAGGCTGCCCGGCGCCATGCCGGCCAGCATGGCGCCATGGGTGAATTTCGCGTCGTCGCCAACTGAGGCAATGAGGCAATTATGGGTCTGGCCGGCGCGGAAGCCATGGCTCTCCTCGGCGAGCAGCAGGGAGGCGCCGGCGCCGACGACGACGGCGGAGCGCGAGAAGCGCGCGGAGGGCGCGTCCGAAGCCGTCGCATAGACGATGCGGATCGGCTCCGCGACGGCGACGCCGGGCGCAACCTCGATCACGACGCCGTCCTGCATCATGGCGGCGTTGAGCGCGACGATCGTATCGGTCCCGCCGAAATCCTGCGCCGCGAGCAGCGCGATGAGCTCGCGGCGCCCCTCCGCCAGCACGGCGGCGAGCGAGCGCGCCGCAACGCCCGCCGGCATGGGATCGGAAAGTTCGGCGACGAAGACGCCATCGACGATGACGAGGCGCCGGGCGTGATGCGACCGCGACAGATCGCGGCGCAGGCTCTCGATGGCGGCGACCGAGCGGCGGCGGCGCGAGCGGCGGCGCCTCGCGCATCAGCGCGCGCAGATCCGTGTAATGCCACGCCTCGACGCGCCGATGCGGCAGGCCGGCGGCGCGGAAGGCGCCGAACGCCGCCTCGCGCAATTGCCTGACGCCGGCGCCGCCGGGCAGGCGCGCGAGCGCCGCGTTGAAGGCGTCGGCGAGGGCTGTTTCCGCCGGCGTGCGGGCGGCCGTGATCTCTGCGCTCATGCCCTGATCCTCACGCCGCCTGTTCGGCGACATAATCGCGATAGCCGCTCTTTTCGAGTTCGAGCGCGAGTTCCGGGCCGCCGCTTCTGACGATCCGTCCCTGCGCCATCACATGCACCGTATCCGGCACGATATAGTCGAGCAGGCGCTGGTAATGGGTGATGATGAGGAAGCCGCGCTTTGGCGAGCGCAGCGCGTTGACGCCGTCGGCGACGATGCGCAGCGCGTCGATGTCGAGGCCGGAATCGGTTTCGTCGAGGATGGCGAAGGACGGTTCGAGCAGCGCCATCTGCAGAATGTCCATGCGCTTCTTCTCGCCGCCGGAGAAGCCGACATTGAGCGCGCGCTTCAGCATCTCCTGCTTGATGTCGAGCTTTTCGGCCGCCGCTTGCACGCGCTTCATGAAGTCGGGCGTCGACAGTTCCGGCTTCGCCGCGCTGCTTGCGCTGCGCGTTGAGCGCCGCCTTCAGGAAGGTCATCGTCGCGACGCCGGGAATTTCGATCGGATATTGGAAGGCGAGGAAGACGCCGCGCGCGGCGCGCTCGTCCGGCGTCAAGTTCGAGCAGATCGACGCCGTCGAGCGGACTTCGCCGGATTCGACTTCGTAATCCTTGCGGCCGGCGATGACATAGGAGAGCGTCGACTTGCCGGAGCCGTTCGGCCCCATGATCGCCGCTACCTCGCCGTCCGCGACCGTGAGGTCGAGGCCGTCGAGGATTGTGCTTGCCGGCGACGGAGACGTTCAGATTTTTGATTTCGAGCATTGCATCGTCCTTCAAAATCGGTTGAGTTTCGGGGCGGCTTGTTCGGCGTCAGCCGACGCTGCCTTCAAGCGAAATCGCGATCAGCTTTTGCGCCTCGACCGCGAACTCCATCGGCAATTGCTGCAGCACGTCGCGCACGAAGCCGTTGACGATCAGCGCCGTCGCCTCTTCGCCGGAAAGGCCGCGCTGCATGCAGTAGAACAGCTGATCGTCGGAGATTTTCGAGGTCGTCGCCTCATGCTCGAACTGCGTCGAGGTGATTGCGCGATTCGATGTAGGGCACGGTATGCGCGCCGCAGTGCATTGCCGATCAGCAGCGAATCGCAATTGGTGAAATTGCGCGCGCCGGTCGCCTTGCGGTGGGCGGAGATCTGGCCGCGATAGGTGTTCTGCGAGCGGCCCGCCGCGATGCCCTTGGAGATGACCCGGCTCGTCGTGTTCTTGCCGAGATGGATCATCTTGGTGCCGGAATCGACCTGCTGGCGGCCATTCGAAATCGCGATCGAATAGAATTCGCCGCGCGAATTGTCGCCGCGCAGGATGCAGGACGGATATTTCCAGGTGATCGCCGAGCCGGTTTCGACCTGCGTCCAGGAGATTTTCGAGCGCGCGCCGCGGCAATCGCCGCGCTTGGTCACGAAATTATAGATGCCGCCCTTGCCTTCGGCATCGCCCGGATACCAGTTCTGCACGGTCGAATATTTGATCTCGGCGTCCTCGAGCGCGATGAGTTCGACGACGGCGGCGTGAAGCTGGTTCTCGTCGCGCTTCGGCGCCGTGCAGCCTTCGAGATAGGAGACGTAGGAGCCCTTGTCGGCGATGATCAGCGTGCGCTCGAACTGGCCGGTGTTCTTCTCGTTGATGCGGAAATAGGTCGAGAGCTCCATCGGGCAGCGCACGCCCGGCGGCACATAGACGAAGGAGCCGTCCGAGAACACCGCGCTGTTCAGCGTCGCGTAATAATTGTCGGTCGTCGGCACGACCGAGCCGAGATATTTGCGCACCAGCTCGGGATGCGTCTGCACCGCTTCCGAGATCGGGCAGAAGATGACGCCGGCCTTGGCGAGCTCCTCCTTGAAGGTGGTGACGACGGAGACCGAGTCGAACACCGCGTCGACGGCGACGCGCGCGCTCCGGCTGCGACGCCGGCCAGAATCTCCTGCTCGCGCAGCGGAATGCCGAGCTTGTCAGTAAATCTTCAAAAGTTCGGGATCGACCTCGTCGAGCGACTTCGGACCCGCCGCCGTTTTCGGCGCGGAATAATAATAAAGGTCCTGATAGTCGATTTTCGGGTACTCGACCCGCGCCCATTCGGGCTCGCGCATGGTGAGCCAGCGCCGGTAGGCGTCGAGGCGCCATTCGGTCAGCCAGTCCGGCTCGTTCTTTTTTGCCTGAAATGAAGCGGACGATGTCTTCGTTCAGGCCTTTTGGGGCCTTGTCGGATTCGATGTCGGAAAAGAAACCGTACTTATACTCGCTGACGTCGACCGATTTCACGCGGTCGACGGTCTCCTGGACCGCCGCCATACTTTTTTCTCCTCACCCAGTCGGTTTCAAGGACCGCCGGTTCAGACCTTAATCATATACCGGGCCAGACGCGCCGTCTTCCTCGCTTAAGCCGCCTCGATCGTCCTTTTCAGCCGGTTTTTGTTCGTCCGCACCGCCTTTTCGAGCGCGCGCACGAACAGCGCGCAATCCTCCTTCGACGAATTCCAGCCAAGACTGAGCCTTATGGCGGCGCCGGCCATCTCCGGCGCAACGCCCATCGCCGTCAGAACATGCGAGCGCTTGACCTTTCCGGACGAACAGGCCGAACCGGAAGAGACCGCTACTCCCTCGATGTCGAGGTACATTAGCAAAAGATGGGCCTCGATCCCCGGAACCGCAAAACACGACGTATTTGGCAGCCGCGCCCGCCCGCTTCCGAAGAAAACCGCATCGGGCGCAACGCGCGCGATCTCGCTTTCGAGACCATCCCTGAACCCGGCCAGAACGGTCTGCTCAAGCTCCAGCCTGTCCCGCGCCGCCCCGAGCGCCGCCGGCCATGCCGGCGATCGCCGCGACATTCTCGGTTCCGGCGCGCGCGCCGCGCTCCTGCCCGCCGCCGCGGATCATCGTCTCTCCTATATGGGAGGCGGGATCGGCGAAACAAAGCGCGCCGACGCCCTGGGGTCCGCCAAATTTATGCGCCGAGACGATCAGCGCGTCGGCCTCAAGGCGCGCGATGTCGCAAGAGATCTTGCCGACGGCCTGGACCGCGTCGCAGACGAGGACGCCGCCCGCGGCATGGACGAGCCGCGCCGCTTCGGCCACCGGCTGTACCACGCCGGTCTCGTTATTGGCGGCCTGCAGCGCCAGCATGACCCGCCGCCCGGCATTGCGGGCAAGGGCGGCTTCAAGCGCTGCGAGGTCGAGGACGCCCTCATCAGTCAAGGGAACGGTTTCGACGGCGTCCGCCGCAAAGCGATGGCCGGCGAGGACGGCGGAATGTTCGCCGGCGCCGATCAGGAGCCTTTGGAACGAAGGCTTCGCCGCGCAAACGAAATGCGGGGTCAGCGCGAGATTGAGCGCTTCCGTGCCGCCCGAGGCGAAGACGATCGCGCGCGCCGGCGCGCCAACGAAAGCGCCAAGTTCGAGGCGCGCGGTCTCGACGATGGCGCGAGCGGCGCGCCCCTCCGCGTGGACGGATGAGGCGTTGCCGGGGGCCGCCAAGGCGGCGACCATCGCCGCGCGCGCGGCCGGATGCAGCGGCGTCGTGGCGTTATGATCGAGATAGGCGCGGGGCGCCGGCACAGTTAACGGCCCTCGTTCAAAGGATAAATGCGCGCCTTAAACCAAAGTGCTTGCAATTGTTCGGGACGGGCGTGCTAAAGTAGCCCGTCATGGCGGCGGTTGATCCGCCTTTGGCTCCGGCCGCCGGACGGCCGGCGAACGGGCTTTCCCGAGGAAATTCGCCCTGGACGGTTTTCCGGATGATCCGAAAGACACTGGGCCGGCCGCGCAAGCAACCCTATATGGCGACACAATAACGCAGCTTGTTTATTAGGATGCGCCCCGTTCGCAAGTCAAGGCGGCGGCCAGGGCGCGGCTCGCGCGCCTTTGCATCGCGACGGCTGATGATGGAGTAACGATGCCTGAAGTCATGTTCAACGGTCCGGCCGGCCGCATCGAGGGCCGTTTTCATCCCTCGACGGTGCGCGGCGCGCCGATCGCCATTATCCTGCATCCACACCCGCAATTCGGCGGGACGATGAACAACCAGATCGTCTACAATCTCTATTATGCCTTCGCCGAGCGCGGCTTCGCCGTGCTGCGCTTCAATTTCCGCGGCGTCGGGCGCAGCCAGGGCGGCTTCGATCACGGCCAGGGCGAATTATCGGACGCCGCCGCCGCGCTCGACTGGGCGCAAGCGGTCAATCCCGAGGCGCGCGCCTGCTGGATCGCTGGCATCTCCTTCGGCTCCTGGATCGGCATGCAGCTCTTGATGCGCCGACCCGAGATCGAAGGCTTCGTCTCGATCGCGCCGCCCGCCAACCGCTTCGATTTCTCCTTCCTCGCGCCGTGCCCGTCCTCGGGCCTTTTCGTGCATGGCGACCTCGACCGCGTCGCGCCGCTAAAGGAAGTCACTGGCCTGATCGAGAAGCTGAAAACGCAAAAAGGCATTCAGATCGAGCACGCCGTCATTCCCGGCGCCAATCATTTCTTCGAAAATTGCGTCGAGCCGCTGATCGAGGAGGTCGGCATCTATCTCGACCGACGCCTCGGCAATCCGCCGCGCCTGCCGACGCCGACCCGCAGCGAGCCAGCCGAGAAGCGCTGACGCCTTAAGCCTTGGGCTCGGGAATGGGCACGTCGAAGGTGTTGAGCGTCACCGATACGAGGCAATAGAGCCCGACGAGACAGGATAGTTCGGCGGCGCCATGCGCGCCGAAGGCGTCGACCGCGGCCTTGTAAGTGATTTCCGGCAGAACCCCGCCGCCGACAAGCGCGCTGGCGAAATCATAGGCGATCGACTCCTGCCGCGTCAGATCGGACGGGCGCTGACCCGCGACGATGGTGGCGAGTTTTTCGTCCGAAAGCCCGCGCAGTTCGCCGACGAGCACATGCGCGTAGATTTCATAGGCCGAATGAAAATGCGCGCCGGTGACGAGGATCGCGACCTCGCGCACGGGCTTCGGCAGCGAGGGGTTTTCGGCGAGCGCCTTGACCAGCTCCCAGCTTGACTTGCCGAACGCCGGCTCATGCAGCCACGGGTTCCACGGCCCGACCAGGGCGCCGTCTTCGCGAACCGCGACGAAGCCCTTGAAGCTCTTGGTGATGCCCTCACACATATCATTGTAAAGGACGCGCTGCTCGGGCGTGAGGTCGTTCGGGGGGATCAGCGGGAGGCGCATCGGGGTTCCTTGCAGCATAGGGGTCGGGAATTTCAGAGTGAACCGCGATCGCAACAATTCCATGGCGCCAATTCTCGGGCGCCAATTCTCGGGCGCCAGGTTTCTGACGCCGGCTTTTATGACGCGCTTCTGCGTCCCGCCGAGATGAGCCCGCCAGCCAGCGGCGCGTCGACTCCCGTCGTCAACGGAAATGTGATGGGAAGATTCTTTCGCCGCCGCACCGCCATGTAGGCGAAGGCCTGCGCCTCCATCGCCTCGACCGACCAGCCGAAGGCGTCGGCAGACGCGACGCGGCAGGGCAGCCGCGCGGCGAGTTCGCGCATCAGGGTCTGGTTCAGCGCGCCGCCGCCGCAGATGATGGCGACGGCGGGCGTATGCGGCATGTGTTCGAGCGCGCGCAGAATCGCCGCCGCCGTGAAGGCGGTCAGAGTCGCGGCGGCGTCTTCGAGGGAAAGCGCCGCGGCGGCGCGGCCTGAAAAATCATTGCGGTCGAGCGATTTCGGCGGCGGTAAAGCGAAAAAGGGATGCGCCAGCAGCTCTTTCAGGATTTGCTCGTCGACTTTGCCCCTCGCGGCGGCGGCGCCGTCGCGGTCGATGGCGGCCCCGGTGCGCGAAAGCATGAGGTCGTCGATCAGCGCATTGCCAGGGCCGGCGTCGCAGGCGATGGGCTCGGCCCTGGGCGCGATGAAGCTGACGTTAGAGACGCCACCGATATTTATTACGGCGACGGGCTCGGCGAAGCCGGCGGCGGCGGCGAGCGCGCGATGATAGACGGGAACGAGCGGCGCGCCTTGCCCGCCGTGGCGCATGTCGGCGGCGCGGAAATCATGCACGACATCGAGCCCGAGGGTTCGCGCCAGCGCGGCGCCGTCGCCGATCTGGATGGTGAGACGGCGCTCCGGCCGGTGCAGTACGGTCTGGCCGTGAAATCCGACGACGTCGATCATCTCGCTTTCGAGCGCCTGCGTTCGCAGAAAATGGCTCACCGCCTCGGCGTGGCGCGCAGTCACCATTTTTTCGGCGGCGGCGAGGGCGCCTGGGCGCGCGCCGCGGTCGGTCAGCGGGGCGGCGTCGGCGATGGCCGCGCGGAGCAAGTCGCGGTCTTCGTCGGCATAGGGAAAGGAGCTAGAGCCGCGGAAGGCGATGGCCTCCTCGCCGTCGGTCTCGATTAGTGCGAGATCGACCCCGTCCATCGAGGTTCCGCTCATAAGGCCGATGGCTGTCGTGGGGATCATTTGGATCGCGCCTTTGATATGTCGCGTTGCGTCGGTTCGGATATAGCGCTTGTTGCGAATGCCTCGCTCCGCCGCTAACCCGCCGCGCGGACTTATTCGCACAGTGACATCAGCTTTATGAAAAAAATCGTCGGACAGCCAGAAGCCCTTGCGGACAAGAGACCGGTTCATATAAAATACATTCGAACCATATTGAACCACGTAACTGCGGCCGTTGCCCTTATGCCAGCGCCCTTCACCGTACGCCTCGACGAGCCGACGCTAAACGCCCTCGACGAGCTCGCGGAAAAGACGGATCGCTCCCGCAATTGGCTCGTCGCGCGCGCGATCGAGGATTTTGTCGCGCTCAATGCATGGCAACTCGGCAAGATCGAAGCCGGGATCGCCGCCGCGGATAGGGGCGCTTTCACAACCGACGACGAGCTCGCCCGCATCCGGACGAAATTCGCGCCAAAAGCATGACGGTGCGCTGGACCGTTCCGGCGCTGCGCGACCTCGAAGCCATCGGCGAATACATCGAGCGCAACAATTCGGCCTCGGTCGCCGCCCGCATCGCCACCGCGATCCTCGATCAAACTGAAAACCTCGCGACGTTTCCGCATATCGGCCGTTCGGGCCGGATTTCCGGCACGCGCGAACTCATCGTCGTCGAAACGCCCTTCTTCGCGCCTTACCGCGTGCGAGACGCAACCGTCGAGATTCTCGCCGTCTTCCATGGCTCGCGCCAATGGCCGGACGCGCTGAACTGAACCCGAGCCCGCCGCCGCGAAAGACCCGCGCCGTTGCCTTCGCCAACGCTTGCCCCTAAACCTCGCGCTCGCCCTGGACCGCCGCGAGCCGCAACGATGTCAGACGATTTTTTGCCCAAATCCGAGTTTCTTGCGACGCTGATAGCGCGCGGCTATGTGCATCAATGCTCGGATTTCGCCGGACTCGACGACCGGGCGAGAGCGGGCGACCTCACCGCCTATATCGGCTTCGACTGCACCGCGCCTTCGCTGCATGTCGGCTCGCTGGTCCAGATCATGCTGCTGCGCTGGCTGCAAAAGACCGGCGGCAAGCCGATCGCGCTGATGGGCGGCGGCACGACGCGGGTCGGCGATCCGTCCGGCAAGGACGAGAGCCGCAAGATCCTGACCCTGGAGCAGATCGAGGACAACAAGAACGGCATCAGGCGCGTGTTCTCGAAGTTCCTCGATTTCGGCGACGGCCCAAAAGATGCGATCATGCCCGACAACGCGGTATGGCTCGCGCATCTCAACTATATCGATTTTTTATGCGACATCGGCCGGCATTTCTCGGTTAACCGCATGCTGGCGATGGATTCGGTCAAGGCGCGGCTCGAACGCGAGCATGAGCTGTCATTCCTCGAATTCAATTACATGTGCCTGCAGGCTTATGATTTCGTCGAGCTATACAAGCGCTATGGCTGCGTTCTGCAGATGGGCGGTTCGGATCAGTGGGGCAATATCGTGACCGGCCTCGATCTTGGGCGGCGGCTCGGGACCGCGCAGCTTTATGCGCTGACCTCGCCGCTACTGGCGACGGCGTCGGGCGCCAAAATGGGCAAGACGGCGCAGGGCGCGGTATGGCTCGACGAGAGCTTGCTGCCGGTGTTCGACTATTGGCAATACTGGCGCAATTGCGAGGATCGCGACGTCGGGCGTTTTTTGAAGCTGTTCACCGAACTGCCGCTCGATGAAATCGCGCGGCTCGAAGCGCTTGGCGGCGCTGAGATCAACGAAGCCAAGAAAGTGCTGGCGAGCGAGGCGACCGCCATGGTGCACGGCCGCGAGGCCGCGGAGGCGGCCGCCGAAGCCGCGCGACAAACCTTCGAGGAAGGCGCCATCGCCGAAAGCCTGCCTTCGGTCGAGATCGCCGCCGCCGAAGTCGAAGGCGGCCTTGGCGTGCTCGCCGCTTTCGTCAAGTCGGGGCTCGTCGCCTCGACCAGCGAGGCGCGCCGCCAGATCAAGAGCGGCGGGCTCAAAGTCAATGACGAGGCCGTCACAGACGAGCGCGCGATCCTCACGGCGGGCGATGCGGCCAATGGCGCGATCAAGCTCTCGCTCGGCCGCAAGCGCCACATGCTGCTGAAGCTGGTGTGACCTTTTCGCCACGCCGGCCGCCTGAAACTTAACGCAACGTAAATAGCCACGTTCCCGCCACACTGGCTTCGCAGGGTTGCCGCTACGGGGGAACACTTATGTTGCGCATCCTGCTTGGAATTTCGATCGCCGCGCTGACCTGCGGGGCAGCCTTCGCCGACACCGCCGAGCGGTCGCACGCATATGATGATTTCATCGCGCAGCAGGCGAAAAAGCACGGCGTCCCTGAGCGTCTCGTGCATCGCATTCTCGTGCGCGAGAGCCGCTACGACCCGAAGGTTTTCCATAATCACTGCTACGGGCTGATGCAGATCAAATATGGGACGGCGCGCGAGATGGGCTATCACGGCGCGCCGAAGGGCCTGTTCGACCCTTACGTCAATATGACTTATGCCATTCCCTATCTCGCTAACGCGTATAAGATCGCGCAGGGCGACGAGGATCGCGCGGTGGCGCTGTTCGCCGGCGGCTATTATTACGCCGCCAAACAGAAGCAAATGCTGGCCGTCCTGCGCACCGCCGATTCGCCGCCGCTGGCGCCTGATCCGACGCCGGCTCTCTTGCCGCCCGAGCCGTCGGGAAACCCGATGGCGGACCTCTTCGCCTTCCTGCAAACTCCCGCGCAAAACCCGGTGCGAACGGCCGAAGTCCAGGTGGCCGCAGCCCTTGGTCAGCCCGCCGCGACGGCGCCGCAGCCGACGCAGACCGCGAGCACGGCGCCTGCCGGGACGCAGCAGGCCCAGGCGGAGCAGGCGCGCGCATCGGAAGACGCGACCGCCTCGATCAGCGCCGCGCCGCAGCCGGCGGAAACGAAATCCCGCGACAAAGCCGGCTCGCTGAGAACCGCCCATAAGGCGGCGAAGACGAAGATCGCGCTCGCTGGGAACGCAGCCGAGCCGGCCCAGGGAACGAAAGCCGCACCTTCCGCAACGCAGCAGGCCGAGGCGGAGCAGGCGCGCGCGTCGGAAGACGCGACCGCCTCGATCAGCGCCGCGCCGCAGCCGACAGTAACGAAATCCCACGACAAAGCCGGCTCGCCGAAAACCGCCCATAAGGCGGCGAAGACGAAACTCGCGCTTGCCGGGAACGCAGCCGAGCCGCCTGAGGGCGCAAATGCCGCGCCGCAGCCTACACATAAAGTGAAGGAAGCGAAATCGCACGCGATAGCGACGGCCGCCGCGACCCCCACGCGGGATGAAGCTAGCGAGGCCGCCCCCGCCGCGGCGGCAGGGTCCGACGCGGCGACCGCGCAGACGCACGCGAGCGAGACCGCGCCTCCCGCGCGATAGCGCATTCCGCCCACAAGGCCGAGAAGCTCCTGCGATGGCCCGCGACGGACCGCAGCGTCTGGCTTTTCGGGATGATTGAAAATATCCTCCGCTCATCGCCCGCCAGAGGCTTTCAACGGAAGGTCCAGCCTTGCACCGATCCGCGCCGGCATCCCCGACTTTGCTTCGGCCCGAGGCTCAGGCAAGTCGTTCGCGGCGCTCGCGCGGCCTCGCGCTCGCGACGCTGCTGATCGCCACCGGCGCCAATGCCGACGCCCCCGCGGGCGCGCCGAGCGTCGGCGTCGTGCGGGCGGAAATGAAGCCGATCACGCAATCGAGCCAGTTCCTCGGCCGCATCCAGGCGATCGATCGGGTCGATATCGTCGCTCGCGTGACGGCCTTTCTGGACGCGGTCGAATTCAGGGATGGCGCCGAGGTCAAGAAGGGCGACGTGCTCTACCGCCTCGAGCGCGGACCGTTCGAAGCGGATCTCGCGGCGAAGACCGCGGTAGCGCAGCAGTTTCAGGCCGAACTCGACAACGCCAACATCTCGCTCGAGCGGGCGCAAAAACTGCTGCAGACGCAATCGGGCGCGCAGGCGACCGTCGACGCGGCGGTGGCGACGCAGCGCAGCTTCGCCGCGCAACTGGCGGGCGCGCAGGCGAACGCCAGGCAGTCGCAGATCAATCTCGACTATACGGTCATATCCTCCCCGATAAACGGCAAGATCGGCCGCACCGCGGTGACGCCGGGCAATGTCGTGACGCCGTCGAGCGGCGTGCTGGTCACCGTCGTCAGCCAGGATCCGATGTATGTTGTTTTTCCCGTCGCCGTGCGCACGCTGATCTCGCTGCGCGAGCGCTACTCGCCGATCGGGGGCTTCAACGCAATCGTGATCCGCCTCGGACTGCCCGACGGGCGGATCTACGATCAACCCGGCAAGCTGGACTTCGTCGACAATACCGTGCAACAGGCGACCGACACGATTCTGGTGCGCGCAGTGATGCCCAATCCGCCGCTGTCCGCGAAGACCTCCGCTGGCAGCGCCCTGCGCGAACTCACCGATGCGGAATTCGTCAGCGTCTTTCTTGAGGGCGTCAAGCCGGTCGAGTTTCTGGCGGTGCCTCGCGCGGCGATCCTGTCCGACCAGCAGAGCGATTTCGTCTTTATCGTCGACGCGCAAGGCAAGGCGGAGCGGCGCAACGTCAAGCTCGGCCAATCGACGCCGACGACGGCTGCCATCGAAAGCGGCCTCAACGTCGGCGATCTCGTCATCGTCGAGGGTCTGCAGCGCATCCGCCCCGGGATCGCGGTCGAGGCCGCGCCGGCGACGCCCGGCCCGCAAGCGCCCGACCCCGGCATGTCGAAATAGGCGCGCCGACATGCAGGAGGCGCGCCAATGATCTCCGGAGTGTTCGTCGATCGGCCCCGCCTCGCCATCGTCATTGCAATCGTCATCACCATCACGGGCGCCATCGCCCTGACGCGCATTCCGCTGTCGCAATTTCCCGACATCGTGCCGCCGCAAGTGCAGGTGAGCGCGACCTATCCCGGCGCCTCGGCGGAAGTCGTCGAGACGTCGGTCGCGCAGCCGCTCGAAGCGCAGATGGTCGGCGTCGACCGCGCGATCTACATGAAATCGACGAGCGGAAACGACGGCAGCTATAATCTGACCGTCAGCTTCGATCTCGGCACCAATCCGGACATCGATACCGTCAACGTCAACAACAGGGTGCAGACCGCGCTGGCGCAACTGCCGGATACGGTGACGCACCAGGGCCTGACCGTGCAGAAGCGCTCTTCGGCGATTTTGCAGTTTATGATGCTCTACAGCGACAACGGCGAGCAGGATCCTCTGTTCATCACCAATTACGCGACGATAAATGTTCTCGACGAACTGTCGCGAACGCCCGGCGTCGGCCAGGCCTCGCTATTCGGATTGCTTAAATATTCGATGCGAATCTGGTTCGACGTCCAACGGCTGATCAGCCTCAACCTCGAGCCCTCGGACGTCATCGCCGCCATCCAGTCGCAAAACGTGCAGGCGGCGATCGGGCGCATCGGCGCGCGGCCGATCGACAACGACCAGCAGTTCCAGCTCAATCTGCAGACGCAGGGACGCCTGACGACGCCGGCCCAGTTCGGCGCCATCGTGCTGCGCGCCAATCCTGACGGTTCGATCGTCCATATCCGCGACGTCGCCCACGTCGAGATCGGCGCGCAGAACATGGATAATGAGAGCCGCCTTTCGGGCAAGCCGGCGGTGGCGATCGGAATTTATCTCTCGCCCGGCGCCAATGCCGTGCAGACTGCGAACGCGGTGCAGAAGACTCTGGACCGAGTCGGCGCGCGCTTTCCTAAAGGCCTCAAATCCAAGGTCGTCTATGATTTGACGACGTTCGTCACCGACACCATCAATGAAGTGCTGAAGACGCTCGGCGAAGCTTTCGTCCTCGTCGTCATCGTCGTCTTTCTTTTTCTCGGATCGGCCCGCGCCACCGTCATTCCCTCCATCGCCGTGCCGGTCAGCCTGATCGGCACATTCGCGGTGCTGCTCGCCGTCGGCTACTCCGCCAATACGGTCTCGCTGCTGGCTCTCGTTCTCGCCATCGGCATCGTCGTAGACGACGCGATCGTCGTCGTCGAGAATGTCGAACGCGTGATGGAGGAGGAGCCGGAACTCTCGCCCGCCGACGCGACCAAGAAGGCGATGGGACAGATCACCGCGCCGATCATCGCGATCACCCTCGTGCTTCTTTCCGTGTTCGTGCCGATCGCATTCATTCCCGGCGTCTCCGGGCAATTATTCCGTCAGTTCGCGGTCACGATCAGCGTCGCCATGCTGATCTCGGCGCTGAACGCGCTGACCCTGTCGCCGGCGCTGTGCGCGCTGGTGCTGCGGCCGGGCGGCCATCGCGCCGGCCTGATGGCGCGCGCGCTCAGGGCGATCGACCACGCGCGCGACGGTTACGGCCGCGGCGTCGCAATCCTCGTGCGGCGCGCCGCGCTCGGCGTCGTCGCGGTTCTTGTCTGCGCCGGCGCGATCTACGCCCTCGCCCAGCGAACGCCCTCCGGATTCCTGCCGCAGGAAGACCAGGGCGCGTTCTTCCTGTCGATCCAGTTGCCCGACGGCGCCTCCGTCCAGCGCACCAGCGACGCCATGAAGCTGGTCGAGGACATGCTGCTCAAGATGCCGCAGGTGCAGGATACTTTCTCGATCATTGGCTATTCCCGGATCGACGCCGTGAGCGAGCCCAACGCTGGCTTCATCGTGGCGAAGCTGAAACCTTTCGCGCAGCGGCCAAGGGAAGCGGATTCGGCGCAGGCGCTGATCGCGAAGATCACCCGCGACGCGGCCTCGATTTGCACGGCGTCGGTGATCGCCTTCAACCTGCCGCCGATCATCGGCTTGTCGACCACGGGCGGGTTCGAGTATCAGCTGGAAGCGCTCGAGGGTCAGGACCCGTCCTCAATCGCCAGCGTCATGCAGGCGCTGGTGTCGGCGGCCAACGCCGATCCGGCGCTGACCCAGGTGTTCTCGACCTTCACCGCGACCAATCCGTCGATCTTCCTCGACATCGACCGCGAGAAGGCGCAGGCGCTCGGAGTCAACATCGCCGACATTTTCTCGGCCCTGCAGGCGACCCTCGGCGGCACCTATGTCAACGACTTCAATCTTTACGGGCGCACCTGGCAGGTCAACGTGCAGGCCGACGCCGCCGACCGCCGCGATTTCTCGTCGATCTGGCAGATCTATGTGCGCAACAAATCCAAAACCATGGTGCCGATGGCCGCGCTCGCTTCGATGCGCACCATCGTCGGGCCGCAGGTGATCACGCGCTACAACAACTACCGCTCAGTGACCATCAACGGCTCGCCGGCGCCGGGCGTTTCATCCGGCGGCGCGCTCGCAGCGATGTCCGCGCTTTCGGCTAAGACGCTACCGGCGGGCTACACCTATGAATGGACCGGCACGGCCTTTCAGGAGCATGAAGCCACCGGCCAGACCGGCGTCATTCTCGCCCTCGCGCTGTTGTTCGCCTTCCTGTTCCTCGTCGCGCTTTATGAAAGCTGGATCATTCCGATTCCGGTGCTGATGTCGGTCTCGGTGGCGGTACTCGGCTCCTATGTCGGCATACTGATTTCGGGGCTCGCGCTCGATCTTTACGCGCAGATCGGCCTTGTCGTATTGATCGCGCTCGCCGCCAAGAACGGCATCCTGATCGTCGAATTCGCCAAGGACCAGCGCGAGAAGGGAATGGATATCCGCGAAGCCGCGACGCTCGGCGCGCGCATGCGGTTTCGCGCCGTGATGATGACCTCGATCGCCTTCATCCTCGGGCTTTTTCCGCTGGTGATCGCCCATGGCGCGGCGCAGATCAGCCGGCGCGGCGTCGGCACGCCGGTGTTCTCCGGCATGATCGCGGCGAGCGCGCTCGGCATTTTCCTCATCCCAATGCTCTATGTGGTTTTCGAATCGCTGCGCGAATGGCGATGGAATGGCCGGGGACAAGACGCGCCCGAGGTCCGCCGGCCATGACGTGGCGCTGGGTTTTTTGCGCCGCGCTGCTGTTCGCCTTCGCAACCTGCGGCGTAGCGCGCGCGCAGGCCGATCAGGGCTTTCAGGATTTTCTGCAATCGCTGTGGCCGCGCGCGGAGGCCGCAGGCGTCAGCCGCGCGACGTTTGACGCCGCCTGCGCTGGGCTGACGCCGGATCCAACCGCGCCTTCGGCCTCCGCCAAGCAGGCCGAATTCGACAAGCCGCTCAAGGCCTATCTCGCCGAGGCGGCGACGCCCGCGCGCGTGCAACGCGGCCGCGCGGCGCTGGCGCGATGGAAAAGCGAACTCGACAGCATCGCGCAGCGCTTTGGCGTTCAACCCGCGATCATCGTCGCGGCGTGGGGCATGGAGACCGATTTCGGCGCGGCGAAGGGCGGCAAGGACATCGTGCGCACGCTCGCGACGCTCGCCTTCACGCGCCAGGACAGGGAGCTTTTTCGCGACGAATTCATCGCCGCGCTGGTTATTCTCGACAAAGGCGTCGTACCGCGCGAAAAACTCAAAGGCTCCTGGGCCGGCGCCATGGGCGATCCGCAGTTCATCCCCTCCGCCTATCTTAAATATGCGGCGAGCTTTAATGGATCGGCCTTCGCCGACATCTGGGACAGGCCGCAGGACAGCCTCGCATCGATCGCCAATTTCCTGCATCAATCGGGCTGGCGCGTGGGGTTGCCCTGGGGCATGGAAGTCAAGCTGCCGGCGGGCTTCGATTTCGCCTCGCTGCATCAAAGCTTCGGCGCCTTCGCGGGCAAGGGCGTCGTCAATGCGGATGGCGGGCCGCTGCGCGCGCAAGGCGACGCCACGCTGTTCCTGCCGTCCGGCGCGGGCGGTCCCGCATTTTTGCTTTCGGACAATTACTGGGTGCTGAAAGCCTACAACAACTCCGATTCTTATGCGCTCTCTCTCAGCCTGCTCGCCGACCGCATCGGCGGCGGATCCGATTTGAAGGGCCGTTGGCCGGCGGGCGAAACATTCCTCAGCCGCGCCGACAAATCGACCATCCAAAGCGAGTTGCAAAAACGCGGATTCTACAGCGGCGTCATCGATGGGCGTTTCGGTCAGGCCTCGCGCGACGCCATCCATGCGTTCCAGATTGCAGAAAAGATCAACCCGGCGGACGGCTACGGCTCGCCCGAGGTCTTGCGGCGGCTAACCCAGTAGTAGATTTTGAATCTCAAGGCGGCCGAGGCGTTCAATAAACGAGACGCCCGCGCATTTCGTCAAACAGGATCATGACATGCTCGCGAAAGGCCGCGCGCTGCTGGAGTTGCTGATACCAAGCCTCCACATTGGAGATCGGCGGCCTTTCGATGTCCAATTCGAAATAGCGATAAAGCAGCGAGCCGGCTGCAATGTCCGCCAGCGACAGTTCCGCTCCCGTCAGGAACGGATGTTTGGCCAGAACGCTATCGAGAAGCGTGAAATGATTCGCACAAAGCGCGAGGCTTTTGCGGATCGCGGGCCAGTCGCGCTGCGCCTCCGGGGTCCGATAGAAGCCCCAGAAGACGCCGTTGAGGAAATCGGGCTGCAGGGTTGTCTGCGACCAATCCATCCAGCCATCGATTTTCGATCTGGCGGCCGCATCGGCGCTCCAGAAGCGGCCTTCGCCATATTGCGCCGCGAGATATCTCAATATCGCGTGCGACTCCCACACGGCGAGATCGCCATCCTGAATGAGCGGCACGCGGCCGTGCGGATTTAGCGCGCGGAAGTTTGGCTCATCCAGTCTGCCGAAAGGACCGCCGGCCGGAATATGCTGATAGGTGAGGCCGAGCTCGCCGACGAGCCACATGACCTTTTGAACGTTCACCGAGTTCCGACGTCCCCAAACCGTAAGCATCGACATTCCCCCCGCATCAATCCGATTGATCAGCCTCGTCCCGCTCGTTCTTTCCCGCGACGCACCAACTCTCTTTGGTCTGCGCGATAAAATCGTCGAGGCGCCCGGCGCCGATGGCTCCCCGCAGGGCCGCCATCAAATCCTGATAATAGGCGAGATTGATCTCGGTCAGCAGCATCATGCCGAGAATCTCGCCCGATTTTACGAGGTGATGCAGATAGGCGCGCGAATAGGTTCGCGTGACGGCGTTGGTCGCCTCTGCATCGACCGGCGCCGGATCGTCGGCGTGGCAGGCGTTGCGCAGATTGAGTTTGCCCGCGCGCGTGTAGGCGAGGCCATGGCGCCCCGCGCGCGTCGGCATCACGCAATCGAACATATCGACGCCGCGCCGCACGGCCTCGACGAGATCGTCCGGCGCGCCGACGCCCATGAGATAGCGGGGCTTATCCGTCGGCAGCGCGGGAGCCGTGCAGTCGATCATCGTCAGCATGACCTCCTGTGGTTCGCCGACGGCGAGGCCGCCGAGCGCATAGCCTTCAAAGCCCATCTGGACCAGCGCGCGCGCGCTTTCGAGCCGCAGCGGCTTCGAGGCGCCGCCCTGCACGATGCCGAACAGAGCGCGCCCCGGCTTATGCGCAAAAGCTTTCTTTGAGCGTTCCGCCCAGCGCAGCGAGAGCAGCATGGCGCGGCGCGCCTCATCCTCGGCGCAGGGCAGCTTGACGCATTCGTCGAACTGCATCTGAATGTCAGCGTCCAGCAGATCCTGAATCTCCATCGATCGTTCCGGCGTCAGCATATGGCTCGAACCGTCGATGTGGGACTGGAATGTGACGCCGTTCTCGTCGAGCTTGCGAAGCTTTGCCAAAGACATCACCTGGAAGCCGCCGGAATCGGTGAGGATCGGCCCCGGCCAGTTCATGAAGCGATGCAGTCCGCCGAGCGCCGCGACGCGCTCGGCGCCCGGCCGCAGCATCAGATGATAGGTATTGGCGAGCACGATATCGGCGCCGAGCGCTTTTACGGCTTCGGGATGCATCGCTTTGACCGTCGCCGCGGTGCCGACCGGCATGAAGGCGGGCGTGCGAATTTTTCCGCGCGGCGTTGCGATCGACCCGGTGCGCGCCGCGCCGTCGGTCGCCGCGATCTCGAAACGAAAGTCCCCGCTCATACGGCCGCCTGCTCTGGAAACAACAGGCAGGCGTCGCCATAGCTGTAGAAT
Source organism: uncultured Alphaproteobacteria bacterium (assembly GCA_963715715.1). Lineage (GTDB taxonomy): Bacteria > Pseudomonadota > Alphaproteobacteria > Rhizobiales > Beijerinckiaceae > Methylocapsa. Next base: position 84,657 of record OY970269.1, on the reverse strand, counting down.
CGGTAGTCGTGCGCGATCGCATGGGCGTAGGCGGCGCGCATCGCGTCAAGGCCGGAAAAGGCGCAGACGAGCATGAATAAGGTCGAGCGCGGTAGATGGAAGTTGGTGAGCAGAACGTCGACCGCCCTGAACTTGTAGCCGGGCGTGATGAAGATCGAGGTCTCGCCGGAAAAAGCGCCGATGGCGCCATCGGGCGTCGTCGCCGATTCAAGGATGCGCAGGGACGTGGTTCCAGCGGCGACAATGCGCCGGCCGTCCGAGCGGGCTGCGTTCAGCGCCTTCGCCGTCGCAGCGCTGACCTCACCCCATTCGGCGTGCATTTTATGATCCTTCGTGTCCGCCGCCTTGACCGGCAGAAATGTGCCGGCGCCGACATGCAGCGTCACTTTTTCGATGGCGACGTCGCGCGCGTCCAGCGCGGCGATGAGCGCGGGCGTGAAATGCAGGCTGGCGGTCGGCGCGGCGACGGCGCCGGCGCGGCGCGCGAACAGGGTTTGGTAGTCTTCGCGGTCGCGCGCGTCCGCACCGCGCCTGCCGGATATATAGGGCGGCAACGGCATCTGGCCGACGCGCTCCAGCGCCGCGTCGAGGGCGCCGCCGGAAAGTGCGAAGCGGAGCAGAACCTCGCCCTCTTCGCCTTTTTCGAGGACTTCCGCGTCAAGGGGCTCTTCCTCGGCGCCTTCGAAGCTGACGGCCTCGCCGGCTTTGAGCTTCTTGAACGGGCGCGCGAAGGCGCGCCACAAGGCGGCGCCTTCGCGTTTGTGCAAGGTCGCCTCGATGCGCGCCGAGGCCTCGCCCCGCACGCGCTTGCCCTGCAGCCGCGCGGGAATGACCCGCGTATCGTTGACGACGAGAATGTCGCCGGGCGAGAGGAGGCCCGGCAGGTCGCGCACTGAGCGGTCCTCGAAGGCCGCGCCGGGGCGCACGACGAGAAGGCGCGCCGCGTCGCGCGGCTTGGCGGGGCGAAGCGCGATGCGCGCGGCGGGCAGGTCGAAATCAAAGAGGTCTACGCGCATAGCCCGTCACAGGCGCGGCGGCGCCAAACCCCTCTGGGCAGTTTCAGCTTACCGCCGCGCTGATGATCTTGTCGGGATCCTTGACGGGTTCGCCGCGCTTGATCTTGTCGACATTCTCCATGCCCGAGATCACCTTGCCCCACACGGTATATTGCTTGTCGAGGAAGCGGGCGTCGCTGAAGACGATGAAGAATTGCGAATTGGCGGAGTTCGGATCCTGCGCCCGCGCCATCGAGACGACCCCGCGCACATGCGGCTCGGCGTTGAACTCGGCCTTGAGGTTCGGATATTTCGAGCCGCCCGTGCCGGTCCCGTGCGGGCAGCCGGTCTGCGCCATGAAGCCGTCGATGACGCGATGAAACACGACGCCGTCGTAGAATTTTTCGGCGACGAGCTTCTTGATATGCGCGACATGGCCGGGCGCAAGGTCCGGCCGCATCTCGATCACCACGGGACCCTGCGTCGTTTCGAGAGTCAAGGTGTTGCCTGCCTCCGCCATGCGGAACTCCTGCGTTCTGAGCCGCGCAGCCGCGTCGGGACGGCTCGCGTTGGATTATGGCCGGGACGCGCGACCCCGGCCGATGTTTGCGTTGCAATAGCTTATGCGCGCGGCAAGGTAAACCGCGTCGGCGCGAACCTATTTCTTGGCCGCCGCGGCGTCCGTCGCCAGCTGCATCTTGACGATCTTGTCGGGGTTGGCGACGGATCCATTGTCCGCCTTGTCGCCCTTCTTGATCTTGTCAACCGCGTCCATGCCGGAAATCACCTTGCCGACCACCGTATATTGATTGTTGAGGAAGGAGGCGTCGGCGAAGGTGATGAAAAATTGCGAATTGGCGGAATTGGGATCCTGCGAGCGCGCCATGCCGACCGTGCCGCGCTTGAAGGGCTCGGACGAAAACTCGGCCTTGATGTTGGGCAGATCGGAATGCCCCATGCCGGTTCCGGTCGGATCGCCGGTCTGCGCCATGAAGCCGTCGATGACGCGATGGAAGACGATGCCGTCATAGAAGCCGCGCTTGGTCAAAGTCTCGATCTGCGCGACATGCTTTGGCGCGAGGTCCGGCCGCAGCTGGATTACGATGCGGCCATCCTTGGTGTCGAGATAGACGACGTCCTTGAGGTTTTGCGCGGGCTCGGCGCAGGCGCCCGAGGCCAGCGCGAAGACGAGGCCAAAAGCCATGATCAGCCGGTTCAGCATCATTGCGGTTGTTTCCTTACCCTGACGATTGATTTGATGATTATTTCGCGCCGGCGCGCGGTTTGCGATCCAGCGCCCGCAGGACCGGCGCCGGCACGAAAGGCGAGACATCGCCGCCCATCGCCGCGATCTGGCGCACCAATGTCGCCGTAATGTGTCCGACCGCGGGCGAGGCGGCGAAAAAAACGGTCTTGATGTCGGGCGCCATGGCGGCGTTCATGCCGGCCATCTGCATTTCATAATCGAGATCGGAGCCGTTGCGCAGGCCCCGCACGATGACCGAAGCGCCCGCCGCGCGGGCCGCCTCGACGGTTAGCCCGACGAAGCTGCGGACGAAGAGCTTGCAGGCGCGCGCCGCGACCAGGTCGCGGCAGGATTGTTCGACCAGGGCGGCGCGCTCGTCGAGGCTGAAAAGCGGCGTCTTGCCCGGATGCGCGCCGATACCGATGACGAGTTCATCGCAGATCCGCGCCGCGCTTTCGATCACGTCGACATGGCCGTTCGTCAACGGATCGAAAGAGCCGGGATAGAGCGCGACGCGGATCATGCTTGCTTTCGCGTGCCTTGCTTGCGGGCGGGATCAAACGGGCTCAGTGGACGCCGAGCTTCTTTTGCAGGCTTGACGAGGAGGTTGTGTACTGGAACGTCAGCCGCTTGTCCGGATAGACGTAGCGGTGAATGCGCTGCGCCGCCAGCGCTCCCTCGTGAAAGCCACAAAGGATCAGCTTGAGCTTGCCGGGATAGGTATTGATGTCGCCGATCGCGAAAATGCCCGGCACATTGGTCTCGAACCGCTCGGTATCGACCGGGACGAGGTTCTCGTGCAGGTTGAGGCCCCAGTCGGCGACGGGGCCGAGCTTCATGGTGAGGCCGAAGAAGGGAATGAGCGCGTCGCAGGCGATCTCCTCGATGGCGCCGTCGGCGCCCTTGACCGTCACCGCGGAGAGCGCGCCGGCGGCGCCCGTGAGCCCGGTGATCTGTCCGATGCGAAGGTCGATCCGCCCGGCGGCGACATGTTCGCGCATCGCTTTCACCGAATGCGGCGCGGCGCGGAAATCGTCGCGGCGGTGGATCAGCGCGAGGCGTTTGGCGATCGGCTGCAGATTGAGCGTCCAGTCGAGCGCCGAATCGCCGCCGCCGACGATGACGACGTTTTTGTTGCGGAAGTCCTCCATCCTGCGTACGGCGTAGAAGACGGACTTGCCCTCATAGGCTTCGATGCCCTCGATCGGCGGCTTTTTCGGCTGAAAGGAGCCCCCGCCAGCCGCGACGATGACCGCCTTGCACGCGAAGTTCTGGCCGCCGCCGGCGCGGACGAGGAACTTCGGCGCTTCCGGCGTTCCAAGAACCTCAAGCGACTCGACCATTTCGCCGAAATGGAAGGTCGGATGAAACGGCTCGATCTGCTTTAAGAGATGGTCGACGATGCCCTGCCCGGTGACGATCGGATAGCCGGGAATGTCGTAGATCGGCTTTTCCGGATAAAGTTCGCTGCATTGGCCGCCGGCTTTGGGCAGGATGTCGACCAGGTGACATCTGATGTCCAGAAGCCCCAGCTCGAACACCGCGAAAAGGCCGGCGGGTCCGGTGCCGACGATAACGACGTCGGTCTCGATCAACTCAGGCATGCTTAAGCTCCGCACTGCGCTGCGAGGGCCTTGGCCGCTCGCCCCGCTTCATTCTTGGCCGTATTCTTGGCCGTCGCTGCGCGACGGATTTAACCCGCCCCGCCTAGAGCATTTTCGCGCGCAACGGAACTGGTTCACGCCAATAAGCGTCAAAAAGCGCCAGGCGAGTCGACCAAAAGGGGTTCTTTTGCGCATTTCCCAAGCAGCCGCCGCCAAAGGCGGCCGATCGCAGGGCGACGCTAGCCCTGGCGCTCCGGCGTCGTGACGGTTAGGCCGTCAAGTTCCTGCGTGACCACAATCTGGCAGGAGAGGCGCGAATTGGGCTGCACCTTATACGCGAAGTCCAGCATGTCTTCTTCCTGGTCCGACGGTTTGCCGGTCAGGCCAAGAAAAGGCTCGTCGACGTAGACATGGCAGGTGGCGCAGGCGCAGCCGCCGCCGCATTCCGCGGTGATCTCGGGAATGGCGTTGCGGATCGCTGCCTCCATGACGGTGGAGCCGATCTCCGCCTCGACGGTGCGGGATTCGCCTGCTGAGTCGACGAACGTGATTTTTGGCATGGATTATCGCTTAACCTTCACAGGGCGGGCGCATGGAGGGCCAACGCGCCGCGGGCGGCGGACCAACCCGGCGAGGGGGGCGGCCGGGTCTGCGGCCAGGTTCATGGCGGCAGTTCATGGCCGAAGTTGAGCCATCCTGCAAGGGCGGAAAGGCGGGCGCCCCGCCAGGCTCCTTTTGTCGCCTCATTCCGGGCAGAGGCTCTTTCTCCATCGCCTCTCATCGGCGCGGCGCCGCCCGCGCGGCGTTAACGATGTTTTAAGAAGGCCTTGGCGCTCGGGTTTGAATCCGGCCCTGAGGAATGTAAAGTAAGATTTGGTTAACCTTATCGCCCGCGTCGGCGCCGAGGCATTCACGCCGGCATGCATTCGCTCTAGAATTTCATGCGTCTGAACTTCCTGCGCGCTCCCGAATGACTTTTAAAGAGGCACGAGATGGCGAGCTCCCCGAAAATCCACGATCCCGCGGCGGAGGCGCTTCAGGCCATCGAGGAAGCTCTCAATCTGCGGGCCGGGCTCGACGATCCGTTCCCGATCGGGGAATCCGCGGAGCCGGCCGCGGTTCAGCGCAAAGGCGCGCGCGGCGAGCCGGCGGCCGATTACCGACGCCGGGCCGGCGGCGCGCCGCGGCTGCCCTCGACGAGCGAAGAGCCGCTGTTCGGGCCGCCGCGTCAAGGCGCTGCGGCGGAGGCGCAGGACAGCGAGGCGCGGCGCGGCGCTTTTCCCGCCAACGACGACCGGCATTCGGCCGGCGAGCTTCTGCGCGCCTATCAGGCCCGCCCGCACCGCGCCCCGACCATCGTGGCGGCGCTCTGCTCGGCCCTTTGGATCGCGATTACGCTGGGCTTCCTCGTCGCCAATCGCGAGCAGCTTTTCGCCGGTTCGAACGGCGGTGTGCTGCCGGCCGCGGCACTCTACTTCCTCACCATCGCCGGCCCGGTGGTTTTCTTCTTCGTCACCGCGATGATGGTCCGGCGCGGCCAGGAAATGCGGGCGACCTCGCGCTCCATGACCGAAGTCGCGCTGCGCCTCGCCGAGCCCGAAACCATCGCCACCGAGCAGATGGTGACGCTGTCGCAGGCGATCCGGCGCGAGGTCGCCTCGATGGGCGACGGCATCGAACGCGCGCTGGCCCGGGCGGGCGAACTCGAAACCCTGGTGCGCTCGGAAGTCTCCAATCTTGAACGCTCTTTCTCGGACAATGAGCGGCGCGTGCGCGCCCTCATCGACGAACTCGCCGGCGAGCGCGAATCGATCCTCGCCAACGCCGATCGCGTGCGCGGCGCCATCTCCATCGCCCACGACGGCGTCACCCGCGACATCGAGACGGCGTCCGCGCGCTTCGCCGAGAGCGTCGGCGAAGCCGCCGGCCGCGTCACCGCTTCGGTCGACGCGAAGGGCGACGAGATCAGGCAGGCGCTCAATCGCGGTCGCGACGAACTCGTCGAACATCTGTCGAACCACGGCAATGAGCTTGTCTCCCGCCTTGGCGAAACCAGCAGCGCCGCCGCCGCCAATCTGAGCGAGGCGAGCGCTGGCATCGGACAGACGCTCGACCAGCAGCTCGCCGACATCGAAGAGCGGCTGACCAATGCGCGGCAGCTCCTTTCCGTCGACCTCGGCATGCGCGGCGACGCCCTCGCCGAGCGCCTCGATTCCGCCGGCGCGCGGATCGCCGATGCGATTTCCGCACAAGGCGAGAGCGTTGCGGCGCGGCTTGCCGAAACCCATGATCGACTGCATGAAGTCGTCGCCGTGCAGGGCGGCGCGCTGGCCGGCCGCATCGCGGAAACCGGCGAGCGTTTCGGCAATCTGATCGAGGCGCGCACCGCCGCGGCGCGCGAATCGCTCGATCAGTCGAGCCGCGGCATCATCGCCTCCTTCGAGGACGGCCATGCACGGCTGCAGGACGCATTCGAGCGTCATGGCGGCGAGTTGCAGCGCAGCTTCGCGACGACCGCCGAGTCGACCGCGACGACGCTCGCGCTACAGACCGAAACGCTGCAGGAGCGGCTGGCCGCCTCGCTGGCGCAGACCGTCGATGCGCTGAACAGCCATTCCGAGCAAGTGCACGGGCATCTCGACCTCGCCTCGCAGGACATGCTCGCCGCCTTCACCGGCCGCACCGAGGCGCTGAGCGACCAGCTCGCCGCCGCGGTGCACGGCGCCGTCGCAGCGCTGGACGATCATTCCGCGCTGATGGGCGAACGGCTCGACGCCGCCGCCGACCGCACGGCGACCGATTTCGCCGGACGGTCCGAGGCGCTGCACGAACGCCTGACGGTGACCTTCGGCGATGCGTTCGCCGCCCTGACCGACCGCTCCGAGCAGGTAGCGAGCCGTCTCGAGACGTCCGCCGGCCAATCCGTCGAATTGCTCGCCGGTTATGCCGAGGGGCTGCAGGAGCGGCTGGGGTCGACGCTTTACGCGCTGAGCCGCCATGCGGCGGAAATCAGCGAACGCCTCGGCGCCGCCGGGGAAGAATCGCTCGGCGCCTTCACTGCGCAAACGGAGGCTTTGCGCCAGCGGCTCGACGCGGCGATCAACGGGCTCAACGAACATTCGGACGAGATGAGCCGGCGCCTCGCGGCGAGCGCGCAGCAATCCGCCGGCGCCCTCGCCAGCCAGACCGAAACGCTGCAGGACCGGCTGGAAGCTACGATCGGCGCCCTTAACGATCATTCGAACGAGATGAGCCGGCGTCTCGCGGCAAGCGCGCAGCAATCCACCGGCGCCCTCGTCAGCCAGACCGAGACGCTGCAGGAGCGGCTCAACGCTGCGATCGCCGCCCTCAACGATCATTCGAACGAGATGAGCGAGCGGCTGGAGGCGACCGCGCAACAATCCGCCGGCATCCTCGCCAGCCATACCGAGACGCTGCAGGACCAGCTCGACGCCACGATCGCCGCCCTCGGCCACCATTCGGACGAAATCAGCCGGCGCCTTGCGGCGAGCGCGCAGCAATCCGCCGGCGCCCTCGCCAGCCAGACCGAGACGCTGCAGAACCGGCTCGACGCCGCCGTCGGAGCCCTCAGCCGGCATTCGGACGAGTTGAGCCGGCGCCTCGCGGCGAGCGCACAGCAATCCGCCGGCGCCCTCGCCAGCCAGACCGAGACGCTGCGGGACCGGCTCGACGCCACCATCGGCGCCCTCAACGATCATTCGAACGAGATGAGCGAGCGGCTGGAGGCGACCGCGCAGCAGTCGGTCGGCGCCCTCGCCAGCCAGACCGAGACGCTGCAGGAGCGGCTCGACGCCGCCATCGGCGCCCTCAACGACCATTCGAACGAGATGAGCGAGCGGCTGGAGGCGACCGCGCATTACGCCGTCGGCGCTTTCGCCGACCACACGCAGGCGCTGCACGAGCGGCTCAACGCGACGCTCGCCGAAACGCTCGCCGCGCTGACCAACCATTCCGAAACCATGAACGCGCGCCTCGACTCGACAGCGGCCCGGACGGTCGATGCGTTCACCGGCCACGCCGACGCCGTGCACCAGCGCCTCGAAGCGACGCTCGGACAGACCGCCGCCGCCCTCACCCGCCATTCCGACGAACTCGGCGCGCGGCTGGAGGCGAGCGCGCAGCAGGCGTCGGAGGCGCTCACCGTGCCCGTCGATGCGCTGCATGAGCGCCTGACCGGCACGATCAGCGCGACGCTGGCCGCTTTGAGCGATCACGCCGCCGAGATCAACCAGCGCCTGGCGGCGACGGCGGCGGCCTCCGCCGGCGCGCTGACCAGCGAGACGGACGCGCTGCGCGAGCGCTTGCAGGCGACGCTGAACGAGACGCTCGGCGCGCTCAACGCCCATTCGAGCGAGATGAGCGAGCGACTGCGGGCGAGCGGCGAGCAGTCAGCCGCCGCCCTCGCTGACCGCGTCGACGCGCTCAACGCGGGCCTTTCCGCCGCGGTCGGCGAAACATTCGGCGCGCTCGCCAACCGTTCCGACGACGTCAGCCAGCGCCTCAATGCGACCGTCGGCGAGACGCTCGGCGCGCTGTCGGGCTATTCCGAGGCGATGCGCGAGGCCCTCGACGCGAGCGGGCGCGGCGCGCTCAGGGCCTTCGCGGGGCATACCGCGACGCTCGAAGAGCGCCTCACCGTGATGCTCGGCGAGGCCTTTAACACGCTGTCCAGCCACACCCACGAACTGCACGAGCATCTCGCCGCGCGCACGCAGGAGGCTCTGATCTCCTTCGCCAGCCAGAGCGAGGCGCTGCAGACCGGCTTCGACGCCACCGCACAGCAGGCGGTCGCCGCGATCGGCTACCACGCCAACGACCTCAGCGACCGCTTCACCGACACCGCCTCCGAGGCGATCAACGCGATCGCCACGCATGGCGACCGGATCAACGAGGCGCTCGCCGAGCGGCTGGCGACGTTCGAACAAACCTTCGTCGGACAGGGCGGCGCCGTCGCAAGCCGCATCAGCGATCAGGCTGAGCGCTTCACGGCGACGCTGGCAGACCGGCTCGGCGCCATCGAGAGCACGCTGACCCTGCGCGGCGGCGATCTCAACGAGAGACTTTCGCTGCGCGCCGGCGAGACGACGCAGGCCCTCGAAGCGCAGATCGACGCATTCGAAGCGCGCGCGGCGCGGCGGACGCTGGAGATCGGCGAGGCGCTCGACGCCCTCGTCGCCCGCCTCGACGAAGGGCTCGACGCGCACGCGGCGGCCCTCAACGAGAGCCTCGGCGCGCAGGCGAGCGCGATCGCGCGGGCGCTGAGCGAAGGCGGCGAGGAGATCGTCCGCGCGCTCGACGACAAGGCCGGCGCCATCGCGACAACTCTTGAAGGCGTCGTCGGGCGTCTCGACGCGGCCTCCGGCGAAGTCGACGCGCGGGGGCAGGCGATCGCCGCCAATATCGCGACGCGGACGCGCGAGATCGATCAGACGCTGGGCCAGCACGCCGGCAACATCTACGCCGCGCTGGATCGCGAGTCGGGCCAGCTCGCCGCTGTGCTGGCCGGGCGCGCCGCCGAGATCCGGGATCTCGTCGCGCAGGCGACCGAGGACCTCGACGCGACCCTGGCGGGGCGCGCCGGCGAAATCGGCGACGCGCTGGCCGGCCGCGTCAATGAGATCAGCCTGACCCTGGCCAACCGGCTGTCCGAAATCGAGGGGTCGCTCGGCGGCGGCCAGGATCTGCAAAACGCGCTGGCCGCTCGCGCCGGCGAGCTGCGCGAGCTGTTCGACACGCGCGGGCGCAGCCTTGTCGCGAACCTGTCACAGCGCGGCGGCGAGATCGCCGCGGAGATGAACAATGTCGGCGCGCTCGTGTCGCAGACGATCGAGAGCCGCGCCGCGGCCGTGCTGCAGCATCTCGGCGACGCGCAAAACGAACTGACCGACGCCATCGAGCGCTCCGCCGCCCACGTCCGCGAGGCCTTCGAGGTCGGCGCCTCCGAGTTGATCGGCGCGCTCGTCGACGCCAACGCCAAACTCGGCGGCGAGATGGCCGAGATCGCCGGCCGCCTCGCCAGCGGCAGCGCCGCGCTGCAGAACTCGATTGGCGTCGCCGGGGCCAATTTCGCCGCCATCGAGCAGTCGCTCAGCCAGCGCATGGACGATTTCAGACGGCTCCTCGGCGCCGTCTCGAGCGAACTCGAGCGCGTCAATCAGGCTGCCGGGCAGACCCTCTTCGAGGCGGGCGGCGTCGCCGAGACGATCGCCGGCCATGGCGAAACCCTCTCCGCCGCCGCCGGCGAGCTGGCGCGGTCGCAAAGCGAGCTCGACGGGATGCTCAACGCCCGCCGCAGCTCGCTCGACGCGCTTCTGCTCGCGGTCAATGAGCGCCGCGACGACTTCGAAGGCGTCATGGGCTCGTTCGCGACGCTGATCGAAGAGGCGTTCCAGAACGCCGAGGGCCGCGCGCGCGAGATCGGTTCGCTGATCGCGGAAACCTCGCAATCGGCGGGCGGCATGATCGACCGGCAGTTCGCCGACATCCGCGCCAATATCGCGGCCGAGCGCGAGCGCACCGCCGCGACGATGCGGGCGGCCTATGAACAGGCCAACGCCGAAATCGACGGCATATTCAGCCAGGGAACGCAGCGCTTCCAGACGGCGGCCGCGGAGTTGCGCGCGATGTCGCGGCAAATTCAGGAGGAGCTCGCGGCGACGCGCGAAGCCGTTCGCGCCAGCGCCGCCGATCTGCCGCAGGAGACCGCGCAGCAGGCCGCCTCGATGCGCAAGATCGTCGCCGACGAGATCAAAGCTCTCAAAGAGCTCAGCGATATCGTGAGCCGCTCGGGGCGCGCGCTCGACATCTCGGCTGGGCTCGCCGGCGACCGCGCGCCGCCCGCCGCCGCGCCGCGCCCGGCCGCCACCCCGCAGCAGCCCGCCGCTCCGGCGTGGCGCGCAGCGGCGCCAGCCGAACCCGCAGCGCCGGCGGCGCCGAGCCCCGCACCCGAGCCGCGCCGCGCGTCGGCGCCGCCGTCACGGCCAGGCCGGGCGGAAGGCGCGCCTGCGACGGAGCGCGGCGGCTGGCTGTCTGACTTGCTGGCGCGCGCCTCGACCGAGGAGCCGGCCGCGCCGACGCGAACCATGAGGGACATTGCGCCCAAAGGCCTTGCGCCGAGGCCAGCGCCGGCCACACAACCTCTCGACGCGCTGTCTCTCGACGTCGCCCGCATGGTCGATCCCGACGCCGCAGCCGAGGCCTGGGAGCGTTATCGGCGCGGCGAGACGGGCGCCTTCTCGCACCGGATCTATATCGGCCGCGGCGCGCAGACCGCCGACGAGGTGCGCCGCCGCTATCGGCTGAACCCGGAGTTCCACGCCACCGTCGACCGCTATATCCAGGAATTCGAGCGCCTGCTCGGCGAACTGAACCGCGACAATGCCGATCAGGCGGCGCTGCGCAATTATCTGATCTCGGAGACCGGCCTCGTCTACACGATGCTGGCGCACGCGTCGGGAAGGCTCGGCTAGTCTGACGGGCGAAGTCAGCGACCTCCTTTGACGAAAGAAGGGCATGAACGCTGATGTTCATGCCCTTTTTCGCATCTGCTTTCGGATGAGATTTGCCGCCAGCCGGCCTGTAAGCCGGGTTCTGTACGGCGCCGCGGAAACCGCGACGCGTGATGGCCATTCCTCTGGGACGGCCGTCGCCGGCCGCCTCGAGCAACCAACCCGGGCGATGATCCAGAGACGGATCTAAGGTTCTGAAACCTCGCATCGCCCCTATTCGGTCTTGCTCCCGGTGGGGCTTGCCGTGCCGCTCATGTCGCCATGCGCGCGGTGCGCTCTTACCGCACCGTTTCACCCTTGCCGCCGGCGCGAGGCCGGGGCGGTTTGTTTTCTGTGGCGCTTTCCCTGGGGTCGCCCCCGCCGGACGTTATCCGGCACCGTTTCTCCGTGGAGCCCGGACTTTCCTCCGCCCTGAGGCGGCGGCCATCCGGCCGACTGGCTGTTTGCGGCATAGAGCATTTTCAAACCCGGTGAAATGAGAAATGCTCGTGGCGCCGCCGCGCATGTGTCGAAAACGTCGCATTGGAAGGAAATTCTTAACAAGAAAGGGTTCTGACTTGACCCCCCGCCGCAATGCCGGCTGTTTGGAGCCACGCTAACCCGATGCTAGGATCAGGCATGAGAACCATCATTCCTTTGGCCGCCGTCGCCGCAGCTTCGATCGCTCTCGCCGGATGCGGCTATACGCCCGAGCAGCGGGCGGTCAGCGGCGGCGCCATCGGCGGCGCGACCGGCGCGGCGATTGGCGCGGCGACCGGCGGGGGCGTCGGCGCGGCGCTCGTCGGCGGCGCGCTGGGCGCGGCGACCGGCGCGATCGTCGGCGCCAATACGCGTCCGGTCAATCCGCCACCGCCGCCGCCAGGCTATTATCCGCCGCCGCCGCCGCCGCCGGTTTGCCCGCACATCGTCTTTGATCCCTATGGGAACGCCTTCTGCGCACCAGGATATCACGGCTATTAAAATCGACACCGATTTGCTCGCGACGCCATGCGCCTCGCCCAATCACGGCGAGCGCAAACGAGGCCGCACGCCAGATTCGCTGATTTTGCACTATACCGGGGTGCCAACCGGCGAGGCGGCGATCAAGCTGCTTTGCGATCCGGTTCACCAGGTCTCCGCCCATTACGTCGTGATGCCAGACGGCGCGCTGTTGCAGCTCGTGCCGGAAGCGCGCCGGGCCTGGCACGCCGGCCGCGGCGTCTGGGCCGGCGAGACCGACATGAACGATGTCTCGATCGGCGTCGAGATCGCCCATCAGGGCCATAAGGACGGCGCCGCAGCCTACCCCTATCCGGAACCGCAGATCGCCACCGTCATCGCGCTCAGCCAGGACATTATCGCGCGCTGGCGCATTGCGTCCGACAGAGTGCTCGCCCATTCGGACATCGCGCCCGACCGCAAAATTGATCCCGGCGAGTTCTTCCCCTGGGCGCAGCTCGCCAAGGCGGGCGTCGGCCATTACGTCGCGCCCTGCCCGATCGCCGACGGGCCCCGGCTTGAACCAGGCGCCGAGGGCGACGACGTCAAGGAAGTGCAAACGCTGCTGACGCGTTATGGCTATGGCGTCGAGGTCGAACGGGCGCTACGACGGAGGCACCCAGGCCGTCGTCCGCGCCTTCCAGCGCCATTTCCGGCCGGCGCTGGTCGACGGCGTCGCGGATTTCTCCACCGTCGCGACATTGCGGAAACTGCTGGCTGTGCGGCCTGGCTAACCCCATAGCCATGGCGAATTCCGCGCACGGGGCGTTAAGACGACCCCTATCGGAGGCGAACGCCGATGCCTTGCGATAAAATCATGCTGATCCGCCACGCCGAGCGCCCCAACGCGGACAAATCCCTGCGCGGCGTCGGCTTCGACGGGCGCAAGGACAAGGAATCCCTCACCGTGCGCGGCTGGCAGCGCGCCGGCGCCCTCGTGCGGTTTTTCGCGCCCGTCGACGGCCATTTCGCCCAGCATGGCCTCGCCCGGCCGGCTTCGCTTTACGCCTGCAAGGCGGCGCCTGAAGATCCGAGCCTGCGGCCGCAGCACACTCTCGTCCCGCTCGCCGAGCTGCTTCAACTCGAACTCAATCGCGATCATTTCGCCGGCGACGAGATCGCGCTCGTCGATGACATGCGATCGTGCGACGGGCCGGCGCTTGTCGCCTGGAAGCACGACGGCATGCATCTCATCGCCAATGCGATCCTCGGCGATAAAACCACCGCGCCGCAGGGGTGGCCTTATGGCCGTTACGACGTGGTCTGGGTGTTCGACCGACGCGGCGGGCGCTGGACGTTTACACAGGTCCCGCAGCTTCTGCTCGCCGGCGACAGCGCCAAGCCGATCGCGCAAGGCGGCTAAATTGCCGTCCTGATTTTTCGGGCGGGCGTGAGAAATCGAGGCTTTGCTTTACGGCGAGCGCGGCTTGCGGCTATGTCAACGCTTTGCCGCTGGAGCGATAAACCATGGCCGCTGGCGCGAAGGCCGCAATTCGCTATCGAGAAAATCGCCTTCCTCTCCAACGAAACGCCGGAAGGAATCGCCGCGCGGGACGCGCTGGTCGAGCGTTATGGCGATGCCAGTCCGGAGCGAGGCCGACATCATCGTCGCGCTTGGCGGCGACGGCTTGATGCTGCAGACGCTGCATCGGTTCATGGGCAGCAATAAACTGATTTACGGCATGAATCGCGGCTCGGTCGGCTTCCTCATGAATGATTTTTCGGTGTTCGATCTCGAAAGCCGCCTGCGCGCCGCCGAAGCCAGGATCGTGCATCCGCTGCTGATGGAGGCGACCGACCGCGAAGGCGCCGTCTCCAAAGCGCGCGCGATCAACGAAGTCTCGCTGCTGCGCCAGTCCTATCAGGCGGCCAAGATGCGCATCTCCATCGACGGCAAGGAGCGGCTGGAGGAGCTCGCGGGCGATGGCGTCATGGTGGCGACTCCGGTCGGCTCAACCGCCTATAACCTCGCCGCGCATGGCCCGATTCTGCCGCTCGACGCGCCAATCATGGCGCTGACGCCGATCTCGGCCTTCCGGCCGCGCGGCTGGCGCGGAGCGCTGCTGCCGGACAGGGCGAAAGTCACCATTGAGATCCTCGAGGCTGAGAAACGGCCGGTCGCCGCGGTCGCCGACCATTTCGAGCTGCGCAATGTCCGTGAGGTCTGCGTCGCGATGGATCACGACACCGATCTCCTCCTGCTCCACGATCCCGGCCATTCGCTGAACGAGCGGATTCTGCGCGAGCAATTTGGATATTGAGCATGAAGGAACGCGCCCGCATCCTAAGCCGAGAGATCGTCGCGCGCGGCTTTGGCCTGCTCGAACGGCTCGGCGTTGAACTGAGGCGTCGCGATGGGCGCTTTCAGACGCACGCGTTCGAAATTTACGACACTGGCGACGGCGCCGCGATCCTGCTTTACGATCCGACCCGCAAGACCGTCGTGCTCGTGCGCCAGTTCCGGCTGCCGGCCTGGCTCAAACAGGGACGCGACAGCCTGATCGAGGTCTGCGCCGGCCGCCTCGAGGGCGCCGACCCGCAAACGCGCATCGCGCGGGAAGCCGAGGAGGAGACCGGCTTCAGGGTGCGCCATCCGCGCCGCCTGTTCGAGGGCTATACGAGCCCCGGCGCCTTTTGCGAGAAGCTCACCTTCTTCGTCGCCGAATACGCCGCGTCCGACCGCATCGGCGCAGGCGGCGGTCTCGAACATGAGGGCGAGGACATCGAAATTATGGAGCCGACGCTGGACGAGGCTTTGGCCATGATCGAGCGCGGCGAAATCATCGACGCCAAGACGATTTTGCTGTTGCACTACGCCAAGCTCGCGGGCCTGATGCGGAGCGACGCCTGCTCACGATGATCGATTTCAATAGTTGAGAGCAGGATGCGGCAAAAGCGCTCGCACTTTTCCTCATCCCGCTCTTAGGCGCATGAAAGGCCAGCCAATGCGCGAGCGCGCCGCATCCCGAAAGCCCGACGCCGCGGCGAAGACGGCCGAGGCGGCGTGGGTCGAAGGCGCGCCGTCCGATGGTTTCGAGGCGGCCGACATTCGCCGGCGCGACCGGGCGGTCCTGATCGGCTCGGCGGGCAATCTGATCGAATGGTACGATATTTACGCCTATTCGGCGTTCTCGCTCTATTTCGCCGGCGCCTTCTTTCCGCAATCCGATCCGCTCGCGCAGCAACTCGCCGCGGCGTCCCTCTTCGCGGCGGCGTTTTTCGTGCGGCCGCTCGGCAGCGCGCTGTTCGGCTATTTGGCCGACCGGCATGGACGGCGCAACGCCCTGACCGGCAGCGTCCTTTTGATGTGCCTCGGCTCGCTGCTGATCGCCGCGACCCCCGGCTACGCCAGCATCGGGGTCGCGGCGCCGGTCGTTCTCGCCATCGCGCGTCTGATGCAGAGCCTTTCCCAGGGCGGCGAATATGGATCGGGCGCAACCTATCTCAGCGAAGTCGCGCATCCAGAGAGACGCGGCTTCTACTCTGGCGTCTGGTATGTCACGCTGATCGGCGGGCAGCTCTGCGCCATCCTCGTGCTGCTCGCGCTGCAAAAGCTGTTTCTGACGCCGGAGCAGCTTAGAGCCTGGGGCTGGCGCATTCCCTTCGTCGTCGGCGCGCTGTTGTCGATCCTCGCCTATCTGCTGCGCCGCGACATGCCCGAAACGGAGCTTTTCATCGCCGCGAGGTCCCTCGTCGAACGCGAAAATCCGTGGCGCATTCTGGCGCGCGACTGGAGGACCATGGCGCTCGTCGTCGGCATCACGATCGGCGGCACCTCGGCCTTCTACACCTACACGACCTATATGCAGAAATTCCTCAAACTGTCGGTCGGGCTCAACGACGGGCAGACGACGCTGATCACCGCCGGCTCGCTCGTCTTCGCCCTCGTGCTGCAGCCGCTCTACGGCGCGCTGTCCGACAGGATCGGGCGCAAGCCGCTGCTGATCGGCTTTGGCGTTCTTGGAACGCTCGGCACCGTTCCGCTGCTGACGACTCTGCAGCACGCCAAAAGCCCGTTCGCAGCTTTCCTTCTGATCTGCGCCGCCTGGGCCATCGTCAGCGGCTACACGTCGATCGCGGCGATCGTGAAGGCCGAGCTCTTCCCCACGGCCGTGCGCGCCATGGGCGTCGGCATTCCTTACGCGCTGACCGTTGCGATGTTCGGCGGCTCCACCGACTGGGTCGCGCTGGCGTTCAAGAACGCCGGCTTCGAGGCGGGCTTCTTCTGGTACGCCACCGCGCTCATCTTCATCTCCCTCATGACTTACATCTTCATGCGCGACATGAAGGTCCATTCGAAAATGGAGCAGGCCCTGTGACGGCTCGGCGGCTCTGAGTTCCATGCGCTCGCTCCTTCTCGTCCCCGCCGATGATGAGAGCAAACTCGCCGAGGCGCTGGGCAGCGGAGCGGATGGGCTGTGCCTCGACCTTGCGGACCGCGCCTCGCCAGCGGACAGGGCGCGCGCGCACAAAAACGCAGCCGCCCTGATTTGCGCCGCCAAGGCGAAGACGCGGCGGCCAGGGCTCTATGTGCGGATCAACGCGCTCGACACGGCTGAGATCGATCGGGATCTCGACGCGCTCATGCCAGATGCGCCAGATCGGAATCGCCCTGCCGCAATGCCTGAACGGGCAGGCGTTGCAACAGCTTGCCGCCAAACTCGCAGTCAAGGAAGCCGAATGCGGCCTTGCCGATGGCGCGACCCATATCATCGCCTTCGTCGGCGACAGCGCGGCTTCGATTTTAAACATGGGAAGCCTCGCCGGCGCGAGCCGCCGCCTCGCCGCGCTTTGCTGGAGCGCCGACGCGCTTTCGGCCTCCCTCGGAGCCGAAAGGAGCCGGGATTCGGAGGGCGTCCACACCGCGCCATATGTGCTCGCGCGAAGCCTGACGCTGTTCGCCGCCCGGGCGGCCGATGCGCTGGCAATCGACGCCATCTATCATGCGCGCGAGGGCGCGGGACTGCGGATCGACTGTGAGGCCGCCCGGCGCGACGGCTTCGACGGCAAGCTGGCGATCGACCGAAGCCAGGTCGAGATCATCAACGCGGTTTTCACGCCGGCGGCCGAGGCCATCGCTCGGGCGAAAGCCATCATCGCCGCTTTCGCGGCGGCGCCCGGCGCGGCGGCGCTCCATTTCGATGGCGAAACATTGCGTCCGGCGCATCTTGCTGCGGCGAGGCGGCTGCTTCGCCGTCTGCCCGAAGCCTGACGCGCCGGAGCATCCTCGGCCCTGCAATTATGCGTTCTCAAGCATTGGCGACGCGGGCGCAATCGATCGGTCGGCGCTCACGAAACCGAACGGATATATTACCCGGGGTGCACTATGTGCGCCTCTAAAGTCATAAACTCTCTATTATGTTAGAATAGTTCATGGCTTGCAGTACAGAATATCACAGCGCAAATATTCACCTGTAACATAGTCGCAACGCATGATCTGTTTATCCCGCGTATCGCGCTATTATTGTTGCTCTCCGCGGAAGCCCCCGTATCTTTTCATGCGTACGGTCAAGACGCACCTGCGCCGCGCCCGATTGCTAACGAAGCGCATCAGAATACGAGGGGAGACTTCTCATGAGAACGCGAAAGGCCCGGTCGTTCGCGACCGCAATGGCGCTCGGAACCGTCGCGTTCGCAGGCGCTGCGAGGGCGCAGGACGTCCCCAATGTCGCCCCCAATGTCGTCGCCCTGCCCGAGGTCTACGTTGTGTCTCCTACTCCGGTTCCTGGCGGCAGCGTCGTCGATCGCAACACCCAGCCGGCGTTCATTTCGACCGTAACCGGACAGCAATTCTCGGACAAGAAATCGCCCGCGGTGACCGACGCCCTGACGGATCACGTTCCGGCCGCGATCGCTATCGATGTCGACGGCACGGATCTTCTCCCCCGACTTTTTCTACCGTGGGTTTGACGCATCCCGCATATCGGGAACAGCGGAGGGGCTTGCGATCTACCAGAACGGCGTGCGCGTCAACGAGGCCTTCGGCGACGCCGTCAATCTTGATCTTATTCTGCCGATCGCGATCGACCGCGCGGACGTCTACACCAACAACCCGATCTTCGGACTGAACGCGCTCGGCGGCGCGCTGAGCTTCACCATGAAGAACGGCTTCACCTATCAAGGCGGCGAAGCCTCGATCCTTGGCGGATCCTACGGCCGCGTGTACGGCACTCTACAATATGGCAAGCAGTACGGCGACTACAGCGTCTATTTCGCGACCGATGCGCTGCGAGATGACGGCTTTCGTCAATTCAGCGCGTCAAATCTTCAGCGCGTCTATGCCGACATCGGCTATCGCACGCCGGATTCAGAGATCCACGCGATCGGCGCGTTCAGCCGCAGCTTGCTCGGCGCTCTGGGTACGACGCCCCAGGTTCTGGTCGACCAACAATATAACTCCGTCTTCACGTCTCCGCAGACGACGAACAATCAGTCAGGCCTGGCGCAGCTCACGGGCCGGTTCGACCTCTGGCCGAAATGGTCGCTCGCCAGCAACTTCTACTTCCGGCAGTTCGATCAATTTCATATCGACGGCAACGACGCCGACATTGAAGATTGCAGCACAGACGAAAATCTCTCTGGTGGAACGCCGGGCGTGGCGTGCCTGCCTTCCACCGGATTTAGTACCCCGAACGGGATTAACGATTTCCAATTCACCAACCATGGTCAGCCGATTCCCTTCCTCACCGGCTCCGGCCTCGGCGGGACTTTCCCCTATGGAACGACGACGTACACCGCGACGCACACTTCGACCTTCGGCACGCAGGAACAGCTCACGGACAAAGATAAGATTCTAGATCACGACAACTATTTCGTCTTCGGCGGCAGCGTGGATCAGAGCTACACGCACTTCTCGTCGTCAACAACCTTGGGCGTCCTTGATCCGAACTTCCAAAACCTCTATCTTGGCTTTCCGGGCTCGGAGGCACAATTAGAGACCCAAGGGAATGTCGGCTTCAACTCCGTCTGGGTCCACTCTCAAGCCACCTATTTCGGCGTCTTCGCGCTTGACACGTTTAACGTAACGAAAGAATTCGCGGTGACCGCCGGCGCGCGGTATAATGTCGCCGACATTCTCCTTACGGATGCAAGCGGAGAAGACCCTAACGATAATTCGGATAACTCCTATAGCCGCATCAACCCTGTGGTTGGGTTCACCTATACCGCCTCGCCGGCATTGACCTTCTATGGCGGCTATTCTGAGTCGAACAGGGCGCCGACGCCGCTTGAAAGCCAGTGCTCCAATCCCAACCAACCCTGTCTTTTGGAGACAGCTCTGGTCTCCGACCCGCCGCTCGAGCAGGTCGTCGCGCATACATGGGAAGGCGGCGCCCGCGGCACGCTGATTATTCCCAACGGCTGGGGAACGTTGGTCTACAACGCCGGCATCTTCCACATCACCAGCACCAACGACATCGTCAACGAGGCGAGCCCGATCTCCGGCCAGGGCTTTTTCACCAACGTTCCGGAAACGCTGCGTCAAGGCGCTGAACTTGGCTTGCAGTACAACTATGGCCCGCTAAGTTTTTATGCCAACTACGCCCATGTCGATGCGACGTACCAGTTCTCGGCGACATTCTCCTCGCCGAACAATCCCTTCGCCGACGCGAGCGGAAATATTTTTGTCACGCCTGGCGATCGCATCCCGGGCATCCCGAGCAATCTCGCCAAGCTCGGCGTAACCTGGGCGGCAACGCCGCAACTCAAGTTAACCGTCGAATCTGTTCTGGTCGGCAGCCAATATTTCGTTGGCGACGACGCCAACCAGAATCCGAAACTTCCGGCCTACTACTATGTCAATCTGCGCGGGACGTACGACATCAACGATCAGATCCAGGTATTCGGCCTGATCAACAACGTGACCGATCACCATTATGCGACCTTTGGCACCTTCTTCGATCCAACCACGACCGGCGGAAACGTCAATCAGACCTTGTTCAACAACAATCCCGCTAACGGCCTTGTCGCGGTCGCCAACCAGCAGGCCGTCACCGTGGCCCAGCCGATATCGGTCTACGCTGGCGTGAAGGTAAAATTCTAGCTCGGTCCATCGGCGCGCGGTCCGTTCGAGGCGGCGCGCCACTCCAGAAGGGGCGTTGCGAGGCTCAATGCGTTATGGATAACCCGGTGAAAGTGTTGGTCATCGAAGATCATCCGATCGTGTCCGACGGCTGTCAGCGCATTCTTGGCCGGCGTTCGGACGTCTTCGTGAGGGAAGCCTCGTCGGCGACAGCCGGTCTCGTCCTCAACCGCGAGTTTGCGCCCGACGTCATTCTGCTGGACGTCGGGCTGCCAGACGCAAGCGGCTTCGACATCATCCAGCAGCTCATGGATGACAATGCCGCGGCGAAGGTGGTCATATTCAGCATGTATGAGGCGCCAAGCTTCGTGACCCTCGCGTTGGAGAAAGGCGCAAGGGGTTACATAACGAAGAATGACGATCCGAATGCAATCCTGCATGCGATCGACAGGGTGCGAGCGGGATCGATCTATCTCGGTCAGGCGGTGGCGCAAACTCTCGCGATGCTCAACGTGACACCAGCCAACGATCCCCTGCGCGATTTGAATGAGCGGGAAAGGCAGATCGTGAAACTTCTCGGCGACGGCCAAAGCCTGACCGAGATCTCGGTCCAGCTTTCGCTTGGCTACAAAACCGTCGCCAATGCCGTCACGCTTATCAAACAGAAGCTCGCCGTGGCGACGACGCCGGCTTTAATCAAATTCGCCGTGGAGCTGAGATCAAAGAGCGCGATGGTCAAGACGGCGACGTGATCGCCCGAGACACGGCCGCCACCCAAGACAGATCCGCCCCTGGAAATCACCGGGATCCTGGTCGCTCTTCTGACGTTCGGCGCGATTCGCCTAAAAAGCTTCGCCGCCCTCGAACTACAAATAGATTTTCGGCGAACCGGAGCTTGTGCGCGAACGAACTCGGTGCGCTCGCGCAGCTCGACACCCGTGAAGCCAAGCGCCGCAGCTGACAGGGCCCAACTCTTCTGGTCACGTTCTCAATCGTCGAAGAGGCGCGTTACCATCGCAACGCTTTTCCTTTTTTGTGAAATCGCGACGAAACGCGGCGTCTTGATAAATCCTACGACCACGCCAGCAGCGCGGTTCCGGCGCGTGGATAGTCCAGGCGACGGGATATGAACCGAAGGAAAAGTCGATGGCCGGAATTAGCCTAATGGCTCCATTTGTCGCGACCCTCATTGCGACCGCATCGCCCAATCCACAATCCGGTCCAACGGACGCCACATCTCAGGCTGGAGGTCGGTCCCCTTCGGGTCCGTCGGCCCAAAGCGACCCAACTTCCGTCGGCGCCACGGTCCTGCGCCACAGGGAGGATTCGCGGCCTTCGCAGATAGTCCATCGCGCTATGCACAATCAGGGCGATCCACTGGAAATAAGAATCTGCAGCGACTGCTAGAAATTTTCGATCCAGGCATGTCGACGATAATCTGCCCCATCATTTCTTGCTTTCAACGCTTGCCGGTTTCGTCACCGAATACGCAGTCGTGGCGCCTTGATTTAGGCGGCGAGGATCTGATCCGCAATAGCGCGATCGCATCGCGCGCCTCGGCGAATCCGGTCACGGCGCTTCCTGATGCGGGAAACGCCCGAGTCGATGACAGCTCCGTCGGCTCCTGTGCGTCCATCGCCCGCGGTCTGTGGCTGGGGTAGATCATCAATTTAAGGCCTGGCGTTGCAGCTGTAACAATTCAACTGCCTCTTGACACGAAGCGGTAGCCTCGGCTTGCGACGATCCCTGAAAGTCGATGCGGGGTAATACCTCCGAAACCTTGGCCCGCACCCTCCAGAATTTGAGGAGCCGGTTGGTTCGCGTTCGGACGGGTTCAATTGGGTGCGTCGCCGACATTTGAACATCGACGGCAACCCCTCGACGCCGCGGTTTTTGCGTCAGCGCCTGCAGCACTTGAGACTGCGTGAGGAGAACATGTCTATGCCATGCAATTTTCTTTTGGCCTGTTGGGGCGTCGCCGGCAATCTCGGCCCTCTACTGACCGCGGGACGCCAATTGCGCCATAGCGGCCATGGAGTCCGCTTGATTGCGGACGCAGATTTGCGCGACGAGGTTGAGGCCGCGGGGTTTGGCTTCGCGGCGTGGCGGCGCGCGCCGAGCTACGCGGACCTCGAACCTATATTGGCTAGGCTCGATCCCTCAGACTTGAGGGGCTTCTGCGACCGGATCCTGTTTGGTCCCGCCGCCGCCTGCGCCGCGGATACCCGAGAGGAGCTCGCCGCGGCGCCAACCGACGCTCTCCTCGCCCACGACTTGTTGCTCGGCTCGGCGATGGCCGCGGAGGCCGCAGGCATCCCATGCGCAATGATTTCGCCTCACGTCAGCGTCCGGCCGCTGTCCGGCGTCGGGCATATCGGCGCCGGCCTGGCGCCGCCGCGTAGCTTCGCGGAGCGAGCCGAAGTCGAGGCGGCAAATGAGCAGTTTGCAACGGCGTTGAATGAGTGGTTGCCCATGTTGAATGACGCTCGCGAGAGCCAGGGCCTCGCCAGGTTGCATCATGTGTTCGATCAATACGATCGGCCTGAGCGCTTCCTGTTGGCGATAAGCGCGGCGTTCGACCTCCCGGCCGACTACCTCCCCGAAAATGTGCGCTATATCGGCCCATTGCTCGATCCACCAGGTTGGTCAAAGCCCTGGACGGCCCCTTGGTCGCAAAAACTGGAACGGCCGCGCGCATTGGTCTCTTTCAGCACCACGTACCAGGACCAGGTTGACGTTCTGCAGCGCGTCGTAAACGCGTTGGGCGGCCTCGAAATCGACGCCGTCGTAACGACCGGTCCCGCCTTGGTCGGCAGCCCTTTGCGCGCGCCGAAAAACGTGACGCTGCTACACAGCGCTCCGCACGACGCAGTGATGAAGGAAGTGTCTCTGGTCGTGACGCACGGAGGACATGGGACGTTGAGCCGCGCCCTGCTCCACCGTCTGCCTCTCCTCATCATGCCAATGGGGCGCGATCAGAACGACAACGCGTTGCGGGCGGAAGCTCGGGGCGTGGGACTCACGTTGCCCCCAACCGCCTCTGAAGCGGAGATTGTCGACGCATTGAAGCGCCTGCTCAGCGAGCCACATTTTCGCATCGCTGCGCACCGGTTAGGCCGAGCGATCGAAGCCGACCTCGAGTTCATCTGGCCTTGTAGGCGAGATGGAGGCGATCGTCGCATCGACGCGCCCGCACAATCGCCTGATGCGGAAGCGTCTGCTTCGAAACTGAGCCATGCCAACGCCACGGTCCTCTCGCGCCCTGCGCCAATACTGGAGAATGGAGAGACAAGAGATGAATTATTCGTCCCAGCCCACGACCTTGATGCGGCCGCTTGGAAAACTCGAGCAGATGTTCTGGCTTAAGGACCAACACATGCCATACCATTTTGCCGTTTGCGCCGAGATCGAAGGGCCGACGACGGTCAAAGCCTGGCGCGCGGCTTTCGATATGGTGCAGCGGCGCCATCCTCTTTTTTCGGTCAAGATTGAATTGGACGAAGGTAGTCTGGTTTGCTTTCGCCGTGTCGCGGGCGCGCGCATCCCTCTGCGCATCGTCGCAAGCGACGATCTGCGGTGGGAGGCCGAAATGGAGAGAGAACTTGCGACGGCCTTCGATGCCTGCCGCGCCCCGCTGGTCCGCGCGGTGGTGCTGCACCAGCCTCATCGAACAGCTGTTATCCTGTCAGCGCATCATTCAATAGCAGACGCCAAGTCCCTGGTATTCGCGATCAGAGATGCACTTTTGGCGATCGCCGGCGAGATGCTCGATTTGCTACCGCCAATTGGTTCGCTGGACGACTTACTCGCGGCAGTTGGGGAGACGGAGGCCGACGAAATGCTCGCCAAAGAGCCGGCGGTGGACGCGCCAGCCAGGCCGGACGTCTACCGACAACCAGACGGCTCCTTTCCCCGCGTCAGTCGCCTCAAACTTACCCGCGCGTTGACCAACGAATTGCGCCGACGCAGCCGCGCGGAAGAGACGACCGTCCACGCGGCGCTGATCGTCACTGCGGTTGAAGCTGCAAGGCAACTCTCCGGCGAGCTGAGAGAAGCCACGGTCAATGTATGTTCGGCGATCGACGCGCGGGGGATGATCGGGGCGGATGAGGACGTCGCGCTGCTCGCTGGCGGCGGAACGATTGCGGTAGAGCCGCAGACTGACGGCTTCTGGAAAACGGCGAGACTGACGAAACGAAGCATCGCTCTGTTGCAGGCGCCCGGGGCCATGTCCCACATGATGGAGACGATTGGACAGGCCATCTCAAAGCGCCCGGATAAACGTCAGATCGCCGCGCTCATGGCGGGGCTCAACTTTGAAATTAATATAAGCAACCTGGGGATTTTGCCGATCGAGACGAGCATTGGCGCCCTGACGATCACAACGCTATGGGGGCCCTCCATACTCGCGGGGTTCGAAGGCGAGCAGGAGATCGGAGTCGCGACCGTTAATGGGGCGCTCGGCCTGCTGCACACCAGTTACAAGCCGCTGCCGTCGCTTTTGGAAAAAATCGAAGAACTTCTTATCGCGGCGTGCTTGTAGATTGTCCGAATTGCCTCCCCGCCGGGGGCGCCCATGACGCCAATAGGGGTTGTAGCGCATCCGACTCGCGCGATGGCCGAACGCACGCTTGCAAAAGGCGCGTGGACGTCAAGCGGGCTCGCGCGTCGCCGCCGAGGCGAGGCCCCTTATTAATTCGGTCTTGTCCGCGGCGCCCGAAATCAACGGCAGCCTGGCGGCGGGCGACGCGTCGCGCGCGGCCTATAAGTGGACCCTGACCCTTGCACATCAAACCTACTTCCGTCGCTTTCACCGTGCTGTTGGGCCTTCTCGCCGCCGTTCCATCGTTCGGCATCGACATGAGCCTGCCAGCCCTCGCGGCTACGGGCGACGCGCTCGGCGCCTCTCCGTCAGAGGTCGGTTTGACGCTGAGCGTCTTCATGATGAGCCTCGCCGCGGCGCCGCTCGTCTATGGGCCGGTCTCCGATCATTACGGGCGTAAACCGGTCGTCGTATTCGGCTGTGCGCTGTTCGTCATAGCCAGCATCGGCTGCACGGTCGCGCAATCGCTGTCGGCGCTCCTCGCCTGGCGCTTCGTCCAAGGGGCGGGCGCCGCGAGCACGACCATCGCCCTGGCGATCGTCCGTGATCTGTTCGAGGGCAGCGCCGCGCGCGCCAGGATCTCCTATGTCATCATCGCCATCAATATCGTTCCCATGGCCGCGCCGACGCTGGGCGCCGCCTTGCTCGCGCTCGGCGGCTGGCGCCTAATCTACGCGGCCCTCTTCGCGGTGGGCGTCGCTTTGCTGGTCGCGGTGTCCCTCGCTTTGGCTGAGAGCGCCAAGATCGACCCCGCCACGCGTTTTATGCCATCAGCCATTGTCCGCAACTATCTCCGCGTCCTGGCGCATCCAATCTGCCTTGGGTACATCCTCGTCAACGCCTGCGCTTTCGGGGCGATCTTCGCCTATGCCAGCGGGTCCTCGCTGTTCTTCATCAACGTCATGAGGCTAAGGCCCGGCACTTACGGCCTGATCTTCGGCACAAGCGCGGTGGCGGTCATGAGCGGCGCTTTCGTCGACGGACGGCTCGCCGCTCTGGGGATATCGCCGCGTTATCCGTTGACGATTGGATTGGCCCTGCTGGCGGTCTGCGCAACGATGCTGCTGGCTATGACGCTGGCTCGCTGGACGCCGCTGCCGCTTGTCATTTCGCTCATGATCGCCGCCACACTCGCGTTCGGGCTGATAACGCCGAACGCGATGAACGCGGCGATGCAGCCGTTGCCGCGGGTCGCCGGCTCCGCCGGCGCCGCGGCCGGAAGCATCCAGGTATTGGCCGGCGCAGGATCCAGCGCGCTTGTGGTCGTTTTGTTTGATGGGCATTCGGCGCTTTCGATGACCGCCGTAATGACTTTTTGCTCGCTGCTAGCGGTGGTTTCATATCAGCTGGTTGCCCGTCGCGCCGAGCGCCTGGCATTAGAGTCCTGAATCGCGGATCCGCCGGATCAAATCCGCGCGATAGCTATTCGTTTGGCCCTTGGCCGCGGTGACATTGAATCCGGCCAACTCGATTCCCTCAAAACCGATCACCATGTCGTGACGTTAGGCCCAGGCCGCGAAATACGGCGGACGCGCCCTGACGGCGATCCCCACAGGTTAAGCGTTCGGCTCAGCTAACCTACCGCAGCAGTCCTCCAGCCTCACGGTTTGAACGTCAGTGCGCGGTTCGCAGGCGCGGCACGGTGTCGCATCAAGAAATTGTCACAAGCATGGTAAGAGGAAACGTCGTTTTTAGCGTTGCTGCAGCTATCGGCTGGCGTTGATATTCCGGCGAAGGCGTAACACAATATCCCCCGCTTGCGCGACAAACGGATAGATCCTGCTTTCAGCGGGAGTCTCAAGAAGATGTTTGGCGAAACCGGCTTTGAGCGGCAGGATCTGCGGGTAGCCGAAGCTGCCGAGGTCTAGGGAACTTAGCCGGACCCGTTCTCCAATGTTGGGGGCACGTCCCGGCGGGGCGGTTTCGTCCGTTAGCTGGCTCAACGCGCACCAAGGCGAACTTCTTGCTTTCGGCGTCCGAGAAGGCATGCGCATATCCGGCGCCGACAAGTCACCGGGGTTCAAAGCATATGTGACTGGTACGCTATTGTTCAATTTTGGAGCAGTCCGACGATGAAGGATTCCTTGTTGGCTGAAGGCGAATGACCGTGGTGAATGCAGAAGTGCTCGGGTCCGGCCGTGACGATGTCCGGACATTTAACTCATTTCATGAGGGCGCGAGCGACAAAAGCAGCCCCTCGGCCAGCGTTCTGGTCATTGACGACGACCCGGCCATGCAGCGCATGGTGTTGAACTACCTTGAAGAGCACAATATGCGCGCCGTCGGAATTCAGCGGCGACAGGACTTGTTGAGGCAGTTTTGTATTGAAGAGCCCAGCCTGGTCATCCTTGATTTGCGCCTCGGCCGGGAGGACGGCCTGGATCTGCTTCGTGAGATCCGATCGCGCTCCGATGTTCCTGTGATCATCACCACGGGTCATCGCCGTGATGAGATCGACAGGGTAGTCGGTCTTGAACTCGGCGCCGACGACTACGTCATGAAACCATTCGGGTTACGGGAGCTTCTGGCCCGCATACGCGCCGTACTGCGGCGGCGCGAGAGCGGCCGCGGCGCGTCCCAGCGGGACCAAGCGAGGGGCCGCTATGCGTTCGGCGGTTGGAAGCTTGACAGATCCACGCGAGCTCTTACCGACGCCGCGGGAGGCTCTGTTGCTCTGACGAAGGGAGAGTATGCGCTGCTCACCGCCTTTCTCGACGCGCCTCAACGGCCGCTTACCCGCGAACATCTTCTACAGGCGACACGCATGCACGAGGATATTTTCGACCGCAGCATCGACGTGCAGGTCCTACGGCTGCGGCGCAAGCTGGAGAGCGATCCGAGCGCTCCGCGGATGATCCGAACCGAACGAGGCGTCGGCTATGTGTTCGCTGTTATAGTCGAGCGCGTATAAAGACCCGGCTCAAAGATCGTCAAGCGCCGCTGGACCGTTGGAGCGCGATCCCTTTGAGCCGAAATGTTACATCTGAAACCTCATTTCCCGACTTCGGGATAATGCGGTAACACGCGATCGGCAAGGTCTTTCCGTCACGCCTGACGGAGAGACCGATGCGGTTCGAAAGCTGGACGTCCAACAACGCGATCACGGCGCCTGTCCGCCTAACCCACCAACAGACAGCCGAACTGCTCAATCTCCCGGAGTTTTGGCCCGGCGAGGATCTGGGTCGGGACAGGGCCGAAAGCGCATCAACTCGACTATCGCGCGACGCCCGAAAATCGCGGACGACCTTCGCCAGCGCGTCTTTGATTATGACGCGAATATGGGAGGCCGTTCTGCATGACTTTGCGCTATACGCCATCTGCGCCGGACCGGGATGTTTTCCATTGTCGGGCGCGCGTGGCGCCGAAGAAAACGGGAATGTCGCAGACGAACGCAGCGCGAAAGATGAGACCGGCGCGTAAAGTTGCGCGGCGGTCTCTTTTGCAGCAACTTTAGGCAATCGTCGCGCCGCGAGGGTTTCCGCGCCAATCGGCCCCGGCGTCGAAGGCCCCGTCGTGCGCTCGGCTGGCGCCGCCGGAGCCGATCAATGTGAGATCGCAATCATTTAGCCAAGTGTCGCCCATGCTATCGGCGTCGAGACAATCGACCCCGGCCACCGCGGCGCCCGCGCCGGCTGATCCGGCATTGCGCCGCCGTTGGCCCTGGATATTCCTAATGGTTGCTCTGTTGGCTAGCAGCGCGCCCGCGGAGGCGCCGAACCTCGCGACGCCGGCGAACCAGGAACCTATAACGCCCATCCCGCCCCCGCCTGCTGCGGACCCGCGGAAACTCGCGCTCGGCCAATCCCTGTTCGAGGATCCCGGGCTATCACATGAACGGACGCGTTCCTGCTTGTCTTGCCACGACGTGCGCACAAATGGAGCGGATGGCAATCGCCGCGATTTGGCTCCCGACGGGTCGGAGCTTCCACTCAACACCAATACCGTATTCAATGCGGCTCTCAGCTTTCGACTGGGCTGGGAGGGCGCCTTTCGCTCGCTGGAGGAGCAGGCCGAGGCTTCGCTGACAAATCCGGCGACCATGGGGATCGGCATCGATGAAGCCGTCGAAAGATTGAGCGCCGATCCGGAGACGGCGCGTCGATTTGAGGAGGCGTACGGATCCGCGCCGAACCGGCAAACCCTGCTGGACGCGATCGCCACATACGAGCGATCGCTGCTAACGCCCGGCAGCAGGTTCGACCTCTGGCTCGGCGGCGATGCATCGGCGCTCTCCACCGAGGAGAAGGATGGGTATGCTCTATTCAAGAAGTTGGGCTGCATTTCGTGTCACCAAGGCGTGAATGTGGGCGCCAACCTATTTGAAAGGCATGGCATCTTTCATCCGCTTGCTTCACCGAAGCCCGAGATCCTGCGTGTGCCCAGTTTGCGCAACGTGGCGACTACGCCGCCGTATTTCCACGACGGCAGCGCTTCGACCCTCGACGAAGCGGTCCGGAAGATGGGCGCGGCCCAGCTGAACCGCACGCTTTCGACCGAGGAGGTCGCGGCAATCGCCGCCTTCCTCGGCGCGCTAACCGGGAATTTTGAAGGCCATCCCGTGAAGGCGGCGTCGCCATGAACGCGGCGCGCGCGACGGCTGTGCTAGGATTGCTTCTCTTGCTGACATGGCTCTCGTGGCGCGCGATCAATACAGACGCAGAGCTTTTTGATCGAAGCCTTGCGGCGCTAGATCATTTTGCGATGGTGGAAAATGCGCTGCACCGGGACCTTCTCACCACGCGAACCGGCATGTCGCGCAACTTCGATCCACTGGTGCGGGAGGTCAACGCGCTCTATGCGTCGCTCGATCAATTGGGTCACGCCACAGCTTTTGATAAGGAAAGCGCCGCGGCAGTCGATCGCATAGCGGCTTTGGTGCGCCCCGAGGAAGCGATGGTCGAGCAGTTCAAGAGCGACAACGCGCTACTGCAAAACTCGCTTGCCTATTTTGGTCTGTTCAGCGTCAAACTGAGCATGACCGATCAAGGCAAGCCTTTGACGGAGGGCGTCAGTGCGCTTGCCGCCGCCATGCTGCATTTCACGCTGGACACGTCGACAGACGCCGCGCGCGAGGTTAAGGCGCGCCTGGACGAAGTGGCGGCGCAGTCTCCTTCGGCCGGCGAAGCCGATGCGACTTAAGCGTTGCTCGCGCACGCACGGCTGCTTTCTGAGCTTCTCCCGGCGACCGACGGGATCCTGAAGGCGCTGTTAGCGGCGCCGACCAAGCCGGATAAGGCGGCCCTCCGAACAATGATCGCGGCGCATCAAAAGGCGTCGAGGGAGAGGGCGCGCACATATCGGTTTGCGCTCTACGCGACCTCGCTCCTTCTGCTAGGTCTTTTGGTTCAATTCGGGTTGCGGCTCCGGGCGCGAACGCTGGCGTTGCAACGACGCGCGGCGCTCGAGCATATTATCGCGAGCATTTCGACCCGCTTCATCAATTCTCAGCCGCAGGAGACGGCCGCTCACGTAGAACAAGCGCTTGCGCAATTGGCGCCGCATATGGCCGCGACCCGCGCATATTTTGTGCTCGCGGGTCAGCCGCCCCGGGTGGAGGAGTGGCGCGCAGAGCAAACCTCTCTTCCCCGCGACTGGCCAATTCGGGCGATGGCGCTCGCGAGCCGTTTCAAGCCAGTGGGACAAAGCGTCATCCATATCCCGGACGCGAACTGCGCTGAGTCCGAAGACGTCAGAGAGACGCTCGCCGCCGCCGACCTACGGGGCTGGGCGTGCGTGCTGCGTACGCGCGGCGACGAGGTCAACGCGATCCTTGGCTTTGACGCACAGCGCCATCGCCTCGTCGCCCGACGCGATGAACTTGGCCTGATGCCCATGGCGCTCGACGCTATCGCCAACGCCGTCGGGCGCGAGCGCCTTGAGGCGGAAAAAGCGCGCCTCGAACAGCATCTGGCGCAAGCCCGCCGAATGGAGACGGTGGGGGCGTTGACGAGCGGCATCGCGCACAATTTTAACAACATCATCGGCGCCATCCTCGGCTACGCCGAAATGGCGGAAGCGAAAGTCACGACGGATGCTCGCCTCGCCCGCGACCTTGGCGAGATTCGCCGGGCCGGGGAGTTAGCGCGCGATCTCATCGATCAGATCCTGACGTTTGGACGTCCCCGCGACGCGCGTCGCCTGCCGTTGCGCGTGCCAGAGCTGATCGCCGAGGCGGCGTCCATATTTCGCGCCTCTATGTCCTCGGGGATCGAACTGATTGTGCGCGAAGCGCCGAGCGTCGCCGTCGTATCGGGGGACCGCGCGCAATTGCAGCAAGTGATCGTTAATCTCTGCAACAACGCCGCCCAGGCCATGGACCAAGCCGGGGGCATCGAAATCCACTCGGACACGCATGAAATCATGCGGGCGCGGGCGCTCAGCCACGGCGGACTTGCGCCGGGCCGCTATGTCCGCATCGCAGTCAGCGACGGCGGGCGCGGCATGGATGAAGCGATCCTCAGGCAAATATTTGAACCGTTTTTCACCACCCGCGCGGCCGGAAACGGATTGGGCCTCGCGACGGCGCGCGAGATCGTGCGCGAGCACGCCGGCGCGATGAACGTCCGCACCGGGCCGGACGCCGGCGCATGCTTCGAAGTCTGGCTGCCTTATATCGCCGCTGATGTCCGTGAGCCGGGCAAGGAAAAGCAGGCGCTCCCGCTCGGCGAAGGGCAGACGGTGCTCGTGCTCGATGAGGATCGTGAGGCATTGCTGAAAAACGAAGAGATACTTGCGGCGCTTGGCTACGAACCGGTCGGATTCACCCGCCCGAGCGACGCATTGGCTGCGTCCAGCGCAAAGCCGCAGCGGTTTGATGCAATGCTCGCGAGCCATCCCGGAGCGATCGCGCCGATCCTTGAACTCGCGGCGGCGGTTCACGCTATGGCGCCGAACCTGCCGATCGTGCTGGCGGCAAAATCCAGCAGCGAGATAGAAGCCGATGCGCTGGTCGCCGCCGGCATCAGCGAGGTTGTGCGTTTGCCGCTCATTTCGATCGAGATCGCCGCCGCGCTGAGGCGTTGCGTCGCCGCGCCTCGAGCGGTCGTACCTCGCGTGCGGGCGGTCTAGCGCGAATTTTCGATAGCGGCATGGCGGTCTGCACCGGCGCTGGTCAAAGCCGCTCGACGGATGGAGCAAACACGTAGCCGACGCCACGCTCGGTCTGGATAAGGCGCGGCGCGGTTGCATCGCTCTCCAGCTTGCGCCGCAGCCTCAGCACCTGCACATCGATGCTGCGATCGAAGATATCCTCGTGCATGCGCGTCGCCTGAAGGAGCTGTTCGCGCGTGAGAGGCCGCTGAGGCGCGTCGACGAAGGCGATCAACAGCGCATATTCGCTTTTCGTCAGCGCGACCTCAACGCCGTTGGGGTCGATGAGCCGCCGGAGGCGCCGATCGAGCCGCCAGCCATCAAACCGACAGTGGCGGCGCTCTTGATCGGCCTGACTCGCCGCGCTTCCGACGCCGCGCCGTCGTAGTACGGCGCGCACGCGCGCCAGAAGCTCTTTAAGGCTGAACGGCTTGGTGACGTAGTCATCGGCGCCGAGCTCCAACCCCACTACCCGGTCGATTTCATCGCATCGGCGACCGGTGACGATGATCACGGGAACATCGAAACCCGATCGAATCTCACGTAGCAGATCGAGCCCATCCTGGTTGCCGAGTTGCAGATCGAGGATCACCAGGTCGGGCTCGCTTTCGGTAAAGCAACGAGCCATCTGCTCTCGTCCGGAGGATGAGACTGCGTGCAGACCGGCGCCCTCGAAATAATCGGTCATCAAGCGCTGCATCGCGGCCTCGTCATCGACGATGAGGATGCGCACGGGGCGACTGTTTTCGTCATTCATGTCTTGGTCCGTCCGCTGGATGTCGTGCGTCTCTCTCTCCACCACATGAGTCGTATTGCGGCGGAGGAGCCAATCAGGCTTCTCTCGGCGTCAGAGATCGCATCGATCAACGACCTGGCTGTGTAACCGATCACACTCAACCGCCGGCCGGCTTCATCCGACCGTCGGCGACCGCTGGTGCGGGCATCGAGCTTCGTCGACCGCCTGCCGCGTTCGACGCCGACCGGCCTGTTTCAGCTGTAACCTTTACGCGCGCGACGCGTAGCTGAGCGGTAATGCACCGCCGATAGCCTCAAAACTTCCCGCGGTCGTCCGGCCATATGCTTCCCAACATCGAGCGTGAATTAACGCCGGACGAACGCCCGAACAACGGAGTGACAGCACAGTGAAGATTCTCATCGCCTCAACGCCCGCGACGGGCCACATTAATCCAATGTTTTCTCTCGGAAATATTCTGGTGAAGACTGGCCACGATGTCGTCGGTCTGTCAGCGAACGCCATGCGGGACCGCATCGAAGCGGCGGGCGCCAGATTTCGCGCTTTTCCGCCGGACGCCGACCTCGATTTTCGCGACGTGGACGCCGTGTTTCCCGAGCGCAAGACAATACCTCTCGGGCCTGAACAGATGCTGTTCAATCTTGCGCGCGCATTTATCGAGCCGCTGACCGCCCAACACGAAGGGTTGAAGGAGGTTTTGCGCGATTTCCCGGCCGACGTCATCATCGGCGATAATTTCCTTTTCGGCATCTTGCCGATGTTGCTTGGACCTCGGTCCGAACGCCCACCCGTCATTTTGTGCGGCACATCGTTCCTACACTGCCAACGGGATGATGGCGCGCCACATTTCGTCGGTTTGGCGCCCGCGTGCGGCGAGGCGCAGCGTCAGGAATACGCCGCCATCGCCAGAGAGTATGACAAGGCTGTATACGACCCGGCGGACCGAATGTTAAACCAGGTGTTGGCTAGGCTTGGCGTCGGACCGTTGCCCATGCCGGTGGTCGACGCCGTCGTCAACCTGCCAGATCGTTATCTACAGTTGTCAGTTCCAGGTTTTGAATTTCCGCGCCGACAAATGCCGGCCTCGGTGCGTTTCGTCGGAGCCCTTCCAATTATTCCGAATCAGGCGCCCATTCCGCCATGGGCGAAAGATCTCGACGGCGCGCGCAAGGTGGTGCTCGTCACGCAGGGCACCGTCGCCAATCATGATTTCCGTCATCTGGTGGCTCCGACGCTTGCGGCGCTGGCCGACGAAAAGGATACGCTTGTGGTGGCGACCGCCGGAGGGCGGAACGTCGACGCTATTCCCGGTCCCATCCCGAACAATGCACGGCTTGCGAGCTATCTGCCGTTCGAATGGATTCTGCCGAAGACCGATGTATTCGTCACCAACGGCGGTTACGGCAGCGTCAATCAGGCCTTAAGCTTTGGCGTACCACTCGTCGCCGCCGGGATGGGCGAAGACAAGCCGGACGTCAACGCCCGCATCTCGTGGTTTGGAGTCGGCGTCAATCTTCAAACAAATGAGCCAACGCCCGCGGCTCTGCGCGAAACGGTTCGCAGCGTACTCGATCAGCCGCATTATCGTTTGCGCGCAGCATCCATGGCCAAGGAGTTCAGCAAGTTCGATACGCGATCCGAGATCCTTCAGATCCTCGAGCAACTTTCGCGGGCCTCGGCCGAGGACGCCGTAGGGAGAAGCGGGAACAGCGAGAGCAATCTGGCGCGACGCGTCGCCCGCCGCTAGATCTCCCAACGCATGGAGGTCGTCGAGGTGTCCCCTCGGTGCGCTGGTCAAGGATAAGGCGAAAGCGCAGGCTCTGCACCGATGGCGAGGGAGTTCTCGACACGTGGAAAACGCAATGACCACACTATCGCTTGCTAAAGCGGGAAATGAAGCTCAAGCCGCAGTCCCGGCGCATTGTTCACCATGGCGATCTGCACATTATGCAGCCGCGCGACTGCGGCGACGAGACTGAGGCCAAGGCCGTGGCCGGGGGTGCTGCGGCTGCGCTCCAGGCGATAGAACCTTTGAAGCACGTGTTCGCGCTCGCCGGCCGGGATCCCCATTCCGCGGTCGGAGACCGAAAGAACCGGGCCGCCGGCGGCGGCGGCGACCTCGATCGTGACCTCGCTCTTGCCGCCGCCATGCTTCACTGCATTGTCGACGAGATTGGCGATTGCGTCGAAAAGCAGATCGCGGTCGCCGGCAACGCGAACCGGCTGCGGCGCGACAAGCCGGACGTGTCCGCCCTTTTCTTCTGCGGCCGCGTCGAATAATTCCGCGATCTGCGCGGCGAGCTCGGTCAAATTGACCGTTTGGAAAGCCGCCGCGCCCTCGTGCGCTTCGAGCCGCGTGATGCGGAGGATCGCCGAAAAAAGCGCCAGAACGCGGTCGAGCTCGCCAATGGCATCGCACACCAAAGTGTGGGACTCGTCCGCGTCGAGCCGCTTTTTCGAGGCCCGCTCCAGCCGCCCACGCATTCGCGACAGTGGCGTGCGCAGATCATGCGCGACATTGTCGGAGACAAGCCTGATCCCCTGCATCAGCTCTTCAATTCGGTCGAGCATGGAGTTGAGATTCTCAGCCAGATGATCCCATTCGTCCTTCGTCCCATAAATCGCAATGCGACTGCTGAGGCCGCTCCGCATGATCTCGCGGGTCGTCGCGTTAATGGCCTCGATCCTGCCGACAGTGCGTCGCGAGACGGCGATGCTGGCAGCCGCGGCGAGCGCGAACATCAGGATGATCGCCCCGGCAAAGCCCGTCTGGATGGTTCGGACGAACTGGCGCAGGTCGTCGACTTCGCCGCCGACGAGAAGGCGATCGCCGTTTGGCAGCGTCTCATAGCGGGCGCGAATCCTCAGAGGCGGACCCCGCCCGTTTTTCGCCGATGTCGTGAAATCGCCAAATCCCGCCTCGCCGCCGATCAACTCGGGCCAAGCATTCAAATTGCCGGCGATTGGATTGGAAAGAGCATCGGTCAGAAGAAACGCCTCGCGATCCGATCCGGGATCGGCGGCGCGCCGCTTCAAGGCGGCGATCGCCGCGTCAGGCCCTTCGCGGTCGTAGACGCGCCGCACAACTGCATACTCGGCCACGATCGTCCGATCCGACCAGGCGCGCAGGAACGACACCGTCGACCAATAGACATAGCCGAAGAGCGCAAACACCAATGCGCTGAACAAGCCGATGCAAAGGAGCGCGAATCTCAGCGTCGAAGAGCGCAGGAGGCTAGTCGGGAGCACGAAGGCGAAACCCTACCCCGCGGACAGTGTGAATGAGGGGATAGTCGGCGTTGTTGTCAATTTTGCGTCTAAGCCGACCTACATAAACATCGATAATGTTGGTCATTGGATCAAAATGAAGATCCCAAACCTTCTGCAGTAAAACCGTTCGCGGGACAATCTGATCGGCGTTGCGCACGAGATATTCCAGCAGCTGGAATTCGCGCGGCAGGAGTTCGATCGCCCTGCCACCGCGGCATACGGAACGCGATAAGAGGTCCATCTCCAGGTCGCCGATCCGAAGCGTAGTGACCTTCGCGGCGGCGGCGCTGCGCCTGACGAGAGCGTCGACGCGCGCCAGCAACTCGGCGAAGGCGAAGGGCTTCACAAGATAGTCGTCGCCGCCCGCCCGCAAGCCGCGCACGCGATCGCTGATCTCGCCAAGCGCGCTAATAACGATGGCGGGCGTCACGACCCCCGCGTCCCTCAAGGCTCTGATGATTTCAACTCCGTCGACGCCAGGCAAAAGACGGTCGATCGTCATGACCAGATACTCGTTGGCGCGACCGAGGCGTAGCCCTTCGTCGCCATCTGACGCAAGGTCAACCTCATAGCCGCCCATCCTAAGGCAATCGACAAGATCCGCGGCGGTTTCCGAGTCGTCCTCGATCACCAGCACGCGCCCCAACTCGACCGACATTGCGCCCATCTCGATATGAAGTAATGACGACACACTCATATCGCATTCTCTACGATTCTGCAATCTAACTTCCAAGTTAAACTCTCCACAAAAAATTCCAAAATGCTGTTTTGGCTCCATAAATAGGGTAGTGGCCTCGCCTGTCTCTCAGCATCGATTACAACTATTTGTCTTTGTGAGCCAAACACTGACTTCTTTGTCATAAACTGTCTTATTCGTCATTTGAACGGCATGACTTACTTTGTTATTTCTACTTTAGTCGATGTTGCTTGGTCGCAGTGATCTTCGCCTCAGACGTCGTCGCCTCCGAAGCCACATCGAATCACGCCATGAATCAAGGGGGGCTAAACGTGAGCACAGAGACAGCGAAAATCACCCAACACCGTTCGACGCCCGCCGGCGGAACGACGGAAAGCGATAGCAAAGTCATGCAGCGGCGCGCGTTCCTGAAGACCGCGGGCGCCGCCGGGGCGGCATTATCGGCAGGTCCACTGTTGACATCGCAAGCCAATGCATTCCCAGGCGAAGGACTCCACAGACCGACCAGAGGCGATGTCGCCATTCTGCGCTTCCTCGCCGCCGCGGAACTGATCGAAGCCGATCTCTGGACGCAATATGCCGAACTCGGCGGCGTTACGGCAGGAGAGCAGAACAGCTATCAGCTCGCCCTGCAAAATCTCGATTCTGACGGCTCCCAATATATCTCCAGCAACACGCTCGATGAGGTGAGCCACGCCGACTTTCTGAACGCCTATCTCTCCTCTGTGGGCGCTGATCCGGTCAACCTCGATCGCTTCCGCATCCTGCCGAGCAGCAAGGCGAAGGGAGCAAAGCAGATCGGCAGGCTCACCAACCTCACCCAGCTCCATGTCGACACGAGCTGGTATGTCCGCTACCGCAGCAAGACCAACCCTGATTTCGGCGCGACATTCGCTCAGGCCATTCCGCAGTTGTTCGCTGGCAAGTTTACTGCGATCCCGAGAACGGACGCAGATTTCAACTCACCGGCGCATATTCAGGCGATCGCCAACACGGCGGCGTTTCACTTCGGCGCCATTGAACAGGGCGGTTCGAGCCTTTATGCGACGCTCAGCCGGAAAGTGACGAGCGCCGAGGTGCTGGACATCACGCTGAGCATCGGCGGCGACGAAGTCTGCCACTTCCTCGAATGGGTGGATTTCGCGGGCAATGGCGTTCAGGCGCCGGTCGCTCCGCTGACCGATCCGACCAACGGGTTGACCTTCCCGGATTTCAATGCGACCGCGAATCCCTTGCTTCAGACCAACCTGATCTTCCCCGTGCCATGCGAATTCATCAGCCCCAGGCTACCCCTTTGCGCGGTCATCCGCCCAACCGCACAAGGACAGATCGATGCGGTGGGGGCCGCAAACGGTCTCAACGCAAGCGGGCTTTTCGCCGGACAGAGGAGCGACTTTCTGCCGTTTCTGCTGAATCTGGCCCAAGAGGCAGACGCGGCGCGTCGAGAGCAATTCTAGAGCGGTTTCAGGTCCAGCGAGCCCGGAATTAGCTCTCCCTTTTCGTCACATTTTGCGGGCGGCCGCGAGCCTCGCCCGGCTGCTCCCGGCCCGACGCTCCGGCCTCGTTTTCCATTGCCCGGGTCGGAGCAGGCGCGGGATGCGCCAGCGCCTTGAAGGAGTAAGCATCATGGAGACCAAACTTCGCGTTTACGCCGCGGCCATCGCGCTGGGGGCGGCAATCGCCACGACGGCGCCGGCCCTCGCCCACGGTGGCGGCTTCGGCGGCGGTTTTGGCGGCGGGTTCCACGGCGGCGGCGTCGGAGGCGGTGGTTTTCACGGCGGCATGGTCGCCGGCCGCAGCGCATTCGCCCCCGGCATGATCACCGGCCGTAGCGCGTTCGTTCCCGGGGGCGGCCGGATCGTCGGGGCGCCCTTCGCCAGCCGCCACTTCACCGGCGCCCAGTTCAACGCCTTCACAGTCCCCCGCAACGCCTTCTTCTTCCGGCATCGCCGTTTCCGCAACTTCGCGTTCGTCGGCGACGGTTATGCCGACTATGGCTACGATTATTGCTGGCGGCGGGCCTGGACCCCATACGGCTGGCGCTGGGTCGACCTCTGCGACGGCTACGGCTACTAGAGCTGGAAGCCATCAATGACAACAGCCTATATCAACCGGATCGCGACGGCCGTTCCGCCGCACGACATCCACGACGCCTTCCTCGCCTTTGCCAGTTCGCAGCTTGGCGACGATCCGCGCAAGGCCGCGCTGTTCCGGCGCATGTCGGAAAGGAGCGGCGTAGACCACCGCTATTCCTGTTTCACGCCCGGCGCCGATCCGGCCCGTGGCGCGGTCGACGGCGCCAGCTTTTACGCGCGCCGCAAATTTCCCGACACGGCGGCGCGAATGCGCGTCTTCGAGCAATTCGCGCCGCAACTCGCAGTCGAGGCGATAGACCGGCTCGGCCTCGGCCAAAATCGCCGCAACATCACGCATCTGGTGATCACCTGCTGCACCGGCTTTTCGGCCCCGGGGATTGATCTAGAAATCGTCGAACGCTGCGGGCTGCACCCTTCAGTGGAGCGCACCATGATCGGTTTCATGGGCTGCTACGCGGCGATCAACGCCCTGAAGCTCGCCCGCCACATCGTGCGCTCGGAGCCGGGCGCGCGGGTGCTCGCCGTCAATCTGGAGCTGTGCACCCTGCATCTCAAGGAAACCGACGACATCGAGCAGATCCTCTCCTTCCTGATCTTCGCCGACGGCTGCGCGGCAAGTCTCATCAGCGCCGAGCCGATCGGCATAGCGCTCGACCGCTTTCACGCGATCCTCGCCCCCGACACCCGCGAGCTGATCACCTGGCACATTCGCGAGTCCGGCTTCGACATGGTTCTGTCGGGTCTGGTGCCGGGCGCGATCCACGGAGCCCTGACCGCGGAGGCCGACGCGATCCTCGCCGGCGCCAAGGGCCCGACGATCGACCTCTGGGCGGTGCATCCCGGCGGCCGCTCGGTACTTGACGCGGTGGAGCGCTCGCTGCGGCTTGGCCCCTCTGCGCTCGCCGCCTCGCGCGAGGTTCTCCGCCGTTTCGGCAATATGTCGTCGGCGACCGTGATGTTCGTCCTCAAGGCGATGCTGCAGGCCCGTCAGGCCCGTGGCTGCGCCATGTCATTCGGCCCCGAACTCGTCGCCGAGACAATGCTTTTTCACACCGGCGGTTAATCGGATGGCCCGCCTCGCCGCCCGCAGGCTCACGCCCGAACTCCTCGACGCGCTGCCGGCGATGGACCGTCGCGCGATCGCTTCGCGGCGCGATCTTCTTCGGCTCAACCGGATCGTGCGGCATGATGCGATCCTCGCCGACCTCCTGGGCGCCGTCGCCATCGAGCCGCCGCGCACCTTGCTTGAGCTCGGCGCCGGCGACGGCGCCTTCATGCTGCGCGTCGCGCGCCGTCTCGCCCCGGTCTGGCCGGGCGTCGCGGTGACCCTGCTTGACCGTCATGACCTCATGACGGCGGCGACGCGGAGCAGCTTCGACGACCTCGGCTGGCGGGTTGAGACCATCGAGGCCGACGTCTTCGGCCTGTTGACCGCGGCCTCGCCCGTTTTCTATGACGTCATTACGGCCAATCTCTTCCTACATCATTTCGAGGATGACGCGCTCAGGCGGCTGCTGGCCGCGGCGGCGCAAAGGACGGCGCTGTTCGCCGCAACGGAGCCGCGCCGCGCCGCGCTGGCGCTGGCCGGCAGCCGGATGATCTGGGCGCTGGGCTGCAACGAGGTCAGCCGGCACGATGCGCGCGTCAGCGTCGAGGCGGGCTTTAAGGATCGCGAACTGTCGCAGGCCTGGCCGCGCGGAAACCAGTGGCGCCTGGAGGAACGCCGGGTCGGTCCCTTCACCCATGTCTTTTCAGCCCGCCACGAGGGCACGTGAGGCGCTTTGACGCAATCATCATCGGCGCGGGGCCTGCGGGCTCGACGACGGCGCTCGCGCTTGCACGGGCCGGGTGGTCAGTCGCGCTGGTCGAAAAGTCGCCGTTCCCGCGCCGGAAAGTCTGCGGCGAGTTCATCTCGGCGACCAACGAGGCGCTGTTTCGCGACCTTGACCTCGACGGGCTGATTCGTGGCCTCGCCGGGCCGGAAGTGCGCCGCGTCGGGCTTTTCGCCGGCGCGCTGATGGCCGCCGCGGCGATGCCCCGGCCCGACGCCGCCGGCCCCGGCTATGGCTTCGCCATGGCGCGCGAAGCGCTCGACGATCTCCTCGTTCGCAAGGCCGAACAGGCCGGCGCCGCGCTGCTGACGCCCTGGCGCGCGGTCGCCCTCGCCGGCTGCGCCGGCCGCCGCGTCTGCACTCTCGTTGGCGGGGCCGGGGCGCTTGAAATCGGCGCGCCGGTGATCGTCATCGCGCACGGCTCCTGGGAGTGCGGCGAGCTGCCGACCCAACACGCGCGACCGCACGCGGCGGGCGATCTTCTCGCCTTCAAGGCGCGCTTCCATAACGCGGCGCTCGCCGCCGACCTGATGCCGCTTATCGTCTTTCCGGGCGGCTATGGCGGCATGGTCAACAGCAGCGATGGAAGCGTGTCGGTGACCTGCTGCGTCCGCCGCGACGCGTTGCAGGAGGCGCGCCGCGCGTACCAGGGCGGCGCGGCCCAGGCCGTCCTCACGCATATCAGCGCGCATTGTCGCGGCGCCAGCGAGGCGTTGCGCGCCGCGACGCTCAATGCGCCCGCTATCGCGTCCGGCCCCATCGCGCCGGGCATAAGGCCGCGCTACGCGCAGGGCCTCTTCCGCGTCGGCAACATCGCCGGCGAGGCGCATCCAATCGTCGCCGAAGGCATCAGCATGGCGATGCAGTCAGGCTGGCTTCTCGCCCGCCTGCTCATCGACCGCGCTGACGAGGCGAAGCAGGGCCGCGCGCTCGACGCCATCGGCGCCGCTTATTCCCGGCGATGGCGGCGGTGTTTCGCGCCACGCATTTACGCCGCCACGCTTTTCGCGCATCTCGCCATGAGACCCGGCGCGGTCGCGACGCTCGCGCCTCTCGTCACGCGCTTTCCGGCGCTGCTTACTTTCGGCGCCGAACTGAGCGGCAAGACGGGAGTTGAAGCCCTGCGCGAGCACGCAGCGGTCGCTTGCGGTTACGACTGGCGCCCATGAATGACAGCGCGGCCGGCGTCCCTGTCGCCGAAGGCGATGTCCTCCGGCCCCGAGCGGAGGCGCGCACGGACGCGAGATTAGGATCGCGGCCAGCTGCGCCGCGTGGCGGCGCAGCTGGCCGAGGATTGGGTTGGCGTGGGTGTTGCGCAGTCGGGGGCCGATGTTTGATTTTGAGGATTATTTCTTGCGTTTGGCGGGCCTGGCGACGACCTACTCTCCCAGGTCTTGAGACATAGTACCATTGGCGCGAGAGCGTTTGACGGCCGAGTTCGGGA
>OY970269.1:0-40000 GCA_963715715.1 uncultured Alphaproteobacteria bacterium | reverse complement strand
GGTTTCGGGTCTAATCCGACGAACTGAACGCCCTGTTCAGACTCGCTTTCGCTGCGCCTACGCCTATCGGCTTAAGCTTGCTCGTCAGATTAAGTCGCTGACCCATTATACAAAAGGTACGCAGTCACCCAGAACGAATCTTGGGCTCCTACTGTTTGTAGGTATCCGGTTTCAGGAACTGTTTCACTCCCCTCGTCGGGGTGCTTTTCACCTTTCCCTCACGGTACTTGTTCGCTATCGGTCGCTGAGGAGTACTTAGGCTTGGAGAGTGGTCTCCCCATGTTCAGACAGGATTTCACGTGTCCCGCCCTACTCAAGTCTTCCAGCATTCGAAATCCGTACGGGGCTATCACCCACTAAGGCCCGATTTTCCAATCGGTTCCGGTTAAAATACTGAAAGCACTGGCCTGGTCCGCGTTCGCTCGCCACTACTAACGGAGTCTCGTTGATGTCCTTTCCTCCGGGTACTTAGATGTTTCAGTTCCCCGGGTTCGCCTTTGTTCCCTATTGTATTCAGGAACAAATACCTTCTTGTGATCTCTGCTAGTCCAAAAGCCAAGCTTTTGGACGTCCCTTGCATCAGCTCGGCCATAGCCCGTCTTCTAAGACGGGCGTCTGGCGTCGCCCCGTGGCGTTCGCTCCTGGCATCGCTTTCGCGATGCATTCGCTAACGCCGCCGGTCCAAGCGCGGACCGTCCTCGAACTCGACATCTTCTCCCATGCCGTGCGCACGGAAAAGAACTTTTGGAATTACAGAAATCGAAGGTGGGTTTCCCCATTCGGAAATTCACGGATCAAAGCCTGTTCGCGGCTCCCCATGACTTATCGCAGCGTACCACGTCCTTCATCGCCTCTCAGCGCCAAGGCATCCACCGGATACTCTTAAGACACTTGATCGCTCTCATTATCGATGCCCATCCGCTTGCTTGAACTTCCCTCGAACTTCAAAGACGCATGACCTTGATCCAAAAAGCCTCGGCGACTTTTCGGCATCACGCGCGCGGCGATCCTTTCATAACCAAAGGATCACGGGCCGATCTATTTATAAAGACCAGTTTGCTTCAAACACACCCGGGGGCGTTGCGGTCAAGCTCGCCCACGACTGGTTGCTCGGCTTTAAACGACATCGGCCCGCCGCGCTTGCGCGACAGAACCCGACCTCGGCCAAAGCCAACCGGATGTGTTTCCTCTTCACGATGTAGATATAACCCGCCGGCGACGTCGGGATAAGTCACTACTGACTGACCCTTCGGATCGCGCATGGCGAAACTCTTTGTTGCGGACAGACATTTGGTTCGGGCGTTCGCCGCGATCAATCAACCGCTCTGGTGGAGCCAGACGGGATCGAACCGACGACCTCATGCTTGCAAAGCACGCGCTCTCCCAACTGAGCTATGGCCCCAGTCGCGCGCTGCGCGCGAGACTAAGGTTCTTCCTTAGCCTCAAGCGCCGGCGCGGACATCCGTCCGCTTGGCTTTTCGCGCCGCCATCAGGCGCGGCGGGCGGTCGCCCTTGCGGCGCTTCGCGCCGAAGAGCCAACTGGTTGATTCGCGTCGACGACGCCGAAGGCGTCGCAAGGCCGAACGGCCGCCGCGGCTGACGCCGCGAAAGCCCGCCCGGCATCTGAGGGTTAAGATGGTGGGCCTGGGAAGACTTGAACTTCCGACCTCACGCTTATCAAGCGCGCGCTCTAACCAACTGAGCTACAAGCCCGAACACTAAGCTCAAGGCTTGCCTGAAAGGGCGCGCCTCCTAAAGAAAGCGAGCTCTCCTGGAAGCGAGCCTGTCCTTGTGGAAGAAAGAGAAACGAAGGCGGCGAAGTCCCGCAAATGGTCCTTCATTCGGCGCTAGCGCGTGAGCGCAGCGCGCGCGAATGGGACCTTGTTCCAAGCGATCCGATAGAAGCGGACGAAAGTCCGCTAAACTGAAGGATCGTCCTTAGAAAGGAGGTGATCCAGCCGCAGGTTCCCCTACGG
This sequence comes from uncultured Alphaproteobacteria bacterium, assembly GCA_963715715.1. Taxonomy (GTDB): domain Bacteria; phylum Pseudomonadota; class Alphaproteobacteria; order Rhizobiales; family Beijerinckiaceae; genus Methylocapsa. Next base: position 38,024 of record OY970269.1, on the reverse strand, counting down.
CTACCTTGTTACGACTTCACCCCAGTCGCTGACCCTACCGTGGTCGCCTCCCTCCTTGCGGTTAAGAAAACGCCTTCGGGTAGAACCAACTCCCATGGTGTGACGGGCGGTGTGTACAAGGCCCGGGAACGTATTCACCGTAGCGTTCTGATCTACGATTACTAGCGATTCCACCTTCATGCACTCGAGTTGCAGAGTGCAATCCGAACTGAGACGGCTTTTTGAGATTTGCTAGGGGTCGCCCCTTCGCATCCCACTGTCACCGCCATTGTAGCACGTGTGTAGCCCAGCCCGTAAGGGCCATGAGGACTTGACGTCATCCCCACCTTCCTCTCGGCTTATCACCGGCAGTCCCCCTAGAGTGCCCAACTGAATGATGGCAACTAAGGGCGAGGGTTGCGCTCGTTGCGGGACTTAACCCAACATCTCACGACACGAGCTGACGACAGCCATGCAGCACCTGTGTTCCGGCCAGCCGAACTGAAGGCCTCTGTCTCCAAAGGCCATACCGGACATGTCAAGAGCTGGTAAGGTTCTGCGCGTTGCTTCGAATTAAACCACATGCTCCACCGCTTGTGCGGGCCCCCGTCAATTCCTTTGAGTTTTAATCTTGCGACCGTACTCCCCAGGCGGGATGCTTAAAGCGTTAACTGCGCCACTAAGCAGCAAGCTGCCTAACGGCTAGCATCCATCGTTTACGGCGTGGACTACCAGGGTATCTAATCCTGTTTGCTCCCCACGCTTTCGCACCTCAGCGTCAGTACCGGGCCAGTGAGCCGCCTTCGCCACTGGTGTTCTTGCGAATATCTACGAATTTCACCTCTACACTCGCAGTTCCGCTCACCTCTCCCGGACTCCAGATCCCCAGTATCAAAGGCAGTTCCGGGGTTGAGCCCCGGCATTTCACCCCTGACTTAAAGATCCGCCTACGTGCGCTTTACGCCCAGTAAATCCGAACAACGCTAGCCCCCTTCGTATTACCGCGGCTGCTGGCACGAAGTTAGCCGGGGCTTATTCTCCTGGTACCGTCATTATCTTCCCAGGTAAAAGAGCTTTACAACCCTAAGGCCTTCATCACTCACGCGGCATGGCTGGATCAGGCTTGCGCCCATTGTCCAATATTCCCCACTGCTGCCTCCCGTAGGAGTTTGGGCCGTGTCTCAGTCCCAATGTGGCTGATCATCCTCTCAGACCAGCTACTGATCGTCGCCTTGGTGGGCCATTACCCCGCCAACTAGCTAATCAGACGCGGGCCAATCCTTCGGCGATAAATCTTTCCCCAAAAGGGCGTATCCGGTATTAATCCAAGTTTCCCTGAGCTATTCCGAACCAAAGGGTATGTTCCCACGCGTTACTCACCCGTCTGCCACTCCGTATTGCTACGGCGTTCGACTTGCATGTGTTAGGCCTGCCGCCAGCGTTCGTTCTGAGCCAGGATCAAACTCTCAAGTTGAAGCTTCTTTCGAAGCGATAATGAGAATTTGCATCGCCGGCTGGTCACCTGCCCTCCGCCGCCCGTTAAGACGGCCGAAAACAGCGCGGCGCATCAAAACCCCGAAAGGTTCTGAAAATGCGCCCTTCGAGACGACGCCTCACGGCGCGCCTCTTCCTCGGAAGACGCCTCGCGGCGCTCCCTCATTTGACGAGTCCCAAGCACATCCGCGCGGAGCCGAGGCCCCAAGGAGCCGCAAAACCGCGCACGATGAACTTAAGTACGTGACCGCCAGAGTATCTCATCCGCGTCAAGCCATCCCCGAAGGCATGCCAAGACGCGCGCAAGGACCCCGCCGTCCACGTTTCTCTTTCTTCCGATTCAATTGTCAAACAGCTGTCAAACAGCGCGCGTCAAACAGCCCGGCCGCCAGAGGCGGCCCGCATGTCGACAAGCGTCGCATCAAGAAGCGTCGCATCAAAAAGCGTCACAAAAACCACGCCCGACCGGCCAAGGCCAGCCAAGCAGGGCTCAGAACGCGGAAAACCCTCCCCGACCCGGCCAGGCTTAGCAAAGCTAGCCAGGTGCGAAGAAACCCGAGAAATCCCGAGAAGCGAAATCCGCGTCCGCCGCAAAAGCAGCGCCGCTCCCAATGGCAACCATATATGGCCCCCAATCCAAACATGTCAACAGAAGACGGAAATTTTTGGCATAAGCAGTCAAATCACCTATAAATCATATACTTATGAGTACGGGCGCAGCTCCTAGCGCGGGCCAAAGCGCAATCGGCGGTCAAAAAATTCAAATCTTGAAGAACGCCGCGGCGGCGCCGAGCGAGGCCTGCCTGGCCTTGCGCGCCTCCTGCAGCCGGGCGATCTCCGCCTCGAGCAGGGCAATGCGCTCCTCGATCTGATGGATCGACAGATCATCCAGAATTTGGCCGATCTCATGCACGGCAACCCTGCGCGGCGGCGCTCCAAAAATCCCTTCGTCGTCGGCGCCCATGGTGCGTCCTCTTGGCCAGAGGCAGCATTTTACATCTTTCGCCGACGTGCTCCTAGGGCCAGCCGGCGAGGTCATCGCAACGCAAAAACCGTGAGCTCACCGCCGAGCGCCGAATAATTGGCCAACGCCGCATAGACCTCCGGCGAATTCGCGCCTTCGTCCGAATGCGTGAGCCCGGCGGTGAGGCCCGCGCCCGACCAGCCGCCGACGCCCGACAGCACGGCGACATATTGCCGGCCGCCATGCTCGAAGGTCATTGGGTCGCCGACGATTCCCGAAGGCGTCCTGAAGCGGTAAAGCTCCTTGCCCGTCGCCGCGTCGACCGCCTTCAGATAGCCTTCCAGTGTGCCGTAGAAAACGAGGTCGCCGGCGGTCGCAAGAGCGCCCGAGGCGACGGCGAAGCGCTCCTTGTCGGACCAGACGATGCGGCGCGCTCCGGCGTCCCAGGCGACGAGCGCGCCCATCCGTGCGTCGCCGGGTTCGGGATAGACGGCCGTGTCCGCGCCCGTATAGGGCTGCCCCGCGGCATAGGTGATCCGGAAAGGCTCGTAATCCATGCACAGGCGGATCGCCGGAATGTAGAAAAGCCCCGTTGCCGCCGAATAGGCGGCGGGATTGGCGTTCTTGGCGCCGACCGTGCCGGGGCAAACGCCTTTGGTCTGCGTCTCCTCGCCATTCTGCTCGGTCGAATATTTGGGCTCCACAATCGGACGGCCGTAGCTCTTTGAGCCTCTGTTCATGTCGATCGCGCGCGCCCAATTCACCGCCGGGTCGTATTTATCCGCGCCGATCAATTCGCCGTTGGCGCGGTCCAGCACATAGGCGAAGCCGTTGCGGTCGAAATGGGTCAGAAGCCCGCGCGGGCGGCCGTCGATCACGGCGTCGTTGAGGATCATCTCATTGACGCCGTCATAGTCCCATTCATCGTGCGGGGTCATCTGATAGACCCATCGGGCGGCGCCGGTGTCGGCGTCGCGGGCGAAAATCGACATCGACCACTTGTTGTCACCGGGCCTTTGCGCCGGATTCCAGGTCGAGGGATTGCCGGTCCCGTAATAGATAAGGTTCAGCTCCGGATCATAGGAGATGCGGCCCCATGGCGCGCCGCCACCGATCCGCCATTGATCGCCCTGCCAGCTCGCAGAAACTCGCCTCGGCGCCGACCGGGCGGCCAAGTTCGGTGGTCTTCAAAGGATCGATCAGCGTATCGGCGTCGGGCCCGATCGAATAAGCGCGCCAAACCCGCGCGCCCGTTTTCGCATTGTAGGCGGTGAGGTAACCACGCACACCGAATTCGCCGCCTGAAACGCCGATGAGAACCTTATCCTTGACGGGGAAGGGCGCCGACGTCCCGGTCGCGCCCTTCCTGGGATCGCCATTGCTGACCGACCACAGCGGCGCGCCGGTCGCCGCGTCGAGCGCGACGAGCGTCGCGTCAGCCTGATAGAGGAAAATTCTGCCGTCGGCGTAGGCGAGGCCTCGGCTCACCGTATCGCAACACATCACCGCGACGACGCCTGCATCCTGGCGCGGCTCATATTTCCAGAGGATTTTTCCCTCATGGTCGAGATCGAGCGCGTAAACTATGTTGGGGAAAGGGGTGTGAACGTAAATGACGCCGCCGACGACGAGGGGCGCGCCCTCGTGGCCGCGCAACACGCCCGTTGAAAAGGTCCAGATCGGCGTCAGCCTTTGCACGTTGCCGGCGTTGATCTCCGTCAGCGGCGAATAGCGCCGATTGGCGAAATCCGAAGTGCTGTCGGCCATCTGAACGCGGGCGCCGCAAAGCGCAACGATAAGCAGCGCCAGGGCGAAGCGCGCCGCGAAGGCCAAAGTCCAATGCATTCGGCGAACCAATGATCGCGAAAAAGACCGAAGTTGTCGCCGCAATCAGGCTCGAATGCAACCCGGCACGGTCCGCTGACGCCGGCGCTCGATGAGGTTCGTGTCAGGCTCTCGCCTTGCGAGTCGCCGCCGCCTTCTTCACCGAGCCCGAACGCTGGGCCGGCGCGCGCGAGGCGGACGCCGCGCCACCGATCTTGCCGCCCTTGTGGGCGGCCGGATGGCCCGTCGACTTGCCGCGCCCCGAGCCGCCCGCCTTTTCGCCGCCGCCATCATCCTTGTTGACGGTCGCCCAGGCGCGGCGCTCGGCTTCCTTCGCCGGGACGCCCCTCGCCTCATAACTTTCCTCGATATGTTCGGCCTTGCGCTCCTGCTTATCGGTGTATTTCGATTTGTCGCCGCGCGGCATCGCTGTTCTCCCTGAAATCGCCGGACGAAACCGTCAATGTTCGCGCCAAACGCAGCGGTGCATATCCAGTTCCGCAGGGTCGCAAGCGCGTCGTCGAGGCCCTATAGAAGGCCTTGGTCGAAAGTCCTGGTCCGGCCAGAGTTTCTGGCGACGCCGAAGGGCCTCAAAGGATCACCATTGCGCTTCCGTTTCATTCACGCCGCCGATCTCCATCTCGACAGCCCTCTGCTCGGGCTCTCGCGGAAATCGCAGGATTTTTCGACGCGCGTCGACGACGCCTCGCGCCAGGCCTTCGACAATCTTGTCGGGCTCGCCATCGCGGAGCAGTGCCGTCTCGTCGTCATCGCCGGCGATATCTTCGACGGCCAATGGAAAAGCTACCATACCGGGCTTTTCTTCGCCGACCGGATGCGCCGCCTCAGCGAGCATGGCATGCGCGTCGTCATGATCCTCGGCAATCACGACGCGCAAAATCCCTTCGCCGGACGCCTCGAACTCTCGGGCAATGTCACTGTTTTGCCCCAGAACCGGCCGGGCACTGTGATCATCGAGGACATCGGCGTCGCCATCCATGGCCAGAGTTTTCCCCAGCGTGAAGTGACGGAGAATCTGGCGCTCGCCTATCCCGCGCCGGTCGCCGGGCTTTTCAACATCGGCCTCCTGCACACGGCAGGGAGCGGGCGCGACGGCCACGCCAGCTACGCCCCCTGCAGCGTCGAACAGCTCGCCAATCACGGCTACGCCTATTGGGCGCTCGGCCATATCCACACGCGCGAGGCGCTTTCGACTTCGCCCTACATCCTCTTCCCCGGCAACCTGCAGAGCCGCAGCATCCGGGAGCCCGGCGCAAAGGGCGCGAGCCTCGTCACCGTCGAGGATGGCGCCGTGACCTCAGTCGAACATCGTCCCCTCGACGTCGTGCGCTTCGCCGCCGAGACCATCGACGTAGCGGCGATCACCGATCGCGAGGGGCTGTTCGCCGCGATCCGCGGCCGCGCCGAGGCGGCCCGCTCCGCGGCGGACGGCCGCGCGCTGGCGCTACGCCTCAATCTCGTCGGCGCCAGCCCGCTCCATGCCGATCTCATCGCCAACACGCAGAACCTACGCGAGGAGACCGAGACCTTTCTCGCTGGCGTCGACAGCGATGTCTGGCTGGAGAAACTTTGCGTGCGAACGTCGCCGCCGCCGGCGCCGACAGACGTCGATCCGACCGTCGCGGGCGGCCTCCGAACCGCGATCGAAGAACTTTGTCAAGGGAACTGGCTGGGCCAGCGCCTCGCGGGGCGGCTCGCTGAGATCAAGATCAAGCTGCCGGCGAACGCGTGCGCCGACGCCTTTCTGGCGCAGATGCGGGCTGAAGGCCCCGAGCGCGCCCGCGCGCTGGCCCTCGCCCTCATCGAAAAGAGCGGCGCCGATGCGCTTTGAGGCCCTGACGCTCGAACATTATGGCCGCGCCAAGGAGGCGACGCTCGAATTCCCGGCCGCGCCCGGCCTTAACATCGTCTTCGGCCCCAATGAGGCTGGCAAAAGCAGCGCGCTTGAAGCCATTTCGGATTTTCTCTATGGCGTGCCGGAGCGAAGCGCGCGCGGGCAGATTTTCGGCGCCGACAAGATCGCCATCAAGGCGACCATCGTCCGCGCCGACGGAACGCGCGTCGCCCTCAAACGGCGCAAGGGACGCGGACGCACTTTGACGGACGCCGCCGGCCAGCCGGTCAATGAGGCGGTTCTTGGCCTCGGCGCCACTGGCCGTGAAGAATTCGCCGCCCTATTCGGCCTCAATCACGCGACGCTGCGCAGCGGTGGCGAACATCTCCTCGCCGCCGACGGCGACGTTGGCCGCCTCATCCTCGAAGCCGGCGGCGGTCTCAGATCGCTGGTCGAAACCGTCGATGGCCTGCGCGCACAGGCCGCCGCGCTGTTCGAGACGCGAAAGAGCAAGGACAGGGCTTTCTACGTCGGTCTCAGCGCATTCGAGGAAGCGGAGAGAACCGTCAAAGAAGGTCTGATGACGCGCGAGCACTACGACAAGGCGCGCCAGCGGCTGAGGGCCGCGCAGGACGTCGTGGCGGAGCGGCGGGCGCATCTCGATGAACTGACCGAGGAGAAGCTGCGCCTCGCCCGCCTCGCCCGCGTCGTGCCGAAAGTCCGTGAATTCGATCGCCTCGCCATGCATCTGGCGAGCTTTGCCGATGTCGCGGCGTTGCGCGGGGACTTCGCCACCGACTGCCGCCACGCCCTCGATGCGCTGAAACGCCGCGAAGAGGTTTTGGGCGAGGCCGAGAGCCGCTGCAACGCGCTGCAGGCGAAGATCGACGCCCTCGCGCCGCCGGCCGCTCTGATCGAGGCCGAGGCCGCCATTCGCGATGCCGGCGAAAGGGCGACCCACGTCGCCAAGGCGCGGGTGGACCGGGCCAACCGCGAGGCCGAACTTGCCGAGATCAGCGCAAGGCTGAACGCGCTACGCCTCGCCGTCGCGATTTCGGCCGACGCCGAACTCGAGGCAGCAGCGCCGCCGCCTGAAGCAATCTGGTGGGTGCAGGAACTGGCCACGGAAGGCGCAGCCCAGCGCGGTGGGCTTGCAGGGATCGAAAGCGAGCGCCAGAGGGAGCTGAAGACAAGGGAAGCGATCCTGCTGCGCCAGGCGGAGCGCAGGGCGGCCGGCCAGCATCAGTCGCTCGGCATCGGCGCTGCGGATTTCGCCGATCTTCCGGCGCTCGCCGCGGCGGCCGAAGCAAAGCGCGCAGAGCTTGCGCGGATCGCCGCGGAGATCGAAGCCGCCACCAAGCGCGAAGGCTTCGGCTCGATCGACGAGCTTTGCGCCTTCGCCTGCCCCGACCCCGACCTGATCCAGTCCGAAATCGAGCGGCGCGGCGCGATCGACGCCGATCTCGGCCGCCTGCGGGACAGGATCGCGACGGAGACGGAAGAGCGCGACAAGGCCGGCGCCGACATCGCGCGCCTGATGGCGGGCGCCGAGATGCCCTCGGCGGAGGCAATTCTCGCCGCGCGACGGGACCGCGACAGCGTCTGGAACGAGATCAAGGCGCGCTATCTTGGCGCCGATGGCGCGGCGGTGGCGGCGCGGCCGCTTGAGGCCCGGCTCGCCGACGTCGAGCTGAAACAGGCGCGCACGCGCGCGGCGGACGATCTTTCCGATCGAAAGTCGGTCGAGGCGGAGCGCGTCGCCGCGCTCGACCTCGCCGAACGGCGGAAGTTGGACGCCATCGCGACTCTGGCCGCGCTGACCGGGCGCCATGGCGCTCTGCTTAAAGAGCCGGGCGCGGCGGCCGGAGCGTGGCGAGAGGCGTGGCCGCTCGCAGCGCGGCGTTTCGATACTCTCGGGCGTCTGAAACGCGCCGCGGCGGAGCGCGCGGCGCTGCTGGCGCGCCATGCCGAGTGGCGCACGCGGATGGATGCCCTCGCGGCGCAGGAGGCGGAAATCGCGCAGCGGCTGGAAGCGCTGAAACAGGCGGAGGCCCGGTTGCAGCTAGCGCCCGCCGGTTCGCTCGCCGAACGCAAAACCGCCGCGCGCCAGGGCGTCAAGGCCCATGAGGACGCCTACGCTGATTTCAGGCGCGACGACGCCGCCTTGCAGGACGTCGAGCTTAAACTAGGCCAAATCGACGATGAGCATCGTAGGCTGGTCCAAGCTGAGGCGAATTGGCGGGCCTCATGGGGGCCGGCGCTGCAGGCGCTCGGCCTTGACGCGGCGGCCGAGCCCGCAAAAGCGAACGAGATCGCGACGCTCTGGGCCGCCGCCTCGGGCCATTTCGCGACGATCCGGCTGACCCACAATCGCCTGAAGGGTATGGACAAGGACGAGACCGCGCTTGCTTCGCTGGTGCGCGGCATCGCCCCGCGCATGGATTTTTCCTTGCCCGAGGATGGCGTCGCGGCGGCGTATATGCTCGTCGAACGCGCCAGCGCGGCCCGCAAATCTCTCATCGCGCGCGACAGCCTCGCCGCGCAGCTCTCCGCTTTCGTCGTCGAGCGCGACGAGCAGGCCCGCCTCGCCGGTCTCGCCCGCGCCGCGGTCGAGAGACTGTCGGCCGAAGCTGGCGCGGCGCCTGGGGCGCTCGCCGCTCTTGCCGCGCGCTGCGAGGAGCGTTGCGCCGCTGCGCGGAAATTGGAAGCCCTCGCCGAAACAATTGGCGAGCTCGGCGACGGCTTTCCTATCGAGGCCCTGCGCGCGCAATGGGGTGGACGCGACCTCGATGAGATCGCCGCCGCCGCCGAACAAATCGCCGGCAGAGCCCGGGAGCTGACGGATCACCTCGACGCGGCGCTGGCGGCGCAGCAGGACCGCAACCGCGAATTCGAGGCGCTTCTTTCTGCCGACAGCTTCAACGCCGCGATCGCCGAGCGCGAGCGCGCGACGGCCGAAATGCATGACGCGCTGGAGCGCTATGTCGAGATCGCGCTCGCCGAGGAGCTGCTGCGCGAAGCCATGGACCGGCTACGCGACGAGCGCAAAGATCCGCTGATCCGACGCGCTAGCGAACTCTTCGCGGTCTCGACGGCGGGCGCCTTCGCCGGCATCGACGCCGACGTCAATGAAGATGGCCTGCCCGTCGTCGTCGGCCGGCGCAGCGACGGCGGAGAAGTTCCCGTCAAGCTGATGAGCGATGGCGTGCGCGATCAGCTCTATCTGTCCTTCCGCATCGCCAGCATCGAAGGCTATGCGAAAGCCGCCGAGCCGCTGCCCTTCATCGCCGACGATCTGCTCGTGCATTTCGACGATGAGCGCAGCGCGGCCGCCATCGGCCTTCTCGCCGAACTCGGGCGGTCGACGCAGGTGCTTTTGTTCACGCATCATCGCAGCCTCAAGACTGCGGCGGCGCCCCTTGTCGCAAAGAATCTCGCAACGATCCTGGATCTCGGCGCCTGACCTTGCGTCGCGAGCGAAGCGGCGGCCGGACTCGATCGCCTGCGCCGGACGCGTCTATGCGGGCGCGCCGCGCCGCTCAAGCGTGAGCAACATGCCCTCGGCGGGACGGCAAGCCTCGAGACGTATCGTCGCCGCTTGCCTGGCCAGAATGGCGAAGCGGGGCCGCGCGAGCCTTTCGAGATAGGCGACGGCGTGGGCGAAACGTCCGGACGGCGAAAGCTTGTAATCCGCCTCCTCGGTCGTCTCGACGCTGATTACGAAAAGTCCCCCGGGCGCGCTCGACCGCGCTACGGCGTCGAAGAGCGGCTGAAGGTCGCCCAGATAGACCAGCATGTCGGCGGCGAAGACGAGATCGAAGCGAGCGCCGCCACGGCTCAGAAATTCGACGGCTTCGGCCTTGGCGAGCTCGCTATAGAGCCCGCGTTTGGCCGCCTCGTCCAGCATCCGGCCCGAGACGTCGACGCCGGTCAGCCGGCCGCCGAATGGCGCAAGATGGGCGGCCGCGAGGCCGGTGCCGCAACCAAGATCGAGCATATTGTCGAAGCGCTCGCGGATCGGAGCGATGAGACGCGCCATGAGCTCTGGCGCGTTGTATTGCAGGACGCTGACGAGCTTTTGGTCGAAATTCTTCGCGAACAGGTCGAAGCAGCATTCGAGATAATCCGCCGGCGCGCGGGCGAGGCGCTGGCCGCTCGCGGCGTCGAGCAGATAGCGCTGCACCGGATCGTCTGGATTTCGGGCGAGGCGAAAGCGGCCGACCGCGACCGCGGCTTGGAGCGGCCCATAAGCGCTCAACTGGTGAAATGCATCGCGAAGAATTTCGTCCGTTTCTTCGCGCGCTTCGCCGGCCCGCTCTGGATAGTCGGCGATCGCCTGCTCGACGCTCCCCTCGATGATGGCCTGAATGGTTTGCGCGCGCGCAAATTTCCGCAGGGCGTTCAAGTCGAGCGGACCAAAATGCGCCGCATTCTCGAAAGCCGCCGCGCTGCCTGCGAAGTCGCCGGCGAGATATTTGAGATGCCCGAGGGTCGAAAAGCCGAGGACATTCGCGTAGCCGTTTGCGATCGCAAGGCAAAGGCTCGCCGCCGCCGCGGCCATGTCGCGGCGTTCGAAATGGAGCATGCCAAGCCCGAAATGGGCGTCGCCCAGCGTCGGGTCGCGCCTGATGGCATGATTGAACGCGGCTTCGGCTTCGTTCCGCCGACCGTCCCGGCTTTCGAAATTCGCGAGCAACAACCAGGACTGCGCGTCGTCAGACCGGAGACGCAGCGATTCCCGCACACACCGCTCGGCCAATTCGGCGTCGCCCGATCGATCGTAAGCGCCGGCCAAATCGCGCCAAAGGTCGGCGTCTTCAGGCCTCAGGACCAATGCGGCGCGGAGAGCTTCGATCGCGCGGGCGAGATGCAGATCCCGCCACTGGATCAGACCGTAATGACGCAGCGCCGGCGCGGGATGCCCGTAGCGCTGAAAAAGCGTTTCGAAGTCTTCGGAGGAAGCGCGCAGGCTTGCGATCAGCCGGCCGGCGTCATCGGGTCTCGGCAAAGCAGGCGCATCGAAATTGGCGCTCAAGGATAACTCCGGGCTGACGCGGATCGCCGGCCGCCATGGCCGCTATCCTCCGCCGACCCACTCTCGCCGTCAGGCCTTACCCAAGGCTGGAGCCCTTAAGCCATCGTTTGACCAGAGCGCAATCGAGCCAAGATCGCCGATCGTCGTCGAACCCGGAAGAAGGCCGCGCACGGACGCCCTGATCTCATAATCGCGCCCGCTGCCGGCGATCTCGAAGAGATGATAGCCGGCGCGATGGCGCGCCGCCGTCCGCGCCACCGAGGCCGATGGCGCGCCGACCACGGGCGCCGGCCGGGAAGGCCCCTCAATATAGCTGACGCTGGTCCTGTGGTTGTGGCCGTGCAAGATGAGCTCCGCGCCGGTTCGCGATATCATCTCCTCGAATTCGCGCGCGTCGGCGAGGCCGCGGGCGAGGGCGCCGGGGTCGCTACAGGGTGGATGATGCAGCATTACGACGCGGATCAGATCGCGCCGCGCGCATTCGTTGAGGAGCTTTTCGCCAAGCAGCATCTGCCGACGCCCGATCCGGCCGGAGGCGATGAAGATCGGCGTCGGAACGGCGGAGGAGAGGCCGATGAGCGCGACCTTGCCGCGCACCCGCAAATAGGGGAATCGCCCGCCCGTCTCGGTCTCTCCCCCGGTCCATGGCGCGAAGACGCGGGCCAGATCGGGCAGGGATCCGCGCACATAGGCGTCATGATTGCCCGGCACGAAGCTCACGTCCTCGGCGGGACCCAGCGTTTCAAGCCATCTGCGGGCGAGCTGAAATTCGGCCGGCAGGCCGATATTGGCGATGTCGCCGGTCATCGCGATATGGCTCGGCCGCTGGTGTTTGACGTCGGCGACGATGTGCCCCAGCGTCGTCATGTCGTGCATGCGGGAGCGCCCGCCGGTCCAGTTCAGATAGCCGGTGACGCGCTTGCCGATCAGGTCCCGGCGGCGCGGGCGCGGCAGCGGCCCGACATGCGGGTCGGTCAGATGGGCGAGGCGGAAGATCACGGGCGCCACTATCCCCGCGCGGTCCGATCCGTCAAGACGCGCCGATGAGGATGCCCGTCGCCAGCACGATGGCGCCGCCGAGCACGATTTGCAGCGCCGCCTTGAAAAACGGCGTCTGCATGAAGCGGGCGCGCACGAAGGCGATGATCCAGAGTTCGACGAAGACGATCGCTCCGGCGATGGCGGTCGCGATCGCGAAGGCGTTGGGCAGGCTGTTCGGCACGAGATAGGGCAGCGAATGGCCAAGGCCGCCGGCTGTCGTCATGAGGCCGCAGACGACGCCCCGGATCAGCGGCGAGCCGCGCCCGCTGAGCGAGCCGTCGTCAGCCAGCGCCTCGGCGAAGCCCATGCTGATGCCGGCTCCGAGCGAGGCGGCGAGGCCGACGAGAAAAGTCTGCCAGTTGTTATGGGTTGCGAAGGCCGCGGCGAACAGCGGCGCCAGCGTCGACACCGACCCGTCCATGAGGCCGACCAGCCCCGGCTGGATGTATTCGAGGATGAACCTTTTTCGACCCTCCTCCGCCTCCTTCACCCCGGCCGGCCCGGCCTCAAGCTTTTTCTCGAGATTCGCCGCGATTTTCTCATGCAAGCGCTCCTCGCGGGCGAGATCCCAGAGCAGCGCCTTGATCGCCGGATCCTTCGCGTGCTCGGCCGCCGCGACATAGAAGCGCTCCGACTCGGCCTCGCGCCCTTCGGCTTCTTTGCGGATGACGCCAAGCGGCAGATTGCGCGTCAGCCAGACCGGCTGGCGCCAGAGGAAGGATTTTACGTCGCTGCGCCGGATGGGCACCAGATTAGGGCCGAAGCGCTCTTTATATGCCGCCGTCAGACGGTCGCGGTGGCCGGCCTCGACCTCGGCCATCTTGACGAAGGTCTGCGCCGTCGCCGGATAGCGCTCGCGCAAATCTTCGGCGAACATCAGATAAACACGATTGTCCTCCTCCTCGGAGGCGACCGCGACGGACAGGATTTCGCGTTCGGAAAGATCGGCGAAGCGCTTCATCAGAAGAAATCCGGCTTAATTAGAATCAATCTAAAACCTAACGCGCGCGATTGCCAGTCTTGGCGCCAGCTTTTTTCTGCAAGCTACTCGCCGCGCTCTCTATCCAAAGATCGATGCATTTCGATCGAGACGATCCAAACTCTTGAACGCGATGGATTTCAAAAGTTTAGGGCGGCATGCGAGCGGAAAAGGAGTTTTCACATCTCCGCATCCGCTCTAGGCTGCGCGCCGCCCCCCGCACCGTCGAGATTCCCTCAGCGATGGCAGACCTCTCCCTCATTCTCAGTCCGCAGACGCCCGCCGACCTTGCAGCGATCGAGCGGCTCGACGAACGCGCTTTTGGACCGGGCCGCTTCGCGCGGTCGGCCTATCGCCTGCGCGAGGGGGCCGAGCCCGTCTATGCCCTCTCCTTCGTCGCCCGCGTCGGCACCCTGCTCGTCGGCGCGAACCGGATGACGGCGATCCGCTGCGGCGAGGCGCCGGCCCTGCTGCTCGGGCCGCTCACCGTCGATCCGGCGTTTCGTTCGGGGGGCATCGGCGAGGCGCTAGTGCAGAAATCGCTCGAGGCCGCGCGCGCCGCCGGCCATGGCCTCGTGCTGCTCGTCGGCGACCTGCCCTTTTACGAGCGCATGGGCTTTCGCCGCGTGCCGCCCGGCAGGCTCGATTTCATCGGCCCCGTCGATCCTGAGCGCCTGCTTTACTGCGAACTGGCCGAGGGCGCTTTGTCGGCGGCGAATGGGCGTGTGCGGCGCGTGCGGGCGCGGTAGGGCAGCCCCAAAAGCCGCGGCGCCAAGCAACTGGAACTTTCAAATCCGGCGCGAATTTCGAACGTCATCGCGCCCAAACTGAAAGGCATCGGTTATGTCCGTTCGATTGCAGATCGCGTTTATCATCTTCCTGATGGTCAACGCCGTCATATTTGGCTTTGGCCTCGTGGCGGTCCTCGCGACGCCCGGCCTCTCCATCCATGCAGGCCGCCTCATCCCGGCGGTGGTGGTCGCCAGTTTCATTCTCGCGGCTCCGCTCGCGTGGTTCATCGCGCCGCGGCTGAGGGCGCGCTATTCACGCCGACATTCCGCCTGAAGATGCAGCTCAGGAGGATTTCGCCGACGGCCCCGAGCCGCGCCCCCGCCCCTCGTAAAGCCAGCCCGCGACGACGCTGCCCAGCAAGGCGAGCAAGCCGAGCAAGCCGATCGCCAGCGGCGTCACGCCGACGCCCTTGACCTCGCTCGCGCCATTGCGCCGGATCGCGGCGTAGTCGGAGCCGCCATAGACCGGACTTTCGCGCATGGCCAGGACGCGCGGCAGCGAAATGTCGCCATTGGGACCATCGGCGATGCGCCGCACCGTGCCGCCGGTCGCCTCGGCGAGCGGGCGCAAGCGCTCCGTGGTCGAGACCACGTCCTGGAATTCGCGCGGATTTTCCGGCCCCACATTGGCCAGCACGGACAGCGTTCCGTCGCCAAGGCGATAGAGGCCAAGCTCGGCGGCGTCGACGCTGGCGCGCCAGAGTCCCGGTTCGGCGGCGGCGAGCGTCACCGTCGTCTCCTTGCCGGACGGCGCAGTGACCTTGACCGGCGGAACTTCGGCGAGCAGGCTCTGGCGCTCGATCTCGATCTTCTGCCCGCGGACATTGGCGCGCAGCGCCTCTTCTTCGAGTTCGGGCTCCTTCATCAGCCAATGGGCGAGGCGGCGCAACAGGTCGAGGTACGGCCCGCCGCCCTCGAAGCCGCGCGACCACAGCCACATCTGGTCGCTGAGCAGCAACGCGACGCGCCCCTTGCCCTCGCGCGAGAGCACGAGCAGCGGCTTCTGGTCAGCGCCGTCAAGCACGCTCGCGCCGCGCGTAACCTCCGCGTTGACCTGCCGGAACCACGGGCTCCAGGCCGGCGGCGTCTGTTCGGCGCCGGGCAGGCCGCGCGTCACCGGGTGCTTGGCGCCTTCCTTCGAGATCGCTGCGCGGAAGGGCGTCTCGGTCAGGCCGCCGTCCGGGCGCGCCGGCGCGATGCGCCCCAGCGGCGAATAATATAGCCCGTCGGGGCCGGAAAAATCGGGGCCGGCGGCGAGCAGCAACGCGCCGCCTTCGCGCACGTAGCGCACGATATTGTCGAAATAGACCATCGGCAGGACGCTCTGGTTCGAATAGCGGTCGAACACGATGAGGTCGAATTCCTTGATCTTGCGGCCGAACAGATCCGCGGTCGGGAAAGCGATCAGGGACAGTTCGTTGATCGGCGTGCCGTCCTGCTTTTCCGGCGGCCTCAAAATGGTGAAATGCACCAGATCGACATTGGCGTCCGACTTCAGAAGGTTGCGCCACATGCGCTCGCCGGCGTGCGGCTCGCCGGAAACCAGCAGAACCTTCAGCTTGTCGCGCACGCCGTCGATCGTCACCACCGCCTTGTTGTTGATGGCGGTCAGTTCGTCGGGCAGCGCCTCGACCTCGAGCTCGACGACATTCGGGCCGCCATGCTCGATGCGCACCGGCACGCGCAGGCGTTCGCCCGGCTTGGCGACGATGGTCGCCACCGGATTGCCGTCGCGCCGTACTTTGAGCACCACCGGATCGGGCTGGTTGGCCGTATCGAGCACGCGCAATTCGATGGTCTGATCCTTGCCGACGATGCCGAAGCGCGGCGCTTCGAGAAGCTCGATGCGGCGGTCGCGCTCACCCTCGTGGCCAGTGATCAGCGCATGCAGCGGCGCCCTGAAGCCGAGCGCGTCCTCATTCGCCGGAATGTCGTCGACGAGGCCGTCGGTGATCATGAACACGCCGCCGATGCGCTCGGAGGGCACGTCCGCGAGGCCGGCGTTGAGCGCCGAAAACAGCCGCGTGCCGTCGTCCTGCGTATCCTCGCGTCCGCTGTTAATCACGCGAATATCGACGTTGCCGAGCGCTTTGAGCTGCTGCTGCAACGCCGCGCTGGCTTTCTCGGTCTGCGCCTGCCGCTCGCCGATGGTCTGGCTGCCGCTCTGGTCCACTATCACCGCGACGACGTCCTTGAGCCCGGCCCGATCCTCCCGCACGAGGGAAGGATCGGCCAGCGCCAGCAACAGGAGGCCGAGCCCCAACGCGCGCAGCAGCGTCCCGCGCCGGCGCGCATAAAGCCCGAGCGCGACGACGATCAGCGCCAGGACGCCAAAGCCGATCAGCACGGACGCCGGCAGGAGCGGCGAAAACGACAGGTTGAACTGGTTCATCAAATTTTGGAGCCCCGGGGGTTAAGCCTTGCTGGTTTCAAAAGCCTTGCAAGAGTTCGCTTGTTCGAGGCCCCCGCCACGCTCCCGAGTCTGCGCCGCTTTGCGCAGAGCCTAGTTAAAGCGCGAATTGCGACCGATTTCAAATCGCGCCAGAGGCCTCGGAGCGCCAACTTACCAATTTCAGACGGGATTTTGTGTGTCGCCCGCGCCCGCGCGCGTCAAATCGAGGCTTCGCCCACGCTGAGCTCGGCGCCGGCGCCGAGAATTCCCTGCCGCAACGCCACAAGAACCAGTTCGATGTCGGAGGAGACGCCAAGCTTGCCCTTGATGAGATAGCGCGTATTGGCCACCGTCTTCCGGCTCAAATGCAGAATTTCGGAAATGTCGCCGGTCGATCGTTCGGCCAGCAGCAGGCGCAAAATCTCGAACTCGCGCGGCGTCAGCACGTCGGTCGCGGCCGGCGTATCGGCGAGCCGGCTCAGCGCCAGCTCATGGTCGATGTCGGCGCTGAGCGCGATCTTGCCCTGCAGCACATCGAAGGCGGCGCGCACCAGCGCTTCCGGCGGGCTGCTCTTTGTCACGTAGCCCTTGGCCCCGGCGCGGATCGCCTGCACCGCATAGGCGGCGTTCTGATGCATGGTGAAGACCAGAATGCGGGCGCCCGCGTCCCATTGCCGGATGCGCCGGATCGCCTCGACGCCGCCGAACCCCGGCATGGTCAGATCCATGATGACGAGGTCGGGCTTCGCCGTCTTGAAGAGGCGATAGGCCTCGGCGCCGTCGCCGGCCTCGGCCACGACCTCGAGGCGCGGCTGCTGCTGCAGCAGCGCGCGATAGCCCTCGCGCACAATGGCGTGGTCATCGACCAGCATGATCGCGGCCGCGCTCACGCGGCGTCCCTCGCCTCGCCGGCGCGCGGCGGCACGGGAATTCGCGCGCGGAGCGCAAGACCGCTCGGCTGCACCGCCTCGATGCTCAGTCTGCCGCCGCGCGCTGCGATGCGCTCGCGCATGCCGAGCAGTCCCATGCCGGATTTGACCGCGACATCCGTCCCCGCACGGCCGTCATCATCGACGGCGAGATCCATGTAAGCGCGCCGATCGGCGCCTTCGTCCATGCGAAGACGGAGATTGACCTTTGAGGCCTGCGCATGTTTCGCCGCATTGGTGATGGCTTCCTGCGCGATCCGGTAAACATCCGCCGCGAAATCGCGCGGCAGCGCGTCGAACTCGCCGTCAAGCTCAATCGAAAAGCGCGTGCGCCCGGCGGCCCGGCCGTTCCATCCGGCGACAAGGCCCTCAAGGCTGGCGGCGAGGCCAAGCTCCTCGACATCGGGCGGGCGCAGCCGCAACAACGCGCCGCGCAGCACCCCCATCATATGCGCGGCAGTGCGCGCGATGCTCTGGCACGCCGGCGCCAGCGCGGGATAGTCCCTCCGCGCGGTCTGATCGGCGGCGGCCGCGACCGCGCTTATGGCGGCGAGGCACTGGCCGAATTCGTCATGCAGTTCGCGCGCGAGATGGCGCCGCTCCTCGTCTTGCACGGCGATCAGGCGCCGCGTCAGCGCGTTGCGCTCGGCGAGCGTCGCCTCAAGGCTGCCGGCAAGATGATTGAACACATCGCCAACAGCGGAAAGCTCGGCGAGATCGAAGCGCGGCAGGCGCGCCGAGAGATCGCCCGCTGCGAGACGCTCAAGACCCGCCCGGATCGCCCGCGTCGGCCGCAGCGCGTCGGCGAGCGCCGCATAGGCCAGGATGCAAAGGCCGAGAAAAGCGACCGCCATGACGGCGAGGAGGCGGCTCGTCTCGCGCCAGCTTTCGCTGATAAGGCTTTGGCGATCGATCGACGCCACGGCCTCGCCCTCGGCCTTGCCGCCGTAGCTGATTGGCCGCGCCGCCTCGCGCCCCGAGCCGAACAGGCGTTGATAGAGATCGGCGAAGAGCAGCGGTGCCCCCGCCTCGCCGGGCTCGGAGCCGCTGCAGAGCCGCTGCAGAATATCGCCATTCTGCGCGCGGTAGGCGATGCAAAGGCCGGGCGCCATCACCGCCGGCGCAATTCGCTGCAAATCAGGGAACGCGTAGTGCGACCCCTCGATCCAGTGCAACTGGCCCTGTTGCAGCGTGAGGTCTTTGGCGAGCACGTCGGCGATTCTGGCCGCCCGCGCCTCAGCCGCCCGGTCCGTCTCGAACAGCACATAGGCCGCGGCGACGGCGAAACACAGCGCCGCGAGGGCGGCGACGCGCAGGGCGAGCCGAAGCTTCAAGTCGAACGCCCGCATAGCGGTCTTTCACAGAAGACGACGGCCGAAGCCGCGGAGCGGATCAATCTAGGCGCAGAACCGGGCTCGTGGAAGGCGCGCGCCGCAAGGTCGGGCAATTTGCCCGGCTCGCGCTGGGACAGGTTCGGTTTCCCGCGCCAGGCTGTTCGCGCGATGATGCGTTCGACAACGAGCCGCTTGCTTCCAGGTCGTGGGGCCAAAGGCGCCTCTGCGCGATCGAGAAGACGACGCAGATGGGGAATAACAATGCAGCTTCACAAGGATGATCTCTCTGAATTCGGCGATCTCCATAACTTCGACGACCGCAACATAACATGGCGCACGATTGATCGGCTGGAGCATGTGTCTTTCCAGGTCTATAAAGTCGACGAAGAGAATCGAATAGTTGATGTATTATTCAAATTCGCAGCAAATAAACAGGTCCTGCTGCATCGGCACAAAGTCCCCTACATCACTCTTGTCTTGCAAGGAGAGCTTCGCCTTTATCGGGCGAATGGCGATCTAATAGAAGTACGCCCGGTTGGCAGTTACGTATCCGGGGTCGCAAACGGCGAGCCGCATCGCGAATGTGGCGGCGATCAAGAAGCAATCGTGTTTTTCAGCAATCGTAACGTGGAGGACGCGATGTACGAGTTCCTCGACGGCGATCTGAACCCGACGGTGACGCTCGGCATCGCTGACTTCAAGGCCCAGCTGGAGGCCCAAGGAAATTGAAGCAACGCTTTGAGGCGCTACGTTCGCTTTCCGGGGCTCCGGCAATTCGCGCAAGGTCGCGGCGAACCAACGCGATCTGCGCCATGCGCCACGCGCTTCGTCCAATGCTCACAGCCTGCCTGTGGCTGGCGCCTGCCCAAGGCTGGGCCGAGGATGGCGCCGCAAAAGCGCAGGGCGCGGCGGTCGCGGTGATCGACTTCGACTATGTCGACACCTCGGGCGAACAGCGCGACCAGCGCACGGAGCACGAAGCGCGGCTCGCCGCCTTTATGGACGCGCTGCGGACCGATCTCGGCAAGAGCGCGCAGTTCGGGGTCGTCATGCCAATATGCCGTCCGGCGCCCTGCTCGCTCGCGGATACGACGATGCCCGATCTGCTCGCCGCCGCGCGCGCGGCCGGCGCCGACATCGTCCTCATCGGCGGCGTCCACAAGATGAGCACGCTGGTGCAATGGGCGAAGACCGAGGCGATCGACGCGAAGACGGGCCGCATTTTGTTCGACAAGCTGTTCACCTTCCGCGGCGACACGGACGACGCCTGGCGCCGCGCCGAAGCCTTCATTTTCGACGAGATCGCCGCGCTGCCGCCCTCGTAAAGGGCCGGGCGCGGAGCGTTTCGATGACCGGCCAAGGTGGAGCTTCCCATGAGAGACGTATTTTTTTGGCGCCGCCGGTTGCTCGCCTGCGCCCTCGCCTTCTTCGCGGCGCTCTCAGCAGGGTTTTCCGCCCGCGCCGATCCCCCGCCAATAAAACTCGCGCTGTTTAATTTCGAACTGGACGATTTCAGCGGCGGCGCTGGCATCGCGGGCGATCCCGCCGCCGACTTGAAGCGTCTCGACGAGGTCACGGCCGAGGCGCGCAAGCTCATCGCGGCGTCCGGGCGCTATACGCTCGTCGACGTCTCGGGCGCCGAGGGCGACGGCGTCAAGGACCGCACGCTGCGCCAATGCCACGGCTGCGAGGCGGCGATCGCGCTAAAACTCGGCGCCGATCAATCCTTCCTCGGCATCGTGACGCGGATCACGCGAACCGATTACGTCGTGCAGTTCCAGATTCGCGACGCGCACACCGGCGCCGTCGTGCTCAAGCAGTCAAGCGACCTTCGCATCGGCGCGGATTATTCATGGTCGCGCGGCGCGGCCGCGCTGATAAGGGATCATTTGCTCGAAGACTCCCACTGAGGGTGGCGGTCATACAAGCTGAAAGGGCAGAGCGAGACATGAGCGAAAGGTATTAGGACCCCTCAGCGGCGATCAGCCATCTGTTGTCCACGTGCTAAAATTCTTTCGACCTGTTCAGCGTGGTCATTCGCTGGCTCGTGCACTAAATACACTAACTTCCGGAGACTTTTATTCATCTCCATGAGTTTTCTTCGATCGGCCCCGCTGAAGATATGTAATGCGGCCGCGCGGGCGGAAATCTCAACGCGTACATTTCCATCAGGGAGGTTATGGCCGCATCATCCATCGAAAACCCGATAAAAAGTATTGTATAGTTCAGGTGCGTTTCGGCGTGCAATTTTGACCCTGGGGGACCGGAGTCCAAAATTGGCCCCTAACTCCTAAGCTATTGGCCTACCTGCTTTGGTTTGAAACGGGCGGTGGGGGATGTTAATTGTGGAGACGATGGGTCGGATAAGACGCGAGCACTTTTCGAGGGGGCTAGGCGTCTCCGGAGGCGATCGGCCCCGCAGCCCGTCGGTGCGGCCGGCTCGTGTTGCGGCGATGTCACGCCGGCTGTTCTTCCTGAGCGCAGCAGAGCGTCATCGAGATTCTGCCTCAATCTCACCCGCAGCGCCTGCGACAATAGCAATCGTTTGGCTGCCAACGGGGCAAATCGCCGCTGTACGAGGTCAGCGAGCGGCCGGCGGGGATTGGGCTGTTGCGGACTGCCGCGGTCCATTAGTTAATTGGCGGACAAATCGCAGCGTTTGGAAGAAGCGAAAAGAGCAATGGGGCGGCTTCTGCTATGTTTGATTGTTCTCGCGCTCGGCGGCTGCGCCGGCGCGCCGGTCATGTCGGATTTCGCCGAAGCTCCCGGCGGGGTCGCGTCGGGCGACGTGTCGGCGTTTTCTGATTTGCTCGAGGCGAATAAGGGGAGCACGGTTGTCTTCGTGCACGGCATTGGCGACACGTGCCCCGGATATGCGCTCGACCCCACATTTGGCTGGCTGAGCAACGCGACCACGGCCTCGCTGGGCCTCACAGTAAGCGATCCTAACGAACAGGTGACCCCTGTCGACATTCCCGTTTCCGAGTTCCTCAAGGACCATGAGGCGGATCCGAATTTCAAGCTCACCTATATCACGCGGCACTACACTTATTCCGACAGGAACGGCCAGCATCGCATACGCGCCGTCGAAATCACATGGTCGCAGCTGACGCAATGGTTAAAGACGACGCAGCTTGGTTTCGACTTGACCGGGCCGGTCAGCCCGCCGCCGTCGGAGGTAAGCACATGCCCGTCCCCCATCCCCGCAAACGACATGAAGCCGCCGGCGAGGGAATTCCTGAACGAATCTCTGAAAGAGGGACTTATCGATCGGAACATGGCGGATGCCGTGCTCTATATCGGCCTATACGGGAAGGTCATGCGCCGGGGCGTGGCTGAGACATTATGCCGGGCCCTAGGGGGAGCGGCGGACGTCGATCATAATGGGAAGCTGACCGGCAATCTATGTCATTGGCCGTCGACGCCGGCGAATGAGTCCTTTCTCTTCATCACGCATAGCCTGGGCGGGCGCCTGCTTTACGATACGCTGCTCGGATTGAGCGGGAAGGACGTCAACCCGAGCCCGCATGAATACGATCACGCATTCACGAATGCCGAGGTGGCGCGTTCGAAGGGCTTTGTGCTCGATCTCGCGTTGAAAAGCAGGGGGGCCTACATGATGGCGAACCAGCTTGCGTTCCTCGGTCTCGCCGACGTGGACGAAAATCATTTTTCGACGACTGGGCCGGTCCCGGCGCTGCGGAGCGTCGCAGAGTTCGGAAAATTGCGAATGCGGGCGGCGCAGGAGAATGTTGCAACGAATCGCAATGCTGCCGAGCCCGCTGTCCTGCCAGTGGTCGCCTTCAGCGACACCAATGATCTGTTGAGCTGGAGCATTCCGAGATGGTACCAGCGCGCGATCAAGGTGACCAACGTCTATGTGCAAAACAGCGTTCACTGGCTAGGGGCGTTCGAGGACCCGGGCGCCGCGCATCTTGACTACCCCAAGAATCCGTATGTCTGGAAGATCATTATTTGCGGCGCCAAAGGCGGGGCGGTGAGCGCGTGCGCCTCCGGCGCTCATGTATAGCAAGCGGGCTCGAACAAAGCCTTCGATTGCGCAGGCGAAAAGGTTAGATGCCAGTTCTGGTCTTTTGTCTCGGCGCACATGCGCTCAGTTCCGCCACGACCCGCGGCTGCTTCTTCTTGCTCAAGCACGTATTGAGTTAGGTTGCACGGTGGATCAGCGTCTGCAACGAGAACTCGCGCCCCGAAATTCAGGGTGAGTTCAGCTCCCAAGTTGGCAACAAGCGTAGTCCTTCCGACGCCACCTTTGTTATTGAAAAAGCGAGTCGCTTGAGCTGTTTCGAGCTCTCGCTTTGCGCCCCCCTCACCAAAACCCCGGCCGCGCCTCTGCCAGCCGCCCGCCGATGCGCACCGGCGCCACCTGCGTCGCCAGCCCCTTGTCATTCAGCTCCACCGCGACGCCACAGAGGGTGGCGGCGCCGGTCGCGGGCTCGAAGCGCGTCGAGGGCAGCTTGGTGGTGAAGCGGCGCACCGGCTCCTCCTTGTCCATGCCGATCACCGAATCATAGTCGCCAGTCATGCCGGCGTCGGTGATATAGGCCGTGCCGCGCGGCAAAATCTGATAGTCGGCGGTCGGCACATGGGTGTGCGTGCCGACGACGAGCGAGACGCGGCCGTCGACGAAATGGCCGAACGCCTGCTTCTCGCTCGACGCCTCGGCGTGTAGATCGACGACCGCCGCGTCGCAGCCGGCGCCGAGCGGACAGGCGTCAAGCTCGCGCTCGATCGCGGCGAACGGATCATCGAGCGCGTCCATGAAGACGCGGCCAAGCACATTGACGACGAGCACGCGCGCGCCATTCTTCGCCTCGAACAAATTTGCGCCCCGGCCCGGCGTGCCGCGCGGATAATTGACGGGGCGGATGAGGCGCGGCTGGCGCGCGATGAAGACCAGCGCCTCGCGCTGATCGAAGGCGTGATTGCCGAGCGTCACGCAATCGGCGCCGGCGGCGAGAAATTCATCCGCGATCGCCTCGGTGATGCCGAAGCCGCCGGCGGCGTTCTCGCCATTGACGACGACGAAATCGAGGCTCCAGGCGGCGCGCAGCTTCGGCAATTGCTCGGCGAGAATTGCGCGCCCGGCGCGGCCGACGACATCGCCGATGAAGAGAAGACGCATGAGAAATCCGTCGATTGCTTCCGCCGCCGCGGAAAGGCCATGCGACAGAAACGAAAAAGGCGGGGCCGCAGCCCCGCGCCCTCAGGGCGAGGGCGAAATGCTCCGGCAGTCGATCAATTCGCGCTCAGTTAGCACGAAGTCGAGGCGCTGGTCATGGCTTTCATGCGGGATCTTCGCCGTTTCCTGGCTGGCGTAAGCGACGCCGACGGCGCAGATTTTCTTGCGCGCGCGCAGGCCTGCGAGCGTGCGGTCATAATAGCCGGCGCCATAGCCGATGCGGTGCCCGCCGCGGTCGAAGGCGGCGAGCGGCACGAAAAGGAGATCGGGCGCCACCTCGGCCGCCGCCGGCGAGGGCTCGGAAATGCCCATCTTGCCCTCGACCAGAGCATCGCCGGGGCGCCACAGCCGGAATACGAGCGCCGTCCCCCGCGCGCCGGTGATCGGCAGGGCGGTCAGGACGCCGGCCTCGCTGAGCGTTTCGAGCAGCGGCATGGTCGAGGCTTCATCGCGCAGCGAGAAATAAGCCGAGACGATGCCGGGCCTCATTTCGGCGACGAGACCGGCGCCGGCCGCGGCGAGATGGGCGGCGAAGGCGGCGGAATCGATGGTCTGCGCCGCGCGCCGGCGGGCCAAAGCCTCGGAGCGCAGAATGGTTTTGGGATGAGGGGGCTGCATCGGGGGAATGGGCCGGAAATTCATGGCTTATCAGGCGATCCGGAGCGATTGCGCGTGATCAAGCGATAAATCACAAAGATTAAAGAGACATTTTTCCAAGCCTTGCGAGACGGAAAATGCCCCTCCGGGAGGAATGCAAGCGCGGGGCCGCGATGGCCGTGGGATATCGATCCCGGGTACCTACAACGTAGGTGGGCGCCATGTGGCCGAGCCCACGGGCAGGGCCAGGGACAGCTCCCTTTGAGATCGATAAGGCCCCGGGGTTACTGATCCTGCACGCGCCCCGCAGCTCCGCAAACCGAAGGTAGGACGCATGGCGGCGAATTGCCAGAGGTTTCAGGGCGGAGTCGTACGGGCGCTCCTTCACTCCTCGTTGCGTCCGGCGCCGTTCAGGTCCTGCGCCGCGCGCTCGATGCGGGCGGCGGCCTCGCCGAGCAAATCGGCGACGCGATCCAGCCACTGGTCCTGGCCGCGCATTGCGTTGGCGGCCTCGCCCCGCGCGGCCAACAGTTCAGCTTCGAGCTCGCCGATGCGCCGGCGCAATTCGAACAATTCATCGGCGATGGTGACGGCGGCCATGACGGTCAGGCGCTGATCGCCCATCTCGCCGAATTGCTGGCGCATCCCCACGATCTTGCCGTCGACCATCTTGGCGAGCTCATCGAGATGCTCTTCCTCGCCCTCGTCGCAGGCGACCCGATACACCCGGCCCGCGATCGTTATGGCCACCTGCCCCATCGCTCAGCTCCCGAAATAGACCAAGCGCATAAAAGGCAGCGCTCTAGTTTTCCCCTTCGAGGTCCGCCAGCACGGCCCTGACCGCGGCGCTGGCCTCGTCAAGGCGGCGCGCCGCCTCGTCATTGGTCGTCTCCAGCGAAATGGATATTCGCCAGCGCGCCGTCAAGTTCGACAGCGAGCCGCGCGCGGTCATCCTGCATCACCGCCAGCTCTTCCTCGAGATTGGCCCGCAGCGTCTCGGCCTTGATACGACGCTCGGTCGCGGCCTCGAGTTTTTCGAGGGCGGCGGAGAGCCGTTTCAGCGCCGCATCAAAGCGTTCCGGCGTGTCCATCGGTTCTCGGATTCCCGCTTTGCGACAAGCCCCATTTCAGGGGAGCTTTGCGACTGCCCGTCGGCGTCTGCGCGCGCGGCGTCTTTTAGGGTGCGACTCAAAGAAACATGGTTTGAGCGTTGACTTTAGCATAGTAAACGTTGTCAGAATATCGAGACGTGACGCCTTGAAATCAGCTTCGTCGCCAGCTTACGCCCTGCGCTCGCCGCTGCGACCGGCGCGACGAAAGGGAGGGCGCGCCAAGGACCGCCGCAAAGCCCTCGGGGAGAGGTCGTTCGCGCAACTCCGTATAGGCCCGCGCGCCGCAACCCGTGCGAGTGCGAGGACGCTGGCGCGCGATTTGCCTTTAGGGCCGTCGCGCCGGCCGCCACGAGACTTGACCTGTCGGGACTTGACCTGTCGAGCCTTGTCCAGTTGAACCCATAATCGGCCGGCCCTTGGGGAAAGCAACGCAAAAGGAGCATATGGATGGCGGTTAAAGTCGCGATCAACGGGTTTGGCCGCATCGGCCGCAACGTCCTGCGGGCGATCGCCGAATCCGGACGCCAGGACATCGAGGTCGTCGCCATCAACGATCTCGGCCCGGTCGAGACCAACGCCCATCTTCTGCGCTTCGATTCCGTTCATGGCCGCTTTCCCGGCGTCGTCAAGGTCGAGGGCGACACGATCGACGTCGGCGGCGGCCCGATCAAGGTCACCGCGGTGCGCGACCCGCATGAGCTGCCGCACGCGGCGCTCGGCGTCGACATCGCGCTCGAATGCACCGGCCTCTTCACCGCGCGCGAGAAGGCCGCCGCGCATCTTAAGGCGGGCGCGAAGCGCGTGCTGATCTCGGCCCCCGGCGACAAGGCGGATCTGACGGTCGTATTCGGCGTCAATCATTTGAAGCTCACGCCCGAGCATCTCGTCGTCTCCAACGCCTCCTGCACGACGAATTGCCTCGCCCCGGTCGCCAAGGTGCTGAATGACGCCATCGGCATCGAGACCGGCTTCATGACGACGATCCATTCCTACACCGGCGACCAGCCGACGCTCGATACCTACCACAAGGATCTTTATCGGGCCCGCGCGGCGGCGCTTTCAATGATCCCGACCTCGACCGGCGCCGCCAAAGCCGTCGGCCTCGTGCTGCCGGAGCTAGCCGGCAAACTCGACGGCTCGGCGATCCGCGTGCCGACCCCGAATGTCTCGGTGATCGATTTCAAATTCATCGCCAGCCGCGCCACCAGCGCGGCGGAGATCGCGGAGGCGATTAAACGCGCCGCCGGCGCGGAGCTGAAAGGCATCCTCGGCTTTACGGAAAGCCCGAATGTCTCGGCCGATTTCAATCATGATTCGCATTCCTCGATCTTCCATGTCGATCAAACGCGCGTCACCGGCAAAACCTTCGTCCGCGTCGTGTCCTGGTATGACAATGAGTGGGGATTTTCGAACCGGATGATCGACACCTCCGTCGCGATGGGGAAGCTTCTATGACGAGATCTGGCTCTTCTTCTCCGTTTCCAACGCTTGACGAGGCGGTCCTCGCCGGCAAGAGGGTTCTGGTCCGCGTCGATCTCAACGTGCCGATGGAGAATGGGCGGATCACCGATCTGACGCGCATTGACCGCATCCTCTCCAATATCCGCGAAATCTCGGAGAAGGGGGCGAAGGTCATCATCCTCTCGCATCTCGGGCGGCCGAAGAACGGACCGGAGGCGGAAACCTCGCTGAAATCGGTGGCGGTCGCGCTGGAGCACGAGCTCAAGCATCTCGTTTTCTTCGCGTCCGATTGCGTCGGCCCGGTCGCGAAGACCGCCGTCGCGGCCTTGCGCAACGGCGATATTCTGCTGCTCGAAAACACCAGATTTCACCCGGGCGAAACCAAGAACGACCCAGCCTTCGTCGAACAACTCGCCGAACTTGGCGATCTTTACGTCAATGACGCCTTTTCGACCGCGCATCGGGCGCACGCCTCGACTGAGGGCATCGCGCACAAGCTGCCGGCCTATTGCGGCCGGACCATGCAGCGCGAACTTGAGATGCTGACCGGGATGCTGGCTTTTCCGGAGCGCCCGATGGCGGCGATCGTCGGCGGCGCCAAGGTCTCGACCAAACTGGAACTGCTCGGCAATCTGATGCGCCGCGTCGAATATCTCTTCATCGGCGGCGGCATGGCCAACACCTTCCTTTCCGCCAGCGGCAAGGGCGTCGGCAAGTCGTTCTGCGAAACGCAGCTCGCCGAAACCGCGCGCAAGATCATGGCCGACGCTGACGCCGCCAATTGCCAGCTCGTCCTTCCGATCGACGCCATCGTCGCGGCGAGGCTCGAAGCCAATGCGCCAACCCGCGTCGTCGATGTCGATCACGTCGGCGAAGGCGACATGATCCTCGATATCGGCCCGCGCACCATCGCCAAGGTCGTCGGCGTCCTCGCGGCCTCGCGCACCGTGGTCTGGAACGGTCCCGTCGGCGCCTTTGAGACGCCGCCCTTCCAGATGGGAACGGTAGCGATCGCGCGGGTCGCCGCGGAACTGACGCGCACGCATTCGATCCAGACCATCGCCGGCGGCGGCGACACCATCGCCGCGCTGAACCAGGCCGAGGTCTTCAACGATTTCACCTATGTCTCGACCGCCGGCGGCGCCTTCCTCGAATGGCTCGAAGGCAAGCTGCTTCCCGGCGTCGAGGCGCTGCGGGGGCAGAAGGCGGCCTGACCGGCGGCTTGGTCGCGCTGACCGAAAATTACAGCTCGAAGCAGGACCTCGAACACAAATTGTGCAAGTCGGTGTCCGTCTATGAGCCGTGAGCGGATGAGCGCGTTGGTCACGCCCGCCCGGTTCGGGAGAGGCCGTCCTTGGCAAGCTGGTTGGTCGGATCGAAGGTCAGCGCGCGCTGGTAGGATTCGATCGCCTTGGCGCGGTTGCCCGATTTCTCATAGGCGAGGCCAAGCCCCGCCCAAGCGTCGCCATTCTTGTTGTCGACGTTGAGTGCGGCGTTGAAATCCTCAATCGCCTTATCATACTTGCCGATGGCGATGAGGCTCTGGCCGCGGGCCTCATAGGGCGCGCCGGCGAAGGGATCGCGATCGATGGCGTTGTCGAAATCGGTGATGGCCAGCGGGTGATTGCCTTCGCGCTGATAAATCAGCCCGCGCGCGTGGAAAGCCTGCGCGCTTTCGGGATTGAGCCTGATGGCTGAATCGAGGTCCGTGCGCGCGGCGTCGAGATTGCCTTCGACCCGCTCCAGATTGGCGCGGCCGAGATAGGCGCCGGCGTGGTTCGGATCGGCGGCGATGGCGGCGTTGAAATCGGTCATCGCCGCCTCATTATTGCCGACCTGGCGATAGGCCAGCGCGCGATTAGTCAGCGTCGCCGCATTCGGCGAAATCTTGATAGCCTGGCTGAAATCGGCAATCGCTTCCGGATATTTGCCGATTTTGGCGTAGGCGACGCCGCGGGTGCTATAGGCCTCCGCGCTATTCGGATTGCGTTGCACGACATCGGTCAGCGAGGCCAGATTGGCCTGCGCCTCCTGCGGCGACTGGTTCGCGACCTCGGCGACGCCAGGTCCGCTCTTGATGGCGTTGCTGGTCGACTCGCAGCCGCCCAGAGCGAGCGCAGCGAGGGCCGCCAGCGCATAGGGGGCCGCGCGCGGGGGCATCGCGCTTTTGAGCTTTTTCGCCATAGCCGTCATTCGGTCATCTCCGCCCGCACGCCGGGCGGCCGGACCGGCCCATCCCCATTTCGTGCGTCAATGATCGGACCAGAGCATTTTCGAGCGAAGCAGAGCTTGGGTTTTGGGTTCGCGTCGCGAAAATGCAGCGAAACAAAAAGCTTGGCGCCGCGCTCCAGCCAATCAGCCGGACGGCGCGCTTTCAGGAAATCAGCGAACGCCTACGACCGGTTTGGGCTTCATCGGCAAAAGGCCCTCGCGCTGCATCTTCTTGCGGGCCAGCTTGCGGGCTCTGCGGATCGCCTCGGCTTTCTCGCGCGCGCGCTTCTCGGAGGGCTTTTCATAATGGCCGCGAAGCTTCATTTCGCGGAAAATGCCCTCGCGCTGCATCTTTTTCTTGAGCGCCTTCAGGGCCTGATCGACATTATTGTCGCGAACGAGAACTTGCACGCATAAGTCCTTGAATGTGCGTCAAGCCATCGCGTAAAGCGCGACCAACCCGACAGCGAAGATGGAACGGGACATCGGGCGCAAAAAAGCGCCGCAACCTCGAAGGCTAGGCGAATAGCAGCATCACGTCCCGCTGTCCAGAGCTTCGCCCCCGCTCCGGCGGCGAAAAAGGCTGCCCTTTTCAGGCCGGCTTCCATGGCGCGATGCGCGTGACGTGGCCCATTTTGCGGCCCGGCCGCGCCTCGGCCTTGCCATAGAGCTGAACGCTGGCTCCGGCCTCGCCAAGATAGCGCTCGAAGCCGAAAACCTCCTCGCCGATCAGATTCTCCATCTCGACTTCCGCGCCATGGCGCGTTGTCCCGCCAAGCGGCCAGCCGGCGATCGCCCTGATATGCTGCTCGAATTGCGAGGTCTGCGCTCCGCCCAACGTCCAATGGCCCGAATTATGGACGCGCGGCGCGATTTCGTTGACGCGCAGCGTTTGCGGCCCGGCTCCGCCCGGCGCGTCGACGACGAACATTTCGACGGCCAGCACGCCGACATAATCGAGCGCGTCGGCGATGGCGCGGGCCAGCTGGGTGGCCTCGGCCGCGGTCTCCCGCGCGACCTGCGCCGGAACGCGGGTGAATTTCAGAATGTGGTTGTCATGCCAGTTTTCGCAGACGTCATAGGCGGCGAATTCGCCGCCCGCACCGCGCGCGGCGACGACGGAAATCTCCGTCGAAAACGGCACGACGGATTCGAGAATGGCCGGCGCGCCGCCGAGCGAGCGGAAAATGACGGCGAGATCGCCGCCCTCGCGAACCAGCGCCTGACCCTTGCCGTCATAGCCAAAGCGCCGCGTCTTGAGGATCGACGGACGCCCGAGCTGCGCCACGGCCCGCGCCATCGCGCCGGCGTCGTCGACCCGCATATGGGCGGCCACCGGGATGCCGAGTTCCGTCAGAAACTCCTTTTCAACAAGGCGGTCCTGGCACGCCGCCAGCGCGGCGGGACCGGGGCGAACGGGGCCGAGGTCAGATAGAAGGGCGGCCGTCCGCGCAGGGACATTCTCAAACTCATAGGTGATGACGTCGACCCCGGCCGCGAAAGCGGCCAGCGCGTCTTCGTCCTCATAGGCGGCGTTTGTTCGTTCAGCGCAGACGTCAAAGGCGGGGCTGTCCGCCTCGGGCGCAAAAATATGGGTCTTAAGGCCAAGTCCGGCGGCGGCCAGCGCCAGCATGCGCCCCAACTGCCCGCCGCCGAGGATTCCGATTGTCGGCGCCGGGCGCGAGCGCGCCGGGAGTGAGCGTGAAGCTCACGTGCGTTCCGGCCCGCCCGCCGGCTCCTCGGCGACCGCCGCGGTCTGCGCCGCCCGCCAGGCGACAAGGCGCGCGGCGAGCGCCGGGTCGGAGAGGGCGAGGATCGCCGCCGAAAGCAGCGCCGCGTTGATCGCGCCCGAACGGCCGATAGCGAGGGCGCCGACCGGAACGCCGGCCGGCATCTGCACGATCGACAGCAGCGAATCTTGCCCGTGCAGCGCCTTCGTCTCGATCGGAACGCCAAGCACCGGGAGCGCTGTCAGAGAGGCCACCATGCCGGGCAGATGGGCGGCGCCGCCGGCCCCGGCGACGATCACCTTGAAACCCGCCTCCTGCGCCCCTTTTGCGAAATCGAACAGCCGCTCGGGCGTGCGATGCGCGGACACGATTTTCGCCTCAAAGCCGATCTCAAGTTCATCAAGCCGCAATGCGGCGTGCCGCATCGTCTCCCAATCGGACTGGCTGCCCATGAGGATGGCGACGGGTTTTGCGGGAGCGGACAAAAGCAAGGCTCGGGTTTCGGCGAAGGCGCCGGCTTAGACCAAGGGGCGCGGCGGCGCAAGGCTGCCGCGAGGCGATCATAGCTGCGGCAGACGCTGGACGGCGGCGGCGCAATTGGCCAAGCTGCGCGCCGACGGTCGACCTCCTCCCTGCCGCGGAGAGCGAAATCATGCTGACGTTGTTTTCCTACCCCGAGCTGTTCGGCGCCGCTGACAATAATCCCTACGGGCTCAAGATTTTCACTTTTCTGAAGTTGTGCAAGCTGCCGTTCCGGCATGAACATATCTTCGATGCGAAATCGGCCCCGCGCGGCCAGCTCCCCTATATCGACGACGATGGCGAAATCGTCGGCGACAGCGACCGCATCATCGCGCACCTCATCAGCCGAAATCATCTGACAATCGACAGCGCGCTGACTGGGCCGCAGCGCGATATCGACCTTATGATCAGGCGCGTGCTCGATGATCTCTACTGGGTGATGTCCTATTCGCGCTGGCGCGACGACGCCTATTGGCCTTTGTTCAGGCACGAAATCCTGAGGACCCACGCCAATGTGAGCGCCGAGAGCCTCGAGGCCGCGCGCGAATATAACTTCAAGCGTTATTATTATCAGGGAATCGGCCGGTATGATCGTGACGCCGTTTACGCGCGCGGCCTCGCCGATCTCGCGGCGCTCGCGGACCTTGTGCCTGAACGCGGCTTCCCATTCGGCCCGCAGCCCGCCAGCATCGACGCGGGCATCTACGGCTTCATAGCGAACATCTATCTCTTTAAAATCGAGACGCCCCTCAAGGCCTTCGTCGCGTCGCGCACCAATCTCGTGCACCACTTCGAGGCGATCCACGCGGCTGCGTCGGCTTAGAGCGACGAACGGCCCTGATCGATTGCGCCGGTCGACGCGCCGCCGACGCGAGATTTTCGCCCAAATTCAGCCTCAAAATTCGCAAGGGTACCGTCCAATTGTTGATCTCGCGCCAGGAGAATCAGAACAGGCATGATTCGCAATTTTACACGCGCCGCCGTTTTTCTCGCCATGGCGAGCGCGCCTCCGGCATTCGCGCTCGATAATCCGCTGGGCGGCCTGCTGACGCAGGGACCGGTCGCCGATTTTCTCAATATTTTTCAGGAGCGGGCGCCGGCGCCGCGGATAATTGAGTGGAACGCCGACTATCCGAAGGGAACGGTGGTCATCTCGACCAGCCAGCGTCGCCTTTATTACATCCTGGGCAATGAACAGGCGATCGAATATGGCGTAGGCGTCGGGCGCGAAGGGTTCGCCTGGTCCGGCGAAAAGCACGTCACCATGATACGCGAATGGCCGGGCTGGACCCCGCCGCCGCAAATGCTGAAGCGGCGACCGGAGCTGCCCCGCTACATGCCGGGCGGCATCGAAAATCCGCTCGGCGCGCGGGCGATCTATCTTGGCTCGAGCCTCTACCGCATTCACGGGTCGAACGAGCCGGAAACGATCGGCGCCGCCGTTTCATCCGGCTGCATCCGCATGACCAATCGCGACGTGATCGATCTCGCCGACCGGGTCAAGGTCGGCACGAAAGTTGTCGTGCTTCGCTAGAGCGGGATGAGGAAAAGTGTAAGCGCTTTTCCGCCCGGATCCCGCTCCAAGCGATTGCAATGGAGCATCGACCCCGACCTCACGCCCTCAGCGCAACCACTTCCATGCAGACGCGGTAGCGCTCGCTGACGCCATACTCGACCGGTTCGAATCCATGTTCCTCCAACAGCGCATAAAGGCGTCTGCGGGAGAAATTGTGATAGTGCTCGA
Organism: uncultured Alphaproteobacteria bacterium; assembly: GCA_963715715.1. Classification (GTDB taxonomy): domain Bacteria; phylum Pseudomonadota; class Alphaproteobacteria; order Rhizobiales; family Beijerinckiaceae; genus Methylocapsa. The sequence continues at coordinate 4,827 of OY970269.1, read as the reverse complement.
TCTCGCCCCAATAGGGATTGACCTTGTTGGCGTGCAACAGCCGCCACACCATCGTGTCCATGTTTGGCATGGAGAGGAAGAGCGCGCCGCCGGGACGCAGCAGCCGCCGCGCGGCGATGAGGCCGGTCTTCGGAAAAGGCATATGCTCCAGCACGTCGGCCATGCTGACGACGCTGTAGCGGCCGTCACCTTCAAGCGCCTCGATCGGCTGGCAATAGGCCTCATAGCCAAGCGACCTCAACACCGCGACATTGTCCTTGCGCAGATCAAGTCCGACTGGCGTAAAGCCCCATTCCTCGGCCGCGAACAGGAGCGAGCCATTGCCGAAACCGACGTCGAGCCAACGTCCGCCGGAGGCGCGACGCGCGACGCGCTCGACCATGCGAGCGGAGACAGGCCGCTGGCGCTCCATATCGTGTCCGACGGTCTGGTTCTGATGGGTTTTGGCGAAGATGACGCCGAGCGCCGCCTCATCGAAATAGCCCTCTGTGAAGACGTGGCCGCAGCCTGCGCATTCATGCCAGTTCATCACCGCCGGCACGGCCGGCTGGTAGAGCGCGTGCCTGGTGCAGTCTGCGGCGAGCGTCGCCGGAATATCTTCGCTTCCGCAAAGCGGGCAGCAGACATAACGCACTCTCCGGATCGACGGCGCGGCCGGGGCTTTTACGGTTACGTCAGTCATGCCGAAGGCGCGAGGCTCCTGGCCGGCGCGATAAATCTCCCACATCTGCATCAGGGCGGCCTCGAAATTGCGCGCATAGCGGGCGCCATCGAACAGGGGCGACGAAAGCCTTCGCCCGAGAAGCTTGTGACGGAGCCCCTGCAGGAGAGCCGGATCGCCGCAGGAAAGTTTTTGCGCCACAGCCTCGTAGTCCGCCAGCGATGTCGTCACAAGTTCGGGCAGGCCGACGGCGGTGAGAAGGCTTCCCGCGACGCGCCCGGCGAAGGTTTCGCCGACGCAGGTCAGAACCGGAAGTCCGGCCCAAATGGCGTCGCTCGCGGTCGTATGCGCGTTATAGGGCAGCGTATCGAGAAAGAGATCGGCGAGGCGGTGCCGCGCGAGGTGCTCGGGCGAGGCGAGTTTCGGCGCGAATATCAGGCGATCGGGGTCGACGCCGCGCCGGCGCGCTTCCTCGCGCAGATTATCCTTGACCAGTCCGTTAGCCTCAAGAAGCCACAGCACGCTGCCCGGCGCGGCGTGAAGGAGCCGCATCCAGATATCGAAAAAGGCCGGCGTCAGCTTATAGCTGTTGTTGAACGAGCAGAACACGAATCCCTGCTCGGGCAGGCCGCATTGCGCCCGCGTCGGCGTCAGCTCGGCGATCTGGCGGCTGGTGTCGTTCGGCTGGTAGCAATGTGGTAAATGAACGATTTTCTCGCTGTAGGCGGGTTGCTGATCCATCGGCAGTACGAACGGATCGGCGATGATGTAGTCGATGAAATCCGCGCCCATCGTGCCCGGAAAGCCGATGAAGCTCGCCTGCACCGGCGCCGGCCGTCGCGCCGCAATTCCTGTGCGCGCGCCCGCGGTATAGCCTTTCATTTCGATCAGAATATCGATCCCGTCGGCGTGAATGCGGCGGGCGGCCTCGTCATCCGAAAGCGCGTTGATGTCGACGAAATGATCGAAGGCTTTTCGTAGCCGCGCGCCGACCGCGCTGTGGTCGTCCGGGCCGTGCGAATAGGCGGTGATTTCGAAACGCGAGCGGTCTTGCAGCTCCAATAATTCAGGGACCAGAACGGCCGTCGCGTGGCGGCAGAAGTCGCAGGAGAGATAGCCGACGCGCAGCTTGCCGCTGGCAGCGGGGCGCGGGCCATAATCCAGCGGCCCGACTTTGAGCCCGGCCGAAGCCGCGCGCGCGACGCGCAACTGCTGCGCCGGGCTCGTCGCCATGCTCAGGACCGAAAACGGATGCGGCGCCGCCTGGCTCGAATTCGAGAAGACGGAGCAGTTCGGCCTCCTCTTCCTCAATGCCGCTCCAGTCGCAGACGCCGCGTCGCTTGTGATGGAGCCAAATGCGGATTTCGATGAGGCTCGGATCGAGCGCAACCGCTGTGCGGAAGGCAGTCGATCGCCTCGGCGAGGCGGCCGAGGAATTCCAGAGCCGCGCCCTTGTTCGCGTAGGCGTCCGCCATCGTCGGACGCAGTTCGATCGCCTGCGCATAGGCCTCGATCGCGGCCTCATATGCCTGCTGGCTTTGCAGCGCATTGCCGAGATTGACATAGACTTCGGCGAAATTCGGCCGCAACGCCACGGCGCGCCGGTAGGCTTCGATCGCCGGCCCCGGCTGCTGCATTTCTTTCAGGATGTTGCCGAGGCTGAAATAGGGTTCGGGCGCGTCGGGCCTTCGCGCAATGATCTCCTCGCAGACGGCGATCGCCTCCTCCTTGCGGCCGAGCTTGCGCAAAACGTTGGCGGCGTTGGCGTAGGCCGGAACAAACCCAGGATTGAGCGTCCCCGCCCGCCTGTAAGCGTCCAACGCTTCGGCGAGCCGCCCCTCGTCTTCGAGCGCATTGCCGCGATTGGAGTGCGCCTGCGCGAAATCGGGATCGAGCGCGATCGCGCGCTCCGTCGCCGCGATGGATTCCCCGGCGCGTCCGAGCGAGCGGTAGATGGCGCCGAGATTGGACAGCGCCTCGACATAATCCGGCTTGACGCCGACAGCGCGGACGACGAGATCCGCAGCGGCTTGATGATCGCCGCGATGATGCGCGATGAGGCCGAGATGATGCAGGCTGACGAAATGATCCGGCTCGAGCCGCGAGCACCTTCGAGTAAATTTCTTCGGCGGCGCGGTGGCGTCCGGCGCGGAAACATTCGACCGCCAGCACAAGCGAGGCCTCGACCGAAGGGACCGGCCAAGTCTCCAGCCCGTCCCGCCCCGCCGCCAACTCGACTTCGACCCCCAACGCCGCCATCGCCCATCCCCGACCCCACCTCGCCAGCGTCAAGGCCTAAAGCGGCAGGCTTGCCCGAAGCCTGTGACGGCCAGAGTCGCCGCGTTCGGGGGCTAAAATGGCAGATTGAACACGCGGCCTGGCACAAGTTCGCCCTTCTCGACCGCGCCGACCGCGATGACGACCCCGCCGCAGGCGGCGTAGGCCGCGCCCTCCGCCGGCGCATCGGCGCCGCGCAGCAGGATCGATTGCCCGCGCCGCAGCCGCGCCGCCGCGTCGCGGTCGACGATGACGCGCGGCAACTCGAGGAGGCCCGCTTCGACGCGGCGCATCGCCGCCGCCTCGACGCCGAGCTCGGCGAGATCATCGAGGCCGATGGCGTCCGCCTCCGTGAAGGGGCCGACGCGCGTGCGCCGCAACGCCGTGACATGGCCGAAGCAGCCGAGCAGACGGCCAAGATCGCGGGCGATGGCGCGGACATATGTGCCCTTGCCGCAGCGCGCCTCGAACACCGCTTCGTCCTCATTTGCGCTCAGGAGATCGAGCGCGTGGATCGTCACGGCTCTGGCGGAAAGCCGCGGCGTTTCGCCGTCGCGGGCGATGTCATAGGCGCGCTCGCCGTCAATCTTGATGGCGGAGAAGGCCGGCGGCGTCTGCTGGATCACGCCGATGAATTGCGGCAGCAGCGCGAGGACGTCGGCGCGCGCCGGCCGAAGCTCCGACTGCGCCGTGACCCTGCCGTCCGCATCGTCGGTGTCGGTCTCGGCGCCGAAGCGGACGGTGAAGCGATAGGCCTTTTCGCCATCCTGCACGAAAGGCACGGTCTTGGTCGCTTCGCCGAAGGCGACCGGCAAAATCCCCGAGGCGAGCGGATCGAGCGTGCCCGCATGGCCCGCCTTTTTGGCGTTGAAGATGCGTTTCAGCCGCGAGACGGCATGGGTCGAGGTCATGCCGACAGGCTTGTCGAGCACCACCCAGCCATCGACGTCCTGGCGCGTCGAACGCGGCGCGCTCATTCGCCCTTGTCCGCGGGACGATCAGACGCGCCAGCCAATTCCGGCTGATGCGTCGCCTCAAGGTCACGCCTCACCTTCGGCGAATTGAGCAGCGCGTCGATCTTGCCGCCCTGGTCGAAGCTGGGATCGGCCTTGAACCGCACCTCGGGCGCGAATCTCAGATTGACGCGCCGCGCGATCTCGCCGCGCAGAAACTTCTTGTGCCGGTCGAGCGCGGCCAGCACGTCGGCGACGTTGTCGCCGCCGAGCGGCATGACATAAACGGTGGCGAGCTTGAGATCCGGGCTCATGCGGACATCCGGGATCGTCACGACCTTTCCTTCAAGGGTGGGATCGGCGATGTCGGACCGCGTCAGAAGTTCCGACATGGCGTGACGGACGAGTTCGGCGACGCGCAGCATTCTATGCGAGGGTTGCGCGCCCTGCTGGTGATGAAGTCTGGACAATTTCTGGAACTCCGGCGCTTTTCAGCGCTCCTCTTCGGGCTTTGCCCTGAAGAGCCATCGGCTCTTCGATCATTATCGATGCGCGCGCCCCATTTGAGCGCGATTGAACTCTCACCCAGATTTGCGGAGGGTGGGCGGGCCGGCCGCATCGATCGACCAGCCGCCAGAGGGAGCATTCGTCATGCCCACGCGCGCATCACAGCGAGCGCTGGATCTCCTCGATGCGATAGCATTCGATGACGTCGCCGACGCGCATGTCCTGATAGTTCTCGAACGCCATGCCGCATTCCTGGCCGGCGACGACCTCCTTGACCTCATCCTTGAAGCGCTTCAGCGTCGACAGCTTGCCTTCGTGGACAACGACATTGTCGCGGATCAGCCGCACATTGGCGCCGCGCTGGACGGTCCCATCGGTGACCCTGCAGCCGGCGACTTTGCCGACCTTGGAGATGTTGAAGACTTCAAG